>NZ_CP160404.1:4030000-5315000 GCF_045348655.1 Streptomyces solicamelliae
TCCGTGATAGCTGGTTCTCCCCGAAATGCATTTAGGTGCAGCGTCGTGTGTTTCTTGCCGGAGGTAGAGCACTGGATAGGCGATGGGCCCTACCGGGTTACTGACCTTAGCCAAACTCCGAATGCCGGTAAGTGAGAGCACGGCAGTGAGACTGTGGGGGATAAGCTCCATGGTCGAGAGGGAAACAGCCCAGAGCATCGACTAAGGCCCCTAAGCGTACGCTAAGTGGGAAAGGATGTGGAGTCGCAGAGACAACCAGGAGGTTGGCTTAGAAGCAGCCACCCTTGAAAGAGTGCGTAATAGCTCACTGGTCAAGTGATTCCGCGCCGACAATGTAGCGGGGCTCAAGCGTACCGCCGAAGTCGTGTCATTGCAGTACATACCCCCAACGGGGACTGTGATGGGTAGGGGAGCGTCGTGTGCCGGGTGAAGCAGCCGCGGAAGCGAGTTGTGGACGGTTCACGAGTGAGAATGCAGGCATGAGTAGCGATACACACGTGAGAAACGTGTGCGCCGATTGACTAAGGGTTCCTGGGTCAAGCTGATCTGCCCAGGGTAAGTCGGGACCTAAGGCGAGGCCGACAGGCGTAGTCGATGGACAACCGGTTGATATTCCGGTACCCGCTTTGAAACGCCCAATATCGAGCCCATTAATGCTAAGGCCGTGAAGCCGCCCCGGAGCCTTCGGGCAAAGGGGAGTGGTGGAGCCGCCGACCCAAGGTGGTAGTAGGTAAGCGATGGGGTGACGCAGGAAGGTAGTCCAGCCCGGGCGGTGGTTGTCCCGGGGTAAGGGTGTAGGGCGCTGTCTAGGCAAATCCGGACAGCACATAGCCTGAGACCTGATGCCGAGCCGATTGTGGTGAAGTGGATGATCCTATGCTGTCGAGAAAAGCCTCTAGCGAGTTTCATGGCGGCCCGTACCCTAAACCGACTCAGGTGGTCAGGTAGAGAATACCGAGGCGTTCGGGTGAACTATGGTTAAGGAACTCGGCAAAATGCCCCCGTAACTTCGGGAGAAGGGGGCCATCACCGGTGATGAGTCTTGCACTCTGAGCTGGGGGTGGCCGCAGAGACCAGCGAGAAGCGACTGTTTACTAAAAACACAGGTCCGTGCGAAGCCGTAAGGCGATGTATACGGACTGACGCCTGCCCGGTGCTGGAACGTTAAGGGGACCGGTTAGCTCTGTTTCGACAGGGCGAAGCTGAGAACTTAAGCGCCAGTAAACGGCGGTGGTAACTATAACCATCCTAAGGTAGCGAAATTCCTTGTCGGGTAAGTTCCGACCTGCACGAATGGCGTAACGACTTCTCGACTGTCTCAACCATAGGCCCGGTGAAATTGCACTACGAGTAAAGATGCTCGTTTCGCGCAGAAGGACGGAAAGACCCCGGGACCTTTACTACAGTTTGATATTGGTGTTCGGTTCGGCTTGTGTAGGATAGGTGGGAGACTTTGAAGCGGCCACGCCAGTGGTTGTGGAGTCGCCGTTGAAATACCACTCTGGTCGTGCTGGATGTCTAACCTCGGTCCGTGATCCGGATCAGGGACAGTGTCTGATGGGTAGTTTAACTGGGGCGGTTGCCTCCCAAAGGGTAACGGAGGCGCCCAAAGGTTCCCTCAGCCTGGTTGGCAATCAGGTGTTGAGTGTAAGTGCACAAGGGAGCTTGACTGTGAGACCGACGGGTCGAGCAGGGACGAAAGTCGGGACTAGTGATCCGGCGGTGGCTTGTGGAAGCGCCGTCGCTCAACGGATAAAAGGTACCCCGGGGATAACAGGCTGATCTTCCCCAAGAGTCCATATCGACGGGATGGTTTGGCACCTCGATGTCGGCTCGTCGCATCCTGGGGCTGGAGTCGGTCCCAAGGGTTGGGCTGTTCGCCCATTAAAGCGGTACGCGAGCTGGGTTTAGAACGTCGTGAGACAGTTCGGTCCCTATCCTCTGTGCGCGCAGGAATATTGAGAAGGGCTGTCCCTAGTACGAGAGGACCGGGACGGACGAACCTCTGGTGTGCCAGTTGTTCTGCCAAGGGCATGGCTGGTTGGCTACGTTCGGGAGGGATAACCGCTGAAAGCATCTAAGCGGGAAGCCTGCTTCGAGATGAGTATTCCCACCTCCTTGAGAGGGTAAGGCTCCCAGTAGACGACTGGGTTGATAGGCCGGATGTGGAAGCCCAGTAATGGGTGGAGCTGACCGGTACTAATAGGCCGAGGGCTTGTCCTCAGTTGCTCGCGTCCACTGTGTTAGTTCTGAAGTAACGAACACGCCCCCCTACGGGTGGTGCGGCGGTTCAACTTCATAGTGTTTCGGTGGTCATAGCGTTAGGGAAACGCCCGGTTACATTCCGAACCCGGAAGCTAAGCCTTTCAGCGCCGATGGTACTGCAGGGGGGACCCTGTGGGAGAGTAGGACGCCGCCGAACAATTTTTAGCCTCAACCCCTGGACCTGGTCCGGGGGTTGAGGCATTTTTGCGTTGATTGGATGGGCTGGCTTGGCCGGCCGACATCATGGTGCCGGCATGTTCGTCCATCTCGCTGTCCCTCGCAACGAGTGTGTCTATATCCGCCATGTGACGTACCTCTGACCTGATCGCCGCCCGACGCGGTTGCCTGTGGCGCTCCCTAGGCTGAGGGGCATGGGCTATGAACTGATCGTCTTCGACAATGACGGTGTGCTCGTCGACAGCGAGCCGCTGGCGAACACCATCCTGGCTGGCTATCTGACCGAGCTCGGGCACCCCACCTCGTACGAGGACTCGCTCCGCGACTACATGGGGGCCGCCGTGCACCGGGTGCACGATCTGATTCTGGAGCGGACCGGGCAGCGGTTGCCGGAGGACTTCGACGAGACGCTCCACGCGCGCACCTTCGCCGCCTTCGAGCGCCAACTGGAGCCGGTCGCCGGGGTGTTCGATGTGCTCAAGCGACTTGTGGCGGAGGAGGTTCCGTACTGTGTCGCGTCCTCCGGGAGTCATGAGCGGATCCGGGTCGGGCATCGGAAGACCGGGCTCGACGCGTGGTTCCGGGACGAGAACATCTTCAGCGCGCAGGACGTCGGGCGGGGGAAGCCGGCGCCCGATCTCTTCCTGCACGCGGCCGCGCGGATGGGCGTCGCGCCCGAGCGGTGCGTCGTCGTCGAGGACAGCCGGCTCGGTGTCGAGGCGGCCCTGGCGGCCGGGATGGACGTGTACGGGTACACCGCCATGACGCCGCGCGAGCGGCTGGTTGGGGCCACGGGGTACTACGCGCGCATGGACGAACTGCTGCCCACATTGGGTCTGTGATCCATCTACCCATCGGTAAGGTCCGGCCCTACGCTGTGCCGCCATGACAGATGCGCGGTTGCGGCGTGGGCGCGGGTCCCTCGCGGTCAGTTTCTTCGTGCAGGGCGTGACCTTCGCCCTGCTGGTGACCCGGATTCCGGCGATCCAGGACCGGTACGGGATCTCCGACGCCCTGCTGCCCGCCTTCCTGGCCGCCGTGCCGATCCTCGCCGGCGTCGGCAGCGTGGCGACGGAGAAGGTCGTCACCCGCGTCGCCCCGTCCGTCGTACTGCGGTGGGCGCAGCCCCTCGTGCTGCTGGCGCTGCTGGGTGTGGGCGCCGGGTCGCAGCTGTGGCATGTGGGCGTGGCGCTCGGGGTGTTCGGGCTCGCGGTCGGTGCGCTGGACGCCTCGATGAACATGCTGGGCGTGAGTCTCCAGCGGGCGTACGGGCGGAGCATCATGCTCGGCTTCCACGCCGCGTACAGTCTCGGCGGCATCGCGGGCGCCTCGCTGGCGTGGGCCGGGGCGCACTGGGACCTGCCGCTGTTCGTGTCGTATCTGCCGGTCGTGGCGCTGCTGTTGCCTGTGGCGTTCGCTGGGAGCCGGTGGTACGTGGACGGGGAGTCCGGCCCGAGCGACACGGAGGCCGCCGTCGGCGGCGGCGGGCCGGCGTTCAAGCTGCTGCTGCCGCTGTGCCTGGTGATGACGTTCGCGTACATCGGGGACTCGACGGTCTCCAACTGGTCGGCGAAGTATCTGCAGGACGTGCTGCACAGCTCGGAGGAGCTGGCGACGGTGCCGTACAACGCGTACATGGTGACCACCCTGCTCGGCCGGGCGGTCGGCGACCTGGGGGTGCGGCGGTTCGGTGCCCCGGCCGTGGTGCGGGCCGGCGCCGTGCTCGCGGCGGTCGGGTTCGCCGTCGTGGCGGGGGCGCAGGGGGCCTGGGTGGGGATGGCCGGGTTCACCGTCCTCGGCCTGGGGCTGAGCGTGATCGTGCCGCAGACCTTTGCCGCGGCCGGGCGGCGCGCTTTCGAGAGTCACGGTCCCGGCGCCAGCGACGCCGCCGTCGCGCGGCTCAACGTGTTCAACTATGTGGGCTTCCTGATCGGTTCCCCGCTGGTGGGTGCGCTGGGCGATGCGTGGAGCTATCGCGGGGCGATGCTTGTGCCGATGGTGTTGGTCCTGGTGACGGTGGTGTACGCCACGTCGTTCGGCGTCCGACCGGCCCGATACGGTGGCGGGCATGAGCGGCCGCGCACTGTTGATGTGGGATGAAGCTGTCACGGGGTACGACTTCGGACCCGATCACCCGATGGATCCCGTCCGCCTCGCGCTGACCATGGGGCTGGTGCGGGCGTACGGGCTCGATCGCCGGGTCGACGTGGTGGCGGCGAAGCCGGCCGGGGACTCGACGCTGCGGCTGGTGCACCGCGAGGACTACGTGGCGGCGGTGCGGGCGGCGTCCGCGGACCCGAAGGCGGCGGACCAGGCGTACGGCCTGGGCACGGCCGACGATCCGGCGTTCGCGGGGATGCACGAGGCGTCGGCGCTGATCGCCGGGCAGTCGGTGGGCGCCGCGGAGGCGGTGTGGCGCGGTGAGGCCGCGCACGCGGTGAACTTCGCGGGCGGGCTGCACCACGCGATGCCGGGGTCGGCGTCCGGCTTCTGCATCTACAACGACGCGTCGCTGGCGATCGCCCGGCTGCTCGAACTGGGCGCGGAGCGCGTCGCGTACGTGGACGTGGACGTGCATCACGGGGACGGGGTGCAGGCGGCGTTCTGGGAGGACCCGCGGGTCCTGACGATCTCGCTGCACGAGCATCCGCGGCATCTCTTCCCGCAGACCGGCTGGCCGGAGGAGACGGGTGCGCCGGGCGCCGCCGAGGGCGGGGCGGTGAACGTGGCGCTGCCGCCGGGGACCGGGGACGAGGGCTGGCTGCGGGCGTTCCACGCCGTGGTGCCGGAGCTGCTGGCCGAGTTCCGGCCGCAGGTTCTGGTGACGCAGCACGGCGCGGACACGCACTTCGAGGATCCGCTGGCGCATCTGGCGGTGTCGCTGGACGCGCAGCGCGCGGTGCAGGAGGCGTGTCACGAGCTGGCGCACGCGTACGCGGACGGGCGCTGGGTGGCGCTGGGCGGTGGCGGGTACGCGGTGGTGGACGTGGTGCCGCGGTCGTGGACGCATCTGGTGGGGATCGCGGCGCATGCCCCGGTGGAGCCGGAGTCGGTGATCCCGGAGGAGTGGAAGGACCTGGTGTACGCGCGGACGCGGACGCTGGGGCCGGGGCGGATGACGGACGGCCGGTGGCCGGTGCGGTGGCGGGACTGGTCGGAGGGGTACGACCCGGCGGACCGGCTGGACCAGGCGGTGCTCGCGACGCGGCGGTCGGTGTTCCCGCTGCGGGGGCTGCTGGCCTGAGCCACGGCCGTACACACGGCCCGAGGCAGCACGCGGCGACGGCGGTATTCGGCCGCTGTGCCGCGTCGTTACGCCAACTGTGGTGTCCGTGGCGGGTTTTGACGCCCGGTGGCGGGGTCTGCGGCAGCATCGAGTGATGCTGAGTACCGGGGCGTTGCGTGCGCATCTGTTGGCGGCGGGGCTGGCCGGCCGGGTGTCGACCTCGCGGGAGGAGAGTCTGCGCAGCTACCGGCTCTTCGCGGCGCGCGATCCGCGGGTGACACTGGGGCTGCACCCCGAGCGGGGCTGGGACGAGGCGGCACTGCTGCGGCTGATGGTGGCCAAGTGCGGGGTGTCGGACGATCCGCTGCATCGTACGGGGCCCGACGTCATCGATCCGGAGCGGACGCTGGGCGGCCTCGAGGCGTTCGCGGCGCGGTTGCGGTCGGCGGCGGTGCGGCGGGTTCCGGTGCTGTTCGGGACGGGGCATCCGCACCGTCTTCTGGGCTTCTACGCCGGGATCGCGGACGCGATGTCGGCGGCCGGCTGTCTTGTTCTCACACCGTCGCAGGGGCGATGTGTCGACATAACGACCCGGTTCGGTCTACGCACGTACAACCTCGACTACGTACGGGGCGTCGCGTTCGTGCGCGAACCCGGGGCGTCCGCCGCCGGGCGCGAAACGGGGGCGCACACGCATTCGCCGCTGCCGGTCAGGGCCGCCCTGGAGGGGGTGGCGGACGCCGGGCTGCCGTTGCCGGAGCTCGTGGTCGGGGATCACGGCTGGGTCTGCGGGGCTGGTCAGCTGGGCATTGAGGCGATCGGCCTGGCGGACACGGACGATCCGGCGCTGTTCGTCGGGGAGGCGGAGGGGCGGGTGTCCGTCGCGGTGCCGCTGGATGACGCCGTTCGGTCCGCCTACTACCGTCCGCTGACGCGCTATGTACTCAATCGAGCATGTCTGTCACAGTAGGCGGCCGATGGCAACTCCTCTTCCCCACTTGCATCACCCGCCCCTAATCTGGGGAGTGAGCGCACAGCGACGCAAAGTCACCGGAGGGGAAGCCGGTGGGCGTCGTGTGCGGAAGGTACAGGTGGGTCATGGCTGCAGGCGAGAGGCCTCTCAACGAGGTCAAGTTTCTGACCGTGGCGGAAGTCGCCGCGGTGATGCGTGTGTCGAAGATGACCGTGTACCGCTTGGTGCACAGCGGTCATCTGCCGGCCATCCGGGTGGGCAGGTCGTTCCGGGTGCCGGAGCAGGCGGTGCACGAGTACCTCCGGGAGTCCTTCGTGGGGGTCGAGACCGCGTAGTCGGGAGTTCCCCGGAAGATCCCCGGGAGGTTTCCGGCGGGTCCCCGGGGGTTCTCGTCGCCCTCGGATTACTAGGTCGGCGCTCGGGCGGGTAGGCTAGCCCCTCGTAGGTCGTGTGGGCCCAGACGCCCCGCACCGATCCCCGCTGGCGCGGGGATGTTCCGAGTAGTGAGCGAGGGTAGTCGTGGGCTCTGTTATCAAGAAGCGGCGCAAGCGGATGGCTAAGAAGAAGCACCGCAAGCTGCTCAAGCGCACCCGCGTGCAGCGTCGCAACAAGAAGTAAGCGACAGCTGTTGCGCGACGGGCTTCATGCGCGTCTGGCGTGGCCCCTTCACCGATCCGGTGGAGGGGCCACGCCGTTTTCGGCCCGGTTGCACCCTGCGGACATCACAGCGCAACAGCCAACCGCTACGGTGACGCTCAGGGGACCAGGGGTGGACGCGAAGGGAAGGCGCTGATCTTGGGCAAGGTCGTGCTCGTCACCGGTGTGGCCCGGCAGCTGGGCGGGCGGTTCGTCCGCCGCATCCAGCGCGACCCCGACGTGGAGCGGGTGATCGCGGTCGACGCCGTGGCGCCGGAGCACGGTCTGGGCGGTGCGGACTTCGTCCGGGCGGACATCCGCCAGCCGGCGATCGCGAAGGTGCTCGCCGAGTACGACGTCGACACCGTCGTGCACATGGACGTCACCGGGACGCCGCTGGGCGCGGGCGGCCGGACGGTCGTCAAGGAGACCAACGTCATCGGCACGATGCAGTTGCTCGGCGCCTGCCAGAAGTCGCCGCGGATCAAGCGGCTGGTGGTGAAGTCCAGTACCGGCGTGTATGGCTCCGCGCCCCGCGACCCCGCCGTGTTCACCGAGACGACGCCGCCGAAGTCGCTGCCGAGCGGCGGTTTCGCGAAGGACGCGGTCGAGGTCGAGGGGTACGTACGGGGCTTCGCCCGGCGCCGCCCGGACGTGGCGGTGTGCGTGCTGCGGTTCGCGAACATCCTCGGGCCTTCCGCCGATTCCCCCCTTGCCGAGTACCTGTCACTGCCCGTGCTTCCGACCGTGTTCGGCTACGACCCGCGGCTGCAGTTCGTGCACGAGGACGATGTGATCGACGTGCTGCGGATCGCCTCGCGCGAGCCGCGCCGGGCGACGCTCAACAGCGGCACGTTCAACGTGGCGGGGGACGGCGTGCTGCTGCTGTCGCAGTGTGCGCGGCGGCTCGGCCGGCCGACGGTGCCGGTGCTGCTGCCGGCGGTGACGTGGGTGGGCCAGGCGCTGCGGACGGTGGGGGTGACGGACTTCTCGCCGGAGCAGATCCGGCTGCTGACGCACGGCCGGGTGGTCTCGACGGTGCAGCTGCGCGAGACGCTCGGGTTCACTCCGCGGTTCACCACGGCGGAGACGTTCGCGGACTTCGCGCGCAGCCGCGGGCCTGGGCTGCTGCCGCCGGAGGCACTGGCGGGAGCGGTGGACCGGGTCGCGGCCCGGTTGACGACGAGCACGGGGACGAGTTCGAGGGAGCGCGCGTAAACGATGGCGGACGCCAAGGTCATTCCGTTCGACGACGACCGTTCGCGCGCCCGGCGGCGGAGGCTGCCGCCGCAGGCGCGGCCGCCGCTGGAGGTCGCCCAGGAGCCGCAGGAGGCGTCCGGGGCGCCCGGGGCGGAGGAGGAGGCCGCGGAGGCCGCCGCGTCGCCCCGGAGCTCCTGGGAGCGGCGGCTGGCGGGCGGGCTGGCGTTCCTGCGCCGCCGGGTGACGGGCGAGTACGAGGTCGACGACTTCGGGTACGACGAGGAGCTCACCGACCAGGTCCTGATGTCGCTGCTGCGGCCGCTGTACGAGAAGTACTTCCGGGTCGAGGTGAAGGGCGTCGAGAACATCCCCTCGAAGGGCGGGGCGCTGGTGGTGGCGAACCATTCGGGGACGCTGCCGCTGGACGGGCTGATGATGCAGGCGGCGGTGCACGACAGCCATCCGGCGGGCCGTCATCTGCGGCTGCTGGCGGCGGATCTGGTGTTCATGCTGCCGGTGGTCAACGAGCTCGCCCGCAAGGCGGGGCACACGCTGGCGTGCGCGGAGGACGCGGAGCGGCTGCTGAGCCGGGGCGAGATCGTGGGCGTGATGCCGGAGGGGTTCAAGGGCATCGGGAAGCCGTTCGGGGAGCGGTACAAGCTGCAGCGGTTCGGGCGGGGCGGGTTCGTGTCGACGGCGCTGCGGGCCGGGGTGCCGATCGTGCCGTGCTCGATCGTCGGGGCGGAGGAGATCTACCCGATGATCGGCAACGCGAAGACGCTGGCCCGGATCCTGGGCCTCCCGTACTTCCCGCTCACGCCGACCTTCCCGTGGCTGGGCCCGCTGGGCGCGGTGCCGCTGCCGACGAAGTGGACGATCCAGTTCGGCGAACCGATCGAGACGGACGGCTACCCGCCGGAGGCGGCGGAGGACCCGATGCTGATGTTCAACCTGACCGACCAGGTCCGGGAACAGATCCAGCACACGCTGTACAAGCTGTTGGTGCAGCGGCGGTCGGTGTTCTTCTGACGGGGTGACGGTTGGGCGTACGTGAAAGGGGCGCCCCTCGCCATGAGGGGCGCCCCTTTCACGTACCGCTAGTCCGCCTGTTCGCTGTCGATGCCGAGGCCCGGGAGGAGGCCCGGCAGGAGGGGCGGGAGGGTGACGTCGGGCCCGGGGGCCGTGGTCGTGCCGCCGGACGGGGCCGGGCTGGTGCCCGACTGCGGCGGGTCGAGCAGGCCGCCGCCGCCGAGCAGGCCGTCGTCCTCCGGGTCCGTCGTGCCGGCGCCGCTGCCCGAGGGGTGCGGCCGGGCGGGGTCGCCGGACGCGCCGGGGGCGGCGGGCCTGGACGGGGTGCGCGGGTCGGCGCTCGTACTGGGCCGGTCCGCTCCGTCGCCGGGGAGGGTGGTGCCGCCGGGGCCCTTGTCCATGGTGCGGGGGAGCACCGACCGGAGCGGCTTCACGTCCTTGTCTATGGCGTCGAAGACGTCGTTGACCCGGTTGCCGACGTCGGTCAGCTGGGCGGGGAGCCGGTTGCGCAGCCCCTGCCAGGTGGACCGGTGGGACTGGGCGAACGCGTCGAGGCGGGCCATCGGGGCGATCTCGCCGTCCCGGTCGTAGGCGGCGCGCAGCAGCCGGTGGCCCTCGGTGGCGTCGTGCTGCATACCGCCCAGCGCCCGGCGGATCTCGCCGAGGGCCTCGTGGTCGAGGTCTCCGGCGCGGGTGCGCTCCATCAGCCGGCGGGCCTCGCTGAGCCGCGTGGAGGCCTGGTCGAGATAGATGCCGCCGCGGTCCGCGTCGTCGTCCGCCATCCCGAGCTTGAGGTCCTCCATGCCGCGCTTGAGGCCGTAGAGCGAGTCACCGGGGAGGGCGTCGGAACTCGCAGCGGCCACTCCGCTGAACGCACCCGCGGCCACACCGACCGTGAGACCGCCCGCCGCCAGGCCCTTGGACCAGCGGGAGCGGGGGCGCAATTTCCGGAGCGGGGAGGCGCGGTGGGCTCCCCGGCCGCTGGGGGCCCGTTGCTCCGGCACGGTAGGGCCCGCGGCCGCGGTTCCCTCCGCGAACATCGCTTCCATGGCGGCGACGAGCTGGGCTCGTTGCACCACCTTGGTCTCGGGATCCATTGCGGGCTTCGGCAGCTCGCCCAGACCGTGCGCCAGGGCCAGCAGCGTTCCCTGTTCGGCCGGTTCGGCCGACTCCTCGGGCTGCTCGGCCGCCGTGCCCTGGAGCGTCCGATCCTCCAGGGCCTGGGCGAAGGCGTTCGCCCGCCGGTGCGCCGAAACGTTCGCGATCACTGGCGGCACCTCCTCTCGTCATGACGGTCGACTCCCTTGGGGGTCCGGAAGGTTGCACACCTTGAGCCGATCCACACGAAAGAGTGAGCCGGAACGGACAAGGCGTGACCACAGGGAGCCTGCATCCCGCACAACGAGCGGCGCGGCACTTGGGTTACGCGCGAAAGATGATCGGACCAGTGCGTCATCGGGGCGTCACCGACGGTGAGTTGAAGTGGCAGGGGCGTGCGGGGGGCGGGTGGGGAACTCGGCGTGGGGGAGGCGGGGCGGGACGGGTCAGCGGGCGTCGTCCGGGAGCAGCCGCGCGAGCGTGCGCACGGCGCGGTACTGGAGGGTCTTGATCGCACCCTCGTTCTTGCCCATGACCCGGGCGGTCTCGGCGACCGAGAGGCCCTGGAGGAAGCGCAGGGTGACGCACTCCTGCTGCTGGGGATTGAGCCGGCGGACGGCGTCGAGGAGCGCGGCGTTGGAGAGGGACTCCAGGACCGAGTCCTCCGGGCTGCGCTCCACCTCGTTGGCGTCGAGCATTTCGCCGGTGGTCACTTCGAGCCGGAACCTGCTCGACTTGAAGTGGTCCGCGACCAGGTTGCGCGCGATGGTGACCAGCCAGGCGCCGAAGTCGCGGCCCTGCCAGGTGAAGGTGGAGATACGGCGCAGGGCGCGCAGGAAGGTCTCGCTGGTGAGGTCCTCGGCCGTGGCCTTCCCGCCGACGCGGTAGTAGATGTAGCGGTACACGGTGTCGGAGTACTGGTCGTAGAGCCGGCCGAAGGCCTCGGCCTCACCGGCCTGGGCGCGCTCGACGAGGTCCATCATGCGCGCGCTGTCGCTGTCGGCGGTGGGCCTGCGGGCGGCGGTCGACGTGCCGGCGCCGCCCCGGTTGCCGCGTCTGCCGACCGCCCGCCCGTCTCCCGACCCCCACCCCTCACGGACGGCGCTCCGCGCCGACACCCCCTCAACGCTTTCGGCCAGGGCGTAGCAGGGACCGGCGGGGGCCGGTCCGGCGAGGACGGGTCCGCCGAAGGCGGGTGCGAGGCCGGCGTACGCGGTGGGGACGAAGCCGCGCAAGTGGTCGAGGACCGTTGCGCGCAGCGTAGCCAGGCCCGAGGCGTCAACCCCGACGTGTGGGTACACGGGACTCCCAGAGGCAGAGCTTCCATCACGTGCAGTGCGGGACCGTTCACCCGTCGTGGCGACGTGTGGGTTCCGGTATGCGTCTGAGGAGAATAACGCTTCGTACAGGCGGCGCTACACCCAGTTGCTGAAATCACCGAATGGGTCGCAACTGTTACCGCTCATGGGCGGATCAAGTAGCACTTCATGTGCGCTAGTTGATCGTTTTGCTTCGTGTTCTGTCGTTCCCCGTGAGCCGTTGTGCCCGGTCGGAGACAATGCGGCTGGCAGACCCCTGTGCCGGGCAGGAAACGCAGATTGGCCGGATCGGGCCGGGCGCGGCGGTGTTCGACCACGGACGGGTGACCGGGGGTTGTCCCAGGTTGTCACTTGCGGTCGCGGACGGGCACGCCCGTTCGCATCCGCTCAGTCCCGGATGGCCCGCCGGTGCAGGGCCGCCGCGGCGGCCGCGCCGCCGACCAGTGCCCCGACGCCCACGGCCGCCGGGATGCCGACCTTGGCCGCCTTGCGGCCCGTCCGGTAGTCCCGCAGCCGCCACTCGCGGTCCCGGGCGTGCCGGCGCAGCTTGGTGTCCGGGTTGACCGCGTACGGATGCCCGACCAGCGAGAGCATCGGGATGTCGTTGTGCGAGTCGCTGTACGCCGCGCAGCGCTCGAGCTCCAGGCCCTCGGCCGCGGCCAGCGCGCGCACCGCCTCGGCCTTCGCGGGGCCGTGCAGCAGCTCGCCGACCAGCTTGCCGGTGTAGACGCCGTCGACGGACTCCGCGACGGTGCCGAGCGCGCCGGTCAGGCCGAGCCGGCGGGCGATGATCGTGGCCGTCTCGACGGGGGCGGCGGTGACCAGCCAGACCTTCTGGCCCGCGTCGAGGTGCGCCTGGGCCAGCGCGCGGGTGCCGGGCCAGATGCGGTCGGCCATGTACTCGTCGTAGATCTCCTCGCCGATCGACATCAGCTCGGAGACGCGGTGGCCCTTGACGATGGACAGGGCGCTGTCGCGGGCCTCCTGCATGTGCTCCGGGTCCTCGACCCCGGCGAGCCGGAACCAGGCCTGCGCCCAGGCGAAGCGGGCCAGGTCCTGGCTGTTGAAGAACTTCCGCTTGTACAGGCCGCGGCCGAAGTGGAAGATCGCGGCGCCCTGCATGACGGTGTTGTCGAGGTCGAAGAACGCGGCCGCCTGCTCGTCCCCGACGACGGGGAACTCGGGCTCCTCGGGCTTCTCCGCCGCTTCCGGCTCCAGCGGCTCCAGCGGCTCCAGCGCCTGCAGTTCCTGAGAGTTCTTGCGCGCGGCCTCGGCGGCGGCCTCGCCGGCCAGGACGCTGCGTGCGGTGGCGGAGCGCTTACGAGGGGTGAGCCATCCCAATGAGGCCATGTGGTGAGCATAGCCAGTGTGTTCGGTCGCTCCCGACCCGTCGTGTTCCCGGCATGTGAACAATGGACGCCATGTTCGGACGTACCAAGAAGAAGACCGGCCCGCGCACGGTCACGCTGATCGGCAAGCCGGGGTGTCACCTGTGCGACGACGCGCGGGCCGTGATCGAGGCCGTCTGCGCGGAAACAGGAGCACTCTGGGAGGAGAAGGACATCACCCAGGACGAGGAGCTGCACCGCGCCTACTGGGAGCAGATTCCGGTCGTACTGGTCGACGGTGAACAGCACACGTTCTGGCGGGTGGACGCCGGGCGGCTCCGGCGTGAACTGGGTGGCTGACCGAAAGGGGTTACCATCGTGGACGTTTTGTTGGCTTTCGGGGGCGTGGCCGTGAGGAGAGTGTGCGGTTTTGCCCCCTTCGGGTCCCCAACGTATTGACGTGATCCGCGGTTCCGTTCTGGCGCGAACCTGTCGCGTGACCCCGGTCACTTTGGCCAGACAAAACGGACACCATCTTTGTGCACGCGTTCACAAAGACATAGCCTGCTGTCGACGGGGCGGTCCTGGGACGCATGGCCGCCTACAGCCCCGCTCATCCCGCAGGAGCACCGTGGCAACTGGCCGAACTCACCGACCGGCGACCCGCAGCCGAGGAATCCCCGAGGCCACCGTCGCCCGGCTTCCGCTGTATCTGCGCGCGCTCACCGCGCTGTCGGAGCGCTCCGTGCCCACGGTCTCGTCCGAGGAGCTCGCGGCCGCGGCGGGGGTCAACTCCGCGAAGCTGCGCAAGGACTTCAGCTACCTCGGCTCGTACGGCACCCGCGGTGTCGGCTACGACGTCGAGTACCTCGTCTACCAGATCTCCCGCGAGCTCGGTCTGACCCAGGACTGGCCCGTTGTGATCGTCGGTATCGGTAACCTCGGCGCCGCGCTCGCCGGCTACGGCGGCTTCGCCTCCCGCGGCTTCCGCGTCGCCGCGCTGATCGACGCCGACCCCGCCATGACCGGCAAGCCGGTGGCCGGGATCCCCGTCCAGCACAGCGACGACCTCGAGAAGATCATCGAGGAGGACGGCGTCTCCATCGGCGTCATCGCGACCCCGGCGGGCGTGGCCCAGCAGGTCTGCGACCGGCTCGTGGCCGCCGGCGTCACCTCCATCCTGAACTTCGCCCCGACCGTGCTGTCCGTGCCGGACGGCGTGGACGTGCGCAAGGTCGACCTCTCGATCGAGCTGCAGATCCTCGCCTTCCACGAGCAGCGCAAGGCCGGCGAGGAGGCGGGCGCCGACTCCGGCACCGCGCCCCCGGCCGCGTACCAGGCCGGCGAGCCCGCCGCCTCCGGCGACTCCGCCCCGTCCGGCGGCGGCTCCGCGGCCGGCGGCAAGGGCGGCCGCAAGGGACCTGACGGGGACGTCCCCGCCGTGATGCCGGCATGAGCCTTCTCGTCGTCGGGCTGAGCCACCGCAGCGCCCCGGTCAGCGTCCTCGAACGGGCCGCGCTGTCCGGTGACACCCAGATCAAGCTGCTGCACGACACCCTCGCCGCCGAACCGGCCGTCGAGGGCGCCGTCCTGGCCACCTGCAACCGCATCGAGCTCTACGCCGACGTGGACAAGTTCCACGCGGGTGTCGCCGAGCTGTCCACGCTGCTCGCCCAGCACAGCGGCGTCGGCCTGGAGGAGCTCACTCCGTATCTCTATGTGCACTACGAGGACCGGGCCGTCCACCACCTCTTCTCGGTGGCCTGCGGCCTGGACTCCATGGTCGTCGGCGAGGGCCAGATCCTCGGCCAGATCAAGGACGCCCTCGCGCTCGGCCAGGACCAGCACACCGCCGGCCGGCTCCTGAACGACCTGTTCCAGCAGGCGCTGCGGGTCGGCAAGCGGGCCCACAGCGAGACCGGGATCGACCGTGCCGGGCAGTCGCTCGTCACCTTCGGGCTCGAGCAGCTGGCCGACGGCGTCCCGGTGGGCGCCTGGGCCGCCGGCAAGCGCGCCCTGGTGATAGGCGCCGGCTCGATGTCCTCGCTGGCCGCGGCGACGCTGGCGCGCGCCGGAGTGACGGAGATCGTGGTCGCCAACCGCACCATGGCCCGTGCCGAGCGGCTGGTGGAGATCCTCACCGAGCCCGGAGGCACGGGCGTCGCCGCGCGCGCGGTCGAGATGGTTGCCGTCGGCGACGAACTGACACGTGCCGACGTCGTCGTCTCCTGCACCGGCGCCACCGGGCTCGTCCTGACCGGCGAGGCCGTGGAGAGCGCCCTGAAGGGCCGTACGGCCCCGCTCGCACTGCTCGACCTCGCCATGCCCCGCGACATCGACGCGGCCGTGCACCGCCTGGACGGCGTCCGGCTCGTCGACATCGAGTCGCTCGCCGAGGCCTCCGCGGACGCGCCGATGGCCGGCGACGTCGACCAGGTGCGCGGCATCGTCTCCGACGAGGTCGCCGCCTTCGGCGCCGCCCAGCGCGCCGCCCACATCACGCCGACCGTGGTCGCCCTGCGCGCCATGGCCGCCGACGTGGTCGCCGGCGAGGTCGCCCGGCTCGAGGGCCGGCTGCCGGGTCTCGACGACAAGACCCGCGCCGAGATCACCCAGACCGTCCGCCGTGTGGTGGACAAGCTCCTGCACGCGCCGACCGTGCGGGTCAAGCAGCTCGCCGCCGAACCGGGCGGCGCCGGGTACGCGGACGCGCTGCGGACCCTCTTCGACCTCGACCCGGAGACGGTCGCCTCCGTCTCCCGGGCCGACCTGAATGACGCCGACGTCAAGAACCGAGGGCGAGTATGACCGAGAGGGCACTGAGGCTCGGGACCAGGCGCAGCAAGCTCGCCATGGCTCAGTCCGGGCACGTGGCCGACGCGGTCCGGCAGCTGACCGGCCGGCCCGTCGAGCTCGTGGAGATCACGACGTACGGAGACGTGTCCCGTGAGCACCTGGCGCAGATCGGCGGCACCGGCGTGTTCGTCGCCGCTCTGCGCGACGCGCTGCTCGCGGGCGAGGTCGACTTCGCGGTCCACTCGCTCAAGGACCTGCCGACCACCCAGCACCCCGACCTGGCGCTGGCCGCGATCCCGAAGCGCGAGGACCCGCGCGACGTGCTGATCGCGCGTGACGGCCTCACGCTGGAGACGCTGCCCGACGGCGCCCGCGTGGGCACCGGCTCGCCGCGCCGGATGGCGCAGCTGAACGCCTTCGCGCGGTCCCACGGGCTGCGCATCGAGACCGTGCCGATCCGCGGGAACATCGACACCCGCGTCGGATACGTGCACAAGGGCGAGCTGGACGCGGTGGTACTCGCCGCGGCCGGCCTCAACCGCATCGGCGGGACCGAGGAGCTCACCGGCTCCCTGTCGCTCGACTTCCTGTCGTTCGACACCGTCCTGCCCGCCCCCGGCCAGGGGGCACTGGCGATCGAGTGCGTGGCGTCCGCCACGGAGCTCGTCGCCACGCTCGGCGCGCTCGACGACCCGCACACCCGGGCCGCCGTCACCGCCGAGCGATCCCTGCTCGCCGCCCTGGAGGCCGGCTGCTCCGCACCCGTGGGTGCGCTGGCCGACCTGCTGGCCGAAGATTCCGGCCGCGGGCAGATGTTCACCGAAATGCGCCTGCGGGGCGTCGTCGGCACCACCGACGGTTCCACGCTGGTGCAGCTGTCCACCACCGGTCCTGTACCCACGTCGATCGACGCGGCGACGGCCCTCGGGCGTGAACTCGCGCACGAGATGCTCGCCAAGGGTGCGGCCGGTCTGATGGGGGAGCGAGCACTTTGAGCCCCACCAGCCCCAATGCCAGCCACGCGTCGTCCCTCCCGTTCGGACAGGGACACGTCACCTTCCTCGGAGCCGGCCCCGGTGATCCGGGACTCCTGACCCTGAGAGCCGTCGAGGCCCTCGCGGGAGCGGACGTCCTGATCGCCGAGCCGGACGTGCTCGAGGTCGTCCGCGGCCATGCGCGCGCGGGCGTGAGCACGCCTGAGCTGACGGTTGTTGACAAGGCGTCAACAACCGCCGACGTCCCCGTGTTGAGGGATGCGGCCAATCTTGTCATGGAGGCCGCGAGGGGCGGCAAGCGGGTCGTCCGCGCGGTGACCGGCGACCCCGGCCTCGACGGCGACGCCGCGGCGGAGATGCTCGCCTGCGCCTCGGCGGGCATCCCCTTCGAGGTCGTCCCCGGCATCGCGACCGCGGTCGGCGTGCCGGCGTACGCGGGTGTCCCGCTGCGCGACGCGCAGGGCACGGACGTGCGCTTCGTCGACGCGCGCACCGCGGACGACCGGTGCTGGACCGAGGTGGGCTCCTCCGACGGGACCGTCGTGGTCTCCACGTCCCTCGACGCCGTCGCGGCGGCCGCGGGCGAGCTGGTGGCGGCAGGCCGTAAGCCGGACACCCCGCTCACCGTGACCGTCGCCGGCACCACGACGCGGCAGCGGACGTGGACGGCGACGCTGGGCACGATCGCGCAGGTCTTCAAGCAGGGGAAGGTGCTGCCGTCCCCGGACGGGCACCAGCCCGTCATAGCCGTGGTCGGCGAGCGATGCGCGCCGGCCCAGCGGGACCAGCTGGCCTGGTTCGAGTCCAAGCCGCTGTTCGGCTGGAAGGTCCTCGTGCCGCGCACGAAGGAGCAGGCCGCCTCGCTCTCCGACCAGCTGCGTTCGTACGGCGCGGTGCCGCACGAGGTGCCGACCATCGCCGTCGAGCCGCCGCGCACCCCGCAGCAGATGGAGCGGGCGGTGAAGGGCCTGGTGACGGGCCGCTACGAGTGGATCGCCTTCACCTCCGTCAACGCGGTCAAGGCGGTGCGGGAGAAGTTCGAGGAGTACGGGCTCGACGCCCGCGCCTTCGCCGGGATCAAGGTCGCGGCGGTGGGCGAGCAGACCGCCGCCGCGCTGGTCGACTTCGGTGTGAAGCCGGACCTGGTGCCGAGCGGCGAGCAGTCCGCGGCCGGTCTCCTGGAGGACTGGCCGCCGTACGACCCGGTCTTCGACCCGATCGACCGCGTCTTCCTGCCGCGGGCCGACATCGCGACGGAGACGCTGGTCGCGGGGCTCATCGAGCTGGGCTGGGAGGTCGACGACGTCACGGCGTACCGCACCGTGCGCGCGTCGCCGCCGCCGGCGGAGACGCGTGAGGCGATCAAGGGCGGCGGCTTCGACGCTGTCCTCTTCACCTCGTCGTCCACGGTCCGGAACCTCGTCGGCATCGCCGGCAAGCCGCACAACGTCACGGTCATCGCGTGCATCGGCCCGGCGACGGCGAAGACGGCGGAGGAGCACGGCCTCAGGGTCGACGTCCTGTCGCCCGAGCCGTCCGTCCACAAGCTCGCGGAGGCGCTGGCCGACTTCGGCACGCGGCGCCGCGAGACGGCCCTGGAGGCGGGCGACCCGGTGACGCGCCCGTCGGAGCGCCGCCCGGGCGCGCGCAGGCGTCGGACGACGTAGCGGTGGGGGGCGGGGGCCCGTACTGGGCCCCCGCCCCACCCCGTGTGGGCAATGGTCCCGCTCTGCGGAACGTATGCCCACAACTCGTCGGCAAAGGCACTGCCCCCGCAGGCGTAGCCTCGGGCTATGAACTCGTACGGATCCTTTCCCGGGGCGCGCCCGCGGCGGCTGCGGACGACGCCCGCGCTGCGCCGGATGGTGGCCGAGACGCGGCTGCATCCCGCCGATCTGATCCTGCCCGCGTTCGTGCGGGAGGGCGTCTCCGAGCCGGTGCCGATCTCCGCGATGCCGGGCGTCGTGCAGCACACCCGCGACACGCTCCGCAAGGCCGCCGTGCAGGCGGTCGAGGCCGGAGTCTCCGGGATCATGCTCTTCGGCGTGCCCCTGGACGAGAAGAAGGACGGCGCCGGGACCGCCGGCACGGACCCCGACGGGATCCTGCAGCTGGCCATCCGGGACGTCCGCTCCGAGGTCGGCGACGACCTCGTGATCATGTCCGACCTGTGCCTGGACGAGTACACCGACCACGGCCACTGCGGCGTCCTCGACGCCGAGGGCCGCGTCGACAACGACGCCACGCTGGAACGCTACGCCGAGATGGCCCAGGTCCAGGCCGACGCCGGCGTCCACGTCGTCGGTCCCAGCGGCATGATGGACGGTCAGGTCGGCGTGATCCGCGACGCCCTCGACACCATCGGCAAGGAGGACGTGTCGATCCTCGCGTACACCGCGAAGTACTCCTCCGCCTTCTACGGCCCCTTCCGCGAGGCCGTCGGCTCCTCCCTCAAGGGCGACCGCAAGACCTACCAGCAGGACCCGGCCAACGTCCGCGAGTCGATGCGCGAGCTCGCCCTCGACCTCGAGGAGGGCGCGGACATGGTCATGGTCAAGCCCGCGGGCCCGTACCTCGACATCCTCGCCAAGGTCGCCGACGCCGTGGACGTCCCCGTCGCCGCGTACCAGATCAGCGGCGAGTACGCGATGGTCGAGGCCGCCGCCGAGAAGGGCTGGATCGAGCGCGACAAGGCGATCCTGGAGACCCTCACCGGCATCCGCCGGGCCGGCGCGCAGATGATCCTCACCTACTGGGCCACCGAGGCCGCCCACATGATTCGGAATGCCTAAAACGCCTCAGCGGCGCACTCTGGAGGGGTAGCGCTGGAGGTGGTCCTCATGCAGACACTCGTCGGATGGCATGTCGAGATGGAATTCGTGGAGGAAGGCGACCGGACGCGATGCGCGGCCATGGTGCGGCTCGGGGACGGTACCGAGATGCGCGCCCACGGCACCGCGAACCGTCACCCCTCCGACCCTGAGCAGTTGCGCGTGGGCGAGGAGATCGCCGGGGCCCGGGCGATGATGGACCTCGCGTCGCAGATGCTCCAGAAGGCCCACGCCGAGATCGACCAGATGTCCGGCCGGACGTCTCACCCGATCCGCGGCTGAGCCGCCGGAACAAGCCAGGGCAAGGGAGAACGGGCGAAGGCCCCGGCTCGGATCGCACGATCCGAGCCGGGGCCTTCGCCGTACGCGTCAGAGGCGCTCGGGCGTCCGGATGCCCAGCAGCGCCATGCCCTGGTGCAGCGTCCGGGCGGTGAGGTCGATCAGGAAGAGGCGGTTCTCCCGCTGCTCGTCCGTGTCCGCCTTCAGCACCGGGCACTGGTCGTAGAACGTGGTCAGGTGCGTGGACAGCTGGTACAGGTACGCCGTCAGCTTGTGCGGCGCGTACTCCTCCGCCACCTCCGCCAGCGTCGCGCCGAACTGGTCCAGGTGCAGACCCATGGCCCGCTCGGCCGGGGCCAGCTCCAGCTCCGGGTGGGCGACCGGCTTCGCGTCGCCGGCCTTCCGCAGGATCGACCGGATCCGTGCGTACGCGTACTGCAGGTACACCGAGGTGTCGCCGTTGAGCGAGACCATCTGGTCCAGGTCGAACTTGTAGTCGCGGACCGCCGACGTCGACAGGTCGGCGTACTTCACCGCGCCGATGCCGACGTACCGGCCGTTCTCCACGACCTCCTCGTCGCTGAGGCCGGCCTTCTCCTTCTTCTCCTCGACGACCGCCGTCGCCCGGTCGATCGCCTCGTCCAGCAGGTCCTGCAGCCGGACCGTCTCGCCCTCACGGGTCTTGAACGGCTTGCCGTCCTTGCCGAGGACCGTGCCGAAGGCCAGCTGGTGCGCCTTCACCTCGTCGTTCAGCCAGCCCGCCCGGCGGGCCGTCTCGAAGACCATCTTGAAGTGCAGCGACTGCCGCACGTCCACCACGTACAGCAGCGCGGACGCCTTCAGGTTCTGCACCCGGTCCCGGATCGCCGACAGGTCCGTCGCCGCGTAGCCGAAGCCGCCGTCGGACTTCTGCACGATCAGCGGGACGGGGTTGCCGTCCGGGCCCTTGATGTCGTCGAAGAACACGCACAGCGCGCCCTCGGAGCGGACCGCGACGCCCGACTCCTCGAGGATCCGGCAGGTCTCCTGCAGCATGTCGTTGTAGCCCGACTCGCCGACGATGTCGGGGTCCCGGACGTCCATGCCGAGCTTCTCGAAGACCGAGTAGAAGTAGATCTTCGACTCGTCCACGAACCGCTGCCACAGCGCCAGCGTCTGCTCGTCGCCCGCCTGCAGGTCGACGACCCGCGCCCGCGCCCGGGTCTTGAACTCCTCGTCGGAGTCGAACAGCGCCCGCGACGCCTTGTACAGCCGGTTCAGGTTCGACATGGCCTCCGCGCCGGACGTCTCCGCGTCCGCGCCCCCGGCCTTGTGGTCCAGCTCGTGCGGGTGCTCGATCAGGTACTGGATGAGCATGCCGAACTGGGTGCCCCAGTCGCCGATGTGGTGACGCCGGACCACCGTCTCGCCGGTGAACTCCAGGATCTCTACCATCGCCGCGCCGATCACCGCGGACCGCAGGTGGCCGACGTGCATCTCCTTCGCCACGTTCGGCTGGGCGTAGTCGATCACCGTCGTGCCCGCGGCCTCGTTCAGCGGCACGCCGAGCCGGTCGTCCGCGGCACGCGCCGCGAGCGTCCGCACGATCGCCTCGTCGGTGATCGTGATGTTGAGGAAGCCGGGGCCGGAGACCTCGATCTCCTTCAGCACGTCGTTCGCCGGGATCGCGTCGACGACCTTCGCGGCCAGCTCACGCGGGTTGCCCTTGAGCTGCTTGGCCAGCGCCAGGATGCCGTTGGCCTGGAAGTCCGCCCGGTCGCTTCGTCGCAGCAGCGGGTCAGCGGAACCGGCCTCCGGCAGGGCTGCCGAGAGACCTTCCGCGAGGCGCTGCTGCACGGTCGAAGCGAGGGAAGGGACCGAGGCCATGAGCTTCCGTTCCTGTGAGGGGACTCTGACGGGTGTCTGAAGAGCTATTTCGCTTGTGCAAGTGTCCCATGGGTGGGCAACGTGTTTTCTCCGCCTGTGGACAAAACAGAGCCTGTGGACAACCTCGGAGAGTCTCCGTCCGTCTGGGAGAATGGCTCGTACAGGAGCGCACAGGGCCGCCTGGCTCCGAAGCAATCAAGGGAAGAAGGACGAACCGACCGTGGCTCAGAGCAGCACCGAGACCGACTGGGTCTCCCGTTTCGCGGACGAGGTCATCGCCGAGTCGGAGCGACGTGCGCCTGGCAAACCGGTCGTCGTCGCCTCCGGTCTCTCCCCGTCCGGCCCGATCCACCTGGGCAACCTGCGCGAGGTCATGACCCCGCACCTGGTCGCCGACGAGGTCCGCCGCCGTGGGTACGAGGTCCGGCACCTGATCTCCTGGGACGACTACGACCGCTACCGCAAGGTGCCGAACGGCGTCGAGGGCGTCGACGAGTCGTGGGCCGAGCACATCGGCAAGCCGCTGACCTCCGTCCCCGCCCCGGCCGGCTCCCCGCACCCGAACTGGGCCGCGCACTTCAAGGCCGCCATGGTCGAGTCGCTGGCCGAGCTGGGCGTCGAGTACGACCCGATCAGCCAGACCGAGCAGTACACCTCGGGCGTGTACCGGGAGCAGATCCTGCACGCCGTGCGCCACCGCGGCGACATCGACGCCATCCTCGACCAGTACCGGACGAAGAAGGCGCCGAAGAAGCAGTCGCAGAAGCCGGTCGACGAGGCCGAGCTGGAGGCCGCCGAGGGCTCCGGCGCGGCCGGCGAGGACGACGGCTCCGGCAGCGGCGTGGGCTACTTCCCGTACAAGCCGTACTGCGGGCAGTGCGAGAAGGACCTCACCACGGTCACCTCGTACGACGACGAGACCACCGCGCTCTCCTACACCTGCACCTCCTGCGGCTTCGGCGAGAGCGTGAAGCTCACCGAGTTCAACCGCGGCAAGCTGGTGTGGAAGGTCGACTGGCCGATGCGCTGGGCGTACGAGGGCGTGATCTTCGAGCCCTCCGGCGTCGACCACTCCTCGCCCGGCTCGTCGTTCCAGGTCGGCGGCCAGATCGTCGGCATCTTCGACGGCGTCCAGCCGATCGGCCCGATGTACGCGTTCGTCGGCATCAGCGGCATGGCCAAGATGTCGTCCTCGCGCGGCGGTGTGCCGACCCCGGCCGACGCGCTGAAGATCATGGAGCCGCAGCTGCTGCGCTGGCTCTACGCCCGCCGCCGGCCCAACCAGTCCTTCAAGATCGCCTTCGACCAGGAGATCCAGCGGCTCTACGACGAGTGGGACAAGCTGGAGGCCAAGGTCGCCGACGGCTCGGTGCTCCCCGCCGACGCCGCCGCGTACACCCGGGCCGCCCGCACGGCCGCCGGCGAGCTGCCGCGGACCCCGCGCCCGCTGCCGTACCGCACGCTCGCCTCGGTCATGGACATCACCGCCGGCCACGACGAGCAGACCCTGCGGATCCTCGGCGAGCTCGACCCGGAGAACCCGGTCACCTCCCTCGACGAGGCCCGGCCCCGGCTCGACCGCGCCGAGAACTGGATCACCACCCAGGTCCCGGCCGACCAGCGCACCATCGTCCGCGCCGAGCCCGACGCCGAACTGCTCGGCTCGCTCGACGACGAGGGCCGCGAGTCCCTCCGGCTCCTCCTGGAGGGCCTGGACACCCACTGGTCGCTGGACGGGCTCACCACGCTCGTCTACGGCGTCCCGAAGGTGATGGCCGGCCTCGACCCCGAGGCCAAGCCGACCCCGGAGCTGAAGCTGGCCCAGCGCGCCTTCTTCGCCCTGCTCTACAAGCTCCTCGTCAGCCGCGAGACCGGCCCCCGCCTGCCCACGCTGCTCCTCGCGGTCGGCGCGGACCGGGTGCGCAAGCTGCTCGGCGCGTAGGCGCAGGACCCACGTACGGCGAAGGGCCGCCACCGGTTTCCCGGTGGCGGCCCTTCGCCGTCGTGCCGACGTTCTGCTGTCGTGCCCCGCGCAGGTCAGGGGGTGTTGTACTCCGCCATCTCCTGCTCGATCCGGTGCCGGATCCTCGGGTGCAGCTCACGCAGCATCGACGCGCTCCGCGGGTGCTGGACCCCGTACATGTCGCTCAGCCTTATGTCGAGCTGCTCCACCGTCGGGAAGTCCTGCTGCTCGTCGACGAAGTCCCACATCGCCTTGTACGCGGCCTCCGCGAACTCCTCCATGCCGGGCTCCTCGTACGCCGGCACGGGCTCCTCCTCGCGGGGAGCGGGGATCGCCAGCTCCTCCGGGCCCTGCGGCACCGCGACCGGGGTCGGCTCCAGACCGTCGACGAACTCCGGGTCGTAGCCGCCCTGGTACGCCTCGGGCGGGAGTTGCTGCTGCTGGTTGTAGAACCAGTGGTTCCCGGCGTCGGAATCCCCCTCGGGAGCGGGACCCTGCGGGACGGCCTGCTGGGGGACGGCCTGCTGCGGGACGTCGCCCTGCGGGACCGCCTCCTGCGCCTGGTCCACGGCCTGCTGCCGCACCTGCTGCTGCGGGACCGGGCGGCCCTGCTCCAGCTCCGGCGTCTGCGGAGCCGCAGGTACCGCCGCGGGCACGGCCGCCGGCACCGCGGCCACCGGCTGCGGAGGCAGCAGGACGGGCTCGATGCCCGCCGCCGCCAGCCCGGACGCCGCCGTCTCCGACAGCGGCACGCCCAGATGCGCCAGCCGCAGCGGCATCAGCGCCTCCACCGGTGCCTTGCGCCGCCACGCGCGGCCGTACCGAGCCTGCAGCCGCGCCTGGTAGATCAGCCGGTCCTGCTCCAGCTTGATCACCTGCTCGTACGACCGCAGCTCCCACAGCTTCATCCGCCGCCACAGCCGGAACGTCGGGATCGGCGACAGCAGCCAGCGGGTCAGCCGCACGCCCTCCATGTGCTTGTCCGCCGTGATGTCGGCGATCCGGCCCACCGCGTGCCGGGCCGCCTCCACCGCCACCACGAACAGCACCGGGATGACCGCGTGCATGCCCACGCCCAGCGGGTCCGGCCACGCGGCCGCGCCGTTGAACGCGATCGTCGCCGCCGTCAGCAGCCAGGCGGTCTGCCTCAGCAGCGGGAACGGGATCCGGATCCAGGTCAGCAACAGGTCGAGCGCGAGCAGCACACAGATGCCCGCGTCGATGCCGATCGGGAAGAACCAGGAGAAGGTGCCGAAGCCCTTCTGCAGGGCGAGCTCGCGCACGGCGGCGTACGAACCCGCGAAACCGATGCCGGCGATGATCACCGCACCGGCGACCACGACACCGATGAGTATCCGGTGCGTGCGTGTCAGCTGCATCGCGGCCATCCCGCGATCCCCTCCCGTTCTACGACAACTCGGGGGCACAGCCTGGCACACGCGGGCGGAGTCCGGCCCTCGGGGGAGGGCCGGACTCCGCCTGAACACCTGCCAAACCGCGCGAACAGGGGCTACTCGCCCCGGCGTTCCTCCGCGGTGCGGTCGGCTACTTGTTGGCCGCGGTGATCGCCGCGACCGCGTCCTTGGTCGCCTTCACGGCGCCGTCCATCATCTTCTGGTCGTTCGGCGTCTCGGCGCCCGCGTAGCCGGTGCCGTTGTAGTTCAGGATGACCAGCACGTTGCCGGTGCGGGCGACCGTCGTGGCGTACACGAAGTCCTCGCCCGTCTTGCGCAGCGTGTACGCGACCGTCGTCGTCTGGTCGCCGACGCCCGAGGCCACCGAGTCGCGGACGTTCTTCGCGCCCTCGGTCGCCTTCAGCTTGGCGATCTCCTTGGCCTGGCTCTCCGTGGCGCGCTTCTCGCCGCTGCCCAGGGTGTCCACGGACTCGTAGCGCAGGAAGGCCACGTCCAGCCAGCGGTACTGCGAGCCCTTCAGGCCCTTGTCGACGAGCCCGTTCCAGGAGCAGCCGCCGCGGGCGTCGGTGTCGGTGGACGTGGACGGCGTGCCGGCCTTCGACTTGGCCTTCGGCACCAGCTCGTCGATCGTCTTGACGGTGACCGCCTTGCACGGCTCGGGCAGCTCGGCGTACTTCGCGGGCGCCACGGACGGGGTGGTGTCCTTCGGCGCCTCCTTCGACGTACCGCCGGAGGACTGCGGGGCGCCCTTGTCCGGCGTCTTGCCGTCGGAGTCCGAGGAGCAACCGGCGACGACGAGCATCACCGGGACGGCGGCGCAGGCGAGTATGCGGGTGAGTCGCGGGGCTGATCGGTGCATGGTTCCTTCAGTCGGTTCGCTGACGGGTCTGGCGACACGTTACGCGGCGGGGGAAGCGGGCGGGGCGTCCGTGGGCGGCCGGGCCGCCGGGCCGGGGCCGGCCCGGCGGGACGCTAGTCCTCCAGCCGCTCCGCCAGCTGACGGGCCAGACTCTGTGCCTTGTCCTGCAGTTCCTTGCTGTCGGGCAGCTCGGCGGTCGCCGTGACCTGCTCGGTGTACTCGACGCTCACGATCACGTTGGATGTGCGGAACACCACGCTGATCGTGCGCTGGCGGGAGGCCGAGCCGGCTTCGGTGAGTACATCGTTGAGGAACGCGGCGTGACCGAGGCCCTCCAGGACGCGGGGTTCGAGGCCGGTGCCGGCGGCGGTCCCGGAGGCGGCGCCGGTGCCCGTGCCGCCGGTCGCGGGCGGGGAGCCCGCGGTGCCGGAGGGGGACGCCGGGGCGGTGGGGCTCGCCGTCGTCGTGGGGGCGGGGGTGGTCGCGGTCTGCGGGGGCGCGGGCAGGGCGGCGGCGATCTGCTTGCCGGAGTACACCTGCTGGGCGCGGTCGTCGTCGCTGACGGCGGGGTCGTAGGAGACGACGCGTTCGAGGTCGAGGGTCAGCTGGTGGGAGGAGTCCGGGCCGTCGGCCTTCCAGCTGCAGCCGACCCGGCGGCCGTTGTCGTACGTGACGGCGGGGCGGCCGGCGTAGACCTGCTCGCGCTGTTCGTCGGGGAGCTCGGCGGCGCCGGGGAGCAGGTCCTTGAGGAGGGCCTGGTCGACGGAGCCGCAGGGCTCGAAGAGGGTGCTGTAGCGGCCGGGCGGCACGGAGCGCGGGGCCGCCGCGCCGGCCTTGGCGTCGGCGGCGACGCCGTCGGCGTCGTTCCCCGACGAGCAGCCGGCGAGGCCCGCGCCGAGCGCGGTGACGACGGCGGCGGCGAGGGCGGCCTTGGTGAGCGTGGGGCGGGGGCGGGCGGAGCGCTCCGCGCGACCGGGGTCGTACGCCTTTCGCTGCACGAGCGCAGGCTCCCTTCTCCCGTACTGCCGAAAACTGTTTGCCGCCCTGATGGGGCCGGTGGACACAATGTCTATCGCACGCGCAGCCGTTGATGCCGGTCCGTTGCCACTTGTACGGGCCTTGATGCCGGTTTTTGCGTTATCTGCCATTCCGGGGGAATCGAGGAAGTATGTCGTACGTAGAGGTACCGGGCGCGCAGGTGCCCATCCGCATGTGGACGGACCCGTCCTCGGTGGAGGACGGGGCCATGCGACAGCTCCAGAACGTGGCGACGCTGCCGTGGATCAAGGGCCTCGCGGTCATGCCGGACGTGCATTACGGCAAGGGCGCGACGGTCGGCTCGGTGATCGCGATGCAGGGTGCGGTCTGCCCGGCGGCGGTCGGGGTGGACATCGGCTGCGGCATGTCCGCGGTCCGGACGTCGCTCACGGCCAACGACCTCCCGGGCGATCTGTCCCGGCTCCGCTCCAAGATCGAGCAGGCGATCCCGGTGGGCCGGGGGATGCACCGGGAGATGGTGGATCCGGGGCGGATGCACGGGTTCTCGACGTCGGGGTGGGACGACCTCTGGTCGCGGTTCGAGGGGCTCTCGGAAGCGGTCAAGTTCCGCCATGAGCGGGCCGAGAAGCAGATGGGAACCCTTGGATCCGGCAACCACTTCGTCGAGTTCTGTCTCGACGAGACGGGCGCGGTCTGGCTGATGCTGCACTCGGGCTCCCGGAACATCGGCAAGGAGCTCGCCGAGTACCACATCGGCCAGGCGCAGAAGCTGCCGCACAACCAGGGGCTGATCGACCGCGACCTGGCGGTGTTCGTCGCGGACACCCCGCAGATGGCGTCGTACCGGAACGACCTCTTCTGGGCGCAGGAGTACGCGAAGTACAACCGCGCGATCATGATGGCGCTGTTCCAGGACGTGATCCGCCGGGAGTTCAAGAAGGCGAAGGTGAGCTTCGACCCGGTGATCTCCTGCCACCACAACTACGTGGCGGAGGAGCGGTACGAGGGCATGGACCTGCTGGTCACCCGCAAGGGCGCGATCCGCGCGGGCTCCGGCGAGTACGGGATCATCCCGGGCTCGATGGGCACCGGCTCGTACATCGTGAAGGGCCTCGGCAACGAGTCGGCGTTCAACTCGGCCTCCCACGGCGCGGGCCGGCGCATGAGCCGCAGCGCGGCGAAGCGCCGCTTCTCGACGAAGGACCTGGAGGACCAGACGCGGGGCGTGGAGTGCCGCAAGGACTCCGGCGTGGTCGACGAGATCCCGGGCGCCTACAAGCCGATCGAGAAGGTCATCGACCAGCAGCGCGACCTCGTCGCGGTCGTCGCCAAGCTGAAGCAGGTCATCTGCGTGAAGGGCTGACACCGGCCCGAGCGCCGGTGCGCGGGGACCGCCCCTGGTGGGGCGGTCCTTCGTCGTCTCCGGGCGCGGCCGCGGTCAGAGGTCGCGGTGGATCTTGGTGTTGGAGGCCTGGGCCCGGGGGCGGACCACCAGAAGGTCGATGTTGACGTGCGGCGGGCGGGTGACCGTCCAGGTGATGGTGTCGGCCACGTCGTCGGCGGTCAGCGGGGCGGACACGCCGGCGTAGACCTTGGCGGCCTTGTCCGTGTCGCCGCGGAAGCGGGTGGTGGCGAACTCGTCGGTCTTCACCATGCCGGGGGCGATCTCGATGACGCGGACCGGGGTGCCGACGATCTCCAGGCGGAGCGTCTCGGCGAGGACGTGCTCGCCGTGCTTGGCGGCCACGTAGCCCGCGCCGCCCTCGTACGTGCCGTGACCGGCGGTGGAGGAGACGACGACCACCGTGCCGTCGCCGCTCGCGGTGAGCGCGGGGAGCAGCGCCTGGGTGATGTTGAGGGTGCCGATGACGTTGGTCTCGTACATCTGGCGCCAGTCCGCCGGGTCGCCGGTGGCGACCGGGTCGGCGCCGAGCGCGCCGCCGGCGTTGTTGACCAGGACCGCGAGGCTGCGGAAGGCGGTGGCGAACTCGTCGACCGCCGCGCGGTCGGTGACGTCGAGGGCGTAGGCCGTGGCCTGGTGGCCGGCGTCGACGAGCTCTTCGGCCAGGGCCTCGATGCGGTCCTTGCGGCGGGCGGTGAGGACCACGCGGTAGCCGGCCTCGGCGAGCCGGCGGGCGGTGGCGGCACCGATGCCGCTGCTCGCTCCGGTGACGACGGCGATCCGGTTGCCGGGGGCGGTCATGCGGGCTCCTCGTACGTGGGGGCGATGCCCGCTCAGGATAGACGCGCCGGACCGGCGAGTAATCAGAATATATGGGTCGTCATCGGTATCTTCTGGGCATGAGCTTGTTGCGCAAGGGGCTGTTGGTCGTCATCGCGGCGTTCTCCGTGCTCGGCGCGGGGAGTGGTGCCGTCGCCGTCGCGCCCGAGGCCGATGTGGCCCATCACGGGCACGTGTCGCTCTGGCAGGGGCGAGTCGGGGTCTGGCTGATGAGCGAGAACCACGGTCCTTCCTCTCTGCCGGGGGCGACGGTCCGGCTCGAGTTCTCGGCGCCGCTCGCAACGGGCCAGGTCCTGCCGGCCGCCTGTCTGTGGGGCGGCGACCGGGTCGTGTTCTGCGGCACCGGTGCGCTGCGGGCCGCGGGCACGGCCCATCAGCTGGACCTGGAGCTGCGGACGGCCGGTGAGCCGGAGGAGCTGACGGTCACCGTGGACACCGTCTGGAACGGCGGCGCCACCGACCGGAACCCGGGCAATCACCGGCACGACGTGCTCGTGCCGGCGACCGGGGACCCGTACGTCTTCTAGCCCTCCCAGTACACGTAGCCGTCGGGGCGGACCAGCATCGTCGTGCGGCGCGACGGGTCGGCCCAGGTGGCCTTGGCGAGCCGGCCGGGGGCCTGCGGTATCGACGCCGCGGCGGCGTCCGCCGCCTGCGGGGTGACCAGGACGAAGTCGCCGTCGCGCAGGAGCTCGTAGAGCCGGCCGCGGTCGAGCGCCGCGTCGGGGGCCCGCCCGCCGCCGGAGTGCCGGGCCGCGGCGCTGTCGGCGGCGTAGGCGATACCGATGCCGCTGAGCTGGCCCATGGCCTTGTCCTGGGCGGGGTGGACGGCGTTGAGCACGCCGGTCGCCAGGGCGCGGACGGCCCGCTTCGGGATCGTGTGGGCCATGGCCAGGCGGACGATGGTCCCGCTGCTGCGCAGCACCGTCTTGCCGACGGGGTGGCGCTCGCCCTGGTAGCTGTCGAGGAGCGCCTCGGGGTCGGGGGCGTCGCCGCGGAGGACGGAGACGAGCTTCCAGGAGAGGTTGGCCGCGTCCTGCAGGCCGGTGTTCATGCCCTGGCCGCCGGCCGGGGAATGGACGTGGGCGGCGTCGCCGGCGAGGAAGACCCGGCCGGCCCGGTACGCGGGGGCCTGACGCTCGTCGCTGTGGAAGCGGGAGATCCAGCGGGCGTCGTGCATGCCGTAGTCCGTGCCGAGCGCCTGCCGGGCGATCTCGCGGACCTCGTCGAGGTCGACGGGCTCGCTGTCGGGTACCTGGCGGTTGCGGTTCCAGCCCATCACCCGGTACCAGCCGTCGCCGAACGGGGCGATGAAGGCGAAGGAGTCCTCCGCGCCGTTGACGGTCAGCAGGCCCTCCGGCTCCTCGGTGAGCCGCACGTCGGCGAGCACGATGGAGCGGATGACGGAGACGCCGGGGAAGGGGAGTCCGAGCGCGCCCCGGACGCCGCTGCGGTGGCCGTCCGCGCCGACCAGGTACCGGGCGGTGAGCGCGATCTCCTTGCCGTCCGGGTCGGTGAGCTCGGCGGTGACGGTGTCGCCGTCCTGGCGCAGTCCGCGCAGTTCGGTGGAGTGCCGGAACTCCACGCCGGCGGCCAGGGCGCGACGCTCCAGGAGGCGTTCGACCTGGTACTGCGGGGTGATCAGGAGGAACGGGTAGCGGCTGGCGAGCCGGCCGAGGTCGAGGGAGAGGCGGCGGAAGAGCCGCAGGCCGGTGAGCTTCATGCCGGTCTCGACGAGCTCGTCGGCGAGGCCTCTGGCGTCGAGGAGCTCGAGGGTGCGGGCGTGGACGCCGAACGCGCGGGTCATGTTGCTGATGCCGTGCGGGCGGCGCTCGACGAGGGTGACCCCCTGTCCGGCGGCGGCGAGGTCGCCGGCGAGCAGGAGGCCGGTGGGACCCGAACCCACGACCAGGACGTCCGTGTCGGTCTTCGTGTGCTGCACGACTGCCTCCCCGGTGTGCGGCCGGCGGTGGCCGGCTCGCGCTGGTGGTTTGCCAACATCTGTTGGTCAACGCTTGTTGGCAATCATGGCGCGCCTCGGCTGGCATGTCAACACCTGTTGGCCTACAGTCGTTGGCATGATGACCGCACCACGTCGCTCCGACGCCACCCGCGCCGCGATCCTGGACGCCGCCCGCGAGCGCTTCGCCGCCGACGGCTACGAACGCGCCACCATCCGGGCCATCGCCCGCGACGCCGGGATCGACCCGTCGATGGTCATGCGCTACTACGGCAACAAAGAGGGGCTGTTCGCCGCCGCCTCCGAGTTCGACCTGCGGCTGCCCGAGGTCGGCGCGCTGCCCTCGCGGCACATCGGGGCCGTGCTCGTCACCCACTTCCTCGACCGCTGGGAGCAGGACGAGGTGCTCACCGCGCTGCTGCGCGTCGGCGTCACCAACGAGGCCGGCGCGGAGCGGATGCGGACGATCTTCAAGGAGCAGCTGGGGCCGATCGCGGCCGGCGTCTGCCCCGACCCGGCCGAGGCCGCCGACCGCGCGGCGCTCGTCGCCTCCCAGATCCTGGGCATGGCGCTCGCCCGCTACGTGCTGCGGCTGCCGCGCGCGGTGGACATGTCCCGGGAGGAGGTCGTGGCCTGGCTGGGGCCGACCGTGCAGCGGTATCTGACGGAGCCGTCGGCGGGGTGACGGCTGTGGGGTGAGGGTGGGGCGATGCCGGGGCGGTGGGGTGACGTCGCGGGGGGTGTGCCGGGGCGCGGCGGTCGCGTTGTGCGCGCGGCGCCTGCGTCGTGGCCGCGGGGCGCTGCGGTGCCTTACGCCGCGGCGCCGCCGAACTCGCGCATCGCCTCCGAGACGATCGCGTCCAGTCGGGCGTGGTGGGCGCCCCGCCAGTACACCCGCTCGCACGCGGTGCACTGGGCGAACACGTCGTACGTGCGCTCCGTGCCCTGCTCCAGCTGCTCCCGCACCGAGTCCTTGTCGGCCTCGGTCAGCACCCCGTTGCACGCGGTGCAGCGGGACCACGGCGCCAGCGGCGGCGCGAACCGCTCCAGGACGTCGCGCAGTTGCTCGTCCGGCCGGTCGCTGTAGATGTACGCGCCCGCCCACAGCTCGCGCCGGCGCAGCAGCCCGCGGTCCCGGGACAGCATCACCCGCTGCTCCTTCGCGGACAGCGCGGCCAGCGCCGGGTCGCCCAAGTCCTCGCTCTCGTACGCCGCGTCCACGCCGAGCAGCCGCAACCGCCGTGCCAGCGTGCCCAGATGAACGTCCAGGAGGAACCGCAGCGGCGCGCCCGGTACCTGCTGCGGGCGGATCACACCCTCCACCTCGACGTGCTCGCCGGCGGTCGGGATGTGGGAGACGCCGACCGGACGGCCGTCCACCAGCAGCCGCCCCGCCTCGGTGAGCGGCACGCCCAGCGACTCGACGACATGGCCGAGCGTGGACACGCCGTCCGTGGCCACGGACGTACGGCCCGAGCGGCGCTCGGCGCCGACGAACAGGCGCAGGGCGGGGGCGAAGCTGACGAAGATCTCCGGTCCGTTCACGGGGACAGGATGTCACCGGGGCGGCGCGGGCGGCCAGGGAATTCGGCGCCCCCTCAGGGCGTGCGGGCGTAGGCCGTGGGCGGCACCCCGACCGTCGCCGTGAAGTCCCGTACGAGGTGGGCCTGGTCGCTGTACCCGAGCTCCGCGGCCAGCGCGGCCCAGTCCGGTCCGTCGGTGCGGTCCGCCTCCGCGCGTTCCAGGGCCTCGTGGATGCGGTAGCGGAGGACCACCCACTTCGGGCCGACGCCGACGTACCCGGCGAACAGGCGCTGCAGCGAGCGGACGGACAGGCCGGAGCGGTCGGCCAGTTCCGACACCCGGCGGACCGGGCGGCCGCCGCCGCCCGTGCGGATCAGGTCGACCAGGTCCATCGCCTTGTCCGCCGCCGGGTCCGGGCGGGGGGTGCGGGCCAGGAGGAAGGCGTCCAGGGCGGCGACCCGTTCGGCGTCCGTCGGGGGGTCCAGAACGGTCGTCGCGGTCGCCGGGGCCGTGGCGGGGAACGCCTCCGTCAGCTCCGCCCGCCGGCCCGTCCAGGCCGAGACCGGCTGCTCCGGGGCGAACGGGCGGAAGCCGCCCGGCCGGAACTGGATGCCGCAGACCCGGCCCGCACCCGTCAGCTTCCGTTCGAACAGCTCCAGGCCGATGCCGGAGACCTCCGCCGCGGTGATGTCGCCGTCCCGCTGGAAGACCACGTTCACGGAGGGGTGTGGGACGACGTGCGACACATACGGTTCGTCCAGCTCCCAGTCGATGAGCCAGTAGTGCTCCACGTACCGGCGGAGCTCCGGCGCGGCCGGGTCGTGCCGGCGGAACCGCACACGGCGGAACAGCTCCTCGGCGTCGACGATCCCCCGGGTGTCCTTGCGCGGCATGCGCCGATGCTAAGTGGCGTGGGCAGGTCGTGGGTGGGGCGTGGGTCGGTGCTGGGCGCCGGTGTCGCGTTTGTTCAAGACCCCGGGTGGGAGCGCGTTTAACTTCGGGTGCATGACTGAGAGCGCGAATCGGATCAGTGACCTCCTCGACGTCGCCGCGGCGCGCGCCGTACCCGTGCTGCGCGGGATCGCCGGCGACGAGCAGCTCCTCACAGTGCGGACGCCGTGCGCCGAGTACGACGTACGGGCGCTGGTGAACCACCTGTTCCAGGTGGTCGTGCAGTTCCAGGCGCTGGCCGCCAAGCGCGACGCGGACTTCTCCGCCGAGCCCGACTACGTCGGCGAGGGCGCCGACTGGGCGGACCGCTTCGAGGCCGAGACCCGCAGGCTCGTCGCGGCCTGGGGCGCGCCCGGCGCGGAGGAGGGTACGTCCGGCGCGATGGGGCTCCCGGCGCGGACCGTCGGGGCGATGGCGCTGCTCGACCTCACCGTGCATGCCTGGGACCTGGCGCGGGCCACCGGGATGGCGTTCGAGCCCGCGCCCGAGGCGGTGGAGGGGCTGGTGCCGGTGGTCGAGAAGCTCGCGCCCATGGCGCGGGAGATGAAGGTGTTCGGGGAGGCCGTCGAGGTGGGGGAGAGCGCCACGGACTTCGAGCGGATGCTGGCGATGACGGGGCGGCTGCCGTAGCGCCGGGTGGCTGGTGCTTGGCGCCTTGTGCCGCGCGCTGCACGTTGTGCCGGAGCTTCGCCTTGTGTGCCTGGCGTTTCGCTTTGTGCCTTGTGCCTAGTGCTTCGCCTTGTGTGTCAGGTGGGCCACCACGTTGTCGAACGCCTCCTCCTCCGCGGGGGTCAGGGCGACCGACTCCTGGGGGTGCCAGATCCGGTCCAGGGGGTGGGGGGTCTTTTCGCGGCGTCGGCGGGCTGCGGCTGTGGCGGTGACTGCCGCCGCGGCTGCCGCGACCGCTGCGGCCAGCAGGGCCAGTGCGGCGAGTCTGGTGCGGGTGGGCGTGTGGGGGGTGGGGGCGTGGGGGCCTGGGGTGGTCATGGCGGCCTCCGGGAATCTGTGGATCCTCCCTGTTTGGTCAGTTAATACCCGCAAGGGTGTCGTGCGGTAGGGGGTACCGGTCTGTTCGGTGCCCTCTTGTGCGCGTCGTAGCGCCGTCTCAAGGTGGCCGGTAGCGGATTTCCGGCCGGGAGGGAGAGCGGCGGCATGGGTGCGGACGCGAGTGGGTGGGAGTTCATCGACGACCGGGGCGCGGTCTTACGGCTCGCCCGGCGGCCGCGGCGGGTTGCGGCCTATGTACGGGCCGGGGCGGCGCTGCTCGACCTCGGGGTCGTGCCGGTCGCGGTGTACGGCTCCGGGCACGACGACGCGGGGCTCGACCCCGTCAAGGCGGGCGGGCTGGCGGAGGCGGGGGTGCCGTACCTCGGTCCTGGCCGGCTGCTGACGGGCGGGGCGGGCGGGGCGCTCGGGGCGGTGCGGGCCGATCTCGTGGTGGACGTGACGTACGACGGGAAGTCCGCGTACGCGATCGACGAGGCGGTCGTGGACGGGCTCGGCGTGCCGCTGGTGGCGTTGTCGGTGGGGAGCGAGGTGGCGCTGCCGCGGATTCTTGAGCGGTTCGCGGGGGTGGCGGAGACGTTGCGGGACGGGGCGGGGGCGTCTGCGCGTGCCGGTGGTTCGGTGGGTGCCGGTGGTGCGGAGCTCGGTGCCGCGGATGTCGGTGCTGCGGAGGATGCGGTGCGGACGGTTGCGGGTGGGGCCGCTGTTGTCGCGTTGTCGCCTGCCGGGGGCGAGCAGGTGCATGTGGCGCGGCCGCAGGCCTGGCCGGAGCTCGCGCGGCTGCGGGAGCTCGGGGTACGTCTCGTCGAGCCGGGGCCGGGGGTGGGGACCGGGTGGCTCACGACGGACTGGGAGAGCGCGGCGCTGCTCGGGGCGGATGTGGTGCTGGTCGACAGTCGGGCGAATGCGGTGCGGGTGGGGGAGGGGTGGGAGGGGTGTCCTGCGGTGTGGCGGGAGGCGGTGCGGTCCGCTCGGGTCGTGGCGTGGAATCCGGAGACGCCGCCTAGTGCGGGGGCCTTTGCGGGGTTCTTCCGGGAGGTTGCTGCGGCGCTCGCGTGACGGGGGCGGCCCGTCGCTTGCGCGGTGCCATGCCGTGACGTCCGTCGTGTGTGGCGTGGGGGACGTTCCGGGGGTCGCATTCGGGACTGCATGATTTACGGCGCGTGCGGGTTGCTCGTGTTCCGGGCGTTTCTTGTGCGCCACAAATCACGCTTTACGTCCCGAATGCGACCCCCTCCACGTCCCCCACTCCCGTCCGTGGGCGAGTGCGGCGCCGTCCGCCCCTCTGCTCGTCGTCGGGTGCGGGCCGTGCTCGACGGGGCTTACTTTCGGGACTCTGCTCGTTGCCTTCGGGTGCGGAGGGAGGCGGCGAAGTCCTCTGCTCTTGCCAGGCCCGCTCGCAGTTCGTCCATGCGGGCCTCCGCCGCCCTCTCGTAGCGGCGGACCCGGGCGATGAGGCGGGAGCGTTCCGGGGCGGGGAAGTCCGGGTCCTCCTCCGAGGCCTCCAGGCGGTCCACCGCGTTCAGCAGGTCGCGGGTCTCGTCGAGGCTGAAGCCCAGCGGCTTCATCCTGCGGATGACCATGAGGCGGGCCACGTCCGCGTCCGTGTAGAGCGGGAAGCCGCCCTGCGAGCAGGCGGACGGGACGACCAGGCCGGCGTCCTCGTAGGAGCGGATGGTGCGCAGCGGCAGCTCCGTCCGCGCGGCCACCTCGCCGATCTGCAGGTGTTCCACGGGGCTTGTCCTCTCCGTCGGATCACCGGGTAGCTTAGGGGATTTTGTCCCAATTTCCGGTGATATTCGGAGGGTGTTCTCTTATGGCCAGACCAGGCAGTACGGCTGGTGGCCCGCCTCGTGGAGTCGTACGGAGAAGTCCTGCCACTCGTGGAGCAGCTGGTACACGTTGAACGCGTCGCGCGGGCCGCCGCGGTCCGGGACCGTGGACCAGATGAACGCCGCCGCGCCGACCGACTCCTCGCCGATGCCCCGCAGCGGGTCGACCACGGTCGTGGGCAGCTTCACCACGGCGTAGTCGGGGTGCAGGACCACCAGCTCCAGCGGCGGGACCTTGTGCAGGGGCATGCCCTGGATGCCCGTCAGCACCATCGCGGCTATGGTCTCCGGCTTGATCTTGGTGAACATGCCGCCCATGCCGAGCTCGTCCCCGCCCAGTTCCTCGGGGCGCATCGAGATCGGGACGCGGGCTGCCGTCGCCCCGTCGGGCGCGCCGAAGTACTTGTACGTCACCCCCAAGCGGCCGCTCCTGTTCGCCGTCGGCTCGTCCGTCTTCCGTCGGCGCCGGTGTCTCCCCTGACGGGCAGGCTCCGGACCCAGGTCGTCCGTCCCCTCGCCCAGTCCGCCACCGCGATGCATATCTCCACCCGACTGCCTGTTACAGGCGACACGACCCCGCCGCGCAACCCGATCATCGTGCCAGTGACCTCCCCCACCCGCGTGCGGTGAAACACCTGTTCCGCAAGAACGTCCGGGCCTCTGACACCATGGTTTCCGTGAGCCATCCCTATGACGTCCCAGTTTCGCAGACGCGGCGCGCGGACGCCCCGGGGTAATTCGGGGAGCATTCCGGATGACTCGCGCCCAACTTCATCACGCCACGTTCGCCGGATCCCGTTCGTCGATCAAGTCCTTCAGCCCAGTTCGTCAGCCCGCTTTTCTTACTCGCAGGTCAGGACCACAGTGCCGTATTCATACGAAGCCCCAGTCTCACAGACGCTTTTCGACCGCGCGTCCGCCGTGACGCCCGGCGGCGTGAACTCACCGGTCCGCGCCTTCCGCGCCGTGGGCGGCACGCCCCGGTTCATGGTGTCGGGCACGGGCCCGTACCTCACGGACGCGGACGGTCGCGAGTACGTCGACCTGGTCTGCTCCTGGGGGCCCATGATCCTGGGCCACGCGCACCCCGAGGTGGTCGCCGCGGTGCAGGCCGCGGTGGCCCGGGGCACCTCGTTCGGCACCCCCGGCGAGGGGGAGGTCGAGCTCGGTGAGGAGATCGTCGCCCGCATCGAGCCCGTCGAGCAGGTTCGGCTGGTTTCCAGCGGGACCGAGGCCACGATGTCGGCCATCCGGCTCGCCCGCGGGTTCACCGGGCGCGCCAAGGTGGTCAAGTTCGCCGGCTGCTACCACGGCCACGTGGACGCGCTGCTCGCCGCGGCGGGCTCCGGTCTCGCCACCTTCGCGCTGCCCGACACGCCCGGCGTGACCGGTGCGCAGGCCGGTGACACCATCGTGCTGCCGTACAACGACCTGCAGGCCGTACGGGCTGCTTTCGCCGCCCATCCGGGGGAGATCGCCTGTGTGATCACCGAGGCCTCGCCGGGCAACATGGGCGTCGTGCCGCCGGTGGCCGGTTTCAACCAGGGGCTTGCCGATCTCTGCCGGGAGAACGGGGCGCTGTTCATCTCGGACGAGGTGATGACCGGGTTCCGTACCAGCCGGGCCGGCTGGTACGGGATCGACGGCGTGAAGCCCGATCTGATGACCTTCGGCAAGGTCATGGGCGGCGGCTTCCCCGCGGCCGCCTTCGGCGGGCGGGCGGACGTCATGGGGCACCTCGCGCCTGCGGGCCCCGTCTACCAGGCCGGCACCCTGTCGGGTAACCCGGTGGCCACCGCCGCCGGTGTGGCCCAGCTGCGGCTGCTCGACCAGGCCGCCTATGACAAGGTCGATGCCGTGTCGGAGGAGATTCGCGGGCTGGTGAGCGACGCGCTGAGCAAGGAGGGCGTGGCGCACCGGGTGCAGACCGCCTCCAACATGTTCTCCGTGTTCTTCACGGAGGCGGAGGTGCGGGACTACGAGGACGCCAAGGGGCAGGAGGCGTTCCGGTTCAACGCCTTCTTCCACTCGATGCTGGCGGGTGGCGTGTACCTGCCGCCGTCCGCTTTCGAGTCCTGGTTCGTGTCGACCGCCCATGACGAGCGGGCCGTGGAGCGGATCGCGGCCGCGCTGCCGGCGGCGGCCCGGGCGGCTGCGGAGGCCACGGCATGAGCGAGATCACCGTTGTTCACGTGATGCGGCACGGCGAGGTGCACAACCCGGACGGCGTGCTCTACGGCCGCCGCGCCGGGTACCACCTGTCGGAGCTGGGCCGGCAGATGGCCGACCGGGTCGCCGAGCACCTGGCGGACCGGGACATCACCCATGTGGTCGCCTCGCCGCTGGAGCGCGCGCAGGAGACCGCGGCGCCCATCGCGAAGTCGCACGGGCTGACCCTGGAGACCGACGAGCGGCTGATCGAGGCGGCGAACGTCTTCGAGGGCAAGACCTTCGGCGTGGGCGACGGGGCGCTGCGCAAGCCGGGGAACTGGAAGCACCTGACCAATCCTTTCCGGCCGTCCTGGGGCGAGCCGTATCTGGAGCAGGTGGTGCGGATGATGGGCGCGCTGGACGCGGCGAAGGAAGCGGCGCGCGGTCATGAGGCGGTGCTGGTGAGCCATCAGCTGCCGATCTGGATCGTGCGCAGTTTCGTGGAGAAGCGGCGGCTGTGGCACGACCCGCGGCGCCGGCAGTGCACGCTGGCCTCGCTGACCTCGTTCACGTACCAGGGCGACCGGATCGTTTCGGTCGGATACAGCGAGCCGGCCCGTGACTTGGTGCCCGCGCACTTGCTGGCGGGTGCGAAACCTGTGAAGGGAAAGGCAAAAGCGTTCGGAGCCTGACCTTCCCGGGCGATGATCGGGGCGATCGGATGACGTGAAAGTCATCTGGTCGCCCCGAAATTTTTGCGCTAATGGACGGAACCGCCGACTTCCTCCCTGCATCTCACTCAATGTCGTTTGGATGATCTTTTGGTCATACCGGGGTGTGGGATGGGGGCGCGATGAGCGGGATCACGCGAAGGGGTCTGCTGGGAGCCGGGGTCGGCGCCGCCGCCCTCGGTGCCGCCGGGTGCAGCTCCGGCCCGGACAGGCCGAGGCGTTCCGCGCCCGGCAAGGGCGGGCAGGCGTCCGAGACTCCCGGCAAGCCGCCGGTCAAGCTCATCGGCGACGGCTCCACCGCCGACACCGGCCCGCAGCCCCACCAGCCCCCCAAGCCGGTGCCGCTGGAGCCGGGACAGACGCCGCCGCAGTTCGTGGTCTTCTCCTGGGACGGGGCCGGCGAGGTCGGCAACGGGCTGTTCCCGCGCTTCCTGGAGCTCGCCAAGAGCCACGACGCCGCCATGACGTTCTTCCTGTCGGGCATCTATCTGCTGCCCGAGTCCAAGAAGGACCTGTACCGGCCACCGAACAACCGCGTCGGCGCCTCCGACATCGGCTACCTCACCGACGACCACATCAAGGACACGCTGAAGTACGTCCGCCAGGCCTGGCTCGACGGCCACGAGATCGGCACCCACTTCAACGGCCACTTCTGCGGCGGCCACGGCTCGGTCGGGAACTGGACCCCCGCCCAGTGGCAGAACGAGATCGAGCAGGCCGTCGGCTTCGTCACCGAGTGGAAGACCAACAGCGGCTGGACCGACCTCGACCCGCTGCCCTTCGACTACACGAAGGAGCTCGTCGGCGCCCGCACCCCCTGCCTGCTCGGCCAGGACAACCTGCTGCCCACCGCCAAGCGGCTCGGCTGGCGCTACGACGCCAGCTCGCCCGGCGGCCGCCAGACGTGGCCCACGAAGCGCCAGGGCATCTGGGACCTGCCGCTGCAGGCCGTGCCGTTCCCCGGGCACTCCTTCGAGGTGCTGTCGATGGACTACAACATCCTCGCCAACCAGTCCCGGAACTCCACCCAGGGCATGCCCTCGCGCTACCCGGGCTGGCGCAAGCAGGCCACCGGGGCCCTGATGGCCGGCTTCGACCGGGCGTACGAGTCCAACCGCGCGCCGTTCTTCGTCGGCAACCACTTCGAGCAGTGGAACGGCGGCATCTACATGGACGCCGTCGAGGCCGCGCTGAAGCAGATGGCCGGCAAGAAGGACGTCCGGCTCGTCTCGTTCCGTCAGTTCACCGACTGGCTCGACGCGCAGGACCCGAAGGTCCTCGCCAGGCTGCGCACGCTGGACGTCGGGCAGAAGCCCGCGGGCGGGTGGAACGCCTTCCTCACGGCTGCCTGACGCGCCCGCTTAAGCCCCCTTGACAAGGGTCTTTCCGGGCACGTAGGGGGGTGCCCAAGATCGGCGAAACACCCATGCGAAACTTTTCACATGAGCTACCGCCGTGCACCTCGTCGCACCCTGCTCGCCGTCGGGACCCTGACGGCGGCACTCGCGCTCTCGGCCTGCTCCTCGGACGACAAGGGCAGGTCCGGCGGAGGCGGCGACACCAACTTCGTCACCAACACCGGCGGTATCGCCACCGTCGCCAAGGGCGAGCGCAAGGCCCCGAACGCGATCAAGGGCGAGACGCTCGACGGCAAGCAGCTCGACGTCACCGACCTCAAGGGCAAGGTCGTCGTCCTCAACGTCTGGGGCTCGTGGTGCCCGCCCTGCCGCGCCGAGGCCCCGCACTTCGCGAAGGTGTCCGAGGAGCTCAAGGCCAAGGGCGTCGAATTCGTCGGCATCAACACCCGGGACGCCAACATCAAGCCCGCCCTCGAATTCGAGAAGGCGTACGCGGTCCGCTACCCGAGCCTCCATGACCCGGCCGGCAAGATCATCCTCAACGGTTTCCCCAAGGGCACGCTCAACCCGCAGGCGATTCCGTCCACCGTCGTCCTCGACAAGGACGGGAAGATCGCCGCGCGCTCCCTCATGGCCCTCAACGAGGAAAAGCTCCGCTCGATGATCGCTCCGCTGATCGCGGAGAAGTGACCCCGTGCTCCACCTCGCCGCCGAACTCGGCCGCAACGAGATGGTCTACAGCGGAGCCCTGATGCTCGCGCTGCCCATCGCCCTGCTCGGCGGACTCGTCTCGTTCTTCTCGCCCTGCGTGCTGCCCCTCGTCCCCGGCTACCTCAGCTACGTCACCGGCGTCAGCGGCACCGACCTCGCCGAGGCCCGCCGCGGCCGCATGGTCGCCGGCGCCTCGCTGTTCGTGCTCGGCTTCACCGCCGTCTTCATCTCCGGCGGCGCCCTCTTCGGGTTCTTCGGGCAGACCCTGCAGAGCTACCAGAGCGTCCTCTCCAAGGTGCTCGGCGTGCTCATGATCCTCATGGGCGTCTTCTTCATGGGGCTCATGCCCTGGCTCACCCAGCGCGAGTTCCGCTTCCACCGCAGGCCCACGACCGGGCTGCTCGGCGCGCCCGTGCTCGGCGCGCTGTTCGGCATCGGCTGGACACCGTGCTTCGGGCCCACGCTCACCTCGGTGAACATGCTCGCCTTCGACCAGGCCAGCGCCGGCCGCGGCGCGATACTGACGTTCGCGTACTGCCTCGGCCTCGGCCTGCCGTTCATCGTCGCCGCCATCGCCTTCCGCAAGGCACTCGGCGCGTTCGGCTGGGTGAAGCGGCACTACGTGTGGGTGATGCGGATCGGCGGAGTGATGATGATCGCGACCGGCCTGCTGCTGCTCACCGGCGTGTGGGACAGCATGGTCTCCGCGATGCAGACCTGGACCAACGGCTTCACGGTGGGGATCTAGTCCATGAGCAAGACAGAGCCGACCGGCGCGACCGACGCCGGCGAGCAGCAGGAGCTCGGCGCGGCCGCGGACCGGCTGTCGACCGCGCCCCGGGAGGACACGGGCATCGGCGGCCCCACGCTCGGCGTCGTCGGCTGGGTGCGCTGGTTCTGGCGGCAGCTGACCTCGATGCGGGTCGCCCTGATCCTGCTGTTCATGCTGTCGCTCGGTGCCGTGCCCGGCTCGCTCATCCCGCAGACCGCTGCGGACGAGCTGAAGGTCGCCCAGTTCAAGGACGCCCACCCGACGCTGACGCCGATCTACGAGAAGCTCCAGCTGTTCGACGTGTACAGCTCGGTGTGGTTCTCCGCCATCTACATCCTGCTGTTCGTCTCCCTCATCGGCTGCATCGTGCCGCGCTCCTGGCAGTTCGTCGGCCAGCTCCGCAGCCGCCCGCCGGGCGCGCCGAAGCAGCTCACCCGACTGCCCGCGTACACCACCTGGCGCACCGAGGCCGAGCCCGAGCAGGTCCGCGCGGCCGCCCTGGAACTGCTGAAGTCGCGCCGCTTCCGCGTCCATGCGGCCGGCGACGCGGTCGCGTCGGAGAAGGGTTTTCTGCGCGAGGTCGGCAACCTGGTCTTCCACCTGGCGCTGATCGTGATGCTGGTGGCCTTCGCCTGGGGCCAGCTGTTCAAGTCCGAGGGCGGCAAGCTGATCGTCGAGGGCGACGGCTTCTCCAACACGCTCACCCAGTACGACGACTTCAAGTCCGGCTCCCAGTTCAGCACCCACGACCTGGAGCCGTTCGGCTTCACGCTCGACTCGTTCACGGGCACGTACGAGAAGGGCGGCCCGCAGCGCGGCACGCCCCGCACCTTCGAGGCGGCCGTCTCGTACTTCGAGGCCGGCGGCAAGGAGAAGAAGGCGATCGTCCGGGTCAACGAGCCGCTGAAGGTCGGCGACTCGAAGGTCTACCTGATCGCCCACGGGTACGCGCCCGTCGTCACCGTCAAGGACGCCCGCGGCAACGAGGTCTTCAAGGGCGCCGTGCCGGTGCTGCCGATCGACAACAACATCACCTCGACCGGCGCGATCAAGGTCATGGACGGCTACCGGGACAAGAACGGCAAGAAGGAGCAGCTCGGCTTCCAGGCCTTCTTCGTGCCGACGTTCGCGGGCGCCGGCAAGGGGGACATGTTCTCCCAGTTCCCCGCTCTGGACTTCCCCGTCATGGCACTCACCGGCTACATCGGCGATCTGCGGGTCGACAGCGGCCTGCCGCAGAACGTGTACCAGCTGGACACGTCGAAGATGAAGCAGTTCACGGACAAGGACGGCAACAAGCTCGCCCAGCGCCTGCTGCCCGGCGAGACGATGCAGCTGCCGGCCGGCGGTTCGATCACCTTCGAGAAGGAGATCAAGGAGTGGGCCAGCTTCAGCGTCACCCAGCAGCCCGGCAACGGGCTCGCGCTGACCGGTGCGCTGGCCGCGATCGCCGGACTGTCGGCGTCCCTGTTCATCCAGCGGCGCCGGGTCTGGGTCCGGGCCGTACGGGGGGACGACGGCATCACCGTCGTCGAGATGGCGGGTCTTGGCCGGAGCGAGTCGGCCAAGCTCCCCGAGGAGCTGGCCGATCTGGCGGTCACGCTCAACGCGAAGGCGCCGACCGCGCCGGAAACCGTCACCGAAGGGGCTGAGCAGCAGTGATCATCGCCGCCGCCACGAACGAGAGCCTGGCGGAGATGAGCAATGTGCTCATCTACTCCTCCATGGCCGTCTACACGCTGGCCTTCCTCGCGCACATCGCGGAGTGGGTCTTCGGCAGCCGCAGCAAGGTCGGCCGCACGGCCGCCGCGCTGACGGAGCAGCCCGCCGAGGCCGCCACGGCGCCCGCGGTGACCGTGCAGCACAAGGGGGCGCGAAGCTCCAGTGGAGCCGGTGCTAGCACCGGAGGCGGCACGGCCGTCCTGGCCAGGCCGAAGGTGGTCACCCGGGCCGTCGCCGGTGCCCGTGACGTACCGGACGGCCCCGGCGCGGCCGGCGGCACCGCCAAGGGCGACCTGTACGGCCGGATCGCGGTCTCGCTGACCGCGCTGGCGTTCCTGATCGAGGCGGGCGGCGTCGTCACCCGCGCGCTGTCCGTGCAGCGGGCCCCCTGGGGCAACATGTACGAGTTCTCGATCACCTTCTCCACGGTGGCCGTCGGCGCGTACCTGGGCTTCCTCGCCGCGCGGAAGAACGTCCGCTGGATGGGCCTGGCGCTGGTCACCACCGTCCTGCTCGACCTGGGCATCGCCACCACCTGGCTGTACACCGAGAGCGACCAGCTGGTGCCGGCGCTGCACTCGTACTGGCTGTGGATCCACGTCTCCACCGCGATCTTCTGCGGCGCCGTGTTCTACCTGGGCGCGGTCGCCACGCTGCTGTACCTGTTCCGCGACTCGTACGAGAACAAGCTGGCGACCGGCGGGAACCCGGGCTCCTTCGCCCGCTCCGTCCTGGAGCGGCTGCCCGCCGCGGCCTCCCTGGACAAGTTCGCGTACCGGGTCAACGCGGCCGTCTTCCCGCTGTGGACGTTCACGATCATCGCGGGCGCGATCTGGGCGGGAGACGCCTGGGGCCGGTACTGGGGCTGGGACGCCAAGGAGGTCTGGTCCTTCATCACCTGGGTCGGCTACGCGGCGTACCTGCACGCCCGCGCCACCGCCGGGTGGAAGGGCCGCAAGGCCGCGTACATCGCGCTGATCGCTTTCGCCTGCTTCCTCTTCAACTACTACGGCGTCAACATCTTCGTCAGCTCGAAGCACTCGTACGCGGGCGTCTGACGTCGCGCTCGCGTTCCCCGGGCCGCCGCGCGACGCTGGAGGTATGACCACCCAGGCGATCTCTCACGGCATCGGCACGACGCAGCACGGCGACGAGCACACCCTGAGGTTCACCCTGGACCTGCCGCACCCGCGGATCGCGGTCTGGGCGGCCGTCGCCACACCGGAGGGCCTGCCGCAGTGGCTCTGCGCGGCGGACCCGCTGGAGCCACGGCTGGGCGGGGCGGTGACGCTGCGCTGGCTCAACGGGCCCACCGTCGTCTCGGGGCGGGTGACCGCCTGGGACCCGGAGGTGGTGGCCGAGTACACGGTCGACCCGCCGCACGGCCGGATCCGGTTCCATCTGGAACAGGGTCCCCGCGGCGCGTCGACCGTGCTGCGTTTCACCAACGCGTTCCACGGCACCCACGACGAGAAGCTGGACACGCTGGCCGGCTGGCACGACCACTTCGAACGGCTCGCGCGGGCCCTGGACGGGCAGCCGACGGACTGGCGGCTGTGGACCGCCGAGCGCTGGCAGCAGCTGCGCGACCTGTACGAGCGGGACGAGGCGCCCTGGCCGAAGTGGGAGCCGTAGGGCCTGTCAGTCCCGCTTCGGCGGCAGGCAGTCCGCGGCCGGCGGACGCCCCTCCGGCCAGGCGAGCTGCACGAAGCGCTGCGAGCCGTCCGGGGCGAGTTCCACGATCGGCACCGCCTTGTCGTACGGGTTGCCGTGGTTGTCCAGGCAGATCCAGCCGCTCGCCCCGCGCACCCGCAGCGAGCCCTTCACCTGCGGCCACTGCGTCGGCACGTCGGCGAGCGCCGGGTAGTGCCGCCCCTCGCCGGTGGCCTGCCGGATCGCGTGCACGGCCGTCGCCATCGCGTCGTACGCGACGATCGCCTGCCCGTCCTGCAGCGCCGGCTCCGCCTCCGCGGCCGTCAGGTCCGCCAGGAACCGGTTGTAGTCCGTCGTCGAGCCGCCCGCCGCCGGGACCGGCCGGCCGGGCGCCGGCGTCCAGGCGTCCGGGTGGGCGAGGGACGCGAACCGCACCGTCAGCCGGGCCTTCAGGGCGTCCCGGTCGAGCCGCCCGTCCGCGCCCAGGTACGAGCCCTCGTCGCCGGTCAGCACGGTGAAGCGGCGCTCGGCGCAGCCGCGGTGGCCGAGCGCGTTGATGAACTGCCGCAGCTGGGTGTGACGGCCGGCGAAGAACACCGTCTCGGCGCGGGTGTCGCAGATCAGATGGGTGATCTGGCGGAAGGTGTTGGCGGTGGTGCCCTCGTCGGTCGGGTCCGGCGGCGAGGTGAACAGCTGCGGCTCGTACGGGGCGCCCTTGAGGGACGTGGCGAACGCGGCCTTCAGGGTGTCGGTGTAGTGGTCGCCGGAGCGGGTGTCCTGGACGAGCAGCGCCTTGGCCGCGTCGACCTTCCCGAAGTGGGCCAGCGCCCTGGCCTCGTCGCCGTTGGTGGGGGAGACCCGGGCGAGTCCGGGGAAGGGGGTGCGGCCGGGGCCGTTGGCGAGGTCGTCGGCGGTGATGGTGGTGCCGACGACGGCGATGCCCGCCTTGGTCAGCGCGGTCACCGCCTCCCGTACGGGGGTGGAGCTGGTCGCCACGCCGGAGACGGCGCGCAGCCGGTCGGGGGCGCCGGTCATCGCCTTCAGCCTCTCGACGACGGGCTTCCACTGCGCGTTGTTCCTGCCGGTGTTGGCGAGGACCAGGCGGATCTTCGGGGTCTGGTCGTTGGAGGCGTGGTTGGCGCGCCACTGGTAGGCGTACGCGCCCTGTATCTCGTGCAGCACCTTGATCCGAGTGCCGGGGTCCGGCGAGCTCAGCGGCAGCAGCAGCGCGACCGTGGCGTACGTGTCGGGCCTGAGGGTCTTGTTCTCGCGGGCGATCGCGGCCGCGGCCTTCGCGAGCGTGGGGACGCCGAAGGTGTGGCCGTCGCCGTTGACGCCGATGCACTCGGTGCTGCCGGCGGGCCGCTCGACGCCCGGGGCGCAGGAACGGTCCTCCGGAGTGGTGGCCCGGTCGACGGCCCAGACGACGGCCGCGGTCAGCACGATCAGCGCGAGCGCGGACGTGACGATCTTCTGACGCGTGGTGTAGAAGACGCGGTAGCGCAGACGGTGGGGCATGGTCGTCAGACTCCGTCCTCCCGGCCGGGCGGGACGGCGACCGTCCGCCAGGCGCGGATGTCCCTCGGCCAGTGGGTGGCCGCGTCCCAGAGCGGACTGTTGCCGGTGAGGTGCCGCCCGGACAGCTGGCGCAGCTCGTGCGCCAGCTTGTCGGCCACGTCGTCGTCGGGCAGCGCGAGCGGGTCGGCCAGCAGCCACAGTGCGTGCAGCAGCCGCCCGAGGCACAGGTGCAGTTCGACGTCCTCGTCGTCGAGGCCGCCCGGCAGCGGCCCGGCCGGTTCGCGGCCCAGCGCGATCGCCCGGCGCGGGTCGGGACCGGGGCGCTGCTGCTCGCGCGGGTACGGCGCGTCGGCGAGGAACCGCAGCCGCCGCAGCCAGCCGTGCACGTCCGGCGCGGGGAACGTGACCCGCAGGTGGGTCACGGCCTCCTCGGTGCGGCCGAGCGCCAGGTCGTGGTGGAGCCGGTACGGGTCCGGCGCCGGCCCGTAGTACTGGCGCAGGGTCTCGTGGACGGCCCGCCAGGTCGCGTACGCGGGCGCGTCGCCGTCGTGGAAGCGCAGCCGGTGCAGCAGCAGGGCCCGCAGCAGCGGGTCGGCCACGAAGTGCTCCCGGCCCTCGGGCCAGTCCTCGGCGCGCAGCCGGTCGCGGACCGCGAGGACGAGGTCGCCGTCCGGGGCCTCGGCGCGCAGCCGGGTGCGGGCCAGCATCCGGGCCGAGTCCTCGTCGTGGGCGGCGGCGAGCACCGCGAGCGGGCCGCGCCGGACCTGCGGAAGGAGCGCCTTGAGCAGCGTCGCGGCGACGGGCACGGGCGCGCTGTCCTCGCGCAGTTCGACGGTCAGGTCGAGCAGGGCGGCGGGGGTGAGCGCGGCCCGCTGCGCGGCGGGGGCCTCGGCGGCGGCCCGGCCGAGCAGCGCGACGCCGAGGGGGCGGCCGCCGGTGAGCCGGTGGACGCCGCGGGCCAGGTCGGCGGGGGTGCGGCCGGCCGGGTCGAGCCGGTCGAACGCGGACTGCGTCTGGGCGGGGGAGAGCGGGGTGAGGCCGACGGCGAGGATGCCGGAGGTGACGTCCGTGCCGCGCGGGCAGGGCGCGCGGTGCGCCGTCTCCGGCAGCCGCAGCCGGGTGGCGTGCCGCAGCGTCTCGTGCTCGTGGACGCGGGAGGCGGCGAGGACGACGACCTTGTCGCGGCGGCCGTCGGCGCGGGCCCGCAGCAGCGGTTCGAGCAGCCGGCGGCCGAGCGGGTCGTGCGCGTTGTCGAGCAGCAGGACGGGCCGGCCGCGACGGGTGCCGACCTGGGTGAGCCCGGTGTACGCGCGGCCCAGGTCCTCGACCAGCGCGCCGACGAGGAAGTCCTCGGCCTCGCGGCGGCGCCGGCCGCCCTGCTCGAAGTCCACGGCGAGCTGCTGCAGCCCGGCGCGGCCGCGGCCGCCGGCGTTGCGGTAGGCGCCGTAGAAGGAGTCGGCGCGTTGCTGGAAGCGGCCGAACACCTCCTCCAGGACGGTCTCCACGGTCGCCTCGGCGAGCAGTCCGGCCATCGGCACGCTGCTGGTCTCGGCGGCGCGGGCGGCCAGCTTCGACAGGACCTTGGTGACCCAGGTCGTCGCCGCGCCCTTGGTGGCGTCGACGGTGGCCAGCACCGGCCCGAGCCGCTGCAGATCACGCCGGGCCCGCTCGTCGTCGTCCTGCGCCCAGCTGATCGAGGCGACGGCGACGAGCCCGAGGGACAGCCGCGGGAACTGCACCGGCTTCGCCGCGTGCACCCTCGGCGACAGCTGGACGGCCAGTTCGCCGAGCGCGCCGGTGAGCGGGTTCCAGCCGGGGCCGTGGTCCGCGGGCGGCTCCAGGCGCGCGCAGTCGAGCAGCGCGAGCGGGGTGGCCTCCCGGTAGGCGTTGCGGAGCTGTTTGAGCAGCGCGGTCTTGCCCATGCCGCGGCCGCCGGTGAAGACGGTGACCGGTGGGTCGTCGCCGTGCTCGAACGGCACGCGGGCGAAACCGTACGGGCTGAGGCCGATCAGCCGGGCGGCGAGCCCGGATTCCGCCAGTATTGCCTCGCGGCCGTACAGCTCTCTGTCCACCAACCGACCCCCGGTGTCCTGCGAACATCCCCCGCCACAGCGTCAAGTCCACTTTATCGACCGGGTGTTGGGAACACGCCAAGGTTTCGCACAGAGCGTGCACGACTTGTCACCCGGTTGTGATCGCGTCGAGCTGCGCGCGCAGATAGCCGTGCGACTCGAGGCCGTGGATGGTGGTGCCGGGATCGCACTCGTAGAAGTACACCAGCGACATCAGCTCCTCCTCCGGCGCGTCGGCCGGCGGCGGCAGCACCCGGTGCCGGCCCGAGCGCCACCGCCCGCCCGTCCAGCGCGCCATCAGATCCCCGATGTTGACGGTGAACGCGGCCGGGTCGTACGGCGCGTCCTGCCAGCCGCCGGCGTCCGTGTACACCTGCAGTCCGCCCTTGCCGGCCTGCCGGTCGAGCACGGTCACGGTGCCGAAGTCGGTGTGCGGGCCGATCCGGAACTGTCCCGGCTCCGGTTCGCCGAGCCGCTCCCGGCCCGGGTACCAGTTCACGTTGAAACCGAAGGTGGGGTGGTGGGTGTGACGGGTGAAGAAGTCGGCGTCCTCACCGAGCGCGGTGCCGAGCAGGTCCAGGATCCGGTCGGACAGTTCCCGCATCTGCCGCAGATACGTCTCCACCAGGGGCCGCAGCTCCGGCACCTCGCAAGGCCAGGCGTTCGGCAGGAACCACTCGGCGTCCACCACCGGGTTCCCGGTCGGCTTGTCGGCCGCGAAGGACAGCGACTCCTTCAGATCGGGCGGGGTCACGGTGCCCTCCGCGTACCCGTTGGCCTCAGCGCCCGGACCCAGCCAGCCCCGGCCGCCGACCTTCACCGCGTACGGCTCCTTCACCTCGGCCGGCAGCAGGAAGAACTCCCGCGCCGCCTCCCGGATCGCCGCCCCCAGCCCCGGATCCACGCCGTGCCCGGCGACCAGCAGGAACCCGGCCTCCCTCAGTCCCCGGTCGACCGCGGCCAGCTGCCCCACGGGCTCCCGGCCCAGATCGATCAGCGGAAGAGTCGCCTCGCCCATCGCCGTGTCCTTCCCTCGGTGGCGGTCCCGATCAGCCTTCCCCGCCCCGGCCGCCGACAGCCCATCGACCCGGCCGTCCGCACCCCATCGGCCCGGCCGATGACCCCATCGGGAGGACGCCCCACTGGCCCGTGGACCGGCCGGGCCGCCCGTTCGTAACGTCGTCGGCATGACAAACGAGACCAGGGGAACCCTCGAACTGACCCTCGCCATGGTGCTCTCCGGCACCCTCGGCATCTTCGTCGTCGAGTCCGGCGCGAACGCCTTCGACGTCGTGTTCTTCCGGTGCCTCTTCGGGGCCGCGGCCCTCGGCGCGTACAGCCTCGCCCGCGGCTATTTCACCGGGCACGGCTTCACCCCGAAGAAGCTCGGACTCGCCGCGCTCGGAGGCGTGTTCATCGTCTTCAACTGGGTGTTCCTCTTCGAGGCGTACGAGGCGGCCTCGATCTCCCTCGCCACCGTCGTCTACCACACCCAGCCGTTCTTCCTGGTGCTGCTCGGCGCGGTGCTGTTCCGGGAGAGGATCACCGCCGCCAAGTTCGGCTGGCTCGCCGTCGCCTTCGCCGGGCTGGTCCTCGTGTCGGGCGTCCGGCCCGGCGACACCGCCTCGCTGAAGGGCCTCGGGCTCGCCCTCGCCGCCGCCGTCCTCTACGCCCTGTCCACCGTCGTCACCAAGCGGATCACCGGCGTCAAGCCGCATCTGATCGCCCTCGTGCAGGTCCTCGTCGGCCTCCCGCTGCTCCTGCCCTTCGCCGACTTCGGCGCGGCGGCTCGGCTCGGCGCCGGCTGGGGCTGGCTCGCCGGCCTCGGGTTGATCCACACCGGCCTCATGTACGTGCTGATGTACTCGGCCTACGCCAAGCTGCCCACCGCCAAGATCGCCGTCCTGGCCTTCACCTACCCGGCCGTCGCGATGTTCGCCGACTGGGCCGTGTACGGACACCACATCGGCCTCGTCCAGGCCCTCGGCGTCCCGCTGATCGTCCTGGCCGGCCTCAAGGTCACCCTCGCGGCGAAGCCTGCTCCCGCAGCAGTCGCCGGGTCTGCTCCACGAACAGCCGGACGTGCTCCGGCAGCTGCTTCCCCCGCCGCCACGCGATCTGCGTGAACAGCGTGAACGGCGCCGCCCAGTCGAGCGCCGCCAGCGCCCCGGACGCCAGCTCCTCGGAGACGGTGATCCGGGGCAGCAGCGCGAGCCCGAGACCGCTCGCCACGGCCCGCTTCGACGCCTCGATCGTGCCGAACTCCATGAACTGCGGCCCCAGCCCGGCCAGCGCCCCCTCGAACCCGTCCCGGTACGCGCAGCCCGGCTCCGGACCCACCAGCGTCGCCCCGGCCACGTCCGCGTCCGTCAGCCCGGCCCGCCCCGCCAGCGGATGCCCCGGCGCCGCCACCAGCACCAGCGGCTCCTTTGCGAGGACCTCCACCTCCAGGCCCGGATGCTCCGTCTCCCGTTCCATCAGGAAGCCCAGGTCGTACGTGCCCTGGAGCAGCGCCTGCCGGGTCTCGTCGCCCAGCGTGGGCCGCAGCGTCAGCCGCACCTTCGGGTAGCGGTGGTGGAACAGCTCCAGCAGCGGCGGCAGCCGGTACGAGGTCAGCGACTCCATCGTGCCGACGGCGATCGTCCCGGCCGGCTCGTCGGGTCCGGCGACCGCGGCGCGCGCCTCCTCGTTCAGCTCGATGATCCGCCGGGCGTACGGCAGCAGCCGCTCCCCGGCCTCGGTGAGCCGGATCCGGCTGCCGAGCCGTTCGAACAGTTCCACGCCGAGCGAGGACTCCAGCGAACGGATCTGGCCGGTCACGCTGGACTGCGCGTACTTCAGCTCCGCGGCGGCACGGGTGAAGGACAGGACGGCGGCGACCTTCTCGAAGGTCACCAGGAGCCGCAACTCCATGTCAGGACTTCTCGCCGTCCTCGCCCTGGTCCCGCTTCTTCAGCTCCTCCTCGCGGCGGCGCAGGTCCGCCTCCCAGTCCTTGAGGAGCGACTCGTCCTTCTTGTTCTCGTCGCGCAGGGACTTCAGGAACTCGGGATTGTCGTCGGGCGCGACCCACTCGTTCCGGTGGTTGCGGTGCCACTCCGACGGCGTACGGCCCCCGGCGGGCGCGCGGCGCATCTTGCCGGCGGCGAACCAGGCGATCGGGCCGACGATCCAGAAGAGCAGGATGATGAAGATCCAGGCGATCTTCGGCAGGTGCCGGGCCTCGTCCTCGGGGGTGTTGAGGCAGTCGATCACGGCGTAGATCGTCAGTGCGATCGGCAGGATGTACATCAACGCCCTGAGCATGCGGGACAGCCCCCTGGAAGCGATGGCGGGACGTGTTCGTACGGCCCCGGTGACAGCTCCAGACTAGCCCGTGACCGATACTTGCCCCTATGGCTTACGACGATCTCCGCTCGCTGCTCCGGGCGCTGGAGCGCGAAGGCGACCTCAAGCGCATCAAGGCCGAAGTCGACCCCTACCTGGAAGTAGGGGAGATCGTCGACCGGGTCCAGAAGTCCGGGGGACCGGCCCTGCTCTTCGAGAACGTCAAGGGCTCCTCGATGCCCCTGGCCATGAACGTGTTCGGCACCGACCGCCGGCTGCTGAAGGCGCTCGGCCTGAAGTCGTACGACGAGATCAGCGACAAGGTCGCCGGACTGCTCAAGCCCGAACTGCCCAAGGGCTTCATCGGGGTGCGCGAGGCCTTCGGCAAGCTCGGCGCGATGGCGCACGTACCGCCGAAGAAGGTGAAGTCCGAGAACGCCCCCGTGCAGGAGGTCGTGCTCACCGGCGACGACGTGGACCTGGACAGGCTGCCGGCCCTCTTCACCTGGCCTAAGGACGGCGGCTCGTTCTTCAACCTGGGCCTGACGCACACCAAGCACCCCGAGAACGGCATCCGCAACCTCGGCCTCTACCGCCTGCAGCGCCACGACAAGCGCACCATCGGCATGCACTGGCAGATCCACAAGGACAGCCGCAACCACTACCAGGTGGCCGCCCGGCGCGGCGAGAAGCTGCCGATCGCCATCGCCTTCGGCGCGCCGCCGGCGGTCACGTACGCGTCCACGGCGCCGCTGCCGGAGGACATCGACGAGTACCTGTTCGCGGGCTTCCTGCAGGGCAAGCGGGTCGAGATGGTCGACTGCAAGACCGTGCCGCTGCAGGTGCCGGCCGACGCCGAGGTCGTGCTCGAGGGCTGGCTGGATCCCGGCGAGATGCTGCCGGAGGGCCCGTTCGGCGACCACACCGGCTTCTACACGCCGCAGGAGCCGTTCCCCGCGCTGAAGATCGACTGCGTCACGATGCGGAAGCGCCCGCTGCTGCAGTCGATCGTGGTCGGCCGGCCGCCGACCGAGGACGGTCCGCTGGGCCGGGCCACGGAGCGGTTCTTCCTGCCGCTGCTGAAGATCATCGTCCCGGACATCGTGGACTACCACCTGCCCGAGTCCGGCGGCTTCCACAACTGCATCATCGTCTCGATCGACAAGAAGTACCCCAAGCACGCGCAGAAGGTCATGAACGCGATCTGGGGCGCCCACATGCTCTCCCTGGAGAAGCTGATCGTGGTCGTCGACGCGGACTGCAACGTGCACGACTACCACGAGGTGTCCTGGCGGGCCTTCGGCAACGTCGACTACGCGCGCGACGTGCTGATCACCGAGGGCCCGGTCGACCACCTCGACCACGCCTCGTACCAGCAGTTCTGGGGCGGCAAGATGGGCGTCGACGCGACGAGGAAGCTGCCCGAGGAGGGCTACACCCGGGACGGCGGCTGGCCGGACATGGTGGAGTCGGACCCGGCGACGGCCGCGCTCGTGGACCGTCGCTGGAAGGAGTACGGCCTGTGACCACCGCGGCCGTACCCGGCGCGCAGCCGGGGCGTACGAAGGCGTTCCTGCGCCTGGTGATGATCGAGCACTCGGTCTTCGCGCTGCCCTTCGCCTACATCGCCTCGCTCACCGCGATGTTCCAGCTGGACCGGAAGATCCACTGGTGGACGCTGTTCCTGGTCACCGTGTGCATGGTGGGCCTGCGGACCTTCGCGATGGCCTGCAACCGGATCATCGACCGGGAGATCGACGCCCGGAACCCGCGCACCGCGAACCGCGAGCTGGTGACCGGCGCGGTGTCGGTGCGCTCGGCGTGGACCGGGGCGGGCATCGCGGTCGTCGTCTTCCTGGGCGCGGCGGCGCTGCTGAACCCGCTGTGCCTGGCGCTCGCGCCGCTGGCCGTGGTGCCGATGGTGGTCTACCCGTACGGGAAGCGGTTCACGAACTTCCCGCACGCGATCCTGGGCCTCGCCCAGGCGATGGGCCCGGTCGGGGCCTGGCTGGCGGTGACCGGCTCGTGGTCGTGGGACGCGGTGATCCTGGGGCTCGCGGTCGGCATCTGGATCGGCGGCTTCGACCTGATCTTCGCCTGCCAGGACGTGCAGGCGGACCGCGCGCAGGGCGTCATGTCGGTGCCGGCCCGCTTCGGCGTCCCGGCGGCGCTGTGGGGCGCGCGGGCCTCGGCGGCGGTGACCACGGCGCTGCTGGTCTGGTACGCGCTGGCGACGGACGCGGGGCTGTTCTTCTGGATCGGCCTGGTGATCGTCGTGGTGGCCTTCTGCTACGAGCACACGATCGTGAAGCCGCACGACCTGTCGAAGCTCGACCGGGCGTTCTTCACCACGAACGGCTTCATCGGCATCACTCTCTTCGTGTGCGCCCTGCTGGACCTGCTGGTGCGCGGGCTCACCCTGTAGTCGTGCCGGATAGGCTCGTCGGCGTGGAGCGGGAAGTGGATCAGCAGGCGGGGGAGAAGCGTCGGCCCTGGGTGGTCGGAGTGTCCGGGGCGTCCGGGACGCCGTACGCCGCCGCCGTGCTGCGCGGGCTGCTGGCGGCGGGGGAGAGCGTGGACCTGGTGGTCTCACGGGCCTCGCGGCTGACGCTGCTCGACGAGACCGGGATCGCGTTCCGGGACGCGCACTGGCGCGAGGACCTCGCGACCTGGCTGGCGCGGGGCGCGGACGGGAAGCCGGACACCTTCCACACGGACGTGTCGGGGGTGCGGTACTGGGCGGCCGGGGACCTGGCCGCGGGGCCGTCCTCGGGCTCGTACCCGGTGAAGGGGATGCTGATCGTGCCCGCGTCGACGGCCGCGGTGGCGGGCGTGGCGCTCGGCCTGTCGAAGGACCTGCTGCAGCGGGCGGCGAGCGTGATGCTGAAGGAGCGGCGGCCGCTGGTGGTCGCGGTGCGGGAGACCCCGTTGAACGGGCAGACGCTGAAGCACCTGGTGACGCTGGACGAGGCGGGCGCCGTGGTGCTGCCCGCCTCTCCGGCGTTCTACGCGGGGGCGACGCACATCCAGGATCTGGTGGACTTCGTCGCCGGGCGGGCGCTCGACGCGGCAGGGGTGCCGCACGAGCTGTACCGCCGGTGGAAGGGGGAGCTGGGGGGAGGCTCCCGTACGGACTAGCGCTTCTTGGCCGCGCGCTTCTTCAGCGTGCGGCGGAAGGCGGTCGGCTGGTGGGCACGCGAGCGGTTGGCCAGGTCCTGCAGCTCGCGCATACGGGCGTAGGCCATCTCGATCGTGTACACGGTGAACACCACTCCTGAAAGATCGTCTTTGATCGGATGAAAGATTCACAGGGCGTCGACCCCTGTGTACCTTAGATTCTATACCTAAACTCGCGGTATCGCTGGACAATGGAAGGCTTCAGACCTATGGACGCCGTGGACAGGCAGCTCATCCAGGCCCTCCGGGAGAACGGCCGGGCCTCGTACGCCGAGCTCGGACGGCTCGTCGGGCTCTCCGGCCCCTCCGTCACCGACCGCATCAACCGCCTCGAGGCCGCGGGAGTCATCACCGGCTACCGCGCCACCGTCGACGCCGCCTCGCTCGGCCTCGGCGTCACGGCGCTGATCGGCATCTCGCTCTCCGACGCCGCCGACCACGAGGACGTGGCCCGCCGGCTGAAGGACCTCGCCGAGATCGAGGACTGCTGGTTCATCGCCGGCGACGACTCGTTCATGCTCAAGGTCCGCGTCAACGACGTCGACGGCCTGGAGAAGACGATCCGCCGCCTCAGCGGCACCAAGGGCGTCTCGCGCACCCGCACCACGATCGTGCTCTCCACCAAGTGGGAGAACCGGGTCGGGGACCTGCCGCCGGAGGAGTGAGGGTCCGGAGAGTACGGTGGTGAGGCCTGAAAACGGAGAAATGGGAGGCGGCCGCATGGACGCTGGGCTCAAGCGGGAGCTGGAGCAGAAGGTGCTCGCCGGTGAGCGGCTGAGCCGCGAGGACGGCATCGCGCTCTACGCGTCCGACGACCTCGCCTGGCTCGGCGGGCTGGCCCACGAGGTGCGGACCCGCAAGAACGGCGACGTGGTCCACTTCAACGTCAACCGCCACCTCAACATGACGAACGTCTGCACCGCCTCCTGCGCGTACTGCTCGTTCCAGCGCAAGCCGGGCGAGAAGGACGCGTACACGATGCGCATCGAGGAGGCGGTCAAGCTCGCCAAGTCGATGGAGAGCGAGAACCTCACCGAGCTGCACATCGTCAACGGCCTGCACCCGAACCTCCCGTGGCGCTACTACCCGCGCTCGCTGCGGGAGCTGAAGGCCGCCCTGCCGGACGTGTCCCTCAAGGCGTTCACGGCCACGGAGATCCACCACTTCGAGACGATCTCCGGCCTGTCGGCCTCCGAGATCCTCGACGAGCTCATCGACGCCGGCCTGGAGTCGCTGACCGGCGGCGGCGCCGAGATCTTCGACTGGGAGGTCCGCCAGCACATCGTGGACCACCGCACCCACTGGGAGGACTGGTCCCGGATCCACCGCCTGGCGCACGAGAAGGGTCTGAAGACCCCGTGCACCATGCTCTACGGCCACATCGAGGAGCCGCGCCACCGCGTGGACCACGTGCTGCGGCTGCGCGAGCTCCAGGACGAGACCGGCGGCTTCCAGGTCTTCATCCCGCTGCGGTACCAGCACGACTTCGTCGACATGCAGGACGGCAAGGTCCGCAACCGCCTGCAGGCGCGGACGCAGATGGCCACCGGCGCCGAGGCCCTGAAGACCTTCGCGGTCTCCCGTCTCCTCTTCGACAACGTGCCGCACGTCAAGGTCTTCTGGGTCATGCACGGCGTGCAGACCGCCCAGCTGGCCCTGCAGCACGGCGCGGACGACATGGACGGCTCGGTCGTCGAGTACAAGATCACGCACGACGCCGACAACTACGGCACCCCGAACAAGCTCACCCGGGACGACCTCCTGGAGCTGATCAGGGACGCCGGCTTCCGTCCGGTCGAGCGAAACACCCGGTACGAGGTCATCCGCGAGTACCCGGGCTCGGACGCCGACCGGCGCGAGTCGCCCCAGCCGATGCGGGTCTGACGGTCCATGACACTGCGCTTCGAACGGGACCCCGCCGTGGACGCCGCCCTCAAGGACGGCGTCCTGCGGCTGTGGGCCGACGTGTCGAACGCGGGCGGCGCGGTCGGGTTCGTCCCGCCCGTGACGCCCGAGGAGATACGCCCCTCCCTGGTCAGCCACCTCGTGGCCATGGCGGAGGGGCGGACCCGGCTGGTCGTCGGGTACGACGCCGGCGGCGAGGTCGCCGCGACGGCCTTCGTCACGTACAACACCCACCGGCTGATGACCCACTGGGTCTGGCTGTACACCGTGATGGTGCACCCCTCCCACCAGGGCAAGGGGTACGGGCGCGACCTGATGGCCGCGGTCGAGCGGGAGGTCCGCGGCTTCGGGGGGATCGACGCGATCCGCCTCACCTGTCGCGGCGGAACGGGCGCGGACACGTTCTACGCGGCCTGCGGCTACAAGGAGGTCGGGCGCGTCCCGGCCGCGATCCGGGTGGCCGAGGGCGACGAACGGGACGACATCATCATGCTCCTCCCCCTCAATTGATCGAAAACAGGACGTGCTTCACTGGTCGGGCAGACAGTGAGCGCACGACCAGTGAGCCCACGACCAGCGAGCGAATGAAAGGGGCCGTCATGTCCGCCAAGGGCACGGGCGCCGCGACCCTCCGGTACACCCTCATGCGGCTCGGCATCTTCGCCGGCTGCTTCTTCGCGCTGTGGGGCCTGGTCTACGCCGGCCTGCTGCCGCGCGGCCTCGGCGACTCCAACCTGCTGTGGGTGCTGCTGCTCGCCATCGTGATCTCCGCGCCGCTGAGCTTCGTGCTGCTGCGCGGCCAGCGCGACGCGATGTCCGAGCAGATCGTGGCCAAGGTCGACCGCGCGAAGGGACGCCTGGAGGCGGCCCGTTCGCAGGAGGACGCGGCATAAAGCTCGCGTAAGTTAGCTCACACCCACCCACCCCGGTCAAAAGCCTCGAAGGCCCCTGACCGGGGTGTTCTGCGTTTCGCAGGCGCTGGAGGCGTCTCGCCTCTCAAAGAACAGCTTTGAGGATCTCAAAGTTCAAGTGTTAACGTACGAGCATGACGACCGCAGTGCGCCTCCCCGATGCCATGAGCACCCCGCTCGTGGCGCGCCTGCACGTCGACCTGTGCCGCTGTATGTCCGCGGTCTGTTGCCGCGAGCTCTGACCCCGGCAGCCATGCAGCGGCGCCGCCCCCTGTGCGCGGGCGCCGCCTTCCGTTCCCCCTGAACGCACCTGTGGAGTGTGTCCGTTGTCCGCGTCCAAGCGCATACCGAAGATCCCGTTCTGGGCCCAGATCGTCGCCGGTCTGGTCCTCGGCGTCCTGCTCGGCTGGCTCGCCCGCAGCCAGGACATCGGCTGGCTGAAGGAGACCCTGACCCAGGTCGGCGGCATCTTCGTCCAGCTGCTCAAGCTCGCCGTCGCACCGCTCGTCTTCTTCGCGATCCTGGTGTCGATCACCAACCTGCGGAAGGTCAACAACGCGGCCCGCCTCGCCGCGCAGACCCTCGTCTGGTTCATGATCACCTCGCTGATCGCGGTCGCGATCGGCCTGGGCATCGGCCTGATCACCAACCCCGGCGCCGGCACCGGCCTCACCCCCGCCGACGGCAAGGCGCCCGAGAGCCAGGGCAGCTGGATCGACTTCCTGACCGGCATCGTGCCGACGGACGTCATCACCCCGTTCACCGAGCTGAACGTCCTGCAGATCGTCTTCATGGCCGCCGTCGCCGGCATCGCCGCACTGAAGCTCGGCGAGAAGGCCCAGCCGATCCTGAACCTCTCCGAGTCGGTCCTGGAGCTGCTGCAGAAGGCCCTGTGGTGGGTCATCCGCCTCGCCCCGATCGGCACCGCCGGCCTCATCGGCAAGGCGATCGTGACGTACGGCTGGGACCTCGTCGGCAAGTACGCGACCTTCACCGCCGACGTCTACATCGGCTGCGCGCTCGTCCTGTTCGGCGTGTACCCGCTGCTGCTCGCGCTCGTGGCCAAGGTCAACCCGCTGCAGTTCTTCAAGGGCGCCTGGCCGGCCATCCAGCTGGCCTTCGTCTCCCGCTCCTCCGTCGGCACCATGCCGGTCACCCAGCGCGTCACCGAGCGCCTCGGCGTCCCGAAGGAGTACGCCTCCTTCGCCGTGCCGTTCGGCGCGACCACGAAGATGGACGGCTGCGCCGCGATCTACCCGGCCCTCGCCGCGATCTTCATCGCGCAGATCTTCGACGTGCAGCTGGGCATCAAGGAGTACCTGCTCATCGCCTTCGTCTCGGTCATCGGCTCGGCGGCCACCGCCGGCCTCACCGGCGCGACGGTCATGCTCACCCTGACCCTCTCCACCCTGGGCCTCCCCCTGGAGGGCGTCGGCCTCCTGATGGCCATCGACCCGATCCTGGACATGATCCGCACCGCCACGAACGTGGCCGGTCAGGCGCTGGTCCCGGTGGTCGTCTCGGCCCGCGAGAAGATCCTGGACCTGGACAAGTACGCCTCCGCCTCCGCCTCCCCGATCGACGACCGCGAGCCGGTCGCGGTCGGCGCGGAGGAGAAGGTCGCGGTCGCGGCCTGACCCGCTGAAATCCGCTGAGTGCCCCCTGGCCTGATTCGGCCGGGGGGCACGTACGCTTCTGGGCGTAGTGGGAACGAGCAGGTGGGGGCGGAAGGATGTCCGAGGTGGGCGGCGCGAGGGCCAAGCGGATGCCGCGGGCGGTGCGCGAGCAGCAGATGATGGACGCCGCCGTGCAGACGTTCGGGCAGCGGGGGTATCAGGCCGCGTCCATGGACGAGATTGCCGAGCTGGCGGGGGTGTCCAAGCCGCTGGTGTACCTCTATCTGAACTCCAAGGAAGAGCTCTTCGTCGCCTGTATCCGGCGCGAGACGAAGTCGCTGCTCGACGCGGTGCGGTCCGCGGTGGAGCCGGGGCTGCCGGCGGACCAGCAGCTGTGGGCCGGGCTGCTCGCCTTCTTCACGCACACCGCGGAGAACCCCGACGGGTGGGCGGTGCTGAGCCGGCAGGCCCGTACGGAGCCGTTCGCGGCGGAGGCGGCGCTGCTGCGGGACGAGATCGTGGCGTACGTCGCCACGCTCATCGGGGCCGCGGCCGAGGAGACGCACCGGCAGACCGACCGCGACCCCGAGCTCGCCGAGCGGGACGTGGCCGGGCTGTCCCAGGCCCTCGTCGGCGCGGCGGAGTCGCTGGCGATCTGGGCCAACGAGACGCCCGGGATGACGGCCTGGGAGTCGGCGGCGACGCTGATGAACTTCGCCTGGGCGGGCCTGGGCAATCTCATGCAGAGCGAGCGCTGGTCTCCCCGCTGAGGTGTACGCGCTCGCCCGAGCGCAGCCGGAACGCGCCGCTGCCGTCGGCCGCGTAGGTCACCGTGGCGGGCAGCAGGACCGGGGCCCGGAACTGTGCCTGTGCACGGGTGAGTTCCCCGTCGTGCTCCGCCAGACATCGCGCGAACGTCCACATGCCGTGCGCGATGGCCCTCGGGAACCCGAACGCACGGGCGGTGAGCGGGTGCAGGTGGATGGGGTTGCGGTCGCCGGAAACCGACCCGTATCGGCGCCCCAGGTCGGCCGGGAGGCGCCATTCGGTGACATCCGGGAGTCGTGGTGCGGCGGGCGCCGGGTCCGCTCCGTCGTGCCGGGTGGTGTGTCTCGCCAGGTAGCCGCTGCGGGACTCCCAGACCAGTTCGCCCGCGACCCGTGCCTCGGTCGTCATCGTGATCTCGGTGCCGCGGCGGTGCGGGGCCAGCGACTCGGCGTGGACGGTGAGGTGCAGGCGGTCGGCCGTGGTGACGGGCCCGTGCCGTTCGACGGCGATCCAGGTGTGGACGAGGCCGAGCAGCGGGAGCGGGAAGTCGCGGCGGCTCATGAGGCGCATGGCCAGGGGGAAGGCCAGGACGTGGGGGTAGGGGAGAGGGACCGTTGCGTCTCCGTGCCCGGAGAAGCCGCAGACGTCCGCGTACCGCGCGAGGCGGCGCTCGTCCACCGTGACCTCGCGGGTCAGGCGGACCTGGGGGAGCCGGGCCTCCGGGTGGGGGCGCTTCAGGGGGCCGGCGGCGACGGCGCCGGCGAGGGCGAGAAGGGTACGCATCGGGTCACGCGCCCAGCAGGCTCTGGCCGCAGACGCGGACCGTCTCGCCGTTGACCGGGGCGGAGGCCGGGTGGGCCAGCCAGGCCGTCGTCTCGGCGACGTCGACCGGGAGGCCGCCCTGGGCCAGGGAGTTCATGCGCCGGCCCGCCTCCCGGATGAGGAACGGGACCGCCGCCGTCATCTTCGTCTCGATGAAGCCCGGCGCGACCGCGTTCACCGTCACCTCGTGCTCCGCGTACGCGCGCGGCGCGAGCGAGCGCACCAGGCCGACGACGCCGGCCTTGCTCGCCGCGTAGTTCGTCTGGCCGTTGTTGCCGGCGAGGCCCGCGATGGACGCGGTCGCCACGATCCGGCCGCCGCGGCGCAGCGTGCCGCCCTTCAGGAGGGCGTCCGTGGTGTCCAGGACCGAGGAGAGGTTGACCGTGATGACCGCGGCCCAGCGGTCCGCGGGCATGTTGGCGAGGCGGCGGTCGCGGGTGATGCCCGCGTTGTGGACGAGGACGTCCAGGCCGTCGGGGACCTCCGCCGCGATCCGGTCCGCCGCGTCCGCCGCGGTGATGTCCAGGGCCAGTGCCGCGCCGCCCACCCGCGCCGCCGTGCGCTCCAGGTCCTCGCCCGCCTGCGGGACGTCCAGGCAGACGACGTGCGCCCCGTCCCGCGCGAGGGTCTCGGCGACGGACGCGCCGATGCCGCGGGCGGCGCCGGTGACCAGCGCGGTGTGGCCGGCGAGCGGCCGGTCCCAGTCGGCCACGGCCCCGGGATCGGCGGCCGTGACGGTCACGACCTGGCCGCTCACGTACGCGGACTTCGGCGAGAGGAGGAAGCGGAGCGTGGACTCCGCCGCCGCCGCGCCCGCGCCGTCCTCGACGCGGACGAGGTTGACCGTGATCCCCTTCCCGGCCTCCTTGCCGAGGGAGCGGACGAAGCCCTCCAACGCCTGTTGCACGGCTGCCTGGTGATGGTCGGTCATGGACGGCGTCGTACCGAGGGCGACGATCCGTCCGCCGGTCGCGACCTGGCGTACGACCGGGTGCAGCGCCGCGTGCACCTCGGCGAGCCCGGCCGGGTCGGCGACGCCGGTCGCGTCGAGCACCACGGCGGCCACCGGCCCCCCGCCGGCCGGCAGGCCGGTGTGGGCGAGGACCGCGGCCAGCTCCTCCGTACGCGTCGACCGGCCCGCCGTCAGGTGCAGCAACGTCCCGTCGAGGCACGGCCGTTCCGCCGACCAGCGGTGCAGCGCCACCGGCTGCGGCAGGCCGAGCCTGCGGGTGAGGAAGCGGCCGGCGGAGGTGCCGGTGACGTGCAGATAGCGGTCGGCCATTGTCCAGACTCCCTGCGCGGTCGTAGATTTACCGTGGAGTAAGGTTACTCATGGGTCAGGAGCTGGTCGAGATGCCGTCGAAGAGCGAGATGCCGGAAGCACACCGCACACCGCACGCGCCCGAGGCGCCGACCGGGGCGTCCGCGCCGGCCGCAGCGCCCGCCGCGTCCGCGCCGTTCACTCCCCTCACCCCCCGCCCCGTCCGCCGCGTCGCCGTCATCGGCGGCAGCCGCATCCCCTTCGCCCGCTCCGACGGCCCGTACGCCACCGCCTCCAACCAGGAGATGCTCACCGCCGCGCTCGACGGCCTGGTCGAGCGGTACGGGCTCCACGAGCCGGGCGCCGTGGGCGAGTTCGCGGCCGGCGCCGTCCTCAAGCACGCCCGTGACTTCAACCTCGCCCGCGAGACCGTCCTCGGCTCGAAGCTGGACCCGCGCACCCCCGCGTACGACCTCCAGCAGGCCTGCGGCACCGGCCTCCAGGCCGTGATCGCCGCCGCGAACAAGATCGCCCTCGGCGCGCTGGACTCCGCCGTCGCCGGCGGCGCGGACACCGCCAGCGACGCCCCGCTCGGCGTCAACGACCGCCTCCGCCGCATCCTCCTGGAGGCCCGCCGCGCGAAGAGCACGGCCGCCCGCCTCAAGGCCCTCGCCCGGATCCGCCCCGGGCACCTCGTCCCCGACATCCCGCGCAACGCGGAGCCCCGTACCGGCCTGTCGATGGGCGAGCACGCCGCGATCACCGCCCGGAAGTGGGGTGTCTCCCGCGCCGACCAGGACCGGCTCGCCGCCACCAGCCACCAGTGGCTCGCCGCCGCGTACGAGCGCGGCTTCCTCGACGACCTCGTCGTCCCCTTCCGCGGCCTGACCCGCGACCAGAACCTCCGCCCCGGCTCGACCGTCGAGAAACTCGCCACCCTCAAGCCGGTGTTCGGCACCGACCACCCGGACGAGGCGACGATGACCGCGGGCAACTCCACCCCGCTCACCGACGGGGCCGCGACCGTGCTGCTCGCGAGCGACGAGTGGGCCGAGGCGCGCGGACTGCGCCCGCTGGCGTATCTCAGCCTGTACGAGACCGCGGCCGTCGACCACGTCCACGGCGATGTCGCCGACGGCGAGGACGGCCTGCTCATGGCCCCGGCGCACGCCGTGCCGCGGATGCTGCAGCGGGCGGGGCTCGGCTTCGAGGACTTCGACCTGTTCGAGGTCCACGAGGCGTTCGCCTCCCAGGTCCTGGCCACCCTGGCGGCCTGGGAGAAGCGGGGTTTGGGCGGTGTGCCGCGGCACAGGCTCAACGTCGCCGGCTCCTCACTTGCGACGGGGCATCCCTTTGCGGCCACCGGTGCCCGTATCGTGGCAACGCTCGCCAAGCTGCTGTCGGAGCGGGACGCTCCCGGCCGCGGCCTGATCTCGGTCTGCGCGGCGGGCGGCCAGGGCGTGACAGCGATCCTCGAACGCCCCTAACCCAGCACCACGGAACCAGCGCGCCGTGCCCGCCTGCACCCCACGGGCCCGGACCCGGACGTGCACCGTCACCCCTCACGCACCTCCCGCACGCACCACCCTCCCCGCTCAGGAGTCCCGCACGACCCCACCCCGCCCACCTCCGACGAACCGAGGAGCCGCTCGTGTCCGCCGTCGCCCCCGTCCCGCCCCGCACGCTCGTCGTCGACGGCCGCGTCCGAGAGGCGTACGTCCCCCCGCTCGTCGCCCGCCCCCGGCGAGGCTCGCTCGCCGATCTGCCGTACGACAACGCCCGCGACGCGCACGACGCCGTCGTCATCACCCGCAAGCGCCCCGACGGCACGTGGGAGGACCTCACCGCGGGCCGCTTCGCCGCCGAGGTGCACTCCGTCGCCAAGGGCCTGATCGCGGAGGGGCTGCAGCCCGGCGACCGCATCGCGATCATGGCGCGGACGACGTACGAGTGGACCCTGCTCGACTTCGCCGCCTGGGCCGCCGGCCTGGTCACCGTCCCGGTCTACCCCTCGTCCTCGGCCTTCCAGACCCGCTGGATCCTGCGGGACTCCGGGGCCGTCGCCTGTGCCGTGGAGGGCATGGAGCAGGCGCGCGTGGTCTCCGCCGAGCGCCGCCAGATACCCGGGCTGAGCCACCTGTGGGTCTTCGACACCGGCGTGATCGACAAACTGCGGCGGGCCGGCGCGCACGTCCCCGACGAGGCCGTCACCGCCCGCCGGGGCCTGCTCACCCCCGACACCATCGCCACCCTCATCTACACCTCCGGCACCACCGGCCGCCCCAAGGGCTGCGCGCTGACGCACGCCAACTTCTACGCCGAGGTCGACAACGCGGTCGAGCTGCTGCACCCCGTCTTCCGTGAGCTGATCGGCAAGGAGCCGCCGTCCACGCTGCTGTTCCTGCCGCTGGCGCACGTCTTCGGGCGGATGGTCGCGATCGGCTGTCTGCGCGCCCGGGTCCGGATCGGACACGCGCCCTCGATCGACGACGCCGACCTCATCGACGACCTGGCCGCGTTCCGGCCGACGTTCCTGATGGCGATCCCGTATCTCCTGGAGAAGGTCTTCAACTCGGCCCGCGCGAGTGCCGAACGCATGGGCCGCGCCGCCTCGTTCGACCGCGCGTCGAGCGTGGCGCGGAAGTACGGCGAGGCGCGCGAGGCCGACCGGCCCTCGCTCTCCCTGAAGGCCGCGCGGGCCGTGTACGACCAGCTGGTCTACCGCCGCATCCGGGCCGCGCTCGGCGGGCAGGTACGGCACGTCATCTGCGGCGGCTCGCCGCTCGGGGAGCGGCTCGCGGCCTTCTACGCGGGCGCGGGCATCGAGGTGTACCAGGGATACGGCCTCACGGAGTCCACCGCGGCTGCCACCATCACCCCGCCGATGGCCGCGCGGACCGGCACGGTCGGCTGGCCGGTGCCGGGCACGGCGGTGCGGATCGCCGACGACGGCGAGATCTGGCTGAAGGGCGGGGTGGTGTTCGCCGGCTACTGGGACGCGCAGCAGGGCGCGGCGCTGCCGTACACGGCGGACGGCTGGTTCCCCACCGGGGACCTCGGTGACCTCGACGCGGAGGGCTATCTGCGGATCACCGGCCGGAAGAAGGAGATCATCGTCACCTCGGCCGGCAAGAACGTCGCGCCGGCCCCGCTGGAGGACTGGCTGCGCGCCCATCCGCTGATCGGCCAGGCCGTCGTGGTCGGCGACCGCCGCCCGTTCGTGACCGCGCTGCTCGTGCTCGACCACGACGGGCTGGCGCACTGGCGGCGTATGAGGCAGCTGGACCATGTCTCGCTGCGCGACCTCGCGGCCGACCCGGACCTGCTGGCGGCCCTGCAGCGCGCGGTGGACGACGCGAACCAGCTGGTCTCGAGGTCCGAGGAGATCCGCCGATTCCACGTGCTGACCCGGGAGTTCTCGGAGCGCAGCGGCCACCTCACCCCGTCGAAGAAGCTGAAGCGGCGGGCGATCGTCCGCGACTTCTCGCGGGAGATCGAGGCGATGTACCGGGAGGAGGGGGCGGCGGGACGCATCTGAAGTCCCCATGTCCGTAGCACGGTTCAGGATTTGGGCCCACGGGCCCAAGACGTGCGCGGCCGCGGCCCGTAACGTGGGCAGGCTTGAACTGTTGTGCGGTGACGGACTGTTGGGGGCAACGTGTCGGCGTTCGGCGGTGGCGTGTACGCCGGTGGGGGAGCCGGGGGCTTCGGCGGGACGTACGCGCCGGCTCCGGGACCGGGCAGGCGCCGGAGCCTGCCCCGGGGCCTGGTGGTCACGCGGGTGCTCCTGCACGTCCTGCTCGTGGCGACGATCCTCGGCGGTCTGGGGATGTTCGCGTCCGCGCTCGCCGCGGACGCGGTGGGCGGGCAGCTGCTCGGCCTGCTCGCCTGGGGCGCGGTCCCGGGCGTCGTGGGCTGGTGGCTGGGCCGCCGAATATGGACGGGCGGGGAGCGCGTCCGGTACGGGCTGTTCGGCGTCCAGGCGTGGCTGGTCCTCGGCGCGATCTCGAACATCGCGGCCGGCTCGGTCCACGGCTTCACCGCGCTGTTCGTCCCGGCGCTGATCGTCTACTTCCTGACGCGGCCGGAGAGCACGGAGTGGTTCCGGCTCCCCGTGGACGAGCGGCAGCTCGCGCCGGACCCGTTGTTCCGCCCGAACCGGGACCGGGGCCAGGGCGCGCTGGAGTACACCGGCCTGATCGTCCTGGTCGCCGCCATCATCGCGGCGCTGCTGATGACGAACGTCGGCGGGACGCTCGCCGACGGCTTCCGCTCGGCGCTCTGCTCGATCACCGGCACGGCCTGCCCGGCTCCGTCCGGCAGCGGGACGCAGGCGGGGGAGCAGGGCGATCCGGGCGGCCAGGGGGGCGAGGACGGCCAGGGCGGTGACAGCTCCGGGGCGACGGGCGGGAACGGCGGTACGGGTGGCACCGGAGGTAACGGCGGCACCGGCGGCACGGACGGCCCCACCCTCCCCGGCCAGAACAACAACGGCACCGGCCCCGACGGCAGGCCCACCGACCGCCCGGACACGTACCCCGAGGACAGCCAGGAGCCGGAGGCCAAGTACGACGCCATCGACGTCTCCGGCGAGGACCAGGACGGCGGCGACGACAAGGGCGAGGAGGAGGACTGCAGCGGCTGGGGCTTCTTCGGCTGCGCCTGGGACCGCACGTACCAGGTCGGCGCGGGCCTGCTCGTCGACGGCGTGTGGGGCGATGTCACCGGCATCATCGACCTGTTCAAGCCGTCGACCTGGTCCGGCATGGGCGACTACTTCACCGGACTCGGCGACCAGTGGGTCCAGGACTCCAAGGACGCCGGCCAGAAGTGGAAGGACGGGGACTACTTCGACGCGCTGACCGACTGGGGCGGCGCGTCGGTGAACACGGTCATCTCCTTCGGCGACGACATGTTCGTCGGCGACGAGGTCCGCGACCGCTGGAACAACGGGGAGAAGACCCGTGCCGTGACGGACGTGGTCTGGAACGTCGGCTCGATGTTCATCCCCGGCTACAACGTCGCGAAGGTCGTCAGCAAGGGCGGCAAGCTCGGCAAGCTGGGCCGCATCGCCGCCGAGATCGCCGAGCACGCGGACGACGCGGGCGACGCCGCGGCGCGCGCGAGGAAGGCCGCCGACGCGGGCGACGTGGACGGCGCGCGGACCGCGGCCCGGGAGGCGGACGAGGCGGCCGACGAGGCCGAGGACAAGGCCCGCCGGACGGGCTGCACGATCGCCTTCGGCCCCCTGACCCCCCGTCCGTACAGGGGAGTTCCCGGTACGGGCACGGGCATCCTCGCGGCGGACGCGTCGTCCGGCCGTGTGATCCTCGCCGACGACGGCTGCGACGAGGAGGCCAAGGAGAACGCCCGCAAGGCCCGCGAGGAGGCCAACAAGGCGTGGGTGGAGCAGAAGCGCGCGGAGGAGCCGGAGCGGGCCCGCAAGGCCGCCGAGGAGTACAAGCAGTACCCGGAACCGGAGCGGAACGACACGTCCGACCCGCGCAACTACCAGCCGCCGGAGTGGGCGGAGAACCTCACGACCCGCACCCTCGGCGACACGGACGGCGGCGACGGCTTCTGGTCGAGCCGCAACCGGAATCCCGCGCCGAACTGGGTGAACGAGTCGTGGCTGCGCTACCAGGAGCAGATCACCGGCACGACGCGCGGCCAGGAGTACACGGTTCCGCACCCGAAGGAGGGCGAGAACCCGGTCGACTACGACGGCTGGGACTCGTCGCGGAACACGTATCTGGAGGCGAAGAACGGCTACGACAGCTTCCTGTCCAAGCCGGGGAAGACGGAGTTGACGCCGTCCGGCAAGAACACCTTCGTCACGGAGGCGAAGCGGCAGGTGGAGGCGGCCAGGGGCAAGCCGGTGGAGTGGCACTTCTCGAACGAAGAGGTGATGAAGGCGGCGAGGAAGGCGTTCCGCGAGGAGGGCCTGGACATCAAGTGCTCCTACACCCCGCAGAAACCGGCCGGCGGCGAGAGGCGGCCGGAACAGTTCGACCCCAAGTAGGCTGCGGGCCCATGGGACGTGTAGTGGTGCGGGCCTTCTGGGGCCCCAGGGAAGAGACCGTCGAGGAACTCGCCGCCCGCTGGGCCCTGACCCTGGAGCGGGTGACGCGACTGCTGCCGCCGCAGGGCGACGGCTGGTCGCTGCGCCGGGTGGGCGCGTCCGGCGCGGCGGCGGTGGTGACGCCCGACGAGGAGTCCCTCGCGGCCGCGCTCCGCGCCGTGCAGGCGGCGGACGACTGGTCGTCGACGTCGGGCACGGACCTCCGCGTACTGGCGGAGGACGGCACGGGCCGGACGCTGGAGCTCGGCGGACGGGCGGGCGCGGCATCGGAGTTCGTGCTGATGGCGATGCTCCTGACCGTACGGACCCCCGGGGACGAGGAGCTCCCCGGCACGGAGCTTCTCGCCGGGCTGGCGGAGGCGTGGGCTCCGGACTTCGGCGGCGTGGTGGACGACGACGTCCTGGACACCCTGGAGGACGACGGCGACTTCGCCCCGAGCGACCCGGCGATCGGCTGGGCGGGCTACCTCTCGCCCGCCCGCGCGGCGCTGGTCCCGCGCGACTTCCCGGCAGGCACCGACCCCCTGCCGACCGGCGGCACCCTGCTGGACGTCGCCGCCCCCGACGACACGGCGGCGGTCCTCCGAGCCAACCTCCTCCTCCGCGACGCGGGCGCCCTCCAGCCCCTGCCCCGCCCGATGGACCGGCCGCGCCTGTGACGCGCCGTGTGGTGCGGGGCTTCTGGGGCCCGCGGGAGGAGTCCGTCGAGGCGGTGGCGGGGCGGTGGAGGCGGACATTGGAGCGCCTCGCCGAACTGCTTCCGCAGGCCGGTGCCGGGACGACGGAACCGCGTGCGGACGAGGCGGTACTCGTCGCGGAGCTGCGCGCGAAGGGAGAGGGTGACCGGGCGGTCGGTACCCCGTACGAGCTGTCGCTCACGACCGAGGGCGAGCCGGGCTGGGGCGTCGACGTCTCCGGCCGGGCCGGCGGGCTCTCCGAGGATCTGCTGCAGGCGATCGTGATCGCCGTCGAGTCGCCGGACGACGCGGAGGTCCCCGAAGCCCGACTCCTCGCCGCCGTGGCCGCCGTGTGGGCGCCGGACTTCGGCGATGTCCTCGACGCCGACGTGTCCGATGCCTTGGACGAGGCCGGCTTCGAGGCCGGCGAGCCGTTCCTCGGCCGGATCGGCTACCTCTCCCCGGGCCGGGCGGCCCTGCTGCCCGCCGACCTGGAGGCGGGGGGCCTGCTGATGCGCGACGGGGGGCAGGTGCTCACCCTCGCTCCCCGCGGGGACACCGGCACCGTGGTCCGGGCCAATGTGGCGCTTCGCGAGGCAGGCGTCCTTGAGTCGCTGCCGCGCCCGATGGAGCGCGCGCGGCTGGACGCGTTCCCCGCCGACACCGTGCGGGCCGTGGCGGAGGTGGACGCGCTGCTCGCAGGGCCGGTCCCTGAGGCCGAGGCGGGCGCGACGGCCGTGTTGTGGGAGGGGCCCTGGCTGCAGGGCGTGTACGAGCAGGAGTGGACCGCGGCCTCCACGACGGCCCAGGCCCACCTCGCCGCCGTCGAGGACGGTCTCGACGCCCGGTGGGGCCCGCACCGCAGCGTCGGCATGCGCGTCCCCATGGCCCGCAAGATCGACGGCACGCCCATGCCGCCGCTCTTCCGGACCCTCGTCGACCACGACTATCTGGGCGACCTCTCCGTCTGGGGGCCGGTCGGTGACGACGGGCGGTACGTCGGCGTCTCGCTCAACCAGACCGACGGCGACGCCCCGATGATCGTCGCCGCCGTCGTGTCGAGCGAGCCGATCGTCGAACTGGACGACTGACGCCGGGCCGTCAACGCCTGGGCGGCTCCGGCCCGCGCCGGCCCGGTACGACCGCCCGTCCGCCCGCGCCGCCTCCCCCTACCCCCGCCGCTCCGCCAGCCCCCGCACGTACGCCGCCTGGCCCGCGTGCTGGAGGTCGTCGGCGATGACGCTGATCAGGCGGACGCCGAGGGTGACCGGGGGGTTCCACGAGGTGTCGACGACGCGCTCCAGCTCCGCGTTCGTCACGCCCTTGACCTGCTCCAGCGTCCGGGCGTGGACCGCGTCGTAGTAGCCGAGCAGCAGGTCACCGGAGACGCGGACCGCCGCGACCTGGGCGCTGGTGTGGCCGAAGCCCGTCGCGCCCGGGCCGAAGGGGAGGGCGAAGCGGTCCGCCCAGCCGTCGCGCGTCCACAGCTGGCCGTCCAGGCCGAAGGCGTCGGTGATGTGGTCGTCCTGGATGCGGGTGAGGTGCCAGACGAGCCAGGCGATCGAGTTGGCGTCCGCGTCCGGCCGGTACGCCAGCTCCTCGTCGAGCAGGCCCTCCACGGCCTCGTGGACGGCCTCCCGGACGCGGTCGAACGCGTCGGCGAGCAGTTCGGGGCTTCTCATGCGCGGGCCTCCCGCCAGGCGGCGACCTCGGCCTCGACGTCGAACGGCCGCAGGTTCAGCGGCGGGCCCTCGGGGGGCCTCCGCAGCGCCTCCGCGATCTTCTCGTTGATCTCGGTGAGGATGCGTCTGACCTGCTGTTCCGTCGCCGCGGCGGCCGCCTTTCCCGCCGCGTCCTCGGCCTCCTTGCGCAGCGCCAGGGAGGGCGGCAGCACGGTCAGGCCCTCGCGGTGCATCTTGCCCTTGACCCACCACAGCTCGTCGTACGGCGCGGTGTCGTTCGCCAGTGGCTTGCCGAAGCCGGCCAGATCGCGGAACTCTCCGCGACGCTCGGCGTCCCGGATCTGCTTGTCCACGAAGGACTCGAAGTCGACTCCCGGCGGTTTGCGCTCCGTCATGCCTTCCAGCGTAGGCACAACCCGCCACAAAGGCAGGAGCCCCGCTGCCGTGCCGGTGAAGGCACGGGAGCGAGGCTCCTTGGGTACTGCTCTCAGCCGCTCTGGAACGCGGACCCGGGCACTTAGGCCGGGGTGACGTTCTCCGCCTGCGGGCCCTTCGGGCCCTGCGTGACGTCGAAGGTCACCTGCTGGTTCTCCTCGAGGGAGCGGAAACCGTTGGCGTTGATCGCGGAGTAGTGGACGAACACGTCCGGGCCGCCGCCTTCCTGGGCGATGAAGCCGAAGCCCTTTTCAGCGTTGAACCACTTCACGGTTCCGGTAGCCATGAGCCCTCCTATGGGCCAAAGGGTCGCCCTGCTCCAGAACCTGCCATACAAGATCTGAAAACTACAAAAGCCTGCGGGTCACATGCTCCGCAGGCTCTGTACTGCAAGGGAAACCAAACTGCAACTTGCGTCGAGCGTAGCACGCACTGTGCTCGTGAGGGTAGAGGGAAAGATCACGTCACCCTCATGTTTGACATGATCCCCGCGCGCTGACGGCCCACCCGCCGATGTCCACCGATCGAGACGGGTCTAGCCTCGCGATGTGGACAATGCAACCGACGACTGCCAGCGCAACCGGCCCCGGGTCGGTCACATCCAGTTTCTGAACTGTCTGCCGCTCTACTGGGGCCTTGCGCGGACCGGAACGCTCCTCGATCTCGAGCTCACCAAGGACACCCCGGAGAAGCTCAGCGAACAGCTGGTCCGCGGCGACCTGGATATCGGTCCCGTCACCCTCGTCGAATATCTCCGGAACGCCGGCGATCTCGTCGCGCTGCCGGACATCGCCGTCGGCTGCGACGGCCCGGTGATGTCCTGCGTGATCGTCTCGCAGCGGCCGCTGGGCGAGCTGGACGGGGCCCGGGTCGCGCTGGGTTCCACCTCCCGCACCTCGGTGCGGCTGGCCCAGTTGCTGCTCGCGGAGCAGTTCGGCGTGTCGCCGGAGTACTACACCTGCCCGCCCGACCTCGGCCTGATGATGCAGGAGGCGGAGGCGGCGGTGCTGATCGGCGACGCGGCGCTGCGCGCCTCGCTGCACGACGCGCCGCGGCTCGGGCTGCAGGTCCACGACCTGGGGACGATGTGGAAGGACTGGACGGGTCTGCCGTTCGTCTTCGCGGTGTGGGCGGTCCGCAAGGACTACCTGGCCCGCGAGCCGGAGACGGTGCGCGAGGTGCACCAGGCGTTCCTGGACTCCCGTGACCTGTCCCTGGCGGAGGTCACCAAGGTCGCCGAGCAGGCGGCTCGCTGGGAGGCGTTCGACGCGGCGCTCCTGGAGCGGTACTTCACCACCCTGGACTTCCGCTTCGGCCCCGAACAGCAGGCCGGTGTGCACGAGTTCGCCCGCCGGACCGGCCCGACGACCGGGTTCCCGGCGGACGTGAAGGTGGAGCTGTACCGGCCCCGGCCCTGACCGCCGGCCGGGGGCCCGCTACGGCGCCGGTATCGGGCCCTGCATCTGCGCGCTGATCCAGGCGATCGAGCCGTCGCCCATCCCCCGTATGTACGAACGGGCGTTGTGGCCGCCGTCCTCGATGACCTGGAGGCGGGTCTTGACCGGACCCTTGGTGTAGTTCCGCATGAAGGACTTCAGGTTCTTCATGCCGGACTCCCGGGTGCCGATCTGGAAGGCGAGATAGACGTCGCTCGCCTTCCCGCCCGGCTTCGCCGCGAGCAACCGGGCAAGGTGTTCGGGGTTGTTGGCCTGCCGTTCGGACGCGTGTCCGGACCACAGCGGGGAGTCGGGCACGGTGTCGGGGCCGGAGGCGATGACCGCCTTGAACTTGTCGGGGTGCTGCAGCACGGACTTGAGGCCGACGAAGGCACCGGACGAGGAGCCCATGAACGCCCAGCCGTCACGGGAGTCGAAGGTGCGGAAATTCGCCCGGACGAAATCCGGCACGTCCTCCGTCATCCATGTGCCCATTTTCGGCTGCCCGGGTATATCGCTGCCGTCGTAGTAGTACCTGTCGTCCGGGTTGAGCACGGGCATCACGACGATGAACGGAAGGCTTTTCCCTTCCCGCGACCACGTGCTGATGCTGCTCTGCAGTTTGAGGTCGGTGCCCATCCAATAGTTGTTGGGGTAGCCGTTTCCGCCGGGCAGGGCGATCAGTACGGGGAAGCCGCTGTTCGCGTACTTCGGGTCGAAATACTGCTTGGGGGCCCACACCCACACCTTGCCCGTGAAACCGGACTTCTCGCCCCGCAGCGTGGTGACGGCGATCTTCGTGTCGTCGTCGAGCGTGTTCGCGACGGTGAAGTCGGCCTTGGGGCCCGTCGGCATCAGCGTTCTGGGGCCTGCCGGGGCCGTCGGGGAGCCGGTGGCGGCCGGGCGGGAGGGCGTGCGGTCGGAGGGCGCGGCGCTCGGGCCGCCGAAGGAGACCGGGTCCCCCTCGTCGGAGCAGCCGGCCACCAGGGTGACCGAGGCGAGGGCGAGTGCGGCGACGAAGGTCCGGGTGCGGTGGTTCACGCCAGGGAAGAGGGACGGGGGACCGGATCGGTTGCTGAGCCCCTGGCGTAGGCTGGCCGGGCCAGTGCCATTACCCCTCCGAAAAGGACACACCCGGTGACCGAGAAGGCCGAACTGCAGTCCGTTCTCGACCGCGCCGCCGCCGGTGGCCGGATCACCCCGGAGGAGGCGCTGGAGCTGTACCGCTCCGCGCCGCTGCACGCGCTGGGCGCGGCCGCCGACGCCGTGCGCCGCCGCCGCTACGCGGGTACCGAGCACATCGCGACGTACATCATCGAGCGGAACATCAACTACACCAACGTCTGCGTGACGGCCTGCAAGTTCTGCGCCTTCTACGCGCCGCCGAAGGACACGAAGAACGGCTGGACCCGCGACCTCGACGACATCCTGCGCCGCTGCGCGGAGACCGTGGAGCTGGGCGGCACGCAGATCATGTTCCAGGGCGGGCACCACCCGGACTTCGGTGTCGAGTACTACGAGCAGCACTTCGCGGCCATCAAGGAGGACTTCCCGCAGCTCGTCATCCACTCCCTCGGCGCGTCCGAGGTCGAGCACATGGCGCGGATCTCCAAGGTCTCCGTGGAGGAGGCCATCCAGCGGATCCACGCGGCCGGTCTCGACTCCTTCGCGGGCGCCGGCGCGGAGCTGCTGCCGGCCCGGCCGCGCAAGGCCATCGCCCCGCTGAAGGAGAGCGGCGAGCGCTGGCTGGAGATCATGGAGATCGCCCACAACCTGGGCGTCGAGTCGACCTCCACGATGCTGATGGGCACCGGCGAGACCAACGCCGAGCGCATCGAGCACCTGCGGATGATCCGTGACGTGCAGGACCGGACGGGCGGCTTCCGGGCCTTCATCCCGTACACGTACCAGCCGGAGAACAACCACCTGAAGGGCCGTACGCAGGCCACGATCTTCGAGTACCTGCGGATGATCGCGGTGGCCCGGCTGTTCATGGACAACATCGCGCACATCCAGGGCTCCTGGCTGACCACCGGCAAGGAGATCGGCCAGCTGTCGCTGCACTACGGGGCCGACGACCTGGGCTCGATCATGCTGGAGGAGAACGTGGTCTCCTCGGCGGGCGCGAAGCACCGCTCGAACCGCCAGGAGATCATCGACCTGATCCGCAAGGCGGGCCGCGTCCCGGCGCAGCGCGCCACCACGTACGAGCACCTCGTCGTGCACGACGACCCGGCGAACGACCCGGTCGACGAGCGCGTCGTCTCGCACATCTCGTCCATCGCGATCAAGGGCGGCACGGCGCATCCCGAGCTGAAGCTGCTCGACGCCAACTGAGCCCGCCGTGCTGACGATCCACGTCGCCGAGGCGTCGCCGGAGACCGCGGTCCTGGTCGACGGCGCGCAGGTCGCCGCCGTCGGCCCGTACGAGGAGCTGGCCGCCACGACCCAGGCGCGGGTGCGGCGGTGGCCCGGCATCCTGACGCCCGGGCTGCTCAACCCGTACGGGCCCGAACTCCTCGAACAGACCTACTTCCCGGACCCGCGCGAGGCCGACGCCCTCGGCACCGAGCCGTTCGGCGGCGAGCGGGCACGGGCGCTGTTCCGCGCCGAGCCGGCCCGCCTGGGCGCGAGCGCCCGGCGCGGGGTGCAGCGGCTGCTGGCCCACGGCACGGTCGCGATCGCCGGCGAACTGCGCGCCCGCGCCGTGATCGACGCGGTACGGCGGGCCGGGCTCGCGGTCGGACAGCGGCCCCCGGTCCTGCCGGGCGAGCCGTCCCTGTCGCCCCGCCCCCTGGTACTGCTGCCCGCGCTCGCGCCCGGCGCACCGGCCCGGTTCGCCGTCTTCGACGTGCCGGACCGTGCCGCGCTCGTCCGCCTCGGCCCGTCCACCTGCGTGGCCACGGTCCTCGGCGGCCGTCTGGTGCACCGCAGCCGCTGAGCCGCCGACACCCGGCGGGGGAGCGGCTGCGACAATGGCCGGGTGACGCGAGCCAACCTGGACAAGCAGCCGCACGAAGTCGCCACGATGTTCGACGACGTGGCGGCGAACTACGACCTGACCAACGACGTGCTGTCGATGGGCCAGGACCGGCGCTGGCGCAAGGAGGTCGCCAAGGCGGTCGACGCCCGCCCCGCGCAGCGGATCCTCGACCTCGCCGCCGGTACCGGCACGTCCTCGCTGCCCTTCGCGGCGACCGGCGCGTACGTCGTGCCCTGCGACTTCTCGCTCGGCATGCTCCGCGAGGGCAAGAAGAAGCACGGCTGGCTGCCGCTGACGGCCGGCGACGGCACGAAGCTGCCGTTCCGCGACGAGGTCTTCGACGCGGTCACGATCTCCTTCGGGCTGCGCAACATCCAGGACACCGACGCCGCGCTGCGCGAGCTGTTCCGGGTCACCAAGCCCGGCGGCCGCGTGGTGATCTGCGAGTTCTCGCACGCCACCTGGGCGCCGTTCCGCAAGGTCTACGAGGAGTACCTGATCCGGGCGCTGCCCCCGATCGCGCGCGCGGTCTCCTCGAACCCGGACGCGTACGTCTACCTCGCCGAGTCCATCCAGAGCTGGCCGGACCAGCCGGAGCTCGCCGGGATGCTGCAGAAGGCGGGCTGGCAGAAGGTCGCCTGGCGCAATCTGTCCGGCGGCGTCGTGGCCATGCACCGCGGCTTCAAGCCGGAGGCCTGAGCCCTTTCCGCACGGGCCGCGCAATAGACTTCCCACCGACCTGACGCCGACTCTTCGGAGGACCCCGCCGTGACCGAGCCGCTCTCCGAGCACAGCGCAGATGTGATCGTCGTCGGGGCGGGCCCGGCGGGCTCCACCACCGCGTACTACCTGGCGAAGGCGGGACTCGACGTCCTGCTCCTGGAGAAGACCGCGTTCCCGCGCGAGAAGGTCTGCGGAGACGGTCTGACCCCGCGCGCCACCAAGCAGCTCGTCGCCATGGGGATCGACATCTCCGAGGAGGCCGGCTGGCTGCGCAACAAGGGCCTGCGGATCATCGGCGGCGGGATGCGGCTCGAGCTCGACTGGCCGGATCTCGCCGCGTACCCGAACTACGGACTGGTCCGCAAGCGCGACGACTTCGACGAGCAGCTGGCCCGGCAGGCCCAGAAGGCCGGCGCCCGGCTGTACGAGCAGTGCAACGTGGGCGCGCCGATCACCGACGAGCGCACCGGCCGGATCACCGGCGTGCACGCCAAGCTGGGCGACGAGAAGCGCGAGGTCACGTTCCACGCTCCGCTGGTCGTCGCCGCCGACGGCAACTCCACGCGGCTGTCGCTCGGGATGGGCCTGCACCGGCGCGAGGACCGGCCGATGGGCGTGGCGGTCCGCTCGTACTTCACCTCGCCGCGGCACGACGACGAGTACCTGGAGGCCTGGCTGGAGCTGTGGGACCGGCGCGGTCCGCAGGACCGGCTGCTGCCCGGCTACGGCTGGATCTTCGGCATGGGCGACGGCACCTCCAACGTGGGCCTGGGCATCCTCAACTCGTCCTCCGCGTTCCGCGAGCTGGACTGGCGCGAGGTGATGAAGGCCTGGTGCGCCTCCATGCCGGAGGAGTGGGGCTTCACGCCGGAGAACATGACCCAGCCGATCCGCGGCGCGGCGCTGCCGATGGCCTTCAACCGGCAGCCGCACTACACCAAGGGCCTGCTCCTCGTCGGTGACGCGGGCGGCCTGGTCAACCCGTTCAACGGCGAGGGCATCGCGTACGCGATGGAGTCCGGCCAGATCGCGGCCGACGTGATCGTGCAGGCGCACGCCCGCTCGACCCCGGCGCAGCGCGAACTGGCCCTGCACAACTACCCGAAGATCCTCAAGGACACCTACGGCGGGTACTACACGCTGGGCCGTGCCTTCGTGAAGCTCATCGGCAACCCGAAGGTCATGAAGATCGCGACCCAGCACGGTCTGAGCCACCCGGTCCTGATGAAGTTCGTCCAGAAGATGCTGGCCAACCTCACCGACCCGACCGGCGGCGACGCGATGGACCGCATCATCAACGGCCTGTCGAAGGTGGCCCCGAAGGCGTAGGCACCCCGCAGGGCCCGGGATCGCCCGTACGGGGTGATCCCGGGCCCGCCCCGTGCCATCGTGGAAGACCAAAATGGTCTGTACCACGCATGGAGAGGGCGGCGGCTGATGCGCGGCACCACGGTCTTACCCGGGACTCCCTGCACCGCCCCGAGAACCGGCGAGCCCCCCGTGCACCGGCTGGAGGTCCGGCTCCCCGACGAGGTCCCGTTCGCCATCGGGACGTTCGACAGCATCGGCCCCATGGCCAGGGCCGACTTCCCGCACCGGCACACCTTCTACGAGATCGTCCACGTCACCGCCGGCGCGGGCGCCCACGTCGTGGACCTGGACCGGCATCCGCTGGGCCCGCCGCACCTCGGGGTGATCCTGCCCGGACAGGTGCACCACTGGGAGGACGCCCGCGGACTCGACGGCTCCGTCGTCCTGTTCACCCCCGAGTTCCTCCTCGACCACCCCGGCGACCAGGAGCTGCTGCGCCGCCTCGGCGAGCGCCCCTGGCTCGCCCTCGACGCCCCCGCGCACGCCCGCACCGCCCGGCTGATGGCCGAGCTCGCCGAGGAGTACCGGCACGGCGCGGCCGGCTTCGCGAGCGTGCTGCGCTCGCTGCTGCACGTCCTCCTCGTCCGTACGGCGCGGCTCCCCGGCCCCGCCGACGCACCGGGCCCCGCCGGGGACCGCCCCGGACGGCACGGCCGGGCCGCCGCCGGGCTCGCCGAGGAGTTCGCCCGGCTCGCCGCCGGTACCGCCTGCGAGGCGCCGACGGTGCGGGAGTGCGCCGAGCGGCTCGGGGTCACCCCCGGCCACCTCGCGGAGGCGGTCCGCGCCGCCACCGGCCGGCCTCCCGCGGCGCTGCTGCGCGAGGCCCGCACCCGCGAGGCCCAGCGGCTGCTGGTCAGCACCGGACTGTCGATCCGTCAGGTCGCGGCCCGGGTCGGCTTCGGCGACCCCGCCTACTTCTGCCGCTTCTTCCGCCGCGAGACCGGCCGCAGCCCCGGGGACTTCCGAAAACACCACGACCGCCGGGCTCCGTCCATCGAACCCGGCGCGCCGCCTGCCTAGGTTCGATGCCGATCCCTCAGCCCCCACCGAGGAGCAGGCATGGACCAGCACCGTGAGACCAGCACCGGACACGTCACCCGCAAGGCCGTCCTGCGCGTCGCGCTCGCCGCCGGCATGGCCGCTCCCGCGGTCCTCGTCGGCGTCCCCGCCCTCGCCCGCACCCTCGGCGGGCCGGACGCCCCGGCCCCCGAGCTCACACCCGCGTGCGACGACGGCGACGACCCCACCCCGCCGCAGATGGAGGGCCCGTACTTCAAGCCGAACTCGCCGCTGCGGACGAGCCTGCTCGAACCCGGCACCCCCGGGACGCGGCTCACCGTCAGCGGGTACGTCTTCGGGCGCGCCTGCCGGCCGATCTCCGGCGTCCTGCTCGACTTCTGGCAGGCGGACGTCAACGGCGCGTACGACAACACCGGGTTCCGCTTCCGCGGCCACCAGTTCACCGACTCCCGCGGCGCCTTCGCGCTCACCACGATCGTGCCCGGCCTCTACCCGGGCCGCACCCGGCACCTCCACGTCAAGGTCCAGGCCCCCGGCCGCCCGGTGCTCACCACCCAGCTGTACTTCCCGAACGAGCCCCGCAACAACACCGACGCACTCTTCGACCCGCGGCTGCTGATGACCGTGCGGGACGCGGGCGGCGCCCGGGAGGCCGCCTTCGACTTCGTGCTCGACGTGCCGCAGGACCCGGGGCCGGGCCCCACGCCCACGCCGACGGCCACCGCACCCGGCGGCACCTGGACGGCCGGGCGGGTGTACGCGGCGGGGGACAAGGTCACGTACGGCGGAGCGGGCTACACCTGCCTCCAGGCGCACACCGCCCAGGCCGGCTGGGAGCCGCCCAACGTCCCGGCCCTGTGGCGCGCCGGCTAGGACCGCACCGTCAACGGGCCGCCGAAGGCGGCCCCGAGGGCCCGGTCCGGTCCCGGCCCCCGTCTCCCGGGGCGATCAGTCCCGTCTCGTACGCCAGGATCACGGCCTGGACGCGGTCGCGCAGCTCCAGCTTCGACAGGATGCGGCCGATGTGCGTCTTGACCGTGGTCGGGCTGAGGAACAGGCGCTCCGCGAGCTCGGCGTTGCTGAGGCCGGTGGCGAGCAGGCGGAGCACCTCGAGTTCACGGGGGGTCAGGCCGGACAGGTCCCGGTGCGGGGCGGCGGCCGGCGCCTCGTCGCGGTGGGCGAAGCGCTCGATCAGCCGGCGGGTGATCGCCGGCGCGAGCAGGGCGTCACCCGACTGCACCAGGCGTACGGCGGCCACCAGATGCTCCGGGCTGACGTCCTTGAGCAGGAAGCCGCTGGCGCCGGCGGTCATCGCGGCGTACACGTAGTGGTCGAGGTCGTACGTGGTCAGGATGACGACCCGGACGCCCTCCGGAGCATCGGCGAGGATGCGCCGGGTCGCCTCGATGCCGTCCATCCGCGGCATCCGGATGTCCATGAGGACGACGTCGGGCCGGGTCCTCCGGACCGCGGCGACCGCCTCGGCCCCGTCGGCGGCCTCGGCCGTCACCTCGATGCCGTCCGCGGCGAGGATCATCCCGAAGCCGGTGCGCACCAGGGCCTGGTCGTCGGCGATGACGGCGCGCAGCGGCGGCCGGCTCATACGGTCCGCCACGGGACGCGCGCCGCGGTCCGCCATCCCCCGGCGAGCGTCGGACCGGACGTCAGATCGCCCTTGTAGAGCGCCAGTCGCTCGCGCAGGCCGATGAGCCCCCGGCCGTTGCCGTCCGCCGGCCCGTCGTCCCGCGCACCACCGGTGTCGGTGACCTCGATCTCCAGCCAGTCGCCCGCGTGGCCGATCACGACGGCGGCGTCGGTGCCCGGCGCGTGCTTGATCGCGTTGGTCAGCGCCTCCTGGACGACCCGGTACGCCGCGAGGTCCACCCCGGGCGGCAGCGGTTCCGGCGGCAGCGACACCGTCACGCGCACCGGCGTCCCCGCGGCGCGCACCCGGTCGATCAGGTCGTCCAGCCCTCCGAGCCCCGGCTGGGGCTCAAGGCCGTCCGGGCGCTCGTGGTCCGGGGCCGCCAACAGGCCCATGACATGACGCAGTTCGGCCATGGCGGCCCGTCCTCCCGCCTCCACGGCGAGCAGCGCCGCCTTCGACCGCTCGGGCGCGGTGTCCATCACCTTGCGCGCCGCACCCGCCTGGATCACCATCACGCTCACATTGTGGGTCACCACGTCGTGCAGTTCGGCGGCGATCCGGGATCTCTCCTCCTCGACGGCGCGTCGCATGGCCTCGTCCTGGGTCTCCCGGAGGCGTGCGTACCGGTCCCTGCTCGCGATCAACTGCCGTTGCCAGAACCGGACCAGACCCGCCAGCGTCCCGGCGACCAGCAGGACCACCCCCGGGCTCGTCCAGCCCGGGAGGACGGGCTCCGTCTCCCGGAAGGCGAAGCCCGCCAGCACGGCGGCGACGACCAGTCCGGCCAGCGCCCCCGTCCGGTGGCGGCTGTGGACGACCGCGCTGAACGCGCCGATGACGCAGGTCAGCACGCTCATCCAGGTGGCGTCGTCGACCATGACCAGCGTCGCGCCCATCACCACCGCGAACACGGTGAGCGGATACCGCCGCCGGCACGCCAGCGGCAGCGCCGACAGCACGACGAGCGGCCAGATCGTGGGCGGGGGCTCCCCCTCCCGCAGCGGGAGGACCGGTGGCGGGTCCGGAGGGCTCGGGAACGGCACGTCCCCCTTGATGTGGACGGGGCCGCTGTCGGGGTAGCGCACCGCGACGACCAGCGAGACGGCGGTCAGCACGACCGCCAGCACCACGTCGAAGCGGAACGCCCGGCGCGACAGCGGTGCGGGCCTCGCCTCCGGGCGCAGGGCTTCGGGCAGGTACCGGCGCCATCCGCGCCGTCCGTCCGTGTTCACCGGGTTCACCGGCTCATTGTGCGACCCGTCCGCTCAGGACCGCATCAGCCTGCGCGACCGGGCACCCGTCCGGGAGGAGTACGCCGCAGGGAGGACCCCGCGGCCCGATCGTCCGCGGGGAGGGCCCGATGTCGGTGCCGCGGCCGACGCGAACGCCGGCCGGCCGCGCCTACGTTCGCCGGAGCCGGCAGCGAACCCGAGACCTCCCAGACGCGAAGGACGGACATTCCCATGACCCAGGTGATCCAACTGGAGGGCGTCGCCAAGCGGTACGACAGCGCCGGCGCGCCCGCGCTCGGACCGCTCACCCTCACCGTCGAACAGGGCGAGGCGCTCGCCGTGACCGGCCCGTCCGGCAGCGGCAAGTCCACGCTGCTGAACCTCGTCGCCGGGCTCGACAAGCCGACCGAGGGCGTCGTGACCGTGGCCGGACGGCGGATCGACCGGCTCAGCGAGCACGAGGGGGCCCGGTTCCGGCGCGAACAGATCGGCATGGTCTTCCAGTTCTTCAACCTGCTCGACGATCTCACCGTCGAGGACAACATCCAGCTCCCCGCCCAGCTGACCGGCGTCCCGCGGCGCAAGGCGGCGACCCGGGCCGGTGAACTCATGGACCTCCTCGGCATCTCCAAGCACGCCCGTGCCTACCCCGGCCGGCTGTCCGGCGGCGAGCGCCAGCGGGTCGCGGTGGCCCGCGCGCTGGTCAACCGGCCCGCGCTGCTGCTCGCCGACGAGCCCACCGGCGCGCTGGACACCGCTTCCGGCCACGACGTACGGGAGCTGCTGACCGACCTGCACCGCGGCGGGCAGACCGTCGTCCTCGTCACGCACGACCTGGCCCTCGCCGAGGCGTGCGCGAGCCGCACGATCCATCTGGTCGACGGTCAGCTCGCCGGCGACACCCGTGCGCAGGCCGTCCGATGAGCCGCCGGGGCACCGGCGCACTCGGCCGGGTCGTCCGCTCCGGCGTGGGCCGGCGGCGGGTGCAGACGGTGGTCGTCGCCCTGGCCACGATGATGGCCGTCGCCGCGTCCGTGGTCGCCGGCTCGCTCATGGTCGCCGCGGACGCGCCGTTCGACCACGCCTTCGCGGCCCAGCGCGGGGCGCATGTCACCGCGCAGTACGACCCGGCGAAGGCGAGCACGGCGCAGCTCGAAGCCACCGGGCGGCTGCCCGGTGTCACCGCGAGTGCGGGTCCGTTCCCGACCGCGACCGTCAACCCGGTGGACGCGAACGGCGGGCACATGCCGGGGGTGACCGTGGTCGGCCGGGCCGAGCCGCACGGCGACGTGGACGATCTGGACCTGAAGTCCGGACGGTGGCCTGCGAAGACCGGCGAGATCGTGCTCTCCGCGTCGTTCAGCGGCCCGTTCCTCCAGCTCGGCTCCACCCTGAAGTCCTCGGACGCCGCGGACGGGCAGACCCTGACCGTCGTCGGATTCGCGGTGTCGGCCGGCCGGTCCGCCCAGGCCTGGGCCACCGTCGCACAGGTCGACGCGCTGGCGTCGAAGAGCAGCCCGGTCACCAGCCAGATGCTCTACCGCTTCGACTCCGCGGAGACCAAGGCGCAGATCACCGCCCAGCGGAAGCGGCTCGCCGCCGCCGTGCCCTCCGGAGCGCTGCTGGGCAGCGAGTCCTGGCTGGACGCCAAGCGCGCCGCCGACAAGGGCGCGGCGCCGACCATCCCGTTCCTCCTCGCGTTCGGCGTGCTGGGCATCGTCATGTCCGTGATCATCGTCGGGAGTGTGATCAGCGGCGCCGTCGGCACGAGTCTGCGCAGGATCGGCGTCCTCAAGGCCATCGGCTTCACCCCGCGCGAGGTCGTCCGGGCCTACGTCGCGCAGGCGCTCATCCCGGCCGGCGTCGGCATCGCGCTGGGCGTCGTCCTCGGCAACGTCCTGGCGCTGCCGCTGCTCCAGGACACCGAGTCGGTGTACGGCACCGCCTCGCTCACGGTGGCCTGGTGGGTGAACCTCGTGGTGCCGGCCGCCGCGCTGCTCGTCGTCGGGGTCGCGGCGCTCGTTCCCGCGTTGCGGGCCGGGCGGCTGCGTACGGTCGAGGCCATCGCGGTCGGCCGGGCGCCCCGCACCGGACGCGGCCGGTGGGCGCACCGGGCGGCGGGGCGGCTGCCGCTGCCGAGGGCGGTGACGTACGGCCTCGCGAGTCCCTTCGCGCACCCGGTCCGTACGCTCGCGATCCTGCTCGCGGTGGCGTTCGGCACGGTCGCGGCGACCTTCGCGCTGGGGCTGACCGGGTCCCTGAACGCGGTCGGCGAGGCGCAGGACCCCGAGGAGCGCGCCGCCGTCACCGCCATCGGCGCCGCACCCACCGCCCACGGCGGGCCTCCGCCACCGGGGCAGGGCCCGCAACCGGCGGGCGGGCAGACGCCCACCCCGGTCGACCCGGCGAAGATGCGGGCCGCCGTCGAGGCGCAGCCGGGCACCGCTTCGTACTACGGCAAGACCCTCGCGGACGCCACGGTCGCCGGGGCCTCCCTGCCGATCAGGGCCGCCCTCTACCAGGGCGACACGCGTTCCGGCGCCTACGCGATGATCTCCGGACGCTGGATCACCGGAGCCGGCCAGGTCGTGGTGCCCTCGCGCTTCCTGGACAAGACCGGCGCCGAGGTCGGCGACACGGTGCGGGTGACCGTCCGGCAGCACACGGCGTCCCTGCGGATCGTCGGCGAGTCCTTCGACACCTCGGACGACCGGCTGGAGATCCACATGGACCTGGCCGACTTCCCGGCGCTCCGGCCCGACATCTTCCTCATCGACGTGAAGCCGGGCGTCGTGCCCGCCGAGTACGCCGAGAAGCTCGCCGCCGCGGTGCGGCCGCTGGGCGGCGACGTCATGGCCAACTCCTCCTCGGAGGGGGAGAACATGATCCTGCTGCTGCAGGCCATGGCGGCGCTGCTCACCCTCATGCTGGTCTCCGTGGCGGGCCTCGGGGTGCTCAACTCCGTCGTCCTCGACACTCGGGAACGCGTTCACGACCTCGGCGTCTGCAAGGCGATCGGCATGACGCCGCGGCAGACCGTGAGCCTCGTGCTCGCCTCGGTGGCGGGCATCGGCGTGCTCGGCGGACTGCTCGGGGTGCCGGCCGGGGTCGCCTTGCACGGCTTCGTGCTGCCGGTGATGGGGCACGCCTCGGACACCGAACTGCCGCAGTCGGTCCTCCGGGTGTACGAGGCCCCGGAGCTCGTCCTGCTGGGGCTCGCCGGCATCGTCATCGCCGTCCTCGGCGCGCTGCTCCCGGCGGGCTGGGCCGCCAGGGCCCGTACGGCCACGGCGCTGCGCACGGAGTGACCGACGGGACCGGGTACGGCGAAGGGCCTCACTCCCCCGAGGAGTGAGGCCCTTCGTCGTGGTGTGCGGGATGGGGGTCCCCCCTGCTCGAGCGAAGCCGAGAGCTTGGGGGAGGATCAGAGGATCCGGACGGCGCCGGAGGGCTGGTCCCAGTCCAGGGAGCGCTCGACGACACCGGTGGACGGGTTCTGCGCGCCGACGAACTTGCCGCCGCCGACGTAGATCGCCACGTGGTACGAGCCGCTGCGGCTGCCCCAGTAGAGGATGTCGCCGGGCTGCAGGTTGTCGAGGGAGACGGAGCGGCCCATGCTCGACTGGTCGCTGGAGATGCGCGGCAGGTCGATGCCGGCCTGGCGGTAGGCGGCCTGGACGAGGCCGGAGCAGTCCCAGGAGTTGGGGCCGGTGCTGCCCATGACGTACGAGTCGCCGACCTGGGCGCGGGCGAAGGCCACGATCGCGGCGGCGGAGCCGGTCGCCTGCGGCGTCGAGGAGTCGCTCGCGGAGTACGAGGAGAGGTCGGTGCGCTCGGAGGTGCGCGAGGCGCGCTCCTTGGCCTCACGGGCCTTCTCGGCGCGCTCGGCGTCGGCCTTGCGCTCGGCCTCGGCCTTGGCCTTCTTGGCGGCCTTCACGGCCTGCACGTTGGCGGCGTTCTCCTGGACGGCGAGGTCCAGGTCCAGGGCCTCCTGCTGGGAGGCCTCTGCGGCGGCCGCGACGGCGCTCGACAGCTCGGTGTCGAGGGAGCCGATGGTGGGCATCTCGATGGTCTCGGTCACCGGCTCGGCGTTCGCCGGACCGGCAGCGGCGGCCACCGCGATGGTGCTGAGGACGCCACCGGCAACTCCGGCCCGGAGCGCGAGCTTCGAGGTGCTCTGGCGGGGCTTCCGGTGGCTGGGTATGTGAGCGGTACGGGACATGAGGACAACCGCTATCAGCCTCTGCGGGTTCCCTTCAAGAAACGTGTGTTGCGCCACAGTTACGTTCGGAACCCCATAATCCGCTTCTCTCTCGGCCTTATTGACGGCACAACGGACAATACGGGCGCGTGTCATCAGGGCCTTGAACAAGGGTTATCCGCGAAACGTCCGAATTGACCCGCACTTACCACTCCTTCACGCCGATGGCCAAGCCCTGTTCTTTTCGGGGTCGGAATGTGTGAGGCAGGTCACACCTAGGGGCCGTGAGGGGTGGCTCCCGGCTCGCGAAGGAGTGCGTGCGTCCACTTCTGTACCGCGGACCCCCCGACCGGGCGACGGCGGGTCGCTATATCACCCGGTTCTCGTCCATCGCCAATTTGCTTGTAATGCCCATCGCTTGATAGTGCGACACCTCTCCGACCAGCGATTTCCGGTCCGGATGTCACATCTGGTGATCACCTGCGTGCTTCGGGTGTCAAGATCACCGCTCATCCGACTTCATGATCCTTCGTCAGGTGGTGGAGATCACAAACTCCTTCCCGTACCCCGTGTCGCAGATCACAGAGGGGCGGGCATAAGATGCGGGGCGTCGGGCTTGTGAACTGCCTCACATGTGCACGATCTTCGCGAGGCGGCGAGACGGGAAGCCCGCGGTCCAACGGTCAAGGACGACTGGAAGGAGCGAGGAGCGTGAATGCGTACGCGCCCATCCTCGTGCTCGGCGCCCTCGGCGCAGGGTTTGCGATCTTCTCCGTGGTCATGGCCACGCTGATCGGCCCAAAACGGTACAACCGGGCCAAGCTTGAGGCCTATGAGTGCGGTATCGAGCCGACGCCCACTCCGGCCGGCGGCGGCCGCTTCCCGATCAAGTACTACCTGACGGCGATGCTCTTCATCGTCTTCGACATCGAGATCGTCTTCCTCTACCCCTGGGCCGTCACCTTCGACGCCCTGGGGCTTTTCGGGCTCGTGGAGATGCTGCTCTTCGTGCTCACCGTCTTCGTCGCCTACGCCTACGTGTGGCGGCGCGGCGGCCTGGAATGGGACTGAGGGGCTGAGGAGCACCCATGGGACTCGAAGAGAAACTGCCGAGCGGCTTCCTGCTGACCACCGTCGAACAGGCCGCGGGCTGGGTCCGGAAGGCCTCCGTCTTCCCCGCGACCTTCGGCCTCGCCTGCTGCGCCATCGAGATGATGACCACCGGCGCCGGCCGTTACGACCTGGCGCGCTTCGGCATGGAGGTCTTCCGCGGCTCCCCGCGCCAGGCCGATCTGATGATCGTGGCCGGCCGGGTCAGCCAGAAGATGGCGCCGGTCCTGCGGCAGGTCTACGACCAGATGCCCAATCCCAAGTGGGTGATCTCCATGGGGGTTTGCGCATCGTCGGGCGGAATGTTCAACAATTACGCGATTGTGCAGGGTGTGGATCACATTGTGCCGGTTGACATCTATCTGCCGGGTTGTCCGCCCCGCCCGGAGATGCTGATGGACGCGATCCTCAAGCTCCACCAGAAGATCCAGAACTCCAAGCTGGGCGTGAACGCCGAGGAGGCGGCCCGCGAGGCGGAGGAGGCGGCGCTCAAGGCCCTGCCGACCATCGAGCTGAAGGGCCTCATGCGGTGAGTGACGAGACCCCCAACCCCGAGAAGGACCTCAGCGCGCAGAACCTGCCCGGGCAGCGCGGCGAGCACGGTGAGGAGGTCCGCCGCCAGCGCGGCATGTTCGGCGCGAACAACGGCGGCGACACCTCCGGGTACGGCGGCCTGGTCCGCTCCGTGCGCCTGCCGGGACCGGCCACCCGCCCGTACGGCGGATACTTCGACGAGGTCGCGGACGAACTAGAGGGCGCGCTCGAAGAACAGGGACTGGTCCCCGGCAACGCGATCGAGAAGACCGTCGTCGACCGCGGCGAGCTGACCTTCCACATCGAGCGCGAGCACCTCGTCCGCGTGGCCCGCACCCTGCGTGACGACCCGGCGCTCCGCTTCGAGCTCTGCACCGGCGTCTCCGGCGTCCACTACCTCGGCGACAAGGGCCGCGAGCTGCACGCCGTCTACCACCTGCGCTCACTCACCCACGGCCGGCTGATCCGCCTGGAGGTCTCGGCCCCCGACGCCGACCCGCACATCCCCTCGCTGGTCGCGGTCTATCCGACCAACGACTGGCACGAGCGCGAGACGTACGACTTCTTCGGCATCGTCTTCGACGGCCACCCCGCCCTCACCCGGATCATGATGCCGGACGACTGGCAGGGCCACCCGCAGCGCAAGGACTACCCCCTCGGCGGCATCGCCGTCGAGTACAAGGGCGCCCAGATCCCGGCTCCGGACCAGCGGAGGTCGTACTCGTGACCAGCCCCAACGCATCGTCAGCACGCGACACCACCGAGGGGACCGTCTACACGGTCACCGGCGGCGACTGGGAAGAGGTCGTCGAGTCCGCCGCCAAGGCCGACGACGAGCGCATCATCGTCAACATGGGTCCCCAGCACCCGTCCACCCACGGCGTGCTCCGGCTGATCCTGGAGATCGACGGCGAGACCGTCACCGAGGCCCGCTGCGGCATCGGCTACCTGCACACCGGCATCGAGAAGAACCTCGAGTACCGGACCTGGACGCAGGGCACCACCTTCGTCACCCGCATGGACTACCTCACCTCGTTCTACAACGAGACGGCGTACTGCCTGGGCGTCGAGAAGCTGCTCGGCATCACCGACCAGATCCCGGACCGGGCGAGCATCATCCGCGTCCTGCTGATGGAGCTCAACCGGCTCTCCTCGCACCTGGTCTGCATCGCCACCGGCGGCATGGAGCTCGGCGCCACCACGATCATGATCTACGGCTTCCGGGACCGCGAGCTGATCCTGGACCTGTACGAGCTGATCACCGGCCTGCGCATGAACCACGCGTTCATCCGACCCGGCGGCCTCGCCCAGGACCTCCCGCCCGGTGCGGTCGACGCGGTGCGCGAATTCGTGAAGACCATGAAGAAGAACCTGCCGGAGTACGACAAGCTCGCCACCGGCAACCCCATCTTCAAGGCCCGCATGCAGGACGTCGGCTACCTCGACCTCACCGGCTGCATGGCGCTGGGCGCCACCGGACCGATCCTGCGCTCCGCGGGCCTCCCGCACGACCTGCGCAAGACCGACCCGTACTGCGGCTACGAGAACTACGAGTTCGACGTGCCGACCGCCGACACCTGCGACGCCTACGGCCGCTTCCTCGTCCGCCTCGAGGAGATGCGCCAGTCGCTGCGGATCGTCGAGCAGTGCCTCGACCGGCTGGAGCCCGGCGCGGTCATGGTCGCGGACAAGAAGATCGCCTGGCCCGCCCAGCTCGCGCTCGGCGTGGACGGCCTCGGCAACTCCCTCGACCACATCAAGAAGATCATGGGCACCTCCATGGAGGCCCTGATCCACCACTTCAAGCTGGTGACCGAGGGCTTCCGGGTCCCGCCCGGCCAGGCGTACGCGGCCGTCGAGTCGCCCAAGGGCGAACTCGGCGCGCACGTCGTCTCCGACGGCGGGACCCGCCCCTACCGGGTCCACTTCCGCGACCCCTCGTTCACCAACCTCCAGGCCATGGCCGCGATGTGCGAAGGCGGCCAGGTCGCCGACGTCATCGTCGCGGTCGCGTCCATCGACCCCGTGATGGGAGGCGTCGACCGATGACGGACGGACACACCAGTCTCGGGATGCCCCAGCTGCCCGCCCCCGCGTACCCGGACGACGTCCGGGCCCGGCTGGAGGCGGACGCCCGCGAGATCATCGCGCGCTACCCGGGGTCCCGCTCCGCGCTGCTGCCGATGCTGCACCTGGTGCAGTCCGAGGAGGGGCACGTCACGCGTACCGGCATGCAGTTCTGCGCCGAGATGCTGGACCTGACGACGGCCGAGGTCACCGCCGTCGCCACCTTTTACACCATGTACCGGCGCAAGCCCTCGGGCGACTACCAGGTGGGCGTCTGCACCAACACGCTCTGCGCGGTCATGGGCGGCGACGCCATCTACGAGGCCCTGCAGGAGCACCTCGGCGTCGGCGGCCACGGCGCCGGCGACACCACCGAGGACGGCAAGGTGACGCTGGAGCACATCGAGTGCAACGCGGCCTGCGACTTCGCGCCGGTGGTGATGGTCAACTGGGAGTTCTTCGACAACCAGACCCCCCAGTCGGCGAAGCAGCTGGTGGATGATCTGCGGGCCGGCCGGACCGTCGAGCCCACCCGCGGCGCCCCGCTGTGCACCTTCAAGGAGACCGCGCGCATCCTGGCCGGCTTCCCCGACACGCGCGAGGGCGCGGTCGAGGCCACCGGAGGCGCCGGACCCGCCTCGCTCGTCGGGCTGCGCCTGGCCAAGGGCGAATCCCCGCACCGCAAGATCGGCCACCCCCGCGGCGAAGCAGCCAGTGGGGAGGGGGAGTGATGACCTTGGCACCCGAGATCGACAACAGCAGCCCCGAGAAGCTGCTCGCGCCCGTGCTCTCGGCGTTCTGGGACCAGCCGAACGCCTGGACGCTGGAGACGTACAAGCGGCACGAGGGCTACGAGGGCCTGAAGAAGGCGCTCGCCATGTCGCCGGACGACGTCATCGCGTACGTCAAGGACTCCGGTCTGCGCGGCCGCGGCGGCGCCGGCTTCCCCACCGGGATGAAGTGGCAGTTCATCCCGCAGGGCGACGGCAAGCCCCACTACCTCGTCGTCAACGCGGACGAGTCCGAGCCCGGGACCTGCAAGGACATCCCGCTGCTCTTCGCCAACCCGCACTCCCTCATCGAGGGCATCGTGATCGCCTGCTACGCGATCCGCTCGAACCATGCCTTCATCTATCTGCGCGGCGAGGTCGTCCCCGTGCTGCGGCGGCTGCACGAGGCGGTCCGCGAGGCGTACGAGGCCGGGTACCTCGGCCGCGACGTCCTCGGCAGCGGACTCGACCTCGAACTCACCGTGCACGCGGGCGCGGGCGCGTACATCTGCGGCGAGGAGACCGCGCTGCTCGACTCGCTGGAAGGGCGCCGCGGCCAGCCCCGGCTGCGTCCCCCCTTCCCCGCGGTCGCCGGTCTGTACGCCTGCCCCACCGTGGTGAACAACGTCGAGTCCATCGCCTCCGTTCCCGCGATCCTGAACAAGGGCAAGGACTGGTTCAGGTCGATGGGCAGCGAGAAGTCCCCCGGCTTCACGCTCTACTCGCTCAGCGGCCACGTCGCCTCGCCCGGCCAGTACGAGGCCCCGCTCGGCATCACGCTCCGTCAGCTGCTCGACATGAGCGGCGGGATGCGGCCCGGGCACCGGCTCAAGTTCTGGACCCCGGGCGGCTCCTCGACCCCGATGTTCACCGACGAGCACCTCGACGTCCCGCTGGACTACGAGGGCGTCGGCGCGGCCGGTTCCATGCTCGGCACCAAGGCCCTGCAGTGCTTCGACGAGACCACCTGCGTGGTCCGCGCGGTCACCCGGTGGACCGAGTTCTACGCGCACGAGTCCTGCGGCAAGTGCACGCCGTGCCGCGAGGGCACGTACTGGCTGGTCCAGCTGCTGCGCGACATCGAGGCCGGCAAGGGCGTGATGTCCGACCTCGACAAGCTGAACGACATCGCCGACAACATCAACGGCAAGTCGTTCTGTGCGCTCGGAGACGGCGCCGCCTCCCCGATCTTCTCCTCGCTGAAGTACTTCCGCGAGGAGTACGAGCAGCACATCACCGGCCGGGGCTGCCCCTTCGACCCGGCCAAGTCGACCGCCTGGGCGGACAACCACAAGGAGGTGACCGCATGACGGAGGACCTCGTCTCGCTGACCATCGACGGCATCGAGATCTCCGTCCCCAAGGGGACCCTGGTCATCCGCGCCGCCGAGCAGCTCGGCATCGAGATCCCGCGGTTCTGCGACCACCCGCTCCTCGACCCGGCCGGCGCCTGCCGCCAGTGCATCGTCGAGGTCGAGGGCCAGCGCAAGCCGATGGCGTCCTGCACGATCACCTGCACCGACGGCATGGTGGTCAAGTCGCAGCTGACGTCGCCGGTCGCGGAGAAGGCACAGCACGGCGTGATGGAGCTGCTGCTCATCAACCACCCGCTGGACTGCCCGGTCTGCGACAAGGGCGGCGAGTGCCCGCTGCAGAACCAGGCGATGTCGCACGGCCAGGCCGAGTCCCGCTTTGAGGGGAAGAAGCGGACGTACGAGAAGCCGGTGCCGATCTCCACGCAGGTGCTGCTCGACCGCGAGCGGTGCGTCCTGTGCGCCCGCTGCACCCGGTTCTCCAACCAGGTCGCCGGCGACCCGATGATCGAGCTGATCGAGCGCGGTGCGCTGCAGCAGGTCGGCACCGGCGAGGGCGACCCGTTCGAGTCGTACTTCTCCGGCAACACCATCCAGATCTGCCCGGTCGGCGCGCTGACCTCGGCGGCGTACCGGTTCCGCTCCCGCCCCTTCGACCTGGTGTCCTCGCCGAGCGTCTGCGAGCACTGCGCGGGCGGCTGCGCGACCCGGACCGACCACCGCCGCGGCAAGGTGATGCGCCGGCTCGCCGCCGAGGACCTCGAGGTCAACGAGGAGTGGATCTGCGACAAGGGGCGGTTCGCGTTCCGGTACGCGCAGCAGCGCGACCGGCTGACCACGCCCCTGGTGCGCAACCCGGAGTCCGGCCACCTGGAGTCCGCTTCCTGGCCGGAGGCCCTGGAGGCGGCGGCCCGCGGGCTGGTCCGCGGACGGACCGGCGTGCTGGCCGGCGGGCGGCTCACGGTCGAGGACGCGTACGCGTACGCCAAGTTCGCCCGGGTCGCGCTCGACACCAACGACGTCGACTTCCGGGCCCGGATCCACTCCAGCGAGGAGGCCGACTTCCTGGCCTCGGCCGTCGCGGGGCGGGGCCGGGACCTGGACGGTACGGGCGTCACGTACACCTCGCTGGAGGCCGCACCGGCCGTGCTGCTCGCCGGACTGGAGGCCGAGGAGGAGGCCCCCGGGGTCTTCCTGCGGCTGCGGAAGGCCTGGCGGAAGAAGGGCCAGAAGACGTACGGGCTCGCGGCGTTCGCCACGCGCGGCCTGACGAAGGCCGGCGGCACGCTGCTGCCCGCCGCGCCCGGCACCGAGGCCGAGTGGCTGGACGCGCTCGCGGCCGGTACCGGCCTGGAGGGCCCGGGCGTCGAGGCGGCCGAGGCGCTGCGCACGGAAGGCGCCGTGATCGCCGTCGGCGAGCGGCTCGCCGGAGTGCCCGGCGCGCTGACCGCGGCGGTCCGGCTGGCCACGGCCACCGGGGCACGCCTGGTGTGGATCCCGCGCCGGGCAGGCGAGCGGGGCGCGCTGGAGGCGGGCGCGATCCCGTCGCTGCTGCCCGGCGGCCGTCCGGCGACCGATCCGCGGGCCCGGGAGGAGGTCGCGGGCGCGTGGGGCGTCCGCGAACTCCCGCACGGCTACGGCCGGAGCACCGGCCAGATCGTGGAGGCCGCGGCCACCGGAGAGCTCGGCGCGCTGCTCGTCGGCGGCGTCGAGGTCGGCGACCTGCCGGACCCGGCGCGGGCGCGCGAGGCGCTCGAGGCCGCGTTCGTGGTGTCGCTCGAACTGCGGCCGGGCGAGGTGACCGAGCGGGCCGACGTGGTGCTGCCGGTCGCCGCGGCCGCGGAGAAGGCCGGCACGTACCTCAACTGGGAGGGCAGGGCCCGGCTGTTCGAGGCCGCGCTGAAGCCCGAGCAGATGACCCGGCCGCTCGCGCCGACCGATCTGCGCGTGCTGCACATGCTCGCGGACGCGCTCGACGCGCACCTGGGCCTGCCCGACCTGCGCTCCGCCCGGCGCGAGCTGGACCGGCTCGGCGGCTGGGACGGCGAGCGGGCCTCCGCGCCCGCCGAGCCCGCCGTACCCGCGGCCCGGCCCGGCGACGGCGAGGCCGTCCTGGCCGGCCACCGGCTGCTGCTCGACCTGGGGCGGCTCCAGGAGGGCGACGCGGCCCTGGCGGGCACCCGCCACGCGGCGGTCGCGCGGCTGTCGGAGGCGACGGCCGGCGACGCGGGCGTGAAGGACGGCGACGTCCTCGCGGTGACCGGCCCGTCCGGCACGGTCGCACTCCCGCTCCAGGTCACCGAGATGCCCGACCGCGTGGTCTGGCTCCCACTCAACTCGCCCGGCTCCGCGGTCCTGGACACCCTGGGCGCCCGCCCCGGCGCCCCGGTCCGCATCGGCCCGGCGACCCCGGCGACGTCGAAGGAGGTGCAGGCATGAACACGCCGCTCGCCGCGGAAGACCTGTCCATGTTCGGGACGGACCCCTGGTGGCTCGTCCTGATCAAGGCGGTGTTCTGCTTCGCCTTCCTGATGGTGACCGTGCTGTTCTCCATCGTGTGGGAGCGCAAGGTCGTCGCCTGGATGCAGCTGCGCATCGGCCCCAACCGCCACGGCCCCTGGGGCTTCCTGCAGTCCCTCGCGGACGGCGTGAAGCTGATGCTCAAGGAGGACGTGATCGTCCGCCGCGCGGACAAGGTCGTGTACGTCCTCGCGCCGGTCATCGCCGCGATCCCCGCCTTCATGGCGATCGCCGTGATCCCGTTCGGGCCGTCCGGCAACGAGGTGTCGATCTTCGGCCACCGGACCGCGATGCAGCTGACCGACCTGCCGATCGCGATGCTGTACGTGCTCGCCATCGCCTCGGTCGGCATCTACGGCATCGTGCTCGCCGGCTGGTCCTCCGGCTCCACGTACCCGCTGCTCGGCGGCCTCCGCTCCTGCGCGCAGATGATCTCGTACGAGATCGCCATGGGCGCCGCGTTCGCCTCGGTCTTCCTCTACTCCGGGTCGATGTCGACCTCGGCGATCGTCGAGGCCCAGGCCGACCGCTGGTTCATCGTCCTGCTGCCGGTGTCGTTCATCATCTACATCGTCACGATGGTCGGCGAGACCAACCGCGCCCCGTTCGACATGCCGGAGTCCGAGGGCGACCTCGTCGGCGGCTTCAACACCGAGTACTCGTCCATCAAGTTCGCGATGTTCATGCTCGCCGAGTACGTGAACATGGTGACGGTCTCCGCGGTGTCGGTGACGCTCTTCCTGGGCGGCTGGCGCGCCCCCTGGCCGATCTCCACGTTCTGGGAGGGCGCCAACCACGGCTGGTGGCCGCTCCTCTGGTTCGTCCTCAAGGTGCAGCTGCTGCTGTTCTTCTTCATCTGGCTGCGCGGCACGCTGCCCCGCGTCCGCTACGACCAGCTGATGAAGCTCGGCTGGAAGGTCCTCATCCCGGTCTCCGTGGTCTGGCTGATGCTGGTCGCCACCGTCCGGGCGCTGCGCAACGAGAACTACGACTTCCAGACGATCGTGCTGTACGTGGCCGGGGCCGTGCTCGCGGTGCTGCTGCTGTCCTTCGTCGCGGACATGTTCCGCGACCGCAAGGGGAAGGCGGACCGGGCCGAGCCCCAGGACGCCCGCCCGTTCGACCCGATGGCCGGCGGCTACCCCGTACCGCCGCTGCCCGGACAGACCCTCCCGCCGGTGCCGCGCAGGCGGCCCCGCGCCGAGCGGGAACTGATTGTCAGTGGTGGCCCCGATACTGCTGCCGAGAGTGACGGAAAGGAGACGGACGGTGTCTGATTTCCAGAATCCGGTGGCCGGCTTCGGCGTGACCTTCAAGGCCATGTTCAAGAAGCGGCTGACGGAGCAGTACCCGGAGCAGCGGAAGACCACCGCCCCGCGCTTCCACGGCCGGCACCAGCTCAACCGGCACCCGGACGGGCTCGAGAAGTGCATCGGCTGCGAGCTGTGCGCCTGGGCCTGTCCGGCCGACGCCATCTACGTGGAGGGCGCGGACAACACGGACGAGGAGCGCTACTCGCCCGGCGAGCGGTACGGCCGCGTCTACCAGATCAACTACGCCCGCTGCATCTTCTGCGGGCTGTGCATCGAGGCCTGCCCGACGCGGGCGCTGACGATGACCAACGAGTTCGAACTGGCCGACTCCTCCCGGGCCAACCTGATCTTCACCAAGGAGCAGCTGCTCGCCGGCCTGGAGGAGGAGATGGTCGACACCCCCCACGCCATCTTCCCGGGCATGGACGAGCAGGACTACTACCGGGGCCTCGTCACCGGCGCCGCGCCGGGGACGGTCCGTCAGGTCGCCGTGTCCAAGGGGGAGCAGGGCGAAGCGGAAGAGGTGGACGCATGAGCGCCGCGCTCGCCGCCGCCACGACCTCCACGGGCGAGGCGTTCCAGTTCTGGGTCCTCGGCACCGTCGCGGTGCTCGGCGCCCTGGGCACGATCCTGATGCGCAGGGCCGTGCACAGTGCCCTCTGCCTCGCCGGAACCATGATCGTCCTGGCCGTGTTCTACCTGGCCAACGGCGCGTACTTCCTCGGCATCGTGCAGATCGTCGTCTACACCGGCGCGATCATGATGCTGTTCCTCTTCGTGGTCATGCTGGTCGGCGTCACGGCCGCCGACTCGCTGAAGGAGACCCTCAGGGGCCAGCGCTGGTGGGCCGCTCTCTGCGGCCTCGGCTTCGGCATCCTGCTCGCCGCCGGCATCGGCAACGCCTCGCTGCAGGAGTTCGCCGGACTCGGCGCGGCCAACGCCGCCCAGGGCGGCAACGTCGAGGGCCTCGCCGCCCTGATCTTCACCAAGTACGTCTTCGCCTTCGAGATCACCGGCGCGCTGCTCATCACCGCGGCCGTCGGCGCGATGGTGCTCACCCACCGGGAGCGCACCGAGAAGGCCCGCACCCAGCGCGAGCTGGCCGAGCAGCGCGTACGGCGCGGCACGCAGGTGCCGCCGCTGCCCGCCCCCGGCGTCTACGCCCGGCACAACGCCGTGGACGTCGCCGGTCTGCTGCCCGACGGCACCCCGTCCGAGCTGACCGTGATGCAGACCCTGCGCAGGCGGGGCCAGGTCCGGGACGTGTCCGGCGAGGCGCTGGCCGATCTCAAGGCGCTGGAACAGCGCTCCGAGGAGCGGCTCGGCCGCGACCGGGACGAAGAGGAGGCCACCCGGTGAATCCGGTCAACTATCTCTATCTCGCCGCCCTGTTGTTCACCATCGGCGCGGCAGGCGTGCTGATCCGGCGGAACGCGATCGTGGTCTTCATGTGCGTCGAGCTCATGCTCAACGCCTGCAACCTCGCGTTCGTGACCTTCTCCCGGATGCACGGCAACCTCGACGGCCAGGTCATCGCGTTCTTCACGATGGTCGTCGCCGCCGCCGAGGTCGTGGTCGGCCTCGCGATCATCGTGTCGCTGTTCCGTTCCCGCCACTCGGCCTCGGTCGACGACGCCAGCCTGATGAAGCTGTGAGGGGCTGAATCGTGGAGAACCTGATTGCGCTGCTCGTCGCGGCGCCCCTGATCGGAGCGGTGGTGCTGCTCTGCGGGGGACGGCGGCTCGACCGGGCCGGGCACTGGCTCGGCACGCTGCTCGCGGCCACGTCCTTCGTCCTCGGCCTGGTGCTCTTCGCCGACATGCTCGGCAAGCCGGCCGACGACCGGACGCTGCAGACCACCCTGTACAGCTGGATCCCGGTCGAGGGCTTCCAGGCCGACGTCGGCTTCCAGCTCGACCAGCTGTCGATGACCTTCGTCCTGCTGATCACCGGTGTCGGCTCGCTCATCCATCTGTACTCGGTCGGGTACATGGAGCACGACGAGCGCCGCCGCCGCTTCTTCGGCTATCTGAATCTGTTCCTCGCGGCCATGCTGATCCTGGTGCTGGCCGACAACTACCTGCTGCTGTACGTCGGCTGGGAGGGCGTGGGCCTCGCCTCGTACCTCCTGATCGGCTTCTGGCAGCACAAGCCCAGCGCGGCCACCGCCGCCAAGAAGGCATTCCTGGTCAACCGGGTCGGCGACATGGGCCTGTCGATCGCGATCATGCTGATGTTCACCACCTTCGGCACCTTCGCCTTCGGCCCGGTGCTGGGTGCGACGGAGGCGACGTCCGAGGGCAAGCTGACCGCGATCGCGCTGATGCTGCTCCTCGCCGCCTGCGGCAAGTCGGCCCAGGTGCCGCTGCAGTCCTGGCTCGGGGACGCGATGGAGGGCCCGACCCCGGTCTCGGCCCTGATCCACGCGGCCACCATGGTCACCGCCGGCGTCTACCTGATCGTCCGCTCCGCCGACATCTTCAACGCCGCCCCGGACGCGCAGCTCGTCGTCACCGTGGTCGGCGCGGTCACGCTCCTCTTCGGTGCGATCGTCGGTTGCGCGAAGGACGACATCAAGAAGGCGCTGGCCGGTTCGACGATGTCGCAGATCGGCTACATGGTCCTCGCGGCCGGCCTCGGCCCGATCGGCTACGCCTTCGCGATCATGCACCTGGTGACGCACGGCTTCTTCAAGGCCGGGCTGTTCCTCGGGGCCGGCTCGGTCATGCACGGCATGAACGACGAGGTGGACATGCGCCGTTACGGCGGTCTGCGGAAGTACATGCCGATCACCTTCGCCACCTTCGGCCTCGGCTACCTCGCGATCATCGGCTTCCCGGGCCTGTCCGGCTTCTTCTCCAAGGACAAGATCATCGAGGCGGCCTTCGCCAAGGGCGGCACCGAGGGCTGGATCCTCGGCGGCTGCGCCCTGCTCGGCGCGGCGATCACCGCGTTCTACATGACGCGCGTGATGCTGATGACCTTCTTCGGCGAGAAGCGCTGGCAGCCCGACGAGAAGGGCGAGCTGCCGCACCCGCACGAGTCGCCCAAGACCATGACGGTGCCGATGATCCTGCTGGCCTTCGGGTCCGTGTTCGCGGGCGGCATCTTCGGGATCGGCGACCGGTTCGTCACCTGGCTGGAGCCGGTCACCGGCTTCGAGCACGGCCACCCGCCGATCGGCGCCGCGGCCATCACCGGTGCCACGATCGCGGTGATGCTGCTCGGCGTCGGCCTGGCCTGGCTCCAGTACGGCCGCAAGCCTGTCCCGGTCACCGCGCCGCGCGGCTCGCTGCTCACCCGGGCCGCCCGCCGCGACCTGCTCCAGGACGACTTCAACCACGTGGTGTTCGTCCGCGGCGGCACCCATCTGACCCGGTCCCTGGTGTACGTCGACCACAGCCTCGTCGACGGCGTGGTCAACGGCACCGCGGCCTCGGTCGGCGGGCTCTCCGGCCGGCTGCGCAAGCTCCAGAACGGCTATGCGCGGACGTACGCGGTCTCCATGTTCGGAGGTACGGCGGTGCTGATCGCCGCGACCCTGCTGATGAGGGCGGTGTGACGGCCATGTCCGAAATGGTCAATGTGGGGTTCCCGATCCTGACGGCGACGGCGGCGGTGCCGGCGGCCGGCGCGGTGCTCACCGCCGCCGTCCCCGCCGCCCGGCGCACCGCAGCCAAGTGGCTGGCGCTGATCGTCTCGCTCGTCACCCTCGTGCTCGCCGGGATCGTGGCCTTCGACTTCGAACCCGGCGGCGACCGGTACCAGTTCGTCGAGTCGTACTCCTGGATCAAGGACTTCGGAGTCCGCTACGAACTCGGCGTGGACGGCATCGCCGTGGCGCTGATCCTGCTCACCGCCGTGCTCATCCCCTTCGTCATCCTGGCCGGCTGGCACGACGCCGACCCCCTGGCTGTATCGAATAGCGGCTCCGCCGCGTGGAAGTCCAGCCGCTGGCGGCCGACGCAGGGCTTCTTCGCCCTGATCCTGGCCGTCGAGGCGATGGTGATCCTCTCCTTCGAGGCCACCGACGTCTTCCTCTTCTACATCCTCTTCGAGGCCATGCTCATCCCGATGTACTTCCTCATCGGCGGCTTCGGGGACCGGGCCCACACCGGCACGGACGAGAACGCGGCGGCCCAGCGCTCGTACGCGGCGGTCAAGTTCCTGCTCTACAACCTGGTCGGCGGCCTGATCATGCTGGCCGCGGTCATCGGGCTGTACGTGGTCGCGGGGAACTTCTCGCTCACCGAGATCGCCGCCGCCCGTGCCGAGGGCTCGCTGGAGATGGCGACCAACACCGAACGGCTGCTGTTCCTCGGCTTCTTCTTCGCCTTCGCGGTGAAGGCGCCGCTGTGGCCGCTGCACACCTGGCTGCCCAACGCGATGGGGGAGTCGACCGCCCCGGTCGCCGTGCTCATCACCGCGGTGGTCGACAAGGTCGGCACCTTCGCGATGCTCCGCTTCTGCCTCGGCCTGTTCCCCGAGGCCAGCACGTGGGCCACCCCGGCGATCATCGTGCTCGCGCTGATCAGCATCGTGTACGGGGCCCTGGTGGCGGTCGGCCAGCGGGACATCAAGCGCCTGGTCGCCTACGCCTCGATCTCCCACTTCGGCTTCATCATCATGGGCATCTTCGCGATGACCAGCCAGGGCCAGTCCGGCGCGACGCTGTACATGGTCAACCACGGGATCTCGACGGCCGCGCTGATGCTGGTGGCCGGCTTCCTGATCTCGCGCCGCGGCTCCCGGCTCATCGCCGACTACGGCGGCGTGCAGAAGGTCGCCCCGGTGCTCGCCGGCACCTTCCTGATCGGCGGTCTGGCCACCCTGTCGCTGCCCGGACTCGCCCCGTTCGTCAGCGAGTTCCTGGTCCTGGTCGGCACCTTCGCCCGGTACCCGGTGGCCGGCATCGTCGCCACCACCGGCATCGTCCTCGCCGCGCTCTACACCCTCGTCCTGTACCAGCGGACGATGACGGGCCCGGTGAAGGAGGAGGTGCGGACCATGCCCGACCTGCGGGTGCGTGAGCTGGCGGTGGTCGCTCCGCTGATCGCCCTGCTGATCTTCCTCGGGGTGTTCCCGAAGCCGCTGACCGACATCGTCAACCCCGCGGTCCAGCACACCATGTCCGACGTGCAGCAGACCGACCCGCGCCCCGAGGTGCCGGTCCAGAACGTGGAGGCGGCCCAGTGAGCACAACGGCTGTCCACAGCCTGTGGACGACGGCGGCCGAGCCCATCGGCCGGATCCCGTCCCCCGAGATCGAGTACGGGCAGCTCGCGCCCGTCCTCATCGTCGTCGGCGCGGCGGTCGTCGGCATCCTCGTCGAGGCGTTCGTGCCACGCCGGGGCCGCTACCACACCCAGGTGTTCCTGAGCGTGGTCGCCCTGGCGTCCGCCTTCGCCGCGGTCGTCGGCCTCGCGGCCACCGGCAACGCCACGACGAAGTCGGGCATCGCCGCCATGGGCGCGATCGCCGTCGACGGACCGGCGCTGTTCCTGCAGGGCACGATCCTGCTGGCGTCGATCGTCGCGGTGTTCACCTTCGCCGAGCGCCGGCTCGACCCGGCCGACCACGGCCACCGGGTCGACTCGTTCGCCGCCGAGGCCGCCGCCGTCCCCGGCAGTGACCAGGAGAAGGCGGCCGTGAAGGCCGGGTTCACCACCACCGAGGTCTTCCCGCTGGTGCTGTTCGCGGTCTCCGGCATGCTGGTCTTCCCGGCGGCCAACGACCTGCTGACGCTGTTCGTCGCCCTGGAGGTCTTCTCCCTGCCGCTGTACCTGCTCTGCGCCGTCGCCCGCCGCAAGCGGCTGATGTCGCAGGAGGCCGCGGTGAAGTACTTCCTGCTCGGCGCCTTCTCCTCGGCCTTCCTGCTGTTCGGCATCGCCCTGCTGTACGGCTACGCGGGCTCCGTCTCGTACGCCACCATCGCGAACGTCGTCGACGGCACCGTCGGCTCCGTCGACCCGGCCCTCGCCACCACGATGGGCAACGACGCGCTGCTGCTCATCGGCTTCGCGATGGTGCTGACGGGCCTGCTGTTCAAGGTGGGCGCGGTGCCGTTCCACATGTGGACCCCGGACGTCTACCAGGGCGCGCCGACCCCGGTCACCGGCTTCATGGCCGCGGCCACCAAGGTCGCCGCGTTCGGCGCGATGCTGCGCGTCCTGTACGTCGTGCTGCCCGGTCTCACCTGGGACTGGCGACCCGTCATGTGGGGCGTCGCCATCGTCACGATGCTGGGCGGCGCGATCGTCGCGATCACCCAGACCGACATCAAGCGGCTGCTCGCCTACTCCTCGATCGCGCACGCCGGGTTCATCCTGGCCGGTGTCATCGCGGCCACCCCGGCGGGCGTCTCGTCGGTGCTGTTCTACCTGCTGGCCTACTCCTTCGTGACGATCGGCGCGTTCGCGGTCGTCACGCTGGTCCGGGACGCCGGCGGCGAGGCCACCCACCTGTCCAAGTGGGCCGGTCTGGGCCGCCGTTCGCCGCTGGTCGCGGCGGTCTTCGCGGTCTTCCTGCTCGCCTTCGCCGGCATCCCGCTGACCTCCGGGTTCTCCGGCAAGTTCGCGGTGTTCAAGGCGGCCGCGGAGGGCGGCGCGGGCGCGCTGGTCGTGGTCGGCGTGGTGTCCTCGGCGATCGCCGCGTTCTTCTACATCCGGGTGATCGTGCTGATGTTCTTCAGCGAGCCGAAGGCGGACGGCCCGACGGTCGCCGTGCCCTCGCCGCTGACGATGACCACGATCGGGGTCGGCGTGGCGGTCACGCTGGTGCTCGGCCTCGCGCCGCAGTACTTCCTCGACCTGGCCGGCCAGGCGGGCGTGTTCGTCCGGTAGCCGGCGTACGGACGACGAAGGGCCCGGCCCCCTCGGGGGCCGGGCCCTTCGTCGTGCCGTCAGACCTCGCGCGCGGGCGCGATCCGGCCGGTGACCTCGCCGAGGCCGACCTTGGTGCCGTCCGGGCCGGGCGCCCAGGCGGTCAGGGTGACCTCGTCGCCGTCCTCGAGGAACGTCCGCTTGCCGGTGGGCAGCTCGATGGCGTCCCGCCCGTTCCAGGTCAGCTCCAGGAGCGAGCCGCGCTGGTGCACCTCGGGCCCGGAGACGGTGCCCGAGCCGTACAGGTCGCCGGTGCGCAGCGAGGCGCCGTTGACCGTCATGTGGGCGAGCTGCTGGGCGGCCGTCCAGTACATCGTCGAGAACGGCGGCTCGGAGACCACCTCGCCGTTGATGGTGACGGTGATCCGCACGTCGTAGCCGCCGGGCTCCTCCTCCGCGGAGTCGTCCAGGTACGGCAGCAGGGGGAAGTCGCGGGCCGGCGGGGCGGTCCGGGCGGCGTCCAGGGCCTCCAGAGGGGTCACCCAGGCGGAGACAGAGGTGGCGAAGGACTTGCCGAGGAACGGGCCGAGCGGCACGTACTCCCACGCCTGCACGTCGCGGGCCGACCAGTCGTTGAGCAGGCTCAGCCCGAAGACGTGCTCCCGGAAGTCGCCGAGCGCGACCGGCGTGCCCAGCTCGGACGGGACGCCGACGACGAAGCCGACCTCGGCCTCGATGTCCAGCTTGACGGAGGGGCCGAAGACCGGTGCCGGGTCGGTCGGGGCCTTGCGCTGCCCGCAGGGGCGCACGACGTCGGTGCCGGAGACCACGACGGTGCCGGCGCGCCCGTGGTACCCGATCGGCAGGTGCTTCCAGTTGGGCGTGAGCGGGTCGCCGTCGGGCCGGAACATGTGGCCCACGTTCGTGGCGTGGTGCTCGCTGGCGTAGAAGTCGACGTAGTCGGCGACCTCGTACGGCAGGTGCATCGTGACCGCGTCCAGCGGGTGCAGCAGCGGCTCGATGTCGGCGCGGTGCGCGGGCACGGTGACCCACGCGGTCAGCGCCCGGCGCACGTCGCGCCAGGCGGTGCGGCCGGCGGCGAGCAGCGGGGTGAGGCTCGGCTGCGCGAGCAGGGTCGCGTACGGGGAGCCCAGGGCGTGCGCCGCGGCCCCCGCGTCGAGCACATGGCCGCCGATGCGGACGCCGAGCCGGCGCCGGCCGGGCTCGTCGGCGGTGCTGAAGACGCCGTACGGAAGGTTGTGCGGGCCGAAGGGGTCGCCCTCGGCCAGATCGAGCGGGCTCTGCTCGGTCATCGGTCCCTGCCTCGCTTTCCACGGGTGTGGGGGACACGTTACGACGAGGGCCGGGCGGGGCGGCAGTGTCCGATGAGCCGGACGCCGTGTTCGTCGGCCCGACGGGAACATGACATGCGTCACAGAAAAACCTGCGTGATCGTGGGCAACTGTCCGGGTTCTTCCGCTTCGCTGCCCGGTCCGGCCGCCGGACGGTCCGCGGGCCCCGGAAAACCCCCGACTCGACGTCACCTCGGGGCCATAGCATCACGATCACGCGTCGCCGCTGCGTGCCGATCATCCGCAGCGGCGAACCGCGACCCCCACACCTCTGCTTTTCGCCGTATGTCCTTTCCCGAGCAGGAAAAGGTTCCGATTTTGAAGATTCGCCGCATGCTCGCCACGGCGGTCGCCGCCGCCGTCACCACCCCCGTCGTGCTGCTCTCCGCCGCTCCCGCGTTCGCCGACACCAAGCCGGCCGCCACGCAGCAGGAGCAGCAGAAGCCGACCATCGAAGAGCTGGAGCGCCGCGTCGCCGCGGCGCAGAAGGCGTACGACGCCGCCGTCGCCGCCCTCACCAAGGCCACCGCCGACCGCGAGGCGGCCCTGAAGGACGACACCGCCCTCGCCAAGGCCGCCGCCGAGGCGAAGACGGCGGCCGACACGGCCAACGCCGCCCTGAAGGACGCCGAGACCAAGCAGGCCGAGGCCCAGGCCGCGCTGGACGCCCTCCCGGCCGACGCGCCGGCCGAGGACCGGACCGCCGCCGAGAAGACGCTGGAGGAGGCCAAGGCCCTCACCGCGAAGCTCGCCGGCGAGGCCGCGGCCGCCGCCACCAAGCTGGCGAACGCGCAGACCGCCCGCGACGACGAGCGCGTCAACGCGGTCCGTGCCGAGTCCCTCGCCAAGAAGGCCAAGGAGGACGCGTTCAAGGCCCTCGAGGCCGCGAAGGCGGAGCTGGAGAAGGCCAAGGCCGAGGAGGACGGCGGTGAGGACGAGGGCGAGGAGTGCGTCCCCGAGCCGAAGTTCACCACCGTCGTGAACGGTCTGCCCACCAAGGTCGTCGGCGGCACCACGGTGAACTTCACCATGAAGGTCACCAACGGCACCGACAAGAAGATGGACGAGGTGTACCCGTACGCCTTCGTCCACGCCTTCGACACCAAGGGCCTCAAGGAGCTCGACAAGTACCTGGACCTGGAGTACTACTCCGGCGGGAACTGGAAGGACGCCGACGACGAGACCGAGACCGAGTTCGGCATCGGCAACGTCGGCCCGCTGAAGGCCAAGTCCTCGCTGACCGTCAAGCTCCGCCTGAAGGTCGACGCGAAGATCCCGGCCGGCCAGGGCGCCGCGTTCGTCGCCGGTGACTACTGGAACAACGACGAGTCCTGCGGCGGCACGCCCGACCTGGACTACTACGAGTTCGAGATCCTCGCCAAGGGCAGCAACCCCGGCAAGGTCGAGGACTCCAAGGGCAAGCCGGGCAAGCCGAACGGCAACACCGCCCAGGGCGGCACGTCCAACACCCCGGTGACCAACGGCACCACGAACGGTGCGCTGGCGAAGACCGGCTCCAGCGACGTCGTCCCGCAGATCGCCATGGCGGGTGCGGCGGCCGTCGCCCTCGGCGTCGGCGCGATGGTCGTCGTCCGCCGCCGCAAGGCCGGCTCGGACGCCTGATCCGGCTGAGTGACGCGGGGCCCGCATTCCCTCGGGGATGCGGGCCCTTCGCCGTTCACCCCGCCGTGCGCGGAATGCGTTTCTCCCAGGTGCGGTGGAAGACCACCTCCCGGCCCTCCGTGCAGATCACCTCGTCCGTCGCGGTGAACGTGTCCGCGTCGCAGGTGAGGGTCGAGTGCGTGGTGACGCGGACGTCCCAGGCGGTGTCGGGGCGGTGGAGGCGGACGGTCCAGTCGGAGCGGGTGCGGGCGGACAGCGGGTCGTCGGCGGTGATCACGGCGGTCTCCAGGGCCTCCTCGGTCACCTCCAGACCGTCCGGGTGCACGCGGGTGCCCGCCTCGGGCGGTACGGCCTCCAGACGCCACTCGTCCTTCGCCACGTCGCGGACCACCAGGCGCTCCGGGCGGGCCTCCTCCAGGGTCGCCGGGATCACCACCTCCAGCGGTTCGGCGTGTTCCGGGGGCTCGAACTCCACCGCGTCCCCGGTGTGCGAGCGGACCGGCAGGGTCAGCGAGGAGCCGGCCGGGTCGAGGGTGAACCCCGCGGCGTCCGGCTGTGGCCAGATCCAGGGCCAGTACGCGGAGGAGACCGCGAGCCGGACCCGGTGGCCGGGGGCGAAGGCGTGCCCGGCGGCGTCCAGGTCGATCACCGCCTCCACGGTCTCGCCGGGCCGCACCTCCACCGTGCGGTCGGTCCCGGACCGCGCGGCCAGGTTGAGCACGCCCCGGGTGACCAGGGTCGACGCCCCGTCCGGGGCCACGTCGCAGAGCCGGACGGCCACCTGACCGGTCGGCGCGGCGCAACGCAGCACGAGCACGGCCCGCGGCCGGCCCAGGATCTCCAGGGCGGGGCCCTCCGCCGGGACCGGGACGTCGAAGCAGGCCGAGCCGGCGTCCTCGTCCCGCTGGTCCGGCGGCAGATCGGCGTCCTGGCCGCGCGGCAGCAGCCGCCCCGCGTCCAGGCCGGTGTGCTGCGGCGAGCGCACCGGCACCGGCGCCCCGCCCAGCGCGTACCGGACCGGCGCGACGTACGGCGACGGCCACGACGGGTCCGCCGCCCAGCGCCCCGGCAGCTCCTCGTACACCGTGGCCGGCGGGTGCGAGGAGGTGATCCAGGACCGCAGCAGGGGCTCCGCCATCACGTCGCCCGCGCCGGAGGCGCCATCGGATGCCGTGATGCCCTTCAGATGCCGGTCCCACCAGCGCAGCGTCTCCTGCAGGAAGCCGATCGACGGGCCGGGCGGCAGCCCCCGGTCCGGGTACTGGTGCGACCAGGGGCCGAGGATCCCGCGCACCCGGTCCTGCGGCAGCGCCTCCACCAGCCGCAGCACGGCGTTGCGGTACGGGTCCTGCGTGCCGCCGACGGCCAGCACGGCCGCCCGTACGTCGCCCAGGTCCTCCCGGACCGCCGCGGCCCGCCAGTGGTCGTCGCGCGTCTGGTGGGCCAGCCAGAGGTGCGCGCAGGGCCGTACCGCCTCCAGGCGGCGCAGCCACAGCTCGCGCCAGCCCTCGCCCGCGTACACCGGGTCCGGCGGCCGGCAGACGCAGGCCAGCAGGGCCGCGGAGTGCGCGGGCAACCCGGCGGCCAGCACGGAGCCGCCCTTGTAGTGGACGCCGTCCTCGTAGGGGTCGTCGCCGGCGCAGACGGCGACCACGGCCCGCAGCGCCTCCGGGGCGAGCGCGGCGACCCGGAGCGCGGCCAGGCCGCCCCAGGCGCCGCCGAACATGCCGACCCGGCCGGTGCACCACGGCTGCCCGGCGAGCCACTCCACCACCGCGACGGCGTCGGCCAGCTCGGTCGCGTCGTGCGGCGCGCCGGGCAGACCCTCGCTGTTGCCGTGTCCGCGCAGGTCGACCCGTACGGAGGCGTAGCCGTGTCCCGCGTACCAGGGATGCCGCTGCGCGTCGCGGGGCGCCGTCCAGTCGGTGAGCCGGTACGGGAGATACTCCAGGAGGGCGGGGACGGGCTCGTCCGTGACCGGCCGCCAGACGCGTGCGTACAACAGGGTGCCGTCCGGCAGGGGGACGCGGACGTCGTCGTGGACCGTCTCGTACGGGAAGTCGCGGCGGATGCTGATGCTTCCGGTCATAGCGGGACGCTCCTGGTCGATTAAGTCGATCACGAACATACCGGCGGTGCTGGGCAGGCGCTCACGGTGATCGAAACGCGACCGGATACGCTGACTTGAGTGAATCCAGCGACACGTCGACAATCCGTGTGATCCACACCAGGCGTCAGCAGACAGGAGACCCCCTCGTGACCGTCGTCGGGCCGTTCGGGCTGAGCGTGCGGGACCAGGCTCTTGAGGCCGATGTCCAGACCGGATTGGCAGCGGTGGAGGCCGGCCTCCTCGAAGCCACCAAGAGCGAGGTGCCGTTCATCACGGAGGCCGCGCAGCACCTGGTCAGGGCCGGCGGGAAGCGCTTCCGGCCGCTGCTCGTGATGCTCGCGGCGCAGTTCGGCGACCCGTACGCGCCGGGCGTCGTCCCCGCCGCCGTCGTCGTCGAGCTCACCCACCTGGCCACGCTGTACCACGACGACGTCATGGACGAGGCGGACGTGCGGCGCGGCGTGCCCAGCGCCAACAGCCGCTGGGACAACTCGGTCGCCGTCCTCACGGGCGACTTCCTCTTCGCCCGCGCCTCGCACATCCTGGCGGACCTCGGCCCCGACGCCGTCCGCATCCAGGCGGAGGCGTTCGAACGCCTGGTGACCGGCCAGATCCTGGAGACCGCCGGCCCCCGTGACGGCCGCGACCCGATCGAGCACTACCTCGACGTCCTCGGCGGCAAGACCGGCTCGCTGGTGGCGGTCTCCTGCCGCCTCGGCGCCATAGAGTCCGGTGCGGACGAGAGGGTCATCGACATCCTCACCCAGTACGGCGAGCGGCTCGGCGTCGCCTTCCAGCTCGCCGACGACGTGCTCGACATCGCCTCCGACTCGCACGAGTCCGGCAAGACCCCGGGCACCGACCTGCGCGAGGGCATCCCCACGCTCCCGGTGCTGCACCTGCGTGCCGCCGCCGCGGCCCACGGCCGCCCGGAGGACCTGGAGCTCGTCGCCATGGTCGACGGCGACCTCACGGACGACGCCCGGCACGCGGAGCTGCTCCGCCGGCTGCGGGTCCACCCGTCGCTGGAGCAGGCCCGCCGGGACACCGTCCGGTTCGCCGAGGAGGCTCGCGCCATGCTGTCGCCGTTGCCCGAGGGGTACGCGAAGTCGGCGCTCGCCGAGCTCTGCGATGCGGTGGTCCACCGCGCGGGCTAGGGCCTCTCAGGGTCGGGTCATCCCGGAGCAGTACGCCAGGTTGCTTCCGCAGTCTGACGATTCCGCGCCGCCGTTTTGGTCAGATGGAGTCATCGACCACGGAGGTAGGACAGACCATGGCAACAACTCGTAAGGCGAGCCGTTACCTCGTGCCGGTCGCGGTGGCCGGAGTGGCCGCGGCGACCATCGGGCTCGTCCCGGCCCTGGCGGCGTCCGGGGACCCCGAGCTGCCCGAGATCACCGCCCAGCAGCTCATCGAGAAGATCGCCGCCTCGGAGACCCAGACCCTCTCCGGCACGGTCAAGGTCGAGACCGACCTGGGCCTGCCGTCCTTCGCGGGCCTCGCCGGCATCGGCGGCTCGGACGCCAAGTCCGGTACCCCGTCGACCGATCCGACCGAGAAGCTGACCGAGCTGGCCTCCGGCACGCACACCCTGAGGGTGGCCGCCGACGGCCCGGAGAAGCAGCGCCTGACCGTCCTGGACGGCAAGGACGAGTACAGCCTGATCCACAACGGCGCCGACGTGTGGGCCTACGACAGCACGTCCGGCGAGGCGGTCCACGAGAAGGACGCGACCCCGCACGAGAAGCAGCGGAAGGAAGACCTTCCGGGCACCCCCAAGGAACTCGCGGACGAGGTCCTGAAGGCGGCCGGCACGACCACCTCGATCACCGTCGACGGCACCGCCCGGGTGGCCGGCCGCGACGCGTACCAGCTGGTGATCAAGCCGAAGCAGAGCGGCTCGACCGTCGAGTCGGTGAAGATCGCGGTGGACGCGCAGAACGGCGTGCCGCTGAAGTTCACCCTCGCCTCCACCTCCGGCGGCAAGGCGGTCCTGGACGCGGGCTTCACCAAGGTGGACTTCGCGAAGCCCGCCGCCGACACCTTCAAGGTCCCCGAGGGCGCGAAGGTGACGGAAGGCGAGTCGAAGAAGGACGAGCCGCAGGCCGACAAGCTCCCCAAGGGCCTGTTCGGCGACATGGCCGGCAAGAACGGCAAGGGCCCGGAGGTCATCGGCGAGGGCTGGACGGCCGTCGCGGCCTTCGACAGCGGTCAGCCGGCCCCGAAGACCAAGGACGCGCCGAAGGAGTTCCAGGGCTTCCTGGACTCGCTCGGCGACCCGGTGAGCGGGAAGTTCGGCTCCGGCACGGTCTTCAAGACCAAGCTGGTCAACGCCCTGATGACCGACGACGGCAAGGTGTACGTGGGCGCGGTCACCCCGGACGCCCTGGTGAAGGCGGCGAACGCGGCCAAGTAGGTGGGACCCCGGGTGGGACAGGACCGCGCGTCTCCGTCCCACCCGGGAGTTCTGTCAGAACGTGAGCTTGAAGCCGTTGATGTAGCCGGTGTCGTACGTGGCCTTGTCCTGCACCCGCAGCTTCCACGCGCCGTTCGCGACCTCGCTGGAGGCGTTGACGGTGTACGTCTGCTTGATGTTGTCGGCGCTGCCGCCGGACCGGTTGTGCAGGTTGTAGACCGAGCCGTCCGGGGCCACCAGGTCGACGACCAGGTCGCCGATCCAGGTGTGGACGATGTCCACGTCCACCTTGAGGGTGCTCGGCGCGTTGCCGGTGATGCCGGTGACGTTGACCGTCGAGGTCACCGCGGCCCCGTTGTCCGGGACGGTGACGTCGGCGGTGTTCTCGAAGACCGGCCCGGGCGGCGTCGTGGACCCGGCACTCAGCGTCCAGATCGCATGGGCGACGGCGTCACTGTTCCGGTCCAGCGCGGTGTCGTTGATGTTGGACGTGGTGTCGCAGGACGAGTGGTAGCACCGGTCGAACGCGGTGGTCGTCCCGCCCCACTTCTGCACCTGGGCGCTGGTCTTGGTCCGGCTGGCGCCGGTGAACAGACCGCCGACGGGTATGCCGACGTTCTTGAACGAGGCGTGGTCCGAGCGCCCGTCGCCCTCGGTCTCGATCTCGGTCGGCACACCGAGCCCCGCGAAGTAGTCCTTGAAGGTCTGCTCGATGACCGGATCGTCGTCGTAGACGAAGTAGCCCGGGTTGGGCGACCCGATCATGTCGAAGTTCAGATAGGCACTCACCTTCGCCCGCTCGGCGGTCGGCAGCTGGTTCACGTAGTACTTCGACCCGACGAGCCCGAGCTCCTCGGCCCCCCACCACCCGAACCGCAGGTGCTTGGTGGGCTGGAGGTCGGCCCGCGACACGGCGAGCGCGGTCTCCAGAACGGCAGCCGAACCCGAACCGTTGTCGTTGATCCCGGCCCCGGAACTCACCGAGTCCAGATGTGACCCGGCCATGACAACCTGATTGGGATCGCCGCCAGGCCAGTCGGCGATGAGGTTGTACCCGGTGGACCCGTTGTACGTGAACTGCTGAATGCTGGTCGTGTACCCGGCCGCGTCCAGCTTGGCCTTCACGAAGTCGATGGACGCCTTGTAACCGGTGCGCCCGTGGGCCCGGTTGCCGCCGTTGGCGGCGGCGATCGACTGCAGATCGGCGAGGTGCTGCTTGACGTTGGCGACGGGGATGTCGGGCGCCGCGAGGGTGGGCGCCGCGTTCGCGGTGCTTCCGGCGAGAGCGGTGGCGGCGAGAGCGGCGACCGCCGCGAGCGCGCCGACACGTCTGGGAACGGAGAGGTTCATGTGGGGGCTCCGGATTCCGAACGGGGATGGAACGGAAACGTGCGAGAGCTGTGCGTGGTGCGGGTGAATGTTCGACGAGAGTTTGATTCACCGTCAAGAGCGGAAACCGGTCAGGGGTGTTCGGTGAGCGGACGGCCGTACGGGGGAGGCGGGGCGGCAGGCCGTTGGTCCCTTCGGGCGGCAGGGGGCAGGGACCTCAGGACTGACCCCGGTCGTCCTCGTCGTCCGAGTCCTCGTCGTCGGCGGCGAGGTCGGCGAGGGTCTCCAGTGCGTCGGCGACCGCCTCGCGCACGTCCGGGTGCGGATCGCCCGTCAGCTGTCGCAGCAGCTCCTGCACTCCGGGTGTCGACCAGTACGCCACGGCCTCGACGAGCGCGGTGCGGACGGCCGGGTCGGTGTGGCCGGCGAGGGTGGCGAGGCGGGGGAGCGGTCCCCGGCGGCGCATGCCGTACCAGCTCAGCGCCTCGCGGAGCGCGGCCGCGTCGCCGCGCGCCTCGGCGGCGTCGAGGCGGGCGAGCAGCACGCGGGGCGGGGGTGGCGGACCGTCGAACGGGTGCGGCCGGCGGCGGCGCAGCCGCTGGGATCCGTACTCGCCGCGGACCCGGCAGCCGTAACAGGTGCAGGGGGTGACGCGGTGTGCGTCGGGGAAGTACCGCCATCCGTTGACCTGTCGGACGGGCCGGATCGCCCGGACCTCCCGCGCGGCGACGGGCCGCGGCAGGAACACCTCCCAGCCCCGCGGGTCCTCCAGCGCGGCGATCCGCCGCACCGCGTCGGCCGCGGTCGCCGTGACCGGCTCGCGGTCGTTGTACCGTCCCACCCTCACCGTCTCGGAGTCCGCCAACCGCACGTGCACGGCGACGAGTTGCCGTGGTCCGGGGCGGCGGGACAGTTCGCGCAGCCACTGATGGGTGAGCGTGTACGAGGGCAGCACGGGAAACAGGAACACGCCCCGCCGCTCCCCCCGCCCCTGGGCCCGGAGTCCGCCGCGCCGCACTCGGGCGCTGTTGGCGGCGGGTGTGAGATGCACGAAGGTGGCCATGGGGCCCGATGCTACGGACCGGCCCGGGGGCCCTTGCGTGCGCCTCCGGCGAGCAGCGCGAACGCGGCGTCCGAATACCGCCGGTGCCGGCCGCGCCCGCCCGTGAGGCTGGGCGGGTGACCACCTACACCGCACTGCCCATTCCGCCTGCCACCCTCGCCGAGCTGCGCCGTACCGATGACGCGGGGCGGCCCTGTGTGCCGTTCGCGGCGGGCGAGGAAACCGCCGGGAGCCCGCTGCGGTGCTGCCTGCGCGGTGCGCGGGCGGGGGAGCGGATCGCGCTCGTCTCGTACGCCCCGCTGCGGCGCTGGGCCGCCGAGACGGGGGCCCGGCCCGGGGCGTACGACGAGCAGGGGCCGGTCTTCGTCCACGCCGAGGGATGCGCCGGGCCGGCCGCCCGGCCCGACTCGTACCCCTTCGACCGGTCCGGCGCGCTGCGCACCCTGCGGCGCTACGACGCCGGCGGCCGGATCGTCGGCGGCCGGCTCCTGGAGATTCCCCAGGAGCCGGGCGAGGGCTTCGACAAGGCGCTCGCGGAGGCGTTCGCCGAACCGGACGTCGTTCTCGTGCACGTCCGGGCCGTCGAGTACGGCTGCTTCCAGTTCGAGGTGCGCCGCCCGGTCGCGTAGGACCGTTCCGGCTACTTCGAGTGGTCGATGACGTTCCCGTTGGAGCAGTTGTTGACGTGGTCCCCGACCCAGTCGCCCAGGACGGGCTCCACCGCGACTTCCTGCAGGCACACGGCCGCGGCCGTGAAGTTCCAGTTGTTGGCGGCGTTGACGCCGCCGCCGAAGTTGCTGTCGTTGTCGGCGTGGGCGGGGGAGGCGAGGGCGGCGGCGCCCGCGAGGGCGAGTGCGGCGGCCGAGGCGATCTTGTTCATGACCGGGTGAACGACCGGTGCCCGCCCAGGGCACGGCCGCCTCATCCCTGTGCGCCCCCGGCGCGCGCCTTCAGTGCACGCAGAACTCGTTGCCCTCCGGGTCCGCCATGACCGTCCATGCGCTGCCCTGTTCCGCCACCTCGCGGAGTACCGTCGCGCCCAGGCCCTCCAGGCGGGCCACTTCGGTGTCGCGGGTGCCGGGGGCGGTGTGGACGTCGATGTGGAGCCGGTTCTTGCCGCTCTTCTTCTCCGGGACGCCCTGGAAGAGGATGCGGCGGCCCAGACCGGTGCCGGACTCGGGCTCGTGCGGGTCGTCCGGATGCCGGACGGCGGCGAGTTCGCGCCAGGCGGGGCGGCCGGCGCGGGTGAGCGTCGCCTCGGGCGGGACCGCGCCGACGGAGAGCAGCCGCTCGATGAGCGCGCTGTGGTCCTCGACCAGATAGCCCAGGGTCCCGGCCCAGAACTCGGCCTCGGCGTGCGGGTCGTTCGCGTCGATCACTAGCTTCCAGTGCAGAGTCGTCATGGTAACCACTTATAGTGGTTACGTGAGTGAGACGGCAACCGCACACGCCATGACCCTGCGACCCCGCGACGGGCAGGTGTTCCGCTTCGACGCCGGGGCGCTGTGCCTGGAGCTGCTGCTCACCGGCGGACCCGGGCCCGTGGCGGCGCAGTACGAGGTCCTGGACCGGCCCGAAGGGCTTCAGGAGTGGGTACGCGACTCCCGGCTCGCGCCGGGGCTCGACGTGACCGTCTCCCCGGAGGAGCTCGTGGCCGTACGGGAGGCGCGGGACGCGCTCTCGCGGCTCGCGCTCGCGCGGGCGCAGGGCGAGCCGCTGCCCGCCGGCGACGTCGACGTGCTCAACGCGGCCGCCGCCCGCGTCCCGCTCGTCACGCGGATCGCGCCGGACGGGACGCGTGTGTGGGCCCCCGGGGCCACCGGCTCGGCGCTGCTCGGGACCGTCGCGCGCGATGCGGTGGAGCTGTTCACCGGGCCCTATGCCGACCGCGTCCGCGTCTGCGGCGCGGACGACTGCGCGCTGCTCTTCGCCGACACCTCCCGCCCGGGCCGCCGTCGCTGGTGCTCGATGGAGCGGTGCGGCAACCGCCACAAGGCGCGGGCGCACCGGGCCCGCGCCCAAGCGGAAGGTTCGTGACGGGGGTTCGCGTCAGCGCGCGGCCGGCAGGGCCGTCTCCGCCGCCGCGCGCGCGTCGTACTCCTCCCGCGCCGCCGCGATCTCGTTCTGGTGCCGCTCGGTCCAGGTCACCAGGGAGCGGATCGTCGTGTGCAGCGTGCCTCCCAGCGGCGTCAGCTCGTACTCGACGCGCGGCGGCACTTCCGGGTGCACGGTCCGCTTCACCAGGCCGTCCCGCTCCAGCTGGCGCAGGGTGACGGTCAGCATCCGCTGGCTGATGCCGTCGATCTCCCGCCGCAGCTCGGAGAAGCGCAGCTTCCGGCGGTCGAGCAGGGCGATGACGAGCAGCGACCACTTGTCGGCGATCCGGTCGAGGATCTGCCGTACCTCGCAGTCCTCCCGGACGTCCCACTGGAACGGGTCGGCGTCCCCGCCGTCGGCGGCCGTGTGGGTCACTGCGCAGTAACTCGGTGACTTCGAAGTGCCTTCTTCCACAGCTCGTGATCCTGTCCCAGGATGCAGGTGGTTACAAGAGGGAACCGACCCTCACATGCGTAACCACCCTTGCCACTTCCTGCCTTCCGACCCTTCCTGCCCCCTGCCCTGGAGACAGCTGTGTCCTTACGCGCCTGGAGCCTGCTCCTCGTCCTCTGCGGGACGATCTTCCTCGAAGGCATCGACGTCGCCATGCTCGCCGTTGCCGTCCCCGCCATCCGTTCTGATCTCGGCCTGTCGACCGGCACCGCGGCCTGGGTGATGTCCGCGTACGTCCTCGGCTACGCCGGCTTCACCCTGCTCGGCGGCCGGGCCGCCGACCTCCTCGGCCGCCGCCGGATGTTCCTCGGCTGGCTGACCGTCTTCCTGCTCTTCTCCGGCCTCGGCGGCTTCGCGACCGAGGGCTGGATGCTGATCCTCGCCCGGTTCGTGACCGGCGTCGCCGCCGCGTTCATGACCCCGGCCGCGCTGTCGATCATCACCACCTCGTACGAGGAGGGACCGCAGCGCAACCAGGCGCTGCTGGTCTTCGCCGGCACCGCCGCGGGCGGCTTCTCGCTGGGCCTGGTCATCGGCGGACTGCTCACCCAACTCGGCTGGCGCTGGGTGTTCTTCGCGCCGGTGCTGCTCGCCGCCGCGGTGCTGCTCGCCGCACTGAAGCTGATCCCGAAGGAGCCCCGCCCGGACCGCACAGGTCAGGGCTTCGACCTGCCCGGCGCGCTCATAGCCGCCGGGGCGATGCTGCTGCTCGCGTACGGCATCGTCCGCTTCGAGCACGGGCTCGACGGCCTGCCGTCGACTCTCGTGGTGCTCGCGGCAGGTCTCCTCCTCGTCGGGGTGTTCGTCGCCGTGGAGCGGCGGGCCGCGGCCCCCCTCGTCCGGCTCGGGCTGCTGCGCCAGGGCTCCGTGATCCGCGCCGACCTCGGCGCGCTGCTCTTCGTCGGCGCGTTCTTCGGCTTCCAGTTCGTCGCCACGCTCTACCTGCAGGAGCTGCGCGGCTGGTCCTCCTCGCAGACCGCGTTCGCGCTGCTCGTCATGGGCGTCGACGCGATCCTCGCCCCCACGCTCACCCCGCGCCTGGTCGCCCGCTTCGGCAACGCCCGGGTGATCCTCGGCGGATTCGTGCTCGCGATCGCCTCGTACGCCTTGTTCCTGCCGGTCGGCGCGGACTGGTCGTACGCGGCGATGTTCCCCACCCTCCTGCTCAGCGGTCTCGCCTTCGCCCTTGCCTACGGCCCGCTCACCATCGCCGGCACCGACGGCGTCGCCGAGGAGGAGCAGGGCCTGGCGAGCGGACTGCTCACCACGGCCACCCAGTTCGGCTCCGCCGTCGGCGTCTCCTTGGTCACCGCGGTGTACGGGATGAGCGGTGGCGGCCTCGACGGCTTCCGCGCGGCCCTCGTCGTCCCGGTCGCGATGGTCGCGCTCGGCGCCGTGGTCAGCGCGGTGGGGGTCCGGGCCCGGATGGCGCGGACCGAGCGCGCGGACCCTGCCGGGGCTGCGACCAAGCTCACGGTCTGATCGTGCCGGTACGCGCCTAATGTGGAGGCATGAACGAAACGCCCGGCTCGCCGCTGGTGGGCGTCGCCGCCGCCTACATGCCCCGCCTCGCGGAGTTCGGCTTCGAGCCGGGGCTGGTGGCGGCGATCGACCAGCATGCGGCGGCCGTGTGCGACGCTCTCGTCCCCGCGCAGCGGCGGGCCACCGACAGCCCGGAGCGGCGTTCGCTGCACGGCGAGGATCTCTCCGACTACGTGCTGGGCTTCACCGACTGGCTCTCGGAGGCCGACTGGGTCGAGCCGGTCGGCCACGACTTCGCGACCCTGCGGCTCACGGCGATCTGCTGGCTGATCCGCGAGCACGACTTGCTGGGGGACGCGGGCGCATGACGAAGGGGGCGGGCCCGCGGGCCCGCCCCCTTCGTCGTACGTCCGGGTCACATCGGATGTGCCGCACGTGCCTTGGCCGCCGCTTCCGCTTCCGCCTCCGCCGCGACGGTCTCCGCGGCCGCCGCGGCCAGCCGGGCGGCCTCCGCCCGCGTCCTGCGCGCGGTGCGCAGCGCGTCCCAGGTGAGCAGGGTCAGCGCCAGCCAGACCAGCGAGAAGCCGGCCCACCGCTCGGGCGGCATGGCCTCGTGGAAGTACAGGACGCCGAGGGAGAACTGGAAGACCGGGGCGAGGTACTGCAGCAGCCCCAGCGTCGACAGGGGCACCCGGATCGCGGCCGCGCCGAAGCAGACCAGCGGGGCGGCGGTGACGATGCCGGTCGCGGCGAGCAGCGCCGCGTGGCCGCCGCCGTGCGCGCCGAAGGCGGTCCCGCCGGTCGAGCCCAGCCAGAGCAGATAGGCGAGGGCGGGCAGGAACTGGATCGCGGTCTCGGCGGCCAGCGACTCCAGGCCGCCGATGTTGACCTTCTTCTTGATCAGGCCGTAGATCGCGAACGAGAACGCGAGGGTCAGCGAGATCCACGGCAGCCGCCCGTACCCGACGGAGAGCACGAGCACCGCGGCGAAGCCGATGCCGACGGCCGCCCACTGTGCGGGCCGCAGCCGCTCGTTGAGGAGCAGCACGCCCATGGCGATGGTGACCAGGGGGTTGATGAAGTATCCGAGGGATGCCTCGACGACCTGGCCGGAGTTGACCGCCCAGATGTACAGGCCCCAGTTGACGGTGATGACGGTGGCGGCCAGGGCCAGCAGGCCCAGCTTCTTCGGCGCGGCGAGGAGCTCGCGCACCCAGCCCCAGCGGCGCAGGACGAGCAGCGCGAGGCCGACGACGGCCAGTGACCAGACCATGCGGTGGGCGAGGATCTCGATCGCCCCGGCCGGCTTGAGCAGCGGCCAGAAGAGCGGGACCAGACCCCACATGCCGTAGGCGCCGATCCCGTACAGGAGCCCTGCCCGACCCTCGTTCTCCGTCTTCACCGAACCTCCTGCCCGCCTGCCTCGCGTTACGCCGTTCTGATGAACGGTAGCGCCGCGAGGGGCAGGCTGTCATGTCCGTACCGCCATACGGTCATGACTTCATGCGGAGGGCAGGGCGGCGGCGATCGTCTCGCCGATCGGGGTGGTCGGCCGGCCGATCAGCCGGGACAGATCGCCGCTGGTCGCGGCCAGGGCGCCGCGCCCGATGGCCTCGTCGACGTCCACGAGGATCTCGGCGAAGAGCGCCGGGACGCCGGCACCGGTGAGGATCTCCAGGTGCGCGGCGGCGGGGACGTTCCGGTACGCGATCTCCCGGCCCGTCCGGCGCGCGACCTCGGCCGCGTACTCCTCCAGGGACCAGGCCGTGTCGCCGCTCAGCTCGTACGCGCGGTTCAGGTGCTCCTCGGCCGGGCCGGTCAGTACGGCGGCCGCGGCGGCGGCGTAGTCGGCGCGCGCGGCGGAGGCGATCCGGCCGTCGGCGGCGTTGCCGACGACCGTGCCGTGCGCGAGGACGGGGGCGAGGTTGGCGGTGTAGTTCTCGGAGTACCAGCCGTTGCGCAGCAGCGTGTACGGCAGACCGGAGCCGAGGATCAGCCGCTCGGTCTCCTGGTGCTCGTCGGCGAGCCGGAAGTCGGCCTCGGGCCCGCCGAGGACGCCGGTGTACGCGAGCTGGGCGACGCCCGCGGCCTTGGCGGCGTCGATCACCGCGGCGTGCTGCGGGACGCGGCGGCCGACGTCGCTGCCGGAGATCAGCAGCACCCGGTCGCCCGCCCGGAACGCCCCGGCCAGCGTCTCCGGCCGGTCGTAGTCGGCGATCCGCAGCTCGACGCCGCGCTCGGCGAGGTCGGCTGCCTTGCCCTTGTCGCGGACGACCGCGGCGACGGAGCCGGCGGGGACGGTGGCGAGCAGCTCGTCGACGACGAGACGGCCCAGCTGTCCGGTGGCTCCGGTGACGACGATGCTCATGGTGTGCTCCAGATCCGGTGGGGGGAGGGGGTCTGCCACTCACCGTACGGATGACACTAACCATTCGGAAGTGCCCACTTTGAAGTAAGGTACAGGTATGGAAGTAAGTCCCTCGGTGAGTACGTCCGCAAGTACGTCCGTGAGTGCGTCAGTGAGTACGTCGGCAGGTGCGTCGGACCGTCGCCGGAGTCCGCTGACCGTCGCGGACGGGGGCCTGTGCCCCGAGCGGCTGGTCCTGGAGCATGTGACCAGCCGCTGGGGTGTGCTGATCCTGATCGCGCTGCGCGAGCGCTCGTACCGCTTCAGCGAACTGCGCCGGCACGTCGGCGGCGTCAGCGAGAAGATGCTCACGCAGACCCTGCAGACCCTGGAACGGGACGGCTTCGTGCACCGCGACGCCAAGCCGGTCATCCCGCCGCGGGTCGACTACAGCCTCACCGCGCTCGGCGAGGAGGCAGCCCGGCAGATCTGGGAGCTGGCCCGCTGGACCGAGCAGCGGCTGCCGGCGGTCGAGGCGGCGCGGACCGCGTACGACGCGAGGCGCGCGACGACGGCGTGAGGAAGCGCCGACGGGCGCCCCTCGCCGGAAGCGAAGGACGCCCGTCGTGATGGTCGCGGGCTAGCCCACGACCGTCCAGGTGTCGTTGCCGGTCAGCAGTGTGCCCAGATCGCCCTTGCCGTTCTGCTCGATGGCCTCGTCCAGCTGCTCCGCCATCAGCGTGTCGTACACCGGCCGCTCCACCGACCGGAACACCCCGATCGGCGTCTGGTGCAGCGTGTCCGGGTCGGCGAGCCGGCTGAGCGCGAAGGCCGTGGTCGGCGTCGCGGCGTGCGCGTCGTGCACCAGCAGCTCCGCCTCGTTGTCCGGGGTCACCTCGACGACCTTCAGGTCACCGGTGCGCGGGTCGCGGACGACGCCCTTGTGGCCGTCCGTGCCGAAGCGGACCGGCTGCCCGTGCTCCAGACGGATCACCGCCTCCTGGGCCTGGTCCTTGTCCTTGAGGACCTCGAACGCGCCGTCGTTGAAGATGTTGCAGTTCTGGTAGATCTCCACCAGCGCCGTGCCCGGGTGGTCGGCGGCCTGGCGCAGTACCTCGGTGAGGTGCTTGCGGTCGGAGTCGACCGTCCGGGCCACGAAGCTCGCCTCCGCGCCGAGCGCCAGCGACACGGGGTTGAAGGGCGCGTCGAGCGACCCCATCGGCGTCGACTTGGTGATCTTGCCGAGCTCGCTGGTCGGGCTGTACTGGCCCTTGGTGAGCCCGTAGATCCGGTTGTTGAACAGCAGGATCTTCAGGTTCACATTGCGCCGCAGCGCGTGGATCAGATGGTTGCCGCCGATCGACAGCGCGTCGCCGTCGCCGGTCACCACCCACACCGACAGGTCGCGGCGCGAGGTGGCCAGACCGGTCGCGATGGCCGGGGCGCGGCCGTGGATGGAGTGCATCCCGTAGGTGTTCATGTAGTACGGGAAGCGGGACGAGCAGCCGATGCCGGAGACGAAGACGATGTTCTCCTTCGCCAGCCCCAGCTCCGGCATGAAGCCCTGCACGGCCGCGAGGACCGCGTAGTCGCCGCAGCCCGGGCACCAGCGGACCTCCTGGTCCGACTTGAAGTCCTTCATGGACTGCTTGGCCTCGGCCTTCGGCACCAGATTCAGGAGCGACTCAGACATCGATGACCTCCTTGAGCGCCGCGGCGAGCTGCTCGGCCTTGAACGGCATCCCGTTCACCTGGGTGTGGCTGCGCGCGTCGACGAGGTAGCGCGCGCGGACGAGGGTGGCGAGCTGTCCCAGGTTCATCTCCGGGACGACGACCTTCTCGTATCGCTTCAGGACCTCCCCGAGGTTCTTCGGGAAGGGGTTGAGGTGGCGCAGGTGCGCCTGCGCGATCGGGTGGCCGGCGAGCCGCAGCCGGCGTACCGCGGCCGTGATCGGCCCGTACGTGGAGCCCCAGCCCAGTACCAGCGTCTGCGCGCCGTCCGGGTCGTCGACCTCGATGTCCGGGACGTCGATGCCGTCGATCTTGGCCTGCCGGGTGCGGACCATGAACTCGTGGTTGGCCGGGTCGTACGAGATGTTGCCCGTGCCGTCCTGCTTCTCGATGCCGCCGATCCGGTGCTCCAGGCCGGGTGTGCCCGGCGGGGCCCACGGGCGGGCCAGGGTCTCCGGGTCGCGCTTGTACGGCCAGAAGACCTCGGTGCCGTCGTCGAGGGTGTGGTTCGGGCCGGTGGCGAAGCGGACGCGCAGGTCGGGCAGCGTCTCCACGTCGGGGATCCGCCAGGGCTCGGAGCCGTTGGCCAGATAGCCGTCGGACAGCAGGAAGACCGGCGTCCGGTAGGTCAGCGCGATCCGGGCCGCCTCCAGGGCCGCGTCGAAGCAGTCGGCCGGGGTCCTCGGGGCCACGACCGGGACGGGCGCCTCGCCGTTGCGGCCGTACATGGCCTGCAGCAGGTCGGCCTGCTCGGTCTTGGTCGGCAGGCCCGTGGACGGGCCGCCGCGCTGGATGTCCACGATCAGCAGCGGAAGCTCCAGGGAGACCGCCAGGCCGATCGTCTCGGACTTCAGCGCCACACCGGGCCCGGAGGTGGTGGTGACGCCGAGCGCCCCGCCGAAGGCCGCGCCGAGCGCGGCGCCGATGCCCGCGATCTCGTCCTCGGCCTGGAAGGTCCGCACGCCGAAGTTCTTGTGCTTGCTCAGCTCGTGCAGGATGTCCGAGGCCGGGGTGATCGGGTACGAGCCCAGGTACAGCGGCAGGTCCGCCTGGCGGGAGGCGGCGATCAGGCCGTACGACAGGGCCAGGTTCCCGGAGATGTTGCGGTACGTGCCCGTGGGGAACGCCTTCGTGGCCGGGGCCACCTCGTAGCTGACCGCGAAGTCCTCGGTCGTCTCGCCGAAGTTCCAGCCGGCCCGGAACGCGGCCACGTTCGCCTCGGCGATCTGCGGCTTCTTCGCGAACTTGGCCCGCAGGAAGTTCTCCGTGCCCTCGGTGGGCCGGTGGTACATCCAGGACAGCAGGCCGAGGGCGAACATGTTCTTGCTGCGCTCGGCCTCCTTGCGGGAGAGCCCGAAGTCCTTCAGCGCCTCGATCGTCAGCGTCGTCAGCGGCACCGGGTGGACCCGGTAGCCGGACAGCGAGCCGTCCTCCAGCGGGGAGGTCTCGTAGCCGACCTTGGCCATGGCCCGCTTGGCGAACTCGTCCGTGTTGACGATGATCTCGCCGCCCCGCGGCACGTCCCCGATGTTGGCCTTCAGGGCGGCCGGGTTCATCGCGACCAGCACGTTCGGCGCGTCGCCCGGGGTGAGGATGTCGTGGTCCGCGAAATGCAGCTGGAACGAGGAGACGCCGGGCAGGGTCCCGGCGGGGGCCCGGATCTCGGCGGGGAAGTTCGGCAGCGTCGAGAGGTCGTTCCCGAAGGACGCGGTCTCCGAGGTGAACCGGTCGCCCGTGAGCTGCATACCGTCGCCGGAGTCACCCGCGAAGCGGATGATCACTCGGTCCAGACGGCGTACTTCCTTCGCGGCGCCGTTCGTCGCCGGGGCGCTGCGCTGCTCCCCGACGACTGCCTCATTGGCCTCTTCGGCCTCGTCGGCCTGCTCGGCCGGGCTACTGACCTGGCTGGTCACTGAACTGGACCTCCTTCGAGGCGGCTGGTCGCGACCGGATCACCGGTCCTCCCAACGCCAACCCTACGTCGATGAGGGGCGCGGTTCTTCGTTGTCCGCCCGTCTCCGGCCGCTGAGTCGCCCGGAGTGGGCTGACAGTCCGTCAGATGTTGAGGATTCCAGGAATCTATGATTCGAGATAGGTCAGCACGGCCAGAACCCGACGGTGGTCGCCGTCGCTGGGGGAGAGCCCCAGCTTCAGGAAGATGTTGCTGACGTGCTTCTCCACCGCGCCGTCGCTCACCACCAGCTGGCGTGCGATCGCGGAGTTCGTCCGGCCTTCCGCCATGAGGCCCAGGACTTCCCGCTCGCGCGGGGTCAGACCCGCGAGCACGTCCTGCTTGCGGCTCCGGCCGAGCAGCTGCGCGACGACCTCCGGGTCCAGCGCGGTGCCGCCCCGGGCGACCCGGACGACGGCGTCCACGAACTCCCGCACCTCGGCGACGCGGTCCTTCAGCAGGTAGCCGACGCCGGTACTGGAACCGGCCAGCAGTTCGGTGGCGTAGCGCTCCTCCACGTACTGTGACAGGACGAGCACGCCTATCCCCGGATGGTCCTTCCGGAGCGTGACGGCCGCGCGGACCCCCTCGTCCGTATGGCTGGGAGGCATCCGTACGTCGGCGACGACCACGTCAGGGGCGGCTCCCTCGGCGGCGAGTTTCGCCACCGTCTCCACGAGCGCCTCCCCGTCGCCGACACCCGCGACGACCTCGTGTCCCCGGTCGGTGAGCAACCGGGTCAGGCCCTCCCGCAGCAGCACCGAGTCCTCGGCGATGACCACCCGCACCCTGTCTTCCACGACCTGCCGCCCCCCATGGCTCTCTGGCTCGATGCGTCGTTGCGCGTTGCCTATCCAGCATCGCAGCTTGCGCCGGAGTCAGAGACGAGAGTGATCAGAGTCGGTCAGTCATCGATCAGTTTCAGCCCACGCCGCCCCGCGCAGGCCGCGTGCCTCCCCGGGCCGCCCCGCGTCGTTCTTGTCGACGGGGCGACCGGCCGGCCGAAGGTCCGCCCGCCGCCGCGGCTCAGGCGCGCCAGGGGAGCTCGGCGGTCACGGTCGTCGGGCCGCCGGTCGGCGAGTCCACCGCGAGGATGCCGTCGACCGCGTCCAGCCGCTCCGCCAGCCCCCGCAGTCCGCCGCCCGCGCCCGGCTCCGCTCCGCCGCGCCCGTCGTCCCGCACCTGCAGCAGCAGCTTGTCGCCGGTCCGCCACACGTCCACCCAGGCCCGCCGGGCCCGCGCGTGCTTGGACACGTTCTGCAGCAGCTCGGACACCGTGAAGTACGCGATGCCCTCGATCGCCGCCGCCGGCCGGGACGGCAGGTCCACCTCCACGGAGACGGGCACGGTGCAGCGGGCCGCCACGGCGGACAGCGCGGCGTCCAGCCCCCGGTCGGTGAGGACCGCCGGATGGATGCCCCGGGCGAGGTCGCGCAGCTCCTGCAGCGCGGTCTTCACCTCGCCGTGCGCCTCCTCGACCAGCTGGGCCGCTCCTCGCGGATCGTCGGCGAGCTTCTCCTTGGCCGCGCCCAGGTCCATCGCGAGCGCGACGAGCCGGGCCTGCGCCCCGTCGTGCAGGTCGCGCTCTATTCGGCGCAGGTCCGCCGCCGCGGTGTCGACGACCACGCCGCGGTCCGTCTCCAGCTCCGAGACCCGCGAGGCCAGCCGCGACGGGCCGAGCAGCCCGGAGACCATCAGCCGGTCGACGAACGTCAGGCCGCGCAGGATCCAGGGCGTGACCAGCACCAGGGCCAGACCGACCAGGCTGGTCAGGGCCAGCTCCGCGGACGAGTCCAGCACGACGCTGTGCGTGGCGTCGCCGTAGAGCTGGATGCCGTTCACCCCGACGTGGACGGGGAGCGCCCACCGCCACAGCGGGTAGGTGAGCGCGGCCCAGCCGTACGTCCAGAAGGTCACCGCGACCGTGAACGCGAAGATCGCCCACGGCAGGTGCACGATCCCGTACAGCAGGTGCCGCCAGGACGCGCCGCTCTTCAGCACCGCCCCGATCCGCGCCATCGCCCCGCCGCCCGCGGCCCGCGCCGGCTCGGGGTCCGGCACATGGAACCGCAGCAGCGACCGCGCCCGGGCCCGCTCCAGCATCCCGAACCCCCGGCACACGGCGAGCCCGCCGGCCAGGACCGGGATGCCGAGGAAGGTGATCAGCAGCCCTGCGCCCAGGGAGAGCGTGGTGACCGAGAGCCCGAAGGCGAGGACGCTCAGCGGCAGACTGAGCAGCAGATACCCGAACTCGCGCCAGGTCCGTGCCTCGATCGGGGCCCGCAGCGCGGCGGGCAGGCGATGAAGAGCCATCTCTCGCTTCCGTTTCTCCCGGTTCCGACCTCGTACCCCCAGCCTCCCGGCCCGCGGCCCCCCGGACCATGAGGCCGGTGGGCCTCTTGAGAGGGGGGTTAACCCCACCAGGGGGAGCGACGGCGGAGAGACACGTCCCGCTACTGCTTCTTCGCGCTCGTCGCGCTCTTGGCGTCCTTCGCGCCGGTCGCCGTCCTGGCGCGCCACGGCAGTTCCGCCGTGACCGTGGTGCCCTCGCCCTTCGGGGAGGTGACGACGAAGAGACCGTCCACGGCGTTCAGACGCTCGGCCAGGCCCTTGAGCCCCGTACCGGCGTCCAGGCGGGCGCCGCCCCGGCCGTCGTCGCCGACCTGGAGCAGCAGACGGTCCGCCGTGCGCCAGACCTCGACCGTGGCGCTGCGGGCCGCCGCGTGCTTGGAGACGTTCTGCAGCAGCTCCGAGACCGTGAAGTACGCGATCCCCTCGATCGCCTCCGCCGGCCGCTCGGCCAGGTCCACGTTCACCGTCACCGGCACCGTGCACCGCGCGGCGACCGACGACAGCGCCGCGTCCAGCCCCCGGTCCGTCAGCACCGCCGGGTGGATGCCGCGCGCCAGGTCCCGCAGCTCCTGCAGCGCCAGCTTCACCTCGCCGTGCGCCTCCTCGACCATCGCCGCGGCGGCCTCCGGGTCCTCCAGGAGCTTCTCCTTCGCGAGCCCCAACCCCATCGCCAGCGCGACCAGCCGCGCCTGCGCCCCGTCGTGCAGGTCGCGTTCTATTCGGCGCAGGTCCGCCGCCGCCGTGTCGACGACGACCCCCCGGTCCGACTCCAGCTCGGCGATCCGCCGCTCCAGCTCGTCCGACGGGGACAGCAGCCCGCGCACCATCGCCCGGTCCGCGTTCGACAGCCCGCGCGTCACCAGCGGCAGCAGCGGCCACAGCACCAGCAGCGACACCAGCGTCAAGGCGAACGTCAGCACCCCCCACGGCAGCCGGACGAAGTCGTACAGCACCGTCCGCCACGCCACCGGGTCCTTCAGCCGCGACCACGCCCAGCCGAACAGTCCGCCCCGGCTCGCCGGCAGCGGGCTCGGCTCGTCGACCCGCACCCCGAGCAGCGTCCGCGCCCGCCGCCGCTCGAAGCGGCCGAGCCCGCGCGCACCCGCCAGGCCCACGGCCAGCCAGGGCAGCCCGATCACGGTCACCGACAGGCCTATGCCCAGGACGACCGTGACCACCACGTACACGAAACCCGCCAGCGCCATCGGCAGGTTCGCCAGCAGATGCGCGACCTCGCGCCAGGTGCCGCCGTCCACGGCGGCGATCCGCGCGGGGCGCGGCGGGACGCCGGCGTCAACAGGGGCGCCGGCGGTCTCGACAGAAGTACGGGTGCTCATGTCGAACAGCCTGCCGGGCCGCAGATCCCGATGCCATGGGGTTCCTCGCACACCTTCCCTGGGGAAAACCCCACCCGAACCCCACCCGCCCCACCGCGCCCGCGTCCCGGCCCGACGGATCACCGGCGTCCGGCATCCGGCACGACTGCTTACCGTGGCCTTATCAGGGCCTAGACTCCCGTGCGTACAGATCGTCGAACGGGCAGATCGGGCAGGGAGCGAGGGGCGGACGTGCCGGAGACGACGACAGTGTCGACCGCGTCGACCGGACTTGCCGCGGCGGACTACTTCGAGGGTTACTCGGTCGTGGGACTGCTCGCCGTCATCGGCGTGCTGTTCGTCGCGATCGCCTTCGGCGCGGGCCGACTGCTGCGGCCGGTCGTACCGACGCCGGAGAAGCTGCTCACGTACGAATGCGGCGTCGACCCCGTCGGCGAGGGCTGGGCCCACACCCAGGTCCGCTACTACGTGTACGCCTTCCTCTATGTGATCTTCGCCGTGGACTCGATCTTCCTGTTCCCCTGGGCGACGGTGTTCGCCGCGGACGGATACGGCGCGACGACGCTCGTCGAGATGTTCATCTTCCTCGGCTTCCTGGCCGTGGGACTGCTCTACGCGTACAAGAAGGGGGTCCTGACATGGACGTGAGCCCCGCCCCCGTGGACCTGCCGGAGCCGAAGCGGCTCGGCGTCCTCTCCCGCCTCGCGCCGGAGCCGATGAAGGTGGTCCTGAACTGGGGCCGCCGCTACAGCCTCTGGGTGTTCAACTTCGGCCTGGCCTGCTGCGCGATCGAGTTCATCGCCGCGTCGATGGCCCGGCACGACTTCATCCGGCTCGGTGTGATCCCGTTCGCGCCGGGCCCCCGCCAGGCCGACCTGATGATCGTCTCCGGCACGGTGACGGACAAGATGGCGCCGGCCGTCAAGCGGCTCTACGAGCAGATGCCGGAGCCGAAGTACGTGATCTCGTTCGGCGCCTGCTCGAACTGCGGCGGCCCGTACTGGGACTCGTACTCCGTCACCAAGGGCGTCGACCAGATCATCCCCGTCGACGTGTACGTGCCCGGCTGCCCGCCGCGGCCCGAGGCGCTGCTCCAGGGCATCCTCAAGCTCCAGGAGAAGATCGCCCGCGAGAGCCTGGGGGAGCGGTACAGCACGCCGTCCGTGGCGCAGCTGACCAGCGACCTCGTGGCCCCGCCGAAGCCGGGCGGTGGTGACGCGTGAGCGCCGACCCGGAGCGGTACGACGGCCTCCCGGAGACCGTCACCGACGTCTTCGGCCCCGGGGCGACGGCCGAGCGGGCGTACGACCTGTTGACCGTCGACGTCCCCGCCGACGCCTGGATCGCCGCGCTGACGACCGCGCGGGACGAGCTGGGCTGCACGTTCTTCGACTGGCTGAGCGCCGTCGACGAGCCCGGCGCCGGTTTCCGGGTCTGCGCGCACGTCGCCGCCCTGGAGGGCGGCCGGGTGCGCAGGCTCCTGCTGCGGACGACCGTGCCGCACGACGCGGCGACGCTGCCGACCGCGGTGGACGTGTACGCGGGGGCGGCCTGGCACGAGCGCGAGACGTACGAGATGTTCGGCGTGACCTTCACGGGCCACCCCAACCTGGTGCACCTGCTGCTCCCCGAGACCTTTGAGGGCCACCCGCTGCGCAAGGACTTCGTCCTCGCGGCGCGGGTCGCGAAGGCGTGGCCGGGTGCGAAGGAGCCGGGGGAGTCCGAGCACGGAGGGCCGAAGCGGCGCCAGATGCTCCCGCCCGGCGTCCCCGACCCGAACGAGTGGGGTCCGCTCAAGGGCCAGCTCCCGCCCGCCCCGGAACGCCCGGCCCGCGGCGCCCGCGCGGCCGCGGCCGGCGACCGCCCGGTCCGCCGTACCCGCACGGCGAGCGAGGGCTCGGCCGGCCAGGCGGCCCCCGAGCCCGCGACCGAGGCGGGCGCCTCCGCCGCGCGTCCGCCGCGCCGTACCCGTACGGCCGCGGAGGGATCGGCGAGCCAGGCGGCCCCCGAGGCGGCCGCGCCGGGTACGCCGGAGGCCGGTACCCCTGTCGCGCGTCCGCCGCGCCGCGCCCGTACGGCCGCGGAGGGATCGGCGAGCCAGGCCCCCGGCGCGCCCCCGCGCCGCAACCGCACGGCAAGCGCGGGCTCGGCGAGCCAGCGCGCGGAGGCGGACACCCCCGCCGAGGCCCCCGCCACGGACGAGCGCCCCCCCCGCCCCCGCAGCTCCGACGCCCCCTGGCACCACGCCCGCCCGGCCTTCGACGAGCCGGAGTCGGAGCCCGAAGCCCAGCCGGAGCCCGAGGCAGAGGCCAAGCCGGAGCCGCAGGCCGGGGCCCAGCCTGAGCTGCAGGCCGAGGCCCAGCCGAAGCCCGAGCCCGCCGCGGACGAGCCGTCCGGAGACGGCGCCGGCACCCAACCCGCCACCGGCGGCACCGACACCGGCCCCGAGCCCACCGCCGACGCGAAGCCTGCCGACGCCCCCGCGCCTGCGGACGGCGCCGGCACCGAACCCGCCACCGGCGGCACCGACACCGGCCCCGAGCCCACCGCCGACGCGAAGCCCGCCGACGCCCCCGCGCCCGCGGACGGCGCCGGCACCCAACCCGTCACCGGCGGCACCGAGCCCGGCCCCGAGCCCGGCCCCGAGCCCACCGCCGACGCGAAGCCTGCCGACGCCCCCGCGCCCGCGGACGGCACCGGCGCCGAACCTGTCACCGGCGGCACCGACCCCGGCCCCAGCGACGGCGCCGGCCCCGCCGACCCGCCCCTCAACCCCGACGACCCCCCGTCCCCCACCCCACCCCCCGGAGGCGATTCCGCGTGAATGACGCACTCGACGTCGTCCTCCGGCTGCTCGCCGTCTTCGTCGCCTTCCTTCTCCTGCCGCTCGTCGTCGGGCAGACCGAGCACAAGGTGATGGCGCACATGCAGGGCCGGCTCGGTCCCATGTACGCCGGCGGGTTCCACGGCTGGGCGCAGCTCGTCGCCGACGGGGTGAAGTTCGCGCAGAAGGAGGACGTGGTCCCGGCCGACGCCGACCGCCGCATCTTCCAGCTCGCGCCGGCCGTCGCTCTCCTGCCGTACCTCCTCGTGCTGGTCGCGATCCCGGTCGGCCCCGGTGACGCGGTCGGGCAGGTCGTCGACGCGGGCGTCTTCTTCGTGCTCGCCGTCATGGGCGTCGGCGTGCTCGGCAGCCTGATGGCCGGCTGGGCCTCCGCCAACAAGTTCTCGCTGCTCGGCGGCCTGCGCACGGCCGCCCAGCTGCTCGCGTACGAGCTGCCGATGCTGCTCGCCGCCGCGTCCGTCGCGATGGCCGCCGGCACGGTCTCGCTGACCGGCATCCTGGACGCCTTCGAGTGGTGGTGGCTGCCCTGGCAGATCACCGGCGCGCTCGTGTTCTTCGTCGCCGGTCTCGCCGAACTCCAGCGGCCGCCGTTCGACATGCCCGTCGCCGACTCCGAGATCATCTTCGGCGCGTACACGGAGTACACCGGACTGCGCTTCGCGCTGTTCCTGCTCGCCGAGTACGCCGGCATCGTCGTCCTCTGCGCCCTCACCACCGTCCTGTTCCTCGGCGGCTGGCACAGCCCGTTCGGCGGCGAGGGCCTCGGCTGGCTGTGGACGCTGCTCAAGACCGCCGTCCTCGCCTTCGTCGTGATCTGGCTCCGCGTCTCGTACCCGCGGCTGCGCGAGGACCAGCTGCAGAAGCTCGCCTGGACGACCCTCGTCCCGCTCGCCCTCGCGCAGATCGCGCTCACCGGCATCGTGAAGGTGGCGATCCAGTCATGACTGCGTCTCTCCCGCCCTCCCGTCCCCGCATCCCCGGCTCCGGCCTCGCCAAGGGCCTGGCCGTCACCCTCCGCACCATGACGCGCAGGTCCCACACCGCGCAGTACCCGGAGGTCCAGCCCGAACTCCCGCCGCGCAGCCGCGGCGTGATCGGGCTGTTCGAGGAGAACTGCACGGTCTGCATGCTCTGCGCCCGCGAGTGCCCGGACTGGTGCATCTACATCGACTCCCACAAGGAGACGGTCCCCGCCGCCGCCCCCGGCGGCCGCGAGCGCAGCCGCAACGTGCTCGACCGCTTCGCCATCGACTTCTCCCTCTGCATGTACTGCGGGATCTGCATCGAGGTCTGCCCCTTCGACGCGCTGTTCTGGTCGCCGGAGTTCGAGTACGCGGAGACCGACATCCACGAGCTCACCCACGAGCGCGACAAGCTGCGCGAGTGGATGTGGACCGTCCCGGAGCCCCCCGCGCTCGACCCGCGCGCGGAGGAGCCCAAGGAACTCGCGGCCGCCCGCAAGGCCGTCGAGAAGCAGGCCGCCGCGGAAGCCGCGGCGCGGGCGGACTCCGGTACGGCAGAAGGGGGAGACGCGCAGTGAACCTCGCCGCCGCCCACCCCGGCTTCCTCTCGCCCACCGGCGTCGAGATCGCCTTCGTCCTCGTCGGACTCGCCACCCTCGGCGCGGCCGTCGTCACCGTCACCACCCGCCAACTGGTGCACGCCGCCCTCTGGCTGGTCGTCGCCCTCGGCGGGCTCGCCGTCGAGTACCTGCTGCTCACCGCGGAGTTCATCGCCTGGGTGCAGGTGCTGATCTACGTCGGCTCCGTCGTCGTGCTCCTCCTCTTCGGGCTGATGCTCACCAGGGCGCCCATCGGCCGCTCCCCGGACGCCGATTCGGGCAACCGCCCGGCCGCCCTCGCGGTCGCCGTCGTCGCGGCGGCCGCCCTCGTGTGGGTGGTCGTCGACGCCTTCCGCACCACCTGGATCGACCTGGACGGACCCGTCCACGGCTCCACGAAGGTGACCGGCGAGATGCTCTTCCGCCACTGGGTGCTGCCCTTCGAGGCGCTCTCCGTCCTGCTCCTCGCCGCCCTGGTCGGCGCGATCGTGCTGTCCCGCAAGGGCGACAAGGAGGACGCGCGCTGATGCACCTCGCCTATCCCGCCGTCCTCGCCGCCCTCCTCTTCTCCGTCGGCCTGTACGGCGTCCTCGCCCGGCGCAACGCGATCCTGGTGCTGATGTCCGTCGAGCTGATGCTCAACGCGGTCAACCTCAACCTGGTCGCCTTCGACGTCTGGCTCCGCGACACCCTGCACGCCGGCCAGGCCCTGACCCTGTTCACCATCGCCATCGCCGCCGCGGAGATCGGCATCGGTCTCGCGATCGTCCTGATGGTGTACCGCAACCGCGGCACCTCGGACGTCGACCGACTGCGCGACACCAAGGAGCCCGACCAGGCCCAGGCCCCCACGGCCGGCGACGACAAGGCGGAGGCCACCGCGTGACCACCACGACCCTCGCCGTCCTCGTCCCCGTCCTCCCCTTCCTCGGCTCGCTCGCCGGCCTGCTCCTCGGCCGGACCGTGCCCGGACTCGTCCGCCCGCTGGCCGTCCTGCCGACCCTCGGCGCCGCCGTGCTCGCGGTGCTGGTCGCGGCCCGCCAGGGCGGCGGGAAGGCCGTCCAGGCGGCCACCGAACTCACCCCGACCGGCTCGGTACCGATCGACCTGGCCCTGTACATCGACGGCTTCGCCGCCCTGGTCGCCGTCGTCGTCGGCGTCGTCGCGTCCTGCGTGCAGGTCTACTCGACCGGCTACCTGCGCCACGACCCGCGCTACCCCTCGTACGCGGCGCTCGTCTCGCTCTTCACCTCCGCGATGCTGCTGGTCGTCTACTCCGGCGACCTGATGGTCCTCCTGGTCGGCTGGGAGATCATGGGCATCTGCTCGTACTTCCTGGTCGGCCACTACTGGGAGACCCCGGAGGCCCGCTCCGCCTCGCTGAAGGCCTTCCTGGTCACCAAGCTGGGCGACGTCCCCTTCCTGTTCGGTCTGTTCGCGCTCGCCGTCGACGCCGGCACCTTCCGGATCACCGGGATCCTCGGCGCCGTCGCCGCGGGCGGCCTCGACCACCCGACCCTGATCGCGCTGCTGCTGCTCGCCGGCGTCGCCGGGAAGTCCGCGCAGTTCCCGCTGCACACCTGGCTCCCCGACGCCATGGCCGGCCCCACCCCCGTCTCGGCGCTCATCCACGCCGCGACGATGGTCGCCGCCGGTATCTACTTCGTGGCCCGGCTCCTCCCGGTCTTCGCCGCCTCCGCCGCCGCGATGACCGTGCTCGCCGTGATGGCCGCGGTGACGATGGTCGGTTCGGCGCTCGCCGCGCTCGCCCAGGACGACATCAAGCGCGTCCTCGCCTACTCGACCATCGGTCAGCTCGGCTACATGGCGGGCGCGCTCGCCGTCGGCGACCGCGGCGCGGCCGTGTTCCACCTCCTCTCGCACGGCGCGTTCAAGGCCCTGCTGTTCCTCGCCGCCGGCGTCGTCATCCACGCCGCGGGCACCAACTCGCTCGCCGCGATGTCCCGCATGACCGGCCTGGCCAAGCGGGTCCCGGACGCGTACTGGACGATGACCGTCGCCCTCCTCGCGCTCGCCGCGATCCCGCCGTTCGCCGGCTTCTTCTCCAAGGAGGCCGTCCTGGTCGCCGCCGAGCACACCGCGCTCGGCGACCGCACCGTCGCCCCCGCCGGAGCCGGCTGGATCGTCCTGATCGCCGCCCTCCTCACCGCCCTCGGCACCGCCGCGTACGCGATGCGCCTCTGGCTGCTCGCCTTCCACGGCCGCAGCGCCGAGGCCCCGGACCTCCCCCAAGCTCTCGACTCCGTTCGAGCAGGGGGGACCCCCGCTCGCCAGCCGATCGCCATGAACGCCGTCCTGTGGGTGCTCGCCGTGCCCTCCCTCGGCTTCGGGCTCACCGTCGCGTACCTCGACGACTGGTTCGACGGCAACGCGCTCACTCCGACCGTCACCACGGCCGTCCTCGGCACCGGCGTCGCCCTCGTGGGCGCGGTGATCACGTACGCGGTCTGGCGCACCCTGCGCACCCACCCGCCGGTACCGGCCGGGGCCCCCGCCGCGTACGCGCCGACCGTCGCCCACCCCGACGCGGAGGCCGGCCAGGTCGAGGCGGAGGCGCTGCACCTGCCGCACCCCTCCGAGGACCCCGCCGACCCCGGCCGGCTGCTCCTCGGCCCGCTGCACCGCCACGCGGCCGTCGGCTTCCACCTCGACGCCGTCTACGACCGCCTGTTCGTCCGCCCCGTCGTCGCGGCCGCGGGCCTGGTCCGCTTCCTCGACCGCGAGGTCGTCGACACGTACGTGAACGGCGCCGGCAGCGGCACGAAGGGCCTGGGGTGGCTGGCCCGCAAGGCCCAGACCGGCAACGTGCAGACCTATCTGAGCGTGCTGCTCGCCGGTTCCGTGGTCCTGGCGGTCGCCGCCGTCGTCCTTGCCAACGTCAACGCGGGGTCGTGAGCCGAGCCGTGATCGATATCAGCGCATCCGTGATGCAGTTCCTTCTGGCGTTGATCGTCGCCGGCCCGCTCATCGGCGCCGCCGCGGCCCTCCTGCCGGCCCCGCCCGGACTGAGGGGGAAGTCGCCGGACCAGGCGGTGCTCCGCCACGGCGTGACGGTCACCGGCGTGATCCTCATCGCCGCCGTCGTCCTGGCACTCGGCTTCGACCACGACCAGCCGTCGAGGATGCAGGCCACGACGGACATCAAGTGGATCCCCGCGATCGACGTGCGGATCCACCTGGGTGTCGACGGCATCTCCCTCCCCCTTCTGGTCATGACGGCGCTGCTGACGTTCCTCTGCGCGCTGTACAGCTACTTCAAGATGCCCGCGGGGCCGTCCCCCAGGGGCTTCGTCGCGCTGCTCCTCGTCCTCGAGTCCGGCACGCTGGCGACCTTCGCCGTCCTCGATCTCGTGCTGTTCTTCCTGGCGTTCGAGATGGTGCTCGTGCCGATGTACTTCCTGATCGCCCGCTGGGGCGGCGAGGGCCGGCAGGCCGCCGCCTGGAAGTTCATCCTCTACACGCTGCTCGGTTCCGTGGTCATGCTGCTCGGCCTGCTCCTCATCGGGCTGAAGGCGGGCACGTTCGACATGGTGGCACTCGCCGCTGACAACGGCCGCGGACTGACCACAGCCGTGCAGGTCATCGCCGTTCTGGCGATCGGACTCGGCCTCGCCGTGAAGACCCCGATGTGGCCGCTGCACAGCTGGCTCCCCGACGCCCACACCGCCGCCCCGACGGTCGGCTCCGTCCTCCTCGCCGGCGTGCTGCTGAAGATGGGCACGTACGGGTTCGTGCGGATCCTGCTCCCCGTCGCCCCCGACGGGATGCGGATCTTCGCCCCGTACCTCGCCGCCTTCGCCGTCGCCGGCATCGTCTACGGTTCGCTGGCCTGCCTCGCCCTCGCACGCCCCGGCAACAAGGGCGACCTCAAGCGCCTCATCGCGTACTCGTCCGTCGGCCACATGGGCTTCGTGCTGCTCGGCATCGCCACCATGACGCCCACCGGCGTCAACGGCGCGCTGTTCGCCAACATCGCCCACGGCCTCATCACCGGCCTGCTGTTCTTCCTGGTCGGCGCGGTGAAGGACCGGTACGGCACCGCCGACCTCGACACCCTCGCCGGAGCCACCGGCGCCGCCCTCTACGGCCGCGCCCCGCGCCTCGGCGGACTGCTCGCCTTCGCCGCCGTCGCCTCCCTCGGCCTGCCCGGACTGGCCGGCTTCTGGGGCGAGATGCTGGCGCTGTTCGGCGCGTTCGAGCCCGCCGAGGGCCTCAGCCGCCCCGCGTTCCTCACGTTCATGGCCATCGGCGGCTTCGGCACCCTGCTCACCGCCGCGTACCTGCTCATGGTCGTCCGCCGCGTCTGCATGGGCGCCGCGCGGCCCGCGGGCGAACCGGAGCTCGCCGACGTCCAGGGGTACGAGTTCGCCGCCTGGACCCCGCTCGCCGTCCTCACCGTCGTCGCCGGGCTCTGGCCCGCGGTCCTCCTCGGCCTCACCGACCCGGCCGTGCAGCAGCTCCTCGCCGGAGGCAAGCAGTGACCCTCACCCCCCTCGCGGGAGCCGACACGAGCGGCGTGACCGCCGCCGACGCGAGCCTCGTCCAGTCCGTCGACTGGCTCGCGATCGCGCCGCCCACCCTCGTCGCCGTCGTCGGCCTCGTGGTCCTCGTCGCCGACCTGTTCCTGCCGCCGCGGCGCAAGCAGCTGCTCGGCTGGACCGCGATCGCCGGCCTGGTCGCCTCGATCGCCCTCCTGGTCCCGCTGCGCAAGGGCGACCGCTCGACCTTCTGTCTCACCACCGACGTCCAGGCCTGCAGCTACACCGCCGACCGCTTCACCCTGGTCATCCAGCTCCTGGTGCTCGGCGGCGCCCTGCTGACCGCGCTGCTCTCCCTCACCGAGACCGAGGAGCGCCTGCCGGCCGGCGAGTACTGGTTCCTGCTGCTCTCCTCGGCCGCCGGCGCGGCGCTGCTGCCCGCCTCCCGCGACCTCGCCACCCTCGTCGTCGCCCTCGAAGTGGCCTCGCTGCCCGCGTTCGCGCTGGTCGGCCTGCGCCGCGGGGACCGCATGTCGAGCGAGGCGGCGCTGAAGTTCTTCCTCTCCTCGGTCACCGCCACCGCCGTCACCCTGCTCGGCGTCAGCTTCGTGTACGCCGCGACCGGGACCCTCCACCTGACCGAACTGGCGCACCTGCTCGACGACGTCCCGGCGCAGCTGGACGTCCTCGCCCAGACCGGCGTCGTGCTCACCCTGGTCGGCTTCGCCTTCAAGACGGCCGCGGTGCCGTTCCACTTCTGGGTGCCGGACACCTACGTCGGCGCGCCGCTGCCGGTCGCCGCGTACCTCTCCGTCGTCGGCAAGGCGGTGGGTTTCACCGGCCTGATCCTGGTGACGGTCGTGGCGTTCCCCACGTACGCGGACGTGTGGGGCCCGGCCCTGGCGGTGCTGGCCGCCCTGACCATGACCGTCGGCAACGTGGCCGCGGTGCGCCAGGCCGCGGACCGGCCCTGGAGCGCGGTCCGGCTGCTCGCCTGGTCGTCCGTCGCGCAGGCCGGCTACCTGCTGGTGCCGATCGCGTCGGCCGCGTACTCCAGCGACGACCAGATCGGCGCGACCGTCGCGTACGCGCTGATGTACGCCGTCGTGAACCTGGGCGCGTTCGCGGTGGTCGTCCTGGTGGGGCGTACGCACCCGCAGAACCGCATCGCGGACTACCGCGGCCTGTACGCCACCCGGCCGGTCACCGCGCTGCTCCTCGGCTTCTTCCTGCTCAATCTGGCCGGACTGCCGCCCGGTATCATCGGCCTCTTCGCCAAGGTCACGGTGTTCTCCGCGGCGGTGGACGCGGGCCTCGGCTGGCTGGCCGTCGTCATGGGCGTGAACGTCGTGATCGGCCTGTACTACTACCTCCGGTGGACGGCCGTCCTGTTCCGCGCGCCCGAGGGCGAGCCGGTCCGGCACCGGGTCCCGGCCCCCGTGACCGCGGCGATCGTGCTGGCTGCCGTCGCGGGCGTCGTGCTCTCGGGCTGGCCCCAGTTCGCGCTCCGCTTCGCGGCGACCAGCCTCTTCTGACCCCCACACCCCCCACACCCCCCACAGGGAAACGCACCAAGGAGCAGTGCCGTGCTGAACGGTTTCAAGGACTTCATACTTCGCGGCAACGTCGTCTCGATGGCCATCGGTCTGGCCGTCGGCTCGGCGTTCACGGCCGTCGTCACCGGCTTCAGCAAGGCGTTCATCACCCCGCTCATCGGTCTGGCCACGGGCTCCGTCGGCGACTTCAGCGAGGCGAAGTTCACCATCGGCAAGACGATCTTCCCGTACGGCCTGGCCATCTCCGCCGCCATCGCCTTCGTGATCACCGCCGCCGTCCTCTACTTCTGCATCGTGGTCCCCATGACCAAGGTCCAGGAGCGGTTCGCGAAGGAGGAGGCGCAGGTCGCCGAGCACGAGAAGCGCGACTGCCCGTCCTGCTTCAGCGAGATCCGGGCGATCGCCACCCGCTGCGCCCACTGCACCAGCGTGGTCGAGCCGGTCGGCCCGGCGCCGGCGAGCGCCGACCTGGACAAGACCCCGGTCCCGGCCCAGCGCTAGGGCCCGACCGGCGGACCAGGGCCGGACAGGCCCTGGTCTCCGTCACCCGCTCGGCCCACAGACGCCCCGCCCGCGCCCCGTACGGCCCGGGGAACCCGGACCTCCCGCCTGGCGTTGACCAGTACGGGAGGGTCCACTGGAGAGTGGATCCGCATCCAGCAAAGGGTTCCCCTGCCGCACCACCTGGAGGGCGTACCGTGCACCGCCGGCACAACGGGCTGAGGACCGCCGTCCTCCTCGGAGGGCTCTCCGCCCTCATCATCGTCATCGGCGGCCTCTTCGGCCGTACGGGTCTGATCATCGCCGTCGTCGTGGCCCTCGGCACGAACGCGTACGCGTACTGGAACAGCGACAAGCTGGCGCTGCGGGCCATGCGGGCCCGCCCGGTCAGCGAGTTCGAGGCCCCGGCCCTGTACCGGATGGTGCGGGACCTCTCCACGCAGGCGCGGCAGCCGATGCCCCGGCTGTACATCTCGCCCACCCAGGCCCCCAACGCCTTCGCGACCGGCCGGAACCCGCGGAACGCGGCGGTCTGCTGCACCGAGGGCATCCTGCAGATACTCGACGAGCGCGAGCTGCGCGGCGTGATCGGCCACGAGCTCAGCCATGTCTACAACCGGGACATCCTGATCTCGTCCGTGGCCGGCGCGCTCGCCTCCGTGATCATGTTCCTGGTCAACTTCGCCTGGCTCATCCCGGTCGGCCGCTCGAACGACGACGAGGGCCCCGGCCTGCTCGGCATGCTGCTGGTGATGATCCTCGGGCCGGTCGCCGCGTCGGTCATCCAGCTCGCGATCAGCCGCTCCCGGGAGTACGAGGCGGACGCCGCGGGAGCCCAGCTCACCGGCGATCCGCTGGCACTGGCGAGCGCCCTGCGCAAGCTGGAGGCGGGCACGAAGCAGCTGCCGCTGCCGCCCGAGCCGCGGATCGAGACGGCCAGCCACATGATGATCGCGAACCCGTTCCGCCCCGGCCAGGGCTTCTCCCGGCTGTTCTCGACGCATCCGCCGATGGCGGAGCGCATCGCCCGACTCGAGGAGATGGCAGGTCGCCGCTCATGAAGACCCTCCTGAACATCATCTGGCTCGTGCTCTGCGGCTTCTGGATGTTCCTCGCCTACCTGCTGGCGGGCCTCCTGCTCTGCATCACGATCATCGGCATCCCCTTCGGCGTGGCGGCCTTCCGGATCGGCCTCTTCGCCCTGTGGCCCTTCGGGCGCAGGGTCGTGGAGCAGCCCGGCGCGGGTGCCCCGTCCTGCGTCGGCAACGTGCTCTGGCTGGTCCTGGCGGGCTGGTGGCTGACGCTCGGCCACATCACGACCGGTATCGCGCTCTGCCTGACGATCATCGGCATTCCGCTGGGCATCGCGAACTTCAAGCTGATCCCGGTCTCGCTGCTGCCGCTGGGCAAGGAGATCGTGCGAACGGACGAGCCCTTCGGCGGCAGCTGGAGCTGACCGGCGGACCGGCGGCCGGCTGATCGGCCTGCTGGGCCGCCCCCGGCCTGCTGGGGCGCCCCGGGCCTCAGCGCTCCTGCCGGCGGCCCCCGGTCACCCCGTACGCGACCGCCCCGGCCGCCACCACGGCCGATCCCGCCGCCACCGACGTCCAGGGCAGGGAGAAGGCCAGAGCGGCGCAGCCGGCGAGGCCGACGGCCGCCAGGTAGCGGGCGCGGACGTCCAGGGTCCAGGCCGAGGCGTTGGCGATGCCGTAGTAGAGCAGCACGCCGAAGGACGAGAAGCCGATCGCGCCGCGTACGTCCGCCGTCGCCGCCACCACGGCCACCACCGCGCCCACCGCCAGTTCCGCCCGGTGCGGCACCTGGAAGCGGGGGTGGACGGCCGCCAGGACGGCCGGCAGATGGCCGTCGCGGGCCATCGCCAGGGTCGTACGGGACACGCCGAGGATCAGCGCCAGCAGCGAGCCCAGCGCGGCGACCGCCGCGCCCACCCGGACGACCGGCACCAGCCAGTCCGCGCCCGCCGCCCGTGCCGCGTCCGAGAGCGGCGCCCCGGAGGCGGCCAGGCCCTCCGGCCCGAGGACCGCGAGGACGGCCGCGGCGACCGCCGCGTACACCACCAGCGCGATGCCCAGCGCGAGCGGCACCGCGCGCGGGATCGTCCGCGCCGGGTCGCGCACCTCCTCGCCGAGGGTCGTGATCCGCGCGTACCCGGCGAAGGCGAAGAACAGCAGCCCGGCCGCCTGGAGCACGCCGCCCGCCGAGGCGTCCGCGCCCACCGCCAGCCGTCCGGCGTCCCCGGCCCCGAAGGACACGGCGACGACCGCCGCGAGGACTGCGAGGACCGCCGCCACGATCGCCCGGGTGAGCAGCGCGGACTTCTGGACGCCGGTGTAGTTCAGGGCGGTCAGCGCGACCACCGCCGCGACGGCCACCGCATGCGCCTGCTCCGGCCAGACGTACGCGCCGACCGTCAGCGCCATCGCCGCGCAGGAGGCCGTCTTGCCGACGACGAACGCCCAGCCCGCCAGGTACCCCCAGAACGGCCCCAGCCGCTCGCGCCCGTACACGTACGTGCCGCCCGACGCCGGGTACCGCGCCGCGAGCCGCGCCGAGGCCATGGCGTTGCAGTAGGCGACGAGGCCCGCGACGGCGAGCGCGGGCAGCAGGGCCGAGCCGGCCGCCCCGGCCGCCGGGCCGAGCGCCACGAAGATGCCCGCGCCGACCATCGACCCGAGCCCGATGACGACGGCGTCGAAGACCCCGAGCGTGCGACGCAGTTCCTGTGCCATGCGGGGCAGAGTACGGGCCTCTGACGAACACCCGACAACGGCCTCGGCAACCACGGCCGGGGCCGGGGGCGTCATTCAGGTCATGACCATCATCGGCTGGATCGTCCTGGGCCTGCTCGCCGGCGTCATCGCCAAGATCCTCATGCCCGGCCGTGACCCGGGCGGCCTCATCGGCACGACCGTCATCGGCATCGTCGGCGCGTTCGTCGGCGGCTGGCTCTCGGCCCGCTTCCTGGACCGCCCGATCGACGCGGACTTCTACGACGGCGCGACGTGGATATCGGCCATCGGCGGCTCGCTGGTGCTGCTGATCGCGTACCGCGTCTTCTTCGGCCACTCGCGCGGGCGCTGACCGGAGGGGTCCGGGGGTTTACATCCCCGTCTCCCGCAGAGTGATGTTGAGCCGCCCGCGCAGCCCCAGTCCGGGCGGCGCGGTCCCGGCGTGCACCTTGGGCACGCCGTGGTACGCAAACCTCGACGCGCCGCCGAAGACGAACAGATCACCGGAGACCAACTCCACGTCGGTGTAAGGCTTTCCGCGCGTCTCGGTGTTCCCGAAGCGGAACACGCAGGTGTCGCCCAGACTGAGCGACACGACGGGCGCGTCGGTGCGCTCGTCCTTGTCCTGATGCATGCCCATGGAGGCACCGGCGCCGGCGTCGTAGTAGTTCACGAAGGCGGCGTCAGGCGCGTAACCGGAATGTTCCCCGTACGCCTCGGCAACGGCACGACGCCCCAACGCGACGAGCCAGTCGGGCAGTTCGACGTCGACATCCCGCCCGTACCGATACGGCTCCCAGCGCCGCCCGAGCCCGAGCGACTGCACCGACATCACGCCGCCGCCCGGCAGCACGATGTGCCGATACGGCACGGGCCCCCGCCCCCACTCCCGGCAGGCGGCGACCAACTCCCGCTGTCGCGCGGCCGGAAGCCACCCGGGCACGTGCACGGCCCCGGGCGCGACGACGGCCCGCTCGCGCGGGAAGAGGCCGTCCACGGCTAGAGCGAGCCGCCTTCGAGCGCCAGCAGCCGCTCCTTGCGCTCCAGCCCGGCCGCGTACCCGCGCAGGGCCCCGTCCGCGCCGATCACCCGGTGGCAGGGCCGTACGACGAGCAGCGGATTGCGCCCGATCGCGGTACCGACCGCCCGCACGCCGGCCCCGGAGGAGCCGACCTGCCGGGCGATGTCCCCGTACGAGACGGTGGTCCCGTACGGAATGTCCTCCAGCGCCTTCCAGACCCGCCGTTGGAACTCCGTCCCGCTCTGCGCGAACGGGACGTCGAACCGTGTCCGCCGCCCGGCGAAGTACTCGTCGAGCTGCCCGGCGACCTCCGTGAACGCCTCCGGCGCGAGCCGCCACCCGTCCCGCACCTCGGCGCCGCCCTTCTGCCCCGGCAGCGACACCGAGTCGAGCACGGTCCGCCCGTCGACACCGCCCCGCCCGACGAGCAGCAGCACCCCGAGGGGCGAGTCGACACGAGCGTAAAGAGCATCGACACCACTCATGGCTCCTCCTCTCCAGGCACCCAGTCTGTGCGGCCGAGACCGACGAAACCGGCGGTTTTCAGACGCGGAAGCGCGGGACCTGCCGTCCTACCGATAGTTCACGAACTGCAGCGCGAAGTCGAAGTCCTTGCCCTTGAGCAGCGAGATCACGGTCTGCAGATCGTCCCGGCTCTTCGAGCTGACCCGCAGCTCGTCGCCCTGCACCTGCGCCTTGACGCCCTTCGGGCCCTCGTCGCGGATGACCTTGGCGACCTTCTTCGCGTTGTCCTGGGAGATGCCCTCCTGGATCGTCGCGAAGATCTTGTACTCCTTGCCCGACAGCTGCGGCTCGCCGGTCTCCAGCGCCTTCAGCGAGATCCCCCGCTTGATCAGCTTGGACTGGAAGACGTCGAGGATGGCCTTGACCCGGTCCTCGCCGTTCGCCTGCATGACGATCTTCTCGCCCGACCACTCGATCGAGGCGTTGGTCCCCTTGAAGTCGTAGCGCTGGGAGATCTCCTTGCCGGTCTGGTTGAGGGCGTTGTCGACCTCCTGCCGCTCGACCTTGGAGACGATGTCGAAACTGGAGTCGGCCATGACGTGTGGCTCCTTGCGTCGATGCCATCGCGCGTGCGCGGGGGTACGTGTGGTTACACCCCAAAGCCTAGCCACCCGCCCCGCCCCGAACCGCTGATCAATCCGGTGGCGAAGCACCCCCGGGCATCGGGTATCGTTTACGTCGTTGCCACGGAACACCGCCGAAAAGCGGCTCCGACCGGCGACATCCCATGGCGGTGTGCCCGAGTGGCCAATGGGAGCGGACTGTAAATCCGTCGGCTTAGCCTACCCAGGTTCGAATCCTGGCGCCGCCACGCGATAGAAACGGCCCCTGATCTGCGGAAACGCGATCAGGGGCCGTTCTGCTGTGCAAGTGGCGCAGGGCAGGACTGTCTCACGCTGTCTCGCTCGATCACGCTCTCTCTCAGCGTGTCTGGACGGAGCGTGGACGGCGGTCCGGGGCTCACCTGCACGGACGGCCGGAGGGGTGACTCAGGAGGAGCCGGACCCGGCCGCGTGGTGCTGGTTGAGCCGGGCGGAGATCTTGGCGTTGGCCGCCTCATCCCCACCCTTCAGGAACTTCGCGTACACCCGGAAGAGAACCCCGGTGCTGTGGCCGGCGCGCTGCGCCACGAGCTGTGGCTCCACACCCGAGCTGAGCCACGTCGAGACGGCCGCGTGACGAAGGTCATAAGGCCGCTTGGCCAGCTTCGTCGCCCGCTCGGAGGGCGTCAGCGCGTCCTCACGGGCGTGCGCCCAGACTTCGCCGTAGCCGCTCTCCTGCACCATGCCGCCGCGAGCCGTACGGAACAGCCGGCCGTCCGCGTGCGTGCCGTACAGCGTGACGTGCCACCGGAGCATCGCCACCAGCTCGGGCGGGATCGGCACGTACCGGACCGTCTTCCGCGTCCGGTGCTTGAGGCCGCGCCGGTCGTGCGCCTCGCCAGTGTCCGTCCAGGAGCTCCCGGAGCGTGCTCGGCTCTCTCGGAGCCGGAGCAGGCCCCAGCCCCGGCGGGGAAGGTCGCAGTCCTGGAGACGGAGCCCCACGAGCTCGCCGGGTCGAGCGGCCGAGTAGTAGATGCACCCGAAGAACGCTTCCAGGTGCTTACCGCGGCTGCCCTGCTTCCGTACGGCGGCCAGGAGCGCGGCGGCCCGCTGGGGGTCCGGTACGCACTCCGGGTCCACCTGTTCCTCCACGCGCTCGGGTGCCTTCCACTTCACCGCGGGGAGAGGGTTCTCCGCCAGCAGCTCGGCGTCTACGGCGAAGCCGAGGGCCTGGTGGAAGATGGCACGCTTCCGGGCGATGACCGACCCGGACGACGTCTTGCCGTCCAGGCGGCGCGAGCACGCGTCCAGAGCCCTCCGTACGAGCATCCGATCCGAGAGAGCCGAGGTGGCCACGGACTTCCGTTCCACCCAGGCGAGCAGCGCGGCCACGTCGGCCGGCGGCTCCTCCTTCCAGCGGTGCACGTTGAAGCCCCAGGTGTAGAGCGCGCGACGCACGGCCTTGTGGTCGGCCATGCCCTTGGTGTCCTTCACCAGGGCGAGGGTCACTGTGGCCATGGCCTCGGCGAGGTTCCGGCGAGTGGAGGCGGGGGAGTGGTCCCACTTCAGTTGCACATAGTTCCTGGCGTGCTGGTACCAGGTGATGTCCTTCGCCCTCTGCACCATCGACTTCGGCAGCCCGCTGTCGACGTCCCACGGCTCACCCTCACGAGCGGCCGTGACGAACTGGGCGCGCCGGCTCTCGGCGAGCCCGCGGGTCAGGAAGGACTCGGAGTGGGGTCGGGTGCCCACCTGCCAGCGGAGCTGGAACGGCTTGCGGTACGGCCGCTTGCGGATGCTCCAGATCCGCACGGTGTAGCTCCACTCGGTCACGCGGTCTCCAACTCGTTCAGAAAGTTGTCCAGGGTGCTGCGGCGCACGCGCAGGTGTCCGTTGGGGAGGCGCTTCACCTCGGGGCCGTAGCCGCGGTTCCGCCAGCGGTACCAAGTGGCCCGGGTGATGCCGATCTCGTCGAGAACGTCGGTCAGGGGCAGCCACTCGTCAGCCGGCGGCCGACGGCGGCGGGTGCGGGACGTCATCGGGTGGCCTCCTTCTGGTCCGATGCGGAGCCGGACAGCTCGGACAGTTCGAGCGCGGACTGTCCGGAGTTTTCGTGCTGGTCAGGAGTGGTGCTGGGACAGTTGGATGCCCCTCCGGCGGCCTGCGCCCGGCTTTGGGTGTCCGGGGCGTACCGGCCGCCGGGGCGGGGTGCCGCAGAAACCGCAGAATCCGCAGAAACCTGCGAATCCGGGGTCTGACCTGCGGCATTGGGGGTGCTGGGGTGGTTGCCGCAAAAATCGCGGGAATCGCCGCAGAAATAGGCGGCGGGGCCCGGGGCCCGGCCCTGCCGGGGCAGGGCCGGGATTTGTGCGGTGGTTTCGCGGATTTTTGCGGCAGCCGGGCCGACCGGCCGTTTCCGCAGGTGAGCACGTGTGCACGGGGTTTTCTGCGGATTCTGCGGTTTGCGCGGCGGGGGGCCCGTGCGCGGGCGGGCGTACACGCTCACGTCTTGGCCTCACGCACGCGGGGGTGGATGAGGTACCGGGGGGGCCGGCGGGCGGCCCCGCTTGCCCGTGCGGGGCGGGGTCTCGCTGCGGAGGTAGCCGTGTTCCTCCAGGACGGCGGCGACCGGCTCCAGTTCGGCGATAGTGGGGAACTCGGAGCGAGAGAGCTTGGCGAAGAGGTCGCGACGGCTGACGCTCTCCCAACCGTTGTCCTCCAGGACGGACAGCAGAGTGCGTGCCCGCGCCAACGTGGCGTCGGCGCCCATGAGGTCGAAGACGGTCAGGGCGTGGGCGGCGAAGTAGTCGGCCAGTTCGATCGCGGCGTTCATCGTGGCTGCGGTGATGGGGGTGTTGGTGCCGCCGTCGATGTGCTCGGCGAGGTGGAGCAGACCGGCGATCCGGGCCGTGGCTCCGACAAGCTTCCCGGCCCACTTCCCGATGTGCCCGAGACGTCCGCCCTTGGTCCGAAGCTGGGGCTCCAGTCGTTCGGCGTAGGCCATCAGCGCGGCGTCCGCTTCGGGGCCGACCTGGACCACCAAGGGGTCGGTCCAGTCCGCGAGTTTGAGCGTGAGGGCGTAGACGTTGCGCTCGTACGTCGCCGCGACTGCGGCGGGGACGGGGTCTGGGTTGATCTTCCGGAAGCCGACCAGCGATTCGGGCAGGCAGTACAGGAAGCGGGCGAGCAGGCCGCGGCCGTCGAAGCCGCGGTTCTTGCCGATGTCTTCCAGGACGCTCGGCTGGACGGCGAGCCCCATGGTGAGCGCGGGGGCCTCGATGAACTCCTGACGGCTCCGGCGGTCGACGCGCAGCCGGTCGCCGGCATGCCCCTTGAGGAAGACCTCCATGTTCGCCGTGCCGGAGTAGCGCCCGGCGATGATGTCGAAGATGCCGCCCTCGGCGGACATGACCGCGAGCCTGCCGCCCTGCTCGGCGAGCAGCGTGGTGACGGTCTCGGGGGTGGCGTCGTCGGCGAGGAGCCGGGGGCGCGGCGGCACGGTCAGGGACTCGGCGGTCTGGGCGAGGCCGATGGCCTCGGCCACCAGGTTGTCCCGCTCGGGTCCCTCGGCCTTGGCCGCCTGGGCGGCGGCCTTGTCTGCTGCCTCGCGGGCCATGCGGGCGGTGACTTCTGCCTCCACGATCGTGAGGTTCGAGCCCTCCACGAGGGAGTTCTCCGCCTCGTACAGCGGTGCGGTCATGGCGGCGAAGACGGCGGACTTCCGGTTGGCCGGGCCGAGGGCGGCGACGACGAACAGGTTCGTGGGCTCGCGCCACCGGCCGCGGACGTGGACAACGGCCCGGCCGCCGGCCGCCGTGGCGAGGACGGAGAGAGCGAGGACTCCCGCGAGATCCACGGGGGTCTGGGTCTCTTCGGCGACCGCGACCACGAATTCTGAGACCCAGCCGGGAAGCTTGTGGACGGGGAACGGCGGCAGCTTCGGCTGCCGGGCGAGCGGGATCGGCTCCGGCCACGCGGCCGGGACTGTGCCGGCACCGAGGGCGAGAGCGTCGCGGAGGTCGTCCTCGGTCGCCTCGGGCGACATGCCCGCCTGGACGATGCGCGTACCGACCTCGATGCTCCGGCGGCGCCTGGCGAGGTCACGCACGATCTCGGCGTAGTAGGTGGCATTGGCCGCGGACGGTACGGCCTGGATGAGGGTGTGGAGGTAGGGCCGGCCACCCGCCCGGGTCAGTTCTCCGGTCTGCTCCAGATAGTGCCCGAGGGTGATCGGGTCCACGGGCTGCCCTTGGGCGTGCAGGGCGAGGATCGCGCGGTGGATCGTCTCGTGTGCGGGCACGTAGTGGTCGCCCGGGTCCATCGCGCCGTTAACGTCCACGATGACGCTGGGGGCGAGCATGAGCGCGCCGACGACGGCCTGTTCCGCCTCACGGTCGTGCGGGGCCATGCTCTCCACACCGCCGGGGCCGCTGTGCAGCGGCACCACGGGGGCGTACTGCCCATCTACGGGCAAGGCTGTCATGCTGGTGTTCTCCTGTTTCTGTCGAAGGGACGGAGAGCCGAGGCGGCCGCGGTCTTTGGAGAGAGGCGGCCGCCTCGGGCGTAGCTACTGCCGGGTGATCCAGTGGGCGTATTCCTGGCGGACGTAGCCGCGGGGGTCCGCGAGGGCCCTGGGGTGCTCGGGCCAGTACGGGGCACCGTGGTAGTCGCCGTCGCCGTCGCGATCGATGTCCAGGAGCCTGAGGGCGGCCGTGAGGGCGATCTCGTCGGCGTCGGTGTGCACGCTGGCGTTGTTGTCGTCCAGCGCGATGCGATCGAGGACGGCGGCCTTTCGGAGCCAGAACTCCCGTCCGAGCAGCGCGAAGGTGGGACGGCCCACGGCTTCGCTGGCGGTCCAGCCGATCTCGCTGACGATGCTCGGGGCCTTGGCATACGCACGCTCCGGCGTCGGCCAGGTCTCGGACGGCGGGCGGTGGTCAGCGGTCACGTAGAGCCGGGTCCGCTGGCCGTCGCGGGTGGGGTGCTTGCGTACGGCACCGGTCATGAAGACGCTGCGGAGAGCGGCGGTGACGCGGTCGGTGTCGGCGGGGTCGCAGATGATGCGGATCTCGAACATTCAGTTCTCCTTGGCGTCTTCGGCGTCGGCGGCCATGTCGTCGATCTGGATGAGCAGTTCGCCGAGCTGGCGGCGGGTGATGTCGCGGCTGTAGGTCTCCGGCAGCCATCCGCCGTTGTCCCAGCGCATTTCGACGGTGACGATCTCGTTCGGGTCGATGTCCACGTCAGTTCTCCTTTGCGGTCTCGATGGCGGGGAGTTCGGGCAGTCCGGCGCGGGTGAGGACGTGGGGGTCGAAGCCGGGGAGCGCCGCGCGGGCGGTCATGGCCTCGGCGAGCGCGGTGGCGTACGCGCTGGTCTCGCGGGCCACTTCGACCTGGGTCCGGGCCCTCAGCGCCTCAAGGCGCTCGGTGTGCGCGTGGTCCTCGCGGCGCTCGATAGTGCGCCGTGCGTAGGCGACCGTCTCGCGGCGGTCGGTGCGCCAGTAGCGGGCGGCGAGCCCGTAGGCAATGGCAGTGGCGAGCGCCCAGAGCAACAGCGGGAGGGAGAGGTCGTCGGCGTATCCGGCGACCCCGGCGAGGGCGAGGCCGCCGGAGGCGGCGAACGCGGTTCCGGCGAGGACTCCGTCTCCGTTGCGTCCGGCGGAGGCGAACGCGCCGGCCGTCGCCGCGCCCGCGGCGAGGACGGTCATCAGGGCGGCGTTGCCGATGGAGTGCTCGGCGCCGTTGGCGTTCCAGATCCGGCCGAGGATCAGCACCGTGGACGTGGCGACCGCCGGGGCGGCCTTGGGCAGCGCGTGGGCGAGCCAGTGGCGGTGGATGAGGGGTTCGTTCATGGCCGGGTCCTCCTAGTCGGCGATGTCGGAGACGAACGTGGCGGTGGACTTCACGAGGTTCGTGATGGGCTCGTACGCGCCGGTCCCGGCGGCGAAGAAGCCGAAGAGGAACAGCACCGTGGCGGCCGCGCCTCCGGCGGCCTTGGTCTTGACCGCGAAGGCGGAGGCGACGGCGAAGAGGAGGACGGCGGAAATCTCGAAGTTCATGGCAGGGCTCCTGAGTTGGGTCAGCGGGTGCCGTCGCGGTGGATGCGGGCGGCGCGGTTGTAGAGCCAGCGGCCGGCGCGTATGCGGATGCCGTTGCCCTTGCAGCGGCGGCACGTCTTGCCGCGCTTGGGCTTGCCCTTGCGGTCGTGCTTCAGGGCGAAGCCGAGCCCGGTGCACTTGCGGCAGGTGCCGAACGGGCTGGCCGCACACAGAGACGCGTAACCAAGCGTGACGGCGAGCAGGCAGGCGATAGCAAGGGCGATGGGGGTCATCAGAGCCCTCCCGGGGCGGTTTCCAGGGTTTTCGCAGGTGGGGTGCTATGCACTAGATCGCTGATGAGAGCGCTTTTGGGTCGCTAGCGGGGGTGCTACCGGTAGCAGGTGCCCCTGCTACCGGTAGCGGCCCGATAGGGCTATGCGGCGCCCCGGTTCTTGTCACGCTCCGCAATCGTCTTGGTGAGGTCGGCGCGGACGATGCCGCGCCGGGTGGTGCGGGCTCCGTCGTCCGAAGTTCCGGCGACGTCGCGGGTCTTGATGCTGTGCGGCTTGAGCGCGGAGGTGACGTTCTCGCCCTTCCAGCCGCCGTAGACCTCCGGCCGCAGCTCCGCGAGCCGCAGCGCGATCCGCTCGTTCCACACCCGCTCCTCGCTCTCGGGCACGACGGCGGCGATGTCTGCGAGCAGGTCGTAGGACGGGCCCTTGGCCTGCTCGGTGTCCTCTCCGAGCGCGTGGCCGGACAGGGTGCCTTCGGCCTTGCGCAGTGCGAGGGCGCGCTGGGCGATGGCGTTGGTGGCCGGGTCGTCCAGGTAGGCGGTTCGCACCACGACGGGGAGGGTGGTGGCGCCCTTGAGGTAGCCGTTACCGGCGTCGATCTCGGGTCGGAACTGCGTGGCGCGGACACCGTTCTTGTACGAGCTGGTGCCGAGGATCATGTCGTTCTCGACCTGACCTGCGACTTTGAGGCAGAACCGGATGGACACGTTGCCGGAGATGCCCGTGGGCAGTGAGTCCTTGTCGGGCCGCTGCGTGGCGAGAACGAGCATGACTCCCAGGGCCCGTCCGAGCTTGATGATGAACTCCGCATCCTCGCCGGCCTGTCGGCCGTACTTGGGGTGGGCGAAGACGTTCTGGCACTCGTCGAAGACGGCGAGCAGCGGCCACAACTTCAGTGAGCGCTTGTCGGCGATCTGCCGGGTGACCCGCTTGTCCGGGCACAGGTCACGCGGCAGCTTCTTGATGGCCGCAGCCCTGCGCATGACCTCCTCGCGCAGCAGCGCGAGGGAGTCGGCCGCGTACTTCACCGACTCGTCGTCGATGCCGGAGACGAACCGGTGCGAGACGCATTCGAGGGAGTCCAGGTCACCGGTGCCCTTGTTCTCGTGCAGCCACAGCTCCACCGACGGGTCCAGCGCGGCCCCGCAGGCAAGCACGCGCACGGAGCTGGTCTTGCCCTGGCCGGGCAGGGAGCCGATGAGCGCGTTGTGCTGGATCATCGGCACCGACTGGGCGCGGCCGCGCGGGTCGATCCCGAACGGGATCCGCTTGAAGATGTCGTGCCGCGCGGCGTTTACGAGCTGCCACTTGACGTTGCCGGTCTTGGACAGGTCCCGGTCCCCGACCCACAGGATGAGTCGTCCCTCGTGCTCGTTCGGGTCGGCGTCCGGCCACACGCACCCGAGCGGGCGACGCAGACCCGACGCGAGCCGCGCGCGGCGGTCGGCGACGTCGGCCACGGTGACACCGAGCGGGAGGTCGATGTCCGCCCGCCAGCCGGGCCCTTCGCGGGTGATCGGGGCGGCGAACTTGATGCCGTCCTGCCCCTTGGCGACCGCGGAGGCGATCTGCCCGATCCCGATCGACGCCATGGCCTTGACCACGATGTCGCTGGTGAGCTTCTGCACCTCGGTCTTGATGACCGCCCGAGTCGACAGCGGCGCATCCGCCGGCGCACCGACCCAGCCGAACCCGAGCACGGCCGCCGCGGCGGCGATGATCTGCGTCAACGGCTGGGCGCCGTAGACGAGGTAGAGCACGGCGACCAGCGAGCCGAGCCCACCCACAGCCGTGAGGAGCATCCGCAGCCGCACCCGGCGGTCCCGCTGCTTGGACAGCTTGAGGTACAGCTCGGAGTTCTCGCGGCGGGCCTCCGCCTGGCGCAACGGTTCGCCCTCCGCGTCCACGGCCCAGCGACCGACCTTGCCGAGGGTGTTCACCACGCCGCGCGGGGCGCGCACCACGAGCTTGGGCGCGTAGAGGAACGGCACCCGCACCGCGTGGAAGGCGACGGTGTGGCCGACGTGCCCGGCGATCCAACCGGCCGCGTCCTTGAACTCCGCGCCCGACTTCATCCACACCGGGATGACGTCCAGCCGCTTGGATCCCTTGATCCGGTCCAGCAGACCCGGACCCGACTGCGTCGGCACCATCACATCGACCCGGACCGCCTCCGAGTCGACCGACGCATCGGTCAACGGGTTGCCCGACGCGAGGGGCTGGGAGTCGGCGGACGCGTCGGGCGACCCGTCGGCGCTCGGGTCGGCCGACTCGGTCCGGGCAGATCGGGCCTTGTCGAGGTCGACCACGTCGGCCCCGGCGTCGGCCGACCGGTCGGCGGCCATGTCGGCTTCGAGTCGGTTGAAGAGTTCGTTCTCGTCATCGGGGTGCTTCACTGACAGTCCTTCCAAGGGAGGGTGGGCCCGGCCGACGCTGTGAGAGGTGAGCGGTCGGGCCCGTAGCGGTTGGATTCAGGCGGCGCGCTGTTCGTCGGAGTGGGCGCAGAGAACGCACATCCCGAGCGAGGTCGGGATGCAGTAGCCGTAGGTGATCCGGCACTGCGGACAGGTACGGCGGGCGAGCATCGCCAGGGCGAGCGCGCCCCACTTGCGGGAGGTCATCGGCCGGACGGGCTTGGCGAGGTCGACGCGGTAGAGGTAGCCGACCTGGACGCCGGACTTGCGGCCGCGGCTGCGGCGCATGACCTGAGCGGCGACCGGCTGCCCTCCGGGGCGCAGTCCGCGGGCGCGGAGCTGGCGGCGGGTGGCGTAGCCGTCGGGGGCGTAGCGCCACGGGTACGTCGGTATCCCGAACTGCGCCCCGGTCGGGTCGAAGCACTTGCCGAACGCAGGGGACATCAGGCGGCCGCCACGATCGCCGGGGCGTCGGTGCGGGCGCCGCGGCGGCCGGAACGTCGGCCGGCCACGGTGGCGAACAGCCGCCCCAGCCCAGCCCGCTTGATGCCCGCGCGGCCCTGCTTGGCCGCGTACATCGCCTCATCGGCGCGGCCCAGGAGCGCGGACAGGTCGTCGCCGGGGTGGTCGGCCGCGCGAACCCAGCCGAGGGACACCGTGGTCTGGATGTCCGGGGCGGCGGGGTCCGCGGGGCGGGCGAGCACCCCGTGGAGAACCGTGAGCAGGTCGCCGACGGTGCCGTGGGTGTCGAGGACGACGGCGGCGAACTCATCGCCCCCGAGGCGTCCGGCAACACCGTGCCGGCCGACGTAGTGCGCGAGACGCTCGGCGGTTGCCTTGAGCAGCGCGTCGCCCGCGGCGTGGCCGTGGCGGTCGTTGATCTGCTTGAACCGGTCGACGTCCGCGAGGATCACGACCGCTCGATCGTCGCGAAGCAGTGCAGTGGCGCGCCTGGTGAAGCCTTCGCGGGTCCGCAGTCCGGTGAGCGGGTCGCGGCGGGCGGTGTGGAGTCGCTTGCGCAGCCACAGCACGTGCCCGGACCAGCCCGCGGCGAGCGGCGCGGCGGCGGCGAGGGCGGTTAAGAGCGTGTTCATGCCGCGACCTCCTCGGCCGTCGCGCCGGCGTGCGCGTCGATGGAGTGCAGGGGCAGACGGTCAGCCCGCTCGGCGAGCAGCGCGTCCCGCAGGGTGCGGGAGTTCGCCGCGGAGCAGTGCAGCTCGGTCCGGATCGCCTCCGCGTTGATCGCTGCGTCGGCCCAGTCGGCGGTGAGCTCCCGTGCCGCGGCCAGCAGCTCCGCCGCTGTGCGTACGGGCTTGGCTGCGGGCTTCCTCGGGCGCGTGGTCCGCTTGCGCGGCTCCGGCGCGCTCGACTCCTTCGGCGGCACGGGTGGCGCCGAAGGCTCGGGCGCGGCGTCCTCAGCAGCCTCGGCGGCGAGCTCGCCGAGCCGGAGCAGGACGCGTTCGCGGCGCGGGGTCTTGGACCGCCACCGCCACCCGTAGGTCTCGCGCAGCTCGGCGCGGGCGAGCTGGCGCTCCTTCTCGCGGGCGAGCGCGTCGGCGTAGGAGGTGATCTCCCACAGCGTCATCCGCCGCCACAGCGAGAACGTGGACGGGAACGCCAGCAGCCACCGCGACGCCCGGATCTTGTCCATCCGCCGGCCCGTCGCCGCCCCGATCCGCACCGCGTAGATGTGCGCCCCGATCTCGGAGAACACCACCCACAGCAGCGGCATCGTCCCGTGCGCCACCTTCGCCCACACTCCGTGTCCGGCAGCGACGTTCAGGCCGCAGGTCACCAGGGTCAGAACCCAGGGCACGAACCGGACCCAGGCCAGGGCCATGTCCATCCGGATCAGTAGCAGGTTGGCCACGGTGAACACCGGGATCGCCACGTCGATACCGACCGGCAGCATCCACGGCTCACCGAACCCCCACCGCAGCGCAGCGGCCGAGACCGCGTCAAAGGAGGAGATCAGTCCGAGGGCGCCGACACCGGCCGCGGCGAGCGCACCGACCCCGGCGAGCCCCATCTCCGGACGCGTCAGCGGCGGCACCGTCGGCCGCTCGACGGCTACCGGGGCGCTCACGCCGCGGCTCCCTTCCGGGGCCGGTTCCGCGAGGCCGCCGGCCGGACCAGCGGGACGACGTTGAACAGCTCCGGCGCGTACGCCTCGATCGCCTCAGCGGCGACCCGCGACACGTCATCCGGCAGGCTCGGGTTGTCCGCGAGGATGTCGCGCGCCGCGTCCAGACGGGCCGCGCGCTCCTCCTCGGTCTCGCCCTCCACCCCGAGCCACAGCTCAACCGGCGTTCCGAGGGCCAGTTCCACGAAATCGGTGCTGCTGACGGCCTGATGGCCGCCCACGTACATGCGCTGCATGGGAGCTCTCTTCTGTGTCGAAGGGAAGCCGGACCGTCGCGGTCTTTGGAGAGAGGCGACCGGCCCAGCAAGGGGCCCGTGCGGCGAGTGCCGGACGGGCCAGTGCCCCGGCCAGGAGTCGAACCCGGCCTACGACCATCGAGGCGTTGCGCTGTTCATCACGCGGAGACCGCGTGGCCGCCTACTTGGCCGAGGAGAGGCGGCGTGATCCCCATTCAGTTGTCAAAGAACTGGCGCTTCCTTCGAGCCCGTTTCACGGGGCCCTCGGGGCGACGGAACAGCCCTCACGGGCACTCCGGCCGATCGAGTCCGCAGCCGACTGGCCGCGAACTCGATGCGGTACCTCCATTACAGGTACCGCATCGAGTTCCGTCAAGCGTGCTGGCGGACCCTCCTGGCTTTGCGCCGGGACTTCTTGGCGCACCATCAGAATCGGTGCAGGTGAGGGGCGTTGGTTACCCCGTCCGTGGACAGCTCGGGGACTTCTGGCTACCGTCAAGAGCTCCCAAGACGTCCCACCGGGGGTGGACATGTCCAACGAGCGCTTACGGTCGGCACTGCTTGCTCAGGGCAAGTCGATTCACGACCTTGCCGAGGCGATCGAGGTCAACCCGAAGACGGTGGAGCGCTGGATCACGCAGGGGAAGGTGCCGTACCGGCGTCACCAGTACGCGACCGCAGCCTTCCTGAAGGTCGACGCGACGACGCTGTGGGTCGACTCGCGTGGGGTGGAGAGCGCGGCCGACCTGAGCAAGGCGGAGATCGTCACGGTCTACCCGCACCGGCATATGGTCCCCGCGAACCTCTGGCGGGACATGTACGAGCGGGCGGAGCGACACCTCGATGTGCTCGTCTACGCCGGCCTGTGGCTCTCGGAGGACCCAGTCTTCCTGGATATCCTCAAGGCGAAGGTGCAGGGGGCCGCGCAGGTGCGCGTGCTCCTGGGTGACCCTGGCTGCGAGGCCGTGAAGCAGCGCGGCATAGACGAAGGTCACCGCGTCATGGACGGGAAGATCCGCAACGCACTGATGAACTACCGCCCGCTCTTTACGAGCCACCCGGACATCGGCTTCCGGCTGCACGACGCGACGCTCTACAACAGCCTGTACCGGGCTGATGACGAGATGCTGGTGAACACCCATGTGTACGGCATCGGCGCGTACATGGCTCCGGTCCTCCACCTGCGGCGGCTGCCGGGCGGCGGCCTCTTCGACACGTACGCGAATAGCATCGAGCAGACCTGGGGAGGCGCGCGCCAGGTGATAGATCACGACCTGACGGGAGCCTGACCATGGGACGCATCGACTACCTGCACGACCCTGCCGCACCGCCGGCCAACTCCGTCGTGCCTTCCGTCGTGGCGTTCGTCCAGGACGACGCCGGGCGGGTGCTGATGATCCAGCGGTCCGACAACGGCCGGTGGGCCCTTCCCGGCGGCGGCCACGACGTCGGCGAGTCCATCAGTGACACCGTCGTGCGCGAGGTGTGGGAAGAGACCGGCATCAAGGCCGAAGTCGTCGACATGGCGGGGATCTACACCGACCCGGGGCACGTGATGCTGTACGACGACGGCGAGGCCAGGCAGCAGTTCTCCATCTGCTTCCGTGCGCGGCCGGTCGGAGGCGACCTCCGTACGAGCAGTGAGACGACACAGGTCCGCTGGGTTGCCCCAGCGGACCTGTCCGAACTCGATGTTCACCCGACCATGCGCATGCGCATCGAGCACGCCATGGACCGGGGCAGAACGGCTCCCTACATCGGCTGACGCTTCACCGCGGCGAGCCGCTCTAGGACGCGGGCCGTACAGCCCAGGATCTCCGGCTCGGCCCGCCGGATGAACATCCCGATCAGGCTGTCCGCGCCGTACCGCCCCGCGATCTCGTTGACTCGGTCCACCGGATTCGTGGGCGTCCCGTCCGGCGTCGTGTTCATGTCGCAGAAGCAGAGGGCGTCGGCTAGGTGCGGTTCCTCCCGCGGGAACTCGCTCTCCAACTCCTCGCGCAGGCCTCGGGCTTCCGCCTCCATCCATGCACAGGAGTGGTGTCCGACGAGCCGGATGACGCGTACGTCGGCGTCGGCTACATCTCGCAGGTACCGGGCGCCGTCCAGGGGGTGAAAGCCGGTCTTGGCGAGGTCCGGGGAGTACCCGATGTCGTGGAGGACGGCCGCGGCCTCCAGCAGCTCGGCGTCTTCGCCGAGGATCGGAGCGAGCAGCCGGGCTCGCTCGGCGACGCCGAGCGAGTGCGCCCACCGCCGCGGCAGCGGCTCGGCGAGCAATGACTCCGCGAGCGGGTAGGCCCACTCCGCCAATCCTGTGGTGGCCACGCTACGAACGCTCCTCTCCGCCCGGCAGGGCGAGTACAGTCCGTGCCTTCCCCTGGCGGCTCTCCGAGAGCAGCCCGGCGGCCTCCAGCTCGGCCAGAGCCTTCGCCACAGTCGGGCGGGCGACTCCGAGGCGTTCGGCGAGCTTGGAAGCGCTCAGGAAGGGCTTCCCCACAGCGACGCTCTCATCCGCGAGCATCACCTCGCAGATCCGTTCCGCAAGCGACCGCCGGCCGCCGCCCTCGCCGCTCCTGGCGACACGCCACCGCCCCCCGGGCACGGGTTCGGCCACCCCGGCATCACGCAGAACCCGAAAGGCTCGAAGCGCGAGCCCCCGCGAGACCCCGAACCGCTCCATGACCTCGGCAAGGGTCGGCAACTCAGTCGCCGCCGGATCGGACTCGATGTCCACCCGCAGGGCGTCCGCAATCTTCAGGAACGTCCCCCGGGGACTGACCTGTTGCGACACTCCCTCTCCCCTCTGAGTACTGTGCTCCTCCATAGCCTCGCATGACCGAGGGCCAGGCGTGGTTGGCTAGCACGTTCTTCGCGGGACGCCCTTAAGGGGGTGTCCCGCGCTCCCGGAGCCACTATCGTTCGCGATGTGGCCGAGGATCAGTGTGCGAATGGTGCAGGCGCAGAGCTCCGCGGAATGATTGAGGCTTTCGGAAAGCCCTTCGTTGAGTGGCTGCTAGGAGACATTTCCGAGGTGTCTCCAGAGCAGGAGGAGATGGCTAAACTAATTGCCGAAAAGGCTCCATTCGGCACGGCGGATGGCGTGTTCTTTGGGTGGGGCCCTATGTTCTGTGCGCCTCGAAACGGAGAGACTTCTCCGATAGCTCATATGAGGCGGTTGATCGGTGCTGCTGAGGGTGACAATGCCCCCTCCAGTGGAGATGTGACCCTAGATGCTCTAAACGCTCTCGCGGCGGAAATGTACGGAGCCTTCCTGCTGGAAGGGAAAATCTCTCTCCCCTTTGCTGCTCCAGTGCAGACTCCTTTGGAGGAGGCGGCTGTTGAAGCGGTTCGCCGGGATCCCGATCTACCTTTCGATGCATCGAGTGACCTACTTGAGGCGGTCCAGCTTTCTCAGGGAATTGGTTTCTCTGGTGGAGTACAACTGGTTGCCGTTCCTTCCTCCATCATCTATGCCGCCTGGAGTAGGGCGAAACTGCGAGACTGCGTGCCCGACCTCACTGGTCTGAGGGAATCTGTCAAGTGGATGCTGCGTGAAGCGCGAAGTGGATACTCGCGTAGGCACTTCACCGCTATCGGAGTTGCTTCGCTTAGCGGGGTGGTGGGACCGGTGGATGTACGCCTTGAGCTCCCTTGGGGCGTCCTTCGATCCGCGCATGGCTCCGATCGGCCTCGGGTACCCCGGGTCAGAGACGGCGGCGATCGGACGATTCAGGGGGGCGACGACGAGAATGCGGTCACCATCAGATACTCCGGAGACGTAATTCTCGAAACCGAAGTGAAGTGCAGCGCGAAGTATGCTCCGGTTGCAGATATATCGGAGGATTCCATTCCTTCGTTGGATATGCGATGCCAGCATATTCTCAGTGAGCGAGTAAATCTTGCCCGTCTGGCATTCCTGCTTTCCTGGGAGGGGGAGGATGTGCCAGTCGTCATTCCCGGGTGGAGCAAGTTTGTGGTCCCTGTGAGGCAAGGGGAAGGCTGGCAATCGAGTAACCCTGACCGCTATGCCATGCTGAGGCCGACCGCGGTCTCTCGGGAGCAAATGGCTGATTGGCAGGAATGGATTGCTAGGCTGAGCTCCGTCAACTTTCGGCGATTGGGGATTGCGCCGCAACGACTCTTGCGTGCATCCGCAGAGAGAAGGGATCATCTCGATGCGTTGATCGATGCAGTAATCGTTTGGGAGTCCCTCTTGGGTGCAGATCGAGAGATCACCTATCGCGTCAGCGCGGCTCTCTCTAAATTGCTTTATGCGGGGTTTGAAGAGCGTTCGGAGTTCCGTAAGCGGGCTACTGACATCTACAGGCTTCGAAGTCAGATTGTTCACGGTGTCGATGTACGATCCGACAAGGTTGCTTCCGCGAGCCGTGACGCCATTCGAATCGCGAAAAGAGCTCTTCGTTCTCTGGTGCTGGATCGCCCAGATCTGATTCCCATGTCGAGCGAGGAACGTAGCAATCGTCTCATCCTCGAATGACAACGAGAACCTTGGTGTCGCACCTGTCCGGCTGTCCGGTCAGGCTCCTTACCAGCGCAGGCTTCTTGGACAGGCTCCACTCAGGTAGTCCGGGGTGTCCGCCGCTGCAGGCCGCTGTAACACGGGGTGTTACAGCCCGTCGGCGCAGCCGACACGCCTCAGTGTGTCGTGTGGAGTGGGCAGGGACCGCGCCTGTGGACGATGCGTGGACGAGCATCGGGCGTGTGAGGTCCGGCTTTGTCGTTGCTGCAGGTCAACCGTGGTGAAGCGACCCGAACATGAGGAGTCTGTAAATCCGTCGGCTTAGCCTACCCAGGTTCGAATCCTGGCGCCGCCACGCGAGAGAGACCCCCGGTGTTCGCACCGGGGGTCTTCTTGCGTTGCGGTCGACGAGCCGAAGCGGCGTCAGTTGCCCGCCACGTCGCGTACCGCGACCGCCACCGGGACGGAGCCGGAGACGAGTTCGAGGGTGAGGCCGGCGGTGGCGGGGGTTTCGAGGAGTTCGGCGAGGACGGCGGCCACGTCGTCGCGGGGGACGGGGCCGCGGCCCGTGTGGGCGGCGAGGCGGACCTCGCCCGTGCCGGCGTCGTTGGTGAGGAGGCCGGGGCGGAGGATGGTCCAGTCGAGGTTCTCCCGCGAGGTGACGTACGCGTCCGCCTCGCCCTTCGCACGCTGGTAGACGTCGAAGACGTCCTGGCCCTGGTGGTCCGGGTCGGCGCCCATCGAGGAGACGACGATGTGGCGGCGCACGCCCGCGCGTTCCGCCGCGTCGGCGAACAGGACGGCCGCGCCGCGGTCCACCGTGTCCTTGCGGCCCGCGCCGCTGCCCGGGCCCGCGCCGGCCGCGAAGACGGCTCCGTCGGCGCCCTGCAGCGCCGCCGCGACCATCTCCACCGACGCCGACTCCAGGTCCAGCACGACGGGTTCGGCGCCCGCCTCGCGCAGGTCGTCCGCCTGTTCCGGCTTGCGGATGATCCCCGCGACCTCGTGTCCGCCAGCCGAGAGCAGCCGCTCCAGGCGCAGCGCGATCTGACCGTGTCCTCCTGCGATGACAATGCGCATACTCACGACCGTACGTCGCCCCCGCCCGGAGGGCTTCCCGTGTCCGGCCGGGCCTGGCGGGGCAGGTCGAGGGCCGCCGCCGAGTCGCAGTACTCGCGGACCGCGCTCGTGCGGGCCACGACCCGGCCCCGGTGGATCACGATGCGGCTGTAGGCGAGGGACAGGACCCCCGACAGGCGGTCGCCGCGTACGGCCAGCAGCTCCGCAGGAAAGCCGGCCTCGACCCGCACCTCCGGCAGCCCCATCGCCGCCCGCGCCGCCGCGCTCACCGTGTCGTACGCGTCCTGGGGCCGCAGCCCGCCCTGCGAGGCCAGCAGGTACGCGGGCTCCAGCGGATCGCCGCGCCCCACCGGGTTCGCCACGTCCCGCAGCGCCCCGCCGCCCGCCGCCAGCCGCACCCCCGCCGCGCGCAGCAGCCGCGCCGGCGCCGTGCCGCGGGCCTCCGCGGCCGCGCAGCCGCCCTGCGGCAGCGCCACCACCGTCACCCCGGCCGCGGCCAGCCGGTCCGCCGTGCGCCGCGCCACGTCGGCCGGCAGCCGCCCGAGCCCCGCGCACGGGCCGATCGTCACCCCGGCCCGCAGCCCGCCCGCCATCGCCGCCAGCCGGGCCAGCCGTGCCGGATCGTCACCGTCCGTGTGCAGGTCCACCGGCGCGCCGTGCTCCGCCGCCACCTCCAGGACCGCCTCCACGTACCCCGTCGGGTCCGGGTCCAGGTCCGGGCAGCCGCCCACCACGCCCGCGCCCATCTTCAGCGCGTCCCGCAGCATCGCCAGCCCGTCCGCCCCGGCCACCCCCGTCAGCAGCCGCGGCACCGCCACCGCCGTCAGGTCGGCCAGGCCGCGCAGCGAGCGACGGGCCTGCAGCACCGCCTCCAGGGGGCCGAGCCCGTGCACGTCCCCGATCCGCACGTGCGCGCGCAGCGCCGTCGCGCCGTGCCCGAGCTGGAGCAGCGCCGCCTCCGTGGCGCGCCGCTGCACGTCGTCGGGGGCGTACGAGACGGGTCCCGGCACGTCCGCGCTGAGCGCCGTGTCGGAGTGCGCGTGCGGTTCGGCGGGGGCGGGCAGCAGCAGGTAACCGGCGAGGTCGACCCGGGCGCCCGCGGCGGTGAGGCTGCCGGCCGTGCCGACCGCCTCGATCCGGCCGCCCCCGAGCCGTACGTCGACGGTCCGGCCGTCGGTGAGCCGGGCGCCCGACAGCAGCAGCGAGGTGGTGTCGGCGGTGGCGGCGCCCCAGTCGTCGGGAGACGGGGGCTGGGGCTGCTTGCTGTCGGCTGACATGGGGCTCCTCGAGGCTCCTCAAGATCAAGATGACGCAGCGTGGGCCCGAGCCTAGGGGCGGTCCGGCCGGACGTGGAGGAGGAGCGCAATAGTCGTACCGACGAGCGCACGTGTGGCCTATGAGGCGGGCGTGAGGGGGCCGTGAGGGGGTGCCGCGTTGCCCTCCGGGCGGGGGCGGGAAACGGATTTGGGCGAACGGGTACCGAGCGTGTAATGTCTTCATCGCTCGCCCCAATAGCTCAGTCGGCAGAGCGTCTCCATGGTAAGGAGAAGGTCTACGGTTCGATTCCGTATTGGGGCTCTGGTGAGAAGGTCCCCCACCCTCGGGTGGGATCCCGATCATCAAAGCGGTGTAGCTCAGTCGGTAGAGCAAGCGGCTCATAATCGCTGTGTCACCGGTTCAAGTCCGGTCACCGCTACACACGGTAGCCGATTGTGGGGTCGGTCCTTCGATCGGCTACTCTTTTATGCGTTCATCCGTCCATCCGTCCGTCAAGGAGCACTCACGTGGCTGCCACCGACGTCCGCCCGAAGATCACGCTGGCCTGCGTGGAGTGCAAGGAGCGGAACTACATCACCAAGAAGAACCGGCGCAACAACCCGGACCGTCTTGAGATGAAGAAGCACTGCCCGCGCTGCAACGCGCACACTGCGCACCGCGAGACGCGCTAAACAGGCTCGACCACGAGGCCGTCCCCACTTCCGGGGGCGGCCTCGCGGCGTTTGTCGGCACCGCGACAGAAAACCAGCAGCCAGGAGGGAACGAGTTCATGGCGCTCGACCAGTCCTTCGTGGGGCGGACCTATCCGCCCACCGCGCCGTACGAGGTCGGCCGGGAAAAGATCCGCGAGTTCGCCGAGGCGGTCGGCGACGCGAATCCCGCGTACACCGATCCGGAGGCCGCGAAAGAGCTCGGGCACCCCGATGTGATCGCCCCGCCGACTTTTGTGTTCGCGATCACGTTCAAGGCGGCCGGACAGGTCGTCGCGGACCCGCAGCTCGGGCTCGACTACAGCCGTGTGGTGCACGGCGACCAGAAGTTCGCGTACGCCCGCCCGGTCCGGGCCGGCGACCGGCTCTCCGTCGTCTCCACCATCGAGGCGATCAAGTCCCTCGCGGGCAACGACATCCTGGACATCCGCGGCGAGGTCCACGACGAGAGCGGCGAGCACGTCGTGACGGCGTGGACCAAGCTCGTGGCGCGCGCGGCCGAGGAGGGCTGACGATGGCGGCGAAGATCGCTTACGACGAGGTCGAGGTCGGTACCGAGCTGCCGGCGCAGTCCTTCCCTGTGACCCGCGCCACGCTGGTCCAGTACGCGGGTGCCTCCGGGGACTTCAACCCGATCCACTGGAACGAGAAGTTCGCGGTCGAGGTCGGTCTGCCGGACGTCATCGCGCACGGCATGTTCACCATGGCCGAGGCGATCCGCGTCGTGACCGACTGGGTCGGCGACCCGGGCGCGGTCGTCGACTACGGCACCCGCTTCACCAAGCCGGTCGTCGTGCCGAACGACGGGACCGGCGCGCTGATCGAGGTCAGCGCGAAGGTCGCGGCCAAGCTGGACGACGGCCTGGTCCGCGTCGACCTGACGGCGATGTCGGCCGGCCAGAAGGTTCTCGGCATGTCCCGCGCGGTGGTCCGGCTCGCCTGACACCGGCGGACACCCGCCTGACACCGGGCGGACTTGCGGTACGGCCCCGGGCCCCATGGGCGGCCCGGGGCCGTACGCGTCTCCGGGCCGGGGAGCGGGGCCCCGCGCGGCCGCCCCGTACCCTTGTGCGCGTGCACGTACTCCACGACGCCCCCCTCGCGCCCCTGACCACCTTCCGGCTCGGTGGGCCGGCCCGGCGGCTCATCACGGCGACGACCGACGCCGAGGTGATCGCCGCGATCCGCGAGATCCCGGCCCGCGAGCCGTTGCTGATCGTCGGCGGCGGCTCCAACCTCGTCATCGGGGACAAGGGCTTCGACGGCACCGTGCTGCGCATCGCCACCAAGGGCTTCGAGCTCGACGGGACGCGGCTCGAGCTCGCGGCCGGCGAGGTGTGGTCGGACGCGGTCTCCCGCACGGTCGACGCGGGGCTGGCGGGCATCGAGTGCCTGGCCGGCATCCCCGGCTCGGCCGGCGCGACGCCGATCCAGAACGTCGGCGCGTACGGGCAGGACGTCGCGGCGGTGATCACCGAGGTGGTCGCGTACGACATGGTCGACCACGGGATCGTCACGCTCACCAACGAGCAGTGCGACTTCTCCTACCGCCACAGCCTCTTCAAGAAGCGCCCGGACGACTACGTCGTGCTGCGCGTCCGCTTCGAGCTGGAGGACGCCGGCGGCATGTCCGCGCCGATCGCGTACGAGCAGACCGCCCGCGCCCTCGGCGTCGGGATGGGCGAGCGGGTGCCGCTGGCGCACGCGCGGGAGACCGTCCTGAAGCTGAGGGCGAGCAAGGGCATGGTGCTGGACCCCGAGGACCACGACACCTGGTCCGCCGGATCGTTCTTCACGAACCCGATCCTCACCAACGAGGAGTTCGACGCCTTCCGCGGCCGCGTCGCCGAGCGCCTCGGCGCCGAGGCCCAGGCGCCCGCCTTCCCCGTCGGGGACGCCTTCACCAAGACCTCCGCCGCCTGGCTGATCGACAAGGCGGGCTTCACCAAGGGCTACGGCAGCGGCCCCGCCCGCATCTCCACCAAGCACACCCTCGCCCTCACCAACCGCGGCGAGGCCACCACCGAGGATCTCCTCGCCCTCGCCCGCGAGGTCGTCGACGGGGTCCACGCCGCCTTCGGCGTCACCCTGGTCAACGAGCCGGTGACGGTCGGCGTCGAGCTCTGACGGCCCCTGATCCCGGGGCGGCGCGGTACGCGGCGCAGTACGCGGCCGGCCCGTACGCGGCTCAGTACGCCACGCCCACCGGCTGCTTCACCGTGGCCGGGTCGGACACCATCGCGAGCATCGCGTGGGCCACGTCCGCCCGGCCGATCGAGCGGCCCGAGCGCGGATTCGCGCCGACGACCGTCCGGTACGTGCCCGTGAGCGGCTTGTCGCCGAGCTTGGGCGGCCGTACGGACGTCCAGTCCGTCGCGCTGCGCGCGAGCTCCTCCTCCATCACCCGCAGATCCGCGTAGACGTCCTTCAGAGCGGCCCGGACCGCCATGACGGCGATCCGGTCGAGCAGCGGCTCGTCCGGGGGAGTGGCGGCCAGCGGGGCGGCGCTGACCACGAGGAGCCGCCGGGTTCCCTCCGCCTCCATCGCCGCGAGCACCGAGCGCGTGAGACGCGCGGCGACGCCCGTGGCCGCGTCCGCCCGGTTGCGGGCGCCCAGGCCGGAGAGGACCGCGTCCCGGCCGGCGACGGCGGGGCGCAGCGACTCGGGGTCGGAGAGGTCCGCGCGGACGACCTCGAGGCGTTCGCCGGTGAGGGCGAACCGCGCGGGGTCCCGCACCACGGCCGTCACCTGATGACCGGCGGCGAGTGCCTGGCCGGCGACCTCGCGGCCGATGCCGCCGGTCGCGCCGAAGACTGTGAGCCTCATGTCGCACCCTCCTCGGGGTGGGTAAGTATTCACTCACCCCCTAGGGTGGGTGGGCACTCACCCACCCGTCAAGTAGGTGGGTGAGCACCCACTCACCCACCCGCTCACCCGTCCGCGCAACCGGCGAACCCGACTGGAGCCTCCGTGGAACAGAAGCCGACGCGCGTCCGCATCGTCGACGCGGCCCGCCACCTGATGCTGACCGCCGGCCTCGCCCGCACCACCACCAAGGAGATCGCGAAGGCCGCGGGCTGCTCCGAGGCCGCGCTCTACAAGTACTTCAGCAGCAAGGAAGAGCTGTTCGTGACGGTGCTCGACGAGCGGCTGCCCGGGCTCGGCTCGCTGCTCGACACCCTCGCCGCCGACCCCGGCGGCCGCTCGGTCGAGGAGAACCTCACCGAGATCGCCCGCAGCGCGGCACTGTTCTACGAGCAGACCTTCCCGATGGCCGCCTCCCTCTACGCCGAGCCGCAGCTCAAGCGCCGTCACGAGGAGGTCATGCGGGAGCTCGGCGAGGGCCCCCACAAGCCCGTCGAAGGGCTCGACGCCTACCTCCGCGCCGAGCAGCAGCACGGCCGCATCGCCGCCGACGCCGACACCCACGCCGCCGCGTCCCTGCTCCTGGGCGCCTGCGTGCACCGCGCCTTCGCCTACGAGATGACCCCCGAGGGCCGCCCGCCCCGCCCGCTCGACGAGTTCGCCGCCGGTCTCGCCCGCACCCTCATGGCCGGAATCGCCCCGGCGGGCTGACGGCCGCCTCAGGCCGCCGGAGCGGCCAGCCAGTCGTCGATCCCGGACAGCAGCTTCCGCCGGACGTCCTCCGGCACCGCCGATCCCCGCACCGACTGCCGTGCCAGCTCCGCCAGTTCGGCGTCCGTGAAGCCGTGGTGCCGGCGCGCGATCTCGTACTGGGCGGCCAGGCGGGAGCCGAAGAGGAGCGGGTCGTCGGCGCCGAGGGCCATGGGGACACCGGCCTCGTACAGCGTGCGCAGGGGGACGTCCTCGTGCTTCTCGTACACGCCGAGGGCCACGTTGGACGCGGGGCAGACCTCGCAGGTCACGCCCCGCTCGGCCAGGCGGCGCAGCAGCCGCGGGTCCTCCGCGGCGCGGACGCCGTGGCCGATGCGCGCCGCGTGCAGGTCGTCGAGGCAGTCCCGGACCGACGCCGGGCCGGTCAGCTCTCCGCCGTGCGGCGCCGCCAGCAGGCCGCCCTCGCGGGCGATGGCGAAGGCCCGGTCGAAGTCGCGGGCCATCCCGCGCCGCTCGTCGTTCGAGAGGCCGAAGCCGACCACGCCCCGGTCGGCGTAGCGGACCGCGAGCCGCGCGAGCGTACGGGCGTCCAGCGGGTGCTTCATACGGTTGGCGGCCACCAGGACCCTGATACCGAGGCCGGTGTCGCGGGAGGCGGTCTCCACCGCGTCGAGGATGATCTCCATCGCCGGGATCAGGCCGCCGAGCCTCGGGGCGTACGAGGTGGGGTCCACCTGGATCTCCAGCCAGCCCGAGCCGTCCCGGACGTCCTCCTGCGCGGTCTCCCGGACCAGGCGCTGGATGTCCTCCGGGGCGCGCAGGCAGGAGCGGGCGATGTCGTACAGCCGCTGGAACCGGAACCAGCCCCGCTCGTCCGTGGCGCGCAGTTTCGGCGGTTCGCCGCCGGTCAGGGCCTCGGGGAGGTGCACTCCGTACTTGTCGGCCAGCTCGATCAGCGTCGTGGGCCGCATCGAGCCGGTGAAGTGCAGATGCAGGTGGGCCTTCGGCAGAAGCGTGAGATCGCGTACGTGCTCCATCGCCCGATCTTGCCCCACTCGAATGGACTACGGGAGTCCCTTTCCACGATCGGGACCTTGCCCGAACGTGAGAACGGGCCCCCGGCGGTGTCTCGCCGGGGGCCCGTCACGGAGGTGCGTCAGTCGCGCGCTTCCGCCAGCAGCTTCTGGATCCGGGAGACGCCCTCGACCAGGTCCTCGTCGCCCAGCGCGTACGAGAGCCGCAGGTAGCCCGGGGTGCCGAAGGCCTCACCGGGGACGACCGCGACCTCGACCTCGTCCAGGATCAGCGCCGCGAGCTCCACGGAGTCCTGCGGGCGCTTGCCGCGGATCTCCTTGCCCAGCAGGCCCTTCACCGACGGGTACGCGTAGAACGCGCCCTCGGGGGTCGGGCAGACCACGCCGTCGATCTCGTTGAGCATCTTGACGATCGTCTGGCGGCGGCGGTCGAACGCCTTGCGCATCTCCGCGACCGCGTCCAGGTCACCGGAGACGGCGGCCAGCGCGGCCACCTGCGCCACGTTGCTCACGTTGGACGTGGCGTGCGACTGCAGGTTGGTCGCGGCCTTGACCACGTCCTTCGGGCCGATGATCCACCCGACGCGCCAGCCGGTCATCGCGTACGTCTTGGCGACGCCGTTGACGATGATGCACTTGTCGCGCAGCGCCGGGACCAGCTTCGGCAGCGAGGTGAACGTCGCGTCGCCGTAGACCAGGTGCTCGTAGATCTCGTCGGTCAGCACCCACAGGCCGTGCTCGGCGGCCCACTCGCCGATCGCGCGCGCGTCCTCCTCGCTGTACACCGCGCCCGTCGGGTTGGAGGGCGAGACGAAGAGGAGGACCTTGGTGTTCTCGGTGCGCGCCGCCTCCAGCTGCTCGACGGAGACCCGGTAGCCCGTGGTCTCGTCGGCCACGACCTCCACCGGGACGCCGCCGGCCAGCCGGATCGACTCCGGGTAGGTGGTCCAGTACGGCGCCGGGACGATGACCTCGTCGCCCGGGTCGAGGATCGCGGCGAAGGCCTCGTAGATGGCCTGCTTGCCGCCGTTGGTCACCAGCACCTCGGCCGGGTCGACCTCGAGACCGGAGTCCCGCAGGGTCTTCTCGGCGATCGCCTTCTTCAGCTCGGGCAGACCGCCGGCGGGCGTGTAGCGGTGGTACTTGGGGTTCTTGCAGGCCTCGACGGCCGCCTCGACGATGTAGTCCGGGGTCGGGAAGTCGGGCTCACCGGCGCCGAAGCCGATCACCGGACGGCCGGCGGCCTTGAGGGCCTTGGCCTTGGCGTCGACGGCGAGGGTGGCGGACTCGGAGATCGCGCCGACTCGGGCGGAGACCCGGCGCTCGGTGGGAGAAGTGGCAGCGCTCATGCGGCCATGGTCCCAGACTGCTTTCGGGCCGGGCACACAGGTTTCGAGGGGCGGACAGGATCGGTCATTACCGGTCACGCACGGCGCTCGGCAGCGCCCCGACGTGCTTTCTGTTCGACGCGACGCTCATGAACACGTACACTCACTGCTCGTTGGCCCTCACCGACCACGTCTCACGATGCGGTAGGTTGGGGACACCACAAAGGGTCGTAGCTCAATTGGTAGAGCACCGGTCTCCAAAACCGGCGGTTGGGGGTTCAAGTCCCTCCGGCCCTGCTACACACACCGCCAGGTGCTGTGCGCATGTACGTCTTCATTGCACCGCCGTGCGGCTCCATCCGGGCGCGGCACGGCCACGACCCGGAATCAGGTGAGAGATCGTGACGGACGCCGTAGGCTCCATCGACATGCCTGATGCCCAGGATGAGGCGCAGGACTCGAAGAAGAAGCCGCGCAAGGGCGGCAAGCGCGGGAAGAAGGGCCCTCTGGGCCGTCTCGCGGTCTTCTACCGCCAGATCATCGCGGAGCTGCGCAAGGTCGTCTGGCCCACTCGCAGCCAGCTGTCGAGTTACACCACGGTGGTCATCATCTTCGTCGTCGTCATGATCGGCCTTGTCACCGTGATTGACTTGGGCTTCCAGGAAGCAGTCAAGTACGTCTTCGGCTGATTCCCGCGGAGGGCGCCCCCGCGGCGCCCCTTTTCGCATGTTCCACCCCATCTGTATCGCAGGAAGAAGCAGCCACCGTGTCTGACCCGAACCTGAACGTTGAGGACGAGCTCGACATCGTCGAGGCCGCCGACGAGGACCAGGCCGAGGCTGCTGACGCCGCTGCGGGCGAGGCCGCCGAGGAGACCGCTGTCCACGTCGAGGACGAGGCCGGCGAGGTCGAGACCGACGAGGACGAGGTCGACGAGTCCGCCGACGAGGCAGAGGCCGCCGACGAGACGGAGGCCGTCGAGGCCGAGGTCGAGGTCGTCGAGGAGGAGCCGGCCGCTCCGGTCGACCCGGTCCAGGCGCTGCGCGACGAGCTCCGCGGTCTGCCGGGCGAGTGGTACGTGATCCACACCTACGCGGGCTACGAGAAGCGCGTGAAGGCCAACCTGGAGCAGCGTGCCGTCTCGCTGAACGTCGAGGACTTCATCTACCAGGCCGAGGTCCCCGAGGAAGAGATCGTCCAGATCAAGAACGGCGAGCGCAAGAACGTCCGGCAGAACAAGCTGCCCGGCTACGTGCTCGTCCGCATGGACCTGACGAACGAGTCCTGGGGCGTCGTCCGTAACACCCCCGGCGTCACCGGCTTCGTGGGCAACGCCTACGACCCGTACCCGCTGACCCTGGACGAGATCGTCAAGATGCTCGCCCCGGAGGCCGAGGAGAAGGCCGCCCGCGAGGCCGCCGAGGCCGAGGGCAAGCCGGCGCCGGCCCGCAAGGTCACGGTCGAGGTGCTGGACTTCGAGGTCGGCGACTCGGTCACCGTCACCGACGGCCCCTTCGCCACCCTCCAGGCCACGATCAACGAGATCAACGCCGACTCGAAGAAGGTCAAGGGCCTCGTCGAGATCTTCGGTCGCGAGACCCCGGTCGAGCTCAGCTTCGACCAGATCCAGAAGAACTGACCCCAAAGGTTTCCGACCAGGTCAGAGTGGCTGCTACAGCCGCTCTGACCTGCTCGGTTTTTGGCCGCGCAGCCATACCCGTTATCGTTGTGCGGTATGCCTCCGTCCGGACGACCGGATGGATCGGCTGAAAACTCTCACTAGGACCCGGAGAGAGCTATGCCTCCCAAGAAGAAGAAGGTCACGGGGCTTATCAAGCTCCAGATCAACGCCGGTGCGGCCAACCCGGCCCCGCCGGTCGGCCCCGCGCTCGGCCAGCACGGCGTCAACATCATGGAGTTCTGCAAGGCCTACAACGCCGCGACCGAGTCGCAGCGTGGCATGGTCGTGCCGGTGGAGATCACGGTCTACGAGGACCGTTCCTTCACCTTCGTCACGAAGACTCCGCCGGCCGCGAAGCTGATCCTCAAGGCCGCGGGTGTGGACAAGGGCTCCGGCGAGCCGCACAAGACCAAGGTCGCGAAGCTCACGGCCGACCAGGTCCGCGAGATCGCCACGGTCAAGCTGCCCGACCTGAACGCCAACGACCTGGACGCCGCGTCGAAGATCATCGCCGGCACCGCCCGCTCCATGGGCATCACGGTCGAGGGCTGATCACCCCCCTCGTGACCTCAGTGGTAGGGCCGGCGCGGCCCGCACCACGACTCCATACCTGAACCAACAGGAGAAGCAGTGAAGCGCAGCAAGGCTCTCCGCTCCGCGGACGCCAAGGTGGACCGCGAGCGGAACTACGCTCCCCTCGAGGCCGTCCGCCTCGCGAAGGACACCGCCACCACGAAGTTCGACGGCACCGTCGAGGTCGCCTTCCGCCTGGGTGTCGACCCGCGCAAGGCCGACCAGATGGTCCGTGGCACCGTGAACCTCCCGCACGGCACCGGCAAGACCGCCCGGGTCCTGGTCTTCGCGACCGGTGAGCGTGCCGAGGCCGCGGTTGCCGCGGGCGCCGACATCGTCGGCTCCGACGAGCTCATCGACGAGATCTCCAAGGGCCAGCGCCTGAACGAGTTCGACGCCGTGGTGGCCACCCCGGACCTCATGGGCAAGGTCGGCCGCCTCGGCCGCGTCCTCGGCCCGCGTGGTCTCATGCCGAACCCGAAGACCGGCACCGTCACCCCCGATGTCGCGAAGGCTGTCAACGACATCAAGGGCGGCAAGATCGAGTTCCGCGTCGACAAGCACTCGAACCTGCACTTCATCATCGGCAAGGTCTCCTTCGACGAGACGAAGCTGGTCGAGAACTACGCCGCGGCTCTGGAGGAGATCCTCCGTCTGAAGCCGTCCGCCGCCAAGGGCCGCTACATCAAGAAGGCGACCCTGACGACGACGATGGGCCCCGGCATCCCGCTGGACTCCAACCGCACCCGCAACCTCCTCGTCGAGGAGGACCCGGCCGCGGTCTGAGCCTCTGAAGGTCCCCTGGGCCGGCTCTGAAGCGCCTCGGGCCCCGCACCTCTCCGGAGGAGCGGGGCCCGATTTGCTTGCCGCGTACCGGTTCGCGTATGGTCTTCCAGAAGCCAAAGACCGCTGGTCGTTGCTGTGCCCGTGAGGGTGCGGTGGCCGAAGGATTCGCTGATTGATGCGAACGACCCGCGCAGGTGATCGTGGAAGAGTTCCCGGATCGTCCTCGTACGACTCGGTCGAGCTGAGCCCCGTGCGCCTGCGCCCGGGGCGTTTTGTTTTGTTCAGCCCCTTCTGAGCGGTCCTCATCACCCGGAAGGAGGCCGACGCGCTATGCCGACGCCCAACAAGGCTGCATCGGTGGCCGAGCTCAAGGACGCGTTCCAGAGCTCCAACGCCGCCGTGCTGACCGAGTACCGGGGTCTCACCGTCGCGCAGCTCAAGACGCTGCGCCGTTCGCTCGGTGAGAACGCCCAGTACGCCGTGGTGAAGAACACGCTGACCAAGATCGCGGCCAACGAGGCCGGGATCACCGCACTGGACGAGCACTTCGCTGGTCCGACCGCGGTCGCCTTCGTCACCGGTGACCCGGTGGAGTCGGCGAAGGCTCTGCGTGACTTCGCCAAGGAGAACCCGAACCTCATCATCAAGGCCGGTGTCCTTGACGGTAAGGCTCTCTCCGCCGACGACATCAAGAAGCTTGCGGACCTCGAGTCCCGCGAGGTTCTGCTCAGCAAGCTGGCCGGTGCCTTCAAGGGCAAGCAGTCTCAGGCTGCTCAGCTCTTCCAGGCGCTGCCGTCGAAGCTCGTCCGCACCGTGGACGCGCTGCGCGCCAAGCAGGCCGAGCAGGGCGGTGCCGAGTAATTCGGCTCGCGCATTGATCCGCGCCGCCTAGTGCGTGGGTCGTAGCGGGCCGATACGCCCGCCTCTATGTACATCCGGCACCTGCCGAATTAGTGGAAGGATCGCCCATCATGGCGAAGCTCTCTCAGGACGACCTCCTCGCCCAGTTCGAGGAGATGACCCTCATCGAGCTCTCCGAGTTCGTGAAGGCCTTCGAGGAGAAGTTCGACGTCACCGCCGCCGCGGCCGTCGCCGTTGCCGCCCCGGGTGCCCCGGGCGCCCCGGTCGAGCAGGCTGAGGAGAAGGACGAGTTCGACGTCATCCTCACCGGCGCCGGCGACAAGAAGATCCAGGTCATCAAGGTCGTGCGTGAGCTGACCTCCCTGGGTCTGAAGGAGGCCAAGGACCTCGTCGACGGCACCCCGAAGCCGGTCCTCGAGAAGGTCGCGAAGGACGCCGCGGAGAAGGCCGCCGAGGCCCTCAAGGGCGCCGGCGCCTCCGTCGAGGTCAAGTAAGACCTCTGCGAGTCTGCTGACTCCTCTCTGCCGCGTGTAACGCGGGAGCACTGAAGGGCGATCACCCATGCGGGTGGTCGCCTTTCGGCGTTCCCGGGGGGCGCGTGGCGGCGGTCCTGTACGGGGTCCGGGGCAGAGTATGGTGATCTTCGCCGTGCGCCCCGCAGGCCGGGGGCCTTGACGAACCGCACCCGGCGCGCAATTCTCAGGACGCGTCGTCGCACGATCCGTATCCGAGGCATGGATCGACGACCGAGTGGGCAGTATCGAGGTGCGCCGCAGGGCGCGAGGTACCGCGGAGTTGAGAACAACGAGGGTCGTGAATTACTCGCCCTGGACATCAGTGGGCCAAGTGGCTACACTGTCCCTTTGCGCTGCCTGTTAGCTGCCCCCTGCCCGTCACCAGGGGCATGACCTCGCAAGAGAATCACTGGCCGGAATAACCCTGACCTGGGGTTTCTGTCTCTGATCATTGCTTGGGACCGGTACGCGCGCAGTGAGTCCGAGCCCTCGGAAGGACCCCCTCTTGGCCGCCTCGCGCAACGCCTCGACCAATATGAACACCGGTGCCAGCACCGCCCCGCTGCGCATCTCCTTTGCAAAGATCAAGGAGCCCCTCGAGGTTCCGAACCTGCTCGCGCTGCAGACCGAGAGCTTTGACTGGCTGCTCGGCAACGCGGCGTGGAAGGCTCGCGTCGAGGCAGCCCTTGAGTCGGGACAGGACGTCCCCACGAAGTCCGGTCTGGAGGAGATCTTCGAGGAGATCTCGCCGATCGAGGACTTCTCCGGGTCGATGTCGCTGACCTTCCGCGACCACCGCTTCGAGCCGCCGAAGAACTCGATCGACGAGTGCAAGGACCGGGACTTCACCTACGGCGCCCCGCTCTTCGTCACCGCCGAGTTCACCAACAACGAGACCGGCGAGATCAAGTCCCAGACGGTCTTCATGGGCGACTTCCCGCTCATGACCAACAAGGGCACCTTCGTCATCAACGGCACCGAGCGTGTCGTCGTCTCGCAGCTCGTCCGCTCGCCGGGCGTGTACTTCGACTCCTCCATCGACAAGACGTCCGACAAGGACATCTTCTCCGCCAAGATCATCCCGTCCCGGGGTGCCTGGCTGGAGATGGAGATCGACAAGCGCGACATGGTCGGCGTGCGTATCGACCGCAAGCGCAAGCAGTCCGTCACCGTCCTGCTCAAGGCGCTCGGCTGGACCACCGAGCAGATCCTGCAGGAGTTCGGCGAGTACGAGTCCATGCGCGCCACCCTGGAGAAGGACCACACCCAGGGCCAGGACGACGCGCTGCTCGACATCTACCGCAAGCTGCGTCCGGGCGAGCCCCCGACGCGCGAGGCCGCGCAGACGCTGCTCGAGAACCTGTACTTCAACCCCAAGCGCTACGACCTGGCCAAGGTCGGCCGCTACAAGGTCAACAAGAAGCTGGGCGCCGACGAGCCGCTGGACGCGGGCGTCCTCACCACCGACGACGTCATCGCCACCATCCGCTACCTGGTCAAGCTGCACGCCGGCGAGACCGAGGCGGTCGGCGAGAACGGCACCGAGATCGTCGTCGAGACCGACGACATCGACCACTTCGGCAACCGTCGTCTGCGCAACGTCGGCGAGCTGATCCAGAACCAGGTCCGTACGGGTCTCGCCCGTATGGAGCGCGTCGTGCGCGAGCGCATGACCACCCAGGACGTCGAGGCGATCACGCCGCAGACCCTGATCAACATCCGGCCGGTCGTCGCCTCCATCAAGGAGTTCTTCGGCACCAGCCAGCTGTCGCAGTTCATGGACCAGAACAACCCGCTGTCCGGGCTGACGCACAAGCGTCGTCTGTCCGCGCTCGGCCCGGGTGGTCTGTCCCGTGAGCGGGCCGGCTTCGAGGTCCGAGACGTGCACCCGTCCCACTACGGACGCATGTGCCCGATCGAGACCCCCGAAGGCCCGAACATCGGTCTGATCGGTTCGCTGGCCTCGTACGGCCGGGTCAACGCGTTCGGCTTCATCGAGACGCCGTACCGCAAGGTCGTCGAGGGCCAGGTCACCGACGAGGTCGACTACCTGACCGCCGACGAGGAGGACCGCTTCGTCATCGCGCAGGCCAACGCCGCGCTCAACGACGAGCTGCAGTTCACCGAGGCCCGCGTGCTGGTCCGCCGTCGTGGCGGCGAGGTCGACTACGTCCCGCCGACCGACGTGGACTACATGGACGTCTCGCCGCGCCAGATGGTGTCGGTCGCGACCGCCATGATCCCGTTCCTCGAGCACGACGACGCCAACCGTGCCCTCATGGGCGCGAACATGATGCGTCAGGCCGTTCCGCTGATTAAGTCGGAGGCCCCGCTCGTCGGCACCGGCATGGAGTACCGCTGCGCCACCGACGCCGGCGACGTGCTCAAGGCCGAGAAGGCCGGTGTGGTCCAGGAGCTGTCCGCGGACTACATCACGGTCGCCAACGACGACGGCACGTACAACACGTACCGCCTGCACAAGTTCTCCCGCTCGAACCAGGGCACCTCGGTCAACCAGAAGGTCGTCGTCGACGAGGGCGACCGGGTGATCGAGGGCCAGGTCCTCGCCGACGGTCCCGCGACCGAGGACGGCGAGATGGCGCTGGGCAAGAACCTGCTCGTGGCGTTCATGCCGTGGGAGGGCCACAACTACGAGGACGCGATCATCCTGTCGCAGCGCCTCGTGCAGGACGATGTCCTCTCCTCGATCCACATCGAGGAGCACGAGGTCGACGCCCGTGACACCAAGCTCGGCCCCGAGGAGATCACCCGGGACATCCCGAACGTCTCCGAGGAGGTCCTCGCCGACCTCGACGAGCGCGGCATCATCCGGATCGGTGCCGAGGTCGTCGCCGGCGACATCCTGGTCGGCAAGGTCACGCCCAAGGGTGAGACCGAGCTGACCCCGGAGGAGCGTCTGCTCCGCGCGATCTTCGGTGAGAAGGCCCGTGAGGTCCGTGACACCTCGCTGAAGGTCCCGCACGGCGAGACCGGCAAGGTCATCGGCGTCCGCGTCTTCGACCGCGAGGAGGGCGACGAGCTTCCTCCGGGCGTCAACCAGCTGGTCCGCGTGTACGTGGCCCAGAAGCGCAAGATCACCGATGGTGACAAGCTCGCCGGCCGTCACGGCAACAAGGGCGTCATCTCCAAGATCCTGCCGATCGAGGACATGCCGTTCCTGGAGGACGGCACCCCGGTCGACATCATCCTCAACCCGCTGGGTGTCCCGTCCCGAATGAACCCGGGACAGGTCCTGGAGATCCACCTCGGCTGGCTCGCCAGCCGCGGCTGGGACGTCTCCGGCCTCGCGGACGAGTGGGCGCAGCGCCTCCAGGCGATCGGCGCCGACCAGGTCGCCCCCGGCACCAACGTCGCCACCCCGGTGTTCGACGGTGCGCGTGAGGACGAGCTCGCGGGTCTGCTCCAGCACACCATCCCGAACCGCGACGGCGAGCGCATGGTGCTCCCGTCCGGCAAGGCGCGCCTGTTCGACGGCCGCTCCGGCGAGCCGTTCCCGGACCCGATCTCGGTCGGGTACATGTACATCCTCAAGCTCCACCACCTGGTCGACGACAAGCTGCACGCCCGGTCGACCGGTCCGTACTCGATGATCACCCAGCAGCCGCTGGGTGGTAAGGCCCAGTTCGGTGGTCAGCGCTTCGGTGAGATGGAGGTGTGGGCGCTGGAGGCATACGGCGCCGCGTACGCCCTCCAGGAGCTGCTGACGATCAAGTCCGACGACGTCACCGGCCGCGTGAAGGTCTACGAGGCCATCGTCAAGGGCGAGAACATCCCTGAGCCCGGCATCCCCGAGTCCTTCAAGGTGCTCATCAAGGAGATGCAGTCCCTGTGCCTCAACGTGGAGGTGCTGTCCTCGGACGGCATGTCCATCGAGATGCGCGACACCGACGAGGACGTCTTCCGCGCTGCGGAGGAGCTCGGTATCGACCTGTCCCGGCGCGAGCCGAGCAGCGTCGAAGAGGTCTGACGGGAGTCCGGTGCGGGGACTCGGCCTCACCGCTGAGTCCCCCGCCGGCCCCAGGACCCCCGTTTCAGACCCCAAGACTTACAACCCTGAGAGGGATTGACGCATAGTGCTCGACGTCAACTTCTTCGACGAGCTCCGGATCGGTCTGGCCACCGCTGACGACATCCGCCAGTGGAGCCACGGCGAGGTCAAGAAGCCGGAGACCATCAACTACCGCACCCTGAAGCCCGAGAAGGACGGCCTCTTCTGCGAGAAGATCTTCGGCCCGACCCGGGACTGGGAGTGCTACTGCGGCAAGTACAAGCGCGTCCGCTTCAAGGGCATCATCTGTGAGCGGTGTGGCGTCGAGGTCACCCGCGCCAAGGTGCGCCGTGAGCGGATGGGCCACATCGAGCTGGCCGCTCCCGTCACCCACATCTGGTACTTCAAGGGCGTCCCGTCGCGCCTGGGCTACCTGCTCGACCTCGCGCCGAAGGACCTCGAGAAGGTCATCTACTTCGCCGCGTACATGATCACGTTCGTGGACGAGGAGCGTCGTACCCGCGACCTGCCGTCCCTGGAGGCCCACGTCTCCGTCGAGCGTCAGCAGATCGAGAACCGTCGCGACGCCGACCTGGAGGCCCGCGCCAAGAAGCTCGAGACCGACCTGGCCGAGCTCGAGGCCGAGGGTGCCAAGGCCGACGTGCGCCGCAAGGTGCGCGAGGGCGCCGAGCGTGAGATGAAGCAGCTGCGCGACCGTGCGCAGCGCGAGATCGACCGTCTCGACGAGGTGTGGAACCGCTTCAAGAACCTCAAGGTCCAGGACCTCGAGGGCGACGAGCTCCTCTACCGCGAGCTGCGTGACCGCTTCGGCACGTACTTCGACGGCTCGATGGGCGCCGCGGCGCTGCAGAAGCGCCTGGAGTCCTTCGACCTGGAGGAGGAGGCCGAGCGCCTCCGCGAGATCATCCGTACCGGCAAGGGCCAGAAGAAGACCCGTGCGCTCAAGCGCCTCAAGGTCGTCTCCGCGTTCCTGCAGACCGCGAACAGCCCCAAGGGCATGGTTCTCGACTGCGTGCCGGTCATCCCGCCGGACCTGCGTCCGATGGTGCAGCTGGACGGTGGCCGCTTCGCGACCTCCGACCTGAACGACCTGTACCGCCGTGTGATCAACCGCAACAACCGTCTGAAGCGTCTGCTCGACCTCGGTGCCCCCGAGATCATCGTGAACAACGAGAAGCGGATGCTCCAGGAGGCGGTCGACGCCCTCTTCGACAACGGCCGTCGTGGTCGCCCGGTCACGGGCCCCGGCAACCGTCCGCTGAAGTCCCTCAGCGACATGCTGAAGGGCAAGCAGGGTCGATTCCGTCAGAACCTGCTCGGCAAGCGTGTCGACTACTCGGCGCGTTCCGTCATCGTCGTCGGTCCGCAGCTGAAGCTGCACCAGTGCGGTCTGCCGAAGGCCATGGCACTGGAGCTCTTCAAGCCGTTCGTGATGAAGCGCCTGGTCGACCTGAACCACGCGCAGAACATCAAGAGCGCCAAGCGGATGGTCGAGCGCGGCCGCACGGTCGTGTACGACGTCCTCGAAGAGGTCATCGCCGAGCACCCGGTTCTGCTGAACCGTGCGCCCACGCTGCACCGCCTCGGCATCCAGGCCTTCGAGCCGCAGCTGGTCGAGGGCAAGGCCATCCAGATCCACCCGCTCGTCTGCACCGCCTTCAACGCGGACTTCGACGGTGACCAGATGGCCGTGCACCTGCCGCTCTCCGCGGAGGCGCAGGCCGAGGCCCGCATCCTGATGCTGTCCTCGAACAACATCCTCAAGCCCGCCGACGGCCGTCCGGTGACGATGCCGACCCAGGACATGGTCCTCGGTCTGTTCTTCCTCACCACCGACGGCGAGCTGCGTGACGTCAAGGGCGAGGGCCGCGCGTTCGGCTCCACGGCCGAGGCGATCATGGCGTTCGACGCCGGCGAGCTGTCGCTGCAGTCGCAGATCGACATCCGCTTCCCGATCGGCACCGTTCCGCCGCGCGGCTGGGTTCCCCCGGTCGCCGAGGAGGGCGAGCCGGAGTGGCAGCAGGGTGACTCGTTCCGTCTGAAGACCACGCTCGGCCGTGCGCTCTTCAACGAGCTGCTGCCCGAGGACTACCCGTTCGTCGACTACTCCGTCGGCAAGAAGCAGCTCTCCGAGATCGTCAACGACCTCGCCGAGCGCTACCCCAAGGTCATCGTGGCGGCGACGCTCGACAACCTGAAGGCGGCGGGCTTCTACTGGGCGACCCGTTCCGGTGTCACCGTGGCCATCTCCGACGTCGTCGTTCCCGAGGCGAAGAAGGAGATCGTCGCCGGGTACGAGGCGCAGGACGAGAAGGTCCAGAAGCAGTACGAGCGCGGTCTGATCACCAAGGAAGAGCGCACTCAGGAGCTCATCGCGATCTGGACCAAGGCGACCAACGAGGTTGCCGAGGCCATGAACGAGAACTTCCCCAAGACGAACCCCATCTTCATGATGGTTGACTCGGGTGCCCGAGGAAACATGATGCAGATGCGGCAGATCGCCGGTATGCGTGGTCTGGTGTCGAACGCCAAGAACGAGACGATCCCGCGTCCCATCAAGGCGTCCTTCCGCGAGGGCCTCTCCGTGCTCGAGTACTTCATCTCGACGCACGGTGCCCGTAAGGGTCTCGCCGACACCGCCCTGCGTACCGCCGACTCGGGTTACCTGACCCGTCGTCTGGTGGACGTCTCGCAGGACGTGATCATCCGCGAGGAGGACTGTGGCACCGACCGCGGTCTGAAGCTGCGGATCGCGGCCAAGGACGAGGCGGGCGTGCTCCGCAAGGCGGACGACGTCGAGACGTCCGTGTACGCGCGGATGCTGGCCGAGGACGTCGTCGTGGACGGCAAGGTCATCGCGCCGGCCAACGTCGACCTCGGTGACGTGCTCATCGACGCCCTCGTCAACGCGGGCGTCGAGGAGGTCAAGACCCGCTCGGTCCTGACCTGTGAGTCCGCCGTCGGCACCTGTGCCTTCTGCTACGGCCGCTCGCTGGCCACCGGCAAGCTGGTCGACATCGGTGAGGCGGTCGGCATCATCGCCGCCCAGTCCATCGGTGAGCCCGGTACCCAGCTGACGATGCGTACCTTCCACACCGGTGGTGTGGCCGGTGACGACATCACCCAGGGTCTGCCGCGTGTCGTCGAGCTCTTCGAGGCCCGTCAGCCCAAGGGTGTCGCCCCGATCTCGGAGGCGGCCGGCCGCGTCCGTATCGAGGAGACCGAGAAGACCAAGAAGATCGTCGTCACCCCGGACGACGGCAGCGACGAGACGGCGTTCCCGATCTCGAAGCGTGCCCGTCTGCTGGTGGGCGAGGGCGACCACGTCGAGGTGGGCCAGAAGCTCACCGTGGGTGCCACCAACCCGCACGACGTGCTGCGCATCCTCGGCCAGCGTGCCGTCCAGGTCCACCTGGTCGGCGAGGTCCAGAAGGTCTACAACTCGCAGGGCGTGTCGATCCACGACAAGCACATCGAGATCATCATCCGGCAGATGCTGCGCCGCGTGACGATCATCGAGTCCGGCGACGCGGAGCTGCTGCCGGGCGAGCTCGTCGAGCGCTCGAAGTTCGAGACCGAGAACCGTCGTGTGGTCACCGAGGGCGGTCACCCCGCCTCCGGCCGTCCGCAGCTGATGGGTATCACCAAGGCCTCGCTGGCGACGGAGTCCTGGCTGTCGGCCGCCTCCTTCCAGGAGACGACCCGAGTCCTGACGGATGCGGCGATCAACGCCAAGTCCGACAGCCTCATCGGCCTCAAGGAGAACGTCATCATCGGTAAGCTCATCCCGGCCGGTACGGGCCTGTCCCGCTACCGCAACATCCGGGTCGAGCCGACCGAGGAGGCCAAGGCCGCGATGTACTCGGCCGTCGGCTACGACGACATCGACTACTCGCCGTTCGGCACCGGCTCCGGCCAGGCCGTCCCGCTGGAGGACTACGACTACGGTCCGTACAACCAGTAAGGCCCCCGCACGAACCGCAGGGCGGCCACCCCACTCGGGGTGGCCGCCCTGCGGCATTTGTTTTGACCGAAGTCCGTACGGTAGGTACGCTCATACCTTGTGCCTGGGGTGTGCCTGGGCTCTTGTGCGTGTCGACAGCCGCACGGAGTTCTCACAGGTCACCGCGACCCACGACTCCTTCGCTTTCGGTGAAGGGCTACGGGGTTCGACACACCCGACCGCGTGGGTCGGCAACGTTCCAGGTTAGCTTTACTGACGGCACACAGAAACCGGAGAAGTAGTGCCTACGATCCAGCAGCTGGTCCGTAAGGGCCGGCAGGACAAGGTCGAGAAGAACAAGACGCCCGCCCTCGAGGGTTCCCCTCAGCGCCGCGGCGTCTGCACGCGTGTGTTCACGACCACCCCGAAGAAGCCGAACTCGGCCCTCCGTAAGGTCGCGCGTGTGCGTCTGACCTCGGGTATCGAGGTCACGGCCTACATCCCGGGTGAGGGACACAACCTGCAGGAGCACTCCATCGTGCTCGTGCGTGGTGGCCGTGTGAAGGACCTGCCGGGTGTTCGTTACAAGATCATCCGCGGCTCGCTCGACACCCAGGGTGTCAAGAACCGCAAGCAGGCCCGCAGCCGCTACGGCGCCAAGAAGGAGAAGTAAGAATGCCTCGTAAGGGCCCCGCCCCGAAGCGCCCGGTCATCATCGACCCGGTCTACGGTTCTCCTCTTGTCACCTCGCTGATCAACAAGATCCTGCTCAACGGCAAGCGTTCCACTGCCGAGCGGATCGTGTACGGCGCCATGGAAGGCCTTCGCGACAAGACCGGGCAGGACCCGGTCATCACGCTGAAGCGCGCCCTCGAGAACGTCAAGCCGTCTCTCGAGGTCAAGTCCCGCCGTGTCGGTGGCGCCACCTACCAGGTGCCGATCGAGGTCAAGCCCGGTCGCGCCTCCACCCTCGCGCTGCGCTGGCTGGTCGGCTACTCCCGCGCCCGTCGCGAGAAGACCATGACCGAGCGCCTCATGAACGAGCTGCTCGACGCCTCGAACGGCCTCGGCGCTTCGGTCAAGAAGCGTGAGGACACGCACAAGATGGCCGAGTCCAACAAGGCCTTCGCGCACTACCGCTGGTAGTCGCAACCCACATCGAGACCGAGAGAAGACTGAAGCCTTATGGCTACCACTTCGCTTGACCTGGCCAAGGTGCGCAACATCGGCATCATGGCCCACATCGACGCGGGCAAGACGACCACCACCGAGCGGATCCTGTTCTACACCGGCGTCTCGTACAAGATCGGTGAGGTCCACGACGGCGCTGCCACGATGGACTGGATGGAGCAGGAGCAGGAGCGTGGCATCACGATCACCTCTGCTGCCACCACCTGTCACTGGCCGCTCGAGGACGTCGATCACACGATCAACATCATCGACACGCCGGGCCACGTCGACTTCACCGTCGAGGTGGAGCGTTCGCTGCGCGTGCTCGACGGTGCTGTCACCGTGTTCGACGGCGTGGCCGGCGTCGAGCCCCAGTCCGAGACTGTCTGGCGTCAGGCGGACCGTTACGGCGTTCCGCGTATCTGCTTCGTCAACAAGCTCGACCGCACCGGTGCCGAGTTCTTCCGCTGCGTGGACATGATCAGCGACCGCCTGGGTGCGACGCCGATCGTCATGCAGCTCCCGATCGGTGCCGAGGCCGACTTCCAGGGCGTCGTCGACCTCGTCCGCATGAAGGCTCTTGTCTGGTCCGCCGAGGCCACCAAGGGCGAGATGTACGACGTCGTCGACATCCCGGCCTCCCACGCCGAGCTCGCCGAGGAGTACCGCGGCAAGCTGGTCGAGGCCGTCGCCGAGAACGACGAAGAGATCATGGAGCTCTTCCTCGAGGGCGTCGAGCCCACCGAGGAGCAGCTGTACGCGGCCGTGCGCCGCATCACGATCGCTTCCGGCAAGTCCTCGGACACCACGGTCACCCCGGTGTTCTGTGGCACCGCGTTCAAGAACAAGGGCGTCCAGCCCCTGCTCGACGCGGTCGTGCGCTACCTCCCCTCGCCCCTCGACGTCGAGGCCATCGAAGGCCACGACGTGAAGGACCCCGAGGTCGTCGTGAAGCGCAAGCCGTCCGACGACGAGCCGCTGTCGGCCCTCGCGTTCAAGATCATGAGCGACCCGCACCTGGGCAAGCTCACCTTCGTCCGCGTGTACTCCGGCCGCCTCGAGTCCGGTTCTTCTGTCCTGAACTCCGTGAAGGGCAAGAAGGAGCGCATCGGCAAGATCTACCGCATGCACGCGAACAAGCGTGAGGAGATCGACTCGGTGGGCGCCGGCGACATCATCGCCGTGATGGGTCTCAAGCAGACCACCACCGGTGAGACGCTCTGTGACGACAAGAGCCCGGTCATCCTGGAGTCCATGGACTTCCCGGCCCCGGTCATCCAGGTCGCCATCGAGCCGAAGTCCAAGGGCGACCAGGAGAAGCTGGGTGTCGCCATCCAGCGTCTCGCGGAGGAGGACCCCTCCTTCCAGGTCCACTCGGACGAGGAGACCGGCCAGACCATCATCGGTGGCATGGGCGAGCTGCACCTCGAGGTGCTGGTCGACCGTATGCGCCGTGAGTTCAAGGTCGAGGCCAACGTCGGCAAGCCGCAGGTCGCCTACCGCGAGACGATCCGCAAGGCCGTCGAGCGCGTGGACTTCACGCACAAGAAGCAGACCGGTGGTACGGGTCAGTTCGCCAAGGTCCAGATCGGCATCGAGCCGATCGAGGGCGGCGAGTCCTCGTACGAGTTCGTGAACAAGGTGACCGGTGGTCGCATCCCGAAGGAGTACATCCCTTCGGTCGACGCCGGTGCGCAGGAGGCCATGCAGTTCGGCATCCTCGCCGGTTACGAGATGACCGGTGTGCGCGTGATCCTGCACGACGGTGCGTACCACGAGGTCGACTCCTCCGAGCTCGCCTTCAAGATCGCCGGTTCGCAGGCCTTCAAGGAGGCCGCGCGCAAGGCTTCGCCCGTGCTGCTCGAGCCGATGATGGCCGTCGAGGTCACCACGCCCGAGGACTACATGGGTGAGGTCATCGGCGACATCAACTCCCGCCGTGGCCAGATCCAGGCCATGGAGGAGCGTCACGGTGCTCGCATCGTGAAGGGCCTCGTGCCCCTCTCGGAGATGTTCGGCTACGTCGGAGACCTCCGCAGCAAGACCTCGGGTCGCGCAAGCTACTCGATGCAGTTCGACTCCTACGCCGAGGTTCCGCGGAACGTCGCCGAGGAGATCATCGCGAAGGCCAAGGGCGAGTAACGCACCGCGTTCCACGCTTTAGGCTTGACCCGACCGCCGGGGTGACGACCCCGAACCCGGAGCACCGGACCCCGGCGGCCGGCATCCCAGCAAAGATCACCTGGCGCCGATGAGTAAGGCGTACAGAACCACTCCCCAGGAGGACCCCAGTGGCGAAGGCGAAGTTCGAGCGGACTAAGCCGCACGTCAACATCGGCACCATCGGTCACATCGACCACGGTAAGACGACCCTCACGGCCGCCATTACCAAGGTGCTGCACGACAAGTACCCGGACCTGAACGAGGCCTCGGCCTTCGACCAGATCGACAAGGCTCCCGAGGAGCGCCAGCGCGGTATCACCATCTCCATCGCGCACGTCGAGTACCAGACGGAGTCGCGTCACTACGCGCACGTCGACTGCCCGGGTCACGCGGACTACATCAAGAACATGATCACCGGTGCCGCGCAGATGGACGGCGCCATCCTCGTGGTCGCCGCCACCGACGGCCCGATGCCGCAGACCAAGGAGCACGTGCTCCTGGCCCGCCAGGTCGGCGTTCCGTACATCGTCGTCGCCCTGAACAAGGCCGACATGGTGGACGACGAGGAGATCCTGGAGCTCGTCGAGCTCGAGGTCCGTGAGCTCCTCTCCGAGTACGAGTTCCCGGGCGACGACGTTCCGGTCGTCAAGGTCTCCGCTCTGAAGGCGCTCGAGGGCGACCCGGAGTGGGCCGAGTCGGTCCTCAACCTGATGAACGCCGTCGACGAGTCGATCCCGCAGCCGGAGCGCGACGTCGACAAGCCGTTCCTCATGCCGATCGAGGACGTCTTCACGATCACCGGTCGCGGTACGGTCGTCACCGGCCGTATCGAGCGTGGTGTCCTGAAGGTCAACGAGACCGTCGACATCATCGGCATCAAGACCGAGAAGACCACCACCACGGTCACCGGCATCGAGATGTTCCGCAAGCTGCTCGACGAGGGCCAGGCCGGTGAGAACGTCGGTCTGCTCCTCCGTGGCATCAAGCGCGAGGACGTCGAGCGCGGCCAGGTCATCATCAAGCCGGGCTCGGTCACGCCGCACACCAACTTCGAGGCCCAGGCCTACATCCTGTCGAAGGACGAGGGTGGCCGTCACACCCCGTTCTTCAACAACTACCGCCCGCAGTTCTACTTCCGTACCACGGACGTGACCGGCGTCGTGACCCTCCCCGAGGGCACCGAGATGGTCATGCCGGGCGACAACACCACCATGTCCGTCGAGCTGATCCAGCCCGTCGCCATGGAGGAGGGCCTCAAGTTCGCCATCCGTGAGGGTGGCCGGACCGTCGGCGCCGGCCAGGTCGTCAAGATCACGAAGTAATTCGTGTTCTGACCTGGTAGCTCGCTGAGCTCCAGTTCCACGCAAGGGCCCCGCACCGAGAGGTGCGGGGCCCTTCGCGTTGTCCGGCTGCGGTCAGCCCGTGGTGGGGTGCTCCGGCCGCCAGGTCCACGGGTGGGCGTCCGCCCCGAGGCCGACCGCGAGCGCGCCGCGGGAGGTCAGGCGCAGGGCGGCGTTCCCGACCGGGACGACGCCCTGGGTACGGGTGTGCAGCGCGTCGCCGCGGCGCAGCTGGAGCCGGCCGCGCAGGTCCCGCCCGAGCAGCACGGTCCCGCCGGCGTCGGCGGCCGCGGTCACCGTGCCGTACCCGTCGAACGAGGCGGTACGCGGCGTGCCGCCGGCCGCCGGGGCCTTCAGCAGCTGCGCGGCGGCCGGGCCGCGGAAGTACACGTCCACCGCGGCCGCCGTCGCGACGGCGGCCACCGGGTCGCCGGCCACGGGCAGCGGCTTCTCCTCCCGGCCGTCCACCCAGTGCCGTATCGCGTCGCGGCCCGCGGCGAAGAGATGGACGGCGCCGCGCGCGTCGGCCAGGGCCTGCAGCCCGTCCTGGACCTCCGCGTCGCCGGGCAGGACCCGCCAGCGCTCCCAGGTGCCGTCGGTACGGCGGACCCGCGTGGACACGCCCTTGTCCGCGTTGCGCACGAAGAGGTGGACGCGGCCGTCGGGCGCGGCGACCGCGACGGGGACGCCGACGCGGCGGCTGCGGTCGTCGCCGCGCTCCGGGCCGTCCAGGCCCTTCCAGGCGAGGAACGGGCCCCCGGGGGAGCGCTGCTCCAGGACGACGAGCTCGCGGTGGTTCGGGCCGCCGTGGCCGCCGAGGGCGGAGAACCGCAGCGCGAACAGCAGCAGCCGGCCGTCCTTCAGCGTCGCCGACCCCAGTGCGGGCGCGAGCGGCCCGCCGCCGAGGTCCTGCGGCTCGGCGAACAGGCCGCTGCCCGGTGCGGTCTCGCGCCACCGCACCGCGCGCAGCCCGAGCACGCCGTAGGCGGTGAGCCGGCCGTCCTTGCCGGTCACGACGACGGGGCCCCCGTCGGGGTGGCGGTGGTGGGTGGCCCGCACCCAGCCCTTGACGTTCTTGAGCGGCCGGTCGCCGCCGACGCTGTAGTCGCCGCAGCCGGAGGGGTTGCCGCACTGCCAGGAGGTGTCGCCGCCGTACGGGACGAGATGGGCGGCCTTCTCCCTGAGCACCGGGGTGGGGAGGTTCTTGGGCCAGTGCCGGTTGTAGTACCCGCGGAACGCGGTCGCGGCGAAGGCCGGTACCGGGCTGCCGGCCTCGTCGGCCTCGGCGACCCGGCGGATCATCGCGGCCCAGCTGAAGGAGGCGACGGCGGTGTGGTCGCCGTGGTCGGAGTAGCCGGGCTGCTCGCTGTCGAACTTCCGCTTCTTCTCGTCGCTGTGCTGGATGTCCGGGTCCGGGTCCAGGGTGTGGATCACCGTCGGCCGGTAGGTCTCCATCAGGCCGGCGAGGACGTCGACGAGCTGGTCGAAGTCGTAGGTCGAGGACTTGGCGACGGGGGAGTCGGCGGAGAGGACGGTCCGCAGCTCCAGCGCGCGGTCGCTCCACAGCGCGGGCAGCGCCATCCAGCGGCGGGGCGTGTGCATGGGCAGGTTGAGGAAGATCAGCTCGACCCGGCGGGCCCCGTTGGCGAGCGTGTTGATCTCGGCGGTGCGGCCGCCGCGGAGCGAGACCACGTCCTTCTGCCAGGCCGTGAACCGCCCGAGCCCGATGGCCTCGGCGTACGACTGGCGCAGCCCCTGGTGGCGGGCGGAGGAGTAGGCGGGACGGTCGGCGGGGGTGTGGGTACGGCCCTGCCCCGGCACGTGGTTCTTCCCGTCGTGCTCGCCGGCGGAGACGTACACGCAGACCGTGGGGACGCCCGCGTCGAGCAGGCGCTGGGCGTCGGGGTTCATGAAGTACAGGTCGTCGTCCGGGTGCGCCGCGATCTGCATCAGCTGCGCCCGGCGCGAGCCGGCGATGGCGAGCCCGGGCGCGGGATCGGCGGCGGGGGCCTTGCGCCGCGGCGGCGCGGGCACCGAACAGGCGGTGAGCCCGGCGAGCACGAGAGCCGCTCCGGAGGCCAGCACGCCGCGGCGCCGGAGGCGGGCGGGTCCGGGGGCGGGAGCGGGAGCGGGTTCGGGGGTGCTCGCCGGCTCGGGTATGTGCTCGGGTATGCCTGCGCGCACTGGGCTGCTCCGTCCGCTTCCCCCGCAGCGGTGCGGCGCGTGGCGGTGCCCCTGCCCCCGTACTGCGTACTGATGACCTCGGTGAATGCGGGCAGGTCATGGTCATGTCGCTGCCGCGACTGACTAGACGGCCGGGGGCGGTCCGGGGTTGCCCGGTGGCGGTGGTTCCGCGGCGTGGTGTACGTCTCCCGTGCCGAGGTGCACGCGGTGCCGTACCCGCATCGGCTCGTCGCCCCGGCGGGCCAGCAGGACCAGCTCGGTGACCCGGGCGGTCATCGGCGCGAGCAGCGCCTCGGCCTCGCGGACCAGCGGGTGCGGGTCGGGGCTGCGGCCCAGCGAGAGGTGCGGGGTGAAGCCGTGCGAACGGCCGCCGCACAGCGGGAAGCGCAGCTCCAGGGACTCCCGGAGCCGGGCCCAGGGCTCGAGGCCGGCGGCAGCCGGGTCCAGCCAGACGGTGGTGCCCTCGCGGTGCGCGAACCAGTGGACGCCGGCCAGGCGGGCGGTGAACGGCGGGGTCTCCGCGAGCGCCGCCGAGACGAGCGGCAGCGCCCGCGGGAACTCCCCCTCGGGCACGAAGCCGAACAGCACGTTCACATGCGGCGGCCAGCGCCGGATCTGCCGGTCGTGGGCGCGGCGGATGTGCTGGATGGGGGCCCACAGCGGGTCCGGCGGCAGCCAGGCGACGGCGGTCCGGTGGCCGGCCGGTACGGCGAGCACGTCGCCGGGCTCGGGCCCGACGAGCCCGTCGACGACCTCCCCGACCCGGTCCACGCCGGAGGCCCGGTCCCACACGACGTGGCCGTCGGCCTCGAAGAACACCACCCGGTGCCAGGGAATCTCCCCACCGGGCACGAAGTCCTCCAGCGCGACCCGCTTCGGCGGCGCCCCCCGCTCCGCGATCCCCATGACGAACCGCTCGGGATCGAAGCGCGGGTCCCACAGCACCCGGTGGTAGATCTCGTCACTGGTATGCACGACGAACACCTCACCACCAGCGTGGTCCGCTCAGTCCTTGGTCACCAGGCAGAACGGATGCCCCGCGGGGTCCGTCAGCACCCGCCACCGCTCCGGCTGCGGCTGCCGCCCGGGCCGCCCCGCCCCCAGCCCCACCAGCCGCTCCTCCGCCGCGTCCAGGTCGTCCACGCCCCAGCAGACGTGCAGCTGCTGGGGGACGACCTGATCGGGCCACGTCGGCGGCCGGTACCCGTCGACCCGCTGGAAACCGACGAACAACTCCCCGAACCCCCCGAGCCCGGCGAACTCGCCGTCCGACTTCGGATGCGGCGGAAGCCCGGTGGCCCGCTGGTAGAACGCCATCAACGCCATGGGGTCGGCGCAGTCGAGGGTGATCGCGGACAGGGTCATCAGCGGGGCCATGGCGCCTCCTGGGGTCGTTGACCTGCCCCAGCAAATCCGCTCCGGCGCGCCCGGGCACCCGGTTTTCCGCCCCGGCGGGCGCCCGCGCGCCCCCATGCGTACCCGCACGTGACGTGGGGTACAGTCTTGGGCCCCCGATTGGCGGCCCGCAGGGGGCGTATGGCAGACTGTCGGGGTTGCTCGGTTGAGTGCCGATGCTGCACGCCTCCCGCCGGGAGGACCGGAAGCGAGTCCCACAGTACTCGTCGCTCCTGTTCAGGAGCGGACGTACGGGAATCTTCCGGGAAGTGTCAGCGGGGCGCCGACCAGGCACCCGGTGGGTGTCCGCCCCCGGCTTCGCGGGTTTCTGGGCCCGTACCCCCTTGGTTGGGAAATCCTTAGGGATTTCTACGTAGAGGGAGTGCGACACGCCCGACCGCGTGGGTCGGAGGACGGGGTCTTCAGATCCCCCGGGTTCCAGAGCGTTACGAGACAAAGGACTACTGAGTAGCCATGGCGGGACAGAAGATCCGCATCCGGCTCAAGGCCTACGACCACGAGGTCATCGACTCCTCGGCGAAGAAGATCGTCGAGACGGTGACCCGCACTGGTGCGTCGGTCGCGGGCCCGGTGCCGCTGCCCACTGAGAAGAACGTGTACTGCGTCATCAAGTCGCCGCACAAGTACAAGGACTCGCGCGAGCACTTCGAGATGCGCACGCACAAGCGCCTGATCGACATTCTCGACCCGACGCCGAAGACCGTTGACTCCCTGATGCGACTCGACCTCCCGGCCGGTGTCGACATCGAGATCAAGCTCTGAAGGCCGGTGATCTGAAGAATGGCTAAGCAGATCAAGGGCATCCTGGGCGAGAAGCTCGGCATGACGCAGGTCTGGGACGAGAACAACCGTGTTGTTCCCGTGACCGTCGTCAAGGCCGGTCCGAACGTCGTCACCCAGGTCCGTACGAACGACGTCGACGGCTACGAGTCCGTCCAGATCGCGTTCGGCGAGATCGACCCGCGCAAGGTGAACAAGCCCCTCAAGGGCCACTTCGCGAAGGCCGACGTCACCCCCCGCCGCCACCTCGTCGAGATCCGTACCGCTGACGCCAGCGAGTACACCCTCGGCCAGGAGATCACCGCTGAGGTGTTCGAGGCCGGCATCAAGGTCGACGTGACCGGCAAGAGCAAGGGCAAGGGCTTCGCCGGTGTCATGAAGCGCCACAACTTCCGTGGTGGCAAGGCCTCCCACGGTGCCCACCGCGTGCACCGCAAGCCGGGTTCGATCGGTGGCTGCGCCACCCCGGGCCGCGTCTTCAAGGGCATGCGCATGGCCGGCCGCATGGGCAACGAGCGCGTGACCACCCAGAACCTGACCGTTCACGCCGTTGACGCGGAGAAGGGCCTGCTGCTCATCAAGGGCGCGGTTCCTGGTCCGAACGGCGGCCTCGTCCTGGTCCGCACCGCGGCCAAGGGGGCCTGAGGATATGAGCACCATTGACATTCTGTCGCCCTCCGGCGACAAGACCGGGACCTTCGAGCTCCCGGCCGAGATCTTCGGCGCCAAGGTCAGCATCCCGCTGATCCACCAGGTCGTCGTCGCGCAGCTGGCCGCTGCCCGTCAGGGCACGCACAAGGTCAAGACGCGTGGCGAGGTCCGCGGTGGTGGCCGGAAGCCGTACCGCCAGAAGGGCACCGGCCGCGCCCGCCAGGGTTCGACCCGCGCCCCCCAGTTCGCCGGTGGTGGCGTCGTGCACGGTCCCGTGCCGCGTGACTACTCGCAGCGCACCCCCAAGAAGATGAAGGCCGCCGCCCTGCGTGGCGCCCTCTCCGACCGGGCGATCCACTCCCGCATCCACGTCGTCACCGGCGTGGTCGAGGGTGGCATCTCCACCAAGGCCGCCAAGACGCTGTTCGGCAAGATCTCGGAGCGCAAGAACCTGCTCCTGGTCGCCGAGCGTTCGGACGAGGCCGCGTGGCTGTCCGCCCGCAACCTGCCCCAGGTGCACATCCTGGAGCCGGGCCAGCTGAACACGTACGACGTGATGCGATCCGACGACGTGGTCTTCACCCAGGCCGCCCTCGAGTCCTTCGTGTCTGGCCCCAAGGCCGTTGAGACCGAAGGGAGCGAGGCCTGATGTCCGAGGCCACGATCACCAGCAAGACCTTCACGGACCCGCGCGACGTCCTCGTCAAGCCGGTTGTCTCCGAGAAGAGCTACGCGCTGCTCGACGAGAACAAGTACACGTTCATCGTCGCGCCCGGCGCCAACAAGACCCAGATCAAGCAGGCCGTCGAGGCGGTCTTCTCGGTCAAGGTCACCGGGGTCAACACGATCAACCGCCAGGGCAAGCGCAAGCGCACCCGCACCGGTTTCGGCAAGCGTGCCAACACCAAGCGCGCCATCGTGACCCTTGCTGAGGGCAACCGAATCGACATCTTCGGCGGCCCGACCGCCTGACGGCGGTCGAGTCGTCCGATATCGGACGAGGACTGAGAAATGGGTATCCGCAAGTACAAGCCGACGACGCCGGGCCGCCGTGGCTCCTCCGTCGCCGACTTCGTCGAGATCACGCGGTCCACGCCGGAGAAGTCGCTGGTCCGCCCCCTGCACAGCAAGGGCGGCCGTAACAACACCGGTCGTGTGACCGTCCGTCACCAGGGCGGTGGCCACAAGCGCGCCTACCGCGTGATCGACTTCCGTCGTCACGACAAGGACGGCGTGCCGGCCAAGGTCGCTCACATCGAGTACGACCCCAACCGCACCGCGCGCATCGCGCTCCTGCACTACGCAGACGGCGAGAAGCGCTACATCATCGCCCCGCGCGGCCTCTCGCAGGGCGACCGGGTCGAGAACGGCCCCGGCGCCGACATCAAGCCCGGCAACAACCTGGCCCTCCGCAACATCCCGGTCGGTACCACGATCCACGCGATCGAGCTCCGTCCCGGCGGTGGCGCCAAGTTCGCCCGCTCCGCGGGTGCCTCCGTGCAGCTGCTGGCGAAGGAGGGCACCATGGCCCACCTCCGCATGCCGTCCGGCGAGATCCGTCTCGTCGACGCCCGCTGCCGCGCCACGATCGGCGAGGTCGGCAACGCCGAGCAGTCGAACATCAACTGGGGCAAGGCCGGCCGCAAGCGCTGGCTGGGCGTCCGCCCGACCGTTCGCGGTGTGGCGATGAACCCGGTTGACCACCCGCACGGTGGTGGTGAGGGCAAGACCTCCGGTGGTCGTCACCCGGTCTCCCCGTGGGGTCAGAAGGAGGGTCGTACTCGTTCGCCGAAGAAGGCTTCGAACAAGTACATCGTCCGCCGCCGCAAGACGAACAAGAAGCGCTAGGAGCGGGTTTAGATGCCGCGCAGTCTCAAGAAGGGGCCCTTCGTCGACGACCACCTCATCAAGAAGGTGGACGCCCAGAACGAAGCCGGCACCAAGAACGTCATCAAGACCTGGTCCCGTCGCTCCATGATCGTGCCGGCCATGCTCGGCCACACGCTCGCGGTGCACAACGGCAAGACCCACATCCCGGTGTTCGTCACCGAGTCGATGGTCGGCCACAAGCTCGGCGAGTTCTCGCCGACGCGCACCTTCCGGGGTCACGTCAAGGAAGACCGGAAGTCGAAGCGCCGCTAGTAGCGGATCGCATTCAGACACGTAAGTAACTGAGAGGGACAACCATGGAAGCCAGGGCCCAGGCGCGGTACATCCGCGTCACGCCCATGAAGGCCCGCCGCGTGGTGGACCTGATCCGTGGCATGGACGCCACGGAGGCTCAGGCTGTTCTGCGATTCGCTCCGCAGGCAGCCTCTGTGCCGGTCGGCAAGGTGCTCGACAGCGCCATCGCCAACGCCGCGCACAACTACGACCACACGGACGCCTCCTCGCTGTTCATCAGCGAGGCGTACGTCGACGAGGGCCCGACCCTGAAGCGGTTCCGTCCGCGCGCCCAGGGCCGTGCCTACCGGATCCGCAAGCGGACCAGCCACATCACCGTGGTCGTCAGCAGCAAGGAAGGAACCCGGTAATGGGCCAGAAGGTAAACCCGCACGGGTTCCGGCTCGGCATCACCACCGACTTCAAGTCGCGCTGGTACGCCGACAAGCTGTACAAGGACTACGTCAAGGAAGACGTCGCCATCCGTCGGATGCTGACGTCCGGCATGGAGCGCGCCGGCATCTCGAAGGTTGAGATCGAGCGCACCCGTGACCGTGTCCGCGTGGACATCCACACCGCTCGCCCGGGCATCGTCATCGGCCGCCGCGGCGCCGAGGCCGACAAGATCCGTGGCCAGCTGGAGAAGCTGACCGGCAAGCAGGTCCAGCTGAACATCCTCGAGGTCAAGAACCCCGAGGTCGACGCTCAGCTCGTGGCCCAGGCCGTGGCCGAGCAGCTGTCCTCCCGCGTCTCCTTCCGTCGGGCCATGCGCAAGAGCATGCAGTCCGCCATGAAGGCCGGCGCCAAGGGCATCAAGATCCAGTGTGGTGGCCGTCTCGGCGGCGCCGAGATGTCCCGCTCGGAGTTCTACCGCGAGGGTCGTGTGCCGCTGCACACGCTGCGCGCGAACGTCGAGTACGGCTTCTTCGAGGCCAAGACGACCTTCGGCCGTATCGGCGTGAAGGTCTGGATCTACAAGGGCGACGTCAAGAACATCGCCGAGGTCCGCGCCGAGAACGCCGCTGCCCGCGCCGGCAACCGCCCGGCCCGTGGCGGCGCTGACCGCCCGGCCCGTGGTGGCCGCGGTGGCGAGCGTGGCGGTCGCGGTCGCAAGCCGCAGCAGGCTCAGGCTGCCGAGGCCCCCAAGGCCGACGCTCCCGCCGCTCCGGCTGCTGAGAGCACCGGAACGGAGGCCTGACCGAAATGCTGATCCCCCGTAGGGTCAAGCACCGCAAGCAGCACCACCCGAAGCGCAGCGGTATGTCCAAGGGTGGCACGCAGGTTGCGTTCGGCGAGTACGGCATTCAGGCCCTCACCCCGGCCTACGTGACGAACCGCCAGATCGAGGCCGCTCGTATCGCGATGACCCGCCACATCAAGCGTGGCGGCAAGGTCTGGATCAACATCTACCCGGACCGCCCCCTCACCAAGAAGCCGGCCGAGACCCGCATGGGTTCCGGTAAGGGTTCCCCGGAGTGGTGGATCGCGAACGTCAAGCCCGGTCGGGTGATGTTCGAGCTGTCCTTCCCGAACGAGAAGATCGCACGTGAGGCTCTGACTCGCGCGGCCCACAAGCTGCCGATGAAGTGCCGGATCGTCAAGCGCGAGGCAGGTGAAGCGTGATGTCGGCCGGTACCAAGGCGTCCGAGCTGCGCGAGCTGGGCAACGAGGAGCTTGTTGCGAAGCTCCGCGAGGCCAAGGAAGAGCTGTTCAACCTCCGCTTCCAGGCGGCGACCGGTCAGCTCGAGAACCACGGCCGTCTGAAGGCGGTCCGTAAGGACATCGCCCGGATCTACACCCTGATGCGTGAGCGCGAGCTCGGCATCGAGACGGTGGAGAACGCCTGATGAGCGAGAGCAACGTGACTGAGAACAAGACCGAGCGCGGTTTCCGCAAGACCCGTGAGGGTCTGGTCGTCAGCGACAAGATGGACAAGACCGTCGTCGTCGCTGTCGAGGACCGCGTGAAGCACGCGCTGTACGGCAAGGTCATCCGCCGTACGAACAAGCTCAAGGCGCACGACGAGCAGAACGCTGCGGGCGTCGGCGACCGCGTCCTCCTCATGGAGACCCGGCCGCTGTCCGCGACGAAGCGCTGGCGCGTCGTCGAGATCCTCGAGAAGGCCAAGTAATCCCTCCTAGGGGGACCCCCTAGGAACAGTTCCGCCAGGCTCGGTCGGGGCTTCCTCGTGAAGTCCCGGCCGGGAACCGGCAGACAATCAGGAGATAGACGTGATCCAGCAGGAGTCGCGGCTTCGCGTCGCCGACAACACTGGTGCCAAGGAGATCCTTTGCATCCGTGTTCTCGGTGGTTCGGGCCGCCGCTACGCGGGCATCGGTGACGTCATCGTCGCCACCGTCAAGGACGCGATCCCCGGTGGCAACGTGAAGAAGGGTGACGTCGTCAAGGCGGTCATCGTTCGCACCGTCAAGGAGCGCCGCCGCCAGGACGGCTCGTACATCCGCTTTGACGAGAACGCCGCTGTCATTCTGAAGAACGACGGCGACCCTCGCGGCACCCGCATCTTCGGCCCGGTCGGCCGTGAGCTGCGCGAGAAGAAGTTCATGAAGATCATCTCGCTCGCGCCGGAGGTGCTGTAAGCATGAAGATCAAGAAGGGCGACCTGGTTCAGGTCATCACCGGCAAGGACAAGGGCAAGCAGGGCAAGGTCATCGCGGCCTTCCCCCGCGAGGACCGCGTCCTGGTCGAGGGTGTCAACCGGGTCAAGAAGCACACGAAGGCCGGCCCCTCGCAGGCCGGCGGCATCGTGACCACCGAGGCGCCGATCCACGTCTCCAACGTCCAGCTGGTCGTGGAGAAGGACGGCAAGAAGGTCGTCACGCGTGTCGGCTACCGCTTCGACGACGAGGGCAACAAGATCCGCGTTGCCAAGCGGACGGGTGAGGACATCTGATGGCTACCACCACCACTCCGCGTCTCAAGACGAAGTACCGCGAGGAGATCGCGGGCAAGCTGCGTGACGAGTTCAAGTACGAGAACGTCATGCAGGTTCCCGGCCTCGTCAAGATCGTGGTCAACATGGGTGTCGGCGACGCCGCCCGTGACTCGAAGCTGATCGACGGCGCCATCCGCGACCTGACCACCATCACCGGTCAGAAGCCGGCCGTCACCAAGGCCCGCAAGTCCATCGCGCAGTTCAAGCTGCGTGAGGGCCAGCCGATCGGTGCCCACGTCACGCTCCGTGGCGACCGCATGTGGGAGTTCCTGGACCGCACCCTGTCGCTCGCGCTGCCGCGCATCCGCGACTTCCGCGGCCTGTCCCCCAAGCAGTTCGACGGCCGTGGCAACTACACCTTCGGTCTCACGGAGCAGGTCATGTTCCACGAGATCGACCAGGACAAGATCGACCGCGTCCGGGGTATGGACATCACCGTGGTCACCACGGCGACCAACGACGAAGAGGGCCGTGCCCTTCTGCGTCACCTCGGCTTCCCGTTCAAGGAGGCGTAAGCGAGATGGCGAAGAAGGCTCTCATCGCGAAGGCTGCCCGCAAGCCCAAGTTCGGTGTGCGTGCGTACACCCGCTGCCAGCGCTGCGGCCGCCCCCACTCCGTGTACCGCAAGTTCGGCCTCTGCCGCGTGTGCCTTCGTGAGATGGCTCACCGTGGCGAGCTGCCGGGCGTGACCAAGAGCTCCTGGTAATCCCTGTTTTCAGGGATGACCGGAGTCTCTCGGTAAGCACTGGGCTGGCGGAGGCCCTTCCCCACATGTCGTAGGCTTGTGGGGTTGGGCGTCCGCCGCCCGTACGACTTACTACGCCGTAGGTCCACCGCACCGCACCCGCCCCGTCTCGGATCGGGGAGAGGGATGGTGCACCAGGAAACCCCGGCGAGAGAGGCCGAAGGCCAATTCATGACCATGACTGATCCGATCGCAGACATGCTCACGCGTCTGCGTAACGCGAACTCGGCGTACCACGACTCCGTGACGATGCCGCACAGCAAGATCAAGTCGAACATCGCGGAAATCCTCCAGCAGGAGGGCTTCATCACCGGCTGGAAGGTCGAGGACGCCGAGGTCGGCAAGAACCTCGTCATCGACCTGAAGTTCGGTCCGAACCGTGAGCGCTCCATCGCGGGCATCAAGCGGATCTCGAAGCCGGGCCTCCGGGTTTACGCGAAGTCCACGAACCTGCCGAAGGTTCTCGGCGGTCTCGGCGTGGCGATCATCTCCACGTCGCACGGCCTCCTGACCGGCCAGCAGGCGCAGAAGAAGGGCGTGGGTGGGGAAGTCCTCGCCTACGTCTGGTAGTCGGGAACGGAGGAAAAGCCAATGTCGCGTATCGGCAAGCTCCCCATCACGGTTCCCGCCGGCGTGGACGTCACCATCGAGGGCCGCACGGTCACGGTCAAGGGTTCCAAGGGATCCCTGACCCACACCGTCGCCGCGCCGATCGAGATCGTCAAGGGCGAGGAGGGCGTTCTCAACGTCACCCGTCCGAACGATGAGCGTCAGAACAAGGCCCTGCACGGCCTGTCCCGCACGCTGGTGGCCAACATGATCACCGGCGTGACCACGGGTTACGTGAAGAAGCTCGAGATCAGCGGTGTCGGTTACCGCGTCGCCGCGAAGGGCTCCAACCTGGAGTTCCAGCTCGGTTACAGCCACCCGATCCTGGTGGAGGCGCCCGAGGGCATCTCCTTCAAGGTCGAGTCGCCGACCAGGTTCTCGGTCGAGGGCATCGACAAGCAGAAGGTCGGCGAGGTCGCCGCGAACATCCGCAAGCTGCGGAAGCCCGACCCGTACAAGGCCAAGGGCGTCAAGTACGAGGGCGAAGTCATCCGCCGCAAGGTCGGAAAGGCTGGTAAGTAAGCCATGGCATACGGTGTCAAGATCGCCAAGGGCGACGCTTACAAGCGCGCTGCCAAGGCGCGCCGTCACCTGCGCATCCGCAAGAACGTGTCGGGTACGGCGGAGCGTCCGCGCCTCGTCGTGACGCGTTCCAACCGCGGTATCACCGCTCAGGTCATCGACGACCTCAAGGGTCACACCCTGGCGTCGGCGTCGCACCTGGACGCGTCGGTCCGTGGTGGCGAGGGTGACAAGTCCGCGCAGGCCAAGCAGGTCGGTGCCCTGGTCGCTGAGCGCGCCAAGGCCGCCGGCGTCGAGGCCGTCGTGTTCGACCGTGGTGGCAACAGGTACGCCGGGCGCATTGCCGCTCTGGCTGACGCCGCCCGCGAAGCCGGGCTGAAGTTCTAAGCCCCGGTTCCGGGACTAACGGACGTAACAGAGAGAGGTAATCCAATGGCTGGACCCCAGCGCCGCGGCAGCGGTGCCGGTGGCGGCGAGCGGCGGGACCGGAAGGGTCGCGACGGTGGCGCCGCTGCCGCCGAGAAGACCGCGTACGTTGAGCGCGTAGTCGCGATCAACCGCGTCGCCAAGGTTGTCAAGGGTGGTCGTCGCTTCAGCTTCACCGCGCTGGTCGTGGTGGGCGACGGTGACGGCACCGTGGGTGTCGGTTACGGCAAGGCCAAGGAGGTGCCGGCCGCCATCGCCAAGGGTGTTGAGGAGGCCAAGAAGCACTTCTTCAAGGTCCCCCGTATCCAGGGCACCATCCCGCACCCGATCCAGGGCGAGAAGGCCGCGGGCGTCGTCCTGCTCAAGCCGGCTTCCCCCGGTACCGGTGTTATCGCCGGTGGCCCGGTGCGCGCCGTGCTCGAGTGCGCCGGCGTTCACGACATCCTGTCGAAGTCGCTCGGCTCCGACAACGCGATCAACATCGTGCACGCGACCGTGGAGGCCCTGAAGGGCCTGCAGCGTCCCGAGGAGATCGCGGCTCGCCGTGGTCTGCCGCTCGAGGACGTCGCCCCCGCGGCTCTGCTTCGTGCGCGTGCGGGAGCGGGTGCGTAATGGCCCGCCTCAAGATCACGCAGACGAAGTCGTACATCGGCAGCAAGCAGAACCACCGCGACACCCTGCGTTCGCTCGGGCTCAAGCGCCTGAACGACGTGGTCGTCAAGGAGGACCGCCCCGAGTTCCGCGGAATGGTGCACACCGTCCGCCACCTCGTGACGGTCGAGGAGGTCGACTGACATGGCGGAGCAGAACCCGCTGAAGGTCCACAACCTCCGTCCCGCCCCGGGCGCCAAGACCGCCAAGACCCGTGTCGGTCGTGGTGAGGCGTCGAAGGGTAAGACGGCCGGTCGTGGTACCAAGGGCACCAAGGCCCGTTACCAGGTTCCGGAGCGCTTCGAGGGTGGGCAGATGCCCCTCCACATGCGCCTCCCGAAGCTCAAGGGCTTCAAGAACCCGTTCCGCACCGAGTACCAGGTCGTGAACCTGGACAAGCTCGGCGCTCTCTACCCCGAGGGTGGAGAGGTCACGGTGGCCGACCTGGTCGCCAAGGGCGCGGTGCGCAAGAACAGCCTCGTCAAGGTCCTGGGCCAGGGCGAGATCTCCGTGGCGCTGCAGGTGACGGTCGACGCCGTCTCCGGCTCCGCCAAGGAGAAGATCACCGCTGCCGGCGGTACGGTCACCGAGCTCGTCTGAGCTCCGGTGCGCCGGCACTGAAGCCCGGCCGGTTCCCCCTCGGGGGAGCCGGCCGGGCTTTTTCACGTCTGTCCCGGGGGTCACTCGTCCGAGTGTTCCTCGGTCCGGCCGTACGGCTGCGGACCCGACGAAACGCGCATACCCCCAGCGGACGCGTTTGCCCTTGGCTGAACCGCCGTTGACGTGCCCGGGAGACGTTTCCCGCTGGCTGTGGGGGCGGGTATGGTAGCGGCTGTTAGGTTGCCCGGCAGTCTGCGCTCACCCGCGTACGGCTGCCGTGTTCAGTACCCCGCTCACTTACAAACCGTCACCTCACGCGCTCTCACGCGGGGGTCGCAGGAGGCACCGTGCTCACCGCGTTCGCCCGGGCGTTCAAGACGCCCGACCTGCGCAAGAAGCTGCTCTTCACGCTCGGCATCATCGTGCTGTACCGACTCGGAGCACACATCCCCGTGCCCGGCGTCGACTACACCTCGGTCCAGCAGTGCGTGGACGAGGCGAGCCAGGGCAACAACAGCCTGTTCGGCCTGGTGAACATGTTCAGCGGCGGCGCGCTGCTGCAGATCACCATCTTCGCGCTCGGCATCATGCCGTACATCACGGCGAGCATCATCCTGCAGCTGCTGACCGTCGTCATCCCGCGCCTCGAGGCCCTCAAAAAGGAGGGTCAGTCCGGCACGGCGAAGATCACGCAGTACACGCGTTACCTGACGGTCGCGCTGGCGATCCTCCAGGGCACCGGCCTGGTCGCGACGGCCCGCACCGGCGCCCTCTTCAGTGGCTGCACGGTCGCCGGGCAGGTCGTCCCGGACCAGTCGATCTTCGTCACTGTGACAATGGTCATCACCATGACCGCGGGCACCGCCCTCGTCATGTGGCTGGGCGAGCTCATCACCGACCGCGGCATCGGCAACGGCATGTCGATCCTGATGTTCATCTCGATCGCCGCCGGCTTCCCCGCCGCGCTGTGGAAGATCAAGGTCGAGGGCGACCTGGCCGACGGCTGGATCGAATTCGGCACCGTGATCCTCGTCGGATTCGCGATGGTCGCGCTCGTGGTCTTCGTCGAGCAGGCCCAGCGCCGCATTCCGGTGCAGTACGCGAAGCGGATGATCGGCCGCAGGTCCTACGGCGGAACGTCCACTTACATCCCTCTCAAGGTGAACCAGGCAGGTGTGATTCCTGTCATCTTCGCCTCGTCGCTGCTCTACATCCCGGCCTTGATCGCTCAGTTCTCGAGCTCGACGGCAGGCTGGAAAACCTGGATCGAAGCGCACTTCGTCAAGGGTGACCACCCCTACTACATCGCGACGTACTTCGTTCTGATCGTGTTCTTCGCGTTCTTCTATGTGGCGATCTCGTTCAACCCCGAGGAAGTCGCCGACAACATGAAGAAGTATGGTGGCTTCATCCCGGGTATCCGGGCTGGTCGACCTACTGCTGAGTATCTGAGCTACGTGCTCAACCGGATCACTTGGCCGGGCTCGCTGTATCTGGGTCTGATCGCTCTTGTGCCGACGATGGCGTTGGCAGGCTTCGGTGGCGCCAATGCCAACTTCCCGTTCGGCGGGACGAGCATCCTCATCATCGTGGGTGTCGGGCTGGAGACCGTGAAGCAGATCGAGAGCCAGCTCCAGCAGCGCAATTACGAAGGGTTCCTCCGCTGATGCGAATCGTCCTCGTCGGACCGCCCGGGGCCGGCAAGGGAACGCAGGCCGCGTTCCTTGCCAAGAACCTGGACATCCCGCACATCTCCACCGGCGATCTGTTCCGCGCCAACATCTCGCAGGGCACGGAGCTGGGTCTCAAGGCCAAGGCGTACATGGACGCCGGCGACCTGGTGCCCGACGAGGTCACCATCGGGATGGCCAAGGACCGCATGGCTCAGCCGGACGCCGTCAACGGCTTCCTGCTCGACGGCTTCCCGCGCAACGTGGCCCAGGCCGAGGCGCTGGACGTCGTGCTGAAGGCCGAGGACATGCAGCTGGACGCGGTCCTGGACCTGGAGGTCCCCGAGGACGAGGTCGTGAAGCGGATCGCGGGTCGCCGCATCTGCCGCAACGACTCTTCGCACGTGTTCCACGTGCAGTACAACGCGCCGAAGACCGAGGGCGTCTGCGACGCCTGCGGCGGCGAGCTCTACCAGCGCCCGGACGACTCCGAGGAGACCGTCCGCAAGCGGCTGGAGGTCTACCACACCCAGACCGAGCCGATCATCGACTACTACCGGGCGCAGAACCTGGTCGTGACGATCTCGGCGCTCGGCAAGGTGGACGAGGTCACGGCGAAGGCCATGGCCGCGCTCAAGAAGTAACCCCGTCTCGTTCGATACGGCCGTGGCACCCTTCGGGGACGCCACGGCCGTATCGTTGTTCTGTCCCGTGTACACGTAGAAGGAAAGGCCCCGGCCACGATGGTGCAGATCAAGACCCCCGAGCAGATCGCGAAGATGCGTGAGGCGGGGCTGGTCGTCGCGGCCATCCACGCGGCGACCCGTGAGGCGGCCGTGCCGGGGGCGACGACGAAGGACCTGGACGAGGTCGCCCGCAAGGTGATCGCGGACCACGGCGCGAAGTCGAACTTCCTCGGGTACGGCGGCTTCCCCGCGACCATCTGCACCTCGGTGAACGAGGTCGTGGTCCACGGCATCCCGGACGAGAAGACCGTCCTCAAGGACGGCGACATCATCTCCATCGACTGCGGCGCGATCGTCGACGGCTGGCACGGCGACGCCGCGTACACCGCGTTCGTCGGCACCGGTCACGCGCCGGAGCTGGTCGAGCTCTCCCGGGTGACCGAGGAGTCGATGTGGGCCGGCATCGCGGCGATGAAGCTCGGCAACCGGCTGGTCGACATCTCGAGGGCGATCGAGACGTACATCAAGCGTCAGCCGCGGCCGGCCGTCGGCGACCACAGCCTCGGCCGGTACGGGATCATCGAGGACTACGGCGGCCACGGCATCGGCACCGAGATGCACATGGACCCGCACCTGCTGAACTACGTCTCCCGCAAGCGCGGCAAGGGCCCGAAGCTGGTCCCCGGCTTCTGCCTGGCGATCGAGCCGATGGTCTCCCTCGGCACCCCGCGCACCGAGGTCCTCGCCGACGACTGGACGGTCATCACCACGGACGGCACCTGGTCCTCCCACTGGGAGCACTCGGTCGCCCTCACGGAGGAGGGCCCCCTGGTCCTCACCGCCGTCGACGGCGGCAAGGCGAAGCTGGCGGAACTGGGCGTCACGGCCGCCCCGGACCCTTCCCCCAGGGCCTGAGGGCCGGGAGACCCGAACGCGTAACGATCTCCGGCGTTGGGCAGACTGAACGGATTCGTCTTTTCCAGGGGCCTGACGTAGACTGATGCGTCGGCTCTCGTGTACCCGTGTGTCCGCATACGAAGGCGAGAGTCGATCAAGGTAGCCGATTCGAAGGGCGAAGCGTGGCCAAGAAGCAAGGTGCCATCGAAATCGAGGGCACCGTGATCGAGTCCCTGCCGAACGCCATGTTCAAGGTGGAGCTCCAGAACGGTCACAAGGTCCTCGCGCACATCTCCGGCAAGATGCGGATGCACTACATCCGAATCCTCCCGGACGACCGGGTCGTCGTGGAGCTGTCTCCGTACGACCTGACGCGTGGCCGGATCGTCTACCGCTACAAGTAGATCTTGCTCGCACCCCGCCTCCGCGCGGGGGGTGGCACTGACCCGGAGAACCTCACATCCCATGAAGGTCAAGCCGAGCGTCAAGAAGATCTGCGACAAGTGCAAGGTGATCCGCCGCCACGGCCGGGTCATGGTCATCTGCGACAACCTGCGCCACAAGCAGCGCCAGGGCTGACGCACGCCGACCGACCTGCATCTCGCAGTTCTTCGCGCGACGCATAGCAATTCGTACATACGCAGAACCCGCCCAGCCCGACAGGGTCGGCGACACCTCCGGCGGGGGCCGGGGACCCGATTCGTACCTCGTACGGCGGTCGGGACCGGTTCTGCGGCAGACCCCCGAGAACACAGGAGCCATTGAATGGCACGCGTTTCCGGTGTTGACATCCCGCGTGACAAGCGTGTGGTGGTCGCACTCACCTACGTCTTCGGTATCGGGCGCACCCGGTCCGAGGAGATCCTCGCCTCCACCGGCGTGAACCCGTCCACCCGTGTCCGCGACCTTGCCGAGGAAGACCTCGTCAAGATCCGCGAGTACGTGGACGCCAACCTCCAGACCGAGGGTGACCTCCGCCGTGAGATCGCCGCCGACATCCGCCGCAAGGTCGAGATCGGCTGCTACCAGGGTCTGCGTCACCGCCGTGGCCTGCCCGTCCGCGGTCAGCGCACCAGCACGAACGCTCGTACCCGCAAGGGCCCGCGTCGCGCCATCGCCGGTAAGAAGAAGCCGGGCAAGAAGTAGTCCACAGCGGACGACTGTCCACGGTCTTCGCTGTAGGACCGACCACCTCCCGTAGGAGTAAGAGATGCCCCCCAAGGGACGTCAGGGCGCCGTCAAGAAGGTGCGCCGCAAGGAAAAGAAGAACGTCGCTCACGGCCACGCGCACATCAAGAGCACGTTCAACAACACGATCGTCTCGATCACGGACCCGTCCGGCAACGTGATCTCCTGGGCCTCCGCCGGCCACGTCGGCTTCAAGGGCTCGCGCAAGTCCACCCCGTTCGCCGCGCAGATGGCCGCCGAGTCGGCCGCGCGTCGCGCGCAGGAGCACGGCATGCGCAAGGTCGACGTCTTCGTCAAGGGTCCCGGCTCCGGCCGTGAGACCGCGATCCGCTCCCTCCAGGCCACCGGCCTCGAGGTGGGTTCGATCCAGGACGTCACCCCCACCCCGCACAACGGCTGCCGCCCGCCGAAGCGCCGCCGCGTCTGACGCAGCGACGCCTGTGCGTCTTTGAGTGTTCGGGCGGTACGGTCCCTTTTGGGCCGTGCCGCCCGTACCCTTGCAGTACCTGTATCGGGCTGCCGCCCGGTGAGTCGGACGTCAAATAGTGGGCGTCCACAAACGAAGGAATCACAGACATGCTGATCGCTCAGCGTCCCTCGCTGACCGAAGAGGTTGTCGACGAGTACCGCTCGCGGTTCGTCATCGAGCCGCTGGAGCCGGGCTTCGGCTACACCCTCGGCAACAGCCTCCGCCGTACCCTCCTCTCCTCGATCCCGGGCGCCGCTGTCACGTCCATCCGGATCGACGGCGTGCTGCACGAGTTCACCACCGTGCCGGGCGTCAAGGAGGACGTCACCGACCTCATCCTGAACATCAAGCAGCTGGTCGTCTCCTCGGAGCACGACGAGCCGGTCGTGATGTACCTGCGCAAGCAGGGCCCGGGTCTGGTCACCGCCGCCGACATCGCGCCCCCGGCCGGTGTCGAGGTGCACAACCCCGACCTCGTCCTCGCCACGCTCAACGGCAAGGGCAAGCTGGAGATGGAGCTGACCGTCGAGCGCGGTCGCGGCTACGTCTCCGCCGTGCAGAACAAGCAGGTCGGCCAGGAGATCGGCCGCATCCCGGTCGACTCGATCTACTCGCCGGTGCTCAAGGTCACCTACAAGGTCGAGGCGACCCGTGTCGAGCAGCGCACCGACTTCGACAAGCTGATCGTCGACGTCGAGACCAAGCAGGCCATGCGCCCGCGCGACGCCATGGCGTCCGCCGGCAAGACCCTGGTCGAGCTGTTCGGTCTGGCGCGCGAGCTCAACATCGACGCCGAGGGCATCGACATGGGCCCGTCCCCCACGGACGCCGCCCTGGCCGCCGACCTCGCGCTGCCGATCGAGGAGCTCGAGCTCACCGTTCGTTCGTACAACTGCCTCAAGCGCGAGGGCATCCACTCCGTGGGTGAGCTCGTCGCCCGCTCGGAGGCGGACCTGCTCGACATCCGCAACTTCGGTGCGAAGTCGATCGACGAGGTCAAGGCGAAGCTGGCCGGCATGGGCCTGGCCCTGAAGGACAGCCCGCCCGGGTTCGACCCGACCGCCGCCGCCGACGCGTTCGGTGCGGACGACGACGCCGACGCCGGCTTCGTCGAGACCGAGCAGTACTGATAGCTGCCCGCAGGCATCCGCCTGCGGGGCCCTGACCCCGGTACCTGATACGGCCGGGGCAGATCTCAAGGAGAAACACCATGCCGCGTCCCGCCAAGGGTGCCCGTCTGGGCGGCTCCGCCGCGCACGAGAAGCTGCTCCTCGCCAACCTGGCGAAGTCGCTCTTCGAGCACGGCCGCATCACCACGACCGAGGCCAAGGCCCGCCGCCTGCGTCCGGTCGCCGAGCGCCTGATCACCAAGGCGAAGAAGGGCGACATCCACAACCGTCGCCTGGTGCTGCAGTCGATCACGGACAAGGGCGTCGTCCACACGCTCTTCACCGAGATCGCCCCGCGCTACTCCGAGCGCCCGGGTGGCTACACCCGCATCACCAAGATCGGCAACCGTCGTGGCGACAACGCCCCGATGGCTGTGATCGAGCTGGTCGAGGGCGAGATCGCCAAGAAGGCGACCGTCGCCGAGGCCGAGGCCGCTGCCAAGCGCGCCGTCAAGGAGGCCGACGAGGCCGCCAAGGCCGAGGAGACCACCGAGGACGCCAAGGACGCCTGAGCGTTCTGAACGATCTCGTGGGCGGGCCCGCACCCCTCGGGGAGCGGGCCCGTTCCGCATGTACCGGCTCTGTGCACAGGCTTTGAGAGGAAACACCGCGTGAGCGACGACGTGCAGCCCGGGTTCGTCCGCGTACGGCTCGACCTTTCGTACGACGGCAGGGACTTCTCCGGCTGGGCCAAGCAGGCCCGCGGGCAGCGGACCGTCCAGGGCGAGATCGAGGACGCCCTGCGGACCGTCACCCGGTCGAAGGAGACGTACGAGCTGACCGTCGCCGGCCGCACGGACGCCGGCGTGCACGCGCGCGGCCAGGTCGCCCACGTCGACCTGCCCGTCGAGCTGTGGCAGGAGCACCGCGAGAAGCTGCTGCGGCGGCTCGCCGGCCGCCTCTCGCACGACGTACGGATCTGGAGGGTCGCCGAGGCCCCCAGCGGCTTCAACGCGCGTTTCTCGGCCATCTGGCGCCGCTACGCCTACCGCGTCACCGACAACCCCGGCGGCGTCGACCCGCTGCTGCGCGGGCACGTCCTGTGGCACGACTGGCCGCTGGACATGGACGCCATGAACGAGGCCGCCGCCGCGCTGATCGGCGAGCACGACTTCGCCGCGTACTGCAAGAAGCGCGAGGGCGCGACCACCATCCGCACCCTGCAGGAGCTGCGCTGGGAGCGCCGCCCCGGCGGGATCCTGGAGGCCACGGTCAAGGCCGACGCCTTCTGCCACAACATGGTCCGCTCGCTCGTCGGCGCGCTGCTCTTCGTCGGCGACGGCCACCGGCCGGCGGACTGGCCGGGCAAGGTCCTCGCGGCCGGCGTGCGGGACTCCGCGGTGCATGTCGTCCGCCCGCACGGGCTCACCCTCGAAGAGGTCGGCTACCCGGCGGACGAGCTCCTGGCCGCCCGGAACCGGGAGGCCAGGAACAAGCGGTCACTGCCCGGCGGGGGCGGTGGCTGCTGCTGAGGCCTGCATGCGGCCGCGGGCGTAGATCTGGTTGAAGACGAAGTTGCCCAGGTCGTCGCTGGCCTTGAAGATCGGGGTGTCCTTCGTGGTGACCTTCTTGCCGTCGGCGAAGCCGGCCTGGGTGAAGTAGGCGTAGCGGCCGACCGCGTTCGCGCGGCGCAGGCAGACGGTGGCGCGGCAGAACTCCTTGACGCCGCCGCCCGCGAGCGGGGCGATACCGCCCTTGGCCTGGGCCTTGGCCTTCAGGGCCTCCGCCTCGGTGGAGAAGATCGCGACGCCGACGGTGATCGCGACGCCGTCCTTGGTGTACGTCGCCCGGATCACGCGGTCGCAGCCGTTCCGCTTCAGCACCTCGCCCAGTCCGCCCTGGCCGACGGAGGCGCAGTTCGTGGTGGAGGACGTGGGGCCCTTCGCGTACGCCCGGCCGCTCATCGTGAGCTTCTTGCCGGGGAACAGGGACTCCGGGCTGATCGGCGCCTTGTCCTTGGACTCGTTGGAGATGAAGTCCTTCGGGTTCGGCGGGGGCGGCGGCGCGATCGAGGAGAACGACGGCTGCGGCTCGGGATCGTCCGTGGGGGAGAGCGATGGCACCGGGCCGCCGTTCTTTCCGGTGGTCTCCGGCTCACCGCCGCCGGTCACGATGGCCGTGGCGACGATGGCGCCGACCACCAGGGTGGCCAGTGCGCCGCCGCCGATCATCAGCCAGCGCTTGCGGCGGGCCCGGGCGGCCGAGGCGTCGGCGAGGGCGCCCCAGTCGGGTGTCTGTCCGCCGGAGCCGCCCCCGAACGGCTGCTGCGCGCCGAATTGCGGCTGTCCGCCGTACGGCTGCTGACCCTGCTGCTGGCCGTGCTGCGGCTGCTGCGGCCACTGCGGTCCCCCAAAGCTCATGCCGCGCATCCTAAACCGGTTGGGCCACGGCCGGTCCGCCGGTGACAATGCCCCTCATGGGACATGTCGAGGCCGCGCATCTGGAGTACTACCTGCCCGACGGGAGGGTGCTGCTCGGCGACGCCTCCTTCCGGGTCGGGGAGGGCGCGGTCGTCGCGCTGGTCGGGGCGAACGGCGCCGGCAAGACCACGCTGCTGCGGCTGATCTCCGGGGAGCTCCAGCCGCACGGCGGCTCGGTCACCGTCAGCGGCGGGCTCGGTGTGATGCCGCAGTTCGTCGGCTCGGTGCGGGACGAGTCCACCGTGCGCGACCTGCTGGTCTCCGTCGCGCCGCCGCGGATCCGCGAGGCCGCGCGGGCCGTCGACGCTGCCGAGCACCTGATCATGACCGTCGACGACGAGGCCGCGCAGATGACGTACGCGCAGGCGCTAAGCGACTGGGCGGAGGTGCAGGGGTACGAGGCCGAGACCGTCTGGGACATGTGCACGATGGCCGCGCTGGGCGTGCCGTACGACAAGGCCCAGTTCCGGCAGGTCCGCACGCTCAGCGGCGGCGAGCAGAAGCGGCTGGTCCTGGAGTCGCTGCTGCGCGGTCAGGACGAGGTGCTGCTGCTCGACGAGCCGGACAACTACCTGGACGTGCCGGGCAAGCGGTGGCTGGAGGAGCGGCTGAAGGAGACCCGTAAGACGGTCCTCTTCATCTCCCACGACCGTGAGCTGCTCGCCACCGCCGCGCAGAAGATCATCGCGGTGGAGCCCGGCCCGGCCGGCTCCGACGTGTGGGTGCACGGCGGCGGCTTCGCCACCTTCCACGAGGCGCGGCGGGAGCGGTTCGCCCGCTTCGAGGAGCTGAAGCGGCGCTGGGAGGAGAAGCACGCCCAGCTGAAGAAGCTGGTGGTCAACCTGCGGCAGGCGGCCGCGGTCAGCCATGAGATGGCGTCGCGGTACGCGGCCGCGCAGACCCGGCTGCGGAAGTTCGAGGAGGCCGGCCCGCCGCCGGAGCCGCCGCGGGAGCAGGACATCCGGATGCGGCTGCGCGGCGGCCGGACCGGCGTGCGGGCCGTCACGGCCGAGAACCTGGAGCTCACCGGCCTGATGAAGCCGTTCTCGCTGGAGATCTTCTACGGCGAGCGGGTCGCGGTCCTCGGCTCGAACGGCTCAGGCAAGTCCCACTTCCTGCGGCTGCTCGCGGGCGACGAGAGCGTCGCCCACACGGGTACGTGGAAGCTGGGCGCCCGCGTCGTCCCCGGCCACTTCGCGCAGACCCACGCCCACCCGGAGCTCTTCGGCCGGTCGCTGGTCGACACCCTGTGGACGGAGCACGCCAAGGACCGCGGCGGCGCGATGTCGGTCCTGCGCCGCTACGAGCTGGAGCAGCAGGGCGACCAGCCCTTCGACAAGCTCTCCGGCGGCCAGCAGGCCCGCTTCCAGATCCTGCTGCTCGAGCTGGCCGGTACGACGGCGCTGCTGCTGGACGAGCCGACGGACAACCTGGACCTGGAGTCGGCGGAGGCGTTGCAGGACGGGCTGGAGGCGTACGAGGGGACGGTTCTGGCGGTGACGCACGACCGCTGGTTCGCGAAGAGCTTCGACCGGTTCCTGGTCTTCGGCTCGGACGGGGTCGTCCGGGAGACGACCGAGCCGGTGTGGGACGAGCGGCGGGTGGAGCGGGCTCGGTAGGGGCGGCGCGTTTTGACCCGTCCGGGGTGGCGCGGGTACTGTTGCCGTTTGTTATGCGTATTGGCTTCGTCGTTCTCACGCGAAGGGCCCTTACGCAAGTTCCCTGGAGCAGTTACCAGTGGCTCGCATACGGGCGGTGACCCGGCAGTGCAGGCCCCAGCTGCATGATCGCTTCAGGTGTGTCTGGACTCCATCCACTGAAGAAGCGAAGGCTACGAAGTGCGTACGTACAGCCCCAAGCCCGGCGATGTCACTCGCCAGTGGCACATCATCGACGCGCAGGACATCGTCCTGGGCCGCCTGGCGACGACGGCTGCGAACCTCCTGCGAGGCAAGCACAAGCCCGTCTACGCGCCCCACATGGACATGGGCGACTTCGTCGTCATCATCAACGCCGACAAGGTGCACCTGTCCGGCAACAAGCGGACCCAGAAGCTGGCGTACCGCCACTCCGGCTTCCCGGGTGGTCTGCGCTCCGTCCGTTACGACGAGCTGCTGTCGAAGAACCCCGAGAAGGCCGTCGAGAAGGCCGTCAAGGGCATGCTCCCGAAGAACACCCTGGGCCGTCAGATGCTCTCGAAGCTGAAGGTCTACGCGGGCGAGAACCACCCGCACGCTGCCCAGCAGCCGGTCCCGTTCGAGATCACCCAGGTCGCGCAGTAGTTCCGGCCACCCCCTAAGAACGAAAGAAATCTGAGGAGCATCGTGGCCGAGACCACCCCTGAGACCCCTGTCGACGAGTTCGAGGGCGTCGAGGAGTACACCACCGAGACCGAGGTTGTCGAGGGTGACTACACCTCCGAGTCCCTCGCGTCGCGCTTCGGCGACCCGCAGCCGGCCGCCGGCCTGGGCCGTCGCAAGAACGCCATCGCCCGCGTCCGGATCGTCCCGGGCACCGGCAAGTGGAAGATCAACGGGCGTACGCTCGAGGACTACTTCCCGAACAAGGTCCACCAGCAGGAAGTCAACGAGCCCTTCAAGGTGCTCGAGCTCGACAACCGCTACGACGTCATCGCCCGCATCTCGGGTGGCGGCGTCTCCGGCCAGGCCGGCGCCCTGCGCCTCGGCGTGGCCCGCGCCCTCAACGAGGCCGACGTGGACAACAACCGCGGCCCGCTGAAGAAGGCCGGCTTCCTCTCCCGCGACGACCGTGCGGTCGAGCGGAAGAAGGCCGGTCTCAAGAAGGCCCGCAAGGCCCCGCAGTACAGCAAGCGCTAATATCGCCTGCTCGGACTGCTTGTACGTACGCCCCGGCGGCACTCCCGTGCTGCCGGGGCGTACGTCTTTTCTTCACTTTGGGCGGATTCGGCCGTACAACGGACACGGACGCTCAGGGGATTGCACTGACGGAGCATTTTCGGAGGACAGCTGTGGGACGACTCTTCGGCACGGACGGCGTGCGCGGTGTGGCCAACGCGGATCTGACGGCGGAGCTGGCGCTCGGCCTGTCGGTCGCGGCGGCACATGTGCTCGCCGAAGCGGGCACCTTCGAGGGCCATCGGCCGACGGCCGTGGTCGGCCGTGACCCGCGCGCGTCGGGAGAGTTCCTGGAGGCCGCCGTCGTGGCCGGTCTCGCGAGCGCGGGCGTCGACGTGCTGCGCGTCGGCGTGCTGCCCACGCCCGCCGTGGCGTATCTCACCGGAGCGCTCGGCGCCGACCTCGGCGTCATGCTGTCCGCCAGCCACAACGCCATGCCCGACAACGGCATCAAGTTCTTCGCCCGCGGCGGCCACAAGCTCGCCGACGAGCTGGAGGACCGGATCGAGACTGTCTACGAGGAGCACCGCACCGGCGCCCCGTGGGACCGTCCGACCGGCGCCGGCGTCGGCCGGGTCCGCGACTACGACGAGGGCTTCGACAAGTACGTCGCCCACCTCATCGCCGTCCTCCCGAACCGCCTCGACGGGCTGAAGATCGTCCTGGACGAGGCGCACGGCGCCGCCGCCCGCGTCTCGCCCGAGGCCTTCGCCCGGGCCGGCGCCCAGATCGTCACCATCGGCGCGGAGCCCGACGGCCTCAACATCAACGACGGCTGCGGCTCCACCCACCTCGGTCTGCTCAAGGCCGCCGTCGTCGAGCACGGCGCGCACCTCGGCATCGCCCACGACGGCGACGCCGACCGCTGCCTCGCCGTGGACGCCGAGGGCAACGAGGTCGACGGCGACCAGATCCTCGCGGTGCTCGCGCTCGCGATGCGCGAGGCGGGCACCCTGCGCGGCGACACCGTCGTCGCGACCGTCATGTCCAACCTGGGCTTCAAGCTGGCGATGGAGCGCGAGGGCCTGTCCCTCGTCCAGACCGCCGTCGGAGACCGGTACGTCCTGGAGTCGATGAAGGAGCACGGCTACGCCCTCGGTGGCGAGCAGTCCGGCCACGTCATCGTCCTCGACCACGCCACCACCGGCGACGGCACCCTGACCGGTCTGATGCTGGCGGCCCGGATCGCCGCCACCGGCCGATCGCTGGCCGAGCTGGCCGGCGTGATGGAGCGGCTGCCGCAGGTCCTCGTCAACGTGCCGGACGTCGACAAGTCCCGCGTGAAGACCTCCGCCGAGCTGGCGAGCGCGGTCGCCGACGCCGAGCGCGAGCTGGGCACCACCGGCCGCGTCCTGCTGCGCCCGTCCGGTACCGAGCCGCTGGTCCGGGTCATGGTCGAGGCCGCGGACATCGAGCAGGCCCGCTCGGTGGCCGGCCGGCTGGCGGACGTGGTGAAGTCCGCGCTCGGCTAGTCCGGGTCCTTCGGTCCCCGTCCGTCAGCGCTTCGTGGGGCGCACCCAGTGTCCGCGCTGGGTGCGCCACAGGAGCTTCTGCGCGTACAGGGTGAGCACACCCGCGAGCATGATGCCGAACAGATTGAGCATCAACTGCTCGACGGAGCCCCACATCTGACTGAACTGCCCGTAGCTGAGCGCCACGGCGGCGTTCGCGCCCGCGGGCACCGTCGTCACCGAGATCGCCACGCCCACCAGCGCCCCCGACTTCGACGAGGTCAGCGACAGGACGCCGGCGATGCCGGCCAGTACCGCGACCACGAACGAGAACGGGTCGGGCTGCCAGATGAAGCTGGTGTTGGGCCGGTCGGCGTCCAACTGCTCCACGCTGAACAGGTCGAGGGCGTCCATGCCGAGGCTGAACACGGTCGTCGCGACGATCGCCGCGGCGAAGCCGATGAGGAGCGCGGACAGCGAGCGCACCGCCAGCTTGGCGTGACGCTGCACGACGGCGGTGCAGACGCCCGCGAGCGGACCGAACTCCGGTCCGACGGCCATCGCGCCCACGATCAGCACCGCGTTGTCGAGCACCACACCGCAGGCCGCGATCATCGTCGCCAGGATCATGAACGCGGCGTAGGTGATGGTGAGGGTGGACTCCTCGTGGGTCGCCTCGGTGAGCTGCTCCCAGATGACCGCGTCCGCTGCCTCGCCCGGCGCCTCCTCCTCGGCCGCGTCGGCGCGCTTCGACAGCGAGAAGTCGATGTTCTCGACGGCGATGGAGCCGTCCTCGTCGATCCTCAGTTCCCGTATCCCGTGCAGGAGTTCGTCACCCGCCTCGCGGGCCACGTCGCACAGCACCAGATCCCCGGCGGGGTCGCGGGCGGCGCCCGGCAGCACGACGAGGTGGGTGGTGCCCACGGTCCGCTCGATGAGCCGGACCGCCGCCTCGGTCCGGTCGGGCGGGACGATCAGCCTGAGATGCAGCATCCTCAGAGCTTACGGAGGCTAGAGCTTGCGGAGGCTCAACCGCTGCACCTTGTGATCAGGTCCCTTGCGCAGGACGAGAGTCGCGCGGCCGCGGGTGGGGGCCACGTTCTCCAGCAGGTTCACCTTGTTGACGGTCCGCCACATCGTGCGCGCGTAGTCCAGGGCCTCCTCCTCGGAGACCTGCGTCCAGCGGCGGAAGTACGAGGACGGGTCCTGGAACGCGGTCTGGCGCAGCTTGCGGAACCGGTTGAGGTACCACCCCTCGATGTCCTCGGCGCGGGCGTCCACGTACACCGAGAAGTCGAAGTAGTCCGCGAGGCCGACGCGGGTGCGGCCGTCCTTGCCGGGCAGGGCGGGCTGGAGCACGTTCAGGCCCTCGACGATGAGGATGTCGGGCCTGCGTACGACGAGCTGCTCGCCGGGCACCCGGTCGTAGATGAGGTGCGAGTAGACGGGCGCGGTGACCTCGTCCTTGCCGGCCTTGATGTCGGCGACGAACCGGGTGAGCGCCCGCCGGTCGTACGACTCGGGGAAGCCCTTGCGGGACATCAGGCCGCGCGCCTTCAGCTCCTCCATCGGGTACAGGAAGCCGTCGGTGGTGATCCGCTCGACGCGCGGGTGCTCGGGCCAGCGGGCGAGCAGGGCCTCGAGGAGACGGGCCACGGTGGACTTGCCGACGGCCACGGAACCGGCGACCCCTATGACGAAGGGCGTACCGCGCTGTTCGGCCCGCTCGCCGAGGAAGGTGTTCAGCGCGCCGCGCAGTCCGCTGGTGGCCTGGACGTACAGGTTGAGCAGCCGGGACAGCGGCAGGTAGATGTCGCGGACCTCGTCCAGGTCGATGACGTCGCCGAGACCCTGCAGCCGCTCGACCTCGTCGGCGGTCAGCGGCAGTGGGGTCTTGTCCCGCAGCGCGCTCCATTCGGTCCGGGTCAGGTCCACGTACGGGGTGGCCTCGGAGCGCGGCTTGGCAGCCCCGGCGCCGTTGCCGTTGCCCTTGCCGTTCGACCCCTGCGTCGACGTTGTGATCACCCCGCCATTGTCGGGGGTGCGGGGGAGGAGTGGGGGGTGGGGTGGGTCACGTGGCGCAGCGGGCCGCGCTGTGGGCGCGGCCCGCTGGGGTCCTGTCGTCGCTTCTCGTCATGGCGGTCACTTCGGATCGTCGTTGAACCTCCTGGTCGACCAGACGTAGCCGAGGACCGCGAGACCGATGCACCAGGCGACGGCGAGCCAGCCGTTGTGGCCGATCTCGCGGCCCAGCAGCAGGCCCCGCAGGGTCTCGATGGCCGGCGTGAAGGGCTGGTACGCGGCGATCGGCTGGAACCAGCCCGGCATCGCGTCGACCGGGACGAAGGTGCTGGAGATCAGCGGCAGGAAGATCAGCGGCATCGCGTTGTTGCTGGCGGCCTCCGCGTTCGGGCTGACCAGGCCCATGCCGACGGCGATCCAGGTGAGCGCCGTGGCGAAGAGGACGAGGAGTCCGAACGCGGCGAGCCATTCCAGGGCGGAGGCGTCGTGGGACCGGAAGCCGATGGCCACGCCGACGGCGCCGACGAGGAGCACGCTGGCGACGGACTGCAGCACGCTGCCGACGACGTGCCCGACGAGCACCGAGCCGCGGTGGATCGCCATGGTGCGGAAGCGGGCGATGATGCCCTCGGTCATGTCGTTGGAGACGGAGACGGCGGTCCCGATGGTGGTGCTGCCGATCGTCATGAGCAGCAGGCCGGGCACGAGGTACGCGATGTACTCGGCGCGGTCGGCCCCGCCGCCGCCGATGCCCGCGCTCATGGTGTCGCCGAAGATGTAGACGAACAGCAGGAGCAGCATGATCGGCGTGAGCAGCAGGTTCAGCGTGAGCGACGGGTAGCGCCGGGCGTGCAGGAGGTTGCGGCGCAGCATGGTGGACGAGTCGCGCACGGCGAGGGACAGGGAACTCATCGCAGGGCCTCCTTGGACGGGCTCGCGGACTGGCTGGGAACGGTGCTGGTGAGGGCGAAGAACACGTCGTCGAGGTCGGGCGTGTGCACGGTCAGCTCGTCCGCCTCGACGCCGGCGGTCTGCAGTCGGTCGAGGAGCTCGCGCAGGGCGCGCTGACTGCCGTCGCTGGGCTGCTGCAGGACGAGGCCCTCGTCGTCCCGGGCCGCCTCGGTCAGGGCGGAGGCGGCGCCGCGGTACGCGTCGGGGTCGGTGAACCGGAGCCGTACGTGCCCGCCGGGGACGAGCCGCTTCAGCTCCTCTGCGGTGCCCTCCGCCGCGATCTTTCCGCCGTGGAGCACAGCGATGCGGTCGGCCAGCTCGTCGGCCTCCTCCAGGTACTGGGTGGTGAGGAAGACGGTGACGCCCCCGGTGACGAGCTCCCGGATGATCTGCCACATGGTGTGGCGGGAGCGCGGGTCGAGACCGGTGGTCGGCTCGTCGAGGAAGATGATCCGCGGGTCGCCGACCAGCGTCATCGCGATGTCGAGGCGGCGCTTCATGCCGCCGGAGTAGGTCGACGCGGGCTTGCCGGCGGCCTCGGTGAGGTCGAACCGTTCGAGCAGCTCGGCGGCGACGCGGCGCCCCTCGCGCTTGGACAGGTGGTGCAGGTCGGCCATGAGCAGCATGTTCTCCTCGCCGGTGATCAGCCCGTCGACGGCGGAGAACTGCCCGGTGACGCCGATGGAGCGCCGTACGGCCTGGGGGTGCGTGGCGAGGTCGTGCCCGCCGACACGGATCGGGCCGCTGTCCGGGCCGGCCGAGACGAGCGTGGAGAGGATCTTGACGGCGGTGGTCTTGCCGGCCCCGTTCGGTCCGAGCAGGGCGAAGATCGTCCCTTCCGGGACGGCGAGGTCGACGCCGTCGAGGACGGTCTTGTCGCCGTAGGACTTGCGCAGTCCCTGCGCGGAGATGGCGAGCGTGTTCATGAGCGGTACCCCCCTTGGGTGTGGGATCAGAGGCTGCGGGCGGTGATGTCGCCGTAGGAGGTGGTGGCGCGGATGCGGAGGCCGGCGTCGCCGTCGTTGGCGAGGCTGTTGTGGATCCGGCCGTAGGTGGTGCCGGCGTCGAGGGCGGCGGAGACGCCGCGGGCGGCGCCGACGGCGATGTCGCCCTGCTGGGTGCTGAGGGTGACGTCGCCGCGGTGGGCCTCGGTGACGGTGACGTTGCCGCGCTGGGTGCTGAGTTCGGCGGGCCCGGTGAGTCGGCCGACGACGACGTCGCCGTCGTGCGCGGCGAGCCGGGCGCTCGCGGCCTCGTCGAGCTTGACGGAGCGGTGCCCGCCCTCGAAGGCCACGTCCCCGAGCCGCCCGACGCCGCGGAACTCGGCCGCCGCGGCCTTGGCCTCGACGCGGGACCCGGCGGGCAGCTGGACGGTGATCTCGACGGCGCCGGAGTGGCCGAGCAGCTTGTTCTTGGGCTCGGGCATCGAGATCCGCAGAACGCCGTCGGCGTAACCGACCTCGACCTGCTCGGCGGCCTTGGCGTCCCGGCTCTTGGAGGCGTTCTCGGGCAGGACCTCGACGGTGGTGTCGGTGCGGTCGGCGGCGATGAAGCGCAGGTGTCCGGCGGGGACGGCGAGGACGACGGAGATCGGGGAGGGGGTGTCGAACTTCTGCATGGTGTGCTCCTGGGCTGGTCGGCTGGCCGGTTGCCGTGCCGCGTTGTTTCTGACGATGGAAAAGCTACGTTGCGTTCACGAAAGAGGCAACAGCTGGATTGCACTGGAACCCGGTAACTGCAGGTAGAGGGAGGGAAATCAATGCAATGACTCTGCGGTTGAACGCAACGCGTGAAACCAGGCCCGTTGCAATGAAATGCGGCTGAACGCTATGGTGGGGCCGTACACGAACAGGAAGGGGAGGCCGGGATGCCAGGAGGCAGGCTCAGCGAGCAGGAGCGCCGGCAGATCGCGTCGGGGCTGGCCGACGGTCTGGCGTACGCGGAGATCGCGCGGCGACTGGACCGCCCGACGTCGACCGTCACGCGCGAGGTCATGCGCAACGGCGGCCCCGCCTCGTACCGCGCGGACCTGGCGCAGCGCGCCACGGGCCACCGCGCGCAGCGCCGCCGGCAGCCCGCGCCGCGGAGCCGCGAGGCGACGGCGCGGGAGCCGTACGGGCGCGACCCGGAGGAGGTGCGCGCGTACGAGGAGCACTTCATCACCGTGCTGATGGGCTCGGGCATGACGAAGATGCCGGCGCAGGTGCTGGGCTGCATTCTCACGAGCGACGCGGGCAGCCTCACCGCGTCCGAACTCGTCCAGCGCCTCCAGGTCAGCCCGGCGTCCGTCTCGAAGGCCGTGGCGTTCCTGGAGAGCCAGGACCTGATCCGCCGCGAGCGCGACGAACGCCGCCGCGACCGCTACCTGGTCGACGCGGACGTCTGGTACCAGTCGATGCTGGCCAGCGCCCGCTCGAACCTCCAACTGGTGGAGGTCGCCCGCCAGGGCGTGACGGTCCTGGGCCCGGACACCCCCGCGGCCGCCCGCCTCGAGAACATCGCCCGCTTCCTCGACTTCGTCGCCGAGAGCATCATCCGCGCGGCGGAACAGGCCCGAGACGTCCTCCACACGAAGCCGGAGCCCGCACCGACCGACGCTCCGGAAGCGTGAGCCGAACGTCCTGGCGGGGCGTCAGTCGATGGCGAGGTGCCAGCGGATCTCGCCGTCGTGCCGCGTGTCCGTGGGCGTGAGGCCGGCGGTGGTGGCGACGGTGGCCGAGGCTCGGTGGTCGGGGTGGATGTGGGCGATGACGGTGTGGACGGGCCTTTCGGTGAGCCAGTCGACGAGGGCTCGGGCGGCTTCGGTGGCGATGCCCTTGCCTTGCCACGGGGTGCCGACGACCCAGGCGATCTCGGCGGTGTGACCGGGGTCGGAAGGGTGGATCGTCGCCTGGACGGTGCCGGTCAGGCGGGACTCGTCGCGGAGGCGGATCACCCAGTTCAGCCAGGAGACGGCGGGATCGGGGGAGCCTGCCGTCATGCGCTCGTAGCGTGAGCGCAGGGCTTGTGGGGTGTCCGGGGTGCCGCCGATGAAGGTGTGCAGAGCAGGGTCGGACAGCACCTCGGCCATCTCCTCGGCGTGCTCCACCTGCAGCGGCAGCAGGTCCAGCCGCCTGGTGCCGATGGGCCGGGCTGCGAAGGGTGCGTTCACGGTGCGTCAGCGTAGTCGGCCCCGTACGACCTCGCGGGTGGGGCCGGTTCGCGCCAGAGGAGTTTGCCGCGGCGGCCGAAGGGGCCTGGTGGCCGTCGTGGCTGGGGAGTTGGGGGAGCGATCGTGGTGAAGTCGTAATTTTCTTGATCGTCGGTCGGGTTTCGGCCATCGTGGGCGCGTCGTTCTGTGAAGAAGAAAGCTGGTTCATGCGCGCCTCCGTCATCCGTCGTACCGCCGTCGCCGCCTCCGTGGGCTCCCTCGCGCTGCTGCTCGCCGCTTGTGGTGGGGAGGGGAAGGGGGCCGACAAGGGCAAGGAGTCCGCACCGGCCACGCCCGCCGCGCCCGACGCCAAGGCGTTGTCCGCCGCCGAGCTGGAGAAGCTGCTGGTCACGCAGGCCGAGCTGCCGGGCCACCTGCTCAAGAAGGCCACCGCGGCCGAGAACCTGCCGCCCGAGTCCGTGACCACGGACAAGGCCGAGTGCAAGCCGGTCGCCGACGCCATCGCCTTCATCGCCACCGGCAAGCCCGGGGCGACCGCGAAGGTCAAGGTCATCGCCCTTCCGGAGAAGGACCCGAACGCCTCGCCCGCCGAGAACGCGATGAAGGCGCTCACCCAGCCCGTCACGGCCGTCACCCTCGGGTCGTACGACGGCAAGGGCGCCGAGGAGGCGTTCGCCTCGCTGCGCACCGCCGGCGAGAAGTGCGCCGGGGGCTTCACGGCGACCCAGGGCGGCCAGAAGGTCAAGATCAGCTCCGTGGCGCCGGGGAAGAGTGACGCCTCGGGCGGGGACGAGAACCTCGGCCTCACCGTGACCACCGAGGTCGGCGGCGACAAGGCCGTGTACGGCGTCGTGGTCGTGCGCAAGGCGAACACCCTCGCCAACTTCTCCACCATCAACCTCTCCGGCGCGCTCCCCGAGACCCCGAAGAACGTCGTCGACGCCCAGGTCAAGAAGCTCGGCTGAGTGCGGTGAGCGGGCGGGAGCACGGGTGGGGCGGCCTCGGCTGGGAGGGGTGGAAGGACCTCGACCTCGTCCGGCGGCTGCTCGCCGAAGGGGCTGATCCGGAGGAGTGGCGGGACGGGCTGCGCGCGTTGCACCGTGCCGCGCTCCTCGGAGCGCCCGAGGTCGTCGCCGAACTCGCCGTGCGGGTCGCCGACGTGGACGGGGCCGAGAACGGCGTGACCGCGCTCTGGGAGGCCGTCTTCGCCGGGCGCGCCGACAACGCCCGTGCCCTCGCCGCCGTCGGGGCCGACCCCTGGCGGCCCCAGCTCGCCGGGTGGTCGCCCGGGCGGCTGAGCCTCGCCGGCCCGACGCCCGGGCTGTTCGCCAGGCCGGCGACCGAGCCCGGGCTCACCCCCGCCGAAGCCGCCACCGCCACCGAGGGGCGGCGGCTCGTCGCCGCGCTCGGCGACCTCTGGACCGAGGGGCTCGGACTCGCCTGCGTGGCCGGGATCGACGCCGACGAGGCCGTACGCCGGCTGGAGGCGACCCCGACGGAACTGCCCGAGGAACCGGGCGAGTTCGCGTACGAGTACGACTTCGACGAGACCCTGTCGTACGTCGGCGTCACCACCGTCCCCGGCGGGTGCGTCGTCACCCAGCCGTGGGGCTACATGCCCCAGACGCCGCGCGCCCTCGTCCGGCTCACCGCCGGGACGTACGGCTACGGGGTCTACTGCAACCCCAAGAGCGGCGACCAGGGCAGCATCGTCCGGGACGGGCGGTACGAGGGGTCCGACCTGCACCCGGGCGGCGGGCCCGACGTGGACAGCAGCCCCGAGGACGTCCTTGCGGCGTACCTCTACCGCCACCACGCGCCCGCCTACGCCTGCGCCTTCGCCGGGCTGCGTCTCGACGGGCCCAGGGCCGTCACGGGTCCGCCGGACGTGTGGGCCGTGCTGCCCGACCGCGACTGGTGGGAGCGCTGAGCCGCCCACACCGGCCGGGTCGGTCGTAGGCTGCCGCTATGTGCGGAATCGTGGGGTACGTCGGCGGGCAGTCGGCGCTTGATGTGGTCATCGCGGGGCTCAAGCGGCTCGAGTACCGCGGATACGACTCGGCCGGGGTCGCGGTGCTCGCCGACGGCGGGCTCGCCGCGGCCAAGAAGGCGGGCAAGCTCGTCAATCTGGAGAAGGAACTCAAGGACCGGCCGCTGCCCAGCGGCCCCACCGGCATCGGACACACCCGCTGGGCCACCCACGGCGGCCCGACCGACGCGAACGCGCACCCGCACCTCGACAACGCGGGCCGCGTCGCCGTCGTCCACAACGGGATCATCGAGAACTTCGCCCAGCTCAGGGCCGAGTTGGCCGAGCGCGGGCATGCGCTCGCCTCCGAGACCGACACGGAAGTCGTCTCGCATCTGCTCGCCGAGACCTTCTCCTCCTGCGGTGACCTCGCCGAGGCCATGCGGCTGGTGTGCCGGCGGCTCGACGGGGCGTTCACGCTCGTCGCGGTGCATGCCGACCAGCCGGATGTGGTCGTGGGGGCGCGGCGCAACTCGCCGCTCGTCGTCGGGGTCGGCGAGGGGGAGTACTTCCTCGCCTCCGACGTCGCCGCGTTCATCGCGCACACCCGGTCCGCGATCGAGCTCGGCCAGGACCAGGTCGTGGAGCTCAGCCGTGAGGGCGTGACCGTCACCGACTTCGACGGGGCCCCCGCCGAGGTCCGCGCGTACCACGTCGACTGGGACGCCTCCGCCGCCGAGAAGGGCGGCTACGACTACTTCATGCTCAAGGAGATCGCCGAGCAGCCGAAGGCGGTCGCCGACACCCTCCTCGGCCGGATCGACGCGGCCGGGGCCCTCAGCCTCGACGAGCTGCGGATCCCCGACGCCGAACTGCGCGAGACCGACAAGGTCGTCATCGTCGCCTGCGGTACGGCGTTCCACGCCGGGCTGATCGCCAAGTACGCCATCGAGCACTGGACCCGGATCCCCTGCGAGGTGGAGCTGGCCAGCGAGTTCCGCTACCGGGACCCGATCCTCGGCGCCCGGACGCTCGTCGTGGCGATCTCGCAGTCCGGCGAGACCATGGACACGCTGATGGCGCTCCGGCACGCCCGCGAACAGGGCGCGAAGGTGCTCGCCATCTGCAACACCAACGGGTCCACGATCCCCCGCGAGTCCGACGCCGTGCTGTACACGCACGCCGGGCCGGAGGTCGCGGTCGCCTCGACGAAGGCGTTCCTGACGCAGCTCGTCGCCTGCTACCTGGTCGCGCTGTACCTCGGGCAGGTGCGCGGTACCAAGTGGGGCGACGAGATCCACGCGGTGATCCGGGAGCTGGCGCGCAGCGCGGAGAAGGTCGAGCGGGTCCTGGAGACGATGGAGCCGGTACGGGCGCTGGCCCGGACGCTCGCCGACAAGAACACGGTGCTCTTCCTCGGCCGGCACGTGGGCTACCCGGTGGCCCTGGAGGGCGCGCTGAAGCTGAAGGAGCTCGCGTACATGCACGCGGAGGGCTTCGCGGCGGGCGAGCTGAAGCACGGGCCGATCGCGCTGATCGAGCAGGATCTGCCGGTGGTCGTCGTCGCGCCGTCGCCGCGCGGGCGGTCGGTGCTGCACGACAAGATCGTGTCGAACATCCAGGAGATCCGGGCCAGGGGGGCACGGACGATCGTGATCGCGGAGGAGGGCGACGAGACGGTCGTCCCGTACGCCGACCATCTGATCCGCATCCCCGAGACGCCTACGCTGCTGCAGCCGTTGGTCGCGACGGTGCCGCTGCAGGTCTTCGCCTGCGAGCTGGCGACGGCGCGGGGCAACGAGGTGGACCAGCCGCGGAATCTGGCGAAGTCCGTGACGGTGGAGTGAGTGGGAGTCGTAGTCGGATGATCATCGGGGTGGGGATCGACGTGGCCGAGATCGATCGGTTCGGCGCGTCGCTGGAGCGGACGCCGGGGCTGCTGCAACGGCTGTTCGTCCAGCGGGAGCTGTATCTGGACAGCGGGGAGCGGCGCGGTACGGCCTCCCTCGCGGTGCGGTTCGCCGCGAAGGAGGCGGTCGCGAAGGCGCTCGGCGCGCCGGCGGGGCTGCACTGGACGGACGCCGAGGTGTACGTCGAGGAGAGCGGGCAGCCGCGGCTGCGGGTGCGCGGGACGGTCGCGGCGCGGGCCGCCGAACTCGGCGTCAAGAACTGGCACGTGTCGCTCAGTCACGACGCCGGGGTGGCGTCGGCGGTGGTGATCGCGGAGGGTTGATGCCATGCGCATCGCTCACCGGGTGGAGACCGTACGGGCCGCGGAGGCCGAACTGATGGCGCGGCTGCCGGAGGGCGCGCTGATGCAGCGCGCGGCGGCGGGGCTGGCGGCCGCGTGCTGCTCGCTGTTGGGCAAGGGGCGGGTCTACGGCGCGCGCGTCGTGCTGCTCGTCGGCAGCGGCGACAACGGCGGCGACACGCTGTACGCGGGGGCCCGCCTGGCGCGGCGCGGCGCGGGGGTCACCGCGGTGCTGCTCGGCGCGCGGGTCCACGAGGCGGGGCTGGCGGCGCTGCGGGCGGCCGGGGGGCGGGTGAGCGACGACCCGTTCGAGGCGCTGGCGGTCGCGGACCTGGTCCTGGACGGGATCACCGGCATCGGCGGGCAGGGCGGGCTGCGGCCCGACGCGGTGCCGGTCGCGCGGGCGGCGCGCGGCTCCGACGCGGTGGTGGTCGCAGTCGACCTGCCGAGCGGGGTGTCGGCGGACACCGGCGAGGTCACCGGGGAGGCGCTGCGGGCGGACGCGACGGTGACGTTCGGTACGTACAAGCCGGGGCTGCTGGTGGATCCGGCGCGGGAGTACGCGGGGGCGGTGCGGCTGGTCGACATCGGCCTTGACGCCACACTCCCCTCCGTGCCGGACATGGAGGCGCTGCAGCACGAGGACGTGGCGTGGCTGCTGCCGCGGCCGGGGGCGGAGAGCGACAAGTACCGGCGGGGCGTGGTCGGCGTCGTCGCGGGCTCCGCCCGCTACCCGGGCGCGGCGGTGCTGGCGGTGGCCGGCGCGCTGCGGGGCGGGGCGGGGGCGGTGCGGTACGTGGGGCCCGCCTCAAACGCGGTGATCGCGCGCTTCCCGGAGACGCTGGTGCACGACGGACCGCCGTCGAAGGCCGGGCGGGTGCAGGCGTGGGTCGTGGGCCCGGGGCTGGGCGAGGGCCCGGGCGTACCGGAGGTCCTGGCGTCGGACGTGCCGGTCCTGGTGGACGCGGACGGCCTGCGCGAGCTGTCCCCGGAGGCGGTCCGGCGCCGGCCCGCCCCCACCCTGCTGACCCCGCACGCGGGCGAGGCGGCGGCGCTGCTGGGCGTGGAGCGCGGCGAGGTGGAGGCGCGGCGGCTCTGGGCGGTGCGGGAGCTGGCGGCGCGGTTCGGCGCGACGGTCCTGCTGAAGGGCTCGACGACGCTGGTGGCCGACGCGGAGGGCGCCCTGCCGGTGCGCGTGAACCCCACGGGCACGTCGTGGCTCGCGACGGCCGGCAGCGGCGACGTCCTGTCCGGCCTGTCCGGCTCCCTCCTGGCCGCGGGCCTGCGCCCCCGCGACGCCGCGTCGTCCGCCGCCTACCTCCACGGCCTCTCGGCCCGCCTGACCTCGGGCGGCACCACCCCGGTCTCGGCGGGCGACGTGGCGGACGGACTGCCGCGGGCGTGGGGGAACGTGGTGGGGGCGGAGTAGGGGGCCCTCGCGCGGGCCGCCGCGGCCCGGCCGAAAATGCCTCGCGGCGTCCCGCCCCGCTGGGCCACGCTGAACCCGTGTCAGAGCCCAAGCACCGCATCCGCGCCCGATTCACCGACTCCACCGTCACCGTCTACCAGGCCTACCGGCCCGAGATCGGCCTGCCCGCTGCCCGCGACGGGCGGTTTCCCGCCGTCTGGAAGCGGGACCGCATGACGTGGATCAAGCCCTCGTTCCTGTGGATGATGTACCGCTGCGGCTGGGGGAAGAAGGAGGGCCAGGAGACCGTCCTCGCCGTCGAGATCAGCCGTGAGGGGTTCGCCTGGGCGCTGGAGCACGCCTCCCTGTCGCACTACGTCCGCGGGCTGCACCCCGACCGCGCCTCCTGGCAGCGCGAGCTGCGCCGCGCTCCCACGCGCGTGCAGTGGGACCCCGAGCGGGACCTGCACCTCCAGGCCCTCCCGTACCGGTCCCTCCAGCTCGGGCTCTCCGGCGAGGCGGCGGGCCGGTACGCCGACGAGTGGATCGTCTCCATCACGGACGTGACCGAGCGCGCCCACGACGTGCACGAGCTCGTACGGAGCGGGGATCTCGACGCGGCGCGGAAACTGCTGCCCGACGAGCGGCCCTACCCCGTCCCCGACGGCGCCCTCGCCCATCTGACCTCGACGTGACCTCCACTACACGCCGCTGCGAGTGTCCCGGGCGGGACACCTGAGAGACTGGGCGCGATGAGCCAGACACCGCCGCCGCCCCGCCGAGCCCGCGCCGAGATCGATCTCGGGGCGCTGCGTGCCAACGTGCGCACGCTGCGCGCCCGCGTCGCGCCCCACGTCCAGGTCATGGGCGTCGTCAAGGCGGACGCGTACGGGCACGGGGCCGTGCCCTGCGCGCGGGCCGCGCTCGAGGCAGGCGCCACCTGGCTCGGCACCGCCACCCCGCACGAGGCGCTCGCGCTGCGCGCCGCCGGGATCACGGACGCGCGCGTCATGTGCTGGCTCTGGACGCCGGGCGACCCCTGGGACCAGGGCATCGAGGCGGACCTCGACATGTCGGTGAGCGGGATGTGGGCGCTCCGGGAGGTCGTCGACGCCGCGCGCCGTCTCGGGCGGCCCGCCCGCGTGCAGCTCAAGGCCGACACCGGCCTCGGGCGCAACGGCTGCCAGCCCGCCGACTGGCCCCAGCTCGTCGGCGAGGCCCTGCGCGCGCAGGAGGAGGGGCTGCTGCGCGTCACCGGCCTCTGGTCGCACTTCGCCTGCGCGGACGAGCCCGGTCACCCGTCCATCGCCGCCCAACTGGACCTCTTCCGTTCCATGCTGGAGCACGCCGAGAAGGCCGGCGTCACCCCCGAGGTGCGGCACATCGCCAACTCGCCCGCCACGCTCACCCTCCCCGAGTCCCACTTCGACCTCGTGCGGCCCGGCATCGCCATGTACGGCGTCTCGCCCAGCCCCGAGCTGGGCACCCCCGCCGACTTCGGGCTCCGGCCGGTGATGTCCCTCGCCGCCTCCGTCGCCCTCGTCAAGCACGCGCCCGCCGGGCACGGCGTCTCGTACGGGCACCACTACACGACCGAGCGCGAGACCACCCTCGGCCTCGTCCCCCTCGGCTACGCCGACGGCGTCCCCCGGCACGCCTCCGGCCGCGGTCCCGTCCTCGTCGGCGGCAAGGTCCGCACCGTCGCGGGCCGGGTCGCCATGGACCAGTTCGTCGTGGATCTCGACGACGACGACGTCGCTCCCGGCGCCGAGGCGCTGCTCTTCGGGCCCGGCGACCGCGGCGAACCCACCGCCCAGGACTGGGCCGACGCCGCCGACACCATCGCGTACGAGATCGTCACCCGCATCGGTGCGCGCGTCCCGCGCGTCTACGTCGACAAGGACCACGAGTAGAGGGGGAGCGGTCGTGAGCGACAGCAGCACGGGGGACGTCGGCGCCTGGCGCCGCGCCGGGCTCGCCGGCGCCGCGATAGGGGTGCTCGCCGCCGGCGCGGCGGCCGGTGTCGCGGTCGAGCGGCTCACCGTCGGCCGCGGCATCCGCAAGAAGGCCCGGCTCGCCCTCGACGCCTCCGCCCCGTACGGCTCGCTCCGCGGCGCCTCCGGCCGCGTCGTCGCCGACGACGGCACCGAGCTGTACTTCGAGGTCGACGACCTCGAGCCGAAGCCCGGCGAGAAGCGCCGCCGCCGGCTGTTCGGCCGCCGCACCCCCGCGCCGGTCACCGTCGTCTTCAGCCACGGCTACTGCCTCGGCCAGGACTCCTGGCACTTCCAGCGCGCCGCCCTGCGCGGCCTGGTCCGTACCGTCCACTGGGACCAGCGCAGCCACGGCCGCTCCGCCCGCGGCCCCGGGCAGTCGGGCGCGCACGGCGTGCCGGTGTCCATCGACCGGCTCGGCCGCGACCTCAAGGCCGTGATCGACGCGGCCGCGCCCGAGGGGCCGCTGGTCCTGGTCGGCCACTCCATGGGCGGGATGACGGTGATGGCGCTGGCCGACCAGTACCCGGAGCTGATCCGCGACCGGGTCGTCGGCGTGGCCTTCGTCGGCACCTCGGCCGGCCGGCTCGCCGAGGTCACGTACGGGCTGCCGAGCGCCGGCGCCGGCATGGTCCGCCGGGTGCTGCCGGGGGTGCTGCGCGCGCTCGGCTCCCAGCCGGAGCTGGTGGAGCGCGGCCGCCGCGCGACCGCCGACCTGTTCGCCGGGCTGATCAAGCGGTACTCGTTCTCCTCCCGCGACGTCGATCCGGCCGTGGCCCGCTTCGCGGAGCGGATGATCGAGGCGACCCCGATCGACGTGGTCGCCGAGTTCTACCCGGCCTTCGCCGAGCACGACAAGGCGGACGCGCTCGGGGTCCTGACGGGCGTCCCGGTGCTCGCCCTGGCCGGCGACAACGACATGATCACGCCCAGCTCGCACACCGAGGCGATCGCGGCCGCGCTGCCGGACGCCGAACTGGTCATCGTCCCCGACGCCGGACACCTGGTGATGCTGGAGCACCCGGAGGCGGTGACGGACCGCCTCGCGGACCTGCTCGTCCGCGCAAAGGAAAAGGCGCGAAGCGCGGCCTTGTAAGGGTGGTGGCGGGAGACGGGAGCGAGGTGCCGGCAGCGGCTAACGTTGGGCCGCATGGAACCACCGCAGACTCCGGCGGCCGAGGCCGCTGAGGCCACTCTCGCCGTCGACTCCCCCGAGCAGATGCAGGAGCTCGGCCGGCGGCTCGCGAAACTGCTCCGCCCCGGGGACCTCGTCATGCTCACCGGCGAACTCGGCGCCGGCAAGACGACCCTGACCCGCGGTCTCGGCGAGGGCCTGGGCGTGCGCGGCGCGGTCACCTCGCCCACCTTCGTCATCGCCCGCGTCCACCCGTCCCTGACCGGCGGCCCGGCGCTGGTGCACGTCGACGCGTACCGGCTCGGCGGCGGCCTGGACGAGATGGAGGACCTGGACCTCGACGTCTCGCTGCCCGACTCGGTGGTCGTCGTGGAGTGGGGCGACGGCAAGGTCGAGGACCTGACGGACGACCGGCTGCACCTGCTCATCCACCGGGTGGCCGGCGACACCGACGACGACCGGCGCACGGTCGTGCTGCGCGGCATCGGCGCACGCTGGACGGGGGAGGACCTGGAACTCGTCTGAGGGTACGTACGTTCCGACAAGGTGTCGGGAAGATGTTGCGCCGGTCGTCCAGGGCGTGGTGACATGGAGGCACGAGCTGGTTAGGTGTACCTAACCTACGGGAGGCCTTCATGTCGACGCCAGAGCATGCGCCAGAGCGTGAGCCGCGGAATCAGGTCGTGAACATGCGCGACCTGCTGGCCTCCTGCGCGGCCGCCGACGCCGTCTCGACCCCGCCGCGGGACAGACAGCCCGCACGCCACGACACGGCGGAGCCGTCGGTGGCGGTCGTGCGCGTGGTACGGCAGGACGCGGCCTGACTCACTCGTACGCGTGAGTTACGCGGCGAGGACAGTTACGCGGCGACGACAGTTACGCGACGACGACGACCTTCGAGCCGATCGTCGCGAACATCCACATCGCGTTGCCGTCGGCCTTCTTCATGCGGATGCCGCCGGTCCTGCGCGCCGGGTCCGGCTCCGTCAGCGTGCCGTCCACGGCGGCGCTGAAGCCGATCGCCACGTCGTCGACCTTGGTGAAACGGACCACGTGCTCGATCTGCACGCCGTCCGAGCCGCGCACCGTGTTCGAGCGCGAGGTCACGTGGTAGGTGCCGGGCGCCGGGTGGACGGTGCTGGGCATGACCTTGAAGGTGCTGGTGGCCTGGCCCTTGGCGTCCACCAGCCAGACCCGCTTCTCGGTGAGGCCGTACACGACGCGCAGACCCTTGCCGGAGTCGGCCGGGATCGCCAGCGGGTCCTTCTGCGGCTTCGCCGGGCCGGTCGGGGCGGCCGGGGACGAGGCGGAGGCGCTGGGGGCCTTCGACGTCGCCGACAGGTCCGCGGGGGCGTTCGCGGACGCCTGGAAGGCGAGGAAACCGACCACGGCGAGTGCGGCCGCCGTGAGCCCGGTCACGAATCCCGCGCTGCCACGTGCCACGGTGCTGCCCACCTCTCAGAACGACCCTCGGACGTATGTGCCCGTCAGACGTATGTACCCGTGGTGACGTTAGCAGCAGGGCGGGGACGGGACAGGACGCCGTGCCCCGGCCGCCGGAGCCGTAGGCTGTTCGCGTGCTCTTGCTCGCCCTTGATACCGCCACCCCCGCCGTCACCGCCGCCCTCCACGACGGCGGCTCCGTCGCCGCCGAGTCCAGCCGGGTGGACGCCCGCAGACACGGGGAGCTGCTGCTGCCCGCCGTCGACGAGGTCCTGAAGCAGTCCGGCCGCACGCTCGCCGACGTCACCGGCCTCGTGGTCGGCGTCGGTCCGGGGCCGTACACGGGACTGCGCGTCGGCCTGGTCACCGCGACGACCTTCGCCTCCGCGCTCGGCGGCGTCCCGGTGCACGGCCTGTGCACCCTCGACGGCCTCGCGTACGCCTCCGGCCTCACCGAGCCCTTCGTGGTGGCGACGGACGCCCGCCGCAAGGAGGTCTACTGGGCGCGCTACGACGACTTCCGCACCCGCGTGAGCGAGCCGTCCGTCGACCGGCCGGCCGACATCGCCGAGCAGGTCGCCGGGCTCCCGGTGGTCGGCGCGGGCGCGCTGCTCTACCCGGAGGCGTTCCCGGACGCCCGTGGTCCGGAGCACCAGTCCGCGGCCGCGCTCGCCGCCCGAGCGGCGGAGGTGCTGGCCGCGGGCGGGGAGTTCCTCGACCCGAGGCCGCTGTACCTGCGCCGGCCCGACGCGCAGGTGCCGAAGAACTACAAGGTGGTCACCCCCAGGTGACCGGCCAGGCGACCGGCGTCCTGCTGCGCGAGATGCGCTGGTGGGACCTCGTGCCGGTGCTGGAGCTCGAACACGATCTGTTCCCGGAGGACGCCTGGTCCGAGGGGATGTTCTGGTCCGAGCTGGCGCACGCCCGAGGCCCCCGGGCCACCCGCCGCTACGTCGTCGCGGAGGACGCCGACGGCCGGATCCTCGGCTACGCCGGGCTCGCCGCGGCCGGCGGACTCGGCGACGTGCAGACCATCGCCGCCGCCCGCGACCAGTGGGGCACGGGTCTGGGCGCCCGGCTCCTCACCGACCTGCTGCAGCACGCCACCGCCTTCGAGTGCGACGAGGTGCTGCTGGAGGTGCGGGTCGACAACACCCGCGCCCAGAAGTTGTACGAGCGCTTCGGCTTCGAGCCGATCGGCTTCCGGCGCGGCTACTACCAGCCGGGGAACGTCGACGCCCTCGTGATGCGACTGACCGTTCAAGCTACAGAGACTGAAACTGAGACTGATTCCGATGGCTGCTGACGAACCGCTCGTACTCGGCATCGAGACCTCCTGCGACGAGACCGGTGTCGGCATCGTCCGGGGCACCACGCTGCTCGCCGACGCCATCGCGTCGAGCGTGGACACCCACGCCCGGTACGGCGGCGTGGTGCCGGAGATCGCCTCGCGCGCGCACCTGGAGGCGATGGTCCCGACCATCGAGCGCGCCCTCGAGACGGCCGGGGTCTCCGCGAAGGACCTCGACGGCATCGCCGTCACGGCCGGCCCCGGGCTCGCGGGCGCGCTGCTCGTCGGCGTCTCGGCGGCGAAGGCGTACGCGTACGCGCTGGGCAAGCCGCTGTACGGCGTGAACCACCTGGCCTCGCACATCTGCGTGGACCAGCTGGAGCACGGGCCGCTGCCCGAGCCGACGATGGCACTGCTGGTCTCCGGCGGGCACTCCTCGTTGCTGCTCGCGCCGGACATCACCTCCGACGTCCGGCCGATGGGCGCGACGATCGACGACGCGGCCGGCGAGGCGTTCGACAAGATCGCCCGGGTGCTCGACCTGGGCTTCCCCGGCGGCCCGGTGATCGACCGGCTCGCCCGGGAGGGCGACCCGGCGGCGATCGCCTTCCCGCGCGGGCTGACCGGCTCCAAGGACCCGGCGTACGACTTCTCCTTCTCCGGCCTGAAGACCGCCGTCGCCCGCTGGATCGAGGCGAAGCGGGCGGCCGGCGAGGAGGTGCCGGTGCGTGACGTGGCGGCGTCCTTCCAGGAGGCCGTGGTGGACGTGCTGACCCGCAAGGCCGTCCGGGCCTGCAAGGACGAGGGCGTCGACCACCTGATGATCGGCGGCGGCGTGGCCGCCAACTCGCGGCTGCGGGCGCTGGCCGAGGAGCGCTGCGAGCGGGCCGGGATCCGGCTGCGGGTGCCGCGGCCGGGTCTGTGCACGGACAACGGCGCGATGGTCGCGGCGCTCGGCGCGGAGATGGTCGCGCGGAACCGGCCGGCCTCGGACCTGGAGCTGTCCGCGGACTCCTCGCTGCCGGTGACGGACCCGCACGTGCCGGGGAACCACGGGCACGGACACGACCACGACCACGACCACGTGCACGAGCTCAGCGGAAAGAACCTGTACTCGTGACCGTCGTGACCCTGATGTGGGAGGCGCGCGCGGTCCAGGGCCGCGGTGCCGAACTCCTGGAGTGGGCACGGGCGCAGGTCCTGCCGTACGAGCCGGTGCGCCGCGAGGTCTTCCGTGCGCCGCAGGACCGGGTCCTCGTGCTGACCTGGTGGGAGGCGGACGCGACCGACGCGGAGCTGCCCGAGCTGCCGGAGCCGGCGGCGGAGCTGATCACGCGTCCGGTGCACCGCTGGCGCTTCGAGTCGATCGAGGCCGAGACCCGGGCAACCTGAACGCCCGTTCCCGCATCAAACATGTCGGCGTAGGTCGCGTGTTCGGGTGCGGGGGCGGGGGATCGGGTGGACAAGAAGATCGTGATGTGGGCGGCGCTGACCGTCGCCACACTGCTCCTCACGGGCTGCTCGCAGCAGGCGGACGCGGACGCGCGGCCGGAGCGGCAGGCGCCGTCGTTGCTCGGGCAGAGCAAGCCCTCGCAGGCCCCCTCCGAGGCGGACCCGGCGGCCGCGGCGACGGCGGCGTACGCCCGCTGGGGCCTCGAGCCCCTCCCCGCCCCGCCGGCCCCGCCGAAGGTCAAGCCGGTGCAGCGGAACGCGGGCGCCCCGGTCCCCGTCATCAGCGACATCGAGACCACCGACAAGGTCGTCTTCATCACCGTCGACGACGGCGCGGAGAAGGACCCCGAGTTCGTCCGCATGATGAACGACCTGAAGATCCCGGTGACGATGTTCCTCACCGACTCCGCGATACGCACCGACTACGGCTACTTCGGCAAGCTCGCCGCCCAGGGCCACGGCGTCGCCAACCACACCCTCAGCCACCCCAACCTGCGCACGCTGGGCCCCGAGGCCCAGCGCCGCGAGATCTGCGGCCAGCAGCGGAAGCTGGAGAAGCAGTACGGCGAGGCCCCCCGCCTGTTCCGCCCGCCCTACGGCAACTGGAACGAGACCACCCGCGCCGCCGCCGGCACCTGCGGCGTCGACGCGATCGTGCTGTGGCGCGAGTCGATGCAGATCAAGAACATGCAGTACCAGCGCGGCGACAAGAAGCTGCACCCCGGCGACATCATCCTCGCCCACTTCCGCGGCCCCGCCGAGCTCAAGGGCACGACGATGACCGAGATGACCGCCAACATGCTCCGCCGCATCCAGGAACAGGGCTTCACGGTGGCCCGCCTGGAGGACTACGTCTGAGCCCGCCGGAACGTCTCCGGAAAAAACTTCTCCCGGTGTGTCGAAGTGGCCCGTGGTCGTTCGACGGAAGAGTGAGAGGCGGGGAACGGCCCCGCTCGCACATCTGAGGAGTACGCCATGCCGCGCTATCTGACGCTGGTCCGCATCCAGGAGGGCGCCTTCGAGATGGAGGACGCCGACGAGGGCTTCGACACGCGCATGACGGCGCTGTTCGAGGAGATCACCAAGGCCGGCGTGATGCTGGAGACCGCCGGGCTCAAGCCCACGGCCGACTCCACCCGGATCCACTGGTCGGGCGGGAAGATCAGCTACACCGACGGGCCGTTCACCGAGACCAAGGAGGTCGTCGGCGGGTACTCGATCACCCAGTGCAAGGACAAGGCCGAGGCCATGGAGTGGGCCAAGCGGTTCCTGGAGGCCCACCCGCCGTACTGGGACGTGACCGTCGAGGTCCGTGAGATCGAGGAGATGGGCTGACCCTCACGGGTGGTGGCGCTGTGCTGTCATGTGAGACGTGACAGCACAGAGCCCGGCCGCGACCGTGGAGACGGTCTTCCGGATGGAGTCCGCCCGGATCATCGCCACCGTGGCGCGGATCGTCCGCGACGTCGGCATCGCCGAGGAACTGGCCCAGGACGCGCTCGTCGCCGCCCTGGAGCAGTGGCCGCGGACGGGGGTGCCCGAGCGGCCCGGCGCCTGGCTGACGGCCGCCGCCAAGAACCGGGCGATCGATCTCGTACGGCGGCGCGAGACCTACGCCCGCAGACTCGCCGAGGCGGGGCGCGAGTTCGTCGACGTGACGTACGACCCCGAGCCGTCCGGGCCGGGCGACATCGACGACGACCTGCTCCGGCTCGTCTTCACCGCCTGCCACCCCGTGCTCTCCGCCGAGGCCCGCACCGCGCTGACGCTGCGGCTCGTCGGAGGGCTGCGGACCGACGAGATCGCCCGTGCCTTCCTGGTCCCCGAGGCGACCGTGGCGCAGCGGATCGTGCGCGCCAAGCGGGCCCTCGCCAAGGCCGGGGTCGAGTTCGAGACGCCGTACGGCGAGGAGCGCGCGGCCCGTCTCGGCTCGGTCCTGGAGGTCATCTACCTGATCTTCAACGAGGGGTACGCGGCCACCGCCGGCGACGACCTGCTGCGGCCGGGGCTCTGCGAGGACGCGCTGCGGCTGGCCCGGGTGCTGCAAGGGCTGATGCCTGGGGAGGGCGAGGTGCACGGGCTCGCCGCGCTGCTCGAGTTCCAGACCTCGCGGACCGCGGCGCGCACCGGGCCGGACGGCGCGCCCGTCCTGCTCGCGGACCAGAACCGGCGGCGCTGGAACCGGCTGCTCATCCGGCGCGGTTTCGCCGCACTGGAGCGCGTGGGCACGGGTGCGTACGGGCCGTACGCGCTGCAGGCCGCGATCGCCGGCTGCCATGCGCGGGCCGTGCGGTACGAGGACACCGACTGGCGGACGATCGCCGCGCTGTACGAGCGGCTGGCCACTGTCGCGCCGTCGCCGGTGGTGGAGCTGAACCGCGCGGTGGCCGTGTCGATGGCGTACGGGCCCGAGGTGGCCCTGGACATGGTGGGACGGCTGGCGGCCGCCGAACCGGGCCTGGAGGAGTACCACCTGCTGCCCAGCGTGCGCGGGGAGCTGCTGGCCAGGCTGGGACGGGCGGGCGAGGCGCGGGCGGAGTTCGCGCGGGCGGCGACGCTGACCCGCAACGAGAGGGAACGCGCGCTGCTTTCGGCCAAGGCGGCCGCGGCGGCGGCCACGGCGGCCGCCGAAGAGTCCCCGGGCGGCGACGGGCCCCACGGCCGGTAATGTCGTGGCCATGGCTCGCCGTACGCCTCTGCCGCCCCCTCCGCCGCCCGCCGAACTCCGCACCTGGCCCGCCCGGGACGCGATGCTCGCCGACCGGGCCTTCGCCATGGGCGAGTTGACGAAACGTCAACTCGGTGGACGACGGCTGGTGTTCTTCCTGCTCTTCCTGGCCGCCTGCCAGCTCGGCTGGGGCCTCGTGGGCGCCGCGCTGATCGGGATCTTCGACGACGGCCTCTTCGACCCGGTGACGATGATCTTCGTGACCGTGATGGCGGCCCTCGGCGTCGGCGCGCTGATCCCCTCGCTCTGGGGCGTGGTGCACGGCGTCCGCTCCGACACGACCTGCCGCGCGCGCCTCGCACAGTGGGCCGGCCTCGACCGCGACGCCGCCCGCGACCGGGCGATCCGCCGGCCCGGGCTCGGCATCCTCTGGGCGGTGCTGTCGTTCGCGCTGTGCGCGCTCGGCCTGTGGACGTCCTTCGCGGTGCCGAACATGTTCGTCGGCCCGACGCGCGGCGGCTACGGCACGGTCGCGTACTTCATGGGCGCGGCGCTGCTGCTGTGGGTGCACGGCCTGATCGGGCTGACCAAGGCGTACGCCCACTACCGCCTGGCGGTCCGGCTCGGGAACTAGGGCCTGTCCCGGCCCGCCTGGGCGGGCCGGCCGAGCAGCATCGTCGGGGCGCCGGCGACGCGGGTGAGGAAGACCGTCGTCGCGTTCCGGCCCTTGAGCTTCATCTTGCGCCGCAGCTCCTCCGGCTCCACCGCCGAACCGCGCTTCTTCACGGTCAGCGTGCCGATCTCGCGCTCCCGCAGCAGGGCCTTCAGCTTCTTGAGGTTGAAGGGGAGTTCGTCGGTGATCTCGTAGGCCGTGGCGTACGGCGTGGGCCGCAGCTCGTCGGCGGTGACGTACGCGATGGTCTCGTCGACCAGGCCCCCGTCCAGCTCCTCGGCGACCTCCGCGACCAGGTGCGCGCGGATGACCGCGCCGTCCGGCTCGTACAGATAGCGGCCGACCTTCCTGACCTGCGGGTCCGGAAGTCCGCGGCCGGTGAGCGAGGCGCCCGACGGCAGCAGCGTGGCGCGGCGCGCGCCCGGCGCCGTACCGAACCAGAGCACCGCCTCCTTCACGTCGCCGCCGTCCGAGATCCACTCCGCCTCGGCCTCCTCCGGCACCGTCTCGTGCGGGATGCCGGGGGCGATCTTCAGCGCGGCGTGCGGGGCGCTGCGGGCCGCCTCGATCGCCCAGGACAGCGGCGGAGAGTACGCCTCCGGATCGAAGATCCGCCCGCCCGTCGCCCGACCACCGCCCCTCGACGACGCGCTTCGCGCGGCCCCTCTCGAATGACCGCCCCGCCGCGCCGGGTCGACGAACACCGCGTCGTACGGGCTCGTGTCGATCTCCGTGACGTCCGCGCAGCGCACCTCGATCAGGTCCGTGAGCCCGAGCGCCGCCGCGTTGGCGCGGGCCGCCTCGGCGGTCAGCGGGTCGCGGTCCACCGCGAGCACCCGGATCCCGGCGCGGGCCAGCGCGAGCGCGTCGCCGCCGATGCCCGAGCAGAGGTCCGCGACGCTCCGCACGCCCAGCGCGCGCAGCCGCCCCGCCCGGTACGCGCCGACCGTGGCCCGCGTCGACTGCTCGACGCCGTGCGGCGTGAAGTACATCCGGTACGCGTCCTCCGGGCCGAACTTCGCCGCCGCGCGCTGCCGCAGCCGGGCCTGGGCGAGGGCCGCGGTGACCAGCTCGGCCGGGTGCTCGCGGCGCAGCCGGGAGGCGACCGCGAGCTCCTGGGCCGGGTCGTAGTCGCGCAGGGCGGCGAGCAGGTCCTGGCCCTCGGGGGTGAGCAGGGAGTGGAAGGCGGCGAGATCGGTCACCTGCCCCATTGTGGGCCAGCCGGGGGACCGCGCGCGCCGGGCGGCGGTGTCGGCGCGGGCGAGGGGCTCCGCGCTGACAGGATGCGGCCCCATGCAGCAAGTACGACAAAAGGAAGAAAACGGGATGAAGGGTACGGGTGTTCGGCGGCCCGCCGCGGGGCGTACGCGCACGGCCCGCGCCGGGCTCGCGCTCGCCGCCGTCCTGGCCGGCGGGCTCGCCGCCGCCTGCTCCGGGCCGGCCGCCACCGACGCCGCCGGGAAGCGCCCCGCCGCCGACCCGGCACACGGCAGGCCCGCGGCCGCGGCCGGGGCGCGGGCCGAGGACCGGGGCGGGGCCGGCGCCCTCGCCGCGTACGTCGAGAAGGTCCGCAAGGCCCAGGCCGCCCGCGCCGTCGCCGCGAAGAAGTGGGGCCTCGCGAAGACCCCGCTGCCCGCGCCCCCGCCGCCGAAGGTCAAGCCGAAGATCACCACCCGCAAGGGCTTCGAGACCGACGGCGAGGGGCTGCCGCCGGTCTTCACCACCGTGCCCACCAAGGAGAAGATCGTCTTCCTGACGATCGACGACGGCGCGGAGAAGGACCCCGAGCTGCTGCGGATGATGTCCGAGCTGCGGATCCCGTACAGCGCCTTCCTGAGCGACTACCTCGTCAAGGAGGACTACGGCTACTTCAGGAAGATGCAGGACGCCGGCGTCGCACTGCACAACCACACCCTGAACCACCGTTACATGCCCGGCCTGTCGTACGCGCAGCAGAAGCGCGAGATCTGCGACCAGCAGGCCACCCTCGAGAAGCACTACGGCAAGCGGCCGCCGCTGTTCCGCCCGCCGTACGGCAACTACAACGAGAACACCCTGCGCGCCGCGCAGTCCTGCGGGGTCAAGGCTGTGCCGCTGTGGGCCGCCGAGGCGTTCCCGGACCGGATGGAATGGCGCGAGTGGGACCGCGATCTGCACCCCGGCGACATCATCCTCACGCACTTCCGCGGCAAGGAGGACTGGAAGGGCACCATGCCGGACATGATCCGCAGGGTGATGAAGACGGTCACGGACAAGGGCTACGCGGTCGCCCGCCTCGAGGACTACGTGTGAGCGCGCGCCGGCTGCTCGCCGGACTGCTGGCGGCCGGCGCGCTGTTCGCCGCGCCGGGGTGCGCGGCCTGCGGGGACGCGGTGGACCCGATCGAACGTCTGGGCAGAAAGGCGGTCAGACATGCGGCGCACGCGGCGGGCACGGCTCCGGATCTCGCTCCGCGGGGGCGGCACGCCGTCGTGAATTGGCACTCCGCTTGACCGAGTGCTAATCGCAGTCATAGTCTCGGCTCTGGCACTCCCCACGTGAGAGTGCCAACACAGCGACGGGCAGGTCCGGCACCCGCGACGACGGATCCACCTGGTCGCCACCTCAGACAGAAGACCCCGTGAGATCTCCGAAGGGGGAGGTCGGATCGTGACGACCACCAGCTCCAAGGTTGCCATCAAGCCGCTCGAGGACCGCATCGTGGTCCAGCCGCTCGACGCCGAGCAGACCACCGCCTCTGGCCTGGTCATCCCGGACACCGCGAAGGAGAAGCCCCAGGAGGGCGCCGTCCTCGCCGTGGGTCCGGGCCGCTTCGAGAACGGCGAGCGCCTGCCGCTCGACGTGAAGGTCGGCGACGTCGTGCTCTACAGCAAGTACGGCGGCACCGAGGTGAAGTACAACGGCGAGGAGTACCTCGTCCTCTCGGCTCGCGACGTGCTCGCGATCATCGAGAAGTAAGTCACCCGAGCAGCCGGCTCCCGAGCCAGATGCTTTGAGCCACGCCCCTGACCCCGCACCGGGCGTCCAGGGGCGTGGTTCGTTTCACCACGAAATCCGAGAGGGCTGAACCGCTCCCATGGCGAAGATCCTGAAGTTCGACGAGGACGCCCGTCGCGCCCTTGAGCGCGGCGTCAACAAGCTTGCCGACACGGTGAAGGTGACGATCGGTCCCAAGGGCCGCAACGTCGTCATCGACAAGAAGTTCGGCGCCCCCACCATCACCAACGACGGTGTCACGATCGCCCGCGAGGTCGAGATCGAGGACCCGTACGAGAACCTCGGCGCGCAGCTGGTGAAGGAGGTGGCGACCAAGACCAACGACATCGCGGGTGACGGCACCACCACCGCCACCGTGCTCGCCCAGGCCCTGGTCCGCGAGGGTCTGCGCAACGTCGCCGCCGGTGCCTCCCCGGCCGCCCTGAAGAAGGGCATCGACGCCGCGGTCAAGGCCGTCTCCGACGAGCTGCTCGCCACCGCCCGTCCGATCGAGGACAAGTCCGACATCGCCGCCGTCGCCGCGCTCTCCGCGCAGGACCAGCAGGTCGGCGAGCTCATCGCCGAGGCGATGGACAAGGTCGGCAAGGACGGTGTCATCACCGTCGAGGAGTCCAACACCTTCGGTCTGGAGCTGGACTTCACCGAGGGCATGGCCTTCGACAAGGGCTACCTGTCCCCGTACATGGTGACCGACCAGGAGCGTATGGAGGCCGTCCTCGACGACCCGTACATCCTGATCCACCAGGGCAAGATCGCCTCCATCCAGGACCTGCTCCCGATCCTGGAGAAGATCATCCAGGCCGGTGGCTCCAAGCCGCTGCTGATCATCGCCGAGGACGTCGAGGGCGAGGCCCTGTCGACCCTGGTCGTCAACAAGATCCGCGGCACCTTCAACGCGGTGGCCGTCAAGGCCCCCGGCTTCGGCGACCGCCGCAAGGCGATGCTCGGCGACATGGCCACCCTGACCGGTGCCACCGTCATCGCCGAGGAGGTCGGCCTCAAGCTCGACCAGGCCGGTCTGGACGTGCTGGGCTCCGCCCGCCGGGTCACCGTCACCAAGGACGACACCACCATCGTCGACGGCGGCGGCAACTCCGAGGACGTCGTCGGCCGCGTCAACCAGATCAAGGCCGAGATCGAGACCACGGACTCCGACTGGGACCGCGAGAAGCTCCAGGAGCGCCTCGCGAAGCTGGCCGGCGGCGTGTGCGTGATCAAGGTCGGCGCCGCCACCGAGGTGGAGCTGAAGGAGAAGAAGCACCGTCTGGAGGACGCCATCTCCGCGACCCGCGCCGCGGTCGAGGAGGGCATCGTCTCCGGTGGTGGCTCCGCGCTCGTCCACGCCGTCAAGGTCCTCGAGGGCAACCTCGACAAGACCGGCGACGAGGCCACGGGTGTCGCGGTCGTCCGCCGCGCCGCCGTCGAGCCGCTGCGCTGGATCGCCGAGAACGCCGGCCTCGAGGGCTACGTCATCACCTCGAAGGTGGCGGAGCTCGACAAGGGCAACGGCTTCAACGCCGCCACCGGCGAGTACGGCGACCTGGTCAAGGCCGGCGTCATCGACCCGGTGAAGGTCACCCGTTCCGCCCTGGAGAACGCCGCCTCCATCGCCTCCCTGCTGCTCACGACCGAGACCCTGGTCGTCGAGAAGAAGGAAGAGGAGCCGGCGGACGCGGGCCACGGCCACGGTCACGGCCACTCCCACTGAGGCAGTAGCCGGTAGCTGAACCGTGCGGCCCCTGTTCCCTTCGGGGAACGGGGGCCGCAGTGCGTTCTCGGGGCTTCTCAGCCCTCCACCGCGCCGAGCTGGCCCATCAGGCCGAGCATGTCGTACTGCCACCAGCCCTCGACCATCTTCCCGTCCTCCCGGAAGCGGTGGATGGTCATGCCGGTCATGCTGACCTCCATGCCGGTGGGCTGGAGGCCCATGAAGTCGCCGGTGTGGGTGGCGTTCCAGGTCCAGCGGGTGCACACCCGGTCGCCCTCGGCGACCTGGTCGTCGATCGTGAACGAGAAGTCGAAGCCGCCGCGCCACATCTCCACCTCACGGCGGACCGCGTCCATCCCGTAGACGTCCTGCGGGTTGGTCGGGTCGTGGTCGTGGTACCCCTCGGCCAGGACCTCGTCGAGCAGCGCCAGCTCCTTCTCGCTCGCGATCATCTCGTAGAGGCGCCGGGCGTTGGCCTTGTACAGGGCTTCGTCCCGGACCACGTCCAGGTCCGTGAACGTGGGCATCTCGTCGCAGAGCGCGACCATCTCGCGGAAGATCCGGTCGGTCTCGGGGAGCTGCGAGTTGCGCATCGCCACGTCGTACGAGGGGAACTCGACGATCTCCACGACGTGCGAGGCGTCCGAACGGTCCTTGCCGACGATGCTGTGGGTGGCCGTGCGCTTGCCCTTGGTCTGCTCGACCCACTGGTCCATGAGCCGGTTCAGGTCGTCGACCCGGCTGGTCTTGCAGTCGATGATCTGTACGAACGTCATGACGCCTCCCGCACCGAACCGGGCGAACCTGGGGGGACCTGCGGGAATCTGTGGAAACCTGCAGGAACCCCTCCATTTTAGGCGTCGGGCGGCATTACGCCGACCTGGTCAGGTCCCCGGGCCGCACCGCCTCCGCGAACGGCTCGCCCCGCCCGTACCGGGCCACCTCGTCCAGGGCCCGGTCGGCCATCCGATGCAGCTCGTTGCCGAGCGAGCCGGCGATGTGCGGGGTGAGCAGCACGTTGGGGAGCTCGTACAGCGGGGAGCCGGGCGGCGGGACGTCCGGGTCGGTCACGTCCAGGACGGCGTGCAGCCGGCCGGAGGTGAGGTGGGGGAGCAGGGCCTCCTCGTCCACCAGCGAACCGCGGGAGGTGTTGATCAGCGTGCCGCCGTCGGGGATCAGGGCGAGCCGGCGGGCGTCGATCATCCGGTGGGTGGCGGGCAGTTGGGGCGCGTGGACGGAGACGACGGAGCTGCGTGCGCACAGCTCGTCCAGGCCGGTGGCCTCGACGCCGAGGGCGGCGGCCTCCCCGGGGGTGACGTACGGGTCGTGGAGCAGCACCTCGAAGTCGAAGGGGCGCAGCAGTTTGATCACCCGGCGGCCGATCCGGGAGGCGCCGACCAGGCCGACGGTGCGGCGGTAGTTGCCCCACCCGGCGGACTCGGCGAGCCAGTCCTGCGGGCCGCGGACCTGCGCGTACCGGTGGGCCGTGTGCAGGGCCCGCTTCCCGGCGAGGAGGATCGCGGCGAGGGTGTACTCGGCGACGGGCAGGGCGTTGGCGGCGGCGGCCGAGGTGACGGCGAGGCCGCGGTCCCAGCAGGCGTCGGTGACGTGGTGCTTGACGGAGCCGGCGGCGTGCACGACGGCCCTGAGGCGGGGCGCCCGGTCGAGGACCCCGGCCGTGAGCGGGGGCACGCCCCAGCAGGTGAGCAGCACCTCGGCGTGGCGGAGTGCTTCGGCCGTACGCGCGTCGGGGGCCGTGAGGTCGTGGGCGACGAGGTGCGGGTCGGTGCGGGCGAGGGCGGTGAGCCGGGCCCGGTGGGCGTCGGTGAGCAGGCGTTCGGCGACGCCGGGGCCCATGGCGAGGAGCAGGGCGGGTCGATTGTCAGTCGTGTGGTGCATCGTGGAACGCGGGCTCCTCACTTGACGCTGCCGGCGGTGAGGCCGGCCTTCCAGTGGCGCTGCAGGGCGACGAAGGCGACGACGAGGGGGATCACGGCGAGCAGGGATCCGGTGACGACGAGGGGGTAGTACCCGGGTTCGGCGTGGGCGTTGCTGTTCCACGCGTACAGGCCGAGGCTCAGCGGGAAGAGCTTCTGGTCGGAGAGCATCACCAGGGGGAGGAAGAAGTTGTTCCAGATGGCGGTGAACTGGAAGAGGAAGATCGTCACGAAGCCGGGCATCACCATGCGCAGACCGATGGACCAGAAGGTGCGCAGTTCGCCGGCCCCGTCGATGCGCGCGGCCTCCAGGGCCTCGTCGGGTATGTAGCCGGCGCAGAACACGCGGGCGAGGTAGACGCCGAACGGGTTGACGAGGACCGGGATCAGTACGGCCCAGCGGGTGTTGACCAGGCCGACCTCGCTGGCGAGCAGATAGCTGGGCAGGGCGAGCGCGGTGCTGGGCACGAGCACGCCGAGCAGCACGAGCCCGAAGAGCGGCTCCTTGCCGCGGAAGTCGTAGCTGTGGAAGGCGTATCCGGCGGCGACGCTGATCAGCGCGCAGCCGGCGGCGCCCGCACCGGCGTAGAACAGGCTGTTGAGGTACCAGTGGAAGTAGACGCCGTCGCCCTGTTCGGCGAGGCGGCTCAGGTTGCCGCCGAGGTCGAAGCCCTGGAAGGAGAAGGCGTCGCCGGCGAGCAGCCCGTCGGCGTCCTTGGTGGCGGCGGTGACCAGCCAGACGAGCGGGAAGAGCATGTAGCCGACGGCCAGCAGCAGCGCGCCGTTGACGGCGGTCCTCGACAGCCAGGGGCTGCGACGGGCGCTCATGCGGTGCGCTCCTTCCGGCGGCCGGTGAGGCGGGTGACGCCGAAGGAGAGCAGCGCGGCGGTGAGGGCGAGGAGCACGGACGCGGCGGCGGCGAGTCCGTAGTCGTTGCGGTCGAAGGCCGCGGTGTACGCGTACATGTTGGGCGTCCAGGTGGAGGTGACCGCGGAGCCGGTGCCCTTGTTGAGGATCAGCGGTTCGGTGAACAGCTGGAGCGAGCCGATGACGGTGAACAGGCCGACCATCACCAGCGAGGCCCGGATCAGCGGGAGTTTGATGCCGAAGGCGATGCGCCAGGCCCCGGCCCCGTCGACGGTGGCCGCTTCGAGGACGGAGCGGTCGATGGCCTGGAGGGCCGCGTAGAAGATCACCATGTTGTAGCCGAGCCATTCCCACAGGGCGATGTTGACCACGGAGGGGAGGGCGCCTTCGGGCGAGAAGAAGTCGAGGCCGAGCCCGCCGGCCTCCATGGCCCGGACGACCGGGCTGAGTTGCGGGGTGTACAGGTACACCCAGATCAGCGCGGCGATGATGCCGGGGACGGCGTGCGGCAGGAAGAGCGCCAGCTGGAAGAAGCGGCGGGCGCGGGCGAGCGTGGAGTCGAGCAGCAGGGCGAGGGCGAGGGCCCCGGCGAGCAGCAGCGGGATGTACAGCAGGCAGTAGCCGAGCAGCACGCCGAAGCCCTCGAGGAAGGCCCGGTCGCCCAGCGCCGCGGTGTAGTTGTCGAGGCCGCTGAAGACGGACTCGGTGCCGCCGAAGCCCAGTCCGGACTGCTTCTCGGTGAAGAGGCTGAGCCAGACCGCGTAGCCGATCGGCACCGCCATCACCGCGGTGAACAGCACGAAGAAGGGAGCCAGCAGCAGGGCGGCGGCGCGGGCGGGGGCCTTCACGGGATCAGCCCTCGACCTTCAGGCCGCGCTTCTTCAGCTCGGCGACGGTGGCGTCGTGGCCGGCCTTCACGGCGTCGGCGACGGTCGGGCCCCCCTTGCCGAGCTTGCCGAGGACGTCCTTGATCGCGGTGTTGGTGGTGCCGGTGGTCGGGCCCCAGGCCCAGTTCCGGCCGATGGAGGCGCCGGACTGCTCGAACAGGGCGTAGATGTCCTGGCCGCCGTAGTAGCTCGCGTCGAAGACCTGCTGCGCGACGGGCCGCAGGGCGGTGGCGGCGGGGAAGGCGCTGGAGGTGCCGGAGGCGATCCGGGCCCTGACGCCCGCCTCGGTGGTGGACATCCACTTCGCGAACTCGACGGCGGCGGCCTTCTGCTCGCTGTCCTTGGTCACGGCGAAGGTGGAGCCGCCGAGCATGCCGGAGGCGGGCTTGCCGTCCCAGGTCGGCATGGGCGCGACGGCCCACTTGCCGCTCTGCTCGGGCAGGGTGCCCTTGAGGACGCCCGCGCCCCAGGAGGCGCCGAGGTAGCCGATGGTGCCGCCGTTCTTCAGCGAGCCGGTCCACTCGGGGCTGAACGAGGCGTTCTTGTGGACGAGGCCGGCGTCGAGCAGGCCCTGCCAGTAGGCGGCGACCTTGGTGGTGGCCGGGTCGGTGGTGTCGATCTTCCAGGTCTCGTTCTCGGCCTTGAACCACTGGGCGCCGGCCTGCCAGGCCATGGCCTCGAAGGTGGTCGGGTCGTCCGGGAAGAAGGTGGCGATGCGGGCCTTGGGGTCGGCCTTCCTGACCTTCTCCGCCGCGGACTTGAAGGCGTCCCAGGTGGTGGGCACCTCGATGCCGTACTTCGTGAACAGGTCCTTGCGGTAGTAGAAGGCCTGCGGGGCGGCGTCGAAGGGGACGGCCCAGGTCTTGCCGCCGAGGGTGGTGAGCTCGACGGCCTGCGGCAGCAGCTTCTTGCGGTCGTCCTCGGTGAACGCGTCGCCGATGTCCTGCAGGGCGCCGGAGCTGACGAACTCGGGGAGCGAGGGGTACTCGAGGGAGACCAGGTCGGGGGCGTTGCCGGCCTTCACGGCGTTGGAGATCTTGGCGTAGCCGCCGGCGTTGCCGGAGGGGATCTCCTCGAAGTTCACCTTGATCTTCTGCTGGGAGGCGTTGAACGCGTCCACCACCTCCTTGGACCCCTTGGCCCAGCCCCAGAAGGTGAGGGTGACCGGCTTGCCGTCGGCGGCGTCGTCGCCGCCTCCGTCGCTGCTCCCGCCACAGGCCGTGAGAAGGGCGAGGGCGGTGGCGGTGCAGGCGATGACTCGGGACGTTCTGCTCCAACTGCGGCTCACGGCACGGCTCCTGAGGGCGAGGCGGCGGGGACGTTGTGGCCGCGATCCTGGAGCCGCTCATGAGCGAAGTCAAGAGCGAAAGATTGAATGATCGAAAAAAGATCAGATCCCGTCAGTGTGAACGAGCCCCGCACGAGCCCCGCACGAGGCCCGCACCCGCAGCCGCGGCAGCAGGCTCAGATGCCGCCGCGCGGCCTCCTCGTCGGGCCCGGCCGCGCCCTCCGCCAGCCGCTCCACCAGCAGTTCCGCGGCGTGCCGGCCCACCTGGCGCTTGGGCGGGGCGACCGCGGTGAGCGGGATGTCGGCCAGCGCGGCGACCTCGTCGTCGTACGCGATGACCGCCAGGTCCCGCGGGACCCGCACGCCGGACTCGGCGAGCCGCTGCACCATCTGGATCGCGTCCACGTCGTTGTGCACCAGGGCCGCGGTGGCCAGGCCCGAGCCGACCGCCTCGCGCAGCGCCCCGACCGCCCGCTCGAAGCCCTCCGGGTCGGCCTCGGCGGGCACGGAGTCGATCACCGGCAGCGGGGCGGTCAGGCCGAGGGCGGCCAGGGCGTCCGCGTACCCGGCGCGCACCGCGAGCGCGGTCGGGCTGTCCTTGCGGGCCACCAGGACGGGGGTGCGGTGACCGAGACCGAGCAGGTGGCGCAGGGCGAGCAGCACCCCGTGGCCGTGGTCGGAGACCACCCGGTCAAGGCCGTCGAGGGGGGTGCCCGGGTCGGCCCGGCGCTCCAGGAGCACGGCGGGCACGGGCAGTTCGGCGAGCCAGTCCCCGTACGCGAGCCGGTCCTCCGGTCCGCGCCAGCCCGGCGCGACCAGCACGCCCTGCGCCCCGGCGGACAGCAGCCCCTCGGTGCGGGCGCGGTCCTCGTCCGGCCGGTAGTCGGAGATCCGCAGGATCAGCCGGGCCCCGACCTTCGCCGCCGCCTCGTGGGCACCCCGGATGACCTCGGCGAAGTAGTACGTGGCGGACGGCGCGAGCAGCCCGAGCACCGGGCCGCCCCCGGGTCCCGCCGCCGGGGAGGCTCCGGCGGCGGCCGGCACGCCCTGGCCGCGGGGCCAGGAGACCTGGCCGTGCACCCGGTCGAGCAGGCCCCGGGCGGCCAGGGCCTCGACGTCCCGGCGGGCGGTGACGGGGGAGACCCCGAGCAGGCCGGCCAGGTCGGAGACGCGGGCGGTGCCGCGCTCGCGGACCAGGGCCAGCAGTCGGTCGTGTCGTTCGGCGGCACTCTCGCGCACGGTGCGGTTCCCCCTCGCGGTGGTGGTCGGTCCCCGGGGCGCGCCCCGGGGACTCGACCTTAGATTCAGATTGATCGAATGGCGAGAGTTTCGATCATTCGCTCCGAATCCCTTGACGTTCGATCGGAGCGTCTTCAGGATGCCGGGCGACGCCGACGTCCGCCTCAGGGAGCATCATGCCCACGCCGCCCGAGAATCGTGAGCTCAGCCCGTACACCGGATGGACCCGGGCGCACTGGGAGGCCGCGGCCGACGAACTCCTGCTGGCGGTACGCCCCTACGCCTCGCCCCGGCACGGCCTGATCGACCTGCCCGGACCCCGCCCCAGCCGGTCCGGCATCCGCTCCGACGGCCTGGAGGGCTACGCCCGTACCTTCCTGCTCGCCGCCCTCCGCGTCGCCGGCGCGCGCGGCGACGACCCGCACGGCCACCTCGCCCGGTACGCCGTCGGACTCGCCGCCGGCACCGAGACGCCCGGCGACGACGCCGACCCCGACTCCTGGCCGCAGCCCGCCGACGTCCGCCAGGCGGTCGTCGAGTCCGCCTCCGTCGCCCTCGGCCTCCGGCTGACCCGCCCCTGGCTCTGGGACGCCCTCGACGACCGCACCCGGCAGCGCGCCGCCGACTGGCTGCTGCCCGCCCTCGACCCGTCCCCGGTCGACAACAACTGGTGGCTCTTCGGCCTCACCGTCGCCGGCTTCCTGCAGGACGCCGGCATCGAGACCGACCGCGCCGCCGCCACGATCGACCGCTCCCTGGACCGCATCGAGCAGTGGTACCTCGGCGCGGGCTGGTACTCCGACGGCGACAACCGGGCCTTCGACCACTACAACGCCTGGGCCCTGCACTTCTACCCCGTGCTGCACGCCCACCTCACCGGCGACCAGGCGTTGCTCGACCGCTACGGGCCCCGTCTGCACGCCCATCTCGACGCGTACACCCGCTTGTTCGGCGCCGACGGCGCCCCGCTTCCGTTCGGCCGCTCCCTCACGTACCGCTTCGCCGCGGCCGCCGCCCCCTGGCTCGGCGCCCTCACCGGCCACACCCCGCTGAGCCCCGGCGCCACCCGCCGGCTGGCCTCGGGTGCGCTGCGGTACTTCCTCGACCGCGGCGCCACCGACGAGCGCGGCCTGCTCACCCTCGGCTGGCACGGCCCGTACGCGCCGGTGCTGCAGAGCTACTCCGGCCCCGGCTCCCCGTACTGGGCGTCCAAGGGCTTCCTCGGCCTGCTGCTCCCCGGCGGCCACCCGGCCTGGACCGACCCCGAACAGCCGCTGCCCGCCGAGACCGCCGACGCCGTCACCGCGCTTCCCGGGCCCGGGCTGCTCGTCCAGTCCACCGCCGCCGACGGCCTCGTCCGCCTCCACAACCACGGCAGCAACCACGTGGCGGGCGAGGACGACTCGGGCTACGCGCGCCACGCGTACTCCACCCGCACCGGCCCCACCTCCTCACCGGAGGCCCCAGACAACCACTTCGCCCTGCTCCTCGACGGCAGGGTCTCCCGCCGCGGCCCCGCCGTCCCGCTCGGCGCCGGCCCCGGCTGGGCCGCCTCCCGCCACACCCCGCTCCCCGGGGTCGAGGTCCTCTCCGCCACCCTCGCCCGCGGCCGCGCCGAGGTCCGTGCGCATCTCGTCACCGGCGCCCCCGACGGCACCGCCGTCCGGCAGACCGGCTGGGCCACCACCCCCGACGGCCCCACCGCCCAACTCCACGCCGTCCACGGCTATCCGCAGGACGCCGAGACCGTCCTCCTCGACACCGGCGCCACCCTCCAGGGCCCGGACAGCCGCACCGCCGCCCTGCACGGCACCACCCGCGGCCCCGAGACCCTCTTCGTCGCCCTCGCCTCCCTCACCGCCGAACCCGCGCCGGCCCCCGTCACCACTCTCGCGCGCGTCCGTGTCAGCGCCCGCACCCTCCAGGTGACCTGGCCCGACGGCACGACGTCCCGGCTCACCCTCGACCCGGAGGCGGCCGGGGTGAGCGACGCCGTGTGAAGGACAAGAGAGGGATGGGGCTCAGTTCGGCCCGTACGAGCGGCCCGCCTTGGCGGACACCCCGCCGAGCAGGCCGCGCGGCGCCAGCTTCACCAGGCCCATCAGCGCCTTGTACCGCGGGTCCGGAATCGACAGCGACTTGCCGCGCGACAGGTCGGCGAGGGCCGCCGTCACCAGCTTGTCGGCGTCCAGCCACATCCAGCCCGGGATGTTCTCCGTGCCCATCCCGGCCCGCTCGTGGAACTCCGTCCGCACGAACCCCGGGCAGAGCGCCATCAGCCGCACCCCGCTGCCCGCGAGGTCCCGCGCCGCGCCCTGGGTGAACTGCACGACCCACGCCTTCGACGCGCCGTACGTGCCGCGCGGCACGAACGCGGCCACCGACGCCACATTGATCACGCCGCCGCGGCCCCGCGTCCGCATCTGCGGCACGACCGCCGAGGTCAGCCGCAGCACCGCCTCGCAGTGCACCGTCAGCATCTTCAACTCGTCGGCCATCGAGACCTCGAGGAAGCGGCCCTTGTTCCCGAAGCCCGCGTTGTTCACCAGCAGGTCCACCGGGTTCTTGGGGTCGGACAGCCGGGCCTCCACGGCCGCGATGCCCTTCTCCTCCGCCAGGTCCGCCGAGAGCACCTCGGCCTCGATGCCGTGCCGGTCGTGCAGTTCGGTCGCCTGCTCGCGCAGCCGCGTCAGATCGCGCGCCACCAGCACCACGTCGTGGCCGTCGGCGGCCAGCCGGCGCGCGAACGCCGCGCCGATGCCGGCCGTCGCACCCGTAATCAATGCAGTCGTCATGGGCGGCACGTTAGTGCCCCGGTGAAGACCCCCGAACGCCTAGGCGCCGTACTTCGCGGCGTACGTCCGCGCCAGCTCGCGCAGCTGGGACTCCATCCATTCCGCCGCCACCAGCGTCCGCGGCAGCAGGGAGCGCTCGGTCGTCGCCGCCCGGTGCAGCAGCGCGACCGTGATGTCGTGGTCGGGGCGGTGCACCACGCTCACCGCGTCGCCCGCCCGGATCTCGCCCGGCTCGATCACCCGCAGCAGCGCGCCGGGACCGGCGTCGGACTCCGTGAAGCGGCGCACCCAGCCCTTCTCCTCCACGAACCCGCCGAACGTACGGCACGGGATGCGGCCGCCAGTCACCTCGAGGACCAGGTCCGGACCGATCCGCCAGCGCTCGCCGATCAGCGCGCCGTTCACGTCCAGGCCGCGGGTGGTGAGGTTCTCGCCGAACGAGCCGTTCGACAGCGGCCGGCCCAGCTCCTTCTCCCACCGGTCCAGGTCCTCGCGGGCGAAGGCGTACGCGGCGCGGTCGTCGCCGCCGTGGAACCGCAGGTCGCACACCGAGTCCCCGGCCACCCCGCCGCCCGCGACGCCGAACGCCCCCGGGGCCTCGACCCGCACCGGACCCGCGACGGGCCGCTTGTCGATGCCGGACGTGCCCGACGGGGCGTCGGTGTACTCCACGGGCCGGGCCCGTCCCACGTTCACACTGAGAAGCTCCATGGCCGCACCCTAGGCCAGCGACCTCAAAGGGTCACATCGATATTCGCCGCCGAGCCCAAGACTCGCTTATGCTCGAGACATGATCGAGGCCCGCCACCTCCGCGTCCTGCGCGCCGTCGCCGCCACCGGCTCCTTCTCCGCCGCCGCCCGCGAACTGGGCTGCACCCAGCCCGCGGTGAGCCAGCAGATGAAGGCCCTGGAGACCTCGGCGGGCACCCCGCTGCTGGTCCGCACCGGCCGCGAGATGCGGCTCACCCAGGCCGGCGAGGCGCTCGTCCGGCACGCCGCCGGCATCCTCGCGGGGCTCACCGCCGCCGAGGAGGAGGTCGCCGCGATCGCCGGGCTGCGGGCCGGCCGGGTCCGGCTGGTCTCGTTCCCCAGCGGCAGCTCCACGCTGGTCCCGACCGCGCTCGCCGCGCTCCGCGCCGCCCACCCCGGCACCCGGGTCTCCCTGGTGGAGGCCGAGCCGCCGCGCTCGGTGGAGATGCTGCGCGAGGGCGACTGCGACATCGCGCTGGCCTTCCGGTACGGCGTGAACGCGGCCGAGTGGGACGACCTGGTCGTCCGCCCGCTGCTCACCGACCGTCTCGTCGGCCTGGTCCCCGAGGCGCACCGGCTGGCCGCGGCCGGGTCCGTGGGCATCGCCGAACTCGCCGACGAGTCCTGGATCGCGGGCTGTCCGCGCTGCCGCAGGCAGCTGGTGGACGTCTGCGAGAGCGCGGGCTTCACGCCGCGCATCGACTTCGCCACCGACGACTACCCGGCGGTGGTCGGACTGGTGGGCGCGGGCCTGGGCGTGGCCGTGCTGCCGGAGCTGGCCATCGAGTCGGTACGGCCCAAGGGGGCCAGGACGGTGGCCGTGGAGCCGGCGGTGGAGCGCGAGATCGTGGCCCTCACCCTGCCGGACCTGGCGCAGGTCCCGGCGGTCGCGGCGACCCTGCACGAACTGGCCCGCGCGGCGAGCCGCTAGAGGCGCTCCGTCCCGGCGGCCGCGTCGCGCATCAGGGCGCCGCCGCTTCGTACGACCCGTGGCCGCTTCCGTACGGCCTGCGGCTGATTCCGTAGGGTCCGAGGCCGCTTCCGTACGTCTTCGTTCGTCCCGGGACCGCTTCCGTCGCGCCCGCGGCACCTCCCTGCCGCGACCCGCCCGGCCCGTGCACCGATCCGCCCACCCGAACGGCCCACAGCCGTACGGGCCCGCTCCCTCACCCGTCCGGCGGGGCGCGGCGCACCGCGCCGCACGCCCCCGGGCCGCGTGCGGTGCGGGCCGCAGGGCCGGGCCGGTGCGTCGCCCGGCCCCGGTACGAGGTCGGCGGGACGGTCAGGTGAAACGTTCCTTCAGGCGCGCCCCGCACCTGCGGAGCTGCTGGCCGACGCCCGTGCCGTGACCGGCGTCGCCGGCGCCGCTGACGTGATGAGGCGGTTGCGTGCCCGCCCCATGAGTTCTTCGCGTTCGTCCTCGGTGAGGCCGCCCCACACGCCGTAGGGCTCCCGTACGGCGAGTGCGTGTGCCGCGCATTCCGCGCGGACAGGGCACCGCATGCACACCTCTTTCGCCGAGTTCTCGCGCGCACTCCGTGCCGCGCCGCGCTCTCCCTCGGGGTGGAAGAACAGGGAGCTGTCCACGCCGCGGCAGGCTGCGAGGAGTTGCCAGTCCCACAGGTCGGCGTTGGGTCCGGGAAGGCGGGAGAAATCTGCCATTGCGCTTGTCCCCTTGAAACCGTGTCGAACGGATAGGTGGGCGGTGTGGATGGCTGATGGACTACGGGCCGCTGCGGGCCCTCCTGCTGTCGGACGCCCGCTCCCGCGGGCACGCCCCGACCGTACAACTACTGTCGCAGTAGATGTAAATATGACTCATTGCGAATCTAGCCACAGACACTGCAAAAAGGGAAGAAAACCGACTGAATGGGGCATAGCTCCAAACGAAGGACGGATGGCGTGCGTCGCTCTCCTCCGCGCACGCTCCCTCACGTAGAGTGCCGATCGTCGCTGTCCGACCCGTAACTCTTTCGGGTGACCATCGTTGAGAGTGCGGAGCGGTTGAAGGAACAAGCGATCGGGCAGGTGTCCGAGAGCGTCAACCGCACAGGTGACGATACGTACCAGCCCTGGAGGCTCAAGGTGACGCGCATCAGCTGCGGAGGGCGGCCATGACTTCCGTCCTCGTCTGCGACGACTCCCCGCTTGCCCGAGAGGCGCTCCGCCGCGCGGTCGCGACCGTGCCCGGCGTCGAGCGCGTGACCACCGCGGCCAACGGCGAGGAAGTCCTCCGCCGCTGGGGCGCGGACCGCTCGGATCTCATTCTGATGGACGTGCGCATGCCCGGACTGGGCGGCGTCGAAACCGTCCGTCGGCTGCTTTCCGCCGACCCCGGCGCCCGCATCATCATGCTCACGGTCGCCGAGGACCTCGACGGCGTGGCCCTCGCGGTCGCCGCCGGCGCCCGCGGCTATCTGCACAAGGACGCCTCCCGCGCCGAACTGCGGGCCACCGTCACCCAGGCGCTCGCCGACCCGACCTGGCGGCTGGCCCCGCGCCGGCTCCGCTCGGCCGAGATGGGTGCCGCGCCCACGCTCACCGCGCGCGAGATCCAGGTGCTCGAGGGCATGAGCCACGGCCGGTCGAACGCGGAGATCGGGCGCGAGCTGTTCCTCTCCGAGGACACGGTCAAGACCCACGCCAGGCGGCTGTTCAAGAAGCTGGGCGCCTCGGACCGGGCGCACGCCGTCGCGCTCGGCTTCCGCTGGGGCCTGGTCCGCTAGACGCATGGCCGCGCGCGTCCCCGTCCGCCCCGGGGCGGACGGGGTGGCTCCGTCCCCTCGCACGGAGCGTCCGTCTCCTCCCGTCGCGGACGGCTTGTGTCACTTCCCCGCGCGATGCCGCATCCTTGAGGTGTGGAGTTCCTCGGGGACGAGTCGATCGAGCGGAAGGGGAGGGCGTAGAAGTGACGTCCGGCGCGCCTGCTCATAACGCTTCGATGCACAAGTACGGACGCGATGCCGCGGACCGCCGCGCGCCGGGGCACGATGGACCGATGCGCGACGACGAGACCGTGGGGTCGCCCACGCCCGCCGGACCGGCGGGGGAGATCGGAGCTCTCGTTCACCGTGCCGTCGAGGGCGACGCGCAGGCCACCCACGATCTGCTCGCCCGGGTGCACCCGCTCGCCCTGCGCTACTGCCGCACCCGGCTCAGCCGGCTGCCCGGCGACGCCCGCCACTTCGTCGAGGACCTCGCGCAGGAGGTCTGCGTCGCCGTCCTCATGGCCCTGCCCCGCTACAAGGACACCGGCCGGCCCTTCGAGGCCTTCGTCTTCGCCATCGCCGGACACAAGGTGGCCGACCTCCAGCGGGCCGCGATGCGGCATCCCGGCTCCACCGCCGTGCCCTCCGACGAGATGCCCGAGCGGCCCGACGACTCGCTCGGCCCGGAGGAGCGGGCGCTGCTCAGCGACGACGCGGAGTGGGCCAAGAAGCTGCTCGCCAATCTGCCGGAGAACCAGCGGGAGCTGCTGGTGCTGCGGGTCGCGGTCGGGCTGACCGCCGAGGAGACCGGACAGATGCTCGGGATGTCGCCGGGGGCCGTCCGGGTCGCCCAGCACCGTGCCCTGAGCCGGCTGCGGGCCCTGGCCGAGCAGTAGCCGCGGCCTTGGCCGAGGAGTAAGTGTTGCCGGGCGGTGGCGTCCCTTTCGTACACGTACGAAGGTCCAAACATTGCCACTGATCTTGCTCGTGGAATGAGACACCGCTCCAGCCCGTTAGCATGGACATCCGCACCGATCAAGGCCATTTGGGGAAGGTGTCATGACTGCCAACGTCGACGGAGTGCCCGAGAAATTCGCGACACTCGGGCTGACCTACGACGATGTGCTCCTGTTGCCGGGCTCGTCCGACATGGCGCCCGACGACATCGACACCGCCTCGTACGTGTCGAAGAACGTGCGCGTGAACATCCCGCTGCTGTCCGCGGCGATGGACAAGGTCACCGAGTCCCGGATGGCCATCGCCATGGCCCGCCAGGGCGGCGTCGGTGTCCTGCACCGCAACCTGTCCATCGCGGACCAGGCGAACCAGGTCGACCTGGTGAAGCGCTCCGAGTCCGGCATGGTCACCGACCCGATCACCGTGCACCCGGACGCCACGCTCGCCGAGGCCGACGCGATCTGTGCCAAGTTCCGGATCAGCGGCGTGCCGGTCACCGACCCGGCGGGCAAGCTGCTCGGCATCGTCACCAACCGCGACATGGCCTTCGAGACCGACCGCAGCCAGCGCGTGCGCGACATCATGACCCCGATGCCGCTGGTCACCGGCAAGGTCGGCATCTCCGGCGTCGACGCCATGGAGCTGCTGCGCCGCCACAAGATCGAGAAGCTGCCGCTGGTCGACGAGTCGGGCCTGCTCAAGGGCCTGATCACCGTCAAGGACTTCGTCAAGGCGGAGCAGTACCCGAACGCCGCCAAGGACAAGGAGGGCCGGCTGCTCGTCGGCGCGGCCGTCGGCGTCGCCGGCGACTCGTTCGAGCGCGCCCAGGCCCTGATCGAGGCCGGTGTCGACTTCATCGTCGTCGACACCGCGCACGGCCACTCCCGGCTGGTCGGCGACATGATCGCCAAGATCAAGTCGAACTCCTCCGTCGACGTCGTCGGCGGCAACGTCGCCACCCGAGACGGCGCCCAGTCGCTGATCGACGCCGGTGCCGACGGCATCAAGGTCGGCGTCGGCCCCGGCTCCATCTGCACCACCCGCGTCGTCGCCGGTATCGGCGTCCCGCAGGTCAGCGCCATCTACGAGGCCTCCCTCGCCGCCAAGGCGGCCGGCGTCCCGGTCATCGGCGACGGCGGTCTGCAGTACTCCGGCGACATCGCCAAGGCCCTGGTCGCGGGCGCCGACACGGTGATGCTCGGCTCCCTGCTCGCCGGCTGCGAGGAGTCCCCGGGCGAGCTGCTCTTCATCAACGGCAAGCAGTTCAAGTCGTACCGCGGCATGGGCTCGCTCGGCGCGATGCAGTCCCGTGGCGACCGCAAGTCGTTCTCGAAGGACCGCTACTTCCAGGAGGGCGTCGCCTCCGACGAGCAGCTGATCCCCGAGGGCATCGAGGGCCAGGTGGCCTACCGCGGCCCGCTGGCCTCCGTGGTGCACCAGCTCACCGGCGGTCTGCGCCAGTCGATGTTCTACGTCGGCGGCCGCACGGTCCCGGAGCTCCAGACGAACGGCAAGTTCGTCCGCATCACGTCCGCGGGTCTCAAGGAGAGCCACCCGCACGACATCCAGATGACGGTCGAGGCGCCGAACTACAGCAGGAAGTAGTACGAAGCGGTGAGGGGCGGTTCCGGCATGCGGCCGGAACCGCCCCTCCGGCGCGTGTCGGGGATACTGGTAGGCGCATACGTAGAAGGAAAGGCCACACATCGTGACTGAGATCGAGATCGGGCGCGGCAAGCGCGGCCGCAGGGCGTACGCGTTCGACGACATCGCCGTCGTACCGAGCCGGCGCACCCGGGACCCGAAGGAGGTCTCGATCGCCTGGCAGATCGACGCCTACCGGTTCGAGCTGCCCTTCCTGGCCGCCCCGATGGACTCGGTCGTCTCCCCGCAGACCGCCATCCGGATCGGCGAGCTCGGCGGCCTCGGAGTGCTGAACCTCGAGGGCCTGTGGACCCGGTACGAGGACCCGCAGCCGCTGCTCGACGAGATCGCCGAGCTGGACCCGGAGACCGCGACCCGCCGTCTGCAGGAGATCTACGCGGCTCCGATCAAGGAGGAGCTGATCGGGCAGCGCATCAAGGAGGTGCGCGACTCGGGCGTGGTGACCGCCGCCGCCCTGTCCCCGCAGCGCACCGCCCAGTTCTCCAAGGCCGTCGTCGACGCCGGCGTGGACTTCTTCGTGATCCGCGGCACCACCGTCTCCGCCGAGCACGTCTCCGGCGCGGCCGAGCCGCTGAACCTCAAGCAGTTCATCTACGAGCTGGACGTCCCGGTCATCGTCGGCGGCTGCGCCACGTACACCGCCGCCCTGCACCTGATGCGCACCGGCGCGGCGGGCGTCCTCGTCGGCTTCGGCGGCGGCGCGGCGCACACCACCCGCAACGTGCTCGGCATCCAGGTCCCGATGGCGACCGCGGTCGCCGACGTGGCCGCGGCCCGCCGCGACTACATGGACGAGTCCGGCGGCCGGTACGTGCACGTCATCGCCGACGGCGGCGTGGGCTGGTCGGGCGACCTGCCGAAGGCGATCGCCTGCGGTGCGGACGCCGTGATGATGGGCTCGCCGCTGGCCCGTGCCACGGACGCTCCCGGCAAGGGCCGGCACTGGGGCATGGAGGCCGTCCACGAGGACGTGCCGCGCGGCAAGCTCGTCGACCTGGGCATCGTCGGCACCACCGAGGAGGTCCTGGCGGGCCCCTCGCACACGCCGGACGGTTCGATGAACTTCTTCGGTGCCCTGCGCCGGGCGATGGCGACCACGGGCTACTCCGAGCTCAAGGAGTTCCAGCGCGTCGAGGTCACGGTCGCGGACTCGCAGCACCGCCGCTGACGTACCGCGCGCGTGTGCCCGGCGCGCACGCGGATGCCTAGCGGGCGCCGCCCTTGCGGACGCCCGCTACGGCACCCGCGGCGCCGAGGGCGAAGAACAGGACCGTGAACTTGTCCCGGAAGAGCAGGTCCCAGGTCTCGCCCACCAGGCCGGAGTGGCTCAGGAAGACCTCGGTGAGCGCGATGTTCAGGTCCTGGCTGGTGATGAGCGCGGCGATAACGAGTTCGCCGAGGTAGACGCCGCCGATCGAGAACACGGCGGCGGCCGCCTGGAGCACCGGGTTCGCACCGCCCGCCTTGCCGGACACGTAGCCGGTGAAGAAGCCGAGGGCGACGGCGGCCCAGCTGATCTCGACGTGGAACGTGCCGCCGACCACGCCGTACACGACGCCGCCGATCAGGGCGACGATCACCGCCGCCAGCACGCCGAGCAGCGCACTGTCCGGCTCGGGCGCGGGCTCGGACGGATGCGGGTATCGCTGGGACATGCTCGGTTCCCCCCTGGAACGTGTGGACGCACGTGCGAGCGTAAAGGTCCGGACACCAGGAGAGGCCCCGCACCCACCAGGGTGCGGGGCCTCTGTTCGTACGGGTTACGCGGCGGCCTTGCGGACGCCGGCGAACGCGGCGACGGCGGCGAACACGAAGAACACGAACGTCATGAGGTCCTTGCTCTCGTTCCAGGCCTGGACCAGCACGTCGAAGTTCTGGAAGAACATCTCCGTGAACGGGATGTTCAGCTCCTTGCCGCCGATCATCGCGATGCCGACGAGCTGGCCGAGGTAGACGCCGCCGACCGAGAACAGGGCCGCGACGACCTGCAGGATCCGGTTCGGGCCGCCCACCTTGCCGCCCGCGAAGCCCGCGAGGAAGCCGACGGCGACGGCGGCCCAGCCGATCTCCATCTCGATCTCGCCGGCGACGACGCCGTAGACGATGCCGGCGACGAGCGCGGCGACCAGCGCCGCCGCGATGCCGAGGCCGAGGTTGGCGCGGACCGGGGCCGGCGGGGCCGGGTACGGCTCGGGGGCGGGTGCGGCGCCGCCGGCGAACGGATTGCCGGGCGGCGGAACGGGCTGAGACATGCTGCGGATCCCCCCATGGGACGGTGGCGCACGGCTGTGCGAGCGAGAGGGCCGGAGAGTAGCACTCCGCTCAGACAGCCGTCGCGGGCGTTCTCAGAGGCGGTGGGCCGCGCCTGCCGGGGTCGCGCCACGGGTGTCGAGGAGGAGTTGGGCCTTCACCGCCAGGCCCTGGAGGTCGTAGGTGCGGTGGTGCTGCAGAAGCACCGTCAGGTCCGCGTCGGCGGCTGCCTCGTAGAGGGAGTCGGCGCGGGGGACGGGCAGGTCCCGCACCCGCCAGTCCAGGACGTGCGGGTCGTGGAAACTGACGGCCGCGCCGAGGTCCCGCAGCCGGCGGGCGATCTCGGTGGCGGGGGCGGCCTGGCGGTCGGCGAGGTCGGGCTTGTACGTGACGCCGAGGAGCAGGATCCGGGCGCCGCGGGCGGACTTGCCGTGCTCGTTGAGGAGTGTGGTGCAGCGCTGGACGACGTACTGCGGCATCCGCTCGTTGACCTGGCTCGCCAGCTCGACCATGCGCAGCGGGCGGTGCGTGCCGAGGGTGTCGACGGGGACGCCGTGGCCGCCGACGCCCGGGCCGGGACGGAAGGCCTGGAAGCCGAACGGCTTGGTCTCGGCGCAGCGGATGACGTCCCACAGGTCGACGCCGATCTCGTGGCAGAGCACCGCCATCTCGTTGACCAGCGCGATGTTGACGTGCCGGAAGTTGGTCTCCAGGAGCTTGACCGTCTCGGCCTCGCGCGGCCCGCGGGCGCGGACGACCTTGTCGGTGAGGCGCCCGTAGAAGGCGGCGGCGGACTCGGTGCAGGCGGGGGTGAGTCCGCCGATGACCTTGGGTGTGCCGTGGTAGCCGCGGGTGCGGCTGCCGGGGTCGAGCCGGTCGGGGGAGTACGCGAGGTGGAAGTCGCGGCCGGCGCGCAGTCCGGAGCCGGCTTCGAGCAGGTCGCGCAGGAGCCCCTCGGTGGTGCCGGGCGGGACGGGGGACTCGAGCAGGACGGTGGTGTGCGGGCGGAGCCGGGCGGCCAGTGCGCGGGCGGCGTCGGTGACGGCGGTGAGGTCGAGGTCCCGGTCGGCGCCGGGCGGGGTGGGGGCGCAGATGACGGCGGTGCGGACGCGGCCGAGTTCGGCCGGCTGGGTGGTCGGCCGGAAGCCCCCCGAGAGCATCCGGCGGATCTCCGAGGCGGTGAGCGAGCCGTCGACGGGCGGGCGGCCCGCGGCGAGTTCGGCGACGGCGCGCGGGTCGGTGTCGAAGCCGACGGTGTCGATGCCGGCGGCGATGGCGGCCTGGGCGAGGGGGAGTCCGTGGTGGCCGAGGCCGATGACGGCGAGATCAGCGGGCATGGAGGAGGGCCGTCCTTCCCAGTAGCCGGAGGGGACGCGATGCGCAAGCCCGGTGGACAGAACGAGGCGAGTGCAATGTCAGACTAGGCGTAAATATGACCGACATGTGGCATTGCAAGGTCGAAGTCGCCGAGTGTTATCCACAGAACGTGACGGGCAGTGGCTGAAGTCGGAGGGTCGGGACAGAATCGTCTGTGAGCCCGACCACACGGGCGACCTCGCGGGGGACGACGGGAGGCAGCGGTGAGGACAGCGACACTGGGACCGGCCGAGCGCGCCGAGGCGCTCGCGGCCATGGCCGAGCGCGAGCTGGACGTGCTGGTGGTGGGCGGCGGCGTGGTCGGCGCCGGCACGGCGCTCGACGCGGCCACGCGCGGACTGGCGACCGGACTCGTCGAGGCCCGTGACTGGGCGTCGGGCACGTCCAGCCGGTCGAGCAAGCTGATCCACGGCGGGCTGCGCTACCTGGAGATGCTCGACTTCGCTCTGGTGCGCGAGGCGTTGAAGGAGCGCGGACTGCTCCTCGAACGGCTCGCACCGCACCTGGTGAAGCCGGTGCCCTTCCTCTACCCGCTGCAGCACAAGGGGTGGGAGCGGTTCTACGTGGGCTCGGGCATCGCGCTGTACGACGCGATGTCGATCTCCTCCGGGCACGGCCGCGGCCTGCCGGTGCACCGTCACCTCACCCGCCGGAACGCACTGCGGGTCGCGCCCTGCCTGAAGAAGACCGCCCTGGTGGGCGCGCTGCAGTACTACGACGCCCAGATGGACGACGCCCGCTTCGTCGCCACCCTGGTGCGCACCGCGGCGAGCTACGGGGCGAAGGCCGCCAGCCGGGCCCGGGTGACCGGCTTCCTGCGCGAGGGCGAGCGAGTGGTCGGCGCGCGGGTGCAGGACGTGGAGGCGGGTGCGGAGTACGAGATCCGCGCCCGGCAGATCGTCAACGCGACCGGGGTGTGGACGGACGACACCCAGGCGCTCATCGCAGAACGGGGGCAGTTCCATGTACGCGCGTCGAAGGGCATCCATCTGGTGGTGCCCAAGGACCGGATCCACTCGAATACCGGCCTGATCCTGCGGACCGAGAAGTCCGTGCTGTTCGTGATCCCTTGGGGCCGGCACTGGATCGTCGGCACCACGGACACCGGCTGGGACCTGGACAAGGCCCATCCGGCGGCCTCCAGCGCCGACATCGACTATCTCCTCGAACACGTCAACAGCGTGCTGGCGGTGCCGCTGGGCCGGGACGACGTCCAGGGCGTGTACGCCGGGCTGCGGCCGCTGCTCGCGGGGGAGTCGGACGCCACCAGTCTGCTCTCGCGCGAGCACACCGTCGCCCACCCCGTGCCCGGGCTCGTGGTGGTGGCCGGCGGCAAGTACACGACGTACCGGGTGATGGCGAAGGACGCGGTGGACGAGGCGGTGCACGGCCTCGACATGCGGGTCGCCGCCTGCGTCACCGAGGACGTGCCGCTGCTCGGCGCGGAGGGCTACCAGGCGCTGTGGAACGCGCGGGCCAGGATCGCCGCCCGGCACGGGCTGCACGTCGTCCGGGTCGAGCATCTGCTCAACCGCTACGGCTCCCTGACGGAGGAACTGCTCGACCTGATCGCCGCCGACCCCAGGCTCGGCCGGCCGCTGGCGGCGGCGGACGACTATCTGCGGGCCGAGATCGTGTACGCCGCCTCGCACGAGGGGGCGCGGCACCTGGACGACGTGCTGACCCGGCGGACCAGGATCTCGATCGAGACCTTCGACCGGGGGACGCGCAGCGCGCGGGAGTGCGCCGAGCTCATGGCGCCCGTACTGGGCTGGGACAAGAACCAGATCGAGAAAGAGGTGGAGCACTACGAGAAGCGGGTGGAGGCGGAACGCGAGTCGCAGCTCCAGCCGGACGACCTGACGGCGGACGCGGCCCGGCTGGGCGCGCCGGACATCGTGCCGATCTGACGGGGCCGGATCTGACGGGGCGCGGAGCTGACGAGGTCGGGACCTGACGGGGGTCAGGGGCAGAAGGCGGAGTCCAGCAGGGCGTGTTGGAGTCTGCGGTCGGCCGGGCGGTCGGTGGTGACCCGGAAGACGAGGGTGCGGCGGCCGTCGGCGGTGACCGCGGCCCGGACGGCGCTGCCGGTGATCCGGCCGCTGTGCCCCCAGACGGTGACCCCGCACGGGAGCCGGACGGGCTCGACGGCCAGGCCGTAGCGGCCGCCGGTGGCCGAGGTGTCGAGCAGCTCGCGCAGCTGGGCGGGCGGGAGCAGCCGGCCGCCGAGCAGCGCGGAGTAGAAGCGGCTCAGATCGTCGAGGGTGGACACCAGCTCGCCCGCCGCCCCCGCGGTCCGGGGGTCGAGCGGGGGCTCGCCCGGGCGGTGCGGGGCGGGCAGGGTCCGGCGGGAGCCGGGGAAGGACGTGCCGGTCAGGGAGAGGGGGACGAGGATGCGGCGGTGCGCCTCGACGGCGTAGGGGCGGCCGGTGACGCGCTCGACGAGCAGACCGAGCAGGACGTAGTTGGTGTTGGAGTACGCGAACGAGCCCACCGGGCCCGGGGCGTGGGCCAGAGCGGTCCGCAGCGCCGCGGCCGGGGTGACGGGCGGAGGGGAGGCGCCGGCGCGGACGTAGTCGTACAGGCCGCTGGTGTGGTCGAGCAGGGTGCGGACCGTGATGCGGGGGTCGAGCGGCCGGCCGGGGACCGGGTTGCCGAGCCGGGCGCGGACGGGTTCGTCGAGCCGCAGCCGGCCCTCGGCGACGAGCTGGAGGACGACCGTGGCCACGAAGGTCTTGGTGAGGCTGCCGGCCCGGAAGTGCTCGTCCCGGCGGACGGCGGGCGCGCCCGCGGTGGTGAACCGGTCCGGCGTGCCCGGCGCGGTGACCAGCGCGGCCGCGGCGGGGACACCGCCCTCGGTGACGAACCGGGCCAGGACGGGAGGAGTCGGTTCCGTGGCGAGGGGCGCCGGGGCCAGCCCGAGGACGGCCGCGACCAGGGGCGCGGCGAGTCGGGTGCGGGCCGGTGGCATGGTGGGAGTCCCTTCGTCCGCGGCCATCCTTCCGGAGTGCGGACCCCGGAGCGGCACCGGTCCCGGTGTGAGGGACAATGGGCTGTCTTCCGGGGCGGGTTACCGCAATCACAGCGGGACGCGGCGGACGCGGGCGAGGACGAGGGATCGCAGAGGGGACGCATGTCGGAGGCGGAGCAGTCGCGGAGCACGGCATCAGAGGGTGCCGGGACCGACGACAACCGGGGTGTGGTTCCCGCGGCGCGTGAGGGGGAGCGGGCGGACGAGTCCGTCCGCGACGAGCCCGAGGGCGCGACCGAGGGGGCGAAGGACGCCGAGAAGGCCGCGGACGCGCCGTCGGCGGCGGACGCGGCGCCGAAGGACGCCCGGACCTCGGTCCTGACGAAGGCTCCGCGGGAGAGCGGGGCAGGAGGTTCGGCCGGCGGGGCGTTCGGGAAGGCGCCGGCGCCGACGGCCGAGGGACGGCTGCTCTCGAACCGGTACCGGCTGGGCAAGGTGCTCGGCCGGGGCGGCATGGGCACCGTCTGGCGCGCCGTCGACGAGACGCTCGGCCGGACCGTCGCCGTCAAGGAACTCCGGTTCCCCAACAGCATCGACGAGGACGAGAAGCGCCGCCTCATCACCCGCACCCTGCGCGAGGCCAAGGCCATCGCCCGGGTCCGCAACAACGGCGCGGTGACCGTCTTCGACGTCGTCGACGAGGACGACCGCCCGTGGATCGTCATGGAGCTCGTCGAGGGCAAGTCCCTCGCCGACGCCATCCGCGAGGACGGCACGCTCACGCCGCGCCGTGCCGCCGAGGTCGGCCTCGCCATCCTCGACGTGCTGCGTTCCGCGCACCGCGAGGGCATCCTGCACCGCGACGTGAAGCCCTCCAACGTGCTGATCGCCGAGGACGGCCGGGTCGTCCTCACCGACTTCGGCATCGCGCAGGTCGAGGGCGACCCCTCGATCACCTCCACCGGCATGCTCGTCGGCGCGCCCTCCTACATCTCGCCCGAGCGGGCCCGCGGCCACAAGCCCGGTCCCGCCGCCGACCTGTGGTCGCTGGGCGGACTGCTGTACGCGAGCGTCGAGGGCAGCCCGCCGTACGACAAGGGCTCCGCCATCGCCACGCTCACCGCGGTGATGACCGAGCCGGTCGACCCGCCGAAGAACGCCGGCCCCGGCCTGGAGCAGGTCATCTTCGGCCTGCTCGCCAAGGACCCGGCGCAGCGCCTCGACGACGCCGGCGCCCGCGCGCTGCTCGAGGCGGTGCTCGCCGAGCCCGCCCCGCCGGCCGCCGAGCCGTCGCCGGAGAAGACGCGGGTCGTCCCGCTGCCCCCGGTCCCGCCGGAGGAGCCGGCGGCGAAGCCGGGTACGGAGAAGCCGCGCACGGCGAACCCGGTGGCGGACAAGTCGGCCGTCGCCGCCGAGCGGATGCGCGGCGCGTTGAAGTCGGTGCGGAACGCGGCGGCCGCGGCCGCCGCGCAGCAGAAGCAGCGGCAGCAGAAGCCGCAGCGCCCCGAGGGGTCCGCGCCGGCCCGGGCCTCGCTCACCGACGTCGTCCCGCGCCGCACGCTGGTGATCATCGCCGTGGTCGCGGCCCTCGCCGTGCTCGCGACGGTCATCGGGATCGTGATGAGCGGCGGTGACGACAACAAGGCCAAGGGCGGTACCGGCACCGGCAAGGGCGGCGACAAGGTCGCCTCGTCCGGGGCGACCGGTGGTGACGCCGGCGCGGGCGAGTCGCCCACCGACCCCGGTCAGCAGGGCGGCGACAAGGCCACCGGCGAGCCCGGCACGGGCGGCGACGCCACGCCGCCCGGCACGACGCCCACCGGCGGGGCGAGCAACCCCCCGGCCACCGGCACGGGCACGCAGCTGCCCGCCGGCTACGTGCAGGTGACCAACGCCCGCTTCCACTTCACCATGGCCATGCCGGCCCGCTTCAAGCTCACCGGCATAGCCGGCCAGAACTCCGGCGCCATCTTCAGCGCCTCCGGCGGCTTCCCGCGCGTCCAGGTGGACTTCAACGCGAGCCCCAAGGACGACGCCGCCGCGGCCTGGGCGTCCGCCGTCTCCGCGGTCTCCGCGAGCAGCAACGGCTACCAGCACCTCGGCATCAGGAAGGTGTCCTACAAGGGCTACCCGACGGTCGCCGACTGGGAGTTCGAGCGCAACCAGCAGGGCATCCGGGTGCACGTCCTCAACCGCGGCTTCAAGGTCGACGCCAAGCACGGCTACTCGATCATGGTCAGCTGCAAGGCGAGTGAGTGGAACGGGCCCGAGTGCCGCACGCTGCGGGAGACGGCGTTCGCGACATTCAGCCCCAAGGACTGACCCACGCCACGTATCGTGGGGCGGGGTTGGGGGACTGCACGCTGCTGGGGAGGCGTCGTGGACGACTACGCGGGGAGAGTGCTCGCCGACCGCTACCGCCTTCCGCTGCCGCCCTCCGACGCGTACGAACTCGTCGAGACCCGGGCGTTCGACACGTACAGCGGCCAGGAGGTGCTGGTCCGCCAGGTCCCGCTGCCCGAGGTCGTCGACGCCGAGGTCCTGGACGCGGACGGCCGCGCGTACGGAGCCGGGTACGGGCACGGCGGCGCGCCCCGCAAGGCGCAGGGGCGGGCCACCCGGCGGCCCAACGACCCGGCGGTCCGCCGTGCCATCGAGGCGGCGCAGGCCGCCGCCCAGATCCCCGACCACCCGCGGCTCGACCAGGTCTTCGACGTGTTCGCGGAGGCCGGTTCGCTGTGGATAGTGAGCGAGCTGATCCCCGCCCGCCCGCTCGCCGCGCTCCTCGCGGAACGCCCGCTGGACCCGTACCGCGCCGCCGAGATCGCCTCCGACCTCCTCACCGCCCTCCGCGTGCTCCACGCCCACGGCTGGACCCACCGGAACATCACCACGCGCACGGTCCTGATCTGCGACGACGGCCGCGTCGTCCTCACCGGCCTCGCCGCCGGCGCCGCCGAGGAGGCCCTCTGCGGCTACGCCCCGATCCCCCCGGAGGACCGCGAGGACGAGGGCGAGGACGAGCGGGAGTACGGGGCGGCGTACGCCCCCGCGTACGACACCGAAGACCCCGAAGACACCGAAGACACCGACCACGCCTACGAGGAGGCCGAGGCCCCGGCCGCGTACGAGCCTGCTCCCGGCCCCGCGGCCCCCGACGTACCGACGTCCGGCGCCCCTGCCCTCGACGGCGACCCCGCTCGCGGGTCGCTGCTTCCCGCGCCCCGGCAGGCCGGGGGCGAGCTGGAGGCCGTGCGCGCCGACCCGGCCGGTGCGCCGCCGAGTTCGGCCGCTGACGTCCGCGCGGCCCGGGCCGGCGCCATCGCCGCGTACCGGGCCGGGGCGCGCGCCGCCGCCCGGATCTCCGAGACGCGGGCCGCGCTGCCCCCGGCGGACGTGCGTCCGCCGGGTCCGCCCGCGCCGGCCGACGGGGCGCCCGAACCCCAGTGGTGGGCCCGCGCCGCGGCCGACGACGAGGACGACGACGGCGGTGACGACGACTACGGGCCCGAGCCCGGCCGCGCCATGCTCGCCGGCACCTGGAGCGACGGCCCGCACGTCTCCCGCGACGGCGCCGCGCCCGTTCCGGCCGGCGGTCTGCCGGCCCGCGCCTCCGACGCGGACTCCGCGCGTCTGCCCGGCCGTTGGGAGGAGGTGGTCGCCGCGGGCGGCCCCCCGCCCGCGTACCGCGGCCCCGCCACCCCGCTCGCCGCCGAGCGCGCCCGCCAGGCCCGGATCGCCCTCGTCGGCCCGGTCACCGAGCGCTGGGCCCCCGAGCAGGCCGGTCCCGTCCACGAGAACTGGCAGCTCGCGCCGCCCATCGGCCCCGCGACCGACCTCTGGGCCCTCGGCGCGCTGCTCTACCGCGCGGTACAGGGCCACGCCCCGTACCCCGAGGAGAGCGCGGTCGAGCTGGTCCAGCTGGTCTGCGCCGAGCCGCCGGCGTTCGCCGAGGAGTGCGGTCCGCTCCGTCCTGTCGTCGAGTCCCTGCTGCGTCAGGACCCCACCGAGCGCCCCGACTTCGAGGAGCTGCGCGGCTGGCTCCGCTCGCTCATCAGGTCCGCGCCGGAGCCGGAGCTGGGCGCCGCGGCCGTGCCGCTGCCGGCCGACGACCCGACGCGGCTCCCGATCGTGCGCCGCCGTGGCGAACTGGTCCGCAAGCGCCGTGGCCGGCACAAGAAGGGCAAGGAGCAGAAGCGCCGCGCACCGGCCGAATTCCGGGCCGACGACGAGCAGTTCCGCGAGGAGCTGCCCCAGCACGCCCCGAAGCCCCTCAAGACCCCCAAAGCGCCCAAGCCGCCGCGGGCTTCCAAGGCGCCCAGGGCACCCAGGGCACCCAAGGCCCCCAAGTCGCCCAGAAGTTCCGGCAGCCCCCGCGCGCTCGGCCGCGTCCTGCTGCTCCTGGTCCTGCTGCTGCTCGGCGGCGCCGTCGCGTACGCCTTCCTCTTCATGCCCAGGCAGGGGCAGGAGGGCGGCGACGCCGCGCCCGCGCCTCAGCCGACGCAGCAGTCCGAACAGCCCCAGCAGCCCCAGCCCAAGCCCACCCCGACGCCCACCCCCACCCGCACACCCCCGCCCCAGCAGTCCCCCGCCCCCGACCTCGCCCCCGGCTACCGGCTGCACAAGGACCCCGAGGGCTTCCAGCTCGCGGTCGCCAAGGGCTGGAAGCGCTCCGGGAAGAACGACGACGGACAGGTCCGCTTCACCAGCGGCGACTTCACCCTGCTCGTCGTCCCCGGCCGGGACACCGTGCAGGCCAACGGCTCCGACCCGATGGCGTACCAGCGCACCCGGGAGCGCGAGCTCCAGCCGTGGCGGGACTCCTCCTGGTCCGGCGCGACCGGCCTGCGCCGGGTCGACGTGGGCCGACAGGCGATGGCCGAGGGGCAGTTCACCTGGCAGGACGACGACGGCCGTGAGCTGTACGTTCGCAACCTGGCCCTGATCGTGAACGGTCGTTACCACGTCGTCCAGGTGATCGGCCCGGACGCCCAGCGCGACAAGGTCTCCGAGGTCTACCAGCAGGCGGTGAAGGCGTACAGCACCACCCGCTGACGGTCACAGTGCGGTTCAAATGCGCGCCCCGAGGTTCCGCCCCCCGTACCCCCCTCCGTAACCTGGCATCCGAAGGAACGGGCGGGGGAACGTGGAACATTCTCAGAGCACAGGCGCCGGACCCCTGCTCGCCGGTAGATACCGGCTGAGCGAGTCCATCGGCCGCGGCGGCATGGGCAAGGTCTGGCGTGCTCAGGACGAGGTCCTGCACCGCACGGTCGCGGTGAAGGAGCTGACGGCGGGTCGGTTCGTGTCCGAGGCCGACCGGGCCGTGCTGCACGCCCGGACGCAGAAGGAGGCCCGGGCCGCGGCCCGGATCACCCACCCGGGCGTGGTCACCGTGCACGACGTCCTGGAGCACGACGACCGCCCGTGGATCGTCATGCAGTACGTCGACGGGCCCTCGCTCGCCGACGCGATGAAGGAGTCCACGCCCGACGCCCGCGAGGCGGCCCGGATCGGGCTGCACGTCCTCGGCGCGCTGCGCGCCGCGCACGCGGCCGGGGTGCTGCACCGCGACGTCAAGCCCGGCAACGTGCTGCTGGCCCGGGACGGCCGCGTCCTGCTCACCGACTTCGGCATCGCCGCCATCGAGGGCGACTCGACGATCACCCGGACCGGCGAACTCGTCGGCTCCATCGACTATCTGGCGCCCGAGCGGGTCCGCGGCGGCGCGCCCGGACCGTCCTCCGACCTGTGGTCGCTGGGCGCGACGCTGTACGCGGCCGTGCAGGGCGTGAGCCCGTTCCGCCGCGACTCGCCGATCACCACCATGCAGGCCGTGGTGACGGAGGAGCCGGTGTTCCCGGACAAGGCCGGGGCGCTCGCGCCGGTCATCACCGCGCTGCTCCGCAAGGACCCGGAGGGCCGCCCGTCGGCCGACGCGGCCGAGCGGATGCTCCTGGAGGCGATGGAGGGCCGGACGCCGAAGGCGGCGCAGGCGTTCGTGCCGACCCAGCGGGTCGAGGCCGCCCAGCTCGACTCGGTCGTCACCCTCCAGCAGCCCGTGCCGTCCACCGCCGACTCGCCGGTCACGACCACGTCCACGTCGTCCGGCGGCGGCCGGTGGCGCGCGGCGGTCGTGGCGGCCGTCGTCGCCGGACTGGTCGCGGGCGCCGCGGTGTTCGCCGTGATGACGTACGGGAACGGGGCGAACGGCGACGACCGCGACAAGCAGGGGCGCGGCCCCGGCCCGTCGGCCGGCGCCACCACCACGCCTGGCAAGGAGAAGGGGACGGGCGACGAGGTCGTCGACCCGGCCGGCTGGCGGCGGGTGAAGGACGAGGAGGGCTTCAGCATCTCGGTGCCCAAGGGCTGGAAACGGCAGATCAACCACGGGGGCCAGATCGACTACACCCCGGACAACGGACGGCACCTCCTGCGCATCAGCATCGACCGGCAGCCCGACTTCGAGACGCCGCTGCTGCACGCCAAGGACCTGGAGAAGCAGCTCAGGAAGCGGTTCGGCTACAAGCGCGAGCGGCTGACCCAGAACACCTTCCGGGACCAGCAGTACGCCTGTCTCCTGGAGTTCAGCTGGACCGAGCGGCAGAACCATCCGGGACCGCGGCGCGCGATCGACCAGTTCTACTACGGCGACGACGGCACGGAGTACGCCATCTACATGTCCTCGCCGGCGGGCGAATGGGACGAAACCCGCCGGCAGTTCGACCACATGCTGAAAAGCTGGCAGCCGCCGAGCGACTGACACCCGGGGTTCGGCAGGATGGTGGCCATGAACGACTACGGGGGACGGATGAACGAGCCCACCAGCTACGGACTTCAGCCGCCGAGACCGCCGGAAGGGCCGGTGCCCCAGCACCCGGCCCCGCCCCACGCGGCACCTCCCCATGCAGTACCTCCCCAGGGCGAGCCCGGCACCGGCCGGGTCGTCGGCGGCCGGTACCGGCTGCTCGCGCGGCTCGGGCACGGCGGTATGGGCACGGTGTGGCGGGCCCGCGACGAGGTCGTCGACCGCGAGGTCGCCGTCAAGGAGCCGCGCGTGCCGGACCATCTGTCCGACCAGGAGCGCGGAAACATCCATCTGCGGATGCAGCGCGAGGCCCGGGCGGCCGCCCGGATCGACCACCCGGCCGTGGTCACCGTGCACGACGTCGTCGTCGAGGACGCCCGGCCGTGGGTCGTGATGGAGCTGGTCCGGGGCCAGTCGCTGGCCGACCGGCTCCAGGAGGGCACCCTGGACCCGCGCGAGGCCGCGCGGATCGGTCTGGACGTCCTGGGCGCGCTGGCCGCCGCCCACGAGGTCGGGGTGCTGCACCGCGACGTGAAGCCGGACAACGTCCTGCTCGGCCGCGCCGACCGGGTGGTGCTCACCGACTTCGGCATCGCCACGATCGAGGGCGAGCAGCGGCTGACCGAGACCGGCGCGTTCGTGGGCTCGCCGGAGTTCGTCGCGCCGGAGCGGCTGCTCGGGCAGCGGCCGGGGCCGGAGTCGGACCTGTGGTCGCTGGGCGTGGTGCTGTACGCGGCGGTGGAGGGCATGTCGCCGTTCCGCCGGACGAACACCCCGGCGACCCTGCAGGCGGTGCTCTCCGCCGAGCCGCAGTCCCCGGCGCGGGCGCCCGGCCCGTTCGGCGGCCTCGTGATGCGGCTGCTGCGCAAGGACCCGGCGGCGCGGCCGGGCCCGGCGGAGATCCGCGCCGTGCTGGAGGCCGTGGCCGCTCCCGTACCGGTGCACGCCCCCACGCAGGCCGCATCGGTGCCGGCGCGGTCCCGCAGCCGCTGGGTGCCGCCCGTGCTCGCGGAGAGCCGCGGGGCCCGGTACGGGTTCCTCGGCGGCGTCCTGGCGGTCGCCCTGGCGGCGACGCTCCTGGTCCTGGACCCGTTCTCCGGGGACGAGCCGCCGGCGGGCTGGCAGGTGCGCCCGGAGCGCGAGCTGCTGCGGGCCGAGGTGACGATCCCGGAGGAGTACAAGCGGCTCCAGGACGACGACTACGGGGCCGTCTGGTTCACCGACCCCAGCGGCGTCTTCGAGATCGACTTCTGGCACTCGAAGGCCGACGAGAACAATCCGGGGGCCGACGCCGGGGCGCGGAAGACCAAGTACGAGAAGGGCGGCGAGAACGGCCTGCAGATGAAGGACGCGGAGGTCACCGTGAAGGGCGTCCAGCACCAGGGCCGTAAGGCGTCCGAGCTGGTCGTCGACTACACGCCGTACTCGTCGGCCGAGGACGACCCGGTCCGCTACCGCTACCACGAGCTGCTGATCCCGGGCGAGGGCAGGACGTACTGGCACCTGCGGGTCAAGATGCCCGCCGAGGGGAAGGCCGCGAAGGACGGTGAGGGGATCTATGCCGAGGTTGTGAAGGGACTGCGGATCGAAGATTTCTCGGCGGCCGCCACGACGGACTGACTCCGTGCCAATCCCCTGATCAGGGCTTATTTGCCAGCGATCACTGGCGCGGTTGTGGGTGGGCGGTGAAAAGTGTTACCGACGGGTACCCAAAGCGCGGAACGGGGCCTACCCTCGCCCTCATGACGGACTCGCAGGCCACCGCCCCCACCGCCCAGGACACCGAGGCCCCCGCCGCTCCGGTGTCCGTCGGCACCAACCCGATCGCCCCCGCCCCGGCCGGTGCGCGCACGGCCGCCGACGTCGTGACCCCGGACCTGGTGGCCCGGCTCACCAAGGGCGTCGTCGGGTCCGGCCGCACCGCCAACCACACCCCGTACACCGGGGAGAAGCTGGCGGACCTGCCCGAGTCCACCCCCGAGGACGTCGCCGAGGCGTTCGCCCTCGCCCGCGCCGCCCAGACCGTCTGGGCGGCCACCCCGGTCCACCGCCGCGCCGCCGTCCTGCTCCGCTTCCACGACCTGCTCCTGGACCGCCAGGCCGAGGTCCTGGACCTGATCCAGCTGGAGACCGGCAAGGCCCGGCTGCACGCCCACGAGGAGATCCAGGCGGTCGCCGTCGCCGCCCGGCACTACGGCCGCCGCGCCGCCGCGTACCTGAAGCCCAAGCGGCACACCGGCGTCGTCCCGACCCTCACCAAGGTCACCGAACTGCGCCAGCCGCGCGGTGTCGTCGGCCAGATCGCGCCCTGGAACTACCCGCTCGAACTCTCCGTCGGCGACGCGCTGCCCGCCTTCGTCTCGGGCAACGCCGTCGTCATGAAGCCGGACACCGAGACCGCGCTGACCGCCCTGTGGGCGCGCGACCTGCTGATCGAGGCCGGCCTGCCGGCCGCCGTCTTCCAGGTCGTCCTCGGCGAGGGCCCGGTCGTCGGCCCGGCCGTCGTCGAGCACGCCGACTACGTCTCCTTCACCGGCTCCACCCGCACCGGCCGCGAGGTCGCCCAGGGCGCCGCGGCCCGCCTCGTCGGCGTCTCCCTCGAACTCGGCGGCAAGAACGCCATGCTGGTCCTCGACGACGCCGACGTGGAGAAGGCCGCCGCCGGCGCCGTCCGCGCCTGCTTCTCCTCCGCCGGCCAGCTCTGCATCTCCATCGAGCGGCTGTACGTCCACGAGTCCGTCGCCGACGACTTCGTCGCCCGGTTCGCCGCCCGCACCAAGGCCATGCGGCTCGGCAACTCCCTCGCCTACGGGGCCGACATGGGCTCCCTCGTCGGCACGCGCCAGCTGGAGACCGTCACCCGGCACGTCGAGGAGGCCGTCGCGAAGGGCGCCACGCTCGTCGCCGGCGGAGTCGCCCGCCCGGACATCGGCCCGCTGTTCTTCGAGCCGACCATCCTCGACGGCGTCGCCGCCCCGATGGCGGTCTGCTCCGAGGAGACCTTCGGCCCGGTCGTCTCGATCTACCGCTTCAAGGACGAGGCCGAGGTGATCGAGCTGGCCAACGCCACCCCGTACGGCCTCAACTCCTCGGTCTGGACGAAGAACTCCCGGCGCGGCCACGCCGTCGCGGCCCGGCTGCGCACCGGCACCGTCAACATCAACGAGGGCTACGCGCCGGCCTACGGCAGCGTGCAGTCCCCGATGGGCGGCATGAAGGACTCCGGCCTCGGCCGGCGCCACGGCTCCGAGGGCATCCTCAAGTACACCGAGGCGCAGACCGTCGCCCAGCAGCGGCTGATGCCGCTCGCACCGTCCTTCGGCATGGACGACGAGAAGTACGCCGCGTTCATGAGCGTGTCGCTGAAGGCGATGAAGGCCCTGCGCCTGCGCTGACGCCCTGTTCCCGCACCTTTTTCTCCGAGGAGAGCCATGACCGCGGTACCCCACGTCCAGAACCCCGACGAGGACGGCTCGTACGACTACGACGTGATCGTCGTGGGCTCCGGCTTCGGCGGCTCCGTCACGGCCCTGCGGCTCACCGAGAAGGGCTACCGGGTCGGCGTCCTGGAGGCCGGCCGCCGCTTCGCCCGCACCGACCTGCCCAGGAACTCCTGGGACCTGAAGAACTTCCTGTGGGCCCCGTCGCTCGGCCTGTACGGCATCCAGCGCATCCACCTGCTCGGCAATGTGATGGTGCTGGCCGGCGCGGGCGTCGGCGGCGGCTCGCTGAACTACGCCAACACCCTGTACGAGCCGCTGGCCCCGTTCTTCGACGACCCGCAGTGGAAGCACATCACCGACTGGCGCGAGGAGCTGAAGCCGTACTACGACCAGGCCAAGCGCATGCTGGGTGTGCGGCTCAACCCGACGATGACCCCGTCGGACGTCCACCTGAAGGCGACCGCGCAGGCCATGGGCATCGGCGACACCTTCCACATGGCGCCGGTGGGCGTGTTCTTCGGCGACGGCAAGGACGGCGCGGGCGACGCGAAGGCCAAGCCGGGCGGCGAGGTCGCCGACCCGTTCTTCGGCGGCGCGGGGCCCTCCCGGAAGGCCTGCACCGAGTGCGGCGAGTGCATGACCGGCTGCCGGCACGGCGCGAAGAACACCCTCAACGAGAACTACCTCTACCTCGCGGAGAAGGCGGGCGCGGTCGTCCACCCGATGACCTCGGTCGTCGCGGTCACCGAGGACTCCCGCGGCGGCTACGCGGTCAAGACCCTGCCCACCGACAACCGGAAGAAGGGCAAGGGCCGCACCTTCACCGCGCCGAAGGTCGTCATCGCCGCCGGCACCTACGGCACCCAGACGCTGCTGCACCGGATGAAGGACACCGGTCTGCTGCCCCGGATCTCCGGCAGGCTCGGCGAGCTCACCCGCACCAACTCCGAGGGCCTGGTCGGCTCCCAGACCACCGACCGCCGCTACCGCAAGAAGCACGGCCAGGCCAGGGCGGACTTCACCCGCGGCGTCGCCATCACCTCCTCGATCCACCCGGACGAGAACACCCACATCGAGCCGGTCCGCTACGGCAAGGGCTCCAACTCGATGGGCGCGCTGACGATCCTCCAGGTGCCGTACGGCGCGCACCGGGTGCGCAAGTGGTTCCTGGAGCTGCTCAAGCACCCCACCCTCGCGGCCCGTTCGCTGTCCAACCGGCGCTGGTCGGAGCGGACCATCATCGGTCTGGTGATGCAGTCCCTGGACAACTCGCTGACCACCTACCGCAAGCCCGGCGGCTTCGGGAAGGGCCTGCTCACCGCCCGCCAGGGCCACGGCGCGCCCAACCCGACGCAGATCGAGGCGGCGACGCGGGCCGCCGGCCTGCTCGCCGAGGAGATCAACGGCTTCGCCGGCTCCAACGTCGGCGAGCTGATGGGCACCCCGCTGACCGCGCACTTCCTCGGCGGCTGCCCGATCGGCGCGGACGCGGAGTCCGGCGTCATCGACCCGTACCACCGGCTGTACGGGCACCCGGGCATCTCGGTCGTGGACGGCGCGGCGGTCTCCGCCAACCTGGGAGTGAACCCGTCGCTGACGATCACGGCGCAGGCGGAGCGGGCGATGTCGTTCTGGCCGAACAAGGGCGAGGACGACCCGCGCCCGGCGCAGACGGAGACGTACGTCCGGCTGTCCCCGGTCGAGCCGAAGGCCCCGGCGGTCCCGGCGGAGGCGTTCGGCGCGCTGAAGCTGCCGTTCCTGGGCATGCCGACCGTTCCGAAGAAGGAGAACGAGTCGTAACACCCGGTCCGGAGACACAAGAAAGGCGCTGCGCCCCCCTCCGAGCGCAGCGCCTTTCTGTCTGTGGGGGCGTCAGCCCTTAGGCGGCAGCACCGCCGCTGCGCCGCCGCATCGCGAACACGACACCGGCGCCGGCGACCACGGCCACACCGCCGACCATGCCGATCACGGGCAGCACGTCGGAGGAGCCGGTCTCGGCGAGCGTGCCGGTCAGCTGCGGGGAGGTGTCGTTCGCGGGCTTGGTGTCCGGAACCGGGACCTTGCCGCCTTCCTGCGGCTTGGTGCCGTCGGTGTCCGTGCCCGACTTCACGATCTGGAACTTGTAGGCGACCTCGCCCTCGCCGAGGCAGTCGTCCTCGCCGACGTAGAGGCCCGCACCCAGGGTGAAGCCGGCGCCGACCGGAGCGCTCGCCTTCACGTTCAGACGCATCGGGATCTCGATCTCGTAGCCGGCCTCGATCTCGTCGGACTGGCCGACGTAGCCGACGGCGTCGCCGTCGAGGTCGAGGGTCTCCCAGCCGTCGTCGTTCTTGACCTGGAGCTCGACCTGCTTGGTCTTGAAGAGCTTCTCGCCCATCTCGTCGGCGGCGGCTCCGGCGAAGAAGTGCACCTCGCGGACGCTCTTCTCGGAGGCGTTGTAGACATCGAGGCTGAAGGTGTGCCAGCCGCTGCCCGCGGCGATCTTGCCGGGCAGGCCGTCGACGTTCAGCTCGAGGTCGCTGGACTCGCAGATCGGCGGCTCGGGGAACTCCTCGTCCTCGCCGGGCTTCGGCTCGTCCTCGGGCTTGGTCCCGCCCTCGCCGGAGCCGGGCTTGTCGTCCTTCTCCTCGCCCTCCGGTGTGGTGGCCGGCTGCTCGGCGTCCGCGTCCTTGTCGGCGTCCGGCGTCGTGGCCTCGGGGGACTTGTCGTCCGCCGGGGCGTCGGAGGGCTGCTCCGGAGTGGTGTCCGCGGTGTCGTCCGGCGTCGCCGGGTCGTCGCTCGGCTGTGCCGGGGTGTCGGACGTGGTGCTCGTGGTGCCGCCGTCGGTCGCGTACGCGGCGGGCGCCGCCAGAAGGGCGGCGGGCGCGATGACGGCCGTCGCGGCGGCGACGGCCAGGGCGCGGCGAAGCTGCTTCATCAGTTCCTCGGAGCAGTGCGGGCGTGCCGTGAGGTCACGGCACGGAGTCTGGGTGTACCCGCGTGGCGGCTACGGGCGAAACCGTGGGTTCCGCATGCATGACCTGTGGCCCGGGGGATTGGTTGTACGCCAAAGCCCCGGTCGGCATGTGACGCGTGTCACTTCTGCGCGGACCGGGGCCTCGCGGGGCGCCGGGGGGAGGGCGGCGCCGGGGGACCTGTGTGTGGGGAGAGGTGCGGATGCGGCCGGCTCCGGGCGTCCCCGGAGCCGGCCGTCCTTTCTGGGTGACCGGGCTGCTGTCCCCTGCGGTCCGGTCACGAGCGCCGGGGCGCGGTCCCACGACGCACCTGCGGTGCGTCACGCGCCCCAGCGAAGCCACGCGTGGGTGAAGCGGGCCCGCCCCTGGCTGGCACGGACAACGGGACCAACGAAGCCGCCGCGGGACCGGTCACGCGCCGTACGGGTGAGTCCGGAACCGCACGCGCGTTCAGATGCGGCCCCGGCACAGCTCCAGCATCGTCATCGCGAGCGCCGTGCCCGGCTTGCCCAGGGCGTCGCGGTAGTGGCCGAGGACCTCCATCTCGCGGGCCAGGTTCACCCGGCGGCCGCCGGAGGAGATCCGGGCCTCCTGGATGACGGCCGAGACGGCCATCCGTTCCTGGATCAGACCGATGATCCGGTCGTCGAGCGCGTCGATCCGCTCGCGGGCGTCGCCGATCAGCGTCGCCGCCTCGTCGGTGCGGGCGCCGGTCTTCTCGGTGGCGGGCTGCGTCTGCGTGGTCATGTCTCGGGGCTCCTCGTGGTGCGGGGTCCCCGGGGCGGTCCGGCCCGGTGATACGCAGAGCGCCCCGGGCCTTGTCGGCCCGGGGCGCCTGGGAAGTCGCTTGTCAGTAGCTCAAGCAGCACGACCATGGCAGCCGGTGGGCCGGTTGCCATAGGTAAAGACGAAGGTCGTGAGCGTGCGCATGCGGACAGTATGCCCCCCTCCGTCCCGGCCCCGGCAATCCGGTTCGGATGGTGAGACGAAAGGGAAGCACCGGCGCGCCGGTAGAATCGACAAATAGCCCCCTCCCTCCGAGGACGTCTCCTACCGCCGGAAGGCCGCCGTAGTGTCATCAGCGACCCCCGCTGCCGCGCCCGTCTCCCACCCGGACGTCGTCCTGGTCGTCGACTTCGGCGCCCAGTACGCCCAGCTCATCGCCCGCCGCGTCCGTGAGGCGCGGGTCTACAGCGAGATCGTCCCGTCCACCATGCCGGTGGCCGAGATGCTGGCCAAGAAGCCGAAGGCGATCATCCTCTCCGGCGGCCCCTCGTCCGTGTACGCGGAGGGCGCCCCGCGGCTCGACCGCGCGCTCTTCGAGGCCGGCGTCCCCGTCTTCGGCATGTGCTACGGCTTCCAGCTGATGGCGACCACGCTCGGCGGCACCGTCGACAACACGGGCGCCCGCGAGTACGGCCGTACCCCGCTGCACGTCTCCAAGGCGGGCTCGACCCTCTTCGAGGGCACCCCGGTCGAGCAGTCCGTGTGGATGTCGCACGGCGACGCCTGCTCCGCCGCCCCCGAGGGCTTCGCCGTCACCGCGTCCACCGACGTGGTCCCGGTCGCCGCCTTCGAGAACGACGAGAAGAAGCTGTACGGCGTCCAGTACCACCCCGAGGTGCTGCACTCCACGCACGGCCAGCAGATCCTCGAGCACTTCCTCTACCGGGGCGCCGGCATCGAGCCGAGCTGGACCACCGGCAACGTCATCGAGGAGCAGGTCGCGGCCATCCGCGCCCAGGTCGGCGACAAGCGCGCCATCTGCGGTCTGTCCGGCGGTGTCGACTCCGCCGTGGCCGCCGCGCTGGTGCAGAAGGCCATCGGCTCGCAGCTCACCTGCGTGTACGTGGACCACGGTCTGATGCGCAAGAACGAGACCGAGCAGGTCGAGAAGGACTTCGTGGCCGCCACCGGCGCCAACCTGAAGGTCGTCGACGCGCAGGAGCGCTTCCTCGACGCGCTGGCGGGCGTCTCGGACCCGGAGACCAAGCGCAAGATCATCGGCCGCGAGTTCATCCGCGTGTTCGAGCAGGCGCAGCTGGAGATCCTCCAGGAGGAGGGCCCCGAGGTCGCGTTCCTCGTCCAGGGCACCCTCTACCCGGACATCGTCGAGTCCGGCGGCGGCACCGGCACCGCCAACATCAAGTCCCACCACAACGTGGGCGGCCTCCCCGACGACATCGAGTTCGAGCTCGTCGAGCCGCTGCGCCAGCTGTTCAAGGACGAGGTCCGGATGGTCGGCCAGGAGCTCGGCCTGCCCGAGGAGATCGTCCAGCGCCAGCCGTTCCCCGGCCCCGGCCTCGGCATCCGCATCGTCGGCGAGGTCACCAAGGAGCGCCTGGACCTGCTGCGCGAGGCCGACGCCATCGCCCGCGAGGAGCTGACCGCGGCCGGTCTCGACCGCGACATCTGGCAGTGCCCGGTCGTGCTGCTCGCCGACGTCCGCTCCGTCGGCGTCCAGGGCGACGGCCGCACCTACGGCCACCCGATCGTGCTCCGTCCGGTGTCCTCCGAGGACGCCATGACGGCCGACTGGTCGCGCCTGCCGTACGACGTGCTCGCCCGCATCTCGACCCGGATCACCAACGAGGTCGCCGACGTCAACCGCGTCGTCCTCGACGTGACCAGCAAGCCGCCGGGCACCATCGAGTGGGAGTAGGTTCCCGCCTCAGCGGTGCGAAGCCGTCGTCCCTCGCGAAAGGGGCGGCGGCTTCGCCGTTTTCGGCGTGTGATCTCTCTGGTCAGTTGCGGGACCCGGCGTTACCTTCCCGGCCATGAGCGAGACACCGGCCCCCAGACCCGCGGATCTGCTCCACTTCGCGACGCCCCCCGTCCACCCGACCGCCGAGGAGGAGCGGACGCACCGCAGGCAGCGGCTCGCGGGCGCGCTCCGGCTCTTCGCCGCGTTCGGGTACGAGGACGGGGTCTCCGGCCATCTCACCGCCCGGGACCCCGAGTACGACGACTGCTACTGGGTGAACCCCTTCGGCGAGCCCTTCGCCGGCATCCGGGCGAGCGACCTGCTCCTCGTCGACGGGGACGGCCGGGTCCGGCACGGCGAGCACCGGGTCAACCAGGCCGCGTTCGGGGTGCACGCCGCCGTGCACCGCGCCCGGCCCGAGGTCGTCGCCGTCGCCCACACGCACACCACGCACGGCCGGGCGCTGGCCGCGCTCGGCGAGCTGATCGAGCCGATCACCCAGGAGTCCTGCGCCTTCTACCGCGACCACGCGCTGTTTGACGCGTACACCGGCGCGGCCGTCGACGAGGACGAGGGACCGGCGATCGCCGCGGCCCTCGGTCCGTACAAGGCGATCGTGCTGCGCAACCACGGGCTGCTCACCGTCGGGGACTCCGTCGACGCGGCGGCCTGGTGGTTCATCGCCATGGAGCGGGCCTGCGAGATCCAGCTCGCCGCGCGGGCCGCGGGCAAGCCGGTGCCGATCGGGCACAAGGACGCGCTCGCCTCCCGGGCGCAGCTCGGCAGCGATCTGGTGGCGTGGTTCAGCTACCAGCCGCTGTGGCGGCGGATCAGTCGTGCGGAGCCCGAACTGCTGTCGTAGACAGGCCGGACATGAGCGTCTTGGTCGTCAATCGGATCAGTAGCCGATTCACCCTCCCGGGGGGCGTGCGGAGCACCGGAAGCGGTTCCTCCGTGCGGCACAATTCCCTGTACTCGTGCGGTAGTTGACCGCACAGGCGAACAGGGAGCGTGCGCCGTGACGGTGCAGCAGGCGGAGCAGTGCGCGGACCGTACGGCGTGCGCGCACGGCGGACGGGAGGCCCATCGGCGCGCCGTCGCCGCCTTCCTGGCCCGCCGCAACGAGCTCGCCGGCGGGCACGGCGTGCCCGCCGCGCTCGCCCACTCGCCGGTCGCGTCCCGGCAGTGGGTCTCCGACGAACTCGCCCAGTCCGCCCGCACCGTCGAGGTCCGCGGCCGCGCCGCCGGCGAGGAGTGGACCGGCCGGGTCTGGCGCGGCAGCCTCGCCGCCGCCGGCGGGGGACTGGTGGCGCTGCTGCTGGCCCTTGCGTTCACCGCGATCGGCCCCGGCTGGACCGCGGCCCGCACCTGCGCGCTGCTCGCCGCCGTCCTCACCGCCGCGGCGCTGCTCGCCGCCGCCCGCGCCCACCGCGCCCGCGGTGGACTGCTCGCCCCGCTGGTCGGCGACGACAACCGGCTCTCCACCTCCCGCACGGTCGCCGCGGCCTGGCTGCTGTTCACCGGGTACGCGGTGCTGTTCCTCGCGCTGGGCCGGATCGCCGGGGCCGGGCCGGTGGACCTCGGGCTCGCCCGGGGCGCGGGCCTGCTCACCGTGTTCGCCCTGGGGTCGGTGACCGCGGTGGCGGTCCGCCGGCTGGTGCTCGTACGGGTCCTGGGGCGGCGACTGCAGAAGGTCCGCGCCGACCGGCCGCGCGCCGCGGACCTGCTGTGCGACGACGGCGGCCGGGCCTGCCTCGCGGACGTGCAGTACGTGCTGGTCTCCGCGGCCGCCCTGGTGTTCGCCGCGGCCGAACTGGCCGCCGCGCCCGACCGGCTGCCCGAACTGCCCTGGTCGCTGGCCGTCCTGGTGGCCGTGTCGACCGCCGCGTACCTCGCGGGCAAGGGCGCGGAGGGCGGCCGGCCGGTGATCCTCTCGGTGGTGCGGGCCCGCGAGGCGGGGGACCTGGACGCGCCGATCCGGGTGGGCGACGACATCGAGATCCGCGGCGCCGGGTTCGTACCGCCCGGGGCGGCCGGCCCGGAGGCGCTGACCCGGCTCGTCGTCCGCATCGGCGCGGTCCACGCGCACGTCCCGCTGGTACCGGTGACCGGCGGCTTCGCCAATCCGACCGACTCGGTGCTGACCGTCCCGCTGCCCGCGGACGTGGAACCGGGCCGGGTGGAGGTCTCGGTCGTCACGGCCGCGGGGGTGGAGACCGAACGGGTCGCGATCGACGTCGCCGACTGATTCGCGCCGGGCCCGCGCGTTCGACAGGACCGCCGGGCCGGAGGACCGTGGAAACCCGAAGTGGGTGACGGTTGAACCGTTCGGGTGCCCCGCACGTATATCCCGGAAGGCGTCCGGGGACGGATTCGGGAGCTTGGACAGCGGCGCGGGAGAGGCAGGCCGGCGATGACACACACGTACCACGGAGGTCGTCAGGGGATCGGCGGCTGGAAGGAGACCGCCTCGCAGTACGCGCTGCTGCCCCTGCGGATCTTCCTCGGCGTCACCTTCGTCTACGCGGGGCTCGACAAGATCACCGACTCCGCCTTCCTCTCCGACACCGGCTCCGGCTCGATCGGCGAGATGATGCGCGGCGTCCGCGACGGCGCCGCGATCCCCGCCATGGTCGACCTGGCCCTGAAGAGCCCCACCGGCTTCGGCTACGCGATCGCGTTCGGCGAGCTCGCGGTCGGCCTCGGCACCCTGGCCGGACTGTTCGCCCGGCTCGCCGCGCTCGGCGGGGCGCTGATCTCGCTGAGCCTGTGGCTGACGGTGAGCTGGCAGACCACGCCGTACTACTACGGCAACGACCTCGTGTACCTCATGGCCTGGCTGCCGCTGCTGCTCGCCGGGGCGCCCTACTGGTCGCTCGACGCGCTGCGCGCACCACGCCGCCGGACCCCGTAGGCCGCCCAGGCCGCGAGCCCGGCCAGCGTCAGCCCGCCGAAGGTCAGCGGCAGGGCCGTCCACCACGGCGTGTGCCACGCCCCCGCGGCGTCGCCGCCGTACAGCGCGGCGACGGTCAGCGCGGTCGCGCCCGCGAGCAGCCGGCCGGGGCGGAACTCATGACGCAGCACGGTCGACCTCCAGCTGTCCGATCCCCAGGTCCACCCGGAGCTCCAGGGTGCCGCCCGGCTGCACGCCGGCCGGCGGGGTCAGCGTACGGCGGGCGGTGTAGCCGCCGCGTACGTCGATGTCGTCGGGCCGCTCGCCCGGCAGCTGGACGTCGGCCAGGCCGGTCTCGGCGACCAGGTCGACGGTGACGTTCCGCGGCACGATCACCTTCAGCTTGCCCGCGCCCACGTCGGCGGCGGTGCGCAGCGTCGTCCCGGCGGGGACGGCGATCCCGGACAGGTCCAGGGTGCCGACGCCGGAGCCCAGTTCGTACCGGGGCTGCACGGCGGAGACGGAGGCGGGCTGCCAGGTGGTGCGGACCCAGCGGGTGCCGATGTCGGCGGGCAGGGCCGCGGCCGCGGCGAGCAGACAGGCGGCGACGACCGTGACGAAGACCGTGCCGAAGCCCGTACGGCCCAGGAAGCTGCTGATCACCATGGCGAGGCCGAGGACGGCGACGGCGCAGACCAGGCCGATCTGGACGCTGGTGCCGAGCGGCTGCGTGTCCCACGTCAGGCCGGTGCCGAGGCCGCCGGCGATCAGGGCGAGCAGGAAGAACAGCCCGCCGATCGACCGGGGCCCGCGGGCGGCCGGGCGCGCGGCGGCCGGGGCGCCCCAGGGGCTGCGCGGCGCCGGCGGCTCCACGTCCTGCGGATCCGTCCCCGTCGGGCCCCACAGGTAGCCGGTCGGCACCGGACCGGTGGAGCCGTCCTTGACGATCGGGTCCCGCCACCATGACGGCGCGTCCGCGAGCGGCGGGGCCTTGGTCTCCGGCGGCGCGGCCTGCGCGACGGCCTGCGCGGCCGCCACGTCCCGGCCGTGCGCCACGGCTTCCCCGGCGGCGACCTGACGGCGGCGCTGCGACCAGACGGCCGCGCCGCTCACCGCTATCGACAGCATCATCGCGAAGGCGAGCGTCCCGCCGTTCCGGCTCATCGCCAGGAACAGGCCGCTGCCGACCAGCGCCATCATGACCGCGCTCAGCGAGGCCCCGTCGACCCGGCCGGACAGCAGCCGGCGGGCCTCGTTCTCGTCCTCGCCGTCCAGCGGCAGGGCCAGCCAGGCGAAGCCGTAGAAGATGAGCCCGACGCCGCCGGCGGCGGACAGCACGCCCACGGCGATCCGGAAGATCACCGGGTCCATGTCGAAGTACCGCCCGAGGCCGCCGCAGACTCCGGCCACGACCTTCTGCCGCCGGGTCCGGCGCAGCGGCGGGACGCCGGCCGGCACGGCGTCGCCGGCCGGGGCGGAGGAGGGCGGCGGTGCCTCCTCGGGGGACTTCGAACGCGTCATGGATCCATGGTGCGGGCCGCCGGGGCCCGGCGGCACCGGGGCCGACCCTGGACGGTCCCTGATATTGCGGGCCGATAGTGGTGCCCGGATCGAGACTTCGGTCGCGGCCGGGATCCGGGCGGTCTCAGGGCCGACCCTGATGTCCGGGGGCGTCCGGGCGTGTGACGATCGGGGCATGCCCGTTGCCGCCCGCCCGGCCGATCGCCCGCACGACCGGCTCACCGACCACGACGAGCCGCCCCCGCGCAAGCTCTACCGGAGCGCCGAGGGGCGGATGCTCGGCGGTGTCGCGCGCGGTCTCGCCGGGCACCTCGGGCTGCCCGTGATCTGGGTGCGGTTCGTGTTCCTGGCGCTGTTCTTCGCCGACGGGCTGGGCTCCCTGCTGTACGCGGTGTTCTGGATCGTCGTCCCGCTGGGCGTCGGCGGCCGGGCGCCGGAGCCCCGGTCGGTCTTCGAGACGACCGCCGACGGCCGGCGGCGGCTGCGCAAGCCCGACAAGGGGCAGGTGTTCGCGCTGATCGCGCTGGCGATCGGGGCCGCCGTCTTCGTCGGCAACGTCGACCTCGGCGGCCGGGCCAACCGCTACATCTGGCCCACCCTGCTCATCGGTCTCGGCCTGATCGTGGTCTGGCGGCAGGCCGACAACGCCCGCCGCGCCAGCTGGACCGCCACCGGCGGGCGCCGGCGCACCCTGCAGCTGGCCCGCGCCCTGGCCGGAGTGGCCCTGGTCGGCCTGGGCCTGACCGCCTTCGTCGTCGGACGGGCCTCCGCCGCCCAGCTCGGCACCGCCGTCACCGCCGCGATCGCGGTCCTCGCCGGGATAGCGCTGCTCGCCGGCCCGTGGCTGATACGGATGACGCAGGACCTCTCCGAGGAGCGGACGATGCGCATCCGCGCCCAGGAGCGGGCCGAGGTCGCCGCCCATGTCCACGACTCGGTGCTGCACACCCTCACCCTGATCCAGCGCAACGCGGACGACCCGGGGGAGGTGCGCCGGCTGGCCCGCGCGCAGGAGCGCGAGCTGCGGAACTGGCTGTACAAGCCGCAGGGCACCGGCAAGGAGGACGAGGACACCCCCGAGACGCTCGCCGAGGCGGTGAAGAAGGCCGCGGCCGAGGTGGAGGACAAGCACGGCGTCCCGCTGGAGGTCGTGGTGGTCGGCGACTGCCCGCTGGACGAGAAGCTCGTCGCACAGATGCAGGCCGCGCGCGAGGCCATGGTGAACGCCGCGAAGTACGGTGGCGGGGGTGGGGCCGTTCAGGTCTACGCCGAGGTCGAGGGCCGCACGGTGTTTGTCTCGGTACGGGACCGGGGGCCGGGCTTCGACCCCGACGCGGTGCCGGGCGACCGGATGGGCGTACGAGAATCGATCATCGGCCGGATGCAGCGCAACGGCGGCACGGCCCGGGTGCGGTCGGCGCCGGGCGAGGGCACCGAAGTGGAACTCGAGATGGAGAGGGCGGACGGATGACCGAGGAGAGCACCGGGGGCACGGACGCGGGTGCGGACGCGCGGCGCGTACGGGTCGTGCTCGTCGACGACCACCGGATGTTCCGCGCCGGGGTGCAGGCCGAGATCGGCCGGACCGAGGAGACGGGCGTCGAGGTGGTCGGCGAGGCGGCCGACGTCGACCAGGCCGTCACCGTGATCACCGCGACCCGTCCCGAGGTCGTGCTCCTGGACGTGCACCTGCCCGGCGGCGGCGGGGTGGAGGTGCTGCGGCGCTGCGCGAGTCTGACGGCCGCGGCGGAGAACCCGGTCCGCTTCCTGGCGCTGTCGGTCTCGGACGCGGCCGAGGACGTGATCGGCGTGATCCGTGGCGGCGCGCGCGGCTATGTCACCAAGACGATCACCGGCGCGGACCTGGTCGACTCGATCTTCCGGGTGCAGGAGGGCGACGCGGTGTTCTCGCCGCGGCTCGCCGGCTTCGTCCTGGACGCCTTCGCGTCCACGGACGCGCCGCCGGTGGACGAGGACCTGGACCGGCTGACCCAGCGGGAGCGCGAGGTGCTGCGGCTGATCGCCCGCGGCTACGCGTACAAGGAGATCGCCAAGCAGCTGTTCATCTCGGTGAAGACGGTCGAGTCGCACGTCTCGGCGGTGCTGCGCAAGCTGCAGCTCTCCAACCGGCACGAGCTGACCCGCTGGGCGACGGCCCGCCGTCTGGTCTGACGGGTCGGTCCGTCCGGCGGGTCAGTCGGTCCGGGCGGCGTCGAGGCGGCGGTGGGCGTCGTCCCAGCCGATCGGCAGCTGCTCGACCGGGGCCTCCCAGAAGGTGAAGGTCGAGTCGCGCATGGTGGAGCGCAGCCCGCTCATGATGCTCCGGTGCGGTTCGGCGCGCGCGTAGGCGTAGAGCGCGTCGCGGTCCTCCCAGGCGGAGAGCGTGAGGAAGGTGCGGGCGAACGGGCGGGCGACCAGGGAGGCCCCGAGCGCGCCCGGCGCGCTGCGGACCTGGCGCCAGGCGGCCAGTGACTTGAGGAGGAAGCGCGGCACGTCCTTCAGCGCGTTCACCTCGAAGCGGGAGGCCATGACGTACGCGTGGGTGGTGTCGGGCCGGGGCTGGTTCGGGGTGGTCCAGGGGAGGGTGGGCATGGCGTACCTTCTCCGTCGCAAGATTGGCGAGTGGCACTATCCATAGTAGTGAGTGCCACTATCCATAACAATCCCCGTTCCCCGTCGTCTGTTCCCCGCTGCTCCGCCCTTTGCGCCTCCGCGGGGCTCACCCCACGCGAGTGGCCCCCGCGAACGGCATCTCGTCGATCGGTGCGATCCGCACCGGCGCGCCCGGCCGCGGCGCGTGGATCATCTTGCCGCCGCCGATGTAGAGCCCCACATGGCTGATCCCGGAGTAGAAGAACACCAGGTCGCCCGGGGCCAGTTGGGACCGCGAGACCCGCTGCCCGGCGTTGATCTGGGTGTACGTGGTGCGCGGCAGCGAGACGCCCGCGGAGCGCCAGGCGGCCTGGGTGAGACCGGAGCAGTCGTACGCGTTCGGGCCCGTCGCGCCCCAGACGTACGGCTTGCCGAGCGCCCCGTACGCGAAGGCCACCGCCTGCGCCGCCCGCCCGTTCGGCGCCTGCACCGGGCCGCGCGGCTGGAGGCGGTCGGCCCGGTCGGCGGCGGGGGTCCCGGCGTCCGCGCCGGTGCGCCCGGCGACCTGGGCCTCGTACGCCCGGCGCTGCTCGGCGGTGAGCCGGGCCAGCAGTGTGCGGGCGGAGGCGAGCTTGCTCTGGACGGTGCTCTTGTGGCGGCCGAGCGCGGCCTCGTGGCGCCTCAGATCGGCCAGCCTCCCGGTCGACTCGGCGCGCAGCCGGCCGATCTCGGTGAGCTCGCGCCGTACCGACGCGATGGCGACGGCCTGCCGCTGCCCGACGTGCTCGGCCAGCGCGGCCCGCTCCAGGTACTGGTCCGGGTCCGAGCTGAGCGCCAGCTGCACCGCCGGGTCGAGCCCGCCGGACCGGTACTGCGCGGCCGCCGCCGAACCGAGCGCCGTGCGCGCGCTGTTGAGCCGGGAGGTCCGGCGGGCGGCCTCGTCGCGCAGCCCGTCGAGCGCGCGACGGGTCGCGTCGGCCTTCTCCTTCGCGCCGTTGTACCGCTCCGTGGCCTCCTCGGCCTCCCGGTAGAGCCGGTCGACATCGGCCTTGACCTTCGCGGGCGTCGGCCGGGGCGTGGCGTGCGCGGCGCCGTCCAGGAGGGTCGCGGTCGCCGCGCCGGCCAGGGCCAGGCCGGCGGCGGTGCGGGCGGCGGGGCCGCCGAGGGTGCGCTGCTTGGGCTTGCGGTGTGCTGCCACGAGGGCGGGTCACATCCTTTCCCTGCGGGGGAGTTCGCTTGCTCGGCTCCCGGCTGCGAAGGACGCTAAACCTGGCGGACACGGGGGAGCGGCGAGTTGACCGCTATTGGCGTCGGATGTCGGACCGGGACCGAACGCTTTCGCTCCGGGCGCCCTCGGGCCGCCGCAAATGCCCGGATAGGCTCCGGGGCATGGACGTACTCATCAACGTGTTCGTGGCCCTGCACATCATCGGCATCGCCTCCCTGCTGGGCGGCTTCCTCACCCAGATGAAGGCGATGGGCGCGGGCACGGCGCGCTTCGTCCCGGCGATGCTGCACGGCGCGCTGACCATGCTGGTCACCGGAGTGATCCTGGTCGGCCTGAACCAGGCCGACGACCAGACCGTCAACAACATCAAGATCATCGTCAAGCTGGCCGTGCTGGTGGTGGTCCTCGGCCTGGTCTACGTGAAGCGCGACGAGGAGTCGGTGGGCAAGGGACCGTTCGCCGCCGTGGGCGCGCTCACGACGGCGAACATCTTCATCGCGACGGTGTGGACGTGATTCTGCCGGGGGCCCGGGGTCGTCCCCCGGAGAATGCGGCATCGCGACGCTCTGGACGTGATCCAGGGGCTTCGCGGTCCGTCTCGAGCGTCCGTCCGGCCTCAGGCCGGGCGGACGCTGCCGTAGATCGGCATGTAGTAGATGGACTCCTCGCGGACGTTGGTGCCCGGCTTCGGGGCGTGGATCATCTTGCCGCCGCCGATGTAGATGCCGACGTGGCTGATGTCGTCGTAGAAGAAGACCAGGTCGCCGGGGAGCAGGTCCTCCGTCGCCACGCGGCTGCCGACCTTCACCTGGTCCCAGGTGGTGCGCGGCAGGTCCACGCCCGCTGCCTTCCAGGCGGCCTGCGTCAGCCCGGAGCAGTCGTACGAGCTGGGGCCGGTGGCGCCCCACACGTACGGCTTGCCGATCTGGGCGCGGGCGAAGGCCAGCGCCTTCTCCGCCTTCGCCGCGTACGTGCTGCCTCCGCTCGACGGGGGTTCCGGGGTCGGCGTGGGCGTCGGGGTCGGCGTCGGCGTGGGCGCCGGCTGCTCTGCCGCCCGCTCCCGCGCCGCCTCCTCCTGCCGCAGGCGCTCCGCCTCTGCGGCCTCCTTGCGGGCCTGCTCCTCCGCCTTGCGGCGGGCCTCGGCCGCCCGCTTGCGCTCCAGCTCCGCGAGTCGGGCCTTCTCCTCGGCCGTCAGCCTCGACAGCAGGTTCCGGGCCTCGGCCAGCTTGTCCTGGACCGCCTTCTTGCTGGTGCGCAGGGCCTTCTGGGACTCGGTGAGCGACTGCAGGCTCTTCGTCGCCTCGGCGCGCTGCCTGGCCGCCGCGGCGCGCTCGGTCTCGTACTCGGTGACGACCGTGCGCTGCTGCGCGGTCATCCGGTCCATCAGCTGGGTCTGGTCGAAGTACGACTGCGGGCTGTCCGCGAAGATCAGCGCCGCGGTCGGGCTGACCGCGCCGGTCCGGTACTGCGCCGCCGCGTACGTGCCGAGGGCCCGCCGGGTCTCGTTGATGTCGTCCGCCCGCTCCGCGGCCTCGTCGAGCATCGTCTGCACCTTGCGGCGCTGCTTGTCCGTCGACTCCTTGGCGCGGTTGTACTCCTGCGTCGCCGTGCCGGCCTGCCGGTAGAGGTCGTCGACCTTCTTCTGCACCTCCTCCACCGTCGGCTTCGGCGGCGCGGGGGCGGCGCCGGCGGTCTGCGCGGACAGCAGGGTCACGCCCGCGAGCGCGGCCGTCGTGACGCCGACGGCCGGAGAGGTCGGACGGGTGCTGCGCGGCTTGCGATGGGATGCCAAGGCCGGCATCTCCTTCCCGTGGGGGAACGGAGGAGCCCCGGTGGAGAAAGCCGGGGCGCGGGCTGCTGGGCGTGCACGCTAGCCAAGTCCCGGTGCCCCTGGAAAGGTTGATGAGCGATATGTCCGATACATTTTCGTGACCTGATACGGAGTTTCACGCTCCGTATGGCGGTGATGCGGCTTCCGTGACCCCGTCCTCCGGAAGGCGGGGCGGGCTGTCGGTGCGGCGGCCTAGACTCGTTAAGCGATGAGCAGCCTCTTTGACGACAGCTTCCTGGCGAGCCTCCAGAACCCCTCCTCGGAGGAGCACCCGCCCCCGCCCGAGGACCACGAGCACGGCGCCCCGGCCGGCGAGGAGATCCCGCACGATCTCTTCGGCGACCGCTTCGACGCCCCTGCGCCAGGCAGGGACGCCTACTACCGCGACGGAGCCCACCGGCCCGTCGTGGACGCCGCCGCGCTCCTGGACGGGCTGAACGAGCAGCAGCGCGCCGCCGTCGTCCACACCGGCTCCCCGCTGCTCATCGTCGCGGGCGCCGGCTCCGGCAAGACGCGGGTGCTCACCCACCGCATCGCGCACCTGCTCGGCACCCGGCACGTGCATCCCGGCCAGATACTGGCGATCACCTTCACCAACAAGGCCGCGGGCGAGATGAAGGAGCGCGTCGAGCAGCTCGTCGGCCCGCGCGCCCACGCGATGTGGGTCATGACCTTCCACAGCGCCTGCGTCCGCATCCTGCGCCGCGAGAGCAAGAAGCTCGGCTTCACGTCCTCGTTCTCGATCTACGACGCCGCCGACTCCAAGCGCCTGATGGCGCTGGTCTGCCGCGATCTGGACCTGGACCCGAAGAAGTTCCCGCCGAAGTCGTTCAGCGCCAAGATCTCCAACCTGAAGAACGAGCTGATCGACGAGGAGACCTTCGCCGACCAGGCCGCCGACGGGTTCGAGAAGACGCTCGCCGAGGCGTACCGGATGTACCAGGCGCGGCTGCGCGAGGCCAACGCCCTGGACTTCGACGACATCATCATGACGACGGTCCACCTGCTCCAGGCGTTCCCGGACGTCGCCGAGCACTACCGCCGCCGCTTCCGCCACGTCCTCGTCGACGAGTACCAGGACACCAACCACGCCCAGTACACCCTGGTGCGCGAGCTGGTCGGCGAGGGCTACGAGGACCTCGGCCCGGCCGAGCTGTGCGTCGTCGGCGACGCCGACCAGTCCATCTACGCCTTCCGCGGCGCGACCATCCGCAACATCCTCCAGTTCGAGGAGGACTACCCGGACGCGACGACGATCCTGCTCGAGCAGAACTACCGCTCGACCCAGACGATCCTCTCCGCCGCCAATGCCGTCATCGAGCGCAACGAGTCCCGCCGCCCCAAGAACCTCTGGACCAACGCGGGCGCGGGCGCGCAGATCACCGGCTACGTGGCCGACACCGAGCACGACGAGGCGCAGTTCGTCGCCGAGGAGATCGACCGGCTCACCGACGCCGGCGACGCGAAGGCGGGCGACGTCGCGGTCTTCTACCGGACCAACGCCCAGTCCCGTGTGTTCGAGGAGATCTTCATCCGCGTCGGCCTGCCCTACAAGGTCGTCGGCGGCGTCCGCTTCTACGAGCGCAAGGAGGTCCGGGACGTCCTGGCCTACCTGCGGGTCCTCGCCAACCCCGAGGACAACGTGCCGCTGCGCCGGATCCTCAACGTGCCCAAGCGCGGCATCGGCGAGCGCGCCGAGGCGATGATCGACGCCCTCGCCCTGCGCGAGAAGATCACCTTCCCGCAGGCGCTGAAGCGGGTCGACGAGGCGTACGGCATGGCCGCACGCTCGGCCAACGCCGTCAAGCGCTTCAACACCCTCATGGAGGAGCTGCAGACGATCGCCGAGTCCGGCGCCGGACCGGCCGTCGTCCTGGAGGCCGTCCTGGAGCGCACCGGCTACCTCGCCGAGCTGCAGGCGTCCACCGACCCGCAGGACGAGACCCGGATCGAGAACCTGCAGGAACTCGCGGCCGTGGCCCTGGAGTTCGAGCAGGAGCGCGGTGACGAGGAGGGGGCGGGCACGCTCGCCGAGTTCCTGGAGAAGGTCGCGCTGGTCGCCGACTCCGACCAGATCCCCGACGAGGACGAGGAGGGCGCCGGCGTCATCACGCTGATGACGCTGCACACCGCCAAGGGCCTGGAGTTCCCGGTGGTCTTCCTCACCGGCATGGAGGACGGCGTGTTCCCGCACATGCGCGCCCTCGGCCAGACCAAGGAGCTGGAGGAGGAGCGGCGGCTCGCGTACGTGGGCATCACGCGCGCCCGTGAGCGGCTGTACCTGACCCGCTCGGCCATGCGCAGCGCCTGGGGCCAGCCCTCGTACAACCCGGCCTCCCGGTTCCTGGACGAGATCCCGCCGTCGTACCTCGAGTGGAAGCGGACCGGCCCGGTGAGCAAGCCGGCCGGCCCGACCGCCGGGATCGCCGCCTCGCTCTCCACGTCCCGCTCCCGCTCCGGCCCGTCGGGCTGGGCCACCAACCGGACCGGGGGCAGGCCGGTGATCTCGCTGCAGGTCGGCGACCGCGTCACGCACGACCAGTTCGGCCTGGGCACGGTCATGGCGGTGACGGGCGAGGGCGACCGGGCGCAGGCGACGATCGACTTCGGCGACGCGTCACCGAAGCGGCTGGTGCTCCGGTACGCGCCGGTGGAGAAGCTCTAGGCGAGCCCGTAGGCGTACGGGAAGGGCCCCGGCTGCTCGGCAGCCGGGGCCCTTTCGTGCGCGTGTGGGGTCAGCCCGTCGGGTCGAGCCCGTGGCTGCGCAGCCAGGAGAGCGGGTCGATGGTCGAGCCGCCGCCCGGCCGGACCTCGAAGTGCAGGTGCGGGCCGGTGGAGTTGCCGGAGTTGCCCGAGTACGCGATCACGTCGCCGGCCTTGACCTTGCCGGAGCGGATCTTCGTGCTGCTGAGGTGGCAGTACCAGGTCTCCGTGCCGTCCTTGGCGGTCACGATGGCCATGTTGCCGTAGGCGCTGTTCCACTGGGTGCGGACGGTGCCGTCCGTCGCGGCCATCACGGGCGTGCCGTACTGGACCGGGAAGTCGATGCCGGTGTGCATCGACATCCAGTTGACGCCGGACTGGCCGTAGCGCGCGCTCAGCTGGTGCAGCTTCACCGGCAGCATGAACTTGGGACGCAGCGCCTCCTTGCGGGCCGCCTCCTCCTCGCGCTTCTTCTTCTCCGCGTCCTGGCGCGCCTTCAGGTCGATGCGCTCCTGGGTGCGGCTGGCGCGGTCGCCGAAGTCGCGGGCGTCGGCGCTGAGCGCGGCGAGCTGCGTGTCGAGCTGGGTGTTCGCGGCGACCTGCTTCACCGAGGCCGGGTCGGCGGCGGCGACGGAGGTGGTGTCGTCCGGCTTGTCGGCGGTGTCGGTGAGCCCGCTGACCGAGGCGGCGGCGATGCCGGCGACGCCCATGACGCAGGCGGAGGGCACGGCGACGGTGAGGAGCGCGGAGCGCTTGGCCGGGGTGCGGCGCCGGCCGCGGTTGCCGCCGGCGCGGCGCACGGGGCGGCCCTCGGCAGGGGAGTCGGGGAGCTCGACGCGGGGCGCGAGCATGGTGTCGGCGGTGTGGAGGGACTCGGCGTCGGAGTCGTCGTCCGCCTCGGGGGCGTACGGGCCGTCGGTCTCGTAGGAGCCGTCGTGGCCGTACGCGAGGTCCTGACCGTCGTGGCCGTCGTGTCCGTACGCGGTGTCGTGGCCGTACGCGTCGTGGTGGCCGTGCTCGCCGGGGTGGTCGCCCTGGCCGTAGTCCAGGACCTCGAACGCGGCGGTCCGGTCCGCCGGGGCCTCGTGCTGCGGGCTCTCGGGGACGGCGTCGTAGGCGGTGTACGCGTAGCCGTAGTCGGGGGCCGTGTCGTGCTCGGGCGTGTACTGCTCCGGGACTACCGGCTCGGCGTGCACCGCGGTGTCGGGCGAGGCGTAGTTCCAGGCGGTGGCGTCGTACGCGCCGGTCTCGTAGCCGGTGGCCCCGGTCCACTGACCGGTGGTGTCGTACGAGGCGAACTGCGTGGCGTCCCACTGGCCGGTCTGCTGCTGCGCCGCCTGGGCCTGGTTCCAGGCGGAGGCGTCCCACTGGCCGGTGGTGTCGTAGTGCTGCGCGCCCTGCTGCTGTCCGACGTAGGAGTCGTAGGCGGAGGCGTCCCACTGCTGCTGTCCCGCGGCGGTCCACTGCGTGCTGTCGTACTGGCCGCTGTGCCCGGTGTCGTACCCGGGAAGGGCGCCGAACAGCGGGTCGGTGGCGAAGCTGCCGGTCGTATGGGCGTCGTCTCCGACGTACCCGGCGTGGGGGGGCTGGTCGTTCACCAACTTCTCTCTCGCCTCGGCAGCAGGACCAGTCCGGGACGGGCGACCGCAGGGTGTCCCGGGGGTAAGCAGTGGCGCGACTGTACCCGGCGGTACGCGGGGCCGACAATCTTCGGCAGGTTTTGGTAACGGGGGAAACGGGCAATCGGCCGCGTTTTGGCTCTCAGCGGGCAGAGCCTTGGCCTTGTGTTCGAGGAACGTTCGAAGAACAGTCGCCGAGTGACGGTCCGTCAGGCCACGGAGGCGGCGCTGTCGCGGGGCTCGTCCCCCTCGGTCGTGACGCTCAGGCCGTCGGAGGCGAGCGCCTGCCGGATGCCGGCGACGACGGCCGGATGGACCGGGAGCGCCAGATGGCCGATACCGGACACCCGGACGTTGTGCACCTGGAGGTCGGGGTGGTCGAGCCGGGCGGTCTCGACCGGGACCATGATCTGGTCCAGTTCGCTCCAGAAGCTGACGAACCGGGTGCGGCAGCCCGGGGCGGGCGCGGCGAGCTCGGCGAGGACGGCGGAACCGGGCCGCATCTGGCGGACCAGCGGGTGCGCGTCGCCCAGCGGGGCGACGACCGCGGTGCCGGAGTGCGGGGTGCCGAGGGTGACGAGGGTGCGCACCCGCGCGTCACCGCCGAGGCGCTGTACGTAATGACGGGCGATGAGCCCGCCGAGGCTGTGCCCGACGACGTCCACCTGCTGGTGGCCGGTGCGGGCGCGGATCGCGTCGATGTGCCGACCGAGGAGCTCGGCGGCGGTACGGAGGTCGCAGGTCAGCGGGGAGTAGTTGAGCGCCGCCACGTGCCGCCAGCCGTGGCGGGCGAGAGAGCGGCGGAGCAGGACGAAGACGGAACGGTTGTCCACGAACCCGTGCAGCAGGACGACGGGCCGGCGGGGCGCGCCGAGGGTGGCGGGCGCGTCGGCGTCCGTACCGGCGTCGGCGGCGCGCTCGGGAACCAGGCCGGAGGGGTAGAGGAGCAGATGCCCGGTGAGGATGGCCAGCTCCAGGGCCCCGGCCTTGAGCGCGGGGGAGAGGCGGGCGAGCCGTTCCAGGCCCAGCTGTCGTCCGACATCGCCGAGGTGGCTGATGTGGCCGAGCGGGCCGAACTGGCCGATCTGCCGGATCTCCGTGAACTCCATCGCCGACACCTCCCGACCGGGGCGCGGGGGAGCGGCCGGGCGCGTGGCGCGTAGTGCGACACGCGGCCCCGGGCGACTCCCTTGCGGCCGACCCGGTGCGGCTCACGCGGGGTGCGGCGCAGAGCGAACATTGTCCCACCGTGTGATTTCCCCCTCGGTGTCCACCGCGAAACGGCCCGGTGCGGGATGCTGGCGGATAACGTTCGTTCACCTCCCCGGCCCGTCGGGTGCGGGGGTCGCATGTGGAGGCAGTGATGGGTGTGACCGGTCCGATCCGCGTGGTGGTGGCCAAGCCGGGTCTCGACGGCCACGATCGCGGGGCCAAGGTCATCGCGCGGGCGCTGCGCGACGCCGGTATGGAGGTCATCTACACCGGTCTGCACCAGACGCCGGAGCAGATCGTCGACACGGCGATCCAGGAGGACGCCGACGCGATCGGCCTGTCGATCCTGTCGGGCGCGCACAACACGCTCTTCGTGAAGGTCCTGGAGCTCCTGAGGGAGCGCGACGCGGAGGACATCAAGGTCTTCGGCGGCGGCATCATCCCCGACGCGGACATTCCGCCGCTGAAGGACAAGGGCGTCGCGGAGATCTTCACGCCGGGGGCGACCACGGCGTCCATCGTCGACTGGGTCAACGCCAACGTCCGTGTAGCGGCCTGACGCCGGGGCCGGCCCCGGCGGTGGCGCGCGCCGCGCCGGGGCGTCACCGTGGATGCGGGACGAGTTCCTCGTGCATCGCCCCGCGGAGCCGCAGCGTGGAGACAAGGCGCTGGAAGGCCTCCGACCAGTAGCCCGCCGCGCCCGGCGCCGCGTCCTCGCCCTCGGCGACCAGCGTCGTCAGGGCCTCCAGGCGCCCCGCCGCGCCCGGGTCCAGGCAGCGCTCCGCGAGGCCCATCACGCCGCTGAAGCTCCACGGGTAGCTGCCCGCGTCCCGGGCGATGTCCAGCGCGTCGACCACCGCGCGCCCCAGCGGCTCCGCCCACGGCACCGCGCACACCCCGAGCAGCTGGAACGCCTCCGACAGCCCGTGCGCCGACACGAAGTCGGCCACCCACTCCGCCCGCTCGTCCTCCTCCAGCGTGGCCAGCAGCTTCGCCCGCTCCGCCAGCGACGAGGTGCTGGGCGAGCCGAGCAGCGCCCGGGACCAGGCCGCGTCCCGCTGCCGCACCGCCGCCCGCGACCAGGCCGCGTGCAGCTCGGGCTGCCAGTCGTCCGCGACCGGCAGGGCGACGATCTCCGCGGGCGTCCGCCCGCCGAGCCGGTCCTGCCAGCAGGACAGCGGCGCGTACTCCACCAGCTGGCCCAGCCACCACGACCGCTCGCCCCGCCCCGGCGGCGGCGTGCACACCAGCCCGTCCCGCTGCATCGCGGCGTCGCACTCGTGCGGCGCCTCCACGAAGACGCCCGGACCGCCGTCACCCGAACGGTCCAACGCGACGCAGGACGTCGCCCGGTCCGCCATCCGCGCGGCCAGCGCCGACGCGGGCAGCGCGGACAGCAGCTCGGCCGCCGTGGAGCGGACGTTCCGGCTGCGGTCCGTCAGCGCCGTCTCCAGGAACTCCTCGTCCGCGTCCGAGAGCCCCGCCCGCAGCGAGTCGAGGAACATCAGCCGGTCCTCCGCCCGCTCGGCCGCCCACGTCGCGGCGAGCAGCTCCCGCCCGGCGGCCGGATCCGCGGCCCGTACCGCGGCGAGCAGCGCGACCCGCTCCGCGAACAGACCCTCGTCCCACAGCCGCCGTACGGCCCCGTGGTCGCCGACCGGCGGCAGCGCCGCGCCCCCCGCCGCACCCCGCAGCGCGAACCGCCACTCCGGGTTCTGCCGGGCCAGCCACAGCCCGCGCGGACCGGCGAAGGCCAGCGCCGCCGGGCGCAGGTCCGTCCGGGCCCGGGCCGCGTCCAGCAGCGCCGGCAGCGCGGAGGCGGGCGCCCGGTACCCGTACCGCCCGGCCGCCGCGAGCCACTGCGGCAGCAGCTCGGCGACATCGGGCGCGGCCCCCCGCCGCCCCCCGGCCGGCGCGGGCGCGGCCCGCCCCGCGAGCAACTGCGCGAGCCGCCGCCGCGCCGCCCCGGGCAGCGGCGCCCGCTCGTCGTACGGCGCGGGCTCCGGCAGCGTCACGGGCGCCCCGGCCCGCAGCCCCGCCCGCCGCCGCACGGCGTGCACCGCCGCCGCGTCCAGCACGGCCTCGGCCCCCGGCCCGCCGGGCCTGCGCCCGGTCCCCAGCAGCGCCGAGGCGACCAGCTCTTCCTGCATCGGATCCCTCCGCTCCCCGTCCGTCATGCCAGCGCCACCGTCTCCGCCGGGTCCTCCGGGGACCAGGCCGCCAGGGGCGTGAAGCCCTGGTGGCCGCATTCGCCGAAGACGGTCAGCGGACCGCCCCCGGACAGCGCGACCAGCCGCCACAGGCCCGGGCCGGCGAGCGCCGCGGGCGTCAGCGGGAGGGCGCCCGCGCCGTCCTGGAGCAGCCGGCCGGTGTCCGACACCGCCGGGACCACCGCCGCCAGCACCGCCGGGACCGCGTCCAGCCAGGGGTCGTCCCGCAGGGCCCGGCCGTACGCGGCTATCGCCTCCGCCGTCGTCCCTCCCCCAGGCTCCGGCCGGGAGGACCCCCACCCCGGCGGACCGGCCGCCGGGACCGGCGCGCCGTGCTGCTCCAGCAGGTCCGCGCGGACCTGGGCGGCGCCTGGGTAACCGGCCAGCGTCGCGTCCAGGACCGTGCCCACCGGCAGGTCGAGCCCGGGGGCCCGGCCCGGCGGGCCGAACGACAGCAGCAGGGCCGTGCGGCCGGACTCCCGCCCGTACAGCCAGATCCGTCGCGCCGTCAGCTTCGCGTCCGGCGTGTCGTACCGGGCGAGCACCTGCCACCGGTCCCGCACCGGCGGCCCGTCCGCCGGCGCCGTCAGCCCGACGCGCGTGCGCACCGTGGCCGCCAGCTCCGGCGGCAGCCGGTCCAGCGACAGCCAGGCCCGGTCGAGCAGATGCGTCAGCGCGCACTCCTCCAGCAGCCGCACCGGCCAGCCCGGGCCGGAGCCCGGTATCGCTCCCAACTCCCGCACCCGCCCCGCCAGTCCGGGTGCCTGCGCGTCGACCATGCGGGCCGCGGTCTCCTCCCACAGCCCGTACCCCTCCTGTTCCGCCGCCGCCAGCCCGCCGCGCACCAGGTCGGCCAGCCGCTGCTCCAACTCCCGCGCGCCCGCGGTGATCCGGGCCGCCCGGCGCTCGGCGCGCCGCCGCGCCGCCTCCGGGTCGGCCGGTCCGGCGGGCGGGACGGCGCCGCCCGCGCCGACCCCGCCCGCCGCACCTCTCCCCGAACCCCCCGTGCCGGCGCCGCCCCCCGCGGCCCCCTCCCGGCGGGCCGCGAGCCACGGCTCCGCCCACTCCGGCACGTCCCCCGTCGCGACCGTCCCGTCGTCCGCCGCCCAGAGCAGCAGCAGTCCCAGTGCGTGCTTGCACGGGGACCTCGGGCTCCGGCAGTCACAGGCGAACGCCGGTCCGGTCAGGTCGACGACCGTCCCGTACGGCGTGCTGCCACCGCCCTTGCACCGCCCCCACACCACCGCTCCGGAGCAACCCGTCGCGGACCACGGCCCGGCCACACCGAGTCGGCCCCCCGCGCTGCGTGACGTCTCGTCAGAAGCCAGTGCCAGCACCTGCTCCGACGTCCACCGCACCCCCATGCGAACCCCCGTCCGACTCATGGCAACGACCGTACGGGGCCCCACTGACAATCGCCCCGACCTGCGACAACGGCCGTCCGCGGGGCGGTTGTCAGTGGCGTGGTGCACCGTGGAGTGCGTCGGGTCGAACGATCTGGAGGGGGAACCATGACCGTGCCCGAAACCACGACCGTCTCTGCGCACAAGGACACGAGCGACGCGCTGCGCCCGCACGCGGAACACGCCTTCGCCGCCGAACTCGCCGCGCTGGCCGCCGCCGACGACCGTCCCCGCCCCGCCCGCTGGCTGCTCTCGCCCTGGGCCGTCGCCCGCTATCTGCTGGGCGGCACACTCCCGGACGGGACGGTGATCACGCCGAAGTACGTGGGGCCGCGGCGGATCGTCGAGGTCGCCGTCAGCACACTCGCCACCGACCGGGCGCTGCTGCTGCTCGGCGTGCCCGGCACCGCGAAGACCTGGCTCTCCGAACATCTCGCCGCGGCCGTCAGCGGCGACTCCACGCTGCTCGTCCAGGGCACGGCCGGCACACCGGAGGAGGCGATCCGGTACGGCTGGAACTACGCGCAGCTGCTCGCCCACGGCCCCAGCCGCGAGGCGCTGGTGGCCGGGCCCGTCATGCGGGCCATGACCGAGGGCGCCACCGCGCGGATCGAGGAGCTCACCCGCATCCCCGCGGACGTGCAGGACACGCTCATCACCATACTGTCCGAGAAGACCCTGCCGATCCCGGAACTGGGGGAGGAGGTGCAGGCCGTCCAGGGCTTCAACCTGATCGCCACCGCCAACGACCGGGACCGCGGGGTCAACGAGCTGTCCAGCGCGCTGCGCCGCCGCTTCAACACCGTCGTGCTGCCGCTGCCCGCCACCGCCGACGCGGAGGTCGACATCGTCACCCGGCGGGTGGACCAGATCGGCCGCTCCCTCGACCTCCCGGCGGTGCCGGACGGCGTCGACGAGATACGGCGGGTCGTCACGGTCTTCCGCGAGCTGCGCGACGGGGTCACCGCGGACGGCCGCACCAAGCTCAAGTCCCCCTCGGGGACGCTGTCCACGGCCGAGGCGATCTCCGTCGTCACCGGCGGCCTCGCCCTCGCCGCCCACTTCGGCGACGGCGTGCTCCGCCCCGCCGATGTCGCCGCCGGCATCCTCGGCGCGGTCGTCCGCGACCCGGCCGCCGACCGGGTCGTCTGGCAGGAGTACCTGGAGACGGTCGTCCGCGAACGGGACGGCTGGAAGGACTTCTACCGCGCCTGCCGCGAGGTGAGCGCATGACGGCGGACACCGGAGCCCTGCTGCTCGGGGTGCGGCACCACGGTCCCGGCTCGGCGCGGGCCGTGCGGGCGGCGCTCGACACGGCGCGGCCGGCGGCGGTGCTGATCGAGGGGCCGCCGGAGGGGAACGCACTGCTGCCGCTCGCCGCGGACCCCGCGATGCGGCCGCCTGTCGCCCTGCTCGCGCACGCCGTGGACGACCCCGGACGGGCCTCGTTCTGGCCGATGGCCGCGTTCTCACCGGAGTGGGTGGCACTGCGGTGGGCCCTGGAGCACGGCGCGGCCGCCCGGTTCGTCGATCTGCCCGCCGCCACCACCCTCGCCCTGAACGCCGATCCGACCTGGGGCGACGGCGACGAGGAGGAGCTGCACCGGCCGGACCCGGCGGCCGGGCTGCGCGTGGACCCGATCGCCGTGCTCGCCCGCACCGCCGGGCACGACGACCCCGAGCGCTGGTGGGAGGACGTGATCGAGCACCGCGGCGACGGCGACCCGCGCGCCCCGTTCGAGGCCGTCGCCGAGGCCATGGGCGTGCTGCGCGAGACGTACGGCGCGGGCGGCCACGGCCGCGACCTCGTCCGCGAGGCGCACATGCGGCTCGAACTGCGCGCCGCGCGCAAGGAGTTCGGCGACGACCGGGTCGCCGTCGTCTGCGGCGCCTGGCATGTGCCGGCCCTGCGCCGCCGGACGACCGTCGCCGCCGACCGGGCCCTGCTCAAGGGCCTGCCCAAGGTGCGGACCGAGACGACGTGGGTGCCCTGGACCCACCGCCGGCTCGCCCGCCGCTCCGGCTACGGCGCGGGCATCGACGCGCCCGGCTGGTACGGACACCTCTTCGCCGCCCCCGACCGGCCCGTCGAACGCTGGCTGACCCGGGTCGCCGGGCTGCTCCGCGAGGAGGACAAGCCGGTCTCGCCCGCCGAGGTCATCGAGGCCGTCCGGCTCGCCGACACCCTCGCGGCCCTCCGCGGCCGACCGCTGGCCGGGCTCGGCGAGACCACCGACGCCGTACGGGCCGTGTTCTGCGCCGGCTCCGACGTGCCGCTCGCCCTCGTCCGCGACCGGCTCGTCGTCGGCGACGTGATCGGCGAGGTCCCGGCCGGCGCCCCCGCCGTGCCCCTGCAGCGCGACCTCGACCGGCTGCAGCGGAGCCTGCGGCTCAGACCCGAGGCGCGGGAGCGCGAGCTGGAGCTCGATCTGCGCAAGGACAACGACACCGCCCGCAGCCGTCTGCTGCACCGGCTGCGGCTGCTCGGCGTCGACTGGGGCGTGCCGGTCGCCGGCCGGACCGGCACGGGCACGTTCCGGGAGACCTGGCGGCTGCGCTGGGAGCCGGAGCTGCACGTCCGGGTCGCCGAGGCCGGAGTCTGGGGCACCACCGTCCACGACGCGGCGGCCGCCCGCGCCGAGGCCCGGGCCACCGGCGCCGGCGGTCTCGCCGACGTCACCACGCTCGCCGAGCAGTGCCTGCTCGCCGGGCTCTCCACCGCCCTGCCGGTCGTGATGCGCGTCCTCGCCGACCGGGCCGCGCTCGACGCCGACGTCGGCCATCTCGCCCAGGCGCTGCCCGCGCTGGCCCGCGCCCTGCGGTACGGCGACGTCCGCGGCACCGACACCGCCGCGCTCGCCGGGGTGGCCGCCGGACTCGCCGAGCGGATCTGCGTCGGGCTCCCGCCCGCCTGCACCGGGCTCGACCACGACGCCGCCGAGGAGCTGCGCGGCCACCTCGACGCCGTGCACACCGCGCTCGGCCTGCTCCCGGCCGACACCGCGCGGACCGACCGCTGGACCGGGGTGCTGCTCCGCCTCGCCACCCGGGACGCGGTCGCGGGCCTGATACGCGGCCGGGCCGCCCGGCTCCTCCTCGACGACGGGCGGCTCGACGCCGAGGGCACGGCACGGCTCATGGGCCTCGCGCTGTCGCCCGGCGTCCCGCCGGCCGCCGCGGCCGCGTGGATCGAGGGCTTCGCCGGGGGCGCGAGCGGCGGCGGGATGCTGCTCGTCCACGACGAGCGGCTGCTCGGCCTGATGGACGCCTGGCTGACCGGGGTCCCGCAGGACGCCTTCACGGACGTGCTGCCGCTGTTGCGCCGCACGTTCTCCGGGTACGAGCCGGCCGTCCGCCGCACCCTCGGCGAGCTGGTCGCCCGCGGCCCCTCGGCCGCCGCGGCCCGCGTCCGCGCCGGTGTCCCCGGCTTCGCCGAGGAACTCGACACGGCACGGGCGGACGCCGTCCTCCCGGTGCTGCGGCTGCTGCTGGGGACGGAAACGGACAGCACCACGGGGGTGGAGCGATGAGCGGCACGGAGCAGGGGACGACGGGCGACGAGCGGCTGCGGCGGTGGCGGCTGGTGCTCGGCGGCGGCGAGGCGGACGGCACCGGGCAGCCGGTGACCGGGCGGGACGCCGCGATGGACGCCGCGCTCGGCGCGCTGTACGGCGAGGCCCCCGGACCGGCGGCGGCCGCGCGGGGGCGGACCGCCGGACTCGCCGGCTCCGCGCCGGCCGTCGCCCGCTGGCTCGGCGACATCCGGACGTACTTCCCGGGGCCGGTCGTCCAGGTCATGCAGCGCGACGCCATCGACCGCCTCGGGCTCGCCACGCTGCTCCTGGAGCCGGAGATGCTGGAGGCCGTCGAGGCGGACGTCCACCTCGTCGGCACGCTGCTCGCGCTGAACAAGGCGATGCCGGAGACGACGCGGGACACCGCCCGCGCCGTCGTCCGCAAGGTCGTCGCCGACCTGGAGCGGCGGCTCGTCGCCCGCACCCGTGTCACCGTCACCGGCGCCCTCGACCGCTCCGCGCGGATCCGCCGGCCCCGGCACGGCGACATCGACTGGGACCGCACGATCCGGGCCAACCTGAAGCACTACCTGCCGGAGCACGGCACGGTGGTGCCCGAGCGGCTGATCGGGCACGGCCGTTCGGCCCGCTCGGTGAAGAAGGACGTGGTGCTCTGTGTCGACCAGTCCGGCTCCATGGCGGCCTCGGTCGTCTACGCGGCGGTGTTCGGGGCCGTCCTCGCCTCGCTTCGCTCGCTGGACACCCGGCTGGTCGTCTTCGACACCTCCGTCGTCGACCTGACGGACCGCCTGGACGACCCGGTGGACGTGCTGTTCGGCACCCAGCTCGGCGGCGGCACGGACATCAACCGCGCCCTGGCGTACTGCCAGGGCCGGATCACCCGCCCCGCCGACACGGTCGTGGTGCTGATCAGCGACCTGTACGAGGGCGGCATCCGCGACGAGATGCTGCAGCGCGTCGCGGCCATGAAGGCGGCCGGGGTGCAGTTCGTCGCGCTGCTCGCGCTCTCCGACGAGGGGACGCCGGCGTACGACCACGACCACGCGGCCGCGCTCGCGGCGCTCGGCGTGCCGGCCTTCGCCTGCACCCCCGACCTCTTCCCGGACGTGATGGCCGCGGCCCTGGAGAAACGCACACTGCCCATACCGGACATGGCGACTCATCAGTAACAGGGGACTTGCGTGACCGGGGGAGTCTCGTGCGAGCATCGGGCCGCATACGCCGGAACGCCCCGTTCCGTGCCGCCTCCTCACCCTGCCTCAGGAAGGCCCCGTGTCCCCCGCAGTCGCCCTGCCGCACCCTGCCCCGCGCCCCGAGCGCGCCGGGGCGCTGCGGCGCGCGCTGGGGATCCTGGTGTTCCTGGGCGGACTTCTCCTCCTCGGGCTCGCCTTCGGCGGTCGCGCGGAGGCCGCGGAGCCGGTACCGCAGCCGGTCCGGCAGCAGGTGTCGGCGGCCGTCGCGGAGACCGGCCGGGCCGTGGAGGAGGCGGCCGGGTCCGTCACCGCGCCGGTAGGCACGCGGCCGGCGCTGCAGCAGGCGGAGACGTACGCCGGGCAGGTCGTGAACGAGACGGTCACGGCGACCCGGTCGGCCGCCGCGCCCGTGGAGGACGCGCTGCGCGAGACGGTGCACGCCACGCTGGACCGGGCCGCGCAGGCGCCGGTCGTCCGCGACGTCACCGAGGCCGTGGGGGACGTGCGCGACCCCGCGCCCGCACAGGTACCTCCCGGGCTCCCGGACCTTCCGGCGCAGCCGGCGTCCCCGCAGCCCGCGCCGTCCGCCGCCGCGCAGGCGCAGCCCGAGGCGGCCGTGCCCGGATCCGTACCGGCGGCCGCGGCCGTCCGCCACCTCCTCGTCGTCGAGAACGGCATCGGGCCGCACGCCGCCGCGACCGCGGCCTCCGCTTACGAACCGACCCCCGCCCCCACCCACGACCCGGCCCCCGGCCGGCCCTGCGGGGCCGTCGCGGCCGGACAGTCCGGCGCGCCGCGCGGCGGGGACGAGTACCCGGCGACGCTGCCCGCGCGCACCCCGTGCGGCGGCCCGGTCCGCGGCGCGACGCTGCCCGCGACCGTCGCCGTCCTCCTCGACCGCGCCGACGACGTTCTCGAGTTCCCCGGCTAGAGCAGGCCGCTTCCCCGCCTGCTCGCACCAAAGCCGAAGAATTCGAGAAAGAGACTTTCCCGTGAACCAGAACCTCCGTCGTTCCCTCGCCGTCGCCGCGACCGCCACCGGCATGTGGGCCATCGGTACCGCCGCCGCCCACGCCTCCGAGCTGCCCGTCGACGTCCCTCTGGCCAAGCCGGACCTGACCCCGGACACCACCCCCGACGCGGACGGCGGCCTGCTCGACACCGTCACCGGCGTGACCGGCGCCGTCCAGGACGTCGTCGAGCTCCCGCAGGCCGCCGTCCCCGCGGCGAAGCCCGCCGTCCAGGCCCCGACCGTCCAGGCCCCGTCCGTGGGCGTCCCCTCCGTCGCCACGCCGTCCCTCGGCGCCCCGTCCCTCGACGCCCCGTCCGTGGGCGACGACGAGGTCGACTACCTCTTCGGCCCGCTCTCCGCCTTCACGACCGAGGTGGAGCGCACCCCGGCCCACGTCGGCGACCTGCAGGCCCAGGCCGCCCCGGTCGTGGCCGGCGCCTCGCAGGACGTGCTGCCGCCCCTCGCGGCGCGCGCCGTCGCCTCCCTGCTCCCGGTCGCCGGCCTGGCCCTCAGCGACGCCGGCACCCTGGCCGGCGGCGTCGTCACCGAGGTCCCGCGGTTCGCCGACGGCGTCACCGGCGCCGTCGCGCCCGTGGTCACCGCGGTGACCGACCAGGTCCAGCCGGTCGTCCAGGGCGTCGGCGGCAGCGCCACCGGCCTCACCGGCGCCGTGACCGACGGCGCCACCCCGCTCGCCGGCAACGCCGTCTCCGGCGTCCGCAGCGTCGCCGTCACGGTCACCCCGGACTACCTCCCGGGCTACGGCGGCTGATCCCCCTCCCGTGGTGGCGCCCGGCCCCGCCGGGCGCCACCACGGATTCCGCAGCCCGTCACCACCCGCCCGGCCCTCTCCCACCGCACTGAGGCCCATATCACATCCCGGCGCGCTCGCACCTCACCCTGAGGACCGGCGCGTCGTGAGGCTCCCAAAGGCCGTCCCCCGCCTGGCACAAGAGGCCGGGGGCCGCCTGCCCCCGCCCCTACGGAACGCCCCGCGGCGCCCACGGTCTGTGACCCGTATCACCGCCTGGTCGGTACCTGCGATTTAGGGACCCACGTCCGGCAGGGATAACCTGCGAGACGGACATGCCGCGTCCACGGACACCGTGTACGCCTCCCTTGTGACAGCGTAGTCACGTTGCCCTCCGCGGCACGCCCACGCAGACAACGAACCGCGATCATCAGAAAAGGGACGGACGCGCGTGGACCTGTTCGAGTACCAGGCGAGGGACCTCTTCGCCAAGCACGGTGTACCGGTGCTGGCCGGTGAAGTGATCGACACGCCTGAGGCGGCGCGCGAGGCCACTGAGCGTCTCGGCGGAAAGTCGGTCGTCAAGGCGCAGGTGAAGGTCGGCGGCCGCGGCAAGGCCGGCGGCGTCAAGCTGGCCGCCACCCCGGACGAGGCCGTCGCCCGCGCGACGGACATCCTCGGGATGGACATCAAGGGCCACACGGTCCACAAGGTGATGATCGCGGAGACCGCTCCGGAGATCGTCGAGGAGTACTACGTCTCGTACCTCCTCGACCGCACCAACCGCACCTTCCTCGCCATGGCCTCCGTGGCCGGTGGCATGGACATCGAGGAGGTCGCCGCGACGACCCCCGAGAAGCTCGCGAAGGTGCCGGTCGACTCCAACAAGGGCGTCGACATCGTCAAGGCCCGCGAGATCGTCGCCCAGGCGCAGTTCCCGGCCGAGGTCGCCGAGAAGGTCGCCGAGGTCCTCGTGACCCTGTGGAAGACCTTCGTCGCCGAGGACGCGCTCCTCGTCGAGGTCAACCCGCTGGCCAAGGTCGCCTCCGGCGACATCCTGGCCCTCGACGGCAAGGTGTCCCTCGACGAGAACGCCGACTTCCGTCAGCCCGAGCACGAGGCGCTCGAGGACAAGGCCGCAGCCAACCCGCTCGAGGCTGCCGCCAAGGCCAAGGGCCTCAACTACGTCAAGCTCGACGGCGAGGTCGGCATCATCGGCAACGGCGCCGGCCTGGTCATGTCGACCCTGGACGTCGTCGCGTACGCCGGTGAGAACCACGGCGGCGTGAAGCCGGCCAACTTCCTCGACATCGGCGGCGGCGCCTCCGCCGAGGTCATGGCGAACGGCCTGGAGATCATCCTGGGCGACCCGGACGTCAAGTCCGTGTTCGTCAACGTCTTCGGCGGCATCACCGCCTGCGACGAGGTCGCCAACGGCATCGTCCAGGCCCTGGAGCTGCTCGCCTCGAAGGGCGAGGAAGTCACCAAGCCGCTGGTCGTGCGCCTCGACGGCAACAACGCGGAGCTGGGTCGCAAGATCCTGTCGGACGCCAACCACCCGCTCGTGCAGCGCGTGGACACCATGGACGGCGCGGCCGACAAGGCCGCCGAGCTCGCGGCTGCGAAGTAAGGGACAGGGGAAACCACAGCCATGGCTATCTTCCTCAACAAGGACAGCAAGGTCATCGTCCAGGGCATGACCGGTGCCACGGGCATGAAGCACACCAAGCTCATGCTGGGTGACGGCACCAACATCGTCGGTGGCGTGAACCCCCGCAAGGCCGGCACCGTCGTCGACTTCGACGGCACCGAGGTCCCGGTCTTCGGCACCGTCGCCGAGGCGATGAAGGAGACCGGCGCCAACGTCTCGGTCCTCTTCGTCCCGCCGGCCTTCGCCAAGGCCGCCGTGGTCGAGGCGATCGACGCCGAGATCCCGCTCGCCGTCGTCATCACCGAGGGCATCGCCGTGCACGACTCCGCCGCGTTCTACGCGTACGCGGTGGAGAAGGGCAACAAGACCCGCCTCATCGGCCCGAACTGCCCCGGTCTCATCACCCCGGGCCAGTCGAACGCCGGCATCATCCCGGGCGACATCACGAAGCCGGGCCGCATCGGTCTGGTCTCGAAGTCCGGCACGCTGACGTACCAGATGATGTACGAGCTCCGTGACATCGGCTTCTCCTCCGCCGTCGGCATCGGTGGCGACCCGGTCATCGGCACCACGCACATCGACGCCCTGGCGGCCTTCGAGGCCGACCCGGACACCGACCTGATCGTCATGATCGGCGAGATCGGCGGCGACGCCGAGGAGCGTGCGGCCGACTTCATCAAGGCGAACGTCACCAAGCCGGTCGTCGGCTACGTCGCGGGCTTCACCGCGCCCGAGGGCAAGACCATGGGCCACGCCGGCGCCATCGTCTCCGGCTCCTCCGGCACGGCCCAGGCGAAGAAGGAGGCCCTCGAGGCCGCCGGCGTCCAGGTCGGCAAGACGCCGACCGAGACCGCGAAGCTGGCGCGCGCGATCCTCGCGGGCTGAAGCGCAGCGGCCTGACCGCACAGGCACAGGTGGGCCCCGCTCCCGGACTTCCGGGGGCGGGGCCCACCCGCGTACTCACCGGCCCACCGGCTCACCGCGCCAGCGGCACCAGCCGCTCCGGCCCGTGGTGCGGCAGCGAGCGCAGGGCGTCGCGCAGCTGCTCGTCCTCCTTGTCCAGCCGCTCCGGTCCGCCGTGCGCCGGCACGCCCTCGACGGCCTGCCCCGGGGCGAGTTTCGGCAGGTACTGCGTGGGCGCGGTGTGGAGCGTGAACGCCGTCGCGCCGATCAGCGCCGCGGTCAGGACGTACGTCGAGCGGGTGAACAGCCTGGTGCGGCGCTCGCTGCCGCCGCGCACCGCGCGCGCGGGCGCGAGGGAGACCGTCGGGGCCTCCGCCACCAGCGTGCGCAGCCGCTCGTGCAGCGCGTCCGGATCAGCCAGTTCGGGGATCCGGCGGCCGATGGAGTCGCGGGCGTAGATGAGGCGGTTCGCCGCCGCCGGGGTGCTCGCCTCGGTCTCGGCGGCCGTCTCGGGCAGGTCCAGGCCGAGGCCGTCGTACAGCAGCACGGTGCGGCGGTACGGCGGGGGCAGCTCCAGGAGGGCCTGCAGGATCGCCCGGCGGCCGGCCTCGGTGGGCGGGGCGTCGGGGTGCCGGTGGGCGCGGCGCAGCCGGTGCCAGGGCGAGAGCGCGTACTCGTACGCCGCGGCCCGCACCCAGCCGACCGGGTCCCGGTCGACGGCGACCTCGGGCCAGTGCATCCAGGCGTGATGGAACGCCCGCTCCACGGACTCCCGGGAGAGCCGGCGCCGCCCGGTGAGCAGATAGGTCTGATGCACAAGACCGGGCGCGGCGAACGCGTAGAGCTCGTCGAACGCGCCCTCGGGGGTGAGCGGGGGCTCGTCGGGCGGGGCGGGGACGGGCGGTTCGGGGACCGGCGGGGCGGGTGCCGGCTCGGCACGGGGGGCCTCGGAGCGCTCAGGAGCCGCCTCCGGAGCCCGTACGGCCTCGGCGGTCCGTACGGTCTCGGGCACGGCCTCGGCGGTCCGTACGGTCTCGGGCACGGCCTCGGCGGCGCGTACGGCCACCGGCGCGCGTACGGCGGCCTCGTCCGGCTCCGGGGCCGGTTTCAGGTGCTCCTGGCGGTCCTCGCCGTCCTCACGGTCCTCGTGACCCTGCTGGTCCTCGGGCGGGGCCGGGGGCGGGGACGTGCGGGGGTGGGTAGCCGGGCGCCTGGGGGGCTTGCGGGTGCGCTTCGGGGGCTCGGGCTCGGGCTCCTCCGCCCTCAGCAGCTTCGCGTACGCCTCCCGCTTGCGCCCGCGGGGGCTCGAGCGGCCGGTCTCCCAGGAGCGGACGGTCGCCCGGGTGACGCCCAGCGCCTCGGCGACCTGGTCCTCGGTCAGCGCCTTCGCCTCGCGCAGCCTGCGGCGTTCCTTGGGGGAGGGCAGGGAGTCGGAGCGTGCGGTGCCCTGGCTCATGGACGACGACCTCCCGGAGCGCTGCACTGGCCGTAAAAGCACATAAATGTATCTTGAACGACACAACGGACTATTGCCTGTTACGCCACAAAAGCGCGTGTCGTTGGCAGCATGGGGCGGGTGACCCATCTCACCGAGCAGGCCCCCGCGCCCGCGACCAACGCCCTTGTCCGCGGCGGCCGTTCCGCCGTCCTGGCCGGTGCCGTGGTGCGCGGCGGAGTCGCCGCCGGGCTGGGCCTGGGCGCGCTCGCGGTGCTGGTCACGGTGCTGTGGATCAGCTCGCCGTACCCCGACAGCGGCCCCGGCGGGGCGCTGCACGTGGCCGCAGGCCTGTGGCTCCTCGCGCACGGCGTGGACCTGGTCCGGACCGACACCCTCACCGGTGTGCCCGCGCCGCTCGGTATCGCCCCGCTGCTGCTCGTCGCGCTGCCGGGCTGGCTGGCGCACCGGGCCGCGCGCGACGTGATGGAGGCGGAGGACGGCCGCCCCCGGCTGGCGGCGGCCGGCGCGGTGGGCGCCGTGACCGGCGGCTATCTGCTGGTGGGCGCGGCGGTCGTGCTGTACGCGGCGGCCGGCCCGTTCCCCGCGGACCCGCTCGCGGCGGTGTTCTGGCTGCCCGGGGTGACCCTCGCGGCGGCGGGCGCGGGCGCGTGGACCGCGAACGGCCGGCCGATCGCGCCGCTGGCCCGGCGGGTGCCGCGCGTCGGCGTGGCGCTGCGGTCGGCGGCCGTGGGGCTGCTGACGCTGCTGGCCGGGGGCACGGTCCTGGTCGCGGCCTCGTTGGTCTGGCACGCCGCGGCGGCCGGGGACGCGTACACGGGCCTCGCGGGCGAGTGGTCCGGGCGGCTCGCGCTGGCGCTGCTGATCCTGCTGCTGCTCCCGAACGCGGCGGTGTGGGGCGCGGCGTACGGCCTGGGGCCGGGCGTGATGCTGGGCACGGGCGCGGTGGCGAGCCCGTACGTGGTCACCGGGACCCCCGTCGTACCGGCCTTCCCCCTGCTCGCCGCCCTGCCGCAGCCGGGGCCCGTCATGTGGGCGCACTGGCTCGCGACGGCGGTGCCGCTGGCGGCGGGCGTCGCGCTCGGCCGGCGTACCGGACGGGTGGCGACGACCTGGACGGCGCGGGCCACGACGTGGACGACCCTCCAGGCCGCGGGCCTGTGCGGGGTAGTGATCGCCCTGCTGGCGGCGGCGTCCGGCGGGCCGCTGGGCGTGGCCCGGCTCGCCGCGTTCGGCCCGGTGTGGTGGGCGACGGGCCCGGCGGCGGCGCTGTGGACCGCGGCCCTCGGCGTCCCGGTGGCGCTCGGTGTACGGGCCTGGGCCCGCCGCGCCGACGCGACGGCGGCGGAGGAGGAGCCGACGGCGGCCGACCCGGAGCCGACGCCCCTCGTGCCGCCCGCGGCCGCCGTCCCCGCCCCCGAGCCGGAACCGCCGGCCGAGGACCCCTACGAGCCCTACGACCTCTTCCCGGCGGCCTGGGAGACCCCGGCGTCCGGAGAGGCGCGTCCGGAGACCCCGCCGGAGCAGGAGCCTCTGCCGGGGCCGGAGACCCCGCCGGAGCAGGAGCCACCGGCGGCACAGCCGGCGGCTCCCGACGCCGGCTAGACCCGGTTGCTCTCCTCGAAGAGCTTCTGCCACGGCTCCGGCAGCTGCTGGGTGCAGGACTGGCGGCCGGTTTCGGTCAGGGCGTCCTCCACGCAGGTGAAGTAGTCGCTGTACACCAGGCGGAACACGAAGCCCGTCGTCACGATCAGCAGCGCCAGCACCGCCGTCACCAGTCCGCTGATCGCCGCCCTGCGCTGCGGCTTGCGGGACGTGGCGCCCGCGGGCGGCTGGGGTGCGTCGGGCTCCGGCGGCTTCGGCTTGGCGCGCAGCGAGCTGATGCCCCAGTACAGGGCCAGCGCGCCGAGCAGCAGGGCCAGCTCGGAGAGGCTGAAGATCGCGAAGAAGAACGCCCACATGCCCGCGAGCAGCGCGTACCGCGCCCGCCGCTGCGCCGGGTCCGTCGGGTCCCACTTCAGGCCGGGGCCCTCCGGCGGACCTTCGGGCCCGCCGCCCTGGCCGCTCTCGGGGCGGCGGCCCCAGCCGGCCGAGGAACGGCCCGGCTGGCGGCTGCTCCAGCGGCGGGAGGAGTCCGGGGCGTCACCGGAAGGGGCGCTGTCGTCGTCCGCGCCCTCCGGCCGCCGCGGCTGCCAGGGCTGGTCCGGCGCGCCCTCCGGCGGCGGCGCGAACGGATTGTTGTCGTCCGTGGACTGGCGTTCCGTACGGCGGCGGTCCGGCATGTGGTGAACGTCTTCCCTCTGTCGTCGCGGCGAGGCGCTGGGCGTGTCGTCGTCCGGCGTCGTCTGCAGACGCTACCCCCCGGCCACGCCCCCGTCCCCCGGGGGCCGTCCGGTGTGCCGGTATCGTTGCTGACGGTCGGACCCTTCGTAGGGTTCCCCGTATCCAGGGATGCGATTCGTTCGTACGACCGCACAAACACCACGGAAAGAGTGACCCAGTGGCTGCCGCCCGCCTTGTCGTCCTGGTCTCCGGGTCCGGTACCAATCTGCAGGCCCTGCTCGACGCGGTCGCCGCGGACCCCGAGGGGTACGGCGCGGAGCTCGTCGCGGTCGGTGCCGACCGCGACGGCATCGCCGGTCTGGAGCGCGCCGAGCGCGCCGGACTGCCGACCTTCGTCTGCCGGGTCAAGGACCACGCGAGCCGCGAGGAGTGGGACCGGGCGCTGACCGAGGCCACGGCCGCGTACGAGCCCGACCTGGTCGTCTCGGCCGGATTCATGAAGATCGTCGGCAAGGAGTTCCTCGCCCGTTTCGGCGGCCGGGTCGTCAACACGCACCCCGCGCTGCTGCCCAGTTTCCCCGGAGCGCACGGCGTGCGCGACGCCCTCGCGTACGGCGCGAAGGTCACCGGGTGCACCGTCCACTTCGTCGACGACGGCGTCGACACCGGCCCGATCATCGCCCAGGGCGTGGTCGAGGTCCGGGACAGTGACGACGAAGCCGCTCTGCACGAGCGCATCAAGGAAGTCGAGCGCTCGCTGCTCGTCGAGGTCGTGGGGCGTCTCGCCCGCAACGGCTACCGCATTGAGGGACGAAAGGTTCATGTCGGTGAATAAGCCCATCCGTCGCGCGTTGATCAGTGTCTACGACAAGACGGGCCTGGAGGAGCTCGCCAAGGGGCTGCACGAGGCCGGAGTCGAGCTCGTCTCCACCGGCTCCACCGCCTCGAAGATCGCCGCGGCCGGCGTCCCGGTCACCAAGGTCGAGGAGCTGACCGGCTTCCCCGAGTGCCTGGACGGCCGGGTCAAGACCCTGCACCCGCGGGTGCACGCCGGCATCCTCGCCGACCTCCGCCTCGACGCGCACCGCGAGCAGCTCGCCGAGCTGGGCGTGGAGCCGTTCGACCTGGTGGTCGTGAACCTGTACCCGTTCCGCGAGACCGTCGCCTCCGGCGCGACCCCGGACGAGTGCGTCGAGCAGATCGACATCGGCGGCCCGTCGATGGTCCGCGCCGCCGCCAAGAACCACCCCTCGGTCGCGATCGTCACCAGCCCGGAGCGGTACGCGGACGTCCTGACCGCGGTCGCCGCCGGCGGCTTCGACCTGACCGCCCGCAAGCGGCTCGCCGCCGAGGCGTTCCAGCACACCGCCGCGTACGACGTGGCCGTCGCCTCCTGGTTCGCGGACGACTACGCGGCCGCCGACGACTCGGGCTTCCCCGACTTCCTCGGCGCCACCTACGCCCGCAAGAACGTGCTGCGCTACGGCGAGAACCCGCACCAGGGTGCCGCGCTGTACGTCGACGGCACGGGCGGCCTCGCCGAGGCGGAGCAGCTGCACGGCAAGGAGATGTCGTACAACAACTACACGGACACCGACGCCGCGCGCCGGGCCGCGTACGACCACGCCGAGCCCTGCGTGGCGATCATCAAGCACGCCAACCCCTGCGGCATCGCGATCGGCGAGGACGTCGCCGAGGCGCACCGCAAGGCGCACGCCTGCGACCCGCTGTCCGCGTTCGGCGGCGTGATCGCGGTCAACCGCCCGGTGTCGGTCGCCATGGCCGAGCAGGTCGCCGAGATCTTCACCGAGGTCATCGTGGCCCCCGGCTACGAGGACGGCGCGGTCGAGGTCCTCGCCAGGAAGAAGAACATCCGCGTCCTGAAGGCCGACGGCGCCCCGGCCAACCCGGTCGAGGTCAAGCCGGTCGACGGCGGCGCGCTGCTCCAGGTCACCGACCGCCTCCAGGCGGACGGCGACGACCCGGCGAACTGGACCCTCGCGACCGGTGAGGCCCTGTCCGCCGAGGAGCTCGCCGAGCTGGCCTTCGCCTGGAAGGCGTGCCGTGCGGTCAAGTCCAACGCGATCCTGCTCGCCAAGGACGGCGCCTCGGTCGGCGTCGGCATGGGCCAGGTCAACCGTGTCGACTCCGCGAAGCTCGCCGTCGAACGGGCCGGCGAGGAGCGCGCCCGTGACGCGTACGCCGCGTCCGACGCGTTCTTCCCCTTCCCCGACGGCCTGGAGATCCTCCTGGACGCCGGTGTGAAGGCGGTCGTCCAGCCCGGCGGCTCGGTCCGCGACGAGCTGGTGATCGAGGCCGCGAAGAAGGCCGGCGCCACGATGTACCTCACCGGCACCCGCCACTTCTTCCACTGATCCGCGGCACGGCCGGCCCGGGGCACCCTCGCACGTCCGAGTAACGCCCCGGGCCGGGCTCTCCCTACGGTCGTTCCTGTCCAGAACAGGAACGACCTCAGGGGGAGATCATGAGGAACACCACACGCCGTCGCTCCGTCGCCGCGCTGGCCGCCGGTGCGGCGCTCGGCGCGGTCCTGGCGATGCCGGGCACGGCGCAGGCGGCCGACGCGGACGGGTCCTGCAACGTGACCGAGTTCTGCGCCTTCTCCGGTACGGACCGGACCGGATCGGTCAGGCTGGACCGCGTCGGCAACTGGTCCGGGAGCGTCACCGGCATCCGTTCGCTGGCGAACAGGGGCACCGCGGAATGGAACGCGGACCACATCCGGTACTCGGGGTGGGCGAACTACGGCGACCACTACCGTCAGGTGACGGGGTGCCTCCACTTCGACGAGCCCGGCTCCGGCTGGACCGCCGGCTCCTGGGTGAACTTCCCGGCGCCCACGGCTCTCAACCGGGTCGAGTGGGGCGGCGAGTGCGGCTCCGGCGAGCCGACGATCAAGCTGGGACGCCCCATCTACGCGTGACGCCCGGGCCGGGGCCCGCACCCCACGGGAACGGGGTGCGGGCCCCGGCCGCGCCGGTGGTGGGGTCAGCACTCGCCTCGCCAGGTCACCGAGCCGCTCGTGCGGCCGGGGGAGGGGAAGTCGCCCCGCCCTTCCGCCGCGCCGTAGTGGAGGCAGGCGCTGCCGCCCTCCGCCGCCTCCGCCCGGTCGGCGCCGGTGACGCCCACCCCGAGGGTGAGCGCCACCGCGGCGAGGAGCGTGAGCAGCGTGGTGCGGGCGTGTGCGAACGACGCGGTCGGGATCCTCCTTGCGTACGAGTACGGGACGCGTACGGGCAGGGGTCCACGGTCCCGGGAACGGCCGCCGCGGCCGTACTCGGACGTCCCGAGGGTGCGGCGGGTCAGCAGGTCTTCGCCCACGTGTGGGACCGGACCCCCGGTTCGGCCGGGAGGTTGCGCCGGTCGCCCCTCTCCACGCAGCCCAGGCGGTTCTGCAGGCCGATCCGCGCGAAGTAGGCGACGCGGATGTAGCCGCCGGGGTCCGGTCCGCCGTTGTTGTACACGGAGCGGGGACTCGACGCGGCGGCCCAGGCGCAGTCGCTCACGCCGTCGAACCAGTCGGGGTCGTCGCCGTCCCAGGCGCACATCTCGCCGCCGCCTTCCGGCTCGGAGAAGAAGCAGACCGAACGGGACGCGCAGCGCTCGTAGCCGGACGCCTCGGGAGAGCCGGGCGGCCGCTCGTCCGGCAGCAGCGTCACCCCGAGGCCGGCCACCGCCAGGGCCAGGACGCCGCCCGCCGCCGCGAGCGCCCGGCGGCGGGGCCGGCGCGGGGGCCGGCCGGCGGCGGCCGCCCGTACGCGGGCCGACAGGGGCTCCGCCGTGCGGCCGGCGCGGCGGGCGCGGTCCTCGTGGGTGGCGCTCAGGCAGTCCGCGACGATCTCCCGCCACGCGGCCGGGAGTTCCGGCGACAGGCGCAGTTCCTCGGCGCCCCGCGCGTACCGCACCGCCGCGTCGCGGCGGGCCGAGGGGGTGCCGCCGGGCAGCGGGAGGCCGTCGGTGAGGACCAGGTGGGCGAGGACGCCGAAGGCCCACAGGTCGGCCGTGGGACGGATCCGGGTGCCGTGCTCGCCGAACTCGGACCACAGCAGCTCCGGCGGGGTGTAGTCGGCCGTCGCGAAGGCGGGGGAGTACGCGTGGGTGCCGTCCAGCTCGCTCGCCGTGCTGAAGTCCCCGAGCCGCGCCGATCCGTCCGCCATCAGCAGCACGTTCCCCGGCTTGAGGTCGCCGTGCACCCAGCCTGCGCCGTGCAGTTGTGCGAGGCCCTCGCAGACCTGCGCCAGCACCCGCGCCCGGTCCGTCGCCGACAGCCGCGGCAGCGCCGTCTGCAGCGACTCCGCCGCCTCCTCCAGGACGAGCACGGTCGCGCCGTCCAGTTCCGGGTGCGCCGGGTCGTCGACGGTCAGCGCCTCGTACATCCGGATCAGCCGCGGCGAACGCAGCCGGCCCAGCAGCTCCACCTCCCGCTCCGCCAGGTCCCGCAGATGGCGCAGCTGGCGCGGGGTACGGGTGCCGGTCGGCAGGAACTTCAGGGCCGCCCGCGGGGGGAGTTCCCCGGGCCCGGCGTCCCGGACCGCCGCGTACACGCTGCCGAACGCGCCCGCGCCCAGGGGGCGTTCCACGGTCCAGGGACCGACCCGGTAGCCGGTGGGAACGGCGAGCGGGTACGGGCTCACCGCAGCGTCCCGTCGGGCACTGTCCCGTTCGGCACCGCCAGCGCCGTCAGGTCGTCCTCGCGGACCAGGTCGAAGCGGAGCGCCAGGGACACCAGCGTCTCCTTCTTGCCGTTGAGCCGCGGACCGGTCTCGGCCTGGTCCGGGCCGGGCTTGAGACGGAGCTTCACCGCCAAGTAGTCGATGTTCCACTGCACGGCCGCCCGGTTGACGGCCGGCCACTGCGGGCGCAGCCGGGTGCAGACCTCCTCGACCGTGGGCAGCGGCGCGTGTAACTCGCCGCGCAGCCGGGCCTCGCACAGGGCGGCGAGGACGAGGAAGTACCGCTTGCTCCGGTCCAGCGGGAAGGCCAGGGCGGTCGGTTCGCCGCCGGCGCCGGGCGCCTCCGCCTGGACGTAGTCGTGGCGCGGCGCCCAGACCGCGAAGTCGAGCAGCTCGCGGCCGGCGGGCAGCACGACCCGCGCGAACTCGAAGGGGATCGGCGCCTCGACGCGCCCCGGCGCGACCTTCACGTGCTCGCCCGCACCCTCCGGGTTCTCCACGACGTACGTCGCGCCGCCGCTGAAGTTGCTGAGCGCCCAGTACGTCCCGGTGGCGGTGATCTCGCCGGCGGTACGGGACACCCCGGGGTGCCCGAGCCCCAGGTGCGGGCGTCCGCAGACGGGGGCGACGCGGCCGAAGTGGAGCCGCTCGCCGGGGGCCAGCCGCAGCTGGTCGGCCGGGCTCGTGGCGTGTGCGGGCACCACGATGATGCTGTGCATGGCGAGCTTCCTTTCCCCGAGGTGTGGGCGCCAGGGTAGGAAGCGGCGATAAACGAACGCAGAACGCGCGAAGGCCCACCGGTCTCCGGACCGGTGGGCCTTCGCGTGAAGCGGTGAAGCGGTGGAGCGGTTACTTCTTGATGACCAGCGTGCCGGCCGCACGGTCGTGCCAGCCCTGCAGCTTGCCGGAGTTGTCGAAGAACGGGGAGACGAAGACCAGGATCTGGCCGATACCGCAGAGGAAGGAACCGACGATCGGGATGACCCAGCGGATGAAACCGCCGCCCAGACCCGGCTTCTGACCGGTGTTCTCCTTGATGACGCGCAGGCCGAGGGCCATCTTGCCGAGCGTGGCGCCGACGAAGGCGATCATCAGCCACTCGTAGAGCATGGTGGCGATGGCGAGCAGGAGGAGCACGCCGAAGAGGGCGGCGATCATGCCGCCCGCGGCCTCGCCGGCCTGCTGCGCCGCGTTGTTGATGCAGGTGTCGTACGCGGGGGACAGCGGGTCCATGCCCGAGCAGTCGTCGATGGACTCCGTCGCGCCGACCGCGCCCGCCAGGCCGATCGCCGTCAGGACCCAGTAGATGATGCCGATGGCGACCCAGTCGATCAGACGGGCACCGAAACGCGCACCCATCGAGGCGACCTGGACGGTGCCGAGGACCGGCACGTTGATGTAGCCGTTGTTGGCCTGCAGCGTGCCCGGCGCCTGCGGGGCGGCGCCGTACGGCTGCGCCGGCTGCTGCTGCGGGTAGCCGTAGCCCTGCTGGGGCGGCACGCCCGGCTGCTGCGGCTGCTGCTGCGGGTAACCGTAACCGGGCTGGCCGCCCTGCTGGGGCTGCTGCCCGTACGGGTTGTTCGGGTCGCCGAAGCTCATGTTGGGGTCTTTCCTCCGTTGCGGGGACGACGCGGCCACCAGGAGGAAACAAGCAGAGTGAAGATGTTGCGGTGCGCCCCCCGGCAGTGCCCGCGGCACTGTTCGGACCCCATCGTCATAAGTGGGGCGTAAGTTTGTCCAGCCGGAATGCAGATGTGTTGCAGGAGTGCAACCGCGAACCCGGTCGATACGGGCGTGACCGACATCTCCCGATGTCCGGATTGGAACATGGGCGGGGTCATCCGGGAGGATGGCCGTATGAGCGCGCAGATCCTCGACGGCAAGGCCACCGCGGCCGAGATCAAGTCCGACCTGGCCACCCGGGTGGCCGCCCTGAAGGAGCAGGGCTTCACGCCCGGCCTGGGCACGATCCTGGTCGGCGACGATCCGGGCAGCCAGAAATACGTCGCCGGCAAGCACCGCGACTGCGCGCAGGTCGGCCTCGCGTCCATCCAGCGCGAACTCCCCGCGACCGCCACGCAGGAGGAGATCGAGGCGGTCGTCCGCGAGCTCAACGAGGACCCGGCCTGCACCGGCTACATCGTGCAGCTGCCGCTCCCCAAGGGCATCGACGAGAACCGCGTCCTGGAGCTGATGGACCCGGCGAAGGACGCCGACGGCCTGCACCCGACCAACCTCGGCCGCCTCGTCCTGAACGAGCCGGCGCCGCTGCCCTGCACCCCGAACGGCATCATCCAGCTGCTGCGCCGGCACGGCGTGGAGATCAAGGGCGCGGAGGTCGTGGTCGTCGGACGCGGTGTCACCATCGGCCGCCCGATGCCGCTGCTGCTCACCCGCCGCTCGGAGAACGCGACCGTGACGCAGTGCCACACCGGCACCAAGGACCTGGCCGCGCACCTGCGCCGGGCGGACATCATCATCGCCGCCGCGGGCGTGCCGCACCTGATCAAGCCGGAGGACGTGAAGCCGGGCGCGGCCGTCCTGGACGTCGGCGTCTCGCGCGACGGCGAGGGCAAGATCCGCGGCGACGTGGACCCGGGCGTGACCGAGGTCGCCGGCTGGATCTCCCCGAACCCGGGCGGCGTGGGCCCCATGACGCGGGCGCTGCTGCTGGTGAACGTGGTCGAGGCGGCGGAGCGCGCGGCCGCGGCCGCGGCGCACTGACGTGAAGGGCGCGACCCCGATGCCGACGGATCCGGAGCCGGAGACCGAGAAGGCGACGGAGAAGGACAAGGCGACCGAGACGCCGGAGGCGACGGAGGCGGAGACCGCGGAGCCGGGTGCCTCCGGTGACGCCCCCGTGTCCGCCGCACACCGGTCGCGGCGGCCGCCGGCCGTCACCACGGACACCGCGCGGCCCGAGGGCGGCGGCCGGGCCGCCCCCGGCGACGCGCCCGCGCCCGCCCGGCAGTGGCCGCTGCTGACGGTGCTCGGCCTCGCCGCGCTGGGGCTGCTGATCGTCGGTACGGACCTGTTCGCGCAGTCCTTCCGGGTCGGCTCGATGCTGGTCGGGGTGGCCCTGCTCACCGGGGCCGTACTGCGCCGGACCCTGCCGTCCGTCGGCATGCTGGCGGTCCGCTCCCGGTTCACCGACATGGTCACGTACGGGGTCATGGGCACGCTGATCGTGCTGCTGGCGCTCATGGTGCAGCCCGACCCGTGGCTGAAGATCCCGTTCCTGGAGGACGCCCTCCACCTGACGATCACCTGAGCGCACCGCGCACGCGGAAACGGCGCCCGTCCTCTCCCCCGAGGGAGGACGGGCGCCGTCTTCGATCAAGGGTCATGTACGTGCCAACAGTCGATCAAGGCGCGTAGCGCCCTGTGGCACGGAAGTGACCATTCCGCTACGTCGCCCGGGGCGCCACGGAAGGGTGGCAGTGAGCCGCACCACAAGGGGGAGGGGGTGTGAGCGGTCCCGGTTCGGATAGCCTGACCGCTGGATATCTCTTCACGTCGAGACACCGATCGATCGTGTGATCGATCGTCGATCAGGGGAGGCATCCGGATCAGGGGCAGGGACCCCCACCGCCAGCTGTCTTACGGAGATCGCCATGACCCGCACTCCCGTGAATGTCACCGTGACCGGCGCCGCCGGTCAGATCGGCTACGCGCTGCTCTTCCGCATCGCCTCGGGCCACCTGCTCGGCGCGGACGTGCCGGTCAAGCTGCGCCTCCTCGAGATCCCGCAGGGCGTGAAGGCCGCCGAGGGCACCGCCATGGAGCTCGACGACTGCGCCTTCCCGCTGCTCAAGGGCATCGACATCTTCGACGACCCGAACAAGGGCTTCGAGGGCGCCAACGTGGCCCTGCTCGTGGGCGCCCGCCCGCGCACCAAGGGCATGGAGCGCGGCGACCTGCTCGCCGCCAACGGCGGCATCTTCAAGCCGCAGGGCCAGGCCATCAACGCCCACGCCGCGGACGACATCAAGGTCCTCGTCGTCGGCAACCCGGCCAACACCAACGCGCTGATCGCCCAGCAGTCCGCCCCGGACGTCCCGGCCGAGCGCTTCACCGCGATGACCCGCCTGGACCACAACCGCGCCCTCTCGCAGCTGGCGGCCAAGACCGGCGCGTCGGTCGAGGACATCAAGCGCCTCACCATCTGGGGCAACCACTCCGCGACCCAGTACCCGGACATCTTCCACGCGGAGATCGCCGGCAAGAACGCCGCCGAGGTCGTGGCCGACGAGGCGTGGCTGGCCGACACCTTCATCCCGACCGTCGCCAAGCGCGGCGCCGCGATCATCGAGGCCCGCGGCGCGTCCTCCGCCGCCTCGGCCGCGAACGCCGCCATCGACCACGTCCACACCTGGGTCAACGGCACCGCCGAGGGCGACTGGACCTCCATGGGCATCCCGTCGGACGGCTCCTACGGCGTCCCGGAGGGCCTGATCTCCTCCTTCCCCGTCACCTGCAAGGACGGCAAGTACGAGATCGTCCAGGGCCTGGACGTCAACGCGTTCTCCCGTCCCCGCATCGACGCCTCCGTCCAGGAGCTCGTCGAGGAGCGCGACGCGGTCCGCGAGCTCGGCCTCATCTGAGCCCGCTACTGACGTAACACCGCACCCCCGGCCGGTACTTCGGCCGGGGGTGCGGTGTTTTTCCGTGCCCGGCCGAGTTGTGGATCTACTCTCGGATGTAGTACTTCTTATACATGAGCGAGCAGGTGCACAACAGGCTCTCGGCCGTCAGGGCCGAGCGGAAGGTGTCGCGGCAGGCACTCGCCGAGGCAGTGGGCGTCCACTACCAGACCATCGGCTACATCGAGCGCGGCCAGTACAACCCGAGTCTCGACCTGGCCCTGAAAGTGGCCCGGTACTTCGAGCTGCCGGTGGAGGCGCTGTTCTCCCTGGAGCCGTTCCAGCCGCTCACCGCCGAGGTCTACGGGAGGAAGAAATGATGACGACCGCGACGCGATTCGACCGGCGCATGTACGCCGTCATGAACAACCGGGCCGGAGTGGCGCTGTACGCCACCCCCGCCCGCCGCCGCGCCGTCGTCGGCGCGCACGTCGCGCTGACGGCCGTGGCCGTCGTGGCCTGGAACGCGGCCGTGTTCCAGGCCGAGTTGACCGGGGTCATCGTCGTCCTGGCCGTCCTGCTGCCCTGGATGGTCGCGACCGGGGCGATCAACGGCGCCACCCGCGGCCTGCTCGAACTGCGCGGCCGGATGCTCGACGAGCGGCAGCTCGTCGAGCGGGACCGGGTCCGGGCGCTGGCGCACCGCCTGACCGGGTGGCTGCTGCTGGCCGGGACGGCCCTGCTGGCCGTCCTCACCGTGTCGGACATGGTGGACCCGGGCGGGCTCGCGCTGCCGCTGATGGTCGCCGTCTTCGCCGCGCACCGGCTGATGCCCCTGTGGGTCGCCGGCCTCCGCGTCACGGACGAGCCCGCCGACGACGACGCCTGACCGCCGTCCGCCGGGTCACGCGCCCCGCAACTCCTCGGCCAGCGCCCGGACGTGGCCGAGGGTGCGGAGCAGCAGCCCGTGACCGAAGGTGATCCGGCTCGCCCCGAGCCGGCCCAGCTCCCCGAACGGCGGGGCGCCCGGCCGGGCGTAGAAGTTGAGCGCCGGCCCGTCGCCGAGCCCGGCCCGCAGCCCCGGCAGGTCCTCCGGCGGTGCGCCGATCGGGTAGACCCCGTCCGCACCGGCCGCCGCGTACAGCAGGGACCGCTCCAGGGCCGCGGCCGCGGGCTCGGGCACCCCGCGCAGATAGACGTCGGTGCGGGCGTTGACGAAGAGCGCGTCCCCGGCCTCCGCCCGTACCGCCGCCAGCCATTCGGCGTGCGCGTGGGGGTCGTTCATCGTCCGGCCGTCCGAGTCCTCGAGGTTCACGCCGACCGCGCCGGTCTCCAGGACCCGCTCGACGAGCTCCTTCGGGGCCAGCCCGTATCCGGCCTCCAGGTCCGCCGTGACCGGGACGGACACCGCCCGGACGATCCGCGCGACCTGGGCGAACATCTCCCCGGCGGGCGTGGCGCCGTCCTCGTACCCCAGCGAGGCGGCGATCCCGGCGCTCGGCGTGGCCAGCGCCGGGAAGCCGGCGTCCTCGAAGGCGCGGGCGCTCGCCGCGTCCCAGGGGCCGGGCAGCACCAGCGGGTCGCCGGCCGCCCGGCTCCGGTGCAGCGCGTGCAGCGTGCGTGCCGGCTCGCTCACTTCTTGTACGCCCCCGGGGTGTAGTGGCCGGGGACCATCCGGGTGCTCACGCCGATGCGGTTCCAGGCGTTGATGGCGATGACCGCGGCGATGACCCGGGCCAGTTCGTCCTCCTCGAAGTGCTTCGCCGCCCGCTCGTACACGTCGTCGGGCACGAAACCTTCGGTGAGCACGGTGACCGCCTCGGTCAGTTCCAGTGCGGCGGCCTCCTTCTCGGTGTAGAAGTGCCGCGACTCCTCCCAGGCGGACAGCTGCACGATCCGCTGGACCGTCTCGCCGTCCGCCAGCGCGTCCTTGGTGTGCATGTCGAGGCAGAACGCGCAGTGGTTGACCTGCGAGGCCCGGATCTTGATCAGGTGGTACAGCGTGGGGTCGACGTCCTTCGCGGCGGCGGCCTCCAGCCGGATCATCGCCCGGTAGAACTCCGGGTGCCGCGCGGCCAGGTCCAGACGGGGGGTGTGCTCGTGGGCGTACGGGGCGGGCTCCGAGCCCTGCGGGTGCGTGGTCGTCATGGTTCTCACCGTACGGGCGCTGTGGCGCAGCGGTATGGTCCATTCCCATGGCGAACGAGTGGGCCACTTTCGGAGCCGACCTGCACCTCGACCTGCGGGACGCGGCCGGGCTGCGCACCGGGCTGATGGACGCGCTGCGCGAGGCGGTGCGCACCGGCCGGCTGGCGCCGGGAACCCGGCTGCCGTCCTCCCGGCAGCTCGCGGCGGACCTCGGGATCGCCCGTAACACGGTTGCCGACGCGTACGCCGATCTGGTCGCCGAGGGCTGGCTGACCGCCCGCCAGGGCTCCGGCACCCGGGTCGCGCAGCGGGCCGAGCTCCGCCGCGGTCCGGCGGCCGTGCCGCCGTCCGGCGCGCAGCGGCGCAGGGCGCCGGGCGGGCCGCGGCACGACCTCAAGCCGGGGGCGCCCGACCTGGCCTCGTTCCCGCGCGCCGACTGGCTGAGGGCGGCCCGCCAGGCGGTGACCGCGGCGCCCAACGAGGCCTTCGGGTACGGCGATCCGCGCGGCCGGATCGAACTGCGCACCGCCCTCGCCGGGTACCTGGCGCGGGCCCGGGGCGTGTACGCGAGCCCGGAACGCATCGTGGTCTGCTCCGGTTTCGCGCACGGGCTGATGCTGATCGGCAAGGTGCTGCGGGCCCGCCGGGTCCGCGAGGTCGCGGTCGAGTCGTACGGGCTCGACGTGCACTGGGACCTGCTGGCCGCGGCGGGTCTGAGGCTGCCCGCCCTGGGCTGCGACGAACGAGGCACCCGCACCGAGGAGTTGGCGGCGCTCAAGGGCGCCGGCGCGGTGCTGATGACGCCCGCGCACCAGTTTCCGCTCGGCGGGGCGCTGCCCCCGGACCGGCGGGCGGCGGCGGTCGACTGGGCGCGGACCACCGGCGGTCTGGTCCTGGAGGACGACTACGACGGGGAGTTCCGCTACGACCGCCAGCAGGTGGGCGCACTGCAGGGCCTCGACCCGGACCGGGTGGTCTATCTGGGCACCGCGAGCAAGTCGCTGGCGCCGGCGCTGCGCCTCGCGTGGATGGTGCTGCCGCAGGCGCTGGCCGACGAGGTCGCGGCGGCGAAAGGACAGGTCGACTGGTACTGCGGGGCGCTCGACCAGCTGACCTTCGCGGACTTCCTGGAGTCCGGTGCGTACGACCGGCACGTCCGGGCGATGCGGCTGCGCTACCGCCGGCGCCGCGACCAGCTGGTGGCCGCACTGGCCGAACGCGCGCCGGGCATGGAGGTCAGCGGCATCGCGGCCGGGCTGCACGCCGTGCTGCCGCTGCCGCCCGGCACCGAGCGGGAGGTACTGCGCTCCGCGGCCTGGCACGGCCTGTCGGTGCTCGGCATCGAGGAGTTCCGTCACCCCTCCGCGCCGCGCACCCGGGAGGGTCTCGTCGTCGGCTACGGCACGCCCACCGACAGCGCCTGGCCGGGGGCGCTCGAGGCACTGCTGCGGGTGCTGCCGGAGGAGTGAACGCGGAGGGACGGTCCCCGGCAGTAAAGGAGCCGTGAAGTTGCCGGGCCCACCCCGTACCGGCCGGGAAGGAGCGGCCTAAACTGTGCGGTCGCGCGGCAGGGCGTAAAAGGGCCGCGCGTCGGCACGGCGAAGGACGAACGGGGAGAACACGGTATGCGCAGGCTGAGGTCGAGCACGGTCATACTCGGCGGGATGGGCGTGCTCGCGGCGACGATCACCGCCTGCTCCAGCGAGCCGGACAAGCGCTGCATGGACCCGGTGAGCCGCAAGCAACTGCCCAACTACGAGTGCAAGAGCAGCGGCGGCCACACCACCAGGGGCACCTACTACTACGGCGGCAGCGTCGACGCCGACGGCCGGATCGGCGGCGGCAGCACCAACAAGGCCGCCGTGGACACCGGCGGCTTCGGCTGCTCCGGCTCCAGCGGCGGCTGAGCGGCGGCGGGCACGTCATGCGACGGCACACCATCGAACCCCGCCCCGGCTGGCAGCAGACCGTCGAGGAGCAGGGCTGCGTCTACCCGCTGACCCGCTACCCGGACGACTCGCTGCGGCCGTACTGGGACGAGAGCGCGTACTACTCCTTCACGCTGCCCGAGGTCGAGGCGCTGGAGGAGGTCGTGGAGGAGCTGCACGCGATGAGCCTCGCCGCGGCGGAGCACATCGTGGCGCAGGACCGGTTCGCCGATCTGGGCCTCACCGACCCCCGGGTCGTCGAGCGGGTCGCCGAGTCCTGGCGGCGGCGGACCGAACTGCCGTCCCTGTACGGCCGGTTCGACCTGCACTACGACGGGACGGGGCCGGCGAAGCTGCTGGAGTACAACGCCGACACCCCGACCTCCCTCGTCGAGGCCGCCAGTCCGCAGTGGTTCTGGATGGAGGAGCGGTTCCCCGGCGCCGACCAGTGGAACTCGCTCCACGAGCGCCTCGTCGACGCCTGGAAGGCGCAGGCGCACCTGCTGCCGCCCGGCCCGGTGCACTTCGTGCACTCGGACGGAGACGAGCTCGGTGAGGACCTGATGACGGTCGCGTACCTGCGCGAGACCGCCCAGCAGGCCGGCCTCGACACCGAGGCGCTGTCCGTCGAACGGATCGGCTGGGACCGGCTGTCCGGGCGGTTCGTCGACGACCGTCTGAAGTTCATCCGCAGCTGCTTCAAGCTCTACCCGTGGGAGTGGCTGACCACGGACCGCTTCGGCCCGCACGTCCTGGACACCCTCGACAACGGCGGCGGCTCCGGCAGCACCTGCTGGATCGAGCCGGCCTGGAAGATGCTGCTCTCCAACAAGGCGCTGCTCGCCATTCTCTGGGAGCTGTACCCCGGCCACCCGAACCTGCTGCCCGCCTACGTCGACGGCCCGCGCGAGCTCGCCACGACCACCGGCTGGGCCGCGAAGCCGCTGCTCGGGCGCGAGGGCGCCGGCGTCACCCTGCACGAGGCGGGCGAGCCCCCGGCCGTCAGCGACGAGCCCTGCTGCTACCAGGCCCTGGCGCCGCTGCCGGACTTCGACGGCAACCGGGTCGTGCTCGGCGCATGGGTCGTCCGGGACGAGGCGGCCGGCCTCGGCATCCGCGAGTCGGCGGGCCTCGTCACGGACGGCTACGCCCGCTTCCTGCCGCACGTGATCCTGTAGGGCGCGGCGGAGGGGCCCGGCGGGGGCGCGGGCCCTCGGCCCGGGGCGCGTCGGGCCGCGGCCCGCCGGCCACCGGGAAGGGCGCCCCCACGCGCACGGGACCGCGGCGCCGAACGGCCCCGGCAGCGCGACTGCCGTGGAGCTACGGCGCCCGCCGCGCCACCGCACCGGAAGACCGCGGCCTGCCCGCGCTCCTGAGGGGCGGGCCAGGCGAGGGCCGCGCCCTGACCGTGGCGGTACGCCGCCCCGTGCCCGGAGCCGCACAGCGCCCCCGGGCACGGCGTCGCCGCTGCGTCAGTCCGACAGGACCGCGCGCAGCTGTTCCAGGCCCCAGTCCAGGTCCTCCTTGCCGATCACCAGCGGTGGGGCGATCCGGATCGTCGAGCCGTGGGTGTCCTTCACCAGGACCCCGCGCTCCATCAGCTTCTCCGAGATCTCCCGGCCGGTGCCGCGCGCCGGCGCGATGTCCACACCCGCCCACAGCCCGCGGCCCCGCACCGCCTCCACCGCGCCGCCGACCAGCAGGTTCAGCTCGGCGTGCAGGTGCTCGCCCAGCTCCGTCGCGCGCTGCTGGTACTCGCCGGTGCGCAGCATCGCGATCACCTCCAGGGCCACCGCGCAGGCCAGCGGGTTCCCGCCGAAGGTCGAGCCGTGCTCGCCCGGCTTGAAGATCCCCAGCACGTCGCGGTCGGCGACCACCGCCGACACCGGCACCACGCCGCCGCCCAGCGCCTTGCCGAGGATGTACACGTCCGGCACGACGCCCTCGTGCTCACAGGCGAAGGTCCTGCCCGTACGGCCCAGGCCGGACTGGATCTCGTCGGCCATGAACAGCACGTTCCTGCGCCGCGTCAGCTCCCGCACGCCCTGCAGATAACCGGCCGGCGGCACCAGCACCCCGGCCTCGCCCTGGATCGGCTCCAGGAGCACCGCCACCGTGTTCTCGGTGACCGCCGTCTCCAGGGCGGTGAGATCGCCGTACGGGACGATCTCGAAGCCCGGCGTGTACGGGCCGTAGTGGTCCCGGGCCTCGTGGTCCGTCGAGAAGCTGACGATCGTCGTCGTCCGGCCGTGGAAGTTGTTGGCCGCGACCACGATCTTCGCGTGCCCGTCCGGCACGCCCTTCACCTCGTACCCCCACTTCCGGGCGGTCTTCACGGCCGTCTCCACGGCCTCCGCGCCGGTGTTCATCGGCAGCACCAGCTCCTTGCCGCACAGCTCCGCGAGCTGCTCGCAGAAGGCGGCGAACCGGTCGTGGTGGAACGCCCGCGACGTGAGCGTCACCCGCTCCAGCTGCGCCCGCGCCGCGTCGAGCAGCCGGCGGTTGCCGTGCCCGAAGTTCAGCGCCGAGTAGCCGGCCAGCATGTCGAGGTAGCGGCGCCCCTCGACGTCCGTGAGCCACGCGCCGTCGCCGGTGGCGACGACCACGGGCAGCGGGTGGTAGTTGTGCGCGCTGTGCGTCTCCGCGGAAGCGATCAGGTCTTGCGTACGCGACACGGGATCTCCGTTCGTTCTGCGGCCAGGGGCGGGTGTGAGCCCTGTTTCTATCGTCGCTCGGATGATGGACGGGGAAACCTCGGTGACAACGCGCCCGCTAGTCTGGAAACACGCACGGCGACTGGCGCACGGGGAAGCGACCCCGGGGGAGCCGTGCGCGGCAACCACACGAGATGCCGCCCGCCTGGGCATCACGGGACCTACGACCGTCCCGTGCGGCGCAGCCCTACGTACGAGCCGCGCCCCGGGATCCGCCGAACCCGGAGGCACGCCATGACCGCCGAGCAGCCCCGCCACCCCGCCCTCGCCGCCACCGACCCCGAGCTGGCCGCGCTGGTCCGCGCCGAGGAGCAGCTCCAGGCCGACACGCTGCGCCTGATCCCCAGCGAGAACTACGTCTCCCAGGCGGTCCTGGAGGCGTCCGGCACCGTCCTGCAGAACAAGTACAGCGAGGGCTACCCGGGCCGCCGCTACTACGAGGGCCAGCAGAACATCGACCTGGTCGAGACCCTGGCGATCGAGCGCGCCCGGAGCCTGTTCGGCGTCGACCACGCCAACGTCCAGCCGTACTCCGGCTCGCCGGCCAACCTGGCCGTCTATCTGGCCTTCGCCGAGCCCGGCGACACGGTGATGGGCATGGCCCTGCCGATGGGCGGCCATCTCACCCACGGCTGGGGCGTGTCCGCGACCGGCAGGTGGTTCCGCGGCGTGCAGTACGGCGTGCGCCAGGACGACGGGCGGATCGACTTCGACCAGGTCCGCGAGCTGGCGATGAAGGAACGCCCCAAGGTGATCTTCTGCGGCGGCACGGCGCTGCCCCGCACCATCGACTTCGCCGCCTTCGGCGAGATCGCCCAGGAGTCCGGCGCGGTCCTCGTCGCCGACGTCGCCCACATCGCGGGCCTGATCGCGGGCGGCGCGCACCCGTCGCCGGTGCCGTACGCGGACGTGATCTCCACGACCACGCACAAGACGCTGCGCGGCCCGCGCGGGGCGATGCTGATGTGCCGCGAGGAGCACGCCAAGGCCGTCGACAAGGCAGTCTTCCCGGGTCTCCAGGGAGGCCCGCACAACCAGACCACCGCCGCGATCGCCGTCGCCCTGAAGGAGGCCGCCCTGCCCTCCTTCCGGACCTACGCCGAGTCCGTCGTCGCCAACGCGAAGGCGCTCGCCGAGGCGCTGCTGGCCCGCGGCTTCGACCTGGTCTCCGGCGGCACCGACAACCACCTGATCCTGATGGACCTCACGCCCAAGGAGGTCCCGGGCAAGGTGGCCGCCAAGGCGCTGGACCGGGCGGGCATCGTCGTGAACTACAACACGGTCCCGTACGACCCGCGCAAGCCCTTCGACCCCTCCGGCGTCCGCATCGGCACCCCGTCGCTGACCTCGCGCGGCCTGGGCGTCGAGCACATGGCGCAGGTCGCGGAGTGGATCGACCGCGGTGTCGCGGCGGCCGCGAAGGGCGACGAGGAGGCGCTGGCGGCGATCCGCGCGGAGGTCGCCGAGCTGATGGCCGCGTACCCGGCGCCGGGGCTGACGGTCTGACGGCGGAGGTGTCCCGGGGCGGGCGCGTGAGCGCCCGCCCCGGCCTTGTCAAGAACGCCTACCGCACCTGAGAGAATGATGAACATGGCCTCTCCCCGACCTCGTGTGCTCTCCGGAATCCAGCCCACCGCAGGCTCGTTCCACCTCGGCAACTACCTCGGCGCGGTCCGTCAGTGGGTCGCCCTGCAGGAGACCCACGACGCGTTCTACATGGTCGTCGACCTGCACGCGATCACCGTGCCGCAGGACCCGGCGGAGCTGCGGGCCAACACCCGGCTCGCCGCGGCCCAGCTGCTCGCCGCCGGCCTCGACCCGGAGCGCTGCACCCTCTTCGTCCAGAGCCACGTGCCCGAGCACGCGCAGCTCGGCTGGGTGATGAACTGCCTCACCGGCTTCGGCGAGGCCTCGCGGATGACGCAGTTCAAGGACAAGTCCGCCAAGCAGGGCGCGGAGCGGGCCACCGTCGGCCTGTTCACGTACCCGATCCTCCAGGTCGCGGACATCCTGCTCTACCAGGCCGACCAGGTCCCGGTCGGCGAGGACCAGCGCCAGCACATCGAGCTGACCCGCGACCTCGCGGAGCGCTTCAACGGCCGCTTCGGGGACACGTTCACGATCCCGTCGCCGTACATCCTCAAGGAGACGGGGAAGATCTACGACCTCCAGGACCCGTCGATCAAGATGAGCAAGTCGGCGTCCACGCCGAAGGGCCTGATCAACCTGCTCGACGACCCGAAGGTCACCGCGAAGAAGGTCAAGAGCGCCGTCACCGACACCGACACCGTGATCCGCTTCGACGTGGAGAACAAGCCGGGCGTCTCCAACCTGCTCTCCATCATGTCCACGCTCACCGGGACGGGCATCGCCGACCTGGAGAAGAGCTACGAGGGCAAGATGTACGGCGCGCTGAAGACCGACCTCGCCGAGGTGATGGTGGACTTCGTCACTCCGTTCCGGACCCGGACCCAGGAATACCTGGACGACCCGGAGACGCTGGACTCGGTCCTGGCCAAGGGAGCGGAGAAGGCGCGGGCGGTCGCGGCGGAGACCCTGGCGCAGACCTACGAGCGGGTGGGCTTCCTGCCCGCCAAGCACTGAGTCCAAGGACCCTGGCCTTGAGGGTGGTGCAGGCCGCACACTGGCGCTGCACCACCCGCCCGAACCATTACTCGACGGAGGAGAACGACGTGGGGACCGTAACGCTCGGCGTTTCGATCGCGGTCCCGGAGCCCTACGGCAGCCTGCTCCAGGAGCGGCGCGCGGGCTTCGGGGATCCCGCCGCGCACGGCATCCCCACGCACGTCACCCTCGTCCCGCCGACCGAGGCGGCCGTAGAGCGGCTGCCCGAGATCGAGGCGCACCTCGCCCGGGTGGCCGCCGCGGGCCTGCCGTTCCCGATGCGGCTCGCGGGCACCGGAACGTTCCGCCCGCTGTCGCCCGTCGTGTACGTCACGCTGGCCGAGGGCGCGCCCGAGTGCACCCGGCTGCAGCAGCAGCTGCGGGACGAGGCGGGGCCGCTGGTGCGGGATCTGCAGTTCCCGTACCACCCGCACGTCACCGTCGCGCACGGCATCGCGGACGAGGCGATGGACCGCGCCTACGAGGAGCTGGCCGGCTTCGAGGCGGCCTGGACCTGCCGGTCCTTCGCGCTGTACGAGCAGGGCGCGGACGCGGTGTGGCGCAAGCTCCGCACGTACGCGTTCGGCGGCGCCGACACCCCGGAGATCCCGGCCCAGGGGTCACCGGTGGACGCCCCGGCGCCGACACAGGCGTAGGCACGCGGGCCCGGACGACCCGGACGACCCACAGGGCCCACAGACCCACAGGACCCACAGGAGCTCGCACGGTCCACACGGGTCCCGCAGGGCCCTCTGGGCCCCTTGGGCCCGTCCCTCACACCGGCAGCCGCCGGAACAGCGGCCGCGGCAGGTGGCGCAGGGCCGTCATCACCACGCGCAGTGCCCCCGGCACCCACACCGTCTCGGCCCGCCGCCGCAGCCCCAGCTCGATCGCCTCGGCGACCGCCTCCGGGGTCGTCGCCAGCGGGGCCTCCGCGAGGCCGCGGGTCATCCTCGTCCGGACGAACCCGGGGCGGACGACCATCACCTGCACCCCGGTGCCGTGCAGCGCGTCCCCGAGGCCCTGCGCGAAGGCGTCGAGGCCCGCCTTGGACGAGCCGTAGATGAAGTTGGCCCGCCGGGCCCGCTCGCCCGCCACCGAGGACAGCACCACCAGCGAGCCGTGCCCCTGCGCCTGGAGCGCCCGGGCGCACACCAGCCCCGCCGAGACCGCGCCGGTGTAGTTGGTCTGCGCGACGCGCACCGCGGCGGCCGGGTCCTCCTCGTCGCGGGCCTGGTCGCCGAGGACGCCGAAGGCGAGCAGCACCATGTCGATGTCGCCCTCGGCGAACAGCTTCCCGAGCCGTTCCTCGTGCGACTCGGTTTCCAGCGCGTCGAACGGCACGGTGTGCACGTCCGCCCCGAGGCCGCGCAGCGAGTCCGCGGCCGCGGTCAGGGCGGGGGAGTACCGTCCGGCCAGCCAGACGGTGCGGGTGCGGCGGGCGACGAGCCGGCGGGCGGTGGCCAGTCCGATCTCGGACGCGCCGCCGAGGACGAGCAGGGACTGGGGGGCGCCGAAGGCGTCCTTCATGGCGGTCACACTCCTAGAGGCCGAGCCGACGGGACAGGTCGGAACGAAAGACCCCGCGCGGGTCCAGCTCCGCGCGCAGCGCGCGGAAGTCCGGGAGCCGGGGGTACATGGCGGCGACGAGGTCGGGGCGCAGGCGGGAGTCCTTCGCGAGGTACACCCGGCCGCCCGCGCCGGCCACGACCTCGTCCAGCTCGTCGAGGAACGTGCCGAGCCCGCTGAGGCTCGCGGGGATGTCGAGGGCCAGCGTCCAGCCGGGCATCGGGAAGGACAGCCAGCCCGGGTCGCCCTCGCCGAAGCGCTTCAGGACGGCCAGGAACGAGGGGCAGCCGCGGCGCGCGATCCGCCGCACCACCTGCCGCAGCGCCTCCTCCTGCCCGTACCCGACGACGAACTGGTACTGGACGAAGCCGCCGCGCCCGTAGATCCGGTTCCAGTGCGGCACGCCGTCCAGCGGGTGGAAGAAGGCCGAGAGCCGCTGCAGCCGGCCGATCGAGCGGCGGGGGGCCTTGCGGTACCAGAGTTCGTTGAACAGGCCGACCGTCGTCCGGCCCAGCAGCCCCTCGGGCACGTACACCGGCGCGGCGGGCAGCGAGCCCGGCCGGAAGGCGCGCGCCGTGCGGCGGGCGCGCAGCGGCAGCGTGTCGTAGGGGGCGTGGTCGCCGCGGGTGAGGACGGCCCGGCCGGTCGCGGCGCCCCGGGCCAGCAGGTCGATCCAGGCGACCGAGTAGCGGTAGTGGTGGTCGGTGGCGGTGAGCCGGGCCATCAGGTCGTCGAGGTCGCCGGCCCGCTCGGTGTCCACGGTCATCAGCGAGGTCTCCACCGGCAGCAGTTCGAGCACGGCGGAGAGGATCACACCGGTCAGGCCCATGCCGCCGGCGGTCGCGTCGAACAGCTCGGTGCCGGGGGCGACCGTGCGGGCCGTGCCGTCGGCGGTGAGCAGCCGCAGCGAGCGGACATGGCGGGCGAACGAGCCGGAGACATGGTGGTTCTTGCCGTGGATGTCCGCGCCGATCGCCCCGCCGACGGTCACGTACCGGGTCCCGGGGGTGACCGGCACGAACCAGCCGAGCGGCAGGAGCACCTCCATCAGCCGGTGCAGGCTGACGCCCGCGTCGCACTCCACCAGGCCGCGCCCGGCGTCGATGGAGCGGATGCGGTCGAGGCCGGTCATGTCGAGGACGGTGCCGCCGGCGTTCTGCGCGGCGTCGCCGTACGCGCGGCCGAGGCCGCGGGCGATCGAGCCGCGCGGCCCGCAGCCGCGGACCGACGCGGCGGCCTCCTCGTACGAACGGGGCCGGACCACGCACGCGAGGGTGGGCGCGGTGCGGCCCCAGCCGGTCATCGGCACGACGTCGGGGTACTCGGTCTCCGCGGTCATGGCGGTGACCGTATCGCCCCGCTTGCGGAGAATGCCGGGGTTTGCGGCGAGGCTCGCGGGGCTCGTCGAAATGGGTGATTAAAAGAGTGTCAGGAAAGATTGCCGTGAAGTTCCGCGCTCCCGCACGTCAGAGTCGCCCCGGGCCGATCCACGAAACCCGGGAGGCGGGGCCGATGCGATACGGGGACTGCGCCGGAGCGGAACGGCGCCTGCTGGCCGCCCTGCGCGGCTGCGGCCGGCGGCCGGAGGTGGCCGCCGCTGCCCGGCTGCTGTCCCTCGGCGGAGAGCACGCGGCGCTCTGGCTGGCCGCCGGACTCGTCGGCGCCGCCGCCGACCGGGAGCGGCGCGGCCCGTGGCTGCGCGGCACGGCGCTGATCGGCGCGGCGCATCTGGCGAGCGTCGGCGTGAAGCGGCTGGTGCGCCGACCCCGCCCCGGGCGTGAGGAGTTCGCCCCGCTGGTCCGCACCGCCGGACGGCACTCCTTCCCCAGCTCGCACGCCACCTCGGCGGCCGCGGCCGCCGTCGCCTTCACCGCCCTGCGCCCGGCCGGCCGCCGCCTCGCCGTGACCGCCGCGGCCGCGATGTGCGTCTCCCGCCTGGTCGTCGGCGTCCACTACCCGACCGACGTGGCCGCGGGCGCGCTGCTCGGCGCGACGACCGCGGCCCTCGGGCGGGACTGGCTGCGGGGGACCGCCCGTGTCTGAACGCACCGCGATCCTGGAGCGACCGGCGGCCACCGCCTCCGCCCCCGCGCGCCACGGCTTGCTGCTCGCCGTCCCCGCGGGCCTCCTGCGCACCGCCCGCCCCCGGCAGTGGGTCAAGAACCTGCTCGTCGTCGCCGCGCCCGCCGCCGCCGGACGGCTCGCCTCCTGGGAGTCGGCCGGCCGACTGGCCCTGGTCTTCGGCCTGTTCACCGCGGCCGCCGCCGCGGTCTACCTGGTCAACGACGCCCGCGACGCCGACGCCGACCGGGCCCACCCCGTCAAACGGCTGCGCCCCGTGGCCTCCGGCGTCGTCCCCGTCCCCCTCGCGTACGCGGCCGGCGCCGCGCTCGGGCTCGGCGCGGCCCTCGCCGCGGCGGCGCTGTGCAACCCGATGACGGCCGCGCTGCTCGCCGCGTACCTCGTCATGCAACTCGCCTACTGCGTACGGCTCAAACACGTCCTGGTCGTCGACCTCGCCGTGGTCGCCACCGGCTTCCTGATGCGGGCCGTGATCGGCGGGGTGGCGCTCGGCATCCCGCTCTCCCGCTGGTTCCTGATCACCACGGGCTTCGGCGCGCTGTTCATGGTCGCCGCCAAGCGGTACTCCGAGGCGGTCCGGATGGCCGGCACGCAGGGCGCGACCCGCGCCCTGCTCACCCGGTACACCCCCGGCTATCTGCGGTTCGTCTGGCAGCTGGCGGCCGGGGCGGCGGTCCTCGGCTACTGCCTGTGGGCGCTGGAGAGCGGCGGCGGCGCGGCCGGGACGCTGCTGCCGTGGCGTCAGCTCTCCGTGGTCGCCTTCATCCTCGCGGTGCTGCGGTACGCGGTCTTCGCCGACCGCGGGGCCGCGGGCGCGCCGGAGGACGTGGTGCTGCGCGACCGGCCGCTCGCGGTGATCGGCGTGGTGTGGGCGGCGATGTACGCGATGGCGGTCATGGACGTGTGACCGCCGCTCCGGTCCCGGCGCGGCGGGACGGTCGACGAGCCGATCAAGGGGTACGGGTACGACATGGACTGGCTGACCAAGCTCCCCGTCATCGGCCCGGTGGCCGCCCGGCTCATGCGCACCCATGCCTGGCGCTCGTACGAGACGCTCGACGCGGTGCACTGGACCCGCCTGGCCGCCGCGATCACCTTCATCAGCTTTCTCGCCGTCTTCCCGCTGATCACGGTCGCCGCCGCGATCGGCGCCGCGCTGCTGACCGACGAACAGCTCGCGACCATCGAGGAGAAGGCGGCCGACCAGGTCCCCGGCATCTCCGAACAGCTCGACATCGGCGGCCTGGTCGCCAACGCCGGCACGATCGGTCTGGTCGCCGGCGCGGTGCTGCTGGTCGCCGGCATCAGCTGGGTCGGTCAGATGCGGGACTGTCTGCGCACGGTCTGGGGCCTCGACGAGGACGACGACCGGAACCCGTTCGTCGCCAAGGGCGTGGACGCGGTCGTCCTGCTCGGCCTCGGCGCCGTCGGCGTGGGCTCGCTCGCCGCCTCCTGGCTCGGCTCCACCGCCGTCGGCTGGACCGCCGACCGCCTCGGCATCTCCCAGTCCGGCGCGGGCGGCGTGCTCATCCAGGTCGCCGCGGTCCTCGTCGCGATCCTCGCCGACTTCCTCATCCTCTGCTACGTGCTCAGCGTCTTCACCGGCGTCAGCCCGCCGCGCCGCAAACTGGTCGGCGCGGCGCTCATCGGCGCGATCGGCTTCGAGGCCCTGAAGCTGCTCCTCGGCGGCTACATGAGCGGGGTCGCGTCGAGGTCGATGTACGGTGCGTTCGGCGTGCCCGTCGCCCTGCTCCTGTGGATCAACTTCACCGCGAAACTCCTGCTGTTCTGCGCGGCCTGGACGGCTACGGATTCACGTCCGGACCCGGACCCTGAGGCCGGCGGCGGACGAGTTCGGGCAGCGGCCAGCGACGGTTGACCAGGAACGCCGCACCGCCGAGCAGCACCAGCGCGCCCCCCGCCACGGCCAGCGCCGTGCCGATCCCGCCGGACCTGTCCGAGGCGGCGGACGCCTTCTCCGCCGAGCCCTGCTTGTTCTTGCCCGGGGCGGGCTCGGTGCCCGGCGCGGAGGAGTCGGTGCGGGCCGACTTCGGGGGTACCAGCTCGCCGACCGGGGTCACCTTGCCGGAGGCGGCGAAGCCCCAGTCGAGCAGCCGCTGGGTCTCCTTGTAGACGGCGTGCGACTCCTTCGACGAGGGGTTCATCACCGTCACGAGCAGCACCTTGCCGTTGCGTTCGGCGACGCCGGTGAACGTCGCCCCGGCGTGCGTGGTGTTGCCGTTCTTCACGCCGGCGATGCCCTTGTACGGGGCGATGCCGAAGTCACCGGTCAGCAGCCGGTTGGTGTTCTGGATCTCGAAGCTCTCGCGCTTCTTGCCCTTCTTCTGCTCGCCGGGGAACTTGGCCCGCACGGTCGCCGCGTACTCCCGGAAGTCGGGCTTCTGCATGCCGCTGCGGGCGATCAGGGTGAGGTCGTACGCGGACGAGACCTGGCCCGGCGCGTCGTAGCCGTCCGGCGAGACGGCGTGCGTGTCGAGTGCCTGCAGCTCCGCCGCGTGGGCGTTCATGTCCTGCACGGTCTTCGGGATGCCGCCGTTCATCTCGGACAGCACGTGCACCGCGTCGTTCCCGGAGCGCAGGAACACCCCCATCCACAGATCGTGGACGGTGTAGCTCTGCTTCTCCTTGACGCCGACCAGACTGGAACCCGCGCCGATCCCGGCCAGCTCCCTCGGATCGACCAGGTGGGTCTGGGTCTTCGGGAACCTGGGCAGCACGGTGTCCGCGAACAGCATCTTCAGCGTGGACGCGGGGGCCAGCCGCCAGTGCGCGTTGTGCGAGGCCAGCACGTCACCGGTCTCGGCGTCCGCCACGATCCACGACCGGGCGCTCAGCTCCTTCGGCAGGACCGGAGCCCCGGCGCCCAGCTGTACCTGCGTCCCCGGCCGGCCGAGCAGCGATCCGCCGACGGTCGACATCACCGCGGGTGGTTTGGGCTGTTTGTCCTCCTTCTTGTCCGGCCCCGGCGCCGCGAACGCGGGCCCGGCGGAGAGCAGCGGAAGGAGGGCGGCGACGGCGGTGGCCGTGGTGACCGCCAGGGCGGCCTTCTTCGAAGCAGACACGGACCAGAACGTACACGCGGACCTCGTCATTCCGTACCCCACCAGGGCGTTCGGCCGCCCCCGTCCACCCGGACGCGGGCGGCCGGAGGTGTCCGGTGATACTGGGGCCATGAAGCTCAGCCGCTCCGCCTCCTGGTTCCTGCTCGCGTTCGGTGTGTGGAGCTGGTTCATCTGGGTCACCTTCGTCAAAAACCTGTGGAACGACGGGAGCGGCCTCGCCTTCGACGACGCGGGCGAGCCGACGGCGTACTTCTGGGTTCATCTGCTGCTCGCGATCACGTCCTTTGTCTTGGGGACGGTGATCGGCGTGATCGGGTTGCGCGGCGTGCGCGCCGCGCGCCGCGAACGGGGTTAGGGGTTCGGGGTCGTGCTGCTCGTCCTGCTGGTGATGATCGTGGTCCTGGCCGTGCTCGGCGGGGTCCACTGGTACGTGTGGCGGCGCCTGGTGCGCGACGTCACGGCGCCGGGTTCGCTCGCCCGGCGGCTGGGGACGGTGGCGGCGGTCGCGCTGCCGCTGGGCTCGGTCGCGGCGATGGCCTCGGGGCGCGCGGGGGCGCCGTTCTGGCTCCAGCAGACGGTGGCCTGGCCGGGCTTCCTGTGGCTGGCGCTGCTGCTGTACGTGACGCTGGCGCTGCTGGCCGGCGAACTGGTCCGGCCGCTGCTGCGGCGCGTCCTGGAGCGGCGCGCGGCCCGGGTGCCGGTCGCGGCGCCGGTCCCGGTGCCGGAGGCGGTACCGGTGACGGTGCCGGAGACGGCGCCCGAGCCGTTGTCGGAGACGGAGACGCGTACCGAGGGCGGTCCGGCGGCGGGTGAGGAGGCCGGGCCCGCGGAGGAGCCGGTGTCCCCGTCCGGCTCCGGCTCCGGCGCCACTGCGACGGGGGACTTCTCGCGTCGTCTCTTCGTCTCCCGCATCGTCGGCGGCGCAGCGGCCGCCGCGGCCGTGGGCACGGTCGGCTACGGCACGTACGGCGTGCTCCGCGGCCCGCGCGTGAAGCGGGTCACCGTGCCGCTGGCGAAGCTGCCGCGGGCGGTCCACGGGTACCGGATCGCGGTCGTCTCCGACATCCACCTCGGGCCGACCCTCGGCCGTGCGCACGCGCAGCGGATCGTCGACACGATCAACTCCACCCAGCCCGACCTGATCGCGGTGGTCGGTGACCTCGTGGACGGCAGCGTGGCGGACCTCGGCCCGGCGGCCGAGCCGCTGGCGCAGCTCCGGGCCCGGCACGGCTCGTACTTCGTCACCGGCAACCACGAGTACTTCTCCGGCGCGGACGCCTGGGTGGACCACGTGCGCGAACTGGGCCTGCAGCCGCTGCGGAACGCCCGGGTCGAGATCGACGGTTTCGACCTGGCGGGGGTCGACGACGTGGCCGGCGAGAACGAGGGCCAGGGGCCGGACTTCGTCCGCGCGCTCGGCGACCGGGACCGCTCCCGGGCGGCGGTGCTGCTCGCGCACCAGCCGGTCGTCATCCACGACGCGGTGAAGCACGGGGTGGACCTGCAGTTGTCCGGCCACACGCACGGCGGCCAGCTCTGGCCGGGCAATCTGCTCGCGGAGCTCGCGAACCCGACGCTGGCGGGCCTGGAGCAGTACGGGGACACCCAGCTGTACGTGTCCCGCGGCGCGGGCGCGTGGGGTCCGCCGGTGCGGGTCGGCGCGCCCTCGGACATCACGGTCGTCCAGCTCGCCTCGAAGCAGGCGTGACGCGTCGGCGGTGACGGAGCGGACGTGACGGGGCGGGGGCTCGACCGGGGCCTTCGCCCCGATCCGCATTGAGTGACCGTTCAGTACGGTTCGCCCGTTCGAATCTCATATCCCGGACATATGCGTGTGTGGTGAAAGTTTCCTCTTCCGCTTGTGAAACCGGTGTGATGGGATGAGCGACATCGCGACACGGCGAGGGGGCCGTCGCGACAGGGGTGGGCTCGATACTGAAGGAAGCACGACCATGCAGCCGGTCCGTCTGCGGATCCTCATAGCGTGCGGCGTCCTCGTGGTCGCCGGTGTCGGAGGGTGGCAGCTGCTGCCCTCCGACGAAGAGTCGAAGGCGCCGATCACGGTCGGCACGACCGACGAGGTGACGTCACTGGACCCGGCGGGGGCGTACGACGCCGGCTCCTGGGCGATGTACAGCAACGTCTACCAGTCGTTGCTGACCTTCAAGGCGAACTTCACCACGCCCGTGCCCGACGCGGCGCGCAGCTGCAAGTTCATCGGCATGAAGCTCCAGACCTACCAGTGCGAGCTCCGGGACGACCTGACGTTCTCCAACGGCCGGAAGATCACCGGCGAGGACGTCAAGTACTCCTTCGAGCGGATGCTGGCGATCAAGACGGACGTCGGCCCGCAGGCGCTGTTCCCGACGCTGACGTCGGTGGTCGCGGAGGGGCAGACGGTCACCTTCAATCTCAGCAGCCGGGACGCGACGTTCCCGCAGAAGCTGGCGACCGGCGCGGGTTCGATCGTGGACCGCACGCAGTACCCGACGCGTTCCCTGCGTGCGGGCCTGCGGGTGGACGGCTCGGGGCCGTACGTGCTGAAGGAGTACCAGCCGGGCGTGCGGGCCCTGCTCGAGCCGAACCCGAAGTACAAGGGCGCGATCACCACGACCGGTGGCCCGGTCGTGATCAAGTACTTCAAGGAGTCGGAGCAGCTCGCCGAGGCGTGGAAGAACAAGGACGTCGACATCACGCACCGGCAGCTGCCGCCGAAGACGGTGTCGACGCTGGACGACTCCAAGGGCGACATCCGGCTCACCGAGGCGGCCAGCCCGGAGGTCCGCAACCTCAACCTCAACGTGCGGCCCGGCTCGGCGATGTCCGACAAGGCGGTCCGGCGGGCGGTCGCGACGGTCCTGGACCGGCCGAAGCTCGTGACGGGCGTCTACCACGGCACGGTCGAGCCGCTGTACTCCCTGGTCCCGCAGGGCTTCACGGGCCACAACACGGCGTTCTTCGACGCGTACCCGAAGCCGGACGTGCAGAAGGCGAAGCGGCTGCTGAAGGACGCGGACGTCGAGACGCCGGTGAAGTTCACCCTCGGCTTCCGCAAGGACGCCACGTACGCGGCCGAGGCCGCGGAGCTGAAGCGCCAGCTGGAGCAGGACGGGCTCTTCGAGGTGACCGTGGTCCAGGCGGACTGGCAGGAGTTCCAGAAGGCGTACGCGGCGGGCAAGTACGACGCGTACGGGGTCGGCTGGCTGCCGGACTTCCCGGACTCCGACAGCTTCACCGCGCCGCTGGTCGGCACCGGCAACACCCTGCACAACGGCTACTCCAGCAAGCGCGTCGACCAGCTGATCGCCTCCACCCAGCAGTACGGCGACCGCGGGCGGGCGTCGGCGGACTTCAAGGCCATCCAGTCGGAGGTCGCGAAGGACGTCCCGCTGATCCCCCTGTGGCAGAAGAAGGACTACGTCCTGTCCACCCAGTCCGTCACCGGCTCCCAGTACCTCTCGGACGGTACGGGCGTCTGGCGCCTCTGGGAACTGGGCTGGATCTGACCCTCCGGCCCTCCGACCCTCTGACCGGTCAGCCGGACTTGCGGGCCGCGCGGGTGGGCTTGCCCGAGGCGGCCATGCCGGCGGCGGTCGGCATGAAGTCGGCGAGGAGGTCGTGGGTCTCCTTGACCAGGGGGCGCAGGATGCGGAAGCGGGAGAGCGAGATCGCGCGGGCGGTGACGGGCGCGAGGCGTTCGACCAGGCGGCGGCTGTTCGCGGCGTTCTCGGAGCGGTCGTAGACCCAGAACAGGACCAGGCCCATCTGCTGCAGCCACAGCAACTGCGGCAGGGGTTCGGCCAGTTCGGGGTCGATCTTCACCGCGGCTCCGGAGATCACCCGGCGGTGCACGTCGATCGCGGCCTCGCGGGGGCCCTCGGACTCGGGGGAGAAGGGGCTGAGCGGGCTCTCCGGGTCGGCCGCGTTCTTGAAGAACTGGGCCGCGAACTCGTGGTACGGCTCGGCGATGTCGAGCCAGCCGAGCAGGACCCCGCGGATCCGGGCCGCGAGGTCCTTCTCGGGACCGTCCAGGATGGCCCGGACCGCCGCCTGGTGCTCCTCGGCGATCCGGTCGTAGAACCCCTGGACCAGGTGTTCCTTGGAAGAGAAGTAGTAGTACGCGTTGCCGACGGAGACGCCCGCCTCCTGGGCGATGGCCCGCATCGTCGTCTTGTCGTAGCCCCGCTCCTTGAACAGCCGGAGCGCGGTCTCCAGGATGAGGGCGCGGGTCTGCTCGCTCTTGGGGGCCTTGGCCGGGGCGTTCTCTTCCGTCACGGTGTCCGAGCCTAGCCGTGCCCGCCCGGTACCTCGCACCGCCCGCCGCCCCCGCCCGGGTCCCCGTCGCCGGCGCCGCACGGCGGTGGCTCGTCGCCCTTGAGTGCCTCGCGCCACTTCGCGGCGGCGAGGACAGTGATCCGGGCGAACGGTGTGCCCGCGGGCGTGGCGAGCCAGTTGGCCTTGGGCCGGTGCTCGGCCAGGGCCCACAGGCAGACGATCCACGCAGAGGTCCCGCGGTAGATCTGGCCGCGGTCCCCGATCACGGTGATCTCCCGCAGCGTCGAGGCGTGGTCGAGGTCCGGGTAGCGCCCCCGCGCCTCCTGGGACCCGGCGGGCACCAGGTCCAGGGGGACGAGCTGCGGCTGGTGGATCAGCCAGTGGCGCAGGTGCACGCAGAGCGGGCAGTGCGCGTCGTACAGGACCGTGAGCCGCTGGACCGGGGTGACGGGCCGCCCCGCCGGTACGGGCATGGCCGCGGCCGTCACGCGTGGGCCCCGGGTGCGGCCGGCGGGGTCCAGGGGCCCTTCGGGGCCTGGCCGGTCCAGCCCTGCGGGGGCACCGGCGGGACCTGCTCGCGCTCCATCACGCCGCGGCGGCGGATCTTGTTGAGGACGAAGACATTGGCCAGGTGCATCCCGCCCAGGACGAGGAGGACGACTCCGAGCTTGACCGACAGCGCCTCGAACAGGTGACGGGCGTCGGTCACGGCCTCGTCCTGGCTCAGATAGAGCGCGACGAAGCCGAAGTTGACCAGGTAGAAGCCGACCACCAGCAGGTGGTTGACGGCGTCGGCGAGCTTCTCGTTCCCGTGCAGGACGTCTGCGAGGAAGATCCGGCCGTTCCGGCTCAGCGTGCGGGCCACCCAGATGGTGAGGGCCACGCTGATGAGCAGGTAGGCGATGTACGCGACGACAGTGAGGTCCATGTGCCCCACGCTCCCTTGAACGCGTTCAAATGGTGGTGAGGACGACTGTAGACCTCCTGTTGAACGTGTTCAAGTCCGGGTGGGAGTGGGCGTGGACACGTAAGGTCGGCCTGATGCTTACTCATGACGTGGCCGGTGACGGCCCTTCCAGCGTTGTCCTGTTGCACTCCGGCGTCTGCGACCGGCGCATGTGGGACGGGCAGTTCCAGGCCCTGGCCGACGCCGGGCACCGCGTGGTCCGCTGCGATCTGCGCGGTTTCGGCGAGACCCCGATCGGCGAGGCGCACACCCACGCCGAGGACGTCCGCGCGCTCCTCGACGCGCTCGGGATCGAGCGGGCCGCCGTCGTCGGGTCCTCCTTCGGCGGCGAGGTCGCCCTGGAACTCGCCGCGCTGCACCCCGCGAGGGTCTCCGCCCTGGCGCTGCTCTGCGCCGCCGCGCCCGACCACGAGGCGAGCGCGGAACTGCGCGCCTTCGGCCGCAAGGAGGACGAACTCCTGGACGCCGGCGACATCGACGCCGCCGTCGAGCTCAACGTCGCGCAGTGGCTCGGCCCCGACGCGGGGGACGACGCCCGCGCGCTCGTCCGGCTGATGCAGCGCCGCGCCTTCGACCTCCAGCTCCCCGTCCCCGACGAGGACGGCCCGGTCGACGCGGGCGTCGACACCGCCGCCCTCGCCCGGATCGCCGTCCCCGTCCTCGCCGTCTCCGGTGCCCACGACGTCGCCGACTTCCGGCAGATCGCCGCCCGCCTCGCGGACACCCTGCCCGGCGCCCGTCACCTCGAACTGGACTGGGCGGGCCACCTCCCGGCCCTGGAGCGCCCGGCCGAGACCGCCGGGCTGCTCGTGTCGTTCCTCTCGGCCCTCGACGACGTCACAGGTCGCGCAGCAGCTGCGCGGTGATGCTCCGGTCGGTGATCTTCGCGTCGTCCGCCAGCAGGAAGGCCTTCGACAGGATCACCGACAGCAGCCCGCCGTCCTCCTCGAAGGGCAGGAACAGCTTCCCGTCGCGGCCCTTCGGGCCCCGGTCGGCGACGATGCACAGATAGGCGTCGTTCGGCTCCATCAGAACGTTCCCGGAGCCCAGGTGGATCCGGTACGTGCGCCGGTCGCCGCGCACCCGCAGGAACCGGTCCGTCAGCTCGGCCCGGTCCGCTATCCGGGTGCGCGGCAGCAGCCGGGCCAGGGTCTCCCGGCGGATCCGGGCCGCCGCGGTCAGCTCGCCGAAGGCGTACGCGCTCCAGTACGTGCCGTAGGCCCGGTCCGCGCCCCGGTCCCGCCACTCCGGGTCCGTGCCGATCGACGCCACGCCGGTGAACAGGTCCACGTCCCGCAGCGCCTCGGACAGCACCAGCGCCGGGACCTCGGCGAGCGGGGCCCGCTCCCAGGCGCCCCGCGGACCGGCCGAGGCGGCACGGCGCTCCAGGCGCACCTGGTCGGTGGCGCACAGGTCGGCGACACCGTCCCCGGTCGAGCCGCCGTCGTCGACCAGCTCGACGAAGAAGCGGGCCCGCCAGAACACGCCCTCGGCGAGCGGGAGTTCCCCGGGCCGGGGCAGCTCCTTCACCATCTCGGAGGCGGCCGCCTCGCCGAAGAACCCCAGATGTCCGCCCAGCCAGCCGCGCTCGGTCATCAGCGAACGGGCCTGGCGGTAGCGGAGGACGTGGCCGGCGAAGCGGTTCGAGTACGTCTCCGTCGCGAGCTCGGCCGGCGTCAGCGGGTACACCTCGCGGAACACCTGCTTGAACGGCTGCCGCAGCTCCCGCGCGGTCAGTTCGTCCCGCCACTCGGCGACCTCGTCGGCCTCCGCGCGCAGCGGGTGCCACAGCCGCAGCCGGCAGCCGGGCCCGACCGGGCGCGCGGTGCCGTCCGCGCCGGCCAGCGCCCAGCCTCCGCCGGTCCGCTCCGGCAGCCCGGCGGTCCAGTCGGCGTCGCCCGAGGCGACCTCCCACAGCAGCGCACGCGTGACCGTCCCGGTGACCGGGTGGTCCACGTAGAGCCGCTGCCAGTCCTCCGCCGCCCACGTCGTCCCGCCCGTCAGATGCTCCTCCAGGCGGGCCCGCTCGCCGGCGAGCAGCGTCCGCAGCTCCTTCAGGGCCCTGCGGAGCTCCTTCAGCTCGTCGGCCTGCTCCTCCTTCACCGCCTTGGGCGCGGACCTGAGCGGCCTGCCCGCCGGCCCGAGGAAGGCGAGCGCGGCCACGCCGGGCGCCTCGGCGGACAGCACCGCCGTGTACGCCCCGAGGGTCTCCTCCCGCATCCCGCGCGCGTCCAGGCCGTGCGCCGGGACGCCCCGCTCGCGCAGCATCGACGGGGTGAGCCCGGCCCGCGCGGAGACGGTCTCCACGGCTTTGGCGAGGGACTTGAGCACGGTCCGGTTGCGGACCTTGGCCTTGACCCGGCCGAGCGCCTGCACCGCCTGCTCGGCGCGCGGTGCGGGGCACTCGCCGAGGACCGCGATCCCGGTGGTGGCCAGCGTCTGGCTGCGGCACATCCCGCCCGAACCGCCCGTGCCCGTCCCCGCGTTGCGCGCGATCTCGCCGACCAGCGGCACGGCCCAGTCGGCGTCCAGGTCGAGCGCCGTCCACATCAGCCCGCGCACCAGGCAGGTGTTGGTCTCGCCGGCGAGCCCGAACCAGGTCATGCCCCACGGGTCCAGGTCGGAGATCCGGTGCTCCGGCTGGGCGGCCATCCCTTCGAGGAGCCGCCGCACCAGGACCGCACCGGACGCCGTCTCCGCGAGCAGCTCCGCCGCCCGTCTGCGCCAGGTCTTGGTGGCCCGTACCTGCGTCGCCTCCAGGCAGTGCGCGAGGAAGGCGCCCGCGCCCTTCCCGGCCAGCAGCTCCGCGTGGGCGGCCCGCATCGCCGGACCGTAGTCGTCCAGATCGTTCAGTACGTGCCGGAGCAGTCCGTCCGGCCCGACCAGGGGATCCCGGGACAGCAGCGCGGCCATCCGCCGGCTCAGCGGCTCGTGGTCGTCGAGGGACATCGGCCCGCTGCCCCGGGTCAGCCCGTACAACGCCCGCATCCGCGGCAGGTCGAAGTCCCCGGCCTGCTCGGCCGCGGTCACCACGAGCTCCGTCAGCGCCACGAACTCCACCTCGAGGTCGTACGGCCCGACCTCGCAGTCCTTGCCCACCAGCCGTCCGAGCAGCAGATCGGACTCCGCCGGCGTCCAGTCCAGCCACTGCCGCGCGAGCGCGGCCAGCGCCCGCGTCAGGACCTGCTGCGGCTGCCGGCACAGTGACGCGTGCAGGTGCAGCGCGGCCTCCCGCCGCTCCGCCGCGTCCAGCGTCTCCAGCAGCTCGCCGAGCCGCCCCCGGTCCACGGCCCGGTCGGCCGCGACCGCCTCGTTCAGCCTGTCCGCCAGGCCAGTGCTCCCCACCATGCGTACGACGGTAGGGGACCCGACTGACAACGCGTCAGCGGCCCCGGTCCACGGCCCGCTCCACCGCCCGGCCGTCCGCCCGCTCCTCCGTCCCGAACCGTCGTACACCCGGCACCAGCGCCGTCCCGAGGCAGCAGCCGCCGACGATCACCGCCGCCGCCAGCAGCGGGACCTCGGGTCCCCAGGCCGTAGCGGCCAGCGGCCCGAGGAGGTAGCCGAGCGGCATCGCGGCGAGCGAGAGCAGCCAGTCGTACGAGGTGACGCGCGCCAGCGCATGGGCGGGCACGGCCTGTTGGACGGCGGTCTCCCACACCGGGGAGAGGAAGCCGAGTCCGGCCTGCGCGATCCCGTACGCGGCGATCGTCACCGGCGCCGGAGCGGGCAGGGCCAGCAGCACCAGCGGCAGCGCGTACGTCGCGAGGCCCAGGTTGGCGATCAGGACGGGCCGCCGGGGGCGGGCCCGGCCGGCGACGAGCGAGCCGAGCAGCAGTCCGGCCGAACCGGTCCAGAGGAACACGACCCAGGTGGCCTCGCCGCCGAGCCGGCCGATCGCGATCGCCGGGCCGAGGGTCATCAGGACGGCCGCCGCTCCGTTCCAGGCGCTGTGGCCGATGAGGCTGGTCCAGTACCAGTCGCGGGACCTGACCTCCTGCCAGCCCTCGCGCAGGTCGGCGCGGAGCGAGCTGCGGGGGACCGGGACGCGGGCGACGCGGACGGCGGCGAGCAGTACGGCGCTGACGGCGAAGGTGGCCGCGTCGAGGAGGAACGCCCAGCCGGCCCCGACGGTGAGCACCAGCGTGCCGCCGAGCAGGGGGCCGCCGAGGCGGGTGGCGCTCTGGGCGATGCCCAGGGCGGCGTTGGCGCGGTGCAGGGCCGCGGTGGGCACCGTGCCCTTGACCAGCGGCGCGCCGGTCGGCATGGCGAACGCCCCGGCCGCGCCGCCGACGACCTCGGCGGCGGCGATGACCCAGAGGGTCGGGCTGCCGCTCAGCAGCTGGGCACCGACGACGAGTTGGGTCACGCAGCGGACGGCGTCGGTGGTCAGGGCGATGGTGCGGGCGTCGAACCGGTCGCCGGCCACGCCGCCGAGCGGCAGCAGGAGCAGCTTGGGGACCATCGCGCAGGCCAGGACGAGGGCGAGCGCCGAGGTGGAGCCGGTGGCCTTCAGGACGGCCAGCGCGAGCGCGGCGGGGATGACGGCGTCGCCGAGCAGGGAGAGCGTGCGGCCGGCGAAGAGCAGCCGGAAGTCGCGGGTGCGCAGGGGGTGGGGAGCGTGCACGGCGGAGGAGGCGGCGGGCATGGAACGAGAGTATTTCGCCTCCGAAATATTCGCTAACGAATTATTCGTCAGCGAAATATTTGGAGGCGAAGGATCGCGGGTACCGACGTACGATCGGTCCATGGAGCCGACGGAACCCCCCGCCCCACCCGCGGAACCTCCGCGGCGCGACTGGACCGACGACCACGTGGCCCGCTGGCAGCCCGTGCTGCCCGGGCTCGACCCGGTCGTCGAGGGCGCGGTCACCCGTATGAAGAAGCTCTCCGTGCACCTGCGCCGGGTGCGCGAGCAGTCGCTCGTCGACTTCGACCTGGAACGCCACGAGTTCGACACCCTGCACAAGCTGGCCGGCCGCGGCGGCCGCGCCGCGCCCTCCGACCTCGCCCAGGACCTCGACCTCGCGCCCGCCTCCGTCACCGGCCGGCTCGACGCCCTGGAGAAGCGCGGCTTCGTCCGCCGCACCCAGTCCACCACCGACCGCCGCCGGGTCGTCGTCGAGCTCACCGACTCCGGCCGCGAGACCTGGCTCGGCGCGATGGACGTCCTCGGCCACGAGGAGGAACGGCTGCTCGGCGTCCTCGACGCGAACGAGCTGACACGGCTCAACGACATGCTCCGGCGGATCATGCTGGAGGCCGAGGACAGCACCGGCCACCAGCACTGGCCCTCCTGAACCGTCCGCCCCCGCCCGGGCGATGTCAGTCCCGCCTCCTACGCTGCTCCGCATGGCAATGGTCACCTTCGTCGACGAGACGACGTCAGGGGCGCGGACCGAGGCCGGCGGCCTCGCCGTCGCCGAGGAGCGCCTGCCGCTCCGCGAGCTCATCCGCCGCCGCGTCGCGCAGGAGGCCGCGCCCGAGCGCGCGGAGCGCGAGTACGCCCGCGCGGTCGACGCCTTCGGCCGCAACGGCTTCCTGGTCCTGGTCGGCGACCGCCAGATCGAGGACCTCGACGAGACCGTGGAACTGGGCCCGGACACCGAGGTCACGTTCCTCAAGCTGGTCCCGCTGGTGGGGGGCTGACGCACGATGGGGGACGCCATGCGCTCGGTGGAAGTGGTCCAGGACATCGTCGCCCGGGGCGACATGGGCGGACTGGCCCGGGCCCTGGTGCGGATCGGCACCCTCAACGGCAACCGGTGGCCGCGGGAGGAGGCGGAGGTCCTCGTCCTCGTCCGCGCCCTGCCCGAGGACGAACGGACCCGGCTCACCGAGGCCCTGGTCGACCGCTACCAGAAGGGCGGCGACGCCGAGAACGTCCGCGCGGTCGTGCTCACCCTCGCCGGCGCCGCCGGCGCGGACCTGCCCGGCGACCCGCTCTCCGTCGAGCGGCTGCGCCGCATCGACGCGCTGCGGACCGCGTACGAGACCTACAACACGCACGAGCTGGTCACCCTGGCCCGAGGCGAGCTCGACGCCGGCCGCGCGCTGCCCGGCGGCTTCGTCGCCCTGCTGCGGCGCTGTCATCGGACCGCCTACCTGGCCGACAAGACCCTCGCCAGGCTCCTCACACGCCTCGGCGAGCCCGTACTGAGTCCCGGTGAGGCATGGGCCGAGCAGGCCATGGCGCAGGACACCCCGCCCGGGCTGCTCGCGCACCTGCTCACCGCCACCGGCGCCCGGCCCACCGCCGCCTGGGACGAGCAGGCGCTCGCCCTGGCCGAAGAGCCCGAGGCCGTACGGGACGCGGCCGTGCGCTGGCTCGGGCTCGTCGGCGCGCCGCGCACCATCGAGCTGTACGTACGCGAGGGCCGGCCCGACTACAACAGGCTCTACGACCCGCACAACGCCGACGCCCTCAAGGGCCTCGCCTGGTTGGTGTCCCTGCTGCCGCCCGACCCGGCCGCCGTACGGGCCCTGGGCCGGCTCGTCGAGGTCTCCCTGCGCAAGGTCCCCGGCGTCGGCCCGCACAGCCCCAAGGTCGCCAACGCCGCGGTGCTCGCCCTCGCGCGGACCGACCACGAGGCCGCCCTGGCCGAGCTCGCCCGGCTCACGACCAGGGTCACCTACAAGGGGACGCTCAAGCAGCTCACCGCCGCCCTCGACGCCAAGGCGGCCGAACGCGGCGTCGGCCGCGCCGAGATCGAGGAGCTGGCCGTCCCCGCCTACGGTCTCTCCGAGGGCGGCCGTCGCGAGGTCCGCATCGGCGACGCCCGCGGGCTCGTGGAGGTGGCCGGCGCCAAGGCGAGGCTCACCTGGACCAACGCCAAGGGCAGGCAGGTCGCGACCGTGCCCGCCGAGGTCCGCCGCGACCACGCCGACGCGCTCAAGGAACTCAAGGCGTCCGTCAAGGACATCGAGAAGATGCTCGCCGCGCAGAGCGAGCGCCTGGACCGGCTGTTCCTCGCCCGCCGCAGCTGGGACTTTCGGACCTGGCGCGAGCGCGTCCTCGACCACCCGCTGGTCGGCACGGTCGCGCGCCGGCTGATCTGGGCCGTCGGGGGCGAGACCCCGGTCCTCTTCGACGGCACCGACCTGCGCACCCTCGAAGGCGACCCGGTCTGCGTGGGGCGCACGGCCACGATCACCCTGTGGCACCCCGTCGGCCGCCCCGCCGAGGAGGTCCGCGCCTGCCGCGAACGGCTCGAACGGCTCGGCGTGACCCAGCCGTTCAAGCAGGCCCACCGCGAGGTGTACCCGCTGACCGACGCCGAGCGCGCCACCACCACGTACTCCAACCGGTTCGCCGGCCACATCCTGCGCCAGCACCAGCTCAACGCCCTGGCCGCCCAGCGCGGCTGGACGGCCAGGCTGCGGCTGTCCGTGGACGACTCCTACCCGCCGCTGTACCGCGAGCTGCCCGAGTGGGGGCTGCGCGCCGAGTACTGGGTCGAGGGCGCCGGCGGCGACCAGGACGGCGACCTCACGTCGTCGTACGCGTACGCGCAGGTCACCACCGACCAGGTGCGTTTCCACCCGATCGGCTCCGAGCACAACCGGGCCCACGCGGGCGGCGGCCGGTACACCACCGCCTCCGAGCCGATACCCCTGGCCGACGTCCCCGCGCTCGTGCTCTCCGAAGTCCTGCGCGACGTCGACCTGTTCGTCGGCGTGACCAGCGTCGGCAACGACCCGACCTGGCAGGACGGCGGTCCCGGCGGCCGGCACCGCGCGTACTGGACGCGGTACGGCTTCGGCGCGCTCTCGCAGAGCGCCGAGACCCGCCGCGAGCTGGTCGCCCGCCTCGTGCCCCGGCTCGCGATCGCCGAACGCTGCACGGTCGAGGGCCGGTTCCTGCACGTCCGCGGCGACCGTCACACCTACCGGATCCACCTCGGCTCGGGCAATGTGCTCATCGCCCCGGACGACCGCTACCTCTGCATCGTCCCGAGGAGCGGCGCCAGGGCGGTGGACGGCGCGGGCCCGCTGCCGTACGAGGGCGACGGCATGCTCGCCGTCGTCCTCAGCAAGGCGATGCTGCTCGCCGACGACACGTCGATCACCGACCCGACGATCCTGAGCCAGCTGTGACGACAGGACCTCAGATGCTGAGCGTGCGGGCGTAGTTGATCTGACCCATGACCCCGAAGAAGGTGTCGGGCGTGGCGGCCGGGATGAGCACGGCGTGGTGCCGGCCCCCGCTCGTCACCGTCACCTGGACGTAGCCGGTGGTGTGCCGTTCCTTCATCAGCAGGAACAGCAGGCCGAGCAGGCAGAAGACGAAGAAGATCACGGCGAGCACGATCGCCACCGGCGGGATCCGCTCCTCCACCCGCGAGAGGTCCATCGCGTTCCACACCGCGCCCTTGAGCGGCATCGTGCCGGACGGGGTGACGATCTGGTCGCCGACGACGGAGATGTCGCCGATCTGCAGCGTCGGCGCCACCGCCGGCGCGTACTGCGGATAGCCGTAGGCCGGCCCGGGATAGCCGTACGCCGGGGCGCCCGGCTGCTGCTGGGGACCCCACTGGTAGCCGGGGTCCGACTGGTAAGGATTCGGCTCGCTCATCGATCCCCGCTCTCCGCGCACGAAAAAGCCCGCACCTGCACGCAGAAGCGTACCGATGCGGGCCTTTCGCCGTGACGACTCATGACGAATCGTGACGCAGGATCAGAAACGACGCGTGATCAGCGCCTTCTTCACCTCGGCGATCGCCTTCGTGACCTCGATGCCACGCGGGCAGGCGTCGGTGCAGTTGAACGTCGTGCGGCAGCGCCACACGCCGTCCTTGTCGTTCAGGATCTCCAGGCGCTGCTCGCCCGCCTCGTCACGCGAGTCGAAGATGAAGCGGTGCGCGTTGACGATGGCGGCCGGACCGAAGTACTGGCCGTCGTTCCAGAAGACCGGGCAGGACGACGTGCACGCGGCGCACAGGATGCACTTGGTGGTGTCGTCGAAGCGCTCGCGGTCCTCCGCGGACTGCAGCCGCTCACGGGTCGGCTCGTTGCCCTTGGTGACCAGGAACGGCATGACGTCCCGGTACGCCTGGAAGAAGGGCTCCATGTCGACCACGAGGTCCTTCATCACCGTGAGGCCCTTGATGGCCTCGATGGTGATCGGCTTCTCGGGGTTGATGTCCTTGATCAGCGTCTTGCAGGCGAGCCTGTTCTTGCCGTTGATCCGCATCGCGTCCGAGCCGCAGATGCCGTGCGCACAGGAGCGACGGAAGGTCAGCGTGCCGTCGAGGTCCCACTTGATCTTGTGGAGACCGTCGAGCACGCGCTCCTTCGGGTCGATCTCGATCTGGAAGTCCTCCCAGACCGCCGCGTCCGAGACCTCGGGGTTGAAGCGGCGGATCCGGAAGGTGACCGTGATGTACGGGGACGCGGCGGAATCCTTCTCCACCTTGTCCAGAACGGGGGTAGCCATCAGTACTTACGCTCCATCGGCTGGTAGCGGGTCTGGACGACCGGCTTGTAGTCGAGACGGACGGTCTCGGAGCCGTCCTCGCCGACCTCGCGGTACGCCATGGTGTGGCGCATGAAGTTGACGTCGTCGCGGTTCGGGTAGTCCTCGCGGTAGTGACCGCCGCGGGACTCCTTGCGCGCCAGGGCCGAAACGGCCATGACCTCGGCCAGCTCGAGCAGGTTGCCCAGCTCGATGGCCTCCAGGAGATCGGTGTTGAAGCGCTTGCCCTTGTCCTGGATGGACACGTTCTTGTAGCGCTCGCGCAGCTCGGCGATCTTCTCGACGGCCGTCTTGATGGTCTGCTCCGTGCGGAACACCATCACGTTGGCGTCCATCGTCTCCTGCAGCTCGCGGCGCAGGTCGGCGACGCGCTCGCTGCCGGTGGACTCGCGCAGCTTCTCGATCTGCTCGACGACCAGGCTCTCGGGGTTCTCCGGGAGCTCGACGAAGTCGGCCTTGGCCGCGTACTCGGCGGCGGCGATGCCGGAGCGCTTGCCGAACACGTTGATGTCGAGCAGCGAGTTGGTGCCGAGACGGTTGGCACCGTGCACGGACACGCAGGCGACCTCGCCGGCGGCGTACAGGCCCGGGACGACGGTGGTGTTGTCCGCCAGGACCTCACCCTCGACGTTGGTCGGGATGCCGCCCATGGCGTAGTGCGCGGTCGGCTGGATCGGGATCGGGTCCGTGTAGGGCTCGATGCCGAGGTACGTGCGCGCGAACTCGGTGATGTCCGGGAGCTTGGCGTCCAGCTGCTCCGGCGGGAGGTGCGTCAGGTCCAGGTAGACGTGGTCGCCCTCGGGACCGCAGCCGCGGCCCTCGCGGATCTCCGTGTAGATGGAGCGCGAGACGACGTCACGGGACGCGAGGTCCTTCATGACCGGCGCGTACTTCTCCATGAAGCGCTCGCCGTCCTTGTTGCGGAGGATGCCGCCCTCACCGCGGGCGCCCTCCGTCAGCAGGATGCCCATGCGCCAGATGCCCGTCGGGTGGAACTGGAAGAACTCCATGTCCTCCAGCGGCAGACCGCGGCGGTAGCAGGCGGCCTGGCCGTCGCCGGTCAGGGTGTGGGCGTTGGAGGTCACCTTGAAGAACTTGCCGGTGCCGCCGGACGCGTAGATCACGGCCTTGGCCTGGAAGATGTGGATCTCGCCGGTGGCCAGCTCGTACGCGACCACGCCGGCGGACTTCTTGACGCCGTCGACCTCGGTGATCAGCTGGTCCAGGACGTAGAACTCGTTGAAGAACTCCACGCCCTCCTTGACGCAGTTCTGGTACAGCGTCTGGAGGATCATGTGGCCGGTGCGGTCCGCGGCGTAGCAGGACCGGCGGACCGGGGCCTCGCCGTGGTTGCGCGAGTGACCGCCGAAGCGGCGCTGGTCGATGGTGCCGTTCGGGGTCCGGTTGAACGGCAGACCCATCTTCTCCAGGTCGAGGACGGCGTCGATGGCCTCCTTCGCCAGGATCTCGGCGGCGTCCTGGTCGACCAGGTAGTCACCGCCCTTGACCGTGTCGAAGGTGTGCCACTCCCAGTTGTCCTCCTCCACGTTGGCCAGCGCGGCGGCCATGCCGCCCTGCGCGGCGCCCGTGTGGGAGCGGGTGGGGTAGAGCTTCGTCAGCACGGCGGTGCGGCTGCGCTTCGTCGCCTCGATGGCGGCACGCATGCCGGCGCCGCCGGCGCCGACGATGACGGTGTCGTACTTGTGGATCTTCATGACGTGGATTACCTCAGCCCCGTGCCTAGCGGATGTTCGGGTCGAAGGTGAAGATCACCAGCGTGCCCAGAAGGATGGTGAACACCGTGGCGGTGTACAGCAGGCCCTTGAGCCACAGGCGCGTGTTCGGACGCTCCGCGTAGTCGTTGATGACGGTGCGGAGGCCGTTGCAGCCGTGCAGCATGGCGAGCCAGAGCATCAGCAGGTCCCAGGTCTGCCAGAACGGGGACGCCCAGCGGCCGGCCACGAAGGCGAAGCCGATCTTGGAGACGCCGCCGTCCAGGAAGAGCTGGATCAGCAGGTGGCCGAGGACCAGGACCACGAGGACCACGCCGGACAGACGCATGAAGAGCCATGCGGCCATCTCGAAGTTGCCGCGGGTCACGCGCGGGGTCTTGCCGGTGCGCTTGCGGGGGGCCTCGATGTACGGGGCCGGGTTGTCCACGTCGTACTGGGCAGCGCCCTCGACGGGACCGATCGCGGAAGTGGTGTCAGCAGACATGTCTGAGGTCAGCTCCCGAACAGTTCACGTGCGGCGTGGCCGAGGACGGGGTACAGCGAGCCCGCCATCAGCACGACCCAGATGCCCACGACGGTCCAGAGCATCTGCTTCTGGTAGCGCGGGCCCTTGGACCAGAAGTCCACGGCGATGACACGCAGGCCGTTGAGCGCGTGGAAGAGGATGGCGGCGACGAGGCCGTACTCCAGCAGAGCGACGATCGGCGTCTTGTAGGTCGCGACGACCTCGTCGTACGCCTCGGGGGAGACGCGGACGAGAGCGGTGTCCAGCACGTGTACGAACAGGAAGAAGAAGATGAGGACGCCGGTGACTCGATGAGCCACCCAGGACCACATTCCTTCCCGGCCGCGGTACAGCGTTCCAGCCGGCACGGAAAAACCCTCCGGGAGCGGGGATCGGGGCCGGCCGGCTTCTCTGTCGGTCAGGCCCGGCCGGGTACGGTCCACCGGCCCCGGTCATCGTAGCGACGACTTGTCGGTTCGCTCGCGCGGGGTCCATAGGTGTGATCAAAGTGGCACGGACGGGCTATCACCGGGCCCTGGTACGACCGCATTCCGGACGCTCTCACGGCGCGGCGACCGTTCGGGTGAGGCGGGAGCGGGCCAGCCTGCGGAGTTCGTCGGCGGCCACCACGCGCTCCTCCTCGCGTTCGTTGCCGAGTCGTGACCTGATGCCGGCGAGGACTGCGTCAAGTCGCTCGGCCCGGTGCACGCCGTCCAGGCTGATCACGAAGGCGTGGCCGAAGGTGCTCTCGTACGCGGCGTGGGCGGCGCGCAGCGCGGTCTGCGCGGCGGCCGGGGTGCCGGCGGCGGGCGCCGCGGAGGACTCGCGGGCCAGGGCCTCGTCGAGGTCGGCGCGGGAGAGGTCGTAGCTGGCCTCGTCGGCGGCGGCGAGCAGCGCGTCGACGGTGGGGTAGGGCCGGTGGGCGGCGACCCGCTCGGCCCACCGGAGGCTGCCGCAGCAGCCGAGGAGCGTGGCCTCGGCGGCGGGGCGCGGGGCGGTGTTGAAGCCGGCGAGCCCGCCGGGGTGCCGGGTGCTGCCGTGCCGGGCAGGTATGGCGGGGGTGACCGGGTTCCCGGAGCGGGCGTGGGTGTCGCTGGTCAGCGTGAGCTCCGAACGCGGGACGGGAAGGGTGAGGTGGATGCGGCGTCACGCTATCGACGGACCGGGAGAAGTGACCGACGGGTGCGCGAATTTCACCCGGAGGGGAGCGTTTCGGGACCGGGGCGTGACGAAAGCCGCCCCCGGGACGGGTGAATTGCGCCGAATGGGTGACGCGGCTCTGTCGCCGGGTACCGATGAAACGCCGCGGAGGGTCGGCGCGGGCGGTCGCCGGGGCGGCTCGCACGTTGCTGCGGCCGGCGGGGCGGTGGGGGGCGGGGTGGCGGGTTGCCGGGGCCGGTGGTTGCCCGTGGTGCGGGGTGGGGCGTTGGTCCGTTCGCCCCGTTCGACACGAATGGCCGGTGGCGTCCGTTTGGGGGAGGATGCCGAGTGATGCGGTACCTCATACGTGGCCGGCGGACCGGTCCCGGTCTGGTGGCCGCCGCGGTGGCAGTGGCCACGGTGGCGGCCTGTTCGAACGGATCGTCCGGGGCGGGCGCCGGGACGAGCGCGCCGCCCGCCGCGACCTCCTCCGCGACCTCCTCCGCCCCGGCCACGACCACCGCGCCGGCCCCGAAGCCCTCGCCGACCCGGACGTACCCGCTCTCCACGGCGCCGCGCACGATCCCCGCCGTCCTGGAGCACCGGCCCGCCCGCGGCCCCGGCTGGAGCCCCGGCCCGGACGCCGGGATCGTGATCGCCCCGGGCAGCGCGGAGCTCGCCGACGAGGCGCGGCTGCTCGCCGGGGAGCTGAAGGTCGCCTACCGGGGCGAGGCCGCCGCCGGCCCGGGCGACGTCGAGCTGGCGCTCGGCGGTTCGGGCGCGCCCGAGTCGTACATCCTGACCACCACCGGCGGCCGGGTCCGGATCACCGGCCCCGACGAGGCCGGCGTCTTCTACGGCACCCGCACGGTCAAGCAGGCGGTGCGGTCCGCCGGCGTGGTGCCCGAGGGCGTGATCCTCGACCGGCCGGCGAAGCCGCAGCGCGGACTGATGGTCGACATCGCCCGCAAGCACTTCACGGCCGGCTGGATCGAGGACCGGATCCGGGAGCTCGCGGATCTGAAGCTCAACCAGATCGGACTGCACTTCTCCGACGACCAGGGCTTCCGCATCGAGTCCGACACGCACCCCGAGGTGGTCTCGCAGCAGCACCTGACCAAGGCCGAGGTGCGCCGCATCATCGCCCTGGCCCGGAGCCTGCACATCACCGTCGTGCCCGAGATCGACTCGCCGGGACACCTCGGCGCGGTGCTGCGCGCCCACCCCGACCTCCGGCTGCTCAACGTGCAGGGCACGCCCCGGCAGGGCGCGATCGACATCTCGAAGCCGGAGTCGGCACGGCTCGTGGACGAGCTGCTGCGCGAGTACGCGGGGCTGTTCCCCGGCGCCTGGTTCCACGTCGGCGCGGACGAGTACCAGGCCCTGACGGTGCGGGACCCGGCCGCCTCGTACCCGCAGCTGGCGAGCGCGGCGGCGCGGAGGTACGGCCCGTCGGCGACCGTCCGTGACCTCGCGGAGGGCTGGCTGAACGACCGCGCGGCGGTGGTGCGCGGCGCGGGCAAGACGGCGAAGGCGTGGAACGACGGCTTCTTCCGCGGCGGCACGGTCGACGCCGACCGGCGCATCGAGGTGGAGTACTGGACCGGCAAGGAGATCGGCGCCCGCCCGCCGGCGGAGTACCTCGCCGAGGGCCGGAAGGTCGTCAACCTCAACGACGAGTACCTCTACTACGTCCTCGGCGAGCCGAACCAGTTCACGTACCCGACCGGCCGTCGTATCTACGAGGAGTGGACGCCGCGGGTGCTGCGCGGTTCGACGGCGGTGCCGGCGCGGTACGACGCGCAGATCCTCGGCGGCACGTTCGCGGTCTGGTGCGACCTGTCCGGGGCGCAGACGCAGGCGCAGGTCGCGGCCGGGATCCGGCTGCCGCTGGCGGCGACGTCCCAGAAGCTGTGGGACGCGCGGACGCCGACGGCGAGCTGGCAACGTTTCCGGGCGCTGGCGGACGAACTGCGCGGCTGAGGCCGCGGCCGATGTACCGTCCCGACCCCGTCCGGCGGTTACTCGTTGTGGACGACCTCTAGCCATGAGGCATGGACCGGTGGCATATTTTCGGCCGCACAGTGACGAAAACACGCCAGTCGGCGCAGTAAGGGAAGTACTGCGTCCGTGACGGGAGGCGTCCCATGACGTCGGCAACGAGCCGAAGCCTGCAGGAAATGATCGCCGTGGCCGACGAGCGCAGCCTGGCCGCCGCCGGGCTCGCCTGCCTGGACCGCTGTCTGCCGCTGCTCGACCCCGAGGCGGCGGACGTGTTGCGTCCGGCGTGGGCCGCGGTCGCCCGCGGAGGCGGCGGGCCCGCCTGGGGCGAGGCCGTCGCCAAGGCCGGCGTCGAACTCGCCGCGGCCGCCGGCCCGCACGCGGCTGACGTGCGCGGCATGCTGGGCGACGCGCCCGGCGACTGGTCCGCCGGACCGCTGCGCGCCTGGGCCGACGCCTGTTCGGCCACCGCCCTCGTGCTCCACGCGCGCTACGACGCCGGCGAGGAGAGCGAGCGCGCCGCGCTCGTGGAGCGCTGCCGGGCCGGCGAACCCGACGGCGCGGGCCCGCTGCTCGCCGGGGAACTCCGCCGCCAGCAGGCCGTGCTCGACTCGGCCGCGGGCGGCCCGACCGGCCTGCGCCGCGCCCGGGACCTGTCGACGGAGGGCCGCCGGGTCCTGAAGGCCGTGGTCTCCCGGCGCGCTCGCGCCAACTGACGTACCGGAAGGGCCCGCCGGACGACGTCCGGCGGGCCCTTCCGCGTGCTGCGGGACTACGGGACTACGGGACCAGCGGGACCATGCCGACCCGCACCCCGGCCGCCGCACCCAGCTCGGTGAGGCCGTAGTAGAGGCCGGACGTGCGGACCGCGCCGGAGCTGCTGCTGTCGATCTGCAGCACCGTGCCGTTGTTCGCGTCCTCGCCGTCCGCGCCGATGGCCAGATCGGCCCGGGTGAAGCCGGACAGGTCCTTCAGCGCGACGGAGGAGCCGAAGCGGTCGTTGGCCTCGGCGCCGCCGGGCACACCGCTGTAGCCCTGCGCGAAGCCGGTCGAGCCGGTGCCGGTCGGGCCGGTGGCCGAACCGCGGACGAGGACCGCCATGCCGGCGTTCGCGAGGACGGCGCCGTTCTGGCTGATGTCCTGGCCCGGCATCCCGACGAGGATGTCGTCGTACCCGTCGAGGTCGAGGTCGCCGGCCGAGACCGCGGTCCCGAAGTCGTCGCCCACCTCGCCGGTGCCGTACACGTACGCCGTGTCCTGGCCGATCGTCTTGCGGTTGGCCGAGCTCAGCCCGGCGGACGAGCCGAAGACCGTGGTGACGGCGCCGCCCTTGAGCGTGTGACCGGACTCCGTGGTCGACGGCTGGCCGACGACCACGTCGTCGTAGCCGTCGCCGTTGACGTCGCCCGCGGCCAGCGAGCGGCCGCCGCGCGCGTCCAGGGTGCCCGCGCGCTGCAGGCCGGTCGCCGAGCCCTTCAGCCAGACCAGCCGGCCGGCGGCGGACGGGTCGCGGTAGTTGATCAGGACGTCCGCGTAGCCGTCCTTGTCGAAGTCGCCGCTGACCGCCGCGCCGAAGACGACGGCCGCGGTGTACGCGGACGCGCCCAGGTTGCCGGACTTCGCGGCCCCGGTGGCGCCGTCGTAGGCCCACCAGCGGCCCGGGGTGCCGGGCGCCACGGAGAGGACGTCCGCCTTGCCGTCGGCGTTGAAGTCGCCGGTCGTCACCGCGGAGCCGAGCTTCTCGCCGGCCGCCCGGCCGGCGGTCCAGTGGTCGCGGCCGGTGGTGAGGCCGGGGCCGTACAGGACGGAGACCGCGCCGGTGTCGGTCTGGCCGGTGGCGCCGTCCTCGCCGGGCGTGCCGACGACGAGGTCCGCGTGGCCGTCGCCGTTGACGTCGCCCCAGGCGGAGGAGTAGCCGAAGAGGTCACTGGCCTCGTTGGCGTCGGGCACGCCCGCGCTGTTCTGGTCCAGGTTCTTCTTCGCGGTGTGGCTGGGGCCGGCGGTGGTGCCGGGCAGCACGCTGACGCGGCCGGCGAACCCGGTCTGCCGCGGCAGACCGACGACCAGGTCGGCGATGCCGTCCCGGTTGAAGTCGGACGTCGGGATCGCGGAGTTGCGGCCCGGCTTGGCCGCGAAGTCGCGGATCGCGCCGAGCTTGGAGTACAGGTTCGCGCCGGGGCACTCGGTGGCGAAGCCGTCGCGGTGGCCGGAGACTGTGTTGAAGACGACGTCGCCGTCCGGCGAGGTGGTGCCGTCGGGGTTGGTCTTCAGCCTGGTCAGCGTGACCTTCGCGGTGGGGCTCACCCCGTACTGGCCGAGCTTGTACGCGGCGATGCGCGCGGCGGACTCCAGGGCGGCCCGGGTGGGCTTGCCCGTCTCGAAGTTGCCGAGCAGCGCGATGCCGGTGGAGTACGAGTTGAAGCCGGAGGTGTGCGCGCCCTTGACCGGCAGGTCCGTGCCGCCGCCGCGGCCCTCGAAGATCCGGCCGCACTTGTCGACCAGGAAGTTGTAGCCGAGGTCGTTCCAGCCGTTGGTCTGGGTGTGGAACAGCAGGATGCTGCGGACCAGGGCGGGGGACTGCGAGCAGCTGTAGTTGTTGCTGTCCACCGTGTGGTGGATGTACGCCGCCTGGATCTTGTCGATGTACTCCGGCGGGTCCTCGACCTTCGACTCGTCCGCGCCCCACTGGGCGCGCGTGACGATCGGCGGCCTGTTGGTGTTCGACGGCGGGGCCACGGGGACGGTGGCGGTCGGCGTCGGGGTGGCCGTCGGCGTCGGGTCCGTGCCGGGGGTGGCGGACGGCGACGCCGGGTCGGCGGGCGCGGTCTCCGTGGCCGTGGCGCTCGGCGAGGCGGGGTCGCTCGGCGAGGCGGGATCGCTCGGCGTCGGGCTCGCGCTCTCCTCGGCCGCGAACGCGGCGGGCACGGCGAACGCCAGGTCGCTGGTGTCCGTGCCGGGCTCGGCCTCGACCTCGGTGGCGCGGCCCTCGGCCTTCGCCTCCTGCGGCGTCAGGCCCGGGTCGATCAGGTTCAGTTCCAGTCCGCCGGGCAGCGGGATCCGGCTGCCGTCCGGGTCGACGACACGGGCCTGGGCTCCGTCGGACGGCCCGACCCACAGGGGCTCGGTGGCGCCGCGGCTCGCGGTGAGGTCGTCGCCCTCGGCCAGGTCGGCGGCGCGCTCCAGGCGCTGCCAGCCGCTCCACTTGCCGGTCTCGACGGACTTCGTGCGGACCTCGACGGTGCCGTCGAACTTCGCCTTCGCGGAGTCCCAGCTGACGCCCACCATGGAGAACTGCTTCGTGTCGGTGCTCGGCAGCTCGCGCTTGCCGGTCCCGGTGGTCTTCAGGGCGTAGTCGAAGACCCCGCCCTTGCGCGGTGCGGGTGGTGCGGGCGGGTCGTCGGACGGATTCGCCACCGCGACGGTGACGACGCCGGCCCCGCCGAGGACGACGGCACCCAGGGTCAGCCAGGCGCGGCGTTTCATACTCAGAGGTCGGTACGCATGCGATCTGCGTGGGCTCAAGTGCCCCACTCCTCGGGTGAGTTACGTACTCAGAAGTTCACTTCGGGCCCGCTGGTCACAGCAGGCACACTCACTCACCCAGCGAAGGTGCGTACGTAAACGTCACGCCGGCCAAGAGTTCTGTGGCGCGGATCACAGTCCGCGCCACAGGGTCGTCGCTCTGTCGGTCCGTCAGGCCGTCGGGGCCTCCGGCTCGGAGATCGTGATCGAGGCGAGGGCCTCCGCGATCTCGGTCTCGGCGGTCGCCTTCGACACGCCGAGGCCGGACAGCACGCCCTTGCCGTCCTCGTGCTCCAGGAGGGCCAGCAGGATGTGCTCGGTGCCGACGTAGTTGTGCCCCAGGCGCAGGGCCTCGCGGAACGTCAGCTCCAGGACCTTCTTCGCGTCCGCGTCGTACGGGATCAGCGCCGGGACGTCCTCGGCCTGCGGCGGCAGCGTCGGGGTCACCGCGTTGCGCACCGCCTCCTCGGTGACGCCGTGCCCGGTCAGCCACTTCATGGCGAGCGACTCGGGTTCGGCCAGCAGACCGAGGACGAGGTGGCCGGGCAGGGTCTGCGCGTTGCCGACCGCCCGGGCCTCCTCCTGCGCTGCCACGACCACGTTGCGGGCGCGCGGGGTGAAGCGGCTGAACCCGGCGTTCGGGTCCATCTTCGCGGCGTCCGGGTCCTTCGGCACGAACCGCTTCTGCGCGGCCTGCCGGGTGACGCCCATGCTGTGGCCGATGTCCGTCCAGGAGGCACCGGAGCGGCGGGCCTGGTCGACGAAGTGGCCGATGAGGTGGTCGGCGAGGTCCCCGAGGTGGTCGGCCGCCAGGACCGCGTCGGAGAGCTGGTCGAGGGCGTCGGTGTGGACCTTCTTGATGGCCTCGATCAGGTCGTCGAGGCGCACGGGAACGTTCGTACCGCGTGGGTTCGTCGTCATGAGGCAACCCTAGGTTGACAGTTCGCGAGTGTCAACCTTCGGTTGACATCTACCCGCGTCGCGATGTGACGACGGACACGTTGCCGACGCGTGACGATCTTGGACACGGCGGCGCTTGGTCTGGCGTGGATGAAGACTCATTGAGCTTGCCGACAGCGGACGGGATGCGGCCGTACGTCACACGCTTCGTGGACGGACTGACCCGGCGCAGCCGTCTCCCGCTCGACTACTCCGTGGCCAGCCTGCGCCTGGTCGACCTGGTCGTGGACGGGCTCCGCCGCGACCGGCCCGAACGGGTCCGGGTGGACGCGATCCTGCAGGGGCTCGGCGCGTACACCGGCGAGGTGATCGTGCGCCGGGCCGGCGGCCGCTGGACGGACTTCGACGAGGCACAGCGCGAGTACTTCGGGCAGCCGGTGGGGGTCCGGATGCCCGACGGGCGGGCGTGGAACCCGCTCGGCAAGGTCGTCAACCGGTTCGAGAACGGCCCGGAGGACTCCGTGGAGCGGTTCTATCTGATGCTGCACGGGAGGGCGCGCACGCCTGTCGAGTGCCTGTGACGTTTCTGTGGACAGAGACGCTGATCAACGGGGGGCGGCTGTGCGCTTCCCCCGGGGGACATGGGCACGATGACCGGTGCCGAGTCGGCACGAAGAGGGAAGCGTGGGGGCGTACGACGAGGAGCTGGGCGCCGAGGTCGAGCGGGCCCAGGGCGGGGACGAGGACGCCTTCGCCCGGGCCTACCGGCTGGTGCAACCGGGACTGCTCGGGTATGTACGGGGACTGGTCGGGGAGGACGCCGAGGACGTGGCCTCCGAGGCCTGGCTGGAGATAGCCCGGGACCTGGGACGGTTCCGCGGCGACGGGGCGGGCTTCCGGGGGTGGACGGCCACGATCGCCCGGCACCGGGCACTGGACCACCTGCGCCGGCAGCGGCGCCGGCCCCGGACCGCCTTACTCGAGCAGGACGTACTGGAACTGCCCGGATCGCACGACACGGAAGACGCCGCGCTTGAATCGCTGTCGACCGGGCAGGCGCTCGCCCTGATCCGTAACCTGCCGAGGGAGCAGGCCGAGGCGGTGCTGCTGCGGGTGGTCGTCGGACTCGACGGCCCCGCGGCGGCACGCGTCCTCGGCAAGCGTCCGGGAGCGGTCCGCACGGCGGGGTACCGGGGACTGAGGAAACTGGCCGGGCTGCTGGCCGCCGAGCCGCCGCAGGGGCAGAAGGACAAGAGAAGACCATGACACGCCAGCGCGACCCCCGGGAGAACCCGGCGGACGCCGAACAGGACGCCGAACCGGACGCCGATCCGGCCAGGGGCACCGCCGACGGCCTGCCCGACGGCCCGGTGACGGCCCCCCTTGCCGAGCCCCTGCGGGCCGCGCTGCGGGTCGGCGCCGAGGGCGCCCCCGGAGACGCCCGGGACCCCCACGAGGCCGCCGCCGTCGACGCGTTCCGGCGGGCCCGGGACGCCGGGGAGCACCGCTCGCGCCGGACCCGGCGCCGGGACGACTGGCGGCCGGCGACGGTACGGAGCAGGGGCGCCGCGCCGGTACGGGCCGTGGGCCTCGGGGTCGCCGTCACCGTGCTGCTCGGCGGGGTCGCCGTGGCCGCCGGGACCGGCGTGATCCCCGACCTGCCGGACCCCGGACCCGGCCCCTCCGCCCCCGCCTCCCGCGCCCCCCGGCCCGCCGAGGACCAGCCGGCACCGCGCCCGGAGGACACCCCCGACGGGAGGTCCGCCCCCGGACCCGGCCCGTCGAGCGGGCCCGGGCGGGAGCGACCGGACACCGCCGCGGACGAGGCGGCGCACTGCAGGACGTACCTCGCCGCCATGACCCGCAAGGGCAAGGCGCCCGACGGCACGGCCTTCCGGCGGCTGGAGGCGGAGGCCGGCGGCCCCGAGCGGGTGGCGGAGCACTGCGCCCCGGTGCTCGGCGAGCAGGAGCGGGAGCCGCGCCGGAAGCGGGAGAAGAAGGAACAGTGACGGGGCGCGCGACGGCGAGGAGCCCCGGAATGCGACGACGACCGGGGCCGCCACCCCCCACAGGAGAGGCCCCGGTCGTCATCGTCGGAGCCGCAGCACGGCCCCGTACTCCACTCAGCGCCGTGACTGCGTTTTCTGTCACACCGCACTGCGCGGTGGTTCAGTTGCAGCTTGTACAAACACGCGGATGCGCATGGACGTGACACCCGGTGAGGACGTAGCGTGGCGCTGCGCGCACCGTCGCGCGACGGTGGTGACCAGCCGCGATGACGAACAGGTGTGGGGTTTGCTGGGGGACGACGCGGAGCTGACCGCCGCGGTGCTTGCGGCGCAGCACGGGGACGAGGACGCCTTCCGGGCGGTCTATCGCGCCGTGCAGCCCCGGCTGCTCGGCTACATACGCTCCCTGGTCGGCGAGACCGACGCCGAGGACGTGGCCTCCGAGTCCTGGCTCCAGATCGCCCGTGACCTCGACCGGTTCAGCGGCGATGCCGACCGCTTCCGCGGCTGGGCGGCCCGGATCGCCCGCAACCGCTCGCTGGACCACATTCGGATGCGCGGCCGCCGCCCCGCCGTCGGCGGCGACGAGACCGAGCTGACCGACAAGCCCGCCGACTCCGACACCGTGGCCGAGGCGATGGAGTCCCTGTCCACCAGCCGCACCATGGATCTGATCGCCACGCTCCCGCAGGACCAGGCCGAGGCCGTGGTGCTGCGCGTGGTCGTCGGACTGGACGCGAAGACCGCCGCCGACACCCTCGGCAAGCGCCCCGGCGCGGTCCGCACCGCCGCCCATCGCGGCCTGAAACGCCTGGCCGAACTCCTCGGCGACGGATCCGGTCGACACGGAACCGACGCGAGCGGAACCTCCTCTTCCTTGGAGGGCGTACCCCCGCAGCCCGGGCGCAGGTCGGACCCGACCGCGCCGGGCGGTGTGACGCATTCACGCGCGCGGACGCAGAAGGACATGTGATGGCCGACGAGCGGTACGAGTGGCTCGACCTGGAAGCCGCGGAGCGACTGCTGCGCGGCGACTCGGTCGACCCCGTCGACGATCACGAACGCGCCGCGGCCGCACGGCTGACCGAGGCCCTCGAATCCGTCCGCCGCGCCCCGCTCCCCGCGGCGGCTCCGCTTCCGGGCGAGGAGGCGGCGCTGGCCGCGTTCCGGTCGGTCTCCCGGGCCCGTGACGCAGCGGCCGCCCCCGGTGCCGCGACCGCGGAGCTGAGCGACGTACGCCTCGTGTCGACCGGCCACCGGGCCCGCCGCAAGCGCTGGTCCCGCTCCTTCCGGTTCGGCCTGGCGGCCTCGGTCGCCGGCCTCGCCGTCGGCGGCGTGGCCGTGGCCGCCGGCACCGGCATGCTGCCGACGCCGTTCGACGGCCCGGCGCCCGCCAGCTCCGTCTCGGCCGCGGCCTCGCCCGGCCCCGAGGACACCGACGGGCCGGACGACGACAGCGACTCCAGCCACACCCCGGACGACGGCCACTCCCACGGCGCGGAGTCGACCGCGCCGCCCTCCGGCGGCCCGTCGAGCACCCCGCCGGCGACCGGCGGCCCGGACGCCGGGACGAGCGGCAGCCCGGACGCGGGCACCGACGGAAGCCGCGACCGCGACAAGCTGCGCGCCCGGTACGTCGAGGCCTGCCTCGACCTGCGGGCCGGCAAGCTCGACACCGCCGAGCGGCGCCGGCTGTCCTCGGCACCCAGGGGCAGTGAGACGGTGAAGACGTTCTGCGACCGCCTGCTCGGCGACACGGACGGGTCCGCCGGCGACCGGGACTCGAGCGGTTCGGGCGATTCCGGCGATTCCGGCGGTTCGGGCAGTTCCTCCGGCGACGGCGACTCCGGCAAGAGCGACGACGGCTCCGACGGGGGCTCGAACGACGGCACGGGCACCGGTATGCGTACCGGTGGCGACGGCTCCGACGACCGCGCCGCGGTCACGGACGTCTCCACCCCCGTCACGACCGTCTCGTTCCGGCCGCTCGCGCCCTACCCGGGCGGCTCCGCCGACGAGGCCGGCACGGCCGGCACCGACGGTGCCGACGAGGCCCATCAGGCGCCCGTCACCCGCTCCGCCTGAGCGCGGACTCCTTCCACACCCTTCTGACCTGCGGCGATGCGCGGCCTTGCTCCCGTTATCGTTTCGTTTCCGAGAGGGTGTGACGTTTTCGGGCCCGGCGACGCAGTACTGAATGAGCCGACTGGTCATCGGCGGCGCAGAACGAGCCGGGGTTCCCCCCGTACCTACGGCTCGGCGCACCTGGCGCGGGCGGGACACGTTCCCCCGGTCCCGCCCGCGCCCTCAACTCCTCTCCCCTACCAGTGGACGACGACCTTGTCCCCGACCTTCACCTGGTCGAAGAGGGCCGCGATCTTCCCCTTGTTCCGGACGTTCACGCAGCCGTGCGAGGCGCCGTTGTAGCCGCGCGCCGCGAAGTCCGCCGAGTAGTGCACCGCCTGGCCGCCGCTGAAGAACATCGCGTACGGCATCGGCGTGTGGTAGATCGTCGAGACGTGGTCCCGGCTCTTGGAGTTGACCTTGAACGTGCCCTCACGGGTGGGCGTGTTCTCCGAGCCGAAGCGGACGTCCATCGACGACAGCACCTTGCCGTCGATCATCCACGCCAGCGTCCGGGTCTCCTTGCTGATGCACAGCACCCGGCCCGTCATACAGCGCGCGTCCGGCTTGTCCAGCTTGTTGGTGGTCGACGGGCGCAGCTCGTCCTGGGTCGGCTTCCGGGTCATGCCCAGCAGCCGCTGCCAGGTGATCTCGTCCACCGAACCGGTCTGCGGAAGCTCCCGCTTCTTCTGGAAGTCCTTCACCCCGCTGCCGGTGATCGAGCCGTAGAAGCCGGTGGGCGCACGGTCGAAGTAGCCGATCTGGCGCAGCCGGGCCTGGAGTTCCCGGACCTGGGCGCTCTCGTCGCCGTCCTTCATCAGGACCTTGGACTGGGGCTGCGGCGCCTCCGTCGTCGGCGTCGCGGAGGGCGAGGGGGCCTCGCTGCTCGGTGCCTCGGACGGCTTGTCGTCGGCCGGCGGGGCGCTCGACGAGGGCGCGCCCGTCGACGGCACGACGGGCGACGGGTCGGCGGCGCCGCCCGGTCCCTGCGGATTGCAGCCGGCGACCAGGGCGACCGCGGCGGCGGCGAGGACGGCTCTGCGTATGACGGAACGGTGGCGCATGGATTTCCCCCCAAGGCATGTGTGTGTACCTAGTGATGCTTCCCGCGCGTGCTTGGTTGCGCACTCGGGTGGATCCTGTGAGGAAGGTCCCAGCGTGCTGGCCTCCACCGGCCGCACAGCCGCCGATACAGTCCGTCGCGGGGGTCGTACCGCACAGTAGGTCTACCGAGAGGCACAGCGATGTCGCGCGAGTCGGAGTCGGGTCTTCCGATCGAGCCGGTCTACGGGCCGGACGCCCTGGCCGGATGGGACCCCGACGCGAAGCTGGGCGAGCCCGGCTCGTACCCCTTCACCCGCGGCGTCTACCCGTCGATGTACACCGGCCGGCCCTGGACGATGCGGCAGTACGCCGGCTTCGGCACCGCGGTCGAGTCCAACGCCCGCTACAAGCAGCTCATCGCCAACGGCACCATGGGCCTGTCCGTCGCCTTCGACCTGCCCACCCAGATGGGCCACGACTCGGACGCCCCGATCGCGCACGGCGAGGTCGGCAAGGTCGGTGTCGCCATCGACTCCATCGACGACATGCGCGTGCTGTTCGACGGGATCCCGCTGGACAAGGTCTCGACGTCGATGACCATCAACGCCCCCGGCTCGTTGCTCCTGCTGCTGTACCAGCTCGTCGGCGAGGAGCAGGGCGTCCCGGCGGACAAGCTGACCGGCACGATCCAGAACGACGTGCTGAAGGAGTACATCGCCCGCGGCACGTACATCTTCCCGCCGAAGCCCTCGCTGCGGCTGATCGCCGACATCTTCAAGTACTGCAAGGCCGAGATCCCGAAGTGGAACACCATCTCGATCTCCGGCTACCACATGGCCGAGGCCGGCGCCTCGCCCGCGCAGGAGATCGCGTTCACCCTCGCCGACGGCATCGAGTACGTGCGGACCGCCGTCGCCGCGGGCATGGACGTGGACGACTTCGCGCCCCGCCTCTCGTTCTTCTTCGTGGCCCGCACCACCATCCTGGAGGAGGTCGCCAAGTTCCGCGCCGCGCGCCGGATCTGGGCCCGGGTGATGAAGGAGGAGTTCGGCGCGAAGAACCCCAAGTCGCTGATGCTCCGCTTCCACACCCAGACCGCCGGTGTCCAGCTGACCGCCCAGCAGCCCGAGGTCAACCTCGTGCGCGTCGCGGTCCAGGGCCTCGCGGCCGTCCTCGGCGGCACCCAGTCGCTGCACACCAACTCCTTCGACGAGGCCATCGCGCTGCCGACGGACAAGTCCGCCCGGCTGGCGCTGCGCACCCAGCAGGTCCTCGCGTACGAGACCGACGTCACCGCCACCGTCGACCCGTTCGCCGGCTCGTACGTGGTCGAGAAGATGACCGACGACGTCGAGGCCGCCGCCCTGGAGCTGATGCAGAAGGTCGAGGACCTCGGCGGCGCGGTCAACGCGATCGAGCGCGGCTTCCAGAAGAACGAGATCGAGCGCTCCGCGTACCGGATCGCCCAGGAGACCGACAGCGGCGAGCGGGTCGTCGTCGGCGTCAACCGCTACACGATCGACGTCGAGGAGCCGTACGAGCCGCTGCGCGTCGACCCGGCGATCGAGGCCCAGCAGGCCGATCGCCTGGCGAAGCTGCGCGCCGAGCGCGACCAGCCGGCGGTGGACGCGGCGCTCGCCGAGCTGAAGAAGGCCGCCGAGGGCACCGACAACGTGCTCTACCCTATGAAGGACGCGCTCAAGGCGCGGGCCACCGTCGGCGAGGTGTGCAACGCGCTGCGCGAGGTCTGGGGCACGTACGTCCCGACCGACGCGTTCTGATCTTCCGCCATACGAAACCCCGGAGCGGAGTGTCGCACCCACGTGCGACACTCCGCTCCATGCTGGGTGTCACCGATCTTCCGACCTATCTCGCGGGTCTCGTCCTCATCATCCTTCTGCCGGGGCCGAACTCGCTGTACGTGCTGTCCGTCGCGGCCCGCAAGGGCACCCGCACCGGCTACCAGGCCGCGGCCGGGGTGTTCACCGGGGACGCGGTCCTGATGACGCTGGCCGCGCTCGGCGCGGCCTCGCTGCTCCAGACCACCCCGCTGCTCTTCATGATCGTGAAGTACGCGGGCGCGGGCTATCTGACCTGGATGGCGATCGGCATGCTCCGGGCGGCCTGGGGCATGTGGCGCTCGCGCGGCGAACTCACCGCCGAGAGCGCGGCGGACGAGCCGGCCGGGCCGGTGGAGCACCCGTACCGCCGGGCGCTGATCATCAGCCTCTTCAACCCCAAGGCGATCCTCTTCCTGATCTCGTTCTTCGTGCAGTTCGTGGACCCCGGCTACGCGTACCCCGCGCTGTCCTTCCTCGTCCTCGGCACCCTGCTCCAGCTCGGCAGCTTCCTCTACCTGACGACCCTGATATTCGGCGGCTCCCGCCTCGCCGCCGCCTTCCGCCGCCGCAAGCGGCTATCGGCCGGGGCGACCTCGGCGGCCGGTGCGCTCTTCCTCGGCTTCGCCGTGAAGCTGTCGCTGAGCAGCACCGCTTGACCCTCACACCGTGTGAGGCCGTTGCGTAGGAGTCGTCATGTTCACCATCGGAGACTTCGCACGGCACGGCCAGGTGTCGGTCCGGATGCTGCGTCACTACGACGCCGTCGGACTGCTGCGGCCCGCCCGTGTCGACCCGCACAGCGGCTACCGGTACTACGAGGCCGGCCAGCTCGCCCGGCTCAACCGCGTCATCGCGCTCAAGGACCTCGGCTTCACCCTGGAACAGGTGGCCGTGATCCTCGACGAGCAGGTGGCCGCGGAGGAGCTGCGCGGCATGCTGCGCCTGCGCAGGGCCGAGCTGGAAGCGGCCCTGGAGGAGGCGCGGGCGCGCCTGGCCCAGGTCGGTGCGCGGCTCCGAGCCATCGAGAGCGAGGGACGCATGTCCACGCAGGACGTCGTCGTCAAGAAGATCCCCGCCGTCCGGATCGCCGAACTGAGCGCCGTCGCCGCGAGCTTCGGCCCGCACGACATCGGCCCGGTCGTCGGCCCCCTGTACGAGGAGCTGTGCGGCCGTCTGGAGGCGGCCGGCGTCACCGGCTTCGGCCCCGGCCTCGCGTACTACGAGGACGCCGGCCGCGGCGACGGCTCGGTCCTCGTGCACGCCGGCATGACCGTGCCCGAGGGCACGGAGGCGGAGGGTGTGAAGGTGCACGTCCTCCCCGGCATCGAGGAGGCCGCGACCATCGTGCACCGCGGCTCGATGGACGCCGTCCTGCCGACCGTGCAGAACCTGGCCCGCTGGATCGACGCCAACGGCTACCGCACGCGGCACTACGCCCGCGAGCTCTACCTGGAGTGCCCCGAGGACCGCGCGCGGTGGGTGACCGAGATCCAGGAGGCGATCACCCGGGCCTGACGTCTCAGGGCACGCGCCCGACCTTCGCCACATGGACGGTGATCGTCTGATCCTCGACCCGGTACAGGACCCGCCAGGCGCCGACGGACAACCGGTAGTAGCCAGTCGCCGAGAGGACGGGCCGTCTCCGGGCGCGGGACGTCAGCCAGGGCGGACACCCCGCCGCACAGGCTTTCGCGCCGACAGGGTCGGCCTGCCTGAGACGACGGAACTCCGCCATGGCCGGCTGCTCCCACACAACCACGTTGCTCACGAGGCCGCCCGCCGGTCCTCGGCCTCCAGCTGTGCCATGAACTCGTCATGCGTCATCGAGGGACCGGTCGGCTCGGCCTCGTGAGCCTTGGCCTCTGCGAGGTCGGTCTCGTCCCGGAGACGCAAGAGTTCCTCCAGCTCCTCTATCGGGACGAGGGCCGCCGCCGGCTTGCCGTACTCGCTGATCAGGATGGGTTCACGGCCGTGCCGCACCCGGCTGACGAGCTGCCCCAGCTGGTTGCGCGCTTCCACGAGCGGATACGTCTCCATGGCGGAACCGTACACACCTGCAGGTGTGTACGCAGTGCTCGCCGCGGACTACCGCCCGCTGACCCGCCGCAGCGCCGCCCGCTTCAGGCGGCGGGCGCGGCGGGCCAGGCGGCGGACGGCGGCGTGCCGGGGGACCGGCAGGCCGCCGGGCAGGCCCAGGACCGTCAGCCGGCGGCGGGTGAAGTAACGCCAGTCCGCCGGGGACGGGCCGCCCGCCAGGTACGCCTCCGCGGCAGGCCGCAGGTCCGCGCGGATCTGCGGCTGCATCGCGAAGCCCACCGCGCCGACCAGACCGGCCAGTTCCCCGGCGACCGCCGCCGGGGACGGCGGGGCCCAGGCCGCCACGGCGGCCGGGTCGGCGAGGTCCGGCAGCAGGGCGTCCACGATCGTGACCGGGACGCGGTTGCTGTTCTCGTACGGGCGCAGCCGGTCGAGCAGTGTGTCCGTGCCGACCCGTGCCACCGGAAGCCCGTAGAACGTGCTCGCCGTGAGCAGCGCCGTCGAGAAGCAGCCCACGACGAGGGCCGGCCGCAGCTCCCGGTACAGCACTTCCGCGAGCACCGGCCGCTCGATCACGGTCAGTTCCGCGCCGAGCCGCTCCGCCTCCTCGCGCAGGGCCTTCGTCCAGGACTGCGGGGCGGTGGGGTGCGGCTTGAAGGCCAGCCGGTGGTGGCCCGCGGCGACCGCGCCGCGCACCATCCGCAGGTGCAGCGCCTCCTCCTCGGCGGGGGGGAGGATGGACAGGGCGGACAGGTACTGGCCGAGCAGCAGGGCCGGGCCGGTCGCGCCGTCCGCGGCAGGCGCCTCGGACAGCTCGGCGACGACCTTGGTGAAGGCTTCCGTCGGCACCACCCGTGCCGCCGCGCCGAACTCGGCGAGGAGCAGCGGTGTGAGCCCCGGCACGAGGTCCAGGTGGAACAGCCGGCGCACCCGTTCGCCGACCAGCGGGTCGATCTTGTTGCGGGTGGGCCCGTAGCTCATCAGCCCGTCCGCGTACACGTCGAGCGCGGCGTCCGGGAAAAGCTGGGCGATCGACAGGCCCGGGGTCACCTGCACCGATTCCACGGCGAGTTCGAGCCGGTCGTCGCCGAGGTCCCACAGTCGGCGCAGGTGCCGCTCCAGGAGCGGTACGTCGTCCGGGCGGGGCGTCCAGCCGGAGGGGTGCAGCGGGGCGATCGCCTCGTTCCAGGAGAGCACCCGGTCGAAGCGGTCGCGCAGCCGCGCGAAGCCCTGCATGCCGTCCGGGGCGACCGCGGTCTCGGGGACCGCCGCGTTGTTGGCGAGCAGCAGCAGCCGCCGGTCGGCGGGGCCGAAGCAGCCGCTGTCCAGGGCGGCGGCGAGGGTGGCCACCCCGTACAGCGTGGAGGCGTAGAAGATCTGGGTCGTACGGCGGGTGGTGCGGGGCGTGCGGCTGGGACGGGCCGTGCGGGTGGTACGGGAGCTCATGCCGCGGCCACCTCCGCGGACCCCGGGCGGCGACGGATCCTGCGCAGCAGACCCGCGCGTTCGGCGTCCATGGAGTTCAGCGCCTCCTTCAGAATGTCCTGCGGCATTCGCTTCAGCGCGGCCGCGCTGAGCGACCGCAATTTCCTTGCGACGGCCGGTTGGAATCGGCCGATCGCGGCGTTGTGATGGGCGATGATCGCGCAGTACGTGCGCACCGCTTTCGGCAGCAACGCGTCCGCGTCGGAATCGTTCGCCGTTTCCTCGATCACCTGGTCGAATGCCCGGATGAAATCCAGTTGCCGCACGTCCGCGATCTGCGTGAGCGAGGTCGCGACCCCCCGCCGGTAGAACACCCCGAGCGTGCTCACCGCGGCGAAGGACTCCGCCTCGCGGTGCAGCCGCCAGATCCACGGCCGGTCCTCGGCCGTGCGCAGCCCGTCCGTGAAGTGCAGCAGCCCGCGGTCGAGCAGCCGCCGGCGGTAGATCCCGGCCCAGGCGTACGGGTAGTCCACCGAGGTCGTCCGGTGGGCCGGCAGGATCGCGTCCCGCGGCCGCAGCACCTCGTCGCGTCGGCCGATCGGGGCGCGCTTCACCACGCGCTTGCGGCCGGTGGCCACCACATGGTCGGTGCGCACGAAGTCGCAGTCCAACTCCTCGATGGCGGTGAGGAGTTCGGCGAAGTGACCGGGAGCGGCCCAGTCGTCGCCGTCGAGGAACGTCAGGTACTCCCCGCGGGCCGCGTCGAGGCCGGTGTTGCGCGCGGTGGCCAGTCCGCCGTTCTGCTCGTGCCGGATCAGCACCGCCCCCGGCAGCTCCTGCGCGGCGCGCTCCAGGAGGTGGCGCGTGCCGTCCGTCGAGCAGTCGTCGACGAGCACGAACTCGACGTCGTCCCGCGCGTTCGCATGCAGGCTTCTGAGGGTGTCGGGGGCGTATGTCTGCACGTTGTAGAACGGCACGACGACAGAGAGCTTGACCACGCGGCCGACGCTAGGCGGGCCCCCGGCATTCGCCCTTGCCGAAAGGCGGATGTGCGGTGAACGCGCGGCGACGGTCTGCTGAATCGGCTTGGGCGGCGAACTGCCGACACGATTCCCCGGGGCTTTTTCAGAATGCGTCAGGCCGGTGTTCACCGTTTGTTGTGACCGAGTTGGGCCATCGAGCCGGATGCCTTTCTAACGTCACCGACGTGCCATCACCAAGCAATGCAGCGGTGCGCGTCGCCGTTCTCGCAGACTCCGACACCCGGTGGAAATGGGGAGCGCTGACCGCGCGCCGCATCGCCCCCGGCGGGGCGGAACCGACCGGCTTCCTCCTGCGCGGCCGGGCCACCCCCACCGCGCGCCAGCTCGCCGAGGCCGGGGTGTCCGAGACCCGCCCGCACGAGGTGACGGGCGGGCAGTTCCTGCGGGCGCTGCGGGACGAGGGCTTCGACGTCGTCGTGCTCGCGCTGGTCGGCGGTACCGTCCGCGCGGTCCTCGAGGGGATCACCGACCTCGACCTGGAGCGGCGGCCGGTGATCGTCACCGGCTATGTCGGCGTGGTCTACGAGAAGCTCGCCGACGGACTGCTGCTGCGGCACGGCGCGGACGTCGTGCTCGCCAACTCCCGGCACGACGCGGAGCGTTTCCGCGCCGTGTACGAGGGGGTGGGCGCCGACGCCTCCTCGGTCGTCGAGGCCGCGCTGCCGTTCCTCGGCGGCGCCCCGTACGCCCCGGAGCCCGGCCGCGACACGGTGGTGTTCGCCGCCCAGCCGTCGGTGCCGGTCACCCGCGCCGACCGCGTGTACCTGCTGCGCCGGCTGGTCCGCCACGCCCGGCTGAACCCGGAGCGCGAGGTGCTGCTCAAGCTGCGCTCCAAGCCCGGCGAGCACACGACGCATTTGGAGGAGCTGCCGTACCAGAAGCTGGTGCGCGACCTGGCCGTACCGCCCAACTTCCGCCTGGTGTACGGGCACATGGGCGAGGTCCTGGACCGCACCGACCTCCTGGTCACCGTCTCCTCGACGGCCGCTCTGGAGGCCCTGCACCGCCGGATCCCGACCGCGATCCTCTCCGACCTCGGGGTCCGCGAGGTGCTCGGCAACCACCACTTCATCGGCTCCGGGCTGCTGACCTCGTTCGACGCGCTCGACAACGACGAGCGGCCGGTCGCCGACGAGGACTGGCTGGCCCGCCAGGGCGTCGCCGCTGGGGGTCCCCCCACGCCGCCAGGCGTAGGGGGAGGCGCGTACGAGACGGCCTTCGACGCCGCCCGCGCCCGCGTGGCGGAACTCCTGGCCGGCCCGGCCCTGCCCCCGATCGCCCCCTACTACACGGCCGAGACCGCGCCCGGGTACCTGCCCGGCATCCTCGCCCGGCACCGCCTCGACGTGAACGCGCCGGAGACCCCCGACAGCGGGCTCCGCCGCCTCGTCCGCGAGGCCGCCCGCGGCGCGTACCGCCACGGCGTCCAGCGCGTGGCCCCCGTCATCCGCCGGCTGGGAGAACTCTGATGACCACGCCCGCCACCGTCCTCGCCGTGATCCCCGCCCGCGGCGGCTCCAAGGGGGTCCCCGCGAAGAACCTCGCCGAGGTCGGCGGGGTCCCCCTGGTCGCCCGGGCCGTGCTGGTCTGCCGGGGCGCGCGCCTGGTGACCGACGTGGTGGTCTCCACCGACGACGCGGACATCGCCGCCGCCGCCCGCGCCGCCGGGGCGGAGGCCGTGCACCGTCCGGCCTCCATCGCGGGCGACACCGCCTCCAGCGAGTCCGCGGTGCTGCACGCCATGGACGCCTTCGAGGCCACCCACGGCCGGCGCGCCGACGTGGTCCTGCTCGTCCAGTGCACCAGCCCCTTCCTCACCTCCGAGGACGTCGACGGGGTCACCGCCGAGGTCCTCCAGGGCCCCGCCGACACCGCCCTGACCACGGCCCCCTCGCACGGCTTCCTGTGGCGCGCCCGCTCCGGCGAGCAGGGCGACACCGGCGACGCCCTGGGCGTCAACCACGACAAGGCCTTCCGCCCGCGCCGCCAGGATCGCGAGCCGGAGTACCTGGAGACCGGCGCCGCCTACGCCATGGACGCCGAGGGCTTCCGCCGGCACGGCCACCGCTTCTTCGGCCGCACCGCCGTCGTCGTCACCGACCCGGCCCGGGTCCTGGAGATCGACGACCCGCACGACCTGGCCCGCGCCCGCGCGCTCGCGCCGCTGCTCGACCCGGTCACCACGCCCGTCCTGGCCGATGTCGACGCCGTCGTCCTCGACTTCGACGGCACGCAGACCGACGACCGGGTCCTCGTCGACTCCGAGGGCCACGAGTTCGTCTCCGTGCACCGCGGCGACGGCCTCGGCATCGCCGCGCTGCGCCGCTCCGGCGTCCCGCTGCTGATCCTGTCCAGCGAGCAGAACCCGGTGGTCGCCGCCCGCGCCCGCAAGCTGCGGATCCCGGTCCTGCACGGCATCGACCGCAAGGACCGGGCCCTGAAGCAGTGGTGCGACGAGAACGGCGTCGACCCGCAGCGGGTCCTCTACGCCGGCAACGACGTCAACGACCTGCCCTGCTTCCACCTCGTCGGCTGGCCCGTCGCCGTCGCGAACGCCCACGACGCGGTCAAGGCCGCCGCCCGGGCCGTCACCGCGACGCCCGGCGGCTCCGGCGCGATCCGCGAGATCGCCGGCTGGCTCCTCGGTCCCGAACTCACCGTCCCCACCCTCACTCCCACCCCGAACGCGTAAGGAACCGCACCCCATGAGCGACACCCGTCTCCGCACCCTCGGCAGCAAGACCGCCGGCCCGGGCCAGTCCGTCTACGTCTGCGGCGAGATCGGCATCAACCACAACGGCGACCTCGAGAACGCCTTCGCGCTCATCGACGTGGCGGCCGACGCCGGCTGCGACGCGGTCAAGTTCCAGAAGCGCACCCCGGAGATCTGCACCCCGCGCGACCAGTGGGACATCGAGCGCGACACCCCCTGGGGTCGCATGACCTACATCGACTACCGCCACCGCGTGGAGTTCGGCGAGGACGAGTACCGCGCCATCGACGAGCACTGCAGGAAGCGCGGCATCGACTGGTTCGCCTCCCCGTGGGACACCGAGGCCGTCGCCTTCCTGGAGAAGTTCGACGTCCCGGCCCACAAGGTCGCCTCCGCGTCGCTCACCGACGACGAGCTGCTGCGCGCCCTGCGCGCCACCGGCCGTACGGTCATCCTCTCCACCGGCATGTCGACCCCGGCCCAGATCCGGCACGCCGTCGAGGTGCTCGGCAGCGCGAACATCCTGCTCTGCCACGCCACCTCCACGTACCCGGCGAAGGCCGAGGAGCTCAACCTGCGCGTGATCAACACACTGCAGCAGGAGTACCCGAACGTCCCGATCGGCTACTCCGGCCACGAGACCGGCCTGCAGACCACCCTCGCCGCGGTCGCCCTCGGCGCCGCGTTCGTCGAGCGCCACATCACCCTCGACCGCGCCATGTGGGGCTCCGACCAGGCCGCCTCCGTCGAGCCGCAGGGCCTGCAGCGCCTGGTCCGCGACATCCGCACCATCGAGACCGCGCTCGGCGACGGCGTGAAGAAGGTCTACGAGTCCGAGCTCGGCCCGATGAAGAAGCTCCGCCGGGTCCAGGGGCTCGTCGCCGCATGACCGGGAGCCTGGCGTTCGTCGAGAGCCCGGTCCAGCTCCTGAACGTCCTGGAATGGGCGTACGCCCGTACGCCCGTCCCCGCGCAGCGCACCGCCGAGGCCCCGCAGGGCCTCGGCGGCGACCTGGCGATCGTCGTCCTCCCGCCGGTCGACCCCATGTCGCGCGGCCAGCTCCGCCGGATGGCGCAGCTGGCCCGCGACGAGGGCGTCACCGTCCGCTGGCAGGAGGCCCGCGGCGGCGCCGGCGCCGTGCTGCGCACCCTCGCCGGACTCGCCCCGGAGCTGAACCGGGCGGAGCGGGTGGTGATCGGCGACCCCTTCTCCCGGTACGTGCAACTGCTGCTCACCCTGGTCCGCGCCGACCGGCTCACGGTGGTCGACGACGGCACCGCGACCATGGAGTACGCGGCCCAGCTGACCCGCGGCGAGCGGCTGGTGCGCTGGCACCGGCGGGGCAGCCGGGGGCCGCGTGAGCTGGTGCTCGCGCCGGTCACCGCGCTCGCCCGGCACCGGCTCGCCCCGGCGCGCCGGCGGACGGTGGAGATCTTCAGCGCGCTGCCGGTGGACCCGCCGCCGGACACCACGGTCACCGTGAACCGGTTCGCCTGGACCCGGGCCCGGTTCGGCCCGCCGCGGCAGACCCGGGGCGCGGACCTGGTGGGCACGTCCCTGGTGGAGACCGGAGTGGTCGACCCCGACCGGTACGCGGACGCGGTCGGCGCGCTGGCCGGGGCGCACGGCGCGACCCGGTACTTCGCGCACCGGCGGGAGAGCGCGGAGAAGCTGCACCGGATCGCCGTGGAGACCGGGATGGAGATCGTCCGCCCGGACCTGCCGCTGGAGCTGATCGCCCGCCGCGGCCCCATCGGGCGTACGGTCGTCAGCTTCCCGTCCACCGTGGTGCACACGCTGCCGACGGTGCTCAAGGGGACGGGGGTGCGGATCGCGGTCTGCGAGGTGGCGCCGGAGTGGCTGCGCGAGAACGCCTCGCCGCGGGCGCAGGGCTTCCTGTCGGGGGTGACGGGCACGGCGCCGACCATGATCGAGCGCCTCGAGTTCGGGTGAGCTCCGTCACAGGGAATCAGCCGAGCTTACCCAGAAGGCGCCGGTCTCAAGCGTTCCGACACCGCCTTTCTTCCCCTAACGGGTTGAACTTTTGTTGATCGACGGGCAGTTGATCTCTCTTGGGGCCTACCCTTCAAAAGGTGAACCAGTTGAAGTCCCGTGAGCCCGACTCCGTCGCCCTGCCCGGTCGCCTGCCCGCCGCCCTGCGCACCGAACTGATCGCGTTCCGCAGGGACTTGCACATGCACCCCGAGCTCGGCAACCGGGAGTTCCGTACGACCGCCCGGCTCAAGGAGCGCCTGGAGGCCGCCGGCCTGCGGCCGAAGGTGCTGGCCACGGGCACGGGACTCATGTGCGACGTGGGCTCCTGGGGCGAGGGCGGCGTCGGGATCCGGCGGATGCTGGCGCTGCGCGCGGACATCGACGCGCTGCCGATCCCGGACGTCAAGACCGTCCCGTACCGCTCGACCGTGGCCAACATGGCGCACGCCTGTGGACACGACGTCCACACCTCGGCCGTGCTCGGCGCCGGTCTGGTCCTGGCCGAGCTGGACCGCGAGGGCCTGCTGCCCGCCCCGGTGCGGCTGATCTTCCAGCCCGCGGAGGAGGTGCTGCCCGGAGGCGCGCCCGACGCGATCGAGTCCGGCGTCCTGGAGGGCGTGGGCCGGATCCTCGCGGTGCACTGCGACCCGCGGGTGGACGCCGGCCGGATCGGGCTGCGGCCCGGGGCGATCACCTCCGCCTGCGACCGGCTGGAGATCACCCTGGACGGCCCGGGCGGTCACACCGCCCGTCCGCATCTGACGACGGACCTGGTCACCGCCGCGGCGAAGGTCGCCACCGAGGTCCCGGCGCTGCTCGCCCGCCGGGTCGACGCCCGTTCCGGGCTCGCGGTCACCTGGGGCCGGATCGAGGCCGGGCACGCCTGCAACGTCATCCCGCAGCACGCCGAGCTCTCCGGCACCGTGCGCTGCCTGGACCTGCAGGGCTGGCGCGACGCGCCCGACCTGGTGCACGCGGCGGTCGACGAGATCGCGACCCTGCACCGGGCCAAGTCGACCATCGACTACGTCCGGGGCGTCCCGCCGGTGGTGAACGACCCGGCGATGACCGAGCTGCTGCGCGACGCCATGACGGCACGCCGCGGCGTGCTCTCGATCGAGGACACCGAGCAGAGCCTGGGCGGCGAGGACTTCTCCTGGTACCTGGAGCACGTCCCCGGCGCGATGGCCCGCCTCGGCGTCCGCACCCCAGGCGACACCACCCGCGGCGACCTCCACTGCGGCGACTTCGACGCCGACGAGCGCGCCATCGAGGCCGGCGTCGAGCTCTTCACCGCCGCCGCCCTGCTGGACGCCGCGCCGAAGTCCTGATCCGGCCGCCGCCCCACCCCTGACCGTTCCTCCGCCCACCCCGGCGCGCCGTGCCGCGCACACCCCACGGTGACCGGTCCCGATCGCACCGTGACGGCGTGCGCCGGGGGCGCGGCGGGCGCAGGATGGGGGGTGGGAGTTCGCGGGCGTCGATCCGGTAACGACTGATGAACGGGTCTTTAACTGACATCTACGCGCGTTACGATCGCCCACAAGCCAGCGCCGCAAGGGGCGCTTTCGGTCAGTCTTGAAGGGACCACCTCGTGCGCCGGGTATCCAAGATCACCGCCGCGTGTGCTGTCACAGCGGCTCTCGCCCTCACCGCCACCGCGTGTGGCGAGTCGTCCACCGAGAGCTCGGGCTCCGGGGACACCATCAAGGTCGGCATGGCGTACGACGTCGGCGGCCGTGGTGACAACTCCTTCAACGACTCCGCCGCGCGCGGCCTCGACAAGGCCAAGGCCGAGCTGGGTGTCGAGACCAAGGAGCTGACCGCGAAGACCGGTGAGACCCCGGCCGACCGCGAGCAGCGCCTCACCTCCCTCGCCGAGGGCGGCTTCAACCCGGTCATCGGTGTCGGCTTCGCGTACAAGGACGCGATCGACAAGGTCGCCGCCAAGTTCCCGGACACCACCTTCGGCCTGGTCGACTCGGTCTCCGAGGCCAAGAACGTCGACTCGATCGTCTTCACCGAGGAGCAGGGCTCGTACCTCGCCGGTGTCGCGGCCGCGCTGAAGTCGAAGGACGGCAAGATCGGCTTCATCGGCGGTGTCGACACCCCGCTGATCAAGAAGTTCGCCGCCGGCTTCCAGCAGGGCGTCAAGGACACCAAGCCGGCCGCCTCGGTCACCATCCAGTACCTGTCCACCGGTACGGACTTCTCCGGCTTCGGCTCCCCGGACAAGGGCAAGGCCGCCGCCAAGGGCATGCTCGACAAGGGCATCGACGTCATCTACGCCGCCGCGGGCGGCTCCGGCGCCGGCGCCATCGAGGCCGTCGCGGCCAAGGACGGCGCCTGGGCGATCGGCGTCGACTCGGACCAGGCCAAGGACCCGGCCCTGTCCAAGTACGCCGACTCGATCCTGACCTCGATGGTCAAGAACGTCGACACCGGTGTCTTCGAGCTGATCAAGTCCGTCAAGGACGGCAAGCCGATGACCGGCACGCACACCTACTCGCTGGCCGAGAACGGTGTCTCGCTGACCACCACGGGTGACCACCTCAAGGACATCCAGGCCCAGATCGACGAGGCCAAGAAGAAGATCGTCGACGGCCAGATCAAGGTCAACACGACCCTCTGACGCACGTCGGAGAGGGGCCCGGAGGGCGGTTTCGACCGACACTCCGGGCCCCCTTCACACGTATGCCCGTGGGCAGTTGAACTATTTTCCGTACGCTACGCGCGTAGCGCGCGGCCCACAGGGTAATTTTCGCCACCGACAGCGCCTGCGTTCCCGCCTCAAGCTCCTCACGCTCCCTGCCTATGGAGAGTGCGTCATCAAAGCCTCAACCCCCAGCAGTCCGAACGCCGTAGAACTCCGCGGCATCACCAAGCGTTTCCCCGGCGTCGTGGCCAACCACGACATCGACATCACCGTGCGCCGCGGCACCGTGCACGCCCTCGTGGGCGAGAACGGCGCGGGCAAGTCGACCCTGATGAAGATCCTCTACGGCATGCAGAAGCCGGACGAGGGCACCATCACGATCGACGGCGAGCTGGTGTCGTTCAGCAACCCCGGTGACGCCATCGCCCGCGGCGTCGGCATGGTGCACCAGCACTTCATGCTCGCGGACAACCTCACCGTCCTCGAGAACGTCGTCCTCGGCTCCGAGAAGCTGTACGGCATCGGCGACAAGGCCCGCGCAAAGATCAAGGAGATCTCCGACGCGTACGGCCTCGGCATCCGCCCGAACGCCCTCGTCGAGGACCTCGGTGTGGCCGACCGTCAGCGCGTGGAGATCCTCAAGGTCCTCTACCGCGGCGCCCGCACCCTGATCCTCGACGAGCCGACCGCCGTGCTCGTCCCGCAGGAGGTCGACGCGCTCTTCGACAACCTGCGCGAGCTCAAGGCCGAGGGCCTCACGGTCATCTTCATCTCGCACAAGCTGGGCGAGGTCCTGTCGGTCGCCGACGAGATCACCGTCATCCGGCGCGGCACCACGGTCGGCACCGCCGACCCGAAGCAGACCACGACCAAGCAGCTCGCCGAGCTGATGGTCGGCGCCGAACTGCCCTCCCCGGAGACCCGCGAGTCGACCGTCACCGACGTGCCGATGCTGACGGTCGAGGACCTGTCGCTGAGCGCCGTCGACCCCGACGGCGTGGTCCGCGCGGTCCTCGACGGGATCACCCTGACCATCCACAAGGGCGAGGTCCTCGGCATCGCCGGCGTCGAGGGCAACGGCCAGTCCGAGCTCGTCGACACGATCATGGGCATGCGCGGCGCCGACCGCGGTGTGGTCACCCTGGACGGCGCCGACATCTCCTCCGCGCCGACCCGCAAGCGGCGCGAGGACGGCATCGGCTGCATCCCCGAGGACCGCCACCGGCACGGCCTGCTCCTTGAGGCCCCCCTCTGGGAGAACCGCATCCTCGGCCATGTCACCGAGAGGCCGAACTCCAAGGGCGCGATCCTCGACCTGAAGGCCGCCCGCAAGGACACCGAGCGGATCGTGCGCGAGTACGACGTCCGCACCCCCGGCATCGAGGTCACCGCGGCCTCCCTGTCCGGCGGCAACCAGCAGAAGCTGATCGTCGGCCGCGAGATGAGCCACGACCCCAAGCTCCTGATCGCCGCGCACCCCACCCGGGGCGTGGACGTCGGCGCGCAGGCGCAGATCTGGGACCAGATCCGCGCGGCCCGCCGCGAGGGCCTGGCGGTCCTGCTGATCTCCGCCGACCTGGACGAGCTGATCGGCCTCTCCGACACGCTGCGGGTCATGTACCGCGGCCGGCTCGTCGCGGACGCCGACCCGGCGACCATCACCCCGGAGGAGCTCGGCTCGGCCATGACCGGCGCCGCCGCCGGTCACCTTGAGCACGAACAAGGCCCTGAGGGCACCGACGGCCCGGAGGACGAGGCCCGATGAAGAAGATCGACAAGGAGCGGTTGCTCCTGGGCATCGCGGCACCGGTGCTCGCGATCGTCGCCGCCTTCCTGATCACCGCCCTGGTGCTCGCGGCCACGGGCAAGGAGCCGTTCAGCGCCTTCGGCATCATGTTCGACTACGGCATCAAGTCGGACAGCCAGGTCTACATCATCAACAAGGCGACGACGTACTACCTGGCGGGCATCGCGGTGGCCATCGGCTTCCGCATGAACCTGTTCAACATCGGTGTCGACGGCCAGTACCGGCTCGCGGCGTTCTTCGCCGCCGCCGTCGGTGGCGCGCTGACCCTGCCGGGCATCGTCCAGATCCCGCTGATCATCGTCACCGCGATGATCGTCGGCGCCATGTGGGCGGGCATCGCCGGTGTCCTCAAGACCACCCGCGGTGTCAGCGAGGTCGTCTCGACGATCATGCTGAACTTCATCGCGACCGCGATCATCGGCTACCTGCTGCAGCCCGGCCGCCTCGGCCACCTGGACGCGGCCGGCACCAAGGTCGCCACGACGCCGCTGCCGGAGTCCTCGCGCTTCTTCGACTTCCCGACCACGCCGACCCCGATCTACGGCTTCGTCGTCGTCGCGGTCCTCGCGGGCGTCGCGTACTGGTTCACGCTGTCGCGCACCCGCTTCGGCTTCGACCTGCGCACCGTCGGCCAGTCCGACACGGCCGCCGCGGCCAGCGGTGTCGACGTCAAGAAGATGGTCATCACGTCCATGCTGATCTCCGGCGCCATGGCCGGCCTGATCGGCATGCCGACGCTGCTCAACGACTCGTACGAGTTCGGCGGCGACTTCCCGGTCGGTATCGGCTTCACCGGTATCGCCATCGCCCTGCTCGGCCGCAACCACCCGATCGGCATCGCGCTCGCCGCGATCCTCTGGGCCTTCCTGGAGCGCGGCGGCCAGCAGCTGGAGTTCGAGGACTACGACCGCGAGATCGTCGGCGTCATGCAGGGCGTCATCGTCCTCTGCGTCGTCATCGCCTACGAGGTCGTCCGCCGTTACGGCATCAAGCGCCAGCAGCGTCAGGTCGGCGAGAAGCTCGCGGCCCAGGCCCGTTCCAACGACTCGACGGAGGTGTCGGCGTGACCGCCACGGCGACTTCCACCCCGCCGCCTGCCGCCCCCAAGGTGTCCGGTGGCAAGGGCGGCCGCTCCCGCCTCTCCCTTCCCTGGATCCTGCTGATCGTCGCGGGCGGGCTCATCGCCCTCTCCGCCGTCCGCGCCATCACCGGCGCGCAGGACCTCACCTCGGCCGGCCAGATCAGCGCCTCGCTCTCGCTCGCCGTGCCCATCGGCCTCGCCGGTCTCGGCGGTCTGTGGTCCGAGCGGGCCGGCGTGGTCAACATCGGCCTCGAGGGCATGATGATCCTCGGCACCTTCTTCGGTGCCTGGGCCGGCTGGCAAACCAGCCCCTGGCTCGGCATCCTCGCCGGCATCGTCGGCGGCATGCTCGGCGGTCTGCTGCACGCGGTCGCCACCGTCACCTTCGGCGTCGACCACATCATCTCCGGTATCGCGATCAACATCCTGGCGGTCGGTTTCACCACCTACTTCGCCAAGCTCTGGTTCAACTCCGGCGAGGCCGCGGCCAAGGGCGGCAGCCCCAAGCAGTCCCCGCCGGCCGAGGAGATCACCTCGGTCACGATCCCGGGCCTGTCCGACTGGCTGGCCGACATCGAGAAGCACCACTGGTTCCTGGTGTCGGACATCGCGGGCATCCTCGGCGGCCTGGTCACCAACCTCTCGCTGGTCACGATCCTCGCCGTGCTGCTGCTCGTCGCCACGTTCTTCGTGCTGTGGAGGACCTCGTTCGGTCTGCGGCTGCGCTCCTGCGGCGAGAACCCGATCGCGGCCGAGTCGCTGGGCGTCAACGTCTACAAGTACAAGTACATCGCCGTGGTCGTCTCCGGCGGCCTCGCCGGACTCGGCGGCGCGTTCCTGTCGCTGGTCACCTCGCACATCTACAACGAGGGCCAGACCGGTGGCCGCGGCTACATCGGCCTCGCCGCGATGATCTTCGGCAACTGGCGTCCGGGCGGTCTCGCCATGGGCGCGGGGCTCTTCGGCTTCGCCGACGCGCTCCAGCTGCGCAGCGGCGGCGAGTCCGTGCACGCGCTGCTCCTGCTGCTGTTCGTGGTGCTCGTCGGCCTCGCGGCCTGGAAGGCGTACCAGAAGCGCTGGATCACCGCCGCGATCAGTGCCGTCATCGGCGCGGGCGTCCTGGTCTGGTACCTCGGCACGGACACCGTCCCGGTCGAGTTCGTCAGCGCCACGCCGTACGTGGTCACCCTGCTGGTGCTGTCGCTCTCGGCGCAGCGGCTGCGGATGCCCAAGGCGGACGGCATGCGGTACCGCAAGGGCGAGGGCAAGTGACCTCGCCCGCCCCGGTGGTCGACTGGGAGGGCCTGTGGGCCGCCGCGCGTGAGGCGATGTCGCACGCGTACGCGCCCTACTCGGGCTACCCGGTCGGCGCGGCCGCGCTCGTCGACGACGGGCGGGTGGTCTCCGGCTGCAACGTGGAGAACGCCTCGTACGGGCTCGGCCTGTGCGCCGAGTGCGGGCTCGTCTCGCAGCTCCAGGCGACCGGCGGCGGCCGGCTGACGCACTTCGTGTGCGTGGACGGCCGCGGCGAGGCGCTGGTGCCGTGCGGCCGCTGCCGGCAGCTGTTGTACGAGTTCGGCGGCCCGGCGCTCGTCCTGGAGACCCCGGCCGGCCGGCTCACCCTGGACGAGATGCTTCCGCAGGCTTTCGGCCCGGACCACCTCGCCAAGTAGCACTTCGGAGCGGCCCTTCCGGCACGATGGGAGGGCCGCTCCTCCTTCTTTCCCCTCTATGCGCGTAGAAAGAGGCACTGCCCATGGACGCCATCTCCGTCATCCGCACCAAGCGGGACAAGGGCGAGCTCAGCCCCGAGCAGATCGACTGGGTCATCGACGCCTACACCCGCGGTGAGGTCGCCGACGAGCAGATGTCGGCCCTGGCCATGGCGATCCTGCTGAACGGGATGAACCGCGACGAGATCGCCCGCTGGACCGCGGCGATGATCGCCTCCGGCGAGCGGATGGACTTCTCGTCCCTCTCCCGCCCCACCTCCGACAAGCACTCCACCGGCGGCGTCGGCGACAAGATCACCCTCCCGCTGGCCCCGCTGGTGGCAGCCTGCGGCGCGGCCGTCCCGCAGCTCTCCGGCCGCGGCCTCGGCCACACCGGCGGCACGCTCGACAAGCTGGAGTCCATCCCCGGCTGGCGCGCGCTCCTGTCGAACGAGGAGATGCTGTCGGTCCTGGACACCACCGGCGCGGTCATCTGCGCGGCGGGCGACGGCCTGGCCCCCGCGGACAAGAAGCTCTACGCCCTGCGCGACGTCACGGGCACGGTCGAGGCGATCCCGCTGATCGCCTCCTCGATCATGTCGAAGAAGATCGCCGAGGGCACCGGCTCGCTGGTCCTGGACGTGAAGGTCGGCACCGGCGCGTTCATGAAGTCCCTGGACGACGCCCGCGAGCTGGCCCGCACCATGGTCGGCCTGGGCACCGACTCCGGCGTGAAGACGGTCGCCCTGCTCACCGACATGTCCACCCCGCTCGGCCTGACGGCCGGCAACGCGCTGGAGGTCCGCGAGTCGGTCGAGGTCCTGGCCGGCGGCGGCCCGGCGGACGTCGTCGAGCTGACCCTGGCCCTGGCCCGCGAGATGCTCGACGCCGCCGGCCTGAAGGACGCCGACCCCGCGAAGGCCCTAGCGGACGGCTCGGCGATGGACGTCTGGCGCCGCATGATCGCCGCGCAGGGCGGCGACCCGGACGCGACGCTCCCGGTCGCCCGCGAGCAGCACGTGGTGACGGCCCCGTCGTCCGGCGTCCTGACCCGTCTCGACGCGTACGGCGTCGGCATCGCCGCCTGGCGCCTCGGCGCCGGCCGCGCCCGCAAGGAGGACCCGGTGCAGGCCGGCGCCGGCGTCGAACTCCACGCCAAGCCCGGCGACACGGTCACCGCGGGCCAGCCGCTGCTGACCCTGCACACCGACACCCCGGAGAAGTTCGACTACGCCCTGAAGTCCCTGGACGGTGCCTGGGACATCGCGGCCGAGGGCACGGCGTTCACCCCGAACCCGATCGTCCTGGACCGCATCGCCTGACGCGGTCCGTACGGGACCGGTGGCTTCCACCGGTCCCGGCGGCCGGTCGGGGCCCGGTCGTTCAGCGGCCCAGCGCGGAGCGCAACGTGATCCCGTGGAGGGTGCGCAGCCTGCGTACCTCCCAGACCGACAGCGCGGTCACCGACAGCGGGCCGCCGAGCATGAACGAATACAGCACGACCGGCGGCGCCGCGACATCCGGACCGCTGTAGAGCTGGAACGCGAACAGCGACCAGACCAGCAGCGGGGAGAGCAGCGGCGGGAGCAGCGGGTGCACGTCCATGGTCCGGAAGCACGTGAGGACGCTGAGCCAGGTGATCAGGAGCGTGTACGGGATCGAGCCGAGCAGCAGCACGGCCGCCACGAGCCAGCCGACGATCAGGACGAGGAAGGCCAGGACGGAGGAGATCCAGCCGGGGCCGGTGATCGCGGTGAAGAACTCCTTCAGGTCCGTGCCGTCGACCAGATCGCCCGTGACGGTCATGAAGGACAGCCAGGCGCACAGCGGGCCCCAGAGCAGCATGAGGGCGGCCGAGATCGGCCGGCGCAGCCGTTCGGCGAAGTCCCGTCGGCGGTCCGGCGTGCTCGCGACGAGGAACGCGGTGACGCCGACGATGCTGCCGACCGCCAGGATGCCGCAGGCGAGGCCCAGTTCGAGGAGCTTGGTGAGCACGAACTCCTGCCCGCCGTCGCTCAGCGGATAGGACGCGATCAGCCAGACGGCGGCGGCCAGGCCGAGGAGCGTACGCGTGATCTGCACCCCGGAGATGAGACCGTCCTCCACCTTCTCGGCCGAGGGCGCCCGCTCGAAGTCCCCCACCCACGACCGGAAGAACGCCCGCACCGCGCCCCCGCGTCCCGTCCGGTCGCCGGATATCGCTGTCGTACGGCTCATGTGATGTCTCCCCCGAGTAGGTCGCACGCGCTCCATGGGGCGCATGCGCACCACCATGATCATCGGACAGCCTAAGAGGTCAGTGCGTCCCCCGGGGTTCCCCGTCAGCCGAGCGCCTGCCACGCCTCCCGCTCGCCCGGCAGGCCGAGGCCGCGCAGGGTGATCTTCCGGTTGCCGTTGATCGGGGACCACAGGGTGTCGTCGGACGCGATGGCGCGGGCCAGGTCCCGCTGTTCGGGGGCCGGCTCCTCCGGCCAGCCGTCCGCGAAGAGGGCCTCCAGGTACGGGCCCAGGTCCGGGCAGGGGGCGATGCGGAAGGCGTGGGGGAGGGCGGCGAGCGCGGGCTCGTACAGGCGGGACGGGGCGACCGGGCGGCGGGACAGGACCGCGATCAGTGTCCAGCGCGGCGGCTCACCCGCGAAGCGGGGGAGGCCGTTCAGGGCGTCGAACTCCGTCGGCGTCGCCGCCATCCGCAGCAGTTCCTCGTGTGCCGCCGGGTCGTCCGCCAGCGGCGGGGTCATCGCCGCGGCGCAGCGTACGAGCGGGCTCGGATCGCTGAGGAAGGGGGTGGGATCGCCGCCGAACTCACCCAGGTCCATGACCAGCGAGGCCCGCTCCTCCACCGACTCCGCCGCCGCGGCGAGCCGCGCGAGCCGGGGCAGCAGCTCCGGCCTCCGGACGGCGGCCTCGGGGTGGAGGAGCAGCCTCCCGGCCGCCGCCCACGCCTGCGCCCGCACCTGCGGGTCCGGGTCCTCCAGGAACTCCGACACCGGACCGACCAGCTCCGGCAGCAGGTCCCAGCAGTCCAGGGCCGCGCCCGCGAGCACCACGTCGCCCTCGTCGTCGTCCCACATGTCGACCTGCTCGTCCTCGTCGGCGGCGACGTACGCGGCGATCCACTCCTCCGTCGGCGTCGCCGCAACCCGCGCCCGCAGTTCCTCCGCCTCCACGCCCACGTTCACCGAGGACGCCACGTCCCGGACGAAGGCGAGGCCCACCAGAGGCGCCTCGCGCAACCGTCCGCCGACGATCCGCAGCACCTCCGGCGTGGCCGGCCACACCGAGCCCTGGTGCAGGATCGCCGACCACAGGTGGTCGCCCGCGTCCGCCAGCGGACCCCGCAGCACCTCCCCGGTGTCCGTCGCCGTGCCGTACGCGTGGAACACCCGCGACCAGTCCACGACCCGCCCGCTCATGCCCGCACCCCCGCCAGCAGACCCGGCAGCTCGTGCATCGCGTCGAAGAGCCGGGTGTCCGGGCCCGCGAGGCGCTCGGCGGAGGTCAGGCCGCCGCAGTAGCCGAACGCCCGCATCCCCGCCGCGCGGGCGGCCCGCACCCCGTACGGGCTGTCCTCGACGACCGCGCACCGCTCCGGCGCGACACCCATGACGGCCGCCGCGTGCAGGAACAGGTCCGGGGCCGGCTTGCCGCGGGCCACGTCGCGGGCGCTGAAGATCCGCGCGTCGTCGAAGCGGCCGATCAGGCCGGTACGGGTCAGGTTGCGCCGGATCTCGGCGTGGCTGCCGTTGGAGGCGAGGCAGTACGGGACGTCCAGCCCGTCCAGCACCCCGGTGACCCCCTCGACGGCCGTCAGCTCGGCGTCCAGCGTCTCCTCGTACCGCGGCCGGAACGGCTCCTGCCAGCCCGGCTCCAGCGGACGGCCGCGCCGCTCCTCGACCAGCGCGGTCCACACCTCCGCCGGGGAGCCGACGAACTGCTCCACCAGTTCGGCCTCGGTGAACTCCGCGCCCAGCTCGGCGAACACCTCCCGGTCCACCCGGCAGTACAGCGGCTCGCTGTCCACCAGGACGCCGTCACAGTCGAAGATCACCAGCTCGACAGGGTCGTGAGTCATGGGGCGAGCCTAGGCGGCGCCTCGGACACCGATGAGTTCGGATCCCCGCGCGGGTCTCGTAGGTGTGGACACCACTCAACCGCTCGTCCTCTACGTCTCCGGCCGGATCGGTCCCACCGACGCGCCCGGGCTCTGTGCCGGGCTGGAGCGGCGGCTCGCCGGGCTCGACCCGGCCGAGGTCGTGTGCGACGTCGGCGCGCTCGGGCAGGCCGATCTCGCCGTTGTGGACGCGCTCGCCCGGCTCCGGCTCACCGCCGGGCGGCTCGGGCACACGCTGCGGTTCCGGGGGGCCGGCCAGGAGCTGCGGCTGCTCCTGGCCCTGGTCGGGCTGGACGGGGCCCTGCTCTGAGTCAGGCCTCCAGGCGGTCCGGCAGGCCGAACAGCGGGAACCAGCGCTTGGTGTCCAGGAAGAACGACATCTCGCCGATCCTGCCGTCCGACAGTTCGAGGACGATCAGCGCCCACGGGCTGAACCCGCCCTCCGGGTCCGGGTGGTACTGCGCGAACGCCGGCGAACCGTTCGCCACCGTCGGCACCAGCTTCGAGCCCTGGCAGACCTCGCCGACCCCGAGCATCCAGCCGACGATGTCGTCGTGGCCGCGCAGCCACAGGTCGTACGGCGGCATGGACATCGTCGCGTCCTCGTGCAGCAGCGCGGTCAGCGCCTTCATGTCGTAGCCCTCGAAGGCCGTCACATAGCGCTCCAGGAGCTGCTGCTGCTCCTCGTCCAGCGGGTTCGCCGTGTCCGACGTCGCCGGGGTCTGCTCCGCCAGCGTCGCCCGGGCCCGCTGCAGCGCGCTGTTCACCGACGCGACCGAGGTACCGAGCAGCTCAGCGACCTCGGCGGCCTTCCAGGCCAGCACCTCGCGCAGGATCAGCACCGCCCGCTGCTTCGGCGGCAGGTGCTGCAGCGCCGCCACGAACGCCAGCCGGATCGACTCCCGCGCCACCGCCGTCTCCGCAGGGTCGGCGACCGACGGCAGCACCCGGCCGTCCGGCACCGGCTCCAGCCAGGTGATCTCCGGCCGCTCGCTGAGCCGCGCCTGCGCCACCGGCGTCGCCGCGGTCAGGTCCATCGGCCGGGCCCGCCGGTTCCCCGCGTTCAGCGAGTCCAGACAGACGTTGGTGGCGATCCGGTACAGCCAGGAGCGGAGGCTGGAGCGGCCCTCGAAGGAGTCGATGCCGCGCCACGCGCGGACCATCGTGTCCTGCACCGCGTCCTCCGCCTCGAAGGCGGAGCCGAGCATCCGGTAGCAGTACCCCGTCAGCTCCTTGCGGTACTCCTCCAGCCTGGAGTCGAGATCGCCGGTCGTCGCCAGATCGCTCATCGCGTTCACCCCAACTGCCCCCACGGCGCCGTTCGACACCGATGCAGCGAAGCTACCGCAGCACACTGACAGCCGCGGCCCGGTTCGCCCGGTGCGCCCCGTGCGCGCCCCTCGCGACCCGGCGCGCCTGCCGTTCCTCGACCCGCGCCGCGTGCGTGCCGTACAGCGTGATCGACACGACGCCGAGCACCGCCACCAGACCGAGCAGCACCGTGCCGGACCAGCCGCCGTGGTGGTACGCGAGCGCCCCGAGCGTGCCGCCCACGCTGCTGCCCAGGTAGTAGGCGGACTGGTACAGCGCCGAGGCCTGCGCCCGGCCGGTCCTCGCGGTCCGGCTCACGGACGACGAGGCGACCGCGTGCCCGGCGAAGAAGCCCGCGGTGATCAGGACCAGGCCCGCGAGCACGGCGGCCAGGCCGTCCGACAGCGAGAGCAGCAGACCCGCCGCGGTGGTGCCCACCGCCAGGTACAGCGCGCCGCGCCGGCCGGTCCGGGCGACCAGCTTCCCGGCCGCCGCGGAGGAGACCGTGCCGACCAGGTACACCAGGAAGATCGAGCCGACGACGCCCTGCGGCAGCGAGAACGGCGCCTCGACGAGGCGGTAGCCGACCACCGTGTACACGGAGCCGAAGACCGTCATGAACAGCGCGCCGATCGCGTACAGCCGCATCAGCAGCGGATCGGCCAGATGCGTCCGCACCGTCCGCGCCAGCGCCTTCGGGTTCAGCGTGCCCGGCGTGAAGTGCCGGGCCTTCGGCAGCAGCAGCCGGAAGGCCACCACGCACAGCACCGCGAGCACGCCGACCGCGGCCAGGCCCGCGCGCCAGCCCCACAGCTGGGCGATCCAGCCGGTGACGATCCGGCCGCTCATGCCGCCGATCGAGTTCCCGGCCACGAACAGGCCGATCGCCGCGACCAGTGCCCTCGGCCGGACCTCCTCCGCGAGGTACGCCATCGCCGACGCCGGCACCCCGGCCAGCGCCGCACCCTGCACGGCGCGCAGCGCGACCAGCCACTCCAGGCTCGGCGCGAACGGGACCAGCAGGCCCACCACCACCGCCACGACCAGCGAGACGGTCATCATCGGGCGGCGGCCGAAGCGCTCCGACAGGGCGCTCAGCGGCAGGACGCACAGCGCGAGCGCGCCGGTGGCCGCGGACACCGTCCAGGAGGCGGCCGAGGCGGTGGCCCCGAACTCCGCGGAGACGGCGGGCAGCAGCGCCTGGGTGGAGTAGAGGAGGGCGAAGGTGGCCACTCCCGCGGCGAAGAGCGCGAGGCTCATCCGGCGGTAGCCGGCGGCTCCGGGGGAAAGGCGGGTGTCGGCGACCGCGTCGGTGGCGGCCGCCTTGGTACTGGCAGGAGGCATGCACCGAACGTAGGCCGGTCTCGGTTGATGCGTCCAATGCATGGAACGGCTTTAATCGTTCCCATGGTGCATGAGTACAGGTCACAGCCTCGCCTGTCACCGAACAGTAACGAAGAAGACATGGGTCTGCTGCTTGCGCCGCGGCTCGCGTACTTCGCCGCCGTCGCCCGGCACGAGCATGTGACCAGGGCCGCGGCCGAGCTCGGCGTCCCCCAGTCCACGCTCTCCCGGGCCATGGTCCGCCTCGAAGAGGACCTGGGCGTCGCCCTGTTCGCCCGCCGCGGCCGCACCGTCGCGCTCACCCCGGCGGGCCGCACCTTCCTCGGCTCCGCCGAACGCGCCCTCGCCGAGGTGGAGAAGGCCGCCGACTCGGTGCGCGCCGACGCCGACCCGACGGCCGGCCGGGTCGCCTTCGGCTTCCTGCACACCATGGGCTCCGAGACCGTGCCCGGCCTCATCCGGGCCTTCCGCGTCGATCACCCGAGGGTCCGCTTCACGCTCGTGCAGAACTACGGCGAGGCCATGATCGAGCGGCTGCGCGCCGGCGACCTCGACCTGTGCCTCACCTCCCCGGTGCCGGACGCCCCCGACCTGGTGGCCCGCCGCCTCGACGAGCAGCGGCTGCGTCTGGTGGTGCCGGACGACCACCGGCTCGCCGGCCGCAAGCGGGTACGGCTCGCGGAGGCCGCCGACGAAACCTTCGTCACCCTGGAGCCCGGCTACGGGCTGCGCCGCATCACCGACGCCTTCTGCGCCGAGGCGGGCTTCAAACCCCGGATCGCCTTCGAGGGCGAGGAGGCCGAGACGCTGCGCGGTCTGGTCGCCGCCGGCCTCGGGGTGGCGCTGCTGCCGCCGCCCGCGGTGGCCCGGCCCGGTGTCGTCGAGCTGAACGTGACGGCGCCGCGCGCGGTCCGCGAGATCGGTGTGGCCTGGCTGGACGGCCACCCGGACACACCCCCGGTGGCCGCCTTCAAGAAGTTCCTGCTGAGCAAGCGCGGCAGCCTGCTCCCGGAGTGGGACCGCGGACAGTAGTCGCCCACGGGCCGGCCCACGGCTACGGCCGCAGCGAGCGCCCGAACCCCGCCGCCAGCGGCATCCGCAGCCCCAGCGGCGGCGGCGCCGCCAGCGCGTCCGCGACCGGCCGCGCGTACGGCCGGCCGAACAGGGAGCCCAGCACGAAGTCCGCCGCCAGCGACAGCACTTCGTCGTGGTGCTGGCGCAACGCGTGCCCGTCCGAGTGAACTTCGAACCGGCAGGTGTCCTTGTTCGCCTTCTTCGCCCGCTCCGCCAGCCGGTACGAGAGCTCCGGGTCCGAGCGCGCGTCGTTGGTGCCGTGCACCACGAGCACCCGCCGCCCGACCAACTGCCGCACCGGCTCCGGCTCCGCCGCCATGTCGTCCTCCGGCAGCCAGGGCGCCATCGCGAGCACCGCGTCGACCGCCGGATGCCCCGCCGCCCGCAGCGCCGCCCGCGCGCCCATGCCGTGCCCCGCGAGGCACACCGGGACGTCGCCGTAGCGCCGTACCGCCTCCGCGACCGCCCACCCGGCGTCCTCGGCGAGCCGGGCGTCCGCCCCGTTCCAGCCTCGCCCCCGGTAGTGCACGACGTGCGCAACGAGCCCGTCGGGGCGCCCCGCCCGCACCAGCCGCCGGCCCAGCGGCAGCACCGCCGCGTGCGCCCGCACGGACGGACCGCGTCCCGACGCGGGCGCGCCGTCCGGCAGCAGCAGCACCACACCGCCGACCGCGGTCTCCGTACGCGAGGTGCCGACGGGCCGCCCGAGCCGGGGTCGCCGACCGCCGGTCGTGCCTACGAGTGCGAACTGGGCCATGACGGAACAGTCTCAGAAGCGGAGGTGTACGCCATCCGTACGCGCGGTCACTGTTGCGTATCGACAGGCGATTTGGGAGGAGGCGATCTACGCGCGTAGGGGCTAGAGTGCGGAAATGACGAGCCAGACTCCCCACGTTCCCACCGCGGACCAGATCCGCCGTGCCCCGAAGGTGCTGCTCCACGACCACCTCGACGGCGGACTGCGTCCCGGCACCATCATCGAGATCGCCCGGGCCACCGGGTACGACGGTCTGCCCGAGACCGAGCCCGACAAGCTCGGCATCTGGTTCCGCGAGGCCGCCGACTCCGGTTCCCTGGAGCGCTATCTGGAGACCTTCGCGCACACCTGCGCCGTCATGCAGACCCGCGAGGCGCTGTTCCGCGTCGCCGCCGAGTGCGCCCAGGACCTCGCCGAGGACGGCGTCGTGTACGCCGAGGTCCGCTACGCCCCCGAGCAGCACCTGGAGGGCGGGCTCACCCTGGAGGAGGTCGTCGAAGCGGTCAACGAGGGCTTCCGCGAGGGCGAGCGCCGGGCCCGCGAGGCCGGTCACCGGATCCGCGTCGGCGCGCTGCTCACCGCTATGCGGCACGCGGCCCGCGCCCTGGAGATCGCCGAACTCGCCAACCGTTACCGGGACTCTGGCGTCGTCGGCTTCGACATCGCCGGCGCCGAGGCCGGTTACCCGCCCACCCGCCACCTCGACGCCTTCGAGTATCTGAAGCGGGAGAACAACCACTTCACCATCCACGCCGGCGAGGCCTTCGGACTGCCGTCCATCTGGCAGGCCCTGCAGTGGTGCGGCGCCGACCGGCTCGGCCACGGCGTGCGGATCATCGACGACATCGAGGTCGGCGACGACGGCGAGGTGCGGCTCGGCCGGCTCGCCGCGTACGTGCGCGACAAGCGCGTCCCGCTGGAGCTGTGCCCCACCTCCAACCTGCAGACCGGCGCCGCCGCCTCGTACGCCGAGCACCCCATCGGCCTGCTGCGCACCCTGCACTTCCGGGCCACCGTCAACACCGACAACCGGCTGATGAGCGGCACGAGCATGAGCCGCGAGTTCGAGCACCTGGTCGAGACATTCGGTTACACGCTCGACGACATGCAGTGGTTCACCGTCAATGCGATGAAATCAGCGTTCATTCCTTTCGATGAACGACTGGCCATGATCAATGACGTCATCAAGCCCGGATATGCCGAGCTGAAATCCGAATGGCTGTTCCGGCAGACCGCCACGACCAGCGGTTCCGCATCGACAGCGGGCTGAACGAGCCGAGTTCACAGGGGATCGGGGCGGCCGGAGGACACGAATTCCGGTCGCTCCGAGATGTTTGCGGCGGTCATGTCCCGCTGGCTAGGTTGGCGAGCCGCTCATCATTCCCGGATTTCCTCGAGTCCGGGTTTTCCTCGATCCCCCAAGGATGATTTCTCGATGAAGCAGTCTGCCAAGACGCTCGGTGTCGCCGTTCTCGGTGCCGCTTTCGCCGCTGCCGCCGCCGGATCGGCCTCCGCCGCGCCCATGACCCACGATGCCGCGGGCGCCCTGGACGCCGTGCAGGCCCTGCCGGTGGCGGACGGCCTCACCGAGCTGCCGGCCGGCGCCGCCGACTCCCTGACCGCGGGCGAGGGCGCGGTCGGCCAGGCCGCGGAGAACCTGCCGGCCGCGAGCGACTCCGCGACCCAGCAGGTCACCCAGACCGCCCCGAACGCGCTCGCCGAGTCCCCGGTCGGCGGCCTGCTCGGCGGCCTCCCGGTCAACGGCCTGGCCACCAACTCGGCGCTGCCGACCGGCCCGCTCGGCGGTCTGCCGCTCGGTGGCCTGCCGCTGGGCGGTCTGCCGATCGGCTGACGCCCACCGCGTCCATCCGTGGGGCACACACCCGTGACGGGCGTGTGCCCCACGGCCTGTGTGCCACGATCCGGCCATGCACGCGAGAGCCACCCGGGGGGCCGCCCCGGCCCTCCTCGCCGCCGCCCTGCTCCTCGCGGCCACGGCCGCCGGCTGTACGGGCGGCCCGCCGCGCGACACCGCGAAGGCGTCCTCCGCCGGAGCGAGCCCGCTGGAACGCGCCGCGCTCGCCGACGGCGACCTGCCGGACTACCGGGTCTCCGCCGCCAGGCGCGCCGGTGCGGTGGCCGGCCAGCCGACCGCGGACACCGCCCGCTGCCAGCCGCTCGCCGACATCATGGGCGACCGGCCCGGCCCCGCCGCCCTGACCACCGTCAACCGCGGCCTCGGCTCACGCCGGGCACCCGCCCTCGCGCTCTCCGCCTCGCTCAGCGCGTACGACCCCGGCGACGCCCGCCGGCTGCTCGCCGCGCTGCGCACCGCCGTAGCCGACTGCGCCGCGGGCTTCACCGCCCGGGTGCAGGGGCGGAGCGGCCGCTTCTCCGACGTCGCCGCCGTCCCGTACGGGACCGGCGGCGACGAGACCGTCTCCTGGACCGCCACCGGTACGGCCCGTGGGCTGCGCGCGCCGCTGCACCTGGTGGTGATCCGCGAGGGCGGGACGGTCCTGCGCTTCATGGCCCTGGACCTGGGCGGCCGCGGGACGCATCCCCGCGTACCGCGACCGGTCGTCGAGCGACAACTCTCGAAGCTGCGGGCGACCCTGCCCGCCGGCTGACCTCACCAGGCGGTCGAGGTGTTCTTCTCCTCGGGCAGGAACACCCACAGGGCGAGGTAGATGAGGAACTGCGGACCGGGCAGCAGGCACGAGACCAGGAAGATGACCCGCATCGTGGTCGCCGACATGCCGAAGCGCCGCGCCAGACCCGCGCACACTCCGCCGATCATGCGTCCTTCGCGAGGGCGGACAAGTGCGGCCATGGTGGGCTCCTTCTTCTGCGGGGAGCCGCTCCGTCGGGCTCCCGATGACTCCATGGTCGCTCTCGGGAGGGGGACAAAGCGTCGGTCTACGGGGCGATCCCGACCCTGGGAATCGTCGGGGTCGCCCCCTGGGGCGTCTCCTCCCGCAGCAGGGTCCGCACCCGTACGCGCCTGCTGCCCGGGGTGGACACCCGGCCCGCCCGGCGGCGCAGCAGCGCCCGGCCGGCGGGGACGACCAGCAGATGCGCGAGGGCCACGCCGGCGGTGTTCAGGAGCAGCGAGTCCACGTCGACGACCTGGCCCGGCACGCTCGTCTGCAGCAGTTCGATGACCAGCGAGAACATCGCCCCGGCGGTGACCGTCCGGGCGAACGACGCCCACGGCGACACCGCGAGCCGCCCGTCGGCCAGCGGCAGCAGGACGCCCAGCGGGGCGAGCAGCAGCAGCTGCTCCCCGATCCGCCGTACGGCCTCCGCCGGACCCAGCGCCAGGTCCGCCCGGATGCCGGCCAGCGGCTCCAGATTGGGGGCGGTCATCCACGGCACGTCCAGCGGGCGGAGCGTCAGCCACGCCACGAGCAGCAGATGCGCGAGGAGGAGGACGAACCCCGCCCCGCGGAAGCGGATGGCGGCACTGCCGCCCGTACCTTGACGCTGCACGTGACCCAAGACGCGCCCACCGCGGCAATCGGTTCCGCCCGCTCGGCACTCCGCCCGTGAACCGGAACGGGCCGCCGTCCCCGCGCCTACGCCCCCGGCTCCCGCTCTGGTTCCGCCCCCGAGGCCGTCGTCGTGGTGGTGGTCGGGGCGGCCGCGTCCGGACGGGCCTTGAGCTGTTCGGTGCAGCGGTAGCGGTGCGGGGGGTACGAGCCGGGGCCGCCGAGCAGGACCGTGCGGCCCGCGCCGCCGGCCGGGCTCTCGGCGAAGGTGCAGACGATCTGTGAGAGCGCGATCGGCGCGAGGTCCTCCGGCTGCCGGCTCAGCCGCAGCGCGTCCTTCGGGTCGCCCGCCCGGCTGCCGGTCACCACCAGCGGGCCCTTCACGGCGGTGCTGAACCCGGCCGTGCGCTCCGCCTCCGACGGGTCGAGCTGCAGCTCCACCAGCAGCGCCGAGGCCGTCGCGACCCGGTTGCCGGAGACCCGCTGCTCCGGCAGGTTCGTCCTGCGGTCCACGACCTCCAGCTGCGAGCCGCACACCAGGTACACCCGCAGCGGCGTCCCGGGCCGCGTCTGCGGCTGCGGCGCGTCCACGCTGCACGCCGCCCGCGAGGGCGCCGCCCCGGCGTCCACGGGGACCGACATGGTCCGGATCCCGCAGCCCGCGAGCAGAGCCGTACCGGCGACCGCCGCCGCCCCGCGCACCCACGTCCTCACTGGTCCTTGCCTTCCTCGTCGGCGATCTCCGAGGCGTCCCGCGGCAGACGCAGGACGAAGACCGCGCCGTCGCCGTCCGGGGAGTTCGCGGCGGTGATGTCGCCGCCGTGGATGTGCGCGTTCTCCATGGCGATGGAGAGCCCGAGGCCGGAGCCGTCCGACCGCGGCCGCTGCGCGCTCGCCTTGTAGAACCGGTCGAAGACGTGCGGCAGTACCTCCGCCGGGATGCCCGGACCGTGGTCCCGCACCTCGACGATCAGTTCGTCGTCCTCGGTCCGCACCGCCACCCGCACCGGCGAGCCGCCGTGCTTGAGCGCGTTGCCGATCAGGTTCGCGAGGATCACGTCGAGCCGGCGCGGGTCGAGCCGCGCCATGATCCCGCGCTCGGCGTCGAGTTCGACCGCGTCCAGCCAGGCCCGCGCGTCGATGCACGCGGTCACCATGTCCGCGACGTCCACGTCGTCCAGGACCAGCCGGGCGGTGCCCGCGTCGAAGCGGGTCACCTCCATCAGGTTCTCCACCAGGTCGTTCAGCCGCCGCGTCTCGCTGACCACCAGCGCCACCGCGGGCGCGATCATCGGGTCGAGGTCGTCCTGCTCGTCCTCCAGGACCTCGGTCACCGCGGTCAGAGCGGTCAGCGGCGTCCGCAGCTCGTGCGACATGTCGGCGACGAACCGCCGGCTCGCCTCCTCCCGTGCGCTCATGTCCGCGACCTTCTTCTGCAGCGACTCGGCGGTGACGTTGAACGTCCGTGACAGTTCGGCGAGTTCGTCCGTGCCGGAGACCCGCAGCCGGGTGTCCAGCTTGCCCTCGCCGAGCCGCCGCGCCGCCTCGCCGAGCCGGTGCACCGGCCGGAGCACGGTCGTCGCCGCGGCCTGTGCGAGCAGCGCCGAGCCGATCAGGGCCAGCGCCGTCGCGATCCCCAGCGACCAGGCGAGCGAGTTCAGATCCGCCCGCTCGGCCTCGAGCGACTTGAACATGTAGCCGGTCGCCCCGCCGCCCACGACCCGCGTCCCGCCGACCAGGTACGGCTTCCCGCCGCGCTGCGTCCGCTGCCAGAACAGGTGGTACGGATAGGCGTTGCTCTCGGTGATCGGCCGCTCGGTGTCGACGGCCTCCCGCAGCGAGGCGGGCACGTCGGCCAGCGTGAAACGGTCCGGGTCGGAGGTGCCGATGATCGGCTTGCCCGCGTCCCGCTCGCCGAGCAGCAGCACGCTGTACCCGGAGCCGCTGCCCGCCATCTGCTCGGCGGTGATCCGCAGCTCGTCCGCGCTCGGCTGCAGCGGCAGCCCGGCCACCCGGTTCTGCATCTGCCGCCGGAAGTCGTTCAGCGCGCCGTCCTGGACGCGCGTCAGCACCGCCTCGCGGTTGAGCCAGTACGCGATCCCCGAGGCGGACACGGCGGCGGTCAGCGCGACCAGCGCGAAGACCACGACCAGCCGCAGCCGCAGACTGGTCAGCCGCAGGCCGGTGAATATCCCTTTGCTCACGCAGGGACGTCCAGCCGGTAGCCCACACCGCGCACGGTACGGATCAGCGTCGGCGAGGACGGCACGTCCTCCACCTTGGCGCGCAGCCGCTGCACACACGCGTCGACCAGGCGCGAGTCGCCCAGGTAGTCGTGCTCCCAGACCAGCCGAAGCAACTGCTGCCGCGACAGGGCCTGTCCGGGCCGCCGGCTCAGTTCGAGGAGCAGCCGCAGCTCGGTCGGCGTGAGCTGCAGGTCCTCCCCGTTCTTCGTCACGGTCATCGCCGAGCGGTCGATCACCAGCGAACCGAAGGTCGCGGAGTCCGTGGACTCGCGCTCGCCGCGGCGCAGCACGGCCCGGATCCGGGCGTCGAGCACCCGGCCCTGCACCGGCTTGACCACGTAGTCGTCGGCGCCCGACTCCAGGCCCACCACCACGTCGATGTCGTCGCTGCGCGCGGTGAGCAGGATGATCGGCAGCTGGTCGGTGCGCCGGATCCGGCGGCACACCTCGAAGCCGTCGATGCCGGGCAGCATCACGTCCAGCACGACCAGGTCCGGCCGCTGCTCGCGCAGCAGCTTCAGACCGTCCTCGCCGGACGCCGCGGTGGCCACGCGGTGGCCCTGGCGGGACAGCGAGAGTTCGAGGGCCGTGCGGATGGCGTCGTCGTCCTCGATCAGCAACAGGAAAGGCACGGCGTCATTCTGGCGCATGGGCCGCCGGAGTTCGACCGTCACCGTTCTCCAGTGCGACACCTTCGTACGACCTCTCCCCTGTGACACGTCTGTGACAGTCGACGGACACCGCCATGAAGTGGCACGGGCAAGCTCATTGGCACACGGACCGAAGCAGACTCCGACCGATGGGGGGCGCGAGATGAACGCACTGCACAGCACCACCTCAAGCGCAGTTGTCACGCGTCTCCACAACGTGCGGAGCACCAAGGAGTCCGGCGGTGCGACGAACGGACGGGGGTGCGTTCGGACGACCGTCGGACGTCAGCGCAAGGCGCCGTACATGGCGGCCGTGGCTGACGGGGGAGCGGCGTACGGGGAGGTGCAGGGGGAGCGTACGAGCCTGTCGGAGGCCGAGTTCACGGCCTACGTCCAGGAACGTCGGGCCTCCCTGTACGCCACCGCCTACCACCTGACCGGTGACCGTTTCGAGGCCGAGGACCTGCTCCAGAGCGCGCTGTTCTCCACGTACCGCGCCTGGGACCGGATCAGCGACAAGGCGGCCGTGGGCGGCTACCTGCGTCGCACGATGACCAACCTGCACATCAGCGCCTGGCGCCGGCGCAAGCTCAACGAGTACCCGACGGAGGAGCTGCCGGAGACGGTGGGCGAGACCGACGCGATGCGCGGCACGGAGCTGCGCACGGTGCTCTGGCAGGCGCTGGCCCGGCTGCCCGAACTGCAGCGCACGATGCTGGTGCTGCGGTACTACGAGGGCCGGACCGATCCGGAGATCGCGGAGATCCTGGACATCAGTGTCGGCACGGTGAAGTCGAGCATCTGGCGCTCGCTGCGGCGACTGCGCGAGGACGAGGTGCTGTCCTTCGGCCGTGACGAGGAGGAGTCCTTCGGCGAGCTGGTGGCCTGAAGGCAGCGGGGGCGGGAACCCACGGGGGACGTGGGGTACCCGCACGGGGGAGCAGCGACGGGGGGCCCGACGGGGGTCGGGAACACGGGGGAAACGGGGAAACGGGGAAACGGGGGAGACCACGGGGGAACGTACGGGGGTACGAAAGCGCGGGGCGGACAAGCCGGGGGTCTTGTCCGCCCCGCGCCTTTCTGTGTGTGCGGGGCCTTCGTCCGTACGGGCTCAGCGCGTCGCCGGTGTGCGGCAGCGGCCCGCTGCCGCGGCGGCGAGGCGGCCCAGGGCCTCCTCCTTCGCGCAGGGGTGCGCGCCCAGTGCGGTCTGCCGGGCGACGATCGAACGCTCGGCGCGCATCAGGCGCCAGCCGCGGCGCAGCAGGAACGGGACCGACTTGCGGCCCTCCCTGAGGTCCCGCAGCAGCCGGCGGCGGAACGTCGTCGAGGGGCGGCCGCGCAGGCACAGCGCGTCGGCGAGCAGGCCGAGCTCCTGGCAGCGGGTGACGATCTCGGCCGCGAAGATGCCCTCCGCGACGAACAGCGGGGTCCGCTCGATGTCCAGGCGCTCCCGGTCCACCCGGGAGCTGGTGGCGATGTCGTACACCGGGACCTCGGTGCGGCCCGTGCCGCACAGTTCGGTGATCGCGGCGACCGCGGCGTCGGCGTCCCAGGAGAGCGGGGAGTCCCAGTCGATGTCCGTGGTGCCGTCCACGAGCGGGAGGGTGGGGTCGTCGCCCTCCTTGTAGAAGTCGTCGAGGCGGAGCACCGGGAGGCCGGCGACGGCGGCGAGGGACGACTTGCCTGAGCCGGAAGGGCCCGCGAGCAGGACGACACGAGTCGGAATCGGTTGGGAACTCACGGGACACCAGTGTGAAGCATTACCCCGTTCAGGGGACCACTCCAGGCGGCCGTTGGTATCCAGCATCACACCGGAACTACGCTCGGTGCCCTTCCCGTTACCCGATCGACAGGGGAATCCCATGGCACGCCACGCCGCCTCCTCGCCCCGCCGCTCCCTCTTCCGCACGGCCGGCCTGACGGTCACCGCCGCCGGCGCGGTGCTGGGCCTCGGCGGCGCCGCCCAGGCCGCCACGGCGCCGGTGCCGCTGCCGGTGGGCACGCTCGCCGGCTCCGACACCACCGAGGCGGCGCAGGGCGTCCTCGACGCCCTGCCGCACGCCGTCGCCCCGGTGAAGGACCTTCAGCTCGACCCGCTGGCCAACACCGGCGTGGACCCGCTGGACAACGGCGCGGGCACGCAGGTCGCCGACTTCCAGCCGGTCAGCACGACGATGGCCACCGACCCGATCACGAAGGGCGGCTCGCTGGGGACCCTTCCGGTCGTGGGCCAGGCGACGGGGCTGCTGTCGGGCTGACGGGCTCCGGCTCCGCCGGTGCGCCGGGCCGCCGGTTCAGCGGCACCTCCCGGACGAGCAAGGCGGTCGCGAAGGCGAGCGCGGCCACGACCGCGACGCCGGCGGCCACCCCGTGCAGGCCGTGCGCCACGGCCGCCCGCAAGGTCTCCCGTACCGGCTCGGGCAGGGCGAGGGCCTGTTCCGGCGTCAGACCGGCGTCCACGCCGCCGAGCCGGGCGGTGAACAGGGCGCCGAGGACAGCGACGCCCAACGAGCCGCCGATCGTACGGACCAGGGTCACCGTCCCGCTCGCCGCGCCCATGTCGCGCGGCGGCGCGCTCGACATCGTGATCAGCATCGTCGACTGCATCAGGAAGCCGAGTCCGGCGCCGACGGGCACGGTGAGCGCGGAGGCGAGGGCGGTGGGCGTGTCCACGTCGAGCAGCAGCAGGGCGAGCCCGCCCGCCGTCATCAGCGCCCCGCCGAGGATCGGGTGGATCCGGTGGCGGCCGGTGCGGCCGATGATCCGGCCGGTGGTCACCTGGACGGCGACCATGGCGAGCATCATCGGGAGCAGCAGCAGGCCGCTCGCGGTGGAGGTCCGGCCGCTCACGAACTGCAGGTACTGGGGCAGGTAGTTCATCGTGGCGAGCATGGCCGCGCCGGCGAGGAAGCTGAGGACCTGCGCCAGGGTGAAGTTGCGGTCGGCGAAGAGCCGGGGCGGTACGACGGGTTCCTCGGCGCGCCGCTCGGCCCGCACCAGCGCGGCGAGGGCGGCCGCGCCGACCGCGGCCAGGCCGAGGATCTGCGGTGACGTCCAGGCGTACGTCGTGCCGGCCCAGCTCGCCGCCAGCGTGAGGGCGAGGATCCCGGTGGTGAGGAACAGCGCGCCCGCCCAGTCGATCCGGGCCCGGACGCGCTCGGTGCGTACGCGCAGGGCGAGCCCGGCGAGCAGCAGGGCGGCGAGGCCGACGGGCACGTTGACGTAGAAGGCCCAGCGCCAGCTGAGGTGGTCGGTGAGGAAGCCGCCGAGCAGCGGGCCGCCGGCGAAGGCGACCGGCAGCATCGCGCCGACGACCGCCTGGATCCTGGGGCTGTCCTGCGGCGGTACGAGGGTGCCGAGGAGGGCGAACGCGCCGACCATCAGGCCGCCCGCGCCGACGCCCTGCAGGGCGCGGAAGGCGATGAGCTGGTCCATGGTGGTGGCGAGGCCGGAGAGGACTGAGCCGGCGAGGAAGACGACGACGGCGGACAGGTAGGCGCCCTTGCGTCCGCGCAGGTCGCCCAGCTTGCCCCACAGGGGCGTGGTGACGGCGGCGGTGAGCAGGTAGGCGGTGACCACCCAGGACAGCCGGTCGAGGCCGCCGAGTTCGCCCGCCACGGTGGGTAGCGCGGTGCCGACGATCGTGCCGTCGAGGGTGCCGAGGACGATGCCGAGCATGAGCCCGACGAGGCCCGGCCAGGGCGGGCGCGTCCGGGCGTCCGGCGGGGCGGACCGGGCCATGACTCCGCCCTTCACGCCGCGTACGGCTTCGTGGCGCGGGCGGTGCGCAGTGCTTCGGCCCACCAGGCGAGCTGGTCGAGCATCGCCTTCGCGGCGGCGTCGGCGGCTGGGTCCACGGCGTTGCCGTCGGCGTCGAACTGCCCCCAGACGCCCTGGAGTCCGATCGCGTCGCGGATGGTGACGGCGTGCAGTTCGGCGAAGACCGCGCGCAGGTGCTCGACCGCGCGCAGTCCGGCCGAGAACCCGCCGTACGCGACGAAGCCGACGGGCTTGGCGTGCCATTCGCGGTTGTGCCAGTCGATCGCGTTCTTCAGGGACGCCGGATAGCTGTGGTTGTACTCCGGCGTGACGACGACGAAGGCGTCGGCCGCGGCGAGCCGGGGCGAGACCGCCCGCAGCAGGGCGCGGTCCGCCTCGTCCGCCGGAGGCTGTCCGAGCTGGGGGAAGACGGTCGGCAGCGGGGTCTCGGCCAGGTCGATCAGGTCGACGGTCATGTCGGGGCGGGCGTCGGCGTGGCCGCGCAGCCAGTCGGCCACGACGGGGCCGAGGCGGCCGTCGCGGGTGGAGCCCTGGATGACGGCGAGACGGAGCGGCGGGTTCATGGGTCCCCCTGGGATGCGGCGGATGTGTACGGCGTACACCAGATGGTGTACAACGTACACACTCATGTGTACGCCGTCTACTCCGGATACGCTGTACGCAAGGAGAGGGAGGTTCTCGTGCCGAAGAAGGACGCGACGGAGAAGGTCTCGCTGTGGGAGCGCCTCGACCGGGCTCCCGCGCCGCGCACGTCCCTGACGCCGCAGCGCATCGCGGCCGTCGCCGTCGAACTCGCCGACGGTGAGGGCTTCGCCGCCGTCACCATGCGCCGCATCGCCGCCGAACTCGGCGTCGCTCCCATGGCCGCCTACCGGCATGTGGACGGCAAGGACGAGCTGTGGGCGCTCATGGTCGACCAGGTCTCGGCGGAACTGGAGCCGCCGGAGCCGACGGAGGGCTGGCGGGCGACCCTGCGGGCCTACGCGCTGCGCACCCGCGAGACGATGCTGCGCCACCCCTGGCTGGCACAGCTGCCCGCCCCGCTCTTCGCGCTCACCCCGAACCGGATGGCGGGGGCGGAGCGCCAGCTCGCCTCGCTGGACGGGCTCGGGCTCGACGTCGACACGATGATGGCCGCGTTCCGGACGGTCGGCGCGTACGTGCACGGCGCGACGCAGTCGGAGGTGTCGCTCGCCCAGTACATGCGGGAACAGGGCTGGGAGACCGGCGACGACACCCGCCGGGGGCTCGCGCCGCAGATGGTCTATCTGATGGAGACCGGCCGCTACCCCGCGTACCGCCGGTACGTGCGGGGCGCCGCCCGGAAGGACGACGCGGCCTGGCAGTTCGAGACGGGTCTGGACTGCGTCCTCGACGGTGTCGCCGGTCTCGTGGAGCGCGCCGGCGCATGAGGAACGGCCCCCGGGGGCGGTGCTCCCGGGGGCCGTACGGTGCGGTGCGGGCTAGTACGCCGAGCCGCTTGCGCCCAGCGAACCGGTCGGGTGCCAGACCGTCTTGGTCTCCAGGAAGGCCGTCATGCGGTCCGTGCCCGGGTCGGCCGTGAAGTCCACGGAGCGGGGGCGCAGGACGCGCTTGAGGTTGTCCGCGGCCGCGATCTCCAGCTCCCGCGCCAGGTCCGCGTCCGCGCCCGTCAGGTCGATCGCGTTGACGTCCTGGTGGGCCGCCAGGTGCGGGCCCATCTCGGCCGCCTTGCCGGACAGGATGTTGACCACGCCGCCCGGCAGGTCGGAGGTGGCCAGCACCTCGCCGAGGGAGAGGGCGGGGAGCGGGGACTTCTCGCTCGTGACGACGACGGCCGTGTTGCCCGTCGCGATCACCGGGGCGATCACCGAGACCAGGCCCAGGAAGGACGACTCCTGGGGGGCCAGGACCGTCACGACACCCGTCGGCTCCGGGGTGGACAGGTTGAAGTAAGGGCCCGCGACCGGGTTCGCGCCGCCGACCACCTGGGCGATCTTGTCGGTCCAGCCCGCGTACCAGACCCAGCGGTCGATCGCCGCGTCGACGACCGCCGCCGCCTTGGACTTCGACAGGCCCTCCGCGTCCGCGACCTCGCGCACGAACTGCTCCCGGCGGCCCTCCAGCATCTCGGCGATGCGGTAGAGGATCTGGCCCCGGTTGTACGCGGTGGCGCCCGACCAGCCGCCGAACGCCTTGCGCGCGGCGACGACCGCGTCACGGGCGTCCTTGCGGGACGACTGCGGGACGTTGGCCAGCCACTTGCCCTTGCCCGCCGCGCCGGCGTCTGATGTCTTCGTCGTCACCTCGTACACCCGGCCGCTCTCGGAGCGGGGGAACTTGCCCCCGATGTACAGCTTGTAGGTCTTGAGAACACTCAGTCGCTGCTCGGACTTCTCAGACATCGAGGTAGGCCTCCAGACCGTGACGGCCGCCCTCGCGGCCGAAGCCCGACTCCTTGTAGCCACCGAACGGCGAGGTCGGGTCGAACTTGTTGAACGTGTTGGCCCAGACGACGCCCGCGCGGAGCTTGTTGGCCACGGAGAGGATCCGCGAGCCCTTCTCCGTCCAGATGCCGGCCGACAGGCCGTACTGGCTGTTGTTGGCCTTGGCGACGGCCTCGTCAGGCGTACGGAACGTCAGCACGGACAGCACCGGGCCGAAGATCTCGTCGCGGGCGATGGTGTGCGCCTGCGAGACGTTGCTGAACACCGTCGGGGCGAACCAGTAACCGGCGGACGGGATCTCGCAGGAGGCGGTCCAGCGCTCGGCGCCCTCGGCCTCGCCCTGGTCGACGAGCGAGGTGATCCGGGCCAGCTGCTCGGAGGAGTTGATCGCGCCGATGTCGGTGTTCTTGTCCAGCGGGTCGCCCAGGCGCAGCGTGTTCAGGCGGCGCTTGAGCGAGTCGAGCAGCTCGTCGTGGATCGACTCCTGGACCAGGAGGCGGGAGCCCGCGCAGCAGACCTGGCCCTGGTTGAAGAAGATGCCGTTGACGATGCCCTCGACGGCCTGGTCGATGGGCGCGTCGTCGAAGACGATGTTGGCGCCCTTGCCGCCGAGCTCCAGGGTGACCTTCTTGTCCGTGCCGGCGACCTGGCGCGCGATGGCCTTGCCGACGGCGGTGGAGCCGGTGAAGGCGACCTTGTTCACGTCCGGGTGCGCCACCAGCGCGGCGCCGGTCTCCCCGTAGCCGGGAAGGATGTTGACGACGCCCTTGGGCAGCCCGGCCTGGCGGCAGATGTCCGCGAAGAACAGGGCGGTCAGCGGGGTGGTCTCGGCAGGCTTCAGGACGACCGTGTTGCCGGTCGCGAGGGCCGGGGCGATCTTCCACGCCAGCATGAGCAGCGGGAAGTTCCACGGGATGACCTGGCCGGCCACGCCCAGCGGCTTGGGGTTCGCGCCGAAGCCGGCGTGGTCGAGCTTGTCGGCCCAGCCCGCGTAGTAGAAGAAGTGCGCGGCGACCAGCGGGAGGTCCGCGTCGCGGGTCTCCTTGATCGGCTTGCCGTTGTCCAGGGTCTCCAGGACGGCCAGCTCGCGGCTGCGCTCCTGGATGATCCGGGCGATCCGGAAGAGGTACTTGGCGCGCTCGGAGCCGGGCAGCGCGGACCACTTCTCGAAGGCCTTGCGGGCCGCCTTGACCGCGCGGTCGACGTCCTCGGTGCCGGCCTGGGCGACCTCGGCGAGCACCTCCTCGGTCGCGGGGGAGACGGTCTTGAAGACCTTGCCGTCGGCCGCCTCGGTGAACTCGCCGTCGATGAACAGGCCGTAGCTCGGCGCGATGTCGACGACCGAGCGCGACTCGGGCGCGGGTGCGTATTCGAAGGGGGAGGTCATGTCGATCAGTCCACCGTCACGTAGTCGGGGCCGGAGTAACGGCCGGTCGCCAGCTTCTGACGCTGCATGAGCAGGTCGTTGAGCAGGCTGGAGGCGCCGAAGCGGAACCAGTGGTTGTCCAGCCAGTCCGCCCCCGCGGTCTCGTTGACCAGGACCAGGAACTTGATGGCGTCCTTGGAGGTACGGATGCCGCCGGCCGGCTTCACGCCCACCTGGATGCCGGTCTGGGCGCGGAAGTCGCGCACCGCCTCCAGCATCAGGAGCGTGTTCGCCGGGGTGGCGTTGACCGCGACCTTGCCGGTCGAGGTCTTGATGAAGTCGGCGCCCGCCATCATGCCGAGCCAGGAGGCGCGGCGGATGTTGTCGTACGTCGAGAGTTCGCCGGTCTCGAAGATCACCTTGAGCCGGGCGGCCCCGGAGGCCTCCTTCACGGCCCGGATCTCCTCGTAGACCTTCATGAAGTCGCCGGCCAGGAAGGCGCCGCGGTCGATCACCATGTCGATCTCGTCGGCGCCCGCGGCGACCGCGTCGCGGGTGTCCGCGAGCTTGACGGGCAGGGCGGCCCGGCCGGCCGGGAAGGCGGTGGCGACGGAGGCGACCTTGACGTCGGAGCCCGCGAGGGCGGCCTTGGCGGTGGCCACCATGTCGGGGTACACGCAGACCGCGGCGGTCGTCGGGGTCGTGCGGTCGGTCGGATCGGGATTGACGGCCTTGGCGGCGAGCGCCCGGACCTTGCCCGGGGTGTCCGCGCCTTCGAGCGTCGTCAGGTCGATCATCGAGATGGCCAGATCGATGGCGTACGCCTTGGCCGTGGTCTTGATCGAACGGGTGCCGAGAGACGCGGCGCGCGCTTCGAGGCCCACGGGGTCCACGCCGGGGAGCCCGTGGAGGAAGCGGCGCAGCGCGCTGTCGGACGAGGTCACGTCGGCGAAAGCGGCTGCTGCGGAGGCAGTGGTGGGCATGGTCACCAGTCGAGCATATCTACGCGCGTAGCGGCGTGTACAGGGGGCACCTTCTTCACGGTGGCGAACGTGGCCTTCGCGGGGGTGAACGGGCTGGTGGACACGTGTCGCCGTGACGGCTGTCACAGGCCCGTGACAGGGAACGGACAGCTCCCGCATACAAGATCACTAACTTCTTTCTCAGCAGCCAGCGGGAACTCAACGGCCCCACCCGGACGAGACGTCAGCGGCATGCGGCTCTTTCCTCCATCCACCTGTCTTCACAGGAGTCGTTATGCGCATCGCCCTTCGCACCGCCCTCGCCACCGCCGCCGTCGCCGGTGTGGCCCTCACCCCGGCCCTCACGGCGGGCGCGGCCTACGCCGCCGACGCGCCGAAGCCGGCCGCGCCGGCCGCCGGCCCGGCGGCCGAGGCGCCCGCCGAGCGTGAGATCCCGCTGGTCAACGGCCTCGTCGCGAAGATCGGCCAGCTGGAGCCGGGTCTCTACGGAGCCCGGATCTTCAAGGGCGACGAGGACCTGATGGTCTCCCTGCGGGCCGGTACCACCCCGGGCGCCAAGGCCCAGGACACGCGGGTCGTCCAGGGCGTCGAGATCACCCTCAAGAGCAACGGCCAGATCTCGGCGGTCGTCGTCGACGACGGTTCCGAGGACGGCGGCGAACTCGGCAAGCTGTTCAACCGTCAGGACCTCGGACACGGCTACAAGGGCCTCGTCTACTTCAAGGACGGCGGCATCTTCACCGCGAAGATCCTCAAGGGCGACGAGCAGGTCGGCACCCTCAAGGTCGACCAGAACAAGACGCGTGACGAGGCCGACTTCGGCGGCGAGATCCGGATCTCGCTCAGCTGGGACGGCAGCCTGCGCTCCACCTGGCTCGGCGACGTGGATCAGATGGACCCGCTGGGCGAGCTCGCCGAGCAGGACCTCGGCCACGGTTACCAGGGCCTCGTCCACCTGGAGAACGGCGACCTCACCGCGAGGATCCTCAAGGGGGACAAGGAGGTCGGCCGGCTCTTCGTGGGCAAGACCGGCAAGACCCGCGACGAGAAGGTCTTCGGCGGCGAGATCCGCGTGACGCTCCACTGGAACGGACAGCTGCGTGCCGTCTGGCTCGGCGGCGACGCCCAGAAGCCGGGCAAGACCACGCAGACGGCCGGGACCACTCAGACGGCCGGGACCACCCAGACCACCGTCGTCCCCAAGGGCGGCGTCGCGGCCGGCGCGGAGCTCGGGCAGCAGGGCGGCGACGACACCGTGCTGCTCGCCTCCGCCGCCGGGGCCACCGCCGCGGCCGCGGTGCTCGGCTTCGTGGTCGTGCGCCGCCGGGCCGGCGCGGGCGCCTGAGTCGTACGGCGTGCCCGGCGCGTATGAGCATGCGGGCACACCCACCCCGTACGGGTCCACACCCCGGCCCGTACGGCGCACCACCCGCACCACCCCGCCCGCGATCCCTTGACCCGAGCGCAGGCACCGCATCACCCCACCCCTGCGGCGGGCTGTCGCACCCCGCGGCGGCCCGCCGCACCGCTTCCCGGAGCCCGGAGCCCTCGATGAACCGCCCCGCCGTCCTCCTCGCCGCCCTCGCCGCCACCGTCGCGCTGACCGGCTGTGGCGCGTCCGCCGAGCCGAAGGAGGCCACCCCGCCGGCGAGGGTCACGGAGACCTCGGCCGCCCCGGCCCCCGCCGCCGAGGCCGTCGCCCCGCTGTCCGGCTCCGAGCCCGTACGGGTCCAGGTGCCGGCGGCCGGCGTCGACACCGGGGCCGGGCCGGTCCTGAAGCTGGGGCTCGCCGCGGACGGCACGGTCGAGGTGCCGTCCGTCGCCCAGGCGGACCGGATCGGCTGGTACACCAAGGGCGTCACGCCCGGCGAGACCGGACCGGCCGTCCTCATCGGCCACTTCGACACCGAGAAGGGCCCGGCCGTCCTGAAGGACGTCGCCAGGGTGAAGGTCGGCGACACCGTCACCGTCACCCGCGCCGACGGCACCCGCGCCGTGTTCACCGTCCGCGCGCTCGAGCAGGTCGGCAAGAAGGCGTTCCCGACGCAGAAGGTCTACGGGAACACCGCCCGCCCCGAACTGCGCCTGATCACCTGCGGCGGCGAGCTCGTCGACGGCCACCGCCCGGACAACATCATCGTGTACGCGGACCTCACCGCCACCGGCCGCGCGTGAGGCCACAGGGGCGGGTGAGGCAGAATCGGCAGCATGACGACCCCGCCCCCGCAGCAGCCCGCCGAGCCCGCCCACGCCGACCGGGTGTTCCGCTCGACCATGGGCATGGCCGGCGGCGCGCTCCTGATCGCGCTCGGCGCCTTCATCGGCGGCGACGCGCTGGTGAGCGGCGAGGGCCGCACCCCCTGGCTGGCCCTGGCGGCCCTGCTGCTCCTCGTGCCGCTGGTGGTCGCGTTCACCTTCCGCCCGGCGGTCTTCGCCAACGACGACCGGCTGCGGATCCGCAACCCGTTCCGCACGATCGTGCTGCCCTGGTCGCAGGTCGCGGACGTGCGCGCGGGCTACTCCAGCGAGGTGTTCACGCAGGACGGGAAGAAGTACCAGCTCTGGGCGATCCCCGTCTCGCTGCGCCAGCGCAAGAAGGTGGCGCGCCAGGCGGCCCGCAGCGCCGCGGAGGACCCGCACGGCCAGACGTCCGCGACGGCCGCGGTCGACGACAAGGCCCGATTCGCCCCCGCCGACCAGACCGTCGCCGACCTGCGCGAGCAGGCCGAGCGCTGCGCGGGACTGCCCGGCGCGCAGGGCGAGATCGCCGTCCGCTGGGCGTACGAGCTGCTCGCGCCGTCGCTGGCGGGCCTGGTGCTGACGATCGTCCTGCTGGCCACGGGCTGACCGGCGCCTCGGTCACGACGGCCACGGGCCGACCGGCGCTTCGAACCGACGGCCGCGGGCCCGTACGGAGACGTCTCCGTACGGGCCCGCGGCCGTCGTGTGCACCGGGTCAGATGCCGGCGGCCGCGGCCAGGTCCTTCTTGATCGCGCCGAGCACGTCGGCGCCCTTCGCGCGCGCGGCGGCGAGCTCGTCGGCGCCGGCCACCGGGATCACGACCTCCAGGTAGCACTTCAGCTTGGGCTCCGTGCCGCTGGGCCGGACGATGACGCGGGCGTCGTACGCGCCCTCCAGGTAGTACCGCAGGCCGTCGGTGGGCGGCAGCGCCTCCGAGCCCTTGGTGAGGTCCTCGGCGGAGACGACGGTCAGCCCGGCGAGCTGCTGCGGCGGGTTGTCGCGCAGCGCCGTCATGGCGTTCGCGATGACGGTCAGGTCCTCGACCCGCACCGACAGCTGGTCGGTGGCGTGCAGGCCGTGCTCGACGGCGAGGTCGTCGAGGAGGTCCTGGAGCGTACGGCCCTGGGCCTTGAGCTCGGAGACCAGCTCGGTGACCAGGAGCGCGGCGGTGATGCCGTCCTTGTCACGGACGCCCTCCGGGTCGACGCAGTAGCCGAGGGCCTCCTCGTAGCCGTAGCGGAGGCCGTCGACGCGGGCGATCCACTTGAAGCCGGTGAGGGTCTCCTCGTACCCGAGGCGGGCGGCCTTCGCGATCCGGCCGAGGAGGGAGGACGAGACGATCGACTCGGCGAAGACGCCCGTGGCGCCCTTGTGGACGAGGTGCGCCGCGAGCAGGGCGCCGACCTCGTCGCCGCGCAGCATCCGCCAGTCGCCGTCGTCCGGGACGGCGACCGCGCAGCGGTCGGCGTCCGGGTCGTTAGCGATCACGACGTCCGGCCGGACCTCGCGGGCCTTCGCGAACGCCAGGTCCATCGCTCCCGGCTCCTCCGGGTTGGGGAACGCGACGGTGGGGAACGCCGGGTCGGGCTCGGCCTGCTCGGCGACGAGGACCGGGGCGGGGAAGCCGGCCCGCGCGAAGGCGGCGAGCACGACGTCCTTGCCGACGCCGTGCATGGCCGTGTAGACGACGTTCGCGGTGCGGGGGGAGCCGGGGGACAGGACGGCGTCGGTACGCGCCAGGTACGCGTCCAGGACCTCGTCGCCCAGGGTCTCCCAGCGGTCGGTCGGGCGGGGGACGTCCGCGAGCGCGCGGATCGCGGCGATCTCGGCGGCGATCTCGGCGTCGGCGGGCGGGACGATCTGGGAGCCGTCGCCGAGGTAGACCTTGTAGCCGTTGTCGCGGGGCGGGTTGTGGCTGGCCGTCACCTCGACGCCGGCGACCGCGCCGAGGTGCCTTATGGCGAACGCGAGGACGGGCGTCGGCAGCGGGCGGGGGAGCAGCGCGGCGCGCAGGCCGGCGCCGGTCATCACGGCGGCGGTGTCGCGGGCGAAGTCGGCGGACTTGTAGCGGGCGTCGTAGCCGATGACCACGAGGCCGCCGTCCTGCCCCTTCGCCTTGAGGTACGCGGCGAGGCCCGCGGCGGCGCGGATGACGACGGAACGGTTCATCCGCATGGGCCCGGCGCCGATCTCACCGCGGAGTCCGGCGGTGCCGAACTGCAGCGTGCCGGCGAAGCGGGCCGCGAGCTCGTCCCGCTCGCCGCCCTCGATGAGCGCGGCGAGCTCCGCACGGGTCTCGCTGTCGGGATCCTCGGCGAGCCAGGCCTGCGCCTGCGCGATGAGGTCGTCCTGCGTCGTCACGGTGATGCCTTTCGGGGTGCGGGTGGGTGAGTGGCGCGGCGGGGGTCGCGGTGCGGGGCGGGGTTGTGCGGTGCGTGATGCGGCGGGTCGGGTGCGGGGGCGGCCGCTGCGCGGAGCTGTTCCCCACCCCGCCCCTTCCCGAAACCGGGGCTCCGCCCCAGCCCCCGGGGGCGCGGATTCGCGGCGAGGCGGCCGGCCGAGTGCCGGAGAACGGGGCTCCGCCCGGACCCGGGGTTCTGCCGGTGCCGCCGGTGCCGGTTCCGGGGCCGGGGGGAGCGGCCATCGGCCGACCGGGTGCGCCCGACCGGCGCCCTGCCCCGGGTCCCTGCCGGGGTCCGGCGTGCGGCCGGCCCGTCCGGCTCGTGCCTTCGCCGGGCCTCCGGGTCGGTCGACCCGCCCGGCCCGGCCGGAGGCCGGCGGCGTCCCCGGGGTCCGGGGCGGAGCCCCGGTTTCGGGAAGGGGCGGGGTGGGGGATCAGCCCCGCGCAGCGGCCCCACCCGCACCCGCACCGGCGCCCACCGTCCCGGCCGCCCCGCGCCCCCCGTTCCGTCAGATGCGGTCCAGGACCCGCGTCAGCAGTTCGCCCATCCGGGCGGCCGAGTCGCGGCCGGCCTGGAGGACCTCCTCGTGGTTGAGGGGCTCGCCGGAGAGGCCCGCCGCGAGGTTGGTGACCAGGGAGATGCCGAGGACCTCCGCGCCGGCCTCGCGCGCCGCGATGGCCTCCAGGACCGTGGACATGCCGACCAGGTCGCCGCCCATCACGCGGACCATGTTGATCTCGGCCGGGGTCTCGTAGTGCGGGCCGGGGAACTGGACGTAGACACCCTCCTCCAGCGTCTCGTCCACCTCCTTGCACAGCTCCCGCAGCCGCGGCGAGTACAGGTCCGTGAGGTCCACGAAGTTCGCGCCGACGATCGGCGACGCCGCCGTCAGGTTGATGTGGTCGCTGATCAGGACCGGCTGCCCCGGGCGCATGCCCTCGCGCAGACCGCCGCAGCCGTTCGTGAGGACGATCGTCTTGCAGCCCGCCGCCACCGCCGTGCGCACGCCGTGCGCCACCGCCGCGACACCCCGGCCCTCGTAGAAGTGCGTGCGGCCGAGGAACACCAGGGTGCGCTTCTCGCCGATCTTGTACGAGCGGATCTTGCCGCCGTGACCCTCCACGGCCGGCGGCGGGAAGCCCGGCAGCTCGGTGACCGGGAACTCGGCCTCGGGCGCGCCGAGCGCGTCGACCGCCGGGGCCCAGCCGGAGCCCATCACCAGTGCGACGTCGTGGTTCTCGACTCCGGTCAGCTCACGAAGTCGCGCGGCTGCGGCCTCGGCGGCCTCGTACGGGGTGGCAGTAGCGTTCACTGAGTCTCTCGCCTCGGGGAGGGAAGTCCGAGGGGCGCCCCGGACGGATTCGTACCCGAAGAAGCGTAGCCGGAGTTTGCCTACGCGCGTAGATGACGATGCGGACACAGACGCGATCGTTGTCTTGTCGTTTCCCACGAACGGAATGTTCCGCTTCGGCCCTCGCGGGCCGGGTCCCCTCAGCAGGGCCGCTTGCGCAGCTCCATCACGTAGTCGTGCGGCGCCCCCGCCGACTCCGCCGCGTCCGCGACCTCGCCCAGGTAACGGGCCGACGGCAGCCCGCCCTCGTACGAGTTCAGCACGTACACCCAGGACGACTCCTCGCCGTCCAGTGTGTGGATCCGCACCCGCATCCGCCGGTAGATGTCGAGGCCGACGCCCTCCCAGCGGTCCATCGCCTCCTCGTCCATCGGGGCGAGGTCGTACAGCGCGACGAACACCTGCTGCCGCGGCGCCTCCACGATCGTGGCCAGCGCGCCCTCCCAGCCCATGTGCTCGCCGCCGAAGGTCAGCCGCCAGCCGTTCAGCCAGCCCGTGCTGCGCAGCGGGGAATGCGGGGCGCGGCGGGACATGAGCCGCGCGTCGAGGTTGCCGGCGTACGCGGCGTAGAGCGACATGGGGTCGAGGGTACGGGAGGGGCAGGGGTCCGGGCCGGACCTCGGGGCGGCCGCCCGTCCCTCCCCGCCGAGAGCCTCACCCCGCCCCCGCCGAGAGCCCGCCCCGCCGGTGCGGGACAATGGGGTACGCACCTGAGCCGTGCGGGACAATGGCGTACGCACTGCAGCCCAGCGGGGGCACTCCCCGGCAGAACGAGAGCGCGAGGCGTAGATCCCAGTGACCCGGATCGTGATCATCGGCGGCGGACCCGGCGGATACGAGGCGGCCCTGGTGGCCGCCCAGCTCGGCGCGGAGGTGACCGTCGTCGACTGCGACGGCCTCGGCGGAGCGTCCGTCCTGACCGACTGCGTCCCCTCGAAGACCCTGATCGCGACCGCCGAGGTGATGACCACCTTCGACTCCTCGTACGAGGAGCTCGGCATCATCGTCGCGGACGACACCCCGCACGTGGAGCAGGCGGCCCGCGTCGTCGGCGTGGACCTCGGCAAGGTCAACCGGCGTGTGAAGCGCCTGGCGCTCGCCCAGTCGCACGACATCACCGCCTCCGTCACCCGGGCCGGCGCCCGGGTGCTGCGCGGCCGCGGCCGGCTCTCCGGCCGGCAGGCCGTGGACGGCTCGCGCCAGGTGATCGTCACCGCCGCCGACGGCAGCGAGGAGGCCCTGACCGCCGACGCCGTGCTGATCGCCACCGGCGGGCACCCGCGCGAGCTGGCCGACGCCAAGCCGGACGGCGAGCGCATCCTCAACTGGACGCAGGTCTACGACCTGAAGGAGCTCCCCGAGGAGCTCATCGTGGTCGGTTCCGGCGTCACCGGCGCCGAGTTCGCCGGCGCGTACCAGGCGCTCGGCTCCCGCGTCACCCTCGTCTCCTCCCGTGACCGCGTGCTCCCGGGCGAGGACCCGGACGCCGCCGCGGTCCTCGAGGACGTCTTCCGCCGCCGCGGCATGAACGTCATGGCCCGCTCCCGCGCGACGGCCGTGAAGAGGATTCCCGGCATCACGCCAGAACAGGGACCCTCCTCGCCGAAGGCGGGCAAGGAGGGATGGGTCGGCGACCGGGTCGAGGTCACGCTCTCCGACGGACGGGTCATCTCCGGCACGCACTGCCTGATGGCCGTCGGCGCGATCCCGAACTCGGCCGGAATGGGCCTGGAGGAGGCCGGGGTCAAGCTCAAGGACTCCGGTCACATCTGGACCGACCGTGTCTCCCGCACCACCGCCCCCGGCGTGTACGCGGCGGGCGACGTCACCGGCGTCTTCGCCCTCGCGTCGGTCGCGGCCATGCAGGGCCGGATCGCGATGTACCACTTCCTCGGCGACGCGGTGGCCCCGCTGAACCTCAAGGCGGTCTCCTCGAACGTCTTCACCGACCCGGAGATCGCCACCGTCGGCTACACCCAGGCGGACGTCGACGCGGGCCAGATCGAGGCGCGGGTCGTCAAGCTCCCGCTGCTGAGGAACCCGCGCGCCAAGATGCAGGGCATCCGCGACGGTTTCGTCAAGATCTTCTGCCGTCCCGGCACCGGCATCGTGGTCGGCGGCTGTGTCGTCGCCCCGCGCGCCAGCGAGCTGATCCATCCGATCTCGATCGCGGTCGACAACAATCTGACGGTGGAACAGATCGCAAACGCTTTCACCGTGTACCCCTCCCTGTCGGGCTCGATCGCGGAAGTGGCCCGTCAGCTCCACACCCGAAAGCTCGCGGGCGAGGGCTGACCTGCGGAACCGATTCGGCGGTGACCCGGGTCAGCGCCGGATCGGCTGCGGATCCGCTTCGTGCCGGAGCGCAAACCCCGGCAAGTGCGTACAAGTGCGGGGCCTCCTATATCACTTGGGGGTCCCGCTTGTGCGCATCTTCTGTATTTCGGCGCATAGTGCTGAAAAGTATCGGCCGCGCAGGTTACTGTCAGTTTCGTGTTCGCTGCAGAACGTCGCCAATTGATCCTCGAAATGGTGCGAGCCAACGGGGCCGTGTCGCTCCGTGAGCTCGCCCGCGTCGTCCAGACCTCCGAAGTGACCGTACGGCGTGACGTGCGGGCGCTGGAGGCAGAAGGACTCCTCGACCGCCGCCACGGCGGTGCGGTACTCCCCGGCGGATTCACCCGCGAGTCCGGCTTCCCGCAGAAGTCCCACCTCGCCACCGCCGAGAAGACGGCCATCGCCGACCTCGCCGCCGGTCTCGTCGAAGAGGGCGAGGCCATCGTCGTCGGCGCCGGCACCACCACGCAAGAGCTGGCCCGCCGGCTCGCCCGGGTGCCGGGGCTCACCGTCGTCACCAACTCGCTGCTCGTCGCCCAGGCCCTCGCCCACGCCAACCGGGTCGAGGTCGTCATGACCGGCGGCACGCTCCGTGGCTCCAACTACGCGCTGGTGGGCAGCGGGGCCGAGCAGTCCCTCCAGGGGCTGCGGGTCTCCCGGGCCTTCCTGTCCGGCAGTGGTCTGACCGCCGAGCGCGGCCTGTCCACCTCCAACATGCTCTCCGCGAGCGTGGACCGGGCGCTGGTGCAGGCCGCCGCCGAGGTCGTGGTCCTCGCCGACCACACCAAGCTCGGCACCGACACCATGTTCCAGACGGTGCCCACGGACGTCATCACCCGCCTCGTCACCGACGAGCCCCCGCTGCACGACGACCGCGCCGCCACGGAGCTCCAGGCCCTCGCCGACCAGGGCGTGCAGATCACGGTCGCCGGCTCCTCCGGCAGTGACGCCGTACCGCCGGGCCGGCCGCCCCGCCGCGACGTGCCTCTGCCCGGCCAGCGCGCCGGCGCCGCCGCGGCCCGGCACCACGGCGGGCAACTCCGCAGCGCGGCCGCCGCGTTGGCCCAAGACCAGGTCCCGCAGGACCGCGCCCGGGTCGCCGACCTCCGTCGCCGTTGAGGGAACGTCACGCCAACGCACCGTAACGCTCACGGAGCGTCACCGGCGGGGCGGGTCGCCCTCAGGCCCGCACGCCGCGCAGCGTCAGCGCCAGCAGCCGGTCGGCCAACTCCACGTCCTGCGGGTCCTGTTCGGCCGCGAGCGCGATCGCGTTCGTCAGCTGCATCAGATCGCCGATCGACACGTCGCGCCGGACCGAGCCCGCCTCCTGCGCCCGTACGAGCAGCCGCTCGCCCGCCGCGTGCAGCGGCGCGCTGCACTGCGACAGCGCCGAACTCTCGTCGTGCGAGGCCGACATGAGCGCCCGCGCCAGCCCTCGGTAGGTGCCCGCGTGCGCGACGACGGCCCGCAGCCAGTCCACCAGCGCCCGGCACGGCTCGTCCGCCTCCGCCAGCTCGCCGGAGCGGCGCAGCAGCGCGGCCAGCGCGTCCTGGAACACCGCGTTGAGCAGCGCCGGCCGGTTCGGGAAGTGCCGGTAGAGCGTGCCGATGCCGACACCCGCCCGGCGCGCCACGTCCTCCAGGGAGGCGTCCGCGCCGCGCTCGGCGAAGGCCGCGCGGGCGGCGTCGAGCAGCCGGTCGTGATTGCGACGCGCGTCGGCGCGCATGCGGGTACTCCTCGGGGGTCGAGCCCGCCGGACGGGCGAAGGGCCCACAGGCGATGTGCCTGCGGGCCCTTCCAGCGTACGTACGGTCGTGCGGGTCAGTCCTTGATCTCGCAGATCGCCGCACCCGAGCTGACCGAGGCGCCGACCTCGGCGCTCAGGCCCTTGATCGTGCCGGAGCGGTGCGCGTTCAGCGGCTGCTCCATCTTCATGGCCTCCAGGACGACGATCAGGTCGCCCTCCTTGACCTCCTGGCCCTCCTCGACGGCCACCTTCACGATGGTGCCCTGCATCGGGGAGGCGAGGGTGTCGCCGGAAGCCGTCGGGCCGGACTTCTTCGCCGCGCGCCGCTTCGGCTTCGCGCCGGCGGCCAGGCCGGTACGGGCGAGGGTCATGCCCAGCGAGGACGGGAGGGAGACCTCCAGGCGCTTGCCGCCGACCTCGACCACGATGGTCTCGCGGCCGGCCTCGTCCTCGTCCGTGTCGGCACCGGCCGGGGCGAACGGCTTGATCTCGTTGACGAACTCGGTCTCGATCCACCGGGTGTGGACGCGGAACGGGTCGGCGGTGAACGCCGGGTCGACCACGACGGCCTGGTGGAACGGGATGGCCGTGGCCATGCCCTCGACCTTGAACTCGGCCAGCGCACGGGCGGCGCGCTGCAGCGCCTGCTCACGGCTCGCGCCGGTGATGATCAGCTTGGCCAGCAGGGAGTCCCAGGCCGGGCCGATGACCGAGCCGGACTCGACGCCCGCGTCCAGCCGGACGCCGGGGCCGGTCGGCGGGGTGAAGAGGGTGACGGTGCCGGGGGCCGGGAGGAAGTTGCGGCCCGGGTCCTCGCCGTTGATGCGGAACTCGAAGGAGTGGCCGCGGATCTCCGGGTCGCCGTAGCCGAGCTCCTCGCCGTCGGCGATGCGGAACATCTCGCGGACCAGGTCGATGCCGGTGACCTCCTCGGTCACCGGGTGCTCGACCTGCAGACGGGTGTTGACCTCGAGGAAGGAGATCGTTCCGTCCAGGCCCACCAGGAACTCGACGGTGCCGGCGCCGACGTAGCCGGCCTCCTTCAGGATGGCCTTGGACGCCGCGTACAGCTCGGCGTTCTGAGCCTCCGACAGGAACGGCGCCGGGGCCTCCTCGACGAGCTTCTGGTGGCGGCGCTGCAGCGAGCAGTCACGGGTCGACACGACGACGACGTTGCCGTGGGAGTCGGCCAGGCACTGGGTCTCGACGTGCCGCGGCTTGTCCAGGTAGCGCTCGACGAAGCACTCGCCGCGGCCGAAGGCGGCGACGGCCTCGCGGACGGCGGAGTCGTAGAGCTCCGGCACCTCTTCGAGGGTGCGGGCGACCTTCAGGCCACGGCCGCCGCCGCCGAAGGCGGCCTTGATCGCGATCGGCAGGCCGTGCTCCTCGGCGAAGGCGACGACCTCGTCGGCGCCGGAGACCGGGTCGGGCGTGCCGGCGACGAGCGGGGCGCCCGCGCGCTGCGCGATGTGCCGGGCGGCGACCTTGTCACCGAGGTCGCGGATGGCCTGGGGCGGCGGGCCGATCCAGATCAGGCCGGCGTCGAGGACGGCCTGGGCGAACTCGGCGTTCTCCGAGAGGAAGCCGTAACCCGGGTGGACGGCGTCCGCTCCGGAGTCCGCCGCGGCCTGCAGCACCTTGGCCATGTCCAGGTAACTGGTGGCCGGGGTGTCACCGCCCAGGGCGAACGCCTCGTCGGCCGCGCGGACGTGCAGAGCGTCCCGGTCCGGATCGGCGTAGACGGCTACGCTGGCGATCCCGGCGTCCCGGCAGGCGCGGGCGACGCGGACAGCGATTTCGCCTCGGTTGGCGATGAGCACCTTGCGCACGATGGCTCCCTCCTTGCTGTATTTCCCGGGGACCACCCCCGGACCCCCGGCCGGATCCACCCGAGCCGGAGCGCTCGACGGGGCACCGTGCCGATGACTTCCCGAAACATGTTGAGTTTAGGGACAGCCGACACGGCGCTTCGAGCCGTCCCCTATGGTGAGCTTTCCCACACGGAGCGTCACTCGAGGTTCGCTCGGGTCGTGAAATCCCTTGTCGCACCACGGTACGCACGGATCCTGCATGGCACAGTAGCTCCGGGGTGTGGCGCAGGTCTCTGTTCGGGCGACCAGTCGCCGATCAGGTTTCTTTGTGGAGTCCCTACGAATGGCCCAATGATTCTTTGCGGTTCCCCGAGGCGGCACGAACCCTTGTCCCGAGGTTTACCGCTCAGTAGCCTCCGTGCTGTTGCTCGTACTGCTGGTAACAGTCGGATTCTCGTGGAATGCAGGGGGTGGCCGGGGTGGCCCGGAGACCGATAGCGATCGTGGCCGCGCTCGTACTGGTGGTGGAGGCGGTCGGCATCGTCGTCCTCAACGCCGTGATGGCCCGTTTCGTCGAGGCACAGTCGATGTCGCTGGACGGCCTCGACCCGGACGCGATGGTGACGGGCACCTGGGCCCTGGGCATCGTCTCGGGCGTCCTGCTGGCGCTCTGCGCCACGGTGGCCCTCCTGGCCGCCGTCCGCGACCGCCGCCCTGGCAGGGCGGGCCGCGCCCTCCTGATCGGCTGCGCGGTCATCCACGGCCTGCTCGGCGCGGTCACGGTCGGCCTGGTCGGCTGGGGCGCGTTCGCCTTCATGATGGTGGTCCTCGGCCTGATCGTCCTGACCCTGGTCGCGTACGGCCCTTCGGCGCGCGAGGACACCCCCGACGCCCCGCCCGCCCCTACGACGGACGGCGAACCGACGCCCGCGTGAGGACGACGACCTCGCTCTCCATGGCGACGGCGAGGTCGGAGCCGTGGGCGGCGAGGGCTGTGACGTCCAGGGGCAGGGCGAAGGTGTCCACGAGCCGCCGCTCCTCCAGGTCCCAGGTCTGAAGCGTCCGGTCGTCGACGACGAGTACGGCGTGGGGGCGGCCGTGGAGGGTGGCGCACGCCACCGCACTGACCGGGCCGACGTCCTCGGTGAGCGCGGCGCGCGTACGGGTGGCGAGGTCCCACAGGTGCACGGTGCCGGTCCGGTCGGCCGTGACGAGACGGGGGCGTCCCTGGAGCTCTGTGGGCGCCATCGAGACGACCTCCGTGGCGCGCCGGATTTCCTCCGGGCGTGCCGAGTCGTCGGTGAGACTCCAGAGGCACAGGGGACCGGAGCCGCTGCTCGTCACTGCGTGGGGCGCCCCGTCGAGTTCGATGCACACGAGGTGGCGGACTTCGCCCTGGTGGTCCTTGAGTTCGAGGCGCTGTCGGCCGTCGCGCAGATCAAAGACGCGGACGGTCCGGTCGTGGCTGCCGACGACAGCATGGGGCTGCCCCTCGATCGTGGCGCAGGCGACCGCGCCCACCCAGCGGGCGTCCGTGACGAGGGTGCGCGGGGCGCGGGTCGTGAGGTCCCAGAGGTGTGCCGAGCCGTGCATGTCCCCGGTGACGACGTGCGGGCGTCCGTCGACGAGTGCGCAGGCGACGGCCTGTTCCCAGCGGTTCTCGTTGGGCAGGGACGGGCCGGGGCGGCCGGTGGCCAGATCCCAGACGCGGATCCGGTCCCTGTCGCCGGCGCTGACGACGTGGGGGCGGCCGTCCAGGGTCGTGCAGGCCAGTCCGTTGATCTCGCTGTCGTGTCCCGGCACGACCGGGTGGCGGGTGCTGTCCGGGAGATCCCAGACCTGGACGAGATCCCAGATCTGAACGGAGTGGAGATTGGCCGTGACGGCGCAGGAGCGGCCGTCGACGACGGCGCAGCCGATCGCGCGACCCTCGTCCAGGAGGCCAGTGAACTGCGCGCGCAGGGAGCCGTCCGTGAGGTCCCAGACGCAGACGGTCCGGTCGTCGCCGGTGGTGACGGCATGCGGTCGGCCGTCGAGTTCGGTGGTGTCGACCGCCTGTACCCAGTCCTTGTGGCCGCGCATCGCCGCGCGCTGCGCTCCGGTGGTGAGGTCCCAGAGGTGCACGAGGCCCTCCGTGTCCCCAGTGACGGCGTGCGGGCGTCCGTCGATCTCGGTGCACGCCACCGCGAGGGCGTCGGACGTGGCGGGGCCGAGGTCCCGGTACGTGTCGCTGGTGACGAGGTTCCACACGCAGGCGGGCCCGTCCGACAGGGCGGCCACGACGTGCGGCATTCCGTCGATCGTGGTGCAGGCCAGCGCTTCTCCCGACCTCGTACGATCGGCGAGTTCCGCCCGCATGACACCGGTGGAGAGGTCCCAGACCCGGACACCCAGGTGGCAGCCGGTGACCGCGTGCAGGCGCCCCTCGATCAGGGCGCAGGCCACGACGGCGGGTCCCTGCACGGCGTTCGCGATGTGCGAGAGTTCTGTTCCGGCGGCGAGGTCCCAGACGCGCAGGGCGCGGTCCTTGCCGACGCTGACGGCGTGCGGCACGCCCTCGACGGTGAGGCACGCCACTCCCGTCATTTCCTCGTCGTGCCCGGCCAGTTCGGCACGCCGGACCCCCTTGCTCAGATCCCAGAGCTCCATGCCTCCGCCGAGTTCGCCGCCGACGACGGCGTGCGGCCGGCCGTCGAGGACCGTGCAGGCGAGCCGGTCGACGGACGTGGTGCCCTCCAGCGCACTGTGCAGCGCCGGATGCACCAGCCCGCCCGTCGCCCACAGCAGCCGCCAGCCGCGTCCCCCGGCGAAGGCGGCGCTCAGTTCGCGGTCGCCGTAGCGGGCCGCGTCGACCGCGAGGATGTCGCGACGCTGCCCCGTCGGGCCCGGGAGATGCGCGCCCAGCGACGCCCGGTAGATCGCGCCCAGCCGTCGGGCCTCCGGGTCTGGGGCCGTGCGCAGGGCGGCGTTCAGGTGGGCGGGGCCCGCGTGGACCAGGTATTCGACGTCGCCGAGGAGTCCGCTCAGTGTGCCGCCCGCGGCCGCGTGCGTCGCCAGGTGCTCGCGGGCGTACGGATGGGCCGCCGCCCAGTCGCGGACGCCGTCGCGGGAGGGTACGAGGGCCAGCAGGGCCTCGGCGACGGCGCGGTGGTTGGCGGCGTCCTGGCCCGGGTCGCGCAGGTGGTCGGCCATCGTCTCGTGGAACAGCCGGTAAGCCGAGCCGCCCTGCGTGTCGGTCGTCTCGACCACGTACGAGCCGGCCCGTTCGTGCAGCCACCGCAGGTCGTCCTGGGGGCAGGTGTGCCCCGACAGGGCCTCCGCCAGCGGGGCCCACACCGTCGACCAGGGCAGCCCCGCGCCCTGCGCGTACGCCAGCGGGCGCAGCAGCCGGCGGACCTTGGCGCGGTCCTCGCCGAAGCGGTCGAGGTACGCCGCGAACGCCTCGCGCGCGTCGCTCGGCAGGTCCTTCTCCCAGCCGACGCGGCTGGTGTCGAGCGGGGTCTGGTCCTCGACCAGCGCGCGGGCCGTCATCCGCGCGACGAGGAAGGACCGTCGCGCGCGGGCGGCGATGCCCCGGGCCACCGTCTCTGCCTCCTCGGGGCGCTCCCGGTACGGGGAGAGACTCTGCGGGTCCTGGGCGTCGAGAAGCAGCTTGGCGGCGTAGGCCGCCACCTGCCCGTCGGTGACGTACTGCGGATCGTCCAGGTCGATGACCTCCACCGCCTTGCCGAGCGGCTGCAGTTGGGGCCGACGAGTGCCGATGACGAGCCGGACGGCGGGCATCGTGGACATCGGACGCAGCAGCGTACGGGCGATCCGGTCCGCCTCGACGGAGTCGCCGCCCGTACCGGCCTCGTCGAGGGCGTCGACGAGGACGGCGACCGGGTCGACGCGCGCGCCGAGGGCCTCCAGGATCCCCTCGTGCGCCGTGCCGGCCGGCAGCCGCAGCGCGGCGGCCAGGTCGGCGGCCAGCTCTTCGAGCGTGGCGCGGCGGGCGTGCAGGGGGACGATCGTGCGGTCCTCGGAGTGCAGAAGCAGCCGGCCGAGGAGGGCCGACTTGCCGGATCCGGGGTCGCCGGTGACGACGCGGGCCTTGCGGTCGTGGTGCTCGGCGTCCAGCCAGCCGGTCAGCGCGGCGAGTGCCGCCTCGCGGCCGGTGAAGTAGTCCCCGCGTTCGCCACGGTGCTCCAGGCCGCGGGCCCGGGCCTCGAAGTGCCCCCGTGTCCCACTCCGCAGCCGGGTCAGGGTCTCGACGTCGAGGTCGTCGGCGGGCAGGCCGGGGATGTGGGCGAGGTTGCGGAAGAACGGGGCGTGGCCGTCGCTGTCGACGGTGGAGTGGCTGACGTGCTGGGTCACCTTCCGGGCGGTGAAGCAGCGGTTGACCCGCTCGGTGATCTCCCGGACACCCAGGTACTCCTGGCGCCCGCCCGCCTGAGGCTGCGTCACGACCTCGGTGAGGGCGTCGACGAAGACGTTCTCCTTCGCCTGTTCCTTGCCGCGCGCCGAGGCGAGGACCCAGCGGCCGGCGGCCACGCGCTGGGTGCGGGCCAACTCGGCGGCGAGGGCGGAGATCTCGCCGGCCCCGGCGCCGGCGTAGCAGGTGTCGAGGACGACCAGCAGGTGGCCGAGTTCGCTGTGCATCAGGGGGCGGGCCAGGTCCTCCGCCGCGAGCGCGGCCGAGGTCCGGCCGCTGCGGGCCGTGGAGCCGAGGAGGTAGTGCCGGTCGGCGGGCGGTTTCACGCCGTGGCCGGCGAAGTAGACGACCACGACGTCCTCGGGGCCGGGGTCGGCGTCGTGCCGCCACTCCTCGACGGCCTCGGCGATCTCCGCGGCCGTCGGGTCCTCGGCCAGCTCGGCGAGGACGTGCTCGTACCCCATGGGCAGGAGTAACTCCCGTACGCGACGCACGTCGTGCGGCACGCCCGGCAGGTCCGCGATGCTCCCGTCCCGGTACGCCGAGACGCCGATCGTGATCAGGAAGCGGCGGCCCGCCTTCGTCTCCTCCGTCATCGCAGCCCCCGCGCGACCGCCGCTCCCGTCTTCGGGGCGCTCAGGTAGCGGGACAGGTCGTGCATGCGGGTGCCGTTGTCGATGCGGTCGTCGGCGACCGCGTCGCCGAAGCGCGGGGCCAGCCGGGCCGGCAGGGCCACGACGTCGCCGTGGTCGGCGAGGTTGGTCCAGCGGGCCACCGAGCCCGCCCAGGCGGCACGGCCGTCCACCGGCGGCGGCGCGAGGCGGTCGAAGACGACACGGCGCAGGCCCAGCGGGGAGCCGATCGTCACCAGGTCGGTGACCGGCAGGTCGGGGCGGGCGCACAGGGTCTCGTACGCGACGACCGAGCCCAGCGAGTGGGCGACGACGACCCGGGTGTCCGGGCCGATCCGGGCGGCGACCCGCTCCTGCGCGGCGGCGCGCAGGTCCGGCTCGGTGAGGTAGCGGCGGACCTGCTTGAGCGCGAGGACCAGCAGCCGGTCCGAGACCTTGCCGAAGTAGCGCGTCCCGGCGAGGGCGTCCAGGGCGGACCGGACCCGCTCGGACAGCAGTGCCCGGGACGCCGCGTACCCCGCCGGGCCGCGCGTACCGGCCTCCTCGCCCCGCTCCGGGTCCGCCGCCGCCCACCAGGCGTCCAGGAGTTCGGCCTCCAGGCCCTCCTCGACGTCGAACTCGTCCCACGGGGGCACGTCGCCGGACCGGCTGCCCGGCTCCGTGTACAGGTCGCCGTAGAAGGCGCAGTCGACGTCCTCCGGCGGCGGGGGCTCGTGGCCTGCCAGGAGCACCCCGTCCCGCAGCGCGGGCACGGCCGCGCTCCGCAGTTGCTCAGGGCCCAGGAACTCCTGCCCGATGCCGTGCACCACGACGACGCGCGCCACGCGTCCACCCCCCGGAAGTCCGATCAGGAATCCCCATTGTGCGGTGCTGTCACGTCCACAGGTCGGTGATCCCGACGCCCAGCTTGGCGAGCAGGGTGCGGAGCAGGGGAAGGGAGAGGCCGATGACGTTGCCGGGGTCGCCGTCGATGCCCTCGATGAAGGGGGCCGAACGGCCGTCGAGGGTGAACGCGCCCGCCACGTGCAGGGGTTCGCCGGAGGCGACGTACGCGGCGATCTCGGCGTCGGTGGGCTCGCCGAAGCGGACCAGGGTGGAGGCGGTGGCCGACTCGTAGCGCTTGGCGGTCGTGTCGTACACGCAGTGGCCGGTCTGCAGGATGCCGACGCGGCCGCGCATGTCCTTCCAGCGCGCCGTGGCCTCCTCGGCGTCGCGCGGCTTGCCCAGGGCCTGCTTGTCGAGCTCCAGGACCGAGTCGCAGCCGATCACCAGCGCCCCGGTGACCTCCGGGCGGGCGGCGACGTGCGCGGCCTTCGCCTCGGCCAGGGCGAGGGCGAGCTCGGCGGGCGTCGGTGCGGTGACCTTGTCCTCGTCGATGCCGCTGACGACGACTTCGGGGGAGAGCCCGGCCTGCTTGAGCAGCCCGAGGCGGGCGGGGGAGGCGGAGGCGAGCACGAGCCGGCGGCGATCTGCAGTCATGGCAGAAGCCTAGTCACCGCACCTCGCACTGCCACGTGTCAGCGCACTCCCGCCACGCGTCGGCGCACTCCCGCCACGCCTCAGCGCATCCCCGCCGCGAACATCGCCACCAGCATCGCCAGGGCCAGCAGCACCCCCGCGCGGCGCAGCATCGCCTGCATGTCGCGCATTTCCTTCGGGGGTTCGTTCTTCGGGTCGGACCAGAGCATGCCTTCGATTCTGCGGGCGGGGAGGGCGGTGCGCCTGAGTACACGTACTCAGGCGCACCGTGCGGAAGGACTAGTTCCGTGCCTGCCCGGCCGCGAAGGCGTCCGCCCGGGCGGCGGCGAGGGCGGCGTCCACCGCGCGGTCCGCGACGTCCGGGCCCAGCGGCTCGCGGCTGATCATGAAGCGGTAGTACAGCGGCGCGGAGACCGCGCGCAGGACCTCCAGGGCGTCGGTGTCCGGGCCCAGCTCGCCGCGCTCGACCGCGCGGGCGACCACCGGGGCCCACTCCGTCAGGCGGGCCCGGTAGAAGCCGTACAGCGCGTCCGCGCACTCCTCGTCGCAGGCGGCCGCGGCGATCACCGCGCGGAACACGGCCGCCATGCGGGGGTCGACGAGGGTCTTCAGGACCAGCGCGGCGTTGGCCCGCAGATCGCCCTCCAGGGTGCCGGTGTCGGCGGACGGCAGTGACTGCTCCGCCATGTTCCGCAGCAGGTCGGTGACGAGTCCGACCGGCGATCCCCAGCGGCGGTAGACGGTCGTCTTGCCGACCCCGGCCGCGGCCGCGACCTGGTCCATGTTGAGCGCGTGGAAGCCGGTGGCCGCCAGCGCGTCCTCGGTCGCCTCCAGGACGGCGGCGCGCACCTTCGCGGTACGGCCGCCGGGGCGCACGGTGCCGGGCACGGCCGGCTGGCTCTCACTCAAACGGGTCTCCTGTTCCATTAACGCGCTCGACTCTGCTACCGTCGCGGACATCTTAACGGAACTGGCATCCCATTAAGGGGCTCGCTCATGGTTGCTCTCGACGTCCCCACCTCATCCGCCACCGCCACCGCGCCCGCACCTGCCCCCACCCGCCTGGACGGGCGCATGCGGCTCGTCCTGGTCGTCCTCCTCCTCGCCCAGTTCATGCTGGCCGTCGACTTCTCGATCCTGAACGTCGCGCTGCCCGTCATCGGTGAGGGACTCGGCTTCTCCCTGGCGAACCTCCAGTGGATCGCCACCGCGTTCGCCCTCGCCGCCGCCGGCTTCACGCTCCTGTTCGGCCGCGTCGCCGACATCCTCGGCCGCCGCCGCGTCTTCCTCGGCGGCATGGCCCTGCTCGGCCTCTCCTCCCTCGTCGGCGGCCTCGCCACGGGCCCGGAGATGCTGATGGCCGCCCGGGTCGCCCAGGGCCTCGCCACCGCCGCCGTCACCCCCGCCGGGCTCTCGCTGCTCACCTCCGCCTTCCCCGAGGGCCCCCTGCGGGACAAGGCCCTGGGCCTCAACGGGGCCCTGATGTCCGCCGGGTTCACCGGCGGCGCGATCCTCGGCGGCGTCCTCACCGACCTGCTCTCCTGGCGGTGGGCGTTCTTCGTCAACGTCCCCGTAGCGCTCGCCGTCCTGCTCGTCGCCCCCGCCGTCCTCAAGGAGAGCCGCCCGGCCGTGCGCCCCCGGCTCGACGTCCCCGGCGCCGTCGCCGTGACCGGCGGCCTGCTCGCCCTCGTCTACGGCCTCACCGTCGCCGGTGAGCACGGCTGGACCGCCCCGGCCGCGCTGATCTCCCTCGCCGCCGGCGCCGCGCTCCTGGTCACCTTCCGGTTCGTCGAGAAGCGGGCCGCCTCGCCCCTCGTCCCGGTACGGATCCTCACCCGCCGCACCGTCGTCTGGGGCAACCTCGCCGGGCTCGTCGCCTTCGTCACCGAGACCTCGCTGGTCTTCCTGATGACGCTGCACCTTCAGGACGTCCTCGGCTTCTCCCCGCTGGCCGCCGGGCTCTCCTTCGGCGTCCTCGGCGCCGGAACCGTCCTCGGCGGCGTGTACGCGCCCCGGTTCATCGGCCGCTTCTCGGCCCGTGCCGCCCTGGTCGCCGGCGGACTGCTCCAGGCGGTCGCCACCGTCTCCCTGGTCGCCCTCGGCGACGACCGGAGCGGGCTCTGGCTGCTCCTGGCCGCCACCTTCGTCGGCGGCGTCGGCAACATGCTCGCCATCGTCGGCTTCATGGTCACCGCCACCTCCGGCCTGCCCGACTCCGAGCAGGGCATGGCGACCGGCCTCGCCACCATGACCCAGCAGATCGGCATCACCATGGGCACGCCGATCATGAGCGCGGTGGTCGTCACCTCCGCGACCCTGCACGCCGGGATCGGCCTCGCGGTCCTCGTCAACGCCGGGATCGTGCTCGTCGGGGCGATCCTGTCCGGGTTCTTCCTGCGCCGGACGTGACCACGTACGGCGAACGCCGGGCCCCTCGCGCGAAGACGCGAGGGGCCCGGCGTTCGGCAGTCACATCACGCGGGCCAGTAGGACCGCGCCCACGACCGCGGGCCCGGTGCGCGGCGTGCGCTGCGGGCGATGCGGGACGGGTCCGACCAGCCCTCGGGCACGAGCGGGCCGCCCTCGTCGGCGGCGGACGCCGACGCCGCGGCCCGGGCCTGGACCACCGCCAGTGCGGCGGCCAGCTCCTCGGGGGTCGGGTTGCCTCGTACGACCTTGATCATTGCGGCTCTCCCTCCGAGTGCCTAGAGCGGGATGTTGCCGTGCTTCTTCGGGGGCAGGGATTCCCGCTTCGTACGCAGCTGACGCAGGCCCTTGACGATCTGCGGGCGGGTGTCCGAGGGCAGGATCACCCCGTCGATGTAACCGCGCTCGGCGGCCACGTACGGGTTGAGCAGCGTGTCCTCGTACTCCTGGATCAGACGGGTGCGGACCGCCTCGACGTCCTCGCCGTTCGCCTCGGCCTCCGCCAGCGTGCGGCGGTGCAGGATGTTGACCGCGCCCTGCGCGCCCATGACGGCGATCTGCGCGGTCGGCCAGGCCAGGTTCAGGTCCGCGCCGAGATGCTTGGAGCCCATGACGTCGTACGCGCCGCCGAACGCCTTGCGGGTGATGACGGTGATCAGCGGGACGGTGGCCTCGGCGTACGCGTAGATCAGCTTCGCGCCGCGGCGGATGATGCCGCCGTACTCCTGGTCCACGCCCGGCAGGAAGCCCGGCACGTCGACGAAGGTGATGACCGGGACGTTGAACGCGTCGCAGGTGCGGACGAAGCGCGCCGCCTTCTCGCTCGCGTTGATGTCGAGGCAACCGGCGAACTGCATCGGCTGGTTGGCGACGATGCCGACCGGGAAGCCCTCGACGCGGCCGAAGCCGGTCAGGATGTTCGGCGCGAACAGCGCCTGGGTCTCCAGGAATTCGCCGTCGTCGACGACGTGCTCGATGACCGCGTGCATGTCGTACGGCTGGTTCGCCGAGTCCGGGATCAGCGTGTCGAGCTCGCGGTCCTCGTCGTTCGCCTCGGTCTCGGCGACCTCGGGGAAGGCGGGCGGCTCGGAGAGGTTGTTCGAAGGCAGGTACGAGAGCAGGGACTTGACGTACTCGATCGCGTCCTTCTCGTCGCCGGACATGTGGTGCGCGACACCGGAGGTGGTGTTGTGCGTGCGCGCGCCGCCGAGCTCCTCGAAGCCGACGTCCTCGCCCGTCACCGTCTTGATGACGTCGGGGCCGGTGATGAACATGTGGCTGGTCTGGTCGACCATCACCGTGAAGTCGGTGATCGCGGGGGAGTACACCGCGCCACCGGCGCAGGGGCCGACGATCAGCGAGATCTGCGGGATGACGCCGGACGCGTGCGTGTTGCGGCGGAAGATCTCGCCGTACATGCCGAGGGCGCTGACGCCCTCCTGGATGCGGGCGCCGCCGGAGTCGTTGATGCCGACGACCGGGCAGCCGGTCTTCAGGGCGAAGTCCATCACCTTGATGATCTTCTGGCCGAAGACCTCGCCGAGGGCGCCGCCGAAGACGGTGAAGTCCTGCGAGAACACCGCGACCGGACGGCCGTCGACGGTGCCGTAACCGGTCACCACGCCGTCGCCGTACGGCTTGTTCTTCTCCAGGCCGAAGTTGGTGGACCGGTGCCGGGCCAGCTCGTCCAGCTCGACGAAGGATCCCTCGTCCAGGAGCAGGTCGATCCGCTCACGCGCGGTCAACTTCCCCTTCGCGTGCTGCTTCTCGACCGCCCGCTCGGACCCGGCATGCGTGGCCTCGTGAATACGGCGCTGCAGATCCGCGATCTTTCCTGCGGTCGTGTGAATGTCGATCTCGTTGGGCGCTGCCGGCTCGGACATCGGGATGCGGCTCCCTGCCTGGTCACGGGGGGTTCGTTGACTGCGAATGGGCTACTGATGGCCTACTGACCCGTAGCGTATCGGCGGCGATACGGTTCGGCAGTGCGGCGTTTGCCACACCTAGGGTGGCTTGCATGACGCCTCCCATTGGTTCAGGTGACGCGGCCGCCGGTGCGGCCGCCGGTCGTTGGTCGGATCTCGAGCGGCCGCCGCTCGACGAGGCCGCGCTGCGGCGGGCCCTGGTGCTCGACGGCGGGCTGTGGAGCTCGCTCGATGTGGTCGACTCCACAGGGTCGACCAACTCCGATCTCGCCTCGCGGGCCGACGAGCTGCCCGAGGGCGCGGTGCTCGTCGCCGAGGAGCAGACCTCGGGCCGGGGCCGCCTCGACCGCTCGTGGGTCGCGCCCGCGCGCTCCGGGCTCTTCGTGTCGGTACTGCTGCGGCCGACGGTGCCGGTGGAGCGCTGGGGCTGGCTGCCGCTGCTGACCGGCGTGGCGGCGGCGAAGGGGCTGTCGAAGGCGGCCGGCGCGGACCTGGCCCTCAAGTGGCCCAACGACCTGCTGGTCAAGGTCGGCGGCGAGGAGCGCAAGACCGGCGGGATCCTCGCCGAACGGGCCGGCCGGGACGCGGTCGTCGTCGGGCTCGGCATCAACGTGACGCTGCGCGAGAACGAGCTGCCGGTGCCGGCGGCCGGCTCGCTGCTCCTGGCGAACGCCGTCTCCACCGACCGGGACACCCTGCTGCGGTCCGTGCTGCGCTCGCTGGAGCAGTGGTACGGGGACTGGCGGGCCGCGGACGGCGACCCGGAGGCGTCCGGGCTGCGCGCCGCGTACGAGGCGGACTGCGCGACGCTCGGCCACCGGGTGCGCGCGGAGCTGCCCGGCGAGCGGATGCTGGAGGGCGACGCGGTCCGCCTGGACGCGGACGGCCGGCTCGTCGTGGAGACGGAGGGCGGCGGCACGGAGGCGGTCGGCGCGGGCGACATCGTCCACGTACGGGCGCAGGGGTAGGGAGCGGGCAGGGGCGCCGGGCGGCCGTACGGGCGCGGGCGCCCGCCGGGCCGTGTCGGTGCGCCGCACGGGCCGTGCGGGAGCGCGTGCCGGGAGGCTGGGCCCGTCGTGCCGGCGCGGGCGCCTGGCCGCCGTACGGGCGAGGGCGCCGGGCCGTACGGACGACGGCGACGAGCCGTGTCGGGGCGTGCATCGGGCCGTGCGCCGCGGTGCGCGGAGCGCGCGCCGGGAGCGTGCGGCGCAGGCGCGGGGCGCCGGGTCGCGGTCGCGGGCGCACGCGCCGTCGCGGCGCCGGGGCCTGTGTGTACCCACCTGCGAGGGTTTCCACGACGGGATGCGGCGTGAGCCAGCACACACCTGTCGTATCGTGGAGCGCGATCCAGGCGACAGATCGGCAGGGCAAGTGGGCAGGGAACGGGCAGGAGGCGGCCGGTGACCGTCGACGACGCGAACTCGGGTGACGGGGCCGCGCACACCCCCCACCATGTCGTCGACCACACGGTCGAGCCGACCGACGACCCCCTGGCGATCCGTCTCGAGCAGCTCATCCTGGGCGCGGACCGGCGCTACACGCCCTTCCAGGCGGCCCGCACGGCCGGCGTCTCCATGGAGCTCGCCTCGCGCTTCTGGCGGGCCATGGGCTTCGCCGACATCGGCCAGGCCAAGGCGCTCACCGAGGCGGACGTGCTCGCGCTGCGGCGGCTCGCCGGTCTCGTCGAGGCGGGGCTGCTGAGCGAGCCGATGGCGGTGCAGGTCGCCCGGTCCACCGGGCAGACCACCGCCCGGCTGGCCGAATGGCAGATCGACTCCTTCCTGGAGGGCCTGACCGAGCCGCCCGAGCCGGGGATGACCCGTACCGAGGTGACGTACCCGCTGGTCGAGCTGCTCCTGCCCGAGCTGGAGGAGTTCCTGGTGTACGTGTGGCGGCGGCAGCTCGCCGCCGCGACCGGCCGCGTGGTGCAGGCCGCGGACGACGAGGAGATGGTCGACCGTCGGCTCGCCGTCGGCTTCGCCGACCTCGTGGGCTTCACCCGGCTGACCCGCCGCCTGGAGGAGGAGGAGCTCGGCGAGCTCGTCGAGTCCTTCGAGACCACCTGCGCCGACCTGGTCGCCGCGCACGGCGGGCGCCTGATCAAGACCCTCGGCGACGAGGTGCTGTACTGCGCCGACGACGCCGGCACCGCCGCGGAGATCGCGCTGCGGCTGATCGAGACGCTGTCCGGCGACGAGACGATGCCCGCGCTGCGGGTCGGGATCGCGTTCGGCACGGTGACGACCCGGATGGGCGACGTGTTCGGCACGACCGTCAATCTGGCGAGCCGGCTGACCTCGATAGCGCCGAAGGACACCGTGCTCGTGGACGGCGCGTTCGCCGAGGAGCTGACCCGCACCGGCGAGGCGCCGGTGTCGGAGACGCAGGCGGCGGAGGAGGCGGCCCGCGCGGAGAAGGAGGGCGAGAAGCCGCCGGCGTACCGCTTCGGTCTGCAGCCGATGTGGCAGCGACCGGTTCGCGGTCTCGGTGTCGTCGAGCCCTGGCAGCTCGGGCGCCGCCCGACCTAGGATCCCCGGTGAACAGTCGTTAACCGGGAGGTCTGTCGTCATGTCCGAGCAGCGTTTTGGGGAGTTCGTCGCCGTACGACGCCACGAGCGGGGCTTCGTCGCCGAGCTCGTCCTCGACCGGCCCAAGGCGATGAACGCGGTCTCCAGCGAGATGGCCCGGTCCATCGGGGCGGCCTGCGAGGCGCTCGCGGCGGACGCGGCGGTGCGGGTGACGGTGCTCAGCTCGTCGAACGAGAAGGCGTTCTGCGTGGGCGCGGACCTGAAGGAGCGGAACTCCTTCACGGACGCCGACCTGGTGCGCCAGCGCCCGACCGCCCGCGCCGCGTACACCGGCGTCCTGGAGCTGCCGATGCCGACGATCGCCGCGGTGCACGGCTTCGCGCTGGGCGGCGGCTTCGAGCTGGCGCTCTCCTGCGACGTGATCGTGGCGGACGCGACCGCCGTGGTCGGTCTGCCGGAGGTCTCGGTGGGCGTCATCCCGGGCGGCGGCGGTACGCAGCTGCTGCCGCGCCGGGTGGGCGCGGCGCGTGCGGCGGAGCTGGTCTTCACGGCGCGCCGGGTGGAGGCCGCCGAGGCGCGCGAGCTGGGCCTGGTGGACCTGCTGGAGGACGACGCCCGGACCGCGGCGCTGGACCTGGCGACCCGGATCGCGGCGAACTCCCCGGTGGGCCTGCGGGCCGCGAAGCGGGCGATGCGGCTGGGGCACGGCCTGGACCTGCGGGCCGGTCTGGACGTCGAGGACGCCGCGTGGCGGTCGGTGGCGTTCTCCGGGGACCGCGCGGAGGGCGTGGCGGCGTTCAACGAGAAGCGGAAGCCGGAGTGGCCGGGGGTGTGACGCCACCGGCCGGCGGGCGCGCGTGCCTGCGTGTGGGTGACGTGCGTGACGCTTGGTGATCTCATGTCACGGCTCGCGAGGGAAAACGGGCGAAACCTCCCTAAGCTGGAGGAATGGGAGAGGATGTGCGGCTGCGGGCCGTAGTGGCCCTGGCGCAGGCGATGGCGGCGGCACACACCCCGCGGGAGTCCTGGCGGGCGGCGGCGCTCGGCGCCATGGCCGGGCTCGGCGGCGGGTTCGCCGCGGTGTCGGTGTGGGAGCGGGACCATGGCCGGCTGAAGGTGCTGGTCAACGCGGGGGAGCGGGCGCGGGGCGAGGAGGAGTTCCCGGACTCCGAGTCGTATCCGGTGCACGAGTTCCCCGAGATCACGGAGTTCCTGCACGAGCGCTGGGCGGGCGGCGGCGGGCCCGACGCGTGGGTGGAGACCGCCGCCGACGAGCCGGCGACCGGCCGGGTCCTCGGGCTGCGGCGGCGCGGCCGGGGCTGCTGCGTGGTGGCGCCGATCGTGCTGCACGGGCGGGCCTGGGGCGAGCTGTACGTGGCGCGGCCGGCCGGGGCGCCGGTCTTCGACCGGGACGACGCGGGCTTCGCGACGGTCCTCGCGGCCGTGGTCGCGGCGGGGATCGTCCAGGCGGAGCGCCTGGAGGAGGTCCGTACGCTGGCCTTCACCGACCCGCTGACCGGCCTGGCCAACCGCCGCGCGGTGGACGCCCGGCTCGACGAGGCGATCGAGCGCTACCGCGCGGACGGCACGGTGGTCAGCCTCGTGGTGTGTGACCTCAACGGCCTGAAACGGGTCAACGACACCCATGGCCATGCCGTCGGTGATCGACTGCTGGAACGTTTCGGCTCCGTACTGTCACGCTGTGGGGCGAGGTTGCGGGGCGCGCTGGCGGCGCGGCTCGGCGGCGACGAGTTCTGCCTGCTCTCCGTCGGCCCTTCGGCGGACGAGGTCGTCCGGGTCGCGGACGAACTGTGCGTCCGGGCCGAGGAGCTGGAACTCGGGGAGGGCGTGGCCTGCGGCGTCGCGTCCACCGGTGACCCGATCGGCCCGCTCCGCTCGGCCCGCCGCCTGTTCCGCCTCGCGGACGCCGCCCAGTACCAGGCCAAGGCCGCCCGCTCGGCCAAGCCCGTCGTCGCCGGCCGCGACGGCGCCGTCGTCCGCCTCGCCGACGCGCCACCTCCCCACCCCCGAGACCGCCGCCGCTTCCGCGACGCCCCGCCGCTGTGACGCCGACGGCCCCCTTCGTTCACCCGACCCTCCCTGACATTCACCGCCCTGACCTGCGACGACACCCCTTGTAAGGGGCGATGCGCAAGAGGGGTGGTGACATGTTGGGATTCAGTCCGTAGGCTGCTGAATATGGATATGCAAACAGTCGTGCTGGGGACGTCCGGCACCACCGCGCAGGACGTCATCGCCGTAGCCCGTCACGGCGCCCGTGTCGAGCTCTCGCCGGAGGCCCTGCAGGCGCTCGCCGACGCGCGGGCCGTCGTCGACGCGCTCGCCGCCAAGCCCGAGCCGGTCTACGGCGTCTCGACGGGCTTCGGTGCGCTCGCCACCCGGCACATCAGCCAGGAGCTCCGCGCCCAGCTGCAGCGCAACATCGTCCGCTCGCACGCCGCCGGCATGGGCCCGCGCGTCGAGCGCGAGGTGGTGCGCGCGCTGATGTTCCTGCGGCTCAAGACCGTCGCCTCCGGCCGTACCGGCGTCCGCCCCGAGGTCGCGCAGACCATGGCCGACCTGCTCAACGCCGGCATCACCCCGGTCGTCCACGAGTACGGCTCCCTCGGCTGCTCCGGCGACCTCGCGCCGCTCTCCCACTGCGCCCTCGCGCTCATGGGCGAGGGCGACGCGGAGGGCCCCGACGGCGTCGTGAAGCCCGCGGGCGAGCTGCTCGCCGCGCACGGCATCGCGCCCGTCGAGCTCCGCGAGAAGGAGGGCCTCGCCCTCCTCAACGGCACCGACGGCATGCTCGGCATGCTCTGCATGGCCCTCGCCGACCTCGACACCCTCTACAAGACCGCCGACATCACCGCGGCGCTCTCCCTGGAGGCCCTGCTCGGCACCGACAAGGTCCTGCGCCCCGAGCTGCACGCCATCCGCCCCCACCCGGGCCAGGGCGCCTCCGCCGCCAACATGCTCGCCGTGCTCGACGGCTCCGAGCTCACCGGCCACTTCCAGGCCGACGAGGCCCCGCGCGTCCAGGACGCGTACTCCATCCGCTGCGCCCCGCAGGTCGCCGGCGCCGGCCGCGACACCATGACACACGCCCGTCTCGTCGCCGACCGCGAGCTCGCCTCCGCCGTCGACAACCCGGTCGTGCTCCCCGACGGCCGCGTCGAGTCCAACGGCAACTTCCACGGCGCCCCGGTCGCGTACGTCCTCGACTTCCTCGCGATCGCCGCCGCCGACCTCGGCTCCATCGCCGAGCGCCGCACCGACCGGCTGCTCGACAAGAACCGCAGCCACGGCCTGCCGCCGTTCCTCGCCGACGACGCCGGCGTCGACTCGGGCCTGATGATCGCCCAGTACACCCAGGCCGCCCTGGTCAGCGAGATGAAGCGGCTCGCCGTCCCGGCCTCCGCCGACTCCATCCCGTCCTCCGCCATGCAGGAGGACCACGTCTCCATGGGCTGGTCCGCCGCCCGCAAGCTGCGCACCGCGATCGGCAACCTCAACCGGATCCTCGCCGTCGAGCTGTACGCCGCCACCCGCGGCATCGAGCTCCGCCACGGCCTGACCCCGGCGCCCGCCTCGCAGGCGGCCATCGAGGCGCTGCGCCAGGCCGGCGTCCAGGGCCCCGGCCCGGACCGCTTCCTCGCCCCGGACCTGGAGGCCGCCGACGTCTTCGTCCGCAGCGGCAAGCTCGTCACCGCCGTCGAGACGGTCACCGGCCCGCTGGCGTAACGACGCCGGACCGAACGGCGGGCACGCCGTGAGGGCCGCACCCGGTCGCCGGGTGCGGCCCTCACGTACGTCCCTGCGCGCGCCTCAGTACGCGCGGCGGCCGCCCTGTCTCATCGCCAGCGTCACGAAGCCCGCGCCGACGACGAGGAAGCCCGTGCCGCCCAGCAGGTACGGCGTGGTGTCCACACCGCTGCCGGTGTCGGCGAGCCGCAACTCCTCCTGGTCGCTCTCCGTGACGGTGGCATGGCGCTGCGCGGGGGCCTGCTCCCCGCCGGTGGCGTTCGCGGACGGGACGAACCACAGCGCGCACAGCAGCGAACCCGCGGCGGTGGCGGTCAGCAGCGGTCGGCGAGCGACGGACACGGAAATTCGATCCCCCTTGCGGAAACCGCGAATTGGCGACGTGCGCCGATGCTAATGAACTCAGCGGGTCGGGGGAAAGCCGAGCCTCCCGGGAGCTTACGCTCCGTCGTATGACGACTTCTGAGACCTCACGTTTTGTACGGCTTCGGGTGGATCTGGTGCTCGAGGTCGGCGACCCCGAGGCCCTGACCGCCGCCGCTCTGGAGCGGATCGCGGTCGACGAGCTCATGCCGGCCTCCGAGCGGGCCTTCGCCGAGGACGCGGTCCGCGAGGACGAGTCGGAGGCTCTGGCCTACCTCGTCGACCCCGTCGAGCTGCTCGGCGCGGTGCCCGGCGTCGAGCTGGCGCACGCCTCGTGGAGCACCGAGCCCGTCGATCACGACCCCGAGTCCCTGGAGTGGGACCTCGACGAGGATGATGTGGCGGAGGAAGACGACGAGGACGGTGATCCGGTCGTCCGGGCCTGAACACACGGGTCCGGAAGGCCCCGGAGCACCGTCGCGAGACGGCGCCCGGGGCTTTTTCCGTATACCTGGAACCAACCGCTCCGGGGGTGCGTCGATCAGTGGTGTTCCCCACAAACCCGACGGACCGGGAACCGCTCGGGTTCTCATGGGTGTTCTTAGAGACTGTCGGTAGGGGAATTCGGCAACGATGGAGAAGCGTGTGATCACGGACGGCTGGCGGCGCAAGAAGGGCCTCTCGGCGGCTGCCGCAGTGCTCGGCGGCGTGCTGGTGCTCTCTGCGTGCAGCGGGGGCGACGAGGGCGGGGCGACGGGCGCGAAGACTCCCGGATCGCAGGAGCAGGTCGACGAGGCGGCGGCCGCGAAGACCTCCAAGGCGCAGATATCCATCACGCCGAAGAACGGCGCGGTGAACGCGTCGATCAACAAGGACGCGAAGGTCACGGTCGCCGGCGGCAAGCTGACCGAGGTCACCATGACCAGCGCCGACGGCGCCACGATCAAGGGTGAGATCTCCGCGGACGGCACCAGCTGGCAGCCGACCGAGCAGCTGGAGCGGGCCACCGTCTACAAGATCGCCGCCACGGCGAAGGACGCGGACGGCCTGGAGGCGCACGAGAACACCTCGTTCACCACGGTCTCCAAGGCGAACAGCTTCATCGGCAACTTCACGCCGGAGGACGGCTCCACCGTCGGCGTCGGCATGCCGGTCTCGATCAACTTCAACAAGGCGATCACCGACCGCAAGGCCGTCCAGGGCGGCATCACCGTCTCCTCCAGCACCGGCCAGGAGGTCGTCGGCCACTGGTTCAACTCCCAGCGGCTCGACTTCCGTCCGGACGACTACTGGACCGAGGGCTCGACCGTCACGCTGAAGCTGGACCTCGACGGCGTCGAGGGCGCGAAGGGCGTCTTCGGCGTCCAGCAGAAGACCGTCACCTTCAAGATCGGCCGCAACCAGGTCTCCACCGTCGACGTCGCGACGAAGACGATGAAGATCACGCAGGACGGCAAGGTCGTCCGGACCATCCCGATCTCCGCCGGCTCCCCGGAGAACCCGACCTACAACGGTCGGATGGTGATCTCCGAGAAGTTCAAGGAGACCCGGATGAACGGTGCGACGGTCGGCTTCACGGACGACGACGGCAAGGGCGAGTACGACATCAAGGACGTGCCGCACGCCATGCGCCTGTCCACCTCGGGCACGTTCATCCACGGCAACTACTGGGGCCCGGACTCGATCTTCGGCTCCGCCAACACCAGCCACGGCTGCGTGGGCCTGAACGACGTCAAGGGCGCGGGCGACCCGAACCAGATGGCCGCCTGGTTCTACGACAACTCGATCGTCGGTGACGTCGTGGTCGTGAAGAACTCCAAGGACAAGACCATCGCCCCGGACAACGGCCTCAACGGCTGGAACATGAGCTGGGAGCAGTGGAAGGCCGGTTCTGCGGTCTGACGCGCTGCCGTACGCCCTGCGGGCGGCGTCCCCTGACGGGGGCGCCGCCCGCTGCTTTTCCGGGAGGCCCGGTCATGTGGTGTGGTACTGGACCGGCCCCTGCTCGATCAGCCGGTCGCCGGCCCACACGGAGACCGACCACACCATGGCCTTGCTCTCCGGCAGGTTCAGCGAGCCCAGCCGGAGCCGCTTCGTGGTGTGCGGCCCGCGGTGGTTCTCGAAGCTGCCGACGACGTCGTCCTCGGCGATGTCGGCGAGGTACTCCACGCGGACGTACGCGCCGTCGTCGGCGGTGTCCGTGAGCGTGAAGACGTCCCGGTCGCTGTTCCAGCACGCCCGGGCCCCGGCGATCTCGGAGCAGCCGCCGAACGCCTGCGCGGGTGCGGCGGTGCCGAGGATCCCGCCGGCGACGACGAGCGAGGTCGCCGCCGCGGCGGCGGTGAGGCGCCGGGTGCGGGTACGGGACCGGCTACGGGTGTGGGTGCCGCCGTGAGGTGGTGTCGAAGTCATGCAAGTCCCCCTGGGGTTGACGATGCGTCATGTGATTCTCACGGTAGGAGCGGAGGGGGACGTTCGGCAGAACGGCGACGAAACGGTCATGTCACGGTTCTGTAGTAAAACGTGTGCTTCGGGCTCTATCCGATCCGCTCGCACAGGTCGTCGGTCGTGCCGTGCGCCATGGTGAGCGTCTTCACGCCGGCCGCGGAGACCTCGAGGGTGTACGTGCCGTCGATCGTGTACAGGCCGCGCGGCAGCGTCCCGGCGTTCTCGCCGAAGCCCGCGAGGATCGGCCCGGAGACCTGCCAGAACTGGGAGCGGTCGGGCCGGATCTCGATGAGCGCCCGCCCGCTCGCGTCGGCGTCGACGTACGCGCCGGTGTCGGCGTTCGTGACGCGCACGACCAGGGCGCCCTGGTAGGCGACGAGCCGCGGGGTGTCGTCCTCGTACGACCGGATCGTGCGCTTGACGACCTCGTCGACGACCGGCTCGGTGCGCACGGGGAAGTCGCAGCGCGTCCCGGCGGGGAAGGAGTACGCCGGGGTGGGCGCGGGGACCCAGCCCTCGCCGCCGCTCTCGGCGGCCTGGGCGGGGGCGGTCAGTGCGAGCAGGGCGGTGGCGGCGGTGAGGGAGGCGGCGAACACGCGCATGGGCGGACTCCTGTCGGGACGATGTGACGGGGTGCTCCCCGTGGACGTCCCGAGCCTCGCGCCGCCGTCTGACCGGATTCTGACCACCCTGGTTAGGGTGGCGCCGTGACGATCATGTCGACCATTCAAGCGCCCCTGGAATTCCGCCTGTTGGGCCCCTTCGGGGCGTGGCAGGGCGGTGAGCGGGTGCTGCGCGGGCTGCGCCGCCAGGAGCGCTGCCTGCTCGCCGTGCTGCTCCTGGAGTCGGGCGCGGCGGTGACCACGGAGCGGCTGATCGGCCTGCTGTGGAACGACACCCCGCCGCCCGCCGCGCGGGCGACCGTCCACACGTACGTCGGCCGGCTGCGGGCCGCGCTGCGGCCGTACGGGCTGCCCGTCGACACCCGGCACGACGGCTACGCACTCGACCTCGCCGAGGCGGACGGACACACCGTGGACGTACGGGAGTTCCGCGACGAGATCGGGCAGGCGGCGGTCGCCGGCGACCCCGCGGAGAAGGTACGCCGTTACGACCGGGCCCTCGCCCTGTGGCGGGGCCCGCTGCTCGCCGACGTGATCGACGACGAGCTGCGTGACCGGCTCGACGGACGGCTCGCCCAACTGCGGCTGACCGCCCTGGAGCAGCGCGCCGAGGCCCAGCTCGCCATGGGCCTGCACGAGCGGGTCCTCGCCGACCTGACCCCGCTCGCCGACGAACTCCACGACCGCGAGGGCCTGGTGGCGGCCCGGATGACCGCGCTGTACCGGGCGGGCCGGCGCGCCGAGGCGCTGGAGCTGTACGAGCGGACCCGGGCCCATCTGGCAGCCGAGCTCGGCATCGACCCCGGCCCCGCGCTCAGCACCCTGCACCAGCGGGTCCTGACCGCCGACCCGCGCCTCGATCGGCCGCCGGCCCCGCTGTACGCGGTGCGGGTCGACGAGGAGTGGCTGCCGTGGTCCACCGGTGGGCATCCGGCGCTGGAGTTCTGCAACACCTTCGCGGGCTGGCGCCACGCCCCCCGCATCCCCGGGTCGGACTGGCTGCGCACGTACCGCACGCTCGCCGTGTGGGCCGGTCATCTGGACCTCGCGGACGAGGGCGTCGTCGCCCAGCTCGTCGAGCGGGCCGGGCGGAGCCCGGAGGAGGCGGAGGCGGCGCTGGCCGAGGCGCGGGAGTTCCGTACGCAGCTGTACGCCTGCCTGACCGACCCCGCCGACGTCCCCGCCTTCACCGCGGTCGCGGCCGTGGCCCGCGAGGCGGCGCGCGCCGCGGTACTGACCCTGGGCCCGGACGGCCTGGCCCACTGGCGCCCGACTCCCGCGGCGGGCCTGCGGCTTCCGCTGTACGCCGTCGCCCGAGCGGCCGCCGACCTCCTCACCGACCCGCGCCGCCTCACGATCCGTACCTGCCCGAGCGACGACTGCGGATGGCTGTTCCTGGACGCGACGGGCCGCCGCCGCTGGTGCTCGCTGTCCACGTGCGGGGCGGCGCGCGGCGGACGGTAGGCCGGGCCCAGTCCTGTGAATGGGCCCTGGCTGTGCGGCGGTTGGGTCCGGCTCGGGTGCCGGTTGGGTCCTGCGGGCCGTTGTGGGGCTGTTGTGACGAGAGTTGTATGAGTCGTGCTTCACGGGGGGTACCCCGCCGCCCGCACCGGGCGGCGGGGTACGCGCGGGCGTCGACCATCGCCCGCGGACCCTCCTTCGACCTGCGCACGCCACGTCCGTGGCTGCGCGCCTGAGGAGTGGAAGAGAATCATGCGAACGTCACGACCTGGCCGTACCGGCGTCACCGCCGGCGTCCTCGGCCTCGCCCTCGCCTCCGTCGCCGTGCTCGGCGCCCCCGCCGCGCAGGCGGCAGAGGGTCCGCGGGGCGGGGTCACCGGCAACTACACCGGCGCCGACGTCACCGGCCCCGGCGCCGAGCCGCTGACGGCCCAGGCCAAGGAGAAGATCGCGCTGACCGAGGCGTGGTACGCGGCCGTGGAGGGCCACGGCGACCTCGCGGCGGTCCAGCGGCGGGAGACCGCGTACCTGAAGAAGTACAAGATCACCGACCACCGCACCGTCCAGGCCCGCAGCGGCGGCTTCGCCGCCATGGCCGCGCCGACCTCGCGCACGCTGCGCCTGACGCACTACGGCCAGGCGAAGAACTTCTACTGCGGCCCCGCGACCGGCGCCATGATGATCAAGATGAAGGACGGTGCGATCCGCAGCAAGTACAACCGCAACGCCTTCAGCCAGGCCAACCTGGCCAACAGCGCCCACATGAACACCCAGAACGCCGGCCGCACGGACTGGAGCAGCAAGCGGTTCGTCACCGGCGTCAACCGCTGGCGCGGCGAGCCGTACTACGTGCAGGTCCCCAAGCCCACCGCCACCCAGACGGTGAAGGCCCTCCGGCACACCCTCGGCGGCAACGGCATGGCGGTCGCCGCCGACACGGTCGAGTTCGCCAACGGCCGCCACTACAACGGCCACCCGGTCAACAAGACCATCGGCCACTGGATCACCGCGTACGGCTACACCAACAGCGGCGCCACCAGCAAGTGGGCGGACCCGTCCACCACCGTGTGGTCGTCGGTCAACAAGACCTTCAGCTACAACACCGGCAATTTCGCCCGCTACTTCCTCCAGTCGAACGGGATCGCCTACTAGCATGCGCGCACGGTCGGCAGTACCCCTTGTGGCTCTCCTGGTCGGCCTGGTCGCGTGCACGAGTGAGGGTGGCTCCCGCGGCGACGCGGGCGCCACCCGTCCTCCCACCACGGCACCGACCACGCTGGACACGCAGAAGGCCGGAACGGCGGCTGCCGGCCGGCAGTACCGTCCGGGCTTCGTCTCCACGTCGGACGCATCCGGCGGCCGCACCCTCACCGTCCTGGACGTCACGTCCGGCGGCGGGCTCGTCGCGGCCGCCAACCCGCCCCCGAAGACGGGGGACGGGACGGTGACGATCGGCCAGAGCGAGGTAGGACTGAAGACGGACGCGGGAGGTGGGCGCTTCACCCCGTTCCCGAAGTCCCGTCAGACCTGCTCGGACCGGCCGCGCCAGGCCGTCTACGCCGACGAGCGGGACGGCACGGTCGTCTGGACCGAGTCCGCCAGCACGAACCTGTACTCCTTCGACTGGTGCGTCTTCGCGTACGCGCCGAAGACCCGCACGACCACGCTGCTCGGCAACTCCGCGTCCGTCTCGAAGGGCAAGGAGATGCCGGAGGCGCCGGGTACCTCCGCCCCGTCGATCGGCGACGGGAAGGCGTACTGGGCGACCGCGTACCCGACCAGCACCGGGAAGCGGGACTTCGGCGTCCGCATCGTCGCGCAGGCGCTCGACGGCGGCGGCGAGCCGGCGACGGTGGCGGACGGCGCCAAGCTGCCGCGGGCGGCGGGCGGATCCGTCTACTACGTCCGCTCGGCGGACGTGTCGCCGGACGTCCCGAAGGACCGCTACGAGATCCGCAAGGTGACCGCGGACGGCAAGGAGGACGTCCTGATCACCGCGGCGCCGCTGCCGACCGGCCGCGAGATCACGGCGCTGACGGTGTCGGGGACGCGCATCAGCTGGGTGGTGGCGGCGCCGGAGCAGCAGACGGCGACGCTGTACACCCGGGACGGGACGACGAAGAAGACCCTCACCTTCGCCCTCGGCCACGCGGCCCCGCCGACGATGTTCCTCCGCTCGACGTCGAAGTTCCTGGCCTGGGGCAACGGCAGCGCGGCCGGCGACGCGGGCCAGTACGTCTACGACTTCGCGCGCGGCACGCTGTGGCGGCTGGGCACGGAGGACGGCTTCAGCGTGGTGTACGCGAAGGGCGACTATCTGGCCTGGTCGAAACTCCCGGACCAGCCGACGGCGACGGGCACGGCGTCGTTCGAGACGGCGAGGTGGGCGGGGGCCGGAACCGGCTGACAAGCACGGCCCGGCGGGACGGGGAGGCGGTCGAGCCCGGCGCGGTCGCGGTGACCGGACACGGTCCGGCGGCCGCCGGAGCCCGTACGGCCCTCCCGTACCCGCCGGGCCGGCGGCTGGTCACTCCCCTGGCGGAGGGACGTTCGTACGCAGCTTGCCGAAGCGCGTCGTGCCCGCAGGCTGGGAAGGGGCTCATCCAGCAGAAGGAGCGGAACCATGCCGAAGGTGACCCGGAAGACCGAGCTCACGTCGCAGACCCTCGAGGTCTTCGACATCGAGGTGCGAGAAGAGGACCGCACGGCGTTGACGGACGACCCGGAGAAGTTCTTCCGCTCGCGCCTCGAACCCGACTACAAGGTCAACGGCATCTGCGTCGACGCCAGGAACCTCGCCTCGCTCGACGCGGCGCTCGTCGCCGGCTTCGTCACGCTGGTGCACGTGAGCGGCGGCGATTTCGACTCGTACTACTTCTGGCCCCAGAAGCAGCAGTAGGCGCCCGGCCGGCCCGGGGGTATCAGCTCTCAGAGGCCGGACGGGTGGGTGGAGAGCCATGCGGCGTGGCGGTCACGGATCAGGTCCCGTTCTGCGGCGGTGGTGAGGACGACGTCCGCGCCGCCGTCGTAGGGGAGGTGGATGCGGCGCAGTTCCGTGTCGGTGACGAACACGTCCACCACCGCCTCGTCGGCCACGGCGCGCAGCAGGCCGTCGATGCAGCCGCGGCGCCAGGGGCGCCGGTCGGCGTAGAGGCGGTGGTGGGTGTGGAAGTCGGGGTCGGGGTCGTCCACGTCCGACTCGGTCCACCAGCGCACGCTGCCGGGGTGGAGTTCCTCGCGCGGGGTCGGGTGGCCGGCGGGACCGTTCGGGGTGTCCGACCAGTCGCCGGTCACGACGAAGACGTCCTGACCGGCGAAGAGCTCGTCCAGGACCGTGTTGTACCGGTCCAGCGCGATGGCGTACTCGTCCTCGGACTCCGGGTAGCGCTTCGACTCCGGCAGGCTGTGGAAGCGCACCCAGCGGTCCCTGTACGTGTCGCGGATCGTGTGGGCGAGTGGCGGGCCCGACGGTCGTCGTTCCCGCCACAGCGCGGCGAGCGTGGTCACCGGTGGGTGCGGATGCTTCTCGGACACGATGACTCGCTCTGGGGTAGGGGGAGTTCAGCGGACAGCGACGATCAGTCGCACCGGCCGCACAGGTGCCCGCGCCGCAGCGCGGACCGAGTCCTGGCGAACACCGGCACGGACACCCACCGCCCCCGACGCGCCCGGCGCGGCGGCGGGCCGTACGGCGACTGCCAGGCCGGGCGGTCGGTTCGACGTCGGTCGTCGTGCGACGGGTTCAGGGGGAGGTGGCGTAGTACGGGCAGTGGGGGGTGCACATGGGCAGCACGGGACACAGAGATACACCGGTTTTCCGTGAGAGGACCGCAGCGAAAAGGAGCACGGCGCACAGGCGTGCGACGCGCGACGGATCAGCGCTCGGGGGATCTCACTTGGTGTACAACGGCACGTCCTTCACAGAGTGACTGCGGGCGGGAGCACGGTAACCGCGCACAGGACCGCGGTTCCACCGACTTTCGGGCGGGTGAGTGTGGTTCCCGGAGAAGGGCGCGTGCTGTGTCTTCGCCCTGCGCCGATCACCGTCGACGATCTGCCGGAGGTTCTCCGGCCCTACCACCAGGGCCTCCACAAACCCGCCGTCTCCGAGCGGCGCGGCACCTGGGTCCACTACCGCGTCGAGCGCGCCGTACTGGCCGCCATGGGCCGACTGCTCAGCAGGGCCGCGGCCGCAGCGTGAGCTGGGCGCGGTGGAAGTCGAAGTGCAACGTGGGGTACCGGTAGACGTCCTCGAGTGTCATCACGTCCTTGAAGAACGGATCCCACCGCACCGGAAATCGCATGGTCCGCGTCAGCGTCGCCTCCGGTTCGGCGTCCAGGCGACGGGACAGCGCGGCGATCGTGCGATCGAACGTCGCGCCCATCCGGCGGTGGTCGTACACCCGCGCTCCGCCCACGGCGCCCCAGTAATTGATCACGTCGAACGGGCGCGTCGAGGCGTTGAGCAGCCACGCCCAGGCGCGGTTCGCCCCTGAGGGAAGACGTCCGAACAAGCGCACCAGGGGGAGGAGCGCGAGCACGACGACGTAGCCGAACAGCATGTGGAAGAGCAATTGCTCGTTGGTCCAACGAGTGCCGTCGCTGCGACGGCGCAGGTCGTCGGCGTCCGCCGCGTCCAGCAACTGGTGGAACGTCGCGGTGGCCCGCCGCAGGTCTGCGTGTACGGCTTCCCGGTCCATCGTCCCTCCAGGTGCGTGCACGGGGTGGGCGACCGCCGCGTTCTCAGGACGTGGCGCTTTCTGCCTCTCCGTACGACGTACCCCGCATGAAGATGACAGCAACGAGCGCCAGGCCCACGACCGCGCCGACGAGCCCGGCGGCGGCGCGGGCGAAGGCGGAGGACGGGAACCCGTCAGCGTCCAACCGCCCAGGCCAGCACGTACCCCGTGCTGTTCGTCGCCCAGTGCAGCGCCATGGGCGGAATCAGGCTTCCCGATCGGCGCCGGAGTTCGCAGAGCAGGACCCCGGCAAGGGCCGTGCCGGCTACAGCCGTCACCACCGACAGGGCCACGCCGGCGGTGCCCGTGCCGAAGACGGCCTCCGCCGCAGAGTTGGCGCGGGTCAGCCCGCGTGACGGCAGGACGTGCCAGAGGCCGAAGAGGAGAGAGGAGAGGGCCGTCGCCCACATGTGGCCCCACCGTCGTTCCATCATGGCCCACAGCACTCCACGGAAGGCGATCTCCTCCAGCAGCAACGTGCCGAGCGGCACGCGGACCAGGACGCGGTACGCCAGCTCACCGACCGCCAGACCCGCGGCACGCTGGTCCTGGAAGACATCGCGGGTGAACGGCACGGCGAGCGCCGCCAGGTACACCGTGACGACGGCCGCGACCAGGATCAGCCCCCATCGCGCACCGCGGCGGACGGAATCCCTGCCGAGCCCCAGATCGTCCGCCGTCAGTCCGGAGAGCCGCGCGATCAGCAGGAGCAGGGCCGCCGTGGTGACGCAGACCGGTACGTAGAGGCCGGGAGCCAACCGGTTGTTGACCGCGTTCACGGCGGCGAGCACCAGGACGACCAGGAGCAGCATCCGCATGGTTCCCCAGGATCGCCGACGGACCACGGCGAAGGCCGTCGCAACGCGCCCCGCTCCTCAGGATCGGGCAGGCAGCCCGTTCGACTGATCAACTGCTTCGCGGGAGGTCAATGTCCGCGGTTCGCCTTGTCGAGGAGCGACTCGTAGGCGACCTCGGAATACTCGGTGCCCTGCAACTCCACCGCGATGCCCACGAGCGAGCGCCGGAGTGCGTCCTTGGAGGACGCGAAGAGCATCTTCTGCTTGATCCTGGCTGTGTCCGGCGCCCAGTTCACGAACGTGAGCTTGTTCCGCTTGCCCGCCTCCTCCTTCTCGAACTCGAAGTCGTAGACGGCCCATCGGCACTCCGTCTCCGGCAGATCCGCGATGAAGTCGTCGTAATCGGTGGAGCTGGAGACCTTCTCGACGACGATCTCCGTGTTGTCCTTGTTGAGGTTGAAGATGACGTACTTGTGTTTCCTGCCGAGCTTCAATGCCTGGTATTCCTCCAGGCAAGCATCGTTGACTGCGACACCCGACGCCATGGCATCTCTCCGCTCCCGAGTCGTTGCACTCCGTGCTGGATGGTAACCCGGCGTGACGCCTCGTGCGGTCACATCGGACGCGAATGCAGTCGAACCGGACCATCGGGCCACCGGCCCTCTCCTCGCAGCGGGAACCACATCGTCCGCAGCGGCATCATTGCCACGCCATCTGGCTGCTCCACCTCCACTTCACCGTCCAACTCGTTCCAGTCGAACCGTGCGTAGAGGGCGGCCACGTCCGGGCGGCAGAACAGGAGCGCGAACTCGGGCCCCAGCGTTCGTGCGTGCTTCATCGTGCCGCTCACCACGTGCCGGGCAAGCCCCCGGCCTCGCTGATCCGGAGCGACGCCGACACCTCCGAGGCCCACCACGTCCATCCGGATCCCGCCGACCGACACCGGCAGGACGACCAGCCCCGCATGCGCGACGACCCGGCCGTCCACCCTGATCCCGAAGTGGTGATCCTTGAGTCTCCAGACCAGACCGCACTCCGCGACCCTGAACGGATCGGCGGCGTCCCCGAAGATCTCGGTGTTGTCGTAGGTGTCCAGCCGGGTCACGGCTGGCCTTGCGGAGTACTGATCCTCACTCATCAGGGCATCGTGCCATCAGGCGAGATGAAGTTGCTGACAGCCGCGAAGGAGCGTTTGGTGGCCGACCCCGGCCTTCGCGACCCCGCTCGGGCACGAGGCGCTCGTGCCGCCGAGCCGAAGTAGCCGTTCGGGTTTTGGTGTCGAAAGGTTCTGCCGGTGCCAGAGTCGATTCCTTCCACTGCACCGAGGCACGTCAGACCAGTTCACGAGTTTTCGGGCACAGTTTCAGTCCGTACGCCGATAGAGGGGCGCCATGGGTTCTCAGGCGAGCCGCTTCCCCCGTCGGTCAGTAGCACTTCGGCGGCGGCGGTCGCCACCACGTCGGCGACCGTGGACAGGGCGGGCGAGTCGAGCTTCCACTGCTGCCAGTACAGCGGGACGTCCATGGGCCGCGTGGGCGCCAGTTCCACCAGCCGGCCAGCGCGCAGGAGCGGCTCGGCCTGTGGTTCGGGCACCATGCCCCAGCCGAGGCCGAAGGCGACCGCGTCCCGGAAGCCGTCGGATGTGGGCACGAGGTGACGGATTCGCCCGGCGTCCGAGCTGCCCTGGGTGAGGGATCGCACGAAGGCGTCCTGGGCGTTGTCGCGCGGGTCGAAGACCACGGTCGGGGCCTCTCGGAGGTCCTGCGGCAGGGACCCCGTGAGATGGCGTGCGGCGAACTCGGGTGCGGCAACTGCCCGGTAGCGGGCCAGCCCCAGCCGCCGTACGGTGCAGCCGGCCACCGGATCGGGCGACGAGGTGACGGCCGCCATCACCCGTCCCTCGCGCAGCAGGGTGGTGGTGTGGGACTCGTCCTCCCGGTAGAGCTCGAAGCAGATCGGCGGGTCCTGCGGCACCCGGGTGAGCGCGGGCAGGAACCAGGTGGCCAGGGAGTCGGCGTTGACCGCGATCGGGATCCGGACCGGGCCCTGCTCGGCCGCCAGGCCCAGTTCGGCGCGGGCGTCCCGTTCCAGCCGCGCCAGCTGGCGGGCGAAGCGGACCACCACCTCGCCGGACTCGGTGGGGCGCACCGGTTTGGTGCGCATCAGCAGGACCCGGCCGATGCGCTGCTCCAGAGCCTTGACGCGCTGGCTGACGGCGGAGGGGGTCACGTGCAGGGCGGCGGCCGCGGCGTCGAAGGTGCCCTCGTCGACCACCGCGAGCAGCGTCCGGACCTGGTCCAGGGGAAGCTCGTCCATAACTATGGCTAAGGGTACTTAAGAATCTTTAGCTGTACTCATCAAGGTGTCGTCCTTACGGTCGAAGCCATGACCAGCAGCCTCCTCGCCGCCGTACTCGCAGGATTCGGAACCGGCCTTTCCCTCATCGTGGCCATCGGCGCCCAGAACGCGTTCGTCCTGCGCCAGGGCGCCCGCCGTCACGCCGTCCTCGCGGTGGTCGCGATCTGTGCCCTGTCGGACGCGGCGCTGATCGCGCTCGGCGTGGCGGGCGTCGGCGCGGTGGTCACGGCCTGGCCGGCGGCGCTGACCGCAGTGGGCCTGCTGGGCGGGGTGTTCCTGCTCGGCTACGGCTTTCTCGCGGCCCGGCGCGTACTGCGCGCTGATCCCGCCGCTGCCCTGACCGCGGGCGGACCGGAGGCCGGCTCGGCGCGCCGGGCGGTCCTGACCTGTCTGGCGATGACGTGGCTGAACCCGCACGTGTATCTGGACACCGTGCTGCTCCTCGGCTCGCTCGCCTCGGACCGCGGAGACCTGCGCTGGGCCTTCGGCGTGGGCGCGGCCCTGGCCAGCCTGACCTGGTTCTTCGCGCTGGGCTTCGGCGCCCGGCTGCTGAGCGGCGTCCTCTCCCGGCCGAAGGCCTGGCGGGTACTGGACGGGCTGGTCGCGGCGACCATGCTGACAATGGGCGGAATGCTGGTCGCTGGCGCCTAGGTCCTGGTCCCGGCGGCCGAATGCCCACCTGCGGAACCTCTCGAACCTGTGGCGACCAGGGTTCCTCCGCCCTCACTCCGATCGCGGCCGGTGGTCGGGATACCGAGAGTCACCAGTGACCGAGGTGCGAGTCGTACGACGTCAGTGCTGCCGCGCTCTCGCCCGGGTACGGAGAACGCCTGAACGTCGTGTGGCTGTTCGCCACGGCGGCGACGAGTCCCAGCCGAGAGGGTGCCTCTTCGTCGGGCCAGCGAGGTCCCCTCATGTGCGTCGTGTCGATGCGGCGCGGGTTCGTCGACCGGCCGCTGCCTCCACGCGACGTCGGACGGCGATGGCGTCGAGCTCCCTGAGCCGGACCGCGGCTGGTTTCCAGAGTCTCCAGCGCGCGCAGCAAGGCGGCCGGGCATCAGGCGACGTCAGTCCTCGGTCTTCGCCACGCCGATCGGGCGCACAAGGCCCGAGCCGCCGCCCGTATGGGAGACGCCCGGTTGGTCCGCGACTCCCTGGACGCCGGACGGGCGAGGCTGGACCGCCTGCCCCGCCCGGAGCACCCCGAACATCACTTCATCATCGACCCGGACAAGTGGGACTTCTACGAGATGGACGCCTACCGTCTCCTCGGAGACGACGAGCGCGCCGCCAACCACGCCCGGTCCGTGATCCGGATCAGCACCGGTCCCGACGGAACCGAGATCTCCCCCATGCGGGCCGCAGAAGCCCGCCTCACCCTCGGAGTCACCGCCGCCCGAACGGGCGAGATAGACGAAGCCATCAGCATGGCCACCAAGGCCCTCGACGCCGACCGGAAGTCACTCCCGTCCCTCCTCCTGCTCGCCAACGAACTCGACAAGGAACTCCGCTCCCGCTACCCCCGCGAGACCGCCACCCGCGACTTCCACGAACGCGTCTTGACCATCACACGCGGCGCAAGCACCCCAGAGCTACCGTTCTGATCAACGGCAGGCACAGCTCGGGACCAGAAACAGAGTCAGGGGTGACGCGCGAGCTTGACCGCTGACACGAAGGGGATCACGGCCAGGAAGGGATGAGCCCCAGGTCCGGGAACACGCCCGGGAGCAGCCCGCCCAGGACGCACCGGTGACGTTGCCCGCGGCTGCCATGACCCGGGTGAAGCGGAGGTTCGCGCCGAGCACGAGGCTTCCCGCAGTCTCGATGTCCTCCCCGGAGAGCAGAACGTTCGTCAGGATCAGTGCCTTTTGTGAGTCTGACCTGACAACCTGCTGCCGGGATTCAGCAACCTCGGCTTGTCAGACCGCGGCTCAGGGTTGCTGCGCGGTAGACATGTGCGGTGAGCGAGACCGAGGACCCGGGTGAGGGAAAGCCGGAGCTGCGCGAGCTGGGAGGTCTTGCATGACGTCTGGGACCAACTCGGGTGCGGAATCCGGGGAAGCATCGGTAGTCATTGCCCGCTTCGGTAGCTACCGTCGCGCCGAGTACATGTTGGCGTCGCTGGGGCGGGGGTTCCGAACGGAGGCCCGCAAGAGTGGCACGACTGCTGCCGTGGTCAGAGGCAACCCCGACGGGTCGCTGAAGGTAACCGTGTCTCGGGTGCTGTCGGCCGGTGATTTCATGTACACGCTGATCCGTGTCTCGCTGTCATGGTTGATCGGGTTCATCGGCCTGTTCTCCATGCTGAGAGGCGCAAAGAGCGGGGTGCACGCCGCTCGCGTGCGGAAAGGGCACGCCGGATCGTTTGAGCACCGGCCCACGAACTCCTCGCCGAAGCCGGCCCGCATGGGGCCCTGGTGCTGGTTCGCTGCAAGGACCACCAGACGCGGCAGATGGTTGCCGCGGCAGCGGCCGACAGAGCGGAAGATAGCTGGGATGGCTCACTGGCAGAGTTTCTCGCCGCTCTTGCCCCCGGTAGCGCTGACGATTGGGTGCGCGCCGCCATCGGCGAGCCCTCCAGCACGAACCGCTAGGCGGGATCGCATCGTGCGGCAAGAGCGAAACCTGTCGTTCCGCAACGTCGTCAGCAGATTGCGGTGGGGGCGTTGACTGATAGCGCGGGCCCGGCGCCGGCTGCCCGGCGTGAGGCCAGACCCTCACGCCGCATGATTGCGCGGGCCGTGCTGCGGATCGTGGGATCGGCCGCCGCGCTGGTCGCCCTCTACTATGCGCTGCCCCTGAGCCACTCCTCGGCCTGGGGCGCCATCACGATGCTGGTGATCGGGCTTGTGGTGTTCGTCGGACTGATCGCATTCCAGGTCCGCGCGATCCTCCGGTCGCCTTTCCCGGGCCTGTGCGCCGTCGAAGCCCTGACCACCAGCGTTCCGCTGTTCCTGTTGTTGTTCGCCAGCACGTATGTCGTCATGGCCACGATGTCGGCCAGCAACTTCGGCGAGCGGCTGACGCACACCGACGGGCTGTACTTCGCTGTCACCGTGTTCTCGACGGTCGGGTTCGGCGACATCGCGGCCAAGAGCGAGGCGGCACGGCTCGTGGTCACCGGGCAGATCGTCGCTGATTTCGTCATCCTCGGGCTCGCCATCAAGATCATCCTGGGTGCGGTCAACCGTCGCCGGCAGCCGGGAGACGCCGGCGGCGGACAGCCCGCCCAGCGGACCCACCGATAAGAGGGCGTTCAGCGCGGGGCCGAGCAGTAGGCACCGGGGCTCAGGATTCGTCCGGACCTCTCAGCACTGGCGTCGACGCCCGGTCCCGCTCTGCTCACCATGTGGCGGAGTGCGGTCAGGCCTCCGTGGGGTTCGGAGCCGGGGTGATTCCGGTCGGGCAGGCACGGCCCCAGTTGGTCTCCGACGGGGCATCTAGCTTGACGCCCGTGCCGCCGATGCCGCAGTAGCCGGCCGGGTTCTTGTCCAGGTACTGCTGGTGGTACGGCTCTGCCGGGTAGAAGGGGCGGCCTTCGGCGGGGCGGAGTTCGGTGGTGATCGGGCCGTGGTTCGCGCGGGTCAGGACCTGCTGGTACGCCTCGCGCGACGCCTCCGCGGCCGTCGCCTGTGCGGGGGTGTGGGTGTAGATCGCGGAGCGGTACTGGGTGCCGACGTCGTTGCCCTGGCGGAAGCCCTGCGTGGGGTTGTGGGACTCCCAGAAGACCTTCAGGAGCTGCTCGTACGAGACCTTCGCCGGGTCGAAGACGACCCTGACCGCCTCCGTGTGGCCCGTCAGGCCCGAGCAGACCTCTTCGTACGCCGGGTTCTGCGTGTAGCCGCCCTGGTAGCCGACCAGCGTCGTCCAGACGCCCTCGGTCTGCCAGAACTTGCGCTCGGCGCCCCAGAAACAGCCCAGACCGAAGTCGGCCACCTCCAGGCCCTCCGGGTACGGGCCCAGCAGCGGGTTGCCCAGGACCGTGTGGCGCTCCGGGACCGGGAACTCGGGTTCCGAGCGGCCCTTCAGTGCCTGCTCGGGGGTGGGGAGGACGGGGGTGCGGGACAGGTACATGCGGGCTCTCCTCGGCTGCTCGGCGCCCCCATGACAACGCGGGGGCGCGTGCCGGGATTCCCCGGGCTGCCTCTCTCGTCTGACGTGTACCGTACAGCCACTCGATGTCCGTGGGGGGCATGGGACTCAAGGGAGGGGTGCGCATGAAGCGTGCGTTCCGGAGCGCCGTCGTCGCGGGGCTCTCCGCGCTGGGACTGCTCGCGGCCGCGGTGTCGCCGGCGCAGGCTTCGACCGGCTTCGACCGGTGTCCGGCCGGCCGGTTCTGTCTGTTCGACAACGCCGACGGCTCGGGCGCGATGGCGACCTACAGCGGCAGCATGGCGACGCTCGGCGCGTACGACAACTGGGCGGCGAGCATGCGCAACCGCACCGGCCTGCACGCCTGCCTCTTCACCGAGCGGTACCACGTCTACGACGACTCGGTGTACCAGGGTGTCTTCTACGCGAAGGCCGAGTACAGCGGCGACATCGACCTCACGCCGTTCCACGACGAGAACGTCGGGATGGCGAACAACGTCAGCTCCTTCCGGCTGTCGCCGACCCGTCACGAGTGCGGCAACGGCAACAAGTACATGGACTGGAACTCGGACTCGTGGGGCCGGACTGAGCCCCAGCCGTTCGGCGACTTCAACCGGGACGGCATCACCGACCTGATCTTCCGCACCTTCGACGGCGCCCTCTACTTCCAGCGTGGGGACGCCACCGCCACCCGCATCGGCGTCGGCTGGAACTCCATGAACGTCCTCCAGCGGCACGGCGACCGCGACGGCGACGGTGCCGAGGACCTCGTGACGCGGGACGGGAACGGCGTGCTGTGGATGTACCCGGGCAACGGCACGGGCGGGCTCAAGGCCCGCGTGCAGATCGGCGTCGGCTGGTCGACGCTGCGGAACGTCACCGCGATGGGCGACTTCAACGGGGACGGGCGTCGGGGCGACGTCGTCACCAACGACTCCAGCGGGCGGCTCTGGCTCTTCGCCGGTCGCGCCAACGGCACCCTCGAGCCGCGCAAGCAGATCGGCACCTCCGGCTGGCAGGGCATGACAGCCCTGGTCGGCGCCGGCGACATGAACAGCGACGGGAAGAACGACCTCGTGGCCCGCGACGGTTCGGGCAGGCTGTGGCTCTACCCGGGCAAGGGCACCGGTGGCATGGGCGCGCGCAAGCAGATCGGCAGCGGCTGGGGGCGGTTCGAGCGGATCCTCGCGCTCGGCGACGCCAACCGCGACGGCAGGTACGGCGATCTGTACGGCAAGGACGCGCCGGTGATGGACCTGTACGTGAACAACGGCTGGGGATCGCTGTCCCAGTACACCGCGAGCTACGACTGGGACCCGCGCGAGACCCCGTTCTGATCGGCCGCCCGGCGGAGCACGACAGAGGGGGCGCGGCCCACACAGCCGCGCCCCCTCCCTGCATGCCGCGGTACCTCAGTGCCGCAGCGTCGCCGGGTTCCCCCCGTTCGCCTCGTAGCCCGCCACTGCCAGATTGCGGTGGACGACGTACTCCGCCGCCGGGTCCGGGACCGCCGTCCACGGGAGGGCGCCGACGTGGCCGTCGACGTGGACCAGCTGGTGCATCGCCTCCGCCCAGCGCTCCGAGCGGATCAGGAACAGGATCAGCAGGTGCCGGACGTGCGCCAGCATCGGGTCGTCCGCGCGGGCCGAGTGCACCGCGTACAGCGCGCCCTCGACCGCCTTCGTCACGACCTCGCTCCGGTAGAAGCCCTGCACCAGGTTCACCTCGGGCAGGTGCTCGTACACCGCGAACAGCGGCAGCGCCGCCAGCAGCGAGCCGTGCGGGGCCCGGGCCGCCGCCGTCGTCGCGAAGTGGTCCGCCTCCTCGCGCGAGCCGTGCCACTTCTCGCACCAGTACTGCAGCGCCGCCAGATGCGCGCCCATGTGCTGCGGCGCCCGGTCGATCACCTGGGCCCACACCCGGTCGAACTGCTCCGGCGGATAGCCGAGCCCGCGGGCCACCGCGAGCTCCACGATGTACGGCACCGGGTCGCCCGGGGCCAGCAGCGCCGCCTCGCCGGCGGCCTTGCGGGCCTCCTCCAGGATGATCCGGAACTCGTCCGTGCCGGGTGCCGACGACCGCCACGCCTGCTGCACCAGGAACTCCGCGTGCACCGCCGCGCCGCCCGCGTCCTTCGGCTGCTCCGACCGCCAGGCCCGCAGCCACGCGCCGCCGACGCCCGGCCGCTCCTTCAGCTCCAGCGACGCCGCTCCGGCGAACGCCTGCACCCGCTGCCAGCGCAGCTCGTCGCCCTTGTCCGTACCGGCGAGGAGCTGCGACGCCGCCCGCCAGTCCTGCGTGTGCTGGACGACGTTCAGCACGTCCACCAGGTCGTGGTCCGGGCCGGGCATCCGGACGTCCTGCTCCTCCTGCCGCAGGAAGCCGTACGCCTCCGGGTCGGCGGCGTCGGGCGAGCCGGGCAGCGCGAGCCGGATGCCGCCGCGGCGCCGCATCATGATCGGACCGAGGACCGCGAACAGCATCGCCATCGCGAGCAGGACCCACAGAATCTCCATGCGTCCATTGTCCAGGAACCCGCTGCGGGCACGGGCGGCGGTGCACCCCGCGCGGGACTACGCTCCTGACCATGAGCGACCAGCACACCCACCAGAGCTTCGAGACCCGCGCCATCCACGCGGGCAACACCGCCGACCCGCTGACCGGCGCGGTCGTCCCGCCCATCTACCAGGTGTCCACCTACAAGCAGGACGGCGTGGGCGGGCTGCGCGGCGGCTACGAGTACAGCCGCAGCGCCAATCCCACCCGTACCGCCCTGGAGGAGAACCTCGCCGCGCTCGAGGGCGGCCGCCGCGGTCTCGCCTTCGCCTCCGGCCTCGCCGCCGAGGACTGCCTGCTGCGCACGCTGCTCGTGCCCGGCGACCACGTGGTGATCCCGAACGACGCGTACGGCGGCACCTTCCGGCTCTTCGCCAAGGTCGTCCAGCGCTGGGGCGTGGACTTCTCCGTCGCCGACACCTCCGACGTCGAGGCGGTGCGCGCCGCGGTCAACGAGCGGACCAAGCTCATCTGGGTCGAGACGCCGTCCAACCCGCTGCTCGGCATCACCGACATCGCCGCGGTCGCGGGCGTGGCCCGCCAGGCCGGCGTGAAGCTGATCGTCGACAACACCTTCGCCTCGCCGTACCTCCAGCAGCCGCTGGCGCTGGGCGCGGACGTCGTCGTGCACTCGCTCACCAAGTACATGGGCGGCCACTCCGACGTCGTCGGCGGCGCGCTGGTCACGGCCGACGAGGCGCTCGGCGAGGAACTCGCGTACCACCAGAACGCGATGGGCGCGGTGGCCGGTCCGTTCGACTCCTGGATCGTGCTGCGCGGCATCAAGACCCTCGCCGTCCGCATGGACCGGCACAGCGAGAACGCCGCCCGGGTCGTGGAGATGCTGACCCAGCACCCGAAGGTCACCAAGGTCCTCTACCCGGGCCTGCCGGACCACCCGGGCCACGAGATCGCCGCGAAGCAGATGAAGGACTTCGGCGGCATGGTGTCCTTCCAGGTCGAGGGCGGCGAGCAGGCGGCCGTCGAGGTCTGCAACCGCGCGAAGCTGTTCACGCTCGGCGAGTCGCTGGGCGGCGTCGAGTCGCTGATCGAGCACCCGGGGCGGATGACGCACGCGAGCGTCGCCGGCTCGGCCCTGGAGGTCCCGGCGGACCTGATCCGGCTGTCGGTCGGCATCGAGAACGTCGAGGACCTGCTGGCCGACCTGCGCCAGGCGCTGGGCTAGTCGACCCCTGTCGTACCCCCGTCGTACGTGACGGGTACGGGCAGGACGCCCGTACCCGTCACGTACCCCTCACGTGCCCGGCAGCGGGTCCTTCAGGCTGACCCGGACCTCCTCGCGGAACTCCGGGGTGTCCGTGTGCTCGTGGACGGACACCGCGTGCTCGACGGCTGCCCGGAGCACTTCCTCCTCTTCGCCGGAGATGTAGAGGGAGCAGCCGGAGACGCTGGGCGTGTCCCGGCAGTCGGATGCTTTCCTGGCCATGACGACCTCCCGTCGGGCTCCTCTTCCTCCAGGCTAGGCCCGTCCTCACCAGCCTTCGAGCGGGGGAGTCGTGGCGGGCGGCGGCTCCCACGGGCGGGCCACCGCGGCCCAGACGACGAAGACGAGGACGGCGGCGGCGAGCAGCGTCCAGCCGGCCCGGCGCAGCAGCCGTTCGCGGTGCAGCCGGCGGGCGCCGCGTGCGACGGCCGTCGCGGCGAGGTCCGACGGGACGGCGGGGTGACCGGTGCCGCGCAGCAGCCGCCGGATCTCCTCGTCGCGCCGGTCGGCGGACCGGCTCACGACGCGTCCCCCCTGCCACGTCCCGCACGCCTCACGACGCCGCCCTCCCGGGATCCGTACCCGGCACCGGCCCGGCCGCCGCCCCCGTCCCCGTCCCCGTACGCCGCAGCGCCGACACCGCCCGGTGGCAGACCGCGCGGACCCGGTCCATCGGCAGGCCCAGGATCGCGGCGGTCTGCTCCTCCGCCACGTTCTCGTACATCCGCAGCACGACGACCAGCCGTTCCTGCGGGGTGAGCGCGGACAGCACGCCGCCGTGCCCGCGGTGGTGCCGCCAGGCGGCGCGGGCGAAGCGGGTGGCCAGTTCGGTACGGGTCCGGTCGTACGGGTCCTCCCCGCGCAGCCGGTCCCAGTGGGCGTAGGTGTGCGCGAGGGAGGCGGTCAGGAGCGCGCGGGCGCGCGGGTTGCGTGCCGGGGGCTCGGTGGTGAGCAGCGTGGCGGCATGCAGCAGCCGGCCGCCGGCTCCTGCGACGAAGGCCTCGAACTCGCGCGTACGACGGTGCTGTTGATCACCGCGCCGGTCCCGCTGATCTGCCACGTCCTCATATGAGGACAGGGGTGCGGTTCAGGTCAATACTCGCGTGCGGCCGAGGACCGGGGGAGCGGTCAGGACTCCTGTGCCGGCGCCGCCGTGCTCGCCTCCGCCTGCGCCGGGAGCCCCGACTGCCGGGCGGAGAGTGCCGAGTTGAAGCGCGTGAGCAGGGTGCAGAACGAGGCGCGCTCGTCCGCCGTCCAGCCCTCCGTGACCTGGGCCATCAGCGCGCGCCGCGAGGAGCGGACCTCCTCCAGGCGGGCCTGGCCGCGCGGAGACAGCTGCAGGACGACCGCCCGGCCGTCCTCGGGGTGCGAGGTGCGCTTGACCAGCCCGGTGTCGACGAGCGGGGCGACCTGGCGGGTGACCGTGGAGGAGTCGATCCCCATGCCCGCCGCGAGCGCCTTCACGCCCATCGGGCCTTCCTGGTCGAGCCGGTTGAGCAGCAGGTAGGCGGCACGGTCCATGGAGTTGCGGAGCTGGCCGGTGCCGCCGAGCCGGGTCTGCTCCGCACGGCGCGCGAAGACGGCCACCTGGTGCTGGAGGGCATCGAGGAGACCGGGGTCGAGCTCAGTCGTCATGTCCTGAGACGTGGGCATGGCTGTGGTGGCTCTCTCGTGCGTGGTCGGTTTGGTGGGGGACAGAGTACGCGTGCGGACGCAGGTCCGTACCGGGGCTGCGCAAACCCGCTCGGATGCTTGGCGGTGGGGCCGCCGGAGGGGCGGTGAGCTGCGAGACTTGCGGTCATGAGCTATCGCGGGCCAGACCCCTTGCACCCTCTGATCCTCGACGACGTGCGGGGCGCGCAGAAGATGCTGTCGGGTGTCGCCCGCGTGACCGCGATGGAGGGCAGCCGCTATCTGTCGTCGCTGGTCGGGGCCCCGGTGCACCTCAAGTGCGAGAACCTGCAGCGGACCGGCTCGTTCAAGCTGCGCGGCGCGTACGTGCGGATCGCCGGGCTGCGGCCCGAGCAGCGGGCGGCGGGGGTCGTCGCGGCGTCGGCGGGCAACCACGCGCAGGGCGTCGCGCTGGCGTCCTCGCTGCTCGGGGTGCACGCGACGGTCTTCATGCCGGTCGGCGCGCCGCTGCCGAAGGTGGCGGCGACCCGCGAGTACGGGGCGGAGGTGCGGCTGCACGGGCAGGTCGTGGACGAGACGCTGGCGGCGGCGGAGGAGTACGCGGAGAGGACCGGGGCGGTGTTCATCCATCCCTTCGACCACCCGGACGTCATCGCCGGTCAGGGCACCGTCGGCCTGGAGATCCTGGAGCAGTGCCCGGAGGTCCGCACGATCGTCGTGGGCGTCGGCGGCGGCGGGCTCGCGGCGGGGATCGGGCTCGCGGTGAAGTCGGTGCGGCCGGACGTGAAGGTGATCGGCGTGCAGGCGGAGGGCGCGGCGGCGTACCCGCCGTCGTTGGCGCTCGGGCATCCGGTGTCGATCGAGTCGCCGACGACGATGGCGGACGGCATCAAGGTGGGCCGCCCCGGCGACGTGCCGTTCCGGATCGTCCGGGAGTACGTGGACGAGGTCCGTACGGTCTCCGAGGACGCGCTGTCGTCGGCGCTGCTGCTCTGCCTGGAGCGGGCGAAGCTGGTGGTGGAGCCGGCCGGGGTGAGCCCGGTGGCGGCGCTGCTGAGCGATCCGCGCGCGTTCCAGGGCCCGGTGGTGGCGGTGCTGTCCGGCGGCAACGTGGACCCGCTCGTCCTGCAGCGCATCCTGCGGCACGGCATGGCGGCGGGCGGCCGTTACCTGAGCCTGCGGCTGCGCGTCGCGGACCGCCCGGGGGTGCTCGCGAACCTGCTGGGCGTCCTGTCGGCGGTCGACGCGAACGTCCTCGACGTCGGCCACGTCCGCACCGACCCGCGGCTCGGGCTGACGGAGGTCGAGGTGGAGCTGCACCTGGAGACGAAGGGCCCGGAGCACTGCGCGGAGGTGGAGTCGGCGCTGCGGGCGGCGGGGTACGTGGTGATGGCGGGCTGACGGGCCGGGGCGCGCGGGGTGCGGTCGCGCCTCTTGTCGCTCGCGATGTATCGCGTTAGCTTCGGTGGTGGTCCGGATGTGGCCCGGATCACTCGATCGCTGGGCGCGGGGCGCCCAGCCTCCCTAGACTTGGGCGGGAATCGCCCGAATCCGGGATAACCCCTGGGAGAACCCACATGCCAGGCGCGATATACGCCGAGGGTCTGGTGAAGACCTTCGGTGACGTACGAGCTCTGGACGGCGTCGACCTCGATGTGCCCGAGGGCACGGTCCTGGGCCTGCTCGGCCCGAACGGCGCGGGCAAGACCACCACCGTGCGCGTGCTGACGACGCTTCTCCAGCCCGACAGCGGCCGCGCGGTCGTCGCCGGGATCGACGTGCTCCAGCACCCCAACGAAGTACGCCGCTCCATCGGCCTGTCCGGCCAGTTCGCCGCCGTCGACGAGTACCTGACCGGCCGCGAGAACCTCCAGATGGTCGGGCAGCTGTACCAGATGAAGGCCAAGGAGGCGAAGGTCCGCGCGGACGAGCTGCTCGAGCGCTTCGGCCTCGCCGACGCCGCCGACCGGACCGCCAAGACGTACTCCGGCGGCATGCGCCGCCGCCTCGACCTCGCGGCCGCGCTCGTCGTCTCGCCGCCCGTGATGTTCATGGACGAGCCGACCACCGGCCTCGACCCGCGGAACCGCCAGGCCCTCTGGGGCATCATCCAGGAGCTGGTCGCCGGCGGTACGACCCTTCTCCTGACCACCCAGTACCTGGAGGAGGCCGACCACCTGGCCCACGACATCTGCGTCGTCGACCACGGCAAGGTCATCGCCCGCGGCACCTCCGACGAGCTCAAGGCGCAGACCGGCGGCGAGCGCGTCGAGGTCGTCGTCCACCAGCCCGAGCAGATCGAACCCGCCCGGGACGTCCTCGCCCGCTACGGCCTGGCCGGCATCGGCCACGGCGAGGTCTCCGTCGAACGGCACACCCGGAAGCTGACCGTCCCGGTCACCGGCGGCGCGAAGCTGCTCGCCGAGGTCATCCGCGACCTCGACACCGTCGGCGTCGAGATCGACGACATCGGCCTGCGCCGCCCCACCCTCGACGACGTCTTCATCTCGCTGACCGGCCACGCGGCCGAGCTGGCGGACGAGGAGGAGAACGCGAACGCGAGGGGCCGCACGCGCGAGCGGAAGGAGGCGACGAAGTGACCACCACCGTGACCGCGTCCACCAGGACGGCCCCGAAGCCGCGCGGCGGCGTCTCCCAGTCGATCGCCGACTCCCTGGTCGTCGCCAAGCGCAATCTGATCCGGATGACCCGCATCCCCGAGATGGTCATCTTCGGGCTGATCCAGCCGATCATGTTCGTGGTGCTGTTCAGCTACGTGTTCGGCGGCTCCATGAGCATCGGCGGCTCGACCTCTCCGCAGGTCTACCGCGAGTTCCTGATGGCCGGCATCTTCGCGCAGACCGTCACCTTCGCCACGGCCGGCGCGGGCGCGGGCATCGCGGACGACATGCACAAGGGCCTCATCGACCGCTTCCGGTCGCTACCCATGGCCCGAGGCGCGGTCCTCACCGGCCGCACCCTCGCGGACCTGGTGCAGACCACGCTGACGCTCGTCGTCCTCGCGATCGTCGCCCTCCTCGTCGGCTGGCGCATCCACGAGGGCGTCCCGAAGGCGCTGGCCGCCTTCGCCCTCCTGCTGCTCCTCGGCTACGCCTTCTCCTGGATCGGCGCGCTCATCGGCCTGTCGGTCCGCACCCCGGAGGCGGCGACGTCCGGCGGCCTGATCTGGCTGTTCCCGGTCACGTTCATCTCGAACGCGTTCGTGGACTCCAGTCAGATGCCGTCCTGGCTCCAGCCGATCGCCGAATGGAACCCCTTCAGCGCCACCGTCCAGGCCTGCCGCGAACTCTTCGGCAACCCCGGCGTCTCCCCGTCCGACGCCTGGCCCATGCAGTACCCGGTGTGGGCCTCGCTGATCTGGTCCTTCCTGATCATCGTGGTCTTCCGGACGCTGTCGGTACGGAAGTACCGGTCGGCGACGGTGTGAGGCGGGTGCCGCCCTGAGCAGGCGCGGTCAGGGCAGGTGGCCGGAGACGATCAGGCCGTCGGAGAAGGGCAGAAACACCGCCCCTCCGGCGGCCAGTGCCTCGGTGGACGCCAGGACGGCCGGGTCGATGTCCTTCGGCAGGGCAGCCTCGAACACCTCGAACTCGTGCTCCTGCTTCCCCGTCGGTCCGGACAGCGGGATGGCGTGCACGTGGTGACGCCCGCCGGCGACCACCTTGTCCCCCATGAACCAGACGCGGCTCAGCGGTCCGATGCCCATCGTGTAGCTCCAGTGCACGTCCGCCCGCCACCGTTCCCTGCCGCTCTTCAGGTCGTACGTGACCACGGTCCGCGCGTCGTCACCGGCGAGCAGGGCCACGATCCCGTCCTTGCTCAACGCCGGGCCGCCCGCGATCGTCAGGCCCTTGCCCAAGGTGCGCACCAGCCGCAGCGTCCGGGAGTCGAGCACGGGGACGCCACCGTCCATGGAGGCCGTGCAGAGCACGTACGGCCCCTGAACGACCAGTTCACCGCAGGTCAGACCCCCGGCGGCGCGAGCGGTTTCCTTGCCCGTGCCGGCATCGAGCGCGACGGGGGTGACGCCGACCGGTACGTACACCCGGCCGCCGGCCGCCACCGGCTGCTCCGGAAGGCCGTCGAGTTCGTGCCGCCACAGCTCCTGCCCGCCGTCCCCCGTCAGCTTCAGGGCGGTGACCAGGCCCTTGCCCTCGTCTGCCAGGTGGATGTACGTCGAGTACAGGACCCCGTCGAGCAGGTCCGAGCCCTTCACCGCCCAGTCGCCCCCGGGCGCGGGGATCCGGCCTTTCTCCTTCCCGTCCTCGATGCCGTACGCAGTCACCCCCTCGGGGCCCGAGACGTACGCCGTGTCGCCGACGACGGCCGGGTAGCCGGCCGTCGCGTACAGCCCCTCCCCGCCCGGGGTCTTCCGGGCCGGCACCTCCCACAGCTTCCGGCCGTCCGCCGCGCTCAGCCCCACCGCCGACCCGCCGCTTCCCGCGCAGAGCAGCACCTTCGGGGCCAGCGCACAGGACTCCGCGCCCGCCTCGACCTTCGCTTTCCAGGGCGACCAGCCCGCCGGCCGGGACGCCCGGTCCGTGGCCGTGCTGCCGAAGTCGCCGCCGTGGCCCTCGCCGCCGTAAGGCAGGACCACGTGGCCGAGCGTCGCCGGGGCCTTGGGAACGCCGCTCGTGCCGGCCGTGGGACCGGCCGCGCCGCCCGACGAACCCTCCTGCCCGCCCTGGCTGTTGAACCATGCGATGCCTCCGGTCGCCAGGACCGCGACCGCCACCGCGCCGGCCGCGATCGCCGCCCACGGGCGACGGCGCCCGGAAGCTGCAGGGGCGGCCGGCGGCCGGTACCCCGCCGCCGTGGGGGAGTACGGGACCTGGGGGCCGATCGTCGGCAGGTCGGCCACGCCCGTCCCGGACGCCGCCGCCTCGCCGATACGGCGGGCCGCGTCCCCGTACTCGGCGAGCAGCGACAGCACGCCGCCCGGCCACGGGAAGGCGGCGGGCGCCCGGCCGCCGAGCAGCTCCGCCAGCTCCGCCGGCGACGGCCGCTCCGCCGGGTCCAGCCGCAGACACCGCTCGACGACCGGCCGCAACTCCTCCGGCACATTGTCCAGTTCGGCCTGCGCCCGGCTGATCCGGAAGACCACCGACGCCAGCTCCTCGTCGTGGAACGGCCCCCGCCCGCTCGCCGCGAACGCCAGCACCGCGCCCAGGCAGAACACGTCCGAGGCCGGTACGACCGCCCGGCTGCCGACCAGGTGCTCCGGCGACATGAACCCGGGCGAGCCGACGACAAGTCCCGTCGAGGTCAGAGCCGTTGCCTCGAACGCCTGCGCGATGCCGAAGTCGATCAGCTTCGGCCCGGCGGCCCCCAGCAGCACGTTCGCCGGCTTCAGGTCCCGGTGCAGCACCTTCGCCGCGTGCACCGACTCCAGCGCCCGGGCCAGCGCCGCGCCCAGCGCGCGTACGGCCTCGACCGGCAGCGCGCCCGCCCGCGTCACCGCCTCGGCGAGCGAGGGGCCGGGCACGTACTCCGTCGCCAGCCACGGCGCCGCCGCGTCCGGGTCCGCGTCGACGAGCCGCGCCGCGTACGGGCCGCTGACGGCCCGGGCGGCGGTGATCTCGCGCCGGAAGCGGGTACGGAAGTCGCCGTCGACGACCTCCAGGTCGGCGCGGACGGTCTTCACCGCGACCATCCGGTGCGGATCGGCCGTCGGCGTGTCCGCGCGGCAGGCCAGATGCACCTCGCCCATACCGCCGGCGCCGAGCGCGGCGAGCAGCCGGTAGGGGCCGACCAGACGCGGAGGCTGCCCGGCGGGCAGGGCCTTGAGCATGTGTGGGGGCCTTTCAGCAGGTCACTTGGGCAGTTCGACGGAGGCCACGACGCCTTGGTCGTACACCAGGTGGGCGATCCCGCCGATCAGCAGCACCTCGGGGGAGCGGATCATGTCGGCGAAGCTGGTCCCGTTCGGATCGGGTTCCTTCTCCGCGCGCGGCCCGGGTGCGCCCGGAACCGGCGTGACCTTCAGCCCGGCCGGCTTCCCGTGCTTGTCGAGCCGCACCGTGTAGAGGGCGGAGTAGTCGGCCCACACCACCTGCTCGCCCGCGAGCAGCGGAGCGGATCTCGCAAGGGCGAGCCCCTCGGGCGCGGCCTTCGTCGCGTACGAGCCGAGCAGCGCGCCGTCCTTCAGCGCGTGGATCTTCACCGCGTCGGGGCCGAGGCCGACGGCCGCGCCCAGCCCCACGGCGTCCGGCCGGAGCCCCTCGACCGGCGCGGGCAGACTCCCCTTCGCGGCGAGCGTGCGGGAGTCGAGCCGGTGCAGACGCCCCTCCGCCGCGCCGCTGTGCGGGGTGCCGAGACAGTAGGCGTCGGGGCCCAGGACCTTGACCGTCTCGCAGTCCTCGGCCTCCTGGTCGACCTGTCCGAGTTCCGTGCCGGTCTTCCCGTCGTACGCGATGATCCCGGCGTCGCCGAGTGCGTACACGACGCCCTTGGCGTAGGCGACGGGCTCGAAGTCCTTGATCTCGGACCGCGGGATACCGGCATTGGTGAGCCCCTTGCTCCACAGCTCCTTGCCGTCGGCGAGGGAGAAGGCCGTCATCCCGATCTCTTCGAGGTCGAGTTCCTCGGTCCGCGGTGTCGCCGCGAACACGATTCCGTCGGCCACGATCGGGCGGCTGCCCTGGCCCTGCTGCGCCGCAGCGCGCTTCTCCCAGCGCACCGCGCCGGTGCGGGCGTCCCGCACCTGGAGCCGTTCGCCGGTGGCGAGGACGGCCGTGTCGCCGTGGACGGAGGGCCGGGCGGTGGCGCCCGCGATGAAGATGCCCCCGCTGGGGCCGACAAAGCTGAGGTTGTCCCGCGGGTCCTTGACGAGGTTCGCGTCCCACAGCTTTCTGCCCGTGGCCGTGTCCAGTGCCTCGTACCGCCCGTCGGTCGTCCGGCAGACCAGCACCGATTCGCCGGCCGAGCAGCCGAGGGCGGGCGCGGTCAGCTTCTCTTTCCACGGCTTCCAGCCCGCAGGGCGCTGCTCGGTGTTCTGCGGCACCACGCCTGAGGCGTCCGTGAGGCCCCGGTCGTCCACGCCGGGGATCCGCGGACCGGCCGTCTTCGGGGGCTTCGCGTCGGCCGCCGGCTGCTTCCCCTCCGGCCACAGCACATACGCCCCCACCCCGCCCGCCACCAACGCCAGCGCGACGCCCGCAGCGAGCAGGCGGCGGCGCTTCCGCGGGGCCGGGGCCGGGCCGCTCGTCGGTGCACCCGGCGGCAGGGTCGGGAGCTGGTCCGGGGCCGTCGGCGCGGAGGCGACCTCGCGCAGGGCCGTGCCGGTGGCGACGAGTTGGGCCAGCTCGCGGCCGTACTCGCCGATGTGGTCGAGCACCCCCTGCGGCCAGCTCGCCCGCTCCCCGCCGCCCAGGAGGGCCACCAGGCCCTCGGGCGTGGGGCGGGCCGCCGGGTCGGCGGCCAGGCAGGCGGCGATGACGTCGCGGAGGTCGGAGGGGACGCGGCTCAGGTCCGCCTCGGCCTGCGAGACGCGGTACAGCACGGCCGCCAGCGGGCCGTCGCCGAAGGGGTCCTCGCCGGTCGCCGCGTAGCAGAGCACCGAGCCCAGGCAGAAGACGTCCGACGCCCCGGTGACGTGCCGCGCGCCCGCGACGTGCTCCGGGGACATGAAGGACGGGGTGCCGACCATCATCCCGGTCGCCGTCATCGTCGTCGCCCCGCTGCTGCGGGCGATGCCGAAGTCGATGACCCGCGGGCCGTCGGCGGCGAGCATGACGTTGCCGGGCTTGAGGTCGCGGTGCAGCACCCCGGCGCCGTGCAGGTCCGCGAGGGCGCGGGCCAGCGCCGTACCGAGGGCGCGTACGGTCGGGACGGGCAGCGGGCCGCCGCGGCGCACCGCCTGCGACAGGCTGGGGCCGGGTACGTACGCCGTCGCCAGCCAGGGCACCTCGTCGTCCGCGTCGCCGCCCAGCGGGGCGGCCGCGTACGGACTGGAGACCAGGCGCGCGACCTTGATCTCGCGCCGGAACCGGTCGCGGAAGGCCGGTTCGGCGACGACGTCGCGGCGGACCGTCTTCACGGCCACGTACGTGCCGTCGTGCGCGCCCGCCACGCTCGGCGTGCGGCCGAGGAAGACCTCGCCCATGCCGCCGGCGCCGAGCCGCGCCAGGAGTTCGTACGGCCCGATCCGCGCGGGCGTGCCTTCGCGCAGCGGTAACAGCACGTGTGTCTTCCCCCTCAGGACGTGACGGCCGCCCGCATCATCCCACGCGCCTCAGCATGAACATGCAGAAGGCCGGACCGCCGCTGCGGTCCGGCCCCGTGTCGTCTTCGTCGTGTCAGCCTGTGTACGGCTTGGCGTCGAGGATCTTGACCATCGCCATCTTGCCGTTCGGCAGCTCGTACTGAGCCTCGTCGCCGGCCTTCTTGCCGTTGACGCCCACGCCGAGCGGGGACTGCGGCGAGTAGGTGTCGATGTCGCTGCTCGCGTACTCGCGCGAGGCCAGCAGGAAGGTCATGGTGTCGTCCTCGTCGCCGTCGAAGGCGACGGTGACCACCATGCCCGGCTCGACCACGCCGTCGTCCGCCGGCGCCTCGCCGACCTTGGCGTTCTCCAGGAGCTGGGTGAGCTGGCGGACGCGGAGTTCCTGCTTGCCCTGCTCCTCCTTGGCCGCGTGGTACCCGCCGTTCTCGCGCAGGTCGCCTTCCTCGCGCGCCGCGGCGATCTTGGTGGCGATCTCGGTACGCGCGGGACCAGACAGGTACTCAAGCTCGCCCTTGAGCTTGTCGTACGCCTCCTGGGTGAGCCAGGTGACGTTGTCGCTGGTCTGGGTCACAGGTGCTCCTCGTAGGTACTGGGAATACAAAGCATCGCCCTACCCAGAAGGATGTGCCTTCCTGGGTGGGCGAAACCACGAGCCTAACAATTGGCGGCGAAAAAGGAAGGGACGAAAGTCATCAGAAATACGTCCCCGCTGGTCAGGCAGGTTGACGCGGGGGGAGCGCGGCGTTTCTAGCGCTCCGTGCAGCCGACCAGCTCGGCGCTGGTGGCGCGCGCGGTGGTGCGGATGGAGACCACCTCGTCGATCCGGGTCTCCGGGCCCTCGAAACGGACGTCCTTGCGGCCGACCTCGGCGCCGTCCGCGGAGCGGGAGCGCAGGGTGCAGGTGCCGGCGGCGCCGGCGTCCTTGCGGACCTCCAGGTGCATCTGCACCTCGCGGTCGCCGACCACCTCGAACTTGATCACCTCGGCGCTGAGCTTCGAGTCGACCACGTAGTGCCAGCCGAACCAGCCGAGCAGGCCGGTGAAGAGGACACCGAGCACGATGCCCGCGATCTTGAGCCGGCCGTCGGCGCGTTCGTCCGCGGAGCGGCCGTACCGGCCCTCGGGCAGCGACTCGCGTACCGCGCTCATGATCGATCCCTTCACGACGCCGGGCAGGCGGAATTTTCGGCCCCCCGATTCCGTCACTATAGAAGTTGCCCACCCGTCACCCGACCGCCGCCCCTCGAGGGCGTCCCCCGGAGGACGGCGCCCACTTTTTCCAGCGACCAACGACTAGGGATCGAGTCTTGACTGAGCAGCTGCGTCTGATGGCCGTGCACGCCCACCCCGACGACGAGTCGAGCAAGGGCGCGGCGACGATGGCCAAGTATGTGTCCGAGGGGGTGGACGTGCTGGTGGTCACCTGCACGGGCGGCGAGCGCGGCTCCATCCTCAATCCCAAGCTCCAGGGCGACGCGTACATCGAGGAGCACATCCACGAGGTCCGCAAGAAGGAGATGGACGAGGCCCGGGAGATCCTCGGCGTCAGCCAGGAGTGGCTCGGCTTCGTCGACTCCGGTCTGCCGGAGGGCGACCCGCTGCCCCCGCTGCCGGAGGGCTGTTTCGCCCTGGAGGACGTCGACCACGCGGCCGGCGAGCTGGTGCGCAAGATCCGCGCGTTCCGGCCGCAGGTCATCACCACGTACGACGAGAACGGCGGCTATCCGCACCCCGACCACATCATGACCCACAAGATCACGATGGTGGCGTTCGACGGGGCGACGGACGCGGAGAAGTACCCCGAGGCCGAGTTCGGTCCGGTCTGGCAGCCGCTGAAGGTGTACTACAACCAGGGCTTCAACAAGCCGCGCACCCTGGCGCTGCACCATGCGCTGCTCGACCGGGGCATGGAGTCGCCGTACGGGGAGTGGCTGGAGCGCTGGAAGGAGTTCGAGCGCGTGGAGCGGACGCTGACCACGCACGTTCCCTGCGGCGACTTCTTCGAGATCCGCGACAAGGCGCTGATCGCGCACGCCACGCAGATCGACCCGGACGGGGGCTGGTTCCGGGTGCCGATGGACATCCAGCGGGAGGTCTGGCCGACGGAGGAGTACGAGCTGGCGAAGTCGCTCGTGGACACCTCCCTCCCCGAGGACGACCTCTTCGCGGGCATCCGCGACAATGCCTAGCATGAGCGCACACCTCGCACTGACCCAGCTCGTCCCGCTCGCCGCGAAGGAGCTCGACGAGAACAAGGTGACGCCCGGCGTCCTCGGGTTCGTCGTCTTCGCCGTGATGGCGGGCGCGGTCTGGCTGCTGATGAAGTCGATGAACCGCCACATGGGCAAGGTCTCCTTCGAGGAGACCCCGGCCGCCCCGGCCGCCCCGGCCGCCCCGGCGGCGACGGGCACGCGGCAGAAGCAGGCTTCGCAGGAGCAGTAGTGCCGCGTGCGGCCGCGGCGGTCCGGGGACGTCCCGGACCACCGCGGCCGCGCCGCGCGCCCTACCGCACCTCCACCCCCATCACCTCCCGCGCGTGGCGGTTCGGGGTGAGGCCCAGGGGCCAGGCCTGCCAGCCGGCGTCCAGGTGGACGCCGCGGGCCAGGGCGAGCGCGTACGTCGCGGCGCACCGCGTCAGCCGCGCGTCCCGCAGGTCGTGACCGTCCTCGGACAACCGGGCGAGCTCCTCCTCGGCGACCACCGTGCCGACCTCCACCCCGCCCGGCGAGGCGTACGGCAGCAGCGTCACCCGCAGGAACGCGGCCCAGTCCGCACCGCGCCGGTCCCCGTACGAGGCGAACAACCGCGCCGCCTCGTCGCACAGCTCCAGCGCCTGCGCCGATTTGCTGTTGCCCGCGTCGACGACCGCCAGCTCCAGGCAGCTCCACGCCTCGCCGTGCGCCACCCCGATCCGCCGGAAGTCGTGCCGGGCGTCGCTCAGGAGCTGCCGGGCGAACCCGGAGTTGCGCAGGTTGCCGGTCTGCGCGGCGCGCAGGTCCCGGGTGACCCGCCCCGAGTGGTGCCGGGCGCAGGCCAGCCCGTACACGTCCCGCATCCGCGAGAACATCGTCCGCGCCCGCTCCAGCTCCCGCACCGCCTGGTCCAGGTCGCCGCGCTCCTCCAGGGCCTGCCCCAGGTAGTACAGCGTCCACGCCTCGCCGCGGGCGTCCTCCTGCTCCCGGTGCCGCGACAGCGCCTGCCGCAGCCCGTCCACGGCCGACGAGGCGTCGCCGGCCACCAGCCGGGCCCGGGCCAGCTGGGTCAGCGCCCACGCCTCGCCGCGGCCGTCGTGGGTGCGGCCGTACCGGTCGAGCGCGGCCCGCAGCTCCTCCTCGGCGCGCGGCACGTCGCCCCGGCGCAGCCACACCTGGCCCAGCTGGAAGTGCGACCACGCCTCGCCGTGCACCGACTCCGCGGCGCGGTGCAGCGCCAGCGCCCGGTCCAGGAGCTCCATCGCCTCCGCGAGGTTCGCCCGGTCCCGCTCCACGGCCGCGAGCGCGTGCAGCGTCCACGCCCGGTCCGCCGCCAGCGAGTCCGGGGCCTGCAGCTCCAGGGCCTCCCGCAGCCGCGCCGCGGCCTCCGGCAGATTGCCCTGGTGGTGCAGGGTGATCCCGAGCGAGCAGAGCGCCAGCGCCGCGCCCGCGTCCTGGTGGGCCTCCTGGTAGAGCGAGACCACCGAGGTCAGCGTCGTCCGCGCCTTGTCCAGCTCGCCCAGCTGACGGGCCGCGATACCGGTCCGCCACTGCACCGAGCGGGACAGCCGGCCGCCGTGCCCGACCGCCTCCGCCAGCTCCTCGATCTCGCCGAGCCGGTACAGGTCGCCGCGGAGCAGGCAGTAGTCGCACAGCGCGCCGAGCAGATGCAGCACCGCCTCCTGGTCGACGCCCTCGGCGTGCCGCAGCGCGGCGGTGATGAAGCTGGACTCGTCGTCCAGCCAGCGCAGCGCCGCCTCCAGCGAGCCGAAACCGTGCCCGCCGAACCGGGCAGCGTGATTCACCCGGGTCGACATCTTGCCGTCGACCATCCGGATCACCGCGTCCGCCAGCTCCGCGTAGGTACGGATCAGCCGCTCCTGCGCGGCCGTGACCGCCGCGCCGTCCTCCTCGTCGCGCAGCCGGGCCGAGGCGAAGCGGCGCACCACCTCGTGCAGCCGGTACCGCTCCCCGCGGACGTGGTCGATCAGGCCCGCCCCGGCCAGCTCGCGCAGCAGCCGCGATCCCTCCGCCTCGCCGCCGTCGAGCAGTGCCGCGGCCGCCGCCGCGCCGAGCGAGGCCCGCCCGGCCAGCGCGAGCCGCCGCAGCAGCCGCCGCCCGTCCTCGTCGAGATCGGTGAAGTACCGTGCGGCCAGGGCGCGTTCGACGGCGCCGCCGTCCTGCTCGTACCGCTCCAGGAGCCGCGCCTGCTCAGCCGCCGACCGCCGGGTGAGCGAGGAGCCCGCCACCCGCAGCGCGAGCGGCAGCCCGCCGCACAGCTCCCGGATCCGCTCCGCAGCCTCCGCGTCGTACGGGCCCGGGTCCTCGGCCGCCCCGTGCAGCAGCTCCTCCGCGCCCGCCGCGTCGAGCGCCGCGACCTCCAGGTGGTGGACGGAGGCGGCCACGCCCGCGCCCAGGTCCAGCGGCTGCCGCGCGGTCACCAGGACCAGGCTGTCGGAGCGCTCCGGCAGCAGGGCCAGCACCTGCGCCGCGTTCGCCGCGTCGTCGAGCACGATCGTCACCGGCAGTCCGGTGAGGTGCTGGTGGTACAACTCCACGAGCCGGCCGACCTGTTGCTCGGCGGAGCTGCGGTCGCGGAACAGCAGCTGGTCGCGCGGGGCGCCGAGCCGGTTCAGCAGGTGCAGCAGCGCGTCGCGGGTCGCCAGCGGCTTCACGCCGCGGCTCGCGCCGCGCAGGTCCACCACGCAGGCCCCGCGGAACTGGTCCCGCAGCGAGTGCGCCGCCCGGACGGCGAGCGTCGTCCGGCCGGAGCCGGGCTCGCCGTGCAGCACCACCACCGTCGGCCGGGTCGTGGTCGCCGCGCGGGCGGCCTGTACCCACTGGGTGATCCGGGCCAGTTCCGCCCGCCGCCCGGCGAACGGCCCGTCGCGGTCCGGCAGATGGCCGAAGGACTGCTCGAGGACATGGCGCAGGCGGGCCGCCGCGCTGCGGTCGCCGCCCCGCTTCGCCGGTACCGGCTGCTTCGCCGGCTTGGCCGTCGCCGCGGTCGCGGTGTGCAGCATCCGCTGCTGGTCCAGGAACGGCCGTATCCCGCGCACCTCCAGCGCCGTCAGCCACTGCAGCCGCAGCTGCTCGGCCCCGCCCGGCTGGCCGAGCGCCCCGGCCCGGCGGTGGGCGGCCGGCCAGTGCTGCGCGGTCACCTTCAGTACCGTCGCGGCCGCGCCGGCGACCGCCACCACGGCTCCGGCGCCCAGCGCCGTGCCGGTGGCCGTGCCCAGGGCCAGGTCCGCAGAGAAGGCCGCGGTGGCGGCAACGGCCGTGACCAGTAAGGGAGTTCCGACGGCCGGCCCGGTGAACCGTTCGGCCAGCGACCGACTGCCCGCCTCCGCCTCCTCCAGGGCCAGCCGGTACGCCGTGTACTCCTCGCCCGCGCTCGCCGCCATGGAGTCCAGCGCGGCCCGTCCGCGTGCCAGCAGCGCGGTGGTGTCGAGCGCGCCACCGGAGCGGCGCACCTCCTCCTCGACGGCGCGCCCCAACAGCCGCTCGGCTTCGGTCCGGTGGCTGTCCCGCATGTGCGTCCCCCTCCGAGATCTTCCGCTTCCGGCCCCAAGTGTCCTGCGTGACGCGCGTCGGCGCGAGGGACGTCCGGTGAAGGCCCGGGAGACGCCCGGTCGAGAGGACCGGCCGGGCCGGGGGGAACCACGGTGGGCGTGTGACCGAATCTTCCCTGTTCGATGGCGTTGATCTGCTGATTGAGGCTTCCGGGTGACTGCCCGGAACCAAACAGCGGCCGGGCAGTTGATCAGCGTGCTTCGGCAACGGAGCACTCCAGGCCCCTCGGCTCAAGCAAGAAGGACGATCTCGTGATCAAGAAGGTTCTCGCCACCGCGGCAGTCGCAGCCTCCGTCGCCGGCATGTCCGCGACCACGGCGATGGCGGCCGGTAACGACGGCGGCTCCGCCAACATCATCGGCAACACGTCGAAGCAGTCCATCGGCGCGAACGAGACCGGTGGCTACATGAGCCCGAACTTCGGTCTCGTCAACGGCGGCGTCCTGCACTGCTTCGACATCCAGAAGGTCCAGGCCCAGGTGCCGGTCGGCGTCATCGCCGTCCCGGTCGCCGTCCAGGACGTCCTCGGCAACCCGATGTCGAACCAGACCTGCAACCAGAACTCGGTGCAGCAGAAGGGCGACGACGCCCTGTCGCACATCCTGGGCGAGGTCCTCTCCCAGAACGGGAACGTCGGCGGCTGACCCCTGCCCCGTCCGTGAGCGGCCCCGTTCCTCGCAGAGCCAGTGCGAGGAACGGGGCCGTTCCCTGTCTGCGTACCCGCCCGGACCGCCGGGATCACACAGTGACAGGCGGATGAACGGAAAGTGACGAGCGCCGGAACGCGGACCGCTTGGAGAAAGATACGAAGCTACGAGATCGCCTCGCGGACCTCTTCATGCCTTCCGTCCCTGGCTCACTCCGCTCACACCCTGTGTACTCCAGATACACGTTCGATGAAAGCAAGGGATGAGCGCAGTGGACTTCCTCCGACCCGCCACTTGGGCGGAAGCGCTGGACGCGAAGACCCGGCGCACCACCTCCGAGAAGGAGCGAGCATGACCGCGCACACCCAGGAAGTCAGCACGCAGGAGCTCGAGCGCGCCTGGCTGGAAGAGGCGATCAGACTGGCCACGCAGAGCGTCGCGAACGGCGGCGGGCCGTTCGGCGCCCTGATCGCCAAGGACGGCGAGATCGTGGCCTTCGGCAACAACCAGGTCACCGCCAACCTCGACCCGACGGCGCACGCCGAGGTCAGCGCGATCCGCGCCGCCTGCAAGCAGCTGAACACCTTCTCGCTGGAGGGGTGCGTACTCGTCACGTCGTGCGAGCCGTGTCCGATGTGTCTGTCCTCGGCCCTGTGGGCCCGCGTCGACCGGATCGTCTTCGCCGCCGACCGCGACGACGCCGCGGTGGCCGGCTTCGACGACCGCAAGTTCTACGACCTCTTCGAGAAGCGCCCCGAGTCGGACTGGCCGACGGACGTCGAGCGCCTCGACCTGCCCAACCGCACCGAGCCCTTCGACGCCTGGCTGGCCAAGGCCGACCGCATCGACTACTGATCTTTCGCGCACCCGCGCACCCGCGCACCACGACGAGGCCCGCCCCTGCTCGGGGCAGGGCCTCGCCGAGCGTTCTGCTGCTGTCACACCTGCCCTGACGCACGGACCTGCGCAAGGATGGGGGTATGTCCAACCGACTTGCGCAGGCCACGTCCCCGTATCTCCTCCAGCACGCGGACAACCCCGTCGACTGGTGGCCATGGGCGGCCGACGCGTTCGCCGAAGCCCGGCGGCGCGACGTCCCCGTGTTCCTGAGCGTCGGGTACAGCGCCTGCCACTGGTGCCACGTCATGGCGCACGAGAGTTTCGAGCACGCCGGCACGGCGGCCTACATGAACGAGCACTTCGTCAACATCAAGGTCGACCGTGAGGAGCGGCCCGACGTCGACGCCGTCTACATGGAGGCCGTGCAGGCGGCGACCGGGCAGGGCGGCTGGCCGATGTCCGTGTGGATGACCCCGGACGGCGAGCCCTTCTACTTCGGCACCTACTTCCCGCCCGAGGCCCGGCACGGCATGCCGTCCTTCCCCGAGGTCCTCGACGGAGTCGCCCGGGCCTGGTCCGAACGGCGCGACGAGGTCGGTGAGGTCGCCGGGAAGATCGCCAAGGACCTGTCGGAGCGCTCCCTGGCCTTCGGCGGCGAGGGCGTCCCCGGCGAGGAGGAGCTTGCGCAGGCACTGCTCGGGCTCACCCGCGAGTACGACGACCGGCACGGCGGCTTCGGCGGGGCGCCCAAGTTCCCGCCGTCGATGGTGCTGGAGTTCCTGCTCCGCCACCACGCCCGCACCGGCGCCGAGGGCTCGCTGCAGATGGCCGCCGACACCTGCGAGGCCATGGCCCGCGGCGGGATCTACGACCAGCTCGGCGGCGGCTTCGCCCGGTACGCCGTGGACCGGGAGTGGGTCGTCCCGCACTTCGAGAAGATGCTCTACGACAACGCCCTGCTCTGCCGCGTGTACGCCCACCTGTGGCGGGCCACCGGCAGCGACCTGGCCCGGCGGGTCGCCCTGGAGACCGCGGACTTCATGGTGCGCGAGCTGCGCACCGCCGAGGGCGGCTTCGCCTCCGCCCTCGACGCGGACAGCGACGACGGCACCGGCCGGCACGTCGAGGGCGCGTACTACGTGTGGACGCCCGCGCAGCTCGCCGAGGTGCTCGGCGAGGACGACGCGGCGTACGCGGCACGGTACTTCGGGGTCACCGAGGAGGGCACCTTCGAGCAGGGCGCCTCCGTCCTCCAGCTCCCGCAGGACGCCGGGGTCGCCGACGCTGGGGGTCCCCCCATGCCCCCAGGGCATAGGGGGAGGCTCGGCTCGATCCGGGAGCGGCTGCTCGCCGCCCGGGAGCGGCGCGAGCGCCCCGGCCGCGACGACAAGATCGTCGCCGCCTGGAACGGCCTGGCGATCGCCGCGCTCGCCGAGACCGGCGCGTACTTCGACCGGCCCGACCTGATCGCCCGCGCCACCGAGGCCGCGGACCTGCTGCTCCGCCTCCACATGGACGACTCCGCCCGCCTGGTCCGCACCTCCAGGGACGGCCGTGCGGGCACCAACGCGGGCGTCCTCGAGGACTACGCGGACGTCGCCGAGGGCTATCTGGCGCTGGCCTCCGTCACCGGCGAGGGCGTCTGGCTGGAGTTCGCCGGCTTCCTCCTGGACATGGTCCTGGACCGGTTCCGGGCCGAGGGCGGCGCGTTCTACGACACCGCGCACGACGCCGAGGCCCTGATCCGCCGCCCCCAGGACCCCACCGACAACGCCACGCCGTCCGGCTGGACCGCCGCGACCGGCGCGCTCCTGTCGTATGCGGCGCACACCGGCTCCGAGGCGCACCGCTCGGCCGCCGAGGCCGGCCTGGCCGTCGTACGGGCCCTGGGCCCGCGCGCCCCGCGCCACATCGGCTGGGGCCTCGCGGTCGCCGAGGCGCTGCTCGACGGGCCGCGGGAGATCGCCGTGGTCGGGGACGGGGCCACGGGCCGCGCCCTGCACCGTACGGCCCTGCTGGGCACCGCCCCGGGCGCCGTCGTCGCCCACGGGCCGGCCGGCTCGGACGAGTTCCCGCTGCTTGCGGACCGGCCGCTGGTGGGCGGGGCGCCCGCCGCGTACGTCTGCCGGCACTTCGCCTGCGAGGCGCCGACGACAGACCCGGAGGCGCTGGCCCGGGCCCTTTCCGCGCCGCGCTGAAACGCCGTGCCCCGGAATTCCGCCGAACGCCTCGGCGCACGGCGGAATCGGAGGCCGTCGAAGGAGTGAAGGTTTCTCCGGCGCGGCCCTGTCGCACGCCGTTCGGTGTCTGGATACCGCACGGTCGTGTCCGATGTGTGCAGCGGAGGCCCGGGTCCTTCACGGGGCACGGGGTTCGCGAGAGTCGCGAGTCTCCTCCGCCGCAGAAAGGAATCAGGCGAAATGCTGGTTAAGAAGGCTGCGACCGTCGTCGCCGGACTCGTCATGGCCCTGGGTGCGGCGTCGCCCGCGATGGCCGACGCCGGTGCCATCGGCGCGGCGGTGGGTAGCCCGGGCGTCCTGTCCGGCAACGTCGTCCAGGTGCCGATCCATGCGCCGATCAACGTCTGCGGCAACTCCGTGAACGTCATCGGTCTGCTGAACCCGACGGCCGGGAACGTCTGCGTCAACTCCTGACGCGAGCGGAAGGGGCCGGTTCCGGTCCGGGTGTTCTCACCCGGCCGGGACCGGCCCTTCGGCTTTTCTCTGACGACTGATCAGGTGACTGCCTTTCCGTTCGGCTTATTAAGCATATTTTCTGAGTACATCTGGGGTCATGCGGAACACGAGGTGCGAAGGAGCACGGCCATGACCCTTGGGAACGGACGAACGACGCGTCGATGGCTGGGGGTGTTCACCGCAGGTCTCCTCGCCACGGGTTCCGTCGTGCTCTCCTCGCCGAGTCACGCCGCCGAGTCGCCTCCGGCGCAGGACATCCGGCCGCAGGACCCACGGCAGCAGGACCCACGGCCTCTGGACTCGCGCCCGCAGGACTCGCGGCCTCAGGACCCCCGGCCGGCCGCGGCGCCGGTGACCACCGCCCTGGGCGCGTACCTCGACTACGGTCCGCGCGGTGTCGCCCGCATCGCCGAGCTGGAGAAGTGGCTGGGCGGCACGGAACTGAGGGTCGGTCACACGTACCTGCCCGGCGACCTCTGGTCCAACATCGAGGGCCGGCCGGGGTTCCTGGACTCCTGGGCGCAGTGGCGCAAGCAGAAGGCCGACCGGCTGTTCGTGCTCAACGTCCCCATGCTGGAGCGCAACGAGGCCGGCGTCTCCGACGCGGAGGTCCGCCGGCAGCTGCGGCGCGGCGCGGACGGGGCGTTCGACCAGCACTTCACCGCCCTGGCGGAGCGGCTGGTCGAACTCGGGGTTCCCGACACCGTCCTCGTCCTCGGCTGGGAGATGAACGGGATCACCTACACGCACCGCTGCGGGCCGGACCCGGAGGCGTGGAAGGCGTACTGGACGCGCATCGTCACCGCGATGCGGGCGGTCCCGGGGCAGAAGTTCCGCTTCGACTTCACGCCCAGCCGGGGCCGGGACGCGGTGCCGTGGACCGAGTGCTACCCGGGCGACGACGTCGTCGACATCATCGGGATGGACTCGTACGACCAGCCGCCCGGCATGGACTTCGACGAGCACATCGGCGAGCCGTTCGGGCTCCAGAAGCACGTCGACTTCGCCAAGGAGCACGGCAAGCCGATCTCGTACCCGGAGTGGGGACTCTTCCGGAACGGCGACAACCCCGTGTACATGCGCCGGATGCTCGAATGGATGCAGCAGCACAAGCCGCTGTACCACACGATCACCGACTACTGCCCGCACGGCGTCTGGCAGTGCGGCGCGAACCCGAAGGCGGCGGAGGTCTTCCGCTCGATGCTGTCGGACCTGGAGCCGACGGAGCCGGTCGAGCCGACGGAGCCGACCGAGCCCGGTCTGCCGCCGGTGGAGCCGACCGAGCCGACCGAGCCGACGGAGCCCGGGTCGCCGCCGGTCGAGCCGGCCGAGCCGACCGAGCCCGGCGAGCCGGACTTCCCGCCGGGCGGCGTGTGGGAGCCGTGGGAGCCGATCGACCCGACCGACCCCTGGGGCCCGTTCGACCCGACGACCCCGATCCCCCTCCCGGAGACGAAGCCGGAGCCGGAACCCGAGCCCGAGCCGGAGACGAAGCCCGAGCCCAAGCCCGAGCCCAAGCCGGAGCCCGAGCCGGAGACGAAGCCCGAGCCCAAGCCCGAGCCGAAGCCGGAGACGAAGCCGGAACCGAAGCCCGAGCCGGAGCCGAAGCCTGAGCCGAAGCCGGAGACGAAGCCGGAAGCCAAGCCCGAGCCCGAGCCCAAGCCCGAGCCCAAGCCCGAGCCGAAGCCGGAGACGAAGCCGGAACCGAAGCCCAAGCCGGAGCCGAAGCCCGAGCCGAAGCCGGAACCCAAGCCCGAGCCGAAGCCCGAGCCCAAGCCCGAGCCGAAGCCGGAAGCCACCCCGACCCCGACTCCCACCCCCACCGATGATGCCTGCCTCAAGGTCGACCTCGGGTCCTGGGTGGAGCAGTGGGTCGGCGGGGCCGTCTGCGTCCCGACCGGTGGCTGGAAGGACGACCTGAAGGACCTCTGGCCCTTCTGACCCGTACGACCGGTCGCGTCACCGCCGAACGGCGGCGGAGGTCACCCTCCGCCGCCGTTCCGCTTCCCCAGCAGCCGTCCGGCCCACGCCCGCCGCCGCACCTGCTCGGCGGCGAGCCGCCGCGCGCCCACCGCCGCCGCGCGGAGCAGCAGCAGCGGCGCGGTGCGCCGACGGGCCAGCAGCAGCCGCCGGTTGCCGACCGTCTCCGGCCGCCAGTGGTGCTTGTACGGCTCCGTGCCGCGCAGCAGGCTCAGCGTGGTCCGCCCGCCCGCGTCCGCCTCGCGGGCCCCGTGCCGCAGCAGCATCGTGGCGACGTCGACCTTCCGCTCCCGCAGGCCCGGGTCGGCCCCGTACAGATAGCCGCCGGCGAGGCTCGGCGACAGCAGCGTCAGGTCGACGGCCACGACCTCGCCGCCCAGCCGGAACTCGGTCACCCGCGCGTTCCCGCTCGCCACCATCGGCTGTACGGCCCGCGTCAGGTGCCGGGCGAACCGTTCGTTGGTGTGCTCGGCCGTCACCCCGCGGCCCTCCCACTGCCGCCGGTGCAGCGCGAGGAGCCGCGCGAGCGCGGCGGGTACGTCCTCGCCGGGGACCGAGCGCTCCTCGATGCCGAGCGCGTCCAGCTTCCGCAGCTTGGCGCGGGCGCGCTGGGCCGCCTTGGCGCTGGGCATCCGGGTGAGCAGCACGTCCATGGCGACGGCGGGGAGCTCCAGGCAGACCGAGTCGTCGAGCCGCCGGCGCGGCCCGCGCCAGGACGCGTAGACCCGCTCGGCGGCGGCGCCGGGCCGTACCTCCCGCAGGTCGATCAGGGCGGTCCGGGCCGCCCCGGCCAGCACCGCGGCGAGCGCGGCGGCGGCCTCGGGCCGGGAGTCGTCGAGCAGCACGTCGCCGTAGTCGCTGATCGCCCCGCCGAGCGGGGTGAGCACGGGCAGCGGCCCGCGCCGCAGCATGAGCGGCGCCGCGCCGACGAGTTGCCCGTCCACCGCGTCGCGGACCAGGAACACGCGCAGCGCGCCGGGGACGCCGTACGCGCTCCACCAGGAGTGCAGCCAGGCGTGGCTCTGGAAGGGCGTGGCGGCACGGCACCGTGCGTACAGCCCCGCCCACTCGGTCGCGAGCCGCCCGAACTCCTCCCCGTCCCGGCAGACTTCGGCCACGGTCGAGCGGGCCCGTGCGGCGGTGGACGCGGCGATCGCCGAGGGGACCGCGGAGCCGGACCTCGCCGGCGCGGTCACGCGGTCTCCCGCTTCCGCTTCCGCTCGCCCCCGCGCTCCCGCGCCCGCTCCGGTTCCGGCTGCGGTTCCGGGGACGTGGCCGGCGACGGTACGGCGACGCGTGCGCCGTCCTCGTCGCTCGCCTCCACCTCCACCCCCGCCTCCGCCCCGCGCCTCGGGCGGACCAGCAGGGCCAGGCCGCCGAGCAGTCCGCCCGCGCAGCCGCCGACCAGGGCGGACAGGGGTGCCGACGGGGAGACGGGGCTGGTCGGCTTGGTCGCCCGGGCGAACTGGACCACCTTCACGCCCGTCCCGGCCGACGCGTGCGTGCCGCTCGTCACCAGCGCCCGGGCGACGCCGTCCGCCATGGCCACGGCGGTGGCCGGCTTCGGCGAGCGGGCCGTCACCGAGATCATCGGCGCGTCCGGCGAGGTGGCCGCCTGCACGTTCTTGCGCAGCGTCGCCACCGACACCCCGGCCCACACCTGCGCGTCGCCGGTGATCGCGAGGTCGGTGGCGACCCGCCCGTACGCCTGGGCGAAGCCGAGCGCGGCCGCCGGGTCGGACTTCTCCCCGGGGACCACCACGACGTAGCTGGTCGCCGCGTACTCGGGCGTCTTGAGCAGTCCGTACCCCGCGCCGGCGGCCACGCCGGCCAACACGGCGGCGGGCAGCACCAGAAGCCGGGGTCGGGCCCGCAACCGAGCCAGGAAGGACGGGCGTTCGGGCTTCGGGTCTTGACTGCTCATGGGGTCACTCGCTTATCGGAAAGGGGCGGGAGGGACTCGTACAGGGACAGCACCTGCCGGGCGCTGCGGGCGATGTCGTACCGGTGCGCGGCGGCGGGCTGCGGCAGTCGGCCGACCCGCGCCTCGCGGATCCCGGCCAGCGCGGAGACCAGTTCGGGCACGGTCTCGCCGATGCGCCGCGCGCCCGGCGCGGCGTCCGGCGGCAGGTCGTCGACGGCCGGGCAGGCGACGTACAGGACCGGCAGCCCGGCGGCCAGCGCCTCGACGACCGCGAGCCCGAACGCCTCGTCGGGCGAGGCGGACACGAACACGTCCATCGCGGACAACAGGGCGGGTAGAGACGGGAGTCCGGAGGACGGATCGCCCGGCGGGTCCTCGCAGGCGCCGGTCAGCAGGACCCGCTCCCCGGCCCCGCACGCCCGCGCCACCGCCTGCAGCCGGCCGCGCTGCTCCCCGTCGCCGACCAGGAGCAGCCGGGCGTCCGGCAGCGCGGCGACCGCGCGGACCAGCCGGTCGAACCGCTTGCCGGGGGCGAGCCGCCCGACCCCGCCGACCACGAACGCGTCCTCCGCCAGTCCCAGCCGGGCCCGGACCGCCCGCCGGGCGGACGCGTCGTAGCCGAAGCGGCCGCGCTCGATCCCGTTCGGCACCACCCGGATCCGCCCGGGCCGCACCCCCCACCCCTCGAGCCGCCGCGCCACGCTGTCCGACACCGCGACCGTGGCCGAGCCGAGCCGCTCCGTGGCCAGGTACAGGCCGCGCGTGCCCGCGCTCAGCGGGCGGCCCTCGATCTGGCGGTCGCCCAGCGAGTGCTCGGTCGCCACGACCCGCCGCACACCGGCCGCGCGGGCGGCGATCCGCCCGTACACGCACGCCCGGTACAGATGGGTGTGCACGACGTCGTACCGTCCCTGCCGGACCACCCGGACGAGCCGGGGCAGCGCCTTCAGATCGCGGTTGCCGGCCATGCCGAGGTGGGTGACCGGGGTGCCGTCGGCCTCGATGCCCCGGGCCACCGGACCCGGGGCGGTGAGCGTGACGACCTCGCTGCGCACCGGCAGGTGCCGCAGCATCAGCCGCAGTTGCTGCTCCGCGCCGCCGATGTCGAGGCCGGTGATGACATGCAGGACCTTCATGACAGAGCCGCCCCGGCGGCCGGGCGGAACGGCTCGGCGCTCTCGGCGGGCGGGCGCCGCCGCAGCAGGTGCACGGCCCGCTTCGCGGCCAGCCGCCAGGAGGTGTCCTGCTCCCCGATGTGCACCCGTGGCAGCGCGTACCTGCTGGTCAGCCCGCCCGGATCGATGCCGCAGCCGTACCGGTACCCGGCCGCCCGCACCGCCCGGACCGCGCGTGCGTCGACATGCCCGTACGGGTAGCAGTAGCCGTCGGTCGGCGTGCCGGTGAGCGCGGTGAGGATCTCGCGGCTGCGCCGGGTGTCCTCGGCGAGGGCGTCGTCGTCGACGGTGAGCAGGGAGCTGTGCAGCAGCCCGTGCGAGCCGATCTCCATGCCGGCGGCGGCGATCCGGGCGATCTGCTCCTCGTCGAGCAGCCGCTTGCGCGGCCCTTCCGCGTCCCAGGCGTTCTCCCCGCCGAGCCGGCCGGCCAGGACGAACACGGTCGCGGTGAAACCGTGCCGGCGCAGCAGCGGCAGCGCCGAGTCGAGGAAGTCCGCGTACCCGTCGTCGAAGGTCAGCCCCACAAGCCCGCGGGCCCGCCCCGCGGCGGTCGCGGCGAGCAGCTCGCGCACGGACACGCCGCGCAGCCCGCGGTCGGCGAGCCAGTGCAGCTGGCGGGCGAAGCGGACGGGGGAGACGGTCACGCGGTACGGATCATCGGGGGCGTCCGCGATCGAGTGGTACATCGCCACCCACGGGGGCGGCGTCGGCAGCAGCCGGCGCAGTCGCGCGCGGGCGCGGTCGGGGGCCGAGACAGCGGGCATGGGCGAGCCTCCGTGAGGCGGGACGGAACAGGGGTGGAAGGAACAGGGGCGGTGCCCCGGGCGCCCGGACGGCGCGCGCGACGGACGGCAGGAAGACGAGGGCGACGACCGCGCAGGCGGTGGCGGTCCCGGCGGCGGGGGCGAGGCTCTCCGGTACGGCGGTGGCGACGGCGGCCGCGCACAGCCAGGCGACGGTGGTCGCCGCGGCGGCCACCGCGGCGAGCCGGGCCACTCCGGCGGCGACCGGCCCGGTCCCGAGCGGCACGCTCTGCCGGCCGGAGCCGGTGAGCAGCAGCACGGCGGTCAGGGTGATCCCGAGGGCGTTGGCGGCGGCGATCCCCAGCACGCCCCACAGGCGGACGCCGACCAGGCCGGCCAGCGCGGTCGCGACGAGCCCGGCGAGCATCGTCGCGGCCGGGAACCACAGGGGGCGGGCGGCGGAGAAGTAGCAGCGGACGAGGACGCCGACGAGGGTCTGGCCGAGCAGCCCGAGGGCGTACACGCGCATGACGGCGGCGGTCGCCTCGGTGTCGGCGCGGTCGAACGCGCCGCGCTGGAACAGCATGTCGACGATCTGCGGGGCGGCGGCGATCACGACGGACGCGCCGACGAGCACGACGAGGACGGCGAGCAGCAGGTCCCGTTCGACGCGGCGGCGGGCGGTGTCCCGCTCGCCGGCGGCGATGGCGCGGGCGACGACCGGGAAGGTCACCGTGCACAGCATCAGCGACAGGATCATCGGCATCTGGGCGATCTTCTGCGCATAGTTGAGGTGCGAGATCGCGCCGGAGGGCAGCGGGGCGGCGAGGAATCGCTCGACGAGGACCTGCGACTGGCGGGCGACGGTGAAGACGACGACGGGCGCGACGAGCGCGAGTACGACGTGGGGCGGCGGCGCGTCGTCCGACAGGGCCGGTGGCCGGGGCTCCTTCAGGGCCCGTACGAGCGACGGGGCCTGGACCAGCACCATCAGCGTCCCGCCCACGGCGACGCCGACCGCCGCGGACCGCACGCCGAGGGGTTCGCGCAGGACGAGCACAGTGGAGACGATCCCGACGTTGTACGCCACGTAGATCGTGGCCGGCGGCAGGAACCGGCCGTGCGCCCGCAGCGCGGCGCTGCAGTACCCGGTGAGCGCGAAGCTGAGCACGCAGGTCGCGGTCAACCGGGTGCAGTCGACGGCGAGTTGCGGATCGGGCAGGCCGGGCGCGAGGACGGCGACGAGGCGCGGCGCGAGCACGACGAGCAGCAGCGCGAGGGCGGCGACGGCCATGACGAGGCGGGGCAGGGTGGCCCGTACGAGCGCGAGCGCGCCGTCGCGGCGCAGCAGGGCGCGGCTGAACGCGGGGACGAGGATCAGCGCCATGGCGTCCTCGATCAGCAGCGTGGACGCGAACTCGGGGACGGTCCAGGCGATGAGGAACGCGTCGCTGTCGGCACCGGCCCCGAAGGACTCCGCGAGGATCTGATCCCGCACCAGCCCGAAGAGCGACCCGGCGGCGGTGAGCGCGGCGGTGACGAGCGCGGCGCGCGCGAGAAGCCCGGAGGCGGTGGCCCGATGCCGCCCCCGCGCGGCCCGCACGGCGACCCGGGGTGCCGCCTCCACGACCGCGTCGACGGACTCAGTCACGACGGCCCCTTGTACCGCGGGGGCCTTCGTCTGGCAGGCCGCGGCCCTCGCCCCGCTCGTCGTGGGCAATCGTTCCGCAGGGCGGAACGGGTGGGCACAACGGGACGGCGCCCTTGCGCGCGCCTGCGCCCCGTGCCGTAACCCGCGCCCCGTGCGCGTCGGCCCCCGCAAGCGTGCCGCCCCCGTGGTGCGGGTCCAGGCCCGGGAGCGGGACGCGCCCCGCATGGGCGCCGTCCCGTGTGCCCACCCGTCCCGCCCTGGGGGCACCTCCCGGACGAAGTCTGGGGGAGGGACGATTGCCCCCACGGGGGCGGGGTGACGGCCCGCAGCGGTGGAGGCGGGGGCCGCCCCGGCGGGACGAGTGCGCCGCGCTCGCGCGCGGCGACAGGCCCGGCCAGGCGGACAGGCCCAGGACCACCGCCGTCAGGACCGTGCTCGGGCCGCCGATGTCGGCGTAGGCGAAGTCGACCAGTTGCCAGGACAGGAGGCCGACGGCGACCAGCGCGCACTCACCGCCCCTCCCCAGCCGTCGCGCCGCCGCCACCAGCAGCGCCAGCCAGCTGCCGGTCAGGGCCAGCGCGCCGAGCAGGCCCTGTTCGCTGAGGACCAGCAGGTACATGTTGTGGGGGGAGAGCAGGGGCTGCCGCAGGAAGCCGCGCCCCGCCCCCGCCGTGTCGCTGCCCGACGACAGCGCCAGCGAGGCGTGGCTGTCGCGGTACTGCGGGAAGCCCTTCAGGCCGACGCCGGTCAGCGGGTCGGTGCGCCACATCCCGGCCGCCGCCGCCCACATCGTGTACCGGTCGGTGACTGACCGGTCCGGGGCCGCCGTCACCTGCGTGATGCTGGTGACCCGCTCCTTCACCATCGCCGAGCCGACCCCGAGGCCCCCGACCAGGACCACCGCCAGCGCCCCCACCGCGAGCCCGACCTTCACCGCCCGCCGCACCCCGGCCAGCACCAACTGTGCCCCGCACGCCAGCACCGTCGCGATCCACGCGCCCCGGCTGAACGACAGCACCAGCGGGACGACCAGCAGCGCCGCGCACACCAGGGCGGCCCTTCGCCCTGGCCCGTCGCCGAGCGCCAGGCCCACCGCGACGACCAGCCCGAACGCCACCACCGTCGCCATGCCCATCACGTCCGTCGGCCCGAACGTGCCCACCGCGCGGATGTCCTCGCCCATGTACGAGGCACCGGTGCCGGTCAGGTACTGGGCCACGCCCACCCCGCCCTGGAACAGGGCGAGTACCACCAGCGCCCACGCGAGGACCGCGAAGTCCCCCCGGTCCCGTACGAGCAGCAGCACGGCCGCCGGGACGAGGACGAAGATCTGCACGTACCGCGCCACCCCCGGCAGGCTCGCCGCCGGGTCGTGGGACGTGATCGCGGCGGCGCACACACCGAGCACCGGCAGCCCGAGCACGACCGCCGCCGTGACGGTCAGCGGCCGCGCCCCGCTGCGGACCACCAGGGCCAGGCAGTACAGCACCAGCAGCCCGGACGCCGCGTCCGCGAGCGTCCCCGTACCGCCTGTGCCGCCCTCGGCCCCGCCCCCACCCGGCACCGCGAGCAGCGCGACGACCGCGATCACCGGCGCCAGGTGCAGCCGATCCCGCAGCCGATCCCGCACCCGGTCCCGCAGCTCCCGCCGCCGCCGCCGCGGCCGCCGTCCCGCCCCCGGCATCGTCAGCTCCCCGTCGGACGGACCAGGCCGGCGGCGGTCCGCAGCAGAATGCAGACGTCCTGCCAGAGCGACCAGTGGTCGATGTAGTGGTTGTCGAACCGGCAGCGGTCCTCGATCGAGGTGTCGCCGCGCAGCCCGTGCACCTGGGCGAGCCCGGTCAGCCCGACCGGCATCCGGTGCCGTGCCGCGTAGCCCGCGTGGATCCGGCTGAACTGCGCGACGAAGTAAGGCCGTTCGGGCCGCGGCCCGACGAGGCTCATGTCGCCGCGCAGCACGTTCCACAGCTGCGGCAGCTCGTCCAACGAGCTGCGCCGCAGGAAGTTGCCCACCGCGCCCATCCGGGAGTCGTTCGCGACGCTCCACTTCGTCGCCGCCTCGGTCGCGTCGGCGGGCCGCAGCGTACGGAACTTCAGCAGCGTGAACAGCTGCCCGTGCTGCCCGACCCGCTCCTGCCGGAACAGCACCCCGGGCCCGTCCGACACCCGCACCGCCGCCGCGCAGGCCAGCAGCACCGGCGCCGCGGCCAGCAGCGCCGGCACCGCCACCACCAGGTCGAGCAGCCGCTTCGCGGCCCGGCCGCGCCGCTCGCCGAGCGGCGTCATCCGGCGGCAGGCGTGCCCCCACAGGTGCGCGCCCATCGGCGTGTCGAGCGCTCCCGCGCCGCCGACCCGCCAGGTGGCGCAGCCGTAGTGCTGGAACAGCGTGACCATCGCCGGGTCGTCGGCGAGGAACACCGCCTCGCGGACGCTGTTCTGGATGACCGCCCGGTGGATGTCCTCCGCCGTGCCGAGCACCGGCAGCGCGGGCGCGCCCGCGTCCGGCGGCACGCCGTCCTGCCGCAGCCCGACCACCCCGACCGGCCGGATGCCGTACTCGGGGCGCCCGCTGAGCGAGGCCGCGAACCGCTGCGCCTCGCCGGCCGGGCCGACGACAAGCGCGGACCGAGGCCGGGCCGCGGCGAGCCGGCGGATCCGCCCGTGCACCACGGCCCGGCCGACCGCGGCGACCGCCAGGTGGACGGCGTACGCGGTGCCGAGCGCGGCCGGCCCGAACATCCGCGCCGGGTCGGCGGTGGCGACGGCGGCGGCCGTGGCGCACCAGGCGACGGCGGCCCGGCCGGCGAGCGCGGGCAGGTCGTCGAGGACGGAGCCGAGCCCGCCGCGCGGCCGGTGCAGCCCGGCCCGCCCGTCGAGCAGCAGCACGCCGGCGACCAGCGGCACGAGCAGCAGCGGCCCGTGGTGCGCGGCCGGCAGCAGCGCGACCGCGCACAGCACGGCCAGGCAGTCGACGGCGATCAGCGGCGCCGCGGCGCCCCGGGCGGGCGCGGCGCGCCGCCGCGGCGGCAGCGCGAGCCGGTCCGAGGAGCCGCGCGGCGGCGCGACGGAGGGGCGGCCCGCGGTGGACAGGGGGCCGGACGAGGGAGGAACGCTGGTGCTTTCCGTGGTCACTGGAAGATCGGCTCTCCGCGCTGGGTGCCCCGCACGGGGGCCAGTTCGCGGTAGAGGTCCGCGATGGCCGCACCGGTGCGCCGCACATCGAACGTGCTGAGGACGTGCTCGTGGGCCTGGCGGCCCAGGGTGCGCCGGGGCTCCGGTCCGCCGAGCAGACGGCAGACGGCGGTGGCGAGCGCGGCCGGGTCCTCCGGCGGGACCAGGCAGTGGGTCGCGTGGCCGGGCGGCAGACTCTCGCGCGCCCCGTCCACGTCGGTGACGACGACCGGCCGGCCCGCCGCCATGGCCTCGAGCGGCGCCAGCGCCATGCCCTCCCAGCGGGACGGCAGGACGACGAGGTCGGCCTCCCGGTACCAGGGGGCGGTGTCGGCGACCGCGCCGGTGAACCGTACGGACGCGGGCGCGGCGGCACGCAGCCGCTGCTCGTCGGGGCCGTCGCCGACGAGGACGAGCCGGGCGCCGGGCACGCGGTCGAGGATCGCGGGCCAGGCGCGCAGCAGTACGTCCTGCCCCTTCTGCCGGCAGAGCCGGCCCACGCAGACGACGGTCGGCGTGCCGTCGCCGGACGGCTCCGCACCGATGTCCGCCGCGGCGAACCGCGCCACGTCGACGCCGTTGCGGATCACGGCCCAGGAGGCCCGTACGCCGGCCCGTTCGCCGGTACGGCGCTCGGCCTCGCTGACGCAGACGACGCGGTGCGCCCAGCGGGCGCCGTACCGCTCCCAACGGCGGGCGAGCGCGGCGGTCGTGCCCTCGACCGCCGCGAACGACCAGGCGTGCGGCTGGTACACGGTGGGGATCCGGCCGCGGACGGCGAGCCGCCCGCACAACCCGGCCTTGGCGCTGTGCGCGTGGACGAGCCCGGGCGCGACGGTGTGTACGATCCGGGCCAAGTCGCGGATTTCACTGATGAGTTGGGGACCGGGTTCGCGTCCGGCCCGCCAGGGGTGGAGTTCCGCGCCGTGGTCCCGTACGGCGGCGGCCAGCGGGGTGCCGGGCGGGCAGGCGACGGCGACGCGCAGCCCGCGGCCGGACTGGTCGGCGACCAGGTCCGTCACGACGCGGGCGACTCCGCCGTCACCGGGCTGGACGAGGTGGAGGACGGTCGGGGGAAGAACCGCGGCACTGCACATATTGGTTCTCCGCAGGGACGAGTAGGGGTCCGGAACCGTCGATAAAGGTCCGGAGGATGGCAGGTATAACCCCAACGCCGGGCGATAGTAAGCATTAGATGCCCTTAAACGCCAACTTCCGTATCCTTTCGGCAGTTTGCTCGTTGAGCGTGTTGCGCCTTTTTACGGCCGAATGCGGTTCGCGCCCCTCCAATGGCCCAAAGATCTGCTGAACGTCACCCGTTCGGGAGAGCAACCGATGAAATACGACTGCGTTGTTGATGGAGCCGGGCGAAACCGTCCGCACCGTCAGCACAATCGAGGAGCACTCTCCATGTCCCGTATCGCCAAGGCCGTAGCCCTGTCCGCCGTCGCCGCCGCCTCCGTCGCCGGTGCCGCCGGGTCCGCCGTCGCCGACGCCGGCGCGCACGGTGCCGCGGTGCACTCCCCGGGCGTCCTCTCCGGCAACCTGATCCAGGTTCCGATCAACATCCCGATCAACGCCTGCGGCAACACCGTCTCCGTGATCGGCGCCCTGAACCCGACGTTCGGCAACGTCTGCGTCAACTACTGACCCCAGGAGCGACCGCACGGGCCCGGCGCCCGCGCACCCGCCCAGGCCGGTGCGCCGCACTCCCTCGACGGAGCGCGGCGCACCGGCCTTTCCGCTGCCCGGAACACGTTCGGGCGCGGAACGTGGTCGAGCGGTTGCGGAGCGGAGTCTCTGCAGGTCAGGTTGGAAGGGAAGTTGTCCGACGCATAGGAAAAGGAACACACATGCGTCACGTATCCAGCCGCGCCTGCACCCTCGCAATATGCGCCGCTCTCACCCTCGGCGCGGCGGGACCCGCTTTCGCCGAAACCGCCCCGGCCCCCCGTACGGAGACCGCCGCGGTGGCCACCGTCGCCCCCGGATCCGCGCCGGCCGCGCCGGCGGACCTGACGGACGACGTCCTCGAGACCGTCCAGCAGACCGTCGCCGACCTGCTCGACTCCCTCACGGGCGACCCGCTCGGCCTGATCCCGCAGCTCACCACGACGGTGAACTCGCTGATCAGTCAGGTCCTCGACACGGTGCTCGGCGTCGACGTGCCCGTCCCGGAGCTGCCCGAGCTGGAACTGCCCGACGTGCCGACCCTGCCGGTCGACCCGCTGGTGGAGCTTCCCGCCGATCCCGCCGCCGATCCCGCCGTCGATCTCCCCGTGACGCTGCCGTTCCGTTAGGACGCACGTAACGCAGCCTCGCACCGGCCGTGCCGGCCCGGAATACCCGGGCCGGCACGGCCTTTTCCGGCTTCCGGTCCGAAAATCGCACCGGTCCTCATCGATCGAGTGCAAGGGCCGGAATTCCCATGACCTGGAGTTTCCGGCGCGAACAGGGCTCGTTACAGAAGTACGGAAACGACACGCCGGAATCCAGCAGGAGAACGGGAGTCCGGTGCGTCCCCTGACCAGCCCGCAGAGGAAGGACTCATTCATGAAGCCCACCAAGGTTGCCGCGGTCGTCGCCGGTTCGATGATGGCCCTGGGCGCGGCCGCGCCCGCGATGGCCGCCGAGGCCGCGCCCAGCCTGAACGGTGCGCTCGGTGCGCTCAGCAGCAGCCAGCCCCTCAAGAGCGACGCGCTGAGCAGCACCACCGACGGCTCCCCGCTCAAGGCCGTCACGGACACCGCCGAGAAGGTCAACCAGGTCGGCCAGACCGCCCCGCTGCTCGGCGGCCTTCCGCTCCCCAAGTAAGGGCGAGCGCGGTCAGGGTCTGCTCGGGACGAGGAGCCAGTCGTCCGGAGCGGGCCCTGCGCGCGATCCACGGGCCCCGCCGCCCGTCCCGTCGCGTCAACCGGTCGCCGCCGCCCTCACCGGCAAGGGTCGAGACGTTGCTGCGATCAGGCGAACTTCGCGACGCGGCGGTCAAGGGACTCGTTCTAGACGGCACAGCACCGACCCACCCACCCCTCCCCACCACAAGCTCCTGAAGGGCGTGCGCAGTGATGAACCTGCGAAATCGAGCCGGCATGGGAATCCTGATGTCCTGCCTGGCCTCCGCCGCGATGGCGTCGACCGCCTCCTCCGCGTCGGCCGCCGAGGCTCCCGTGGTCCTGCCGCTGCAGGGCCTGGAGACCGCGGCCCCCGGCCTGGACGCGCCGACCGTGGCGAGCGCCGTACCCCTGCCGGTGCCGGGCGCCCCGACCGGACCGACCGCCGAGCGCGGTGGTCTGCCGGACGCCCAGCTGCCCCGGGTCCCCGTCGCGAGCTCCGTGCCCGGCACCCTCGTCGAGGCCCCGCTGCCCGAGCTCCTCGACGGCAGCGAGATGGGCAGCGCGCTGCTCACCGCGCCCGGCTCGGAGCTCTCGGCCGCCACGCCGGGCGCGATCATCGGCACCCCGGTCGCCGTGCCCGACGGCCGGCCCGGCCCGCTCGGGCTGCCGCTGCCCGGGCTGAACGCGCCGGAGGCCGGGGTGCTCGCGCCGGCCCTGTCCGGGACCCTCGACTCCGGCCTGGGCGTCCAGCCGCCGGCGGTCTGACACCGGCGCGGAACGGGCCCTCGGCGAATCGTTCTTGTGTGATCGATGGAGGGGTCGTGAAGACACGATTCTTCCCCGCCACCCCAAGGGCTTTCGCTCGTTGCGACAGGAGGCTTGTCGCATGGCCGCGGCCCGTGGATCCGGGGTCCGTACCGCCGTATCCGACGGCGTGACGGATTCCGCTCCACGGGCCTTCCTCTTCCTCCAGGGAATTCGAACGCGAAAGCGCCGGATGAGTGATCCGGGTCGGCTGACACATTTCCCCGTTACCCCTTCCGCGTCACCGCGTTGAACGCCTGTGACGGCCGTGGTTCTCGCGGTCGCGTTTCACCGTTCAAGGAGTTCTTGATGTCTCGCATCGCGAAGGCTGCCGCCGTACTCGCCGGCACGGGTGCCGTCGCCCTCAGCGGAGCCGGCCTGGCCGTCGCCGACTCGGGCGCCCACGGCTTCGCCGCCCACTCGCCCGGCGTCGGTTCGGGCAACGCGGTCCAGGTTCCGGTCCACGTCCCGATCAACCTGTGCGGCAACACCGTCAACGTGATCGGCCTGATCAACCCGGCGTTCGGCAACACCTGCGCCAACGTGGACGGCGGCCACGGCGACGGCGGCTACGGCAGCTGACCACCCGCCTCCGGGCCGAGAGCGGCCCCCCGGTCCGAGGACCGGGGGGCCGCTCTCTCGTGCGGCGCCGGGAGCCCTACGCGTACCGGTAGATGTGCGAGACGTCCAGCAGGTCCGACGGCCGCACCTGCCACGGTGGCATCGGCTCGTGCAGCGCCGCGACCCGGCCGTGCTGCGGGTCCCCGGACGGCGGCGGCAGGGCCGGCCGGTAGCCGGACCGCGGGTGCCGGCGCTGCCAGCGCGTCCACAGGAGGTCCACGAACGAGTGGTGCAGCCAGAACACCGGGTCGTTGACCGAGGCCCCGCCCAGCATCATCCCGCCGACCCAGCGGTGCACCCGGTTGTGGTTGCGCCAGCTCGTGGGGCCCGAGCCCGGACCCCAGCCCTCCAGCAGATTGCGGAACCCGGAGCGGCTGGTGGAGTCCCAGGGCGAGACGTCGTACACCGCGTCGCCCATCGCCCGCTCCACGTCGGCCGGCGTCGGCAGGCTCAGCGGGGCGCGCGGCCGGCCGAGGTCGCGGGTGAGGAAGCGGGTGGTCGTCATCGCCGCCACGATCGGCCAGCGGCCGCCGCCGTACGCGAACGGGCCGGTCGTCACCCGCAGATCGCCCGGCCGGCCCGTCCCGCCCATGAAGTCCGCCGCCCACAGCGGGGAGTCCGCGCGGTTGTCCCGCGTCCAGTCCCAGTACGGAACGGTGACCGTCGGGTCGATCCGGCGCAGCGCCCGCTCGAAGTCGAGCAGCAGCCGGCGGTGCCAGGGCAGGAAGCTGGGCGCGCCGTGCGCCAGCCGCAGCCCGCCCTCGCCGTCGGCCCGGAAATAGTCGATGTGCAGGCGGACGAAGTCGTCGTACGTGCCGCGGCGCTTGAGTTCCAGGACCGCGTCGACGAAGCGGCGCCGCTCGGCCGGGGTCAGATCGCGCTGGTTCTTACGCACGTACGCCACGCGGGCTCCCTTCCGGGTGGCCGCCGTGGGCGGCGGCGAGCGGGGACAGCTGGGCGGAGCCGAGCTCGTCGACGGCCGCGCGGGCCGCGGCCAGCGGTGTCGGGCAGGAGCGGTAGTGGTCGATCGGGGTGAGCCAGCCGCCGTCGGCGCAGCGCATGACGTGCAGCGGGCGGCCGTCGACGCGGACCCGGACGGCCCCGGCGGCGAGCGGCTCGCCCTGGATGCGGCGACCGCGGTAGACCTCGTCGAAGGCGAGGCGGCCGCCGCCGGTGCGCGGTGCGTCCTTCTCCACGGCGGCGATACGGGCGAGGGCACCGCCCGTGAAGGCGGTGACGGCCACCGCGAACAGGGTGCGCAGGGCGTAGCGGCGCGGAACGCTCATACGGTCCTCTCCTGAGAGTTCTCCTGGGCGAAAGGCGAAAGGGCGAATGCCCTTCTGACTGAAACGAGGAAGAAGCACCGGAGTCACGGGTAAATCGCGGGGTCGGGTGAATGTCTGCCGGACGGGTGACACCGGCTCGGGCATTCCCCGGCGGGCCACTAGCATCCGGCGTCATGACCTCACCGAACGCGATTTCCCGGGCGCGCAGCGCCAATCCGCTGGGAACGCTCACCGTCATTCCCTGGACCATCGGTCCGCACGAGAACGCCTCCATCACGCCCTTTCTGATGGTGTATTCCCTCGGCGACGGCCGTGACGGCCCCGAGGCCGGCGAGGCCGCGATGCGGGCCGCCCTGGAGGGCATGGGGCTGCAGATCGGCGGCGAGGTCGCCGACGGCACCCGGCAGCCCGGTGCGCACCTGCTCGTCGAGGCCCGCCAGGCCGTGCTGACGCTGCCCTTCATGAAGGTGCAGTGCCCCGTGCCGGCGGAGTGGGAGGCGGCCGCGAAGGAGGGCGAGCAGGTGTACCTGATCGTCCCGACGAAGCCGTGGCCCGAGGCGGTGCCGGGGGAGACCGTGACCGAGGCGCGGCTGAAGACCTTCGTCGCCGACGGCGAGGTGGTCCGCAGCGCGGCCCACATGATGCTGCCGGTGCGCCGCATCCAGGGCTGATCCGATGGCCGGGACAGGTGTACGGGACGGGGTGCCGGGTCAGCGGCACCGGCTGGACAGGTCCCGGGAGACGGAGACCGGCGACGGGCGGATCGGCGCGAGCCGGGCGCTCGGGTGGCTGCTGGTCGTGACCGGCGCGGCGGGCGGGCTCGCCGGCTGGGTCATCACGCTCGACAAGTTCCACCTCCTGGAGGACCCGGGCTTCAAGCCGGGCTGCAGCCTCAACCCGGTGGTGTCCTGCGGCAGCATCATGAAGAGCGAGCAGGCGTCGGTGTTCGGCTTCCCGAACCCGATGCTGGGGCTCGTCACGTACGGGATGGTGGTGGCGATCGGGGCCGCGCTGCTGGCCGGGGCCCGCTACCGCCCCTGGTTCTGGCTGGGGTTGAACGCGGGCACGTTGTTCGGCGTCGGCTTCTGCACCTGGCTGATGCACCAGTCGCTGTACGAGATCAACGCGCTCTGCCTGTGGTGCTGTCTCGCCTGGACCGCGACGATCGTCATGTTCTGGTACGTGACCTCGCACAACGTGCGCACGGGCGTGCTGCCCGCGCCGGCGGGACTGCGCGGCTTCTGCGCCGAGTTCACCTTCGCCCTGCCGCTGCTGCACCTGGGGATCATCGGGATGCTGATCCTCACCCGCTGGTGGGACTTCTGGACGAGCTGACGGACGGGCCGGCGGACCGGTCGACCCGGGTCAGGGGCGCGCCCGCAGCGCCGGGCCGCCCCTGAGCGCGTCGACGGTGCGGCCGAGCAGCGGGACCAGCGCCTCGGGGTCGTGGCCCTGTTCGGCCCAGTACACGGTGGCCTCGCGCAGCGCGGCGAGCACGGCCGCGGTGAAGACCCGTACCTCCAGGTCGTCGGCGTCCCGGCCGGTGCGCCGGGCGAGGACGCCGGCCAGCCGCTGCGCGGTCTCCGCGGTGGTCTCGGTGAGCCGGGCCCGTACGGCGGGGAGTTCGACGAGCAGCCGGGCCCGCAGCAGGACCTGCTCCCGCTGCTCGGCCAGGGCCGCGCTCACGGCGTCGGTGACCACGGCGCGCAGGGAGTCCAGCGGGTCCTCTCCGGCGGGCCGGGCGAGCAGCCGGGCCTCCAGGAGCTCGTCGGCGTCGTCGGTGAGGAGGATGTCCTCCTTGACCGGGAAGTAGCGGGTGACGGTGCTGGGGGAGACGTCGGCCGCGGCGGCGAGCTGCTCGGTGGTGATCGTCTCCCAGGGCCGGGCGCCGACCAGCCGGTACGCGGCGCGGCGGATCGCGGCCCGGGTCCTCAGCTTCTTGCGCTCGCGCAGGGTGAGCCGGGGCGCCTCGTCGTCGGTGGAGCTCATCAGGCGTGCTGGTAGGCCACCAGCGAGATGCCGACGTAGTGGACGACGAAGGCGGCGAGGGTGAAGGAGTGGAAGACCTCGTGGAAGCCGAACCAGCGCGGCGAGGGGTTGGGGCGCTTCATCCCGTAGATGACGCCGCCGGCGCTGTAGAGCACGCCGCCGACGATGACCAGGACGAGGACGGCGATGCCGCCGGCCCGCATGAAGTCGGGCAGGAAGAAGACGGCGGCCCAGCCCATGGCGATGTAGCAGGGCGTGTACAGCCAGCGCGGGGCGCCGACCCAGAAGACCCGGAAGGCGATGCCGGCCGCGGCGGCCGCCCAGACGGCCCACATGAGGGGGCGGCCGGTGGAGTCCGGGAGCAGCAGCAGGGTCAGCGGGGTGTAGGTGCCCGCGATGATCAGGAAGATGTTGGCGTGGTCGAGGCGGCGGAGCACGGCCTCGCCGCGCGGGCCCCAGTTGCCCCGGTGGTACAGCGCGCTGATGCCGAACAGCAGGCAGGCGGTGAGGACGTAGATCCCGCAGGCGATCCGGGCCCGGGGCGAGTCCGAGAGCGCCACCAGCGTCAGACCGGCGACGATCACGGCGGGGAACATGCCGGCGTGCAGCCAGCCGCGCAGCCGTGGCTTCAGCGGTACCGGCGTCGGGGCCGTCGGTGTCAGCGGCACCGGCGGGGCCTGCTCCATCTGGGTCTCCTCCGGCACGGCTGCAGTCATGGCCCGAATGCTACCTACGCGCGCGTAGGTCCACGGCCGGAGTGGCCATGCTCACGTGGGCGGCCCTCTGGACATATGGGCACGGGGGTCGGTTACGATCAAATGAGTGCGGTCGGCACCGGATGAGCAGCTACGACGCATCCGGGTCGAAGCCCCCACGGGGCATACATCTGAAAACCCCTCATCAAGGAGCAATCGTGGCGCGCGAGAACGCGGCTCCCACCACCGTCCCCACCCAGCACAAAGAGCTTGTGGCCTGGGTGAACGAGATCGCCGAGATCACGCAGCCGGACGCCGTCGTCTGGTGCGACGGATCCGAGGCCGAGTACGAGCGCCTGTGCGAGGAGCTCGTCGCCAAGGGAACGTTCAAGAAGCTCGACCCGGTCAAGCGCCCGAACTCCTACTACGCGGCCTCCGACCCCACCGACGTGGCGCGCGTCGAGGACCGCACCTTCATCTGCTCCGAGAAGGAGGAGGACGCCGGCCCGACCAACCACTGGAAGGCCCCGGCGGAGATGAAGGAGATCTTCGCGGGCCAGGAGGGCATCTTCCGCGGCTCGATGAAGGGCCGCACCATGTACGTCGTGCCCTTCTGCATGGGTCCCGTCGGCTCCCCGCTCTCCGCCATCGGCGTCGAGATCACCGACTCCGCGTACGTCGCCGTCTCCATGCGCACCATGACCCGCATGGGACAGGCCGTCCTCGACGAGCTCGGCACCGACGGCTTCTTCGTCAAGGCCGTGCACACCCTGGGCGCCCCGCTCGCCGAGGGCGAGGCCGACGTGCCGTGGCCCTGCAACTCCACCAAGTACATCTCGCACTTCCCGGAGACCCGCGAGATCTGGTCGTACGGCTCCGGCTACGGCGGCAACGCCCTGCTCGGCAAGAAGTGCTACGCGCTGCGCATCGCCTCCGTCATGGCGCGTGACGAGGGCTGGCTCGCCGAGCACATGCTGATCCTCAAGCTCACCCCGCCGCAGGGCGAGTCGAAGTACGTCGCCGCCGCCTTCCCGTCGGCCTGCGGCAAGACCAACCTCGCCATGCTCGAGCCGACGATCCCCGGCTGGACCGTGGAGACCATCGGCGACGACATCGCCTGGATGCGCTTCGGCGAGGACGGCCGCCTCTACGCGATCAACCCCGAGGCCGGCTTCTTCGGCGTCGCGCCCGGCACCGGCGAGCACACCAACGCCAACGCCATGAAGACCATGTGGGGCAACTCCGTCTTCACCAACGTCGCGCTCACCGACGACGGCGACGTGTGGTGGGAGGGCATGACCGAAGAGGCGCCCGCGCACCTGACGGACTGGAAGGGCAACGACTGGACGCCGGAGTCGGAGACCCCGGCCGCCCACCCCAACGCCCGCTTCACCGTCCCGGCCGGCCAGTGCCCGATCATCGCGCCCGAGTGGGAGGACCCCAAGGGCGTCCCGATCTCCGCGATCCTCTTCGGCGGCCGCCGCGCCTCCGCTGTGCCGCTGGTCACCGAGTCCTTCGACTGGAACCACGGCGTCTTCCTCGGCGCGAACGTCGCCTCCGAGAAGACCGCCGCCGCCGAGGGCAAGGTCGGCGAGCTGCGCCGCGACCCGTTCGCCATGCTGCCGTTCTGCGGCTACAACATGGGCGACTACATGGCGCACTGGGTCAAGGTCGGCGCGTCCGCGGACGCCGCCAAGCTCCCGAAGATCTACTACGTGAACTGGTTCCGCAAGAACGAGGCCGGCAAGTTCGTCTGGCCCGGCTTCGGCGAGAACAGCCGCGTCCTCAAGTGGATCGTCGAGCGTCTGGACGGCAAGGCCGAGGGCGTCGAGACCCCCATCGGCATCCTGCCGACGAAGGCGGCCCTGGACACCGACGGCCTGGACCTGGCCGACGCGGACCTGGACTTCCTGCTCACCGTCGACAAGGAGGTCTGGCGCGAGGAGGCCGCCCTGGTCCCCGAGCACCTCAACACCTTCGGCGACCACACGCCGAAGGAGCTGTGGGACGAGTACCGCGCCCTCGTGGAGCGCCTGGGCTAGTCCCCGCACCGAGACTCGTGGCGGGTTGCCCCGAAACACCGCCCTGACCAGTGGGGTCACGACGGCCCGCCACGACGCAACGGCCCCCGGAAGCCACCCTCACCGTGCTTCCGGGGGCCGCAGCACGTCCGCGACCCTTCTGTCCGCGCCCGTTCTAGCGGTCCTCTTCCGTGAAGATCGTGTGGGCCTGCTGACGGCGGGACTCTATGTCCCGCATGTCGCTCGCGATCGACGTCATCCTCTGGTGCAGCGCGTTCAGCTGGCGCTCCAGGTGCCGCTCCGGCGGCTCCGCGCCCGGCGCCACCCGGTTCCACCAGCGGGTACGGACGAAGGCGTCCACCGCGTCCGGGATGTCCTGGCGGACCGTCCGGGACAGGGTGTGCATCGCCTCCGGGTCCTGCCTGAGCACGTCCGCGACCCAGCGCTCGTCGAGCAGCGCCTCCAGCACCGTGTTCAGCTCGGTCAGCCGGCCCGCCGCCGCCGGCGGCAGGTCGACCTCCGCGAGATACGTCCGCAGGGTCCCGAAGTTCTCCCGCAGCAGGCCCAGTTCCTCCTCCGGGTCCGGGAAGGGCGGCACCGGCGGACGCTCCGGCGGGGCGATCAGCGCGGCCGCGCCGTACAGCCCGGCGACGACCGCCGGCCAGTACGCGCCGGCCAGGCCGGTGAAGGTCAGCACCAGACCGGCCAGGCCCGCGGCGGATCCGGCCAGGTTCTTGCGGGACTCCAGGTAGCGGAGCACCGGGTGGGGGCGGTCACTGGTAGCCACGGATCTCCTCGAAGGCGCCGTCGAGCGAACCGGTCGTGGCGTCGAACAGCCGGCCGCCGGTGAGGTTCGCGATGCGTTCCAGCTCGGCGCGGTCCGAGTCGCCGAACAGGATCGGGAAGACCGGGGTGCTGCGGCGGTCCGCCGGGAGCTTCCCGTAGAAGTCCTCGAAGCCGGAGGCCGGGACCCCCGCGGTGTTCTCGCCGTCCGTCATCAGCACGATCGAGGTGAAGGCGGAGCCGGTGTCGCCCTTGCCGAGGACCTCGTACGCCTCCTGCAGACTGCTGTAGATCGCGGTCTCGCCGGAGGCGGACAGCCGGCCCGCGTCGGCGCGGATCGCGTCGAGCGCCTTCTCCGGGGCCTTCGGGTCGACCCTGTGGGTACGGACCTGGTCCCGCTTCACCGACGAGCCGAACGGCAGCAGCGTGACCTCCTCCCGGTCCCGGAAGTCCTCCGTCAGCTCGGTCAGCGACTTCTTCAGCCGCTCCAGGCGCTCGCCCGACATGGAGCCGGAGGTGTCGAGCACGTACACCGTGCGCGAGGGGCGGCGCAGCCGGTTCTCGTACGCGTCGAGCAGCCCGTCGGCCACCGACCGGCTGCCGGGGAAGGGCAGTTCGCGGCGGGCGTCGGCGGCGATCGCCTTCGCCGGCTTCACTCCGGGGACGACCGGGCGGCGCAGCGTCTTCTCGGTGATCAGCCGCTGGGCCTCCGCACCGCGCAGGTACGAGGTGAGGCGGCGGGCGGCGTCCTTGGCCTCGGGGCGGGCCGCCGTCAGGGTGGTGAACGGGTAGTCGGCGGTGACGACGCCGTCGCTGGGGCGGACCACCGTCAGCCGCTGCGGCTGGGAGAGCAGCACCGACTCGTAGTTCACCAGCGCGTCCACGTCGGAGCGGCGGGCGTAGGCGGTGGCCAGCCAGCCGGACGAGCCGGACGTCAGCTTCTGCCCGGCGAAGAACTCCTTCAGCCGGGGCGTCGCCCGCGCCACGTCCGCGTCGGTGAGCGCGGACTGCGCGCCGGACAGACCGGAGGCGATCGAGACCAGTGCGGAGAAGCCGGAGTTGGAGCGGACCGGGTCGGTCATGCCGTAGCCCAGCCTGCCGTCGGCGACGGCCCGGTGGACCTGCGCCCAGGTGACCTTCGCCGGGTCCCAGCCGAGCCGGGCGACCGCCTCGGGCCGCAGGCCCAGGGCGACCGGCGAGGTCATGACCGGCGTCTCTGCGGTGATCCGCTTCCCCGCCTCGGGGCGCAGCCGCAGATAGTCGTTGGACGACAGCCAGACGGCGTCGTACGCGGCGTCCGCCTTCCCGGAGGCCACCTGCTCGACGGCGTCGAGGGTGCCCGCGTAGGTGGGGCGCACGGCCACGCCGGTGGCCTTCTCGGCGGCGTCCAGGACCGGCTTCATGTCGGCCAGTTCGGAGGACGCGAGGACACGCAGAGTGCCCGACCTGTAGGTGTGGTCCTCGCCCTCGCCGTCGTCGCCGTCGGTCCCGCAGGCCGCGGTGCCGGCGAGGAGGAGAGCGGCGGCGAGCAGGGCGCCGGTGCGGCGGAGGGCCCGGCCCGTACGGGTACGTCTCATCCGAGTCCGCCCTCCAGTGCGCCGGTGCGGCGGGTGCGTTCCAAGTACGTGCTCGCGGCCTGGAGTTCGGACGTGAGGGACTGCACGGTCGAGGCCATCGCCTCGGTCGCCTGGACCTTGTACGTGTCGATGGCGTCGAGGGTGCGGTAGATCTGCTGGAACGCGGTGCGCAGGGTGTCCGCGGCCACCGCCGGGTCGGCCGCGATCCGCTGGATCTCGACGGACTGGCCGGCGATCACCTCCGAGTTGGTGCGGATCAGCTGGTCCGTGGTCGCCGTCAGTGCGTTGATCTGCTCGGTGACCTTGCGCTGGTTCTCCAGCGCGGAGGAGAGCATGACCGCGATGCGCAGCGCGGACACCGTGGTCGTCGCCGCCCGGTCGACGCCCTTGATCAGCTCGTCGTTGTTGCGCCGGACCACGTCCATCGCGAGATAGCCCTGGGCGCAGACCGCGAGCTGGGTCAGCAGGTCCTGGTGCTTCTGGCGGACGGGGAAGAGCACGTCGGCGCGGAGCGCGTCGGCCGCGGACGGGTCCGGGGTGGCGGTGATGTGCGCCTCGACGGCGGCGTCCAGGGCCTCGGTGAGCACCGCGTACTCCTGGAGCTTGCCCATGGTCTCCCACAGCCGTGCCCGCTCCGTCTGCAACGCGGCGTTGTCCCGGCGCAGTTCGTCCTGGCCGCCGCGGAGCGTCGTCACGATCCGGTTGAGGGTGGTCTGCGAGGAGGCGTACTTGGCAATGTGGTCGCGGACCTTGTTGCCGCCCGGCAGCTTCGCGAGGAGCTTGCGGGCCCCCTTCGCGGGGGTGTCGCGCGGGTCGAGGTCGTCGATGGTGCGGCGCAGCTCGACCAGCGACGAGCCGACGCGGGTCGAGGCGTCGCCGCCGCCGTCGGACAGCGAGTGGACGGTGCGGTCCAGCATCCGGTTGGTCTGCTGGGCGGCGCTGCGGATGTCGCCCGCGCCGAGGCCGGTGATCTCGCCGATGCGACCGGCGAACTCGGGCGAGCGCGGGTCGATGCCGGCGAGCGAGCCGACGTACTCGGAGGCACGCCGCGTCATCTCGGTGCGCACCGAGGCATCGAGCGGGACGAGCCCGGACGCCTGCTCGGCGCGGACCGGGGCGACCGGCTCGGGCGGGGTCAGGACGAGCGGCGGCTCGTCGCCGGGCGGGGTCAGAAGCGGTCCGTGCGGGCCTGCGGTCATGCGTGTGTCCCCCTGGTCTTCCTCAGGAACGGGCCCGCCGCGCCATCTCGTGCAGCACCTCGCTGGTGGGCACGGGCGCCTGGCGGACTCCGGTGAGCGTCTGGTTGATGCGGTCCTTGTGGGCCGCGGTGGCGGCGGTGAACTCGGCGGCGGCGCCCTGCGGGCGGAAGCCGTGCCGGACCGCGAGCTTGCGCAACTCCGGGTCGGTGGCGAGGAGTTCGCCCAACGCCCGGCCGTTCTCGGTGATCGGTACGACGGTGTGGTCGCTGCTCACCGTGGTGTCCGGGTAGAGCAGCACCAGGTCCCCGAGGTCCTGCCTCGCCAGCAGCTGGGAGGCGACCTGGGACTCGTACACCAGGACCAGCGGGTTGCCGACGCCGCTGATGAAGTCGCGGAACGGCGCGTCCGATCCGGCCTGTTGGGCGCCCTGCACCTGGGTGAGCTTGCGCAGCAGCGGCGCGGTGCGGTCCACGGCCGCGGTGTCGCCGGCGACCTTCCCGCCGTCGGCGACGTAACTCGCGGCGGCGAGGTACAGCGCGCCGGAGTTCGAGGCGACGGGGTCGGTCGAGGTGACGAACAGCGTGCCGCTCAACTCGCTGTGCTTCTCCGCGCCCTTGAGCTGCTGCCAGGTCCGGTCGGCGCGGACGGCGGCGAGGTACGCGTCCATCTTCAGCGTGCCGCCGGCCGGCCCGCTCAGCGTCGCGAGCCCGTTGCCCGCCAGCACCTCGGCGGCGCCGCGGTGCGCGACGACGACGAGCGGCGAGTAGAACGGGCGCTGCGGAGCGCCGGTCACCTTCGACTTGGCCTTGAGGGTGTCGGCGGGCGCCTTGGACGACGGGAACGCGAAGTCGTAACCCGTGAGGGTCAGTTGCTCCATGTCCCAGGACCCGGAGGTCTCCGTCGTCACGGTGTAGCCCTTGGCGGCCAGGGCCTTCACCACGTCGGGGTCGTCGAAGAACTCCGCCTTCTCCGACCCGATCACTCCACGCACGGTCTTCGTTGCCGTGCCGTCTCCTGTGTCGCGGCCTGCGACGACGGCTGCTGCCACACCGCCGATCAGCAGCACCGCCAGGATGATTCCCACGATGCGTCTCACGGGGGCAATCTGCTCGCGGAAACCCACATTCCAGGGGGAGTTGGGTGGACGCGAGGTGAAGCTGGTATCGCGGTACCGAACCGGAGTGGGGGATTTCGGTACGGGCGTGTCGATGCCGTTCGGTGCGGGGCCGGCGGTGTCGCGTCAGGGGTGGGTGGCGCCCGGTCCGCGCCGCCTCCCCGGCGCGCGGACCGGGGCCGTCAGGGGGCGCCGACCAGGTCGTGGTCGGCGAGGGCCGCGCTGTGGGCGTCCATGCGCTCGGCGGCGAGGATCGCGGCGGCGGTGTCGGCGCGGGAGGCCGCGACGACCAGGGCGCGGCCCGCGAGGGCGTGCGCGCGGCGGTGCAGTGCGGCGGCGTCCGCGCCGGACAGTCCGGCGTGCCGGGCCGGGGGCGCGCCGCGGAGCCGGGCGATCTGCTGGGCGATCAGCTCGCCGGCCGGTGCGTCGCCGAGCTCGTCGGTGACCGCGAGCAGCGCGGCGAGGTGGCCGGCCAGCTGGATGTCCAGCTCCTCCTCGCGGGAGCGGTGCGGGAAGGAGTCCTGGGCGTCGTCGGCCATCCGGTGGACCGACTTGGTGCGGATCGGTTCGTACATGGGGACGGCCTCCTGGGCGATAGCTCTGGAGGCATCCTACCTTGGATTCGGTCTAAAGTTGAGTGAAGTCCGGAGTGTGGTCGGACTATGGCTGGCTGTAGCCGTCCAGGAAGCGCCCGATCCGTGTCACCGCGTCCGCCAGGTCCGTCGTGTTCGGCAGCGTGACGATGCGGAAGTGGTCCGGCTCGTGCCAGTTGAAGCCCGTGCCGTGCACCACCATGATCTTCTCGGCCCGCAGCAGGTCCAGGACCATCTGCCGGTCGTCCTTGATCTTGTAGACGTTCGGGTCGAGCCGCGGGAACAGATACAGCGCGCCCTTCGGCTTCACGCAGGTCACGCCCGGGATCTGGGTCAGCAGCTCGTACGCCGTGTTCCGCTGCTCCAGCAGGCGCCCGCCCGGCAGCACCAGGTCCTCGATCGACTGCCGCCCCTGCAACGCCGCCGCCACCGCGTGCTGCGCCGGCATGTTCGCGCACAGGCGCATGTTGGCGAGGATCGTCAGCCCCTCGATGTACGACTCCGCGTGCGCCTTCGGGCCGCAGACCGCCATCCAGCCGGAGCGGAAACCGGCCACCCGGTAGTTCTTGCTCATCCCGTTGAAGGTGAGGACGAGCAGGTCCGGGGCGAGCGCGGCCGTCGGGGTGTGCGTCGCGCCGTCGTAGAGGATCTTGTCGTAGATCTCGTCCGAGCAGACGATCAGGTTGTGCCGGCGGGCGATCTCCGTCAGTCCCCGCAGCATCTCGTCGTCGTAGACCGCGCCGGTCGGGTTGTTCGGGTTGATGATCACCAGCGCCTTCGTGCGGTCGGTGATCTTCCGCTCGATGTCGGCGAGGTCCGGCATCCAGTCGGCCTGCTCGTCGCACCGGTAGTGCACCGCCGTGCCGCCGGCCAGCGACACCGACGCCGTCCACAGCGGATAGTCCGGCGCCGGGACGAGTACCTCGTCGCCGTCGTCGAGCAGCGCCTGCATCGCCATCTGGATCAGCTCGGAGACACCGTTGCCGAGGTAGATGTCCTCGACGGAGAGCGGAATGCCCTTCGTCTCGTAGTGGCTCATGATCGCGCGGCGCGCGGACAGCAGGCCCTTCGCGTCGCCGTAGCCGTGCGCGTCCGCCAGATTGCGGAGCACGTCCTCGAGGATCGCCGGCGGGCACTCGAAACCGAAGGCGGCCGGGTTGCCGGTGTTCAGCTTGAGGATCCGATGACCGGCAGCCTCCAGCCGCATCGCCTCCTCGAGCACCGGGCCGCGGATTTCGTAACAGACGTTGGCGAGCTTCGTGGACTGGATCACCTGCATGACGAGAGCTTACGGCGGCGGTGGGCGGGACGCTCCGTGTTTTGGGACACGTCGGGCGAGGCGGGCGGGGCGGACAGGCAGGCGGGGGCGGGCGTGCACGGGCCCCGCGCACGACCGTTACGATCTGCGCACATGTGTGCGTCCAGGCATCGAAAGCGCGGCCGGATACCGGCCTGGGCCCCCGTCGGCGCGGTCGTGGCGTTCCTCGGCCTCGCGGTCGGCGGCCTCGCCGCGCTGTTCGGCGGTGGCTCCTCCGGCGGGCCCGCGCGTCCGGAGTCCGATCAGCAGCGGCGGGAGGCGCCGGAGCTGATCGGCGGGGGAGTGAGCAGCGGCGCGGCCGAGTCCTCGTCGTCGCCCTCGTCCTCGTCGTCGTCCCCCTCGGGGCGGCCGTCCGCGGCGCCCTCCGCCTCCGCTCCGAAGGCCAGCGCGTCGCCGTCGGCGCCCGCGCCCGTACAGAGCACCGCGTCCACCGGGGACGGGGACGGGCCCGGGAGGCCGGGCAAGGGCCATGGGGTGACCAAGCGGCCCCGGTAGGTTGACCTGTCATGGGAGTGTCGGCGTCCGTGCGCGATGGGGTGGCGAGCGCCTCCGGCTGCCGGTGGCTCGGTGCGGCCGGGTCGCTCGGCATCGCCGTGGGCGGGCTCGCGGCGGGCGCGCTGCCGGTCCGTGACCCTTGGGGGCTGTGGGAGCCGCGGGGCTCCTCGCTGACGCTTGCGGGTGCCCTTCTCACGTATCTCGGGCTCACGCTGCTCGTCGCGGCCTGGTGGCGGTACGGCGTGCTGCTCGCCCGTGGGGTGCGCGACCGGGTGCTCGTCACGCTCGCGTGGTGGGCCGCGCCGCTGGTCCTCGCGCCGCCGCTGTACAGCGCGGACGTGTACAGCTACATCGCGCAGGGCGCGATGGTCCTGGAGGGTCACGACGTGTACGCCGTCGGGCCCTCCGTGCTGGGCCCCGGCGACCTCGGCGCGGACGCCGCCGACAGCGTGGGCGGCCACTGGACGGACACGCCCGCGCCGTACGGGCCCGCCTTCCTGCTCCTCGCCGAGGCGGTGGTGGGGGTGACCGGCGGGACGGTCGTGCCGGCCGTACTCGGCATGCGGCTCGTCGCGCTCGGCGCGGTCGCGCTGATCGTGTGGGCGGTACGGGGGCTCGGCGGCGGGCCGCGCGCGCTGTGGCTGGCCGCGCTCAATCCGCTGCTGCTGATCCACGTCGTGGGCGGGATGCACAACGACGGGCTGATGATCGCGCTCATGCTGGGCGGGGTGCTGCTCGCCGTACGGGGGCGGTGGGTGCTCGGCAGTGCGCTCGTGGGGCTCGCGATCATGGTCAAGTCGCCGGCGGCGGTGGCGCTGCTGTTCGTGGCGGTACTGGTCGCGCGGCGGGGTGGGGTGGTGCGGGGGGTGCTGGGGCCGGGAGCGGTTGCGGTTGCTGTGGCGGCCGGGGCTTCCGTGGTGGCCGGGACCGGGTTCGGGTGGCTGCGGACGCAGGGGGTCGCGGGGACGATCCATACGGCGCTGTCCGTCACGAGCGACGTGGGGCTCGGGCTGGGGCTTCTCGTCGGCGACGACGGGGTGAAGACGGCGGTGCAGCGGGTGGGTCTGGCGGTGGCGGCGGCCGTCATCGCGTGGCTGGCGTGGCGCGTGTGGCAGGGGAGGCTGGATCCGGTGCGGGGGCTCGGTGTCTCCCTGCTGGCGTTGGTGGCGCTCTCGCCGATGGTTCAGCCGTGGTACTTCCTGTGGGGGACGGCGGCCGTGGCGGCGGCTTGCGCGGGGGACTCGCGTGCGCGGCGTGTGGCGGCGGTTCTGTCCGCTGCGCTCGTCTACGAGACCGCGCCCACGGGGCACACGCCTTGGTACGGCTTCGTGCTGGCGGGGGTGGTGGCCATGGCTGGTGTCGTGGGCCTTCGTTCTGCTGGGGTCGAACGGGTGCGGACCGCGGACGGTTCGCTGACCAGCGCCTCCGCCTGACGCGTGGGCCGTGGAGGGGGTGGTGTTCGGGACTGCATGATTGACGGCGCGTTCGGGTCGCTTCAGTTCTGAGCGTTTCTCCTGCGCCACAAATCACGCTCTACGTCCCGAACACCACCCCCTCCACGTCCCCCGCTCCCGTTCGTGTCCGGCTATCCCGCCGTGCGTCTGATCGATCTGCCCGCCAGGACGTCGGTTCTCCGGCCGTCCTCCAGGGCGAACCTGCCGTCGATCAGGACGTGCGGGATGCCCGTGGGCAGAACCCGGGGGGTCTCGTACGTGGAGCCTGCCGCGACTGTCAGCGGGTCGAACAGGACCAGGTCCGCCCGGTAGCCCTCCCGGACCAGGCCCCGGTCCCGGAGGCGGAGGCGGGCCGCGGGGCGGGAGGTGAGGTGGGCGACGCACTCCTCGAGCGTGAGGACGCCCTCCTCGCGGACGTACCGGCCCAGGTACTCCGGGAACGTGCCGTACGCCCTCGGGTGCGGCTTCGCGCCCTGGAGGATGCCGTCCGAGCCCCCGGTGTGCACCCGGTGCCGCATGATCGCGCGGACGTTCTCCTCGTGGCCCACGTGGTGCAGGATCGTGGTGCCCAGACGGTCGTCCAGGAGGAGGCGGCGGGCCGTGGGCCAGTCGGGGAGTCGACGGCCGATGTGGGGTGACAGGGCGGGGGTGGCCACGCCGGCGATCTCGATCGTGTTCCAGTCGATCGGTACGCCGTGGCAGCCGTCGGAGCCCCGTTCGAGGTGCTCACGGATGCGTTCTGCCGTTGTGTCGTCCCGGAGGCGGGCCAGAAGGGTCTCCGGGCCGCCCTCGTGGGCCCAGCTCGGCAGCATCGCGGCGAGGGTCGTGCTGCCGGGGGTGTACGGGTAGGTGTCGAGGGTGATGTCCGCGCCGGCGTCGAGCGCGTTGTCGAGGAGGGCGAGGAGTTCCGGGGCCCGGTCCTTGTTCACGTCGAAGTTCATCGTGGCGTGGGCCAGGTGCAGCGCGCAGCCGGCGTCGCGCGTGAGGGCGACCATCTCCGCGTACGCCTCCAGGGCCCCGGCCCCGTACGAGCGGTGGTGCGGGCAGTAGTAGCCGTCGTACCGGGCGACGACGCGGCAGAGCTCCGTGAGTTCGGCGTCGGGGGCGTACATCCCGGGGGTGTAGGTGAGGCCGGACGACATGCCGACCGCGCCCTGTTCCATGCCCTCGGCGACGAGTTGTCTCATGCGGAGGAGTTCGCCGGGTGTCGCTGTTCTGTTCTCCCAGCCCATTGCGTACATGCGGACCGTGCCCTGGGGGATCAGGTACGCGGCGTTCACCGCGATGCCGCGGTCCAGGCGGTCCAGGTACTCGCCCACGGTGCGCCAGTCGAGGTCGAGGTCGGAGCCGTCGCCGTTCCAGCCGGTGATCGCCTTGCGGACCTCGTCGAGGGTGCGGTCGTCGACGGGCGCGTACGACAGGCCGTCCTGGCCGAGGACTTCGAGGGTGACGCCCTGCGCGAGCTTGGCGCTGTGGTCCGGGTCGCGGAGCAGGGCGAGGTCGCTGTGGGCGTGCATGTCGATGAAGCCGGGGGCGAGGGCCAGGCCCTCGGCGTCGAGCATGCGCATGCCGGTGGGCCGCTGACAGCCCGCCGCCGCGGCCTCCTTGACGATCGAGACGATGCGGCCGTCGTCGACCGCGACATCGGCGCGGTACGAGTCCGCGCCGCTGCCGTCGACGACCTCGACGTCCTGGATGACGAGATCGATCACGGGTCTCCTAGAAATACGTGCGGATGAACTCCACAACGGTGCCGTCGGCCTCGACGACCGGGATCAGCTGCCACTTGTCGAAGGTGGTGCACGGGTGGGAGAGGCCCATGCCGACCCAGTCGCCGACCCGGAGCTCTGCGGTGGCGTCGGTGGCGAGCCAGGCATGCTGGTCGGAGAGGGCGGTGACCGTGATGCCGGTCGCCTCGTGGAACGCGCCGCTCGGGGTGCGGACGATCTGTGCCACCGGGAGGTGGAGGTCGTACGGGGCGTCCCGCTTGCCCGCGTTGGTGAACGCCTGCTCGGGCGTCGGGCGGGAGATCACCTGGGACCAGAGGCGGAACGCGGGCTGCAGTGCGCCCTCTTCGGGGATCCGGTTGAACGGGGTGAGCGAGCGGTAGTGGATGTCGTCGTGCGAGACGTACGCGCCCGAGCGCATCAGCTTGAGCGTGGGGTGGCTGAGTTCGGGGATTCGGGCGAACGTCTCGGCGACGACGTCGAACCAGGCGCTGCCGCCGGCGCTGATCACGATCTCGTCGGAGAAGCGGCCTGCTTTGTCGAAGTCGACGGCGAGTCCGATGAGTCGGTCCAGCCAGGCGCGGACGCGCTCGGGGGTGGCCTGCGGGACCTCGCCCTCGTAGCCGGCGACGCCGACGAGGCGCAGGGTGTCGACGGCGGCGACCGCGTCGGCGATCGCCCGGCAGTCCTCCTCGGTGCGCGCGCCGGTACGGGCGCCGTCGCCGGCCCCCAGCTCGACGACCACGTCGACCGGGCGCGGCGTGCCGCTCAGGGCCTCGTCCATCAGCTCGACGCCGCGGACGGAGTCGACGTAGCAGAGGAAGCGGAAGTCGGGGTCCTCGGCGAGTTCGCGGGCGATCCAGCGCAGGGCCGCGGCGTCCACGACCTCGTTCGCCAGGAAGATCCGCTGGATGCCGAAGGCCCGGTAGACGCGCGCCTGGTGCGGGACGGCGGCCGTGATGCCCCAGGCGCCGTGCTCCAGCTGGCGCTCGAAGAGCTGCGGGGACATCGAGGTCTTGCCGTGGGGTGCGAAGGCCAGATCGTGGCGGCGCGTGTACTCCTCCAGGAGGCGGAGGTTGTGCTCCAGGCGCTCGGCGGAAAGGGCGAGGACGGGCGTGGTGAACCCGCCGGTGAACAGGTTGCGGCGCTCCGCGGCCAGCTCGTCGAGGGTCAGGCCCTGGGCGTCCGGCGGCAGGGCCTTGAAGCGGTGGTCGACGCGCTCGTCGGCGTGCATGGGCGCCTCCTTGTGTGTTGCATTATGTGCAACGATCGTTGCGTGTGTCGCTTCGTGGTGTCTAACATCCGAGCCGATGCCGGGTCAATGGAACCGGATCCGCATGACCGACGAGGAGTCCGAGGGTGACCGGTGCATCGGGCGTCGACGTCGTCTGCGTGGGCGAGTCCATGGTCACCTTCGTACCCACGACTCCGGGGCGTCTCGCCGACGTGTCCGCGTTCGCCCGGACGATCGGCGGCGCCGAGTCCAACGTCGCGTGCGCACTGGCGGCGGCCGGACACCGGGTGAAGTGGGTGGGGCGGGTCGGCGCGGACGCCTTCGGCGACCATCTGGTCGAGGCCATCGGCGGGTGGGGTGTCGACACGACGGCCGTCGCCCGGGACCCGGACCGGCAGACCGGCGTCTACTTCCGCGCGGCCACGGATCGTGCGGACGGCGGGCATGAGGTCCTCTACTACCGCGCCGGCTCGGCCGCCTCCGCGATGTCGCCGGAGACGGTGCCGTGGGGTGTGGTGGAGGGCGGGCGGATGCTGCATGTGTCCGGCATTACCGCGGCTCTGTCGGACGGCTGCGGTGCGCTGATGCACCAGCTGGTCGCTCCCCGGCCGGGTCGCCCGCTGGTCTCCTTCGACGTGAACTACCGCGCGGGCCTGTGGCGGGGCGGCCGAGCGGCGGTGCTCCTGGAGTTGGCGCGGGCGGCGGATGTGGTGTTCGTGGGGGAGGACGAGGCGGAGGAGGCGTGGGGGTTGAGGGGAGCGGACGCGATCCGGGAGGCGCTCCCGGAGCCGGGTGTGCTGGTGGTGAAGCGGGGAGGGCGGGGAGCGGTGGCGTACGAGCGCGACTCAGCCCGTCGGGAAGGGGCCGCGTGGGGTGAAGCCCAGCGCAGCGGCCCCGCACCGGGCTCTGCCGCCCGCACCACCGTCCCCGCCCCGGCGCCCGACACCGTCACCGCCGCACCCGCCCCCCACGTCACCGTCGTCGCCCCCGTCGGTGCCGGCGACGCCTTCGCCGCCGGGTTCCTCTCCGGAACCCTGCGCGGGCTGACCGTCGCCGAAAGAATCCGCCACGGCCACCTCATGGCCGCCGCCGCCCTCACCACCCCCCACGACCTGGCCGCACCCCCCTCCCGCGCCCACGCCGACCGGCTCGTCGCCCTGTCCGACGACGCCTGGGGGAGACTTCGACTGGGCCCCGGCTGGACGGGGGAGGACCTGGAGGTACGTACGTCATGAGCCAGACCGTCGACCGCGCGCTCAGCATCCTGCCGCTGCTCGCCCAGGGCCCCGCCGACCTCGGGCAGGTCGCCGAGCGGCTGGGGGTGCACAAGTCGACCGCGCTGCGTCTGCTGCGCACGCTGCACGAGCACGGGCTCGTGTACCGCCAGGAGGACCAGCGGTACCGGCTGGGTGCGCGGCTGTTCGCGCTGGCGCAGGAGGCCGTGGAGAACCTCGACGTGCGCGAGATCGCCCACCCTCATCTCGCCGCGCTCAACGAGCAGATCGGGCACACCGTCCACCTCGCGGTGTACGAGGAGGGCGAGGTGCTGTACATCGACAAGGTCGAGAGCCGCTACCCCGTGCGTATGTACTCGCGCATCGGCAAGCCCGTCGCGATCACCGTCGCCGCGGTGGCCAAGCTGCTGCTCGCCGACCTGCCCGAGCCGGAGCGGCGGACGCTCGCCGCGAAGCTCGACTACCCCCCGTACACGCCCCGGTCGACGCCGAACGCCGCCGCGTTCCTCGCGGAGCTGGCGACCGTACGCGAACAGGGCTGGGCCACCGACCTCGGCGGTCACGAGGAGTCCATCAACTGCGTCGGCGCGCCCATCCGCGGCGCGGACGGCCGGGTCGTGGCCGCCATGTCGGTGTCCGCGCCCAATGTCGTGGTCACGGCCGAGGAACTCCTCGCCCTGCTTCCGCTGGTGCGCCGCACCGCGGACGCCATCAGCCGGGACTACTCCGGCACCACCCCTCCGAAGGAAGCCACCGCATGACCGAGAAGATCGCGATCACCCCGTCCACGCACACCGCGCCGCCGGCGAGGTTCTCGCACGGCGTGCGGAAGGGCGACATCCTCCAGGTCGCCGGCCAGGTCGGATTCCTGCCGGCCGTCGAGGGCCGGGCGCCGGAGGTCGCGGGGCCCTCCTTGCGCGAGCAGACCCTGCAGACCTTCGCCAACGTCAAGGCGGTCCTGGAGGAGGGCGGCGCGGGCTGGGACGACGTGATGATGATGCGCGTCTACCTCACGGACGTGGACCACTTCGCCGAGATGAACGAGATCTACAACGCGTACTTCGAGGAGCAGCACCTCAAGGCCCCCGCCGCGGCCCGCACGACGGTGTACGTCGGACTCCCGAAGGGGCTCCTGATCGAGATCGACGCCCTGGCCGTCCTCGGCTGAGAACGGTCAGGGCGTCGTACGGCGTCAGGCGCAGTACTGCGCCTCCTTGCCGATGGAGCGGTACATACAGTCCGCGTTCTCGATCAGTTGGAGCACCGCGTCGCGGTTGCGGCTGGTTTCCCGTTCGATGACCTCGTCGGGCGGGTAGAAGCCGCCGTTCCAGGAGGACGCCGGGTACATCTCGAAGGTGTACCCGAAGATCTTCTGGTTGCCCCACAGCCAGTCGTCGATGGAGCCGTCGGTGATGTACAGGTCGCTGGACTGCTCGGGGGTGTAGCCGTTGCTGGTCGCCATCTTGCGGCCGACGGCGGCGAAGGCGTCGCGGTCGTCCTGGGTCATGCCCGGGGCGGTGTCCGCGTTGGTGTAGCCGAACGGCCAGAGCACCAGCTCGCTGTACGTGTGGAAGTCGATGCCGGCCTTGATCTGCTGCTTGCCGCCCACCACGCGGGAGCGGACGAAGTCGGCGACGACCTTCACCTCGGGCGCGGACTCGGCCGCCGCGCCGCGGTAGGTCTCGGAGCTCTTGGAGCCCGAGGAGCCGCCGCAGCAGCCCCACTTGAAGTCCCAGTTGCGGTTCATGTCGGTGCCGACGTACGAGGAGCCGGCGTTGGGCTGCCGGTTCTTGCGCCAGCTGCGGTACGAGCCGGAGGCGATGTCGTACTCGCCGCCGTCGGGGTTGAGGTCGGGCACGATCCAGATCTCGCGGCCGTTGACGGCGTTGGTGATTCTGGTGTCCTTGCCGTAGCCCGCGCCGAGTTCGCGCAGCAGGTAGAGCGCCATCTCGACGGTGAGGTGCTCGCGGGCGTGCTGGTGGTGGGTGAAGAGGATCTCGGGCTCGGCCTCGTCCGTGGCCACGTTGTCGCTGATCTTGATCGCGACGAGGTCCCGGCCCTGGTACGACTTGCCGATGACCTGCTTCTTCATGAGGGTGGGGTACTGCGCGAGCCGCTGGTCGATCTCGGCGTTCATCTCCGCGTAGTTGTGGTACTTCGCGTCCGCGGAGGGGAAGTCGAGCGGCTTGACGGCCTGGCCGGCCAGGGAGCGGTCGGGCGGGGCCGGCAGGGCCACCGGCTTGTGGCCGAGCGCGCGCAGCTTGCGCAGCTGGGCGGCGTTGGCGCTGACGACGACGGAGTGGTCGTCGGCCTCGTCGACGGAGACGCCGGTCGCGGTGAGCGCGGTGCGCTCGGCCGCGGTGGACGGGCCGTGGATCTCGTACTGCCGGATGACCTCTTCGGCGGCGGCGGTCGGTTCCGCGTCGGCGCCGGCCTGGCCGGCTCCTGCGGAGAGGGGCGCGGCGAGGGCGAACGCCACCAGGGCCGCGAGGGTGGCGGTCCTTCTGCCGCGGGTTCGAAGTCGCATGCTGTCTCCTGGGTGGGGAGTGTGGGGGTGTGCGACAAGCAGACTGATGCGCTGTGGTGCGGGGTGTCGTGCCATCCTCCGAGCGGTGACATGCTCCGGTCAAGACGGGGTTCGGACAATCACCACTACACACGGCAGCGCCGCCGGGGGAGCGGCGGCGCTGCGGTCACATGGGTGGTGTGCGGGGCGGGGGAGGGCGCACGGGGGACGCCGTACGCCCTCCCGGACTACGGCAGGTTGTGGACGTGCGGACCCACCGCGTTCGACCAGGCGTTGCCGGCCGTCGCGTCCCAGTTCGTCGACCAGGTCATGGCGCCCCGGATGCCCGGGTACGTCTGCGACGGCTTGAAGCTGCCGCAGCCGGTGCCGCGGGCCAGGCAGTCGAGCGCGTTCTTCACGATCTGCGGGTCGACGTACCCGCTGCCCGCGCCCCGCGTGGAGGCGGGCACGCCGAGGCCGACCTGGGAGGCGTCGAGGCCGCCCTGGAGCTGGATGCAGGCGAGCGCGGTGAGGAAGTCCACCGAGCCCTGGCTGTACACCTTGCCGTCGCAGCCCAGCATCGAACCGCTGTTGTAGTACTGCATGTTGACCACGGTGAGGATGTCCTTCACCGCGAGCGCCGTCTTGAAGTACTCGGTGCCGGTGCTCTGCATGTCGATGGTCTGCGGGGCCATCGTCAGCACCATCGACGAGCCGGCCTTGGCGGACAGCTGGCGCAGCGCCTTGGTCAGGTAGGTGGAGTTGATGCCGTGCTCGAGATCGATGTCGACGCCGTTGAAGCCGTACTCCTGCATCAGGGCGTAGGCGCTGTTCGCGAAGGCGGTCGCGGAGGCGTCGCTGTTGATCGTGACGTTGCCCTTCTCGCCGCCCACCGAGATGATCACAGACTTGCCGGCCGCCTTCTTGGCCGCGACGTCCGCCTTGAAGTCGGCGACGGAGGAGTAGCCGACGGCCGGGTCGAGGTTGAAGACGATCTGGCCCGGCGTGGTGGTGGAGTCCGCGAACGAGACGGCGATGATGTCGTACTGGGACTGCACGTCGCGCAGCTTCTGCACCGTCGCGCCGTTGTTGAAGTTCTGCCAGTAACCGGTCAGCGCGTGCTTGGGCACGGCCGGCCCGGGCCCCGGGGTCGAGGTCTTGGCCGTACGGGCGCTGATCGCCGTCGACTTGGCCGACTCGCCCGCGGAGTTCGTCGCGGAGACCTGGAACTGGTACGCGGTGTCGGCCGCGAGGCCGCTCACCGTCGCCGAGGTGCCGGAGACGGTCTGGGCGAGGGCGCCGTCCTTGTAGACCTTGTAGCCGGTCGCGCCGGAGACCGCGTTCCAGCTCAGCGGGACGGAGGAGGAGGTCGGCGTGCCGGCCGCGAGGCCGGCCGGGGTGGCCGGGACGACCGGGTCGGGGTCGGTGCCGCCGCCCCCGTCCGGCCCGAACACGCTGACGTCGTCGACGTGGTAGGCGGCGGTGCCGTACCAGCCGTGCGTGTACACCTGCACGGAGGTGGTGGACGCGCCGGTGGTGAAGGTGGTCGTCAGCTGCTTCCAGGACGGCGAGTCGGGCGTCCACGTGGAGACGTCGGTGGTGCCGGTCCCGGACGCGCCGAGGTAGGCGTACCCGCCCTGCACCCAGGCGCTCAGCGTGTACGTCGAGTTGGGCTTCACGGCCACGGTCTGGGCGCACTTGGCGTTGTCCAGGCCGGCCGGGGTGGCCTTCAGCGCACCGGCTCCGGTGCGGACGGGGGAGGAGACGACGGCGCCGGAGCCCGCGGAGCAGCTCCAGTTGGTCAGGCCGGACTCGAAGCCGGCGTTCTTGGCGACGTTCACGTCGGCCGCCTGCGCGGTGCCGGCCGTACCGATCAGGACGAGTCCGGACCCGACGGCGAGCGCGAGCGAGGCGCCGAGCAGGCGGCGCCCGCGAGCGCGTGTGGTGCGGTCCACTTGCTGCCTCCAGTGGGGAGTTGGGAGGTGGAGGGCGTACGGCGTTGTACGGGGGGTCGTACGGATGGTGGCCACCGCGGGTGAAATCTGGTCCAGACCAATTGAGTTGTCAAGACCTCTGGTGCCCCGGGAACGCCGAAGGCCCCCGCATCAGCGGGGGCCCTCCGGCGGGGAAAGGGAGCGTCAGTCCTGCTCACGCAGCCGTTCCGCCGCGTACCCGGCGACGCAGCCGACGACGAGGACGGCGATCGACATGATCACGCTCAGCACGCCGAGATTCCGCCACGGCAGCCCGGCGGTCACGGCGAACCCGACCAGCTGCGCGGCGACCGGCACCACGAACGCGGCGCTCATGTGCTGCACGGTCGACTCGCGGTGCGGCTCCGCGTGGACGCGGGCCGAGACCCAGACGGCGAGCGCGATGCAGACCGCGTTGGGCAGGTGCACCAGCCACAGCACGTCGGCGAACGACTCGAGGCGCTCGGGCGTGGCCAGGGCGCCGTAGAAGTAGGCGGTCTGGAGGTAGGAGGTCAGGAGCAGCACGATCAGACCGGCCGCCCAGGACTTGAGCAGGGCGAATATGGGCCGTCCGGTGTCGGCCGGGGCCGGCGAGCCGTAGTTGCGGGAGTACGACATGGGAAATCCCTGGGATCCGAGTGGGGGGAACGGGGGCGTTGGGGGCAGGGGGTCCGGTCCCCGCGGCGTGGGGTCCGCCGAGACCGGTGGTGCGGGTGGTGCGGGGAGTGCAGGTGGTGCGGGGGTGGTGCCGGAGGCGCGTACGGGTCAGCCGGTGAGCTCGTGGAACAGCAGGACCAGGAAGAGCAGGCACGCCAGCCCGCAGCCCGTCACCACGACGAGCCCGAGCCGTACCGGCGCCCAGTTGTCCCGGCTCGCGATGGTCGCGGTGCGCTCCGGGTCGGCCGGGTCGTACGCGACCGTGACCTGCGTGCCCTTGCTCATGGTCCAGCCGGCGAGATCCTTGAACTCCACCTCGCGGCCGTCGGCGGTGCGGAACACGAAGTAGTGGTCCTTGGCGTCCGAGTCCCGGTCCGGGTACTCGACCCTGCTGCACGTGCCCGTCGTACGGACGCCCCGGCGGAGGGTGCGCAGCACGGTGAGCAGCCGGCGCCCGTACGACGCCGCGAACACACCGAACAGCACGGCCATGAAGCCGAAGAACAGCAGGTTGCCGCCGGGGACGTCCATGTCAGTGGACCTCGATCGATTCGACGATCTTCGCCAGGTCGGCGTCCGACAGCTTGCCCTTCTGGGCGTCGATGCGGACGGCGAAGGTCTTGTCCTTCGAGTCGAGGCCGGTGACGATCGTGCCATGGATCCGGGCGCCCTTGACGGGCTGGCCCTTGTCCCCGTCGGAGACGAAGGCGAAGTCGATCCGCTGCGCGTCGTCGGTGCCGGCGATCTCCACCTTCTTCGTGCCCTCGATCTTCGAGCCGAGCTGGACGCCCGCCTCGGCGGCGATGGCGGCCTGCTCCGCGTCGTGGGCGGTGGTGAAGTTCAGCTGGACGGTGATGATGCCCACCGTCCGGTCGCCCTCGGTCAGGGTGGCCGCGGCGGCGTTGTACTTGCTCCGCTCCGCGTCGCCCTGCGGCTTGAAGGCCGGCGGGTACGCGACGTCCACGCCCTTCGTGGTCAGCTCGGACCAGCCCTCGGGGACCGCCGCCGTCGTCGTGCTCTTGTCGTCGCCTCCGCCGCAGCCCGTCAGGGCGAGGGCGACGACGGCGCCCACCCCGAGGGCCGCCGCGCGCTGGAAGATCTTCATGACCGTACTCCTGCTCCCGTTGTCCGGATCAGTTCGCACAGTAGCTGTACGGGACATAGGACCGCGATCCACCCTGGGGAGCGCCCAGGAATTCCGCGTCGTTGAGCGTTTCTTCCTTTCGCTCCGTCGAGATCGAGAATCCGAGGCTGAGTCCGAGGTTCAGATCGAAGCCGTATTCCGCGGCGTCGGTCTTTCCGGTGTACTTCGTCTTGCTGGACATTCCCTTGTCGAACATGAGCTGACCGAACGGGTCGTCATTGCCCGGACGCGTGGTGGGCGCGTTGTCGTCGAACATGTAGCCCCAGGCGGTGCCCAATTCGTTGTTGCCGGCCAGCCAGTCCTCGACGGTCTTGCGGTCGGCGGCGCCCTGGTCGCCCTTGGGGATCACGATCGAATTCGTGACGACATCGATGCCGGTCTCGGAGTCCGATCCCTTGATCCCGCCGCTGCCGCCGCGCTTGTCGTCGTCCTTCTTGCCGTTGTCGCCCTTGCCCTTGACGCCGTCCTTCGTCGCGTTCTTCTCGACGGTGCGCGTCATGTCGATCCGGACGATCTCGCCGGTCTTCTTGTCCTTGGTGACCGTGATCGTGCCGGTCTGGGAGGTCTGGGCGGAGTGCTCGCCGTTCAGCGGACCCGCCTCGTACCCGACCTTCGTGCCGTACTCGATGGCCATGGAGTACGTGTAGGCCTTGGTGCCCTTGTAGTTGTTGTCGGTCCAGGTGACCTCGGGCGCGATCTTGACGTTGCCGCCGAGCGTGGCGCTGAGCTTCTTGTCGTCGCCAGCCGAGAGCTTGAGACCGCCGGAGGCGGAGCCCTCGGCGCCGAGCTTGCCGTACGTGATGTTGCGGTTCTTGCCGAGGTCGCGCTCGATCCGCTCCCGGGTCTCCTCCTCCTCCTTGAGGGGGCCGGTCCCGAAGAGGTACAGGATGCTGTCGCCCATGCTGGCCTCGGCGCCTCCGGGCATGGTGCGCCGCATCTCGTACATCTGCAGCTTCTCGATGTCGTCGCGGAAGCGCTTGGCCTCATCCTCGCTCTCGAACACCCAGGTGTCGCCGTTGGTGACCTTCACACCGGCGCCGAGCTCCAGCGTGTCGGCGCCGAGCTTGCCGACCTTGAGGCCCGGCTTGAACTCCTTCTTGGCGGCGATCGACGCGGCGTCGGTGAAGGTCATCATGACCATCTTGTCCTTGTCGTCGACCTTGCCGTCCTTGTTCAGGTCGGTCTTCGACTGGAAGTGCTGCTCCTGGAAGCCGTACTCCTTGCCGAACTCCCAGAACAGGAACTTGGCCTTGGAGCCGGCCTTGTCGCTGATGGCCGAGATCTGGCAGAGCGGGGGCTCGTAGTCGGCGTCGGTCTTGGGGGCGGAGGCCTCGTCGCCGGTACCGGAGCCGCAGGGGGCGCCGCTGAAGGACAGCAGACAGCGGAACTTGTCGGCGAGCCGGGAGTCGGTGCCGGTGCCGAGCAGCGCGGCGACGATGGCGACGACGACGACGGTCGCGCCGACGTAGTCCAGGGCCGAGGCGCCGCGGTCGTCGTACGGGGAGCCGTCGGGCCTCAGCGAACGACCCCATGTGTCACGCGACATATGTGTGTCGCGCCACAATCTGGACTCGGCCGGTATTCGGCTCCTTCGTCGCATACCGCGCCCCCTCCGAACTCTGCCGCACGGCTGCGGCCTCCTCGAGATTTCTCCGAACGGAAGCCGAGAGTACGGATCGTGCGGGGGCGTGCGCGTGGGCCCTGGGGCCCCATTGAGGGCCCAGCCCGGGGATTGGGCCCGCTGTGCGGTGGAAGGGAAAGTTGGTAGAACAGTGAACTAGCAGGCGTTATGCCCGGATTGACCCGTAGAGGCCTTGTGATGGTTGCCCGCTCGGAACCTGCCGGGTGTTCTCTGTGTCGTAGGAGGTGGATAAAGTGCTGATACCTGAGCACGGAGAGTATGAGTGAACTGCGGCCGCCGGATCCCCGGTGGACCGGAGCTGAACGGGGAATCAGCGTGCCGACCGCCATTGCCGTCACCAGTACGGAGCTGGTGCTGCCACCACAAGATCATCAAACGCCGACCGCCGCGCTGCTGCAGCATCCTGACGAGCAGCCGCTGGAAGCTGCCCTGGCCGACATGCAGGTCCTGGTCGAGCAGCACGGCTACGTCGTCGCGGTGTACCCGGCGTCCATCCCGGCTGCGCACGAGCGACGCCTGCACACCATCCGCGCGGTACTGGAGAGCGACCGCATCGCCCTGCTGAAGCTCGACCTGCCGCCCCTGGGCGTCGCCGTCCTGGTGCGCCAGCTGCGGCAGCTGTCGATCTGCGACTTCAGCGCGGGCGTCGTCGCCTCGGCGGCCCGCCTGCTCTCGCACTACATCCACGCCGGCGCCCTGCTGAACTCGGTCACCCGCCTCGACCGCGTACCGGTCAGCCTCAAGGCGCACGCCAAGTCGTGGGTCCCGGGCTCGCAGTTCGCGGTCCTGGCCAACCCGACGCCGCAGCTGATCAAGGTCGGCAGCGGGGACCTCACCGGCCCCGAGTTCGGCACCCACCTCGCGGTCGCCAAGGGCCAGCTCCAGTCGGACTGGGTGACCAGCACGCTGGCGCCCGCCTGGCAGGTGCAGGGAGTGCAGGAGGTGGCGCTGCCGTCGGATTCCGCGCGCTGGTGGGGCACGTCGAAACTGGTGGAATTCGCCGCGTTCCTGCCGAACATCTCGATCATCTACCAGCTGGTCTCCTCCGTCAGACGCGAGATCTGCACCTGGTGCGGTCTCGAACTCATCGGAGACCGGTGCGGGTTCTGCGCGGCACCTCTGGCGCCCGCGGAGAACCAAAACCACGCTCATGGTGTCCTGAACGCTTAGGGGGCATCAAGGAACGCCGAGGGTGTGTCCCGCAAATTGGTTCCAGGTGCACTCCCGATGCGCGTGTTCCGCCCCCCACGTACGGATCGATCCGCTCGAAGCTCCGCTGCACAGCACCGCGCCCACGCTCAGCACGTGCATCGCAGTTCGTCCGCCTGCCCGTAACCGTCTCCCAATGAGGTTGTCCCGCCCATGAATTCACGCCAACGCCGCGGCGTCGTTCTTCTGCTCCTTTCCGTGCTGTGCGCCTTCGCAGCCTTCGCCGGTGTCCTGTCGGTGATCAGCGACGTGAATTCCAAGGTGGGGCCCGAAGTCACCGCGTACCGGCTGAAGAAGGACATAGCCCCGTACAGCAAGCTCGAACCGGGCCAGTTCGAGAAGGTCAGCATGCCCAAGCGGTGGCTGTCGCCCAACGCGGTCACGGACATCAGCGTGATCGACCAGAAGACCGCGGTGACGGCGCTGCGGCGGGGCTCGCTCCTGCAGGAAGACATGATCGTCAAGCGTCCCGCGCTGGAGAACAACCAGCAGGAGATCGCCATCATGATCGACGCGGCGACCGGTGTGGCCGGCAAGATCACGCCCGGCGCGCTGGTCAACATCTTCGCCACGTTCAACGACGAGGCGCTGGGCGAGAAGAAGCCGGCCGAGTCCCGCATCATCGTCGCCAACGCCAAGGTCCTGGACGTCGGCCAGCTGACCGCCCTGGAGCCGAAGAAGGACGACCGCAACGCCGGCGCCGCCGAGGCGGTGCCGATCACCTTCGCACTGAACACCCAGGACGCCCAGCGAGTCGCCTTCGCGGAGTCGTTCGCCGTGAACCTCCGTCTTGCCCTTGTCGCCAAGGGCAGCCCCACCACCCTGCGGCCCGGCGAGGACCGGTACACGCTGCAGGAAGACACGAGCAGGTGACACTCGGATGACCACACGTATCCTCCCCGCGGTCGGCGACGCCGACGCCGCCCGATCCATCACCACCCTGCTGAGCCAGCTCCCCGACGCGGAGCCGGCCCAGCCGGTCGGTGACTCGACCTCGCTCATCGACCTGCTCTCGCAACTGGCGGGCGAGTCTCTCGACGAGCTCCCCGAGGTCGTCCTGGTGCACGAACGGATCGGTCCGGTCCCCGCGCTGGAGCTGATCCGTGAGGTCTCCCTGCGGTTCCCGGCCGTCGGCGTCATCCTCGTCACCGCCGACGCCAGCCCCGGGCTGTACTCGGCGGCGATGGACTCCGGCGCCCGCGGCCTGGTCGGGCTGCCCCTCTCGTACGAGGAGCTGACCCAGCGCGTCCAGGCCGCGGCCGCCTGGTCCGTGGGCGTCCGCCGTCACCTGGGCCAGGGCGCCGACCTGTTCAGCGGACCCGGCGGAAAGGTCGTCACCTTCAGCGGCTCGAAGGGCGGCGTCGGCACCACCGTCATCGCCGTCCAGACAGCGCTGGCGGCGCAGGCGTCGGGCATGAGCGCGGTCCTGGTCGACCTGGACCTCCAGGCCGGCGACGTCGCCTCGTACCTGGACGTCCAGCACCGCCGTTCCATCGTCGACCTGGCCTCCATCCAGGACATCACGCCGCGCGTCCTCCAGGACGTCGTCTACTCCGGCGACAAGGCGGGGAACGTCTCGCTCCTCCTCGCCCCCGGCGAGGGCGAGCGGGCCGAGGAGGTCAACGACCGCGCCGTACGGCAGGTCATCAGCGCCCTGCGCACCAAGTACGAGATCGTCGTCATCGACTGCGGCTCCGTCCTGAACTCCGCCAACGCCGCCGCGATCGAGATGGCCGACCGGGCCGTCCTGGTGACCACCCCGGACGTGATCACCGTGCGCGCCGCCAAGCGGATGGTGGGTCTGTGGACCCGCCTCCAGATCCGCAAGGCGGAGGAGACGGTCACCGTGGTCAACCGCTACATCCGCAACACCGAGATCCAGCCGCCGCTCGTCCAGAAGATCACCGGGACGAAGGTGGCCGGCGTCGCGATCCCGTCCAACTTCAAGGAACTGCAGGCGTCCGTGGACGCGGGCCGGATGCAGGACCTGGAGGCCCGGGCCGTGGTCAAGCAGGCGATGTGGGCCCTGGCGGGCGAGCTGGAGCTCGTGAAGCGCGAGGAGCAGCCGGAGAAGGCGGGCGGTCGCGCGAAGGGCGGCGACCGGGGGTCGTTCGGGCTGCGCAAGCGCGGCTGAGCCGGCGAGCCGGTCAGTGGTCAGTCAGCCGCAAGTCAGTCGTCATCAGGAGTCAAGGGGGAACGTTGAATCATGAGTTCACCAGAGATACGGGTGGGAGCGCCTGCCCGGTCGGCTGACGACCGGGGCCAGACGTCCATCGAGTTCGCGGGCACGTTCCCGCTGATGCTGCTGGTGCTGGTCGTGCTGTGGCAGTGCGCCCTGATCGGCTACACCTTCTCGCTGGCGGGGAACGCGGCGGACAAGGCGGTCCGCGAGGCGGCGGTGACCGACTACAACTGGTGGGACGGCCGGGACCGGATGTGTGAGATCGCCGGGCGGGAGGACCTGCCGGAGCAGTGGCGTGACGCGCGCATCGACTGCGGGCTTGATCCGGACAACAAGGACATGGTCGAGGCCGAGGTCGAACTGCCGATCCCGCTGCTCTTCCCCGGCGGTCCCAGCATCGGCTTCGACGCCGAGCTCACGTCCGCAGCGGCGAGGGAGAACTGACGATGAACCTCCGCGTACGCAACCGCACACAGCGCCGCGACCGCGGCCAGGCAGGTATCGAACTGGTCAGCTGGACCCCGCTCCTGCTCCTCGTCGGCCTGCTCGTCATCCAGCTCGGCCTCGGCGTCTTCGCCGCCCAGCAGGCCGGCACCGCCGCGCGCGCGGCCGCCCGCGCCGACTCCGACCAGCGCAACGACACCTGGTACGAGCGCGCCGCCCGGGACTCGCTCTCCGACTTCCTGGAGAAGAACGGCGGCGCCCGGATCACCAAGAGCGGCTGGGGCGACGAGGTCACCGTGACCGTCCGCGTCAAGGTCCCCTCGGTCGTGCCCGGCATCAGCTTCGGCGAGGCCGAGAAGAGCGCCACGATGCCGAGGGACTGACCCGGACCGACCGGGACCGACCGGTCCCGACCGGGACAGGACCCGGCCCCGTACACGCACGACCGAGTAAGCAACCAGCAGCACGCAGGAGTTGACGACATGAGCTTGAGGGCACGCATCAACAGCCCTGAGCCGAACAGCGGCCAGAACGAGGGCGACCTCCTCGTCGGTGTCTACCGCGCCAAACTCCTCCAGGAGATCGACCTCGCGGAGATGTCCTCGCTGGCCGCGGCCGAGCGCCGGGCCCGCCTGGAACGCGTCCTCGGCCACATCATCAGCCGCGAGGGCCCGGTCCTCTCCACCAACGAGCGCTCCCAGCTCATCCGGCGCGTCGTCGACGAGGCCCTCGGCCTCGGCATCCTGGAACCGCTGCTCGAAGACGCGTCGGTCTCCGAGATCATGGTCAACGGCCCCGACCAGGTCTTCGTCGAGCGCGGCGGCCGGCTCGAACTGCTGCCGATGCGCTTCTCGTCGTCCGAGCAGCTCATGCAGACCATCGAGCGCATCGTGTCGACCGTCAACCGCCGTGTGGACGAGGCGAACCCGATGGTCGACGCCCGTCTGCCCTCCGGCGAGCGTGTCAACGTCATCATCCCGCCGTTGTCCCTGACGGGCCCGATCCTCACCATCCGACGGTTCCCCCGCGCGTACACGCTCGCGGAGATGATCGGCCTGGGCTCGCTGGACGAGCACATGATGGTGCTGCTGTCCGGTCTGGTGCGGGCCAAGTTCAACGTGATCGTGTCCGGCGCCACCGGTACCGGAAAGACGACCCTGCTCAACGCGCTCTCGGGACTCATTCCCGACGGCGAGCGCATCGTGACGATCGAGGACTCCGCCGAGCTCCGGCTCCAGCAGACCCACGTCATCACCCTGGAGAGCCGGCCCCCGAACGTCGAGGGCAAGGGCCAGATCACCATTCGCGACCTGGTCAAGAACTCCCTGCGTATGCGACCCGACCGCATCATCGTCGGTGAGGTCCGTGGCGGTGAGACCCTTGACATGCTCCAGGCGATGTCGACCGGTCACGACGGCTCGCTCGCCACCGTCCATGCGAACAACGCCGAGGACGCGCTCATGCGACTCCAGACCCTGGCGTCCATGTCCGAGGTCGAGATCCCCTTCGTGGCGATCAAGGACCAGATCAACAGCGCCCTCGACGTCATCGTCCAGCTGACCCGTCACACCGACGGTTCCCGCCGCATCACCGAGATCGCCATCGTCGACTCGCACGGCCGCGAGGACTACCGGATCGTCTCGGTCTGCAAGTACCACGCCCAGCCGATGGCCGCCGACGGCCGGATCTACGGCAACTGGGAGTACTACCCGCTGCCCCGCCGCATCGCCGAGAAGCTGTACATGAGGAGCGAGCCCATTCCCGCCGCGTTCGGAGTCGCCCAGTCCGACGACCAGCTGAACATGCGCAAGTCCGCCTAGGCCGCCGCCCGACGGGCCCCGCCCCACGTCCCCCCATCCGCCGCTCACCCGAAGGTTCCCGCCCGACATGGACAAACTCCCGCTTCTGACGATCGGAGTCACGCTCGCCGCGTGTGTGCTCGTGGTGATAGGCGTGCACGCCTTCTCGTCGGGCAAGGCCCACCAGGAGGAGCTCTACCGGCGGATGTCCCAGACGGGACAGTTCGAGGGCGTGGGCCGGCGCCGCCGGTTCGGCAAGGTCGACCGCAGGCTGCGCGGCACCAAGCTCGGCAACCACATCGAGCGCAAGCTCGCGGCCACGGGTCTGGACATGACGCCGGGCGAGTACGCCGTCTACGTCGTGGCCGTGCTCGTGGTGCTGTACTTCATCGTCTCGTCCATCTTCGCCCCGTTCTTCGGCCTGCTGGCCGCAGCGATCGGCGTGTGGGGCGGCAACGCCTTCCTCAACATGCAGATCAACAAGCGCACCGAGGCGTTCATCAACCAGCTCCCCGAGCTGACCCGCCTCCTCGCCAACGCCACCCAGGCCGGCCTCGCGCTGCGCACCGCCATCGCGATGGCCTGCGAGGAGATGGACGACCCGGCCCGCTCCGAACTGCGCCGCGTGGCCGACCAGCTGGCCGTCGGCCACTCGCTGGAGGACGCGCTGAACGAGCTGAGCGAGCGCCTGCCGTCCCGTGAGCTGACGGTACTGATGACGACCCTGATCCTCTCCAGCCGCGCGGGCGGCACCATCGTCACCTCGCTGCGCAACCTCACCGACACGCTGGAGGAGCGCAAGGAGACCCGACGCGAGGTCAACACGCTCCTCTCGCAGGTGAAGATGACGGCCGTGATGGTGCCCCTGCTCGGCGCGGGCTTCCTGCTGATCATCGACAGCATGCGCGACGGCGCACTGGACGACATGACCGCGGCCACCACCGGAAAGATCGCCGTGATCGTCGCTGCCGGCCTCTACGCCACCGGCTTCTTCCTGATCACCCGACTCACCAAGATCCGTACCTGAAGGGCGAGGACGCTGTCATGGATCTGATTCTCTCCCTTGTCATAGGCCTCGCCGTCTGGGGCGTCTTCCAGGGCGTACGGATGTACCGCGCGGACGCGAAGCTCCCCGGCGACCTGGTGTCGGCGCTGGAGTCGGGGTCGTCGCGTACGAGCGCGACGGGTTCGCTCATCGACAAGCTCGGTGAGCGGCATGTCGGGCGGGTGCACAAGATCATGGGCCCGAAGCGCGTCGACAAGATGCGCAAGAAGCTCGATCTTGCGGGCAATCCGAACGGCATGACCATCAACCGCTATGCGGCACGGAAGGCTGGCTACACGATCCTCGGTGGCGCTGCGGCGTTCGCCACGCTGATCAACGGCCAGGTCTTCCTCGCGGTCATCTTCGGTGTCTACGGCCTCTTCTGGGTGGACTTCCTGCTCCGCATCGCGCTGCAGAAGCGACGCGACGACATCGAGCGCACGCTCCCCGACTTCCTCGACGTCCTCGCGGTCGTCGTCTCCGCCGGTCTCGGCTTCCGGCAGGCGCTCGAGCGCGTTTCGGAGAAGTACGAGGGACCTTGGGCCGACGAACTCAAGATCACCCTGCGTCAGATGGACATGGGCATGGGTCGCCGGCAGGCGTTCGAGGAGCTGCGGAGGCGCAACGAATCGGAGCAGGTGTCGATGTTCGTCTCCGCGCTCCAGCAGGGTGAGGAGCTCGGCGCCCCGATCGTCGACACGCTCATCCAGATCGCCAACGACATGCGCCGCACGGACGCACAGCTGGCGCGTCAGAAGGCATCGAAGGCCGTACCGAAGGCCACGCTCCTCATCACCAGCTTCATGCTGCCGGCCACCATGATCCTCATCGGCGTGGGCTTCTACTACGCCTCCGAGGTCGACTTCGGCACCATGTTCGGGTGATCACGGCGACTGCACGAGAAGGAAAGAAGGGGGTGACGACGGCATGACGATGATGTCCGGTGGGATCAGTGGTGGACTGGCGCAGCCGGCCATCGAGCCGGCGCCCGGGATTCCCATCCAGATCAACGCGCTCCAGGCGCTCTGTCGGCAGCTCTTCGGCTTCCGGCTCGCCATGACGGCGCTCGCCACCCCGTTCGCCCTCGCCAAGGCCGAGCACGGTTTGGCCGGCTGGCTCATAGGAGCAGCCGTCCTGGTCACGGTCATGGGCTCGTACGCCTTGCTGCGGGACTGGGAGCGCTTCGGTCCGTTCCTGCTCAAGCATCCGTGGCTGCTCGCGGCGGACATGGTCTTCGGCGCGCTGCTGCTGTTCGCCGCGTCGCCGAACTCCACGCTCGCCTACGTCACCATCTGTACGCCTCTCCTCGCCGGCCTGGTCTACAGCTGGCGCGGCGGCGCGGTGTTCGCGGTCTGCCAGGTCGCGCTGCTCGGCGCGGCCTACGGTGTGAGCCCGGCCGAAGCCGACATGTCGGCACTGCTCCTTGTCGGCCTGTGTCTGATGGCCGGCGCCGTCGGCAGCACCCTGCGCGGGCTGCTGCTCCGCTTCGGCGCCGCGTCCACCGCACTGACCGAGACCCGCGCCCGGCTGGCCGTCAATGAGGCGGTCGAGGGGGAGCGGTCCCGGCTTGCCCGGGAGATGCACGACTCCGTCGCGAAGACCCTGCACGGTCTGGCGCTCGCGGCGGACGGCCTGGCCAGCACGGTCGAGCGGATGGATCCGCTCACCGTGAAGCACCAGGCCGAACTGGTCGCCCGCTCGGCCCGGCGGGCGGCGGCGGAGTCCCGGGAACTGCTCTCGGACCTGCGCCGCGAATCGGGCCTCGACGGAGGCGTCGACGTGGTGACGGAACTGGAGGCGCGGACCGCCGACTTCTCGCGCCGCCACAGCTTCCGGGCGACGTTCCGCCGCCTGAGTCCGATCCCCGTCCCGCCGATGCCGCAGGTCATCGCCCGTCATGCGCTGACCATCGCGGGCGAGGCCATGGAGAACGCGCACCGGCACGCCCGTCCGACGCACGTGGAGGTCTCCGCCGGCATCGTCGGGGACGTCCTGAGGATCAGCGTCTACGACGACGGCGCCGGCCTGCCCGCGGGCACCACGCTCGACGACCTCAGGCGCGCCGGGCACTTCGGCCTGGTCGGCATGGTCGAGCGGGCCGCGTCCATCGGGGCGCGCATCCGCATCGGCAAGGGCCGGGCCGCGCAAGGCACCGAAGTACGACTGGAACTGTCCGTCGCATCGCTGGGCCCGGAGTGGGCCCGGCTGCTCCCCCCACAGCACGTTGTCATGACTGCTCCTTCCCTGACGTCCCCCACCTTCTGAGAGAGGAGGCCGCACCATGCCGGACGACGTTTCCCCCAGCTCTGGCCAGCACTGGACCCAGCAGCATCACGTCTCGCAGCACACCTCGTCGCATCCGTCACCGCTCAGCTCCCACCACACCGCTGGAACACCGGTTTCCGGATCACCCGTCCCCACCTCACCCACCCCGGGCTCCGGGGGCTTCCCGGCCCTGCCCCAGCAGGCGCCCTCCGCGGTCCAGCCGCTGCGGGTCGTCGTCGCCGACGACAACCCCGTCGTACGGGCGGGTCTGACCGTCCTGCTGTCCGGACGCGACGACATCGAGGTCGTCGCGGAGGGCGCGGACGGCCGCCAGGCGTACGAGGCAGCGGTCCAGCACAGGCCCGACGTGGTCCTGCTGGATGTCCGTATGCCCGGGGTGGACGGCATATCCGCCCTACCGCATCTCGTCCGCATCGCTCCTGTGCTGATGATGACCTACAGCCGCGAGAGCGAGATCGTGCACGAGGCGCTGCGGCTGGGCGCGGGCGGTTATCTCGTCCACGGCGAGTTCACCGCGGACCAGTTGGTCGCCGCGGTCCGCGACATCAAGCAGGGCCGGGCCCACTTCACCCATTCGGCCTCCTCCGCGCTCATCGAGCAGCTGCGGGGCGGAGTCCCGGGCCAGGGCGGACATCCTCTGCCGGAGGGCCTGGGCACGGCGTTCACGGGACCCGGCTACCAGCCGGTCGTACCGCAGCAACCGTCTGCACCCGCATACGACACAAGTGGGCATCATCAGCCCATGCCACCAATGAACCCGCAGGTGAACGCGGTTGGCGGCGTGTCGGCTGCGCAACAATCACAGCAAAACCCTTCGCTTTTGCAAGCGAATATGGGACAGTCTTCAACGGGTCCCCAGGTGAGTGGGGCCCTGCTGTCCGAACTGAGCCAGAGGGAGGTGGAAGTGATGGATCTGATCGCGTCCGGCATGACCAATCAGCAGATCGCTGCCACCTGCTTCATCAGTCAGAAGACCGTCAAGAACCACATCAACCGCATCTTCGCGAAGCTCAACGCCGGCAGCCGTGGCGAGGCCATCGCCATCTGGCACGGCGTGACCCGGGGAGGTGCGTCCCGCCATGCGTGAGCGCATTCAGGGCCTCCGGGCCCACCTCGTCGAGGCGCGGGCCCAATCCCCGCGTTGGGACCGGAGTTGGGCCCTGGGACCCATGCCCGAGGGTGTTGCCCCGGCGTACGTTTCTCATGTCGACAGCGAGACCGGCCAGGAGGAAGCCGGAAGCGCGAACGACACGAAGACTTACGCAGAGTCGGCCGGCAAACGGTCGGCCGAACCCGGAGGGGAACATCATGAACGACGTCATGCTGAAGGCTGCCACCACCACCAAGGTCTACGTCGGCTCCTGGGTGAACACCCGCGTCGAGGCCCTGCAGGCGAAGCGCGACCGGGGTCAGGGCGCGATGGAGTACGTCGGCATCACGATCCTCGTGGTCGCGATCCTCGCCGCCCTGCTGCAGACCAACATGGGTCAGACCATCGCGAACACCTTCAAGACGAAGATCAGCAGCGTCATCAAGTAGTGCGACGCCTTCGCGGCGAGTCAGGGCAGGCCGCACCGCTGTACATCGCAGCGGTGGTCGGCCTGCTCTTTCTCGCGTTGATGTTCTTCGCGTTCGGTCAGGCGGATGTCAGCCGCAACAAGACGCAGACGGCCGCTGACGCGGCTGCTCTCGCAGCGGCCCAGGAGTCCCGGGACGACCTCGACAACGCCCTCCGTCAGCACATCCTCGCGCGCGACGTGCCCTGGCTGATGGCCCTGTTCAACAACGGCAACGTTCCCGAGCGCCGCAACGGCTGCTGGGAGTCACCACGTTTCGCCCAGGCAAACGATGCCCGACAGATCGGTTGCCGGGACACGTGGGACGGTCGCTGGGGTGTGACGGTGGACGTCAGGGCGACGAAGCCGGTGGGCAAGAGCATCGTCGAGGGAACGGAAACGGACTACGCGGAATCCAAGGCCACGGCCGTGGTCGAGTTCCGTTGTCAGTTCGAGCCCCCCGAGGCGCCCAAGCCCGAGGACGGGGACGACGACGATCAGGGCAAGGGCAACGACAAGAAGCCCTCTCTGGGTGGTCTCGAGTGTGACGGCAGGGACTGGGAACTCGATCCAGGCAATCTAGACCTCCTTCCGGGCATGGCGGACCTGTTCAACGTCCGTCTTGCCGAGGACTGACCGCGAGCGAAGTAAAGGAACACCAGTCATGAGCATTCGGCATGTGAGGACGACGCGTCGGGCCGGCGCAGCCGCCCTGTTGGCGGCAGCCCTGACCTTCACGCTGTCCGCCTGCGGCGGGGACGACGGCACGGGCAAGGAGAACGCCTCCTCGTCCTCGTCCTCGGGCGCCGGTAAGGACGAGCCGTCCAAGAGCGGTGACGGCAAGACCTACCCGGACAACAGCAAGGTCATCGCCACGTTCAAGGGCGAGAAGGGCCTTGAGATGGTGATCCACGAGGCGAAGCGCGACTCGGGTGGCTTCCTCACAGTCACGGGCACGATGAAGAACGCGGGTACCGAGGACTTCACCACTCCTGTTCAGTGGAACGGGGCGGAGCAGGACGTTGCCCTGACGGGCCCCTCCCTGGCGGCGATGACCCTGACCGACGCCAAGGAGAAGAAGCGGTACTACGTGCTGCGGGACACGGACAACCGTCCGCTGACCACGACGAACTACGATGCGACGATTCCGGTCGGCAAGACGCTGCCCTTCTTCGCCCAGTTCCCGGCGCCGCCCACCTCGACCACCCAGGTCGGCGTCACGTTCCCGGGAGTCACCACCGGCACGATTGAGATCTCCTGATGACCCTGACCCTGACCCGTACTCGGCGGACCGCCGTGCGCGCGGCCGGTGTCGCTGTCACCGGGGCGCTCGCTCTCGGCCTGCTGGCCGCGCCGAATGCTCTTGCCGATGAGAACCCGTACCCGTCGGCGTCCGCCGCGCCGCCGGTGAAGATCGACCCGAACGACCCCGACCTCAAGCTCCCCGAAGGCGGCACGCTCGCGGCCGCCAAGGTGCTCGACATCAAGTCCGTCGTCGAGGACCTGGAGGGCAACGAGCGTCGGGAGGACACGAACACCGACATCAAGTTCGCGCTCCAGGCGGAGGTGCTGTTCGGCAAGGACAGCGCGAAGCTGTCCTCCGCCGCGAACTCGCGGATCGCGGCCATCGCGGCCGAGATCAAGAAGCAGGACGCGAAGAAGGTCCGGGTGTTCGGCTTCACCGACAACCTCGGTTCGTCGGCGCACGGTGACGTGCTGTCCAAGCAGCGCGCCGAGGCCGTGCACACGGTGCTGGCGAAGGAACTGGCGTCGGCCGGGATCACGTACGAGATCCGCGGCTACGGCGAGCAGTACCCGATCGCCGACAACACCACCGAAGAGGGTCGGAAGAAGAACCGCCGCGTGGAGGTCTCCTTCCAGCGCACCGCGAGCGGCTCGTAGTCGCCGTGCAGTACGGCCGGGGCTGCCACGGGACGATTCCCGTGGCGGCCCCGGCGCGTTGAGCGGGGCCGGTCGCCGACCGGGAGGCCGTCAGTGTCGGCTGGAAGACCACGGAGCAAAACCGTCTCGGCTGACATGAAGACGGACCTGCTCCGCTACCTGCTGGACGCGCGCGACGGCGACGCCGGACGAGCCGCGGGAGCAGATCACCACCTGTACCGCCCGCCACGCGTGGAAGCACACCGACGCCACCGTCGCCGAGCTGCCGCTCGATGGGACGCGGCGACGTGGCAGAACCACCGCGTCCGCGTGGAACGCGCGGCCCGCGAGGCGGCGGACCGAGTCTGACCCGGGCGGGGCCACAGAAGGCTCTACCTGTCCTTGCGACGGAGGGCGGGCGGGGGAGAGGCGTCCGGCGCCGGCGCCCTTCGGCTGGCCCTGTGGGACCAGCATCTGCGGCACGAGGACCCGGACGCCGAGACCCTCTGTGCCGCGCGTCGGCGGGGGCGCTGTGGCTGCGTGCGGCGGTGGTGGACGAACTGGGGCGGCGAGTGGGGGTTCGGCGACGCGCAGCCGCCGCACCACGGGAAGCGGTCGTGGGTGGTGCTGCCGCGCTGAGGTGGCGGTTCTGGTCGACGTCAGGTCTTCGTACTCGCGTCGGAACAGGCGCGTGGGCGTTGACTCTTATGCAATCGCAATCCAAATGCCTCATCACGTAGACGGCACCGGTTGGGGCGAGAGCACAATTCCTTAGACAAGCGTCAAGGACTCGGTCGAAGACGGCAACTGGGGTCGCGCCGGCGGCGAATTCGTCTACAACGGAGTCACCACGTTCGTCCCCATCCTGAAGGCCGGCAAGGGCTTCTCGCTGATCAACAAGATCAACAAAGCGGGCAAGGGAAAGGGCGCGGGTAAGGCCGGTGAGTCGGCACAGCAGGCAACCGATGCCGCCGGCAAGGCCCGTAGGGCGGCGAAGGCCGGTGATCTCGACGGAGCGAAGAAGGCCGCGGACGAAGCCCAGCGACATGCTGACGATGCCGCGGAGAGGGCCGCGAAGGAAGGAGCCTGCCCCGTCGCCGCCGGTGGTGACCGCCCCGTCCCGTACGGGGGGCGTGACCGCTCCGGCCTCGGGGTTGCGGGGCCCGGCACCGGAATCCTGGCTGCTGACACGGCCGACGGTCAGGTAGCCGTCCTGGCCGGACGCCGCAGGAAGGGCAAGGCCTGTGAAGAGGCGCACGAGGCGCAGGCGCAGGCGGACGAGGCGAAGCGGGAGGCCGAGAAGGTCGCCACCTCCCGTGACAAGAAGCGGGCAGAGAAGATCCGTGGACGTGCCCAGTCGGGGACAGTTCGCAAGGCACCGAATTATCACGGGCGGCTCCCAGGCGATCTGGAGAAGGACATCCTCGGCAACCCTGATTCAGCGGTGTACGCCTCGACGGGCACTGGCGGCCGCCTCATCTTCCAGAAGGACGGCAATATCGTGATTGTCGAAGGCCAGGGGGCCAAGGCGGGGCAGGTGGTGACCAGTTATGGAAAATCGGGACCTAGGGGCGAGAGCGGGGCGGCCATCTATGGCGGATCTCCGACGGAACCAGGAATGCCGGTCACCAAGGAAATGATCGAGCGCGGAAAGATACCCAACCCGAAGGGTGGCACTCTTCCACCAGGCGTGGAGATCAAGATGAAAGACGAAGACTGACATGGAAAAAATCAGGCTCGGCGAGATGCCTGTGCGCGTAGTGCACGGTGCCCCGCTGCCCTTGTCCGTAGACCTGAGCCTCGGTGAACGGTTGGTCATCGCCGGGCCCTATCGAAGTGCGGACGACCACGAGCGGCACCTCTTGGCGACGAGCGGTGCCGGATGGTGGGTCGCCGACGCCAGCGACGAAATGCGCTTCTCCTTGGACGCAGGTTCATTGGTGAGCGCCTGGTTTCAGGCTCCCGGCAGAGTTGCCAGGGAAGGCACCGATCCGGGTTCCTGGCTGAATGCAGACCGTGCCGACGCCCGTCTGGCAGTAGTCCCGGGCAGGAATTTCGACCTGCCGCGGGTATCCGTGCGGTGGTGTGAGCGTTCTGGCTCGGCGCTGGTCTGCCTGACCGAGGAGGGCTTCTCAGGGGGTGCGGTCGTCCGGTCGCGGCTCGGAATCGCGCAGGACCTCGACCTGCTGATCGCAGATGGTCGGTACGTGGGTTGGCTCCTGGAGCGCCCTGCCGCGCACCTCTGCAACTCGTGGACGAAAGTGCCGGATTCCCCCGAGGATCCCGAGCTCGGTACCTGGGTCGCTCGCTTCTTCGCCCTGACAGACGACGAGGTCTTCGACACGATCGTGGACGGTGATCCCACGGCACTTGAGCCCCTCAGAGAGTTGCTGGCGGAGGTCCAGGTCGAGGAAGGGGACCAGCGCCGGCGCAAGATCTTCCGGGATGCGTTGGAGGAGGTGATCGACTGGCACACCGGCTTCGATGTTTGAGACAGGAGCGGGCGGTCGGCCCGGGTGGTATCAGGTCCCCGGGGAGGTGGTCGGGTCACCGAGGTGACAGGCAAGGCCAAGGGCGCGCTGAGCAAGGCCGGGAAGGCCGCGGTCCCAGGAGACGCGAAGGGGGCGCGGGATGCTGCGAACGAGCGCAGGACGCCGCGGACGACGCGAGGAAGAAGGTCGAGGAGGCCGGCGAGTGCAAGATCGCCCTTGGCGCGCTGCGGCTCGTCCCGTACGGCGGTCGCGTCCCCCGACCGGCCGTCGGAGTCCCCGGCGACGGGATCGCCGTCATCGCTGCCGCGCCGACGGCGACTCCGATCACCTTCGCCGCCGAAGGTGGAAAGGAGCACTGAAAGGGAGCGTGGGCGGACAACGCCCGCGTGCGGTCGCAGCGACGACGGCGTACTCGTGGCCGTGGAGGTTCGCGTTCCGGAGCAGGTCGATGGCCCGCCATGTGAGGGCATCTGTGACGGGCAGAACCTGCAGTCGGGAGACGTTCCGGCGCAATCGATTCATGCGGGTCTCCGACTGCCACGCCTCGATCAGCGTGAGATTGCTGATGGCGACAAGCGAGTCCTTGGACTGCGCCGTCCGAATCAGACCCGTGACTCGAGCCTCGTTGGCAATGAACTTGCTCAGACCCTCCGAGTCGAGCAGGACGACGCCGTGACTCAGCCGCCTCGCGCGTGTCCCGCTCGCCGTCCCCCTCTTGCTCAGGCGCGACAGGCTTTGCTGCAGGGCGGGCGGCTGTCTGCGCAGCTGCACTGTCAGTGGCCGGTGGGACACTGCCGCGCATGACCGACACGGACATGAAGACGGACCTGCTCCGCTACCTGCAGGACGCGCGCGACGCCCTGCTCTGGAAGCTCGACGGGCTGTCGGAGTACGACGTCCGCCGCCCGATGACCCCGACCGGTACCAACCTGCTGGGCCTGGTCAAGCACGTGACCGGTGTGGAGCTGGGGTACTTCGGGGACACCTTCGGGCGGCCGTTCTTCGAGGAGGCGTCGAGGCCGGCGCCTGCCTGGTACCGGGAGACCGCGGAGGACAACGCCGACATGTGGGCGACGCCGGAGGAGTCGCGGGAGCAGATCATCGACCTGTACCGCCAGGCGTGGAAGCACACCGACGCCACGGTCGCCGAGCTGCCGCTCGACGCGAAGGGGCTCGTACCCTGGTGGCCGGAGGAGCGCCGGCAGGTGACCCTGCACCACGTCCTCGTACGGGTGCTGAGCGACACCCAACGGCATGCGGGCCACGCGGACATCGTCCGCGAACTCACCGACGGCGCGGCGGGTCACGGAGCCGTGAACAGCAACCTGCCGCCCGGCGGCGCGGCGTTCTGGCAGGCCCACCACGACCGCGTGGAGCAGGCGGCGCGTGCGGTCGAGCCGGGCGCGGAGCGCGGCTGACTCCCGGGCCGGCCGGGCGGCCCGGCCGGCCCCGGAGCGGCTCCCTGGTCTTCCCCGCTCGGGTCAGCGGGGGATGCGGGCCGAGACGACGGAGTCGTTCCAGGTCAGGAAGAACACGTCCCCGACGACCAGGAACGAGGGACGGCTGGTCTCGTCCGCCGGGACCTGCCACGTGGCCGGGACGGGTTCGCCGAGCTGCTTGCCGTCCTTCAGCGCGTACGAGGTGACGCCCATCCCCGTGGCCACGACCACGCGGTCGCCGACGACCAGGGTGCCGCCCAGGCCGACCGGCTCGGAGGCGGACACGACCGGCTGGGACCACAGCACCCGGCCGGTCGACGCCTTCACCGCGGAGATCAGGATCGCCCCCGCCTCGTGGCCCTGCTGAGTGATCACGACGTCGTCGGGCCCGGCGGCCACGATCTCGTCCTCGACCTTCCCGTCCATATTGAAGTTGCAGTGCATCGTGCCCGCCAGGCTCACCACGGGATCGAGGCAGACGCGGTCCGTCCCGAGCTCCTTGCCGGTCTTCGGGTCGAGGATGCTCATCGGGCCGGCCGCCGGGATGTAGAGCTTGTCCTTGAGGAGGGTCAGGCCCCACGGGTACGCCTGGTGCACCATCGACTCCCAGAGCATGGAGCCGTCGCTCTCCCGGTAGGCGCGGAACATCATCTCGCTCGCCGTGCCGACCCCGGCGTCACCCATGTAACCGACGTACACGACGCCGCCGGCGGCCAGGGCACGCGTGGGGACGAAGCCGGCCGTTCCCGGCCAACGCCCCACCGTCTTGCCGTCGGAGCGCTGCGCGACGACGACCGCCTCGCCCTCGGAGAGGTACACGCGGTCGCGGGAGACGCCGGGGATGAGCGCGCCGTTGGGGCGCTGCCAGACGACGGAGCCGTCCGCGGGGTCGAACGCCGTCGCGGACGACCCGCCCGCACAGATCAGCAGGTCCTCCTGGTGGACGCAGCTGCTCACGCGGCCCTTGTGGGCGGCCCGCCACGGCTTCCAGCCGCGGGGGGTGTCGCTCCCGTCGGGCGACGGAGCCGGGTACGACAGCGTGCGCGGGGCGCCCACCGCGTCCCGCGCGCTGACGTGCTCGATCCCGTCCACCGGCGGCGGCTGCGGGGCGGACGCCGAGGGGCTCGGCCCGAGCCGGGCGCCGTCGCCGCTGTCGCCGCCGGAGTAGCCGAGGCCGACGAGGAGTCCGCCGACCAGGGCCAGAGCCCCGGCCACGGCCGTCGCGACGACGCCGGTGCGCCGCTTCGCCCCGCGCGGTGCGGGAGTGGGGGCGGCGGCCGGAGTCGGAGCGTACGCCCGCCCGGGCACGCCCCACGGGCCGGGCGCGCCGGCCTGTCCCGGCGCGGTGTGGGGCCGGGGCGGCTGTCCCGGCGCCGCGGCAGGCGGCTCCTTCGGCGCGGCGGCGAGCAGCCGGCGGGTCTCCGCCTCGTACGTGCCGATCAGCTCACGGACCTCGCCGTTCCAGGGGAACGGACCCTCCCTGCGGGCGAGCACGGCGCCCGGCCGTTCCTCCGCGGCGCGCTCGTCCAGGGCGCGGAGGACGGCGTCCGTCGTGGGGCGGGCGGCCGGATCGACGGCCAGGCACGCCGCCACGATCTCGTGCAACTCGGCCGGGAGACCGACGAGATCGGCGTGGCCCTCCGATATCCGGCTGAACACGGCGGCGAGTTCCGTGTCGTCGAACGGTCCGCGCCCCGTGGCCGCCCAGCAGAGCAGACTGCCCAGGGCGAAGACGTCCGAGGCCGGGCCGAGGACGTCCTGGCCCGCCACCTGCTCCGGGGACATGAACCCGGGCGTGCCGATCACCTGCCCCGCGGCGGTCAGGACCGTGCCGTCGAAGGCCCGCGCGATGCCGAAGTCGATCAGCTTCGGGCCGTCCGCGGAGAGCAGGACGTTGCCCGGCTTGAGGTCGCGGTGCAGCAGCCGGGCGCCGTGGACGGCCCGCAGGGCCCGGGCGAGGTCGGCGCCCAGGGCGCGGACCAACGGCAGGGGCAGCGGGCCGAGCCGGGAGACGGCGTCGGCGAGCGAGGGGCCGGGGACGTACTCGGTGGCCAGCCACGGGGGGTTGCCGTCGGGGTCGGCGTCCAGCAGGGCCGCCGTGTACGGGCCGCGTACGGCGCGGGCGGCCTCCGCCTCGCGGCGGAACCGGATCCGGAACCGGTCGTCCACGCCGAGTCCGGCGTGGACCGTCTTGACCGCCGCCAGTACCGGGGCCGTCGGCCGGCCCGCCCCCTCCACCGCGGAGTCCCCGGCCCCGGCTTCGGCTCCGACTCCGGCTCCGGCTTCGGCTCCCTGGGCGTCCGCTCGGCGGGCGAGGTGGACGGCGCCCATGCCGCCCGAGCCGATGACGGCGAACGTCACGTACGGTCCGACGCGGCGCACGGCGGCGGCGTCCAGCGGCTGAAGCATGACGGTTCCCCAATGACTCGGTCGGATGTCCCGCGGCGCTGCCGCGGTGCAGGGCTGGTGGTGGCGGACTGCCCGTCAGGCGTCGGGCAGCGCCATGCTCCGCACGGTCCCGTCGGCGTACCCGAGGACGACCACGTCGCCCATGGGCATGAGTTCCGGCGGCCGTTGCGCGGAGGACACGTTCCCCGGCGCACCCGGCACCGGTACCACGGTCAGGGCGCCGTCCGCGGGGCGGACGTACAGCGAGGCGTTGTCGGCGTATGTGGCGGCCGAGCCGAGCAGGACGGGCGTGCCGACGGCGGCCGGGGAGCCGTCCCGGGCGCGCGGGACGGGGCCGGCCTCGGCCGCGGGTGTTCCGTCGACCTGGTTGTTGCCGATCCACACGACACGCCCGTGCGCGGGCAGGGCGATCAGCATCGACAGGCTGCGCACGGGACCGAAGACCCAGCCGACGTCGCCGGCCGCGGTGGACGGGATCGTGACCCGGTCGTCGGACGTGAAGAGCTGGCTCAGATCGCGCAGGAGCCGTACGTGCATGCCCTTGCCGTTCGGGTCGGGGCAGAACAGCTGGCTCGACGAGATGCGCGGGTCGGGGCAGGCCTTCGTGGTGCCGGACCCGCCCGCGGGGGTGGCCTCGGGGGCGGTCAGTTCGATCTCGCCGGTCGCCGGATCGCGGGCCGTGAGCCCGCGCTCGCCGTTCACGAGCAGGCGACCCATCCCGTAGGCCATCGCCCCGTACCGCTCGGCCTTCCCGGTCTTGCTGTCGTTTCCGGTCTTGCTGTTGTCGTTCCCGGCCTTGTCGTCGTTCCTGGCCTTGCCGTCGGTCCCGGCCTTGGAGGCGGAGGCCGTCGTCACGACTTCGGTCCACCGGCGTTTCCCGGTGGCGAGGTCGTACGCGTCCACGTGCACCCCGGTCGCGTCGGCACGGTTGACGAAGACCTGCCGCTCGACGCCGAGCAGCCGGCCGACCGGCCGTCCGGTGAACGGCGTGTCCCAGCGAACGGCGCCGTCACGGACGGATCGCGCGCGCAGACGTCCGTCCTCGGCGGAGACGACCACGTCCCCGGCTATGAGCGGACCGGTCGCCGCACCGGCCGCGGACCCGGCGCCCGGCCGGGCCCGCCACAGGAGCTTGCCGTCGGCCGGAGCGAGGGCCTGCAGGGACCCGTCGTCCAACCGGCAGGCCAGCGTGGCCGGGTCGGCCGCGCAGGCGGTCGGGCCGGCGGGGAGTCGCGCGTCCCAGGGCTTCCAGCCGGCCGGGCGCAGGGAGGGCGCGGCGTCGAAGCTGCGGTTGCGGTCGGCCGCCCCGAGGGCGTCCATCGACGTGACGGTGCGCGGGAGGCCGGCGCCGCCGGAGGGCGAGGGCGAGCCGGGCGCGCCGTTCGCCGGAGGGTCGTTCGGTCCGCTGCCGGGCCACAGGTCCGTCGAGCGGGCGACGACGATCGTCGCGGTCACGACGGCCAGGGCGACGACGGCGGCGGTGAGTCGCCTCGTACGGCGGCGACGGGCGGCGTCGTCCTCGGCATCGGCCACCCGTGCGGGCGCGGTCATCGTGGCGGCCTCGTGCAGGCCGGGCGCGCGGGCGGGCACGGTGAGCGGGTGCGCGACCGGCGGGCCCAGGCGGGCGTCGAGCGCGGTCAGTTCGCGCACCCGGTCGTCGATCGCGCGGGCCAGCGGCGCCGGCCAGGGGGAGACGGGCCCGGCCGAGGGGGCCGTCGCGGCGCCGGGCGTCGTGGCGGTGCCGGGCGTCGTGGCGGTTCCGGGCGTCGTCGCCGCGACGGCCGCGTCGAGGCGGTGGCCGAGGGCCAGGGCATCCGGGCGGTCGGACGGGTCCAGGCGCAGGCAGTCGGCGACGATGTCCCGCAGGCCGGGCGGGACGCCCGTGAGATCGGCCTCGGCGCGGGCGATGCGGTACAGCACGGCGGGCAGCGAACCCTCGCCGAACGGGCTGCGGCCCGCCGCCGCGTGGACGAGGACGGCGCCCAGGCAGAACACGTCCGACGCGGCGACGACGTGCTCGCCGCCCGCGACGTGCTCGGGCGACATGAAGCCGGGCGAGCCGATCATCATTCCCGTGCCGGTCAGCCGGCTCGCGCCGAAGGCGCGGGCGATGCCGAAGTCGATGACCTTGGGACCGTCGGCCGTGAGCAGGACGTTGCTCGGCTTCAGGTCGCGGTGCAGGATGCGGGCGTGGTGGATCGAGCGGAGCGCGCGCACGAGGTCGCGGCCGAGCAGGGCCACCGACGCCTCGGGCAGCGGTCCGTGGTCACGCACGGCCTGTTCGAGCGTCGGCCCCGGCACGTACTCGGTGGCGAGCCAGGGGCGGACCGCCTCATGGTCGCCGTCCAGGACGTCGACGGTGTAGCGCCCGACGACCGCCCGGCCGGTCTCGATCTCGCGCCGGAAGCGGGTACGGAAGCCGGGCTCGTCGGCCATCCCCGGCAGTACGATCTTCAGCGCGACGAACGTCCGTACCGCGGGGGTCCGTTCGTCCGCCCCGAGAAACACCTCGCCCATGCCACCCGCGCCGAGCCGGGCGACGACCCGGTACGGGCCGATGGCCCGGGGAGCGCCGTCGTGCAACTCCCCCAACACCTCAACTGCCTCCCCCGTGGCGCACATTGCGCGTGATCACAGCATAGGCGGTGGCCCGCATGAGCCTCGGCGGCGCAGTGGGCATCGAACCGTCGCCCGTGCCGTGGTGGTTATAGAAGATGGTCGGCCTTGCCGGCCTTGATCTCCAGGATGAGGTTGCGCAGGGCCTCGCGGGTGTCGGTGATCGGGGCGTCCTCCTGACCGCCGACGGCGATGTAGCCGTCGGCGCCGGGGTACGGCGGTCACCCGATGAAGGTCTACGTGCACCGCCGCCGGCAGCGCCGGCCGGCCGCCCGGCTCGACGACGCCGGGTTCACCGTCGAGTCGCACCGGACGCTGACCTGGACGCCCGGGACTGGTTCGAGCGCGAGCTCGCGGAGCTCCCGGAGTCGGAGTGGGTGATGCCGGCGACTGCGACCGCTGAAATGGACGGGATCTTCCGGGAGCTTATGGAGGAGGCCCCTGCGGTACCCGCCGACACCAGCAGGTGGCGCACCTGGGGCCCGCGCCACGCGTGGGCCGAGGCCGATTGAGAGCGGGCCGCACTCCCTGGCGGTCGGGGCGTCGGGCGTCGGGGCGTGGGGGCGGGGGAGGGGGTAGTCGGGGTGGGGGTTTCTGGTGGGCTTCTGGTGCGGCCGCCCTCTTTCCGAGTGTGGCGGCTGGAAGGGGCGCGTCAAGGGCGCTCCTATCGTCGCGTCGCTTCGCGATTCCGCTTGCGCTCCACCCTTGACCCGCCCCTTCCAGCCGCCTTTTCACACTCGGAGGGCGGCCGGGGGGCAGGGTCCGCGCGTAGCCCTGCGGTGGTGCCTGGCCGCCGTGGGCGGCCGGCGGGTGGGTACGCGGTCGTTGAGTGGGGTGCCCATTGCCGTCTCGGCGGCGACCAGGCCGTCGTGGGGTGCGGTACATGCCCGGCTGGTCATTGTCCGTGGGGAGCGAAGACAGACGGGCCGGGGCCGGGGGGAATGTGACGTTTCGGTGCTGTGGAGCGAGGCGCGAAGCCTCATGAGTCACACGGGTCTCGTCCCGTCACCCCCGTACCCCCGCAGTCCGTTGAGAGCACCGAAACGACAATCTCGACGCCCTCTCGTCCCTCTAGCCCGTCACGGCCGGGGCGGGTGTTGCCTGTGTGACGCCGGGGGTGCGGCGTGCCTGCCCCTGACTCCCTCCCAAGCGGGAGTCGACGTCTGTCGTTTCGGTGCGGTGGAGCGGGTCGCGCGGACTCGTGAGTCACATTGGTCTCGTCTTGCCACTCGCGTATCGCTCCAGGGTGTTGGGAGCACACGAAGGGCATCCCGTCGGCCCCAGGGGCTCTTTCCGGGGGTGGGGGTGTTGTGACTGGCGGCTGGGGTGGCCCCATCGTTGCCCGCCCCATGTACCGCCTTCTCTTTTCCCCCCCACGGGCAATGACCAGCCGGGCATGGACGCCGTCGCCCACCGGCCTTCCAGGCGCCGAGACGGCATTGGGCGCCCCACTCAACTGGCGCGTACCCACCTGCCAGCCGCCTACGGCGGCCAGGAACATCGGCGCCCCCTGCGCGGACCCTCACCCCCGGCCGCCCTCCGAGTGTGAAAAGGCCCCTGGAGGTGCCGGGTCAAGGGTGGAGCGCAAGCGGAATCGCGAAGCGACGCGACGGAGGAGCGCCCTTGACGCGGTGCCTCCAGGGGCCACACTCGGGAAGAGGGCGGCCGCACCAGAAGCCCACCGGCAACCCCCACCCCCTGAAGCCACAGGACCCGCGCCTCACGTGGTCGCCTCGCCCGACAGCTCCCTTAGGGCGCCCTTGATCGCGGCGATCACCTCCTCCGGCCTGCCGAACACCTCCGTTGCCGTGAAGCGGAGGATTCTGCGGACGCCGTGGCAGCCGGCGAGGGTGTTGTAGCGGCGGATGTCGCGTTCATGGGCGTGTCGGGTGCCGTGGAAGGCGTAGCCCTCGATCTCCACGACCAGCCCCGCGGCGCGGAAGTAGAAGTCCGGTCGCATCGCGCGGCCGCTCGCCGTGCGGAGTACCGGCTGGGACTCCGGGCGCAGGCCCGCGTCGTGCAGGTGGAGCCGGGCCACCGTCTCGGCGGGCGAGCCTGCGCCCGGGTCCGCCAGGCGCAGCCATCGGCGGGCGGCCGGGGCGCCGGGCCGGCGGGCCCGAAGCTCGGCGGCCACCCCCTCCGCGCCGACCAGCGCGTCGCGGCGTACGCCTCTGATCACGCGCCGCGCGAGGGCCGAGTCCGCCGGCACCACCGCCTCCTCGCGGCAGCGGGCGGCGCGCATGAGGTCGGCGACGGTACGGGCGGGCGTCGTCACCCGCAGGCCCCTGCGCACCACGTGGTCCCGTCCGGCGAGCCCAGGCACGCGGTGGACCCGTACACCGGGCCGGGCGACGGAGCGGCGCGGGTGTACGAACTCGAGTGTTTCCGAGTCTGCCGAGTCCGCCGGCTCCGCAGTCAGTCGTTCGATGCGCAGTACCGCCGCTGCTGTGCGGTGACTGCATACGAGGTCCGGGGTGAGCAGTTGTATCGCCATGGCCCTGGTCCTCCAGTCCACCTCTCTCCCCGGCACGGCCCACGCGCCCCGGCACAGCTGCTGCCAGCCCTCCGCGCGCAGGGCGGCGCGGAGGCTGCTCGGTGGGACGCCGGCGTCCAGAGCCCATGCGGTCAGGAGGATTCCGCCCCTGGCCATCACCGTGAGGTCGAGTTCGCGCATGCTGTCAACGATCCATCCACGTCACCGAATTCGCATTCCCTGTGGATAACGAGGCAGTGGGCAAAAGCTGAGCTGTGGACAACTCCGGCCGTGTCGTCGCCGGGTTCTATGGTCGATTCAGGACCGAGACCGCGAACGATCGGATTCCCCCATGACGACGGACTACGAATTCCACACGGTGCACCGCCCCGCGCCTGACGTGATGACGGCCGGACTCGCCGCAGCCGTCGGGGTCGCGCCGGACCGCGTCGACGTCGGCCACCACGACGCCGATCCGGACGGACGTGACTGGGGTGCGGACGTGCTCTGCACGTACGACTTCCTCGACGGCGACCTGACGTTGTCCTGGAGCATCTACGTGACCGACGCCGTCCCGGACCCGCCCGACGAGGAGACCGCCGCCTCCCGCCTGGCCGCGGCGATCGGGGCGACCGTGTTCTGCGAGGCCCTCGACGTGGGACTGCCCTCCGCGTGCTGGGCGATGAGCCCGGACGGGACCCGCACCCGCGCCCGCGTCTACGACCCGGAGGAGCCGGACCTGCTCATGACGGTCGACGCGGTCGAGGATCCGGTGGCGGACCTCCCGGGCATACGCGTCCGGTGCCTCCCGGAGGCGTACGCCGCGGAACGCGTCCCGACGCCGGTTACGGACGCGTTCGAGGCGGCCATAGCCCTGGACGGGACCGCTTCCACGCAGAACTCGCCCACCCGCCTGGCATGCTGGCTTCTCTACTGTTGGGAGCGCCTGGTCCGGCGCCTGGAGGCCGACTGGTCACCGTCCGACCGCTACCCCGGCGAGTCGTACCTCGACGACCTACGCAGCCGCGACGAACTGTCCTCCCGCCTGGCCACCCTCCCGCCCGACCTCGCGACCCAGCTCGCCGCTGCCGTGGCCGAGTTGGACGCGCTGTTCCAAAGCCACACCGTCGTCGACGAAGGTGAGTTCCTGGGGCGCCTCACCGGACCCGGCACGGAGATCGGCACCCGCGATTGGTGGTGGCAGCGACGCCCGTGCCGTGTCCCGTACGGATTGGACATCGCGTGAGGACTGCTCTGGAAGGGCTGCTCGCGCCGACGTGGATGGGTCGGTCCGCTCGACCGCCGACTTCCAGGACGGCGACGAGCCGGCGCTCGTCGCCCCCGGCACGCACGTCGAGTGCCGCGGGATCCGGAGGTGAAGGAGTGGTCGCCGGTCGGGCAGGGCTGGTGGGAGAGCCTGGCGCTGAGCCGAGTCGAGTCGAGCTGAGGTTGGGCTGAGTCGAGCTGAGGTTGGGCTGAGTCGAGCTGAGCTGAGTTGAGTCGAGCTGCGGTGACGTGGTGTGAGTTGGATCGGAGAGGGAGGGGGAGAGTGTGGATCTTTCGGAGGACGTGATGCGCTTCGCCCGTTCGGCCTCCTTCGAGCAGGCCAGGGGCTTCATGGCTGCCTGCTCGGAGAGGGCAGGGGCGGTTGCCTTCTGGGCGTACGCCGAGTCCACGGGGCGGGCTGCGCCTGAGGCGTGGTTCCGGGCCATGGAGTTGTTGTGGGAGCCCGGGCCCGTGGATTTCGAGGAGGTAGGCGGCGTCTACGGTGAGCTGCAGGAGAGTGTCGATGGCATGTCCGAGCAGGGCGATGCACTCGATGAGCTCGACGAGCTCGCTGCCGAGGCCATCGACGTGGCGCACACCGCACTCGGGGTCGTTCTCGGAGGCGGAGGCGGAGACGGAGGCGATTCCCTCGGTGCGACGCAGGTCGCGCTGACTGCCCTGGACTTCGCGGCCGGGCTCGGCGAGCGGGCGGGCCGGGACCTGGCCGCCCGGGATCAGGCGGCGCAGGAGCGCGACATCCAGGCCGCCAACCGGGACGGTCAGCCTGATCTGCTCGCGCTCCGTGCGGCCGCGGCGGAGGACGGCCGGTACTACATGGGCGTCGCAGCCGCCTGGCAGCGCGCCACGGCCGGCCCGCCGCCCGGCCCCGCCCTCCGTGTGACCGCGACCGTCGACCGCTCCGCCGTCCTCGCCAAGTACGCGCACGCCGTGCCGCGCTACGGCGTCGTCGGCCGTGTCGTGGAGGGGCGGGACGCCGGCGGGTACATACGCGTGGACCGCCTTGCCGACCACCCCGAGGCGATGGGCGTGATGATCCGGGTCGCCCGAGATCCGGGTGTCACGGTGGACGTCCGCGCCGAGTGGGTCGAGGACTGGCCCGCTGTCGAGGAGTCCTTGGAACGGGACGGTCACCGCATCGACTGGCCACATTCCGCCCCGAGGCCTGAGTAGCCTGCGCGTGTGGAGAACGGCGGCCCCGTCCTGCGCCACTTCCACCGGGTTCTTCGTCCGGGGGCGCCGCTGTTGCTCGGTTTCCATGCCGGGGACGAGTCGACGCTGAAGTCGGAGGGGTACGGCGGTCACCAGACACCCGACACCCGACACCCGACACCCGATACTCGGCGCTCCAGCTCCAGCTCCTGCTGAAGGGTGACCCGAAGTCCTTGAAGCAGTTGGAGATGGCCCCGAAGTTCAAGAACAACCCGGCGGCTGTCGAAAAGGCCAGGAAGATCAAAGAAGGAAACTTCCCCTAGTGATCGCCAACCTGCTGATCAGCCGGCGTCTCGATCCGGCCGCGCTCGCCGCGGCGCTCGCGGACGTGGTCGGGGTACCGGTCGACCAGGTGGACGTCTGTCTCTCGGACGGCGACCAGGACGCCCGTGACTGGGACGCGACCGTCCTGTGCACGTACCACCACGTGCGAGGGGACATCGCGATGAGCCTCGACGTGTACGTACAGGACGAGCACGGCAACAGTACGGCCGGCGAACCGGCCCTGGCCGCGGCCTTCGCGGGCCGGACCGGTGCAGGGGTGGTGTACTCGGACGACCGCGCCGACCCGGAGACGTGGTGGCTGGCCGACTCCGGCGGCACGTTGACCCGGATCCGGCTCCTCGCCTCCGAGGACGATCTTCCGGTGCACACGGTCGACGCCGTCGAGTACCCGTCCCTGGCCTTCCCCCACGCGAAGGTGACCCCGCTGTACGAGATCCTCCGCGAGGGACCGCTCTCGACGCCCGTCGCCTCGGCGCTCGGCTTCGACGGCCGTGGCGTGGTCTCGCTGACGATCTGGGAGCGGCTGGTCCGGCGGATGGCGGCCGGCTGGCCGCCGGCCGGGCGGTACCTGCTGGAGCTGTACGCGGAGGACCTGGACGCCCGGGACCACCTCGAACGCCGGCTCGCCGAGACCCCGGAGCCGGACCGGGCGGCGCTGGCGGCCGCGACCGCCGAGGTGGACGCGCTCTTCCGGGAGCTCACGGAAGAGGACCCGGCGGCACCCGGCGACGCACGCTGGTGGCGCACGCGGCGTCCGCGCCGGGCCTGGGCCGATTGAATCGTGCACGCGGACGACCCGACCGCACGATCGCTGTGCCCGAGTACCGGGACGACGGCGCGGGGCTGCGGTTCGTGCGGGATCGTGAGCGGGCGCCGGCGTGGCCGTCGGCCGGTGCCTCTCGACTCGTTGCGGTGCCTGCGTGGGGATCGGGGACGACTGGGCCGAGCGCGGTGCGCCCGTCACGCTTCGAGACAACTGTGAGGGATGCGACCCTCTTTGGGCCTCTGGGCCCATGCTTCTGCGGGGAGTTGTCCGTAGCGTCGAGTGCATGTCGTTGTCACGGGGTCTGCACAAAATTCGGCGTCGCGTGCGCGCGGTGATGCCGAGTACGAAGAGTCGTCTGTTCGGGCTGCGTAAGTCGCAGTCGGGTCAGGGGGCGTTGGAGTACGTCGGTCTGATCGTGGTCGTGGTGGCGATCGTCGGTGCGCTCCTGGCCACCAATATGGGGCCGGAGTTGGCGGGCAGTTTCAAGACCGCGGTCTGTGAGGCCACGGGCGGCGACAACTGTGGTGGTGCGGACAACCGGGCCGATGACGGTGGCAACGGCGGCAACGGGGATCAGCCGGCCGGTGACGGCGGCAAGCCGAAGTCTCAGGCGCAGATCGACTACGAGAAGGCGCTGAAGGAGCTTCAGGACGCTCAGAAGGCGGAGAAGGACGCCGGCGACAAGGCCAAGGACGCCGCGAAGGAACTCGCGAAGATCCTGGCCGAGGAGCTCGGGATCACCGACGCCTTCAACTGCATCACCAAGGGCGACATGGGGGCCTGCACGGAGACCCTCATCAACATCCTGACCAGTCTGATCGGCGGTGCGGTCGGCAAGCTGGCGGCCAAGTACGGCGCTCCGTGGAAGTGGAAGAAGGCCGCCGAGCTGATCGGGAAGCTCAAGAAGCACGGCGGGGATCTGTACGACGGCATCACGGATCTCATCAAGAACCGCAAGAAGGTCAAGGACGCCCAGAAGAAACTCGACGACGCCAAGGCGAAGGTCGACCAGGAGAACAAGGGCAAACCCGACGGCAAGCCGGACGAGAAGAAGCCGGACGACAAGCCGACCACCTGCCCCGTCGGCCACAGCTTCCTGCCGGGTACGCGGGTCCTCGTCTCCGGTGGTCTGTCGGTCCCGATCGAGTCGGTGCGGCTGGGCGACGAGGTCCTGGCCACCGACCCGGTCACCGGCCTGACGATGCTGCGCACGGTCACCCGTACCTTCACGACGCACGACGACAAGGACTTCACGCGGCTCACGACGTCCGCGGGCACGGTCACCGCCACGGACACGCATCCGTTCTGGCTGGTCGACGAGCGCCGCTGGGCGGACGCCGGCGACATCGAGCGCGGCGATCTGCTCCGCCTGCCGTCCGGTACGACGCTCCAGGTCACGGCCGTGAACCGGTACACGCAGCGGCAGACCACCCACGACCTGTCCGTGGCCGGCATCCACACGTACTACGTCGGCCTGGGGACGCAGTACGCCCTCGTCCACAACAACGACCCGTGCGACCACCCGGACTACGACCCGGACCCGGAGTACGGCATCACGGACGACGCGTTCAACAAGATCGACGACAAGTACGGGGTGGAGATCGCCGACGGCGTCGACTACAACGTGAAGCGCATCAAGTCCAAGGACCAGGCGCCGCCGAACGAGACCCCCGAGGAGAAGGCCCAGCGCCTCAAGAACGCGGACGACCACATCATCCCGGGCACCAACGGCGACCCGGCGAAGATGGCGGAGTACTTCGCGTCCTTCAAGGACAAGAAGTTCACCCACCACGACCCGCGCCCGCCGAACCCGAACAATCCGAGTTCGCAGGCGGACGTTCTCTACGATGAGGACAAGGGTGTCGTGATCATCAACAATGGCAAGAACATCCACGGCTACAAGATGTCCAAGGCCGACTTCGACCGGCTGTACTCCCCGGGAGCCAAGCGCAGCTGATGAAGCCCGAACTGGAAGCACGGAGCAGCGATGACCCGGCCGGCAGTGACCGGTACGTGTTCGGTGTCGACGAGGAGCAGTTCCACCTGCTCCGGCGCGCGCTGATCACGTACCTCGGCGCGGAGCCGGCCCCGGCCGCACGGGCGCTGGTGCTGGGCCCGGGCCGGGCGGGTCTGGAAGCCGCGCTCCAGGTGGAGCGGGACTACGCCGACGTGGTTCCCGGACCGCTCCCGCTCGCTTTCGAGGAGGTCCGCGGGCTGTACGCGATGCTGCTCACCGTGGCGACCTTCTGGCCGCAGTCGGAGGAGGACTTCGTGAAGCGGGTCGGTCACTTCCGGGAGACGGTACGACAGCTGGCCGGGCTCCTGGTCGGGGCTCTCCGGGAGGCCCGGTGAATCGCGTACGCGTCGAGGCCGCGCCGGACGGGCGCGGCGTGACGCTGCGGCTGACCGGCCCGCAGCACGAGCTGCTCTGCCGGTCCGCCCAGGCGTTCTGCTCGCTCCTCCCCGAGGGGCCGGGGCGGGACCTGGCGCTCGGGCCGGGCGGCGCGGACCTCGTCGAGCTGCTCGCCCCCTCAGAGGGGGACGCCGAAGGGTCCGTCACGGTCGTCGTCACCTCCGAACAACTGCACGCGATCCACGCGATGTTGACGACACTCCTGGTCCTCGTCCCCTCCGAGCTCACCTTCATGCAACAGGTGGGGTACTTCCGGGAGAACGCCGCCGGGATGGCCGCAGGCCTGCGCCGTGCCGCCGGCCGCCTCGCCTGAGCAACGCAACGTGGACGAGCAGGCGCAACAGGACGCGCGCCCAGGCGCGGGTTGAGGCCCGCATTGGGCCTCTGGGCCCATGATTCTGCGGGGAGGTGTCCGTAGCGTCGGGCCCATGTCGTTGCCTCGGGGTGTCCGCAAGGTCCGGCGTCGCGTGCGCGCGGTGATGCCGAGTACGAAGAGTCGTCTGTTCGGGCTGCGTAAGTCGCAGTCGGGTCAGGGGGCGTTGGAGTACGTCGGTCTGATCGTGGTCGTGGTGGCGATCGTCGGTGCGCTCCTGGCCACCAATATGGGGCCGGAGTTGGCGGGCAGTTTCAAGACCGCGGTCTGTGAGGCCACGGGCGGCGACAACTGTGGTGGTGCGGACGATCAGGCCGACGGTGCGAACGGCAACGGTGATCAGCCGGCCGGTGACAAGGGTGACGGCGGCAAGCCGAAGTCTCAGGCGCAGATCGACTACGAGAAGGCGCTGAAGGAGCTTCAGGACGCGCAGAAGGCGGAGAAGGACGCCGGCGACAAGGCCAAGGACGCGGCGAAGGAGCTGGCGAAGATCCTGGCCGAGGAGCTCGGCATCACCGACGCTCTCGACTGCATCACCAAGGGCGACATGGGGGCCTGCACGGACACCCTCATCAACATCCTCACCAGCCTGATCGGCGGTGCCGTCGGCAAGCTGGCCGCGAAGTACGGCGCTCCGTGGAAGTGGAAGAAGGCCGCCGAGCTGATCAAGAAGCTCAAGAAGCACGGCGGGGATCTCTACGACGGCATCAAGGACCTGATCAAGAACCGTAAGAAGGTCAAGGACGCCCAGAAGAAGCTCGACGACGCCAAGAGGAAGGTCGACGCCGAGCAGAAGGACCCGCCCAAGGACAAGGACAAGGAACCGGACCCGACGACCTGTCCCGTCAGTCACAGCTTCCCACCCGGTACGCGGGTGCTCGTCCCCGGTGGCCTGTCCGTTCCGATCGAGTCCGTCCGGCTCGGCGACCAGGTCGTCGCGACCGACCCGGTCACCGGCCTGACGACCCTGCGCACCGTGACACATACCTTCACCACGCACGACGACAAGGACTTCACGAGGCTCACGACCTCCACGGGCACGGTCACCGCCACCGACACGCACCCGTTCTGGCTCGTCGACGAACGCCGCTGGGCCGACGCCGGCGAGATCGAGGCCGGCGACCTGCTCCGTACGCCGTCGGGAACCCGAGTCCCCGTACTCTCCGTGGACAGGTTCACGCAGCGGCAGACCACTCACGACCTGACGGTCGCGGGCCTGCACACCTACTACGTCGGTGTCGGCCTCGGCAGCGTGCTCGTCCACAACACCCCGCCCGGCCCCTGCTCGATCACCACGCCCAAGGACGCACCGGTGATCAACAGCAAGACGGTGTTCAAGGCGAAGGACAATTCCTTCCGCATCGATATCGAGAACCAGAATCCCGGGAAGCCCGGAGCCGGTATCCATCTGCAGTTCATGGGGCGCGGCGCGGACCCGACGAAGTACTACTACAATCCCGTGGACGGGAGCTGGGTCTCGGAGAACGGGGCGAAGCTGCCGGCCAAGGTTGCCAAGCAGGTTCCGCAGAGCGCCATCAAGAAGGCGTATCAGTACTTTGGTATGGAAGCTCCATGAGAATGAACTCGTCGATGCGGTCGCTCTGGCGTGAGCCGCTGGACGTAGGGTACGGCGACCTCCCGGTGGAATTGCGGGACCTGGTCGACCAGGGCTGGAAGACCGGTCCCGCCGGCGCGCTGCTCCTCGGGGGCATGCACGGTGACGGGTGGCGGGACGACTGGAGTCCGGGCGAGGTCGCGCGTCACGAGATCGACGTGAACGACGTGTGGGTACCGCCCACGGGACTCGACGAGGACCGCGACGTCTTCCTGCCCGGAATGGTGGCGAGGGCGCGTGGGTTCCTGGCCTGTGCCGTGGAAGCCGCGAGCGGATTCGAAGCAGCGGACCGCCTTGTGGGCGTGATCTCGGTGGGAATCGACGACGACTATCTCGAGCACGGCACGACGGTGAAATTGCTGACACGGCGCGGTGGATTCCCCGACTATTTCGAGGATCTGGAGCGGTTCGTCTTCGAGGGAATGGCTGTCGTCGACGCCGCTGATGTCTGATCTCCTGCCCGTTGCCCGTGCCCGCCTCACCGCCGCCGCCCCCGCGCTCCTCGGCTACGCCGCCGTGCGGGCGGTCGGGATGGTGGTGTTCGCCGTGGCCGCGGCCGTGCAGGGGGAGGACGCGCTGCACCGGCTCAAGGGGCGGTGGGACGCGGTCTGGTACGTGCGGATCGCGGAGCACGGGTACGGGTACGAGGTCACGCTGCCGAACGGGGACGTACACTCCGACCTCGCGTTCTTCCCGCTGTTCCCCGCCCTTGAGCGGGCCCTCGCCGCCGTGTCCCCGTTCGACGCCGCGACCGCCGGGCTCGTCCTCGCCTGGGTCGCCGCCTTCGCCGCGGCCTGGGGGATCTACGCCGTGGGCGCGCAGGTCGCCGGGCGGCCCGCCGGGATCGCGCTGGCCGTGCTGTGGGGGGTGTACCCGACCGCGTTCGTGCAGTCCATGGCGTACACCGAGAGCCTCTTCACCGCCCTCGCCGCCTGGTCCCTCCACGCCGTCCTGCGCGACCGCTGGGTCCTCGCCGGACTGCTCTGCTCCCTCGCCGGACTCACCCGCCCCTCCGCCGCCGCCCTGGTCGCCGCGATCGGGATCACCGCCGTCGTCACCGTCGTACGCGAACGGCGGCTGCGCCTGCCCGTCGCCGCCGGCGCCCTCCTCGCGCCGCTCGGCTGGTTCGTGTACGTCGTGTACGTCGGTGTCCGCCGCGGCAGCGTCACCGCCTACTTCGACGTCCAGGCCGCCTGGGGCAACAGCATCGACGGCGGCGTCGCACTCGCCCGCTTCATCGCCGACCAGCCGCCGCTCGCCGCGCTCGGCCTGTGCGCCGCGCTCGCCCTCGTCGCCTGGGTGCTCGTGCTCTGCGTACGGCAGCGCCAGCCGCTGCCGCTGCTCGTCTACACGATCGCCGTCGTCGTCATCTCCCTGATCGGCGCCGCGTACTTCGGCTCCCGGCCGCGCCTGATGATGCCCGCCTTCGGGCTGCTCCTGCCCGCGGCCGTCGCCCTCGTCCGGCTGCCGGTACGCGGCCGGGTGGCCGTCGTCGCCGTGCTCGCGCTCGCGTCCGGGGCGTTCGGCGCCTTCAGCCTGCTCGGCTCCGGACCGCCGTAGCCGACCGCACCGCAATGGGTCCTCGGGCCCATGCTCCGGCCCGATCCGCCTTGTTAGCGTGCGGTACATGACTCGACGACGGATCGCACGGCTCACCACGGCGGCAGTCGCCGCCGCGCTCACCCTCGGGCTGACCACGGCCTGCGAGGGCGACGGCGGTGAAAAGAAGGACGAGGGCAAGAGCGTCGCCGAGCAGAAGCCCACCCCGAGCGCCACGGCCCCGCCGGCCGCGCCCTCGCCCACGCCGTCGTCCGTCGCGCCCGCCGGCAAGCCGCTGGCCAAGGCCGAGCTGGAGAAGGCGATGCTCGTCGCCGCCGACGTCCCCGGCTTCAACGTCGGTCCTATGGACGCCCCGCCGCCGGAGGGCGAGATCGCCGAGAAGCCCGAGTGCGCCCCACTCATCTCGGTTCTCAACGGGCAGCCCGAACCGACCGGTTCGGCCGCCGCCTACCGCCAGCTCACCGGCGCCAACAAGGACCTCAAGCCGGCCGTCTCCGAGTACCTCACCAGTCACGGGCCGAGCGCCGCGACCGTGCTCTCCCGGCTCCGCGCCGCCGCCACCGCCTGCCAGGGCGGCTTCACCACCCGCAGCGCCTCGGGCCCGTCCACGTACAAGGGCGTCAAGGAACTGCCCGGGCAGCGGATCGGCGACGACAGCTTCACGTACCAGCTCACCGCCGACTTCGAGGGCGCGCCGGTGCCGCTGGTCTTCCAGGTCGTCCGCCAGGGCCCGACCGTCGCGACCTTCTACACCGCCAACTTCGAGGGACCCGCGACGCCGAAGATCCCGGAGGCGATCGTCACGGCTCAGGTGAACAAGCTGAAGAAGTAGGGAGTAGGGAGTAGGGAGTCTGAAGAAGTGGCGAGTAGGGAGTAGGGAGAACGACGGGGAGGGGCCGCCGGCCCATCCCCCCGTCCCCTACGCCTCGATGCTCAGCCTCGCCCCCGGCCGTACCCCCCACGCCTCCATCGCGCCCGCCTCCGACTCCAGGACGTGCCGGGCGCGCAGGCTGATGCGGCCCATCCGGCCCGGCTTCATCGTCTTCACCGCGACGACCTCCAGATTCCGGTTCAGGTACGCCACGTCGATGGTGAACCTCATCCGGAAGGTGTGGACGCTGTTGCACGGGGTGATCAGCAGTGCGCCCTCGAGGCCGTCGCGGCCGAGCAGCCCGCGCCGGCGCGTGCCGTACGACGCGGCGATCTCGACCGGTATCGCCTCGTTCCGTCCCTGGACGGTCAATGTGCCCTTGCCGTTGCGCCATTTCGCCATGGTCGAAGACCGTAGCGCCCCGTCCGCGGTCCGTGACTTGGGCCCCGTACCCGCCTCCAGTGGGCCCCTGGGCCCAAGACCGGGCCCGGGGCGCCCCGTAGGGTCGAAGCGTGTACGTCACGCTGATCGCCGTCGCCGCCCTCTGGGGCGCCGCCACCGGGCTGCTCGTGCCGCGCGCCGCGTACCGGCTCTCCGTCGAGCCGGAGGAGGCGTGGCGCGGCGAGTGCCCCGAGGGCCATGCGCTCATGGGCCCGGCCCGCGGCTGGCTCGGCGGGACGAAGTGCCAGGTGTGCGCGGTGGCCGCCCCGGTTCGGCGGCCGGTGCACGCGGAGGTCGCCGCGGGCGGGAAGGCGGGTGCGGAACTGCCCGCCGACGAGGCCCGCGAGGAGGGTGACGGCGAGGAGGCCGCGCCTGCGCCCCGGCCCGTACCGCCGCTGCGCACCAACCCCGCGATCCCCGTCGTCACCGCTCTGTCGTGTGCCGCGCTCGCCGCGGCCACCGGGTTCCGGCCCGAGCTGGCGGTCTGGCTGCTGTGCGCGCCGTTCGCCGTCCTGCTCGCCGTCGTCGACCTGCGGGTCCACCGGCTGCCCGACCACCTGACGCTGCCGCTCGCCGTGGCCGCGCCGCTGCTCCTCGGGGCGGCCGCGCTGGTGCCGGGCGCGGCGGGGTCCTTCGCGTACGCGCTGCTCGGCGGACTGGTGCTCGGCGCCGCGTACTTCCTGCTGTTCGTGATCAACCCCAACGGCATGGGCTTCGGCGACGTCAAGCTGGCGCTCTCGCTCGGCGTGCTGCTCGGCTGGTACGGCTGGGGGATCCTGTTCGCCGGCGCGTTCGCGGGGTTCCTGTTCGGCGGGGCGTACGGGTTCGGGCTCGTGCTGCTGCGCAAGGCGAACCGCAAGTCCCACATCCCGTTCGGGCCGTTCATGATCGGCGGCGCGCTGCTCGGCGTACTGTTCGGCGCGCTCTCCGCGACGGCCTGAGCCGGCCACCTGGCACGGACACCTTCCATCCACGCCTCTCACGCACGCCTGCCACGCACCGACTGACGTCCCCGGAATCGGTGGTCGTCCGCCCTAGCATCCAGCCATATGCGGACAATCACCGACATTCGGCGTCGTCATGTGCCCGTTCCCGCCGCGGAAGCACGACCGTCCCGTCCTCACCCTGCCGCCCCTCTCCTCCCCTGGGCGTGGGCCCTCGCCCTCTGCGTGCTGTACTCCACCGTCGCCGTGCGCCGCCACGCCCTGCTCCGCACCACCGGGTACGACCTCGGCATCTTCGAGCAGGCCGTCCGCGCGTACGCCGAACTACGCGCCCCTGTCGCGCCGTTGCGCGGCGAGGGCTTCAACCTCCTCGGCGACCACTTCCACCCGCTGGTCGCCGTCCTCGCGCCCCTCTACCGGCTGTGGTCCTCCCCGCTGCTGCTCCTGGTCGCCCAGTCCGCGCTGCTCGCCCTCGCCGTCGTGCCGCTCGCCCGCTGGGCGCTGCGCGTCCTGGGGCGGCGCTCGGCGCATGCCGTCGCCGCCGGGTACGGGCTGAGCTGGGGCATCGCCTCGGCCGCCGCGTTCGACTTCCACGAGGTGGCGCTCGCCGTACCGCTGCTGGCCTTCGCCCTGGAGGCGCTGGGACGGCGCCGCTGGGGCGCGGCGGTGGCCTGGTCCGCGCCGCTGCTGCTCGTCAAGGAGGACCTGGGGGTGACGCTGGCCGCGGTCGGCGGGTACATCGCGCTGAAGGGGCCGCGGCGGCTGGGCCTGGTGACGGCGGCGGCCGGCCTGATCGGCTCGGCGGTGGAGATCAAGCTGCTGCTGCCCGCGTTCAACCCGGGCGGGGGGTACGCGCACGGCGGCAACCTCGCCGACGGGTACGGCTCGCTGCTCTCCACGCTGGCGCACGCTCCGCTGGACGTGCTGCGGCCGGACGTGAAGGCGATGACGCTGGTGCTGGTGTTCGCGCCGTCGGCGCTGCTGGCGCTGCGCTCGCCGCTGGCGCTGATCGCGGCGCCGACGCTGGCGTGGCGGATGGTGTCGGAGAACGGCTTCCACTGGGGGACCTCGTTCCACTACAGCGCGATCCTGATGCCGGTGGTGTTCGCCGGGCTGGTCGACGTACTCGCTCGCCGGCGGCGGCGCGGTGGGCCGGACGCGGCGCGCGACGTCCGCGCGTCCCTGGCGACGGTGCTGACGGTGACCGTCGTCATGCTCCCGTCGTTCCCGCTGGCGCAGCTCGCCCAGCGGGCGACCTGGCGGACCACCCCGCACATCGAGGCGGCCCGCGCGCTCCTTGAGCGGATCCCGGACGGCGCGACGGTCGCCGCGTCGAACCGGCTGGCCCCGCAGCTGACCTCGCGGTGCACGGTCGTCGTCTTCCCGACGTTCCCGGTGGCCGGCGAGCTGTACCGGTACGACCGCGAGCGGCTGCCGCCGCCGACCGCGGAGTGGATCGTGTACGACCGCGAGGCCCCGGAGTCCTGGCCGTACAAGCCCGGCCACTGGCCCTACCCGGTCGAGCAGCAGGAGGCGGAGCTCGCGGCGGCGGAGAAGGTGCACGGGTACCGGGTGGTGGCCCGTCGTGACGGCGTCACCCTGCTCCACCGCCGCGGCGGGTAGCGCTACTTCTTCGCGTTCTTCCCGTTCTTCTCGAGGTCGGCGAGCAGCAGATTCGGGTCGGTCTGGGTGAAGAAGGCCGCGCTGGGGACGTACAGGGTGCCCTTGTGCACGGCGGCGGAGGTGGGGTTGGACAGCCCGTCCTGGGCGGTGAGCAGGATCTTGTGCGTGCCGTCGGGGCGGACGAGGGCCAGCTCGTTGCTCATGATGAGCGCCGCGAGGACGTGGTCGCCGTGGCCGGTGAAGGCGAAGTCGTCGATCCAGGCGATCCCGGTGGCCCGGGTCTCGGCGGGGCCGGCGGTCCCGTCGTGGCGGACGGGGATGCGCAGGAGGGTCTGCCGGTCGGTGTTGGACACCCAGACGGCGCCGTTGTGGACCTTGATCCCGTTCGCGCCGACGAGGCCGTTCGGTGCGGGCAGCGGCTGGAGGGCGGTTCCGGTGGCCCAGGCGGTGGGCGCGCCGCCGTCCAGTGGGACGCGCCAGACGGTGCCGAGGACGGAGTCGGCCGCGTAGAGGGCGCCGCACTTCTCGTCGAGGGCGAGTCCGTTGGGGAAGCCGCCCGGCGGCAGCGCGGCGATCCGTTCGGGGGCGCCGCCGTCGGGGCGGATGCGCCAGACGCCGTTCTCGGCGGCGGTGCCGGTGGCGTAGTTGACGTACAGGGTGCCGTCCTTCGCGCGGACCACGCCCATGGTGGCGGCCGCGCCGATGACGGGGGTCTGGGGGTTCGCCACGGCGGGGAGCTGGGCGAGCACCGTGGTCGTGCCCTGCCGGTCCACGCGGACGACCTGGCGGGCCAGGGCGAAGGTCAGGACGGCGGAGCCGTCGGGGGCGAGGGCGATGTTCTCGGGGGTCTGGCCGGCGGCGAGGTCGAAGTGCGCGACGATCCGCGGGTTCGACACGGTCGGCTCGTGGGCGGCGGCCGGGCCGGAACCGAGGACGGCGAGGGCGAGCGCGGCGGAGGCGGTGGCGGCGAGACGGGGGAGTCGGGGCATGAGGTTCTCTCCTGATACGGCAGGTCGGCGCGGGGCGTGCGGTGCCACGACGAACATGGCGATCCGTCAGGCACCGCTGCCCGGCACCCCGCCGCGCCGTCCCCCGCACGGCCCATGACCAGCCCCCGATCGCCCGACAGCGGTGGCCCGCCGCGCCGCTACGCGTGCGGGCCCACCTCCACCCGTCCCACCACCAGCTCCGCCCGGCTCTCCAGCACCTCGCCCACCCGGGCCGCCTGCCGCTCCAGTTCGTGGAGGCGGCCGGGGTCCAGGGGCTTCAGCGGCTCCACCGTCACCGTCACCCGGCCTCCCCTGCGGCGTTGGTGCCAGACGCCGGCGACCTCGCCGTCGACGAGGAGCACGGGATAGTTGCCCGCCTGACCGCCGGCCAGGGCCCGGGTGGAGGTGGCGCCGGGGAAGAGACGGGCCCGGGGCTGGGAGGTGACGGCGAAGGAGTCGAAGTACGGGAGCAGCCGCACCCCGCGCGCTGGCTCCGCCGGGAACTCCGTGTCGCCCGCGACCACCCACGCCGGGCCGTCCTCGAAGACGAGCTCCTCGATCCGTCCCGCCTCCGCCGCCCCGGCGAACAGGTCCTTCGCCCAGCCGGCCGGGGCCGCCAGCCAGGTGGCGAAGTGCTGCGGGGTCGCCGGGCCGTACGCGGACAGGTAGCGGTCCAGCAGGGCCGCCAACGCCTCCGGGCCGGCCAGCGGCCGCACCCCGGGGTTCGTGTACGTGACCCTGCGGCCCCGGTTCGCCCCGTAGCACAGCACCCCGCGGTGCGCGGCCGTCATCGTCGCCTGCCGCCAGCGCGGCCACTTGTCCTGGAAGGCCTCCATCACGCGCTCGCCCGCCCACGGCCCGGTGCGCGCCACGATCGCCTCGGTCAGTTCGTCCGTCGTGAGCTCCGCGCCCGTCAGCGCGTCCCCGATCGCCGCCACGATCTCGTCCGTCTGCGCCTCGCTCAGCCGGACGCCTTCGGGCTGTCCGCCCCGCCCGGCCGGCAGGGCGGACAGCGCGCCGGTCCACAGCGGCAGGTCCTCCGCCGCCAGCAGGTGCACCGTGCCGCGCGGGCCGTGCGTCTTCACCAGGGAGCGTTCCTCCCACAGGGCCGCCCGCACGTCGGCCCGGGTCGCCGACGCCGTACGCAGCGCGAGCGACAGCTCTGCCGCCGACAGGATCTGCGCATGCACCCCGAGCATCGCCGCGGCCACCGCCGCAGGGGCGGCGTCCGCCGGCTCGTCGAGATGCTGGCGGTGGATGCGCCGGGCGTCGGCCCGGGCCCAGGTGATGTGCGCGGTGGAGGTCATGACCCGACCGTAGGTGTGAAGGAGGACAGGTTCCGTCCTCCTTGCCGCGTCAACCGGGTGCCCGGTCCCGGGGGTCCCCCTTGGGAGGGACGGAACCCGCCGCCACGCCCGGGCGTAAACCCGCCACCGGGCCCCAGAACCCGTGTCCCGCCTGGCCTCCGGCGGTTCCGCGGCACTCCGTCGGAGTCACGTGGCACGCACCACGACTAATGAAGGGTTATGGTGGAAACCCCCCCTCGGGCCGGTCCGTATCCCCCCCCACGGACCGGCCCGTTTTCTTTCCCGGGGCCGCTCACCGGCTCGGCTCGGGGACCGGGGCGAGCCGCCGGACGGCGAACTCACGGTTGGTCCGCGTCTGCCGCCGGTACGCCGCGGGCACGGCCAGGAGCCGGTCGCACGCGGAGAGCGCGGCCGCGTGGTCGCCGACCCGGTACGCGGTGATCGAGTACTCGAACAGCAGCCCCCAGCGGTACACCCACGGCTGGACGAACAGGATGTCGTCCGGCTGCCCGCGGTCGACGGCGGCGGAGACGATCGCGTGCGCGACATGGTGACGCTTCATCTTCCGCAGCCGGGACGCCAGTTCGTAGCAGGCTTCGAGGCGCCCGGGCGCGCCTCCCAGGCGCGGGTGAGCAGCTCCGCGGCCGCCGGCCAGTCGCCGGCGTCCGCGGTGAGGATCCCCGCCTGGAGCAGCGCGTAGGCGACCTCCTCGTCCCAGCCGCCCATTGCGGCCCGGCGCTCGTAGAGCTCGACGGCCTCGTCCGTACGGCCCAGGTCGCGCATGGGTCTGGGCGAGGCAGAAGGGGATGCCGTCGAGCGCCTCGCGGATCAGCTTCTGGGGTCCGTCCGTGGACCCGGTGTCGGAGATGACCCAGGTGTCCACGAGGTCGCGGACCGAGGCGAGGCAGCGTTCGATCACGCGGGACTCGTTCTTGACGATCATGCACAGGCAGACAGACGGCTTCATGGCAACCCACTCCCAGCGGACCGGTCCGGAGGGCCTGGTGGCGGGTGCCCTTATGAACGGGCCCCGGCCACCCGAATGCGGCACGCCGAGGCCGGTCCGGGGTTCGCTCCCGCGTACGCGCCCATTCGGAAGGGCCCGTAGGCCAGGGAGTTGATGGTTCCGTCGTGACCTCAAGGCGTTGCAGTCGCGATCCGATAACCCCCGAGGAGGCCCGAACAGGTTTCCAGATCATCGTTCGATCCGGTAATCGAAGGAGCATACGCATGCGTCCTGATCTCAGGACCCGGTCCCCTCTGGGACCGCTCGCCCGACGCCGTTCCTGGTCCGCCGGCGGGGCCGTCGCCTCGCTCACCCTCGCGATCGCGGGCATCGCCGCCCCGGCGGTCGCCGTCGCCCCGCCCCCGGCACCGTCCCCGGACATGATCGCGGCGGAACCCGCGAACGGGGGCGACTGCAAGGATCACCACCCGGCGCCCCCCGAGGGCGGACCCGCGGGGCTCCGCGGTCCGGACGGGATCGGGGAGCTGGTGGACCGCGAGCTGCGCGCCGTCGCGGAGAGCATGCCGCAGTACCTGCGGTCCGGCGGCGTCGACAAGGACAAGGACAAGGACAAGTGCAAGGAAGGGAAGCCGGGCCCGCCCGGACCCCCGGGCCCCGAAGGTCCCGCAGGCCCGGCAGGCCCGGCAGGCCCGGCAGGCCCGGCGGGACCGGCGGGACCGGCAGGACCCCAGGGGCCGGCGGGTGAAGACGGGCAGCAGGGGCCCGCGGGCCCGGCAGGTCCCGCAGGCCCGGCAGGGCCTCAGGGTCCGGAAGGTCCCCAGGGCGACACCGGCCCGGCCGTGTGCAACGACATCGACGCCCACCGGCTCGAAGCCAGCCGTGAGGTCAAGGGCGTGCTCGTCGACGGCGCCGTGTTCGCCGGCATCCGGGATCTGCAGGCAGACGTCACGGACTTCATCTGGCACCCGCTCGCCGGCGCCCCGGACGGCGCGTGCTCGGTGTCCATCGCGGAGCAGGCCAACCAGATCTCGGTCGAGACGCTCACCCTCGAGGGCGAGGTGTGGGAGTTCCGGTGCGTGACGGTTCCCGGCTCGGGCAACACGCTCGACTGCAGCACGGTCACCGACGACCCGTTGGACCCGGACTACCCCCGGGGCCGGTGGATCCTGCTGCAGCCGAACCCCGACGGCACGAACAACGCCGCCCGGTTCCTGGGCGGGCAGCAGAGCCCCGGCGCGGTGAACCACGCCGTGAAGGCGAGCAAGTGACCTGACCCCGGCCCGAAGCCGGCCCGGCACACGCCGGAGGGGCGGTGCGTACCCCACGTACGCACCGCCCCTCTGTCGCCGCCGGGGCCGGGCTACCCCCGGCCGGCCCAGATGTTCGTGCCCGCCGTGTCGACGGCGAAGGAGTCGATCTCCTTCAGCTCCTCCTCCGTCAGCGGCGCCGCCGCCAGCGCCGCCACGTTCTCCTCCAGCTGCGCCACGCTCGACGCGCCGATCAGCGCCGACGTCATCCGCTCGTCCCGCAGCACCCATGACAGCGCCAGCTGCGCCAGCGACTGGCCGCGCCGCTCGGCGATGTCGGCGAGGCCGCGCAGCCGGCGCAGCACCTCGTCGGAGAGCAGGTCCGGGTCCAGGGACTTGCCCTGGGTGGCCCGGGAGCCCTCGGGGATGCCCTTCAGGTACTTGTTGGTGAGCAGGCCCTGGGCCAGCGGCACGAAGGAGATGCAGCCCATGCCGGCCGCCTCCAGCGTGTCGAGCAGGCCGTCCTCCTCCGTCCAGCGGTTGATCATGGAGTACGAGGGCTGGTGGATCAGCGGCCGCACGCCCATCTCGTTCAGGATCCGCGCCGCCTCGGCGGTCTGCTCGCTGTTGTACGAGGAGACGCCGACGTACAGCGCCTTGCCCTGCTGGACCGCGGAGGCGAGCGCCCCCATGGTCTCCTCCAGCGGGGTGTGCGGGTCGAAGCGGTGCGAGTAGAAGATGTCGACGTAGTCGAGGCCCATCCGCTGCAGCGAGGCGTCGAGGGACGACATCAGGTACTTGCGGGAGCCCCACTCGCCGTAGGGGCCCGGGTGCATCAGGTAACCGGCCTTGGTCGAGACGATCAGCTCGTCCCGGTACGGCGCGAAGTCCTGCGCGAAGAGCTTGCCGAAGTTCAGCTCGGCCGAGCCGGGCGGGGGCCCGTAGTTGTTCGCCAGGTCGAAGTGGGTGACGCCCAGGTCGAAGGCGCGGCGCAGGATCGCCCGCTGCGAGTCGAGGGTGCGGTCGTCGCCGAAGTTGTGCCACAGGCCCAGCGAGACGGCGGGCAGCTTGAGGCCGCTGCGCCCGCTGCGGCGGTATTCCATGTGGTCGTAGCGGTCCGCGGCGGCGCGGTAGGGGAGGGAATCAGTCACGTATCCCTCCTTATCACGGCCTTGTGACAGCACCGGGCTGGGAGCCCGTTACCCGTCCGCAGTAGTGTGGCGGCTTCGGGGGCCGCCGCAGCCATGGAGGGGTAAGGAACAGTGAACCTGCGCGACCTGGTGTACAGGCTCTATGCGCGCCGGGTGGAAGGCCGACTCGATCACGCCCAGGTGCCGAAGCACATCGGTGTCATCCTCGACGGCAACCGGCGCTGGGCCAAGGCCTCCGGCGGGACCCCCGAGCAGGGCCACAAGGCCGGCGCGGACAAGATCCAGGAGCTGCTCGGCTGGTGCGCCGAGACGGACGTCGAGGTCGTCACGCTCTGGATGCTGTCCACCGACAACCTGAACCGTCCCGAGGAGCAGTTGGTCCCGCTGCTCGGGATCATCGAGAACGCGGTGCGCGCGCTCGCGGCGGACGGCCGCTGGCGGGTGCACCACGTGGGCAACATGGACCTGCTGCCTGCCCGCACCCAGGCCGTGCTGAAGGAGGCCGAGCAGGCCACGCACGACCACACGGGGATACTCGTCAACGTCGCGGTCGGCTACGGCGGCCGCCAGGAGATCGCGGACGCGGTCCGCTCGCTGCTCCTGGAGCACGCGGGGAAGGGCACCAGCTTCGAGGAGCTGGCCGAGATCCTCGACATCGACCACATCGCGGAGCACCTCTACACCCGCGGCCAGCCCGACCCGGACTTGGTGATCCGCACCAGCGGCGAGCAGCGGCTGTCCGGCTTCATGCTGTGGCAGAGCGCCCATTCCGAGTACTACTTCTGCGAGGTCCACTGGCCGGCCTTCCGCAAGGTCGACTTCCTGCGCGCGCTGCGCGACTACGCGGCCCGGCACCGGCGCTACGGCACCTGAGGGCAGGGCAGGGCAGGGCAGGGCAGGACAGGTGCAGGGCGGGGCGGGGCGCCCCGGGGTCTGCTGGGGGTCCGGGGGGCGTCCCCCGGGAAGGAACAGCGCGGCCCGGCACCGGCGCTACGGCACCTGACGGAGCACCACCCGGGACACCCCCCGTTCATGAACGCGCCGTCATATGCCATGGCATGGCCAAGGTAGTTCGAGGGAATACCACTTCCAGAGTGAGCGGCACGGAGCCCGCTCACCCGGGAGGCCCCTTGCACCAGGACGACGACCGTGCCGGACGTGCACGGACGACGCGGAGGGCCGGAGCTCGGCCCGCGCATCGTGGCCAGAGCCCGGCCCCAACCACCCGCGATCATGCGTCCCTATAAAGGGGGGTCTGTCCTTCCGTGGTGACCAGCACAAAGCGCCGCATGCCCGACCGGCGCACCTACGTTCTCGACACCAGCGTCCTGCTGGCCGACCCCAAGGCGTTGGCCCGGTTCGACGAGCACGAGGTCGTGCTCCCGATCGTCGTGGTCACCGAACTGGAGGCCAAGCGGCACCATCCCGAGCTCGGCTACTTCGCCCGGCAGGCCCTGCGCCTGCTGGACGATCTCCGGGTCCGGCACGGACGCCTCGACGCCCCGCTGCCGATCGGGGATCTCGGCGGGACGCTGCGGGTCGAGCTGAACCATTCCGATCCCGGCGTGCTCCCGGCCGGCTACCGGTTGGGGGACAACGACTCACGGATCCTGGCGGTCGCGCGCAACCTCCAGGCCGAGGGGTACGACGTCACGGTCGTCTCCAAGGACCTTCCGCTGCGCATCAAGGCCTCGTCGGTGGGCCTGCTCGCCGAGGAGTACCGCGCTGAGCTCGCCATCACGGACTCCGGCTGGACCGGAATGTCCGAACTGGCACTCTCCGCGGACCAGGTGGACCTCCTCTACGACCAGGAGTCGCTGTACGTCCCGGAGGCCGCCGAGCTGCCCGTGCACACCGGTCTGGTGCTCCAGTCGGAGCGCGGCAAGGCCCTCGGCCGGGTCACGGCCCAGGGCAACGTCCGGCTGGTGCGCGGGGACCGGGAGGCGTTCGGCATCCGGGGCCGCAGCGCGGAGCAGCGCATCGCGCTGGACCTGCTGCTCGATCCGGACGTCGGCATCCTGTCGATGGGCGGCCGGGCCGGCACCGGCAAGTCGGCGCTGGCGCTCTGCGCCGGTCTGGAGGCGGTGCTCGAACGGCGCCAGCACCAGAAGGTGATGGTCTTCCGGCCGCTGTTCGCGGTGGGCGGGCAGGAGCTCGGCTATCTGCCGGGCACCGAGGCCGAGAAGATGAGCCCCTGGGCGCAGGCGGTGTTCGACACGCTCTCGGCGGTGACCAGCCGGGACGTGATCGAGGAAGTGCTGGGGCGCGGGATGCTGGAGGTCCTGCCGCTCACGCACATCCGGGGCCGCTCGCTGCACGACGCGTTCGTGATCGTCGACGAGGCGCAGTCTCTCGAACGGAACGTCCTGCTGACCGTGTTGTCCCGGATCGGGGCGAATTCCCGGGTTGTTCTCACGCACGACGTGGCACAACGGGACAATCTGCGCGTCGGCCGGTACGACGGAGTCGTCGCCGTGGTCGAGAAGCTGAAGGGGCATCCGCTCTTCGCGCACGTCACGCTCACGCGCTCGGAGCGTTCGCAGATCGCCGCCCTGGTGACCGAGATGCTGGAGGACGGCCACATCTGAGAGACGCCTGAGGGGCATATGCCCCTATGTCCCGAAAGGGAGTTGACGCCGCCCGGCGAAGCGAAGGAGCTTAGCCGGGCGGCGTCGCGCGTCGTGGGCGTTTCGTCAAAACTCCTGTGACTGCAGAGGTGTGAGCTTTCCCACGTAACCGGGAATTGCCTTGCGGCATCGGCTTCCGGCAGAGTCTTGCTTCCGTCAGGCCCCGCATACGGCACACGTGCACCCTCAGGGGTGCACCGCACCACACAACTCCAGACTTGCAGCCGTATGCCGCCCACAGCACCACGGGCCCGTGTCTTTTGTGACCAGCACGATGAAGACCAGCGCCAGGGGCACGATTTCGCCCGCGTGGTCACCGTTGCGGGGGATGCTGGAAGGAAACCGTGTGAGCCGGATCTCGGTCCGGGGATTCGCGGTGGCTTCGGCCACTGCGGTCACCACCGTCGGCGCCGTCGTCGGCGTAGCCTCGGGCAACACCCAGGCTGCCGCGGACGACAACTTCGAGGCCACCGCGGCCGACACCACGCTGCTTGCCGACATCCCCGTCGGCGAGCAGGCACAGGTTCAGGTGTCGTCGCTGTCGCAGCAGGCGGACGCCCAGGCCGCCGCGGCCGACTCGACCGCGCGCAAGGCCGCTGAGGAGTCCGCCCGTCTCCAGGCGGCCAAGGACGCCGAGGCCAAGAAGAAGGCGGCCGACAAGGCGGAGCAGGACCGCAAGGACGCCGAGCTGCGCGCCAACCGCGCCGCGGTGCGCGACGCGTCGAGCTTCTCCGCGCAGAGCTCGTACTCCATCTCCGAGGTCAAGGCGATGGCCCGCCAGATGATCCCGGCGGACCAGTTCCAGTGCTTCAGCAACATCGTGGACCACGAGTCCGGCTGGAACTACAAGGCCACCAACCCGTCCTCGGGCGCGTACGGCCTCATGCAGGCGCTGCCGGGCTCGAAGATGGTCTCGGCCGGCGCCGACTGGCGGACCAACCCCGCCACCCAGATCAAGTGGGGCCTCAACTACATGGAGAGCCGCTACGACAGCCCGTGCGGCGCCTGGTCCTTCTGGCAGGCCAACCACTGGTACTAGGTCGCGCCCGACGGACCGGCGACCCGGTCCGGAGCTCAACCTCGCGCAGCCCCTCACCGTCCTTCGGTGAGGGGCTGCCTGCGTGTAGGTTCGGGGTCCGGTGACGAGCGGACTCCCGAGGGGAGTGGCGGGGGAAGAGGGAAGAGGATGTCGAGACTGCCGGGCTGGCTCAACGGAGTGGGCGCCGCGCTGCAGCGCATGGGCGAGCGCCTGGACGCCCGCAGGGCGGCGGCGGAAGGCGACGATCCGCTCGCGCCGCCGTACCCGCCCGCGGAACCCGGCGGCTCGACCGGCGGCGACGACGGCGGTACGGAACCGAAGACCCCCGCGTCGAAGGGCGAGGCGGCCGGAGCGGCCGGGGCCCCCGCCGCCGGCGGCGCGATCCCGCCGCCGCCCGCGTACGCGCCCGCCGTCGCGGCGCGGCCCGACCCGTCCGCCGCGATCCCGTGGGGGATGCGGGTCGCCGCCGAGGCCGGCTGGCGACTCCTCGTCCTCGCGGGCACGTTGTGGGTGCTGATGCGGGTGATCAGCGCGATCCAGCTGGTGGTCCTCGCCTTCGTCGCCGGGCTGCTGATCACCGCCCTGCTCCAGCCCACCGTGACCCGGCTGCGCCGGCTGGGGCTGCCGCACGGCGTGGCCACCGCGGTCACCGCCGTCGCCGGGTTCGTGATCATGGGCCTGGTGGGGTGGTTCGTGGTCTGGCAGGTCATGGACAACATCGACAACGTCTCCGACCGCGTCCGGGACGGCATCGAGGAGCTCAAGCGCTGGCTGCTCGACAGCCCCTTCCATGTGACCGAGCAGCAGATCAACGACATCGCCCAGAACCTGAGCGACTACATCGGCGCGAACACCGAGCAGATCACCTCCGCCGGACTCCAGGGCGTCACCGTGGTCGTCGAGTCGCTGACCGGGATACTGCTCGCGATGTTCTGCACGCTCTTCCTGCTGTACGACGGCCGGAGGGTGTGGCAGTGGACGCTGAAGCTGGTGCCGGCGCAGGCACGGCCCGGGGTCGCCGGGGCGGGGCCGAGGGCCTGGCGCACCCTCACCGCGTACGTGCGCGGCACGGTCCTCGTCGCGCTCATCGACGCCGTGTTCATCGGCGTCGGGATCTACTTCCTCGGCGTGCCGCTGGCCGTGCCGCTGGCCGTGTTCATCTTCCTGTTCTCGTTCATCCCGCTCGTGGGTGCGGTGGTGTCGGGCGCGCTGGCCGTGGTCGTCGCGCTGGTCACCAACGGGGTGTTCACCGCCCTGATGGTGCTCGTGGTCGTCCTTGCGGTGCAGCAGATCGAGGGCCATGTGCTGCAGCCGTTCATCCTCGGCCGCGCGGTACGGGTCCACCCGCTGGCCGTCGTCCTCGCGGTCGCCGCCGGTGGTCTCATCGCCGGCATCGGCGGCGCGGTGGTCGCGGTGCCGCTGGTCGCGGTCACCAATACAGTGGTCGGCTACCTGCGCGCGTACAGTCACGAACAGGCGCTGCGCGCCGCGCCGGAGCCGCACGGCGCGACCGCGTACGCGATCGCGCCGACGTCCGCGCCGGGCTCGGCGGAGCGGACCGGGGGAGGGGACGACGCATGATCTCGGAGCCGGAACTGGTGGGCGGGACGCACTATCCCGAGCCGGAGCGCCTGCGCTCCGAGGAGCCGGCCCCGCCCGGCCCCCGGCAGCGCCGACCCTGGGGCTGGGCGTTGGGCGGCGCGCTGGTCGCCTCGGCGCTGTGGGCGGGCGGCCTGTACGCGTACGAGTCCCGTCCGGACCCGGGCCCGGACATGCGGGGCTACAGGAGCGCGACGGACGTGTGCGGCAAGGCGAAGCTGGAGGGCCTCGCCGGCGTGCTGGGGAAGGCGTCCTGGGACGCGACCCCGTCCGTCGAGAAGGACCCGGCGCTGGAGTGGACGATCTGCACCATGACCTTCGGTTCGCCGGAGACGGGCTACAGCGGCATGATCGAGTACACCCGTCACCTGGTCACCGACCCGGGCCCCGAGTTCGAGGCACACGCGAAGCCGTACGAGATGGAGCCGTTCGAGGGCCTGGGCGAGAAGGCGTACGTCTCGGTCGACGGCAACCGCGGTGCCCGACTGCGGGTCCTCGACGGCCAGGTGGAGCTGGAGCTCTCGTTCGACTCGCAGGCGAGCTGGATGGAGGACCAGGGGGAGCCCGTCCAGAAGACCAAGGAGATCGACCTCTCCGGCATCGACCAGGTGATGGCCCAGGACATGGCCGCGCTGATGGCGGCGCTGAAGAAGTGAGCCGCCGGGCACACGGCGGAAGGGCCCCGGGGACGAGGTGTCCCCGGGGCCCTTCCGTGCGTACGGCGCCTGCTACTCGGCGATGACCGCTTCCGCGTCCAGGACCGTGCCGACGGCCTGGATCACCGAGGCGATCTTGAACGCCTCCTGGATCGTCTCGCGGTCCACACCGGCCTTGCGGAGCACCTGCTCGTGCGAGTCCAGGCACTGGCCGCAGCCGTTGATCGCGGAGACGGCCAGGGACCAGAGCTCGAAGTCGACCTTCTCCACGCCCGGGTTGCCGATGACGTTCATCCGCAGACCGGCGCGCAGCGTCCCGTACTCCGGGTCCGACAGCAGGTGCCGGGTCCGGTAGAAGACGTTGTTCATCGCCATGATCGCGGCGGCGGACTTGGCGGCCTGGTACGCCTCGGGCTTGAGGTTGCCCCGGGCCTCCGGCTCCAGCTCCGCGAGGACCTTCGGCGAGCGCGAGGCGATCGCGCAGGAGAGGACGGTGCCCCACAGCTGCTGCTGCGTGAGCGCGTCGTTGTTGCCGATGACCGAACCGAGGTTCAGCTTCAGGTCCTTGGCGTAGTCCGGGAGGGCGGACTTCAGCTCATCGAGGGCCATGCTCACTCACCGGCCAGGAGCTTGCCGGCGTCGAGGGTGTCCTCGCCCTTGTTCCAGTTGCAGGGGCACAGCTCGTCGGTCTGCAGGGCGTCCAGGACCCGCAGGACCTCCTTGGGGTTACGGCCGACGGAGCCGGCGGTCACCATGGTGAACTGGATCTCGTTGTTCGGGTCCACGATGAACACGGCGCGCTGCGCGAAGCCGTCCTCGCCCTGGACGCCGCAGTCGCGCATCAGCTCGTGCTTGGAGTCGGCCAGCATCGGGAAGGGCAGGTCACGCAGGTCGGCGTGGTCCTTGCGCCAGGCGTGGTGGACGAACTCGGAGTCGCCGGAGACGCCGAGGATCTGGGCGTCGCGGTCCGCGAACTCGTCGTTCAGCTTGCCGAAGGCGGCGATCTCGGTCGGGCAGACGAAGGTGAAGTCCTTCGGCCAGAAGAACACCACGCGCCACTTGCCCTCGTAGGTCTTGTGGTCGATCTGCGCGAACTCCTTGCCGCTCTCCAGCGACACGCAGGCGGTCAGGTCGTAGGTGGGGAACTTGTCACCGACAGTGAGCACGCGCTCTCCTTGCAGGGTGGAAGGGTCCCTTTTGGGGGCTTCCGTGAGGGGTTGGACGTCTCACATCCTGACACGGCCCGCATTGATCAGTGAAATAGCTAGACTGCGTCGGGTTGATCGAAGGTGGTTATCAGTGATTCCGGCGCGTCGGGTGAAGCAGCCCAGCCTTTCCCAGCTCAGAGCCTTCGCGGCGGTCGCGGAGCATCTCCACTTCCGGGACGCCGCGGCGGCCATCGGGATGAGTCAGCCGGCGCTCTCGGGCGCGGTGTCGGCGCTCGAGGAGGCGCTCGGTGTGCAGCTCCTCGAGCGTACGACGCGCAAGGTGCTGCTCTCGCCCGCCGGCGAGCGGCTCGCGGTACGGGCCGGGGCGGTGCTCGACGCGGTGGGCGAGCTGCTGGAGGAGGCGGAGGCGGCGCAGGCACCGTTCACCGGGGCGCTGCGGCTCGGGGTGATCCCGACGGTCGCGCCGTACCTGCTGCCGACCGTGCTGCGCCTGGTCCACACCCGGTACCCGGAGCTGGACCTCCAGGTCCACGAGGAGCAGACCTCCTCGCTCCTGGAGGGGCTGGCCGCGGGCCGGCTCGACCTGCTGCTGCTCGCGGTGCCGCTCGGGGTCCCGGGGGTGACCGAACTCCCGCTCTTCGACGAGGACTTCGTCCTGGTCGCGCCCCGGGAGCATCCGCTGGTCGGGCGGGCGGACCTGCCGCGGGAGGTCCTGAAGGAGCTGGACCTGCTGCTGCTCGACGAGGGGCACTGCCTGCGCGACCAGGCCCTGGACATCTGCCGGGAGGCGGGCCGTACGGAGGGGGCGGCGGTCACCACGACCGCGGCGGGCCTGTCGACGCTGGTCCAGCTGGTCGCCGGCGGCCTCGGCGTGACGCTGCTCCCGCGCACCGCGGTGAAGGTCGAGACGGCCCGCAACTCGGCCCTCCTCACCGGCGACTTCGCCGCCCCGGCCCCCTCCCGCCGGATCGCCCTCGCGATGCGCACGGGAGCGGCCCGCCAGTCCGAGTTCGAGCAACTGGCGGACGCGCTCCGGGGGTCGATGCGCCGGCTCCCGGTGCGGGTGTCCGACGGGTCCGACGGGGCCGGCGGCGCCGCGTAGGGGCCGCCGCTCCTACTCCGTCCGCAGCCCGTCCGCGCGCATCAGGCGCCACAGCAGGGGCATGCTCAGCAGGGTGACGCCGGCGATCAGGGCGAGGCCGATGCCGGTGACCGGGAGGAGGACCGTCCAGTCCTCGATCGTCTTGCCGATCGTCGCCAGCAGCACCGCGCCCAGGCCGAGGCCGCCGGTCACCGCGAGGGCCAGGCCGAGCAGGATCGGCACCGCCGTCTGCCAGAGAACCGACCAGCTCAGGGTGGTCCGCCGGGTGCCGAAGGCGACCAGCGCGGACAGCAGCCGCTTGCGGTCCCGCAGTTGCTCCAGCGTGGTGACCAGCAGCGACGCCGCCACCAGCAGCATCGTCGCGGTCGCCCCGGCGAGGATGCCGGTGCGGACGGAGGTGAACTGGGCGTCGCGTTCGACGTTCTGCAGGGTCGTGACCCGGGCCAGCGGTTCGACCGACGCGGCCGTGTTCCGTACGTGCTCGGCGGCGTCCGGCTCCGCGGGGTCGATCTGCAGCATCGCGTGCGCCTCGGGGCTGTCCAGGCGGGTCGCGTCGATCGCCGCCGGGGTCGCGAGGATCCCGAACGCGATCTGCCCCATCGGGTCCAGCCGCGCGTCGACCGTGCGCGCCCCGGCCGGGATCCGCCACAGCGGCGCGGGCCCGCCGTCCTTCAGCAGCGGGTCCCGCAGGGCGACCTGCGCACCGGGCCGCGCGGTCTCGCGGACCCAGGCGTCGTCCGGCCCGCCCTGCGCCCCGTGGGACAGCGCGACGAACACATCGCCGTCCGTGCAGGACGGGAGCTTCGCGAACTCGGCGAGCGAGCGGCAGTCGCCGACGGTCAGCGCGGTGATCGGACCGAAGTCCTCGCCCTTCTTCGGCGGTCCGGGCCGCCAGGCGTGGGACTCGATCGTGCCGATGACCCCGGTGACGCCCTTCGTCCGGGAGAACCCCGCGATCAGCTCGCGGGCCTCGTCGCCGTCCCGGGCGTCCAGCCGGGTCTCCATCTGCGCCCGCGCCGTGTCCATGTTCGTGGGCTGCATGAAGTCGTGCTGCATGGCCCCGAACAGCATCTGCAGCGCGATCGCCCCGGCCGCCGCGACCACGATCCCGCTCACCGCGCGGGCGGCCGCGCCGCTGCTCATCTGGAGCCTGCGGACGGCCAGTTGCCAGGCCACCGGCCCGCCGTGCAGCCGCTTGACCGCGGCCTCGACCAGCCACGGCAGCAGCGTGGTCAGCCCCACGAGCAGCAGCGTCGCACCCGCCGTGATGGCGACGGTGTCGATCGACGCGTCCTCGATCGTGATACCGCCGCCCACCACGGGCGCGAGCAGCGCGAGCCCCGCGCCGACGAGCAGCAGCCGCCACCACACCCGCCGCGGCCGCGGCACGGTGTTCCGTACGACGCCCAGCGGCTCGATCGCCACCCCGCGCAGCGCGAACAGCGCCACCGCGACGGCCGCGACGGGCACGACGGTGAGCGTCAGCGCCGCCAGCCACGGCACCGGGACCACGTCGGACGCGAAGGCGTTGACGTCCCAGACCGTGAACAGGCCCACGAACCGCCGGCCGAGCAGGAAGATCCCGACGCCCGTGACCAGGCCGAGCAGCGACCCGGCGAGCGCCTCCCCGGCCGCGATCCGGCGGGTCGTGGGGATGTCCGCGCCGACCAGCCGCAGCGCGGCGAGCCGCCGGTCCCGCTGCTCGCCGCCGAAGCGGACGGCGGTCGCGACGAAGACGAGCACCGGGAGCAGCAGCACCACACTCGCGATGACGACGAGCAGCAGCAGGAAGGCGTTGAGCGGTTCCTCGGGCTCCGACCAGCCGTACTCCCGCCCGCGGCCGTCGTAGTTCTCGGTGGTGAGGGTGTCGCTGCCGGCGAGGTAGCGCAGCTCGGCCGGCCCGATGAGCCCGGCGTCGCCGACGGTGCCGACCACCTTGTACGGGAAGCGGTCGCGCAGCAGCGCGCCCGCGGGGGAGTCGAGCAGCTCGCGCAGCGCGGGGGAGACCAGCATCTCGCCCGGCCCGGGTATCCGCGAGGCGCCCGGAGGCAGTGGGGCGTCCGGGCCCTCGGGCCGCAGGACCAGGCCGGTGATCCCTTCGCCCCGGAAGGTCGTGCTGTGCCCGACGTGCAGAAAGGTGTCCGGGCCGGGGGAGGTCTCCAGCTGCTCGCTCGCGGCGGGCGCCCGCTGTGCCTCGCGCAGCTCGCGCTGGAACGACATGTGCGGGATCGACGCCGCGAGGAGCAGCAGCGCGACGCCGAGCCCGACGCCGAGCGCGGTGAGCGCCGTACGGAGCAGGGCGCCGCGCCCGCCGGTCACGGCGAACCGCGCGCCGAGGGCCAGGTCGCGGGTCCAGGTGCGGAGGTTCACGCGACGACCGCCGTGTCCCGCACGCGCCCGTCGCGGACGACGATCTCCCGGTCGGAGTAGGCGGCCACCCGGGCCTCGTGGGTGACGAGCACGACGGCGGCGCCGGTGTCCCGGGCGGCGTCGGTGAGCAGCCCCATCACCTTCTCGCCGTTCAGCGAGTCGAGCGCGCCGGTCGGCTCGTCGGCGAACAGCACCCGCGGGGCGGTGACCAGGGACCGGGCGACGGCGACCCGCTGGCCCTGGCCGCCGGAGATCTCGCCGGGCCGCTTGCCCGCGACGTCGTCGACCTCGAGCCGGGCCAGCCACTCGGCGGCCCGGGCCTCGGCGCTCCTGCGCCGCTCGCCGGCGAGCCGCAGCGGCAGGGCCACGTTCTCCACGCAGGTCAGCTCGGGCACCAGCTGCCCGAACTGGAACACGAAGCCGAAGTCGGTACGCCGCAGGGCGCTGCGCGCGCCGTCGGACAGCGCGGTCAGCTCCCGGCCGTCGTAGGTGATCGTCCCGGCGTCGGGGCGGACGATCCCGGCGAGGCAGTGCAGCAGCGTGGACTTGCCGGAGCCGGAGGGGCCCATGACGGCGACGACCTCGCCGGCCCGGATCGTCAGGGACGCCCCGGACAGGGCCGGGGTGGGCCCGTAGGTCTTGTCGAGCCGTTCGGCGGTGAGCAGGGCGCCGGTCATGCGCGGATCTCCTCGGCGAGTCGGTCGAGCCGGGCGGCGGTGAGTTCCAGCCAGCGCAGGTCGGCTTCGAGGTGGAACAGGGCGTGGTCGCAGATCAGCTGGTCGGCGAGGTCGCCCTGCCGCTTGCGGCGGGTGAGCTCGCGCATCAGCCGCAGATGCTCGGCGCGCTGCGCGTCGAGGAGCTCGGCGGCGCCGCGCCCGGTGAGCAGAGCGAGCACGACCTTGGTGTAGAGGACGGACTGCAGGTAGGGCTCGGGCTTCTCCGGCTGGGTCAGCCAGCGCTCCACGTCGGTGATCCCGGCCTCGGTGATCGCGTACCGCTTGCGCTCCGGGCCCTCGCCGGACTCGATCGCGTCGACCTCGACGAGCCCGTTCTTCAGGAGCCGGGACATGGTCGAGTAGACCTGCCCGTAGTGCAGCGGCCGGTCGTGGCCGAATCTCTCGTCGAAGGCGCGCTTCAGGTCGTAGCCGTGCCGGGGGCCGGATTCGAGGAGCCCGAGAAGGGTGTGACCGATGGACATGATCCCACTCTACACAGGGTGTATACCTGCGGTGTATAGCCGTGGTGAGAGGCCCGAACGGGTGATGAATGCCCGCTCGGACGCAACCCTTCGGCGCTTTCACGCGTCGGTTCCCACAGGAGTGGGTGCTGATTCTCACGTCCGGAAAAGACCGGATCGATTGCGCTTTGTCATAGGCGGCGGTGTTAGCTTCTTCAGCTGATCCCCGGACCAGACCTCACCCGACCACGACCTCGATCACGACCACGAGCGGAGCGACGAAGCGATGGGCATACGCCGTCTGTTCACCTGGCGCAAGCTCCTTGGCACGTTCCTCGTGGCCTGCCTGCTGGGCATGGGCGCCCTGTACGCGGCCTACCTGCTCGTCCCCGTCCCGGCGAACGCCAACGCCGAGGCGACGATGCAGAGCAACGTGTACAAGTACAGCAACGGCAAGGTGCTCGCCCGGACGGGCAAGATGAACCGGGAGATCATCGGTCTCGACCAGATCCCGGAGAAGGTCCGCAACACCTTCGTCGCCGCCGAGAACAAGACCTTCTACAAGGACAACGGCGTCGACATCAAGGGCACCGTCCGCGCCGCGTGGAACACCCTCACCGGCAAGGGCAAGCAGGGCGGTTCGACGATCACCCAGCAGTACGTCAAGAACTACTACCTGGACCAGAGCCAGACCGCGACGCGCAAGCTCAAGGAACTGGTCATCGCCGTCAAGGTCGACCAGCGCCTGACCAAGGACGAGATCCTCGCCGGGTACATCAACACCAGCTACTACGGCCGCAACGCGTACGGCATCCAGGCCGCCGCCCAGGCGTACTACCGCGTCGACGCCTCCAAGCTGACCGTCGCCCAGGGCGCGTACCTCGCCTCGGTGCTCCAGGCGCCCAGCCAGTACGACTGGACCGCCGCCAACGACAAGGGCCGCCGCCTGGTCCAGGAGCGCTGGAACTACACCCTCGACAACATGGTCGAGGAGGGCTGGCTCTCCTCCTCCGAGCGCGCCGGGCTGACGTTCCCGGTCCCCAAGGACCCCAAGCCGGCCCCCGGCATGGAGGGCCAGACCGGCTACATCGTCGAGGCCGCGAACGCCGAGCTGATCCGCCAGGGCGTCAACGAGACGGACCTGAAGGCGGGCGGCTGGACGATCACCCTCAACATCGACGAGAAGAAGCAGAAGGCACTGGTCAAGGCCGTCGACCAGCAGCTTGAGGACAAGATCGACCGCAAGGACGAGGACCAGGCGGTCGTCCAGGCCGGCGCGACCTCCGTCAACCCGAAGACCGGCGAGGTCGTCGCCCTGTACGGCGGCGTCGGCGCCACCCAGCACTGGATGTCCAACGCCACCCGCCGCGACTACCAGCCCGCCTCGACCTTCAAGCCGATCGTGTTCGCCTCCGCCCTGGAGAACGACGCCGAGACCCAGGACGGCCGCAGGATCGGCCTCGGCACCGTCTACGACGGCACCAGCAAGCGCCCCGTCGAGGGCAGCGACGCGCCCTTCGCCCCGGAGAACGAGGACAACCGCAGCCACGGCATGGTCACCGTGCAGACGGCCACCAACAAGTCCATCAACTCCGTCTACGCCCAGATGATCGTGGACGTCGGCGTGGGCAACGTGAAGAAGACCGCGCTCGACCTCGGCATGAAGGACGGCAAGGACTTCGGCGAGACCCCCGCGATGTCGCTCGGCACCATGGGCGCCTCCACCTGGGACATGGCCGGCGTCTACGCCACGCTCGACAACCACGGCAAGAAGGTCACCCCGACCATCGTCAAGAAGGCCACGCACAAGGACCGCACCGCCGACCCGGTGCGCGCCATCGGCAGCCAGGTCGTCAGCCGCGAGACCGCCGACACCGTCACCAAGGCGATGACCGGCGTGGTGAAGTCCGGCTCCGGCTTCCGCGCCGCGGGCGACTACGACGCCGCCGGCAAGACCGGCACCTCCGAGAACAACCGCTCCGCCTGGTTCGTCGGCTACACCCCCGAACTGGTCACCGCGGTGGGCCTGTTCGGCGAGAAGGCCGACGGCACCGGCCAGGTCACGCTCACCGACACCATCAACCCGGGCCGCGCAAACGGCGGTCGCACCCCGGCGATGATCTGGGGCGCGTACACCACCAAGGCCCTCGGCGGCGGCTCCGACGAGCGGTTCGACCTGGAGATCGACGAGTCCGAGATCGTCGAGCCCGTCCCGAGCGCGAGCGAGACCTCCGAGAGCCCGGACCCGACGCCGACCCGGACGCCGACCCAGGATCCGACGCCGACCTGGTCGCCGACCCGGGACCCTGACCCGACGCCGACGGAGACCGCGACGCAGGGCCCGGACCCGCTGCCGACGTGGACCCGGCCCGGCAAGCCGACCGATCCGACGACCCCGCCGGACCCGGGGATCGAGGACGGCACGCAGGCGCTCCAGTAGCGGCGCACGCACAGAGAAGGGCCGCGGCCCGGACCCCTCGCCGGGGGTCCGGGCCGCGGCCCTTCTCGCGTGTTCAGCGCGTCGGCAGCTCGAACCAGACCACCTTGCCGCCCGACAGCCGCGTCGCGCCCCAGCGTCGTGCCAGCCGGTTCACCAGGAACAGCCCGCGGCCGCCCTCGTCGGTCTCCCGCGCCCGGCGCTGCCGCGGCAGCTGCGGCGAGTCGTCGCCGACCTCGCAGCGCAGCACGTCCGTCCGCAGCAGCCGCAGCGTCACCGGCCGCTCCGCGTACCGCACCGCGTTGGTGACGACCTCGCTGACCAGCAGCTCCACGGAGTCCGTCAGGTCCTCCAGGTCCCAGCGGGCCAGTGCCCGCCGGGCCAGCCGCCGGGCCCGCCCCGGGGCGGCGTCCTCCGGTTCCAGGAACCAGTACGCCACGTCGCTCGGCGCGATCCCGTCGAACCGGGCCGCGAGCAGCGCGATGTCGTCGTCCCGGTCACCCGGACCGAGCATGTCGAGCACGTCGTCGCAGAGCGCCTCCAGCGGCGGCGAGTGGTCCGGGCCGGTCAACTGCGCGGTCGCGGCGAGCCGTTCGCGCAGCTGCTCGATGCCGGTCCACACGTCGCGCAGCCGCGACTCCACCAGGCCGTCGGTGTACAGCAGCAGGGTCGCCCCGGCGGGGGCGTCCAGCTCGACCGCCTCGAAGTCCACACCGCCCACGCCGATCGGCGCGCCCGGCGGGACACGCAGCACCTCGGCGCGGCCGCCGAGGTGGAGCAGTATCGGCGGCGGATGACCGGCGTTGGCGATCGTGATGCGGTGCGAGACCGGGTCGTACACCGCGTACATGCAGGTCGCCATGCGGTCCTGGCCGAGCCGCTGGGCCTGCTCGTCGAGGTGGTGCAGCACCTCCTGCGGCGGCAGGTCGAGCCCGGCGAGGGTCTGCGCGGTGGTGCGCAGCTGGCCCATGATCGCGGCGGACGTCATGGAGTGGCCCATGACGTCGCCGACGACCAGCGCGACCCGGCTGCCGGGCAGCGGGATCGCGTCGTACCAGTCACCGCCGACCCGCGCGGTCTCGGCGGCCGGCAGATAGCGCGAGGCCAGCCGGACGCCGGTCGGCTGGGGCAGCGAGTCCGGCAGCATGGTGCGCTGCAGCTCGTCCGCGATGTACGCCTCGCGGCCGTACAGCACGGCCTTGTCGATGCCGAGCGCGGTGTGCGTGGCCAGCTGGGCGGCGACCAGCAGATCGTTCGGCTCGAACGCGGGCCGCTCCGTACGGCGCAGGAACACCGCCGCGCCGATGACCCGGCGGCGGCCGCGCAGCGGAGCGAGGATCGCGCGGTGGCCGGGCGGCACCGGGTGGTCGGGGCCGAGCAGTTCGGGCAGCGCGGCCCGGGCGGCCGCGGAGTCGCCGAACACCGGGCGGACGCCGCGCAGCACCTCCGCGAGCGCGCCGCCGGCCCGGACCTCGCACAGTTCGGCGGCCGGGGTGGGATCGGGGTCGGGGACCAGCACCGGGTCCTCGCCGTCGACGTCGGTTAAACGCAGCCGGTCGGTACGGCGCAGCCGCAGCACGAACGGCGCGACCGGCCGCTCGTCGCCGACCGGCAGCGGGTCACGCAGATAGACCAGGATCGCGTCCGAGAACGTCGGCACGGTGGCCCGGCACAACCCGAGCACGATCTCGTCGAGGTCCAGACCGCGGGCGACCCGGCGCGTGGCGGCCCCCACGAACCGCAGCCGGTCACCCTCGCGCCGCCCGGGCTCCCCGGCGGGTCCGTTGCCGCCGGGCCGGGCGGGCCCGTCGCCGCCGGCCGCGCCGCCCGCGTCCGTACGGGCATGGGCGTCGGCGGTCTGCGCGGGCACCGAGGCACCGGCGGCGCGCTCCGGGCCGCGGCGGCGCGCGGCGTCCTTGCGGTCCTGCGCGGCGGCCTGCGCAGGCAGGGACGCGGCGGTGCCGGGCTTGCGGGCGGGCTTGCGGCGGCGGGACGGCTTGGCGGCGCGGGCCGCGTCGGCGGGACGGGCCGGATCGGAGGCGTGCGGCGCCGGCGCGGCGTCGGGCGCCGCGCCGTGCCCGCCCGCCGCGCCGTCGGGGCGCGGCCGGGTGGGTTCCTGAGGGCGGGCAGCCAGGGGCTGGCGGCCTTCGTGGGAGGTGGGATGCTCCGTCACGCGTGGGATTCCGTCCGTCCGGGCCGGTTGTGCGATGCCATCGCTCTGTCAGCCGATGCCGCGCCGTCACCGGGGCTAAACCCCTGACGGGAGCTCGATGCGTCCACGGCATCGGCGGGGGCACGCCCACCCGGGCACACGTCCGGCACGGCTCTCCCCCTCATCAATGACTTACGGTCAGGTCCTGTGCAGTTCTCACTGGTTGATGCGCTGTCGATGCGTCACGGGCTTGCGGAGGACGATCCTACGTTTGCCCCCGGGGGGCGCATCAAGGGTCTCACGGCGCCGTGTGCGCCGGGGTGCGGTCCCAGTCGGCCGGCAGTTCGGGAACCGTCCAGGCCGGATCCGGCCGCCAGTGCTCCCAGCCGTCCGAGAACGGCGGCCCCCACGCACCGATCAGCTCCACCGCCGCCGCGCCGGCCTCCCGTACCCGCCCGGCCAGCGCCGCGTCCATCAGCCCGCAGCTCTGGGCCTGCGCGAACTCGTCCTCGTCCCGCCAGAGCCAGCTGCGGTCCGGGTACACCGAGATGTCCAGGAAGTGGTCCTCGGAGTCGACCCCGCCGGACCACCGGGTCCGGGGCAGCTCGAGGTTCACGTACCAGCTGCGGAAGCGCCAGCCCTGGTCCCAGAACAACCAGACCGACCAGGGCTCGGACGGCCGCGCCAGCTTCAGCACGCCCGCCCCGCTCCAGTGGGCGCGCGCCGTGGTGCGCGGCGCGGTGTAGCGGGTGGCGAGCGGCTCCAGGTGGACGGCGGTGCCGTCCAGGAGCACCGGCTTGACGCACTCGGTGCCGGGCGCCATCCAGACGGCGAGCAGCTCGTCGGTGTCCTCCACGACGGTCACCGGCCGGCAGATGTGCACGTCGTCGGAGCCGATGCCGCGGTAGCGCCAGAGGATGCTGTCCCCCGGCGCCCAGTGCACGGTGTCCTGCGAAGCTGCCGATGCTGTCATGGGCAGATCTTAGGTGCGCCGCGCTCCGGCCGCTGCGGCGAAGGTCACGGATGCGTCATGCGCAGCACGTCCAGCGCCTCGTCCAGCTGCTCGACCGTGAGGTCGCCGCGGTCCACGTAACCGGACTCCAGAACGACCTCGCGGATGGTCTTCCGCTCCGCCAGCGACCGCTTGGCGACCTTCGCCGCCTCCTCGTAGCCGATGTACTTGTTCAGCGGCGTGACGACGGACGGCGAGGACTCGGCGTACTCCCGGGCCCGCTCGGCGTTCGCGGTGATCCCGTCGACGGTGCGGTCGGCGAGCAGCCGGGCGGCGTTGGCCAGAAGCCGTACGGATTCCAGCAGGTTCTTGGCCATCACCGGCAGCATCACGTTGAGCTCGAAGTTCCCGGCCGCGCCGGCCACCGCCACGGTGGTGTCGTTGCCCGTGACCTGCGCGGCGACCATCAGGACCGCCTCCGGGACCACCGGGTTGACCTTGCCGGGCATGATCGAGGAGCCGGGCTGGAGGTCGGGCAGGTTGATCTCGGCGAGTCCGGTGCGCGGCCCGGAGGCCATCCAGCGCAGATCGTTGGCGATCTTGGTGAGGCCGACCGCGATGGTCCGGAGCTGGCCGGAGGTCTCGACCAGGCCGTCCCGCGCGCCCTGCGCCTCGAAGTGGTCCCTGGCCTCGGTGAGCGGCAGTCCGGTGGTGCGGGCGATCTCGGCGATCACGGCGGCGGAGAAGCCGGGCGGGGTGTTGATGCCGGTGCCGACGGCGGTGCCGCCCAGGGGGAGTTCGGCGAGCCGGGGCAGTGTGGCGCGCAGCCGTTCGACCCCGTACCTGACCTGCGCCGCGTAGCCGCCGAACTCCTGGCCGAGGGTGACCGGAGTGGCGTCCATGAGATGGGTGCGGCCGGACTTCACCACGTCCGCGAATTCGGCTGATTTCCGCCCCAGGGCGGCGGCCAGATGTTCGAGGGCGGGGATCAGGTCGGCGGTGACGGCGGCGGTGGCCGCGATGTGGATGGACGACGGGAAGACGTCGTTGGACGACTGCGAGGCGTTGACGTGGTCGTTGGGGTGCACGTCCTTGCCGAGCCGCTCGGTCGCCAGGGTGGCGAGGACCTCGTTGGTGTTCATGTTGGACGAGGTGCCGGAGCCGGTCTGGAAGACGTCGACCGGGAAGTGCTCGTCCCAGCGCCCCTCGGCGACCTCGGCGGCGGCCCCCTGGATCGCGCCGGCCACCTCGGGGTCGATCACCCCGAGTTCGGCGTTGACCTTGGCCGCGGCGGCCTTGATCCGGGCCAGGGCCTCGATGTGGGCGCGCTCCAGGCGCTGGCCGGAGACCGGGAAGTTCTCCACGGCCCGCTGGGTCTGGGCGCGCCACTTGGCGTGGGCGGGGACCCGTACCTCTCCCATGGAGTCGTGCTCGATGCGGTACCCGTCGGTGTCGTTCATCATCGTCAACCTCCTCAAAAAGATGAGCAGTTGTCTTGTTCCGTGTATTCCCATGTCACGTACCGGCCAGTAAAAACCGTGGGTAACCCCACTCACCAGGAGGCGCGATGAGGCGCACCAGGTACAGACTCCGATGGGCGATCGCGGCCGGCGCCGCGACCGCGGCATTCCTCGGAGGCATGACGACCGCGGCTCCCGCCGGCGCGGCCGACACCGCACCCCGCACCACCGCATCCGTTCCGCTCCCGCCCGAACTGGAGGCGATCCGGGCGGCCGAGGCCACCAAGATCTACGGCAGCCCGGAGGAACGGCCGCTCGCCCAGCGCAAGACCGGCCTCATCTCGCTCGGCGACAGCGAGATCTCCGGCGAGGGCGTCGGCACCTACGAGGCGCCCACCAACGGCCCCACCAACTGGTGCCACCGCTCACCCGAAGCCGCCGTCCACCGCACCGGGATCCCCGCGGACCTCACGTTCAACGTGTCCTGCTCCGGCGCGTACAGCGGCAACATCAAGATCGGCGGCTCGAAGCAGTACGCCGACGAACTGGTCCAGAGCGACAACCTCGCCATCAAGGCCCGCAACACGAAGATCAAGATGGTGCTGCTGGTCGCCGGAGCCAACGACGACCTGCAGTTCGGCCCCGTCATGACCGACTGCGTCCAGCGCTTCCTGCTCTCCCAGGGCCCCTGCGAGCCCAAGTACGCCCCCGGCTGGCAGGCCCGCGTCGACGCCCTCGTCCCCAAGGTCGAGCAGACCGCGCGCGACCTGCGCACCGTGATGCGCGACGCCGGGTACGCGGACGGCGACTACAAGCTGGTCCTCATGGGCTACCCGAGCCCGATCGGCCCGGACTTCCGCGACAACCCGAGCTTCCCCGGCAAGCTCGCCTGCGGCGGCATGGGCTACGACTCCGACACCGTCTGGGGCCGCAACACCGCCGTTCCCGCCTTCGAGCGGGGCATGCGGAAGGCCGCCCAGACGACCGGGGCGACGTACCTCGACAACTCGCGGCTGTTCCACGGCCACGAGGTCTGCATGGAGGACCCCTGGGCCCGCGGTCTGTACATCGACCTCTCCAAGCCCGGGACGCCCGACGAGAACTCGGTCCGGCAGTCCTTCCACCCCAACGCCCGCGGCCACGCCGCCTTCGCGTCCTGCCTGACCCAGCTCTACGACTCGGGGCTGCGTGAGGCGAGCTGCGCGGACGTCAACTCGAAGGGCACGCCGACCCTCTTCCCGCTGGCCTGGGACGACGCGTACAAGCCCCTGAAGAACGAGGCGACCGGCAACTGCGTGGACGTCGACGCCGCCACCAGCACCAACGGCACCAGGGTCCTCGGCTGGGACTGCCACGGCGGCCGCAACCAGACCTGGTGGTACGACTCCGCCCGGCAGACCGTCCACACCGGGCTCACCCAGGACCGCTGCGTGGACGTGCCCAGCACGTCGAACGCGGCGGGCACGGCGCTGATCGTCTGGAACTGCCACGGCGGCGCGAACCAGAAGTTCGTGAAGAACGGCGCCACGATCCGCCCGGCGGCCGCGACGGGCATGTGCCTGACGCAGTCGGCGGCCAAGGAGCCGATCAGGCTCCAGACGTGCACCGGCGCGCCGAACCAGCGCTTCGCGTAGCACGTACAGGTACGTGCGAGAGGCCCGGCCGCCGGGGGGCGGCCGGGCCTCTCGTGCGCCTGGGGTCAGGACAGCTTGCCGCCGTAGTCCGGCAGCTTGAACGCCCGCTCGGCGTGCCCGCCGACGATGTCGGTCGTGTTGTTCCCGATGTTCGCGATGATCGTGTAGCCCTTGGCCTCGATCTCCGCGCGCTTCTCCGTCTTGTACGCGCTGACCTCGGCGAACAGGTCGGGCAGCGAGCGCACGTACAGCCCGTCGACCGGGTAGCCGGCCTGCTTGAGGTTCCAGTCGGTGAGCGAGTAGATGATGCCCGGCCGGGCGGTGACGAAGAAGATCTTCACCCCGCGCTCATGGGCGTCGGCGACCAGCTCACGCACCTCGGGGATGGCCGGCGTCGGCAGCTCCCAGAACGGGTGGAAGTCCGTCTCCAGCGAGGAGTTGTCGATGTCGAGGACGATCGCCTGCTTCTCGCGGCCCGCGTTCTCGGAGCGCTTCTCGACGTACGGCCGGGCCTGGTCGATCACGGCCGCCACGTCGCGCCGCCAGGTGCTGTAGTCGACGCCGTCGATCGCGGCGGCGGACGTGTGGTGACTGTCCGGGTCGGCCGCGAACGCCGCGGGCGCGGGCCCGACGACGAGAACGGCGGTGAGACCGAGGGCCGCGGCGGCTCTGGCCTTGGTGGGGGTGGAAAGCATGGGGGCTCCCGAGTGGTCGACCGGCTCAATGGTTGACATGCTCGCGCCCAATACTGACCGGTAGGCGACGAGAGGGCTACCGGTCGGTAGCGAGTTTCTGAGCGAAGCCCCACGCGGCCCGCAGGAGAACGGGGACGCCCCCCGGTCCGTATGGACCGGGGGGCGTCGTGGCGGTGTTGACGGAGGGTCAGCCGAGACCCGGGCCGCGGACCGGGATGTGGGTGAACGTCGGCTCGGGGGCGGGATTCTGGAAGAAGTCGTTGCCCTTGTCGTCGACGACGATGAAGGCGGGGAAGTCCTCGACCTCGATCTTCCAGACCGCCTCCATGCCGAGCTCCTCGTACTCGACGACCTCGACCTTCTTGATGCAGTCCTGCGCGAGGCGGGCCGCCGGGCCGCCGATGGAGCCCAGGTAGAAGCCGCCGTGCGTGCCGCAGGCGTCGGTGACCTGGCCGGAGCGGTTGCCCTTGGCCAGCATGACCTTCGAGCCGCCCGCGGCCTGGAACTGCTCGACGTACGAGTCCATGCGGCCGGCCGTCGTCGGGCCGAAGGAACCGGAGGCGTAGCCCTCGGGGGTCTTGGCCGGGCCGGCGTAGTAGACCGGGTGGTCCTTCAGGTACTGCGGCATCTCCTCGCCCGCGTCCAGACGCTCCTTGATCTTGGCGTGCGCGATGTCGCGCGCCACGACCAGCGGGCCGGTCAGGGAGAGGCGGGTCTTGACCGGGTACTTGGTCAGCTCGGCGAGGATCTCGTCCATGGGCTGGTTGAGGTCGATCTCGACGACGTCGGAGGACTCGTCGAGGTGCTCGTCCGTGGTCTCCGGCAGGAAGCGCGCCGGGTCGGTCTCCAGCTGCTCCAGGAAGACGCCCTCGGCGGTGATCTTCGCGACGGCCTGACGGTCGGCCGAGCAGGAGACGGCGATCGCGACGGGCAGCGAGGCGCCGTGGCGGGGCAGGCGGACGACGCGGACGTCGTGGCAGAAGTACTTGCCGCCGAACTGCGCGCCGATGCCGATCTTCTGCGTCAGCTCGAAGACCTTCTCCTCCAGCTCCTTGTCCCGGAAGCCGTGGCCGGTCTCGGCGGAGCCCTCGGTCGGCAGCTCGTCCAGGTAGTGCGCGGAGGCGTACTTCGCGGTCTTCAGCGCGAACTCGGCGGACGTGCCGCCGACGACGATCGCCAGGTGGTACGGCGGGCAGGCGGCCGTGCCGAGCGAGCGGATCTTCTCCTCCAGGAACTTCATCATGGAGGCCTCGTTCAGGACCGCCTTCGTCTCCTGGTAGAGGAAGGACTTGTTGGCCGAGCCGCCGCCCTTGGCCATGAAGAGGAACTTGTACGCGCCGCCGTCGGTCGCGTACAGCTCGATCTGCGCGGGCAGGTTCGAGCCGGTGTTCTTCTCCTCCCACATGGTCACGGGGGCCATCTGGGAGTAGCGGAGGTTCAGCTTGGTGTACGCGTCGTAGATGCCCTTGGACAGGGCCTCCTCGTCGCGGCCCGGCGTGAGGACGTTCTGGCCGCGCTTGCCCATGACGATCGCGGTGCCGGTGTCCTGGCACATGGGGAGGACGCCGGCGGCGGCGATGTTCGCGTTCTTCAGCAGGTCGAGCGCGACGAACTTGTCGTTGCTCGACGCCTCCGGGTCGTCGATGATCCGCCGCAGCTGGGCGAGGTGCGCCGGGCGCAGGTAGTGCTGGATGTCGTGGATCGCCTCGGCGGCCAGCTTGCGCAGCGCCTCCGGCTCGACCTTGAGGAACGTACGGCCGTCGGCCTCGAAGGTGGAGACTCCCTCGGCGGTCACCAGGCGGTAGGGCGTGGTGTCCTCTCCCAGGGGGAGCAGATCGGAGTACGCGAACTCAGCCATGACGGGGCCATTCCTCACTCGGCAGACAGCAGCGCGCCGCCTCCGTTGGCGGGCGCGCACTCCAGGGTAGGACGCGGGCGGGGCCCGGATCCTGTGAGGTAAGGCTCACTGGGCGGGGGGGAGCACGCCGGAATGGCGTGTTTCGGTTCGGGCGGTGCCCGTGGAACGGGAATCCGGCCCTCCTCCCGCGCCCCCTAGTCGCGATCTATCGCGTTTCGCTAGGGTGGTTCCGTGGACCTCGAGAAGCAGCCCCAGCAGCAGCCGGTCGCCCCCGCCGAGCCCGTCGCCGAGCCGGCCGTCGCGGAGCCGCCGGCGGTCGCCGACGCGGCGGGTGCGCTGCGGGCCTCGGACGCCGACCGGGACCGGATCGCGGACATCCTGCGCGACGCGCTCGCCGAGGGGCGGCTCGACGCGGAGGAGCACGGTGAGCGGATCGACGCCGTCTACCGGGCCAAGACCATGGGCGAACTGGAGCCGCTGGTACGGGACCTGCCCGCGCCGGGCGCGGCCCGCCCGGCGCCCGAGGAGCGGTACGCGTACGGCCCCGAGGACGACTCCGCGGTGCCCGCCGAGAGCATGGTCGCGGTCTTCTCCAGCAACAGCCGCAAGGGGCGCTGGCGGGTCGGCCGCCGGACGAACGCGTTCGCGCTGTTCGGGAACGTCGAGATCGACCTGACCGAGGCGATCTTCGCCCAGCGGCTGACCACCATCAACGCCACGTCGATCTTCGGCAACGTCGAGGTCCGGGTCCCCGAGAACATCTCGCTGCGCGGCAACGGCACCGGCGTCTTCGGCAACTTCGAGGTGCGCACGCTGGAGGCGCCCGACCCGGAGGCCCCGGTCGTGGTGGTCAACGGCTACTCGGTGTTCGGCAACGTGGAGGCCCGCCCGAAGCGGGGCAAGTTCATCGCCGATCTGCAGGACCGGCTGCGCAAGCACCTGGGTCACTGAGGCACTGACGCAGGCAGGCGCCGAGCCACCGGGTCCGGTCGCCGAGTGACCGGAATCCGCCCACCACTGCCCGCAGTTCGGTACGTGGCGTGCCACTCAGTGCATAGGCGCGCGCACAGCGGGTAGGGCTGCTGCATCGTCTCTCGCTCGCGAAGCCGTCGTCAGGAGTAGACCGTGCTGCAACTGCCGCATCAGCCCCTCCAGGCCGCCGCCGTCCCGGCCCAGCGTGCGCCCGCACGGGAGGACGAGGCCGGACCCTGGCACGCGGAGGCCGTGTGCCGCCGCGACGAGGCCGGGCTGTTCTTCGCGCCCTCCAAGGAGCCGACCGCCGCCCGGCTCTCCCGTGAGGAGGCCGCGAAACGGGTCTGCGCCCGCTGTCCGGTGATGGTCGAGTGCCGGGAGCACGCGCTGCTCCAGCCCGAGCCGTACGGGGTGTGGGGCGGGCTCACGGCCGCCGAGCGCCGGGTCGTACTGGCCCGCCGGCGCCGCCGCGAGGTGGAGCTGCGCAAGGCCGCGTCGGCCGAGCGGATCGCCCAGGCCGGCTGACGGCCCGCGGGCCCGCGCCGCGACGGTCTCTTCGCCCGTACGGGAAGGGGCGCCCCCACCGCACATGGGGGCGCCCCTCTTCGTACGTGACGCGTCCGTGACGCCGTCGGGCCTACTTGGCCCGGTCGAAGTCGATCTTGCTGTACGCGCGCAGCTTGGACAGCCGGTGCGTGGAGTCGATCTGCCGGATCGTGCCGGACTTCGAGCGCATGACCAGCGACTGGGTGGTCGCGGTCTCGGCGCGGTAGCGGACGCCGCGCAGCAGCTCGCCGTCGGTGATGCCGGTGGCGACGAAGAACACGTTGTCGCCGCTGACCAGGTCGTTCGTGGAGAGCACGCGGTCCAGGTCGTGACCGGCGTCCAGCGCGCGCTGCCGCTCCGCGTCGTCCTTCGGCCACAGCTTGCCCTGGATCACGCCGCCGAGGCACTTGATCGCGCAGGCGGAGATGATGCCCTCGGGGGTGCCGCCGATGCCCATGAGCATGTCGACGCCGGTGCCCTCGCGGACGGCCATGATCGAGCCGGCGACGTCGCCGTCGGAGATGAACTTGATCCGGGCGCCGGTCTCGCGGATCTCCTTGACGATGCCCTCGTGACGGGGGCGGTCCAGGATCACGACCGTGATGTCCTCGGGCGAGGAGTTCTTGGCCTTGGCGACCCGCCGGATGTTCACGGAGACGGGCGCGTCGATGTCGACGAAGTCGGCGGCCTCGGGGCCGGTGACCAGCTTGTCCATGTAGAACACCGCGGACGGGTCGAACATGGTGCCGCGGTCCGCGGCGGCCAGGACGGCGATCGCGTTCGGCATGCCCTTGGCGTTGAGGGTGGTGCCGTCGATCGGGTCGACGGCGATGTCGACCTCGGCGCCGGTGCCGTCGCCGACCCGCTCCCCGTTGAAGAGCATGGGGGCTTCGTCCTTCTCGCCCTCGCCGATGACGACGACGCCGTTCATCGAGACGGTGGAGATCAGGGTCCGCATGGCGTTGACCGCCGCGCCGTCCGCGCCGATCTTGTCACCGCGGCCGACCCAGCGGCCCGCGGCCATGGCCGCGGCCTCGGTGACGCGGACCAGCTCCAGGGCGAGGTTGCGGTCGGGGGCCTCGGGAGAGACCTCCAGCTCGGGCGGCAGCGAGTGATGCTCGGTCATCGAGCGCACCTTTCTGTACGGCGACGGCCGGAAGAGAACAAGAGGGTGCTGTGACTCTATCGTCAGGTCGACAAATTGAGCAGAGGGGCCCACGTATGAGCACAACACCATGATGCGACCATGGGGGGCGTGGCAGGTATGCGAGGCAAGCAGACAGTACGCGGAATGTTCCAGTCGCTGGCGGTGATCATGGCCGCCGCCGGCGTCATGTATCTCTTCATTCCGCACGACGAGGACGCGAACCCGGTCGAGGCCAAGGACTACCGGGTCGAGCTGCTGACGGCGCAGCGCGCGGCGCCGTACCCCGTGCTCGCCCCGGAGGGGCTGGGCGAGGGCTGGAAGGCGACGGTCGTCTCGTACAAGCGCGAGCAGAACGACCGCTGGCAGCTGGGCTTCCTGACTCCGGACACGCAGTACGCGGCGCTGTACCAGTCGACCGAGGACCCGAAGGAGTACGTCCCCGACGTCACCCAGAAGGCCAAGGCGTCCGGGAAGACCCGGACGGTGGCCGGTCAGGTGTGGCAGGTCTGGGAGGGCCCGAAGTACGACGCCCTGGTCCGTACGGAGGGCAAGGCCACGACGGTGGTCACCGGCACGGCGTCGCTCGACCGGCTGGCGGAGATGGCGGGCGCGCTGCAGTCGAAGAAGGCGTGAAACAGACGTGAGGCAGGCCTGACGCAGACGTGAGGCAGGTCTGGCGCAGACGTGAGGCAGGTCTGGCGCAGACCCGAGGCAGCGAGAAGGCCCCGCACACGAGGTGTGCGGGGCCTTCTGCGTGTCCGCCGGGGTCACACGGTGGTGACGACGTCCTCGTAGGCGAGGCGCGGGGAGCGCGGGAACGGGCTGGCGTCCTCGGCCGGCTTGCCGATGTTGACCACCATCAGCGGGGTGTGGTCGTCGTCCAGGAACTCCTTCTGGAGGCCGGCGAAGTCCAGGCCGGTCATCGGGCCGGCGGCCAGGCCGGCGGCGCGGACGCCGACGATGAAGTACGCGGCCTGCAGGGCGGCGTTCAGCAGCGCGGACTGCTCGCGGACCGGACGCTCGCCGAAGAACATGTCCTTGGCCTGCGGGAAGTGCGGCAGGAGCTGGGGGAGCTCCTCGTGGAACTCGTTGTCCGCGGAGAGGATCGCGACCAGCGGGGCGGCGGCGGTCTTCGCCTGGTTGCCCTCGGCCATGTGCGCGACCAGGCGCTCGCGGGCCTCGGGGGAGCGGACCAGGGTGACGCGCAGCGGGGTCTGGTTGAACGCGGTCGGCCCGAACTTGACCAGGTCGTAGATCGCCTGGACCTGCGCCTCGGTCACCGGCTCGTCGGTGAACGCGTTGGCGGTGCGGGCCTCGCGGAAGAGGAGGTCCTGGGCGGTGGTGTCAAGAACGAGGGACATATGCGTACCTTCCGGACGTGCAAGGGGTAGTGCGATGTCTTGAAAGGTACGGCGAGATTGGTTAATTTTCAACTAAACGAACCGGATAGTGATCCGTTTCACAGGCTCCTTGTGTATCAGTCCTGGTCAGCGACCGTGTCTGTGCCGTCCTCCGCGGAGGCGAGCGCGGCGTCGAGCCGGGCACGGGCGCCATCCAGCCACCGCCGGCACACCTTGGCGAGCTCCTCGCCCCGCTCCCAGAGCGCGAGCGACTCCTCGAGGCTCGTCCCGCCGGCCTCCAGCCGCCGGACGACCTCGATGAGCTCGTCGCGGGCCTGCTCGTAGCCGAGCGCGGTCTCGTCGGTACGGGTTGCCATGAATTCCACCTTCGCGTTACTGACGACTACGACTACGACTACGACTACGACTGGGACTACGACTGGGACGGGGACTGCGACTGGGGTACGCGCCGGACGGCGAACTCCCCCTCGGACACGCGGGCGCGCAGCTCCTCGCCCTCGGCGACCTCGTCGGGAGAGCGGACGACGGCCCCGTCGGCGCGCTGGAGGACCGCGTACCCGCGCTCCATGGTCGCGGCGGGGGAGAGGGACCGGACGCGGGCCCGGGTGTGCGAGATCTCGGACTCGGCGCGGTCGAGGAGATGCCCGAGGACGCGGCGGCTGCGGGCCAGCAGAGCGTCGAGCTCAGCGTCGCGCTCCTCGACCATGCGCCGGGGGTGCTCCATGACGGGTCGGGCGAGGGCGTGGGCGAGCCCGCGCTCCTCGCGGTCGAGCAGCCCCCGGACGGTGCGCAGGGCGCGGTCCCGGAGGGCCTGGACGCGCTCCAGCTCCTCGCCGACGTCGGGGACGACCTTCTTGGCGGCGTCGGTGGGCGTGGCTGCGCGGAGGTCGGCGACGAGGTCGAGGAGCGGGGAGTCGGGTTCGTGGCCGATCGCGGAGACGACGGGCGTACGGCAATCGGCCACGGCCCGGATCAGCTGCTCGTCGGAGAACGGCAGCAGGTCCTCGACGCTGCCGCCGCCGCGGGCCACGACGATCACGTCGACGTCGCCGTGGTCGTCGAGCTCCTTGACGGCCTGGACGACCTGGGGGACGGCGTGCACGCCCTGCACGGCGACGTTGCGCACCTCGAACCGGACGGCGGGCCAGCGGCGCCGGGCGACCTCGAGGACGTCGCGCTCGGCGGCGGAGGCACGGCCGCAGACGAGCCCGACGAGCTGCGGCAGAAAGGGAAGAGGCTTCTTCCGCTCGGGCGCGAAGAGCCCCTCGGCCCCCAGTGCCCGCTTGAGCTGCTCGAGCCGTACGAGCAGCTCGCCGACGCCGACGGGCCGTATCTCGGCGGCCCGCAGCGACAGCTGCCCGCGCGGGGCGTACCACTCGGGCTTGGCGTGCACGACGACGCGGGCGCCCTCGGAGACGACGTCGGCGATGGCGTCGAAGACCTGGCGGTAGCAGGTGACGGACACGGAGATGTCGTGCGAGGGGTCCCGCAGGGTCAGGAACACCACCCCGGCCCCGGGCCGCCGGGACAACTGCGTGATCTGCCCCTCCACCCAGACGGCCCCCAGCCGGTCGATCCACCTTCCGATCAACCGTGAAACCTCTCCGACGGGCAACGGTGCCTCGGCAGACGTAGTCAAAGCCATGCACCGAGCGTAGTGGCGACCCACGACAACGCCGCCCGGGCAGCGCCCCACAGGGGCGCGGGGAACTGCGCGACCAGCCACGACCGCGCCGCACCCGACGATCACCGGCCCCCGGCAGGGTCTCGGGAAGGGGTGGGGTGGGGTGGGGGGATCGATCCCACGACTCCGCCGCACACGGCAACGCGACCCCGACGCCCACCGGGCCGCATCCGCCCCCGCCCCCACCCGGTCGCCCCTTCCGTCGCGGGACGCGTAGGGCGAAGCCCCGTACGAGATCGGTACTCGGGCCACGGCCCCGCACGGCGGCCGGGCGCGCCGCCCCCTCACACCCCCCGCACCCCTCACACCCCCCGCACCCCTCACACCCCCCGCACCCCTCACACCCCCCGCGCCCCCTGCAGCGCAAGCACCACCAGCCCCACCCCCAGCCAGATCACGCCCACCACCTGGGCCGACACCGCCGCCTCCGCGATCACCGCGACCAGGATCGCCGCGCCGGCCGCCGGGGCCGCCACATGGCGGAGCCAGTGCGGCGGTCCCGCCATCCGGCGCACCGCGAACCAGCCGATCACGCTCGCGTGCAGCAGCACGAACGCCGTCAGCGCGCCGATGTTCACCACCGACACCAGATGGTCGAGCCCTTCGTCCTGCCGCGCCGCCCACACCGCCGCCACCATCGTCACCGTCGCCGACACCAGCAGCGCCACCCGCGGCACCCCGGCGTCGGTCCGGCCGAGGACGTGCGGCAGCCGCCGCTCGCGCCCCATCGCGAACAGCAGCCGCCCGCCCGCCGCCTGCCCCGCCAGCGCCGCGAACGCCGCCCCGATCGCCTTGCTCGCCGCCACCAGGTCGTGCAGCCACGTCCCCACGGAGGCGTCCACCGCGTCGTAGAACGCCGCCCCCTGCCGCGCCGGCTCCAGCGCCAGCGTCTGCGACGACACCGGCGACAGCAGCGCCACCAGGTACGTCTGCACCACGAACAGCACCCCCGCCAGCGCCAGGCAGAACAGCACCGCCCGCGCCACCTTCGCCGACCCCCCGGTCACCTCCTCCGCGAAGCTCGCGATCGCGTCGAAGCCCAGGTACGACAGCACCGCCACCGACACCGCCCCCAGCACCGCCGCCATCGAGAAGGCCGTGTCCCCGGTCAGCGGCGACCACCAGTCCCGCCGCGCCCCGTCCCGTACGAGCACGACCACCGCCGACACCACGAACACCAGCAGCACCACGATCTCCATCGCCAGCACCGCGAACCCCACCCGCGCCGCCGTCCGCACGCCCCACAGGTTCAGCAGCGTCGTGATCACCACGGCGAGGCCGGTCCAGATCCACCGGTCGACCTCCGGCACCAGCGCCTCCATCGCGATCCCCGCGAACAGGTACGCCACCGCCGGGATCAGCAGGTAGTCGAGGAGCGCCATCCACCCGGCGACGAACCCGGGCCCGTCCCCGAGGCCCTTGCGCGCGTACGTGAACACCGACCCGGCCAGCGGCGCGACCCGCACCATCTGGGCGTAGCTGTACGCCGTGAACGCCATGGCCACCGTGGCGACCAGGTACACCAGCGCCACCGCCCCGTCCGAGCGGGCGTCCAGCGCGCCGAAGACCCCCACCGGCGCCATCGGCGCGATGAACAGCAGCCCGTAGACCACCAGGTCCTGGAACCCGAGGTTCCGCCGCAGTCCCGTATGCCCCGCAATGGGCGCTTCCTCGGCCATGCGCACAGTCTCTGGCACCGTGTCCGCACAGGACCGCCGCGACGCGGCCCGTACCCCGCCCACCCTTACGATGGGTCGCATGACTGCAACGCCCGCGTCGTCGCCCGCGCCCACCCGCCAGAAGCGTGTCCTGCTCGCCGCCCCGCGCGGCTACTGCGCGGGCGTGGACCGTGCCGTGATCGCCGTCGAGAAGGCCCTGGAGCAGTACGGGGCCCCGGTGTACGTCCGCCACGAGATCGTCCACAACAAGTACGTCGTGCAGACCCTGGAGCGGAAGGGCGCGATCTTCGTCGACCAGGCGACCGAGGTCCCGCCGGGCAACATCGTGATGTTCTCCGCCCACGGTGTGGCCCCGACCGTCCACGAGGAGGCCCGTCAGGGCAGGCTCGCGACCATCGACGCCACCTGCCCGCTGGTCACCAAGGTCCACAAGGAGGCCGTCCGCTTCGCCAAGGAGGACTTCGACATCCTCCTGATCGGCCACGAGGGCCACGAGGAGGTCATCGGCACCTCCGGCGAGGCCCCCGACCACATCCAGCTGGTCGACGGCCCCGAGGACGTGGCGAAGGTCGAAGTCCGCGACCCCTCGAGGGTCGTCTGGCTCTCCCAGACCACCCTCTCCGTCGACGAGACCATGGAGACCGTGGACGCGCTGAAGGAGAAGTTCCCGCAGCTGATCTCCCCGCCGTCCGACGACATCTGCTACGCCACCCAGAACCGCCAGCTGGCGATCAAGGAGCTGGCGACGCAGGCGGAGCTGGTCATCGTCGTCGGTTCGAAGAACTCCTCGAACTCCCAGCGCATGGTCGACGTCGCCAAGCAGGCCGGCGCGCCCGCCGCGTACCTCGTCGACTTCGCGAGCGAGATCGACGAGGCCTGGCTGGAGGGCGTCACCAGCGTCGGCCTGTCCTCGGGTGCGTCCGTGCCGGACATCCTGGTCCAGGAGGTTCTGGAGTGGCTGACGGAGCGCGGCTACGCGGACGTGGAGCTGGTGAAGACCGCGGACGAGTCCCTGACCTTCTCCCTCCCGAAGGAGCTCCGCCGCGACCTGCGCGCGGAGGCCGCGGAGCTGGTCAAGGAGCAGTGAGCGCAGCTCCGCCGCGCTCCCGGAGCACTTCGAAGTGACCGACGTGCTCCGGAGTGCTCCGGAGTGCTCCGGAGTGATCCGGAGTAGTTCCGGGCGTGAGCAGCCCGCTTCCCCCCTACCGTGGACGGCATGAACGTCTTCGGAGTGGACATCGGCGGCTCGGGCATCAAGGGCGCGCCCGTCGACCTGGCGCGCGGCGACCTGACCGAGCCCCGCCACAAGGTGCTGACCCCGCACCCCGCCACGCCCGACGGCGTGGCGGGGTGCGTCGCGGAGGTGGTCCGTCACTTCGGCTGGTCGGGCCCGGTGGGCGTGACGTTCCCCGGCGTGGTGACCGGCTCGACGGTCCGTACGGCGGCCAACGTCGACAAGGGCTGGATCGACACGGACGCCGGCCGGCTGCTGAGCGAACGCCTCGACGGCCTCCCGGTGACCGTCCTGAACGACGCGGACGCGGCGGGCGTGGCCGAGATGACCTTCGGTGCCGGCCGGGGCCGCAAGGGCACGGTCGTGCTGCTGACGCTGGGTACGGGCATCGGCTCGGCGGTCTTCACGGAGGGCCGCCTGGTCCCGAACACGGAGCTCGGCCACCTGGAGCTGAAGGGTCACGACGCGGAGAAGCGGGCCTCGACCAAGGCCAAGGAGGACGAGGACCTCAGCTGGGAGCACTGGGCGGGCCGTCGGCTCAAGAAGTACCTGGCCCATGTGGAGATGCTGTTCTCGCCGGAGCTCTTCATCATCGGCGGCGGCGTGAGCCGCAAGGCGGACAGGTTCCTGCCCCTGCTCGACGGCATCCGCGCCGAGATCGTCCCGGCGGAGCTCCAGAACAACGCGGGCATCGTCGGCGCGGCGATGGCGGCGAAGAGCGCCGGGCACGGGAGCTGAGGGGCGCCGGACCGGGGAGCCGAAGAGCGCCGGGCAGGGGAGCTAGCGTGCCGCGCCGGCCCGTCGGGCGGCCGCGGACGCCGCCCGCTGCCGTCGCCCCATGTCCCGGACCTTCCGCACACAGGTGATCACACCGGCGACCAGCGTGCCCCCGTACAGCCAGCCCGCGTGGACGGCGAGGGCGGTGACGACGGCCATGATGCGCCCGCCGACGCCCCCGGCTCCCCCGGAGAGGGGCACGATGCCGACGGCGAAGGCGATGGGCACGCTGATCGGCGCGGTCACCAGGTCGGCCGCCCGCACCCAGAGCGCGGTGAGGGCGCTGACGGGCAGGAACAGCAGCCCGTACGCGAGCGGGGACCCGTCCAGGAGCAGCTGATCGAGGAACCCGACGACCAGCATCGTGGCGGCGGCGAAGAGCCCGGCGCCGAGCCCGGTGAGCCGGGGGTTGGGCAGCCGCCGCAACAGAGGTACGGGGGCGGCCGGCGCGGCGGGCCGGGCCGGGCGGGGCCGCGCGGCGCCGGGCTCGCGGACCGGGCGGACGCCCGGGCGCGCGGGCACCGGGTAGACCGCGGCGCCGTCGGCGAACGTCCGGCGCTGGGGGTGACGGGTCTTGTGCTGCTCCACGTCTCCAACGTAGGTCGCAACCGGGCAGGAAACGGTCACAGGACACGCCCTTTGGGTGAGGCGGACGGTGAGAACGGCCGAAGGTGGGCGTGGATGGCCGGTTCGCCGCGCCCGTAAACTGGTGGATCGGCCCCCGGGCCGAGCGGCGCAAGGCACCGGAACCCCACCGCGCACCGCACGCACACCGCATCCACACGTACACCGCGTACACCGCATCCACACCGCTAGGGAAGTCGCCTCGTGTCGCTCACGATCGGAATCGTCGGCCTGCCGAACGTCGGCAAGTCGACCCTGTTCAACGCCCTGACCAAGAACGACGTGCTGGCGGCCAACTACCCGTTCGCCACCATCGAGCCGAACGTCGGCGTCGTCGGCGTGCCGGACGCCCGCCTGGACAAGCTCGCCGAGATCTTCGGCTCGCAGCGCATCCTCCCCGCGACGGTCGACTTCGTCGACATCGCCGGCATCGTGCGCGGCGCGAGCGAGGGCGAGGGCCTGGGCAACAAGTTCCTCGCGAACATCCGTGAGTCGGACGCGATCTGCCAGGTCATCCGCGCCTTCAAGGACGAGAACGTCGTGCACGTCGACGGCAAGGTCTCGCCGAAGGACGACATCGAGACGATCAACACCGAGCTGATCCTCGCCGACCTCCAGACGATCGAGAAGGTCCTCCCGCGCCTGGCGAAGGAGGCCCGGATCAAGAAGGACGTGGCGCCGAAGGTCGCCGCGGTCGAGGCGGCGAAGGAGATCCTGGAGCGCGGCGACACGCTGTTCTCCCAGGGCATCGTCCAGGGTACGGAGAAGTCTGAGCTCCTCCACGACCTGCACCTCCTGACGACGAAGCCCTTCCTCTACGTCTTCAACGTGGACGAGGACGAGCTGACGGACGACGCGTTCAAGGCGGACCAGCGCGCCCTGGTCGCCCCGGCGGAGGCGATCTTCCTGAACGCCAAGCTGGAGGCGGACCTGGCCGAGCTGGACGAGGAGGACGCCATGGAGCTCCTCCAGTCGGTGGGCGCCGAGGAGCCCGGCCTGGCCACCCTGGCCCGCGTCGGCTTCGACACCCTGGGCCTCCAGACCTACCTGACGGCCGGCCCGAAGGAAGCCCGCGCCTGGACCATCAAGAAGGGCGCCACGGCCCCGGAGGCGGCCGGTGTGATCCACACCGACTTCCAGAAGGGCTTCATCAAGGCCGAGGTCATCTCCTTCGCCGACCTCGTCACCACCGGCTCGGTCGCCGACGCCCGCTCCGCCGGCAAGGCCCGCATGGAGGGCAAGGAGTACGTCATGCAGGACGGCGACGTGGTGGAGTTCCGCTTCAACGTGTGACGTCATGTCAACATCTGGGCCCGACTCGCCTGTTGGCGAGTCGGGCCCAGGCGTCTGTCCGCAGTGGGTCCTCGATCCCGCGATGCGGTGACAGCGTTTGGCCAGGCGGCGTGGCGGCGACACGGCCTCAGACCTTGACGACCTCCACGGAAGGGCCGCACAGGAGTGTCAGGTCCTCGGGGTCGGAGGTGAGGACCGTGACCGGCTGGGGCGCGGTACGGGCGATGGCGGCGAGAGCGGCATCGATGGCGTACTTGTGGCCGTGAAGGTGATGGGCACGAAGGAGGACGGCAGCCTGTTCGGCGATCTCCTTGGTGACGTCGTGAACGTCGACGCGGGAGAGGACCCACTTGATGCGGGCCGGGTGGACGCGCTCGTAGTCGGCCTCAAGCGTGGTCATGGCGCTGGTGACGACGCGGACGCCCTCCTCCGACGCCGCCTGGGCCAGAGCCACGACGGTGCGGTCCTTGCGGTAGAGCTTCGAGAGTCCTTCGCTGTCGAGCAGGAGGGTGCCGGGCATCAGGCGGCGGCCCCGCCGGCCTGCCGGTGGTCGTGGCGCAGCAGCGCCCGGGCGGCCTCGATCTCCTCGCGGGTGAGGGCTTCGTTGTCGGTCTCGAAGTCGGCGACGATCTCCCGCAACTTGTCCATGGCGACCCTCTGCTCGAGAGCCTCGGCGACGTAGGCGGAGAAACCGCCGGGCCCGACATGGGCGCGTACGGCCTCGGCGAGATCCTCGGGCAGGCTGATCGAATACTTCCTACTACCGCTCATGGTGCTGATCCTACCGGCGGTCGTAAGTCTGGGGGTGTGAATGACTGCCCTGCCCCGAGGTTCGGCCGGTCCGCAGGGAACTGCGAATGCCCGTCAAGGCCCGATGCGGGCGATAGGAGATGCGGTGAGGGCCGAAGAGGGGCGGGGAGCGTGGGGCGTGGGAAGGGCAGTGGAGGCGGCACGGGCGGCCCTGAAGCCGATCCACGGTGCGGAGGTGAAGCGGGAGCTCGACGCCACAGATACGGCTACGTCCGGCTCCAGCCGTTGGCGAAGTCGCATGGGAGGTCCGTCCAGCGGCGAAGCTCGGCGGGGGTGTGGCTGGGGTAGCCGACCCGTCCCACGCCCTTGACCCACTCGTCCCAGAGGCCGTCGGGCTCCGTGAAGCGGTCGGTGTGGTGGGTACCGAGGAGGGCGTCGAGGCGGAGGAGGGCGCCCAAGGCGGCGGGCTGGTCGTAGTGGAGGTCGGTGCGGGGGAGGCGAAACGGCCTGACCTGCGGGAAGCCCGGTCAGGCCGTTGTGCTGTCCGCAGGACCGGCCGTGGGTGGTCTCTGCATAACGCCGCGAAACGATCGCGAGGGCGGTTATCGTCTGCCCCATGGGGGACAGGGGGACAGCCGGCAGGGACGTCCCGCGTCCGTACGCCACCCACGACGCGGTCGTCGTCATCCCCGGCATCATGGGCAGTGTGCTGGTGGACCGCCGCACGGAGAAGAAGGTGTGGGGGGACGGGCCCGTCGTCGCGTCCTGGTTCACGGGCGCCGCGCTGCGCAGGCTGCGGCTCGACGCGGACGAGCTGGAGGGGCGGTACGGACGTATCGTCCCCGAATCGCTCCTGCGGTACGCGGCCTGGTTCCCCGGCTTTCGGGGCATCGAGCGCTACCGCGAGCTTCTCCGCGGGGTTCACAGCGCGGTGGCGGACCCGCACGCCGTGCGCGAGTTCCCCTACGACTGGCGGCTCCCCGTCGCCCACAACGCACGGCTGCTCGCCAGGGACGCGCTGGGGCACCTGGAACGGTGGCGCGCGAGCGGCGCCCACGACAGGGCCAGGCGACGGCATCCCGTACAGCCCCAGGAACCGGCGAAGCTCGTCTTCGTCGCGCACTCCATGGGCGGTCTGCTGGTGCGCCATCTGGCGCTGGACCCGGCGATCAGGCCCTTCATCAGAACCTGCGTCACCCTGGGCACCCCCTTCTACGGCACCCCGAAAGCGGCGGTGCTGCTGAACTCCGGCCGTGGTGTCCCGCTGCTTCCCGCGAAGCGTCCCGCCTCGGCCATCCACCGGCGTGACCCTGACGACGGGCTCCGGGCTCTCGCGGCCGGCCTTCCCGGTGTGTACGACCTCTTACCCGCCTACCGCTGTCTCGACGACGGCGGTGCCGGGCGGCGCCTCACGTCCGCCGACGTCGTCGGGCTCGGAGGAGACCGGGATCAGGCCGAGGCCTGGGCCGAACGCCAGGTGACGGATCGGACCGACCTCCCGGACCATCAGCTCCTGATGGGGACCGCCCAGCGGACCGCGCAGAGCATGCGCGTCGACGACGGCGTGGTCACCCCGCTCTTCGTGTCGCTGCGCGGTACGGACGAGGTGCCTCGCCGCGAGGACGAACGGGGCGACGGCACGGTCCCCGGCTTCTCCGCTGAGGTACCGGGCGTGCGACCGGCGGCCCGGCTGTTCCAGTCGCATTCGGGGCTGGGGATGGCGGACGTCGTCGTCCGCCAGGTGGCGAGGATCCTGCGGGACGGGGACATCGGGACGATCGGGCCCCCGATGGGGACGGAAGCAGGACAGGCAGGGCTCGACACACCGGACGGCGCTGTTCTCCCCGGAGAGACCTGGACGGCCGTCGTCACCGGAGCGGAGGACCGGCCCGACGCCTTCTGCACGGTCGAGTCGGTCGGTGCGCGCCGGAGGTGGGCGGACACGTTCCGGATCGAGCGGCGCGACGGCGAACGGCACGCGCCCGTCACGCTGGACCGTCCCGGGCTCTACCGCGTGACGTTCCAGCCGCCCGAAGGCGCGCCGATCAGCCAGCTCGTCCTCGCGGCCGACCCGGTGAACGATGACTGAGCCCGTGAAGCCGCCGGGCATGCTGTCCTTCGCCATAGGCGCGTACTCGCGTGAAGGAACCGGGCAACTCGACCAGGTGGAGGCCGAACTCGCCCGGGTCCGGGCGGTGTTCGCCCTCTTCGGGGTGGAGGACGAGGCCTGGGACGTCCCGATGGAGGGCCGCGGCCACGCGGCGGTCACGGACCGCCTGGCGAACTGGAGCGGCCGCGGCGACGAGAGCGACACGATCCTGTACTGGATCGGCCACGGCGAACTGGCCAACCGGCGGGCCAGACTGCTGACCTGGGACGCGTCCAGCAGCATGCGGCCCGAGGACTTCGCCGACGCGCTGAGCGACCGTGCGCACCACGGCTCCGAAGCCTCCTGGACCTTCGTCGTCGTCGACGCCTGTCATGCGAGGACGTTCGTCGAACAGACCAGCAGCGTGCTGAGAGCGGAGAAGGGGCGGCACAGCGTCCTGCTCTTCGGTGCGTCGGGCGCCGGCACCACCCGGCTCGGGGAGTTCGGCACCGCCCTGGAGCAGGCGGTGGGCACCGACTTCCGCGGACGAGCCGTGATTCCCCTTCAGGAGCTGGCGGCGCGGCTGCGGGAGCTCCTGCACGGCAGTGACTTCAGCGAACCGTCCGGAATGGCCGGCGCGCGACTCGTCCGCCGTGACCCCTGGCTGTCGGTCCGCGGGCCGCTCGACATGATGGACCGGCTCGACGCCGCCCTGCGGGGACTCACCCGCGAGCGGGTCCAGGAGCTCACCGAGAGCGTCCGGGACGCCCAGAACGCCCAGTACGGCGATGTGACCTGGCACTTCACGGGGCGCCGTGCGGAACGCCTGCAGGTGGTGGACTGGCTGCGCGAGCGTCCCGAGGGCATGCTCGTCGTCACCGGAGAGCCGGGAGCCGGCAAGTCGGCCTTCCTGGCGTGGCTGTGGGCGCAGTCACAGCCCGCGTTGCGCGCCGTGCTGGACGCCCTGGACCTGGTCTTCGAGGCCGAGGACGGGAAGCGTCCGCCGGACGACGTGTTCACGGCGGCCCTGTCGCTGCGGAACCTGAGCACGGCCGGCGCCGTGGCGGCGATCGCGGACGCCTGCGGGCTGGGCAGGGCCTGGTCCCACCGGGGCCTGCGGCAGCCCGCCGAGTGGCTCGTGCACCGCGTGCGCGGGAGCGGGCGGCGGCTCACCCTGCTGCTGGACGGGCTGGACGAGGCACAGGACCCTCTGGAGATCGCCGACGGCGTGCTGCGTGGACTGGCCGCCCTCCCCGGGGTGCGCGTGGTCGTCGGGACGCGGCCGTCCACGGACCCCGAAACCGGGTCGGAGGATGCCGTACCGCAGGATGCGGGTACGGGTCCTCGGCACGGCGCCGACCTCCTCGAAGCCCTCGGTGCCGCACCCCTCTCCCCGGGTGGCGCGGGCGCTCCGGTCGACCGGCCGCGGCTGGTCACGCTGACGACGCAGCCCGACGACGTCGTGACCTATGTGACCGACCGGCTCGACGCGGCCCTCGGCGAGGGACTGCCCGGCAGGGCCCGCAGACAGCTCCGCAACATGGTCGAGCCGGACGGCTGGGGCTTTCTGTTCGCGCGCCTCGCCGTGCACGAGGTCCTCGCCCGCCCCCTTCTGCTCGACGACCCCGACGAGCTGAAGGAGCTGTTGGCCGGTGCCGACCCCCGGCGCCTGTTCGGCGCGGCCGTCGACAGGATGAGCACCGCGGCACCGGCGGACGGCAGGATGCTGCGCGCACTCGCCTACGCCCAGGGCGCGGGACTGCCGCTCACGGGCGGCATCTGGGCCACCGTGGTCGAAGCGCTGTCCGGCGAACCCGCGCCCTCCCACGCGGAGTTCGAGCGGCTCACCCGGACAGCCTCCCCGTACATCAGCCTGGACGACGACGGGGAGACGGTGTACCGGCTGGCCCATCACACGTTCCAGGAGCACTTCCTCGCCGCGGACGGCGGGGCCGAGGTCCGGGCGGGCCACGGCCGCATCGTCCGGGCGTTGCTGAGCGGCGTGGGGACGGAGTCCGGTGACCCGCTGCATCCGTACCTGTTCCGGTACCTCTCCGGCCATGCGGCCTTGGCGGGTACGGACGGCTGGCGGGACCTGGCGGCACGCACCGACGTACTGGACCGGCTGGACGCGCGGTCGCTCGGGGCCGACGCGGTGCGCAGCGCCCTGGGCAGGCCCGACACGCCGGTCGAGATAGCCGGAGTCATCGGCGCGCGGCACCGCCTCGTGAACGCGCACCCGCGCGACCGGCGAGGCATCCGCGAGATCGCCATGGCGCAGCAGGCGGGCACGACCGAGTTCCCCGCACCTCCCGCCCGGGGGCGCGGCGACGCGGCCTGGACCGTGCACCGGGCCTGGCTGCGCCACCAGAATCCGCACACCACCATGGACGGCCGGGGCAGCCTTGGGCTCAACGCGCTGACCTCGTACGCCGGCCGTCGTGGCACGGACCTGCTGGCCGCCGGCGGCGCGGACGGCACCGTGCGCGTCTGGAGCCCCACCGGAGAGCGCGTCGACCCGCTGCCCGGCCCACGGGGGAGGGAGGTGCGGGCGGTCCAGGCGTTTCCCGGGCCCGACGGGCGGACGCTGCTGGCGGCCGGAGGCAGCGGCGACGCGATCCGTGTCTGGGCGGTCCGCGGACACGGGGCCCAGGTGCTGCCTTCGCTCGAACACCCCGGTGGCGTCCGGTCGATGACGGTCCTGGTCGCCGAAGGACGGGTGCTGCTCGTCTCCGGGGGCGACGACGGTGTCGTACGCCTCTGGGACTCCGCGACCGGTTCGCTGCACGGGACGCTGAGCACGGTGTCCGAGCCGCCGGGCGCGCGGGCGTCCCGGTACCGGGAGCGGCCCGGAGCGGGGCGGCGCCACTGGGTGCGCGCCATGACGACGTTCACCGAGCAGGCCGCTCCGGGGAGCAGACCGCTGCCTCTGCTGGTCACGGCCGGTCAGGACGGCAGGATCCGGATCTGGGACCCGCTGGCGGAAGCGGCGGACGGTTCCCCGGTCTCCGAGTGGGACGCCCGGCACGGCCGCATCGGCGTGGTGCGGAGCTTCACGGGCCACGGGGGCAGGCCCCTGCTCGCGTCGTGCGGCGAGGACCGGACCGTACGCATCTGGGACCCGGCCACGGGCACGCAGGTACGCCCGGAACTCACCGGCCATACCAAGTGGGTGAACGACCTGGCCGTCTTCGCGGGGCCCGACGGCCGGACCATGCTGGCCTCCGCAGGCGACGACGGCACCCTCTGCCTGTGGGACCCGCTCACCGGGAACCGGATCGGCGAACCGTGGACCACCGGGCACACCAAGGGGGTTCGCGCCCTCCACGTCTTCACGGGCCCCGAGCAGCGCACGATGCTCGCCACCGGGGGCCAGGACGGCAGGGTGAAGACCTGGGATCCCGCCACCCGCCCCGACTTCCCGGACGACAGCACGCTGCGCCACGGCGGGTCCGTCCACGCGGTCGGCTCCTACCGCCGGCAGGACAGCCGGGTGAGCTTCGTGACGGTGAGCAGCGACCGGACGGCCCGGCTGTGGGACCCTGCCCGCTCCCGGCCGACCGGGACGCTGCTCCACTCCCGGTCGGTGCGTGCGGTGACGGCGATCCAGGCCGGCGGCCGGGCGCAGTTGCTCGCCACGGCCGGCAACGGCGGACACATATGGATCTGGGACCCCGCCGACAGCCGCCGCATCGGATCCCCCCTGGTCGCCCGGGGCCGGCTGACCGCCTTGACCTCGTTCCCGGGGCCGGGCAAGAAGACCGTCCTGCTCGCCGGCGCCTACGGCCGTCAGGTCCGGTTGTGGGACCCGGTCGCCCACACCACCTACGGGGCCGAGTTCGCCGCGCACGAGAAGAGGGTCGCGGCGATGACGTGGTTCCCCGAGGCGAAGACCAAGCGGGTCATGCTCGTCACCGTCGGGGACGACCGGACGCTCCGGGTGTGGAACGCGCACCATCGGACCCCGGCGCGCGATCCCGTCCTCCTCCCCTCCGGCGCTCTGTCGCTCTGCGCCTTCCAGGCGGACGGCCGGTGGCTGCTCGCCGTCGGGGGCAAGGACCGCGCCATCCGCATCATCGACCCGGACACCGGCGCTCAGGAGAACGTCCTGAAGGGACACTCCCAGCCGGTCACGGCGATCACGTGGGCCCGGACCGACCAGGACGGTCCCCGGCTGATCAGCGGCAGTTGGGACCGTGACCTGCGGATCTGGGACCCGCTCGGAACCGCGGCGCCGTGGGTCGTGCCCATCGGTGTGGCGGTCCACGGACTCTGCGCGGCCGACGGCCGGGTGGCCGTCGCCTGCTCGGAAGGGCTGGTGGTCGTCAATCTGCCGACCGCCCGGAAGGGGGACTCGGAGTGCGGGAACAGCTGATGGAGAGCGGCAACCAGGCGTTGGTACTGGCGTGCGCCGTCTATCTGGGGGTCGTGTTCATCACCAGCCGGGGCCTGATCGCGGCCCCGCGCTACCGGGATCTGTCGGGCCGGATACGCGACTGCCGCGCCCGGGCCGAGACCCTCGCCGTGGACAACGACGGCCCGGCCGCGACGGCGACCCTCGCAGCGGTGACACAGCGCCTGGACGACCTCGAACGACTCGGCACCGTCGCCTGGCGACTGCTGCCGCAGGCCGGTGTCGTCGCCATTCCGCTGTCGAAGCTCGCCTCCGCCTGGCGTGTCCTGCACGCCGCCGAACGCAGGCTGCTGCGGCTGGAGAGCGACGAGGAAGCGGCCCTGCTCCTGCGCTCTCTGCGCCTGGAGCTGGCGGCCTCCGGCCGTCCGGCCGACAAGGAACTCTCCGGCGTGCTGACCGCCGCTCCCGCCTCCGGTCCGGAGACACGGTCCCTGCTCGTCGCCTCGCTCGAACTCCTCCACGCGCGCGAGGAGGCCGCGACCGAGGCCGAGTTCGAACAGCAGCGCATCGCTCTCTGGCTGGCCACGACCGGCGTCGGCGCGGTTCTCGCGCTGGGCCTGGCCCTCGACCATCAACTGACGATGCTGCTGGGCGCCTTCGGCGGGTTCCTGTCGCCCGTCATCGGGGTCCTGCGGCCGCAGCCCGAACGCCCCAGGTCGTGGGGGGCTCTGGTACTGGCCCCGGTCGGGGGCGCCCTCGCCGCGGTGGGGGGCCTCCTGCTGGTCCGCATGCTCGCCGATCCCGACCTCAACCTTCTCGGGCAGGTCTTCCTCGACAACTCCTGGGACGCCCCGACACAGCCGCTGGCGCTCGCCTTCGCCCTGTTGTTCGGCTTCTCCGGCACGCTCTTCTCCCGCCTCGCCTCCACGGCCACGCGGCAGTTCGTCCCTCCCGTCGTGTGAGCGCCGTGTGACGCGTGCCTCGGCCGCGTTGTCGCTGGTGTGAGGACTGGGGCGGGTGGGAAGTCACAGGGGGTTCGGAAGCGGAATGGAGCGTGGCTGTCCTGTGGGGGCAAGAGTGAGTGTCTGTGTGATCGGGGCGGGGCTGTCCGGGCTGGCGACGGCGCATGCGCTCGGCGAGCGCGGTGTCGAGTTCGTCTGTCTGGAGAAGGCCCCGGACGTCGGTGGCATCTGGCGGCAGCCCGGAGCGGGGGAGCGGGGGCCGGCGTACGAGGCACTGCACCTCAACAGCGCGCGGCAGCTCACCGGTTACTCCGACTTCCCGATGTCCGACGAGCTCCCGCTCTACCCCGGGCACGCCGACATCGCCGCCTATCTGCGGTCGTTCGCGGACTGGGCCGGGCTGCGGTCGCGGATCGAGTTCGGCACCGAGGTGCTGTCCGTGCGGCAGGACGCGGACGGGCTGTGGCGCGTCGGCAGCCGGGACGCGGAGGGCGAGGTCCGGGAGCGGGTCTTCGAGCAGGTCGTCGTCGCCTCCGGGCACCACTCCGTGCCCGCCCTTCCGGATCCGCTGCCGGCCGGGGCCGGTTCGTTCGGCGGAAGGATTCTGCACTCCATGGACTACCGCGACGGGCGGGAGTTCGCGGGGCAGAACGTGGTCGTCGTGGGCATGGGCGCCTCCGGCGTGGACATCGCCGCGGACCTCTCCCGCCATGCCGGGCGGACCCTGCTCTCCGTCCGCCGCGGCCTGCACGTCGTGCCCAAGCAGCTCTTCGGCATCCCGGTCGACCTCATCGCCGAGGCGCCCTGGTTCACCCGCATGTCCTTCGCCGAGCAGCGCCGCTTCGTCGAGCAGGCGCTGCTCGTGGCACGCGGCCGGCTCTCGGACTACGGGCTGCCCGAGCCCGACCACCCGATCTTCTCCTCGGCCGTGACCATCTCCGACGACATCCTCAGCTGCATCCGGCACGGGTCGGTCACCCCGAAGCCCGCGGTCGCGTCCTTCGACGGCGACCGTGTCGTCTTCGCCGACGGGACCTCCGCCGAGGCCGACGCCGTCGTCTACTGCACCGGCTTCCACATGGACTTCCCCTTCCTGCCGGACGGGTACCCGGTGGGTGCCGGCGGCAGCGTCGAGCTGTACAAGCGGGTCGTCCCCGCCGACCGGAGCGGGCTGTACTTCGTGGGTCTCATCCGCCCCGTGGGCTCCATCACACGCCTCGTCGAGGCGCAGGCCCGCTGGGTCGGCGACCTCGTCGCCGGCCGGACCGCCCTCCCGCCGCGGGACGAGATGCGCGCGGAGATCCACGCGTACCTCACCGGGATCACCGAGCGGTACGGCAGCAGCAGCGGGCACTCCGTGCAGGTGGACGTCGGCTCCTACCTGCAGGAGCTCCGGGAGCTGCAGGGCGTCTGACTCCGGCGACGGGAAGCTCCCGGTGGACGGTCGGGAGCTTCGCCGCTACGTGGGACCCCGGGGCCTCAGTGCACCGGCACGGCCTGGCGGTGCGCCGCGCCGGCTATGCGCGGCGGTTTGACCTCGTACGCCTCCGAGGACAGGTACGCGGTCACCCGCGGCGGCCTGCCGTCCTGGTGCGCGAGCCCCAGGTAGGCGATGAGCCCGACGCCGTCCTCGAGCCGGCGCGAGGTGACGGCGGGCAGCGCCGTCAGCAGGGGCGTGGGGTCGGTGCCGAGCCGGTCGAGGACGGTCAGCGCCCGGTCGAGCGCTTCCCGGTCGTGCGCGGCGTGCTCCCGCACCGGGACGTAGAGGGTGAAGCCGCTGGGGCGGCCGCTCGCCGTCTCCGTGAACGCGTGGCAGGACTGGAACGGGCGCAGTCCGCGCGCGCCGCCGCGGCCCCGGCCGGTCGTCGTGCGGAAGAAGCTCCGTACGAGGGAGGGGTCCAGCTCGCCGGGCGCCCGGCAGAGCCCCGCCGCCTCGGCGGCCGTGAGCCCGTGGTGGGCCAGGTAGACCTTCACCCGGGGGGTCTCCCAGGCGCCCAGGTCCAGGGCGAAGAACAGGTGTCGGTCGCCCGGCGGCAGTGCGTCGAACGCGTGCCGGTGGCCGAGCCGGTGCAGCGCCTCCCGTACGGTCGTGGCGGAACGTTCCGCCCCGTTCGCCGCGGGGTTCAGGTACACCTTCAGCTTGGGGGTCGCGCCGGCGCGGAGCTCCAGCGCGCACCACAGCGCGAACGCGCCCTCGGGGGAGGCCGGGAGGAACAGGTCCGCCAGCTCGTCGAGCCGCTCGGTGCCGAAGCCCCAGCGCTCGCCCATCGCGCGGACGACCTCCAGGCCGATGCGGCCGCCCCGCGCCAGGTCGCCGGTGCCGCAGCCCGGCTCGAACAGGACCCGCAGGGTGGGCGGCGCGCTGCCCTCGAAGGAGAGTGAGAACTCCACCGGCGTGTGGTCGTCGGAGAGGAACGACCGGTCGGGCGCCGGCAGGTCCAGCGGCCGGTCGGCCACCGGGCCGAGCGCCGCGATCAGGGTCAGGGCGTGGTCGGCGCTCTCGGCCGCGTCGAGGCCCGCGGTCGCGCAGAGCCGGAGCAACTGGTCCGTGACATGGGCGCCGAGGGTGCGCGCACCGGGGGCTAGGCCGTGACTCCCGAACGCGGTCACCGGCCCTCCCCGGTCCGGCCGGCCCGGACAGACGGATACCCGCCGGTGGGGCGGGTATCCGTGGGGACCGCGGGGGCGGGGCGCCGCGGCAGGGCGCCGGTTATGGGTATGTGGTCCAACACCACACACCTCCTCATTCTCGTGAGTAACGCGGAATGTCTCATACCGCGTGCCTCACTACCCGTCACATCAGACGTCCATGCCGGGGTGCAGGAGTTGTGGGTGTTGGGTGAATCACTTCTTGAGCCAGCTGAGGAACGAGCTCCACATACCGGTGCGTTCGGCCGCCTGGGGCGCCGCGTGCCGCCCGCCCTGGGCCGGCGCCGTGTCCCGTACCGCCGTGTGGGCCGGTGCCACGCTGACCGGGGTGAAGCGGGCCGGAAGCGCGGTCAGACCGCGACTGAAGGCACCCGGACGCCACGTCAGACTGTCGTCGGGAACGGCGAGTTCGACGTCGGGCAGCCGATTGAGCAGGTTCTCGACGGCGGTGACCGTGATCTGCCGCGCCGGGTCCTTCGACGGGCAGCCGTGCGGTCCGGCGCTCCACGCCAGGTGGGCGCGGTTGCTGCCGGTCTGCCGGGAGGCCGCCAGGGCGGGGTGCGAGTTGGCGGCGGCGAAGCTGACCAGGACGAGGTCGCCGGCCCGCAGTTGCTGCCCGGCGAACTCCATGTCGGAGGCCGGGTAGTGGGGCGCGAGGTTGGCGATCGGGGGGTTCTCCCACAGCGTGTCGTCCAGGGCCTCGTCGATCAGCCCGCCCCGGTGGGCGTACTCGTCGTCGGTGAGCAGCCGGTGCAGGGTGTTGCCGATGAGGTTGCGCATCGGCTCCGCGCCCGCGGCGAGCAGCAGCGCCAGCTGGTGGACCATCTCCTCGTCGGTCAGCCGCACCTGGTGCTGCATCAGCCACGTGGTGACGTCGTCGCCGGGCGCGCTCCGCTTCAGGGCGACGAGCTCCCCGGCGGCCTCGAACATCACCTCGGCGGCCTTCTCCGCGTTCACGCCCTCGAACATGTTGTTGATGCCGAAGAAGACCCGGTCGCCGATGTCCGCCGGGCACCCGAAGAGCTGGTTGAAGACGAGCAGCGGGAGCATCTTGGCGTAGTCGCCGAGCAGGTCCGCCGAACCGCGCGAGCCGAACTGGGCGATCAGGTAGTCCGAGACCTGCTCGGTGCGCCGGCTCAGCCGGGTCGTGTCGATCCGGGCCATGCTGTCGGTGATGGCCTGGCGCAGCCGCGCGTGCTCGGCCCCGTCGCTGAACATGGCGTTCGGGCGGTACGCGAGCAGCGGGGCGACCGGGCTGTCCGGCGGGATCAGGCCCTGCTGGAAGGCCCGCCAGCGGCGCGCGTCCTTGCGGAACGAGCCGTTGTCCTGGAGCAGTTGGAGCGCCGTCGGGTAGTCGGTGACGAGGGTGGCCTCGACACCGGGGGCGAGCTCCACGGGCGCGGTCGGGCCGTACTGGCGCAGGTACGCGTAGTACGCCTGCGGGTCGGCCGCGAACTCCGGTCCGTACAGCGGAACGCGGCCGCCCAGGGCGTGCGCGGGGCATCCGGGCGGGGGCACCGGAGTGGGGGTCGATGCGTCCATATCGGCTTACTGCTCCTGTTGGGCACGGTCCAGCAAAAAGCGGACGAGAGTGGTGAGGGCTGCGGCGGACGACGCCTCGTCGCGCGCGTCGCAGGTGACGACGGGGGTGTCGTCGAGCAGGTCCAGCGCCTCACGGAGCGCCGTCTCGTCCCGCACCGGGGAGCCGTCGAAGTTGTTGACGGCGATGGCGTAGTCGAGTCCGTACTGCTCGATCAGGTCGATGACCTCGAAGGAGTCGGCCAGCCGCTCGGGGTCGACGAGCACCAGCGCGCCGAGCGCGCCGCGCGCGAGGTCCTCCCACACCTGGACGAACCTCTGCTGGCCGGGGGTGCCGAAGAGGTACAGCACGACGCGGTCGCTGATCGTCAGCCGGCCGAAGTCCATGGCCACCGTGGTGGTGGTCTTGCTCCGGACGCCCTTGAGGTCGTCGACCCGCTCCGCGGCCCGGGTCATCCGCTCCTCGGTGGACAGCGGTTCGATCTCGGAGATCGCGCCGATGAAGGTGGTCTTGCCGACGGCGAAGTGCCCGACGACGAGGATCTTCACCGGGATCTGCGTCGCTCCGTCCCGGACGTACGCCTGCTCACCCAAACTTGCGGCGGAGGCCATTGAGCACCTCCTCGAGGATCTCCCGGTCGGCGAGCGGCGCCCGCGCCACCGGGGCGCGGGTGAGGACGTAGCCGCCCTCGGTCAGCGACGCGAGCAGGATCTTCACCACGCCCAGTGGCAGCCGGGTGTGCCCGGCGATCTCGGCCACCGACAGATAGCCGGCCGAGCAGATGTCGAGCAGCCGCTGCTCCTCGGGGGACAGCCGGGTCGGCCGCTGCCGCCCCTCGTCCGGCGCCGCCGTCACCAGGGTGATCAGCGAGAGCTGCGCGTCGTCCGGCAGGCCGCGGCCCTTGGTGATGACGTACGGCCGCACCAGCTCGGCGGCCTCCGGCTCCCACATCTCGGCCCCGGTCATGACCGCGCGCCGAGGTTCTCGCGGGGCGGGGTCATGAGCACCTTGCCGAGCTGGCCGACGAGCTGCTGCATGCGGAAGGTGATGTCGGCCATGTCGACCTCCGGACCGGCCGAGACGCCGAGGTAGGCGCCCTCGCCGGCGGAGATCAGGAAGACCCAGCCGCCGTCGAACTCGACGAGCGTCTGCCGCCAGCCGGCCCGGGGGTCCTCACAGAAGAACCCGAGCGAGCGGCTGAGCGACTGCACGCCGCTCATGGCGGCGGCGACCCGGTCCGCGTTGTCCTTGTCGAAGTCCTTCGTCCGGGCCATCAGCAGCCCGTCGGCGGATATCAGGACCGCGTGCAGGGCCCCGGGTATCTCCAGGGCGCTGTCGAGCATCCATGACAGATCGTCGTTCACGAGACCTCATGTCCTTCGCTGCTTGCACCACGGGTGCTGCTCGTCGGGTCCACTACCTCCGGTTGGGTGGCCCGGCCTGACTGGGTGCCCCGCTGGAAGGCGCCCATGATCGCCGCCGTCTCGGCGCCGCTGCGGCCGGGGGTGTGCACGCCGGGAGCGCTGTTCGGCACGATCGCCATCGGCCGCTTGCGGCGGCGACGGGGCAGGCCGTCGGCGGTGGCGTCGAGGGTCGGTGCGACCTCGGGCCCCCCGGTCTGCGGGATCCCGGTCTGCGGCATCCCGGCCGGCACGGTCGGCGCCACGGCCGGCATGGCCGGAGCCGCGGGCCGCTGGTCCGGCATGCCGGTGAGCAGGTCGTGCGGGAGCAGGACGACGGCGCGGACGCCGCCGTACGGGGACGAGGAGTCCACGGACACCTCGAAGCCGAAGCGCTCGCACAGCACGCCGATGACGGCGAAGCCGAACTGCGGCGGGTTGCCGAGTCCGGAGACGCCGGAGACGCGGTTACTGGTGAGCAGGCGCTCGGCGCGGGCCCGCTCCTCGTCGTTCATGCCGACACCGGCGTCGTCGACGACGATGCAGACGCCCTTGGGCACGGTCCGGGTGTTGATCTCGACGACCGTGTCCGGGCTGGAGTAGCTGGTGGCGTTGTCGAGCAGCTCGGCGAGCGCCAGGGCCACCGGCTCGACGGCGCGGCTGGTGATGCCGAAGTCGACGCGGGAGAGGATCTCCACGCGGCGGTAGTGCCGGATCCGGCCCTGGGCGCTGCGGACCACGTCGTACACGGAGGCGACGTCGCGGTGCCGGCCCAGCCAGCCGTCGCAGAGGACGGCGATGGACTGCGCGCGCCGGCCGAACTGCGAGTTGGTGTGGTCGATCTCCAGGAGGTCCTGGAGCATGGCGGACTCGCCGTACTTGTTCTGCAGCCGGGAGACGATCAGCTGCTGCTCGGCGGCGAGACCCTGCAGGGTCCGCATGGCGGACTTGAGGACGGTCTTGGTGCCCTCCTCGGCCTGTTCCTGCGCGGCCGCGACGGACTGCGAGTAGCGGTTCTCCAGGTCGGAGTAGTGGGTCCTGAGCCCGTCGATCTCCTGCCGCAGGGCCCGGCCCGATCCGCGCAGGCGGACGATGACGGCGACAGCGGCAAGGACGAGGACCAACAAAACCCAGAGCACAGGGTTCTGTATGTATTCCGTCATAAGACTCTCTTCAGGCGACCGACGGCCAGTAGCTGCATTCCCCTCAATGCGGGTGAACCGGCGGAACCGCCCGCATCGGGACGCCGCTCGGACCGCCCACGTCGTTGGAGGTGCTGTCCTGCGCTCATCCGCCCGCCCCGCTTGCGCGCAGATCGTATCACTGTGCGATTACGTGACGGTCAGTCAATAGACGGGAGGCGTAAAAGAGTCGGTCCGTACGGAAGGGTCGTCGCTGACCTGCGGAGACGCCGCGGAAGGGCGGTGACTGTCAGTGCTGTGTGGCAGCATCCGGCCCCATGCCAGACGAGAACGACTTCGCAGTCGCATCCGAAGAGGCGGCGGTCCTCAAAGGACTCACCGAGGCCGAGCAAGTGCTTTTCCGTTCGATGCATCCGTCCGACACGTACGCTCCGCCGGACCGGTACGCCGAGCGGTGGCGGGACATCGCCGCGATACCCGCGTACGCGGCGTACGCCCGCCGGGCGTTGGAGGCGGCGGCGGAGCGCGTCGAGGCGCTGCATCGGGGCGTGATCCCGTACGTGGCGGAGAAGGCGTTCACCGCGGACGAGGTCGACGCCCTCGGGCGGGCCGCCCGCACCGCACTGTTCCGCGACGAGCCCTGGCTGCCCGCGCTGCTCGACCGGCTGCTGCCCGGTGTCGCGGTCGCCCCCACGGCCGCGAAGACGCTGCCGTCCCAGGCGCTGCTCTTCGAACTCGTCCGCGCCGGGCGTGACTTCCCCACCCCCGAGCTGGTCACCGCCGTCCGCGCCGCCCGTGCCGCCACCCGGCACGGCGGGGTGCCCAAGCAGCTCGACAAGAACCTCAAGAAGGTCGAGGCGAACCTGGTCGAGCGCGTCGAGGTCGCGCTGCGGCAGCCCACGCTCGGCTTCGGCCCCGACGGCGTGCTGCGGCGTGAACTCGGGCCGTACGAGGCCGTCGTCACCGCCGGCGCCGGCGGCGCGACGCTGACCTGGTCCAAGGACGGCCGTGCGCTGCGCTCCGTGCCCGCGCCCGCCCGCCGCGACCACCCCGCCGAGGTCAAGGAGCTGCGCGACCTGGCCAAGCGGGTCGACATCCAGCACGGCACCCTCGCCCGGGCCCTGGAGGCGGGCTGGACCGCCGACATGATGCCCCCGTACGCGCGCTGGCGCGCCGAACTGGCCGAACACCCGGTCGCGCGGGCCGTGGTGCGCCGGCTGATCTGGGAGATCGAGACGGCTCCGGGCGCATGGTGGGCCGTCCTGCCGGAGTTCGACGCGCTGCCCGACGCGCCCGAGGACGCGGCCGTACGGCTCTGGCACCCGCTGCGCTCCGACCCGGAGACCGTGGAGTCCTGGCGCGACCTGATCACCGGGCGGGAGCTGCGCCAGCCGTTCAAGCAGGCGTTCCGGGAGATCTACCGGCTCACCCCGGCCGAGGAGGGGACCCGCGACTACTCCAACCGCTTCGCCGGCCATCTCGTCCACTACCGCCGCATGTTCGCGCTGTTCCGGGCCCGTGCGTGGACCAGCCGGCTGCTCGGGCCCTGGGACGGCGGGGAGGAGGACGCGGCCTCGCGCACGCTGGCGGCGGGGGAGTGGACGGTCGACTTCCGGCACGCCCTGGCGGACTGGTCGGACGACGACCTCATCGCCTCCACCGACCAGGTGCGCTTCCGCCGCCGCACGATGCGCGGGTTCCAAGAGGCGTCCCTCGCGGAGGTGCCGCCGCTGGTGCTCAGCGAGGCCATGCGCGACGTGGACCTGTTCGTGGGTCTGACCTCGATCGCCGCTGACCCGGAATGGAGGGACGGGGGGCGGCGGCCGTACTGGGAGCAGGCCGGCTTCGGCGAGCTGAACGGGACCGCCCGGACCCGCCGTGACGTGCTCGAACGGATCCTGCCGCGGCTGAAGATCGCCGACCGCTGCACCCTGGACGGGCGGTGCCTGGTCGTCCGCGGCGAGCTGCGCACGTACAAGATCCACCTGGGCTCGGCGAACATCCGGATGGCGCCGGACGACGCGTACCTGTGCGTGGTCCCGGCCTCGCGGAAGCCCGACGGGAAGGTGTTCCTGCCGTTCGAGGACGACCGGCTCTCGCTGATCCTCAGCAAGGCTTTTCTGCTCGCCGACGACGCGAGAATCACGGACGATTCGATCCTGACCCAGATCAAGCGGCCCAGCAGCTGACACGAACGGAGTCACCATGTCGTACCCCGAGCCCCGCTACCACGGCGAGACCGGCGAGATCACCGCTACCTACCGCCCGGCCTCCGCGCCTCCGGAGCTGACCTCGCGCAACGGCACGCAGACCCGCTATCTCGCCACCACCGCCTCCACGGGCGGCGAATTCGGGCTGTACCAGGTGGACATGACGCCGAAGGCGGGCGGCCCGTCCACCCACTTCCACCGGACGATCTCCGAGACCTTCTACGTCCTCGACGGCACCGTCCGGATCTTCGACGGCAAGAACTGGGTCGACGCGCGGCGCGGCGACTGCGTGTACGTGCCGACCGGCGGGCTGCACGCCTTCCGCAACGACTCCGACGAACCCTCCTCCATGCTGCTGCTGTTCGCGCCGGGCGCGCCCCGCGAGGAGTACTTCGAGAAGGTCGGCACGGTCGCGCGGATGACGGAGGACGAGCGCGCCGCGTTCTTCCTCAAGCACGACACGTACTGGACGGACTAGGACCGGTCCGGGGCGGCTTCCTCCGGCGTCGCCTCGGGCGCGAGGCCGGTCTTGGTGCCCGCCCCGCACAGGGGCAGCACCGTGGTCCCGGGGCGCGGCGGTTCGGCGCGTACGGCCGCCCAGCAGGCCGCGGCGGTCGTCTCGACGTACAGCCCGCGCCGGGCCAGGTCCGCCTGGGCGGAGCGGATCTGATCGTCCGTCACGGTCAGGAAGGTGCCGCCGTTGTCGCGGACCGCCTTCAGGATCTGCGCGGCGCGCGGCGGGTGCGGGATGGCGATGCCCTCGGCGAGGGTGGGCCGGGCCTCCGCCGCCGCGTCCAGGGCGTCCGCGCCCGCGCGGTACGCCGCCGCGAGCGGCGAGACGGCCTCAGCCTGGACCGCGACCAGGGCCGGCCGCCGGTCGATCAGCCCGTGGCCGTGGAGTTCGCCGACGGCGAGGGCGGCGCCGAGGAGCAGGGTGCCGTTGCCGACCGGGACGACGAGGGTGTCGGGGAGTGTGCCGCCGCCGTCCTCCCACAGCTCGTAGACATAGGTCTTCGTGCCGTGCAGGAAGTGCGGGTTGAAGACGTGCGACGCGTAGAAGGCGCCGGGTTCGCCGGCCGCCTCCTGCGCGGCCCGCGCGGCGGCGTCCCGGCCGCCGGGGACGACGACGAGCCGCGCGCCGTGCGCCCGGATCTGCTCCAGCTTCTTCGCGGAGGTGCCCTCGGGGACGTACACCGCGCAGGGCAGCCCGGCCCGCGCCGTGTACGCCGCGATCGCCGTGCCCGCGTTGCCGCTGCTGTCCGCGACGACGAGGCGCGGCTCCAGACGGCGGGCCAGTTCGGCGAGCATGACCGCACCGCGGTCCTTGAAGGACGACGTGGGGGTGAGGAAGTCCAGTTTGGCGCTGATGTCCTCCGTCAGCGGGACGACGGGCGTCCGGCCCTCGCCGAGGGTCACCCGGGGTCGGGAAGTCGCCAACGGCAGCGCCTCGGCGTATCGCCACAAGGAATTCACACGAGACGCGAGGGACGGAAGTGACACCGGCGCGGCGGTGAAGTCCAGATCCCAGGGACCACGGCACAGCGGACAACACCAGGTGAGCGCATCCGAGGCGGCTCGGGACCGGCATCGGGGGCACACGTAGGCCGTCATGGCGGCCAGCGTGACAGGCGTGTGGCGGCCTCGTTGCATGGCGCTCGGGGCTCTTGTGCGATTCCTATGGATCGGCCAATCTTTCGCTCGGCAGTCGACAAGGGAAACGCCAGGGGAGCTCGATCAGCGTTTGTCATGTCCCTGCCGCACCCCCACAGCAACGCACCACCTATGAGGAGGACCCCTCACATGTCAGTGATGCGTGATTCGCGGCGCAGATTCGCCGCGGCCAGCGCCATAGCCGTCGCCGCCCTCGCCCTCGGCACCCTCTCCGCCCCCGCGGCCGTGGCGGCCCCGGAAGGCGTCATCGAGAACGCCGGCGCCCCCGGCGCGATCGCCGGCAGCTACATCGTCACCCTCGAGGAGTCGGCGCAGGCCGAGACCTCGAAGGGCCGCGCGGTGGCCGCCGAGTACGGCGCGACGATCAAGAAGACGTACACCTCGGCGCTCAACGGCTACAACGTCGAGCTCTCCGAGGCGCAGGCGAAGAAGCTCGCCGCCGACCCGGCGGTCAAGTCCGTCGCGCAGAACCGCGTCTTCAAGATGACCGGCACCCAGCCGAACCCGCCGTCCTGGGGCCTGGACCGTCTCGACCAGCGGGCGCTCCCGCTGAACCAGAGCTACACCTACCCGGACAGCGCGGGCCAGGGTGTCACGGCGTACATCATCGACACCGGTGTGCGGATCTCCCACAGCGACTTCGGCGGCCGCGCCTTCAACGGCTACGACGCCGTGGACAACGACAACGTGGCGCAGGACGGCAACGGCCACGGCACCCACGTCGCCGGCACCGTCGCGGGCAACGCGTACGGCGTCGCCAAGAAGGCCAAGATCGTCGGCGTCCGGGTGCTCGACAACAACGGCTCCGGCACCACCGCCGGCGTCGTCGCGGGCATCGACTGGGTGACGCAGAACGCCGTCAAGCCGGCCGTCGCCAACATGAGCCTCGGCGGCGGGGCGGACTCGACCCTCGACGCGGCCGTCCGCAACTCCATCGCGTCCGGCGTCACGTACGCCATCGCGGCCGGCAACAGCAACGCCAACGCGTCGAACTACTCCCCGGCCCGCGTGACCGAGGCGATCACGGTCGGCTCCACGACCAACACCGACGCCCGCTCCAGCTTCTCCAACTACGGCTCGGTCCTGGACATCTTCGCCCCGGGCTCCAACATCACCTCGGCGTGGAACACCGGCGACTCCGCCACCAACACCATCTCCGGCACCTCGATGGCGACCCCGCACGTGGCCGGCGCCGCCGCCGTCTACCTCGGCGACAACCCGTCCTCCACGCCGGCCCAGGTGCAGACCGCGCTGGTGAACAACTCCACCCCGAACGTGGTCGGCTCCCCGGGCACCGGCTCCCCGAACCGCCTGCTCTTCGTGGGCGGCGGCGGCACCACGCCGCCTCCGACCGGCAAGCGCTTCGAGAACACCACGGACTACACGATCCGCGACAACGCGACCGTCGAGTCCCCGGTCACCGTGTCCGGCATCTCGGGCAACGCCCCGTCGGCCCTGCAGGTCCCGGTGAACATCGTTCACACCTACATCGGTGACCTCCAGGTCCAGCTGATCGCCCCCGACGGCTCGGCGTACACGCTGAAGGGCTTCGGCACCGGCGGCAGCGCGGACAACATCAACACCACGTACACCGTCAACGCCTCCTCCGAGGTCGCGAACGGCACGTGGAAGCTCCGCGTCACGGACAACGCCGCCTGGGACACCGGCAAGATCGACTCCTGGGCGCTGCAGTTCTGAGCGACCTGAACGGCTGAACGGATGAGGGGGGCGGCCGCCGGCGGGCGGCCGCCCCTTCGTCACGCACGGGCCATCAAACCCGGTCGTCCTCTTCGTCCTCGTCGTACTCCTCGAAGACGTAGTCCACCGGCTCGGCGACCCAGCCCGCCGAGAGCACCAGGCGGGAGGTCCGGTGGACGGTGAGGAAGCCGAACGGCCGGTCGTGGACGAGGTCGACGCGGCGCACGACGTACGGCTGCCTCGGCGGCTCCCAGGCGCCGCCCGCGCAGGCGGCCATCGCCCGCCGCGGAGAACACCGTCCCCGCGCCGGGCGCCGCGGGCCCGGGGCCCTGGGTCGCCCAGCGCGAGGTGAGCCCGTTGACCGCGCGGATCGTCGCCGTCGTCGCCCGCAAAGCCGCCCCCTCGTGTCCGCCTGTCAGGCGAGCACGGTACCGGCGGCCCCGCGGGGCGCGGCGAGCGATTTCCGGCGCCCGGCGGTCCCGGCGCCCGTGATCTCAGCGCCGGCCGAGGGCCCGGTCCACGGCGGTGATCAGTTCGCCGTCGGGGGTGTCGCCGTCCAGGGACCAGAACATCGCGCCGCCGAGGCCCTCGGCGCGCACGTACCGGGACTTGGCGCGCAGCACCTGCGGGTCGTCGTACGTCCACAGGGTCGTGCCGTCGAACAGCCAGGCGTGTCCGTTGCGGCGGTCGCGGTGGACCGTGTACGTGCCCGAGTCGGCGAGCTTCTTCAGGGCCTTGTAGTCCTCGTACCCGGCTGCCCAGGTCGCCGGGGCGGGGCCGGTGGCAGCCTGGCCGAGGCCGTCGCCGCCGCCGGAGACGCCGGTCCAGCCCTGGCCGTAGAACGGCATGCCGACGACCAGCTTGCGGGCCGGTGCGCCGCGCCTCAGCCAGTCGTTCACGGTCTGGTCGACGCTGAAGTCGTTCTCGGCGAACAGTGCGGACTGCTGGGCGGTGGTGGACTCCCAGGAGCCGTGGAAGTCGTAGCCCTGCAGATTGACGAAGTCGAGGTCACGCATGATCTTCCGGACCTCGAAGCCCGCGTCGATCTTGGCGGGGGCGGTCGGGACGAACGCGGTCAGCTCGTAGTGCTTCCGCTTCTTCCCCTGCTGCCGGGACTTGCTGTAGGCGTCGAGCTGGGTGCGGAACTCCCGGACCAGGGCGGTGAAGTTCTGCTTGTCCTCGGGCCGGAAGACCGTGTCCGTGTCGCCGGCCGAGCCGGGCCACTCCCAGTCCAGGTCGATGCCGTCGAAGAGCCCCGCCGCCGCGCCCGCGCCGCCCCGGGCGCCGTCGGCGGGCAGGTTGCCCTTGATGTAGAGGTCGATGCAGGACGACACGAACGCCTTGCGGGAGGCGGGGGTCCGGGCCGCGTCGGAGAAGTGCGTGGACCAGCTCCAGCCGCCCAGCGAGATCAGGACCTTGAGGCCGGGGTGCTTGGCCTTCAGCTCCTTCAGCTGGTTGAAGTTGCCCGCCAGGGGCTGCTCGGCGGTGTCGGCGACGCCGTCCACGGAACCGGCGGCGTCCAGCGGACGCACGTAGTCGGCCCAGGCGTCGGCCTCGCCGGGCACGTTGCCCGTGAAGCACTTTCCGTCCGGACCCACGTTGCCGAAGGCGTAGTTGACATGGGTGAGCTTGGCGGCCGTGCCGCTGGTGTCCAGGTCCTTGACCTGGAAGTTCCGTCCGTAGACACCCCATTGCGTGAAGTAGCCCACGCGCTTGAGCGCGGGAGCGGCGCCGTGGCCGCCGGTGGGCTGGGCGGAGGCCGGGGCGAGGCCGGCCACCAGAGCGAGGGTGACGACGGAGGCTGCGCCGAGGGTCAGCCGGGAAAGAGTTCTGCGACGCATGAGTCTCGTTCCTGTGCGAAGGCCGGGAAGGGGGCGGTGCGCGGCTGTGCGTACAGGAAGGTATTGGTCTGGACCAATGGGGTCAAGGGGGCGGTGGGACTCCGTTCGGCGCAGTCGTCCTACCGCGGGTAAACCCCAGCGCAGAGGAAGATCATCACATCGAGTGAAACTCTGGCCCATGCTTGCGGGGTGCGACCGACGGTTGTCAGTCTGTAGCTGTCCGTCAACCTGAGGGGAGTGTCCAGTGACGTTCGGTGAGCAGCCGGCGTATCTCCGCGTGGCGAGCGATCTGAGAGAGAAGATCGCGAACGGTTCGCTGCCCCCGCACGCCCGCCTTCCCTCGCAGGCCCGCATCCGCGAGGAGTACGGGGTCTCGGACACCGTCGCCCTCGAGGCCCGCAAGGTGCTGATGGCGGAGGGGCTGGTCGAGGGCCGCTCCGGCTCGGGCACGTACGTACGCGAACGACCCGTGCCGCGCCGTGTCTTCCGCTCGGGCAACCGGCCGCCGACCGGCGCCAACCCGTTCCGTCAGGAGCAGGCCGAGGAAGGCACCCGCGGCACCTGGGAGTCCAGCAGCGAGCAGGAGCCGGCGAGCGCCGCGACCGCCGCCCGGCTCGGCGTCGAGCCCGGCGAGCGCGTGATGCGCACGCGGTACGTGTACCGGGACGCCGGCGAGGCGATGATGCTCTCCACGTCGTGGGAGCCGCTGGCCGTCACCGGCCGCACGCCCGTGATGCTTCCCGAGGAGGGGCCGTTGGGCGGCTGCGGCGTCGTCGAGCGGATGGCCGCGATCGACGTCGTCGTCGACAACGTGGTGGAGGAGGTCGGCGCCCGTCCCGGCCTCGCCGAGGAGCTCCTCACCCTCGGCGGTGTTCCCGGTCATGTGGTCCTCGTCCTGGAGCGCACCTTCTACGCCTCCGGCCGCGCGGTCGAGACCGCCGACGTGGTCGTTCCCGCCGACCGCTACCGCATCGCCTACCACCTTCCGGTCCGCTGACGGACCCTCGACTCCCCTCGCTTCCCTCGCCTCCCGTGCCGACTCCCGTGCGACTTCCGTGCCGACGCGGCACTCGGTGCCGCCGACTGGCCGGATCCGTATCTCTTTGTGAAAACCTCGATCCGCTGAGTAAAGGTCAGGCGTAAGCTCGGGCATATGCGGATTGCGGTTTCCTGGGGATCGTCGACGGTGCGCGGACCGGCGGAGGGAGGGCTCCTATGACTGAGGGCAACGCTGTCCTCCCCTGGCTGGTCATACGTCAGGACGACAACGGCAACCGCTATCGCGTGGGCCGTTACGCCACCAAGGACGAGGCGCAGAAGATCGCCGACAGTCTCGACGACCGCGGACACAAGCAGCTCTACTGGGTGGAGCGCATCGGGCAGCCCGCGCTCTGACCGCCGTCCTCCCCGCCCGGACCTCCGGGCTAGGCTCCGGCCCATGACCGATCACAACGCCGACCACGTGGTGGTGGTCGCCGGAGCGCTGTACGAACGGGGGCGTCTGCTGGCCGCGCGCCGCAGCACCCCGCCCGAGCTGGCCGGCCGCTGGGAACTGCCGGGCGGCAAGCTCGAACCGGGGGAGAGCGCCGAGAAGGCGCTGGTGCGCGAGTTGCGCGAGGAACTGGGCGTGGACACCGAGCCGGGTGAGCGGATCCCCGGCGAGTGGCCGCTCAAGCCCGGTTACGTCATGCGGGTCTGGACGACACGGCTGCTCGCGGGCGAGCCGGAGCCCCAGCAGGAGCACGACGAGGTGCGCTGGCTCGGCCGCGACGAGCTGGAGTCGGTGGACTGGCTCGACGCCGACCGCCCCGCGGTCGCCGCGGTCGCCGCCCGGCTGTGGCCCGCGGCGGACGCGTAGAGCGGGGCGTCGCGACGCGAGGACGCGCCGCCGGACGGAAGGCGCGTCACGACGCCGGGATGCATCGTGACGCGCGGAGCGGGCACTCGTACGGTGGGGCGCGTGCTCATGCCCGTACGCCGTTCGCGTCACCGTGCACCCCGGCCGGGAAACCTGCGATATCCCGCCCCAAATATCGGGTATGTGCCCATTAACCCTCTGAAAAGGGACACAGGTCTCCCGCTGGGTCTGGGGAAGTGGTCGCGTGATCGACAACGAGGGCCACCGCGCCGAGTGGAACTTCCCGGCGGAGGCGGACGCCGTGCGCGCGGCCCGTCACGTGGTCCGCGACACCCTGCGGACCTGGCGCATCGACCCGAACGTCCGCGACGTGACCGTGCTCCTCGTCTCCGAACTGGTCACGAACTCGCTGCAGCACGCCTCCGGTCCGATCGGCGTGCGCCTCGTCCGGCAGCAGCCCAACGGCGACGGACACCCCGGCCTGCTCGTGGAGGTCTCCGATCCGCTTCCGGATCCTCCGCTGGAACGCGACGCCGGACCCGACGACGAAGGTGGCCGTGGCCTGCAGCTGGTGGCCTGTTCCGCTCGCCGCTGGGGCACCCGCAAGGGCAGGACGGGAAAGACCGTGTGGTTCGAGCTGGCTCTCCCTGGTTAGAAGACAGGAGGGACTTTCGATCACGGGACCCGGCTTGAAATGAACGAGACCACCCTGTGATCGTGAACGTCGTGCCGACCGGGGCCGTAGTGCTGAATACTGCGTGCATGGCCGGTCCGGTGCGGTGAGCTGGAGGGGACGGTCGCGTGAGCGAGATACCTGGGACGGCGAGCGGCGTCGTGTGGCAGAGCAACCCGCCTGGCTCGATCTACGACTACATCAGGGTCGCCTCCTTCTCGATCGGGCCCGACGGGCTCGTCGACCAGTGGAGCCGGCGCGCCGTCGAGCTGTTCGGCGTGCCTGTCGACGAGGCCATGGGCAAGGACCCGGTCGAGGCGTTTCTGCCCCGTGAGCTGCGCGAGCGCGGTCATCGCAGGATCGCGGAGATACTCGACGGCAAGGAATGGACCGGCCTCGTCCCGTTCCGGATCCCCGGGCAGGGCCGTCCGCACGGCATCGCCGAGATGTATGTGATGCCCAGTGAGACCAGGACCGGTGACCGGGCCGCGCTGTGCATCGTCGTGGACGTCCGGGCGCTGCGTCAGATCGAGACCGACCTCGCCGCCTCGCAGGCGATTTTCGGTCAATCGCCCTTCGGCTTCCTGCTGTTCGGCACCGACCTCACCGTGCAGCGCGCCAACCAGCGCTTCGCCACCGTCTTCGGCGGCTCCGCCGACGACCACCGGGGCCGCACCGTCCACGACTACCTCGCCCGCCCCGAGGCCGACCGGCTGACCGCCGCGCTCAAGCGGGTCCTGGAGACCGGCGAGTCCGTCACCGAACTCCAGATCATCGGCGCCCCGCCCGGCAGCACCGACCGCCGCCACTGGTCGATCAACCTGTACCGGGTGCACAGCGGTTCCGGACGCCCCATCGGCGTCGCCGGCCTCGGCATCGACGTCACCCGCAGACACAACGCGGCCCGCGAGGCCGCCAGCGCCCGCCGCAACCTCGCGCTGCTCAACGAGGCCGGCGCCCGGATCGGGAACTCGCTGGACCTGGAGGCCACCGCCCGCGAGCTGCTCGACGTGGCCGTCCCCGGCTTCTGCGACCTCGCCTCCGTCGACCTGTACCAGGGACTGCTCACCGGCGACGAGGCCCCGCCCGGCCGCTGGGGCTCCCCGCAGGACGTCGGCTACGGGGCGGGCAGCGCCGAACTGCGCCGGGTCGCCTTCGCCAGTGCCGTCTCCGACGCGCCGGTGGAGCTGCGCTCCGTACCGGGCGGCTGCGAGGACGGGTCCGTCGAGCTCGGCTCCGTCCACCGTTACCCGTTCAACTCCCCCTGCGCGAGCGCCCTGCGCACCGGCCGGGTGCGCACCGTGCCCGGGCCCGAGGGCAGCCTCGTCCAGTCCACGCTCACCGTGCCGATGGTCGCCCACGACACCGTCGTCGGCCTGGTGCAGTTCTCCCGCGCCAAGGGCAGCGAGCCGTTCGGCGAGCGTGACCGGGCGCTCGCCGTCGAGCTCGCCGCCCGCGCGGCCGTCTGTATCGACAACGCCCGGCTGTACCGGCGCGAGCACGAGCGGGCCCTGATCCTGCAGCGCAGCCTGCTGCCGCCCGGCGACCCCGAGGCCGCCGGCCTCGACATCGCCTGCCGGTACCTGCCCGGCAACGCGGCCACCGAGGTCGGCGGCGACTGGTTCGACGTCATCGAACTCCCCGGCCACCGCACCGCCCTCGTCATCGGCGACGTGATGGGCCGCGGCCTGCGCGCCGCCGTCGCCATGGGCGAACTGCGCACCGCGGTCCGCACGCTGGCCCAGCTGGACCTCGAACCTGCGGAGGTCCTGTCCCACCTCGACGAGATCGCCCGCGGGCTCGGCGCGCCCGCCGGGGCGCAGACGAGCGGGCGGGCCCACAAGACCCGCGGCCCCGAGCTCGCCGAGGTGTACCTCGCCACCTGCGTGTACGCGGTCTACGACCCGGTCACCCGGCGCTGCACCTTCGCCAACGCGGGCCATCTGCCGCCGGTTCTCGTCGAGCCGGGCGAGCGGGCGATGCTGCTCGACGTGCCGCCGGGCATGCCCCTCGGCGTCGGCGGGGAGCCGTTCGAGGAGGTCGAGGTCGAGCTCCCGGAGGGCGCGCTGCTCGCCCTGTACACCGACGGGCTCGTCGAGTCCCGCGACCATCCGCTCGACGAGGGCATGAACGCCTTCCGGCGGGCCCTGACCGAGCCGGGCCGGCCCGCCCTCGAGGACGTCTGCGACCACGTCCTGAACACCCTGGACACCGGGCACGGCCAGGACGACATCGCCCTGCTGATGGCCCGTATACAGGGCCTGCCCGCCGAGGCCGTCGGTGACTGGAGCCTGCCTCGCGAGCCCCGCTCGGTCGGCAAGGCCCGCGAGCTGGCCCGCGGCCAGCTCACCGCCTGGGACCTCGAACCGCTGGTGGACACGGTCGAACTGCTCGTCAGCGAACTGGTCACCAACGCGCTCCGGTACGGCGAGGGCGACATCCGCCTCCGCCTGCTGCGCGACCGCACCCTGGTCTGCGAGGTCTGGGACTCGGGCCTGGTCCAGCCTCGCCGCCGCCGCGCCCGCGACACCGACGAGGGCGGCCGCGGCCTGCAGCTGGTCGGCCTCCTGAGCGCCGCCTGGGGCTCCCGCCGCACCCACCGCGGCAAGACGGTCTGGTTCGAACTCCCCCTCCCGGACGGCGACAACAACGCGGAACCGACGGTGGAGCAACTGCTGAGCATGTTCTGAGGCCGCTTGTGGGCCGTCGTTCCGCAGTGGGGTCCCCCGGACGGAGTCCGGGGGGAACGGGTGGGCACGAGCCCCGGAGGGCGGTGACTGCTCCGGGGCGCTCACCCCGAGGGCCTCAGCTCTTCAAGGCTGCCAGCCGCGCCTCGATCTCCGCCGAGTCGGTGAGCGTCTCCAGTTGCTCGAACTGGGCGTCCAACGAGGACGCGGCCAGTTCCTGCTTGCCCGCCGCGCGGGCTTCCTCGCGCCGGACCTTCTCCTCGAACCGCGCCAGGTCGCTCGTCGGGTCCAGGACGTCGATGTTCTTCACCGCGTCCAGCATCGTGTTCTGCGCCTGCGCCGAGCGGGCGCGGGCCACGAGTTCGTCGCGCTTGGCCTGCAGCTCGGTCAGCTTGGCCTTCATCCGGTCCAGGCCGGACTTGAGCTTGTCCACCACCTCGGTCTGGGCCGCGATCGTCGGCTCGGCCGACTTCGCCTCCTTCTCCGACTGGAGCTGGCGGCCGAGCGCGACCTTCGCCAGGTTGTCGAAGCGGTCCGCCTCCGCCGTCTGCCCCGCCGCCCGCAGCTCGTCCCCCTTGCGGCTGGCGGCCAGCGCCTTCGTCCCCCACTCCTGCGCCGCGGCCACGTCCTCCCGGTGGTCCTGCTCCATCAGCCGCAGATTGCCGATGGTCGCCGCCACCGCCTCCTCCGCCTCGCGGATGTTGTCCGTGTACTCGCGGATCAACTGGTCCAGCATCTTCTGCGGGTCCTCGGCCTGGTCGAGCAGGGCGTGGATGTTGGCCTTGGCCAGCTGGGTGACCCGGCCCAGGATCGTCTGCTTGCTCATGGGTGCCGCTCCTTGTGCTCGTACGTGGGGGAGGTACGTCGTCAGAACCGGCCGCCTCCGCCCCGCCGGCCGCGGGTGCCCCCGCCGCCGAAACTGCCGGGACCGGGCCCGCCCCCGCCGAAACCGCCGCCGAAGCCACCCCCGCCGAACCCACCGCGGCCGCCCCCGCCCCCGCCGCCTCCGCCGCCCCCGAACAGGCCGCCCAGGATGATGCCGCCGAGCACCGCGCCGCCGAGGCCGGAGCCGCCGGCCGTACGGGACGGGCCCGGGTATCCGTAGCCGCGTACGTCCTGCTCCGCCAGCTCCTGCGCCTGCCGGGCCAGGGCGTCCGCCTGCTGGGCCTCCGTCAGCGCGGCCTGCGGGTCGCCGCTCTCCGCGAGCTGCCCGGCCCGGTCGAGCCGCCGCTGCGCCTCGGCCAGCCGGGTGCGGGCCTCGCTGCCGACCGCGCCGCGGTGCGTCGTCACGTAGTCCGCCGCCGCGCCGACCGCGGACCGCGCGGTCAGCAGCGCCTGGTCCAGCAGGACGCGGGCCCGCCCCGCGCCCGCCTCGCGCTCGCGGACCCCCGCCAGCGCCTCGTCCAGCGCCGCGTCGGCCTCCTCCACCCGCCGCAGCGCGTCGAGCGGGTCGTACCGTCCCGCCTCGACGACCCGTCGCACGTCCGCCAGGACGGACTCCGCGCGGGCCACCCGGCCGCGCAGGTCAGCCGAGTCCCGCGCGGCCTGCAACAGGCCGTGCGCGTCGGCGAGATCGGCCTCGGTCTCGGTGAGCGCCACCGACAGCCGGCCCACCGCCTCCGCCAGTTCCCGGGCGCGCCGGTCGACGGCCTCGATCAGCCGGGCGGCCTGGTCGACAGCGCCCTCGGCGGCCCTGATGTGCACCGCCGCGACGGCGTTCCCGCCCGCGGCCACCGCCTCGCGGGCCCGGTCGAGGTTGGTGGTGGCGAACACCAGCCGGTCCTTGGCCTGCGCGGCGTCGCTCGCGACCGGCGCCGCGGCGGACTCCGCGTACCGCTGCCGCATCGCCTCCAGGGCCGCCTCGGCCGTGCCGATCCGCGCGACCTGCGCGCGGTACGCGGCATCGGCGGCCTCCAGGGCCCGCGGGGCGTCCCGCTCCAGGTCGCGCAGCCGGTCGAAGTCCTCGGCGACGGCGTCGAGGCGGGCGTCGGCGTCGGCACAGCGGCGCAGGATCTCGTCGAGCATGGACCGGCGGGTCGCGTCGTCCTCGGGGTAGGCGTCGTCGAGCGCCTGGCGCAGCCGGAACGCGGCCGTCAGCTCGTCCTGCGCGTACCGCACGGCCTCCGTGAAGGGAGCGACCGCCTCCTCGCCGAACTGGGCGGTGGCGAAGCCCAGTTCCTCCTGGCTGGTGCGGACGGCGTCGTCCGCGGCGACCAGGGCCCGGCGGGCCTGCCCGTCCAGCTCGGGCAGCGGGGTGGGGGCGGGCTGCTTGGGGGCGCCCCAGGCCGGCGGCGCGGGCGCGGCGGGACCGGCGGCGCGCCGGCGCCCGGCCCGGCGGCTGACCAGATACGCCGCGCCGGCCGCCGCGAGACCCACGACGGTCACCGGCAGCACGTAGTCGCTCGCCTCGACGGTGTCCGCGTCGCCGCCGCCGGGGTCGGCGGGGCCGGGGCTGATGCCGGGGACGGGCACGGGCTGCCCGCCGAGCACGGCGTCGTAGCCGTTCGCCGCGCCGATCGCGGCGCCGGCCCAGTCGTTCTGCCGCAGCGGGGGCTCGATCGCGGTCCGGGCGACGTCGTCGAGCTGCGGGTCGGTGAGCGGCGAGCCGGCGTCCACCGAGTACGCGTACTGGCGGTCGTGGGTGGCGACGGCGAGCAGCACGTCGTCGCGGCCGAGGCCGTTGCGCTCGGCGGTGGCGTCGGCCCAGTCCTGGGCGGGGCGGCCGGAGAAGTCCCGTACGTAGACGACGAAGAGCTGCAGCCGCCGCGCGTCGTAGAGCCGGTCGAGCGCGGCGGCGACGGAGGTGCGGCGCTGCCCGAGGGCGTCGACGCGGTCGGTGATCTGGCCTTCCCGGGAGAGCACGACGGGGTCCTCGGCCAGGGCGCCGGGGGCGGCGGGCACGCTCAGCCACCATGCCGCCGCGAGCAGCGCGAGGAGGGCACGGGCGGCACCCCGGGTGGCTCGTCGTGTCACATTCGGGAGGCTATGCGCGGACTCGCCCCCTCGCGACCCGACGCCGGACGGTCACTGTCAGTAGCGACCTCTAGGGTGGTGATCGTCTCGAAGCAGTGACGGCACGACACCCGGGGGGTCCGGTGCAGCAACGTGTACGGAAATGGTGGCGCAGGGGCCGCTGGATCGTCCTCGCCCTGGCTCTGCTGCTGGTGCTCCCGCCCCTGGGCGCGTACGCCGCGCTGCGGGTGACCTACGCGGGTGACGTGGCGGAGGGCACGACGTCCCGCGGCAAGGACGCGATCTGGCTGGGCCACGCCTGGGTGGACGGCCGCAAGAAGGACGCCGACGTGGCGGCCTTCGCCGCGCGGATCAAGGGCACCGGGATACGCGACCTGTACGTGCACGCGGGTCCGCTGGAGCACGACGGCACGCTGCCCGCGGACCGGTACCCGCGGGCGAAGTGGCTGATCGACGCCGTGCACCGCACGATGCCGGGGATACGGGTCCAGGCCTGGCTCGGCGACATCCTCGCGACCGAGGGCCCGGACGGCCTGCGCCTGGAGCAGACGGAGTCCCGGGCGGCCGTGGTGGCGTCCGCGCGCCAGATCCTCGACGCGGGCTTCGAGGGCGTCCACTTCGACCTCGAACCCCTCCACTCCGGCGACGCGCACTACCTCTCCCTCCTGGACGACCTGCGCGAGCTGACCCGCGCCCGCAGGGCCCAGCTCTCGGTGGCCGCCCATCAGATAGACCCGCTGCCGGCCGCGCACACGGTGGTGGGCGCGCTGTCCGGCAGCGAGAAGTGGTGGTCGCAGGAGTTCTTCGGCCAGGTCGCCCGCCGGGTCGACCAGATCGCCGTCATGTCGTACGACACGTGGATGCCGCTGGAGGTGATGTACGGCGGCTACGTCGCGCAGCAGACGGAGCTGGCGCTGGAGGTCACGCCGGAGGACACCGACCTGCTGATGGGTCTGCCCTTCTTCCACGAGGACGACCTCGGGCACCATGACTCCGCCGAGACGGTCGCCGCCGCCGTCCGGGGTACCCGCCTGGGCCTGACCGCCGCCGACCCCGGCCGCAAGCGCTTCGGCGTGGCCCTCTATGTGGACTTCGCCGCGGAGGAGGGGGACTGGACCGCCTATCGCGAGGGCTGGCACTGAACCGGACGGTCCGGGGCCCGCGGGCACCCGGACCGTCCCGCCGGTCAGCTCTTCCGTCTGCCGATCTTGTTGCCGAGCCAGACCAGGGGGTCGTACTTGCGGTCGACGGCGCGTTCCTTCAGGGGGATCAGGGCGTTGTCGGTGATGTGGATGTCCTCCGGGCAGACCTCCGTGCAGCACTTGGTGATGTTGCAGTAGCCGAGGCCGTGGTCCTCCTGGGCGGTGCGCTTGCGGTCCAGGCCGGTCTCCTCGGCCGCGTCCAGGGGGTGCATGTCCAGCTCGGCGATGCGCATCAGGAAGCGGGGGCCGGCGAAGGCGGGCTTGTTCTCCTCGTGGTCGCGGACCACGTGGCAGGTGTCCTGGCACAGGAAGCACTCGATGCACTTGCGGAACTCCTGCGAGCGCGCGACGTCCTCCTGCGCCATCCGGTACTCGCCGGGCTTCACACCGGGCGGCGGGACGAAGGCCGGGATCTCGCGGGCCTTCGCGTAGTTGAAGGACACGTCCGTCACCAGGTCCCGCACCACGGGGAAGGCCCGCAGCGGGGTGATGGTGATCGTCTCGTCCCGGCCGAAGACCGACATCCGCGTCATGCACATCAGCCGCGGCCGCCCGTTGATCTCCGCCGAGCACGAACCGCACTTGCCCGCCTTGCAGTTCCACCGCACCGCCAGGTCCGGCGTCTGCGTGGCCTGCAGCCGGTGCACGATGTCGAGGACCACCTCGCCGTCGTGCACCGCCACCGAGAAGTCCCGCAGCTCCCCGCCGTCGGCGTCACCCCGCCACACCCGGAAGTGCGCGTCATAGGTCGTCACGACAACTCCTCGTCCGCGAGGTACTTGGCCAGTTCGTCCTTCTCGAAGAGCGCGAGCAGGTCCGGGCGGACCGGTTCCGTGGTGACCCGCTCCAGGTCCACGCCGGTCCTGTCCTTCCGCAGCCGGCACAGCAGGTTCGCCGCCCGCCAGGAGCGGTCCATCGCCGGGTAGTCCTCCCGGGTGTGCCCGCCCCGGCTCTCCGTGCGCTCCAGGGCGGACCGGGCCACGCACTCGCTGACCAGCAGCATGTTCCGCAGGTCCAGGGCCAGGTGCCAGCCGGGGTTGAACTGCCGGTGGCCCTCGACCCCGGTCCGCCGCGCCCGCTCCCGCAGCACCGCGAGCCGCTCCAGCGCCTCGGCCATCTCGCCCTCGCGCCGGATGATCCCGACCAGGTCGTTCATCGTCTGCTGCAGCTCCTGGTGGAGCGCGTACGGGTTCTCCACCGGGCCCTCGTCCGACGCCTCCGCCCCGAACGGGGCCAGCGCCTCCTCGGCCGCCGCGTCCACCGCGGCCGCGGAAACCTCCGGACCGGACCCGGCGGACGCCGCGTACCGCGCCGCGTGCAGCCCCGCCCGCCGCCCGAAGACCAGCAGGTCCGAGAGCGAGTTGCCGCCCAGCCGGTTCGAGCCGTGCATCCCGCCCGCGACCTCGCCGGCCGCGAAGAGCCCGGGGACCCCGACCGTCGCGGCCGACTCCGAGTCGACGGCGATCCCGCCCATCACGTAGTGGCAGGTCGGCCCGACCTCCATCGCCTCCGCCGTGATGTCCACGTCCGCCAGCTCCTTGAACTGGTGGTACATCGAGGGCAGCCGGCGACGGATCACCTCCGCCGGCATCCGCGTCGACACGTCCAGGAACACCCCGCCGTGCGGCGAGCCCCGGCCCGCCTTCACCTCGGCGTTGATCGCCCGCGCCACCTCGTCACGGGGCAGCAGTTCCGGCGGCCGCCGGTTGTTCTCCGGGTCCTCGTACCAGCGGTCGCCCTCCTCCTCCGTCTCCGCGTACTTCTCCTTGAAGACGTCCGGGACGTAGTCGAACATGAACCGTTTGCCCTCGGAGTTCCGCAGCACCCCGCCGTCACCGCGCACCGACTCGGTGACGAGGATCCCCTTCACCGACGGCGGCCAGACCATCCCGGTCGGATGGAACTGCACGAACTCCATGTTCAGCAGCGGCGCCCCCGCCAGCAGCGCCAGGGCGTGCCCGTCGCCGGTGTACTCCCAGGAGTTCGAGGTCACCTTGAAGGACTTGCCGATCCCGCCGGTGGCGAGGACCACGGCGGGGGCTTCCAGGACGAAGAACTTCCCGCTCTCGCGCTCGTAGCAGAAGACCCCCGTCACCCGGCCGCTCTCGTCCTGCAACACGCGGGTGACCGTGCACTCCTGGAAGACCTTCAGCCCCGACTCGTGGTCGCCGGTCTCCGCGAAGTCCTTCTGCTGCAGTTGCACGATCTTCTGCTGGAGCGTGCGGATCAGCTCCAGGCCCGTCCGGTCGCCGACGTGCGCGAGCCGCGGGTACTCGTGTCCGCCGAAGTTCCGCTGCGAGATCCGCCCGTCCGCCGTCCGGTCGAAGAGCGCGCCCCAGGTCTCCAGCTCCCAGACCCGCTCCGGTGCCTCCTGCGCGTGCAGCTCGGCCATCCGCCACTGGTTGAGGAACTTGCCGCCGCGCATGGTGTCGCGGAAGTGGACCTCCCAGGAGTCGTGCGCGTTCGCGTTGGCCATGGCGGCCGCGATGCCGCCCTCCGCCATCACCGTGTGCGCCTTGCCGAAGAGGGACTTGCAGATCACCGCCGTACGGGCGCCCCGCTCGCGCGCCTCTATGGCGGCGCGCAGCCCGGCACCCCCCGCGCCCACCACCACGACGTCCCACTGCTGTCGGTCGACCTGTGCCATGTCAGAAGATCCTCGGGTCGTCGAAGGCGCCGGTGGCGAGCAGATACACGTACAGGTCGGCGAGCGCGACGCTGAACAGCGAGGCCCAGGCGAGCTGCATGTGGCGGGTGTTGAGCTTCCCCACCCAGGTCCACAGCCGGTACCGCACGGGATGCTTCGAGAAGTGCTTCAGCCGTCCGCCGACGATGTGCCGGCAGGAGTGGCAGGACAGCGTGTACGCCCAGATCAGCACGATGTTGACCAGGAAGACGACCGTGCCGAGCCCGGCGTGGCCCCACGCGTACGTCTCGTCGCGGAAGGCGAGCACGGTGTCGTAGGTGAGGATCCCGGCGACCGGCAGCGCGGTGTAGAAGAAGTACCGGTGCGCGTTCTGCAGGATCAGCGGGAAGCGGGTCTCACCGGAGTACGAGCCGTGCGGCTCGGCGACCGCGCAGGCCGGGGGAGAGGCCCAGAAGCCCCGGTAGTACGCCTTGCGGTAGTAGTAGCAGGTCAGCCGGAAGCCGAGCGGGAAGATCAGGATCAGCAGCGCGGGGGACAGGCCCCACCAGCTGCCGAAGATCTCCCAGTTGGGCCCGCCCTTCATGGGCACGCAGTTCTCCGCCAGGCAGGGCGAGTAGAACGGCGAGACGTACGGGGCCGCGTAGTAGTCGGCGTTCGCGAAGGCCCGCCAGGTCGAGTACACGACGAAGGCGAGCAGTCCGGCCGCGGTGGCGGCGGGCGCGAGCCACCAGCGGTCGGTACGGAGGTGCCGGGCGGCGATGGCGGCGCGTGAGGCGTCGTGGACACCGCGGCCCGGCGCGAGGTGAGGTGGTTCGGTGCCGGTGGCCAAGGAGGTCTCCTAGGGATCCGCCGTGCTCGGAGGCGTGCCAGGGACGTGCCAGGAAGGTGCCGGGGGCGCGCGGAGGCGTGCCCGGGGCGTCACGAGGGGCGTCGCGGCCGGTGGGGACCGGCCGCGACACCCCTCGCTCCGCCCGTCAGGGCGCGTGACGGTCGCGGGCGCCGAGGCCCTCGTCGTCGGAGTCCGTCCACAGCTTGTCGTCGTACGGCGTGTCCGGGATGGACACCAGGCCCGACGTGTCCGCCGGCGCGGAGCCGCGCGTCGGAGGCTGCGCTCCGGACCGCTTCTCCAGTTCCTGGACCTTGCGGTTCAGCTCGTCCAGGCTGCGGCGTACGGCGTTCAGCTCGTCCTGCAGGGACATGGGTTGCCCTCACTTCCGCGATCGCGGGTGGCACACACCCGCCTGAGTGTTGCGCGTCACATCCTTGATCGGAAGCCGTGTGCCGGGATTCCACTCATCCGGGGAGGCGGCGGTTGCGCCGCACGGGTGGGGTTGGCGGCCGGGCCGCCGTGTCGCCGTCATCGGGCTCGTTCCTTCCTCTTCAGTATGGGCATTAGGTGTGATCATCTCCAAATTCCACCAAACAGGACGAAGAGGTACAAGCCATGTCCCAGGTCGGCGCCGCTCTTCGTGGGAGGACCGGTTCCCGGAGCCCCCGCTCCCGCACCCTCCGCTCCGTCGCGCTGGTCTCCGGCGGCGTGCTCGCGGTCTCCCTGCTCACCGGATGCAGCTCCGGCGACGACGAGGGCGGCGGCCGTCCGCTCGCCGCCCAGGACGTGGCGCCGGCCGACCGCGACCGGGTCGCCGACGGCGGCACCGTCCGCTGGGCCGTGGACGCGATGCCCACCACGCTCAACTCCTTCCAGGCGGACGCCGACGCGGCGACCGCCCGGGTCGCCGGCGCGGTACTGCCCTCGCTGTACACGCTCGACGGCCGCGGCCGCCCGGTGCTCAACCCGGACTACCTCGAGTCCGCGCAGGTCGTGGAGCGCGAGCCCAAGCAGGTCGTCCTCTACAAGCTCAACCAGCAGGCCGTCTGGAGCGACGGCCGGGAGATCGGCGCGGCGGACTTCGTGGCCCAGTGGCGCGCGCTGAGCGGACGGGACACCGCGTACTGGACCGCCCGCAACGCCGGCTACGAGCGCATCGAGAAGATCGAGAAGGGCAAGAACGACCTGGAGGTGCGGGTCACCTTCGGCAAGCCGTACGCCGACTGGCAGTCCCTCTTCACCCCCCTCTATCCGAAGGAGGTGATGGGCTCCCCGGCCGCCTTCAACGAGGGCGCGCGCACCGCGCTCAAGGCGACCGCCGGCCCCTTCCGGATCAAGGCCCTCGACAAGAAGTCCGGCACCGTCACCCTCGACCGCGACCCGCGCTGGTGGGGCCGCACGGCCAAGCTGGACGCCCTGGTCCTGACCGCCGTACCGCGCACCGAGCGCGCCGCGGCCCTCGCCAAGGGCACCGTCGACCTGGCCGACGTCGACCGCTCCACCGCGGACCGGATCGCGCTCGCGGTACGGGACGAGGGCGCCCACGGCAAGCCGCTCACCCACGGCCCCGGCGCGCAGATCACCCCCTCCGCGGCCCTGAAGTCCTGGGCGCTGGCGAACGGCTCCGACGACGGGCAGGCCGAGCTCGTGCAGGCGGCCCGGAAGAAGAACCAGCAGGCCGTCGCCGTGTACGCGGCCGAGCAGAACGCGCTCGAGCGCTACCGGGTCCGCAAGTCCCTGGAGCCCTCCTACACGCAGCTCTCGCTGAACGGCGAGTCCGGGCCGCTGGCCGACGAGCGGGTGCGCCGGGCCGTGGCCCGCGCCCTCGACCGCCGCGAACTGGCCAGGACCGTGCTGTCCCCGCTCGGCCTGCCCGCCGAGCCGCCCGGCAGCCACCTCGCCCTGGCCGGGCAGGCCGCGTACGCCGACAGCAGCGACGCGCTCGGCAAGCAGGACGCGGCGGAGGCGCGGGCGCTGCTCGCCGACGCCGGCTGGGTGCCGGGCGGCGCGAACACGAAGCCGGCCGGGACGAAGGCGGGCGCGGAGTCGACCGAGAAGAAGAAGGCGGCCGACAAGACCGCCGAGAAGAAGACGTCCGGGAAGAACAGCGGCGACGCCGCCTCCGACGACGGCCTCTACATCGTCGGCGACGACAAGCCCGGCGAGATCCCGCCCGGCACCGTCCTGCCCGGCGGCCGGGTCCCGGGCACCGGCGACACCCCCCGCCTCGCCTCCGCCGGCGCGCTCACCGGCGACCAGGAGGCCGTGGCCGGCGCGTACGCCCCGCGCGGCACCGCCGCCCCCGCGGCGGACGGACCGGCGGCCGGCGGCCCGCTCGGCAAGGACGGCAAGGCGCTCTCGCTGCGCTTCGTGCTCCCCTCCGGGCCCGGCTCGGAGTCGCTGCGCCAGGTCGGCGACAAGATCGCCCAGATGCTCGACAGGATCGGCATCGGCACCACGATCACCAAGGTCCCGGACGAGAGCTTCTTCAAGGACCACGTGGCCGCCGGCGAGTACGACCTGGCCCTGTACTCCTGGCCCGCCTCCGCCTTCCCGGCCACCGACGCCCGGCCGATCTTCGCCAAGCCGCAGCCGGCCTCGGACGGCTCCCTCCTCGTGGAGCAGAACTACTCCCGGGTCGGCACCGACCGTATCGACCAGCTGTTCGATCAGGCGGTCGGGGAGCTGGACGAGAAGCAGGCCCGCGAGCTGGTCAAGCAGGCCGACGCCCGGATCTGGGCCACCGCCGGATCGATTCCGCTGTACCAGCGCCCGCAGCTGGTCGCCGCGCGCCACGACCTCGTGAACGCCGGCGCCTTCGGCTTCGCCGCCCCCCGCTACCAGGACATCGGCTGGAAGAAGGCCGACTCGGGGAAGGGCGCCGTGAACCGGCAGAACTGACCCAGAACGGGCGCGGAGAGGGCGCGGATCCGACCGCGCCCTTTCGCAAGCTCAGAATCGGCTCAAGTCCCTTGCCCGCCGGACCCGCCGGCGGGCAACATCACGCTTGCCCTTGACCCGGGCTCACCCCCCACTCGGCAAGACCCCGCTCGGCATGACCTTCGAATGGCCCCCCTGGGCTCCTCCCGTACCATGGGAGGAGCCGTGGCGCGTCCCCGCCCGGCGGGCGTACGAGGACCGAGACTCTCTCCGACGCCTGACCCACGATCCGAGAGAAGCGCAAGCCACTCATGCCCACGCGCAACGACATCCGCAATGTCGCCATCGTCGCCCACGTCGACCACGGCAAGACGACCATCGTCGACGCCATGCTCAAGCAGGCCGGCGCCTTCGCCGCCCACCAGCAGCTCGACGACCGCATGATGGACTCGAACGACCTGGAGCGTGAGAAGGGCATCACGATCCTCGCCAAGAACACGGCGGTGAAGTATCACCCCAAGGACGGCGGGGCCCCGATCACGATCAACATCATCGACACCCCCGGCCACGCCGACTTCGGTGGCGAGGTCGAGCGCGGTCTGTCGATGGTCGACGCCGTCGTCCTGCTGGTCGACGCGTCGGAGGGTCCGCTCCCGCAGACCCGCTTCGTGCTGCGCAAGGCCCTGCAGGCCCGCATGCCCGTCATCCTCTGCATCAACAAGACGGACCGCCCGGACTCCCGGATCGACGAGGTCGTCAACGAGACCTACGACCTGTTCCTGGACCTGGACGCGGACGAGGACCAGATCGAGTTCCCGATCGTCTACGCCTGCGGCCGTGACGGCATCGCCTCGCTGACCAAGCCGGAGGACGGCACCGTCCCGGCGGACTCCACCAACCTGGAGCCGTTCTTCTCCACCATCCTGGAGCACGTCCCGGCCCCGACGTTCGACGAGGACGCGCCGCTCCAGGCCCACGTCACCAACCTCGACGCCGACAACTTCCTCGGCCGTATCGCGCTGCTCCGTGTCGAGCAGGGCGAGCTGCGCAAGGGCCAGACGGTCGCGTGGATCAAGCGTGACGGCTCCATCCAGAACGTCCGCATCACCGAGCTGATGATGACCGAGGCGCTCACCCGCAAGCCTGCCGAGGTCGCCGGCCCCGGCGACATCTGCGCCGTCGCCGGTATCCCGGACATCATGATCGGCGAGACGCTGGCCGACCCGGAGAACCCGATCGCCCTCCCGCTGATCACGGTGGACGAGCCGGCCATCTCCATGGTCATCGGCACCAACACCTCCCCGCTGGTCGGCCGCGGCGGCACCGGCAAGGGCGCGGACGCCAAGGCCGCGGTCAAGGACCGCAAGGTCACCGCCCGTCAGGTCAAGGACCGTCTGGACCGCGAGCTCATCGGTAACGTCTCGCTCCGCGTCCTCGACACCGAGCGTCCGGACGCCTGGGAGGTCCAGGGCCGTGGCGAGCTGGCGCTGGCCATCCTGGTCGAGCAGATGCGCCGTGAGGGCTTCGAGCTGACCATCGGCAAGCCGCAGGTCGTCACCAAGGACGTCGACGGCAAGGTCCACGAGCCGGTCGAGCGCATGACGATCGACGTGCCCGAGGAGCACATGGGCGCCGTCACCCAGCTCATGGGCGTCCGCAAGGGCCGGATGGACAACATGTCGAACCACGGCTCCGGCTGGGTCCGCATGGAGTTCGTCGTCCCGTCCCGCGGCCTCATCGGCTTCCGTACGGAGTTCCTGACCCAGACCCGCGGCACCGGCATCGCGCACTCGATCCACGAGGGCCACGAGCCGTGGTTCGGCCCGCTGCAGACCCGCAACAACGGTTCGCTGGTCGCCGACCGCGCCGGCTCGGTCACCGCCTTCGCGATGACCAACCTGCAGGAGCGCGGCGTGCTGTTCACCGACCCCGGCACCGAGGTGTACGAGGGCATGATCGTCGGCGAGAACTCGCGCTCCGACGACATGGACGTGAACATCACCAAGGAGAAGAAGCTCACCAACATGCGCTCCTCCTCGGCCGATTCCTTCGAGGCGATCGTCCCGCCGCGCAAGCTCTCCCTGGAGCAGTCCCTGGAGTTCTGCCGCGACGACGAGTGCGTCGAGGTCACCCCGGAGGCCGTCCGCATCCGCAAGGTGAACCTGGACCAGCGCGAGCGCGCCCGCGCCGCCTCGCGCGCCAAGAACGGTTGATCCGGGCGTCGATGTGACATAAGTCACCGTCTGTTGACGGTGTATCAGCGAAGGGCCCGGTTTCCCGCAGACACTGTGGGGAACCGGGCCCTTCGTCAAATCCATTAGCGGCACCGGGTGTCCGGTAATCGGCCGTCGCTCTCCGGAACGTGTGTTAACGGTCCGTTTCGGGGGTGTCTGTCTGTGCTCGCTTTGTCCGGATTTCGGTCTCATGGCCGATCCTGATGTTGTCAAACCGAGACCACTTAAGTGTGGTTTACGGCCCTGACGTACTTAATAGTTGGCTCCATTGAGCTCGGGTCAATGGGTCACGCACTGTGGGGAGTGCCGACTCACGAGCACACTCGGGGTACATGAGGGATTGCCGTCAGGGGTGTCGGCGTCCTCGGAGTACCCCTCTTGTAGTGACAAGTGGACTCATGAGGAGGAACCCATGCGCGGTGCCAAGAGCGCCAAGTGGGTAGCGGGTGCGATCGTCGTCGCCCTGGCGGCCACGGCTTGTGGCGGTGGCAGTGGTGAGGACAAGAAGAACGCCTCGGGCCAGCCCGAGGGCTACGTCTCGATCGACGTCGGCGAGCCGCAGAAGCCGCTGATCCCGGCCGACACGAACGAGAGCCTCGGCTCCTACGTCATCCAGTCGGTCTTCACCCAGCTGCTGGACTTCGACGCCAAGGGCGAGATCGTCTACACCAACGCCGAGTCGGTCTCGACCACGGACTCCAAGGTGTGGACCGTCAAGCTGAAGTCGGGCTGGAAGTTCCACAACGGCGAGGCCGTCACCGCGCAGTCCTACGTGGACGCCTGGAACTGGTACGCCAACGTCAAGAACAACCAGCAGAACGCGTTCTGGTTCTCCGACATCGCCGGCTACGCCGACGTGCACCCGGAGAAGGGCGAGCCGAAGGCCGACAAGATGTCGGGTCTGAAGGTCGTGGACGACAGCACCTTCACGATCACGCTGACCGACAAGGTCCCGTACTTCAACTACAAGCTCGGCTACGCGACGTTCGCGCCGCTCCCGAAGGTCTTCTACGACGACCCGAAGGCGTTCGGCCAGAAGCCGATCGGCAACGGCCCGTACAAGTTCGAGTCCTGGACCCACAAGAAGCTCATCCAGGTCGCGGCCTACGAGGACTACAAGGGTCCGAACAAGGCCAAGAACAAGGGCATCCAGTTCAAGAACTACGCCACCGTCGAGGCGGCGTACCAGGACGTCCTGTCCGGCAACCTGGACATGATCCGCCAGGTCGGCCCGACGGACCTGCCGAAGTACAAGCAGGACCTGGGTAACGGCGCCATCGAGCAGTCGTACGCGGCCATCCAGTCGCTCGTCCCGGCGTTCTACAGCAAGACGTTCAAGGACATCGACCCCAAGGTCATCCAGGGTCTGTCCATGGCGATCGACCGTGACACGATCACCAAGACCGTCCTGAACAACACCCGTACCCCGGCGAAGAGCTTCACCCCGCCGTCGGTCAAGGGCAACCAGGACCTGGGCACGGACGTCTTCACGTACAACCCGACCAAGGCGAAGCAGCTCATCACCGAGGGCGGCGGCGTCCCGGAGAACAAGCTCTTCATCCAGTACAACACCGACGGTGGCCACAAGGAGTGGGTGACCGCGGTCTGCGAGTCCATCCGCAAGGCCACCGGTGTCGACTGCGTCGGCGACCCGAAGCCCGACTTCCCGACGGACCTCGAGGCGCGCGACAACAACCAGGTCAAGGCGATGTACCGCGGTGGTTGGGTTGCCGACTACCCGGTCAACGTCAACTTCCTGAAGGAGCTCTACCACTCCAAGGCGGAGAGCAACAACGGTCGCTTCAACGACCCCGAGGTCGACGCGCTGATGGCGGCCGGTGACAAGGCCAACTCCCTCGACGAGTCGGTCAAGGCCTACCAGGCGGTCGAGAAGAAGATCCTCGAGAAGATGCCGGCCATCCCGCTCTGGTACTACCGCATCAACGGCGGCCACGGTAAGGGCGTCGACAACGTCGAGGTCGACTTCCACGGTGACTTCGAGCTGACCGGCGTCACCGTCAAGTAACCAGCCTGCGGGCCTCAACCCCCCACTCGGCCGTCAATCCGCCGCCGTCGGACATCCGACGGCGGCGGAGGTCAGGGGGCCGTCCGGCACGGACGGCCCCCTGACCGTCGTTCACCCCTCACGGAGGCACCCATGGGGCGCTACGTCGCACGACGACTGCTCCAGATGATCCCGGTCTTCATCGGGTCAACCCTGCTGATCTTCTCGATGATGTACGTGCTGCCCGGCGACCCCGTGCGCGCGCTGGCAGGCGAACAGAACGTGGACCCGGCGCAGATCGCGGCGCTGAGAAGCGACCTCGGACTCGACAAGCCACTCCTTGTGCAGTACGGGATCTATCTGGGCAACCTGCTCCAGGGTGATTTCGGTACGCAGATCGCCAGCAAGCTCCCGATCTCCGAGGTGATCGCGGCCGCTTACCCGATCACCATCCAGCTGACCCTGTTCGCGTTCACCTTCACGGTGGTCGCCGGCATCAGCCTCGGTGTGATCGCGGGCCTCAAGCCCGACACGCTGCGCGACCGCGGACTGCTGATCCTCACGCTGCTGCTGATCTCGGTCCCCTCGTTCGTCCTGGGCCGACTGTCCCAGTACTTCTTCGCGTTCGAGCTCGGCATCGTCGAGCCGAACGTCTCGCTCGACGAGAACCTGAGCGAACTGCTGCTGCCCGCCTCGGTGCTGGCCGCGCTGTCCCTCGCGTACGTCGCCCGGCTGACCCGCACGTCGATCGCCGAGAACCTGCGCGCCGACTACATCCGCACGGCCGTCGCCAAGGGTCTGCCGCGCCGCCGGATCGTCAGCGTGCACCTGCTGCGCAACTCGATGATCCCGGTCGTCACCTTCCTCGGCACCGACCTCGGCACGCTGATGGCCGGCGCGGTCGTCACCGAGGGCATCTTCAACATCAAGGGCGTCGGCAGCCTCATCTTCGATGCGCTGAAGCACCGTGAGGGCGCGACCGTGGTCGGCGTCGTCACGCTGATCGTGCTCGTCTACCTGATCGCCAGCCTGCTCGTCGACCTGCTTTACGCGGTTCTGGACCCGAGGATCCGTTATGCCTGAGAAGATCGCAGAGACCGCGGAGGGCTCCGTGGTCACCACCGCGGCCGCGTCCGACGCCGTCCAGGTGGCCGAGGCGGGTCCCGCTCCGGAGAAGGCGCGCAGCCTGTGGTCCGACGCCTGGCACGACCTGCGTCGCAACCCGCTGTTCCTCATCTCGTCGGTGCTGATCCTGCTGCTCGTCGTGATGGCCGCCGTGCCCACGGTGTTCACCGAGGCCTCGCCGCGCGACGGCGACCTGGTGAACCACTACCTGCAGCAGCCCAACTGGGGCCACTTCTTCGCGGCCGACTGGTTCGGCTACGACATCCAGGGCCGCTCCATCTACGCCCGCGTCATCCACGGCGCCCGGGCGTCGATCACCGTCGGTGTCACGGTCACCATCCTGGTCACCATCATCGGCGGCACCCTGGGCATGCTGGCCGGCTACTACGGCGGCCTCATCGACAGCATCCTGTCCCGGGTCACCGACATCTTCTTCGGCATCCCGTTCCTCCTCGGCGCGATGGTCATCCTGACCAGCTTCGAGAAGCGTGAGGTCTGGGTCGTGATCCTCGCCCTGGCCTTCCTCGGCTGGACGCAGATCGCCCGTGTCGCCCGCGGCGCGGTGATCACCGTCAAGCAGGCCGACTACGTGGTGGCGGCCCGCGCGCTCGGTGCCTCCACCTCGCGCATCATGATCAAGCACATCCTGCCGAACGCCCTCGCGCCCGTGATCGTCGTCGCGACGATCGCGCTCGGCGGCTACATCGGCGCCGAGGCCACGCTGTCCTTCCTCGGTATCGGTCTGGCCGAGCCGACGGTCTCGTGGGGCATCGACGTCTCCGACGGCTTCCAGCAGATCCGGAACGCGCCGTACGTCCTGATCATCCCGTCCATCATGGTCTCGATCACGGTGCTCTCGTTCCTCATGTTCGGCGATGCAGTGCGCAACGCCCTCGACCCCAAGCTGCGCTGAGGGAGGCGTACATGACCATCATCGACAGGACCGCGAGCGTACCCGCCCCGCGCGACGCCTCCGACGGCGACGACCTGCTCCTCGAAGTCCGCGACCTGCACGTGGAGTTCCACACCCGCGACGGCGTGGCCAAGGCCGTCAACGGTGTGAACTACTCGGTCAAGGCCGGCGAGACCCTGGCCGTGCTCGGCGAGTCCGGCTCCGGCAAGTCCGTCACCGCCCAGGCCATCATGGGCATCCTCGACATGCCGCCCGGCAGGATCCCCAAGGGTGAGATCTTCTTCCGCGGCGAGGACATGCTCAAGATGTCCGCCGAGGAGCGCCGCCGGATCCGGGGCCGGAAGATCGCGATGATCTTCCAGGACGCGCTGTCGTCCCTCAACCCGGTGCTCTCCGTCGGCTACCAGCTCGGCGAGATGTTCCGCGTGCACCAGGGCCTCTCCAAGAAGGAGGCCAAGGCCAAGGCCATCGAGCTGATGGACAAGGTCAAGATCCCGGCCGCCGCGGCCCGGGTCTCGGACTACCCCCACCAGTTCTCCGGCGGCATGCGCCAGCGCATCATGATCGCCATGGCGCTGGCCCTGGAGCCGGACCTGATCATCGCGGACGAGCCGACCACCGCGCTCGACGTGACCGTGCAGGCCCAGGTCATGGACCTCCTCGCGGAGCTCCAGCAGGAATACAACATGGGTCTGATCCTGATCACCCACGACCTCGGCGTGGTCGCCGACGTCGCGGACAAGATCGCGGTCATGTACGCCGGCCGGATCGTCGAGCAGGCGCCCGTGCACGAGCTGTACAAGCGCCCGGCGCACCCGTACACCCGTGGCCTCCTCGACTCGATCCCGCGCCTGGACCAGAAGGGCCAGGAGCTGTACGCGATCAAGGGTCTGCCGCCCAACCTGACGCGCATCCCGACCGGTTGTGCGTTCAACCCGCGCTGCCCGAAGGCGGACGACATCTGCCGTACGGAGATCCCGGCACTGCACCCGGTGACCGAGCAGGACGGCACCGAGCTGCCCGGCCGCGGAAGCGCGTGCCACTTCTGGAAGGAGACGATCCATGGCTGAGCTCAGCAAGAACGACGAGGCCACGGACGAGACTCCGAACGTCACCGAGGTGCACGAGGTCGACGCGCACAGCGAGGCGGAGGCCGTGGCCGCCCTCGAGGCGCCGGTCGGCCGTGGGGAGCCGATCCTCCAGGTGCGCAACCTGGTCAAGCACTTCCCGCTGACCCAGGGCATCCTCTTCAAGAAGCAGGTCGGCGCGGTCAAGGCCGTCGACGGGGTCTCCTTCGACCTGTACCAGGGCGAGACCCTGGGCATCGTGGGCGAGTCCGGCTGTGGCAAGTCCACCGTCGCCAAGCTCCTGATGAGCCTGGAGAAGGCGACCGCGGGCGAGGTCTTCTACAAGGGCCAGGACATCACCAAGCTGTCCGGCCGCGCGCTGAAGGCCGTCCGCCGCAACATCCAGATGGTGTTCCAGGACCCGTACACCTCGCTGAACCCGCGTATGACGGTCGGCGACATCATCGGCGAGACCTTCGAGATCCACCCCGAGGTGGCCCCGAAGGGCGACCGCCGCCGTCGCGTGCAGGAGCTGCTCGACGTCGTCGGTCTGAACCCGGAGTACATCAACCGGTACCCGCACCAGTTCTCCGGCGGTCAGCGCCAGCGCATCGGCATCGCCCGCGGCCTCGCGCTCAACCCGGAGATCATCATCTGCGACGAGCCGGTCTCCGCGCTCGACGTGTCGGTGCAGGCGCAGGTCGTCAACCTGATGGAGAAGCTGCAGGACGAGTTCAACCTCTCCTACGTCTTCATCGCGCACGACCTGTCGATCGTCCGGCACATCTCGGACCGGGTCGGCGTGATGTACCTCGGCAAGATGGCCGAGATCGGTACGGACCGGCAGATCTACGACCACCCCACGCACCCCTACACCCAGGCGCTGCTGTCGGCGGTCCCGGTCCCGGACCCGGAGGCCCGCGAGAACCGCGAGCGGATCATCCTCACCGGTGACGTCCCCTCGCCGGCCAACCCGCCGTCGGGCTGCCGCTTCCGCACCCGTTGCTGGAAGGTGCAGGACAAGTGCTCCACCGAGGTTCCGCTGCTCGCGGTCCCGGAGCGCTACCAGGGCCAGGACACCCCGGCCGCGCACGAGTCCGCGTGCCACTTCGCCGAGGAGAAGGACGTCGTGCACGCGGGCTGACCCGCGGACGACGCCACCGGCGGCTTGAGGGCCCCGGCACCCGAGTGGGTGCCGGGGCCCTCCCGCGTCCGGGCGCGGTGAACGTGCATAGCGATGGATATGGGGTGATATTGGGGCCTACATGAGCATCAGCACACTCAGGAGGCACTCCATGCGCGGAGCCACGCTCGCCAAGTGGGCCGCAGTGGCCACGGCCGTCGCCCTGGCCGGGACCGGCTGCGGCGGAGGGGACGGCGGTGGCGGCGGAGGTGCCGAGGGGATCGTCAGCGCGTCCTGGGGTGACCCGCAGAACCCGCTGGAGCCGGCCAACACCAACGAGGTGCAGGGCGGCAAGGTGCTCGCCATGATCTTCCGCGGGCTCAAGCAGTACGACCCGAAGTCCGGCGCGGCCGAGAACCTCCTCGCCGAGAAGATCGAGACCACCGACTCGACCAACTTCACCATCACCGTCAAGGACGGCTGGACCTTCTCCAACGGAGAGAAGGTGACCGCCAAGTCCTTCGTGGACGCCTGGAACTACGGCGCGAACCTGAAGAACAATCAGCGCAACGCGTTCTTCTTCGGCCAGATCGAGGGCTACGCCCAGGTCCACCCCGAGTCCGGCGAGCCGACGGCCCAGACGATGTCCGGCCTGAAGCTGGTCAACGACAAGGTCTTCACGGTCAAGCTGACCCAGAAGTTCTCCACCTGGCCCGACACCCTCGGCTACGCGGCCTTCTCGCCGCTGCCGCAGGCCTTCTTCACCGACCACGACGCCTGGGTCGCCAAGCCGATCGGCAACGGCCCGTACACCATCCAGTCGTACGCCAAGGGCTCCCAGATGGAGCTGGTGAAGTGGGACGGCTACCCGGGCGAGGACAAGGCGCAGAACGGCGGCGTCACCCTCAAGGTGTACACCGACAACAACACCGCCTACACCGACCTGGTCGCCGGCAACCTCGACCTCGTCGACGACGTGCCCGCCTCCCAGCTGAAGAACGTCGAGGCCGACCTCGGCGACCGGTACATCAACCAGCCCGCCGGCATCATCCAGACCCTCGCCTTCCCGTTCTACGACCCGGCCTGGAACAAGCCGGGCCAGGAGAAGCTGCGCACCGGCCTGTCGATGGCGATCGACCGCGACCAGATCACCCAGACGATCTTCCAGAACACCCGCACCCCCGCCACCGACTGGACCTCCCCGGTGCTCGGCGAGGCCGGCGGCTTCAGCGAGACCCTCTGCGGCGACGCCTGCAAGTACAACGCCGCCGAGGCGAAGAAGCTGGTCGCCGAGGGCGGCGGCATCCCCGGCGGCACGATGAAGATCTCGTACAACGCAGACACCGGCTCCCACAAGGAGTGGGTGGACGCGGTCTGCAACTCCATCAACCGGGCCCTCGGCAACACCAGCGCCTGCGTCGGCAACCCCATCGGCACCTTCGCCGACTTCCGCAACCAGATCACCCAGTCCAAGATGCCGGGGCCGTTCCGGGCCGGCTGGCAGATGGACTACCCGCTGATCCAGAACTTCCTCCAGCCGCTGTACTACACCGGCGCCTCGTCCAACGACGGCAAGTGGACCAACCAGGAGTTCGACGACCTGGTGGACAAGGCCAACGCCGAAGCCGACACGGCGACGGCCGTCAAGACCTTCCAGCAGGCCGAGGAAGTGCTGCGGGACGACATGGGCGCCATCCCGCTCTGGTACCAGAACGGCAGCGCCGGCTACTCGGAGCGCATCTCCGACGTGACGCTGAACCCGTTCAGCGTGCCCGTCTACGAACAGATCACGGTCAACTGACCGGCTGCTGACGCAGGTCGGCCGCTCCCGGCCCGGCGACGGCACTCCCGCGCCGGGCCGGGTGTCTTCCCCGCACCCACCCCCGGACCCCCGGAGCCCCTCATGGGTCGATATGTGATCCGGCGTCTGCTGCAGATGATTCCGGTCTTCTTCGGCGCCACGCTGCTGATCTTCCTGATGGTGAACGTGATGGGCGACCCCATCGCCGGCCTCTGCGGCGACCGGGCCTGCGACCCGGCGACCGCCGCCCAGCTGCGCAAGGAGTTCGGCCTCGACAAGCCGGTCTGGCAGCAATACCTGACCTACATGGGCAACGTCTTCACCGGCGACTTCGGCACCGCCTTCAACGGCCAGCCGGTGACCGAGCTGATGGGGCAGGCGTTCCCGGTCACCATCCGGCTCACCCTCGTGGCGATCTTCTTCGAGATCGTCATCGGCATCACCCTCGGCGTGGTCACCGGCCTGCGCCGCGGCCGCCCGGTCGACACCGGCGTGCTGCTGCTGACCCTGATCGTGCTGTCCGTGCCGACGTTCGTCACCGGCCTGCTGATCCAGCTGCTGCTCGGCGTCAAATGGGGCTGGATCTCCCCGGCGGTCTCCAGCGACGCCCCGCTGGACGAACTGATCGTCCCCGGCCTCGTCCTCGCCTCCGTCTCGCTGGCGTACGTCACCCGGCTCACCCGCACCTCGATCGCCGAGAACAAGCGCGCCGACTACGTCCGCACCGCCGTCGCCAAGGGCCTGCCCCGCCGCCGGGTGATCACCAAGCACCTGCTGCGCAACAGCCTCATCCCGGTGGTCACCTTCATCGGCGCGGACATCGGCGCGCTCATGGGCGGCGCGATCGTCACCGAGCGGATCTTCAACATCCACGGCGTCGGCTACCAGCTCTACCAGGGCATCGTCCGCCAGAGCACGCAGACCGTCGTCGGCTTCGTGACCGTCCTGGTCCTGGTGTTCCTGCTGGCCAACCTGCTCGTCGACCTCCTGTACGCCGTACTCGACCCGAGGATCCGCTATGCCTGAGCAGCCCGAGCCGTTCGACGACGGCCGCGCGATCGACCACACCGGTGCCGGGGGTGCGACGGACTTCGCGATGGACGAGGGCGAGAGCCTGGAGAAGAACCTGGGCGAGACCGGGAACGGCGGCCCCGACAAGAAACCCCGCTCCCTGTGGTCCGACGCCTGGCGGGACCTGCGCCGCAACCCGGTCTTCATCATCTCCGGGCTGATCATCCTCTTCCTCGTGATCATCTCGATCTGGCCGTCCCTGATCGCCTCCGGCGACCCCCTCGACTGCGACCTCTCCAGGGCCCAGGAGGGCTCCCAGCCCGGCCACCCCTTCGGCTTCAACGGCCAGGGCTGCGACGTCTACACCCGCACCGTCTACGGCGCGCGGACCTCCGTCGCCGTCGGCGTCCTCGCCACCCTCGGCGTGGCGATCCTCGGCAGCGTCCTCGGCGGCCTGGCCGGCTTCTTCGGCGGCGGATGGGACTCGGTGCTCTCCCGCCTCACCGACGTCTTCTTCGCCATCCCCGTCGTCCTCGGCGGCCTCGTCCTGCTGTCCGTGGTCACCAGCAACACCGTCTGGCCGGTCATCGGCTTCATGGTGCTGCTCGGCTGGCCGCAGATCTCCCGGATCGCCCGCGGCTCGGTCATCACCGCCAAACAGAACGACTACGTCCAGGCCGCCCGGGCGCTCGGCGCCTCCAACTCCCGGATGCTGCTGCGGCACATCACGCCCAACGCCGTCGCCCCGGTGATCGTCGTCGCCACCATCGCACTCGGCACGTACATCGCCCTGGAGGCGACCCTGTCGTACCTCGGCGTCGGGCTGAAGCCGCCGTCGGTCTCCTGGGGCATCGACATCTCCTCGGCCTCGCAGTACATCCGCAACGCCCCGCACATGCTGCTCTGGCCGGCCGGCGCGCTGGCGATCACCGTGCTCGCGTTCATCATGCTCGGCGACGCGGTGCGCGACGCCCTCGACCCGAAGCTGAGGTAGCCGTCCATGCTGCTCGAAGTGCGCGACCTGCACGTGGAGTTCCACACCCGCGACGGCGTGGCCAAGGCCGTCAACGGCGTCAACTACTCGGTGGACGCCGGCGAGACGCTCGCCGTGCTCGGCGAGTCCGGCTCCGGCAAGTCCGTCACCGCCCAGGCCATCATGGGCATCCTCGACATCCCGCCCGGAAAGATCGCCGGCGGCGAGATCGTCTTCCAGGGGCAGGACCTGCTCACCCTCAAGGAGGACGAGCGGCGGAAGATCCGCGGCGCCAAGATGGCGATGATCTTCCAGGACGCGCTCTCCTCGCTCAACCCCGTCCTCACCGTCGGCGACCAGCTCGGCGAGATGTTCCGGGTGCACCGCGGCATGTCCCGCAAGGACGCCAAGGACAAGGCAGTCGAGCTGATGGACCGGGTCCGCATCCCCGCCGCCAAGGAACGCGTCGGACAGTACCCGCACCAGTTCTCCGGCGGCATGCGCCAGCGCATCATGATCGCCATGGCGCTGGCCCTCGAACCCGAGCTGATCATCGCGGACGAGCCGACCACCGCCCTCGACGTCACCGTGCAGGCCCAGGTGATGGACCTGCTGGCCGAGCTCCAGCGCGAGTACAACATGGGGCTCATCCTCATCACCCACGACCTCGGCGTGGTCGCCGACGTGGCCGACAAGATCGCCGTCATGTACGCCGGCCGGATCGTCGAACAGGCCCCCGTCCACGAGATCTACAAGGCACCCGCCCACCCCTACACCAAGGGGCTCCTCGAATCGATCCCGCGCCTCGACCAGAAGGGCCGGGAGCTGTACGCGATCAAGGGCCTGCCGCCCAACCTGCTGGCCATCCCCCCGGGCTGCGCCTTCAACCCCCGCTGCCCGCTCGCCCAGGACATCTGCCGGACCGACGAGCCGCCGCTGTACGAGGTGACCGAGTCACCCGTGCCGCGCACCAGCGCCTGCCACTTCTGGAAGGAGTGCCTGCATGGCTGAGGCGATTCTTCAGGTCCGCGACCTGTACAAGCACTATCCGCTCACCCGGGGCGTCCTCTTCAAGAAGCAGGTCGGCGCGGTCCGCGCGGTCGACGGCGTCGACTTCGACCTGCACGAGGGCGAGACCCTCGGCATCGTCGGCGAGTCCGGCTGCGGCAAGTCGACCGTGGCGAAGATGCTGGTCAACCTGGAGCGGCCGACGTCAGGCTCGATCCTGTACAAGGGCGAGGACATCACCACCCTCTCCCAGCGGGCCCTCCGGTCCGTGCGCCGCAACATCCAGATGGTGTTCCAGGACCCGTACACCTCCCTGAACCCGCGCATGACCGTCGGCGACATCATCGGCGAGCCCTTCGACATCCACCCCGAGGTCGCCCCCAAGGGCGACCGCCGGCGCAAGGTGCAGGAACTGCTCGACGTGGTCGGCCTCAACCCCGAGTACGTCAACCGCTATCCGCACCAGTTCTCCGGCGGCCAGCGCCAGCGCATCGGCATCGCCCGCGGGCTCGCGCTGAAGCCGGAGGTCATCGTCGCCGACGAGCCGGTCTCCGCGCTCGACGTCTCCGTGCAGGCGCAGGTGGTCAACCTGCTGGAGCAGCTCCAGAACGAGTTCAAGCTGTCGTACGTGTTCATCGCCCACGACCTGTCGATCGTCCGGCACATCTCCGACCGGGTCGGGGTGATGTACCTCGGCCGGATCGTGGAGATCGGCACGGGCACCCAGATCTACGACCACCCCACGCACCCCTACACCCAGGCCCTGCTCTCGGCGGTTCCCGTCCCGGACCCGGAGGCCCGCGAGCACCGCGAGCGGATCATCCTGACCGGCGACGTGCCCTCCCCGGCCAACATCCCCTCCGGCTGCCGCTTCCGCACCCGCTGCTGGAAGGCCCAGGAGCGCTGCGAGCTGGAGGTCCCGGAGCTGGCGGTGCCGGCCGTCTTCCGGCTGACGGACAGCCCGGCCAAGCACGACTCGGCCTGCCACTTCGCGGAGGAGAAGCACGTGGTGCCGGCGGAGGGCGAGACGGAGGGCGAGACGGGGGACGGTACGGAGGGCGGGACTTGGGGCGGCGGAGGGACGTAACGCGTCGGCAACTCCCGTGACCCGGCTCCGATATACGGATCGGGCAGGCTGCTCAGCGTACGGCCGTGCGGGTGCCGTAGGCCGGCCGGAGCGCGATGTCGCTCCGGCCGGCCGTCTTTCACCGGGTCACAGGGACCGCTCCCTGTTCACAGGGACCGCTTGAGGAAGTCCACCTGGAGCAGCAGCAGGTTCTCCGCGATCTGCTCCTGCGGGGTCATGTGCGTGACCCCCGTCAGCGGCAGCACCTCATGGGGCCGTCCCGCCGCGAGCAGCGCGGAGGACAGCTTCAGGGAGTGGGCGACCACCACATTGTCGTCCGCGAGACCGTGGATGATCATCATCGGTCGCGCGGGGCTCTCCGCCCCGACCAGCCCGCCGTCCCACACCAGCGAGTTCGCCTCGTACACCTCCGGCCGCTCCTGCGGCGTCCCGCCCAGGTACCGCTCCGTGTAGTGCGTGTCGTACAGCCGCAGATCGGTCACCGGGGCGCCGACGACCGCCGCGCGGAACACGTCCGGCCGCCGCAGCACCGCCATCGCCGCCAGATACCCGCCGTACGACCAGCCCCGGACGGCCACCCGCTCCAGGTCCAGCGGGAACGTCCCGGCCAGCCCGTACAGCGCCTCGACCTGGTCCTCCAGGGTCTTCGACAGATCCCCGGCGATCTCCTTCTCCCACTCCGGCGACCGGCCCGGCGCGCCCCGCCCGTCCGCCACCACGACCGCGAACCCCTGGTCCGCGAACCACTGCGAGGTGACGTGCGCGTTGTGCGCGGCCACCACCCGCTGGCCGTGCGGCCCGCCGTACGGGTCCATGAGCACGGGGAGTAGTCCGTCACCTTCCTCGTAGCCGGTGGGGAGCAGGACGGCGCACGGAATTCGCCGTGCGCCCCCCTCGACGAGCCGCACCCGCGCGGACAGCACCGGCTGCTCCGCGTACGAGGCGATCACCGCGAGCTCCCGCCCGTCCCGCAGCACCCGGGTCACGCTCCCCGGGGCGTTCACCCGCGCGGAGGACAGCACCGTCACGTCGCCGCCTCGCACGGCCGAGTGAATTCCGGGCCCGTCGGACACCCGCTCCACGCCCAGTTCGTTCACCCGGTACACATGGAGCTCACCGAGCTCCGGTTCCTTCGCCTCCGCCCCGGCCGCGGCCGACACGAGCACGTCGTTCGCCCCCACGTCCAGGACGGCCCGCAGCTGCAGACTCCCGCCGGTCAGCGCCCGGTCCCCGACCTCCAGGACCCGTGCGCCGCCCTCGTCCGCGATCCGCACCAGCCGCCCCTGCGGGTCCCACGCCGGCGTCCCGGGATGCAGGTCCAGCCACACAGGGTCCTCGTCCACATGCACCGTCCGGGTCTCCCCGGACACCGCGTCCACCGCCAGATACGCCTCGAGGCGCTGGTCACGCGCCTGCACGAGCAGCAGCGGCGGCCCGTCCGCCGACCAGTGCACCCGCGCCAGATACGGGTACCGGGCCCGGTCCCACAGCACCTCCCGCCGGTCCCCGTCCAGGCCGATCAGGAACAGCCGCACCTCCGCGTTCGCCGTCCCCGCCGCCGGGTACGCCACCCGCTGCGGCTCCTCCTCGGGCCGCGCCGGATCCGCGATCCACCAGCGCGCCACCGGCGACTCGTCGACCCGTGCCACCAGCAGCCGGTCCGACTCGGGCGACCACCAGTAGCCGCGGGCCCGCCCCATCTCCTCGGCCGCCACGAACTCCGCGAGCCCGTACGTGCACTCCGCCTCCTCCGGCTCCGCCAGCGCCCGGTCCCCCTCGCCCTCCGCGCCGACCACCCGCAGCGCCCCCCGCGCCACGTACGCCACCAGGCGCCCGTCCGGCGACGGCCGCGGGTCGATCACCGGCCCCGGCACCCGCAGTTCGCGCGCCGTCCCGGCCCGCAGCTCCGCCGTGAACAGCCGCCCCGACAGCGGGAACGCCGCCAGCTCCACGGCCTGGTCCACCGCGTACGACACGATCCCCGCCGAGCCCTCCCGGCTCCGCTCCCGCCGCGCCCGCTCCTCGGCCGACAGCCGCTCCGCGGCCCCGCCGAGCAGCTCGGACGGGTCCGCCGCCACCCGCTCCCGGGTCGCCGTGCCGGCCGCCAGGTCCAGGACCCACAGAAGCTGCTCCCGGTGCGTGCCGGACGACGATCTCAGGAACACCACCCGCTCGCCGTCGGGGGACACGGTGAAGCCGCGCGGAGCGCCCAGGGTGAACCGCTGAGTCCGGGCGTACTGGCGGGGGAACGACAGCGGGGCGGCAGCATCAAGCGTGGAGGGCTCGTTCGTGGTCATGGGCCGAACCTAGCGGTGCGTGCGCCCCCTGTGCCCCCGTACACCGAAGGATGCATGGCCACACATAGTTATGATCGGTTGCAGTGTGTTCCGTACCGACGGTCGTACCGATGGCGGTACCGATGGCCGTACCGATTGCTCCGATGACGTGTGGAGGTGAACCGCCGTGGCACTCTCGATCTCGGTGGTGCTGCTGCTGGCGATCGTCGTCTTCCTGTTGGTCAAGAAATCAGGCCTCAAGGGAGGACATGCGGCGGTCTGCATGCTGCTCGGCTTCTTTCTGGCGAGCTCCACGGTCGCCCCGACGATCAGCACCTTCACCACGAACGTGGCCAGCATGATCGGCGGCATCAAGTTCTGAGGGCCCTCTCGTAGGGTGGGGGCATGACGGATCTCCCGGGCCGTCGTCTGCTCCTGGTGCACGCGCACCCGGACGACGAGTCGATCAACAACGGCGCCACCATGGCCAGGTACGCGGCGGAGGGCGCCGGGGTGACCCTGGTGACCTGCACCCTCGGCGAGGAGGGCGAGGTCATCCCGCCCGAGCTCGCGCACCTGGCACCCGACCGCGAGGACCGGCTCGGCGACCACCGCGTCGGTGAACTCGCCGCCGCGATGAAGGAACTCGGTGTCGCCGACCACCGCTTCCTCGGCGGACCCGGCCGGTACCGCGACTCCGGGATGATGGGCGTCGAGCAGAACCACCGCCCCGGCGCGTTCTGGAACACGGACGTCGACGACGCGGCTGTGCACCTGGTCGAGATCGTCCGCTCGGTCCGCCCGCAGGTCCTCGTCACCTACGACCCCGACGGCGGCTACGGCCACCCCGACCACATCCAGACCCACCGCGTCGCCATGCGCGCCGCCGAGCTGGCCGCGGACCCCGCGTACCGGCCCGACCTCGGGCCCGCCCACGAGATCGCCAAGATCTACTGGAACCGCGTCCCGCGCCCGGTCGCCGAGGCCGCCTTCGGCCGGCTGCGGGCCGAGGACCCCGGTTTCCCGGGCTTTCCCGGGATCGCCGAGGTGGACGACATCCCCGGTGTGGTGGACGAGGCGCTGATCACGACGGTGATCGACGGTGCCGGGTACGCGGAGCGGAAGGCGGCGGCCATGCGGGCCCATGCCACGCAAATCGCCGTCGAAGGCCCGTACTTCGCGCTCTCCAACAACCTCGGGCAGCCCCTGTTCACCACCGAGTACTACGAGTTGGTGCGCGGCCGGTCCGGCGCGTCGGCGGGGGAGCGGGAGACGGACCTGTTCGCGGGCGTGGCGGGTGTGGCGGGCGTGGAAGGTGTGCAGGGCGTGGCGGGTGTGGAGGGCGGAGAGGATGTAGAGGATGTACAGGGGGCGGAGAGGTGAGCCCCTTGAGGACCGCCGGGCAGGTCGCCGCGTACCTCGGCCTCGCCGTGCTCGGCTTCGTCGTCGGCACCGCCGGGGTGCTGATCCAAGCCGCCTGGCTCCCGGCCGGGTTGTTCCTCGCGCTCCTCGCGACCGCCGCGATGTTCTACGGCGGGGTGCGCGCGACCGGCAGTCAGCTCGCCATCGCCGCCTCGGCCGTGGGCTGGCTCGTGTCGATCGTGCTGCTGGCGGTCGGACGCCCGGAAGGTGACGGTGCGTTCGCCGGCGACCTGGGCGAGGGGGTCTTCCTGCTGGGCGGCATGGCCCTCGCTGTGATCTGCGCCACGACGGCGAAGGTTCCCCGACCGACGCCCTGAACTCGCCGACTCCACACATGACCTGCCCGGGCCTTCACGTATGACCTGCCCGGACTTCGGCCGGATTGCCCGTTCCCGTCCACCCGGCCGTCGGGTACGTGTCGGCCGGGTTCAGTATGGTGGTGCGCGCCGCCGAGCCGCCCGGGCACAGGTGCACCAGCAAGAGCGGGCGGCGGAGCCAACCGGGAGAGCCTGCTTTGAGTCGTGAAACTGGTCGAGAGACCGACAGTTCGTCCTCCGGCGCCGCTCAGGGGCGTGGGGGAGCCGCGTACCCCTCGGGGACGCCGCCGTACGGATCCCGCCAGTATCCGTCGCTCCACCCCACGCAGGACGCTCCGGCCGACAGCGCCGCCGACGCCGCCGGTGACGGCGCGAACCGGTCGCAGCAGCCGGAGGAGCCGAAGACCGAGACCACGCTGACGACGCGCATCCGGATCAACATCCCGGGTTCGCGGCCGATCCCGCCCGTGGTCGTGCGCAAGCCGGTCTCCGAGGCGGAGAAGGACAAGAGGTCCGCCGCCCCCGCCCAGGAGCCCGCCGCTGCCGTGGCACCCCCCGCCGAGCCGGAGGCCACCGAGCCGCCGGCCCGCGAGGAGAAGAAGCCGACGAGCGACTGGTTCGCGCCCCGCAAGAAGGACGCCGGCGACGCGGGCGGCGCCAAGCCCGGCGGTCAGGGTGGCCCGGGCGGACAGGGCGGACAGGGCGGACAGGGCGGCCCTGCGTACGGCTCCGAGCCCGGCGGTCAGGCCGCGCCCGGCGTCCCCGGCGGTGTCGCCGGCGGCCTCGGCGCGACGACCGGCGCTCCCGCCGGTACGAGGCGCCCCGACGCTCCCGGAGCGCCCGACGCTCCCGGCCGCGGCGGCCTCCCGACCCGCCCCGGACGCTCCGGCAAGCCGGGCCCCGAGGGCCTCGGCGCTCCGGGTGCCCCCGGCACCGACCCCTTCGCCCCCGCGGACCCGTTCGCTCCCAGGGACCCGTTCGCTCCCGCCGACGGCGCGGCCTCGGCCGGCCTCGGCGACCCGTTCGCCCCGGGGCCCGGCGCGTCCGGCCCGTCCGATCGCCCCACCCCGTCCCTCGGCCTGCGCCCGCCGGGCGTCACCGGACCGACCGGCCCCACCACCGGCCCGGTCACCGGCACCGCCAACCTGGGCGGCGGCGCGCCCGCGCCGCGCATGGCCGACGACACCTTCCAACTGGCCCCGATCACCGACGACACCCCGCCGCCCCCCGGCAGCAGCCACGTCTCCGGCGACACCCTGACCAGCGGGATCCCCGTCATCACCCCGGAGAGCCGCGGCCCGAACCCGTTGGCCCCGCGCCTCGACGGCCCGGAGCCGATGCAGTTCTCCGCCCCGGACTTCCCGGGCGCCGCGTCCCCGGCTTCCGGTACCGCTCCGGCTCCCGCCCCCGCGCCCCGTGCCGCCAGGCCGGCGTCCACCGCGCAGGCCCCCGCGAAGAAGGGCCGCTCCAAGCTCGCGATGGCCGCCTTCGGCATCGTCGGCCTCGCGGGCGTCGCGTACGGCGCGGGCCTGCTGCTCAACCACTCCGAGGTGCCGAAGGGCACCACGGTCCTCGGCGTGGACATCGGCGGTGGCACGAAGGAGGAGGCCGTCGGCAAGCTCGACGCGTCCTTCGGCGCGCGCGCCGTGAAGCCGCTGCAGCTGGCCGTCGACGGCCGCAAGCAGGAGCTCGCCCCGGACAAGGCCGGACTGACCCTGGACAGCCAGGCCACCGTCCGCAACGCGGCGGGCACCGACTACAACCCGGTCTCCGTCATCGGCTCGCTCTTCGGCAGCGCCCGCGAGGCCGACCCGGTCATCCCGGTCGACGAGGAGAAGCTGGCCGTCGCGCTCGCGGACATCGCGGGAACCTCGGGTTCCGTGCAGGAGGGCACGATCACCTTCCAGCCGAACAAGGCGGTCGCCGTGCCGGGCAAGGCCGGCAAGGGCCTGGACGTGGCGCGCTCCGTCGTCTCGGTCAAGGACGCCTACCGGGCGCAGGTCGAGACGGGCGATTCGAAGGTCGTCGAGCTGCCGGTCACCACCGCCGAGCCCACGATCACCCAGGCCGAGCTGGACCGGGCGATGAAGGAGTTCGCCAAGCCGGCGATGTCCGGCCTGATCACGATCAAGGCGGGCCCGAAGAAGATCGACTTCGGCCCGGCGCGCTCGCTGCCGAAGATCCTGTCCATGAAGGCCGTCGACGGCCGCCTGGTCGAGGTCTACGACAAGAAGGCCATCGACGAACTTCTGGACGGCGTCTTCGACGGCATCATGATCACGAAGGCGGACGGCAAGAAGCACCCGGTCTCGGCCGACGACGTGGCCTTTGTGATGAAGGACGCGCTGCTGGGCAAGACCAAGGCCGAGCGGACGAAGACCATCGACCTGAACGGCAACGGCTGAGGCAGGTCACACGGAACGGCACGGTACGGCGCTCGTCGGGGACGACGGGCGCCGTCGCCGTTTCGCGCACCGTACGCGGCTCAGCCCGGCGGCGAGGCGTCCCGCACGGACTCCACTGACTCCGGCTTGGCCGGCTCCGGGTCGGACGGCCACGGCATGACCTCCGCCTCGGCCTCGGCCGCGGCGATTGCGGCGTCCAGGTCGGCGAAGGCCGCCGCCACCCGTTCCAGACGGGCGGCCTCCTTGCGGCCGGCGAGGGCGAGGAATGCCGAGACCGGGAGGCCGTTCTCCTTGGCCACTTCCCGGATCAGTTCCGCATCCTCAGGATCAAGGCTGATCGAGATGTGCGTCTTGGCCATACAGCCAGCGTACTGCCGCGCCGACGCCGTCCCGGCGGGCTCACCACGTGCCCCCGTACCGCTCCCGCTTCATCCGCAGCCAGTGCTCGATGACCTCGGTCTCCGCCTGCGACGCCTGCCGTAGGTCGGCGGCCTTGATCGTCGCGACGAAGTGCATGAACCGCACCCGCCGCCGATCTCCGTCGACGCCGATGACCTTGCCGGGGCCGTACACGTCCGTCCCGGTATGCGCGACGAAGTCGCCTTGCTCCATGAAAGAGCCCTCACTTTCGCTCTCTGTGTCGAACTGCTCACAGAGTGGAAGGGGTCGGGCTACGCTCGGTAGGGGTTTGGGCGTGCCATCGCGGAAGTCACGAGGGGGTGGGGGATGGCCATCGAAGACAACCCGGAAACCCGCAGGAAGTACGGCGAGGAACTGCGCCGCCGCCGCGAAGCGGCCGGCCTGACGCAGGAGCAGCTGAGCGAGCGGACGATCATCTCGCGTACGCACCTCGCCCACATGGAAGCGGGCCGCCGCCGCCCGAGCGTCGAAGACGCGAGACGGCTGGACAAGGCGCTGGGCCCCGACGACTTCTTCGAACGCTTCCTGCCGACGCTGGACGGCAAGGCGGTGGCGGAACACTTCGCGGAGGCGCTGGAGTTCGAGGGGGTGGCGACGGTGATTCGGGTGTATGCCGCCAAGTTGGTGCCTGGGATCCTCCAAACCGAGGCGTATGCCCGTGAAGTGCTCAGCTCGGGCTCGTCGCCGAAGAGCGATGAGGCACGTGACAAGCTCCTTGCCACAAGGTTGGAACGGGCCCGCATCCTCGACGATTTCGACTCTCCGGTCGTCTGGACGATTCTGGACGAGGCCGTACTGCGCCAGCACGTCGGTGGTCACGCGGTGATGTGCGAACAGCTCCGTCACATCGTGAGGATCGGAGAGAGCCGCCGCATACGGGTGCACGTGCTGCCGTTCTCGGTGGGCTATCACGCGCTGATGGAGGGCGTGGTCTCACTGATGTGGTTCGCCGAACTCCCGCCAATCGCTTACGTGGAGGGGCTGAAGACGGGTCGGGTCTGGGAGGATCCCTTCATGGTGCGGGAGTGCCAGGTCGCCTACGATCATGCTCTGGGCGACACTCTGTCGCATCGCAACTCCCTGGCTCTGATCAGGTCCATCGCGGAGGAGTACGAACATGCAGCACGTCACGATCGGCATTCCTGACGCGTCCGTGCTGTCCGGGTGGCGGAAGTCTTCGTACAGCGGCGGCGAGAGCGGCGACTGCCTCGAAGTCAGCGACGCCACCCGCCCCACCCGCGTCCCCGTCCGGGACAGCAAGAACCCCACCGGCCCCGCGCTCCTCTTCGCGGCCACCGCGTGGGCGCCGTTCGTGGACGCGGTGAAGCAGGGCGGGTTCGCGGCGCGATGACGATCGAGCGTCCGGGACGCCCGGAGGACCTGCCGCCCGCGGAACTGCTCTGGGCGCGCTGGGCGCTCATCGCCGCGCTGGAGGCGACGAGCGCCAAGGAGACCGACCGGTACCCCGTCGGCGTCTGGATCGACGACGAGGGGCTGCACCTCGACGACTGCGGATGCACCTGGTGGACGTACTCACGGCTCGGTGAGGGCCGGTACGTGCTGTACGGCGAGGACGAGTCGAGCGGCGTGAAGTGGCACGAGACGCCGATCGACATGCTCGCGGGAGGCCCGGACTGGCTCCCGTACGAGGAGCTGCGCGACCGCCTCGCCGGGAACGAGCTGGGCTGCGTGTACTGGTACGAGAACGGCGCGTGGGCGCGGGCGCCGTACCCGGACGACCTGGACGACGACGGCCTGGACTGCGGGATGAGCCGCTTCGTGGAGCGCGGGGAGACGCGGGTGATGATGTTCGACTGCGTCGACCCGGCCCGCGCGGACGAGCTTCTGGACGCGGCGGAGGCGGGCGCGGTCACGCCGGAGCTCCTGGAGGGCCTGGGCGAGCGCCGCCGGGACGGCGACCCCCGGGACCTCCCGGCGATGCTGCGGACGCTGGCGCGGGCGCGGGCCGTCTGACGCCGTCCGGGGTGCGGGGGGCCGGTCGGTCTCCCACTCTGGAAGGAGCCGGCCTGAAGCGAGTGCCGGGCGCGCGAGGAGTGGCATGAGCGGACAGTTCGAGGCGACGGTCGACGTGGAGCGTCCGATCGACGAGGTGTTCGCGTATCTCGCGGACGGGCGCAACGATCCGCAGTTCAGCCCGCGGGTGCAGGAGATCGAGCGGACTCCGGAGTCGCCGACGGCGGTGGGGACGGTGTTCCGGAGCACTGTGAAGGACGCGGGGATGAAGACCTCGCGGGTGTTCCGTGTGACCGATTTCGAGCCGCCGAGGTCGATGCGGTGGGCCGAGGTGTCGAAGAACCTGGTGACCGCGAGCGAGGGCGGCTACGACCTGGAGCCGCTGCCCGAGGGAGGGACCCGGGTGCGCATCCACAACGTCCTGGAGGGCCACGGTCTGGGCAGGCTTCTGGTGGGCCTGGCGCTGGGCGCGGCCCGCAAGGACGCCCCGGCGTTCGGGCAGCGCATCAAGGCCGCGGTGGAGGCGAACGTACGCGGCTGAGGCTGAGGCCGAGGCTGAGGCTGAGGGCTGAAGTGGACGTGCGCTAGGTTCGGCCTCACGGCGGGCTCGAACGGTGCGGAGAGTGATGCGAGTGGCGTACGACGTCCCTGCGAACGTGGCGTGGAGAGGGTTGAGGGCATCGGCTGAGGGCGACCTGAGGCAGCTCCTCAACGAGTGGGATCCGATCGGCGTGGCGGACGAAGTGCCGGACGAGTACGACTGCATGCTCGCCCCTCTGCTCCAGCGGCTCCGCGGCGGCGCCGACGAGACGGCGATCGGCGCGTTCCTGCGGCACGAGCTGGAGGACCACTTCGGTCTCGACCCTGTGCACCGGGAGCCGGAGGAGATGGCCGCCCGAGTGATCGCCTGGTGGAGTCAGAACGGTGGGGCGTCGGAGTAGTCGCTCGTCCACCAGGCCCGCCAGCGCTGCCGGCAGGACGTGGGCCGTGCGGACGGGGTGTCCAGCGAGGCCCAGTCCGTCTCGCGCAGGAACTGTCTGTGGGCGGGGAGTTCGTCGTCGCGGTGCGGGTGGGGGGGCACCGGCGGGGGGTACAGCATCCAGAGGCGCTGGTGGGCTTCTGGTGCGGCCGCCCTCTTTCCGAGTGTGGCCCCTGGAGGCGCCGGGTCAAGGGCGCTCCTATCGTCGCGTCGCTTCGCGATTCCGCTTGCGCTCCACCCTTGACCCGGCACCTCCAGGGGCCTTTTCACACTCGGAGGGCGGCCGGGGGTGAGGGTCCGCGCGTAGCCCTGGGGTGGTGCCTGGCCGCCGTGGGCGGCCGGCGGGTGGGCACGCGGTCGTTGAGTGGGGCGCCCAATGCCGTCTCGGCGGCCGCCAGGCCGTCGTGGGGTGCTGCGCATGCCCGGCTGGTGTCGTTTCGGTGCTCTCGGCGTTCCGGATCGGTGGGGGAGTGACGGGGTGAGGGCTGTGTGACTCACGGGCAGGTGACTACCGCTCCGCAGCGCCGAAACGTCCGGCTCTGGGGGTGGGGCGTCAGGTGGCTACGTACTCGTCGAAGGGCTCGATGCCGACCTCCATGATGTTGTCGGGCCGGTCGCCGTGCCGTGCGGTCAGGCGGCGCGACGCCAGCTGCTCGGCGGGGGCGTCGCTGTTCGCGTGGACTGCGGAGCGGTGATCGGCCGCGGCCATGTCGGTGAGAGGCGCCTTTTCGCGCGGGGATGACGGATCTCCCCCCGAAGCCGGGCGTCGTGGTCAGAGGACGCCCACCAGGACGATGACCAGGGCGGGTGCGGCGATGAAGACCGTGCCCAGGTAGACGGCCAGGACCCAGCGGTGCTCCGAGGCGACGCGGGCCAGGTTCTCGGCGCAGAAGAGGGGGACGGGGCGGAGGAGGGGGATCACGTAGATCGCGATGATGGCGAAGACGTTGTAGATCAGGTGGACGAAGGCTGCCTGCAGGCCGATCTTCGCGTCCTGTCCTACGCCGGCGAAGGCCGCGAAGACCACCGTGAACGTGGTGCCCAGGTTGGAGCCGACGACGACGGGATACACCTGGGCCGGTTTCAGGATGCCCGTTCCGGCGAAGGGGACCAGCACGGATGTGGTGATCGTCGAGGACTGGGTGACGACGGTGACCCCCATGCCCGATGCCATCGCGAGGTAGGCGTTGCGGCCGACGGCCTTGATCAGGATGTCGCGGGCCCTGCCGACCATGAGCAGCTTGAGCAGCTTGCCCAGGTAGCGGACGGCGACCAGGATCAGCCCGGCGCCGATCAGGATCGTGAACAGGGGGCCGAAGGTGCTGCTGATGTGGGTGGTCGCTTGGATCACTGCGTGTTCCACCGGTCTGGTGGCTGCCCGGATGAAGTTGAAGTGGGCCGGGTTCGGCAGCCAGTCCGTGCCGTACAGCGCGTCGGTGAGTGTTCCGCTGATGCGTTGCAGCGGGTGCCAGACCAGTTCGATCGGGAAGAAGATGAGCAGCGCGAGCCAGTTGTAGAAGTCGTGGACGGTCGAGGCGCCCAGCGCCCTGCGGAACTCCGTGCGGTTGCCGATGAAGGTCAGGGCGACCAGGCTCGTCGTCACGGTGGTGCCGACGTTCGCGCCCAGGATGATGGGGATCGCGCCCTCGATGGACAGCGCGCCCGACCCCACGGCGGTGACGGCGATGGCCGTCGTCGTGGTCGACGACTGGATCAGGACCGTACCGAGAATGCCGACGCTCAGCCCCACCCACGGGTGCGCGGCGAAGGCGAACATGGTGTGCGCCGCCTCGGTGCCCAGCCCCGCGAAGCCGCGGCTGATGACGCTCACGGCGCAGATCAGCAGGTAGATCAGCCCGACGACACCGGCTCAGCCGAGGGCCTTGGTCCAGGTCGGGAGCGGGACGGCCGCGGTGCCGTCCTCGGCGTTGGGGGTGATGAGCGCCGAGCCGCCGTCATTCTTCTTGTGTCTCGGTCCGTCGGCCTCCGCCATGGATCAAGGCTACGAGCTCCTGACCAGGGGCGCGCGTGGCCCGGCGCCGTGCGGGTCACTAGTTCAGCATCGCCCGGGCCGCCTTCGCGCGGCTGCGGATGCGGTCGGCCGCCGTGGGTTCGACGGTGGCGACGACTTCCGCGTACGACTCCAGTTCCGCCGCGCCCTTGAGGAAGTCGCCGCGCTGGACGAGGAGTTCCGCGCGTTCGTAGCGGAGTCTGGCCGGGTGGGAGGGGAGGAGGAGCTGGAGGTCCAGGGCGATCAGGGCGATGTCGGAGCGTTCGGGGCGGGGGGCGGCCCAGGCGCGGATGTTGTTGAGGATGCGGCGGACGATGTCCAGGGGGTCGGCCGGCAGGAGCATCGAGGGGTCGAGCGTCTCGCCCGTCGTGCCGGCCACCAGGAGTTCCGCGTCCCGGCCGGTCATCTCGCGGCCGCCGGCGAAGGGGTCCGCGAGGACCTGGTCGGGGAGCGGGGTGAGCGGGTCGCCGAGGCCGACGACGAAGTGGCCGGGCAGGGCGATGCCGTACACGGGGGCCTTGGCCCGCCGGGCCACCTCCAGCCAGATCACCGAGAGGAGGATCGGCAGTCCGCGGCGGCGGCGCAGTACGCGGTGGAGGAGGGATGATTCCAGGCGTTGGTAGTCCGTCGACGCGCCGTGGAAGCCTTCTCGGTCTCCCAGGACCTCTGCCAGGGCTGCTGCCCAGGCGCGGGCCGAGCGGGCGCCGTACGGGAGCAGGCCGGCGAGCCGGTCCAGCTCGACGTCGGCCTCGTCGAGGTCCCGCTCTGTGGCGAGCGGATCGAAGGCCGCGCCGAGCAGCAGGCACAGCCGGGTGAGGTCCGGACGCTCGGTCCGGGCCTCCTCCGCGAACTCGCGACCCCAGTCGGTCACCCCTGACCGCCCGCCCGGTAGTGGTGGTAGTGGTGATGGACCTGGAAGCCCATCCCCGTGTACATCGCCTGCGCCCCGTCGTTCTCCGACTCCACCTGGAGCCAGGCCGCCGACGCGCCCTCGTCCAGCGCCCGCCGGGCGAGCGCGGTCATCACCGCCGTGGCCAGGCCCTGCCGGCGGTGCTCGGGTGCGACCTCCACCGCCATGAAGCCGGCCCAGCGGCCGTCGACCACACACCGTCCGATCGCCGCCGGTATGGGTCCCGTGCCCGGTACGGATGCGAACCACACACTCGGGCCGCCGCGCAGTACGTCGAGCACATGGGGTCCGGGCACACCGAACCGCTGGTAGCGCTGGAGCCACGACTCGTCCAGATCGCGGTCGAGGCGGACGGCGGAGACGTCGGCGTCGAGGTCGGCGACGGGCGCCAGGCCGCCGATCTGCACCTGCGCCGAGACCTCCCGCGTCCAGCCGCGCTTGTCCAGCTCGGCGCAGAGCAGCTCCTGCGTGCCCTCCGCCCCGGTGGCGGTCTGCACGTACGCCGGCAGCTCCCGGGCGGCGTACCAGTCCCGTACGCGCTCCAGCGCCGTGTCCAGGTCCGTGCCGGGATCGCCCAGCGGCAGCGCCGAGTTGGCCCGCTTGGTGAACCCGCCGGAGGCCCGCAGCGTCCATTCGCCCAGGGGCTCGCTCTCCACCGGCGGCCAGCCGCGCGCGGTGACGCGGGCGAGCTCCTCGTACGAGGCCGCGGGGCCGCGCCGTCGGGCCGGTGCCGGGGGCACCACCTTGCCCGCGACCAGGGAGGATTCCGGGATGCGGACGGTCTCGCCGGTGCGCCGTGTGATCGCCACCACACCCTCGTCCCAGGATGCGAGAACACCCACGGCGTCAGCGAAGGCCGGCTCGCTCGCCGGGAGGTGTGTCAGATACCGGACGGAGACGCGTTTGCCCACGTCAGAACCGGTAATACGGACCTCGAGCAGACCTCCGCCGGTGAATTCCACGGTTCTCCCCGCCCCTCCTGTTCGGATCGTCTCCAAGAACGGAGATACTAGGGGCGGGCATCGACGACGCCGCGCTCCCGCGCAGAGCCAGCCCTACCGAGGAGGAATGACAGCGTGACCTACGTCATCGCGCAGCCTTGTGTCGACGTGAAGGACAAGGCGTGCATCGAGGAGTGCCCCGTCGACTGCATCTACGAGGGCCAGCGGTCCTTGTACATCCACCCGGACGAGTGCGTCGACTGCGGGGCCTGTGAGCCGGTCTGCCCGGTCGAGGCGATCTTCTACGAGGACGACACTCCGGAGGAGTGGAAGGACTACTACAAGGCGAACGTCGAGTTCTTCGACGACCTCGGTTCGCCCGGTGGTGCCTCGAAGCTCGGCCTCATCGAGCGCGACCACCCCTTCATCGCCGCTCTGCCGCCGCAGAACGGCTGATCCGCGCCGATCGCGCACCTTCGGTCCCGCACGGTGTGTCCTCCGTGCGGGACCGTGGTGTCTCCGCGTCCCGTACGTACGAGAAAGTGAGCACCGTGTCCGCAGTCTCCTCGCGTCTTCCCGTCTTCCCCTGGGACAAGCTCGAGCCGTACAAGAAGACCGCCCTGGCGCACGCCGACGGCATCGTCGACCTGTCGGTCGGCACGCCGGTCGACCCGGTGCCGGCGCTGATCCAGCAGGCCCTGGTGGCGGCCGCGGACTCGCCCGGCTATCCCACGGTGTGGGGCACGGCCGCGCTGCGCGACGCGATCAGCGGCTGGTGCGAGCGGCGGCTCGGGGCGGTCGGCTTCGGGCACGAGAACGTCCTGCCGGTGGTCGGCTCGAAGGAGCTGGTGGCCTGGCTGCCGACGCAGCTGGGGCTCGGCGCGGGCGACAAGGTGGCGTACCCGCGGCTCGCGTACCCGACGTACGAGGTCGGCGCGCGGCTGTGCGGCGCGGAGCCGGTCGTCTACGACGACCCGACGGAGCTGGACCCGGCGGGGCTGAGGCTGCTGTGGCTCAACTCCCCGTCGAACCCGACGGGCAAGGTGCTGCCGAAGGACGAGCTGACCCGGATCGTCGCGTGGGCGCGGGAGCACGGGGTGCTGGTCTTCTCGGACGAGTGCTACCTGGAGCTGGGCTGGGAGGCCGACCCGGTGTCGGTGCTGCACCCGGACGTGAGCGGAGGCTCGTACGAGGGGATCGTGGCCGTCCACTCCCTCTCGAAGCGCTCCAACCTGGCGGGCTACCGGGCGGCGTTCGTGGCCGGTGACCCGGCGGTGCTCGGCGAGCTGCTGCAGATCCGCAAGCACGGCGGGATGATGACGCCCGCACCGGTGCAGGCGGCGACGGTGGCGGCGCTCGGCGACGACGCGCACGTGGCGGAGCAGCGGGAGCGGTACGCGGCCCGGCGCGCGGCGCTGAGGGCGGCGCTCGAGGCGCACGGCTTCCGCATCGAGCACAGCGAGGCGAGCCTGTACCTGTGGGCGACGCGGGACGAGCCGTGCTGGGACACGGTGGCGTACCTGGCGGAGCTGGGCATCCTCGTCGCGCCGGGCGACTTCTACGGCGAGGCGGGGGAGCGGTTCGTGCGGGTCGCGTTCACGGCGACGGACGAGCGCGTGGCGGCGGCGGTGAAGCGGCTGGGGGCGTAGGGCCTTCGACGCGGAAGGGCCCGGGGGCGGCAGATGCCCCCCCCGGGCCCTCTTGCTTTCCCCGGTCAGCCGAGAAGGCCGTTGGTGGGCAGGCTCTCGGTCGGCAGGCCGCTGGTGGGCAGGCTGTCGGTGGGCAGCTTGTCCTTCGCGCCGCCGACGAGCTGCCCGGCACCGCCGGTGGCGTCGCCGGCGGCCTCCTTGGCGAGCGGGGTGGCGGTCTTGCCGGTCTGGCCCACGGCGTCGGTGGCGCCGTCGACGGTCGAGGCGGCGCTGCTCGGGTCGAGCTTCGTCAGCCCGGCCAGCCCACCGGCCGCGGGCAGCTCCGCGGCACCCGCGACACCGGCCGCGCCGATCACGGGCGCGGCTCCAGCGGCGACCAGCAGCGCGGCACGGGCGATCCGACGGCTCAGGGGGAGGGACATGTTGCTCCTTCGACGGTGGGGACGTGGTTGTCGCGCTGATCAACCGCGCCGGGGGAGGGAGAGGTTGCGGCGACGCAATGTAAAGACTTGGTAACGCGTCGCATAATCGGACGCACAGAAACCCGGACGAAGCACATGGTGGCGGCGCCGTCAGCGGAACCGTTTACCCCTCGCCCCGACAAGGGACCGGGTCGGGCATGACGGAGATGTGAAGGCCGGGTCCGCCGCCCGCCCGTGGCGCAGACCGGAATACCCGCAGGGGTGACCCGTCGTACGGGTGTGTGCGGGGTGGGTGGGACGATCCTCGGATGCGAGAGTTCGACGAACTGGCCGACGTGGACGACCCGGCCTGGCCGGAGCTGCGGACCATGCTCGAAGCGAGCTCCCTGCCGGTCCGGGTCCTGCCCCCGGACGTGGGGGAGGCCCGCCGCAGCCTGCTGCAGATGCAGGTCACCGCCCGCTCGACGCTGGGCGCGCTGGCGCTGTGCACCGGCGGACTGCTGGTGGACGGCGGCTGGCTGCGGGTGTTCGGCGGCGGCGCGGAACTCCCGAGCCTGGCGCGGGTGAACGGCTTCCCGGGCACCTTCGCCCCCTCCTGGGCCCCGGAGACGGCCCTGGTCGTCGCCCACGACGTGCTCGGCGGCGTCTTCGCCCTGAACGCCGCCGACCCGGCGGGCGCGGGCCGCCCCGGAGCGCCGGGCGAGATGACGTACTTCGCCCCCGACACGCTCGCGTGGGAGCCCCTGGAGGCGGGCCACTCGGGCTGGCTCTCCTGGCTCTTGGCCGGCGGCCTGGACTCGTTCTACGGGAGCCTGCGCTGGCCGACCTGGCGCGAGGAGACGGAGCTCCTGACGCCGGCGCAGGGCATCTCGGTCTTCCCGCCCCTGTGGTCGAAGGAGGCCCACGCCGACCTCGCCGCCACGAGCCGCCGCCCGGTCCCGATGCGCGAAGTACTGGGCGTGGCCGCCGACTTCGCCCGTCAGGCGGGCCCGGCGGACCCGGGCTTCCTCGGCCAGGTGTGAAGTGCCCGACGTGCTTCCGGGAGCCAGGCACACCTTCGCCGCCGAGGTCGGCGACCGTGAGCACGGACTGCGCCGCGTGGACCTCTGGGCCGCCGGGGAAAGTGGCTGACCTGCGACGACAACATGGTGTTCGTGCCGCAGTTCCGCTTCAGCGTCCTGGACACGGCCGCCTGGCTGCGGTCGGGCGGCGGCTCGCCGCTGCCGTTCCCGGGGCTGTCGGCGGAAGCCACGCATGGCCGTTTCAGGCGTCGGGCGCAGGCGGACGACGAGAGCGAAGCCGATGACGAGCTGCGCGGCCGGCACATGACCCTGCACTGGGGCCCACGACGGACAACGTGATCGCCTACCTGTTCCGCGAGGCGGACCGCCTGACGATCACGCTGGAGTGGTGGCGCGAGGCCGCGGGCGCGGTGCTCGTGGCGGAGCTCCCGGTGGGGGAGTTCGTCGGGATCCTGGAGGGCGTCGGGGCCGCCCTGGACGCGGACGGGAGTGCGTCGGCCCAGTCAGGGGGCGACGCGGATGCGGACCGTGTCGGGGGGCGTGGCGTTCGCCGTGGCCTTGGTCCAGGTGCCGGAGACGTCGGTGGCACGCCATATGCGCCCGGCGTAGGCGACCTCCTCGATGCGGAGGGATTCGGCGCGGGCGACCGACCAGTTGGCGAGCTCCCAGCCGTGCTGTTCCGCCGGGGCGGACGTCTCGCGGACCGGGACCGACACGACCGCCTCGGGCTGCGGGCCCGCCGCGTTGCGGCCCGCGCTCGGGGTGGCCGGGAGGGTCGGCTTCAGGTCCTTGCCGAAGGCGCGGATCAGTTCGTCCCGGACCTGGGCCGGGTCGCCGGCGCGGCCGTCCGAGGGGCGGGCCGTGCACGACAGGGACGCGCCCGAGCGGCCGGTCAGCGCCGCCGCCAGCAGCGTCGCGTCCGGCTCGTGCTTGGCGTACGCCTGCGGGAACCCGCTGCGCTGCACCTTCTGCGCCGCCACGGTCAGCGGCAGCCGGGAGTAGCCCGGCACGTCTTCCAGGTGCTCGTAGAACTTTCCGGACGAGTACACCGGGTCGAGGATCTGCTCCGGCGTGCCCCAGCCCATCGACGGGCGCTGCTGGAACAGGCCCAGGGAATCCCGGTCGCCGTGCTGGATGTTGCGCAGCGCCGACTCCTGCAGCGCCGTCGCCAGCGCGATGGTCACGGCCCGCTCGGGCAGCCCCCGGGTCCGGCCCACGGCGGAGATCGTCGCCGCGTTCGACGCCTGCTCGGGGGTGAACTCGTACGTGTTCGCACCGCTCCCCACGGTGCATTTCGGCGCACCCTTACCGCCCGTCACATAGTGGACGGCCACATACGCGGCCAGCCCGGTCAGCACGGCCAACGCGGCCGTGAATCGGGCGAGACGGCCGCGGCGACGGCGCCTGCGGCCGGAAGACGCGGAAGTGGGGGGGGTCTCGGGCACGGGCCCACCGTACTGGAGTCCGGTTACGGCCCCGCCACCCCGTCCGTATCACGGCATGAGCGGCACCGGAACCGCGGGGGCGGGCGCGTTAGGGTCGAGCGCATGGCAGACGGCGAGACGACGGCAGACGGCGAGGCAGTGACGATGACCGACCACACCGAGGGCACCCCCCTGGACCTCACCCTCGACGGCCCGGCCCTCACCGCCGCCCTCGTCGACTTCCCCTCCGTCAGCGGGACGGAGAAGCCCCTGGCCGACGCCATCGAGCAGGCCCTGCGCGCCCTCCCGCACCTCACCGTCGACCGCCACGGCAACAACGTCGTCGCCCGCACGAACCTCGGACGCGCCGAGCGCGTCGTCCTCGCGGGCCACATCGACACCGTCCCGATCGCCGACAACGTCCCCTCCCGCCTGGACGAGAACGGCGTCCTGTGGGGCTGCGGCACCAGCGACATGAAGTCCGGCGTCGCCGTGCAGCTCCGCATCGCGGCCACCGTCCCGGATCCCAACCGCGACCTCACCTTCGTCTTCTACGACAACGAAGAGGTCGCCGCCCACCTCAACGGCCTGGGACATGTGGCCGAGGCCCACCCCGACTGGCTGGAGGGCGACTTCGCGATCCTCCTCGAGCCGTCCCTCGGCGAGGTCGAGGGCGGCTGCCAGGGCACGCTCCGCGTCCACCTGCGCACCGAGGGCGAGCGCGCCCACTCCGCGCGCTCCTGGATGGGCTCCAACGCCATCCACGCCGCCGCCCCGATCCTCGCCCGCCTCGCCGCGTACGAGCCGCAGAACCGGGTGATCGACGGCCTCGAGTACCGCGAGGGCCTCAACGCCGTCCTCGTCAACGGCGGCGTCGCCACCAACGTCATCCCCGACGCCTGCACCGTCACCGTCAACTTCCGCTACGCGCCCGACCGCTCCATGGAGGAGGCGGAGGCGCACGTCCGCGAGGTCTTCGCGGACTGCGGCGTCGCCGAGTTCGTGATCGACGACCACAGCCCGGCCGCCCTCCCCGGCCTCTCCCACCCGGCCGCGCAGGCGTTCATGAAGGCCGTCGGCGGGGCCGCGAAGCCCAAGTTCGGCTGGACCGACGTGGCCCGCTTCAGCGCCCTCGGCGTGCCCGCGGTCAACTACGGGCCCGGTGACCCTCTGTACGCGCACAAGCGCGACGAGCACGTGCACGTGGACAAGATCCGGCACTGCGAGGCACGCCTCCACGACTGGCTGACTGCCTGACTCCCGCAATTTCGCTCTTTGTCACCTGAGGCGACCTACGCTGACCGCACAACATCGGCAACATCGGTGGAGGGAGCAGGCCATGGCCATGCCCGAGGGTGCGTCGAAGCCGGAGGAGCAGCGGCTCGGTCCGGTGCTGCGGCGCCGCGAGCAGATCGTGCCGGGAACCACGGATCAGCGGCTGCTGGACACCGAGGGCGACTCCGAGTGGGTGCACACCGATCCCTGGCGGGTCATGCGCATCCAGTCGGAGTTCGTGGAGGGCTTCGGTGCCCTCGCGGAACTGCCGAGCGCGATCAGCGTCTTCGGCTCGGCCCGTACCCGGCCGGACTCGCCCGAGTACGAGGCCGGCATCCGGCTGGGCCGGGCGCTGGTCGAGGCCGGCTTCGCGGTGATCACGGGCGGCGGCCCGGGCGCCATGGAGGCGGCGAACAAGGGGGCGCGGGAGGCCAAGGGCATCTCGGTCGGCCTCGGCATCGAGCTGCCCTTCGAGCAGGGGCTGAACCCGCACGTCGACATCGGCGTCAACTTCCGGTACTTCTTTGTCCGGAAAACGATGTTTGTGAAATATGCGCAAGGGTTCGTCGTCCTGCCCGGCGGCCTCGGCACGCTCGACGAGCTCTTCGAGGCCCTGACCCTCGTCCAGACCCGCAAGGTCACCCGCTTCCCGATCGTCCTGTTCGGGACGGAGTACTGGAAGGGCCTGGTCGACTGGCTCCGGGACTCGGTCGTCGCCGGCGGCAAGGCCTCGGAGAAGGACCTGCTCCTGTTCCACGTGACGGACGACGTGGACGAGGCGGTGGCCCTGGTGTCGAAGGAGACGGGCCGGTAGGGGAGCCGACGCGGGCGCGCGAGCGCCCGCGTCAGGTCGGCTACGCCAGCCCGCGCCGCGCGACCGCCGGCTCCCGGTGACCCGCGATCGCCGCCACCATGTCCAGCACCTGCCGGGTCTCGGCCACCTCATGCACCCGGTACACCTGCGCCCCCAGCCACGCGGAGACCGCCGTCGTCGCCAGCGTCCCGAGGACCCGCTCCTTGACGGGCCGGTCGAGCGACTCGCCCACGAAGTCCTTGTTGGACAGAGACACGAGCACGGGCCACCCCGTCTCCGCCATCTCCCCCAGCCGCCGGGTCGCCTCCAGGCTGTGCCGGGTGTTCTTCCCGAAGTCGTGACCGGGGTCGATCATGATCCCGTCGCGCCGCACACCGAGCGCGACGGCGCGTTCGGCGAGGCCGAGGGTGACCCGCAGGATGTCCGCCATGACGTCCTCGTACTCGACCCGGTGCGGCCGCGTACGCGGCTCCGCACCGCCCGCGTGCGTGCACACGAGCCCCGCTCCGTACCGCGCGGCGACCTCCGCGAGCTTGGGGTCGACGCCGCCCCACGCGTCGTTCAGCACGTCCGCCCCGGCCTCGCAGACGGCCGCGCCGACGTCGTGCCGCCAGGTGTCGACGCTGATGACCACGTCCGGGTGGCGCCGGCGCACCTCCGCGACGAAGCCGACGGTGCGGCGCGCCTCCTCCTCGGCGGTGACCTCCTCGCCGGGACCGGCCTTGACGCCGCCGATGTCGATGATCGCCGCGCCTTCGGCGACGGCCTGCTCGACGCGGGTGAGCGCGGGCTCGTCGCGGAAGGTCGCGCCCTGGTCGTAGAACGAATCCGGGGTCCGGTTGACGATCGCCATGATCACCGGCTCGTGCGGCCCGAATTCCCGCCGCCCCAAGCGCAGCATCCCCTTTGTCCTCCCTCGTCCCTCGGGTCTCTTCGCCTGCGACCCTAGCTGTCGGTGACGCATGGCACGATCGGCACGGGACGAATTCCACACCGGGAGAGGCGCGCTGTGTTCTGGTTCTTGGCTGTAGCGATGGTCGTGGTCGTCGCGGCGGTCACCCTGGTGGTGGTCGGCGGCGGCGACGGTGAGGTGCTGCCCGAGGCCGCGCCGGAGGGCCTGGTGGATCCGCTGCCCGCGACGCGCCCGGTGGGCAGGGCGGACGTCGAGGCACTGCGGCTGCCGGTGGCGGCGCGCGGGTACCGGATGGCGGACGTCGACGACGTACTGGCCCGGCTGGGCGCCGAGCTGGCGGAGCGGGACGCGCGGATCGCGGAGCTGGAGGCGGCGCTGGCGGGCGCGCAGGCGCAGGCGGTGTCGCGACCGGACCTGTTCAAGAAGCCGGGCCCGGAGGACGAGCGATGACGGAGGCCGGTGTGTCGATCGCGGGTCCCGACGGACGGCTCCGCTGCCCCTGGGGCCTGTCGGCGGAGGACTACGTCGCGTACCACGACGAGGAGTGGGGCAAGCCGGTCCGCGGCGACGACGCGCTCTTCGAGCGGCTGTGCCTGGAGGCGTTCCAGTCGGGTCTGTCGTGGATCACGATCCTGCGCCGCCGGGAGGGCTTCCGGAAGGCGTTCGCGAACTTCCGGATCGCCGAGGTGGCGCGGTTCGGGGAGCCGGACCGGAACCGGCTGCTGGCGGACGAGGGCATCATCCGCAACCGGGCGAAGATCGACGCGACCCTGGCGAACGCGAAGCTGCTGGCGACCTGGACGCCCGGGGACCTGGACGCGCTGATCTGGTCCCACGCCCCGGACGCCGGCCGTCCGGCGCCGCGCACGCTGGCGGACGTCCCGGCGGTGACCCCGGAGTCCACGGCCCTGTCGAAGGCCCTCAAGAAGCAGGGCGTCCGCTTCGTCGGCCCCACGACGGCCTACGCCCTGATGCAGGCCTGCGGCCTGGTCAACGACCACCTCGAGGACTGCGCCCTGCGCTGACGGCGGGGTGCGACCCCGCCCCCGGCCGGGGGGCGGGGGACCCGTGTCAGCGGCCCAGGTACTTCGGCTTCTCCTTGGCCAGGAAGGCGCGCACCGCGATGGTGTGGTCCTCCGACGCGCCCGCCTTGGACTGGAGCTCGTCCTCCTTCTCCAGGGCCTCCTCCAGGGAGTGGTCCGCCCCGTACGCCAGGGACTCCTTCAGCGCCGCGTACGAGACCGTCGGGCCCTCCGCCAGGGTGCGCGCGACCGCCTCCGCCTCCTTGGCGAGGTCCGCCGCGGGGACCAGGCGGTTCACGATGCCCAGCTCGTACGCCTCCTGCGCCGTGATCGACCGCGGGAACAGCAGCAGGTCCGACGCCCGGCTCGCGCCGATCAGCCGCGGCAGCGTCCACGACATGCCCGAGTCCGCCGTCAGGGCGACACCCGCGAACGACGTGTTGAACGACGCCGTGTCCGCCACCACCCGGTAGTCCGCCGCCAGCGCGAAGCCGAAGCCCGCACCCGCCGCGACACCGTTCACGCCCGCCACCACCGGCTTCTTCATGCCGGCCAGGGCTCGCGTGATCGGGTTGTAGTGCTCGCGCACCGTGCTCATCACTTCGGTCGAGCCGGTCTCGTGGGCCGACAGCAGCAGGCCCACGTGCTCCTTCAGGTCCTGCCCCACGCAGAACGCCCGGCCCGTCGCGGTCAGCAGCACCGCCCGAACGGCCGAATCCGCCGCAGCCGCCTCCGCGGCGTCCCGGAGAGCCACCTTCGCCGCCACGTTCATCGCGTTCATGGCCTCGGGCCGGTTGAGCGTGATCGTGGCGAGCCCGTCGCTCACCTCGTACAGGACGGTGTCGGCCATGTCAGATCCCCTTCGGACGGTCAGCGTTGATCGCTGATCCGACCAGCATGGCGGAGTTCTGCCCTGAGGGAACATGTGAGCTGCGTCAAACATTCGGCGCGTCGCCCGGGAGCCGCAGCGGCGAAGTATCGCAGGCCGATCGCCGAAATGGGGGGTTTTGCGAGAGCGCGTTGCGTAAGCGATGCCGTCCGATGTTGGTCATCGGGTCCGTGGATGCGGGATAATGACCAGGAAGCAATGTGTTCGATGCCGGTGACGCGTGCTCCTCTTCCGGGGCAGCCGTCGGCGACGGTGAGCTGTTTCAGGAAGGGGAACGAGCATGGCGGCCATGAAGCCGCGGACGGGCGACGGCCCGCTCGAGGTGACCAAGGAGGGGCGGGGCATCGTCATGCGCGTTCCGCTCGAAGGCGGCGGTCGGCTTGTCGTCGAGCTGACCCCGGACGAGGCCGACGCGCTCGGCGACGCCCTCAAGAAGGTCGTCGGCTGACGCGACAGGCACCCACGAATTCCGCACCGCCCCGGCACGGCCCCCAGGACCGCGCCGGGGCGGTGCCGTTTCCGGGGGTCTCTGTCAGACCGTCTGACCGCGCCGCACGGCGCAGAGGAGCCCGTCCCCCACCGGCAGCAGCGACGGCAGCAGCTCCTGGCTCTCGCGTATCGCCCGCAGCAGCTCCCGCACCCGCAGCACCTCCGCCGGCTGCGCCGCCGAGTCCACCGTGCGGCCCTCCGCGAACATGCCCTCGAAGCACACCAGGCCCCCCGGGCGCAGCAGGCGCAACGATTCAGCGAGGTAGTCCAGGCACTCCAGCCGGTCGCCGTCGCAGAACACCAGGTCGTACCCGCCGTCCGCGAGCCGCGGCAGCACGTCCAGCGCACGGCCGGGGATGAAGCGGGCCCGGTTGCCGGCGAAGCCCGCCGCGCGGAACGCCGTCTTCGCGAACTGCTGCCGCTCCGGCTCCGGATCAACCGTCGTCAGGACCCCGTCCGGCCGCATGCCCTGCAGCAGATAGATCCCCGACACGCCGGTGCCGGTACCGATCTCCGCCACCGCCTTCGCGTCCGCCGTCGCGGCGAGGAGCCGCAGCGCGGCGCCGGTAGACGGCGACACCGAGGGCAGCCCTGTCTCCCGGGCCCGGTCACGGGCCCAGCGCAGTGCTTCGTCCTCGGCGACAAAGGCGTCGGCGAACGCCCAGCTCGTCTGCCGGTTGGCGGTAATGGCCCTCTCCTGTCCCCGTAGTTGGCGCAACGGTGACTGTATCCGCTGTGCCCGGGAACCCGCAGATGGGACCGGGCGTTCATAAGGGACAGGGAGGGATGCGCGAGAGAAGCGCGAGAACGGGGGGTACGCGATGGCACGACCGGCGGCGACCTGCGAGCCGATCCCAAATTCGCGTAAAGATTCTTATCCGGAGCTAACGGACGAGGTGGCTATGGTAGGGGCTCCACTGGACACCACCAGAGCCGACAGGGGAGGTGCGGCTGCGCCTGTGGATCGGGGAGGAGTGCTTCGGCGTCTTCTCAGGTCGGCGGGTGAGCCGAAATCCGTGACCGAGACCGCTGACCGTTTCCGCACCGACGACTCCGCACCCATCACCGCGACCTTCGCATCGGACGCGGACGGGCAGGCGTGGACTCCGCCCACCTGGGAGGAGATCGTCAGCACGCACAGTGGTCGGGTCTATCGCCTCGCCTACCGCCTCACGGGCAACCAGCACGACGCCGAGGACCTCACCCAGGAGGTCTTCGTCCGCGTCTTCCGCTCGCTGTCCACGTACACGCCGGGCACCTTCGAGGGCTGGCTGCACCGCATCACGACCAACCTGTTCCTGGACATGGTCCGCCGCAAGCAGCGCATCCGGTTCGACGCGCTCGGCGACGACGCGGCGGAGCGGCTGCCGAGCCGCGAGCCGTCCCCGCAGCAGGCGTTCAACGACACCCACTTCGACGCGGACGTGCAGCAGGCGCTCGACACCCTCGCGCCGGAGTTCCGCGCCGCGGTCGTCCTCTGTGACATCGAGGGGCTCTCGTACGAGGAGATCGCCGCGACGCTCGGCGTGAAGCTGGGCACGGTCCGCAGCCGGATCCACCGCGGGCGGTCCCATCTGCGCAAGGCCCTGCAGCACCGCTCCCCGGAGGCCCGGGCGGAGCGGGCGTACGCGGCGCCGGCGCCGGCCGCGACCGCCGCCGTCGGCTGGGAGGGCGGAACCGCGTGAGCAGCTCCAGTCCTCTCGGTCCCACCCCCGTGGAGCACCACCTCGGGGACCGGCTTGCGGCGCTCGTCGACGGCGAGCTCGGTCATGACGCGCGCGAGCGGGTGCTCGCGCATCTCGCCACCTGCGCCAAGTGCAAGGCCGAGGCCGATGCGCAGCGCAGCCTGAAGAACGTGTTCGCGCAGGCCGCGCCGCCGCCCCCGTCCGAAGGGCTTCTGGCGCGCCTTCAAGGACTGCCCGGCGGACCGGGCGACCCCGGTGGTGACGGAGGCGGCGGCAGCCCCTTCGACCCGGTCGACGTCTTCGGCCTGCGCCGGATGCCGCCCGGCACCGGGTTCGCGACGGCCGCCGCCGTCGATCCGCATTCCCCCAAGCTCTCGGCTCCGCTCGAGCAGGGGGGACCCCCAGGCTTCCGGATCCACGACGTCGGCAGGCCCGGCCAGGACCGCGCGGGGCGCGGGCGCCGGTTCGCCTTCGCGGCGGCCAGCGCGGTGTCCTTCGCGGCCATCGCCCTCGGCGGCGCGCTGCCGCTGGAGGCGGCGGTCGAGGCGAGTGCGCGCGGCGAGGGTGCGGGCGCGGTGACGCCGGCGCGGTCCGGTGGCGGTGGTGGTGGCGCGCAGAGCATCGGCGACACCCCCACGGACCGCGGCGGGCGGTCGGCGGAGCGGCCGGCCCCTCTGCTGGTGACGTCGGCGCGGCTGAACGCCGACCCGTTGAACGCGGACCGGCTGAACGCGGCCCGCCTCAACGACGCCCGGCTGAACGCGGCGTCGGGCGTCCGGTTCCAGTCGTCGGTCACGCCGCTGCTGGTGATGTCCCCGCCGCTGATACGGCCGACGGGGTCCGCGATCCAGTCGGCGTTCGCCCCGGTCCTCCCGACCGCCACCCCCGAACCGACCCTTCTGACGGCTCCGACGCATTCGAGCGACCCGCTCCCGTCCCGGCGTTGACCTGAACCTGATTGAATCCTCGGGGCAGGGACAGGACACGCTGTGACGGGGAGAGCATGGAAGACGGGAAGATCACCGGCCGGAAGCCGAAGTGGTGGAGCCGCCCGGCGAGCAAGCCCGAACCGGGCGCCGAACCGGACCCGGTGATACCCGGCCAGGAGGCGACGGCACCCACCGACCCGGACGGCGACTTCACCCTCGCCGCCCCGACGAGGCCCTCCACGACGGGGGCCCCGTCCGACCCGGAGACCGGTCCGGTCACCGACGGGTCGACCGACGCCGACACGTCCGCATCCGCCGCCACCACGGCGGAACCGGCCACCCCGCAGCCGACCCCGCTGCCCGCGCAGCCCGTCGACGCAGACCGTACGGACGCGCCGGCGGCCGATGTGGCCCCGCAGGCCCCGGCCGCGCCCGCTGCCGACGCGGTGCCCGCCACGGCCCCCGCCGTCCCGCAGCCGGCACCGCTGCCCGCGCAGCCCGCCGACGGTCCGGCCGCGCCCGCCGCCGACGTCGCCCCGCCGCCCCCCGCCGTCGCCGACCCGGTGCCTGCCCCGGCCGTCGGCGGCGAGGCCGGAGTCCCGGAGCCGGTGGCCGTACCCCCGCAGTCCGTCGGTGACACCGCTCCCGTACCGGCGCAGCCGTCCGCGCCGGTGGCGGGTGACGCGGCTCCCGAGGGCTATCGGGCGCCCGGGCAGCCGCTGCATCAGCCGGACGAGTACAGCACCCCGCCCTACGGCGGTCCCGGGCCCTGGGCGCCTGCGCCGCCCGTGCAGCGGCCCATGGCGCCTCAGGGCGCGCCCGTGCCTCCGCCGGCCCCGGCCATGCCGGCCCCGGCCATGCCGGCCCCGGCCATGCCGGCCCCGGCCCCGGCCATGCCCGCCCCGGCCCCGGCCGGCGCCCCGATGCCCGTCCCCGCTGCCATGCCCGCCCCGGCCCCGGCCGGCGTCCCCATGCCCGTCCCCGCGGCCATGCCCGCGCCCAACCCCCACCCCGTTCCCGCCCCCGCCTCCCCCTGGGTGCAGTACGACCCCTGGAGCGTGCCCGGGACCGGTGTCGCGCCGCCGCCCGGCGACGGGAAGGCCAAGCGACGCGGCATCGGGTGCGCGGGGGTGCTGGCGCTGGTACTGGCCGCCGGCGTCCTCGGCGGAGCCGTCGGCGCGTACATCGAGCGGACCGGCGGACTCACCACCGCCGTCGAGCTCCCGCAGGCCGACTCCGAGGACATCGGCCGCGCCCCGGACAGCGTCGCCGGCATCGCCGCCAGCGCGCTGCCCAGCGTCGTCACGATCCACGTCAAGGGCGGCGGCTCCGCCGGCACCGGCACCGGCTTCGTCCTCGACAACAGCGGCCACATCCTCACCAACAACCACGTCGTCGACCCGGCCGGCAGCTCCGGCGACATCTCCGTCACCTTCAGCAGCGGTGAGACCGCCGAGGCCACCCTCGTCGGCAAGGACAGCGGCTACGACCTCGCCGTCGTCAAGGTCAAGGGCGTCAAGAACCTCAAGCCCCTCCCGCTCGGCAACTCCGACAACGTCCGCGTCGGCGACCCCGTCGTCGCCATCGGCGCGCCCTTCGACCTCCAGAACACCGTCACCTCCGGCATCATCAGCGCCAAGGAGCGCCCGATCACCGCCGGCGGCGAGAAGGGCGACGGCAGCGACATCAGCTACGTCGACGCCCTCCAGACCGACGCGCCCATCAACCCCGGCAACTCCGGCGGCCCGCTCGTCGACTCCAAGGCCCGGGTCATCGGCATCAACAGCGCCATAAGGGCCGCCGGCAACGGCGAGAACCCGACCAGCGGCCAGTCCGGTTCCATCGGCCTCGGCTTCGCCATCCCGATCAACCAGGGCAAGCGCGTCGCCGAGGAGCTGATCAACACCGGCAAGGCCACCCACCCCGTCATCGGTGTGAGCCTCGACATGCAGTACGACGGCGACGGCGCGCGCGTCGGCGAGAAGGGCAAGGACAACACGCCCTCCGTCACCCCCGGCGGCCCCGCAGCCAAGGCGGGCATCCGGCCCGGCGACGTCATCACCAAGGTCGACGGCCAACGGGTTCACAACGGTGAGGAATTGATCGTGAAGATCCGCGCCCACCGCCCCGGCGACCGGCTCGCCCTGACCGTGCTGCGCGGCGGATCGGAGCAGACCAAGACGTTGGTCCTCGGTTCCGCGCAGGGCTCCTGATGGCCATGCGACGGCAACTGCAACGGCAGGCACGAGGTACCACGCCGTCGGGTTCGGCGGGTACCTTGGAGCGGGCCCGGACCTCCTGAAGGAGCAGCAAGGTGTTCAACGACATCGGCATACTCGAGCTCGCCACGCTCGTTGTCCTCGCCGTGCTCATTTTCGGGCCGGACAAGCTCCCCAAGGTCATCCAGGACGTCGCCGGCATCATCCGCAAGATCCGGAGCTTCTCCGAGAGCGCCAAGCAGGACATCCGCAGCGAGCTGGGTCCGGAGTTCAAGGACTTCGAGTTCGAGGATCTCAACCCGAAGACGTACCTGCGCAAGCAGCTCTCCAAGGAGGGCGGCGAGCTCAGCGAGTTCAAGGAGCTGCGGGACACGTTCGACCTCCGCAAGGAGATGAACGAGGTCGCGGACGCGGTGAACGGGCGGGAGGCCGCCCCGGAGCCCTCGTCCGTCCCGGCGGTCGGGGGCACCTCCCGGACGGAGTCCGGGGGAGCCTCGAAGCCGGACCTGCTGAAGAAGAGCGACGACACGCCCGCGCGCCCCGCGTTCGACCCCGACGCCACCTGACACCCCACACTCCTTCGGCCGCCAAATCCCGGGCGGCCGGAGCGGGATGGATATCCTCGACTGTCGTCCGCCGCTGCGGACGCGAAAGATCGAGGAGGCGGCCGGAGATGGAGACGACGAGTCGGGTGGAAGGGGTGCCCGCGGCCCGGCGTGCTGCCGAGGGCTTCCTGCGCGCCCCGTTCGCCTGGTACGGGCTCGACGAGGCCTTCACCGGGCCGCGCTGGCTGATGCAGGTCGGCACGGCCGCGGACGGGACCGTGCAGCACGGCTCGCTGGGTCACGGCGACGAGCCGACGATAAAGACGGACGCGGGCGGCGCGGAGAAGGAGCGCTTCGCCGTGGTCGTGACGGTCGCCGCGAGCCCCGTACGGCGCTCCGGGGACGGTACGGGCGTCCTGGACGCGACGACGGTCTCCTCGGCCGCGTGGCTGGCCGGCTCCGGCCTCCTGGCGTACACCTGGCCCGGCCAGCTGGACCACACGCTGCGGGACGACTGGCTGGACCAGCAGACGGAGGCGGCGTTCGCGCTGGCGGACGATCTGGAGGGGCCCGAGTGGTCCGCGCTGTCGCTGCCGGTGGACGGGGTGCCGATGCCGTTCCACTACCGCGAGTCCGAGTTCGGCTGGGTGCTGGCGGGGACGACGTCCGCGGGGGTGCACCTCGGGGCGTACGGCAGGGGGATGAGCGCGTACGGGCTCGGCTTCTCCGCCGTGGCGGACCTCGGGCTGTACGCCTGACGGCAGGTGACGCGGATACGACGAAGGGCACCCCGGACCGGGGTGCCCTTCGTCGTACCCGCGTCAGAACTTGTTGCGCGGCGTGATGCCCAGGCTCATGCCCGCCAGGCCGCGCTGGCGGCCGCCGAGCTTGCCGGCGATGACGCGGAGGGCGGAGCCCGCCGGGGAGTCGGGGTCGGTCAGGACGACCGGCTTGCCCTCGTCGCCGCCCTCGCGCAGGCGCACGTCGATCGGGATGGAGCCGAGGACCGGCACCGTCGCGCCCGTGGTCCGCGTCAGGCCGTCCGCGACCTTCTGCCCGCCGCCGGTGCCGAAGACGTCGACCATCTCGTCGCAGTGCGGGCACGGCAACCCGGACATGTTCTCGACGACGCCGACGATCTTCTGGTGGGTCTGGACGGCGATCGAGCCGGCCCGCTCCGCGACCTCCGCAGCGGCCTGCTGCGGGGTCGTGACGACCAGGATCTCCGCGTTCGGGACGAGCTGCGCCACCGAGATCGCGATGTCGCCCGTGCCCGGGGGCAGGTCGAGCAGCAGGACGTCCAGGTCGCCCCAGTACACGTCCGCGAGGAACTGCTGCAGCGCGCGGTGCAGCATCGGGCCGCGCCACACGACCGGCGCGTTGCCGGGCGTGAACATGCCGATGGAGATGACCTTCACGCCGTTCGCCGACGGGGGCATGATCATGTTCTCGACCTGGGTCGGACGCCCGTCCGCGCCCAGCATCCGCGGCACGCTGTGGCCGTAGATGTCCGCGTCGACGACGCCGACCTTCAGGCCGTCCGCCGCCATCGCGGCGGCCAGGTTCACGGTCACGGAGGACTTGCCGACGCCGCCCTTGCCGGAGGCCACCGCGTACACGCGGGTCAGCGAGCCGGGCTTCGCGAAGGGCACCTCGCGCTCGGCGGTCGTGCCGCGCAGCGCCGCCGCCAGCTCCTTGCGCTGCTCGTCGCTCATCACGTCGAGCGAGACCTCGACGCCCGTGACGCCCTCGACGCGGGAGACGGCCTCCGTCACGCGCTGGGTGATCGTCTCGCGCATCGGACAGCCGGAGACGGTGAGGTAGACCGTCACGGCGACCTTGCCGTCGTCGGCGATCTCCACCGACTTCACCATGCCGAGCTCGGTGATCGGTTTGTTGATCTCGGGGTCGTTCACCGTCGACAGTGCTTCGAGCACCGCGTCTTCCGTAGCCATACCGACGATGGTACGGCGCGGACCATGGGCCCGGGAAAGGCTCTCAGCGGTCGGTTACGTCACTCCGCCGGTCGCCGTCCCCCGGGAATAGATCGCGCCGCCCGTCCTGCCGCTCCTCCAGCTCCTTCAGCAGGTCCTGCAGTTCCGAGCGGATCCAGTCCCGGGTCGCCACCTCGCCCAGGCCCATCCGCAGCGCCGCGACCTCCCGGGTCAGGTACTCGGTGTCAGCGATCGACCGCTCGTTCTGCTTGCGGTCCTGCTCCAGGTTGACCCGGTCCCGGTCGTCCTGCCGGTTCTGTGCCAGCAGGATCAGCGGCGCGGCGTAGGAGGCCTGCAGCGACAGGGCCAGGGTCAGGAAGATGAACGGGTACTCGTCGAACTTCAGCGAGGCCGGCGCGAACACGTTCCACGCGATCCAGACGACGACCGTCAGCGTCATCCAGACCAGGAACCGCCCGGTGCCGAGGAAGCGGGCGATCCGCTCCGACAGCCGCCCGAAGGCCTCCGGGTCGTACTCCGGGAGCAGCCGCAGCGGCCGCTCCCGCGGCAGGTCGAGCCGGATCCGCGGCAGCGTGCGCTCCCGCTCGCCCCGGTCCCGCTCCCGGTCACGCTCGCGCTCAGCCATGCGCCGCCCCCGTCAGGAAGTCCGTCTCCCGCCAGTCCTCCGGCAGCAGGTGGTCCAGGACGTCGTCGACCGTGACCGCGCCGAGCAGCGAGCCGCTCTCGTCCACCACCGGCGCGGCGACCAGGTTGTACGCGGCCAGGTAGCCCGTCACCGCGGGCAGCGGGGTGTCCGGAGCCAGCGGCGGCAGCTCGTTGTCCACCAGCGCGCTGACCAGCGTGAACGGCGGGTCCCGGAGCAGCCGCTGGAAGTGCACGGTGCCCAGGAACTTGCCGGTCGGCGTCTCGTCCGGCGGCCGGCACACGTACACCTGCGCGGCCAGCGCGGGGGAGAGGTCCTGCTGGCGTACCCGCGCCAGCGCGTCCGCGACCGTGGAGTCAGGGCGCAGCACGATCGGCTCGGTGGTCATCAGACCGCCCGCGGTCCGCTCCTCGTACGACATCAGGCGGCGCACGTCCGCCGCGTCGTCCGGCCGCATCAGCGTGAGCAGCCGCTCCTTGTCCTCCTCCGGCAGCTCGGAGAGCAGGTCCGCCGCGTCGTCCGGGTCCATCGCCTCCAGGACGTCCGCGGCGCGCTCCTCCTTGAGCTTGCCGAGGATCTCGATCTGGTCGTCCTCCGGCAGCTCCTCCAGGACGTCGGCGAGCCGGTCGTCGTCGAGGGCGGCGGCGACCTCGGCGCGGCGCTTGGGGGAGAGGTGGTGCAGCACGTTGGCGAGGTCCGCCGGGCGCATCCGCTCGAAGGTGGCGACCAGGCTCTCCGCGCCCTGCGCGTCCTCCTCCAGGGAGAAGCCGGTGACCGCCGACCACTCGACCGTCATCGTCTCGCCCTTGCGGGTCAGTACCCCGCCCTTGCCCTTGCGGACGAAGACGCGGTCGATCTCCCAGTCGCGGCGGGCCGGCAGCTGCTGGATGGCCACGTCGAGGACGGTGACCTGCTCGCCGGTCTCCACCAGCGTGACCCGCCGGTCGAGCAGCTCGCCCAGGACGAGCCGCTCGGTCGGGCGCTGCTCGAAGCGCCGCATGTTGACGACGCCGGTGGTGATCACCTGGCCGGACTCCACTCCGGTGATCCGGGTCATCGGCACGAAGATCCGGCGCCGGCTCAGCACCTCGACCACCATGCCGAGCAGCCGGGGCGGGCGGCGCCCGACGCGGAGCATGGCGACGAGGTCGCGGACCCGGCCGACCTGGTCGCCGTTGGGGTCGAAGACCTGGGAGCCGGAGAGGTGCGAGACGAAGATCCGGGGGGCGCCTGCCGCCATGCCGAGCGCCTCCTCCACGTCCATGTCTGTCGCGAATTGCTGCTCTATGACGGGTTCAGGCTAGCCCGTGCCGTTCCGTGGCGCTCCGGAAACGAGTCCGTACGGCTGCCTGCCGGGTGGGGCAGGCGGCACGGGTACGCTGCGGTCTGCCCCGCCTCCCCCACAGGCGCCCGGGCACCCCCCACACGCATTTCCACAGGCAGACGAGAGGCAGTGCGCCGGTGAGCACTCTCCCCCTGGCAACGCGGGCCCGCAGGGCCGCCGTCCCTGTCGTGCTCTGTGCCGGTCTGACCGGGCTGCTCGCCGGCTGTGCGGAGGACCCGGACAAGGGCACCAACGGCGTGGGGAGGCTGTCCGCCGCGGCGATCGAGCAGAAGGCGCAGGCGGCGGCGGACGCGGCCAAGGCGGTACGGCTCTCGGGCACGCTGGTCAGCAAGGGCGGCACGTACAAGCTGAACATGCGGCTCAAGGAGGACGGCGCGGCCGGCTCCGTCACCACGAAGAACAGCACCTTCGAGCTGCTCCGGGTCGGCGAGGCGCTGTTCCTGAAGGCCGACGCGGGCTTCTGGGTGCACGAGGCGACGGCGGGCGGGGCGGCCGGGCCGGCCGACACGGAGGCCGCGGAGAAGCTGCAGGACAAGTACGTCGTCGTCCCGCAGGGCGACCCGGCGTACAAGCAGCTGCGCGGCTTCACCGACATGGACCTGCTGCTCGACGGGCTCCTCGGCCTGCACGGCAAGGCCGTCAAGGGCGACCGGAACAAGATCGGCGGCGTCCGCACGGTCGAGGTGAAGGGCGGCCAGGAGGGCGAGGGCGGCACCCTCGACGTCTCTCTGGACGGCACGCCGTACCCGGTGCAGTTCGCGCGCGGCGGGGGAGCGGGCGTGGTGGTGCTGTCCGAGTGGGACAAGGACTTCCCGCTCGCCGAGCCGGCGAAGGCCCAGACCGTCGACTACGGCAAGCAGCTCCCGAAGACGAAGGCGGACTAGCGGGGGCGGGCGTGCGCCCCTTCAGCGGCGCTTCCCGCGCTTCAGCAGCAGCTTCGGCAGCCCCGCCGGGATCGGCCGGCGGGTCGTGGCCGCCGTCGGCAGCGGCGTGGCGGCCAGCGAGCCGTCCGGCAGGTCCGTGATCGCGTCGCGCGGGGTGAGCCGCAGGACCCGGCACTCCCGCGCCCACCGCTCCGGCATCGCCTCGCCGTCGGGCGCGTTCAGCCGCTTGCCCTTGAGCTCGGCGACGGCCGCCTCCCACTGCTCCGAGCGGGGGGCGAGCTCCGTGACCGAGGCCGTCCAGGCGACGAGCCTGCCGCCCTTGTCCTTGCTGCGCACGGTCACCTCGGCCGTGCCGCCGGCCGTCAGTCCGGGCAGCGGCTGCTCGCCCGGCCCGTCGCCGACGACGTGCGCGGCGCCGTCGAACCAGACGTGCCACAGCGCCCGGGCCGGGCGTGAGCCCTTGACCCAGATGAGGCCGGACTTCTTCGTGGCCTCCTCGACGAGGGCGGGCCCGAGCAGCGCGTCAGTCATGGGACGAAGCCTAGCGACCCGCCCCCGGGCGGCCGCCTACAGCCAGCCGTTGCGCTTGAGCGTGCGGTGGATGGCGAAGCAGGCACCCGCGATCCCGACGAGCACCATCGGGTACCCGAACTTCCAGTGCAGCTCGGGCATGTAGTCGAAGTTCATGCCGTACACGCCGCAGACCGCCGTCGGCACGGCGATGATCGCCGCCCACGAGGTGATCTTGCGCATGTCCTCGTTCTGCGTGACCGTCGCCTGCGCCAGATTGGCCTGGAGGATCGAGTTCAGCAGCTCGTCGAAGCCGACGACCTGCTCCTGGACGCGGGCGAGGTGGTCGGCGACGTCCCGGAAGTACTTCTGGATGTCCGGGTCGACCAGCCGCATCGGCCGCTCGCTGAGCAGTTGCATCGGGCGCAGCAGCGGGGTGACGGCCCGCTTGAACTCCAGGACCTCGCGCTTGAGCTGATAGATCCGGCCGGTGTCCGTACCGCGTCGGGAGCCCTTCGCGGGCGGCGAGAAGACGTCGATCTCGATCTGGTCGATGTCGAGCTCGACCGCGTCGGCGACCGCGATGTAGCCGTCGACCACATGGTCGGCGATGGCGTGCAGCACGGCCGAGGGGCCCTTGGCCAGCAGCTCCGGGTCGCCCTCCATGCGGTGCCGCAGGTTGCGCAGCGAGCCCTGGCCGCCGTGCCGGACGGTGATGACGAAGTCCCGCCCGGTGAAGCACATCACCTCGCCGGTCTCCACGACCTCGCTGGTGGCGGTGAGTTCGGCGTGCTCGACGTAGTGGATCGTCTTGAAGACGGTGAAGAGGGTGTCGTCGTACCGCTCCAGCTTGGGCCGCTGGTGGGCGTGCACGGCGTCCTCGACGGCGAGCGGGTGCAGCCCGAACTCGGCGGCGATACCGGCGAATTCGGCCTCGGTGGGCTCGTGCAGCCCGATCCAGGCGAAGCCGCCGCCGTCCCGGACGCGGCGCATGGCCTCGCGCGGGGTCAGGCAGGCGGGGTCCTCCACACGGCGGCCGTCGCGGTAGACGGCGCAGTCGACGACGGCGGAGGAGGCGGACGGGTCGCGGGTGGGGTCGTACGGCGGGGTGCCGGCGGCGCCGTACGCGCTGGGCGTCTTGCGGAGGGAGGGGCGCAGGGACGGGCGGACCGCTGCGCGCAGGTCACGGATCATCGACATGGGCTGGCTCCTTCACGGAGAGGCCGTCGGCGAGAGGTGGCACTGCCCGGAATGGGGACGTCGAGGAGCGGGGGCGGTCGGTACGGGGCCGGGCCCGGGTCCTACGTCTACGTCCGCAAAGCGGGCGGCACCGCTGGAGACGCGGTGACGGCGTTCGCTACAGACAGGCAAAGGCGAGATGCTCTTCCGTCGTGCGACAGGCCCGTGGCCGACGCGGGCCCGATGGCTCGGGCGACCGCGCGAAACCCGTGGTGAAGCCGGGTTCAGCGGGAGGGATGCACCGTGGTGGCGGCGGTGGCGATGCGGCCTGGGTGCGGCAGGGCGGAAGAGCGGTTGGTACTACCCGATCGACTTCGATCCATCGCAGCCCCACCTCCTCCGGCCGGTCCCCCGTGGGGGATGACGTGATGACGTGCAGTCGGGACACCCGACCAGCGGCCAACACTATCAGCCGACAGAGGGTCAATCCCTTCCTTTGCCCGTTCCGTACGCGCTTTATGCTCGCCGCATGGGAGAAGTTCTTGCTCTCGTCGAGGCCCGGTTGCTCACGGCCCTCGGCGAACCGGACGCGCGGGCCGCGGTGACGTTCCTCGGAACCGACCGGATCGAGGTGCTCCGCTTCACTGCGCGCGACGACGGACTGGTGCGGTACGCGACGCTGGGGATGTCCGCGCAGCCGATGGCGGACCCGACGGCGATGCTGGCCGACCCGGTGAAGGGCCCGCGCGCGGAGCTGGTGCTGACGGTGCGGGCGGGGCTCGCGGACACGGACAAGGTGCTGCGGCCGCTGGCGGTGCTCGCGGCCACGCCGCAGGTGGAGGGTGTGGTCGTGGCGCCCGGGGCCTCGCTCGACGTGGGCGAACCGCTGTGGCCCGAGGCCCCGTTCACCTCGGTCCTGGTCGCGCAGTCGGGCGGCCTGGTGGAGGACCTGGAGCTGGACGAGCCCATGGACCCGGTGCAGTTCCTGCCGCTGCTGCCGATGACGCCGAACGAGGCGGCGTGGAAGCGGGTGCACGGGGCGCAGGCGCTCGAGGAGCGGTGGCTGGCGAAGGGGACGGATCTGCGCGACCCGCTGCGGCGGCCGGTCACGCTGGACTGACCGTAAACCGGGACGGCCGTGCGACCCCTCGAACGGCCGAGCGAAGTGACGTCACTCGGTGGATTCCCCCACTCCGGAAGGGTGATCGTCCTTGACGTCTCGCCGACCGGGGAGCACCGTTGAGCCCTATGAGGGGCGAACCCAGTTGCCCGAAGTGTGGTGGCCGGGTCAGGGCGCCCGGTCTCTTCGCCGACTCCTGGCAGTGCGCCGTGCACGGAACCGTGCACCCGCTGCAGCCGGTGGTCCCGCCCAGTGTCGAGGCCCTGGGAGTGGCGGTGCACCGCGCCCAGGTACCGGTCTGGATGCCGTGGCCACTGCCGGTCGGCTGGTTGTTCACCGGGGTCGCGTGCGCCGGTGACGACAGGAGTGGAGGTCGCGCCACGGCGGTGGCCTGCTCGGGCCCCGGTCCGCTGGGCGGCATCGGCGAGCTGGTGCTCGTGGCGGAGGAGCTCGGCGTCGGTCTCGGCGCGCGGTACGCGGGCATGGACGGACCGGACCCGGGCCCCGGCATGAACGTCGACAAGCCACCCCAGGCCAAGGTCCTCGCCGCCGGCCGCCCGACCCCGCTCTGGCACGTCAACGGCGGCCCCACGGACCGCGCCGTCTTCGCCGGCGAGGCCCGCGGGCTGTGGCTCTGGGCCATCGTCTGGCCCGAGCAGTCCGGCCTCCTGATGTACGACGAACTGGTCCTCACCGACCTGAGGGACGCGGGCGCGGAGGTCGAACTCCTCCCCTGCGGCGCGCTGACCCCCCGCCTGCTGTCGTAAGCCCCCTCCCCGCCGACGCGGGGAGGGGACCCGCGACGCGGCCTGGGGTGGGGGATTCGGCCGTTATGCTGGAGCGGCCCCCTGTCCGTCCTCAGCCCGTTGGAGTCACGCGTCGTGCGTATCGATCTGCACACCCACTCCACGGCCTCCGACGGTACGGACACGCCCGCCGAGCTGGTCCGCAACGCGGCCGCAGCCGGGCTCGACGTCGTCGCGCTGACGGACCACGACACGACCCGCGGGTACGCCGAGGCCGTCGCCGCGGTGCCCGAGGGGCTGACGCTCGTCACCGGGGCCGAGCTCTCCTGCCGGATCGACGGCATCGGGCTGCACATGCTCGCGTACCTCTTCGACCCCGAGGAGCCCGAGCTGGCCCGCGAGCGCGAACTCGTGCGGGACGACCGGGTGCCGCGCGCCCGCGCGATGGTCGGCAAGCTCCAGGACCTCGGCGTGCCCGTCACCTGGGAGCAGGTCGCCCGGATCGCCGGCGACGGCTCCGTGGGCCGCCCGCACGTCGCCGAGGCGCTCGTCGAGCTGGGCGTCGTCCCGGACGTGTCCGGGGCCTTCACCCCCGACTGGCTGGCCGACGGCGGCCGCGCGTACGTCGAGAAGCACGAGCTCGACCCCTTCGACGCCATCCGCCTGGTCAAGGCCGCCGGCGGCGTCACCGTCTTCGCGCACCCCCTCGCCGTCAAGCGCGGCGAGGTCGTCCCCGAGGACGCCGTCGCCCGCCTCGCCGCCGCCGGCCTGGACGGCATCGAGGTCGACCACATGGACCACGACGAGGCCACCCGGACGCGGCTCCGCGGCCTCGCCGGCGAGCTGGGCCTCCTCGCGACCGGCTCCAGCGACTACCACGGCAGCCGCAAGACCTGCGTCCTCGGCGAGTTCACCACGGACCCGGAGGTGTACGGCGAGATCACCCGCCGTGCCACCGGCGCCTTCCCGGTCCCCGGGACCGGAGGACGCGACTAGCCGCAGGCAGCGGCCCCGCCCGATCCGGCGCATCCGCCGGCGGGCACACCTGCCGGACCCGCCCGCGCCGTCCCGTGACGGCGTGCCTTCGTCCGGCCGTTCCCGATGCGCCCCGCCCCGGCAAGGGCTTGGCCGGCGTGTGGCCGGGACCGGAGCTTCCGGTCCCGCTTGTCGCGTGCCGGGTCCCCGACGCGCGCGCCGCTGCCCCCTCCGCACCGACCCCCGTACACCCCACCCACTCCTGCAAGGCTCATCGTGTTCGACGTCGCCGTCTTCGGCTCGCTGTTTCTGACCCTCTTCGTGATCATGGACCCGCCCGGGATCACGCCGATCTTCCTCGGCCTCACCTCGGGCCGGCCCGCCAAGGTGCAGCGGCGCATGGCCTGGCAGGCCGTCGCCGTCGCCTTCGGCGTCATCACGGTCTTCGGCATCCTCGGCCAGCAGATCCTCGCCTACCTGCACGTCTCCGTCCCGGCGCTGATGATCGCCGGCGGTCTGCTTCTGCTGCTCATCGCGCTCGACCTGCTCACCGGCAAGACCGACGAGCCCAAGCAGACCAAGGACGTCAACGTCGCCCTCGTCCCGCTCGGCATGCCGCTGCTCGCCGGCCCCGGCGCGATCGTCTCCGTCATCCTCGCCGTGCAGCACGCCGACGGCGTGGGCGCGCAGATATCCGTCTGGGCCGCCATCGCCGCCATGCACGTCGTGCTCTGGCTGACCATGCGCTACTCGCTCGTGATCATCCGGCTGATCAAGGACGGCGGCGTCGTCCTCGTCACCCGCCTCGCCGGCATGATGCTCTCCGCCATCGCCGTGCAGCAGATCATCAACGGCGTCACCCAGGTGATCCAGGGGGCCTAGGGCCTACCGCGGACACCACTGCGCCCCCGTACGGATTCCGGGTTCCGGAGTCCGTGCGGGGGCGCGGTGCGTGGTACTGCGCAGGATGTTATGAGGCCGTGGTGTCGGCCGGGCGGATCCAGATGCGCTGGCCGACCGAGGCGGCCTGCTGCACGATCCGGTTGACGGAGGCGGCGTCCACGACCGTGCGGTCGACGGGCGTGCCGTCGATGTCGTCGAGGCGCAGAATTTCGAAGCGCACGCGCTTCTCCCTTCGTCGGGGAGTTGATCCTCCTGAGGAGAACTGGGTGTCGTCGTACGACAACCATTATGCACGCGCAACCATTCCCTACGCTAAGGAAATTTTTCGATTGGCTAACTACTAACCGGCACGACGCGTTCCGCCATCGCCCAGAACCCCGCCAGACGCTCCGCCAGCTCCTTCGGATGGGACACGTTCGGCGAGTGGCCCGCACCCGCCACCACCGTGTGCTCCGCGCCCGTCCGCGCCGCCACGGCCGCCAGGTACGGCACCGGCCAGACCATCTCGTCCGCGCCGTACGCGACGTGCAGCGGCAGCGTCAGCGCCGACAGTTCCGCCACGCCGTCCGGGTCGGTCAGCAACAGCCGCCCCGCGCCCGCCAGTTGGGCGACCCGGGTCCGCATCCAGCGGCGCCGCAGGAACGACACCAGCTCCGGCGGGTCCGTCACGCCCGGCTCCTCGCCCCGGCTGTCCAGCCAGCGCGTCGCCAGCCACACCCGCTCCTTCGGCAGCAGGGCCAGCGCCCCACGCAGCGCCCGGACCCGGATGCGCTGCGGCCGTGCGACCCGCCCGGGGCCCGACGACAGCAGCGTCAGCGAGCGGAACGCGCCCGGCGCCGCCCCGGCCGCCGACCGCGCGACCAGGCCGCCGAAGGAGTGGCCCAGCAGATGCACCGGACCGTCGCCCAGCGCCGCCGCCTGCGCCACCACGTCCAGCGCCAGCGCCCGTCGGCGGTACGCGGCCCGGCCGCGCGGCCCCGGCGTCTCGTGCTGGCCCCGGCCGTCGACCGCCACCACCCGGTACCCGGCCTCGCTCAGCGGGCCGAGCAGGGCCAGGAAGTCCTCCTTGCTGCCGGTGTAGCCGGGCAGCAGCAGCGCGGTGCCGCGCCGCTCGCCCGACGGCTGCGTGTCGAGCACGGCGAAGTCGCCGCGCGCGGTGTGCAGCTGGCGGGCCTGGGTGCGGGGCGGCAGTGCGAGGGAGCGGGGCTTGCTCATAGCAGCGACTGTAACCGCAGGTCGGGCGGGACGAACGACCGCGGCCCGGCCCCTGGGAAGGGACCGGGCCGCGGTGCTGTCGCGGGCTGCGGGCTCAGCTCTCCGGCTGGGCCGCGGCCTTCTTCGTGGTCCGGCGACGCGGGGCCTTCGGCTCGGACGCGTCCGGAGCCTCGGCCGCCACGGCCTTCTTGGCCGTACGACGACGCGGCTTGGCCTCGGCGACGGTCTCGGCCGCCGCCTCCACCAGCGCCTCGGCGGCCTTCTTGACGGTCCGGCGACGCGGCTTGGCCTCGGCCTCCGCCGTCTCGGCCACGGCCTCGGCCGTCTTCTTCACGGTCCGGCGACGCGGCGCGGCCTCGGCCTCGGTGGCCTCGGCGACCGGGGCGGCGGCCTTCTTCGTCGTACGGCGACGCGGCGCGGCCTCGACCTCGGCCGCCTCCGCGACCGGGGCCTCGACGGCCTTCTTGACCGTACGGCGACGGGGCTTGGTCTCCTCGACGGTCTCGGCCGTCTCGGTGACCACGGGCTCCGCGGCCTTCTTGACGGTGCGACGACGGGGCTTGGTCTCCTCGACGACCGTCTCGGCGACCACGGGCTCGGCGGCCTTCTTCACCGTACGGCGAGGCGGGGCGGCCTTCGGCTCCTCGGTCACCGGCTCGGCGACCGGGGTCGCGGCGGCCTGGGCGGCCAGGACGCTCTCCACGGTCTGGAAGCCGATCTCCGGCTCCGTCGACGGGCGCACCACGCGGGCGCGGCGACGCGGCGCGGGGGCCTGGGCCACGAGGGCCTCCGCCACCGCTACCGCGGCCTCGGCCGCCGGGGCGGACGAGCGGGGACGGCGACGGCGCTGCCTCGGAGCCGTCTCCTCGACAGGAGCCGCGGCCGGGGCCTCGACCAGGACCGGGGCCTCGACCGGGACCGGGGTCTCGGCCACCACCGGCGTCTCGACGGGAGCCGCCGCGGCCGGGACCGTGGCCGAACCGCCGCCCGTACGCGTACGGCGACGGCGACGCGGGGTGCGCGGCGCGGTCGGCTGGTCGCCGTCCTCGCCCGTCACCGGCGACTCCACGGCCGGCGTCGCGGCCGCGGACTCCTCCAGCGACGCCCCGCCGCGCGTACGGCGGCGCTGACGCGGCGTCCGGGCCGGACGCTCCTCGGTCCGCTCGCCGCGGTCGCGCTCGCCCCGGCCACCGGAGCGGCCACGGCGGCCGCCCGGCTCGCCCAGGTCCTCGAGCTCCTCCGCGTCCAGACCCGCACGGGTCCGCTCGGCACGGGGCAGGATGCCCTTGGTACCCGCGGGGATGTCCAGCTCCTCGAAGAGGTGCGGGGAGCTGGAGTACGTCTCGACCGGGTCGTGGAAGTCCAGCCCCAGCGCCTTGTTGATCAGCTGCCAGCGCGGGATGTCGTCCCAGTCGACCAGCGTCACCGCCGTGCCCTTCGCACCCGCGCGGCCGGTGCGGCCCACGCGGTGGAGGAACGTCTTCTCGTCCTCCGGCGCCTGGTAGTTGATGACGTGCGTGACGCCCTCGACGTCGATACCGCGGGCGGCGACGTCGGTGCAGACCAGCACGTCGACCTTGCCGTTGCGGAACGCGCGCAGCGCCTGCTCGCGGGCGCCCTGGCCGAGGTCGCCGTGGACCGCGCCGGAGGCGAACCCGCGCCGCTCCAGCTGCTCGGCGATGTCGGCCGCCGTGCGCTTGGTACGGCAGAAGATCATCGCGAGCCCTCGGCCGTTGGCCTGCAGGACGCGGGAGATCAGTTCCGGCTTGTCCATGGAGTGCGCGCGGTAGACGCGCTGCGTGATGTTCGCGACCGTGGCGCCCTCGTCGTCCGGCGAGGTCGCGCGGATGTGCGTGGGCTGTGACATGTAGCGGCGGGCCAGGCCGATGACCGCGCCCGGCATGGTCGCCGAGAACAGCATGGTCTGGCGCTTCGCCGGAAGCATGTTGATGATCTTCTCGACGTCGGGCAGGAAGCCCAGGTCGAGCATCTCGTCCGCCTCGTCCAGGACCAGGGCCTTGACGTGGGACAGGTCGAGCTTGCGCTGGCCGGCCAGGTCGAGGAGACGGCCGGGGGTGCCGACGACGACGTCGACGCCCTTCTTCAGCGCTTCGACCTGGGGCTCGTACGCGCGGCCGCCGTAGATGGCGAGGACGCGCACGTTGCGGACCTTGCCGGCGGTGAGCAGGTCGTTGGTGACCTGCTGGCACAGCTCGCGGGTCGGGACCACGACCAGCGCCTGCGGCGCCTCGGTCAGCTGCTCGGGACGGGCCCGGCCGGCCTCGACGTCCGCGGGGACGGTGACGCGCTCCAGGATCGGCAGACCGAAGCCGAGGGTCTTGCCCGTACCGGTCTTGGCCTGGCCGATGACGTCGGTGCCGGAGAGGGCGACCGGGAGCGTCATCTCCTGGATGGGGAAGGGATTCACGATGCCGACGGCTTCGAGCGCTTCGGCGGTCTCGGGAAGGATCCCGAGCTCTCGGAACGTGGTAGTCAGGGTGCTGCCTCTTCTGTGAGACGCGGCGCGAGGCGAACGCTGGGGGTCGTACCGTGCCGCATCACATCGGCCGGATCGTGTGCGATCGCAGCCGGGTGGCGCGGGACCACATCCGTCGCTCGAGCGTCGTGCCGCTGAGGGCCCCTCCCGCATGTGTGCTGGGAGGGCTGTCGGGTCGGAGCCAGCCGGGCCACCGACCGGGCATCCTCATTCATGAGTCGGCCCACCGAGTACGAGCGAACATGCGAAAACTTGTCTGCATACTCGACAGGCGCTTTACCACTGTACCCCCTAATCGCGCAGGCGTGTCGGGAGAAATGGTGAGGAGTGCGAGGTCACAGTGACTGACCAGGGGCTTCGGGACCTTCCACGGGGCGGGGAGCGGGCTATTGTGCGGTCCATGGAGACGCCTGACAACGCCGAGAACGCCACGCCCGCCGAGACCGCCGAACACACCGGCATCGCCGCCCAGGACTGGGCCGCCGCGTCCGCCGAGCCGCAGTACCGTGCCGCGGTGGTCGATCTGCTGGGCGCGCTGGCCTACGGCGAGCTCGCGGCCTTCGAGCGGCTCGCCGAGGACGCCAAGCTCGCGCCGACGCTGGCCGACAAGGCGGAGCTGGCGAAGATGGCCTCCGCCGAGTTCCACCACTTCGAGCAGCTGCGTAACCGGCTGGCCGCGATCGACGAGGAGCCGACCGCCGCGATGGAGCCGTTCGCGAAGGCACTGGACGACTTCCACCGCCAGACCGCGCCGTCGGACTGGCTGGAGGGCCTGGTCAAGGCGTACGTGGGCGACTCGATCGCCAGCGACTTCTACCGCGAGGTCGCGGTGCGGCTCGACTCCGACACCCGCGCGCTGGTGCTGTCGGTGCTCGACGACACCGGGCACGGCAACTTCGCGGTGGAGAAGGTGCGCGCCGCGATCGAGGCGGACCCTCGGGTCGGCGGCCGGCTCGCGCTGTGGGCGCGGCGGCTGATGGGCGAGGCGCTCTCGCAGGCGCAGCGCGTGGTCGCGGAGCGCGACGCGCTGTCGACGATGCTGGTGGGCGGGGTGGCCGACGGCTTCGACCTCGCCGAGGTCGGCCGGATGTTCTCCCGCATCACCGAGGCCCACACCAAGCGCATGGCGGCGCTGGGCCTGGCGGCGTAGCGCCGGTCTCACACGGCCGCTGAGCGGCGCAGCCGGCGGTTCGCGGGGCGGAGCAGGAGCGACAGGAGCACCGTCGACACGGCGACGGCGCCGACCAGGACGGCCGTGACGTGGCCCGGGCCGAGTGCGCCGTGGGTGAGCAGGGCGCCGAACACGGCGCCCAGCGAGCCCGTCGTGAGCACGACCCGGCGGACGGGGAGGCGGTCGGGCATCCGGTGCACGGCGGCCCAGGCCAGGGCCAGTCCGAGCAGCGCGGCTCCGAGAGCTTCCAGGATCACGGCGAATCACCTCGCGTGCGGGGCGGGGCGGGCAAATCGGTCAACGCTCGTCCTACCCGGGGCGCCCGGAAGGCAATCCTCCCAATCGCGCGTGCACACGACAAAGGGCCCGGCGGTCGCCCGCCGGGCCCTGCATGTCACCTCGTCGGCTCAGAGCGCGCCGAAGCCCACCCGCCGCGTCGCGGGCTCGCCGAGCTCCACGTACGCGATCCGGTCCGCCGGGATCAGGACCTTGCGGCCCTTCTCGTCCGTCAGGCTGAGCAGCTGCGCCTTGCCGGCCAGCGCCTCGGCCAGCAGACGCTCGACCTCCTCGGCGGACTGCCCGCTCTCCAGAACGATCTCCCGGGGCGCGTGCTGCACGCCGATCTTGACCTCCACGGCTATGTCCCTCCGAACGGTCAGTGATGCGCGATCCCCGCGCCGTACGCTGCACAGATTAGCCCGGTGCGGGGACGCGCCACGGTCGCTCGGAGAACGCCAGGAGCGAACAGCCGGAACCGGCGGCCGTCGGGTCAGTGGCCCTCGGCGGTCAGGTGCTGCTCCGCGGCGTGCAGCGGGAAGCCGGCGATGCCCCGCCACGCCAGCGAGGTCAGCAGCGTCACCGCCTTGTCGCGAGGGATGCCGGAACCGCTGTTCAGCCAGTAGCGGGCGACCACCTGGGACACGCCGCCGAGGCCGACCGCGAGCAGCATCGACTCGTCCGGCGACAGATCGGTGTCCTCGGCGATCACCTCGGAGATCGCCTCGGCGCACTGCAGGCTCACCCGGTCCACGCGTTCGCGCACCGCGGGCTCGTTGGTCAGGTCGGACTCGAAGACCAGGCGGAACGCGCCGCCCTCGTCCTCCACGTACGCGAAGTAGGCGTCCATCGTCGCGGCGACCCGGAGCTTGTTGTCCGTGGTCGAGGCGAGCGCCGCCCGCACCGACTGCAGCAGCGCCTCGCAGTGCTGGTCCAACAGGGCCAGGTAGAGCTCGAGCTTCCCCGGGAAGTGCTGGTAGAGGACCGGCTTGCTGACACCCGCGCGCTCCGCGATGTCGTCCATCGCCGCAGAGTGGTAGCCCTGCGCGACGAAAACCTCCTGGGCGGCTCCGAGAAGCTGGTTCCGTCGGGCTCGGCGCGGCAGGCGCGTGCCCCGCGGGCGCGCTGCCTCTGTCTGCTCGATGGCGCTCACGCCGCCTCCCAAGTTCGATCCATGCGCGCTGTGGCGTCGCGCCCGCCATCGTACGTTTCGGTAACCCGGCTGTGCGCGGTGCGGACTCAGAATTTCACGGACCGGACGCTCAGGACAGTCGTGGGTTCAACGTTGAACAACATCAATCCGAACAAATCAATCAGAACCCATCAGCGACCATTTCAGCGATAGTCGTCCTCGTCCAGCGTCACGACCCGTGCCTGCTCGGCCGCGTCGCCCTCGCTGGCGCGGTCCTTGTCGATGTGGGTCAGCTGGTCGTCGGCGCGTTGCTGCAGTTCGGCGTGCTGCTCGGCCGCGTCTGCCTCGGGGATCTCCTCGTCGAGCACTGCGGCCTCAGCTTCCTCTGCATCCTCGGCGAACGTGTCCGGTTCGGACGGATCGGCGGTCATGAGGTTCCTCTCCGGGCCTCCGACGGATCCCTCTCCTACGAGCCTAGGAGCATGCGGAGCCCGCCGCACGCGACGCCGGGCCGAACCTGTGACGGCACACACACGCGCCCCGGCGTGATCGTCTCGTAATATCGCTCCCATGTCTTCGACCGAGCTGCCGGAAACCCGGGCCGTCGCCCCCGCCGCGCGGGCCCGCGCGGTCCGGGTCGCCGAGGGGGAGGAGCTGCGCTCCGTCGCGCTGCCCGGGCTCACGCTCACCGTCCGGGCCCGGCCCGCGGTCCGCGAGGGCCTGCCGCCCGCGCTGTACGTGCACGGCCTCGGCGGCTCCTCGCAGAACTGGTCCACGATGATGCCGCTGCTCGCCGACAAGGTCGACGGGGAGGCCCTCGATCTGCCGGGCTTCGGCGACTCGCCGCCGCCGGACGACGGCAACTACTCGGTCACCGGACACGCCCGCGCCGTCATCCGTTATCTCGACGCGGCCGACCGCGGCCCGGTCCACCTCGTCGGCAACTCGCTCGGCGGCGCCACCGTCACCCGCGTCGCCGCCGTCCGCCCCGACCTGGTGCGCACCCTCACCCTCGTCTCGCCCGCGCTTCCCGAGCTGCGCGTCCAGCGCAGCGCCTGGCCGACCGCGCTGCTCGCGGTGCCCGGCGCGGCCCCGCTGTTCGCCCGGCTCACGAAGGACTGGACGCCCGAGATGCGGGTGCGCGGGGTGCTCGGCCTCTGTTACGGAGACCCCGGACGGGTGACGCCCGAGGGTCTGCGACACGCCGTGGAGGAGATGGAGCGACGGCTCGAACTCCCGTACTTCTGGGACGCCATGGCGCGCTCCGCCCGCGGCATCGTCGACGCGTACACCCTCGGTGGCCAGCACGGACTGTGGCGGCAGGCCGAGCGGGTGCTCGCCCCGACGCTCCTCGTGTACGGCGGACGCGACCAGCTCGTCTCGTACCGTATGGCCCGCAGGGCGGCCGCGGCGTTCCGTGGGTCTAGGCTGCTGACCCTGCCGGAGGCCGGGCACGTGGCCATGATGGAGTATCCGGAGGCGGTCGCGGGGGCCGTCCGCGAACTGATCGACGACAACGACGGCGGGAGCTGACCCGGGGTGGGACGACATAGTCGCAAGGGCCCCGCTCCCCAGCCCGAACCAGGGGAGCCGGCGGCGGGGAGGCCGGGTACCGGCACCGGGCGCCGCCGCCGCGGTGCCGGCACGGCCACCGAGACGCCGCCGCGCGGCACACCGCAGTACGGCACCCCGCCGCACGGGACACCTCAGTACGGCACGCCGCCGCACGGCACCCCGCAGTACGGGACCCCCGCCCACGGCACCCCCGCGTACGGCCGGGGCCCCGGCCCGTACGGCGGCGCCCGCCCCGGCGCCGAGGTGCGCGGCGGGCACCCCCAGCACCCCGAGGGAGCCCCGCAGCCCCAGCGCTACGGCGACTGGCAGGGCACGCCCCGCCGCGCCGCCGCCCCGCAGGGTGCCGCGTCGATACCGGGACAGCGGCGCCGGCCGCGCCCCGAGGACGTCGCGGCCTTCGACACCGAACCTCTCACCGAGGACGGCACCGAGACCGACGAGCAGCCCGAGGCCGAGAGCAGGAAGGGCCGGGCCGGCCGCACCTTCACCGGCGTCGCGGCCGCCGCCGTCACCACCGTTCTCGCCGTCGTCGTCGCCGGCCAGGTCATCGACCCGGACAGCCGCTCCTCCGCCGACCGGGCCGTCGGGGACACCGGGCGCTCCGTCGAGGGCGCCGACGGGACCCGCGTCGACCGCTCGGACGACCGGGCCACCCCGTCGCAGCAGGCCCCGGTGCAGCCCGGGCCGCCCACGTACGAGCAGCTGATGACCCGCCAGTTCCCGATCGACCCGAAGCTCAAGGGGTCCGGGGACTTCGAGGCCGTGCCCGGCTTCGACAAGGCGCCCGGCAAGGGCGACAAGGTCCGGTACCGGATCGACGTCGAGAAGGGCCTCGGGCTCGACGGGAAACTGTTCGCGCAGGCCGTGCAGAAGACCCTCAACGACCCACGCAGCTGGGCCGGCAAGGGCGCGATGACCTTCGAGCGGATCTCCAGCGGGGACCCCGAGTTCGTCATCACCCTCGCCAGCCCCGGCACCACCGGCGTGTGGTGCGCCAAGTCCGGCCTGGACACCACGGTCGACAACGTGTCCTGCGACTCCGCCTCCACCCCGCGCGTGATGATCAACGCCTTCCGCTGGGCGCAGGGCGCGGAGACCTTCGGCCCGAAGGCCATGCACGCCTACCGGCAGATGCTCATCAACCACGAGGTCGGCCACCGGCTCGGCCACGGGCACGTGAACTGCCGCACCGAGGGCGCGCTCGCCCCCGTGATGCAGCAGCAGACCAAGTCCCTCGACATCGACGGCATCACGTGCCGACCCAATCCCTGGGTGCATCCCGGGAGCTGATTTCCCCACGGCCTGACGGAGCGTAGTCGCGAGAGCCCGTACCGCGACAGAACGCAACCGTGGCGGGAAAGTCACGCGCATTCACCCCTTCCGGTGGCGCGACGGACAACCGTCCGTCGCGCCACCGGCATATCCGCTTACGTTTCTTCCCGCTGCGAGTCGCCGGGGTGAACGGCGGCCGCGCTCAAGGGAGATCGGGGGTGTGTTCTCGTGCGCATCGCACTGCTCACCGAGGGTGGCTATCCGTATGCCACGGGTGAGTCCAGGCTCTGGTGCGACCGGCTGGTGCGCGGGCTCGGCCCGCACGAGTTCGACGTCTACGCCCTCGCCCGCAGCGCCCGCCAGGAGGACGCCGGCTTCGTCGACCTCCCGCAGCAGGTCCGCCGGGTCACCGCCGCGCCGCTCTGGGGCGCGGAGGACGACGGCCGCCGCCTGGGCCGCCGCGAACGCCGGTTCTTCGCCGCGCACTTCGCCGCGCTGACCGCCGGCTTCTGCGCCGCCGACGAGGCCGCCGGGGCCGCCGAGTTCACCGACGGGCTGTACGGGCTCGCCGAACTCGCCCGCGAACACGGCGGACTGCCCGCCGCGCTGCGCTCCGAGGCCGCCGTGCGCATCCTCGAGGCCGCCTGCCGCGCCCCCGGCGCACGCCGCGGCGTGCGCGACGCGGCCCTCCCCGACCACCTCGCGTTCGTAGCCCGGCTGGAGCGCTCGCTGCGCCCGCTCGCGCTCGGCTGGTACACCGAGGACACCCTCGGCGCGGCCGACCTCTGCCACGCCGCGTCCGGCGGAACGGCGGCGCTGCCCGGCCTGTTGGCCAAACGCTTCTTCGGTACTCCGCTGCTGGTCACCGAGTACGGCGTCCAGCTCCGCGCCCAGTACCTCGCCGCCTCGTCGACGACCGTCGCCGCGCCCGTACGCGCCCTGCTCGCCGCCTTCCACGGGCGGCTCGCCGCCGAGGTGTACCGGCAGGCCGCGCTGCTCACCCCCGGCAACACGCACGCCCGCCGCTGGCAGGAGCGGTGCGGCGCCGACCGCGCCAAGCTGCGCACGGTCTACCCGGGCATGGAGGCCGGCCGGTTCACCGAGGTGGGCGAGGACGACGAGGGCGCCGACCCGGCCGCGCTGGTCTGGGTCGGCCGGGTCGAGCCCGCCAAGGACCTCATCGCCCTGCTGCACGCCTTCGCCGAGGTCCGCCGCGAACAGCCCGACGCCCGGCTGCGGATCGTCGCCGTGCCCGCGCGCGAGCCCGGCGGGGACGGCTATCTCGCGCACTGCCGGGCGCTGGCCGCCCAGCTGTTCCCGGACGAGGCCGCCGACGAGTACGCCGTCGGCGACAACCCCGTCTCCTTCGAGGAGCTCGGCGGACCCGAGGCCCCGAGCCTCGCCGGTGCCTACGCCGGCGGCGCGGTCGTCGTGCTCTCCAGCGTCGTCGAGGGCTTCCCGCTCACCCTCGTCGAGGCCATGCTCTGCGCCCGGGCCACCGTCTCCACCGACGTCGGCGCGGTCGTCGAGGTCATCGGCGGCACCGGACTCGTCGTCCCGCCGCGCAACCCGCGCGCCCTCGCCGACGCCTGCCTCGCCCTGCTGCGCGACCCCGAGCGGCGCCACCGGCTCGGCGCGGCCGCCCGCGCCCGCGCGCTCGAACTCTTCACCGTCGAGCAGAACCTCGCCGCCTTCCGCGGCATCTACCTGGAACTGCTCTCCCACTCCCCGGTACGGCGGCGCACCGCCGACGGCGTCCCCTTCGGCCACCCCGCCGAGGCGTCCGTCCCCGGCCACTGGACCACCCGCAGCGCCCCCGCCGACGAGGTGAGCGCCGATGCCTGAAGGAGCCGCCCCCATGCGCGCCCCCGCCGCCGACCCGCACCCGGACGAGGCCGCCGCGCCATCCGCCGAGGCCGTGCGGGCCGCCCGGGCCGAGCCCTCCCGTGCGCCCCGGCGCGGCACCGCCGACCCCGTGAAGACGCTGCTGCACCGGCACCGGGAACTGGTCGAGCGGGCCGTCGACCCGCTGGAGATCGCCGCCGGGCTCGAGGTGCACGGGGTCACCGACCGGACCGCGGCGCGCTTCCGGCACCGGGACGTGTTCTCGCTGGCCGAGGAGCTGTACGCCCGGGTGCCGCGCGGGGACGAACCCCCGCGGGCCGCCGCGACGACCCCGGCCGAGCCGGTCGCCGCCTGGGCCGGGCTCGTGCTCGCGCCCGGGGCGGTCGCCCTGGTCGCGGGCGGGGGGCTCGTCCTGGCCCAGGGGCCGGTGCGGCTCGCCGTCGGCGTCGCCGGCGCGGTCGGGCTCGGCGTCGCCCTCGCCGCCGCCGTACGGCGCGGGCCGCTGCGCGCCACGCCGGGGCCCGCCGGCCGGACCGGCGCGCTGTGGACGCTGTGGCTCCTGGCGTACGCGCTCGGCGGCGACGGGCTCCTGCAGGCCCTGGCCACCGGCGGGCCCGACGCGCTCTGGCCGCTCGCCCCCGCCACGCTCCTGGTCCTCGCGCTCGCCGTCGCCCCCGCCGCCTGGTGCGCCCGGCTGTTCGGGGTGCGGGCCCGCCGCCGGCTCGCCGCCAGCCGGGGCCTGGACGACTTCGCGTACGGCGTGCGGCCCCTGCTGCTCGCCGCCGTCGGGCTCCAACTGCTCGCGCTCACCGCCCTGACCTGGGCCGCCGGCGCCCCGTACGGCACCGTCGCCCTCGGCACCCTGCTGCTGCTCGCCCGGCTGCTCGCCGTCCACGGGCGGGCCCGCGCGGCCGCCGCCGGGCTCGCCGCCGCCGGCGCCGCGGAGGTCCTCGCCCTGGCGGGCGTCCTCGCCGCCCGGCTCCCCGGCCTCGACCCGCTGGCCGCACCCGTCCGCGCCGCCCTGAACGCCTGGGGCCCCGGCGCGGTACCCGCCCTCGTCTGCGGCGCCGCCGCGCTCGGCCTCCTGGGCCACGCCGCGGTCGCCCTCTGCCGCGCCTCCGCGCACGCCGACGCCACCCCCTGACCCCCACCGGGTGCACCCGCGGAGCCGACGCCGCGGGCGTGCCCACCGCGAACCCGCATCCCCAAGGAGACAACACAGATGACGCCCCAACCCTTTGCACCGGCCGGTCGGCACGAAGGGGCCGCGCGATGAGGGTGCTGCTGCTCGGAGCCAACGGCTTCCTCGGCCGGTTCGTCGCCGACCGACTGCTCGCCGACCCCGCGGTGCACCTCACCGCGCTGGGCCGCGGCGACGACGCCGACGTCCGGTTCGACCTCGCCGGGGGCAGCCCCGGCGCGCTCACCCGGTTCCTGGACGCCGTCCACCCCGGCGTCGTCGTCAACTGCGCCGGCGCCACCCGCGGCGGGGCCCGCGAACTCACCCGCCACAACACCGTCGCCGTCGCCACCGTCTGCGAGGCCCTGCGCCGCAGCGGCTGCGGCGCCCGCCTGGTGCAGCTCGGCTGCGCCTCCGAGTACGGGCCCTCCCAGCCCGGCTCGTCCACCGCCGAGGAGGCGGTGCCCCGGCCCGGCGGCCCGTACGGCGTGTCCAAGCTGGCCGCCACCGAACTCGTCCTCGGCTCCGGCCTGGACGCGGTGGTGCTGCGGGTCTTCTCGCCGGTCGGACCCGGCACCCCGGCCGGCTCCCCGCTGGGCCGGCTCGCCGAGGCGATGCGCCGCGCGATGCAGTCCGGCGACTCCGAGCTGAAGCTGGCCGGCCTCGGGGTGCAGCGCGACTTCGTCGACGTACGGGACGTGGCCCGCGCCGTCCACGCCGCCTCGCTCTCCGCCGCGCAGGGCGTCGTCAACATCGGCACCGGCCGCGCCGTCCGGCTCCGCGACGCCGCCGCCGTACTCGCCAGGGTGGCCGGCTACGCCGGCGCGCTGCACGAGCTCGACGCCCCGCCGAACCGTCCCGTCATCGGCGCCCCCCGCACCGAGGCCGGCGCCGCCGTGGCCGAGCACCACGTCAGCGGCCCGCCGTACCCGTACCCGGACGGCTGCGGCCCCTGGCAGCAGGCGGACGTGCGGACCGCGCGCGACCGGCTCGGCTGGCGGCCGCGGATCAACCTTGAGGAATCCCTGGCCGACATCTGGATGGAGGCGGCATGCCGTATCTGACGACCCGCCCCGGCGTCACCGGGGCGCTCAGCGAGACCGGCGTCGGCGTCCCCGGCTACGCGCACCCGCTGCTCGCCCCGGTGGAGTGGGCCGAGCTGACCCGGCCCGGCACCCCGCTGCACTGGGCGGTGCTCAACGTGGCCGGCGGGCCGGGGGACCGGCCGGACCCGCACTGCCTGGAGGCCGCGGGGAGGCTGCGGAACGCATACAGAGGGGCCGCGCGTTGGGGGTCCCCGCGGACGGAGTCTGGGGGAGCGTCGGCCGGGGGCGGTGGTCGGGCGAGGGGCGGGCGTGTCCTGGGGCACCTGGATCTGCGGCACGGCTCGCGCGAGTTCGGCGAGATCGTCTCGGACGCCCACCGCTATCTCGACTGGTACAAGGTGGACGGCTACTACCTGGACCGCTGTCCCACGGACCGGATCGACCTGCCCGAGGTGAGGCGTGTCACAGCCACCCTGGAGGCAGTGCTCGACGGGGGAGCGCACCTGGTGCTCGGGCACGGCAGCCATCCGTACCCGGGCTATGCGGAGGTCGCCGACCAGCTGGTCACCTTCTGCGGCCCCTGGGCGGAGTACCGCTGGTCGCAGGTGGCGGAGTGGACCGCGGACTATCCGCCGCAGCGGTTCGTGCACCTCGTCCACGGTGTGCCGCGCAGCCACCTCGACGAGGCGATGCGGATCGCGCGCTGGCAGGGAGCCGGGACGATCTTCTTCACCGACCGCAGTGACCGCGCCGCGAACGGTGGTGGACAAACCGATCCATTTCAGACCCTGCCCGGCTACTGGGACGAAATCGTCTCGCGGATCGGACCGGGTGTCTCGGAATGAGAAGTCGCGTGGCAGTGTTACGGAAGGAACAACCGTACTGACATACCGACCAACGGAGTCCCCGTGTCGCTGCCACCCCTGGTCGAGCCGGCCGCCGAGCTCACCGTAGACGAGGTCCGCAGGTACTCCCGCCACCTGATCATCCCCGACGTGGGGATGGACGGGCAGAAGCGGCTGAAGAACGCCAAGGTGCTCGCCGTGGGCGCCGGCGGCCTCGGTTCGCCGGCCCTCATGTACCTGGCCGCGGCCGGTGTCGGCACGCTCGGCATCGTGGAGTTCGACGAGGTCGACGAGTCGAACCTGCAGCGCCAGATCATCCACAGCCAGGCCGACATCGGCCGCTCCAAGGCCGAGTCCGCCAAGGACTCGGTCCTGGGCATCAACCCGTACGTGAACGTGGTCCTGCACGAAGAGCGGCTCGAGGCCGACAACGTGATGGACATCTTCAGCCAGTACGACCTGATCGTCGACGGCACGGACAACTTCGCCACGCGCTACCTCGTCAACGACGCGTGCGTGCTGCTGAACAAGCCGTACGTCTGGGGCTCCATCTACCGCTTCGACGGCCAGGCCTCCGTCTTCTGGTCCGAGCACGGCCCCTGCTACCGCTGCCTCTACCCGGAGCCCCCGCCGCCGGGCATGGTCCCCTCCTGCGCCGAGGGCGGCGTGCTGGGCGTGCTCTGCGCGTCCATCGGCTCCATCCAGGTCAACGAGGCCATCAAGCTCCTCGCGGGCATCGGCGAGCCGCTGGTCGGCCGGTTGATGATCTACGACGCCCTGGAGATGCAGTACCGCCAGGTCAAGGTCCGCAAGGACCCGAACTGCGCGGTCTGCGGCGAGAACCCGACCGTCACCGAGCTCATCGACTACGAGGCCTTCTGCGGCGTCGTGTCCGAGGAGGCCCAGGAGGCGGCGCTCGGCTCCACGATCACTCCGAAGCAGCTCAAGGAGTGGATCGACGACGGCGAGAGCATCGACATCATCGACGTCCGCGAGCCGAACGAGTACGAGATCGTCTCGATCCCGGGCGCCCGGCTGATCCCGAAGAACGAGTTCCTGATGGGCAACGCCCTCCAGGACCTGCCGCAGGACAAGAAGATCGTCCTGCACTGCAAGACGGGTGTCCGCAGTGCGGAGGTCCTCGCCGTGCTGAAGTCCGCGGGCTTCGCGGACGCGGTGCACGTCGGCGGCGGCGTCATCGGCTGGGTCCACCAGATCGAGCCGGAGAAGCCGGTCTACTAGACCGCGCCCCGGCACGGGGCAGGCCCCTGCCCACCGGCACACGGAAGGCCCCGGACCTGATCACCAGGTCCGGGGCCTTCCCCGTGTGCGTCACCCGCACTTCTTGCCGTACGCGGGGACCTTCCCGTCCAGGAGGTACGCGTCGACCGTCCGCGTCACGCAGGACGACGTGCCGTACGCGCCGTGCCCGTCGCCCTCGTTGGTGACCAGCACGCCGACGCCCGCGCCGAGTTCCTTCGCCATCCGCTCGGCGCCCTCGTACGGCGTCGCCGGGTCGTTGGTGGTGCCGACGACCAGGACCGGGGCCGCGCCCGGGGCGCTCGCCTCCGGCGTCGTCCGCTCGCCCTTCACCGGCCAGTTCGCGCACCAGCCGGCCGTGTCCCAGGCCAGGAACTCGCCGAAGACCGGCGACAGCCCGCGGAACTCCGGCAGCAGCGCCCGCGCCTGGGCCGCCGTCGGCCGCTCGGCGGAGTCGGCGCAGGAGATCGCCCGCTGGGCGTGGCTCTGGGTGCCGTAGTGCCCGTCCGGCTCGCGGTCGTTGTAGAAGTCGGCGAGCCGCAGCAGCTCCGAGCCGTCGCCGTTCTCCGCCTTCTGCAGCGCGGAGGTCAGCATCGGCCAGCTCTCCTCCGAGTACAGCGGCATCACGATGCCGGTGACCGCCAGACCGTCGGTCAGCCTGCGGTCGCCGACCGGCAGCGGGCTGCGGTCGAGGCGCTTCAGCAGGGCGGCGATCCGGGCGGTGCCGGCCTTCGGGGACTCGCCCCGGCCCTGCAGATAGCTCTCCAGGGCCCGCTGGAAGCCGACGGTCTGGTTGCGGGCGTGCCCGACGTTGTCGGCGGTCGGGTCGACGACCGCGTCGAGGACCGCGCGGCCCACGTTCTTCGGGAACAGGTGGGCGTAGGTGCCGCCCAGCTCGGTGCCGTACGAGATGCCGAAGTAGTTCAGCTTCGCGTCGCCGAGGACGTGCCGGACCAGGTCCAGGTCGCGGGCGGTGTTGCTGGTGGTGGTGTGCGCGATGGTCTTCCCGGAGCGGCGGGCGCAGCCCGCGCCGAACGCGGTGCCGTCGGCGAGGAACGCGGCCTCCTCGGCCGGGGTGTCCGGGGTGACGTCGGTGCCCGCCTCGGACGCCGCCTGCTCCCTGTCGTCCCGGCAGATCACCGCGCCGCTGCGGCCGACGCCGCGCGGGTCGAAGCCGACCAGGTCGTACCGCTCGTTCAGCTTGTCGTACTCGGCGGCGGCGCGCGGCAGGCCGGCCACACCGGAGGCGCCGGGGCCGCCGAAGTTGAAGAGCAGCGAGCCGAGGCGGCGGTCCTTGTCGCGGGCCTCCTTGCGGATCAGCGCGACGGACATGGTCTCGCCGGCCGGCCTGTCGTAGTCCAGCGGCACCGTCACATCGGCGCAGCGCCAGTCCCGGCCGGGCTTCCGGCCGCCCTCGGGGGCGGGGCAGGAACGCCACTCGGGGCGCTGGCCGGTGAGCGCGGCGGGCAGCCCGGCGGCGGGGGAGTTCTTCGACGGAGTCCCCGCGGGCGGTGTCGCGGCGGAGTCCCCGCCCCCGCTCGTACACCCGGCGAGCAGCAACGCGGCGGCGAGGGCCGCCGTGCCCCGTATCCGTATGGACGTGGACATGGACTTGGGCATGTGTCGAACGACCCCCCGTGGCCCCGTGCGGATGACTAGCGGCAGACGGTACCAGCGGCCGGGACCCGGCCGTTCAGGAGGTACGCGTCGGTCGCCCGCTTCACGCAGGTGTTGCCGCTCGTGTAGGCGCCGTGGCCCTCGCCCTGGAACGTCATCTCCACGCCGACGCCCTCGCCGAGCGCCTCGACCATGGCGCGCGCGCCCGCGTACGGGGTGGCCGGGTCGCCGGTGGTGCCGATGACGAGGATCGGGGCGGATCCGGGCGCCGAGACGTCCGGGTGCTCGAAGGTGCCGGGCACCGGCCACTGCGAGCAGGACGACAGCGCCCAGCCCATGTAGTCGCCGAAGACGGGGGAGGCCTCGCGGAACTCGGGCAGCTTCGCCTTCGCCTGGTCGAGGCTGTAACGCTCCTTGAAGTCCACGCAGTTGACGGCCGCGTTGGCCGCCTGGATGTTGCTGTACTGGCCCTGCTCGTTGCGGCCGTTCATCGAGTCGGACAGGGCGAGCAGCAGTCCGCCCTGTCCGGCGTCGGCCTCGTCGAGGCCCTGCTCCAGGTAGGTCCAGTACTCCTTCGAGTACAGGGCCTGCGCGATGCCGTTGGTGGCCTGGGTCTGCGTCAGCTCCCGGTCGCCGATGCCGGGGATCGGCTTCTTGTCGAGCTCGGCGAGCAGACCGGTGATGAACGCCTCGACCTCGGCGACGGAGCCGCCGGGCAGTTGGCAGTCGTCGCCGCGGGCGACGCAGTCCTCGGCGAAGTTGTCCAGCGCGAGCTGGAAGCCGCGGGCCTGGCCGAGGGCTCCGTCGAGGGTGCCGGCGTTGGGGTCGACGACCGCGTCGAAGACGGCGCGGCCCACGTTCTTCGGGAACTGGTGGGCGTAGACGCCGCCGAGTTCGGTGCCGTACGAGATGCCGAAGTAGTACAGCTTGTCGTCGCCGAGGACCTGGCGCATCAGGTCCATGTCGCGGGCCGCGTTCTCGGTGCCGACGTGCGGGAGGGCGGGGCCGGAGTTCCTCTCGCAGGCGGCCGCGTACTTCTTCTGGTTGTCGCCGAGGGTGGTCTGCTCGGCGGCGTCGTCGGGGGTGGCGTCCTCGGCGTAGTACGCGTCGAGCGCGCGGTCGTCGAGGCACTCGACGGGCTCGCTGCGGCCGACGCCGCGCGGGTCGAAGGAGACCAGGTCGTAGCGGGAGCGCAGGGACTCGAACTCGGCGCCGAAGGACGGCAGGGCGGTGACGCCGGAGCCGCCGGGCCCGCCGAAGTTGAAGATCAGCGAACCGATCCGGTTCCCGGCGTCACGCGCCTTCGCGCGGATCAGCGCCAGCTCGATGGTCTCGCCGCCGGGGTCGCCGTAGTCGAGCGGCACCTCCATGAACGCGCACTCCCAGGCCGCCCCGCCGGGCAGCGGCGAGGGCGCGGGCCCGCCGCCCTCGGCCGCGGACGGCGGCGGACAGGCCGCCCACTCGGGCGTCTGCCCGGCGAGCTCCGCCAGGGCGGCGGCGTTCGGGGTGGCCCCGTCGCTCGCGGACCCGCCCCCGTCGTCCGAACACCCGCCGACGAGCAGTGCGACGACGGAGACGGCGGCCAGGGCGACACGACGAGGCGCATGCGACATAGGCCCATCCTGAGCGCGCCGTCCGTCCCCCGCACCCGCAGATCCGACATACGGGGTGCCCTAGAGCGCTTCCCTCTTGGTCAGCCAGTTGAAGCACAGCCACCCCGGCAGCACCGGCAGCCACAGCGTCAGCAGACGGAACAGCAGGACGGCCGGCGTCGCCACGTGGATCGGCAGTCCCACCGCGACCAGACCGAAGGTCAGCGCACCCTCGACCGCGCCCACACCGCCCGGCGTCGGCGCCGCCGAGCCGATCGCGTTGCCCGCGAGGAACACGACCGCGACGCTCGCGAAGCTCAGCGTCTCCGCCTCGCCCTGCCCGAAGGCCCGGATCGACGCGTCCAGGCACAGCACGAACACGCCCGTGAGCAGCAGCATCCCGCCGATGCCGGTGACCAGCTTCAACGGCCGCTGGAGCACGTCCAGCATGCGCGGCACCACGCCCGCGAACAGCGACCGCAGCCGCGTCGAGACGAACTTCCGCATGTACGGGATCGCCGTCACCACCAGGACCAGCACCGCGACCGTCAGCAGACCCGCGATCACCGTCCGGGACGGTGTGAACGACTGCGACTTCTCCGTGCCCGTCAGATAGCCGAAGGCGAGCAGCAGCAGGATGTGCGCCCCGAGCCCGAACAGCTGCGACGCGCCCACGCTTGCCACCGCGAGCCCCGGCCGCACCCCGGACCGCTGCAGGAAGCGGGTGTTCAGCGCCACTCCGCCCACCGCCGCCGGGGCGACGATCTTCACGAACGAGCCGGCGACCTGCGCCACCACCGTCCGCCAGAACGACACCCGCTCCGGCACGAAGCCCAGCAGGCTCATCGCCGCCGCGATGTAGCTGAGCGCGGAGAACAGCACCGCCGCCGCGACCCAGCCCCAGTTCGCCTCGGCGATCGTGGACAGCGGGGTCCGGGCGATCTGCGAGAGCAGGAAGTACGCGGCGACCGCGCCCGCGATCAGACTGACCAGCGTCCGCGGCTTGATCCGCTCCAGGCGGACCGGCTCCACCGGCGCCTGCGGCCGGATCAGCAGCACCTGCTGGCGGATCTGCGCCAGCAGATCCTCCTCGCGGGCCTCGTCGAGCGCGGTGTCGAGCGCCCGCTTCTCCGCCCGCTTGTCGGCCTGCTTCTCGGCCCGCACCGCCGCCCGTACGGCCTTCCGGTCGGCCTTCGTGGTCGGCTCGGGCACCGCACCGCCCGCCTCCACGCTCTCCGCCCGCGCCCGCTTCGCCGCCTCGGACGCCTCCAGGACCGCCTCGCGCTCGCGCTTCGACCGCTCCCGCGCCAGCCGGCGCAGCTCCGCGCGGGTGGAGCGGGTGAGCGCGATCGGCTGCAGCAGCGGCAGACAGTCGGCGATCGCGTCCGGACCGAGGACCTCCACCGCCGCGGCGACCACGCGCTCCGGGCCGACCCGCAGGCCGAGGGTGGTGAGCAGCTGCGCGATGTCCATCCGCAGCACCAGGTCGCCGGCGGCGATCTCCCCGCCGCTCAGATCCGTCAGGATCACGTTGCCGGAACGATCCACCAGAATCGCGTCGCCCGCGAGCCTGCGGTGCGCGATCCGGCGCGACTGGAGGGCCTTCACCTGACGCCAGGCGCTGCGCACCAGCTCGTCGGTGACCTCCTTGTCCTCCAGCGCGTCCAGGGGCCGCCCGCCGAGGTGCTCGTACACGAGCATCACGGCGTCGGGGCCGAGCTCGGAGGTGGCGATCAGCTTCGGCGCGTTCGCCCCGGCGGCGATCGCCGCGTACGCGAGCAGCGCCTCCTGCTCCAGGGCCTGGCGCAGCGAGACGATCGAGCGGCGGGTGGTGATCGCGCGCAGCGTGAGGCGTCGCCACACCCGGTAGAAGAAGCCGTGCGCCTGCTGCTCGCGGTCGACGACGGTGACGTCGAGCGGCGGTCCGTCCTCCAGGGTCACGATGTAGCGGCGGCCCCGGTCCCCGTGCTCGGCGTGGTCCGGCAGACCCTCCGTGCGCAGCGCGGTGACCGGCCGGAAACCGACCCGGCGCAGGCCCGCGAGCAGCGTCTGCCCGGTGGGGCGGACGTTGGGCGAGCCGACCGTGTAGAGCGTGCCGTACGCCACGGTCCAGCCGATCAGCACGGTCAGGATGATCGAGAACGCGGTGGTGTAGCCGGCGACCAGCATGGTGAAGGCGTCGAGCAGCAGGACGAACCAGAGCACGACCCGCCAGCGCGGTCTTCGTGCCATGCCCACGGCGGTCATGTACGCGATCACCGGCGCGAGATAGCCGTGCACCGGGTCGGTCAGCCCGCCGCCCGCGGACGGCTGGGTCAGCGCGTCCTGGATGGTGCCGGGCGCGGCCCGGGCCACCCACAGGTCGGTGGCGAGCGTGACGCCGTGCGCGAGGACGGCCGCGAGCACGCCGTCGGCGATCCGCAGCCCGTCACGTTTGATCAGCCGCTCGATGGCGAAGGCGACCGGCACGAGCAGCACGGCGATGGACGACACCAGGCCGGCGATCTTGACGAAGACGTCCGGCGCGCCGGTCGTCCCCTTGTTGATGTCCTGCTCCAGACCCGAGGTGGTGCCGTGGGCGAACGCGGCGATGGCCAGGACGAGGGCGATGGCGAGCACGCCGATCAGCGCCCGCAGCAGGTCGGAGGGGCGGTGCACGCGCGCGGCGAGCAGGGGCTCGTCGCCCGAGACCCGCTCGCTGGGCTCCTCGGGCCCCGCGGGTACGTCGGGCTGCCGGGCCTCCTCAGGAGGCTCCGCGTCGTGCCCCATCACCATGTTCGTGATCTCTTCTTGTCGCTCTTGATCTCGTATCACCAGTCACCGCCCGGACGATGGTGGCACGGGAACCGGTGTCGCGGAGGCATCAGGGGGTTGTCGGTGCGGTGCGGCAGGATGTGCCGGATGACGGACGAGGAGCTTTCCGCACACCTTCCCGAGTATGCGGAGCGGGTGCTGGACGTCGCCGAGCTGATTCCGCCCGGCCGGGTGATGACCTACGGAGACGTCGCCGAATGGCTCGGCGAGGGCGGCCCGCGGCAGGTGGGCCGTGTGATGGCACTGTACGGCGGAGCGGCCCCCTGGTGGCGGGTGGTGCGCGCCGACGGCCGGCTGCTGCCCGGTCACGAGCAGCGGGCGCTCGGCCACTACCGGGAGGAGGGCACCCCGCTGAAGGAGGCGTCCCGCTCCGCGGAGGACCACCTGCCGAAGATCGACATGCGGCGGGCGCGGTGGGACGGCGTGACGGAGGACACGGCGGGCACGGAGGACGTACGGGGATGAGTCCCCCGGCCGGTACGGGATTCCCGTAAGGTCGTCTGCTCGGCACCGTCCCGTGAACATCCGCGCACCCTTCATCTTCTGCATCCCCACCAGGACCGGCGATCCACGTGAGTTCCTCCTCCACCACCAGGCGTACGCCGTACTCGGCTGCGGCACGCCCGAGGACTCATGGCGTGTACCGGCTGGTCCGGACGGCGCCCGCCGCCGTGCGTCCCCCTCAGCTGGACGCAGCGCAACGGGGTGTGGTTGAGCACCGCGGCGGTCCGCTGCTCGTCCTCGCCGGACCGGGCACCGGGAAGACGACGACGCTGGTCGAGGCGGTCGCGGCGCGGATCGAGGCGGGCGCGGATCCGGAGCGGATCCTCGTCCTCACCTTCAGCCGCAAGGCGGCGGTCGAGCTGCGCGACCGGATGACCGCGCGGCTGCGTGGGCGGCGCGCCCCGCAGGCGACGACCTTCCACTCCTACTGTTACGCGCTGGTCCGCGCCCACCAGGACGCCGACCTGTTCGCCGAGCCGCTGCGGCTGCTGTCCGGACCCGAGCAGGACGTGGCCGTGCGCGAGCTGCTGGCCGGCCAGCTGGACCTGGAGCGGGAGGGCCTGGCCCGGATCCGCTGGCCCGACGAACTGCGGGCCTGCCTGACGACGCGCGGCTTCGCCGACGAGGTGCGCGCGGTGCTGGCCCGCTCCCGCGAGCTGGGCCTCGGGCCGAAGGCCCTGGGCGACTTCGCGGCGCGGGTGGGGCGGCCGGACTGGAAGGCCGCGGCCGGCTTCCTGGCCGAGTACCTGGACGTGCTCGACATGCAGGGCGTCCTCGACTACGCGGAGCTGGTGCACCGGGCGGTGCTGCTGGCGGAGCGGGGGCCGGGGGCGCTGCCGGAGTACGACGCGGTGTTCGTGGACGAGTACCAGGACACCGACCCGTCGCAGGTACGGCTGCTCCGGGCGATCGCGGGCAAGGCAGGAGGCGCCGCGCGATGGGGGTCCCCCCGGACGGAGTCCGGGGGAGCGTCCGTGGGGGGTGGCGGTCGGGCGACGGGCGGGAGGACGCTGGTCGCCTTCGGCGACCCCGACCAGTCGATCTACGCGTTCCGCGGCGCGGACGTCAACGGCATCCTGGACTTCGAGGACACGTTCCGGGGCGCGGACGTGCACGTCCTGACGACGAACCGCCGCGCGGGTACGGAACTCCTGGCGGCGACCCGCCTCCTCACCCGGCGGATGCCGCTGCCCCGCCTCCCGCACGACAAGACCCGCGCCCACCGCGAACCGGCCGCGGTCCGCGAGGGCGGCCGGGTGGAGGCGTACACCTACCCCACGCCGTCCACCGAGGTCGACAACATCGCGGACCTGCTCCGCCGCGCCCACCTGGAGGACGGGGTCCCCTGGTCCGACATGGCCGTCCTGGTCCGCGCGGCCTCCCTGATCCCCTCCCTCCGCCGCGCCCTGACGACGGCCGGCGTCCCCCTGGAGACCGACACCGCGGACACCCCCCTCCGCCACGAACCGGCGGTGACCCCCCTGCTGCTGGCGCTGAGGGCGACGGCGGGAGGGGGGCCGGACGGGGCGGAGGGCCGGGCGGACGAGGAGCCGGAGGCCGACGCGACGGAGGCGGATACGGAGGCGGACGGGGCCGATGCGCCCGGCGAGGCGGAGGAGCAGGGGACTGAAACCGGTGCCGGCACCGGGGCCTGGCTCGATGTCGAGACCGCGCTCGAACTGCTCGCCTCCCCGCTCGCCGCCATGGACCCCGCCGACCTCCGCCGGCTCGGGCGGGCGTTGCGCGACGAGGAGCGGGTGGCCGGGGTGAAGGTGCCCGCGCCGTCCGACGTGCTGCTCGCGCGGGCGCTCGCCGAGCCCGAGCGGCTCGTCGCGCACGACCCGGCGTACGCGCGCGGCGCGCAGCGGCTCGGCGACCTGCTGCGCCGGACGCGCGAGCTGCTGGCCCGCGGCGGCTCCGCCGAGGAGGCGCTCTGGCTGCTGTGGAACGGCACCCCGTGGCCCGCCCGCCTGGAGCGCGCCGCCCTGCGTGGCGGCGCGGCCGGGCGGAACGCGGACCGGGACCTGGACGCGGTGTGCGCGCTGTTCGAGACGGCCGCCCGCGCCGAGGACCGGGTCGGCGGCCGCGGCGCGCTGAACTTCCTGGAGGAGCTCGACGCCCAGGACATCGCCGCCGACACCCTGACCCGCCGCCAGGCCCGCCCCGACGCCGTACGCCTGATGACCGCCCACCGGGCGAAGGGCCTGGAATGGGGCCTGGTCGTGGTGGCCGGCGTCCAGGAGGGCCTCTGGCCCGACCTCCGCCGCCGCGGCTCCCTCCTGGAGGCCGACCGCATCGGCCGCGACGGCATCGCCGAGCCGCTCACCCCCGGCGCGCTGCTCGCCGAGGAGCGCAGGCTCTTCTACGTGGCCGCCACCCGCGCCCGGCACCGCCTGGTCGTCACCGCGGTGAAGGCCCCGGCCGACGACGGCGACCAGCCCTCGCGCTTCCTCACCGAACTCGGCGTCGAGCCCAAGGACGTCCCCGGCCGCCCCCGCCGCCCCCTCGCCGTCGCCGCGCTGGTGGCGGAACTGCGCGCCACCACCGTCGACCCGGCGGCCTCCGACGCGCTGCGCGCCGCCGCGGCCGAGCGGCTGGCCCGGCTCGCCGCGCTGACCGACGACGACGGCCAGCCGCTCGTACCGGCCGCCCACCCGGACCGCTGGTGGGGCCTGTTCGAACCCACGCGCAGCACGGTCCCGCTGCGCGACCGTGACCGCCCGGTCGCGCTCTCCGGCTCCGCGCTCGCCCAGCTCGCCGACACCTGTGCGCTGCAGTGGTTCCTGGGCCGCGAGGTGAAGGCCGACACCCCCGCCTCCGCCGCCCAGGGCTTCGGCAACGTCGTCCACGTCCTCGCCGACGAGGTCGCCTCCGGCCGTACACCGGCCGACCTCGACGTCCTGATGGCCCGCCTCGACTCGGTCTGGGACGGCCTCGCGTTCGACGCCCCGTGGAAGTCGGAGCAGGAGAAGGCGAACGCCCGGACCGCCCTGGAGCGGTTCCTGCGCTGGCACGTCATGGACCGCGCCGGCCGTACCCCGGCAGCGACCGAGCACGACTTCGACGTCACCCTCGAAGCGGGCGCGTACGAGGTCCGCATCCGCGGCTCCATGGACCGCGTCGAGCAGGACGACCAGGGCCGCGCGTACGTCGTCGACTTCAAGACCGGCAAGTCCGCGCCGACGAAGGACGAGGTCGCCCGGCACCCGCAGCTCGCGGTGTACCAGCTCGCGGTCCGCGAGGGCGCGGTCGACGAGGTCTTCGGCGGCCGGCGCCCCGAGCCCGGCGGCGCCGAACTGGTCCAGCTCCGCCAGGCCGCCGCGAAGAAGGAGGGCGGCGAGGCGCTCCCGAAGATCCAGGCGCAGGAGCCCCTGGAGGGCGAGTGGGTCGGCGACCTCCTCGCCACCGCCGCCGGCCGCGTCCTCGACGAACGCTTCACCCCCACCGCGGGCCAGCACTGCACCACCTGCACCTTCCGCACCTCCTGCAGCGCCCGCCCGGAAGGCCGGCACGTGGTGGAGTGACCTCCCGGAGTCGCGGGGCTGTGCCGTTCGGGTGACGCTGGTGGTCGGGCATCGCGGGGGGTGTGCGCGAGGAGGACCGAGGTATGGCGTCGCAACGGAAGCTCCGGACCGGCGTGGCCGCCGTCTGCGCGGTCGTGACGGTCGGCGGAGTCGGCGGGTGTTCGCAGTTCGACCTCGTACGGGCGGACGCGGACGCCGTGCCCGTGGCCGTCGCGCCGACGCCGTCACCCTCGCCCGACCCGTTCAAGGGACTGAGCGCGGACGAGATCGCCGAGCGGGCCGTGGACGCGACGACCTCCGCGAAGTCCCTGCGGATGACCGGGCGGGTCTCCGCCGAGGGGCAGCCGGTCAACGTCGACTTCTCGGTGAACGACCGCGCCGAGTGCACCGGCCGGCTCACCGTCGAGGGCGGCATCGCCGAGGTGCGGCAGAAGGACAAGGTCGCGTACATGAAGGGCGACGAGAAGTTCTGGCGCGTCTCCATGACCGCCCAGGGCCTCCCGCCCGCCCAGATCGAGGCCACCCTCGAACTCCTCAAGGGCCGCTGGGTGAAGTTCGCCGCCGGCCAGCCCGGCAGCGCGGAACTCGCCGGCGTGTGCGATCTCGAAGCCCTGCTCGCCGACCTCGAACAGGACGAGGCCGCCCGCACCGGAATGACCCGCGCCAAGGACGGCAGGATCGGCAGCACGCCGACCGCCACGCTCGTCAAGCAGAAGGCCGACGCCGGGGGGTCCCCCCATGGACGAAGTCCTAGGGGGAGTACGACCGTCTCGGTCGCCATGAAGGGCAAGCCCTACATCCTCCGCATCGTCAGGACCGGTGGCGAGGACCCCGGCACGATCCGCTTCTCCGCCTTCGACAAGCCCGTGAAGGTCGTCACACCGCCCGCCGACGAGACGATCGATCTGAGCAGGCTGACCCCGGCAGCCCCGCCCACCGCCGCCTGATCGCCCCGGTCGCCGTCCGCCCGCTCCTGTGGACGACGGCCGGCGCTGTCGGTGCGCCCCGTTAGCCTCTCTTGGGTGACCGCACGCCTCACCGACCCCGAGCAGCTCAAGGAGCTGCTCGGCATCCCGTTCACCCCGGAGCAGACCGCCTGCATCGTCGCGCCGCCCGCCCCGCAGGTCATCGTGGCCGGCGCCGGCTCCGGCAAGACGACGGTGATGGCCGCCCGGGTGGTCTGGCTGGTCGGCACCGGGCAGGTCGCCCCCGAGCAGGTCCTCGGCCTCACCTTCACCAACAAGGCCGCCGGCGAACTCGCCGAACGGGTCCGCACCGCCCTCGTCCGCGCCGGCGTCACCGACCCCGACGTCATCGACCCCGACAACCCGCCGGGCGAGCCCCGCATCTCCACCTACCACGCCTTCGCCGGACAGCTCCTCACCGACCACGGCCTGCGCATCGGCCTGGAGCCCACCGCCCGGCTGCTCGCCGACGCCACCCGCTACCAGCTCGCCGCCCGCGTCCTGCGCGAGGCCCCCGGCCCGTACCCCGCCCTCACCAAGTCCTTCCCGACGCTCGTCGCCGACCTCCTGGCCCTCGACGCCGAACTCTCCGAGCACCTGGTCCGCCCCGCCGACCTCCTCGCGCACGACACCGCCCTCCTGCGCACCCTGGAGTCCGCCAGGCTCAGCAACGCCGATCTGCGCAAGGTCCCCGAGGCCGCCGCCGCCCGCCGCGAACTGCTCGACCTCGTGATCCGCTACCGCGCCGCCAAGCGCTCCCGCGATCTGCTCGACTTCGGCGACCAGATCGCGCTCTCCGCCGAGATCGCCACCACCCGCCCCGAGGTCGGCGCACTGCTCCGCGAGGAGTTCCGGGTCGTGCTGCTCGACGAGTACCAGGACACCTCCGTCGCCCAGCGGCTGCTGCTCTCGGGCCTCTTCGGCGGAGGCACCGGCCACGCCGTCACCGCCGTCGGCGATCCCTGCCAGGCGATCTACGGCTGGCGCGGCGCCTCCGTCGCCAACCTCGACGACTTCCCCGAGCACTTCCCGTACGCCGACGGCGCCCCCGCCACCCGCTTCGCGCTCAGCGAGAACCGGCGCAGCGGCGGCCGCCTCCTCGACCTCGCCAACGGCCTCGCCGCCCCGCTGCGCGCCATGCACGAAGGCGTCGAGGCCCTGCGCCCCGCCCCCGGCGCGGAGCGGGACGGCACGGTGCGGATCGCGCTGCTGGAGACCCACGCCGAGGAACTCGCCTGGCTGGCCGACTCGATCGCCCACCTCGTCCGCACCGGCCGCGAACCCGGCGAGATCGCCGTCCTGTGCCGCACCGCCACCGACTTCCCGGCCATCCAGGCCGCACTCGTCGACCGCGACGTCCCCGTGGAGGTCGTCGGCCTGTCCGGGCTGCTGCACCTGCCCGAGGTCGCCGACCTCGTCGCCGTCTGTGAGGTCCTCCAGGACCCCGGCGCCAACGCGTCCCTGGTCCGGCTGCTCACCGGCCCGCGCTGGCGCATCGGCCCCCGCGACCTCGCCCTGCTCGGCCGCCGCGCCCGGCTCCTCGTCCACCGCGCGGCCGACGACTCCGACGACGCGGACGAGCGCCTGGCGGCCGCGGTGGAGGGCGTCGACCCGGCCGAGGTGATCTCCCTCGCCGACGCGCTCGACACCTTCCTCGACTCCGGCGGCGAGGACGACGGACTGCCGTTCTCGTCCGAGGCACGGGTACGGTTCGCCCGCCTCGCGGCCGAACTGCGCGCCCTGCGCATGACGCTCGCCGACCCGCTCATGGACGTCCTGCACCGCGTCCTCGCCACCACAGGCCTGGAGGTCGAACTCTCCGCCTCCCCGCACGCCCTGGCCGCCCGCCGCCGCGAGACCCTCTCCAACTTCCTCGACATCGCCGCCGGCTTCGCCTCCCTCGACGGCGAGGCCACGCTCCTGGCCTTCCTCGGCTTCCTGCGCACCGCCGCGCAGTACGAGAAGGGCCTGGACAACGCGCTGCCCGGCGGCGAGAACACCGTCAAGGTGCTGACCGCGCACAAGTCCAAGGGCCTGGAGTGGGACGTCGTGGCCGTACCCGGCCTCGTCGCCTCCCAGTTCCCGAGCAGCAGGGCCCGCGAGGCCTGGACCGCGCAGCCGCAGGTGCTCCCGCACGCCCTGCGCGGCGACGCGGCGACGCTCCCGGCGATAGAGGAGTGGGACGCGGCCTCCCTGAAGGGCTTCAAGGAGGAGCTGCGCGAGCACCAGCACACGGAGGAGCTCCGCCTCGGGTACGTGACGTTCACCCGCCCCCGCTCGCTGCTGCTCGGCTCCGCCCACTGGTGGGGCCCGTCCCAGAAGCGCCCCCGGGGCCCGTCCGCGTTCCTCCAGGCCCTGTACGACCACTGCGCGGCCGGCCACGGCGAGATCGAGGCGTGGGCGGACGAACCGGAGAAGGACGCGGAGAACCCGACTCTGCAAGAGACTCAGACGGACCAGGCGTGGCCCCTGCCCCTGGACGAGCACAGCCTGCAGCGCAGAAGGGCCGCGGCGCAGAGGGTCCTCACCCGGCTGTGGGCATGCGTTCCGCAGGGCGACGGGGGTGGGCACACCCCCCCGACCGCGGCTCCCGACCCGCAGGACCCCGCCCCCGAGGAACCCCCGTACGACCCGTACTGGGACGACGAACCCCCGCCGGAGGACCTGGACGAGATCCCCGCCCAGAGGACGCCGGAACCGACCCTCACCCCCGAGGAGTCGCGAGCCGTCGCCTCCTGGGACCGCGACCTCACCGTCCTCGCGGAGGAACTGCGCCGCACCCGCTCCCGCACCAGAGACGTCCTCCTCCCCACCTACCTGACGACCTCCCAGGTCATGCGTCTCGCCGACGACCCCGACGGCTTCGCGCAGGAGCTCGCGCGCCCCATGCCGAAGCCCCCGCAGCCCGCGGCCCGCCGCGGCACGAGGTTCCACGCGTGGGTGGAGGCACAGTTCGAGGAGCTGCCGCTGCCCATGCTCGGCCCGGACGAGCTCCCCGGCGGCGAGGTGTTCGCCGACGAACCCGAGATCGTCGACGAGCGGGACCTCGCCGCGCTCAAGGACGCCTTCGTGCTCACCCCGTACGCCCACCGCACCCCGTACCGCGTCGAGGCGCCCGTCCAGCTGACCCTCGCGGGCCGGGTGGTGCGCGGCAGGATCGACGCCGTGTACCGGGACGAGGAGACGGGCGCGTACGAGATCGTCGACTGGAAGACCAGCCGCCTCCGCGCCGCCGACCCCCTCCAGCTCGCGATCTACCGACTCGCCTGGGCCGAGCAGCACGGCCTCGCCCCGGAGGAGGTCGCCGCCGCGTTCGTGTACGTACGGACCGGCGAGGTCTCCCGCCCCCCGGACCTGCCCGGCCGCGCGGAGCTGGAGGCGCTGCTCCGCGGCGAGGCGGCCCCGGACGGCCCGGCCCCCGGCGACGGATAGGCTCAGAAGCATGAGCGAGACCCCGGACAGCGCCGTCCACCCCGTACCTCCGCACGCCGTCGAGACCGTCCGCGCGTACGTCGCGCAGCACCGTGCCGCCTTCCTCGACGACCTCGTCGACTGGCTGCGCATCCCGTCGGTGTCGGCACAGCCGGAGCGCGCCGGGGACGTGCGGCGCAGCGCCGAGTGGCTGTCCGCCGCGCTCACCAAGACCGGTTTCCCGGCCGTCGAGGTCTGGGAGACCGCCGGCGCCCCGGCCGTCTTCGCCGAGTGGCCGTCCGACGACCCGGACGCGCCGACCGTGCTCGTCTACGGTCACCACGACGTCCAGCCCGCCGCCCGCGAGGACGGCTGGCACACCGAGCCCTTCGAGCCGGCGGTCGTGGACGGCCGCATGTACGCCCGCGGCGCGGCCGACGACAAGGGCCAGGTCTTCTTCCACACGCTGGGCGTCCGCGCCCATCTCGCCGCCACCGGCCGCACCGCCCCCGCCGTCACCCTCAAGCTGCTGATCGAGGGCGAGGAGGAGTCCGGCTCCCCGCACTTCCGGGAGCTCGTCGTGGCGCACGCCGGGCGGCTGGCCGCCGACGCGGTGATCGTCTCCGACACCGGCATGTGGTCCGAGGACACCCCGACCGTCTGCACCGGCATGCGCGGCGTCGCCGACTGCGAGCTCGCGCTGTACGGCCCCGACCAGGACATCCACTCCGGCTCGTTCGGCGGCGCGGTGCCGAACCCGGCCACGGTCGCCGGCCGGATCGTCGCCGCCCTGCACGACGCCGACGAGCGGGTCGCGATCCCCGGCTTCTACGACGGCGTCACCGAGCTGTCCGGCGCCGAGCGGGAGCTGATCGCCGAACTGCCCTTCGACGAGGCCGCGTGGCTGCGCACCGCGAAGTCGCACGGCACGCTCGGCGAGGCCGGGTACTCGACCCTGGAGCGCGTCTGGGCCCGGCCGACCGCCGAGGTCAACGGCATCGGCGGCGGCTACCAGGGCCCCGGCGGCAAGACGATCGTCCCCTCCGCCGCCCAGCTGAAGCTGTCCTTCCGGCTGGTCGCCGGCCAGGACCCGGCGCGGATCGAGCGGTCCGTACGCGACTGGCTGGCCGGGCTGGTGCCCGCCGGCATCCGGTACGAGCTGTCCTTCGGCGCCCCGACCCGGCCCTGCCTCACCCCGCTCGACCATCCGGCGCTGCGCTCGGTGGCCCGCGCGATGAGCGCCGCCTTCGACGGCGCGAAGGTCCGCTACACCCGCGAGGGCGGCTCCGGGCCGGCGGCCGACCTGCAGGACGTGCTGGCCGCTCCCGTACTCTTCCTCGGCGTCTCCGTTCCGTCCGACGGCTGGCACGCGCCGAACGAGAAGGTCGAGCTCGACCTGCTCCTCAAGGGCGTCGAGGCGAGCGCCCACCTGTGGGACGACCTGGCGACCGCCCTGCGCTGAACCGTGAACCGCTGACTGAAACCGTCCATCCGATCCCGGGGGAGCTGGAAGCACCTGTGAGCATCATCAGTAACGCGGCCGGAGACCGTCCCATCAGTCTCACCGCCCCGAGCGGGATCGACCGGGCCGCGCACCACCGGCTCGACGAGGCGTGGCTCGCGGCCGCCTGGAGCCACCCGAAGACCCGGGTCTTCGTCGTCTCCGGCGGTCAGGTGCTGATCGACGACACTCCGGACGGCCGCACCGAGCTGGTCATGACCCCCGCCTTCGAGGCCCCGGTCACCGAGACGCACCGCTACTTCCTCGGCACCGACGAGGAAGGTGTGAGCTACTTCGCGCTGCAGAAGGACGCGCTGCCCGGCCGCATGGACCAGTCCGCCCGCCCCGCCGGGCTGCGGGAGGCCGGGCTGCTGCTCTCGCCGCGCGACGCCGGCCTGATGGTGCACGCGGTCGCCCTGGAGAACTGGCAGCGGATGCACCGCTTCTGCTCCCGCTGCGGCGAGCGCACCGTCATCGCCGCGGCGGGCCATGTCCGCCGCTGCCCGGCCTGCGGTGCGGAGCACTACCCGCGCACCGACCCGGCCGTGATCATGCTGGTCACGGACGAGGAGGATCGCGCGCTGCTCGGCCGGCAGGTCCACTGGCCCGAGGGCCGCTTCTCGACCCTCGCGGGCTTCGTCGAGCCGGGTGAGTCGATCGAGCAGGCCGTGGTCCGCGAGGTCTTCGAGGAGGCAGGTGTCACGATCGGCGAGGTCGAGTACGTCGCCAGCCAGCCGTGGCCGTTCCCGTCCAGCCTGATGCTCGGCTTCGTGGCGCGGGCGACGTCGTCCGAGATCGACGTGGACGGCGAGGAGATCCACGAGGCCCGCTGGTTCTCCCGCGAGGACCTGGCCGCCGCCTTCGCCGCGGGCGAGGTGCTGCCGCCGTACGGGATCTCCATCGCCTCCCGGCTGATCGAGCTCTGGTACGGCAAGCCGCTGCCGAAGCCGGGCGAGATCCCGGCGGCCTGAAACGGAACGAGCCGCGGCTCCCGGCGGATGCCGGAGACCGCGGCTCGCGATGGCCGAAATCAGACGCCGAGCGCCTGCTTCACCTGCGCCAGGCTCGGGTTGGTCATGACGACCTCGTCGCCGCCGGCGGTCGGCAGCACGCGGACGGTCGGGACGGTCTGGTTGCCCCCGTTGGCCTTCTCGACGAACGCGGCCGACTCCGGGTCCTGCTCGATGTTGATCTCCGTGTACGCGATGCCCTCGCGGTCCAGCTGGCCCTTCAGCCGGCGGCAGTAGCCGCACCACTCGGTGCTGTACATCGTCACAGTGCCCTGCATGGCCAGGCGCTCCTCTGTTCGCGGGTGGGTGCCGACAGTAGGGAACGTATGCCGCGGCCCGACCATTCCCCGGCCCCGTTTCTCCGTCAGAACGCTCCCGGTGTTCGTACGACTACCAGGCGCTGCCTGTGGACGACGGCCCGCGCCGGGGGTCCGTAACCTGGCAGCATGGCGGGGTGACAGCAGCAACGCACTCCACTCTCTTCCCGCACGTGCCGGAGTCGGCCGACGCGGTGCTCGACGGGCTCGACCCGGAGCAGCGCGAGGTCGCCACGGCACTGCACGGCCCGGTGTGCGTACTCGCCGGGGCCGGCACGGGCAAGACCCGCGCGATCACCCACCGGATCGCGTACGGGGTGCGGGCGGGCGTCCTCCAGCCCGCCGCCGTGCTGGCCGTCACGTTCACCAACCGGGCCGCGGGCGAGATGCGCGGCCGGCTCCGCCAGCTCGGCGCGGGCGGCGTCCAGGCCCGTACGTTCCACTCGGCGGCCCTGCGGCAGCTCCAGTACTTCTGGCCGAAAGCCGTCGGTGGCGAGCTGCCCCGGCTCGTGGACCGGAAGGTCCAGGTGGTCGCCGAGGCGGCCGCCCGCTGCCGGGTCCGGCTGGACCGGAACGAGCTGCGCGACGTCACCGGCGAGATCGAGTGGGCGAAGGTCACCCAGACCGTGCCGGCCGACTACCCGGCCGCCGTCGCCACGTCGCACCGTGACGCCCCGCGCGACCCGGCCGAGCTCGGCCAGATCTACGCGATGTACGAGCAGCTCAAGCGCGACCGCTCGGTGATCGACTTCGAGGACGTGCTGCTGCTGACCGTCGGCATCCTCCAGGACCGGCACGACATCGCCGACCAGATCCGCCGCCAGTACCAGCACTTCGTCGTGGACGAGTACCAGGACGTCTCCCCGCTGCAGCAGCGCCTGCTCGACCTGTGGCTGGGGGAGCGGGACAACCTGTGCGTGGTCGGCGACGCCAGCCAGACCATCTACTCCTTCACCGGCGCCACCCCCGAGCACCTGCTGAACTTCCGGGTCCGGCACCCGAACGCCACCGTGGTGAAGCTGGTCCGGGACTACCGCTCCACCCCGCAGGTCGTGCACCTGGCGAACGGGGTGCTGAGCCAGGCCCGCGGCCGGGCCGCCGAGCACCGCCTGGAGCTCGTCTCGCAGCGCGAGGCCGGACCGGAGCCGCTCTACGCCGAGTACGCGGACGAGCCCGCCGAGGCCGAGGGCACCGCCCGCCGGATCCGGGACCTGATCGCCGCGGGCGTCCCGGCCGGTGAGATCGCCGTGCTGTACCGGGTCAACGCCCAGTCGGAGGTCTACGAGCAGGCCCTCGCCGACGCCGGGGTGCCGTACCAGCTGCGCGGCGCGGAGCGGTTCTTCGAGCGGCAGGAGGTCCGGGAGGCCGGCATCGCCCTGCGCGGCGCGGCCCGCGCGGGCGGGAACGACTCGCTCCTCGACGGCGCCGACGACCTGCCCGCCCAGGTCCGCGCGGTGCTCTCCACCAAAGGCTGGACGAGCGAGCCGCCGGCCGGCTCCGGCGCGGCCCGCGACCGCTGGGAGTCCCTGGCGGCCCTGGTCCGGCTGTCCGAGGACTTCGCCCGCGCCCGGCCGGGTTCGGGCCTGTCCGACCTGGTGACCGAGCTGGACGAGCGGGCCGCCGCCCAGCACGCCCCGACCGTGCAGGGCGTCACGCTGGCCTCGCTGCACGCCGCCAAGGGCCTGGAGTGGGACGCCGTGTTCCTGGTCGGCCTCACCGAGGGCATGATGCCGATCACCTACGCCAAGACCGACGAGCAGGTCGAGGAGGAGCGCCGCCTGATGTACGTGGGCGTCACCCGCGCCCGGCTGCACCTGTCGCTCTCCTGGTCCCTGTCCCGTTCCCCGGGCGGCCGCCCGTCGCGCCGCCCCACCCGGTTCCTCAACGGGCTGCGGCCCGGCTCCGGCCGGCTCGCCACGGGCTGGAGCGGCGGCGCCGGCGGTATCGAGCGGGGTGCGGGCGGCCCCGGCGGCCGGGACGCCGGGGACGCCGTCGTACGGCGCAGGGACCGCGGCCCCGTCCGCTGCCGGGTCTGCGGCGCCTCGCTCACCGAGGCCGGCGCGATGAAGCTGATGCGGTGCGACGACTGTCCCTCCGACATGGACGAGGGGCTGTACGAGCGGCTGCACGACTGGCGCGCCGGGCAGGCGCGGGAGCTCGGGCAGCCGGCCTGGTGCGTCTTCACCGACAAGACACTGATGGCGATCGCCGAGCGGGTCCCCGGCGACAACCGGGAGTTGGTCGGCATCGCCGGCGTCGGGACCCGCAAGCTGAAGCGGTTCGGGGCCGACGTCCTGGCCATCTGCGCCGGTCAGGAGCCTGAGGGACACGGCGAGGACGCTTGATACAAACTCGTCGAAAAAATAGTTTGCGCACGCCCCGTCAAGCCCCATAGGTTCTTAACCACGGACAGCGGCTTCTCCGAAGCCCTGTCTCCGTGCTGTACTTATCCGAATACATGCGGGACCGGCTCACCCCGATCCCCCGAGACGCCGAGAGGAGGCGATTCCAGTGATCAGCAACATCGACAGCATCATCGTCAGCACCGCCAAAATGACCGATCGCTCGGCCGCCTCCGCCTGCTCGCTCGGCCTCTCCGGCTCGGCGTTCATCAGCAGCGGTCTGTCCGTCACCGGTCTGTCCGGTGCCGAGGCTGCGCGCCTGGCGTCCCTCCCGACGGCTCTTCCCGTCGTCGAGCGGCGCAATGAGCGACCGACCAAGGCACTGGAAGCAGCCGTAGCAGGCAAGGCCAAGCCGATGGCCTATGGCTTTACGGCGACCGGTGCCGGAACCCAGCAGACGATGACGCACCACCACACGATGTGGGCCTTCCGTGGGCTCGAACCCTGGAGTGATCCAGCCTGATCGACGATCAGGCCGGCGCCTTCAGGGCCGCGGAACCCCACCCGGGATCCGCGGCCCTTCTGTTTGTCCCCGAACGGGGACGACGGACCGAAGGGGCCTCGGGACCAGCAGAACCCGGTACCAGCCGAAACCCCGGTCAACAGGCCGGAACGACCAGACGAGGAAGAACACCCGTGCAACTCGAAGCGCACGCCCCGTCCGTACCGCCTTCCGAAACGATCCCCCCGCCCGGCCTCACGGAGGACTCCACCTTGACCCCCCTCACCGCGCTCACCGCGCTCGACGACGCCATCGAGAACCTCGGCGTACCCGTCCCCTGCCGTTCCTACGACCCGGAGGTCTTCTTCGCGGAGTCCCCGGCGGACGTCGAGTACGCCAAGTCCCTCTGCCGCACCTGCCCGCTGATGGCGGCCTGCCTCGAGGGTGCCAAGGAGCGGCGTGAGCCCTGGGGCGTCTGGGGTGGCGAGCTGTTCGTGCAGGGCGTCGTCGTCGCCCGCAAGCGGCCGCGTGGCCGCCCGCGCAAGAACCCGGTCGCGGCATGAACATCACCGGAACCATCGACGCACCCCTCACGCACGATCCCCAGAAGCTGGCCCCGATGACCTCTTCCACCAGCGAGCCCTCCGGCTCCGCGACCCCCGACGTTTCCACCACCGGCGCGAACGCCTCGCGTCAGAACAGGACCCGTGAGATGCAACTCATCCCCGAAGCCTTGGCCCGTGCGCATATGCACGAGCGCCGACGGGAGGCCGACTCGGAGCGCCAGGCCGTGCGTCTGGTGACCGCCCGGCGCATGCAGCGCCGTGCCGAGCGAGTCTCCCTGCGCGCCCGCCGCGCCCTGGCCATGGCCGTGATGCACTGAGGCTCCACCAGCCTCGCCCCGCGGGGGTCGGTCCGAACGGACCGGCCCCCGCGCCGCGTTGCACGCGCCCGCCGCACCCCGGCGGGGTTATCGTCTGCAGAGTGCGGAACAGCGATTCCGGGCGGGAACCCCGGACCTCCGAGGAGAGCTTCGTGTGCGCCCGCTGCGGCGCGGTGGCCGACAGTCTGCCCGTGACCTGGACCTGCTCGGTCGAGAACGGCAGCCGCCGCTACTTCTGCGAGTCCTGCGCGCGCGAGAACATCAGATCCATCGAGGGCAGACTCGACTCGTCCTGGTGGTGAGCCGGCCGATCGACCCGTGGGTCTCCCGGCCGGCGGTGACGTCGCTCACTCCTCCTCGACGAACCCGGGCAGCCACTCCTCCAGTTCCTCCCGCAGCCGCACCGTCGCGTTCAGCTGGCACAGCACGCCGATCGTGCTCAGGGTCACCCGGTGTATCAGCAGGTACGAGGGCGGCAGATTGAGCTTCTTGCCCAACTGGTGCGCGGGGGAGCGGGGATCGGCGATCCGGGCCGCCTGCGTCCGCACCCACTCCCGGGTGAAGTCGAAGGACTCCACCTGCGCCGGCTCGATGATCGGCAGCAGATACTCGAGGACCGCGTCCGGATCGAGATCGACGCTCTCCTTCACGAACCCCTCGGTGCGCAGCAGCTCGTAGACCGTCTCGGCCTCGCCCTCCAGCGTCATCCGCAGACAGGACCCGATCGTCTCCGGCAGCCCGCCCGGCAGCCGGTCCACCGTGCCGAAGTCCAGGACCCCCAGCCGCCAGCTGTCCGGCCTGCCGTCCTCGTCCGCGCCCGGCAGCAGCCGGAAGTTCCCCGGATGGGGGTCCGCGTGCAGCAGCCCCGTCCGCCCCGGCCCGGAGAACAGGAACCGCGCCAGCAGCTGTCCGGCCCGGTCCCGCTGCTCCCGCGAGCCGTCCGCGATCACCTCGGACAGCGGGATCCCGTCGATCCACTCCGTCACGAGCACCTGGTCCGACTGGTGCACCACACCCGGCACCACCACGTCCGGATCGTCCGCGAACTCCTCCGCGTGCGCCCGCTGCGCCTCCGCCTCGAGCCCGTAGTCCAGCTCCTCCGAGATCCGGTCCCGCAGCTCCGTGATCAGCGGCTTGATGTCCATCCCCGGAACCAGCGGCCCCAGCAGCCGGGCGAACCGGCTCAGTTGCGTCAGGTCCGACAGCAGCGCCTCGCCCGCCCCCGGGTACTGCACCTTCACCGCGACCTCGCGGCCGTCCTGCCACACCGCCCGGTGCACCTGGCCGATCGACGCCGCCGCGGCCGGCTTGTCCTCGAACTCCAGGAACAACTCCCGCCAGTCCTCGCCCAGCCGCTCCGCCAGTACCGTGTGCACCGTCCGCGTCGGCATCGGCGGCGCCGCGTCCTGCAGCTTCGTCAGCGCCGCCCGGTACGGCCCGGCCACCTCCTCCGGCAGCGCCGACTCGAAGACGGACAGCGCCTGCCCGAACTTCATGGCCCCGCCCTTGAGCTCGCCCAGGACCTTGAACAGCTGCTCCGCCGTGCGCTGTTGCAGCTCCCGGGCCACGATCTCGGCCGACTTCCCGCCGATCCGCTTGCCCAGGCCCCACGTCGCCCGGCCGGCGATGCCCAGTGGCAGCGCGGCCAACTTCGCGGTCCGGGTGACCGCCTTCCGGGGAAGATCAGACATACGCCCTCCAAATACCGGACTGCCGCTCCGAGGGTGGCCGTTACCCCGCCATTGTGTCCTGCACCCTCCGCGGCCCGGAGGGGCGCTCCCCCACTCCGTCCCCTTCTCTGTTGTCTGCGGCGCCGCACGGACACCCCGGAGCGGGCTCGAACCGCTCGACACGCCACTCGAGCAGCGGCATCGACACCTCCCACCGTGCCCCCGTGCACGCCGGCAGCTCCCCGTCGAGGAACGCCAGCGCATGAGCCGCCGTCAGCCCGGCGACAGCCGCCGCCAGCGAGGTGTCGCAGGCCGGCGCCGGATCCGGCGCGCCGGACCGCCACTGCGCCAGCATCCTCGGCCACACCGGCTCCCGGTCCGTCCGCTCCCGCAGCAGACACTCCGCACAGGCCGTCCCGCCCGGCAGCACCAGCGGCCCCACCACCCCGGTCGCCTCGACCACCCCCGCGTACAGGTGCGGCACACCCCCGGCGATCCACGGCGCGGCCGGCACCGGATCCGGGACGTACGCCCCCAGTCCGTCCCGCGGCGTCACCACCACCAGAGCCGGCCCCGGATCGCCGCCGCCCGGGCCCCCGGCCTGCCGCGGCGGCCGGCCGCCCGGCGCCGACCGCCCCACGAGCCGCCCGGCCGCCACCGCCCGCCGCTCGCCCACGGCCTCGGCCGGCAGCCCGCCCGGCGACACCTCCCACGGCTGAACCGACCCCGAGTCAAGGACCTCCACCCGCCCCACTCCGGAGGCCGAGAGCAGCGCCGCGACCGCCGCGCCCACCCGGCCCGCGCCCCGCACCTGCACCCGCAGCGCCGCCCGCGCGCCCATCCGCCGCACCGGCCCGTCCGGTTCCCGCTCGACCACCGACAGCGCCGCCAGGTCGGCGCGCAGCGGATCCTGGGCGCCGGCGGCGTGCCGCGACGCTCCGGCCGTCCGAGGCCGCGCCCCGTCCGCATCGACGATCAGCCCGGCGTCCGCGAGCCGCGCGACCATCCGGTCGACCAGACCGTCCGGCAGGCCCAGCGCCTTCGCCTCCGCCCGCAGCAGCTCCTGCCCGCGCGTCCCGTCCATCCGCGCGATCAGCGTGCCCGCCGTCAGTCCCACCGGACCCACCACCACCGCGTGCGCGGACGTGGCACCGAACTGCACGAACTGAAGATCCCTCCAGGCGCGCCGCAGCGCCGGTTTCACCATCGGATTCATCCGACACCCCCCATTCCCCGCCCGTGACTTCCCGGGCGATCCCCGTCGACCTGCTGTGAGAATGCCCGCTCGCGAGACCCGTCCTCCGAAGTCGTCCACAGGGGAGGGGTATTAGTACTTCAAATGGTGCACGGCGCTGCCGGATCGCCCCGGAAACGGCCCCGGAGGCGGGACTTCCCACGCTGACAGCGGGTAACGTCGGGGCCGTGCCCGCCGACCCTCAGCGCAGCGTGACAAGCAAGCCGCCCCGCGGTTCGGGAACGAGCGCGGTCGAGGTCCGCAGAAGCTCACGGCGGAGCAGAACCGTCTCCGCCTACCGTGAGGGCGACCGCACCATCGTGCTCATCCCCGCCCGGATGTCGGAGGCGGAGGAGCGACGCTGGGTCACCGTGATGCTCGACAAGCTCGCCGCACAGGAGAGCCGCAGCATCCTCGGCGACACCGAACTCGCCGAGCGCGCCGAGCGGCTGTCCGCCCAGTACTTCGACGGCCGGGCCCGCCCCACCTCGGTGCGCTGGGTGACCAACCAGAACACCCGCTGGGGCTCCTGCACCCCGGCCGAGGGCAGCATCCGTCTCTCCCACCGGCTCCAGGGCATGCCCGAGTACGTCGTCGACTACGTCCTCGTCCACGAGCTCGCCCACCTGCTGGTGCCCGGGCACGGCCCGCGCTTCTGGCGGCTCCTGGAGGCGTACCCGAAGACCGAGCGGGCCCGCGGCTATCTCGAGGGCGTGGTCGCCGCCGAACGTCTGCCGCACCTGCCCGCCGCACGCGAGGAGTGACGGCCGGAGCACCGTCCGGCCTTTCCGTTCGCCAATCGTGTACCGAAACCGTCGCGGCTTGGCTCAATGTCGTGTGCAGCAGTTAGCCTGACGCGACGCATTCGGATATCGGGATGGGGGACGGTCGTTACGCATGGCCAGGGAATTCCAACGCGGCCACAAGGCCAAGATCAGTGATCTGACACCGGGAACCGATCTGTACGTGGGCGTGCAGATCGCCGCGCCCGGGCTGACCTTCGACATCAGCTGCTTCGGTCTCGACGCCGACGAGCGGCTCTCGGACGACCGGTACTTCATCTTCTTCAACCAGCCGAAGTCGCCGGAGGAGTCCATCCAGCTGCTGGGCGCGCAGGCGGGCGACACCGAGGCCTTCCGCGTCACGCTGGACCGCCTTCCGGCGAACATCCACAAGCTGTCGTTCACCGCGACGCTCGACGGCGCCGGCCAGATGAGCCAGATCGGCCCCGGCTACATCCGGATCGTCGCCGGCGGCGACGAGGTCGCCCGGTACGCCTTCGACGGCTCGGAGTTCTCCACCGAGCGGGCCGTGATGCTCGGTGACTTCTACCTGAAGGACGTGTGGCGGTTCGCCGCCGTCGGGCAGGGCTTCGACGGCGGACTCGAGGCGCTGCTGAAGAACTTCGGCGGCGAGGTCGCCGAGGAGCAGCCCGCCGCCCAGCAGGCCCCGGCAGCGGCCCCCGGCTTCGCCCCGCCACAGGGAGCCGCGCCCGCCGCGCCGCCCGCGTTCGGCGCCCCGGCGGCCCCGCCGGCACCGGCCGCGCCCCAGGTCCCGCAGCCCGCACCGGCCTTCGGCGCCCCGGCGGCCCCCCAGCCGCCCGCGCCGCCGGTCCAGCCGGTCCACGCGCAGCCGACCGTCGTGGCCCCCGTCGCGCCCCCGGCCCCCGCTCCGGCGCCGGCCGCCCCGGGCCCGTACGGCCAGCCGCCGCAGGCACCGCAGCCGTACGGTCAGGTCCCGGGTCAGGTCCCCGGCCAGATCCCGGGTCAGGCTCCGTACGGTCAGCCGCAGTACGGCCAGCAGCCCGGAATGCCGCAGCCCGGAATGCCCGGTGTACCCGGTGCCCCCGGAATGCCCCAGCCCGGAATGACCGGCGCGCCCGGCATGGGCGTCCCCGCCGCCTCCGGCCCCGGCCTCGCCGCCGCGCTCGCCCCGTACCGCGAGGCCGCGACCGGCGCCCGCTGGACCCCGCAGAACCAGCAGCTCATGCGGGTCGACCTGCAGATGGGCGGCAACGCCGTCCTCGCCCGCCAGGGCAGCATGGTCATGTACCAGGGCAAGGTCGACTTCGCCTACAAGAGCGCCGGCTTCGCCGGCCGCATCGTCGGCAACGCCACCGGCCAGGAGATGCAGCTGATGCGCTGTACCGGCCGTGGCCAGGTCTTCCTCGCCGAGAACGGCGCGCACCTGCACCCGATCGAGCTCCAGGGCGACGGCATCTGCGTCTCCGCCGAGAACGTCCTCGCGTTCGACGAGTCCCTGCAGCACGAGGTCCGCCGCATCGAGGGCCACGGCATCCCCGGCGGCGCCCTGTTCACCATGCAGTTCCAGGGCACCGGCACGGTCATCGTGAAGACCCACGGCATCCCCGTGGTGCTGCCCGTCACGCCGACCACCTTCGCCGACTGCAACGCCGTCGTCGCCTGGTCGTCCGCGTCCCAGGTGATCCTCTCCAGCCAGGTCCGGCTGCGCCGCAACGCGTACCCGGGTCACAGCGGCGAGACGGTGAACCTCCAGTTCCGGGGTGCCCCCGGCAACTTCATCGTCGTCCAGCCGTACGAGGTCTGAGGGAGCCCGAACCGATGAACCAGCAACTCGCGGGCTTCGCCCCGACCCCGATCGCGGCCCGGATGGAGAACCACGGCCGCACCATGCTCAAGGTCGCCATGGCCAGCGGCCAGGACCTGTACGCGCGCACCGGCTCGATGGTCGCCTACGAAGGCTTCATCACCTACGAGCCCAACCCGCCGGCCCTGCGCCAGGTCGCCCAGGCGTGGGCCACCGGCGAGGGCGCGCCGGTCATGAAGTGCTCCGGCGACGGACTGCTCTACCTGGCCGACTACGGCGCCGACGTCGTCGTGATCAACCTCCAGAACGACTCGCTCTCCGTCAACGGCACCAACGTCCTCGCCTTCGACGCCCACCTCCAGTGGGGCGTGGAGCGGGTCAAGGGCCTGGCGAAGTTCGCCGGCCAGGGCCTGTTCAACGTCGAGATCGCCGGTACCGGCTGGGTCGCCCTGACCTCGCGCGGCACCCCGATCGTCGTCGACTGCGGCCGCGGCGACGACGAGACGTACGTCGACCCCGACGCGCTCGTCGCCTGGTCGCCGAACCTGAAGGTCAAGGGCAAGCGCAGCTTCAAGGCCTCCTCGCTCATCGGGCGGGGCAGCGGCGAGGCGTACCAGATGGCCTTCTCCGGCCAGGGCATCGTCGTCGTACAGCCGAGCGAGGACAGCACCGACCGCCTGCGGGTCCGGGGCTGAGGGGGAGCGAGAACACATCATGCAGAGCCCGCTTTTCAACTACGGCGAGCAGCAGAGCCAGGACCGGTACGTGATGCAGAACCCGCAGCTGCTGCGGGTCGCCCTCAACGGCCAGGACGACATCCTGGCCCGCAAGGGCGCCATGGTCGCGTACCAGGGCCTGGTCGACTTCGACGGCGAGTACCAGACCCCGAACCAGCGGCGGGCGCGCGCCCGCACCGGTGAGGGCCTGGACCTCATGCGCTGCTCCGGCCAGGGCACGGTCTACTTCGCCAACCTGGCCCAGTACGTGCACGTGGTGGACGTCGACCAGGAGGGCATGACCGTCGACAGCGCCTATGTCCTGGCGCTGGACTCGACGCTGCACACCGAGGTCATCGCCGTGGACAGCCAGTACGGCATCTCCGGCTCCGGCAAGTACCAGCTCAACATCTCCGGCCGCGGCAAGGTCGCCCTGATGACCTCCGGTCAGCCGCTGATGATGCTGGTCACGCCCGACAAGTACGTCAACGTCGACGCGGACGCGATCGTCGCCTGGTCCACCGGGCTGCGGGTGCAGATGCAGTCGCAGACGGTGAACACCAGCGTGATGCGTCGCCGCGGCAACACCGGCGAGGGCTGGGAGCTCAGCTTCCTCGGACAGGGCTACGCCCTGGTCCAGCCCAGCGAGGTCATGCCGCCGCAGAACGCCGCCGTCGGCCAGGGCGTCGCCGCCCAGTTCGGCATGGGCCAGCACGGCTCGCACGGCCAGAACCAGAACAACGCCTGGAACTGACACCGGGACATGCGTAAGGGGCGGTCGCCATGGCGACCGCCCCTTACGCGTGCGCTACAGCCGGGCCAGCGTGGCCTCGAGCAGCCGGACCACCGAGGTGTCCGCCACCGAGGCCACCTCGTCGTACGCGAACCAGCGCAGGTCCAGCGACTCCTCGCTGATCGCCGCCTCCGCGCCCGCCGGGGCCAGCGCGGCGTACTGCACGTCCAGGTGCCAGTGGCAGGGCGCCGGGATCGGGTGCCGGTCCAGGCGCACCGGGCCGCCCCGCAGCAGCGTCAGACCTGCGATCCCGGACTCCTCCGTCGCCTCCCGCAGCGCGGCCGCGGCCAGCGTCGGGTCGCCGGGCTCGCAGTGGCCGCCCATCTGCAGCCACATGTTCAGCTTCTTGTGCAGCGTCAGCAGCACCCGGTCCCGCGCGGGGTCGATCACCAGCGCGCTGCCGGTCAGATGGCCCGCCGTGCAGGGCTTGTACATGCCGTCCGGATGCGCCGCCAGATGGTCCAGGTAGACCTCGCGCAGCTCGGACTGGTCCCCGTACCCCTTGAGTACGAGGACGGCGTCGTCGTACAGACTCACTTGCCCTGGTCGTCCTTGCCCTCGCCGTTGCCCTCGTCCTCGCCCGCACCGTCGCCCGGACCCTCGGCGCGGCCTCCGGCGGCCTCGCCCAGCATCTTGTCGAGCTCCGAGAAGTCGAGCTGCTCGCGGTGCACGAAGCCGTCCGGGTCGTCCAGGTCGGACGCCGTCGGCAGCATGTCCGGGTGGCTCCACAGGTCGTCCCGGCCGTCCACGCCGCGCGCGTCCGTGAGCGAGGCCCACAGCCGCGAGGCGTCCCGCAGCCGGCGCGGACGCAGCTGCAGACCGATCAGCGTGGCGAAGGTCTGCTCGGCCGGACCGCCCGACGCACGGCGCCGGCGCAGCGTCTCGCGCAGCGCGTCCGCCGAGGTCAGCCTGGACTTCGCGGCCTCGTGGACCACCGCGTCCACCCAGCCCTCGACCAGCGCGAGCGCCGTCTCGAGGCGGGCCAGGGCGGCCTTCTGCTCCGGGGTGTCCTCCGGCTGGAACATGCCCTGCTGCAGTGCCTCCTGCAGCTGCTCCGGGTGCGTCGGGTCCAGATTGCCGACCGCGTCCTCCAGCTTGGAGGTGTCGACCTTGATCCCGCGGGCGTAGCCCTCGACCGCGCCGAAGAGGTGCGAGCGCAGCCACGGCACGTGGGCGAAGAGCCGCTGGTGGGCGGCCTCGCGCAGCGCCAGGTACAGCCGCACCTCGTCCATCGGCACGCTCAGGTCCTTGCCGAGCGCCGCCACGTTCAGCGGCAGCAGCGCAGCCTTCCCGGCCGGGCCGAGCGGCAGGCCGATGTCGGTCGAACCGACCACCTCGCCCGCCAGCGCGCCCACGGCCTGCCCGATCTGCTGGCCGAACATCGCGCCGCCCATGGAGCGCATCATGCCGATCAGCGGGCCGGCCATGGCCTGCATCTCCTCGGGCAGCACGTCGCCCATCGCCGTGCCGACCCGCTCGGCGACCGGGTCGACCAGCTGCTGCCAGGCCGGGAGGGTCGCCTCGACCCACTCGGCGCGGCTCCACGCCACAGCGGTGTTCGCGCCGGAGGGCAGCGAGGTCACCTGGTCCAGCCACAGGTCGGCCAGGCGCACGGCCTCCTCGACGGCGGACTTCTCCGACGCGCCGACGCTGGCGTCCTTCACGCCGTCCGGGGTGCCCTGCGCGACCACCTGGCGGGCGATCTGCTTGGCCATGTCCCAGTTCACGGGACCGCCCTCGTAGCTCAGCATCTGGCCGAGCTGCTGGAAGGCCGCCCCCAGGTCGTTGGGGTTCAGGTTGCCGAACATCGCGGCGAACGGATTGTCGCCGCCGCCCGGCAGGCCTCCGAAGCCGAAGGGGTTGCCAGGACCCTGACCACCTCCGGCAGGGTCCTTCTTCTTGCCCTCGTCGCCGTTCTCCGGCTCCTCCGGCGGAAGGCCGAATCCGAATGGGGTGTCACTCACGGGTTTCCTCGGCTCGTAGGGCCGCCGGCTCTCCGCCGGCGGCGACTGCCCGACAACACCACCAAGCCTAGACATCGAGGGCGGACTAGGCCTCAGTGCTTCGCCGTCTCGCCGCCTGCGGCAGGATGGACGCCACCTGGTACGTACGCGTCATTCGCTTGCGTACTGAAGACAACCGCTGGAGACGCCCGGTGAGTTCCCCAGATCCTCAGGTTCGCGGAGCGCGAAACCAATCGACCAGATCCGCCGCGCGCGGGCCCGTCGTCGCGGTCACCGGTGCCGCGACCGGCGTCGGCGACCTTCTGACCAGGCGCCTCGCCGCCTCCGAGGAGGTCAGGCGGGTCGTCGCGATCGACGAGCGGCGCGGCGAGGTGCCCGAGGCGGAGTGGCACATCCTCGACGTGCGGGACCCGGCGATCGCCGAGAAGCTGCGCGGCGCCGACGTCGTCGTGCACCTCGCCGTCGACCTCGACCTGGAGACCGACGCCGCCGCCCGGACCGCGTACAACGTGCGCGGCGCGCAGACCGTCCTCACGGCCTCCGCGGCCGCGGGCGTCCGGCGTGTCGTGCTGTGCACCTCGGCCATGGTCTACGGCGCGCTGCCGGACAACGACATCCCGCTCTCCGAGGACGCCGAGCTGCGCGCCACCGCCGAGGCCACCGGCGTCGGCGACATGCTGGAGATCGAGCGGCTCGGCCGACGGGCGCCGCGCGCCCACCCCGGCCTCAACGTGACCGTGGTCCGGCCCGCCGTCCTGGTCGGCGGCACGGACACCGCCCTGACCCGCTACTTCGAGTCGCCGCGGCTGCTCGTCGTCGCCGGCTCCCGCCCCACCTGGCAGTTCTGCCACGTCGAGGACCTGGTCAGCGCCCTGGAGTACGCGGCCCTGGAGAAGGTCGACGGCGAGTTCGCGGTCGGCTGCGACGGCTGGCTGGAGCAGGAGGAGGTCGAGGAGCTGAGCGGCATCCGGCGCATGGAGCTGCCCTCCGCCGTCGCCCTGGGCGCCGCCGCACGGCTGCACCGCATCGGACTGACCCCGTCCCCGGCGGGCGACCTCGCGTACACGATGCACCCCTGGGTGGTCAGCGTCGGCCGGCTGCACGACGCGGGCTGGCGGCCGCAGTGGACCAACGAGGAGGTGCTCTCGGCGCTCCTGGACGAGGTCCAGGGACGGCACACGGTGGCGGGCCGCCGGCTGGGCCGCAAGGACGCCACGGCGGCCGGAGCGGCGGGCGCGACGGTGGCCCTGCTCGGCACGGCGGCACTGGTGCGGCAGATGCGGAAGCGGCGCGGACTGTAGGACCCTCCTACGGAGGGTCCCGTCCACCGGTCGAACATGCCATTCCGGGATGTCGGTGCCGTACGGCACCATGGGGCCCATGGCACGCACCTTTGACCACCCCGGAGAGCTGGCCGCCAACGATCCGATCAGGCTGCTCGCGATCCGTGAGACCCCGCTCTCCGTCGACGAGGTCTTCCGGGCCGTCGGGGACGACGCGGCCGGCGGCACGGCACTCTTCGTCGGCACGGTGCGCAACCACGACGGCGGGGCGGACGTGGACGCCCTCGGGTACTCCTGCCACCCGTCCGCGGAGGCCGAGCTGCGCCGCGTCGCGGAGAAGGTCGTGGCCGACTACCCGGTCCGTGCCCTGGCGGCGGTCCACCGGGTGGGCGATCTGGAGGTCGGCGATCTCGCGGTCGTCGTCGCGGTCTCCTGCCCGCACCGCGGGGAGGCCTTCGAGGCCTGCCGCAAGCTGATCGACGACCTCAAGCACGAGGTCCCGATCTGGAAGCACCAGAGGTTCTCGGACGGCACCGAGGAGTGGGTCGGCGCCTGTTGAGCCTCGGCCCCCAGCCGGGGGGAGCGTCGGGGTCCGCTAGCGCCCTGTGACTCTTCGTGACCGCGATTCGTGCAGTCCACGGCCTTTCTTCGGTTTGTCCAGCGACGCGCCGACCTCCTGTAGTCGTTCGCCCCGATTTGCGTAACCGCCCCCCTGACCGCAGCGTTGAAGCAGCGGATGGCTAGTCTGCTCAACGATCATCTGCTCAACCATCAATTGCGGTCGCTCATTGGGGATGGGAGGTCGGGATGGCAGCGCTTGCCTGGTTGCTGATTCCGCTTTTCGCAGTCGTCGGCGCGGCGATATGGGCCGGCTGGGTCTCGAGGAACCGCACGATCGGCGACGTCGCCGAACTCGCGGGCTACGCCCGGTTCCGGGACGCCATGGAGCGCCAGCACGCCACCGTCGGTTCCGTTACGGAGCCGCTGGAGACGTCCCCGGCGTCGGCGGCGCCGCTCGCGCACCATACGCAGTAGCCAAGCCCCCGCCCGAGCGGTGCACTGACAGGCTGGTCCCGTACTGTCGTTCCATGCCACGCCGCACCGCGACGATGCTCGCCTCCACCCTGGTCCTCATCTCGCTGCTCTGTGTGGGCGTCATCCTTCCGGTGCCGTACTCCGAGATGAGCCCCGGGCCCACGGTCAACACCCTCGGCGAGGCCGCCGGCGAGCCGGTGCTGCAGATCTCCGGCCGCCGGACCTATCCCACCACCGGTCACCTCAACATGACGACGGTCCGCGTCACCGGGGCGGACTACCGGATGAACCTGGTCGAGGCCGTCTACGGCTGGCTGGCGCACGACAACGTGGTGGTCCCGCACGACACCCTCTACCCGGACGGCAAGACCGAGGAGGAGTCGAGCCAGGAGAACGCCGAGGAGTTCAGCCAGTCGCAGGAGAGCGCCAAGGTCGCCGCGCTCGGCGAGCTGGACATCCCGGTCACCTCCCGGGTCGTCGTCGCCACCGTGGTCAAGGGCAGCCCCGCCGAGGGCCGGCTGCACGCCGGCGACGTGATCCGCTCGGTCGACGGGGCAGAGGTCAAGGAGCCCGGCGACGTCGCCGCGCAGGTCACCAAGCGGAAGCCCGGCGAGAAGGTCGTGTTCACGATCGTCCCCGCCAAGGAGGCGGCCGCCGCGGAGAAGGCCGGCAAGGAGCCGACCGTCACCCAGAAGGTCGTCATCACCACGGCGAAGGCGAAGGACGACGACCGGGCCATCGTCGGCATCCAGGCCGGCACCGACCACGTCTTCCCGTTCACCATCGACATCAAGCTGGCGGACGTCGGCGGCCCCAGCGCCGGCCTGATGTTTGCGCTCGGCATCGTCGACAAGCTCACCCCGGGCAGCCTCACCGACGGCCGGTTCGTCGCCGGCACCGGCACCATCGACGACAAGGGCAAGGTCGGCCCGATCGGCGGCATCGAGATGAAGCTGGTCGGCGCGCGGAACGCCGGGGCGCAGTACTTCCTCACCCCGGCCGAGAACTGCGCGGCCGCCGCCTCCGACACCCCGGACGGGCTCACCCTGATCAAGGTCGACACCATCGCCGACGCCACGAAGTCGCTGGAGAAGATCACCAAGGGCGACGTCAAGGGCCTGCCCGCCTGCGCCAAGGGCTGACCGGGCGCAGGCGGACCGTACGGGACCCGTACGCGAGGGCCTCAGGACTCGAAGGTCGCCGCCAGCGCGTCCGCCAGGCCCGGCACCAGGTCGGGCCCGGTCAGCACCTCGGTGGGGGAGTCCTTCTCGCGCAGCCGCACCGCGGACTCGCGCGCCCCGTCGCGCAGCACCGCGACCGTCATGCGGACCTCCTGCCGGTCCGGGTGCTTCGCCACCCACTTCGCCAGCGCGGCCTCGCTCAGCCCCTCCGGCACGGACGTCTCCGCCGACGGCGGCAGCATCAGCCGCTCCACGGTCAGGGCGCAGCCGGCCACCGCGTCCGGCCAGGCGATCGTGCCGAGGAACTCGTCGAGGGGCTTGCCGCGCGGCAGCTCCTCCTGCTCGATCGGGGTGTACTGGGCGGCGTTCTCGTCGCCCGCCAGGCCCAGCTGGGAGGCCAGACCGGGCTCCTGGGCGCGCAGCCGGGCGGTGTCGACGAGGGCGAACAGACGGGCCGGCCGGTCCCAGCCGAGACCCGAGGCGTACTCGTCGATCTCGAGCACGGCGCGGGTGAGGGGGCTCGCGGCCATCGGCGGGCCGGAGGGGGAAACGTTGGACATGGTGAACATCCTGCCTCCTTCGCCCCCGGAGACGGGAACTAGGTAAAGCCTCAGTAAGTTGCATCAGTGGGCTCTACGATCGCGGGGCCTGCTTTACGACGCATCAACCTCGAGGGGCGCACGTTGGCTTTCCAGATGCCGGACCGTGGCGGGGGCGGCCCGTCCGGGCCAAGGATCAGAGTCGGCCGGCCGTCCCGGCGTGCCCGGACCCTGCTCATGACGCTGGGCGTGCTGGCCGTGCTGGCCATGGCGTTCGTCATGTTCGCCGGGTTCTGGACGGACTGGCTCTGGTACCGCTCGGTCCACTACTCGTCCGTCTTCACCACCACTCTGTGGACCAAGATCGGCCTGTTCGCCGTCTTCGGACTGCTGATGGGCCTGGCCGTCGGGTTCAACATCTGGCTGGCGCACCGGCTGCGGCCGCCGCTGAGCGCGATGTCGATGGAGCAGCAGAGCCTCGACCGGTACCGGATGGGCGTCGCCCCCTTCAAGAAGTGGGTGCTGCTCGCGATCACCGCCCTCGTCGGGCTGATCGCCGGCGCGTCCGCGTCCGGCCAGTGGCGCACCTGGCTCATGTGGGTCAACGGCGTGTCGTTCGGCCAGAAGGACCCCCAGTTCCAGCTGGACGTGTCGTTCTACGCCTTCGACCTGCCCTGGTACCGCTTCCTGCTGGCCTTCGGCTTCGCCGCCACGGTGCTCTCGCTGATCGCCGCCACGGTGACGCACTACCTGTACGGCGGGCTGCGGATCACCAGCCCGGGCGCCCGCGCGACCGCCGCCGCCACCGGCCACCTGTCGGTGCTCCTCGGCGTCTTCGTCTCGCTGAAGGCCGTGGCGTACTGGCTGGACCGGTACGGCCTGGCCGTGAAGTCCAGCGACTTCAAGGCGACGGGCAACTGGACGGGCCTGCGGTACGTCGACGCCAACGCGTACCTGCCGGCCAAGACGATCCTGTTCTGCATCGCCGTCATCTGCGCCGTGCTGTTCTTCGCCACCCTGTGGCGGCGCACCTGGCAGCTCCCGGTGATCGGCTTCGGCCTGATGGTCCTGTCGGCCATCCTGATCGGCGGGCTCTACCCGGCGATCGTGCAGAAGTTCCAGGTCCAGCCGAACGAGCAGGCCAAGGAAGCGCCGTACATCCAGAAGAACATCGACGCCACGCGCAAGGCCTACGACATCGACACGACCACGCTCGAGAACTACTCGGGCAAGTCGACCGTCAAGGACAAGGGCAAGCTGCGGGGCGACGCCGACACGGCGGCCAGCTACCGGCTGGTCGACCCGAACATCGTGTCGCCGACGTTCCAGCAGCTGGAGCAGAAGCGGAAGTACTACCAGTTCCCCACCACGCTGGACGTGGACCGCTACAAGGGCCAGGACACCGTCGTCGGCCTGCGTGAGCTGAACATCAAGGGCATCCCGAAGCGGAACTGGATCAACGACCACTTCACGTACACCCACGGCTACGGCGCGATCATGGCCGCGGGCACGACGACGGACGCCAACGGCTCCCCGGTATTCACCGAGTCCGGCCTGCCGACCACCGGCATGCTCCCCACGTACCAGCAGCGGATCTACTACGGCGAGAAGACCGACCAGTACTCGATCGTGGGCGGCCCGCAGAAGGAGCTGGACTACGAGGAGAACGGCGAGAAGACCACCAGCTACGAAGGCAGGAGCGGAGTCAACCTCTCCAACACCTTCAACCGCGCCGCGTACGCGGTCGCGTTCAGCGAGCCGCAGATCCTGTACTCGGGAGCGATCGGCGAGGGCTCGCGGATCCTGTACAACCGCACGCCCAAGGAGCGCGTCGAGGCGGTCGCCCCGTGGCTGACCATCGACGGCGACGCCTACCCGGTGGTCGTCGACGGCCGGATCCAGTGGATCGTCGACGCGTACACGACGACCAACGGCTACCCGTACGCCTCGCGCACCACCCTGGGCGAGACGACGGCCGACGCGCTGACCGTGGGCAACCAGCAGCGCGCGGTGGTGGCGCAGCAGAACCAGGTCAACTACATCCGCAACTCGGTGAAGGCGACGGTCGACGCGTACGACGGCACCGTCAAGCTCTACCAGTGGGACACCGAGGACCCCGTCCTCAAGACCTGGATGAAGTCGTTCCCCGGCACGGTGGAGAAGAAGTCCTCCATCAAGCCGAGCCTGCTCCAGCACCTGCGCTACCCGCAGGACATGTTCAAGGTCCAGCGCGAGCTGCTGACCCGCTACCACGTGACGAACCCGACGCAGTTCTACAGCGGTTCCGACGCGTGGCAGGTGCCGGACGACCCGACCAACAAGGACGGCAACGCGGTCCCGCCGTACTACCTGAGCGTGAAGATGCCCGGGGACACGGCGCAGAAGTTCTCGCTGACGACCACGTTCACCCCCAACGGCCGGCCCAACCTGGGCGGCTTCATGGCGGTCGACGCGGACGCCGCGAGCAAGGACTACGGCCGGATAAGGCTGCTGCGGGTCACCTCGGACGTCCCCGGACCCCAACAGGTGCAGAACAAGCTGAACAGCCTTCCGTCCGTGGCGACCTTCGTCCGGGACATGAAGGGCGCGGACTCCGACATCCTCTACGGCAACCTGCTCACGGTGCCGCTCGACGGCGGGTTCCTGTACGTGGAGCCGGTGTACGCCCAGGGCCGCAACGCGCAGTACCCGCTGCTGAAGAAGGTCGCGGTCTCGTACGTGGACGCGGACCAGCCCAACGGCGACACGACCAAGGACACCACGGTGTTCGAGGACAACCTCGCCAAGGCGCTCAACGCGGTGTTCGGAGTCGAGGGGACCACCCCGCCGCCGACCACCCCGCCGGGTACGACCACGCCGCCTCCGCCGGCGACGGACGACGCGGCGCTGAAGCAGGCCATCGCCGACGCGCAGAAGGCGTACGACGACGCGCAGGCGGCGCTGGCCAAGCCCCAGCCCGACTGGGTCGCCTACGGCAAGGCCCAGCAGGCCCTGCAGGAGGCGCTGCAGAAGGCGGCGGACGCGAGCGCCAAGCTGAAGGCGGATCAGAAGCCGCCCGCGGCCAAGCCGAGCGGTTCGCCGAGCACGAGCGCGAGCCCCAGCCCCAGCGGCTGATCGACTCCACCCCGCGTCGTGATAATGTGGTGACACACCGACGCGGGGTGGAGCAGCTCGGTAGCTCGCTGGGCTCATAACCCAGAGGTCGCAGGTTCAAATCCTGTCCCCGCTACTGAAGATGAGGGCCCGGATCCAACAGGATCCGGGCCCTCATCGTGTGTGGATGCGCAACTCGTGTTTGACTTGTCTCCCTGTGGGCATGTCGACAAAACGCTGAAGTGACCTCACTGGCTGCGGTATACCAGGTGTACGCGGGTTGCGGGTGGTGCGACGATGGAATTTATGGGGGACAGGGCAACTCTGTTGGAGACAGGGCGGTTTGTACAACGGCACACGACCAATGCCGTTTCGGACGCCGCGGACGTGGTCGAGACGACCGCCGAGTACACCGACAGCGCCGAGACCGAGGCGCGTCACCGCCGTGCCGCGGAGAACGGTGACGCCGCGTCGATGAGCGTCCTCGGCGCGCTGCTGCTGCGCCGCGGCGACCTCGACGGCGCCGAGCCGTACCTCCGCGGTGCCACCGCGGAGGGCGACCGGGCCGCCGCGAACAACCTCGGCGTGCTGCTGCACCAGCGCGGGTACGCCGACGAGGCGGCCGGCTGGTGGCGCATCGCAGCCGTCGCCGGTTCCGCCGCGGCCGCCCACGCCCTCGGCCGCCACCACCGCGAGCGCGGCGACGAGCCGGCGGCCGAGTACTGGCTGCGCCAGTCCGCCGAGCAGGGCCACGCCCTCGGCGCGTACGCCCTCGCCGACCTCCTGGAGCACCACAGTGACGTCGGCGCCGAGCGCTGGCTGCGCGTCGCCGCCGAGCAGGGCCACCGCGAGGCCGCTTACCGCCTCGCCCGCGCCCTGGAGAAGCGCGCCGCGCAGAGCACCGGCTCCGCCGCGACCGACGGCCCCGCCGCCGCCCGGCGCCGCCCGCGCGACGCCGCCGCGTACGAGACCGGCACCGGCCGTTCGGCCCGCGAGGCGCTCGCCTACGAGACCGGCGCCCGGCTGCGCGCCGCCCGCGACCGCACCGACGGCCCGGAGGCAGCCGGCGAGCCCGGCGGCACCCTCGCCGAGGCCGAGCAGTGGTACCGCCAGGCCGCCGCCCGCGGACACCGGCGCGCCGCGCTGCACCTCGGCGCGATCCTGGAGCGCCGCGGCGAGCGCAAGGAGGCCGGCCGCTGGTACCTGACCTCGGCCAAGGACGGCGAGGCCAAGGCCGCCTGCGCGCTGGGCTTCCTGCTGCGCGACGCCGGCGACGAGGAGAGTGCCGCCGTGTGGTGGCTGCGCGCCGCCCAGGAGGGCGATGGCAATGCCGCCAACGCGCTCGGCGCGCTGCACGCCGCCCGCGGCGAGCAGCAGACCGCCGAGCGCTGGTACCGCGCCGCCATGGACGCCGGCGACGTGAACGGGGCGTACAACCTCGGGCTGCTCTGCGCCGCCCAGGACCGCATCCCGCAGGCAGAGCAGTGGTACCGGCAGGCCGCGTACGCCGGACACCGCGAGGCCGCGAACGCGCTGGCCGTCCTGCTGCTGCAGGCCGGCGACGCGAAGGGCGCGGAGCCCTGGTTCTCCAAGGCCGCCGAGGCCGGCAGCGTGGACGCCGCGTTCAACCTGGGCATCATCCACGCCGGCCGCGACGACGACCGTGCCGCGCTCGGCTGGTACGAGCGGGCCGCCGCCGCCGGGCACACCGAGGCCGCGCTCCAGGTCGGCATGGCCTGCCTGCGCGACGGCGACGAGCAGAGCGCCGAGCGCCATCTGCGGTGCGCCGCGGGCGGCGGCAGCGCGGAGGCGGCGTACCGGCTGGCCACCGTCCTCGACGCCCGTCGGCCCGAGCCCGGCCCGACCGCGCTCGGGGCGCCGCAGGCCGAGAAGACCGAGTGCGAGGAGTGGTACGAGCGGGCCGCCGAGCAGGGCCACCGCCGTGCGCAGGTACGGGTCGGCATGCTGGCCGCCGCGCGCGGCGACATCGCGGACGCCGCGCACTGGTACCGGGAGGCGGCCGAGGCGGGCAGCCGGAACGGGGCGTTCAACCTCGGGCTGCTGCTCGCCCGCGAGGGCAACGAGCGGGAGGCCGCGCTCTGGTGGACCCGTGCCGCGCACGCGGGCCACGGCCGCGCCGCGCTCCGGCTCGCGCTGCTCGCGGCGCGCCGCGGCGAGCTCACCGAGGGCCGCCGCTGGTGCGCCCGCGCGGTCGAGCTCGGTCCGGCGGAGGTGGCGGAGCGGGCGGCGCGGCTGAGCGAGGCGCTGCACCAGGAGCTCACGGCCTGAGGATTTGCGCTGGTCGCAGGGGTACCGTAAGGTTGTGTTCACCGACGCGGGGTGGAGCAGCTCGGTAGCTCGCTGGGCTCATAACCCAGAGGTCGCAGGTTCAAATCCTGTCCCCGCTACTGAAACGAAGGCCCGGATCCATTGGATCCGGGCCTTCGTGCATGCACGGAGCGTGCGGTACGAAAGAAGCCCCCGAAGGGGCTTCCGCCGACCTACGCGCAGTCCGGGCAGATGCCCCGGTACGTGACCTCGACGTCCGAGACCGTGAAGCCGAAGCGCTCCGAGTCCGGGAGGTCCTTCAGCGGGTTCCCCGCCGGGTGGACGTCGCGGATCGCCCCGCAGCGCGCGCAGACCAGGTGCTGGTGCGGCCGGTGCGCGTTCGGGTCGTAGCGCTTGGCGCGGTGGTCGGTGCTGACTTCCATGACCTCGCCGAGCGACACCATCTCGCCCAGCGTGTTGTAGACGGTGGCCCGGGAGATCTCCGGCAGTTTCTGCACGGCGCGGGCGTGCACCTCGTCGGCGGTGAGGTGGACGTGGTCCCCGTCGAGGACTTCGGCCACGACACGCCGCTGCGCGGTCATTCGCCAGCCGCGGCCGCGCAGTCGTTCCAACAGGTCACTCATGGGGGTCAGCCTAACTCAGCGGGCCAGCGTCCCTTCGTGCCGGAGTGCCGGGGTCCAGCACCGGATGATGTCGCGGACCGACACGATGCCCATCGGGCCGCCGTCCTCGTCCAGGACGATGAGATGGCGGAAGCCGCCGCGCGTCATGGCCTCCGCGGCCTCCTCCAGGGTCCAGCCGGGTGCGGCGAAGACGACGTCGGTGGTGGTGTGGGAGCCGGCGGTCTCGTAGTCGGGGTTCTGGTCGGAGCCGAGGGAGTTGAGGATGTCGCGCTCGGTCAGAATGCCGATGCCGCTGTGGTCGGCGTTCATGACGACGGCCGCGCCGATACGGCGCGCCGCCATCAGCCGGGCGGCCTGGCGGAGAGTGTGGGCGGGTCCGATGGTCAGGATCACGGTGCTCATGGCGTCACGGACGAGCATGAAGGCAGCCACCTCCTCGGTGAACGGTCCCCGCTTCAATCTTCAACGAGAACCGTTTCACAAGTTCACAATCGGGGGGACTCTCAGAGTGGCAGCGGTGAGGGGAGCCGACAAGAGGGCGCGCGAGGGGCGCGGGTCGCGTCCTGCGGGGCTTCTGCCGCCGCGCGCCCCCGTCGCTACTGCTGGTTCAGGTAGCTCAGCAGTTCGCCGTGGAGGAGGCCGTTCGACGCGGCGGCGTTTCCGCTGTGGGGACCGTGGCGGCCGTCGAGGCCGGTGAACGTGCCGCCCGCCTCCTGGACGACGATCGCCGTCGCCGCCATGTCCCACAGCGACAGCTCCGGCTCCGCACAGATGTCCACCGAGCCCTCGGCGACCATCATGTACGGCCAGAAGTCCCCGTACGCGCGGGTCCGCCAGCAGGCCCGGGTCAGGTCCAGGAAGCCGTCGAGCCGGTCCTGCTCCTCCCAGCCGCTCAGCGAGGAGTACGCGAACGAGGCGTCGGACAGCTCCGCCACCTGCGAGACACCGATCCGCGACGCCGACGCCAGGCTGCGCCCGGTGTACGCGCCCAGGCCCTTCGCCGCCCACCAGCGCCGGCCGAGCGCCGGCGCCGACACCACGCCCACCACCGGCTGGAACCCGGTGTCCCCGGCCTCCATCAGCGCGATCAGGGTGGCCCACACCGGCACCCCGCGGACGTAGTTCTTGGTGCCGTCGATCGGGTCGATCACCCAGCGCCGGGGCCCGGAGCCCTGCACGCCGTACTCCTCGCCGAGGATCGCGTCCCGCGGCCGCGCCCGCTGCAGCTGAGCCCGGATCAGTTCCTCGGCGGCCTTGTCCGCCTCGCTCACCGGCGTCATGTCGGGCTTCGTCTCGACCTTCAGGTCGAGAGCCTTGAAGCGCTCCATGGTGGCGGCGTCGGCGGCGTCCGCGAGGACGTGGGCGAGGCGCAGGTCGTCGTGGTAATCGGCCATGTTCGGAACTCTATCCTCCCTGAGGGCGGTGCTCCGCGGAGCCCCTTGACAGTGTGTGGTGGCCCGTCAACTCTGTGCGAAGGAACGGCGAGGACGGGAGGCGACGATGCCCGCAGCGCGCGAGGCCCTGCTGGACGCGGCGCTCGCGGCCCTCGGGCGGCTGCCCTGGTCCGCGGTCCGCATGGTCGACGTCGCGGCTGCCGCGGGGGTGTCCCGGCAGACGCTCTACAACGAGTTCGGCAGCAAGGAGGGCCTGGCCCGCGCCCTCGTCCGGCGCGAGGCGGACGCCTATCTGCTCGGCGTGGAGCGGCTCCTCACCGGCCGCCGCCCGCCGCAGGCCCGGATCGACCGGCACCACGGGCCCGATCTGCTCGGCCCGCCGCCCCTCAACCCCGAGCGGCTCGCGATGGTGGCCGAGTGGATCGTCGCCCAGGCCGCCGACCGGCCCCTGCTGCGCGCCCTGCTCACCGGCGGCTGGACCGAGCGGCTGCCCGCGCCCCGGCCGGCCCGCTCCGCGTCCCTCGCCTCCGCGCTCCCGGCCCAGCGGCGGGCCGACGCCGGCGCGCCAGCCCCGGCCGAACTGGTCGCAGCGACGCTCGCGCACGCCGACGCCAAGACCGTGCTGTCCTGCGAGCTCGCCGTCCGGCTCGCCCTGTCCCACATCGTCGCGCCCGGTCCGCAGGGCGTCGGCCAGGCGGTCCGCGCCGCGCTCAGTGCGAGGAGCCGGACAGCTGGAGACCGATGACCCCGATGATCACCAGCGAGATCGACACGATCTTCAGCGTGGAGACCACGTCGCCGAGGAAGATCATCCCGTAGACGGCGGTGCCGGCCGCGCCGATCCCCGTCCACACCGCGTACGCCGGACCCACGTCCAGCTTCCGCAGCGCGAGGGTGAGCAGACCGAAGCTGCCCAGGGCGAAGATCGCGAAGGCGATGGTCGGCCAGAGTCGCGTGAAGCCGTGCGACAGCTTCAGGCACACCGCGAAGCCGGTTTCGAGGAACCCGGCGAGCACCACCAGCAGCCACGCCATCGTCAGTGCCTCCCACGCCGTCGGTGACTGCTTCGTCTCACTCGGTGCGATTATGCACTTACCGGTGGACACCAGTCTGAAACGGACGTGATCAGTCGCCTTCGCGTCGCTCGCGGGTGGCGAGCAGCCGCCGCAGCGAGTACAGCCGGGCAGGATCGGCATGGCCCTCGGCCACCCAGTCGTCCAGCGCGCAGTCCGGTTCGTCGTGGCTGCAGGCCCGCGGACAGTTCTCGGTGCCCGGCTCCAGGTCGGGGAAGGCGTGGATCACGCGCGACGGGTCGATGTGGTTGAGGCCGAACGACCGGACGCCCGGGGTGTCGATCACCCAGCCGTCCACCGACTCCAGCGGCAGCGCCAGCGCCGACGTCGTGGTGTGCCGGCCGCGCCCCGTGACCGCGTTGACATGACCGGTGGAGCGGCGGCGTTCCTCCGGGACCAGCGCGTTGACCAGCGTCGTCTTGCCGACGCCGGAGTGCCCGACGAAGGCGGTGACCCGGCCGTCGAGGTACTCGCGGACCCGGTCCGCGGCCCCGCCGTCGTACAGCTCGTCGCGCGAGGTGACCACGTACGGGACGCCCAGCGCGCCGTACAGGTCGAGCATCTCGTCCGGCGGGGCGAGGTCGGACTTGGTGAGCACGAGCAGCGGCTCCAGACCGCCGTCGTACGCGGCGACCAGGCAGCGGTCGATGAGCCGGGGCCGCGGCTCGGGGTCGGCCAGCGCGGTGACGATCGCGAGCTGGTCGGCGTTGGCGACGACCACCCGCTCGAACGGGTCGTCGTCGTCGGCCGTCCGGCGCAGCACGGAGCTGCGCTCGCCGATCCGGACGATGCGGGCCAGGGTGTCCTTCTTGCCGGACAGATCGCCGACGAGCTGCACCCGGTCGCCCACGACCGCGGCCTTGCGGCCCAGCTCGCGGGCCTTCATCGCCATGATCACGGTGTCGTCGACCAGGCAGGTCAGCCGGCCGCGGTCGACGGTGAGGACCATGCCCTCGGCGGCGTCCTCGTGCTTCGGCCGGATGTTGGTCCGGGGCCGGTTGCCCTTGGGGTTGGGCCGCTGGCGGATGTCGTCCTCGTCGGTGTGCTTCCCGTAGCGCCGCATGTCGTCAGCCCTCGAGCATTTCGGTCCACATCCTCGGGAAGTCCGGCAAGGTCTTGGCGGTCGTCGCCACGTTCTCGATCTGCACGCCCTCGACCGCGAGGCCGATGATCGAGCCGGCCGTCGCCATCCGGTGGTCGTCGTAGGTGTGGAAGATCCCGCCGTGCAGCGGGCGGGGGCGGATGTGGAGGCCGTCCTCGGTCTCGGTGACGTCGCCGCCGAGCTCGTTGATCTCCTTGGTGAGCGCCGCCAGGCGGTCCGTCTCGTGCAGCCGCAGATGGGCGACGCCGCGCAGGGTGGACGGGGAGTCGGCGAGGGCGGCGACCGCGGCGATGCCCGGGGTCAGCTCGCCGACCTCGCTCAGGTCCACGTCGATGCCGTGGATCCGGCCGGTGCCGGTGAAGGTCAGACCGCGCTCGGTCAGTTCGCAGGAACCGCCCATCGCGGTGAAGATCTCGCGCAGCGCGTCACCGGGCTGAGTGGTCCGCGACGGCCAGTCGGGGATCGTCACCCGGCCGCCGGTGACCAGGGCCGCGGCCAGGAACGGCTGGGCGTTGGACAGGTCCGGCTCGACGGTCAGGTCGCGGCCGAGCAGCGCGGACGGGGAGACCCGCCAGACGTTCGGCTCGCCGCCGGTCTCCGGCTCGTCGACCTGGGCGCCGACCACGCGGAGCATGTCGACGGTCATCCGGATGTGCGGCAGGGAGGGCAGCTTCGCGCCCACGTGCCGGACCTCGACACCCTGGTTGAAGCGGGGCGCGGACAGCAGCAGCGCGGAGACGAACTGGGACGAGGACGAGGCGTCGATCTCGACCCGGCCGCCCTCCAGGGCGCCCGCGCCGTGCACGGTCATCGGCAGCGCGCCGCGGCCGCCGTCGTCGATCCGGGCGCCGAGCGCGCGCAGCGCGTCGATGACGCCGTGCAGCGGGCGCTCGTGGGAGCGGGGATCGCCGTCGAAGCGGACCGGGCCGTCGGCGAGGGTGGTGACCGGGGGCAGGAAGCGCATCACGGTGCCGGCGTTGCCGACGTCGACGGACGCGTCGCCGCGCAGCGGGGCGGGGATGACGCGCCAGGCCTCGCCCGTACCGTCCGGCCCCACGCCCTCTTCGATGCGGACGCCCAGGGTGCGCAGGGCCTGGGCCATCAGGAGCGTGTCGCGGGAGCGGAGCGGGCGGCGCAGCCAGCCCGGCTCGGCGGCGAGGGCGGCCAGGACCAGGCCGCGGTTGGTGACCGACTTCGATCCGGGCACCGTGACGGTCGCGTCGACGGCCCCGCCGGCATAGGGAGCGGGCCAGAGGTCGGACGGCAGGTCGGTGGTGGGTACGGAACTTTCGGTCATGCCCTCACTTTAGTGGGGCACGCACCGGCTACAGCCCCAGCAGCCAGCGCCCGCCGCCGATCAGCGAGCACAGCGAGACCGCGTGGAACATGAAGAGCCAGAGTGCGGCGGGGACGTGGGTGAGCCGCGAGAGCTGGTCGGCGTCGGAGTCCGGCGCGCCGCCGTGCCGGCGCTTGGCCTGCAGTTCGAAGGCCGGACGGACGCCGCCGAGGAGCAGGAACCACACGACGGTGTACGCGAACGCCGACTGGACGGCCGGGTCGGTGAGCCAGGAGACCAGCAGGAACGCCGCGCCGGTGAGGACGACGGTGAGTACCCCGTACGCGTTGCGGATCATCACCAGCATGACGAGCAGGAGTGCCGTGGCCAGCCACAGCAGCAGGGTGACGCGGTGCTGGGTGAGCAGCCAGGCGCCGCCGAGGCCGAGGAGCGGCGGGGCGGTGTAGCCGGCGGCCGCGGTGAGGATCATGCCGATCCCCGAGGGCCTGCCGCGGCTGACGGTGAGGCCGCTGGTGTCGGAGTGCAGCCGGATGCCTTCGAGGCGGCGGCCGCTGAGCAGGGCGATCAGGCCGTGGCCGCCCTCGTGGGCGATCGTGACGGCGTTGCGCGAGAGCCGCCAGGCCGGGCGCGGGGCGACGGCGAGCAGCGCGACGACGGCGGTGGCTATGACGATCCACAGCTCGGGCGCGGGCTGGGTGCCCAGGACTTCGCTCATTTCGGGGATCGGCTCCTCGCTGGTAGATCAAGAAGGTGCAGGTGCGCAGCACCGTCGTTGAGGGGTGGTGGTCGGGCGGCGGGAGGGAGTGGCAGTGTGGCACGTATGTGCGGACGGTATGCAGCGAGTCGAGGGCCCGAGGATCTCGTGGGGACCTTCGAGATCGAGAAGTGGGAGCCGGAGGAGACGCTGGCGCCCGACTGGAACGTGGCTCCGACGAAGGAGGTCTACGCGGTCCTCGAACGCCCTCTGAAGGACGCCGAATCGAAGCGTCCGGTTCGCCAGCTGCGGAAGCTGAAGTGGGGCCTGGTGCCGTCATGGGCCAAGAACCCCGAGGGCGCGGCCCGGATGATCAACGCGCGGGCGGAGACGGTCCACGAGAAGCCGTCGTTCCGGCGGGCGTTCGCGGCCCGGCGGTGCATCCTGCCGGCGGACGGCTACTACGAATGGGTCACCGGCGTCGAGGAGCGGGACCTGGAGGTCGAGGGCAGGAAGAAGCGGCCGCGGAAGCAGCCCTACTTCGTCACCCCGGCGGACGGCTCGGTCTTCGCCATGGCCGGTCTCTACGAGTTCTGGCGCGACCGCACCCTGCCGGACGACCACCCCTCGGCGTGGTGGGTGACGTGCTCCGTCGTGACCACGGAGGCGGAGACCGGACCGCTCGGCGTGGCCCCGGCGGAGGGCCCGGGCTCGCTCGCGGACATCCACCCGCGGATGCCGCTGATGCTGACCCCGGACCGCTGGGACGCCTGGCTGGACCCGCGCACCACGGATCTCGACGAGCTGCGCGGGCTGCTCACCCCGCCCCCGGGGGGCCTGATGCGCGCCTATCCCGTCCCCACCGCCGTCAGCAACGTCCGCAACAACGGCCCCGAACTCCTCACCGAGCTCTCGGGCCCGGAGGTGGCGACCCTGTTCTGACCGCCGCGCGCGGCAGGATGGGGGCGTGACGAAGATCGAGACGGTGGAGACCGCGACCGGGCCGGCGCGGGTGCATTGGTACGCGGCGGAGAAGCCCCGGGCGGTCGTGGCGCTGTCGCACGGTGCCGGCGGCGGCATCGGGGCCCGGGACCTCGCCGCGCTGGCGCGTGTCCTGCCGGAGCAGGGGTTCACCGTGGCGCTGGTCGAGATGCCGTGGCGGTTCGCCGGCAAGAAGGTCGCACCGGCGCCGAAGACCCTCGACACCGGATGGCGCGAGATCTGGCCGGCCCTCGCCCGGCCGGAGCTGCCCGTCGTCGCCGGCGGCCGCAGCGCCGGCGCCCGCGTCGCCTGCCGGACCTCCGCCGAGCTCGGCGCCGCCGCCGTGCTCGCGCTCAGCTTCCCCCTCCACCCGCCCGGCCGCCCCGAGAAGTCCCGCGCCGACGAACTGCTCGGCGCGGGCCTGCCCACGCTCGTCGTCCAGGGCGGCAACGACCCGTTCGGCAGGCCGGAGGAGTTCCCGGAGGGCGACCACGAACTCGTCGGGATCCCGTACGGCGATCACTCCTTCGCCGTCCCCAAGCGCGCCGACCTGACGGAGTCGGAGGCCGTGACGCTCCTCACCGACGCCGTCACCGCGTGGCTCGCCACCCCGGGAATGTTGCGCACGCGCCCCGTGTTGTGACGGGCGTCGGTAAGAAGAGAGTCAAGGAGAGGAAGTCCGTCGCATGGGATCGACCATCTGCCCCCAGCGCTCGCAGGCCGCTGACCTCGACTGGACGGTCCTGCCTGCGCCCAAGCGCGCCCCTATTCGGGCGGCGGGCGGTGCGGTTCCTCGTCTATCCTCCGAAACGAGCGGGGTCGCGATCGAACCCGCCCCATCGCTGGAGGAGGTGGGTCCTGTCACTGGGACCGACACAGGGACCGACGACGGCCCCGAGGAGACGACCTCGGAGCGCAACGCGCGCTTCGAGCGGGACGCCCTCGGATTCCTCGACCAGATGTACTCCGCCGCGCTGCGCATGACGCGCAACCCCGCGGACGCGGAGGACCTGGTGCAGGAGACCTATGCCAAGGCGTACGGCTCCTTCCACCAGTTCCGCGAGGGCACCAACCTGAAGGCCTGGCTGTACCGGATCCTGACCAACACCTTCATCAACTCGTACCGCAAGAAGCAGCGTGAGCCGCAGCGCAGCGCCGCCGAGGAGATCGAGGACTGGCAGCTCGCCCGCGCCGAGTCGCACATGTCGACCGGACTGCGGTCCGCCGAGTCGCAGGCCCTCGACCACCTGCCGGACTCCGACGTGAAGGAAGCGCTCCAGGCGATTCCCGAGGAGTTCCGCATCGCCGTCTATCTCGCGGACGTCGAGGGCTTTGCGTACAAGGAGATCGCGGACATCATGGGTACACCCATCGGTACGGTGATGTCCCGACTGCACCGGGGCCGCCGCCAGTTGCGCGGCATGCTCGAGGACTACGCCCGTGAGCGCGGGCTGGTACCCGCGGGCGCCGGAGAGTCGTCGAACGATCGGAAAGGCTCGGGCTCATGAGCTGCGGAGAGCCGCACGAGACGGACTGCTCAGAGGTCCTGGATCATCTCTACGAGTTCCTCGACCGCGAGATGCCCGACAGCGACTGCACCAAGTTCGAGGTGCACTTCGAGGAGTGCTCCCCGTGCCTGGAGAAGTACGGCCTGGAGCAGGCCGTGAAGAAGCTCGTCAAGCGCTGCTGCGGCAGTGACGACGTGCCCACCGACCTGCGGGCCAAGGTGATGGGCCGGATCGACCTGATCCGCGCCGGCCAGGCCGTGCCGGAACACGACGTGACAGCCTCGCACGACGTCACCCCCGCGCCGCAGGAGCAGTAGGACAGACCGGGGCACACCATCATCGGACCGCCGTGACCTGCGGCGGTCCGCTGCGTTCGGTGATGTGACCATCGGCTTGTATCACCCGATGGTGCGAATCGGTCCGCAGTCCCCCGACCGGCCCCCGCCGACTCGCTAGCGTGACCGGCGTGATGGCACTCCCGGCAGCGGCACGCGGCACGCTCGTGTGCGCCGCCCTGTGCGCCGCCGCGCTCGCCGCGCCCGCGCTGCGCCCCGGCGCGCACACCCCGTGGACCACGCTCGCGCTGCTCGCCGCGCTGTACGCGTGCTGCGAACTGCCCGCCCGCTGCCGGCTCCTCGGCCGGGCGCTCGGCGGCGCCGCGCCCCTGGGCGCCGGGACGTTCTTCCCCGTACTCCTCGCCGCCGCCCTGCTCCTGCCGCCGGCCGCCGCCGCGCTCGCCGCGCTGCCCGGCGCGCTCGCCGCCCGCGTCGAGCAGCGCCCCGCCGGGCCGCGCCGCGTCTGGCGCGCGGCACAGCTCGCCCTCGCCGTCTGGGCCGCCGCCCGCACCGCCGAACTCCTCGGCGGGCCCGCCGCCCTGGCACCCGCGCAATTCCCCCGGATCCTGCTCGTCGCGCTCGCCGCCGCGGCCGTCTTCAGCCTCGTCCTCACCGCCCTCGACGGCGCCATCCGCGTAGCCGCCGAACGCCGGCCGGCCCGGACCGCCTGGCGCGGACTGCTCGCGCCCGCCCTCGCCGCGCACACCGTGCACGGCCTCGCCGGGCTGATGACGGCCGTCCTCTGGCGCAGCGCGTACGGCCCGGCGGCCGCGCTGTTCGTCCTGCTCCCCATGTACATCTCCTGCTGGGTCTTCGCCCAGTACCACCGCGAGCGCGCCGCCCACCAGGGCACCATCCGGGCGCTCGTGCAGGCCGTGGACCTGAAGGACACGTACACCCGCGGACACAGCGAACGCGTCGGCCGTGCCTCGGTGCTGATCGCCCGTGAGCTGGGGATGGCCGAGGACCGGGTGGAGATCCTCCGGTTCGCCGGGATCCTCCACGACATCGGCAAGCTGGGCGTGCCCACCCGCGTGCTGCGCAAGGACGGCCCCCTCACCCCAGAGGAACGCCGGGTCATCGAACTCCACCCCGAGTACGGGCACGAGATCGTCCGCGGCATCGGCTTCCTCGGCGAGGCACGCGCGGCGATCCTGCACCACCACGAGCGGATGGACGGCAGCGGATACCCGTACGGGCTCCGCGGCGACGGCATTCCCGAGTTCGCCCGGGTCGTCGCCGTCGCCGACGCCTTCGACGCGATGACCTCCACCCGCTCGTACAGCAGGGCCCGCCCCGTCGACACCGCCCTGACCGAACTCCGCCGCTGCGCGGGCACCCAGTTCGACCCCCGCATGGTCCACGCCCTGGCCCGGGCCCTCGACCGGCACGGCTGGCAGACGGCGGTCACCTCCGACGAACCCGCCCCGGCGGCACCGACGCCCGCCGGCGCGCTGCCCGCGCCCCGCCCGTACGCGGACCGGGCGGCCGGGCCGCGGCCGGCGCCCCGGACCGGTCCGTGAACGGCTCCCGCGCCGTGCTCCTCGCCGTCCACGGCGCCGCGCTGGCCCTGACCGTCGTCGCCGTCGTGCAGACCCTCCGGACCGGTGTCGCCGAACCCGGGAACGCCCTCGCCTTCGGGCTGCTCATCGCCCTCGGCGAGCTCTCCGGGTGGCGCGGCCCCCGCACCGCAGCGCTCCGGGACCGGGAGCCCGCGCCGCTCGCCGCCGCCGGCGCGCTCGCGTACGCGCTGCTCGGCGACAGCGGCGGCCGCGCCACCACGCACGACGTCCCGCAGATCGTCGCCGTCGTCGTGGCCGCCGGGCTGGCCGGCGCCGTCCCGCACCTGGCCCGCGGCGGCGGACCCGACCTCGACCACCTGGCCCGGCGCCTCCTCACCGTCGGCTTCGCCGCCCTCTGCTTCCAGCCCCTCTACAACGCCGGCCTGCTCGACCGGTACCTCGGCCGGGGAGCCGGCCACGCCCTGTTCCTGCTGCTCCTGATCGTGCTCATCGCGCTCTGCGACGCCGTCCTCGCCGCCCTGCTGCTGCGCGCCCGGGCCGGTACCCGCCCCCCGTACGGCCCCCTCCTCCGCGACGAGCTGCGCGGACTGCTCGGCATCGGCTCCGCCGTCGGGGCGACCGGCGCTGTGACCGCCCTCGGCGTGGCCGCCGCCGGACTGTGGGCGCTGCCCGTGCTCTGCCTGCCGCTGCTGCTCACCCAGGTCTCCTACCGCCGCTACACCGCGGCGCGCGTCACCAACGGCCAGACCATCGCCTCCCTCGCCCGCGCCACCGAGATCGCCGGATACACCCCGGCGGGGCATGCGCGCCGGGTCGCCGCGCTCAGCACCGCCGTGGGACGCGACCTCGGCCTGCCCGGACCCGAACTGACCGTCCTGGAGTACGCGGCCCTGATGCACGACATCGGCCAGCTCTCCCTCGTCGACCCGGTCCCGTCCGGCGCGACCGCCGGGCTCCCGCCCGAGGAACAGCGCCGGATCGCCCTGCTCGGCGGGGCGGTGGTCCGCCGCACCGGCGTCCAGGAGGCCGTCGCCGTCGTCGTGGAACGGCAGGCCGACCCGTACCGCGAGCAGCCGCTGCCCGCGCGGATCGTCCGCACCGTCAACGCGTACGACGACCTGGCCGGGGACGGGCCCGGCGGGGCGCTCGACGCCCTGGAGCTGCTGCGGCTCGGGACCGCCCGCGACCACAGCCCCGAGGTCGTCGAGGCGCTGGCCCGCGTCCTGGCGAGTGGCGGCGCAGGTGAAGGCGTCGGGGGGCGGCGTCGCCCCTCGTCGGACTGGGTAACCCATGGGTAATGAGCGCGCGTCCGACCGGGCATGGTTGGATGCGAACAAGAGGGTGAAGCGACCGGCAGGCGGGAATCGTGAGGATCTTCGGGAAGGTACGGCATCGGCCCTCCGCCTCGTGGCGGCAGGCCACCGACCGCGCGTTCACGCTGATCGGCGACGGCCGGTACGAGGACGCGGGCGCGCTGCTCACCCGCGCGGCGGACCTGGAGCCCTGGCTCTCCGAGTCCTGGTTCAACCTCGCGCTGCTGCACAAGTTCCGGCACGACTGGGAGCAGGCCCGGGCCGCCGGGCTGCGCGCGGTCGCCCTGCTGGACAAGGAGACCGGTGCCCCGGACTGGTGGAACGTCGGCATCGCCGCGACCGCCCTGCAGGACTGGCCGCTGGCCCGCCGCGCCTGGCAGGCGTACGGGCTGAAGGTCCCCGGCGCCTCCGCCGGCACCGGTGAGCCGGCCGGCATGGAGCTCGGCAGCGCCGCCGTACGACTCTCGCCCGAGGGCGAGGCCGAGGTGGTGTGGGGCCGGCGGCTCGACCCGGCCCGGATAGAGGTCCTGTCCATCCCGCTGCCGTCCTCCGGCCGCCGCTGGGGCGAGGTCGTGCTGCACGACGGCGTGCCCAACGGGGAGCGGACGACCAGCGCCGGCCCGTCGTACCCGGTCTTCGACGAGATCGAACTGTGGGCCCCCTCGCCCGTCCCCACCTGGGTCGTCCTCCTCGAGGCCGCCACCGAGGACGACCGGGACGCCCTGGAACAGCTCGCCGCGGACGCCGGCTTCGCCGCCGAGGACTGGTCGTCCTCCGTACGGCTGCTCTGCCGTGCCTGCTCCGAGTCCTCGATGCCCAGTGCCGAGGGCGAGGGCGAGCACCTGGACCCGCACGACCACAGCGAGCCCGGCCACCCGGGGCCCCTCGGCCACCGCTCGCCCGGCGAACTGTGGGTCCCCGAGCGCGAGTGCGGCATAGCGGCCCCCGCCGGCCTGGTCCGCGGGCTGCTCGACGGCTGGGTCGCGGACAGCCCGGAGACCCGTGAATGGCGTGATCTCGAAGAGGTCTGCTGAGGCTTCCGCCACCGCCCCGTAGTCTGTCCCCGACGGAATCGGGTTTTCAGGTGCAGGAAGGCGCGGCGGCAACATGGCGCAGCAGGAGACGGGCGAACAGGTGAACGACGGGTTCGTCGTCGACACGGAGGACTGCGAGGCGCGTGAGCTCGCGTACCGCGAGCGGGGCACGGTGCGTCCGATCACGGTCGTCGGCAACCCGGTGCTGCACAAGGAGTGCAAGGACGTCACCGAGTTCGGCGACGAGCTCGCGACCCTGATCGACGACATGTTCGCCAGCCAGAAGGCGGCGGAGGGCGTGGGCCTCGCCGCCAACCAGATCGGTGTGGACCTCAAGGTCTTCGTCTACGACTGCCCCGACGACGAGGGCGTCCGCCACACCGGCGTGGTCGTCAACCCGGTCCTCCAGGACCTCCCGGCCGAGGCCCGTCACCTGGACGACTCCAACGAGGGCTGCCTCTCGGTCCCCACCGCGTACGCCTCGCTGGCTCGCCCGGACTACGCCGAGGTCCACGGCCAGGACGCCCAGGGCAACCCGATCAAGGTCCGCGGCACCGGCTACTTCGCCCGCTGCCTGCAGCACGAGACGGACCACCTGTACGGCTACCTGTACATCGACCGTCTCTCCAAGCGCGACCGCAAGGACGCCCTCCGCCAGATGGAAGAGGGCACCCCGCGCTACGAGACGGTCCCCAACGCCTGACGTTCTCTGCCTCGCGCACGCACGGCGCGGTGGACGGCCCAGCCGACCACCGCGCCGATCGCGTACCAGAACAGATCCGGCGCGTTGAACGACGTCCCGAGCACCAGCCGCGCGACAGTGCTGTGCACGGCCAACTCCGCCGGCACCCCGCTCAACTGGAACACCTCCACGGCCCAACTGAACGCCAGCGCACTCCCCGCCGCCACGACCGGCCGCACCCGAGGCGCCACCAGCACCACCAGAGTCAGCACCAACACCGTGTAGAGCGCGTCCCCCGCGTACTTGGCGAAGTCCCCCGACGCCACGGCTCGGACACCGAGCCCGGCGGCGACGACACCCAGGGCAACACCCCCGACCCAGACCCGCACCCGCACCCCCACCCGCACAAGATCCCCCATGCCAGGCACTTTAAGGTCTGGCCGGGATCATCGGGCATGGTCGCCTGGCAGGTCACGGCGCTGAAGGGCTGTGCTCTCGGCGTGAGCAGCCATGCCCCTCACCGCACACGGTGAGGGGCATGGCACTCGTGTTCCGACGGATCAGAAGTCCTCGTCGAGGTCGACCGAGCCCTCCACCGCCACCTGGTACGCGGACGGGCGGCGTTCGAAGAAGTTGGTGAGCTCCTGGACGCCCTGGAGTTCCATGAAGGAGAACGGGTTCTCCGAGCCGTACACCGGGGCGAAGCCGAGACGCTGGAGGCGCTGGTCGGCGACGCACTGGAGGTACTCGCGCATCGACTCGGTGTTCATGCCCGGCAGGCCGTCGCCGCACAGGTCGCGGCCGAACTGGAGCTCCGCCTCCACCGCCTCCTTCAGCATGGCGGTGACCTGCTCCTGCAGCGCGTCGTCGAAGAGCTCCGGCTCCTCCTTGCGGACGGTGTCCACGACCTCGAAGGCGAAGTTCATGTGCATGGTCTCGTCGCGGAACACCCAGTTGGTGCCGGTCGCCAGGCCGTGCAGCAGGCCGCGGGAGCGGAACCAGTAGACGTACGCGAAGGCGCCGTAGAAGAACAGGCCCTCGATGCACGCGGCGAAGCAGATGAGGTTGAGGAGGAAGCGGCGGCGGTCGGCGGCCGTCTCCAGCTTCTCGATCTTCTCGACCGAGTCCATCCATGTGAAGCAGAACTGCGCCTTCTCGCGGATCGACGGGATGTTCTCCACCGCGGCGAAGGCCGCCGCGCGGTCGTCCGGGTCGGGCAGGTACGTGTCCAGGAGGGTCAGGTAGAACTGGACGTGCACGGCCTCCTCGAAGAGCTGGCGCGACAGGTACAGGCGCGCCTCGGGGGAGTTGATGTGCTTGTACAGCGTCAGGACCAGGTTGTTCGCCACGATCGAGTCGCCCGTCGCGAAGAACGCGACCAGCCGGCCGATCATGTGCTGCTCGCCCGGCGTCAGCTTCGCGAGGTCGGCGACGTCCGAGTGGAGGTCGACCTCCTCCACGGTCCAGGTGTTCTTGATCGCGTCCCGGTAGCGCTCGTAGAAGTCCGGGTAGCGCATGGGGCGGAGGGTGAGCTCGAAGCCCGGGTCCAGGAGGTTCTTCTTGGCGGACGTGGACATTACTGGCAGGCCTCGCAGGACTCGGGGTTTTCGAGGGAGCAGGCGACGGCCTCGGGGTCGGCGACCTGCTGCACGGGAACAGTGGCGGCCTTCGCCGCGCGGGCGATCCTCGTCGCCGGGCGGGAACGCAGGTAGTACGTGGTCTTCAGGCCCTGCTTCCAGGCGTACGCGTACATCGACGACAGCTTGCCGATGGTCGGGGTCTCCATGAACAGGTTCAGGGACTGAGACTGGTCCAGGAACGGGGTGCGCTCCGCCGCCATGTCGATCAGGCCGCGCTGCGGGATCTCCCACGCCGTGCGGTACAGCTCGCGCACCTCTGCCGGCACCCAGGAGAAGCCCTGCACCGAGCCGTTGGACTCGCGCAGCGCCTCGCGGGTCTGCGCGTCCCAGACGCCCAGCTCCTTCAGGTCCGCCACCAGGTACGAGTTGACCTGCAGGAACTCTCCGGACAGCGTCTCGCGCTTGAACAGGTTGGAGACCTGCGGCTCGATGCACTCGTACACGCCGGCGATCGAGGCGATCGTCGCGGTCGGGGCGATCGCGAGGAGCAGGCTGTTGCGCATGCCGGTCGACGCGATCCGCTCGCGCAGCGCGGCCCAGCGCTCGGGCCAGTTCAGCTCGACGCCGTAGTGGTCGGGGTGCAGCACGCCCTGCGCGGTACGGGTCTTCTCCCAGGCGGGGAGCGGGCCGTTGCGCTCGGCGAGGTCGGCGGACGCCTCGTACGCCGCGAGCATGATCCGCTCGGCGATCCGGGTCGACAGGGCGCGCGCCTCCGCCGATTCGAACGGCAGCCGCAGCCGGAAGAAGACGTCCTGGAGGCCCATCGCGCCCAGACCCACCGGACGCCAGCGGGCGTTGGAGCGGCCGGCCTGCTCGGTCGGGTAGAAGTTGATGTCGACGACCCGGTCGAGGAAGGTGACGGCGGTATGGACGGTCGCGTCCAGCCGCTCCCAGTCGATGTCGCCGGCCGCCGTGTCGACGAACGCGCCCAGGTTGACCGAGCCGAGGTTGCAGACGGCGGTCTCGCCGTCGTTCGTGACCTCGATGATCTCGGTGCACAGGTTCGAGGAGTGCACGACCGTGCCGGGCTCGGCGGTCTGGTTGGCGGTGCGGTTGGAGGCGTCCTTGAAGGTCATCCAGCCGTTGCCGGTCTGCGCGAGGGTCCGCATCATCCGGCCGTACAGGTCGCGGGCCGGCATCGTCTTGCGGGCCAGGCCCGCCGCCTCGGCCTTGCGGTACGCGGCGTCGAACGCGTCGCCCCACAGGTCGACCAGCTCGGGCACGTCCGCCGGGGAGAACAGCGACCACTCGGCGTCCGCGTTGACCCGGCGCATGAACTCGTCCGGGATCCAGTGCGCCAGGTTCAGGTTGTGGGTGCGGCGGGCGTCCTCGCCGGTGTTGTCGCGGAGCTCCAGGAACTCCTCGATGTCCGCGTGCCAGGTCTCCAGGTAGACCGCGGCCGCGCCCTTGCGGCGGCCGCCCTGGTTCACGGCGGCGACGGAGGCGTCGAGGGTCTTCAGGAACGGCACGATGCCGTTGGAGTGCCCGTTGGTGCCGCGGATCAGCGAACCGCGGGCGCGGATGCGGGAGTACGACAGGCCGATGCCGCCGGCGTGCTTCGAGAGCCGGGCGACCTGGTGGTACCGGTCGTAGATCGAGTCCAGCTCGTCCTGCGGGGAGTCCAGCAGGTAGCAGGACGACATCTGCGGGTGGCGGGTGCCGGAGTTGAACAGGGTGGGGGAGGAGGGCAGGTAGTCGAGCCGGCTCATCAGCCCGTACAGCGCGGCGACTTCGTCGAGCGCGCGGGTGGAGTCGTCCTCGGCGAGGCCGCAGGCGACGCGGAGCATGAAGTGCTGCGGGGTCTCGACGACCTTGCGGGTGAGGGGGTGGCGCAGCAGGTACCGCGAGTACAGCGTCCGCAGCCCGAAGTACCCGAAGCGGTCGTCGGCGCCGGCGTCGATCAGCGCGTCCAGACGGGCGGCGTGCCGGGCGACGAACTCCGCGGTGCGGTCCGCGATCAGGCCCTCGCGGTGGCCGGTGGCCACGGAGGCGGAGTACGACACCGCGCCCTGGCCGGCGGCCTCCTGGGCGATCGTCAGGGTGAGCAGCCGGGCGGCGAGCCGGGAGTACGCGGGGTCCTCCGCGATCAGGCCGGCGGCGGCCTCGGTGGCCAGCTCGCGCAGCTCCGCCTCGTCCGACCCGGGGTGCCGGCCGCGCAGTGCGGCGGCGGCGACCCGGCCGGGGTCGGTGTCGGGGAGATCGGCGGTGAGGTCGGTCAGGGTCCGCAGCAGTGCGGTCCCGGGGCCGTCGCTCTCGACGCCTGCGGCCGGATCGGCGGGCGCGATGGTCACGGTGGGGGCTCTCCCTCGCTCGGCGCTCGTGGCCGGCGCGGGGAGGGAGGGCGGGCGGGCGGCCGTACGCACGGGGGCCCGCGTCCACCGGCCCACTCCGCGAGGCCCGGACGTCAGTCGGCACCCGGAACGGACGGACCGGGCGCACCGTCGGCAGGTCCTCGGACTCGGCTGTGCGCGAACGCGCACGAAGCACACCGTTGCGGGACAGTTCCGGATTCGCACCGGATTCCCCTGCGGCGACAGCGAGCTAGAGCATACATGTGGGGGGCGCTCCTCGAAGCACCCCCCACATGTTGTGTCGCGTGGAACCCCCTACCACTCCAGCGCGTAGCTGAGCAGGACGAATTCGGGGTGCTCGGGGATCGGGCTCCAGTCCCGCTCCGGCGTGCGCCGGAAGCCCAGCCGTTCGTAGATGCGGTGCGCGCCGCGCATGGCGGGCTGCGTGGACAACACGATCCGCACGCAGCCCTCGACGCCCCGCGCTCGCTCGACACAGTCCCGCACGAGCGCCTCGCCGACGCCCCGGCCCCGGGCCGCGCGGTCGACCGCCAGCATCCGGATCTCGGCCTCGCCGGCACGGGCCAGATCGGCCATCGGCCCGGGGGAGGGGACGAACGTCACCCCGCCGAGGACCGTGCCCTCCCCGTCGACGGCCACCAGCACCTCGGCCGACGCGGCCCGCTTGCCCACGTCACGCAACTCGCCGAGGTACCAGTCCGCCTCCCCGAACGCCAGCAACCCGTCGGCGAGATACGCCTGTGCGACGACCTCCCCCAGCTCCGCGTGCTCCTGCCTCCGCACCACCCTGATCGTGAAGTCCATACCGGCAGTCTCCCCCGGGGCGCCCTCGCCCGGGCGACGGCGAAGGCCGCCGCGATGTCCCGGTAGGGGAGTGCGGCGGCCTTCGTCAGGTCGGCGGCGGCGTCAGTGGCCCGCGCCGACCTTCGGGAGGTCGGTCTGGACGCCCTTGTCGCCGGCGTCCGCCGTGTAGTCCGACGGGGAGGTCTCGTCGATGCCCTCGGGGGCCTTGAGCGCCTTCAGGACGAAGGTGAGGACCACCGTCACCACCACGTTGAGCACGAACGCCGTGAGACCGATGTAGCCGATCTCGCCGATGCCCGGGATCTCCGCGGCGGACCCTCCGAAGTGCTTCTGCGTCGGGCTGGCCACGCCGTACGCCGCGGCGGTGCCGTAGATCATGCCGACCGCCCAGCCGGCCAGCAGCGCCCAGCGGTGGAACCAGCGGGTGAACAGGCCGCCGACCAGGGCCGGGAAGGTCTGCAGGATCCAGATGCCGCCGAGCAGCTGGAAGTTGATGGCGACGGTCTTGTCCATGGTGAGGACGAAGGCCAGCGCGCCGACCTTGACCAGGAGCGACACCAGCTTGGACACCTTGGTCTCCTGCTCCGGCGTGGCGTCCGGCTTCAGGAAGTCCTTGTAGATGTTGCGGGTGAAGAGGTTCGCCGCGGCGATCGACATGATCGCCGCCGGCACCAGCGCGCCGATGCCGATCGCGGCGAAGGCCACACCGGTGAACCAGTCCGGGAACATGTTCTCGAACAGCTGCGGGATGGCGAGCTGGCCGTTGGCCACCTTCACCCCGGCCGCGATCGCCATGAAGCCGAGGAGCGCGAGCAGGCCCAGCATCAGCGAGTACAGCGGCAGGATCGTGGTGTTGCGGCGGATGACCTCACGGCTCTTCGAGGAGAGCGTCGCCGTGATCGAGTGCGGGTACATGAACAGCGCCAGCGCCGAGCCGAGCGCCAGCGTGGCGTACGTCCACTGGCCCGCCTCGCCCGGGACCAGCGCGCCGCGCGGCTTGTCGGTCGCCGGGTTGATCTCCGCGTACGCCTCGCCGGCCTTGCTGAAGATGACGTCGAAGCCGCCGAGCTTGATCGGGATGTAGATGATCGCCACCGCGATCACGATGTAGATCAGGGTGTCCTTGACGAAGGCGATGAGCGCGGGAGCGCGCAGACCCGAGGAGTACGTGTACGCGGCGAGCACACCGAAGGCGATGAGCAGCGGCAGGTCCTTGATGAACCAGTGCGTGCTCTCGCCGCCGCCGACGCCCATCACGTCCAGGACGGCCTGGATGCCGACCAGCTGGAGCGCGATGTACGGCATCGTGGCCAGGATGCCGGTGACGGCGACCGCCAGCGACAGGCCCTTGGAGCCGAAGCGGCCGCGGACGAAGTCCGAGGTGGTGACGTAGCCGTGCTTGTGGGAGACCGACCACAGGCGGGGCAGGAAGGTGAAGATCAGCGGGTACACGAGGATCGTGTACGGGACGGCGAAGAAACCGGCCGCGCCCGCCGCGTAGATGGCCGCAGGGACGGCGACGAAGGTGTACGCGGTGTAGAGGTCGCCGCCGAGCAGGAACCAGGTCACCCAGGTGCCGAACGAGCGGCCGCCGAGGCCCCATTCGTCGAGGCTGTTCTCGTTCTCCGCCTTGCGCCACTTCGCGGCCCAGAAGCCCATGACCGTGACGGCCAGGAAGAAGAAGATGAAGACGGCGAGTGCGACGCCGTTCACGCCTTCCTTCACTGCTGCTCACCCCCCTTGCGGGCGCGCTGGTCGCGCTGCCACAGCTTGAACGCGACCATGGTGAGCGCGGTCGACAGGACCACCCAGGCCATCTGGTACCAGTAGAAGAACGGGATGCCCGCGAGGTACGGCTCGGTCTTCGCGTACGAGCTCACCCAGAGCATGGCCACGAACGGCGCGACGAGGCAGAGTGCCACAACCACCCGCACCGGTGTCACAGTTGGCTGCTTTTCTTGTTGCTGTTGTTGCGTCACTTCTGACATACGGCGAACCGTCCCCTCAGTGATCACCCGTGTAATGGGCACGAAATCTAGGGGACTGTCCCGCATTTTGGAACCCTGGTCCGAATAACGGACGTGTATCGGGCTGGTCTCGGAGTGCACCGCGCCCCGGGAACACCAATGCCCCGACACACCTCACGGATGCGTCGGGGCAAAGGTTCAGATCGATTTTCAGCCGTCGGGCTCAGCCGTTGGGCCGCTGCAGCCTCGCGACGAACTTGTAGCGGTCGCCGCGGTACACCGACCGCACCCACTCGACCGGTTCGCCGTCGGCGTCCTTCGAGTGGCGGGAGAGCATCAGCATCGGCAGGCCGACGTCGGTGCCGAGCAGTCCGGCCTCGCGCGGGGTGGCCAGGGAGGTCTCGATGGTCTCCTCGGCCTCGGCGAGGTGCACGTCGTACACCTCTGCCAGCGCGGTGTAGAGCGAGGTGTACTTGACCAGCGACCGCCGCAGCGCCGGGAAGCGCTTGGCCGACAGGTGCGTGGTCTCGATGGCCATCGGCTCGCCGCTGGCCAGTCGGAGCCGCTCGATCCGCAGCACCCGGCCGCCGGTGGAGATGTCGAGCAGTCCGGCCAGGGTGTCGTCGGCGGTGACGTACCCGATGTCGAGCAGCTGCGAGGTGGGCTCCAGGCCCTGGGCCCGCATGTCCTCGGTGTACGAGGTGAGCTGCAGGGCCTGCGAGACCTTGGGCTTGGCCACGAACGTGCCCTTGCCCTGGATCCGCTCCAGCCGGCCCTCGACGACCAGTTCCTGCAGGGCCTGGCGCACGGTGGTGCGCGAGGTGTCGAACTCCGCGGCGAGCGTCCGCTCCGGCGGGACCGGCGTGCCGGGCGCCTGGGTCTCGGTCATGTCGAGCAAGTGCCGCTTGAGTCGGTAGTACTTGGGCACGCGCGCGGTCCGGGTGGCGGCGCCGCCGCCCTCTGTCTCCGTGCTGCCCGCGTCCGTGGCCATGGCCTGCCTTTCCGACTCCTGTGCTGCTGCCGTCACCGGCTCCTCCGTATATAGCGGCTCACATGGTGGCACGGACCGGTCACGGGTCGTCGCCCTGCCTCAGGTGTCGGTCCGATAACGGAGCCGACAGCCCTTCTTATACACCCTTGACACCCCTAAAGGTCTAGGCCAAGCTCCGGGTACTGGTCTAAACCATTAAAGACCAGGTCCCAGCCCTACAAGCATGACTCGTCGAATGACTTCGCGCGGTGGGCAGGGGTTGCAGGCATCCCTGAGGAGGGTGGCGTGAAGCGCAAGCTCATCGCGGCGGTCGGCGTCGCGGGCATGATGGTCTCGGTCGCTGCGTGTGGTTCTTCGGACGGCGACAAGGGGGGCAAGACGGACGCGTCCGGCAACAAGACCCTGACCGTCTGGGTGATGGACGGTTCGGCTCCGGACGCCTGGATGGCGGCCGTCAACAAGGAGTTCGAGGCCGCCCACAAGGGCGTCAAGGTCAAGGTCGAGAAGCAGCAGTGGAACGGCATCCAGGAGAAGGTGACCGCGGCCCTCTCCGAGGACAACGCCCCTGACGTCCTGGAGCTCGGCAACACCCAGACCACCGGCTACGCCGCCACCGGCGGTCTCGCCGACCTGACCGGCGACAAGGCCAAGCTGGGCTACGACGCCTGGAACAAGGGCATCCTGCCGTCGGCCGAGCTCGACGGAAAGCTGTACGCCGCCCCGTGGTGGGCCGCCAGCCGCGTCGTCGTCTACGACAAGGCCGCGTACAAGAAGGCGGGCGTCACCCCGCCGAAGACCCGCCAGGAGTGGATCGACGGCCTGAAGAAGCTCAAGGCCTCCGACCCGAAGACCCAGCCGATCTACCTGCCCGGCCAGAGCTGGTACGTGCTCGCCGGCTTCGTCTGGGACGAGGGCGGCGACCTGGCCGTCAAGGACGGCGACAAGTGGAAGGGCGCCCTCGCCACTCCGCAGGCCGCAGCCGGCATGAACTTCTACAAGGAGCTCGCCTCCTACTCCACCGCGCCGAAGGACAAGGACGAGGCCACCCCGCAGCAGTCCACCGACATCGTCCCCAAGGGCGGCGTGGCGTCCTGGATCGGTCTCGGCTGGGAGGCCGGCGGCGCGATCGACGCGATGAAGAAGGCCGGCAAGACCGCCGACTTCGGCTACTTCCCGATCCCGGGCAAGACCGCCGACAAGCCGGGCTCGGTGTTCTTCGGCGGCTCGAACCTCGCGATCGCCGAGCGCTCCGCCAACAAGGACCTCGCCAAGGAGTGGCTGGCCCTCGCCGCCGGCAAGGCCCAGATGACCAAGTACGGCGAGGCCGTGCAGGGTGGTCTGATCCCGAACATCCCGGCCGCGCAGTTCCAGCCGGCCGCCGGCTCCTTCGCCGAGGCCATGGTCCAGGCCTCCGGCACCGGCCGCATCACCCCGGTCACCGCCGGCTGGGCGAACGTCGAGACCGCCCCGAACCCGATCAAGGACTACATGACCAAGGTCCTGAAGGGCGAGGACCCGGCCAAGGCCGGCGAGGCCGCCGACAAGGTCATCAACGAGCGCATCAACCAGCAGTAGGCACGTCGCCCGGCAGTGCGGTCCGGCTCCGGCCGGCCGCACTGCCGGGACGTCGCAGTGACCAGCGGCCCGGTTCGCCCGGGCCGCGCCCCGGTGGGCGCGGGAGCCCCAGAACCGCGAGGAAGAAGACCATGACCGTGGACTCCCAGGGGACGGCGGCAGCCGCTCCTCAGGACGCGCCCGGGAGGGCGGCGGAGATGCCGAATACACAGAAGGGGCAGCCACCCCCTTCCGGCCCCGAGGAAGTCCTTCAGCCTCCGCGCGGCAGACGCTCCCTGCCCGCCGGGGTGTTGCCGTATCTGCTCGTCGCCCCCGCGCTGCTGTCCATGGCGGCGCTGCTGCTCTATCCGCTGATCCGCAATGTGATCCTCTCCTTCCAGCAGCTGGACCGGAAGGAGTTCATCACCCGCGAGACGGTCTGGACCGGGTTCGACAACTACACGAAGCTGCTCACCGACCCCGACTTCTGGACCGTGGTCGTCCGCAGCGTCCTGTTCACCGGCGCCAACGTCTTCCTGATCATGGTGCTCGGCACCGGCATCGGACTGCTGCTCAACCGCCTCGGCAAGAAGATGCGGCTGGTGCTCTCGCTGTCGCTGATGCTCGCCTGGGCCATGCCGATCGTCGCCTCCGTGACCGTCTTCCGGTGGCTCTTCGACGAGCAGTTCGGCGTCGTCAACTGGCTGATGCGGACGCTCGGCTTCTCCGGCTACGAGCAGCACAACTGGTTCGAGACCGGCCTGTCCACCCTGACGATCATCGCCGTGCTGCTCGTCTGGGGCTCGATCCCGTTCGTCGCCCTCAACATGTACGCCGGCCTCACCACCATCGGCACCGAGCTGTACGAGGCCGCGAAGATGGACGGCGCGAACGGCTGGCGCACCTTCTGGGCCGTGGTCTTCCCGAACCTCAAGCCGTTCTTCATGATCACCACGTTCCTGGAGATCATCTGGATCTTCAAGGCGTTCGCGCAGGTCTACGCGATGAACGCCGGCGGACCCGACCGCGCCTCCGAGACGCTGCCCGTCTTCGCCTACATCGAGGGCGTCGGCCAGTTCCACTACGGCATGGCCGCGGCGACCTCCGTCCTGACGATCGTGCTGCTCCTCGCGGCCATGTCCTTCTACTTCCGCCTGATCCTGAAGCAGGAGGAGGAGCTGTGAGCACCACCACCGGCACCACCCCGGCCCCGCAGAAGCTGCGCACCAGGAAGCCGCTGAGGCCCGGCGCGGTCCTCAAGAACCTCACCGCGCTGGTCCTCGCGCTGCTGTTCGTCTTCCCGGTCTACTGGATGTTCTCGTCCTCGCTGAAGCCGCAGCACGAGATCCTCGCCAAGGACCCGGTCTTCGTCTTCACCCCGACCTTCGAGAACTACGCGACCGCCACCGGCATCGACCTGTTCTGGACGTACGTCACGAACAGCCTCGTGGTCACCCTCGGCGCCGTGATCCTGGCCCTGCTGGTCGCCCTCGCGGCGAGCTTCGCGCTCGCCCGCATGAAGTTCAGGGGCCGCAAGGGCATCGTGCTCGTCGTGATGATGGCTCAGATGGCCCCCTGGGAGGTCATGGTCATCGCGATGTACATGATCGCCCGGGAGGGCGAGATGCTGAACAGCATCCCGCTGCTCACCCTCGTCTACTTCGTGATGGTGCTGCCCTTCACCATCTGGACCCTGCGCGGCTTCATCGCCGCGGTCCCGGCGGAGCTGGAGGAGGCCGCGCAGATCGACGGCTGCACCCGCGGCCAGGCCTTCCGCAAGGTGATCTTCCCGCTGCTCGCGCCCGGTCTGATGTCGACCTCGCTCTTCGGCTTCATCACCGCCTGGAACGAGTTCGCGATGATCCTGATGCTCAACAAGGAGAAGGAGTCGCAGACCCTGACGCTCTGGCTCACCCAGTTCCAGACCGCGTTCGGCAACGACTGGGGCGCGACCATGGCCGCGTCCACGCTCTTCGCCCTCCCCGTGCTCATCGTCTTCCTCTTCCTGCAGCGCAAGGCCGTCGGCGGCATGACCGCCGGCGCGGTGAAGGGATAACGGCTTCCATGACGACGCTCCTGACCGGGTCGGACACCCTGACCCGCGACGCCCTGACCGTCCTGCAGCCCGGCTTCCTCGGGACCACCGCACCCGACTGGCTGCTCCGGCGGATCGGCGAGGGCCTCTCCTCGGTGGGGCTCTTCGGCCGCAACATCACCGACCCGGCACAACTCGCCGCGCTCACCGCCCGGCTGCGCGCCGAGCGGGACGACGTCCTCGTCGCCATCGACGAGGAGGGCGGCGACGTCACCCGCCTGGAGGTCCGCGAGGGCTCCTCGTTCCCCGGCAACTACGCGCTCGGCTCCGTCGACGACGTCGAACTGACCCGGGCCGTCGCCCACGAACTGGGCCGCCGGCTCGCGGCCTGCGGCGTTGACCTCAACTGGGCCCCGTCCGCCGACGTCAACTCGAACCCAGACAATCCGGTCATCGGTGTCCGCTCCTTCGGACCCGACCCGCAACTCGTCGCCCGGCACACCGTCGCGTACATCGAGGGGCTCCAGGCGGCGGGCGTCGCGGCGTGCACCAAGCACTTCCCCGGACACGGCGACACCAACGTCGACTCGCACCACGCGATGCCCCGCATCGATGTGGATCCGGACACACTGCACGCCCGTGAGCTGGTGCCTTTCCGTGCGGCCGTCGCAGCGGGTTCCAAAGCGGTGATGAGCGCGCATATCCTGCTGCCCGCGCTCGACACCGATCGTCCGGCCACCCTGAGCCCGCGGATCCTCACCGGTCTGTTGCGCCGGGAGCTGGGCTACGACGGCCTGATCGTCACGGACGGCATGGAGATGCAGGCCATCTCCTCCGTCTACGGGATCGAGCGCGGCTCCGTCCTGGCCATCGCCGCCGGAGCCGACGCGATCTGCGTCGGTGGCGGCCTGGCCGACGAGGAGACCGTACTGCGGCTGCGCGACGCGCTGGTGACGGCGGTACGGTCCGGCGAACTGCCCGAGGAGCGGCTGGCGGATGCGGCGGCGCGCGTGCGTGCCCTCGCGTCCTGGACCCAGGCGCACCGGGTCAGGGGGGCTGTTTCGGGGCCGGGCGCGGCAGTGCAGGAGGGGACCGCGCCCGGCACCGACATCGGACTGGTGGCGGCCCGCCGCGCCGTTCGCGTCACGCCGGGGGAGTTCCCGTTCCGGCCGCTCATCGAGGCGCCGTACGTCGCCTCCTTCACGCCCGAGGCCAACATCGCGGTCGGCGACGAGACGCCGTGGGGCGTCGCCGCCGAGCTGGGCCGGCTGCTGCCGGGCACCGCGTCGGGCTCGTACGCCGAGCCGGCCGTGGCGGACGTGCTGGCTGCCGCGGGCGAGCGGCGGATCGTCGCCGTGGTCCGCGACGCGCACCGGCACGCGTGGATGACGGAGGCCCTGGACGGCCTGCTGGCGGCCCGTCCGGACACGGTGGTGGTCGAGATGGGCCTGCCCGAGGCGGAGCCCCGCGGGGCGCTGCACATCGCCACGTACGGCGCGGCCCGGGTCTGCGGCCGGGCGGCCGCGGAGCGGATCACCGGCGCCTGAGACCCCGAGGAGGGGAAGCGGAAGGGCCCGGCACCTCGATGGGGTGCCGGGCCCTTCCGGGTGTCCGTACCGCCTACAGGCCCTGCCAGGAGGGCTTGTTCGCGTAGGTGTGCCGGAAGTAGTCGGCGAGCTTCAGCTTGGACGCGGCGGCCTCGTCCACGACCACCGTGGCGTGCGGATGGAGCTGCAGCGCGGAGGCCGGTACGAGCGCGGCCACCGGGCCCTCGACGGTGGCGGCCACCGCGTCCGCCTTGCCCTCGCCGGTGGCGAGCAGCACGAGGTGACGGGCCTCCAGGATGGTGCCGATGCCCTGGGTGATGACGTGGTGCGGCACCTGGTCGATGTCGTTGTCGAAGAAGCGCGCGTTGTCGACCCGGGTCTGCTCGGTGAGCGTCTTGATCCGGGTCCGCGAGGCGAGCGAGGAGCAGGGCTCGTTGAAGCCGATGTGGCCGTCGGTGCCGATGCCGAGGATCTGCAGGTCGACCCCGCCGGCGGCGGCGAGCTCCCGGTCGTACGCCGTGCAGGCCGCCTGGACGTCCGACGCGGAGCCGTCCGGGCCGATGAAGGCGTCCGGGGAGAGTCCGAGCGGCTCGACGACCTGGCGCAGCACCGTCGAGCGGTACGACTCGGGGTGCCCGGCGGGCAGGCCGACGTACTCGTCCAGCTGGGCGACCCGGGCGCGCGAGGCGTCCACGGAACCGGACCGGACCTTGGCGATCAGGGCTTCGTAGATGGGCAGCGGAGTCGAACCGGTGGCCACGCCGAGCAGCGCGTCGGGCTTGCGCCACAGCAGGTCCGCGATGCCCTCCGCGATGAGTTCGCCGCCCGCCCGGGCGTCCGGGACGATGATGACTTCCACGCTGTGCCTGCCGTTCTGCCGAGGGGCTGGTGTGGACTGGTGGTATAGACCAATTGAAGCCCAATCTAGCAGAGCGGACCCTGTCGTTTCAGGCCCCTTCCAGGGGGCGGGCGGAACCCCTCTCATCGTCGATCGGAACCCCGTCCCCGGCCACCGGGCGGCCCGGTGGCCGGGAGGTCCCGGGGCGGGCGGGGGAGCGGGGGGAGTCGCGGCGCGGAAGCGGCCCGGAAGATCCGCGGGGCGCGGCCGGCCGGTCGAAGCTCGTGAGGCCCTCTGGGGCCGAGCGCCGCGAGGGCGGCGAAAAGGGAGGGGCGCCCGCGGGCCGCGGCGCCCGACGGGACCCTCAGCCCGTCCGGCACCGCAGCCCGGAGTTGCGCCGGCCGGGGGTGTGCGGCCCCGCGGCCGTTGGGGGAGGTCTCGGCGCAGTCAGGGCAGAGAGCGCCGGGTACCTCGTCCGTCCTCCTGTGCGGGGAGGGCGGAGGTCATCCACCTGCCATTGTGGACTAGACCAATCTGTGTGTCCATCCATCGGAAGCAGGCCGTTCCCGGTCCATCCTCCAACACCACGCCCCTGAGATCCAGGTTCACCGGCCGTGAATTCCACGGGTACGCTCGCACACGTGCCCTCCATGAACGACCTCGTACGCCAGCACACCGCTCTGAGCGAGTCCGACCTCGAGTGGCTCCACCTGCTGGTCTCGGAGTGGCAGCTGCTCTCCGACCTCTCCTTCGCCGACCTGGTCCTGTGGGTGCCCACCCTGGACGGCACCCGGTACGTCTCCGTCGCGCAGATGCGCCCGAACACCGGACCCACCTCCTACCAGGACGACATGGTCGGCCACCTCGTCCCGCGCGGCCGCCGCCCGCTGCTCGACGCCGCCCTCGACGAGGGCCGGATCGTGCGCGAGGGCGACCCGGAGTGGCGCGAGGAGGTCCCCGTACGGGTCGAGTCGATCCCCGTGCGCCGCGAGGGCCGGGTCCTCGGCGTGATCGCCCGCAACACCAACCTGCTCACCGTGCGGACCCCTTCGCGCCTGGAGCTGACCTACCTCCAGTCCGCCTCCGACCTGGCCCAGATGATCGCAGCCGGCTCCTTCCCGTTCCCCGGCGAGCAGGTCGACATGGACTCCGCCCCGCGTGCCGGCGACGGCCTGATCCGCCTCGACGCCGAGGGCATCGTCCAGTACGCCTCGCCCAACGCGCTCTCCGCGTACCACCGGCTCGGCCTCGCCGCCGACCTCGTCGGCCAGCACCTCGGCCAGATCACCGCCGAACTCGCCCCCTCCCGCGGCCCGGTCGACGAGGCCCTGGTCAAGCTGGCCTCCGGCTACGCGCCCCGCGAGGCCGAGGTCGAGGGCAACGGCGGCGTGATCCAGTTCCGCGCCATCCCGCTGAAGCCCAAGGGCACCCGCATCGGCTCCCTGGTACTCCTCCGCGACGTCACCGAACTGCGCCGCCGCGAGCGGGAGTTGATCACCAAGGACGCCACGATCCGGGAGATCCACCACCGGGTGAAGAACAACCTCCAGACCGTCGCGGCCCTGTTGCGCCTGCAGGCCCGCCGGATGGAGTCGGTCAGCGGCCGCGAGGCGCTGAACGAGGCCGTCCGCCGCGTGGGCTCCATCGCGATCGTGCACGAGACGCTCTCCCAGAACCTGGACGAGCGGGTGGAGTTCGACGAGATCGCCGACCGGGTCATCGCGATGGTGGCGGAGATCTCCCCGGGCAAGGTGACCTGTCGGCGCAACGGCCGCTTCGGCATCCTCGACGCCGAGGTCGCCACCCCGCTGTCCATGGTGCTCACCGAGGTCCTGCAGAACGCCCTGGAGCACGCGTTCGCCCCCGGCGAGACCGGCACGGTCGACGTCACCGCCGTCCGCGGCGAGCCCCGCGCCGACGCCCGGCTGCTGATCACCGTCACCGACGACGGCCGCGGACTGCCCGAGGGCTTCGACCCGAAGCGCGCCGGCAACCTCGGCCTGCAGATCGTACGGACGCTGGTGGAGGGGGAGTTGGGCGGCACGTTCGACATGCAGCCGGCCACCGGCCGCGGCACCCGCGTCGTCCTCGACGTCCCGGTCCAGCCGCAGAAGTGACAGCCCGCAGGAGTCACGGCCGCGGCAGGGACAGCGGCAGATGTGACGGCTCGTAGCCGAAACCGCCTCTGAACAGCCGCGAGCCCCGGACCGAATCGATCGGTCCGGGGCTCGAATGCTGTGGGTTACTGCTGCGCGCTGCGGCTCGAGGGCGGTGATTGCGTACTCGGTGTACGCGCCGCTCGCCTCAGACTCGTGTCACAGGTGGCGTCAGGCGCTCGCGTTGCGCGCCCGGTTGCGAGCGGCGCGGCGCTTCATCGCGCGGCGCTCGTCCTCGCTGAGGCCACCCCAGACGCCGGAGTCCTGGCCGGACTCGAGCGCCCACTGCAGGCACTGCTCCATCACGGGGCAGCGACGGCAGACGGCCTTGGCTTCCTCGATCTGCAGCAGCGCAGGACCGGTGTTGCCGATGGGGAAGAACAGCTCGGGGTCTTCCTCGCGGCAAACGGCGTTGTGACGCCAGTCCATGGCTGCTACCTCTCTTGGTATTACGTGCAGGTTGCTTGTGAATGTGAACGCTTTCACGAATCCCCCCGCAAGGGAAGGGCCGACTGCCAGTTGAACTGGTGTGGTCCTTGGAATGAGGAGGGGTTCTGGCTCTCAGTGGAGGCCGGTGTTGCGGGCCGTCCCGATCGCCATGTAGAGATTCGCAAACCTCGGCTGCGGATACAACCCCTTCCGGAAAGTTTTTTTTGATTCCTCGGTGTCGGCTAGGTCACAGCCGTACTTCTAGGGGGTGGATGGCAGCCTAAACGTTCGACTGGAAGGACTTTCGGTCCTTCTGGTCACACAATCACACGCAGTGCACGGCGTACGCCTGTGAACGTCACGCTCGTACGCAGGCCGAGGTGGTCTCCGTCCATCTGAAGGGGGAGCGGCACCTTCGAATGCAAGGTGAAGTCCGTCAGATCGTGCAGGGACCGTGCATGCCTGCCGTGTGGGCCGCGCTCCGGCGACGAAGTGAGCAGCTGAGTGGCGTACCGGGCCATCGCGGGGGCCGACAGACGGCTCAGTCCGAGCACGTCGAGGGCCGTCTCGAAGGACGCCCCCGGAGACGCGTACACCGGACGATTGCCCAGGTAGGTCCAGGGGGACGTGTTGCAGATTATGGACAGGACCAGGTCCTCGACGGGGTCCTGACCCGGCCGCTCCAGGGTGATCGTCCCCTGCCGGCGATGCGGCTCCTCCAGGAACTGGCGGAACGCCTGGCGCAGATAGAGGGCGTGCGTCGAACGCCTGCCCCGTTCGCGCTGCTGTTCGACCCGGCCGATCACGCCGGCGTCGAAGCCGTACCCGGCGCAGAAGGTGAACCAGCGGGCCGGCACCGCTTCGTCCTCCGTGCCCGGCGTCCCCGACGCCAGACCGAGGCTCACCGTGCGTGTCCGCTCCTCACGCACCGCGTCGAGCAGGGCGCCGGTCGCCTCGACCGCGTCGTTCGGCAGTCCGAGCGCGCGGGCGAACACGTTCGTCGACCCGCCCGGGACCACCGCCAGGCCGGGCAGCCGGTCCGGATCCGGGCCGCCGTGCAGCAGCCCGTTCACCACCTCGTTGACCGTCCCGTCGCCGCCCAGCGCGACCACCAGCTCGGTCTCCCCGCCCTCGGCGGCCCGCCGGGCCAGGTCGCGGGCGTGCCCCCGGTACTCGGTGGTCACCGCCTCCAGCTTCATCTCGCTGGCCAGCGCACGGATCAGCACGTCACGGGTCCGCGCACTGGTGGTGGTGGCTGCCGGATTGACCACGAGAAGTGCGCGCATGGCGGCCAGGGTACCTACCGTTCGGTACTCGTCCCAGTCCGGTCCGCGGGCCGGGACGCTGCCGACCGGGCCCCTCCGGGCCCCGGCTACCCTGCCTGCATGAGCAGTACGGAGCAGACCCCCACCCGTCCCGGGCGCATCGCCGCCGCCGCCGCGGTGGCCGGCATCGAGGCCCTCGCCCTCGTGGTCGGCGGCCTCTACCTCCTGGTGACCGCCCTGACCGGAAAGCCCGACGGCCTCACCCAGGCCGTCACCGGCGGGGCGACGCTGATCGCCCTCGGTCTCATCCCGCTCGCCGCCGCCCGCGGCCTGTGGCTGCTCCGCTCCTGGAGCCGGGGGCCGGCGATCATCACCCAGATCCTGGCGCTCCCGGTGGCCTGGCAGCTGCTCCAGGCGGACAGCGTGCTCATCCCGGGCGGCATCGCCCTCGCCGTGCTGGCCGTCACCGGACTGACGCTGCTGATCAGCCCGGCGACGACCCAGGCGCTCGGGATCCGGCGCCCGGGCCAGGACGCCTCGTAACGCGGGCTTCGCTCAGGGCCGCGTCACTCCTCGACGAGCAGCTTCTCCCGCAGCTGCGCCAGCGTGCGGGCGAGCAGCCGGGAGACGTGCATCTGCGAGATGCCGACCTCCTGCGCGATCTGCGACTGGGTCATGTTCCCGAAGAAGCGCAGCAGCAGGATCCGCTTCTCACGCGGCGGAAGGTCCTCGAGCAGCGGCTTCAGGGACTCGCGGTACTCGACGCCCTCCAGCGCCTCGTCCTCCGCGCCCAGCGTGTCCGCCACCGCCGGCGACTCGTCGTCGGTGTCCGGGACGTCCAGCGAGAGCGTCGAGTACGCGTTCGCGGACTCCAGGCCCTCCAGGACCTCCTCCTCCGAGATCCCCAGCTTCTCGGCCAGCTCGTGCACCGTGGGGGAACGGCCGTGCCGCTGGGACAGCTCCGCCGTCGCGGTGGTCAGCGCGAGCCGCAGCTCCTGGAGCCGACGCGGCACCCGCACCGCCCAGCCCTTGTCGCGGAAGTGCCGCTTGATCTCGCCGACGACCGTGGGCGTCGCGTACGTCGAGAACTCGACACCGCGGTCCGGGTCGAACCGGTCCACCGACTTGATCAGGCCGATCGTGGCGACCTGCGTCAGGTCGTCGAGCGGCTCGCCGCGGTTGCGGAACCGGCGGGCCAGATGCTCCACCAGCGGCAGGTGCATCCGCACCAGCTGGTTGCGCAGCTCCGCCTTCTCCGCCGATCCCTCCGGCAGGCCGCGCAGCTCCACGAACATCGCCCGGGCGCCGCTCCGGTCCTGCCCCGTCGAGGGGGCCTCCTGCGGATCGGGGCCCTCGTTCCGGTCCTGCTGTTCTTTCTGTTCCTGCTGCTCGTGCTCGCTCATATGGACCGCCCTCCCCCAGGGCTCCGCCTGGGAGGTACCCCCAACCTGCGCCTGCTCGGTAGCTTGCTGTCCAGGGATGCCCGCCGTGGCGCGCTCGTCGCTCACGCCGGGCCTGGTCCGGCGCCGCGCTGTTTGTACAGGCTGATGGAGACCGTACGGTCCTCCGCGACGGAGGACTCGACCTTGCCGGCCAGCGCGGAGAGCACCGTCCAGGCGAAGGTGTCCCGCTCCGGGGCGCGGCCGTCGGTCGTCGGGGCCGAGACCGTCACGTCGAGCGAGTCGTCGACGAGACGGAACACGCAGCTGAGGACGGAGCCGGGCACGGCCTGCTGGAGCAGGATCGCGCAGGCCTCGTCGACCGCGATGCGCAAGTCCTCGATCTCGTCGAGGGTGAAGTCCAAGCGTGCGGCCAGACCCGCCGTGGCCGTACGCAGCACGGACAGATAGGCGCCCGCAGCGGGCAGCCGGACTTCCACGAAGTCCTGGGTCCCGGGCTCGCCTGCGATCTGGGACACCCTCACCTCCAAGGTGGCACAAGCTCATTCGGGGCCCGGGGGAGCGGGGCTCCTCCGGACCGGGCGGTACGCAGTCGGTCACTGGTCCGCCGTGAAACTATCGCGATCCGTGGTCCCGTGTCGCCGTGGGTCCCCGTCCGGCCGTTCCCCACCGAGTGTCACTCATGGTAAGTCCACGAGTACGGAAAGTGGCTAGAGGTCGGCGGCGCCCAATTGCGAGGAACCGGCAGTCCTTTGACCGGGGTGACGTACCCAGGCCTCAGACGATCGAACCGTCCACGAAGCACCACCGCCAGCTCTCCTCGGGTTCGAAGGTGCGCATCACCGCGTGCCCGCTGACGGTGAAGTGCGCGGTCGCGTGCCGCCCCGCCGACGAGTCGCAGCAGCCCACGTGCCCGCAGTGCAGGCAGAGCCGCAGCTGCACCGGGTGCGCCCCGGTGGCCAGGCACTCCGGACAGGTCGGGCTCAGGGGCGGCGGCTCGGGGCGCGGCAGTTCGGCAACGTGCGGACACTCGCTCATGATGGCCAGGTTACGTGGCACGTGGGACTGCGGGGACGGGAGAGATGGACGCACTGGAGCTGGTGGGACTGGTGGCGGTCAGCGCCGTGGTGGCGGGGGCGGCGCGCAGGACGCCGGTGGCCGCACCGCTGCTCCTGGTGGCGGCGGGGCTGGTCGCCTCGTACATCCCCGGGGTGCCGGAGTACGCCCTGGACCCGCACATCGTGCTGCCGCTGATCCTGCCGCCGCTTCTCTACACCGCCGCGGTGGACTCCTCGTACCTCGACCTGCGGGCGAACATCCGGCCCATCGCGCTGCTGTCGGTCGGCTACGTGCTCTTCGCGACCTTCGCCGTCGGCTGGCTCGCCTACGTCCTGATCCCCGAGCTGCCGCTGACCGCGGCGCTGGTCCTCGGCGCGGTCGTCGCCCCGCCGGACGCGGTGGCCGCCACCGCGATCGCCCGCCGGCTCGGGCTGCCCAACCGGATCACCACGATCCTGCAGGGCGAGTCCCTGGTGAACGACGCCACCGCGATCACCGCCTACAAGGTCGCCCTGGCGGCCGCCGTCGGCGAGGGCGTGAGCTGGGCCGGCGGGCTCGGCGAGTTCGCGCTGGCCGCCGTCGGCGGCGTGGGCGTCGGACTGGTCCTGATGGCGCCGATCCACTGGCTGCGCTGCAAGCTGAACGACCCACTGCTGCAGAACACCATGTCCCTGCTGATCCCCTTCGTCGCCTACGCGGCCGCCGAGGAGGTCCACGCCTCCGGCGTCCTCGCCGTCGTCGTGGTCGCCCTGTACCTCGGGCACCGGGCCTGGCAGGTGGACTTCGCGACCCGGCTCCAGGAGGAGGCGGTGTGGAAGATGGTCGCGTTCATCCTGGAGTCCACCGTCTTCGCGCTGATCGGCCTCCAGCTGCCGTACGTCGTCCAGGAGCTCGGCCCGTACGGGATCGGCGAGGCCGCCTGGTACGCGCTCGGGGTCTTCCTCGCCGTCGTGGCGGTGCGGTTCGTCTGGGTCTTCCCGGCGACCTATCTGCCGCGCTGGATCTCGCCGCGGATCCGGGAGCGGGAGCCCGGGGTGAACTGGACCGCGCCGGTGATCGTCGGATGGGCCGGGATGCGCGGGGTGGTCTCGCTGGCGATCGCGTTCTCCATCCCGGTGATGACCGACGGCGAGCCCTTCCCGGCCCGCAACCTCGTCCTCTTCCTGACCTTCACCACCGTCATCGGCACCCTCGTGGTGCAGGGGCTCACGCTGCCGCCGCTGATCCGGGCCGTGAAGCTGCCCGCCCGCGACGTGCGGGCGGAGACGCTGGCCGAGGCGCAGGCGCAGAGCGAGGCGTCCCGGGCCGCCGAGGAACGTCTGGAGGCGCTGCTCGCCGACGAGCGCAACGCGCTGCCGCAGCCGCTCGCCGACCGGCTCAGGACCGTCGTGGAGCGGCGCCGGAACGCGGTGTGGGAGCGGCTCGGCCAGGCCAACCCGGTCACCGGCGAGACCGTGGACGACACCTACCGGCGGCTGTCCCGCGAGGTCATCGAGGCCGAGCGGGAGGTCTTCGTGCAACTGCGGGACACGCGCCGGATCGACGACGAGATGATGCGCACGCTGCTGCGCCGGCTGGACCTGGAGGAGGCGGCGGCCTACCGGGAGGAGACGGCGGACTGATCGACCGGCGGCGAGCAGCCTCGGTGGCGGTCACTCGCCGCGACGATCACCCTCGCCGGTGAGTGCGCGGACGTTCGAGCCATCCCCCGAACCGGTGATCACGGCGGCCAGCCGGGTCCCGGACGGGAACGCGCCCTCCTCGGCGAGCGCCAGGAGGCCGTACAACATTTTGGCGACATACAGACGCTCGACGACGAGCCCGTGCCGCGCTTCGAAGTCCCGTGCGAACGCGTCGAGCGCCGGGTCCGTCCGCGCGTAGCCGCCGAAGTGGAACCGCTCGTCCAGGCTCCACGCGCCCCTGCGCCCGCCGAGGGCCGCCTCCTGCAGCTCCTCCACCGCCGCACCCAGGAAGCCGCCCCTGAGGACGGGGACGCCGAGCGCGCGCTGCTCCGTGCCGAGCCCGGCCGCCAGGCCGGCCAGGGTGCCACCGGTCCCGCAGGCCACCGCGGCCACGTCGACGGGCGCCTCGGCAAGCTCCCGGCCCAGCTCCAGGCAGCCCCGTACGGCGAGCGCGTTGCTGCCGCCCTCGGGGACCACGTACGTCCCCGGCGGCGCGTCCCGCAGCAGCTCCGCCAGGACCGCCGGGTCGTCCTTGGCGCGGTACGTGCTCCGGGCCACGAACACCAGCCGCATCCCGTCGGCCGCGCAGCGGGCCAGCGACGGGTTGAGCGGCCGTTCCGCCAGTTCGTCGCCGCGGACCACGCCGGTCGTGGCGAAGCCGAGCAGCCGGCCGGCGGCGGCGGTCGCGCGCAGGTGGTTCGAGTACGCCCCGCCGAACGTGAGCACCGGCCGCCCGGCGGCGGCCTCCAGGTTGAGCGCCAGCTTGCGCCACTTGTTGCCCGGCAGGTCCGGGTGGATCAGGTCGTCCCGCTTCAGCAGCAGCCGTACGCCGTGCCGCTCGAAGCGCTCGTCCACGACCGCCTCCAGCGGGGAAGGGAGGCGGGGTCGCAGGCGGGAGACGGTCACCCGCTCATTGTGGCGGGACGGCCGTCCGCCCCGCCGCGCGGGCCGGGCTACCGCAGGCGGTCCGCGATCCGCGACCGCATCGACGCCATGGTGAAGCCGCGCGGGTCCACCTTGCCCGGCTGCCACTCCAGGTGGCCGATCACCGAGCGGTGGGTCCAGCCGTGGACCCGGCAGACGGCCGCGGCGGCCTTCTCGATGGCCTCCAGCTGGACCTTGGGCCACGGGTCCTTGCCGTCGCCGAGGTTCTCGCACTCGAAGCCGTAGAAGTGCCGGTTGCCGTCCGTCGTGGCCTCGTTGTCGGGCGGCAGCCGCTGCTCGGCGATCACTGCTCGCAGCACGTCGTCGTCCCCGGCGCCCGCGTGGTTGGCGCGGCCGTAGCCGACGAGGTGGACCTTGCCGTCCTTGGCGATCACGCCATGGCACAGCGGTCCCGGCAGCGCGCTGTGGCCGTCGCGGCAGAGCCGTACGGTGGCCGCGGTGCCCCGGGTGGCCGTGTGGTGGATCATCACGCCGTGCACCGGCCCCCAAGGGCCCTTGTGGTTGCGGTTGTGGGTGCGCCAGTCGCCGACCTGGACGACCGTCAGGCCCTCTGCGCGGAGCGCGGAGAGAAACCTGCTCGCGGACATGGGTGTCGCCATGACCGCCTCCTCTTCGTCTCGTCATACCGGAAGTGCTCCTACCGGATGTATCGGAGTACGACGCCGCGCCCTGAGTCGTTCGATCCGTGTGCGAGCCGGTGTGCGAGCCGATCCGGACACCCGTGGGACCGGTCGGCGGCGGCTCGCTGGGCCGGCCGGGTGGAAACCTGATGGCATGCCCCCGTGGCGCGGGGATCATGCCCACTCATTCGTGTAATGGCTCGCTCACTCAGCGTGCTGAAAGGCTTCCGCACGCAGGTCCACGTGATCGAGAGGAAGTCCCATGTCGGTTGGTTCGGTTGGTTCGGTCGGCGACGAGGTCCGCGGGGAACAGGCGTCCCCGCAGCAGAGTCTCGGTACCGCCGCCGCGCGGAACCTGGCGACCACCACCAAGTCGGCCCCGCAGATGCAGGAGATCACCAGCCGGTGGCTGCTGCGGAAGCTGCCCTGGGTGCAGGTGCAGGGCGGCACCTACCGGGTGAACCGGAGGCTCAGCTACTCCGTCGGCGACGGCCGGGTCACCTTCGTCCAGACCGGCGCGCGGGTCGCGGTCATCCCGGCCGAGCTCGGGGAGCTTCCCGCGCTGCGCGGCTACGAGGACGAGGAGGCACTCACGGAGCTGGCGGCCCGCTGCCGGCAGCGCGAGTTCGCGGCCGGCGAGATCATCGCCGTCTCCGGCGCGGCCACAGACCGGGTCTTCCTGCTCGCGCACGGCAAGGTCGAGCAGGTCGGCGAGGGCCCGTACGGCGACGAGGCGGTGCTCGGCGTCCTCGCCGACGGCGCGTACTTCGGCGACGCCTCGCTCACCGACCCCGACGCCATCTGGGAGTGGACCGCCCGCGCGTCCACCGCCTGCACCGTCCTGGAGCTCACCCGCGACGACGTGCGCAACCTGGCGGAGCGGGCCGTCTCGCTCCGCGCCCACCTCGCCGTCGTCGCCGCCCTGCCGGAGCAGCGCACCAACACGTACGGCGAGGCCGCCATCGACCTCTCCGCCGGCCACGTCGGCGAGGCCGTCGTCCCGCACACGTACGTCGACTACGACGCCTCGCCCCGCCAGTACGAGCTGAGCGTCGCCCAGACCGTCCTCAAGGTGCACTCCCGGGTCGCCGACCTCTACAACCAGCCGATGAACCAGACCGAGCAGCAGTTGCGGCTCACGGTCGAGGCGCTGCGCGAGCGCCAGGAGCACGAGCTCGTCAACAACCGGGAGTTCGGCCTCCTCGCCAACTGCGACTACGGGCAGCGGCTCCAGCCGCACGACGGCGTCCCCAGCCCCGACGACATGGACGAGCTGCTGTCCCGCCGCCGCGGCTCCAAGCTGTTCCTGGCCCACCCGCGTGCCATCGCCGCCTTCGGCCGCGAGTGCAGCCGGCGCGGCCTGGCGCTCGAGTCCGTCGAGGTCGACGGTGACCGGATCACGACCTGGCGCGGGGTGCCGATCTTCCCGTGCAACAAGATCCCGGTCTCCGACGCCCGTACGACGTCGATCATCTGCATGCGTACCGGCGAGGCGGACCAGGGCGTCATCGGCCTGCACCAGACCGGCCTGCCGGACGAGATCGAGCCGAGCCTCTCGGTCCGCTTCATGGGCATCGACGAGCAGGCGATCATCTCGTACCTGGTCACGGCCTACTACTCGGCCGCCGTCCTCGTCCCGGACGCGCTCGGCGTGCTCGAGAACGTCGAGGTCAGCCGCTGGCGCTGAGGCCGTGACGGGCGGCGGGGGTTCCGGGGCCCCCGCCGGCCGCACCGCCCCGTACCGCCCTACCCCCGTACCGCCGCCCCGTACGGACCGTCGCAGAGGAGTGACCGTGACCATGACCCATGCCCATGCTCGTGCCGGTGCCACGACCGGCGGTCAGGGGGCCGTGGCGCTGCTGGACCGGACGCGGGCCGTCGTCGACCCGCGGCTCCGCTCCACCGTCGAGACCCTGCCCGGCTCCATACGGAGGGTCGCGATGTACCACTTCGGCTGGGAGGAGGCCGACGGCACGCCCGCCACCGGGCAGGCCGGCAAGGCCATCCGCCCCGCCCTGGTGCTGGCCGCGGCGCGGGCCCTCGGCGGCGACCCGGCCCCGGCGGTGCGCGCGGCGACCGCCGTCGAGCTGGCGCACAACTTCACGCTGCTCCACGACGACATCGTCGACGAGGACCCGACGCGCCGTCACCGACCCACCGCCTGGAACGTGTTCGGCGTTCCCGACGCGCTGATGACCGGCGACGCCATGCTCGCGCTCGCGCTGCGGCTGCTCGCCGAGGACGGCCATCCGGCCTCCGCCGCGGCCTCGGCCCGGCTCGCCGCATGCGTCATCGAACTGTGCGCCGGGCAGCAGGCGGACTGCGCCTTCGAGCAGCGCCCGCCGCAGGAGGTGACCCTCGACGAGTGCCTGGCGATGGCCACGGCCAAGACCGGCGCGCTGCTCGGCTGTTCCTGCGCGCTCGGGGCGCTGTACGCGGGGGCGGGGGAGCGCGAGGTCGCGGCGCTGGACGCGTTCGGGCGGGAGGCCGGGCTCGCCTTTCAGTTGATCGACGACCTGATCGGCATCTGGGGCGACCCCGACCGCACTGGCAAGCCCGCCGGCGCGGATCTGGTCGCCCACAAGAAGTCGCTGCCGGTGGTCGCCGCGCTCACCTCGGGCACGGTCGCCGGGGCGGAGCTGGCCGGCCTGTACGCGGAGCCGGCCCTGGACGAGGCCGGCGTGCGGGCGGCGGCGGACGCGGTGGAGCGGGCCGGCGCCCGCGACTGGGCGCAGACCGAGGCGGCCGACCGGATGGCCCGCGCGGTGCATGAGCTGTCCCTGGCGGTGCCGGACCTGGAGGCGGCGGGGGACCTGCTGGCGCTGGCGGAGTTCGTGACGAGAAGAAGCCGCTGAGCCGCAGGCGCTGGGGTACGGCTACCGCTCGGGCACGACTGGCGCTTACCGCTCGGGCACGACGCGCCGGACGACCATCTCGATGATCGAGTCCAGCGCCCGCTCGTCGTGCATCCCCGGCACGGTGAGATGGTCCATGAGCAGACCGGTGAGGGCGAAGTAGAGCAGCCGGACCGTGTCGGCGTCGCCGGGCATGTGCGCGGTGAGGTGCAGCCGGATGTTGGCATCGAGGTCGGACTTCAGTACCTCGGTGAGCCGCGCGCGCAGATCGGGACGCCGGGTGGCCTCCAGGCGCAGCTCGAACAGCCCGAGGTAGCAGGAGCGCTGAGCCGTCAGCCGCCGGGCCATCCACTGCATCAGCTCGACGACCAGTTCGCGTGAGGGCTCGGGTGCCATCGCGGTGTCGACCGAGCCCGCCTCCGGGGTGAGCCGCACGAAGATGCGCTCCGCGACCTGGGAGAGCAACTGGTCGCGGTCGGTGAAGTAGTTGGACGCCGTGCCCGTGGGCACGGCCGCCCGGGCGTCGACCGCCCGGAAGGTCAGCCCGCGGGCCCCTTCGTCCGCCAGTACCTCGATCGCCGCGTCCAGCAGTGCGGCTCGACGTGCGGGATTCCTAGCCACCCGGACCTCCTGGTTCCACTTCTTCTCGGACAATATCCCTTGCGCAACCACTACACATGAAGCACTATAGCCGTCGTGGTCGCGGGGAAGCGGCCGCTCCCGGAAAGAATCCCGAACCGAAAGAGGACCCGGTTTGCGCAAGCTCACCTACTACGTCGCCTGCTCGCTCGACGGCTTCATCGGCGACCCGAAGGGCGACGCCACGTCGATGATGGCGTTCATCGACGAGGAGTACCTGGCGTTCATGAACGCCGAATACCCGGAGACGGTGCCGACCCTGGCACGGAACCACCTCGGCATCGACGCGCCCAACAAGCGCTTCGACACGGTGATCCAGGGCCTGGCCTCGTACCGGCTCGCCCTCGACGAGGGCAACACCAGCCCGTACGCGCACCTGCGCCAGTACGTGGCGACCCGCTCGCTGAGGGAGTCGCCGAGCCCGGACGTGGAACTGATCGCGGAGGACCTGGTCGGCCGCGTCCGCGCCCTGAAGGCCGAGGACGGCGACAAGGACATCTGGCTCTGCGGCGGTGCCACGGTGGCCGGCGCCCTGATCGAGGAGGTCGACGAGCTGGTGATCAAGTCGTACCCGCAGATCTACGGCTCGGGCATGCCGATGTTCGGCGACGCCGCCTTCGAGCCGCGCGACTTCGTCCTGGACGACGTCCGCACCTTCGGGAACGGCGTGGTCGTCCGCACGTACACCAGGAAGCGGTGACCCCGGCCCCCGCCTACCCTTGAGGTATGGCCAGCGAAGGACGTCGTACGCTCCCCGGCCCCGAGTCCGAGACGGTCTGCCCCGCCTGCGGCAAGGCCGTCGGGACCGGCGTGGAGCGGCACAAGATCATGGGTGCCTGGGTCCCGGTCTGGGTGGCGCTGCCGTGCCACAACCCGGAGTGCGAACTCTTCGGCCGGCGCCAGGAGGGCCATCTGGGCGAGGCGGCGCCCGCCGCGGAGCAGGACTCCTCACCAGGCACAACGGACGAGACCGGGAGAAGTCCGGCCGCGGGGTGACCGGCCGCACCGCGGAACCCAAGATCCCGCTACAGTCCGCGCATGTCATCGGAGTCGACGGAAGTATGGACCGGCTGGTACCGGGACCGCGGCGGAGCGGAAGCGATCGTCATCACGGCCGGCGGGGGCCAACTGGCCACCCGTATCAGGGGAATCGAGTACACGGGCGCGAGCTTCGACTCGCTGCGCGCGGACGACGGCGCCGGGGAGACGCTGACCGGCTGCGTACTGGAGTGGGACCTGCCGCTCCCGGTGGTCAGCGAGGGCGCCACCAAACAGGCCACCCTGAGCTGCCTCCTGACCCTGGGTGAGCGAACCGACCTCAACCTCACCCTCCACTACGCCGGCGCCGCCTTCGAATCCGGCCTGGCCGGCCCCGACTTCACCGAAGCCCTGAACCGCGTCCACGCCCAACTCCCGCCCGGCACGGAATTCGCGGGCAGGGCGACGGTCTCCGCGTAAGCAGAACGAAACGGCCCGTCCGGGGGCATCCGGGCGGGCCGTTCGTCGGGTGGTGAGGAAGGTCAGGCCTTCTTCGTCTCCCAGAAGATGCGGTCGATCTCGGCGATGAGCTCGAGGGCCTTCTCGCCGGTCTTCGGGTCGTTGGACGCCTTGGCGGCCGAGAGGGCCTTCAGGGTGTCGTTGACCAGCTGGTGGAGCTGGGGGTACTTCTCGAAGTGCGGGGGCTTGAAGTAGTCGCTCCAGAGCACCGACACGTGGTGCTTGGCGAGCTCCGCGCGCTGCTCCTTGATGATCAGGGCGCGGGTGCGGAAGTCCGCGTCCTCGTTGGCCTGGTACTTCTCCTGCACGGCCTTGACCGACTCCGCCTCGATGCGGGCCTGGGCCGGGTCGTACACGCCGCAGGGCAGGTCGCAGTGGGCGCTGACCTTCACCTTGGGGGCGAACAGGCGGGAAAGCATGCAGCTGTCCTTCCTCGTGATCGTCTTCTCAAGTGGGAGATTACTCGGTGAGAAGGTTCTTTTCGCGAGGGGGCCCGGGTGCTTAGGACAAAAGTCCAGGGTCAGGATGGGACTCGCGGACGATCGGACCAGGGAGGTGCCGGATGACGGGTCCGGGGCGGGAAGCGTCGCAGCCGTTCGGGTTCGCCGAGGTGACGGGGCCTTCGATGGTGCCCACGCTGCTGCACGGGGACCAGCTGCTGGTCCATTACGCGGGTCGGTTGAAGGCCGGTGACGTGGCCGTGATGCGGCATCCGCTGCGGCAGGATCTGCTCATCGTCAAGCGGCTGGTCGAGCGACGCGGCGGCGGCTGGTGGGTGCTCGGCGACAACCCCGGCGCCGAGGGGGACAGCCGGGTGTTCGGCGTCGTGCCGGCGGAGCTGGTGCTCGGGCGCGTACGGCTCCGGTACCGGCCCGTCACGCCCGGGCGCCGGCGGTCGGCCGGGGTGCTGCTGGCGTGGCTCTTCTCGGCCGTAAGGCCCGTGCTCTCGCGCCGCTCGCCCGCCTGACGGGCTTCTCGGGCGGCTCGTGGGAGCCCAGAGGCCCCAGAGGGCTCCCTACGCCTTCTGTGCGCCCTGTGTCGCCTCCTGCGCCTCCTGGCGCTTCCGTGCGCGGTACGCGGCCACGTTGGCGCGCGTCGCGCAGCGGTCGGAGCAGTAGCGGCGGGAGCGGTTGGTGGACGTGTCGAGGTACGCGTTGCGGCACGGCGGGGCCTGGCACAGGCCCAGGCGGTCCGCGCCGAACTCCGTCAGGTGGAAGGCGAGTCCCATCGCCGCGATGGCCGCGTAGCCCGCAGTCGCGTTCGAAGGGTGGTCCGCAAGGTGCATGTGCCACCGCGGCCGGCCCTCCTCGTCGAGGTGGTCGTGCCCGGAGATCTGCGGGCTGACCGGGAACTCCAGGAGCAGTGAGTTCAGCAGGTCCACCGCCGTCGTCTGGTCGCCCTCGTCCGCGGCCGCGAACACCGCGCGCAGCCGGGAGCGGATCGAGCGGAAGCGCGTGACGTCCGCGTCGGTCGCCCGGCGGGCCATCTGCGTGGCCGGGCCGAAGAGTTCGCGGACCGCTTCCACCGTGGTCAGGGAGTCCTTGTTGCGGGCCGGCTCCTCGGTGTTGACCAGACGCACGGCGTAATCCGAGTAATAGGCCAGTTCCACTTGTAGTCCTTACTGCGACGGTCTAGGGTCGGTGACGCGAGGGGTAAGAGACGCTTGCCCTTCGAGGGTATTACGAAATCGTCGTATCGTCGGGTTCTAGGGAGCAGAAGTCATGACCGACGCAGCCGTGACCGGAACCGACTGGCAGGCCTGGCAGGACAGCTGGGACCGCCAGCAGGAGTGGTACATGCCGGACCGCGAGGAGCGGTTCCGCGTGATGCTGGACATGGTCGAGGCCGTGGTGGGGCCGGAGCCCCGGGTCCTCGACCTCGCGTGCGGTACGGGAAGTATCACGAACCGGCTCCTGAAGAGGTTCCCGGGGGCGACCAGCGTCGGCGTGGACCTCGACCCCGCGCTCCTCGCCATCGCCCGCGGCTCCTTCGCGGGGGACAGGAGAGTCACCTTCGTGACCGCCGACCTCAAGGACCCGGAGTGGACCGCGGCCCTGCCGCCCGGCCCGTACGACGCCGTGCTCACCGCCACGGCCCTCCACTGGCTCCACGAGGAGCCCCTCACCGCGCTGTACGGACAGCTCGCCGGACTCGTCCGCGAAGGCGGCGTCTTCATGAACGCCGACCACATGATCGATGAGGCCACCCCGCGCATCAACGCCGCCGAGCGCGCGCAGCGGCACGCCCGCATGGACGAGGAGAAGGCCGCCGGGGTCCTCGACTGGGCCGACTGGTGGGCCCTCGCCGCGAAGGACCCGGTCCTCGCCGAGCCCACCGCCCGCCGCTTCGAGATCTACGGCGAGCACGCCGACGGCGACATGCCCTCCGCCCGCTGGCACGCCGACACCCTGCGCACCGCCGGCTTCGCCGAGGCCCGCCCGGTGTGGTGCTCGCCCTCGGACACGCTCGTGCTTGCGGTGAGGTAGGGGCAACCGCGCAAGCGGGTCTTGCCGGCGAGGGTGGTGATGGCCTGGTGTTCTTCACCCGCCGCTCGTCTCTCCCCTGTATCAGCTCAGGTACGGCGAGTTGAGTGGATTCCGCCTCAAGTGGTGGTCGCCACAGGCCTCTTGATCGCCCACGCGGCCACTCGTAACCTCCGAGTGGCGAACGAAACATGCGTTCGCTTTCTTGGCGGATTGCAGCGCCGCACCTGACCAGTCCGGCACGCCGCCATGTTCAAGAGGGGAATCGCATTGCGTAAGAAGCTGTTCGGAGTCCTTGCACCTGCCGTGCTGGCCGCCGCCTCCATCGTGCCCTTGTCGGCGGCCCCAGCCGCAGCGGACCCGCCGTGTGCCATGGACGTCTACGCCAAGCGTATCGGTGAGCGGGAGTTCCAGGTCACGGTTGCACGCAATCGGTGCAACCGCCCGGTGCGCGCGATCATGGACTGTCGGGCCGCGTTCGGTGTCGGCGGGATCTCGCGTGGCCCCGTGGTCACGAGCGGAGTCAGTAAGACGCTCTGCTCGCGCAACACGATGCCCACCGATCGAGGCTGGGACGTCTACGAAAACGGGCAGTGGAAGGCCCGCTGGGGCTGGTAACCGGAAACGGGGGTGCCCCCGAGCCGTTTGGCTCGGGGGCACCCCCGTTTCACAGGACTACAGCACCTTCGACAGGAACGCCTTCGTGCGGTCGTGCTGCGGGTTCGTCAGGACCTCGCGCGGGTGGCCGGACTCGACCACCACGCCGCCGTCCATGAAGACCAGCGAGTCGCCGACCTCGCGGGCGAAGCCCATCTCGTGGGTGACGACGACCATCGTCATGCCCGACTCGGCCAGGTCCCGCATGACGTCCAGGACGTCGCCGACCAGCTCCGGGTCGAGAGCCGAGGTCGGCTCGTCGAACAGCATCAGCTTCGGCTCCATCGCCAGCGCGCGGGCGATGGCGACACGCTGCTGCTGGCCGCCGGAGAGCTGCGTGGGGTAGTTCCCGGCCTTGTCGCCCAGGCCCACCCGGTCGAGCAGCGCCGCGGCCCGCTCCCGGGCCACGGACTTCGACTCGCCCTTGACCTGGACCGGCGCCTCCATGACGTTCTCGAGCGCCGTCATGTGCGGGAACAGGTTGAAGCGCTGGAAGACCATGCCGATGTCCCGGCGCTGCGCCGCGACCTCGCTGTCCTTCAGCTCGTAGAGCTTGTCGCCCTTCTGGCGGTAGCCCACCAGCTCGCCGTCGACGTAGAGCCGGCCGGCGTTGATCTTCTCCAGGTGGTTGATGCACCGGAGGAAGGTGGACTTGCCGGAACCGGACGGGCCGATCAGGCAGAACACCTCGCCGTTGTTCACCTCGAGGTCGATGCCCTTGAGGATGTGCGCGGGGCCGTAGGACTTGTGGACGCCCTCGGCCTTCACCATGGGGGTCATGCCGCACCTCCGCGCGATTCGGACCTCAGAGACAGCAGGTTCGCCTTCACCTTCTGCCACGGCGTGGGCGGCAGGGAGCGCAGCGAGCCGCGCGCGTAACGCCGCTCCAGGTAGTACTGGCCGACGCTGAACACCGAGGTGAGCGCCAGGTACCAGATCGAGGCGACGAAGAACATCTCCATCACCGCGAACGAGGTCGAGGCGATGTCCTGGGCGCTGCGGAGCAGATCCTGGTACTGGACGGCGACGACCAGCGACGACGTCTTCAGCATGTTGATGAACTCGTTCCCCGTCGGCGGGATGATCACCCGCATCGACTGGGGGAGCACGACCCGGCGCATGGTCTGGCTCTGGGTCATGCCGAGCGCGTGCGACGCCTCGGTCTGGCCCTCGTCGACCGACTGGATGCCGGCGCGGACGATCTCCGCCATGTACGCGCCCTCGTTCAGGCCGAGGCCCAGCAGGGCGGCCAGGAACGGGGTCATGACGTCCGTCATCTCGTCCTTGTAGAACCCGATGTTGAAGATCGGGAAGATCAGGGCGAGGTTGAACCAGATCAGCAGCTGCACGTAGACCGGTGTGCCGCGGAAGATCCAGATGTACAGCCAGGCGACCGTGCTGGTCACGGGGTTCTTCGACAGGCGCATGACGGCGAACAGCACGCCGAGCACCAGGCCGAGCGCCATCGACAGGACGCTGATCAGGATGGTGTGCCACAGACCCGTCAGGATGCTGGGGTCGAACAGCTTCTCCGGAACGGTCGCCCAGCGGACGTTTCCCTGCGAGAAGGCGTACACCAGCAGGCCGAGGACGGCGACCACCACGACGCCGGCGACCCAGCGACCGTAGTGGCGGACCGGAATGGCCTTGATGGCCTCCGGGGGGAGCCCCGACGGCGCGGGCGACGCCCCGCCGGGGACTTTGTCGAGCTTGTCAGTCACAACGACTGCCCTTCAGTGACGCGGGGAGGGATCAGGAGCCGCCGTTGATCTTGGCCGCGGGGATCGCGCCGGAACCGGCGTTCCACTTGTCCAGGGCAGTCTTGTACGTTCCGTCCTTGATGATCGCGTCCAGGGCTTCCTTCAGCGCGTCGCGGAGCTGCGTGTTCTTCTTGTCGACCGCGATGCCGAAGAAGCCGGCGTCCGACTTGTTGGCGATGGCCTCGAAGTCGTTGCCACCGCCCGCCGTCTGCGCGATGTACGCGGCGACCGGGGAGTCGTTCAGGTCGGCGACGGCGCCGCCGGCCTTCACGCGGGTCTGCGCCTCCGCGTCGGAGTCGAAGGACTCGAAGGTGAGAGCGGGCTTGCCGTCCTTCTTGCACTTCTCGGCCTGGTCCTTGGCGGCCTGCTCGTACGTGGTGCCGCGCTGGACGGCCAGCTTCTTGCCGCACAGGTCGTCGAGCGACTTGATGCCCTCCGGGTTGCCCTTCTTCACCAGGATGCCGGTGGAGGCGGTGAAGTAGTCGACGAAGTCGACACCCGAGCCGGTCTTCTGGCCCTTCTCGTCCAGACCTTCCTGGCGAGCCTTGGTGTCAGTCATCGAGGACATCACGATGTCGGTACGGCCGGTCGGCAGCGAGGTCAGGAGCGTGTTGAACGTTCCGCTCTCGAACTGGAACGTCACGCCGAGCTGCTTGCTGAGCGCCGCGGCGATGTCCGGGTCGACGCCGACGATCTTCTCGCCCTGCTTGAACTCCATCGGGGCGTAGGTGGCGTCCGTGCCGACCTTGATGACGCCGGCCTTCTGGATGTCGGCGGGCAGCTTGGAGAACAGGGGGGCGGCGGAGCCCGCGGCAGACTTCGTGCCCTCCGCCGGCGTGTTCGCGCCCTCCGTCTGGTCGCCGCAGGCGGTCAGCAGCATGGAGCCGGCGACCGCGACGGCGGCGACCGCTGCAAGACGGGTGGTGCGGGTCTTGGCGGTCCTGCTGCGCGTGGTGCTTGCGGTCATGGTCGGGTTCCTCCGGCGTTTCGGGAGTTGCCTTGGCCGCGCACGCACCTTCGGGTGTCGCGACCTCGTGTGATTACCGCATCTTGCCATTCGGACGGCCCGATTCAGGGGGGCACAAATGTCAAAATCGGATAACGGGTGACCCCCGAACCCCTCCCACCCCACCTGACTAGGCCGAACCTTCTGCGGGGATTGCTCCATCAGGCCGGAAAATCTCCGGTTGATCTCGTCATTCGGACGTCTCGAAGTGCGTAATTCGGTTTGCTCAGGCATCTGTCCGGACATTCGGTGACCAGTCGGCCCTCTGAGTGACCGTGTCGCGCGTCTATGAGCCTCGTCACCGAGCCGGAATGGACTCGTCTGCGGTGCTGTTCGTCCGGTAAGAAGGATCCTTACACCCCTCATCCGGGGCTCAGGGCGCGTTGTGCGGCGCGCCCGCGCGGCTGCCAGACACGGCGGCCGCGGGACCCGCCCACCCCTCCTCAACCGGGAGTGGCCACCCTCAAATGAAGAAGACTTAAGGGGTCAACCCAAATGGCAGCGGAGATCGTCAACCCTCTCAGCGCGAGCGGCACGGACACGGAAGGGACTCAGGAGGAGCCCTTCGATCCGGCCTTCGCCCTGCACCGCGGCGGCAAGATGGCCATCCAGGCCACCGTGCCCCTGCGCGACAAGGACGACCTGTCCCTCGCGTACACACCCGGTGTCGCCAAGGTGTGCAGCGCCATCGCCGAGCAGCCCGAGCTCGTCAACGACTACACCTGGAAGTCCCAGGTCGTGGCGGTCGTGACGGACGGCACGGCGGTCCTCGGACTCGGTGACATCGGCCCGGAGGCCTCGCTCCCCGTCATGGAGGGCAAGGCGATCCTGTTCAAGCAGTTCGGCGGCGTCGACGCCGTGCCGATCGCGCTCGCGACAACCGACACCGACGAGATCGTGGAGACCGTCGTCCGGCTCGCCCCGTCCTTCGGTGGGGTGAACCTGGAGGACATCTCGGCGCCGCGGTGCTTCGAGATCGAGCGCAAGCTCCAGGAGCGCCTCGACATCCCCGTCTTCCACGACGACCAGCACGGCACCGCCATCGTCACCCTCGCCGCGCTCCGCAACGCCGCGAAGCTGACCGGCCGGACCCTGGGCGATCTGCGCGCGGTCATCTCCGGCGCCGGCGCGGCCGGTGTGGCCATCGCCAAGTTCCTGCTCGAGGCCGGCATCGGCGACGTCGCCGTCGCGGACCGCAAGGGCGTCGTCAGCTCGGACCGCGAGGACCTCACCGACGTCAAGCGCGAGATCGCCGGGCTCACCAACAAGGCGGGCCTCTCCGGCTCCCTGGAGACCGCCCTGGCCGGCGCCGACGTCTTCATCGGCGTCTCCGGCGGTACGGTCCCCGAGGCCGCGGTCGCGTCCATGGCGCCGAAGTCCTTCGTCTTCGCCATGGCCAACCCGAACCCCGAGGTCCACCCGGACGTGGCGCACAAGTACGCCGCGGTCGTCGCGACCGGCCGTTCGGACTACCCGAACCAGATCAACAACGTGCTCGCCTTCCCCGGCATCTTCGCGGGCGCCCTCCAGGTCCGGGCCTCCCGGATCACCGAGGGCATGAAGATCGCCGCGGCGAACGCGATCGCGGACGTGGTCGGCGACGAGCTGTCCGCCGACTGCGTGATCCCGTCGCCGTTCGACGAGCGGGTCGCCCCGGCCGTCGCCGCCGCGGTCGCGGCCGCCGCGCGCGCGGAGGGCGTCGCCCGCCGCTGACCCGGCCGAGTACGCGCGAGGGGCCCCGACCTGCACCAGGTCGGGGCCCCTCGCGCGTACGGGCTGCCCTGGGGTGCCCGAGGGCGCCATAGGGCCTGAGTCACACCGGTGCGCGGTTCCGTCCCGTACGCGTGCCGCCCTAGGCTCGGGCCATGTTCGCTGCCTACGCCGCCCGAATCGACCGCGACCAGCCGTTGAACGGCCTTGAGCTGGGCGAACGCCCGGAACCCGAGGCGCGTCCCGGCTGGACCACCGTCACCGTCAAGGCCGCCTCGCTCAACCACCACGACCTGTGGTCGCTGCGCGGCGTGGGCCTGCCGGAGGAGAAGCTTCCGATGATCCTCGGCTGCGACGCCGCGGGCATCGACGAGGACGGCAACGAGGTCGTCCTGCACTCCGTCATCGGCCAGTCCGGCCACGGCGTCGGGCCGGACGAGCCGCGCTCCATCCTCACCGAGCATTACCAGGGCACCTTCGCCGAGCGGGTGACCGTGCCGCGCTGGAACGTGCTGCCCAAGCCGAAGGAGCTCTCCTTCGAGGAGGCCGCCTGTCTGCCGACGGCGTGGCTCACCGCGTACCGGATGATCTTCACCAACGCGGGCGTGCGGCCCGGCGATTCGATCCTGGTCCAGGGCGCGGGCGGCGGCGTCGCCACCGCGGCGATCGCCCTCGGCAAGGCCGCCGGCCTGCGGGTGTACGCCACCAGCCGCGACGAGGCGAAGCGCAAGCGGGCGCTGGAGCTGGGCGCGGCCGAGGTGTTCGAGCCGGGCGCGCGGCTGCCGAAGCGGGTGGACGCGGTCATCGAGACGGTCGGCGCCGCCACGTGGTCGCACTCGGTCAAGTCGCTGCGGCCCGGCGGCACGGTGGTGATCTCCGGCGCGACCAGCGGCGACCGGCCCTCGCACGCGGAGCTGACCCGGATCTTCTTCCTGGAGCTGAAGGTCGTGGGTTCGACGATGGGCTCCAAGGACGAGCTGGAGGACCTGCTGTCGTTCTGCGCGGAGACCGGGCTGCGGCCGGTGATCGACGAGGTGCTGCCGCTGGACCGGGCACGCGAGGGCTTCGAGAAGATGGCCTCCGGCGAGCTCTTCGGGAAGATCGTCCTCAAGACCTCGTGAACGACCTCTTGATACCGGTCAGTTGACCTGATGGGATCTCCGGCACGCGAACGTGAACATCACTCACTTTGTCGTGCCGGAGGTCCTCCTTGTTGCGAACCACCCTCGCGGCGACCCTCGTCGTCGCCTCGCTGCTCGCCCCGACCGCCGCCGGGGCCGAGGCGGGCGGCGACGCGATACCCGCCCTCACCGACGATCGCGGCCGGGTCCTCACCCTGCGCGGCTGGAACGTCGGGGACAAGGCGCACAGCGGCGACGCCGCCCTGTCCTCGATCACCGAGAAGCATTTCCGCGACATGCGGGCCAAGGGCTACAACACGGCCCGGGTGCTGGTCTTCTGGGACGACCTGGAGCCGCGTCCCGGCAGGTACAGCCAGACGTACCTCCGCAAGGTCGAACGCGTCCTGGACTGGGCCGCGAAGCATGATGTCCAGGTCGTCCTCGACGCCCACCAGGACGTCTTCGGCCCCGCCTTCGACCACCGCGGCATCCCCGCCTGGGCCACCAGGACCGACGGACTGCCCTTCACCCCGCACCCCGACGACTGGTTCTCCGAGTACTTCGAGCCCGCCGTCCAGCGGGCCTTCACCCACCTTTACGAGGACGAGGACCTGCGGCGCGCCCAGGCCCGCATGTGGCGGGTGCTCGCCGACCGCTTCGAGGACCACCCGGCCGTGCTCGGCTACGACCTGATCAACGAGCCGATGGGCGAGCTGCGCGAGGGCGAGGACCTGGCGACGGCCGCGCGGCGCATCGAGCGGGAGCAGATCACCCCGATGTACAACCGGATCGCGGACGCGATCCGCCAGGTCGACCGGGACTCCTGGATCTTCGTCGAGCCGACCCCGATCGTCGGCGAGGGAGTGCCGACGGGACTGGGGAGGATCGACGACCCGAAGGTGGTCTACGCCCCGCACTTCTACAACGGCGCGATGGAGGCGGGCGGCGACTACGACCCGTCGGCCCGCTGGATCGAGAACTACGAGGCCGCGGTCACCGTGTACCCCAAGGAGTACAAGGTGCCCGTGATCGTGGGGGAGTGGGGGCCGCTCAACAACTCCCTGCCGAACATGAACCGCTTCTACCGCGAGGCCATGGCCTCGCTCGGCCGCTACGGCTCCGGCTGGACCGGCTGGGAATGGTGCTACGGCGGCGGCTACTGCGCCGTGGACGCCGCCGGAGCCTTCCGTACCAACAAGGAGCTGACCGCCGAGCCGTACGCGGAGGCCGTCGCGGGCCGGGTGCGCTCCACCGCGTACGACGCGGCGGCCGGCGTCTACCGCCTGGAGTACGAGGCCGCGGGTCGTCGGGGCTCCCGCGTCACCGAGCTGGCGCTTCCGGGGGGTGAGTGGAAGGTCGCGGCGACGGGAGCGGCGGCGGTCGTCCGGAAGGGGCAGCGGGTCTCGGTGTACGCGGCGCCGGGGGCGCGGGTCACGGTCACTGTCAACCGTGGTTGACGCCGGGATGGTGTCAACGTAAGTTGACACCATGAGCGATGCGACCGAGCTCGCCGCGCGGGCGGGCGACCGCGACCCCCGGGTCGGGCTGCGGGCCGTCTCCGCGCTGCGGCGACTGCTGGAACAGCTGGAGGCCGTCCAGGTGCGCAGTGCGCGTGCCCAGGGCTGGTCGTGGCAGGAGATCGCGGCCGAACTGGGGGTCAGCCGGCAGGCCGTCCACAAGAAGCACGGGAGGCAGTGATGTTCGAACGGTTCACGAAGGCCGCGCGGGCCGTGGTGAAGGGGGCGGTCGAGCGGGCCGAGGAGGACGGCGCGGAGGTCGTCACCGAGGAGCACCTGCTGCTGTCCCTGCTGGACCGGGAGGGCACCCGGGCGGCGGCCGCCCTGGGCGAGCTGTGCCCGCCGGACCGGCGGGCCTCCCTGGCGGCCGACCTCGCCGACGCCCGGCGGCGGGCGGGGCTGTCCCGCGCGGACGCGGAGGCCCTGGCGGACCTCGGCATCGACGTCGGGGCGATCGTGGCGCGGGTCGAGGAGACCCACGGCGCGGGCGCGCTGGCCGGCGACCGCAAGGGCGCCGGCCGGTGGTCGGGCCGGCCGTCCTTCTCCAAGGACGCCAAGTCCGTCCTGGAGCGGTCCCTCCGGGTGGCCCTGGCCCGGAAGGACCGGGAGATCGGCGACGAGCACCTGCTCCTCGCGCTCACCACGGGCGGGGGAGTCGTGGCGGAGGCCCTGGCCGACCACGGAGTGACGTACGCGTCCGTGGAGGACGCGGTCGCCCAGCGCTCAGCCTGACCGCCGCAGCAGCCCCAGCAACTGCCCGGCCGCGGCACCCAGTTGCGTCCGTGCCTCGGCGAACTGTTCGGCGTCGACCCCGTGGTCCCGCGCGGCGTCCCGCACGTCGTCCCGGAACCGGTCGAGCAGGCGGTCAAGATCCCGCAGCGGATCCCCGCTCTCGACCATGTCGGGCTCCCAGGCAGGGGCGGCCTCCGTGGCGGGGGCCTCCGGGACCTCCCGGGCGCCCTGAGCCGTCGCGGCCGCGTCGGCGGGGGCCGGGGTGGCGTCGCGTCGCCCGGGTACGTCCGCCGGGGGCGGCGTGGGGGGTGCCCACGGGGTGCCCGGGGCGTTCAGGAGGCCGGACAGGTGGGTGGTGAGCTCGGTCAGGCCCTCGCGGACGCCCGTCGGCCAGTCGCCGGCGGTGAAGTGGGACTGGACCTGGTCCTGCACCTGCTGGGCGATGCGCTGGAACTCCTTGGCCTGGCGGCGCGCCGACCGGGCCTGCTCCCGGGTCTGCCGGGTCTGCGCGCCCGCCGCCGCGCGCATCTCGCTGCGCAGCCGGCCCGCCGCGCCGCGCACGTCGGCGCGGATCTCGGCGGCGAGCTCCGAGACCGAGTCGCGGATCTCCTGCTCCAGGTCCGCGAGTTCGCCGACCCGGTCGGCCAGCTCCCCGCGGCCCGCCTCGGTGATCGAATACACCTTCCGGCCGCCCTCGGTGGCGTGGGTGACCAGGCCCTCCGCCTCCAGCTTGGCCAGGCGCGGGTAGACCGTGCCCGCCGAGGGGGCGTACAGGCCCTGGAAGCGTTCCTCCAGGAGCCGGATCACCTCGTACCCGTGCCGCGGCGCCTCGTCGAGGAGCTTCAGCAGGTAGAGGCGGAGCCGGCCGTGGGCGAAGACGGGGGGCATGTCACACCACCTTCTCGTGGGGGGTCTCGTCCGGGCGGCGCAGCAGGGCGATCGACCCCGACACCGTCGTGGCCTTGAGCGAGCCGCGGCCCGCGCCCAGCGTGCCGGTGATGCTCTTCGTGCCCCACTGGCCCGCGACGCGCAGATCGTCGAAGGCGTTGGCGACCGAACCGCCCGTCGTGCTCGCCTGCACCGTCGCGTCCGCCGGGTCCGCGAGCCGGATCGCCACCTCGCCGGAGACGCTGGTGAGCCGGATGTCCGCGGGCGGCCCGTCCAGGCGCTGCGGGTCCAGGTCGATGACCAGCGCCCCGCTCACCGTGTCCGCCTTCACCGACGCGCCCGCGCCCTCGACCAGCGTCACGTCGCCCGACACCGAGTTCGCCCGCAGCGCGCCCGTCACCGACTGGGCCTCGAGGCCGCCCGAGACGCTCTCCGCCCGCACCGGGCCCGACAGGCCCACGAGCGTGGTGTCGCCGGAGACGCCGCGCACGTCCGTCCGGCCACGGATCCCGGAGATCACCGCCTCCGCGGCGATCGTCCCGACCTCGACGTCCGCACCCGCCGGCACCGCGACCGAGACCACGGCCCGGCGCCGCCGGCCCTTCGGGTCCAGCCACTTCAGCAGGCCCTTCCAGTGCAGGTCCTCGTAGCTGATCGTCAGCGTCGAGCCCTCCTGCGTCACGACCAGTGGCGGGCCCTCGACCTCCGCGAACTCCACCCGCGTGGCCGCCTCGTCCGTCCCTACCACGTTGACCGTGCCGTTGACGAGGCGGATCTGCAGATGCCGTACGGGCTCGTCCAGCGTGAGTTCTCCGGGCTCGGCGACGGACCACTCTGTCATCGGCTGACCTCCCGTGTCGTGGCATCACGCATGACGCAACATATCGCGTCTCTCGGAAGCACGATATATCGCGTACCGGTGACGTCAAGGCCCCGTGGCGCGCGGTCGCCACCGATACCCCTGCAAACCCCGACAAATTGACCTAGCGTGTGGTGCGTGAACGCCCTCCTGCTCTGCCGTGCCGCACCGCCCGCCGTCCGCGGGCCCGCCCAGCTCCTCCGCGAGCAGCTGCTGCTCGCCCCGGCCGGGACGGACTGGAGCGTCCTCGTGCCCGAGGGGAAGCCCTGGCTCGACGACGGGGAGCCCGTCGACCGGGTCGTGACCGGGTGGGCCACCGCGCTCGCCGTCGGCGCCACCTGGCCCGTCCTGGGCCTCTGGTGGGACGCCGACCGCGCCGGCCTCACGCTCGCCTCCGGCTTCCGCCGCCCCGTGGGGTACACCTGGCTCGCCGACGGCACCCCGGCCGGCGAGCACGAGGCGATGCGCACCTTCGCCGACCGGCTGGCCCTCGACCCCGTCCTGGACGTCCAGGCCCTGGAACCGCTCACCGAACCCGACCCCGATGCCGACGCCCGCGCCCGGCTCGTCGGCCTCACCGCGGTCCTCGCCCGCACCGGGCTCGACCTGCCGCCCGGGCTCCACCCCGGCGACTCCGCCGAAGCCCTCCACGCCGCCGCCGAGGCCCTCGGGGCGGAGGAACTCGCCTGGTCCGGCTGGAAGGACGCCGTCGCCACCGAGCTCGACGTCGTCGAGAGCGGCCCCCTCGGCCCGTACCTGTTCCACGGGCCGGGGGCCCGCGCCCTCGCGGCCGGACTGATCGCCGCCGGACTCCCGCTCACCGCCTGGGGGATCGCCCGCCGCAGCGGCGGCTGGACCGCGGCGGGCCTTCTGCTCGTCGCCGAGGGGCTCGTGGGCCTGGCCTACGACCGGCTCAGGAACGGCGACGGCTGACGGCCGGACGGCTGACGCCTACTCGTCGTCGTCCTCGTCGTCCAGCCGCGCCAGCCACGTCGCCAGCCGCTCCACCGGCACCTCGAAGTCGGGGTTCAGATCGACGAACGTCCGCAGCTGCTCGGCGAGCCACTCGAAGGTGACCTCCTCCTCGCCACGCCGCTTCTCCAGCTCCTCGATGCCACGGTCCGTGAAGTACATGCGACCAGGATAGGCCGGAGGCCCGGCACCCCCTCGACAGGGGCGCCGGGCCTCCGGCCTGGCCGAGAGCCTTCGGGACTACGCCTCGAAGACCTCGTTGCACAGCTGCTGCTGCTCCGCCTGGTGACGCTTGGCCGAGCCGACCGCCGGCGAGGAGGAGTGCGGGCGCGAGATGCGCCGCAGCCGCTCCGCCGGGGGCAGGTCCGCGCCGACCGCCAGGTCCAGGTGGTCGATCAGGTTGAGCGCGATGAACGGCCAGGCACCCTGGTTCGCCGGCTCCTCCTGCGCCCAGATGTACTTCGCCGCGTTCGGGTACTTGGCGATCTCGGCCTGCAGCTCCTTGCCCGGCAGCGGGTACAGGCGCTCCACACGGATGATCGCGGTGTCCGTGACGCCGCGCTTCTGCCGCTCGGCCTCCAGGTCGTAGTAGACCTTGCCCGCGCAGAAGACGACCTTGCGGACGTCCGCCGGGTTCACCGAATCGTCGCCGATCACCGGGCGGAAGCCGCCGGTGGTGAACTCCTCCATCTTCGACGCCGCGGCCTTCAGACGCAGCATCGACTTCGGGGTGAAGACGATCAGCGGCTTGTGGTGCGGGTTGTGGACCTGCCAGCGCAGCAGGTGGAAGTAGTTCGACGGCAGGGTCGGCATGGCGACCGTCATGTTGTCCTGCGCGCACATCTGGAGGAAGCGCTCCGGGCGGGCGGACGAGTGGTCCGGGCCCTGGCCCTCGTAGCCGTGCGGCAGCAGCAGCGTGACGCCGGAGGTCTGGCCCCACTTCTGCTCGGCCGAGGAGATGAACTCGTCGACGACGGTCTGCGCGCCGTTGACGAAGTCACCGAACTGGGCCTCCCACATGACCAGCGCGTCCGGGCGGGCCAGCGAGTAGCCGTACTCGAAGCCCATCGCCGCGTACTCGCTGAGCAGCGAGTCGTAGACGTTGTACCGGGCCTGCTCCTCGGTCAGGTAGAGCAGCGGGGTGTAGTCCTCGCCGGTCTCCTGGTCGACCAGGACCGCGTGGCGCTGGCCGAACGTGCCGCGGCGGGAGTCCTGGCCGGCGAGCCGGACCGTGGTGCCCTCCATCAGCAGCGAACCGATGGCCAGGGTCTCGCCCATGCCCCAGTCGATCGTGCCGTCGTCGATCGAGGCCGCGCGACGCTGCATCTGCGGCATCAGACGCGGGTGGACGGTGATCCGCTCGGGGATGTTGACCTGGGACTCGGCGATCCGCTTCACGACCTCCTGGGAGACCGCGGTGCTCACGGTCACCGGGAACTCGGCCTGCGTGTCCGGGACATGCACCGGGGCCGGCGCCGAGGTGGCCTCGCGGACCTCCGCGAAGACCTTCTCCAGCTGGCCCTGGAAGTCCTGGAGCGCCTGCTCCGCCTCTTCCAGCGTGATGTCGCCACGACCGATCAGCGACTCGGTGTACAGCTTGCGCACCGAACGCTTCTTGTCGATCAGGTTGTACATCTGCGGGTTGGTGAACTGCGGGTTGTCGCCCTCGTTGTGACCGCGGCGGCGGTAGCAGATGAGGTCGATCACGACGTCCTTGTTGAACGCCTGGCGGAACTCGAAGGCGAGCCGCGCGACGCGGACCACGGCCTCCGGGTCGTCGCCGTTCACGTGGAAGATCGGCGCCTCGATCATGCGGGCCACGTCGGTCGCGTACATCGACGAACGCGAGGACTCCGGGGCGGCGGTGAAGCCGACCTGGTTGTTGATGACGATGTGGACCGTGCCGCCGGTGCGGTAGCCGCGCAGCTGCGACATGTTCAGCGTCTCGGCCACGACGCCCTGGCCCGCGAAGGCCGCGTCGCCGTGCAGGGCGACCGGCAGGACGGTGAAGTCCGTGCCGCCCTTGTTGATGACGTCCTGCTTGGCGCGGACGACACCCTCCAGGACCGGGTCGACCGCCTCCAGGTGCGAGGGGTTGGCGACCAGCGAGACCTTGATCTGCTCGCCGTCCAGGCCGGTGAAGGTGCCCTCGGCGCCCAGGTGGTACTTCACGTCGCCGGAGCCGTGCATCGACTTCGGGTCGAGGTTGCCCTCGAACTCGCGGAAGATCTGGGCGTACGACTTGCCGACGATGTTCGCCAGGACGTTCAGGCGGCCGCGGTGGGCCATGCCGATGACGACCTCGTCGAGGCGGGCCTCGGCGGCGGAGTCGAGCACCGCGTCGAGCAGCGGGATGACGGACTCGCCGCCCTCCAGGGAGAACCGCTTCTGACCGACGTACTTGGTCTGCAGGAAGGTCTCGAACGCCTCGGCGGCGTTGAGCCGGCGCAGGATCCGCAGCTGCTCCTCGCGCTCCGGCTTGGAGTGCGCGCGCTCGACGCGGTCCTGGATCCACTTGCGCTGCTTCGGGTCCTGGATGTGCATGAACTCGACGCCGGTGGTGCGGCAGTACGAGTCGCGCAGCACGCCGAGGATGTCGCGCAGCTTCATCATCGACTTGCCGGCGAAGCCGCCGACCGCGAACTCTCGCTCCAGGTCCCACAGGGTGAGGCCGTGTTCGGTGATGTCCAGGTCGGGGTGCTTGCGCTGGCGGTACTCCAGCGGGTCGGTGTCGGCCATGACGTGGCCGCGGACCCGGTAGGAGTGGATCAGCTCGAAGACCCGGGCGGCCTTCGTGACGTCGTCGTCGTGCGAGGTGTCGATGTCCTTGAGCCAGCGGACCGGCTCGTAGGGGATGCGCAGGGCCTTGAAGACCTCGTCGTAGAAGCCGTCCTCGCCGAGGAGCAGGTTCGAGACGATGCGCAGGAACTCGCCGGAGGCGGCGCCCTGGATGACCCGGTGGTCGTAGGTCGACGTGAGCGTCATGACCTTCGAGATGCCGAGCTTGTTGAGGGTGTCCTGGCTGGTGCCCTGGAACTCGGCCGGGTAGTCCATCGAGCCGACGCCCATGATGACCGACTGTCCGGGCATCAGGCGCGGCACGGAGTGGACGGTGCCGAGGCCGCCGGGGTTGGTCAGGGAGACCGTGACGCCGGTGAAGTCCTCCATCGTCAGCTTGCCGACGCGGGCGCGCTTGACGATGTCCTCGTAGGCCTGCCAGAACTCGAAGAAGTTCAGCGTCTCGGCCTTCTTGATGCCGGCGACGACGAGCTGGCGGTCGCCGTTCGGCTTCACCAGGTCGATGGCCAGACCGAAGTTCACGTGCTCCGGCTTGACCAGCGTCGGCTTGCCGTCCTTCTCCGCGAAGGAGTAGTTCATCGACGGCATGGCCTTGATCGCCTGCACCATCGCGTAGCCGATGAGGTGGGTGAAGGAGATCTTCCCGCCCCGGGCACGCTTCAGGTGGTTGTTGATGACGATCCGGTTGTCGAAGAGCAGCTTCACCGGGACGGCGCGGACGGACGTGGCCGTCGGCATCTCCAGCGAGGCGTTCATGTTCTTCGCGACGGCGGCGGCGGGACCGCGGAGCGTGATCAGCTCCGGGCCGTCGGCGGCGGCCGGGGTCGCCGGGGCGGCCTTGGCGGGCGCGGCGGCGGGCTTCGCCGGGGCCGGGGCGGCGGCAGCGGGCTTCGCCGGGGCCGGGGCGGCAGCGGCGGGCTTCGCCGGCGCGGGAGCCGGGGCGGCGGGAGCCGGAGTGGCCGGGGCGGCGGGGGCGGCCGGAGCGGCAGGTGCGGCCTGTGCGGGGCTCACCTGCGCCGCCGCCGGCGTCTCCGTGGCACCGGGCTTGTAGTCGGCGAAGAAGTCCCACCAGGCACGGTCGACCGAATTCGGGTCCTGGAGGTACTGCTGGTAGATCTCGTCGACGAGCCACTCATTGGCGCCGAAGGCGGTCGCAGGGTTCTTTCCCTGCCCGTCTTGGTCGGTGGAGGTACTCGGGGTACTGGGGGACTGAGACGACACGGCGGTAACCGCCCTCTTCCGCTTCACAAGGTGATGGACAGCGGAAATAAAGGCTACGCCTCCCCGGCCGGGAGGTGCAGGCCAGGCGCTCCAACGTCGCGCAAGTCACACTTGACGAGGTGTTTCGGCGCTGTGAATGGCGGGAAACAACCGGGGTTCCGCCTCTGTGAGGGTACGGAGAACCGCGGCCGCGCCCGCATCCGGCCCGCAGCCCTACTCACACTCTGGCCATCACACGGCCACGTGCAGTGCAGCTCCTGCTCGTACATCCAACAGGAGCCGCCACACGCATTCACGCAGAACGCGTGCTTCCGGTTCGACCCTACGTCAACCCGCAGGTCAACATCACGCCGGAAGGCTTCCCGGGAGGGTGACCCGGATACGGCAGCCGCGTGACGATTCGGCCACCCCGATGCGGCCGCCGTGCAGATCCACCGCCCAGCGGGCGATCGCCAGGCCCAGCCCCGTGCCGCCGTCGCTGCCCTTGCCGCCCTGACCGGGGACGGCGCCCCGGTTGAAGCGCTCGAAGACCTTGTGCCGCTCCGACTCCGGGATGCCGGGGCCCTCGTCCTCGACCTCCAGCTCCAGCGAGTCCGGCAGCGGGCCGCGCCGGGCCCGTACCGTGACCCGGCCGTGCGCCGGGGAGTGCTTCACCGCGTTGTCGATCAGGTTCGCCATCACCTGGTGCAGCCGCTCGGCGTCCGCGTGCGCGGTGAGCTCCGGCGGCGAGACATCCAGGTGGAGATGGACGTCGGTGCGGTTGTGCAGCCCGGACGTGGAGTCGAGGCCGCGCTGCGAGGCCGCCAGATTGGCCTCCCGCAGCACCCCCGAGAGGTAGGGCCAGACCTCGAAACGGCGTGCCCTGAGCGTGACGACACCGTTGTCGAGCCGTGACAGGTCGAGCAGCGTCTCCACCAGCCGGCCGAGCCGTTCGGTCTGCTTCAGGGCGGTGCGCATGGTCTCCGGATCGGCCTCCGAGACCCCGTCGACCACGTTCTCCAGGACCGCCCGCAGCGCCGCGATGGGCGTGCGCAGCTCGTGCGAGACATTGGCCACCAGCTCCTTGCGGTGCTGGTCCTCGGCCTCCAGGTCGTCCGCCATGCGGTTGATCGTCCGGGCCAGGCCGCCCAGCTCGTCGCGCCGGTCCGCGCCCTGCACCCGTCTGCCGAGGTCGCCGCGCGAGATCGCGCCCGCCACCGTCGTCATCTCGTCCAGCGGGGCGGTCAGGCCGTGCGCCACGAACTGTGTGATCAGCAGGGTGGCGATCATCGCGAAGATCGTGATGTACCGGAACTCGGTGGACGTCCGGATGGCCACCAGGGCCAGACCGGAGGTCAGCAGGACCGCCCCGACGACCAGGGCCCCCAGCTTCGTCTTGATCGAGATCACGATCCGGCGGCCGCGGCGGGCGCCGGGACGACCCGGCTGGGTCATGACGCCGGGGTCTCCAGGGCGTAGCCGACGCCGTGCACGGTACGGATGCGCTCCGCGCCGATCTTCCGGCGCAGCGCCTTGATGTGGCTGTCGACCGTCCGGGTGCCCGAGGCGTCCGCCCAGTCCCACACCTCGGCGAGCAGCTGCTCGCGGGAGAGCACCGCGCGGGGCGTGTTCGCCAGGCAGACCAGCAGGTCGAACTCGGTCGGCGTCAGGTGGACGTCCTCCGCCTTCACCCGGACCCGGCGCTGCGCGTGGTCGATCTCCAGCTCGCCGAGCCGCAGGATCCCGCTGCGCGGGGTCACCGCCGCGAGCGCGGCCCGCTCCACGCGGCGCAGCAGCACGTGCACCCGGGCGGCCAGCTCCCGCATGGAGAAGGGCTTCGTCATGTAGTCGTCCGCGCCGACCCCGAGGCCGACCAGCATGTCGGTCTCGTCGTCCCGTGCCGTGAGCATCAGGACCGGGACCGGACGCTGGGACTGCACGCGGCGGCAGACCTCCAGGCCGTCGAAGCCCGGCAGCATCACGTCCAGGACCATCAGGTCCGGCTGCCAGGCCTCGGCCGCGTCCACCGCGGCCGGCCCGTCTCCCGCGGTCTGCACCAGGAAGCCCTCGGCGCGCAGTCGCGCCGAGACCGCGTCCAGGATCGTGGCGTCGTCCTCGACGACGAGTACCCGACGCTGCGCACCGGGGGTGGCCGCCGCACCGTTGTGAGTGGTGTGTGTCTGCTCCATCGCCCGCCCCTGTCGCGTTGCCGCGTGTGCTGTGGTTCGTGCCGCCGGTTCGTTTGCGGCAGTGATCCTTACGTGTCGGTCAGCAGCGTAAAGGCAGTCGGCACGTCCCGGCTACGCAGGTCGTACGCCGAGGTGCACCACATCGGGAACGCCTCGGGCAACGCGGATCTCTTCGGTTCTTACCCCGCTGAATCCGGCATTCCGCAACGAGTCTTCAAAAGTGGCGGACGGCTGCGCGGACCACACCGCGAGCACGCCGCCGGGGTTCAGCCGATCCTTGCAGGCGGCAAGACCGGCCGGAGAGTAAAGACTTCGGTTGTCCTCGGTGACGGTCCAGTCCGGTCCGTTGTCGATGTCGAGGCAGAGCGCGTCGTACCACTCGGCGCTTGTGTGCAGGTGGGCGACCAGATCGGCGTGCAGCACGGTACTGCGCGGGTCGGCCAGCGAGGCGGCGCTGAGCGGGGCGAGCGGGCCGGTGCGGTGCCAGTCGATGATCGCCGCCTCGCGCTCGACGACCGTGATCCGGCCCCAGCGGGGGTCGGCGGCGGCGTGCGCGAGGGAGAAGCCGACGCCGAGGCCGCCGATGAGCACGGCGGGGGCGGGGCGGTCGGCGGGGAGCGCGTCGCGCGCCGCGTCGACCAGGAGCCGCTCCGAGCGGCCGTCGGACGTGTCCATCAGGAACGTGCCGTTGGCGATGATCTCGAAGTGCTCCTCGCGCCGCCGCAGTACGACTTCTCCGTACGGTCCCTCGCGCCGGTCGAGAGTGACGGGGCCGGACATGATCCCTCCCTGACGGTGTCTCGGGTACGGGCCTGTCCGGCCATCCTGCCGGACCGGGCGGCGGGGCCGAACCGGAATTTTCACCTACCCGTCGGCGGACCGCCGTCGGGCAGCGCGGCGAACACCCGGTCCAGGGCCTGCGGCCGGTCGCCGTCACCGGCGACGACGACCCGGTGGTCGTACGAGACGACGTACTGGAACCCGTCGGCCACCGTGCCGGGGTCCACCCGTACGGGCACCGCCGCGTACTGCGGCGACTCCAGCGCGGTGCGCAGCTCGGTGAGTTCGGCGGCCTTCATGCGGCCCTCGCTGGTGCGCGGCGCCTTCAGGCCCCGGCGCAGGGTGTAGCGGCCGTCGCCGTACACCAGGAGCTGGTTCGCGACGCCGGCGAGCCCGCCGCTCACGTTGACCTCGACCAGGACCTCGTCGGCGCGCGGTTCGGCCCGGGGCGCGGCGGACGTCGTGGCGGGGCCGGCCCCGTCCGGCGGCAGGGGCGGCTGCTGCCCGCATGCCGTCAGGGCGGCCGTCGCCGCGACGGTCGCGATGCCCACGCCCAGGTGCTTGCGTCCTCGTCTCATGCGCCGAGCATGCCCGGTCCCTCCTCCCGCGCGCAGCCGATCCGTTCGAACAGGGTGTCGTGCAGCGCCGCGAGCCGCGGACCGTGCGGGCCGCCGCGGACGGCCAGGTCGACGGCGTCGGCGCAGGCCCGGCAGACGCCGAGGTGCGCCTCCGCGTGCGCCAGCAGCTCGGGGGAGAGCTCCCCGCGGGCGTACGCGGCGATCCAGTGGCCGGGCATGTGCCGCGGATCGGCGCGGAGCAGGGGGGAGGTGTCGGGCACGGCGGCTTCGCTTCTTTCGGGTGCGGGGGGAGCGGACGCGGCTTTCGGGACGGGCCTAGGGACGGGCGTGGGGGACCCGGTCGCGGGCATCGTCGTCACCTCCCGCGTCGTCCGACGCGCGCTGCGCCACGATCCATTCGCGCAGCCGCGCGCAGCCCCGGGCGGCACGCGCCTTCACCGTGCCCTCGGGCACCCGGAGCCGCTCCGCGGTCTCGCGGACGCTGCACTGCCGCAGGTACCGCAGCTCGATCACCTCGCGCTGCGCCGCGGGCAGCCCCGCCAGCGCGACCGCGATCGCCGCGTACCGCGGGGCGGAGCCGAGCAGGCACTCCTCCGCGGACGGCGCGATCCCGGCGGAGGCGGGCGTGTGCTCGCGGGCCCGGTCGGCGAGGGTCCGCTGGCGGCCCGCCGCCCGTTCGAGGTCGATCGCGCGGCTGCGGGCGATCGAGCGCAGCCAGGCCGGCACGCTGCCGGCGTGGAAGCCCGAGGCGCTCTTCCACACGGTCAGGAAGGTCTCCTGCACGGCGTCGTCCACGGCCTGCGCGGGGAAGCCCCGGTTCAGCAGGTACGCGAAGAGAGGCCCGGCGTGCCGGGCGAAGAGCCGCGACAGCGCGTCCTTGTCGCCGCCGGCGACGGCATGCACCAGATGGGTGTCGCAGCGGGACCCCGCCGTCTCGTCGGGTGGCGGACCCGCGCACCGCGCGTACCCGGGATAACCGGTCGTCACGGGAAGGGAACGCACGGGGTCCGCCGGAAGGTTGCGTTCCAGGGAGCCGGGCCGGGACCGGCCGTCGCACCCAGGGCGCATTCGCCACAATCGCGCGCCGGTCGCACGCCCCCGGGTGGCATCGCTCACAGCGAACAGCAACCGGGGAACATTCCTCCGCTCACATGCATTGAGTCGGCATAACTCAACTTGAATGCCGGAGGGAAGATCATGGCTTCGACGTCTTCACCGCTCACTCTGCCTGTGCTGCCCCTTGACGACGAGGTCGTGCTGCCCGGAATGGTGGTGCCTCTCGACCTGTCCGACCCGGACGTGCGCGCCGCGGTGGAGGCCGCCCAGGTCGCCGCCCGTACGGCGGGCCGCAAGCCGCAGGTGCTGCTCGTGCCCCGGATCGACGGCGCGTACGCCGCCACCGGCGTCCTCGGCACGGTCGAGCAGGTGGGGCGGCTGTCCGACGGCGACCCCGGCGCGCTGATCCGCGGCCGCGGCCGCGTCCGCATCGGCGCCGGCACCACCGGCCCCGGGGGTGCCCTCTGGGTCGAGGGCTCCGTGGTCGAGGAGACGGTCCCCGAGCCGCTGCCCGGTGCCGTCGCCGAGCTGGTCAAGGAGTACAAGGCCCTCGCCACCAGCTGGCTGAAGAAGCGCGGCGCCTGGCAGGTCGTGGACCGCGTCCAGCAGATCGACGGCGTCTCCGCGCTCGCCGACAACTCCGGCTACTCCCCGTTCCTCACCCTGGAGCAGAAGGTCGAGCTCCTGGAGACCGCCGACCCGGTCGCCCGGCTGAAGCTGGCCACCGCGCAGCTGCGCGAGCACCTGGCCGAGCAGGACGTGGCGGAGACCATCGCCAAGGACGTCCAGGAGGGCGTCGACAAGCAGCAGCGCGAGTTCCTGCTCCGCCGTCAGCTGGACGCCGTCCGCAAGGAGCTGCGCGAGCTGAACGGCGAGTCCGAGGGCGACGAGTCCGACGACTACCGCACCCGCGTGGAGGCCGCCGACCTGCCGGAGAGCGTCCGCGAGGCCGCCCTCAAGGAGGTCGAGAAGCTGGAGCGGTCCAGCGACCAGTCCCCGGAGGGCTCCTGGATCCGCACCTGGCTCGACACCGTCCTCGAACTCCCCTGGAACGAACGCACCGAGGACCGGTACGACATCCCCGGCGCCCAGGCCGTCCTGGACGCCGAGCACGCGGGCCTGGAGGACGTGAAGGAGCGGATCACCGAGTACCTGGCCGTGCGCAAGCGGCGCTCCGAGCGCGGGCTCGGCGTGGTCGGCGGCCGTCGCGGCGGCGCGGTGCTGGCCCTCGTCGGCCCGCCCGGCGTCGGCAAGACCTCGCTGGGCGAGTCCGTCGCGCACGCGATGGGACGCAAGTTCGTCCGCGTGGCCCTCGGCGGCGTACGGGACGAGGCGGAGATCCGCGGCCACCGGCGTACGTACGTCGGCGCGCTGCCCGGCCGGATCGTGCGGGCGATCAAGGAGGCCGGGTCCATGAACCCGGTGGTCCTGCTCGACGAGATCGACAAGGTCGGCTCCGACTTCCGCGGCGACCCGGCCGCGGCGCTGCTCGAGGTCCTGGACCCGGCGCAGAACCACACCTTCCGCGACCACTACCTGGAGGTCGAGCTCGACCTGAGCGACGTCGTGTTCCTCGCGACGGCGAACGTCCTGGAGGCCATCCCGGAGGCCCTGCTCGACCGCATGGAGCTGGTCCGCCTGGACGGCTACACCGAGGACGAGAAGGTCGTCATCGCCCGCGACCACCTGCTGCCCCGGCAGCTGGAGCGGGCCGGCCTGCAGTCCGGCGAGGTGACCATCGACGAGGCCGCGCTGCGGAAGCTGGCCGGCGAGTACACCCGGGAGGCCGGTGTCCGCACCCTGGAGCGCTCGATCGCCCGGCTGCTGCGCAAGGTCACGGCCCAGCACGAACTCGGCGACCGCGAGCTGCCGTTCACGGTCGGCGCGGACGACCTGCGGGCCCTGATCGGCCGGCCGCACCACGTGCCCGAGTCCGCCCAGGACCCCGCGGAGCGCCGTACCGCGGTGCCCGGCGTGGCGACCGGGCTCGCGGTGACCGGAGCGGGCGGCGACGTGCTGTTCGTCGAGGCGTCGCTGGCCGACCCGGAGACGGGCGCGGCGGGTCTGACGCTCACCGGTCAGCTGGGCGACGTGATGAAGGAGTCCGCGCAGATCGCGCTCTCCTTCCTCCGCTCGCACGGCGCGGAGCTGGAGCTGCCCGTCACCGGTCTGAAGGACCGGGGCGTGCACATCCACTTCCCGGCGGGCGCGGTCCCGAAGGACGGCCCGAGCGCCGGCATCACGATGACGACGGCGCTTGCCTCGCTGCTCTCGGGCCGCCAGGTCCGGACGGACGTGGCGATGACCGGTGAGGTCTCGCTGACCGGCCGGGTGCTGCCGATCGGCGGCCTGAAGCAGAAGCTGCTGGCCGCCCACCGGGCGGGCATCACGACCGTCGTGATCCCCAAGCGGAACGAGGCCGACCTGGACGACGTCCCGGCGGAGATCCTCGAGAAGCTGGACGTCCACCCGGTGACCGACGTCCGCCAGGTCCTGGACCTGGCCCTCGCCCCGGCGGAGATCGCGGTGGGCGTGGCGGCGTAACGGCTCGTGCGAACGGCGTGGGGCGCCCTCCGGACGGAGGGCGCCCCACGCCGTGCGTCAGGACGTCCGGCGCCGGCGGCCGAGGAACAGGCTGCCGACCGCGAAGGCGGTCAGGGCGCCGGCGCCCGCGAGGGCCGGGACCAGGGGGGAGTCCGGGGCCGTGGTCGTGTCGGCGGAGAGCGCCGGAGGCTGCTCGTCGCCGCCGTGGCCGGCGTGGCTGACGGTCGACTGGTCGGCGCCCGCGGCGATCTTCGCCTCGGTGGGGGCGGTGGCCGCGGTGGCCGTCGCGCCGCCGAAGGTGACGTCCGAGCAGCTGTAGAACGCCTCGGGGGAGTCGTTGCGCTGCCAGACCTGGTACACGATGTGGCGGCCGGTGCGGGCGGGGAGGTTGCCGGTGAAGGCGTAGTACCCGTCCGTCGCCGTGCGGGTGGTGGCGTACGTGGCGACCGGAGTGGTGTCCAGGTCGGACCACTTCAGGGGCTGCGTCGGGTCGAAGCCCTGCTTGGTGATGTACATCGTCATCGTGCCCGAGTGCGGGGCCGTCACGCGGATCCTGAAGTCGAAGGAGCCCGTCGCGACCGCCGTCGCCGGCCAGTCGGTGCGGGCCCAGTCCAGGGCGCGGTACTTCTCGCGGTTGGCCGAACAGAGCTTGCCGTCGGGGATGACCTGCTGGTGGCGGCCGTCCGCGTTCGCGATGTTGACCTCGTTCCAGTCGTACAGCGGCTGGGTACCGGAGTCGGCCACCAGGTCCTTGCAGACCTGGGACTTGGGGGTCTCCGGGCCCTCCGCGTAGCAGGCGGCGACCCGGCCGACCGGGTTGAACACCGCGCCGTGCGCGGCGGCCGTGGCGGGGAGCAGCGGGACGAGGACGGCGGCGGACAGGGCCGCGACCCCGGCCAGGGAGGCGGTGCGAGTGGTGTGGGACGGCATGCGGGGCTCTCTCTCGTACGTGGGGGAGGACGGAACGAGCAGGAACGAGCAGGCGGCACGCAGGAGTTGTGGCTGCCTGCGGGACGCCGCCGGAGAGCTTCGCATTGGTCCATACCAATGGGCAACCCCCCGGGCGTGCCGCCGCACGCCCGGGGGGTCGTTGTCAGTCATGTGCCGCCGCGGCGGGATCGCCGTCGGACCGGCCGTCGCCCGACGGCCGGTCCGGCCGTCGGCTCAGCCGTTGGCCAGCGCCCGTACGCGCGTGATGTCGCCGTTGAAGTGGTTGTGGTCGCCGACCGTCGGGCCGGTCGAGGTGTACTGCCACATCGTGTAGTACGCCCAGCCGGCGGGGAGTTCGCCGACCGTGGACGCGTACCGCGCGATCCACAGCGGGTTGGTGGTGGCGAAGCCGCCGTAGTTGCCGGTGCACTGCTTCCACCAGCTCGTCGCGGTGTAGATCACCGGGTCGCGTCCGGTCCGGTACTTGTACCGGTTCACGAAGTCGCGGATCCAGCTGACCATCCCGGACTGCGTCTTGCCGTAGCAGGTCGCGCCGTACGGGTTCCACTCGATGTCGAGCGCGCCCGGGAGCGTCTTGCCGTCCTTGGACCAGCCGCCGCCGTTGTTCACGAAGTAGTCCGCCTGCGCCGCGCCCGACGTCGTGTCGGGGGTCGCGAAGTGGTACGAGCCGCGGATCATGCCGACGTTGTAGGAGCCGTTGTACTGCTGGGTGAAGTACGTGTTCTTGTAGTACGTGCCCTCGGTGGCCTTGACGTAGGCCCACCGGACCCCGCTGTTCCACAGGGTCTGCCAGGCGACGTTCCCCTGGTGGCTGGAGACGTCCACGCCTTCGGTCTGAACGGCCTGGGTCACGATGCCGCCGGGCTTGCCGTCACGGCCGTCGTGTTTCACGACGCCCATGCCCATGTACGCGGTGCCGCGCTCGGGCACCTGGGCGGCGCTCGCCGCGCCGGGCAGGGACAGGAGGAGGGCCAGCGCCGCGCATAACGCGGTGATCAGGGCGGGGCGGCCGGCGAGGGATCTGGATCGGGTGCGGGTCTTTCCGGATCTGTGCACGGACATTGCGTGCCTCCGAAAGGCTCGGTGGGGGGACCTGCGTCATGTCATGGTGTGGACATGCCATAAATGACGCTACGCACGTAGACCTCCCGGTGGAAGGGGGCCCGGGTGCTGCCGATGGTCTACGCCTGCGAAATACTGGAGGAGCTGCGGCGATGTCGGCCGCTGAAGGAAACTTTCAGGGATCGGAAAGCGCGCGAGGGGTGCTGACGTGCACGGAAGCGGTACGGGGAGTGAAGTCGATCCCACCGCCGGGAGTGGTGTGGACCGGGAATTCCTCGCTCTCGAACGGGAATTGTCCGTCTTCCTGCGCCGCGCCCGCGCCTCCTCCGGCGAGATGGCCCGCGAGGTCCACCCCGAACTGGAGCCCGCCGCCTACGGACTGCTCGTCCGGCTCGACGAGGCCGGCCCGCAGCGCGCCACCGAACTCGCCGCGTACATCGGCGTCGGCAAGGCGACCATGAGCCGCCAGCTGCGCGCCCTGGACGACCTCGGGCTCATCGCCCGCGACCCCGACCCGGCCGACGGCCGCGCGTGGCTCGTCCGGATCACCGACGAGGGCAGGATCCGCTTCCGCAGCGTCCGCGACGCCCGGCGCGAGCGGTACGTGCGCAAGCTCGCCGACTGGGACCGAGGCGAGGTCGCCGAACTGGCCCGGCTGCTGCACCAGCTCAACACCCGTGCCGAGAGCGACTGAGCCGCCGGAGGCCGCCCGCGGCTACAGCTCCGCCCACACCGCCGTCGCGTCGTCGTGGAGCTTCCAGCGCCGTACGCCCCCGGCCGCCGCGTCGGCCGCCTCCCGCGCCCGCACCCGGTCGACCAGCCCCCGCGGCCCCTCCTTCGCGAGCAGCGCGCAGCAGTCCGCCCAGTCGCCGGCCCCGAACAGCTCCACCCAGCGGGCCGCCCCGTCGGTGAGCGCCGCCAGCGCCCGTACCCGCGCCCTCGGCGTCGTCCCGGTGACCGCGCGCGCCGCGACCGACGGGTCCGCCGCGGCGGTGAAGAAGCCGCCCTCCCGGTTGCGCAGCCGGTCCGTCGCCTCGTGGGAACGCAGGATCTCGCGGGGGATCCGGTCCAGCCGGTCGTCGCGCACCGCCGTCACCCCGCCCGCCGGGGACTCCAGGAGCAGGACCGCGTCCGACAGGACCAGGTGCTCCACCGTCTCCTCGTCCCACCGCGCGAGGGCCACCGTGGCCTGCGGCGTACGGACGTGAGAAAGGTCACACGTGTCCCGGTGGTGGTTTGCGGTGCGCTCGATGGCGGAGGACAGGATCTCGGTCAGGGTCATGTCTCGCCGCGAACCGGACAGTTCGGTCAGTGCGCCGCCGAGCCGGGCGGTGAACCAGGGCACGGTGTGCACACAACCGACATCACCGGCCGGCGGGGTCACCCCGTCCAGGACCACCACCGCCCCGCCCGCGCCCGCCGCGGGGCGAACAGCGGCTGCCCAGTCCTCATTGGGGCGTTCGGGGCTGCCGGGGGCGGAGAGGAGATCGGTGCGCATGCCGCCAGTCTGCATCTCCGTCTGCATCAGTCCTTCACACCGCCTCCCGAAAGCCGAAATTGGCCTGAACCACGCGGCGGAGAGGCCCCGAAAGGACGGAAGCGGAACGTCCGGGAATCTGCGGGCGCGCATCCTGCCAAAGCCCGCCCGGAAGATCCAACCGGCGCTCCGAAACAGACTCCGATCCGTAACGCGGGGAGTTGTTCGGCCGCTTGGGAGTGTTGTTCACTCGTTCGGGTGGCGGAGCGGCCGATGCGCGTCCCCTTCCCAAAAGCACTGGAATGGTCGGAAGCCGTATCCAGGGGTGGGGGCCTTCTGCAGTGTGACCGGTCGTCACCTCTGCTTCATGGGCGGACGAGTCAAGAATGCGAGCACCGGTGCAGAAGAAGCGGCCTGGGAGCAAGAACGGCACGCACGTGGAGTCCCCCGGTGATCCGCAGAACCCGGGCGGGACGCCGGCCCCGGACGCCGTGCCGGCCAAGCGGTCCGCCCGCGTGCGCACCCGGCTCGTCGGCGGTGTCGCCCTCGTCTCCCTGACCGTCCTCGCGGCCGGCGCCCCCGCGGTCCTCGGCGCCTCCGCCGAGCTCAAGGACGCCCAGTCGCTGGTCGACCTCGCCGCGCTCGACCGGCAGGCCGTCACCCTCGCCCACTCCCTCGCCGACGAGCGCGACGAGGTCGTCGCGTACGTCGCCGCCGGCCGCGACGACCAGAGCGGCCCCGCCAAGAAGAAGCGGAAGATCACCCCCGCCCGGGCCGCCCGCGTCGACCGGCAGATCGACGAGATCCGCGCCGACGCCCCCGCCCAGCTCCGCCGCGAGCTCGCCACCGTCCCCTCCGTACGCCGTGCCGCCCTCACCGGCGAGGGCACCGCCCTGGAGACCTTCAAGGCGTACACGGACGTCATCACCAAGCTCCAGGCCCTCGCCGACCGGCTCGCCGAGCGCACCCCGCCGGACGTCGCCGAGGCCACCCGGGCCCCCGCCGCCCTCGGCCGCGCCGTCGAACAGGCCTCCGCCACCCGCGCGCTGCTGCTCGCCGCGCTCGCCGTGCCCGAGCCGAAGTCCGGCGGCAGCCACTTCGACCCCATCACCGGCACGATGGTCCCCGACGAGAACGACGAGACCGCCGACGCCGAGCGCAGCCGTACCGCCCTCAGCGCGGCCGCCCAGCAGGCCCGGGTCCGCGAGCTCACCGGGCTCGCCGACTTCGACCAGGCCGCCTCCTCGACCGCGCGCGACTCCCTCGCGTCCACCGTCACCGGCCCCGAGGTCAAGCAGGCCGAGGGACTCCTCGCCAAGCTCACCGACGAGCCCGAGCTCACCCGGGCCGAACGGCGCACCGACCCCGCCCGGCTCGACGCCGCGCTCTCCGCCCGCATCGAGCAGATGCGCGGCGTCGAGTCCGCGCTCGCCACGGCGCAGGTCGAACGCCTGGAGACGGTCCGCGACGACGCGTTCACCTCGCTCGAACTCGGCATCGGCTACCTCGGCGGCTGCGTGCTGCTCGCCGTCGGCGTCTCCGCCGCCGTCGCCCGCACCCTCACCCGCCCGCTCGCTGTCCTGCGCATCGGCGCCGCCCGGCTGGCCGGGTCGGACCAGCCGCAGACCGAGGAGCCGGTGCGCTTCACCGGGCGCAACGACGAGTTCGCCCAGGTCGTACGGTCCCTCAACACCCTGCAGCACCGGCTGGCCGGCCTCGCCGGACAGGTCTCCGCGCTCGACGAGGACCGGGCCGATCTCGCCGGCGCCCGGGAGGCGCTCGCCGCCGAGTTCACCGCGCAGCGGGCCGAGCTCCAGGACCAGACCGCCCGGCTCACCGCCGAGCTGGAGCAGCTCCGGCACACCGTCCGGCACACCTTCGTCAACCTCTCGCTGCGCACCCTCGGGCTCGTCGAGCGCCAGCTCGGCGTCATCGAGAAGCTGGAGGAGCGCGAGCAGGACCCGGACCGGCTCGCCACGCTCTTCAAGCTCGACCACATGGCCACCGTCATGCGGCGGCACAGCGAGAACCTGCTCGTCCTCGCCGGTCACGAGCACATCCACGGCCACCCCGGCGCGGTGCCGCTGGTCGACGTGCTGCGCGCCGCGGTCAGCGAGATCGAGCGGTACGAGCGGGTCACCATCCAGTCCCTGCCGCCCCACGCGCAGATCGCCGGCTTCGCGGCGGACGACCTGAGCCACCTGGTCGCCGAACTCCTGGAGAACGCGACCTCGTTCTCGCCGCCGGACGCGCAGGTCCAGCTCTCCGGCTGGCTCCTGGAGACCGGCGAGGTCATGCTCTCCGTCCAGGACGAGGGCATCGGCATGACCGAGGGCCGGCTCGCCGAGCTCAACGCCCGGCTGGCCGAGCCCGAGCAGGACGGCGACGCCGACCTGGAGGGCGAGGGCCTGGGCATCCGCGTCGCCGCGCTGCTCGCGGCGCGGCTCGGCGTGCGCGTGACGCTGCGGGAGCAGAAGCAGGGCGGTGTGGCGGCGGTCGTCGTCCTGCCCCTGCCGCTGCTCCCCGAGGCCCCGCCGACCGCCGTCCCGCCGAAGGTCCCGGTCGCCGGGGGCGCGGCGCCCACCCTGAACCTCCCCGGCTCGGTGGCCGAGGCGAACTCCAACACCCTCCCGGAGCGCCCTCGCGACCCGCTCATCGCCCTGGCGGAGCAGGCCGCGGAACAGGCGGAGACACCCACCACGCCGAAGGCCGCGGACGCGCCCCCGACGGCCCCGGACGCCCAGGCCGGGCAGACCCCGGCGGCCGCCGGCGCCGAGACCGTACGCGCCACCGCGACCGACGCCTACGACGAACCGCCGACCGGCGCGGGGCCCGTAGCCGGGGTCGAGTCCGGCGCCGGGTCGGAGTACGCATCCGAGCCCGAGTACGCACCTGCGGCCACCGCCGAACCCCGCGCCGAGTCCTGGCCCGGCACCGAGCCCGAGCACATTGCCGCGCCTGAGTTCGGCGCCGAGCCCGCAGCCTCGTCCGAGCCCGGCTCCGGGTTCGAGCCCGCTGCCGCGTCCGAGTTGGACGCCGGGCCCGCTGCCGCACCCGAGTTCGGCGCCCAGCCCCCTGCCGCCGCGGCGCCCGAGCCCGACGTCGACCCCGCTGCCGTGCCCCGAGCCGTCGCCGAGACCTCCGGCCCCGACGCCCCGGCCACCCCCTCCGTTCCCGCGGAGTCCCCCGCCGAGACGACGCTCCAGGTGCGCCTCCCGCTCGTCGGGGAGTCGGCCCAGGCCGAGGACGAGGCGACCGGCGCGGCCGGCGAGACCGCGGCTCCGGCCGCCCCCCAGACCACTTCCCTTCCCGTCCCCACCCCCACCCCCGAAGCTCCCGCCCCCAACCCGTACGCCATCGGTCCGGACGCCCACGAGCGTGCGGACGAGCCCCGGCTGACCGACAAGGGGCTGCCCAAGCGCACGCCCCGGATCGTCAAGCCGGCCGACGTGCCCGCCCCGCGCTCCGCGGGAGGTGTCGACGCCGACGCGCTGCGCGCCCGGCTCGGCGGCTTCCACCAGGGCGCCAAGGACGGCCGCCGCGACGTCGCGGCGGAACTCGACGGGCGCGACGACGCGTCCGCCGACGCACACCACGCACGCAGCACAACCGAGGAGTCGACGGGGGAGACAGTCGAGGAGGCACGCAGTTGACTGCGACCGGAACATTCGGACTGAGCACGGAGGCCCGCAATCTGCAGTGGCTCCTGGGCAACCTCGTCGAGGAGGTGCCAGGGCTCCGTTCCGTCGCCGTCGTCTCGTCCGACGGACTGCTCCTGCTCTCCTCCGACCCGGCACTGACCGCCGCCGCCCCCGCCGGTCCCGCCCGCCACGGCGGTCCGCGCGGCTCCAGCGCGGACCTGGCCACCATCGTCTCCGGCATCGGCAGCCTCACCATCGGCGCCGCGCAGCTGATGGACGGCGGCGGCGTCAAGCAGACCATGGTGAACATGGACGAGGGCAGCGTCTTCGTCATGTCCATCAGCGACGGCTCCCTGCTCGGCGTGCACGCCGAGCCCGACTGCGACATGAGCGTCGTCGCGTACCACATGGCGCTCTTCGTCGGACGCGCCGGACACGTCCTCACCCCCGAACTCCGCAGCGAGCTGCGCAAATCGATGGAGAGCGCCCTGTGACCACCGCGTCCGTCCCGCACCCCCGCAGGCTGCCGGTACGAGGCGACGGGCGCCGGCCCGCGCGGGTCCGCCCGTACTCGCTCACCGGCGGCCGCACCCGCTTCGGTCACGTCCTGCTCGTGGAGACCTTCGTCGCCGCGCTCGAAGCCCCCGAGCCGCGCAAGGAGCTCACCAACGGCGGGATCGGCGCCCGGCTCATGCCGGAGCTGCGCGCCATCGTCGAGGTCTGCCGGCGGATGCGTACCGTCGCGGAGATCTCGGCACTCCTCAAGATGCCATTGGGTGTCGTCCGGGTGCTGCTCAGCGACCTGGCCGACCAGGGAAAGATCCGTGTGTACGGGACCGGTCACGGCACCGGCCAGCCCGACCGCGCGCTCCTCGAAAGGGTGCTGAGTGGACTCCGTCGTCTCTGACGTCACCACCGAACCGGCCCTCACGGCCGGAATCCCCGCGCAGCCGAAGCCTTCTGCCGAACTGTCCGATCCGCTGCCGGAACCGGAGGACGGCGCCCGGGACTGGCAGCTGGACCACACCCGCGCGCCGATCGCGACGAAGATAGTCGTCGCCGGCGGCTTCGGCGTCGGCAAGACGACCTTCGTCCGGTCCGTCTCGGAGATCACTCCGTTGCAGACCGAGGCGCTGATGACCCGGGCGAGCGAGGAGACCGACGATCTCTCCGCCACGCCCGGCAAGCTCACCACGACCGTGGCGATGGACTTCGGCCGGATCACGCTGGACGACGACCTCGTCCTGTACCTGTTCGGCACGCCCGGCCAGCAGCGGTTCTGGTTCATGTGGGACGACCTGGTGCGCGGCGCGATCGGCGCGGTGGTGCTCGCCGACACCCGCCGGCTCACCGACTGCTTCCCCGCGCTCGACTACTTCGAGAGCTGCGGACTGCCGTACATCGTCGCGGTCAACCACTTCGAGGGGACCGAGCGGTTCGAGGCCGAGGACGTCCGGGAGGCCCTGACGGTCCCGCCGCACGTACCTGTGGTGATCATGGACGCGCGCAAGCGGTACAGCGTCGTCGAGACCCTGCTCGCCATGGTCGGGCAGGCGCTTCAGGCCACCCCCGAACAGCCGTAGCAGCAACCGCAGTACGCTGCCGCCTCCGTCCCACCACGCACGCATCGCCTAGGAGACTCCGCCATGCGGAAGATACTCATCGTCGGAGCCGGCCAGTCCGGTCTCCAGCTCGCCCTCGGCCTCCAGTCGCAGGGGTACGAGGTCACCCTGATGTCCAACCGCACGGCGGACGAGATCCGGTCCGGCCGGGTCATGTCCACGCAGTGCATGTTCGACACCGCGCTGCAGCACGAGCGCGACCTCGGCATCAACTTCTGGGAGTCCCAGGCCCCGCAGATCAAGGGCCTCGGCGTCTCCGTGGCCGGTCCTGAATCCCAGCGTGTCATCGACTGGGTCGGCAAGCTGGACGGCTACGCCCAGTCCGTCGACCAGCGCGTGAAGATGGCGGGCTGGATGGAGACCTTCGCCCAGCGCGGCGGCCAGCTCGTCATACACGGCGCGGCCGTCTCCGACCTGGACTACTTCTCCCGCACCTACGACCTGGTGCTCGTCTCCGCGGGCAAGGGCGAGCTGGTCTCCATGTTCGGCCGGGACGCCGACCGTTCGCCGTACAGCGAGCCGCAGCGCGCGCTGGCCGTCGCGTACGTGCACGGCCTCGGCCCGCGCCCCGAGCACCCCGAGTTCGACGCGGTCCGGTGCAACCTGGTGCCCGGCGTCGGCGAGCTGTTCGTGATGCCGACGCTCACCACGTCCGGCCGCGCCGACATACTCTTCTGGGAGGGCATACCCGGCGGCCCTCTCGACGCGTTCAAGGGGGTCAAGGACCCGGCGGAACACCTGTCGCTCACGCTGGAGCTGATGGAGAAGTTCACGCCCTGGGAGTACGCGCGCGCCACCAAGGTCGAACTGACCGACGCCAACGGCACGCTGGCCGGCCGCTACGCCCCCACCGTCCGCAATCCGATCGGCCGGCTGCCCGGCGGCGGGCTGGTCCTCGGCGTCGCCGACGTGGTCGTGGCCAACGACCCGATCACCGGCCAGGGCTCCAACTCGGCGTCCAAGTGCGCCGCCTCGTACCTCGCCTCCATCGTCGAGCACGGCGAGAAGCCGTTCGACGAGGAGTGGATGCAGTCGGCCTTCGACCGGTACTGGGACACCGCGCAGCACGTCACCAAGTGGACGAACGCCATGCTGGGCGTCCCGCCGGAGCACGTCCTCGACCTGATCGGCGCGGCGGGCCAGATGCAGCCGGTCGCCGACCGCTTCGCCAACGGCTTCAACGACCCGGCCGACTTCGAGAACTTCTTCTACGACCCCGAGAAGACGAACGCCTACCTGGCCTCGGTCGCCGGCGTCTGATCCGCTCCGCTCGCGTCGTAGCCGTCGTCCGTGCCGTCCCTCGCGCCCTCCGGGAGCGGGGGCGGCGTGTACGAGGGGAGTGCGGGGCCCGCCGGGTCCGGGCGGACGGCGCCGAGGAGCGGGTTCGCCGCGATCGGTGAGACCTTGACCTTGCCGCCCGGGCGCGGGGCCTGCACCACCAGGCCCTCGCCCAGGTAGATCGCCACATGCGTGGCGCCCGGGAAGTACACCACCAGGTCACCGGGGCGCAGCTCGCGCAGCGACACCTTCGGCAGGGTGCGCCACTGCTCCTGGCTGGTGCGCGGGATCTCCCGGCCGGCGCTCGCCCACGCCTGCTGGGTCAGCCCGGAACAGTCGTACGACTCGGGCCCCTCCGCGCCCCACACGTACGGCTTGCCGATCTGCTCCACCGCGAACCGCAGCGCCTCGCCGCCCTCCCGGGACGGGGTGCGCGGGCCGTCGAGCACTCCGGAGCCCAGCAGTTCGCGCTGCGCTCCCGCCGTGCCCCTGCGCTCCAGCTCGGACAGCGCGGTCAGCTCCTCGGGGGAGAGCCCGGCCAGCATCCGCTGGACCTCCTTCAGCTTCGTCTCCACCGCGGCGCGCGCCTTCTGCTGCCGCGCGGTCAGCACCTGCTGCCGGTCCAGCGCCTTGCGGGAGGCGGTCGCCAGCTCGTCCGCCTGCTTCTCGCCGCCCGCGAGCCGGGCGATCGTCGAGGCCCGGCCGCGTGCCGCACGCTCCATCAGATGCCTCTGGTCCAGGGCCTGCTGCGGGTTGCGGGCGAGCAGCAGCCGCAGATACGAGGAGAACTCGCTGCTGCCCCGGTACTGCTCCCGCGCCAGCCGCCCCGCGTCGTCCCGGCTGCGCGCCAGCGCGGTCCGGGCGGCGGTGAGACGGGCGGTGACGCTCTTGGTCTCGGCGGCCTTGGCCTTCAGCTCCTCGGCGGTGGCGTTGTAGGTCTCGGTGGCCTCCTCGGCCTCCTGGTAGAGCGTCTGCAGCCGGGTGAGCAGCTGGGAGACGGAGGAGGGCGCGCCGGCGACGGGTTCGGGCAGCTCGGAGGCGTCGGCGGTACCGGGGAGGTCGAGTTCGTCGGAGGAGTCGGGAAGCTCCGGGTCCGCGGCGTCGGCTGCCGTGTCGGTCGGGTCGGTGGACGGCTCGGTCTCGTCCGGTACGTCACCGGGCAGGACGGGAGTCTCCGTACCGTCCTCGCCGGCCACCTCCTCCGTCGCCGTCGTCTCCTCCGTCGCGGGCGGGTCGTCGGCGGTCGCGGCCGGGGTCGGGGCCAGGGCGGTGGCCGCGGCGAGCATCCCCGTGCAGACCGTGCGCAGCAGCTTTCCTGACACGTCATCACCTCCACCCGCGATGATGCGGGGGAGGGGGAGAGGTCACCTCACGGGTGGGCGAATCGGCCCAACGCCCTCACTCCTCCCGGTCAGGCTCAGTCGAGCGGCCGGGGCGGCTTCGACCAGGGCCACCGGGGGCGCTCGCGGCCCTCGGGGACGTACACGTACTTCCAGCCGCGCGGAAGTCCGAGGCGCTTGGTGTGCCCGGCCGGCTCGCGGTGGTACGCGTACACGGCCGGCGGGCCGCCGGCGTCGTCCGGGACCGGGACCTCGTACCACTTCGGGGGGTGGCCGGTCGGGCCGAGGAGGATCGGCAGGACCTCGCCGTCGAGGGGGCCGCCGTGAAAGGGGGTGTTCTCGCTTCGCACGGGACCAGTGTCACCCGGAGTCGTCGGAGAGCAGGTGGGCGGCGTGCCCGACCACCGGCATGACGCGGCGGGCGAGGGTGCCGACGGGTCCGGACGAGGACTCCTGGGCGAGCAGCGCCTCGACGGCCTCGGCCGTCTCGGGGTCGGTGGCGGCGGTGGCGGTGAGGAGGGCGACGAGGTGGTCGACGAGCCAGTCGCGGAGCTCGCCGACGGCCGGCTGCTTGTCCTGGTCGAGCCAGATCAGAGAGGCGGCCTCGACGGCGGCGATCCAGGTGCGGATCATCATGCGCAGCCGGGGGCCGGGCCGGTCCACGCCCAGATGCCGCTGGATCTGGTCGGCGGCGGACCGCCGCACCTCGTCGACGATGGCCGAGGTGCGGGAGGTCTCGACGACGCTGCCGCCGCGCAGCAGCGCGCTGAAGCCGGCGTCGTGCTCGTCGACGAAGGCGAGGTACCGGTCGAGGACCCGGGCGAGCCGCTCGGTCGGCGGCCCGTCGGCCGGCTCGCCGAAGCAGTCCTCCAGCTCGTCGGCGGCGGACCGCAGCGCGGCCTCGTACAGCTGCTGCTTGCCGCCCGGGAAGTACCGGTACACGAGCGGCCGCGAGACCCCGGCCGTCTCGGCGACGTCGTCGAGCGAGACCTCGTCCGGGCTGCGGTGCGCGAAGAGCGTGAGGGCCGCGCCGAGCAGCTGGACGCGACGCTCCTCGACGCTGAGCCTGCGGTACGCGGGCGAGGCGGCACTGGTCATGCCACGCAGCGTAACCCGCCCGTATGAACCCGGGCCCGCTATGCCAGGAGCCCCGACGCACGCCACAGGGCCCGGCCGGGCCCGCGGAGGAGGCCGATGTCGTCCAGGAAGTCGGTGAGGCGCTTCGCACCGGTCTGCATGACCTCGCGGCGGTGGCCGCTCGCCCGTACCTGGGCGACGGCCTCGCGGCGGTCGAGGCCCACGTTCTCGTAGACCTTCGGGTTGACGAAGCAGACCGAGAAGACCCGCGCCGCCTCGCCGCAGCTGAGGCGGGTGAACTCCTGCTCCCAGCGGGGCGCCGTCACCATCTGGCGGCGCAGCTCCTCGCGGGCGTAGCGGACGTGACGGGCCTCCTCGACCACGTGGATGCGGGTGACGCCGCGGACCAGGGTCTGGACCCGCTCGTCCGGGAAGGTCAGCCGCTGCATCCAGTCCAGGATCTCCTCGCCGAGCAGCGTCGCCGCGAACGAGCCCGGCGTCGTGGAGACGGTCTTCAGGACGCGGGCGAGGTTGTGGTAGATCCGCGGCACCGGGTAGTCCGGGGTGCCGCCCTGGCGGATCAGCCGGGCGAACATCATCGAGTGCCGGCACTCGTCCGCGATCTCGGTGAGCGCGTAGCGGACATGATGGCTGGTCAGGGACTTGTCGTAGATGTGCCGGACGAGCAGCTGCATCAGGATGATCTCGAACCAGATGCCCAGCGAGGCCAGCGAGGCCGCCTCGTGCCGGGCCAGGTCGAACCGCTGCTCCTCGCCCATCCGCCGCCACAGCGGGGTGTCGTACAGGGACACCAGCTCCGGCGGCCAGAACCACTTGCCGTCCTCGAACGGCGCCTCCCAGTCGAGCTCCTTGTCAGGATCGAAGGAGTGCTTGAGCGACGATTCGAGCAGCCGCTCGGCGAGTTGCTCGCGGTCCCGCAGCGGGCCGAGCGCGTCGCGCAGCAGGGTGAAGTCCGGTTCGGAGAGAGTCTTCATGGCCGTGCGCACCTCGCACCTCACTGTGCTCGCCGACGAGTTGTCGCTTCCCGCTTACGAGACTGTGCGTCAGCAAGCCTGCCGTCAATCCCCTGTGCGCGACTTGTTGACTCGGTGTCTACCACGCGAGAGCCTGCTCCCCGACCGCCCCGTACAACGGTGTGAGGAGGCGTCGGTGTCGACGCACGACCTGTACGCGAACGCTCCGGGAGACCAGGTCTGGCAGGTGCCGGCCGGCGGCTCGGCCCGCTTCACCTGGGAGTACGAAGACGGCCGCGACCGTCTCCTCGCCCTGTACCAGAAGGGCAAGGACAAGCAGTGGGACGGCGCCAAGCGCATCGACTGGGACCTGGAGGTCGACCCGTACGACCCCCTCGGCACCCCCGACGACGTGCTGACCCTGCACGGCACGCGGCACTGGGCCAGGATGACCGAGAAGGACAAGGGCGACCTGCGCCGGCACTACGCCGCCTGGCAGTTCAGCCAGTTCCTGCACGGCGAGCAGGGCGCGATGATCTGCGCCGCGCGGATCGTGGAGTCGGTGCCCGACCTCGACGCCAAGTTCTACTCCGCGACGCAGACCATGGACGAGGCCCGGCACGCGGAGATCTACGGCCGGTTCCTGCACGAGAAGATCGGGATGCTCTACCCGATCAACGACAACCTCCAGTCCCTGCTCGGCGACACCCTGCGCGACTCCCGCTGGGACATGCCGTACCTCGGCATGCAGGTGCTCATCGAGGGCCTCGCGCTCGCCGCCTTCGGCATGATCCGCGACACCACCGACAAGCCGCTGCCGAAGCAGATCCTGGCGTACGTGATGCAGGACGAGGCCCGGCACGTGGCCTTCGGCCGGATGGCGCTGCGGGACTACTACCGGCAGCTCACGGACGCGGAACTGCGCGAGCGCGAGGAGTTCGTGATCGAGGGCTGCTACCTGATGCGGGACCGGCTGCGCGGGCTCGAGGTCCTGGAGAACTTCGGCATCCCGAGGAAGGAGGCCGAGGAGTACTCGGAGAACAACGAGTTCCTGCACCTGTTCCGCAAGCTGCTGTTCAGCCGGATCGTGCCCTGCGTGAAGGACATCGGCCTGTGGGGCGAACGGCTCCAGAAGGCGTACCTCGACATGGGCGTCTTCGACCTCGGCGACTCGAACCTCGACCTGCTGATGACCCAGGACGAGGAGATGGCGGAGGCCCTCGACCGCGAACGCTTCGCCGCGGAGGAGCGGGAGCGGGTGGCGGAGGTGACGGACGCGATCGCGGAGGGGGCGGAGGGGTAGGGGGTGCCCTGGGGGGCATATTCCAGCGTCAATGTCGGGACGCCTCTTCGCCCGTCAGAGGGGCGCCTGGGCGTTCGCCGTGGGTAGCCTGACTGTGCCAGGCAGACTCCGCCCCATGGGAGCAATCATGAGCGCCGCACGCGAGTACGGGCTGGACGACGATTACGAGTGGCCTCGTCCGCCGGTCGGCGGATGGACGGCGGACGACCTGGACCGGCTTCCGAACCTGCCTCCGCACACGGAGCTGATCGACGGGAGCCTGGTTTTCGTGAGCCCGCAGACTCGATTCCACTCGCGCGTATTGCGTCTCCTGGAGAACGAGCTGTGGGCTCAAGCCCCGGAGCATCTGGAGGCCATCCGGGAGATGACGATCAAGCTCGACAAGCGCAATCGTCCCGAGCCCGACGTTCTCGTGGTGCCGGTCGGCGCCGACACGGGCCCCCGGCAGACCTGGTTCAAGTCGGAGGACGTCGTCCTCGCCATCGAGGTCGTGTCCGAAGAGTCGGAGGAACGGGATCGCGAGGTCAAGCCGCGCAAGTACGCTGAGGCGGGCATCCGGCACTTCTGGCGGGTGGAGGAGAACGACGGTCTGCCGGTCGTCTACGTCTTCGAGCTGGAGCCCGCGACCAAGTCGTACGTCCCGAGCGGCATCTTTCACGACCGGCTCAAGCTGACGGTTCCGTTCGACATCGACATCGACCTCACCGCTGTCGGCAAGCGGCGCGCCTGAGCGCTCGTCGGCCTAGGGGGGAACCGTTCGCCGTCTGGACGGCGGTCCGGCACTCCGGTGACCTCGTGGCCGCGCTGTGGGCCACCGCCGAGGGCCTCGGCGACGTGGACACCACCTGCGCGATCACCGGCGGGATCGTCGGCGCGGCGACCGGCGTCGACGACGTCCCGGCGGCGTGGCTGCGGCGGCGGGAACCGCTCGGCGGGACCTGGGACTGACCGAGTCCGGACCGAGGCCGGACCGAGACCGGACCCAGGGGCTCCGTCGTCGGTGGGGTGTCGTACGGTTCCCCGCATGAGCACGCCACCGCAGCCGCCGCAGTACCCGCAGCAGCCCCAGCCGGGCAACCCGTACGCGAGCGCCCCCCAGGGCCCGTACGGCACGCCGCAGGGCGTCCCGCCGCAGTACCCGCAGGGCGGCGGCTGGGGGCAGCCGCAGGCACCCTTCGGGCAGCCGGTGCCGCCGCCGAAGAAGAACCGGACCGGTCTGATCCTCGGGATCGTCGGCGGCGTCCTGCTCGTCTGCGTGCTGCTCGTGGGTGGCCTCGCGTACCTCGGCAAGTCATTGGTCGAGGGCGTCGAGTCGTCGTTCCCCGAGGCCAGGTACAAGCTGACGGTGCCGCAGACGCTCCTCGGCGACTACAAGCTGGTCACCGACTCGTCCGCCACGGAGGGCAAGGAGGTCGAGGAGACGATCGACCCCACCGTGCGGGACGCCAAGGCCGCGATCGCCCAGTACGAGGGCAAGAACGCCTCCGTGCTCGTCGTCTCCGGCTTCCACGGCCGCCTCAGCGACCCGGACGGCACCCGTGCCGCGATCCTCGACGGCGCCGCGGACGACCCGAACACGACGATCGCCGTGCCCGCCAAGGACTTCCGTCCGGCCGGCAGCGACGTCACCATCAGCTGCCAGGTCGCCCGCTCCAAGGAGGGCGGCGTCACCTCCACGCTGCCGATGTGCGCCTGGGGCGACGACAACACCGCCTCGTTCGTCGCCGTCGTGACGGCCGAGACCGCCCTGATGGACCCGAAGAAGGTCGACCTCGCCAAGGTCGCCGAGACCACGGCCGAGGTCCGCACCGAAATGCGCAAGCCGATCGGCTGACGGACGACGGTGACCGGTCGGGGGAGATCCCGACCGGTCCGCGCCCGCCCGCCTCATCTGCCCTGAGGGCCCGTGCGGAGGGCCTCCTCCATGACCGCCTTCGCGATGGGGGCCGCGATGCCGTTGCCGCTGATCTCGGTGCGGCGGGCCTCCGCGTCCTCGACGACGACGGCGACCGCGACGCCCGGCTGGGGGGTGTCCTCCGCCTGGGCGAAGGCGATGAACCAGGCGTACGGGGTGCCCGCGTTGCCGACGCCGTGCTGGGCCGTGCCCGTCTTGCCGCCGACCCGCGCGCCCGGGATCGCCGCGTTCGTGCCGGTGCCCTGCGTCACCACGTCCTCCATCAGCCGCTGCAGCCGCAGCGCCGTGCCCGGGCGCATCGCGTGCCGGTAGTACTGCCGGCCCGTCCGGTCCACCGTGCGGCCGCCCGCGGTCGTCGTGCGCTCCAGCATGTACGGGTACGCGACCTCGCCGTTGTTCGCGACCGCCGCCGCCACCATCGCCATCTGCAACGGCGTCGCCCGCGTGTCGAACTGACCGATCGACGACAGCGCCAGCTGGTCCACGCTCATCTCCCGGTCGAAGTTCGACGCGGCCACCCCGGACGGGATCCGCAGCCCCGGATCGCGGAAGCCGAACCGCTCCGCCGCCTCCACCATCCCCTCCAGACCCACCTCCACCCCCAACTGCGCCATCACGGTGTTGCACGACCAGCGGATCGCGTCCGCCAGCGAGGCGTCCTCGCAGCCCCGCGCCGCGTTCGGCAGCACGGTGCGCGTCCCCGGCAGGACGTACGGCTCGGGGGTGTCCGTCGGCGCGTCGACGTCCGTGACCACGCCCGCGTCCAGCGCCGCCGCGGCCGTCACGATCTTGAACGTCGAGCCCGGCGGGTACGTCTGACGGATCGCCCGGTTCAGCATCGGCTGGTGCGGCGAGCGGTTCAGCCGCGCCCACGCCTCCCGCACCACCGGCCCCGTCCCCGACAGCACCCCCGGGTCGTACGAGGGGCTGCTCACCAGCGCCAGGATCCGCCCGCTCGACGGCTCGATCGCCGCGACCGCGCCCCGCTTCCCGCCCAGGCCCCGGTACGCCGCCTCCTGCACGGCCGCCCGGATCGTCGTCACCGCGTCCCCGCCCGGATCGCGGCCCCGGGTCAGGTCGTTCCAGAACGGCAGCGGCGCGAGCATCGGATCGGTGCCCGCCAGGACGGAGTCCGCCGCGTTCTCCAGCAGGGTCGTGCCGTACGTCTGGGACGAGTAGCCCGTCACCGGCGCGTACACCGGGCCCTTCGGGTACGTGCGCTCGAAGCGCAGCTGCTCGCCGCTGTCCCGCGAGCCGGTCACCGGCTTGCCGTCCACCAGGATGTCGCCGCGCGGCTGGGCGTACCGGGCGATCGCCGCGCGCTTGTTCCCCGGGTTCGCGTCCAGCCCGCCCGACTCCCACACCTGCACCCGCCCCGCGTTGACCAGCAGCGCGGCGAGCAGCACGAGCAGCAGGCCGGCGGCCCGGCGGATGTACGGCACCATGGAGCGCCCGCCCCGCGGATCCCGCGTTTGGCCGCTCACGTGCCGCTCCCGCCCGCCGGCGCGACGACGCCCGGCTCGGCCGTCTCCGGGCGGGGCATCCGGGCCGAGTCGCTGAGCCGGATCAGCAGCGCCACGATCACCCAGTTGGTCACCACCGACGAACCGCCCTGCGCCAGGAACGGCATCGGCATGCCGGTCAGCGGGATCAGCCCGGTCACCCCGCCCGCGATCACGAACACCTGGAGCGCCAGGATCGACGCGAGACCGATCGCGAGCAGCCGCCCGAACGGGTCCCGCAGCGCCAGCCCCGCCCGGTAGCCGCGCGCCACGAGCAGCGCGTACAGCAGGAACAGCGCGGTCAGCCCCACCAGGCCCAGCTCCTCGCCGGCCGTCGCGAGGATGAAGTCCGACTTGGCGGCGAAGCCGATGAGCACCGAGTGCCCGAGCCCGAGCCCGGTGCCCAGCATCCCGCCCGCGCCGAACGCGAACAGCGACTGGGCGAGCTGCCCCGGCCCGTCGCCGGCCTCGATGGAGGCGTAGGGGTGCAGCCAGTCCTCCACCCGGCTGTGCACATGCGGTTCGAGCGAGCCGACCGCGAACGCCCCGAGCCCGGCCAGCAGCAGCCCCACCGCGATCCAGCCGGTGCGCCCCGTCGCCACGTACAGCATGACCACGAAGAGGCCGAAGAAGAGCAGGGAGGTGCCGAGGTCCCGTTCGAGGATGAGGACCCCGACGCTCAGCAGCCAGATCGCCACGATCGGCCCGAGCACCCTCCCCGGCGGCAGCTGCAGCCGGTCGAGGCGTCGCCAGATGCGGCGGCCGGTGTAGGCGAGCGCGTTGCGGTTGGCGGCGAGGTACGCGGCGAAGAAGACGGCCAGCAGGATCTTCGCGAACTCGCCCGGCTGGAAGGAGAGTCCGCCGAGCCGGATCCAGATCTTCGCGCCGTTCACCGCGGGGAAGAAGATCGGCACGATCATGAGCGCGAGCGCCGCGGCGACGGACAGGTACGCGTACCGCTGCAGCGTCCGGTGGTCGCGCAGCAGCACGACGACCACGATGAACAGCCCCACGCCCAGCGTCGACCAGACCAGCTGCGTCGGCGCGGCCTGGTCGCGGGGGGTCTCCAGGTCGAGGCGGTAGATGAGTACGAGGCCGAGGCCGTTGAGCAGCACCGCGATCGGCAGCAGCAGCGGGTCGGCGAAGGGAGCGCGGAACCGGACCGCGAGGTGCGCGAGCAGCGCGAGCATCCCGAGCCCGGCCCCGTACCGGGCGGCGTCGGGCGGCACGGCGCCGCTGCGCGCCAGGCCGACCTCCAGGTAGCCGAAGACGGACAGGAGCACCGCCCCGATCAGGAGCGAGAGTTCCACACCGCGCCGCTTCGGGACGCGCACGCCGGACGGGGTCCGGGGCGGCGACGTCGTTGCGGTCATGCCCGGCAACGTAGCAACCGGTAGGCGCTATGTCCCTTTTGTGGGTGCTGTCCGGTGTGCCGTCAGGGGGCGTCGTCGCCCGGGCCCGCGCGCTGATCCTCGTCCGTGTCCTCGTCCGTCGTGAACCGCACGTACTCCGGCAGCGTGAGCCGGGCCTCGGCGCCGCCGCCGGGCGCCGTCCCGAAGGCCAGCTCCGCGCCGATGACCTGTGCCTGTCCCCGCGCGATGGTCAGCCCGAGCCCGTGCCCCTTGCCGCCGCCCTCGGTCCGGAACCGCTGCGGCCCGGACTCCAGCAGGTACGCGGGATAGCCGGGACCGTGGTCCCGCACGGTCGCCACCGGCCCGTCGACGGTGAGGACGACGGGCGGCGCGCCGTGCCGGTGGGCGTTGCCGATCAGATTGCCGAGGACCCGCTCGAGGCGGCGCCGGTCGGTCTCGACGGTGGCGTCGCGCACGATCCGCACCTCCGTGTCCGTGCCGGAGGCCCGGACGACGCGCTCGGCGAGCGGCCCGAGTTCGTGCACGGCGAGGTCCACGGTCTCGGTACGGGCGTCGAGCCGGGAGATCTCCAGCAGGTCCTCGGTCAGCCCGCGCATCGCGCGCACCCGGTCGCGCACCAGCTCGGACGGGCGGCCCGGGGGCAGGAGTTCGGCGGCCGCGGACAGCCCGGTCAGCGGGGTGCGCAGCTCGTGGGCGACGTCGGCGGTGAACCGCTGCTCGCTCTGCAGCTTGTGCTGCAGGGACGAGGCCATGGTGTCCAGGGCGCCGGAGACCGTGGCGACCTCGTCCTGCGGCCGGGTGGGGTCCTTGGTGCGCGGGTCGTCGACCCGGGCGTCCAGGTCACCGGCGGTGATGCGGCGCGCGACCTGGGCGGTGAGGTGGAGCCGGCGGGTGACCCGGGTGACGGCGAAGGCGCCCGCGCCGAGGGTGAGGCCGATGGCGAGGATCGAGGAGCCGACGATCGACCGGTCGAGGCCGGTGAGGGTGCCGGCGCCGAGCGAGTAGTCCACGCGGACGGCGAGGGCGCGGCCGTCGGCCGGGCCGGCGGCCCACATGGTCGGCCGGCCCCGGAAGTCGGCCAGCTCGGTACCCCGCTCGCCGCGCTCCGCCAGCGCCCGCAGCGCGCGCGGCAGTCCACGCGGGTCCATCCCGGCGAACGGGGGCAGCGGATCGCCTGCCTCGTACGCCCGGGTCACCTCGGTGAGCCGCCCGAGCGCCCGGTCACGGGCGATGTCGACGGTCTGCCGGGTGACGGAGACATGCACGAGCGTCCCCAGGATGGCCGCGAGCCCGCAGCACATGACGGTGATGAAGACCGCGGACTTCCAGGTGAGCGTCGCGGTCCAGGCGGGCCGGCGGGGGAACGACCGCCGGGCCCTCACGGTGTCGTCCTCGGGGTCGGCATCCCGATCGCGGGCGGCATCGGCAGGGCGGGACGGGGGTGGGCCGGAGTCATCGTGCCGATCGGGCCGATGGGCACGATCTGTTCGCGGGTCGGCAGCATCGTGCCCTGCTCCGCGCTCCAGGACCACGCGGTCCGGTACTCGTACCCGGGGATGCCGGCCGAGCTGACCCGCAGGATCAGGTTCCGCCCGGCGAGCTCCACGCTGAGGACCTGGTCGGCGGTGGACATGATGCGGGTCAGCCCGCCGCGCTCGGCGGTGTAGACGAGTACGGCGACCTGCTGCCCGGGCATCCGGATCCCGACGATGAGTTCGTCCCGTCCGTCGCCGGTGAGGTCGCGGTAGTAGGGCCGCAGGACCGGACAGCCGGCCGGCTTCGTCTCGCAGCCCCGGATCCGGGCGAGCGTCGCGGCGGGGACCGTGTCGGGGTGCGCGGCCGCCTCGGCCCGGACGACGCCGAGGGCGTCGACGCCGTGCACGTCGTCGTGCGGCGCGACGACGCCGGGCACCCGCTCGGTGTCGCTCTCGCCGTAGTCGACGGGCGGATCGGTGGCGGGCGGCAGTTCGGGCCACAGCCGTACCGGCCCGCTCGCCGCGGGCGTGGCCCCGGCGCTGCGCAACCGCCCCGGATCGTCACACCCCACGACCGAAAGCCCCACGACCGAAAGGCCCGCCACCAGGAACAACGGCAGCAGGCCAGGGACGCGGACGGACGCGCGGAAGGGCGGTGGCAAGTGACTCCTCGGGGGCGGGTTCTCCGACCGACCATACGTGGAGGGCTCCCGGGCCGCTCAGCTCAGGCGCCCCCTGCGCCCCGCCCCGCCGTGCCCTCCGCCCGCTCCATCCGGGCGAGGGCGGCCCGGCAGAAGGTGAGGAGCCGCTCGTCCTCGTGGACGTCGTGGCTGCCCGTGCCGCCCGCCACCACGTTGTGGCGGCGCCGGCGCGCCAGCTCCGCGCGGATCAGCGGCGCCGCCGCGATCGCCGCCGGGCCCATCTCCGCGAGGCATTCGGCCACCGTCACCCGGGTGTGACGGTTCTGCTCCCACGCCGTGAGCAGCACCGGCAGTGCGGCCTGCGCATCGCCCGCGACCCGCCACAGCGCCGCCGCCCCGTCCACCCGCAGCCACAGGTCACGCGCCGTCAGGCACCTGCGCAGCGCGGCCGCGGCCCCGCCCGCCGCCGGGCCGATCGCCCCGAGCGCCGCGGCAGCCGCCCGCCGGTCCGCGCCGTCGCGCTCCGGCGCCAGCCACCCTTCGAGCACCGGCAGCACCGCCGCCGCCTCGCCCGTCACCGACCACAGCGCCCGCGCCGCCTCCGTCGCCACCGGAGCCGTACCGCTCTCGAGGAGCCGCCGCAGGTCCGGTACGGCCTCCTGCGCCGCAGGACCGAACGCCGCAAGGGCCCGCAGCGCCGACTCCTGCACCCAGTCCCGCCGGTACGCCGGCGCGCCCCGCAGCACCCGCAGCACCTCCGGAGCCGCCTGCCCGGCCCGCAGCGCGGTCAGCGCGTACAGCAGCGGTGCCGCGTGGTCGTACACCGCGTCGTCCAGCTCCACCTCGCCCAGCCGGCGGCGCAGCGCGGGCGCGAGCGGCGCGGCGGCCGGGCCGAGCAGCGGCACGGTGTAGAGGAGTTGGTCGCGCACGTCCGGCTGCTCCAGCGCCCGGGCGATGGCCGGTACGGCCCGCGCATCGCCCGACCGGGCCAGCGCGAGCAGCGCGCTGCCCAGCCCGATCCGCCCGCCGAGGCGTTCCCGCACCCACGGCCGGTCCTCCTCCGCGACCCGCGCCGCCAGCGCGTCGCCCGCCGGACAGGCCAGCTCGAACAGCTCCTCCAGCCACTGCGCCGCGGCCTCCCGCACCCGCGGCTCCGGGTCCGCCAACTGCTCGCCGACCAGCCGGACCACCTCTTCGTACCGCCCGCGCCACACCCGTATCAGCCCGCCGCACATCCAGATCGCGTCGGCCCGCTGCCCCCAGTCGGGGCTGCGCAACTGGGCCACGACCAGGGCGATGCGGTCGTCGACCCGGTCGTCCAGGGCGGCGTGCAGGGTGCGGAGCAGCTCGTCGGTCCAGGGGGTGATGTGGCCGTCGCGCCGCTCGCCGTCGAGGGCGCGCAGATAGCCGAGGAGGGTGGGGTGCCCGACGACATCCACGTCCCTCTCCATGTCGACGTCCATGTCGACGCCCGTGTCCGCGTCGAGGTCGGCCTCGAAGCCCGCGTCGAGGTCGGCGTCGACGTCCGGGCCCACGTTCACGTCCACGTCCATGCCGATGCCCACGCCGAAGTCGATCCGCACGTCCGCTCGTCCGGCCGGCTCGCCCGGATCGTCGCGCTCGGCGCCGAAACCGTCGTACGCGTCGGGTCGTCCGTCGTACCCCGCGTAAGCCTCCGGCACCTCCCCGTACGCCGCGAACGGCGCCCGGTCCTCCGCCAGACTTCGTCCGGGGGGACCCCCATCGCTTCGCGTCGCCCGTGCCGCCTCGGCGCGGCCCTCCTGCCGGACCTCCTCCAGGAGCCCGGTCACCGTCACCACCACGTCCGGCGGCAGCCGGTCCGGCGCGCAGCGGGCGAGCTGCGCGAGCGCCGCGAGCCGCAGACCGGGCGCGCGGGCCGCCTGCGCCACCAGGGCCAGCCAGTCCACCGTCTCCTCGTGCAGCGACTCGTGCCGCAGCGCGATCCGCCCGACCGCCTCCACCAGCGCGAGCCGCACCTGCGTGTCCGTCTCCACGGTGAGCCGTTCCCGCAGCAGCGTCAGCACCCGGGCCGGCTCCGGGTGCAGCGACGCGAGGGCGCACGGCGCGGCGAGCCGCACCTCCGGGTCGGCGTCGAAGACCAGGCCGAAGAACACCTCCGCACCGGCGGCGACCCCCGCCGCCGCCATCGCGTAGTTCGCCGCGTCCTCGAACTCCTCGGCGTCCAGGCCGAGTTCGTCCAGTTCGTCGTCACCGTCGAGGTCGATCCCGCCGATGCTGGTGAGTAACTCGACGATGCCGCCGCGGTCCTGGACCGCCGGGTCCGCGACCAGTTCGAGCAGAAAGGGGATGCAGGCGAGCGTGGAGTCGTACACGTCGCCCTGGTGGTGCACCGCTCCGTAGAGGCCGTCGAGCGCGGACTCCCGCACCTCGGGGTCGGGCGAGGCCAGTCCGCGCAGCAGCGCCGGCACGTCGTCGGCAGGGCCGTACGCATGTCCCAACGAGGCCCAGTCGACCTCATCGATCCCGGCCAACATGCCCCCACCTCCCCATGAGCGCGCTGTGCTAGGGGGCAAGTGTGCACCACCCGAACCGCGAGGAGGACCCGACGACAGGCCGTGGTTCCCCGCGGCCCCGCGGGCCGCTCGCTTTGCGCCACACGGGGAGCGCGCGAGGGGCGTGCGAGGGGGCCCGGCCCGCCCGGCCGGCCTCGCGTCACTCGGCGGCGCGCAGCCGCAGGACGGTGACGAGGTGGTGCAGCCGGGTGGTTCCCCAGGACACCTCCGCGGTCAGCTCCGGCGCCAGGCGCGTGTACGGCACCTCGCCGACGCCCGCCCCGGTGACCGTCCCCTCCTCCGCCCCCTCCCGGGGCACCTCGCCGATCGCCTTCCCCGCCGTGATCCGCAGCGCCGGCGCGAGCGGTTGGGACAGGAGGGGCGTGTCGTCGTCCGGTACCACCACGACCAGCGCGGACGGCCGCTGCGGCGGCCCGGTGTAGCCGACGACGACCGCGTCCCGGGTGTCGGTGTGCCGCAGCTTCTCCCAGTGCCGGACCCCGCCCCGGTACGTGTGGTCGAGCCGTTTCACGACCAGCCCCTCGACCCCGGACGCGGGCAGGGTCTCGTACCAGGTCGCCGCCTCCTCCGGGTCGGTCGTCATCGGCACCGGCTGGAGCGGCGGCCCGAGGGGCCCGAGCACCGCGACGAGCCGCTCGCGCCGTACCGCGTACCGCTTCCCGCGCAGGTCGGTGCCGCCCTCCGCGAGCAGGTCGAAGGCGGCGTACGAGGCGGGCAGCCGGCGCGCGAGGGCGGGGGCCCGGGCGGGCGTCGCCATCGCGCGCGTCTGTACGGCGGCGAAATCGGTCCGGCCCTCGTGCCAGACCACGACCTCGCCGTCGAGCACCGTCCCGGGCGGCAGCCGCCGCGCCGCCTCCGCCAGGTCGGGGAACGCGGCGGTGACGATCCGCCCGGAACGGGCCTGGAGCAGCACCTTCTCGCCCGCGTACCGCAGGATCACCATCCGGTGCCCGTCGAACTTCGGCTCGTACGCGAGCCCGGAGCCGCGCGGCATCCGGTCCACGGGCCGGGCCAGCGCGACGCGGACGGGCGGGGTGAGACCGGCGGGGACGGTCGCCGGGTCGCCGGCGTCCTCCGGGCTCATGGCAGCCTCCCGCCCCGCCCCGCCTCGTTCAGCGGCGCGAGCAGCTCCCCGTACCGCTCCAGACGTGGCGCGATGTCGTCCATCAGGAACACCAGCGCCTCCGGATCCCGGCACTCCGCCACCTCGTCCCAGGTGACCGGCGCGGAGACGGTCGGCAGCGTCCGGGCGCGCAGCGTGTACGGCGCGGCCGTGGTCTTCGCGGCGGCGTTCTGGCTGTGGTCGACGAAGACCTTGCCGGGCCGCAGCGCCTTCGCCATCCGGTGCACGACCTGCGCCGGAGCCTCCGCCTCCGCCTCGACGGCGAGCCGGCGCGCGTACGCCGAGACCTGCTCCGACGGCGTCGGGACGATCGGTACCAACAGGTGCAGCCCCTTCGCGCCGGAGGTCTTGGCGTACGCCTCCAGGCCGTCCGCCGCCAGCCGCTCCCGCAGCCGCAGCGCGACGGCGCAGCACTGCACGACGGTGGCGGGCGGCCCGGGGTCGAGGTCGAACACGAGCCGGTCGGCGACGGCCGGGGTCTCCATCCGCCACTGGTGGGTGTGGAACTCCACGACGAGGTTCGCCGCCCAGACGAGCGACGGCAGGTCCTGGATCACCGGCTGCCGGGCCCGGGGGTCCTCGGAGCGGGGCACAGGCGCGGTCGTCACCCATGCGGGCGTGCCGGGCGGCGGGTTCTTGGTGAAGAACTGCTGGCCCTCGGGACCGTCGGGGTAGCGCAGGAAGGAGACCGGCCGGTCCCGCAGATGGGGGAGCATCGCGGCGGCCGTGGTCGCGTAGTAGTGCAGCAGCTCGCCCTTGGTGGTGCCGGTGGCGGGGTGGAGGACCTTGTCCAGATTGCTCAGGGCCAGTCGACGCCCCTCCACCTCGGTGAGAGGCGACATACGATGAGAATCCCACGAAACCGGCAGTGACCCCCGCTTATGCCGTCGAAAGGGATGAACGTGCGATCCATTTGGAACGGTGCCATCTCGTTCGGGCTGGTCAGCATCCCGATCAAGCTCGTGAACGCCACCGAGAGCAGGTCCGTGTCGTTCCGGCAGATCCACACGGAGGACGGTGGCCGGATCCGCTACCGCAAGGTCTGCGAGCTCGACGGCGAGGAGCTCACGGCGGCGGACATCGGCAAGGCGTACGAGGACGCCGACGGCTCCATGATCCCGATCACGGACGAGGATCTGGCCGCGCTGCCGCTGCCGACCGCGAAGACGATCGAGATCGTGGCGTTCGTGCCGGCCGGCGAGATCGACCCGATGCAGATGGACGCGGCGTACTACCTCTCCGCCAACGGGGTGCCGGCCGCGAAGCCGTACACGCTGCTGCGCGAGGCGCTGAAGCGCAGCGAGAAGGTCGCGGTGGCGAAGTACGCGCTGCGGGGGCGGGAGCGGCTGGGGATGCTGCGGGTGGTCGGCGACGTGATCGCCATGCACGGCCTGCTCTGGCCGGACGAGATCCGCGAACCGGAGGGCGTCGCCCCGGAGACCCCGGTGACGGTGCGGGACGCCGAGCTCGACCTGGCGGACGCGCTGATGGCGACGCTGGGCGAGGTCGACATCACCTCGCTGCACGACGACTACCGGGAGGCGGTCGAGGAGATGATCGCCGCCAAGGCGGAGGGCGGCGCGGCGGTGGCACCGTCCGCGCCGGCGGAGGAGGGCGGCGGCCGGGTCATCGACCTGATGGCGGCCCTGGAGAGCAGCGTCCGAGCGGCGAAGGAGGCCCGCGGCGAGGAGGCGGCGTCGGTCACGGACCTGTCGGCCCGCAAGCGGGCGGCGCCGGCGCGGAGCACGCCGAAGGAGACGGGCGGGAAGAAGTCCACGGCGACGGCCCGGGCGAAGAAGGCGGCCGAACCGAAGAAGTCGACGTCGACGAAGAAGACCGCGGCGAAGAAGACGACGACGGCGAAGAAGACGACGGCGAAGAAAACGGCCAAGAAGGCGACCCCGCGCAAACGAAGCGCATGAGGAGAAGGCTTGAGGTCCGGGCACGCCGGTCAAGGCGGTCCGGGCACGCCGGTCAAGGCGATCACGCCCGAGCGCGAGCGAGGAGAGGCACCGAGTGGTGAGCACGGACTGGTTACGCGTCTTCCACGCCCCCGAGACCCCCGCGGCCCGCCTCGTCTGCCTCCCCTACGCGGGTGGCTCGGCGGCCGCGTTCCGCCTCATGACGAGGGACCTCCCGCCGGAGGCCGCCGCGGACGTGGAGGTGGTCTCGGTCCAGTACCCAGGCCGCCAGGACCGCTGCGGGGAACCCCCGCTGACGACGATCGAGGCACTGGCGGAGGCGGTGGTGCGGGAGCTCGCGGCCCACGCGTCCGACGACCTCCCGGTGGTGCTGCTCGGCCACAGCATGGGCGCTCTGGTCGCCTACGAGGCGGCCCGCCGTCGGGCGCCCGCGGCCCTGGTCGTCTCGGGTTGCCGGGCCCCCTCGGTCCCGCGTCTGCCCCGCCACGAGCCACTGGACGACGACGCGATCCTGGCCCTGGTCCGCCGCCTGGACGGCCCCGGCACGAGCGCCCTGGACCACCCGGACGTCCTGAGGGACGCCCTCCCGTCCCTCAGGGCGGACTTCGACGCCGTACGGACCTACACGCACCGCCCCACCCCGCGCCTGGCCTGCCCCGTCACCGCCCTCACCGGCACCAAGGACCCCCACGTGACGGAGCGGGACGCGGCGGCCTGGCGCGAGGAGACGACGGCCCGCTTCACCCCGGTGTCGCTGGACGGCGGCCACTTCCTCCCGCACGAGAACCCGGGGGAGTACGCCACGGAGGTCGGCAAGGCGCTGACGGCGGCGCTCACCGTACGGCCGGCGACCCCACCACCTCCCGCAACGACGCGGCCATGGCTGTGACGAACCCCTCCCGCTCCCGCTCGCCCACCAGGTCGAGGGACAGATACGGATTGAGGTCCTCCAGCTCCACCAGCAGCAGCTCGCCGTCCGGAGCCCGGCAGGCGTCGACGCGCTGGATGCCGTACGGCAGGTCGTTCCAGTCCACGAACCGCTGCGCGAACTCCAGGTCCGCGGCGGTCGGCTCGTACGGCTCGAGCACCCACCGCGCCTCGGGGTGCGGCGCGTACAGGGCGTACTGGAAGCTCCGCCCGACGAAGTAGAACGACACCTCGTACGTGAACGGAATCCGCGGCTGCACGAGCATCCCGGCGGGGTCCACGCCCGCCAGCTCCTCCCGCCCCACGAACCGCAGCCCGAGCGAGTCGGCCCCGAGCACCGGCTTCACGACGTATTCGTCGGCATCCGGCAGCAGACCGAAGTCCTCGCGCCGCCCCACGCTGGGGATGACGGGATACCCCTCCCGGAAGAGCGAGAACAGGTACTCCTTCCCGCTCATGTCCCCCTTCCCGGTCAACGGATTGAACAGCCGCACCCCGGCGGAGCGCACCGCCTCCCGGAACCCCTCGTACACCTCCCGGTAGTGGATCACCGGCCCGCTGTTCCGCACCACGACCGCGTCGAACCGCCCCATGAGCGCGGCGGCGTCCCGCGGATGGCACAACGCGACGTCGAACCCCTCCCGCAACCGCCCGCTCAGCCAGATGTCCTCGTCGCAGTACCGCCGCCCGCGCGCCTCGTACCCCAGGTCGGTGACGTACAGAATCGATCCCCGGGACCCACCGCCGTTTTCGCTCATGCGGGGCATCTTGTCAGGACCGTCAAGCAGAACGCACCTGCCGGAACGCGACGCGGGCGACAACCGGCAGATGGTCGCTGCCCGTGGCCGGCAGCGTGCGGACGCCGGTGATCGTGCCGCCGCGGGACAGGATCTGGTCGATGCGGGCCAGGGGCAGGGACGCCGGCCAGCTGAAGGCGAGGCCGGTGCGGGGGCCGGTGAGGCGGTCGGTGACGGGGGAGAGGGCACGGTCGTCCAGGGTGCTGTTGAGGTCGCCGGCGAGGACGACGCGCTCCAGGGGTTCCGCCGCGAGGACCCGGCCGAGCCTGCGGGCGCTCTCGTCGCGCCACGCGGAGCGGAGGCCGCTCGCCCCGATCCGTACGGACGGCAGGTGGGCCACGTACACCGCGACGTCGCCGTGCGGCGTGGCCGCCGTCGCCCGCAGCCCGCGCCGCCAGCCCGGGTCGGAGAGTCCCGCGGGGCGGAGGTCCACCGGCCGTACGTCCCGGAGGGGGTGGCGGGACCACAGGCCGACGGAGCCGTCCACGGCGTGGTGCGGGTACGTGTCCGCCAGCGTCGCCTCGTAGACCGGCAGCGCCGCGGGTGTCAGCTCCTCCAGCGCGACGAGATCCGGACCGGCGTCCCGCAGCGCCCGTGCCGTCCCGGCGGGGTCCGCGTTCTCGTCGCTCACGTTGTGCTGCGCGACGACCAGACCGGCGCCCCGCGCGTCCGCCGCCGGCAGCAGCAGCGGCCCGAACAGCACCGCCCACACCACCGCCGGCACGAGCGCTGCGGCGAGGGCGGTCCACGAGCGGACGATTGCGGCGACGACCAGGAGTACCGGAACCGCCAGGCCCACCCACGGCAGGAACGTCTCCAGCAGGCTCCCCGCCCGCACCGCCGTCTGGGGCACGAGCCCGTGACCGGCAAGGAGGCCGGCCGCCACGACGCCCGCCCCGCACACCACTCCTGTCCTGCGCCGCACCGGCAACTCCTAGTCCCTCAGCCCCTGCAGCGCCGTCGCATGCTCGCGCGGATGGTCCTCCGCGCCGGGCAGGGCGAGGGCGGTGCGGAACTGTTCCCGGGCCTCGGTGTGGCGGCCCGCCGTGGTGTAGGCCGTGCCGAGGCGGGTGCGGATCAGCATCTGGAGCCAGGTGCTCGTGTGGCCGGTGAGGAGGCGGACGGCCTCCTGGTGGAGGGCGACGGCCCGGGGCGTGTCGCCCCGGCCCTCCTCCGCGAGGGCGTGCGAGGACAGGGTCAGCATGAGCAGGGCGACGTCCCCGGCCTCCCGGGCCAGTTCGGCCGCCCGGCGCAGCAGGTCCGTCGCCTCCGTGTGGCGGCCGAGGGCCACCTGGGCGTCGGCCGCGAAGCACAGGGCCTTGCCGATGACGCCCGGCCGGCCGGTCTTCTCCGCGTACACGAGCGCGTCGGCGTAGTGCTCCAGCGCCTGCTCGTGCCGGTCCTGCAGGCCGTGGAGGGCGCCCATGTTGCTGGCCGACACCATGGCCAGCCAGTCGTCGCCGAGCCGGGCCGCCAGCCGCGTCGCCTCGTGCAGCCGGCCGACGGCCTCGTCGACGCGGCCCAGGGGCCACCCCGCGACACCGAGGCCGGCGATCGCCCGGGCCCGGTCCCGCGGGTCGCCCTGACCGCTCGCGAGCCGCAGCGCGTCGGTGAACCAGGCGCGCGCCTGCTCGAACCGCCCCTGATGCACGGCGGCCATGCCCAGATAGTTGCGCAGCGAGGGCGCCATCCGGCCGTCCGTGGCCGTGTCCGCGCAGCCGAGCGCCAGCTCCAGGGCCGTCCGGCACTCGTGGTGGCGGCCCTGCCGGAGCAGGTGGTCGGACAGGCCCTCGGCGATCCAGCAGGCGTGGTCGTGCATCCCGGCGGCGGCCGCGTACGCCACGACGTCGACCAGGCCCGCGCCCGCGGCGTTCAGCCACGCCTCCGCGTCCTTCCAGTCGGCGAAGGGCGACGCGGCGGCGTCGACGTCCGGGCCGGTCGGGAAACCGTCCGGGCCCCACTCGGCGGAGATCCGGCCCGCGGCCGTGTACAGCTCGAGGACGGCGGCGCGGTCCGCGGCGGCCTGTTCGGGCGCCGCCGCCGCGAGTTGGCCGGCGTGGACCCGGACGAGATCGTGCAGCCGGTAGCGGCCGGGCTCCGGCTGCCGGAGCAGGCTCGCGTCGACCAGCTGCTCCAGGAGATGCTCGGCGTGGCCGCGGGAGCAGCCGAGCATCGCGGCCGGGGTCAGTCCGTCGAACTCTGCCGTCGGGGACAGCCCCGTCGCCCGGAAGCAGCGCTGCAGGTCGGCGGTGAGCTGGTCGTACGACTGCCGGAAGGCGGCCTCCACGCTGCGGTCCCCGGCGCTCAGTTCACGCAGACTGCTCTCGTCGTGCGACATCCGGCCCACCAGGTGGGCCGTCGTCCAGGATGCGCGGTGCTGCAGCCGGGCCCCGGCGATCCGCAGCGCCAGCGGCAGTCCGCCGCAGCGCCGGGCGAGTTCCCGGGCGGCCTCGGGCTCGCGGTCCGCGCGCTCCGGGCCGAGGAGCTGCCGCAGCAGGCCGACCGCGGAGTCCGGCCCGAGGGGCTCCACCGTGAGCCGTACGTCGGCGTCGAGGCCGGCCAGATGGCGGCGGCTCGCCACCATGAGGGTGCTGCCCGGACCCGCGGGCAGCAGGGGGCGGACCTCCGCCGTGCCGGGGGCGTCGTCCACGACCACGAGCAGCCGCAGCGCGCTGGTGGCCGCGCGCCAGGCGGCGACCAGCTCGTCCAGCTCGTCCGGCAGGTCGTCGTCGGATCCGGTGAGCGCGCGCAGCAGCCGGTAGAGGGCCCGCCGCGGGCCGACGGCCCCGTGGGCGGCCGCGTGCGCGTGCAGGTCGATGAACAGGCAGCCGTCCGGGTACCGCTCGTGGAGCTGCCAGGCCGCGCGCACCACCAGCGCGCTCTTGCCGACGCCCGCCGTGCCGTCCACGGTCACGACCGACACGGCGTCCGCGGGGACGTGGGAGGTGAGCACGGCGAGTTCCCGCTCGCGGCCGACGAGGCGGGTGGTGTCGCCGGGCAGGTCGATGCGCGGGCGGGGGGCGTCGGCGGCGGGCGGGTCCGCGGGCGCGCTATCGGCCACCGCACGAGGGCCGGTACGGGGGCTCGTACGGGAAGGGCTCGTACTCGTACTCGCAGGGGACAGGCTCGTACTCGTACTCGCAGGGGACAGGCTCGTACTCGTACTCGCAGGGGACGGGCTCGTACGGGACGGCGCCGCGCCGAGCAGCAGCGCGGTGTCCTGGCGCAGCACGCCCCGGTGCACGCGCTGCAGTTCCTCCCCCGGCTCCACGCCCAGCTCGTCGACGAGACGGGCCCGGGTCCGCTGGAAGACGGCGAGCGCCTCGGCCTGGCGCCCGCTGGCGTACAGCGCCCGCATGTGCAGTGCGGCGAACGCCTCGTCGTCGGGCTGAGCCCCGGCTGTCGCGAGGCCGTCGAGGGCGTCGGTGTACCGGCCCAGGCCGATCAGGGCCTCCGTCCGCTGCCGGTGCAACGTGCGCCGCTGCTGGGCCAGTCGGTGCCGCTCGGCGGCGGCGAGCGGTCCGGGCAGGCCGGACAGCGGCTCACCGCGGAACAGGGCCAGGCCCCGGTCGCAGACGTCCGGAAGCCGGGCGAGGTCTCCGTCGGCCGGCAGGCGCCGGGCCTCGGCGGCGAGCCCGGCCAACTCACCGACGTCCGTCCACGCCGTGCCGTCGAGGAAGCGGTACCCGGAACGCTCGCCCCGGATCACGGACGCGGCGGGTCGGGTGCCGTCCGCGTCGAGGGCCTTGCGCAAGGCGTACACGTAACTCGGCAGCACCCGGCGCCCCGTCCCCGGAGGCTGGTCCCCCCAGACATCACGCAGCAGCTGCTCGTGCGAGACCACGGTCCCCGCCCGCAGCAGGAGCGCGGCGAGCAGCGCCTGGCGCCGTACGGGGCCGAGGTCGAGGGGCTCGGTGTCGCGGCGGCCCCGTGCCGGCCCGAGCAGGTCGATGTGAAGCCCCCGCGCCTCACCGGCCATTCCCCATGCCCCCGCATCATCGAGATTTCATCGCCCTTGCAGAGCATCGCGGTTCAGTGTGTCAGTCGCGCCCGGCCCCGTGCCGTCCAGGTTCTCGGGTGCGACCGAAACGTCATGCCCGTACGAAGGGAAACCCCACCATGACCGACCAGCGGAACCGCACCGCCGTCCCCCGGCCGAACGGCCGCCGCGGACGCTGGGAGCGCTACCGGGTCACCCACCCGTTCTCCCCGAAGGACCTCGCCGGGCTCTGGGGCGCGCTCATCGGCGTCGTCGCGCTGGCCGTCCTGCTCGGCTGGGCGCTCGACATGAAGGGCGGCGTCGTGATCGTCCTGGCGATGCCCTTCATCGTCTCGTGGTTCGAGAACCGCCGCACCGCCTTCCAGTTCGACGCGGCAGGCGTCCGCTTCGGACAGGTGCTGCTGCCGTGGACGGACATCACGGAGTTCGTCGTGGCGACACCCCCCGACGAGAGCAAGGCCCTGATAGGCGCCCGCCTCCACCCCGGAGCCCAGGTACCCGCCGGCACGGGCACACCGCACCACCCCGCCATGCCGGCGCCGGTCCACATCGCCGTGCAGCGCGAGAAGTTCAGCCTGCAGAAGATGGTCACCAAGGCCCGCACGTACGCGCCCCCGCACATCCGCATCATGGTCGCCGACCCGTCCGGCGAACGCCCCGCCACCTGAGCGGGCACACGCCGGACAGGCCCTACGCGAGCCCGGCCCCGAGGCGGCGCGTGCCCGCGCAAAGCGCGGGCAATGGGTCTGGAGGTCCTGCTGGGGGCGATACGCGAAATGCATCGACGGACGGGACGAGAGTGAGCGTCAACCGCAAGGGTCCTCAGCCCGCTGGGTTGGGGGCTTCGTCGCATCTCGGCCGAGTGCGGAGGGCCGGTGGTTGCCGACTGCACCTGCCGCGTCGTGTTTCGCCTCAATGATGGACACCTGCCTCAGGTGTTCCGTCCGGTTTCGCTCTACGCCTGGACGGACGCGCTGGCGACCCTCACCGTATGGGGGTTTTGGAGGAGAGGCCGCGTCGTCTGCCGAGCGGGAAGTCCCGCTGCCCGTACTGCGGACTGCTGCAAGATCGGGTGGCGACGCTTGAGCAGGACTGGGTGCTGCTGGAGCCCGACATGAATCCACTGGCCCACACGGTGCCGGCGGAGTACCGGTGGATCGAGCTGTCCGACGGACGGGTGACGGTCTATGGGGTGTGTCCGCCGGATCAGTCCCAGCGGTGTCGTATCGAGCACCGTCTCGGTTGCCCGGAACAGCCTCTGCCGGACCTGTGGCCGTGGTTGACCATTCTGCGAAGGGAGAACGCCCGGCAGACAGAACGCCAGAGCAAACCGGAGCCGCCTCTGCCTCCCGAGCGATGGCCGGACGCCGGCTGACGCCCCTGCGGAAACATCGGGTACAAACGCGAAGACCCCGGCCTCAGCGTTTCCACCGGTGACGGAGTCTTAGGAGGGAAAAGGCGAGCCATCTCGTGCAGGCGGTGCCCGTACTCAGGGTCGTCCGCTTCACTGAGTACAGGTACCACCCGGTCCAAGCGGACGATGCAGCGAAGCAGACCGCTTCGACCACGCGCTTCGAGCTCGCCGCCGTTCTCGGTCCAGATAAAAAATCAGGCTCTCCACTTCGCGACCCACGGCGGGGCTCCTCTATCACGCTTGATGCGAGAGTTTGCCGTGCCCGCAGAATTCTCTGGGGCAAGGGGCGTCGGGTTGGTGGGGTGTCGACACGTATGCCGTACATCCGCAACTCATGCACGAGGTGGGGCCATCATCGATGCCCACTTCCTTCAGCCTCGCACGGGCCTCCTGTTGGGTCGTCCGGAGGTGCTCCTCGGCCTTGCCGAGGGCGGCAGCGTTCTCCTTGTACGCGCGCTTTTGGGCGTCCGTCAGGTCATTTTCTCTTGCCATCGCTCTGCTCCTTGCCTGGGAGGCGGGCGCCGATTCGGTATTCATCCTCGGCGGATAGGCAGCTTGGATTGAGAGGTGCCCCCGGTTGTTCACTCCGAAGGGCTCCGGAACCGAGATGGCAGAGCGGTCCCGTGCGGCGTGCGAAGAGGTGTGGGACCACCGGCCCCTGGCCCGTTGGGCGATCCGGCTGAGTGGGCGCCTTCCCACGCGGGGCTGCTGCTTCGGCGTGACGGTGGCCGGGCGGTCCGAAGCCGTGGAGGTGTCCCGCGGGGCTCCCTCGCCACTCACTCGCGATCAGTGACACACAACGACGAAGACCCGGACTCAGTCCCACTGAGTCCGGGTCTTCGTGTTTGGCACATCTGCTGGTCAGCGGCAAGATCACGCTGTTCCGGCTTCTGTGCCCCCGGCAGGATTCGAACCTGCGCACACGGCTCCGGAGGCCCCGTGCGCTGCCACCGTTGTACCTGATCAGAGGGCTGCGACTTCGGGCCTAGAGGTGCGCCGTCCACGTGTGGTCCGCGAACCGAAGCTCGGACCAGCCACGCCGACATTCCTCACTGCGGCATGCGTGACGCCAGGGTGGAGACGCCGAACTACTTCTTGCCCGGGCATTTAGCTGCAGGGGAGAGGTTTACCACTGACGATAGCGGTACCTTGGCGACCACGCCCTTCTCACCTACGACCACCAAATTTCCGCCCTGTTTCTTCGCTGACGTCCCACAGTACGTGCCCCCAACTTCGTCAGTGACAAGTATTGTGGGCGGTTGATCGGTGGCCTGTGGCGCGTACGCCATGATTCCTAGGGCTACTAGGTAGAATGGCACAACGAGGACTGCAAGGTAGCGACTCCATTTCAACCGTCCGCTGGCGGTCCTGGTTGCTTTTCCGGTAGCTTCCTCGAATCGCGGGCCGCTGACTACGATTTCAACAGGTTGCCCCTGAGCGGCCATCGCCGCCAGAATAACGCTGATGATCGCAACTAGAAGTGCGATGCCTGCAAATGATCCGACCAAGATCTTGTGCGGCCATAGATCCCTCAGCGCTGCCAGATCTGAAGCGCCGCGTACAACGGTCAGGGTAGTGAGTAGTCCGGTGATTACCAGGATTGTGGCCCCCCAGCGCTCTGCTGAGCGCTGGATGTCTGGGAGGCCATTGAAACGCGCTTCTCCGGCCATCTTCGCCCAACGAAGATCATCTGGAGTGGCCGGATTTGGCGATGGCAGAAACTCAAGTTGCTCGACGGGGACGTCACTTAGATCGAGATCGTGATCTAGTTTCCGGGATCCGCTCATGCCTGGGCCTTCCTAATGAGGAAACGAGTCATGGCGCCACAGCCGACCTCTCCCTCAGGGCGCCCTTCATGGTCGTGGGTGCATGAGCAATAGACGGTGTGTTCTTGAGGATTCGCGGTCAAGGAGCCGTTGGCAGACTGGCCGGTGACATAAGATCCCGGAGTTACAAGCACCGGCTTCAAAGGGAGACTGCAGGAAAACTCGTGGCCGCATCGGGGGCATGGCCCGCTTAGGGTCAAAACTCCTTTGGTTGACGTCTTCTTAAAGTCGGACCCTCTGATAGCCGTCGACAACTCAGAAGAATCTACCTGCGAGTAAGCAACGCTACCTTCGGTCATCAAGGCAACTCCCCCGGGCGAAGTTATTTGTCCCAAATCTCAGACGCCGAACCATGTAGAGCCGGCCAAGTGTTGGGTATGGTAGCGCTGGGCAGGTGTCTCTAGGGGCATCTTTGCCAGGCTTCGGGAGGAGTGAAGTGGCTGTCAGCGACCAGGCTGAGACTCTGTGGATACAGCAGGAGGAGCCCCTCAACCATGCCGTTCGATCGGGTGCCTTCAGCGAGCCCCGTCCCACAGGAAACCTCGCTGGGCGACTGGAGCGGGCCGCTGCGGCCCGTGGGCGGCGTAGGCCTGTGACCGTCAACAGCCTGGCAGCAGTTCCAGTGAGCGACGAGGACGTACCGCTGGTCACGGTGAGTGAACCCGTGGTCTCGATTCATGATCTGGTGCTGCCTCCAGCCACTGTTGACGCCCTCAGGGAGATCCTCAACGAGCATCGCCATGCCAGCCGACTGGCCGCATATGGGTTGCGCCCTCGAAGTAAGTTGCTGCTCGCTGGCCCAAGTGGCACTGGCAAGACCAAAACGGCTGAGGCATTGGCCTATGCCCTTGGAGTGCCCCTGGTTAAGGTGCGGCTTTCGGCGGTAATTTCTTCCTACCTGGGGCAGACAGCACGCCACCTAGAAAGAATCTTGTCGTATGCCGAGAGTGACCAGTGGGTAGTTAGTTTTGATGAAATCGACATGTTCGCTGGCGAGCGCGAAAACTCGGATCATGGAGAAATGCGACGGGTTTCGACCGTTCTGCTCCAGCAGCTTGAGGATTTCAAATCAGATAATCTCGTGATCGCTACTACAAATCACGGCACCTCGCTAGACTCCGCCATGTGGCGGCGATTCGATGAGGTTCTGACCTATCGGAACCCTACGCAAGCGCAGATTGCTGCGCTATTGGAACTCAAGCTCCGTAAATTCAACTATAAAGTGAACAGGGAGCAAGTCTCGCGCGCTCTTGCGGGAATGAGTCATGCCGAGGTCGAGTCAGTATGCCTGGACGCCATGCGGAAGTCAGTTCTTGCTGGAGCGAAAAGCATTTCTACCGCCGATCTGGTGGATAGTGCTGCGGCTCGCAAGAGAAGGTACAAGGAGGCAGGGAAATCTCAGGCTTAATTCCGCTTCCGATGTTCGAATCTGCAGCGCTTCCTCATATTGAGATAGATCGAACTGCCGTGGAGGGTGCCAGGCGAAAGGTCGCCGGGCGCGGTGCGGTACGCCAGTTCAGTGACCGAGAGAAGCATGGTGGAGATATTCACGAGAATATCGACTTCATCTTCGATGAGATCGAGAATTCAGAGCCAGCTCTCGGGATTGACCCTCGTCTCATTCTTGTAGTTGAGATTGGCACGCAAACGGTCGGTCCGTCGGAGGAGCCTGAATGGCATCGGTCGGGCCTTCGTATCATCGAAGCTCGAGAATCGAGCAGGGTCGTTGCCTTTAGCGACGACCCGCAGATGACGGAATTTGTGAGGCGGCTCGATCTGTACTCACAGGGGCCGCAAAAGGGTCAGAAATCCGCCTCCTATGAAGGATTCTTCGACAATATCGTCAGCGTGCGTCGTTACGGAAGGCAGGACAGGCTCGGAGTCGCGCTGGCTTCCGCGCTCGCCTCCTCAGACGAGGATGACAGTCTCACGGTGGATGTCGAGGTTTGGCACCCAGGTGAGCAGCAGAAAGCCGATGGCTGGATGTCTTTGATTGGCGCGGCGCTCCGTCGCCACGGTGCGGACGTCCACGACTCATTCTCGAGTGCGGCGGCAGGCGTATCGATAATGCGAGTAACTGCAGCCCTTGCGGTCATATCCAAGCTATTGAACACTGACTTGGTCGCTAAGGTTGAAACGCTTCCTGCTGGGCAGGACGGACATCTGAGTCCCAGCGACGTCAGCCTTGAACAACTCTCCGGACTTCCTCTGCCGGCAGCCGACGCCCCCGTCGTGGGAATCATTGACAGCGGGATCCAAGCCGAGCACCCTCTCGTGCGTGGCTGCGTTACTGAGGCCGCTGCAGTCAACAGCTTTCATAACGACGGCGCTGACCGAAACGGTCACGGCACAGCAGTTGCCAGCATCCTGCTCCGGGGGCCAATTGAAGAGCATTTGGCATCAGGGGAGTGGACGGATCCACCGTGCCGCATCCTGTCAGTGCGTGTTCTTGATGGGGAAAATAAGATCCCATTCAACCGGCTTCCGCAGTCGGAAATCACTGAGGCCGTCGCCTACCTCGCCGCTCGCGGGGTAAAGGTAATCAACCTCAGCCTTGGAGATGAGAACTCGACAGTCAGTGGCGACCGGGCACCAGTGCTTGCAGCCGTCCTGGACAGTTTGGCGAAGAAGTTCGGCGTCGTATTCGTTGTCCCTACGGGAACGATGGCGCCGGCGATGTACTCTGGAAGGATAGGGCCCGAATTCCGCGAAGACTACCCCCAGCGCATGCTGGAGAGCCCGGACGTAGGACTCATCGACCCCGCCCCTTCGGCGATCGCCATCACCGTCGGAGGCGCTGTTCCGGCGCTTCGCTCGGCTGAGCTGGGAACTCACGCCATCGGTAAGCCCGGATGGCCTTCACCGTTCTCGCGGATTGGTCCGGGTATCAATGGAGCGATCAAGCCGGAAGTCAGCGCCCCGGCGGGTACGCTCGGACTTTCCATTGATAAGAACATTCTGCAGCAGAGCGACGCCTTTCGGCTTGCAGTGGCCGATGGGCGCCCTGATGGGTCGGCTCTCGTAGCTTATGACGTCGGTACAAGCCTTGCCGCTCCGAGAGTGGCGCGGGCTTGCGCTATCGTGCAGGAAGCGTATCCAGAGGCCTCGGCGAACCTAATCAGATCTCTGGTCCTGCAGTCGGTCACTGAGCGTGTGTCGCCACTGCAAGACGTCAAGGGTCTGACCAAAGGTGTTCGCGAAGCAAATACTCTCTGGCTGGGAGGGTATGGTGAAGTCTCTGAGCAGCGTAGTGTCCTGAGCGGCGACCGAGATACAGTACTCTTCGCTGAGGAAGCAATTGCGCTGGATTCAGTGCACCTGTACACGATCCCTGTGCCCGATGCATTCTTTATTTCGCGGCGTGCGAGGCGGGGTATCACGGTTTCTCTGTGTTATGACCCCCCTGTCAGGGCGCGAAGGATGGATTATCTGGGCTCTCATATGCAGTGGGAGTTGCTGCGGGGTGTTTCTCCCGAGGCGACCATTGATCTGCTGTTGGCCGAAGAAAAAGACGTACGGAGGGCCAGGCGAGAAGCGGGTACCCGTTTGGACACTCTGTCAGATCTTTCGGATCAGCAGAAGCTCGCCTTGCGGCCGAGCCGTATGGCTAGATCTGCTGGTGCCAATCAGGTAGGGCGGATCGAGTGGAAGTCGGCTCTAAAGCGGTTCAATGAGAACTCCTCGGAGCTTGTTCTAGCTGTACAGAATATAAACCGCTGGGACTTCGCAGCTAATCGGCAGCCTTATGCAGTCGCTATCCGGTTTTGGGTTAGCGAAGAACTGCCCCCGATCTACGCAGACTTGCGCGCGAAGGTTCGGACCATGAAGGCCCAGGCGAGCGTACGAGCCCAGGTGCGTGGCTAACGTGATTCATGTGGCGGTGTGAGCTCGACACACTCGACGAGAACAACCCGGGTCTCCCTAACGCCGCGCTTGGGAGACCCCTCAGAGCACTACGAGGCTCCAGGGAATCAGGCTGGATCTGGGAACCGCCATGTCTCGATGTCTGGCGACTCAACGAGTCTGCACGTGTGCGCCGTTGCGCTCAGCCATCCCCCCAACTCCCATCCCGTCTGCCGTCGACCCACACGTACGTGGAGCGGGCGCGGTGCCGGGCGTCCAGGTGGAGCGCGCCACTGTACGAACGACCTGGACGCCCGGTGCCGTGTCTGCTCGGCTCTGGCTGGGTCGACGGCAGGCGGGATGGGAGTCCCCACCTCAACCCTCCACCGTCGGCACCCGCGTACGGGCTCCCGCCATCCCGGAGCCTGAGGCCCCCGCCGGAGGCATGTCGGTGGCGGATGGCAACCGCGGCGCCGGTTGGGGATCGACTCATGCCCTTGGGCCTGTCCCGTCTTGCAGGGGCGGGCGTCGGCGCAGCGCGCGCGGAGCGGGCCGAAGGCAGGAGCGTCGCGCGGAGCGGAGCCGGGAAGCCCGCCCGGCGGAGCGGTAGCGCAGCCGGGTGCTTGATGAGGTAGAGAAACCTGTAACAGCTCGCTGCTAGAAGCGGGCGAAGATCACCGTGGCATCGTCATGGCCCTTGGAGCGGGGCGATCGCTTCCGGTCGGGGTCGCTCAGCTCCGCTTGGCGGACCTTGCTGATGAGTGAGGCTGTGCCGTGGTGCTCCAGGACGTCGAGGAAGTCTGCCCAGTCGCCAAGCCCGAAGGTGTCTACGTACCGGGCCGAGCCGTCGGTGAGGAGCGCTGCTCGTTTCAGGTGGTCGATCGGGGTGCTGCCCGTCAGGGCCTCGGCCGCGGCTTCAGGATCGGCAGCGGCTACCCAGAATCCGCCTTGCCGGTTGCGCAGTGCCCGCTCTTCCTCGACCAACGCGGTGTGCACCGCTCGTTCTTCAGGTGACCCCGGCTCGGCCGCGCGCAAGGCGGCTCGTTTCTCGCTGGCCACCGCCTTCAAGCGTTGATCAGAGACGACCGAGGGCTCTTGCCCGTCGTCGAGGACGAGAGTGCCGTCTCCCAGTACCAGCCATTCGGCTTGCTCGTTCCGGACCCGGAGCATCGCGACCATCGCTGACGGCGAGAACGGGCTGTCCACCTTGCAGGTGTCCCGATGGAGATCCGCTGTCTGCTCGATGGCGGTCGCCATGCAGTGAGCCAAGTCCCGCTGGCTCTCGGTGGCTTCTCTGTGCAGCGAGTTGCCCAGCCGCTGGACGTACCAAGGCACGCCGTGGACACAGCCGGTGGGCAGATCCTTCGGCATGCCGGCACCGTCCAGCACCACGACACACTCGGCGCTGCCGATGGCGAAGTCTTCGTTGGGTCCGCCAGGGCGAGGAGTGCTGGACAGGGCGAAATCCACGTCAGTTCACCTCGTGCAGAAGCAGCTCGCTGATCGCGCGGCTGTCAGCGATCGTCTTAGCCCCCGGCTCGTAGTCGCAGCCGATGACCATGGAGAACTCGGCCGTTCCGGCCTGCTGGTACAGGTCGGCCAGGTGCTCCGTGAGGAAGTGCGCGACTCCCAGAGAGCCGACCGCGTGCACACCAGCGATCAGCAGGAACGTGCCCTGCCCGTCGGGCCTCGGAAGCCGGCCCAAGTACGCGACATCCGACGACGCGGGGCTGTCGGGGTCATCGCTCGGAGACGTGTACGTCTGCCCGCTGTCCCGCTCGATCAAGGCCCAACGACCGTCCGGCAGAGTCTCGAATGAGAGACGGGGGTCGGCCTGGAGGGCGGCCGCGGTGACAGGGGAGGTCTTGGGGCCGCAGACCACGATGAGATCGTCGCGGTTCAGGTCGATCTCGCCCGACGTCGGGATGTACCCCAGGTCTCCTTCGAGCTGGAGCTGATGAGCCAAGGCCAAGAGCTTCTGGCCCGTGGAGCTGTCTTCGAGCGCCACGTACTCCCGCTCGCCCGGCCGCATGGGCACGAGTACCTGAACGGCTCCGGTCCCGATGAACGCTCGCTCCGGCGGGGGGCCGGCGTCACGCAGCTGCGCGACTCGCGCCCGGCTGACTCCCATCAGCTTCGCCACGTCGGCCATCGAGTGCCCGTGGTCGCGAAGCCAAGCGATGCTTTCCTTGCGCATTCGTGAGGTCTCCACGACGGCGGCTTGGAGCTCCCCCATCAGGTCCACAGCGGCTTTCACGCGGAGCGCGTGATCTTGCATGGCGGCGACGCGTCGCACCTCTTCAATCACGGCGAACACCTCGCGGGACCGGACGGAGAACTGTCTTCATACCCAGCATGCTAAGGGGGGCTTGACACCTCGCACCAGTCGCGTGCATCTTGGGGTGGTAACCCCCCCTTAACGGAGTGGGGGTTTCACACCTGGGGTGTTAAGCCCCCCTTACCGGGAGAGTGGACATGCCGTCCTTCAAGATCGACCTTTCGACCGCAGTCGTCTTCGTCGCCACCGCTCCGACGCCCAAGCTCGTCAGCAAGCAGACCGGGGAGCGCGCCATGGACCGGGAGACCGGTGCCGGGCTGTCCACGGTGGGCCTCCTCATCTCCGACGAGGGTGAGGGCAACCTCTACCAGGTGACCGTCCCGGAGACCGGGCTCCCCGAGGGCCTGGCACCCGGAACGCCCGTCTCGGTGATCGGCCTCAAGGCGCGGGACTGGGAGAACACGTTCAACGGCCAGACCCGTCACGGCATCTCGTTCCGCGCCGTCGCCGTGACGCCGATGGGGGCCTGACCGTGGCTGACCTGTCGCTGCTCTGGGAGGTCGGACTCCCCATGGCCGGTGCGGGCGGTCTCGGCCTCGCGAAGGTCCGCGCTCCGCGCGTGTTCTGGTCGCTGGTTGGACTGCCGGTCACGCAGATGCGGTTCACGATGACGTACCGCTCCACGATGGACGTGTGCGGGCTGACGGTACAGCCGTCCCGCCTGAGGGCGTTCATGGTCCGCACGGTCGCCCGCCGCAGTGACGTCCAGCCCGTGCCGCCGAAGATCCGTCGCGTACGGGGTTCCTCGACCGGGATGCGGGTCACGCTCCGCCTCCCTGCCGGGCTGGAGCCCGCTGACGTGGTCGCCGCCTCCGAGCGTCTGCGGCACGCCTGGGGCGTCCACTCGGTCAACGTGGTGGAGATCAAGCCGGGATTCGTCGAGCTGCGTATGACGGGCTACGACGTGCTGCGGCGGGTGAAGTTGCCTCGTCGCGTCCCCACCGGGCCGATGACGGTCCCCGTGGCTCTGCGGGAGGACGGGACCGCGTTCGTCCGGGACTACCTGAAGGTGCCGCACGCGCTGACGCTCGGTGCCAACCAGTCGGGCAAGTCCATGTATCAGCGCAACTTGATCGCCGGACTCGCACGGCTCCCGGTCGCCCTGGTGGGGATCGACTGCAAGCGGGGCGTCGAGCAGCGGGGATACGCGCCGCGACTCTCGGCGCTGGCCGTCACGCCCGAGGAAGCAGCCGGGGTCCTGGACGCGCTCGTGGGCGAGATGGAGGACCGCTTCGACCTGCTCAGCGAGCACGGAGCCTCCGACATCTGGGCACTGCCCGAGGACATTCGCCCTGTGCCCATCGTGGTCCTGGTGGACGAGGTCGCGGAGCTCTTCCTCGTCGCGGGCAAGAAGGACGAGGAACGCCGGGACCGGATGGTCACCCAGATGATCCGACTCGGGCAGATGGCCCGCGCGGCCGGCATGTATCTGGAGGTCTGCGGCCAGCGGTTCGGAGCCGACCTCGGCAAGGGCGCGACCACCCTTCGCGCCCAGCTCACCGGCCGCGTCGTGCACCGCGTCAACGACAAGCAGACCGCCGACATGGGCCTGGGCGACATCGCCCCGGACGCCGTGGTGGCCGTGACGACGATCCCGCCCGACCGGCCCGGTGTCGCGGTGGCCGGCGACTCGTCCGGCGGCTGGTCCCGCATACGAACACCCGAGTTGAGCGCGGCCAAGGCCGCTGGAATCTGCGCCGAGCACGCACACCTCACCCCGGACATTCCCCGGCTCGCGCCGTACCGGCCGGCGGTGCCCGCCCCGGTCACGGACGCCGAGCCCGTCCCGCTGGTCAAGCCGATCCCGACGACGGACCAGTGACGTCCCCGCCCGAAAGAAGGTGACCACGTGTTCCGCACCTTCCGCCTCGACGCCGTGCTCGTCCAGGCCGTCATCGCCGGTGCCCTGTCCTTCGCCCACCTGCACGACCTGGCTGCCGCAGCGGGGCAGGACGGCTGGAAGGCGTGGGCCTATCCGGTGAGCGTCGACCTGCTGTTGGTCGCCGCCTGGCGCCGCATGCGTACGGACTCGGGAAACCGTGACGCGTGGCTGTGGTTCGCCATCGCCCTCACGGCGTCGCTCGGTGCCAACGTCGCCACCGCCGGACTGCTCGACATGCAGCACGTCCCGGACTGGCTGCGCATCCTCGTCGCCGGATGGCCGGCCCTGGCCTTCCTCGGCGGCACGCTCCTCGCCCACGCACCCGCTCCGGTGCCGAAGGCGGAGCCCGTGCAGGAGGAGGAGCCCGACGTCGTACCCACGCAGGCCGTGACGGTCGAGCGCACTCCGGAACCGGCGCCCGAGCTGCCGCCTGCTGAGCCCGAGCCGCAGGACACCCAGCCGGAGCCTGCCTCATCCGTACCCGCCGTGCCCGTCCCGCCGGCGCTGCTCGATCACGCCCGCAAGCTCGCGGAAGCCCACCGCGCTCAGACCGGGACCCCCATCGACGCGGCGACCCTCCGAAGCCGCCTCGGTGTCCCCGCCGCCCTGGCGGACTCGATCGCAGTCCAACTCGCCTGAGACGAAAGGAGACCGAACGATGCGCCCGAACCGCTTCTACAACGTCGCCCGCTTCGGCCCGGTACAGGTCGGCACCCACCGCGACGGCCGGGGCCGCACCAAGCACACCGCCGTGTGCACCGCGCCCGGCTGCGACTTCTCCGCCGACTACCTCACTCGTGCCGCCGCCGAGCTGGCCGCCCGTACCCACCGCTGCAAGGCCTGAGAGGAGAACGCCCGTGTTCACCCCGAAGTACCCGGCACCCGACACCTACACCCCGGTCCACCACACGGTCCCGAACCAGTCGGCCGCCCCCGTGCCCACCACCCCGGCACCGGCACCGGTCGCCCCGGCACGCTCGACGATCCAGCTCACCCCCGGCAGCGCGCTCGCCCTCGCGGCCGGTGGCGGGGCCGTGGTCCTGGTCGTCGGCGCGGTCCTCGTCTCGCTGCTCCTGGCGGTCGCGATCGCCGGTGTGTCCGTCGCCGTGGTGGCGGTGGTGCTGCGCCTGCTCGTCACGGACATGCAGAAGGGCCGGTGACCACCGTGGACACGTACACGATGGCAGCCGCGGGCTTACCGGCCCTGGGCTGGGCCCTGCATGGCAGCCTGCTCCTGCGCCGCCTGTCCAACGCCCGCCGTGACCCCTTGACCGGCCTGCACACCCGCGCCGGTTGGACCGCCCGCGCCGATCACCTCCTGGCGAAGCACGCGAATGCGCTCGTGCTCCTGGTCGACCTGGACGACTTCAAGGCCGTCAACGACACCCACGGCCACGCCGCCGGCGACACCGTCCTCACCGCGACTGCCCGCCGCCTGTCCGGCTGGTGCGGACGCCACGGCATCGCCGCCCGCCTCGGCGGCGACGAGTTCGCGGCCATCATCACCGACCCCGCCCACACCGCCGGCCTCCAGGCGCTGCGGGCCGCGCTGGACGAACCGGTCACGCATCACGGGATCGCGCTGCCGGTCTCGGCATCGGTCGGCCACTGCCACCGCGACGAACTGCAGGTCCCCGTCCTGACCGACGCACTGTCCGCCGCCGACGTCTCGATGTACGCGGCCAAGGGCCACGGCAGGCGCAACTCACGCTGAGCGGCCCCCGGAGCGGCCTCGGTCGCCAAACTTCCGCCGCCCCGGGCGCCTGAACCCCTCCAGATCCAACGGACCCGAAAGGGACAGCCCATGATGCCCGAGACCAACCCGCCCCGGCGCGTCTGCCGCGACTGCGACGGCTTCGCCACCGTCACGATCACCACGGGCCTTCAGGCCGCCGACGGCACCCGAGACACCGTCCGCGTCCACTGCCCGACCTGCCGGGGCCTCGGTCACACCACCGCCGTGGCCTTCGCCCGGATGGGGAAGTGACCGCATTGACCGACGCCGCCACCCTGGCGGGCCTGGACCCGGCCACCCTGAGCGACCTGCTCCGGGTGGCCGGGGCCCCCGGCTTCGACCGCCTCACCGAACAGATCCGCCGTACGGGAGGATGCGCCGCCCCCATCCGGCTCGCCGGCGGAACCAAGCTCCTCGACCCGAGCACGCGGACCGTGCTCCACGCGTACAGCACCGAGGGCGAGCCCGGCGGCGTCCTGCGGGTCGCCTGCGGAAACCGCCGTGCCTCGCGCTGCCCCTCCTGCGCATGGACGTACGCCGGAGACACCTATCACCTCATTCGCGCCGGACTCGTCGGTGACCCGGACAAGGGCACCCCGCACACGATCCGCGACCACCCCCGCGTCTTCGCCACCCTCACCGCGCCCTCCTTCGGAGCGGTTCACAACCGTCCCGGCACCCGGCCCTGCCGCTGCGGCGTCCACCACCAGGAGGACGCGCCCGAACTCGGCACCCCGCTCGACCCGGCTGCGTACGACTACGCGGCGGCGGTGCTCTGGAACAACCACGCCTCCGAGCTGTGGCGGTACTTCACGATCTACCTGCGGCGGGAGATCGCTCGTCGCGCCGGGCTGACGCAGAAAGCGGCTCGGGAACAGTCACGCGTCTCGTTCGGCAAGGTCGCCGAGTACCAGAAGCGCGGAGCGGTGCACTTCCACGCCGTGTTCCGCTTCGACGGACCGGACGGCCCCGACACCCCGCCTCCGGCGTGGGCCACCCTCGATCTGCTCACCGACGCCATCCGCGCCGCTGCCGCCCGCGTCGCCATCGAGGTGCCGCCGGCCGGTGACCAACCGGCCCGCTCCCTGCGCTGGGGCACGCAGCTCGACGTACGCCCCGTCAAGGCGTTTGGCGACGGCTCCGAGATCACGGAACTCGCGGTTGCCTCGTACGTGGCCAAGTACGCCACCAAAGCCGCCGAGACGACCGGCGCCACGGATGCCCCAGTCCACTGCCGCACCTGCCAGGGATCCGGCCGCTCCCCGCGCTACGACCGCCCCGGCTCGGCACTCGCCCGCTGCGTCGACTGCCAGGGCACCGGACTGGGCGAAGACCTGGCCCGCCTGGAGATCCCCCAGCACGCCCGACATCTGATGGCCGCATGCGTGCACCTCCAACCGCTCTACCCGGACCGACACCTTGCTCGGTGGGCGCACATGCTCGGCTTCCGCGGCCACTTCTCCACCAAGTCCCGCCAGTACTCCACCACCCTCGGCGCACTCCGCCAGGTCCGCGCCGACTACCGCGCCGCCCAGCAACGCACCGCCCTCGGCCTGCCCGACCCTGACGAGCACCCGGAGGCCACCGTCCTCGTCGTCGCCCACTGGGCGTACGCCGGCCACGGCTCCACGCCCGGCGAGTCCTGGCTCGCTGCCAACGTCCGCCGGGAGCTCCAGCACAACCGCGAAATCGCACGAGAACTCCGCGCCGAACTCGACCTGGAAGGAGCGCTGACATGAAGGACGAACTCATGACCACGCGGCAGATCCTTGCCGAGCTGGGAGGAGTCTCGCGGCGCACGTTCTACCGCTGGCGGGAGCTGGGGCAGGGGCCGGCCGCGTTCAAACTGCCCAACGGGGAGCTTCGTGTGTGGCGAAGCGACTTCGACACGTGGCTCCGGCAGTTGGAGGCGGCTGCGTGAAGTCGCTCGACGTGAAGGTTTGGAGTGTCCGAAAGCGCGACACCAAAACACCTTCATACGGCGTTCGCTGGTCTGTTGCTGGCCGCGCTTTCTCGGACTCTTTCCGCACCAAGGCGCTTGCTGATCACTACCGAACGAAGCTCATGCGAGCGATGCGGGATGGGGAAGAGTTCGATACGGAATCTGGACTCCCCGCCTCGATGGAGGAGAAAAAGTCGGCTGCTTCCTGGTACGACTTTGCCCTCAAGTACCTTGCGATGAAGTGGCCTCACGCTGCCCCCAACACGCGTGACGGCATCAACGAATCTCTCACCAGCGTGACGATGGAACTCCTTGGCGACCGCCCCGGGCGTCCGGCCGACGAGTCGATCCGTCGAGCGTTGCGGAACTGGGCTTTCGTGCTTCCCGGACCTGCTGAGCGAGAGGTGCCAGACGACGTAAGCAACGTCCTTCATTGGGTTGCCAAGGCGTCCCGGCCGCTCGCTGATCTCGCAGAACCCGCGACGGCTCGTGCAGTGCTCGACTCGCTGAAACTCAAGCTCGACGGCACGGCGGCAGCCGCAGAAACCGTGCGGCGTAAGCGTCGGACCCTGGTAAATGCAGCGAACTATGCAGTGGACTTGGGGGAGCTGCGGGAAAACCCGATCACGGCCGTTCGCTGGCAGAAGCCGAAGGTATCCAACCAGGTCGACCCTCGCGTGGTCGCCAACCCCGAGCAGGCACGCAATCTCCTGGCGGCCGTCTCCTACGTCGGCGGGTACCGGCGTGCCCGTGGCCGTCGGCTCGTCGGCCTCTTCGCGGCGATGTACTTCGGTGGCCTTCGTCCAGCCGAAGCCGTCGGTCTGGTCGAGACGGACCTCGTGCTGCCCGAGCACGGCTGGGGCTCAGCACTTCTTCATCGGACTCGCCCGTCAGCCGGCAAGCAGTGGACCGACTCGGGGGAGACCCACGACGACCGCGGGCTGAAGAACCGACCGACCGAGGACGTCCGGCGGGTGCCCATCCCGCCGCACCTCGTCGCCATGCTCCGCGAGCACCTGGCCACCTTCGGCACGGCGGACGACGGGCGGCTGTTCTTCAGTGAGAAGGGCGCGGTCGTCCCGTCCTCGACCTACTACCGCGTGTGGCAGGAAGCCCGGCTCCTCGCGCTTCCGCCGGCGGTCGCGGCCTCGCCCCTCGCGAGTCGGCCGTACGACCTTCGGCACTCGGCGCTATCGACGTGGCTCAACGCGGGCGTCGACCCGACTGAGGTGGCAGAGCGTGCCGGCAACAGCGTCGAGGTCCTGTTGACCCGGTACGCCAAGTGCCTCGACGGGCGCCAGGACGTCGCCAACCGGCGCATCGAGGACCTGCTCCGCGAGTACGAGTGACGGCACCTGAACCGTTCAAGGCCCCTGGGCATTGCGCCTGGGGGCCTTGTCGTTGTGCCGTCTCCACCTGGGGCATTGCCTCAACGTCCCGTCCACGGCTCGTCCACAGACCTCGACATACGGCGGCTCAGGGCGGCACACGCCTGCGCATACAACAAGACCCCGTCCTCAGCGTTCTCGCTGATGGCGGGGTCTTTAGGCACTTCCTGCGAAGTGCCCCCGGCAGGATTCGAACCTGCGCACACGGCTCCGGAGGCCGTTGCTCTATCCCCTGAGCTACGGGGGCGTTGTCGCTGCTCTCGGCGGCGACGGGTTGAACACTACCAGCTTCGGAGGGGTGGCCGTGAACAGGTATTTCCGGTGGGTCACCACCGGCCCGTTCCCCCGCACGGGTCGGAAGTGGGGAAAACCGGGACGCAGCCGTGACCGGACGCCTACTCTCGAGTTGTGTCAGGCGTGTCCGGGCGAGTGCTCGTTGTCGATGACAACCGGGTGATCCGTCAGTTGATCAGGGTCAATCTCGAGCTCGAGGGGTTCGAGGTGGTGACCGCGGCCGATGGTGCCGAGTGTCTGGATGTCGTGCATCAGGTCTGTCCTGATGTCGTCACTCTTGACGTCGTCATGCCGCGGCTCGACGGGCTGCGCACCGCCGCGCGGCTGCGGGACGATCCGCAGACCAGCGGGCTGCCTCTCGCGATCATCAGCGCCTGCACCCCGTACGAGGTCGAGAGCGGGCTCACCGCCGGTGTCGACGCGTTCCTCGCCAAGCCCTTCGAGCCCGCCGAGCTCGTGCGCGTCGTGCGCCGGCTCGTGCACGGCGGGCGCAGGCCGCCACGGGAACCGGAGGGGCCGCCGTCCGTCGACGGCAGCAGACACGGGGCCGGGCGGAGCGGTACTCCTTGGCAGTGACCGCCGGGTGGTGAGTTGGCCTCCTGCGTCCGTCCGGCCCTGCCCGCTGCCCGCATCGCGAAACCCGTTCGCATTCCCACCCCCCTCCTCCCATACGCTTGTCCCGTGACCCCCGCGGACCTCTCCCTCACCGTGCAGCACGCCGTGCGCCGTGCGGTCGACGAGGGTGTGCTGTCCGTCGACGTGCCCGAGACCGTACGGGTCGAGCGGCCCCGGCCCGGCGGCTGCGGGGACTACGCCAGCAACGTCGCGCTCGTGCTCGCCCGCGCCGCCGACACGACGCCCCGCCAGGTCGCCCAGCTGCTCATCGAGCGGCTCCTCCCGCACCCCCACCTCGACCGCGTCGACATCACCGGGCCCGGGTTCCTCAATTTCAGCCTGCGCGCCGACACCCAGCAGGACCTCGTACGGGTCGTCCTGCGGGACGGGCTCAGGTACGGGCGTCGGCCCGACACCGGCGAGATCGCCCAGCCCTGTCACCGCTCCGACGTCCGCGCCGCCGTCACCGGCGACGCCGTCCGGCGGCTGCTGCTCTTCCAGGGCGTGCGCCTCCGTACCGCCTGCGAGGACGCCGCCGACGACGAGTGGGCCCTGCTCGGGGTGTCCGCCCCCGCCGCCCACGCCCGCGGTCTGCTCGCGACCGACATCGCCCCCCTGCCGGTCCCCCGCACCGCCCGAGAGCTCCATACGCGCTTCGGCGTCGACGCCGCCCGCTGGGGACTGCTCTCCGCCGCCGCGCACGACCACGCCAGGCTCACCGACGAGCTGCTCCACCAGCACGAGGGCAACCCCCTCTTCCGGGTGCGGTACGCGTACTCCCGTACCCGCGCCCTGCTCCGCAACGCCGAGCAACTGGGCTTCGCGAGCGAGCCGCTGCAGGCCGTCGACGCACCCGCGCTGACCGCCCTGCTCCGCGACCACCCCGCCGTCCTCGCCTCCGCAGCCCGCCTCCACGCGCCCGACCGGGTCGCCCGGCACCTCGAAGCCACCGCCGACGCGCTGCTCGCTTTCCAGCACACCGTGCTGCCGCTCGGCGACGAGAAACCCTCGGCCGCCCACCGCTCCCGGCTCGCGCTCGCCGAAGCCGCCGGGACGGTGCTCGCCGGTGGCCTCTCCCTGCTCGGCATCAGCGCTCCCGAACAGATCTGAAAGATGCAGCCATGAGCCGTTCCGCCCACCCCGCCGGGCCCCGCCACGCCGACGTCCTCCCCGAAGGGCACTACGCCGGCCCGCCGGCCGACCTCAACCACCTCGACGCCAAGGTCTGGGCCCGCACCGTCCAGCGCGGTCAGGACGGGCAGATCACCGTGGGCGGGCTGAGCGTCGGGCAGCTTGCCGAGCAGGTCGGGACTCCCGCGTACATCGTCGACGAGGCCGACTTCCGGGCCCGCTGCCGCGCCTGGGTCGAGGCGTTCGGCAGCGACGCCGACGTCTTCTACGCCGGGAAGGCCTTCCTGTCCCGGGCCGTCGTCCGGTGGCTGCACGAGGAGGGGCTGAACCTCGACGTCTGCTCCGGTGGCGAGCTCGCCACCGCGCTCTCCGCCGGCATGCCCGCCGAGCGCATCGCCTTCCACGGCAACAACAAGTCCGAGGACGAGATCCGGCGGGCCGTCGAGGTCGGCGTCGGCCGGATCGTGCTCGACTCCTTCCAGGAGATCGTGCGCGTCGCCCACATCGCCCAGTCCCTCGGCAAGCGGCAGCGCGTGCAGATCCGCGTCACCGTCGGCGTCGAGGCGCACACCCACGAGTTCATCGCCACCGCCCACGAGGACCAGAAGTTCGGCATCGCGCTCGCCGGCGGCCAGGCCGCCGAGGCCGTGCGCAGGGCCCTGCGGCTCGACGGGCTCGAGCTCATCGGGATCCACTCCCACATCGGGTCCCAGATCTTCGACATGGCCGGCTTCGAGGTGTCCGCGCGCCGCGTCGTCCAGCTGCTCGCCGAGGTCCGCGACGAGCACGGCATCGAGCTGCCCGAGATCGACCTCGGCGGCGGCCTCGGCATCGCGTACACCTCCGCCGACGACCCCCGCGAGCCCCACCACATCGCCAAGGCGCTCAACGAGATCGTCAGCCGGGAGTGCGAGGCCGCCGGGCTGGCCACGCCCCGGATCTCCGTCGAGCCCGGGCGCGCCATCGTCGGGCCGACCGCCTTCACCCTCTACCAGGTCGGCACCGTCAAGCCCCTCGAAGGGCTGCGCACGTACGTCTCCGTCGACGGCGGCATGTCGGACAACATCCGCACCGCGCTGTACGACGCCGAGTACTCGGTCTCCCTCGCCTCCCGCACCTCCGAGGCGGAGCCCATGCTCTCCCGCGTCGTCGGCAAGCACTGCGAGAGCGGCGACATCGTCGTACGGGACGCCTTCCTGCCGGCCGACATCGCTCCCGGCGACCTGCTCGCCGTGCCCGCGACCGGGGCGTACTGCCGCTCCATGGCCAACAACTACAACCACGCGCTTCGCCCGCCGGTCGTCGCCGTCCGCGACGGCGAGGCCCGGGTGATCGTCCGCCGCGAGACGGAGGAGGATCTCCTGCGTCTCGATGTCGGGTGATGAAATAGATGTCTCAGGATCCGGACGGAGGGCAGAAAGCGCCGTCCGGTGAGTGAGACTGGTCCTCACCGTAGAGATACGAAGTAGTACGAGAAACGAGGTCGGATGATGCGTACGCGTCCGCTGAAGGTGGCGCTGCTGGGCTGTGGTGTGGTCGGCTCAGAGGTGGCGCGCATCATGACGACGCACGCCGACGACCTCGCGGCGCGCATCGGCGCGCCGGTCGAGCTCGCCGGCGTGGCCGTGCGCCGTCCCGACAAGGTCCGCGAGGGCATCGCCGCGGAGCTCATCACCACCGACGCGACCGCCCTGGTCAAACGGGGCGACATCGACGTCGTCGTCGAGGTCATCGGCGGGGTCGAGCCGGCCCGCACCCTCATCAGGACCGCCTTCGAGCACGGCGCCTCCGTCGTCTCCGCGAACAAGGCGCTGCTCGCCCAGGACGGCGCGGGGCTGTACGCGGCCGCCGAGGAGCACGGCAAGGACCTCTACTACGAGGCCGCCGTCGCCGGCGCGATCCCGCTGATCCGGCCGCTGCGCGAGTCCCTCGCCGGCGACAAGATCAACCGGGTGATGGGCATCGTCAACGGCACGACGAACTTCATCCTCGACAAGATGGACACCACCGGCGCCGGCTACCAGGAGGCCCTGGACGAGGCCACCGCGCTCGGGTACGCCGAGGCCGACCCGACCGCCGACGTCGAGGGCTACGACGCCGCCGCCAAGGCCGCGATCCTGGCCGGCATCGCCTTCCACACCCGGGTCCGTCTCGACGACGTGTACCGCGAGGGCATGACCGAGGTCACCGCCGCCGACTTCGCCTCCGCCAAGCGCATGGGCTGCACCATCAAGCTGCTCGCGATCTGCGAGCGGGCCGCCGACGGCGAGTCCGTCACCGCGCGCGTGCACCCCGCGATGATCCCGCTCAGCCACCCGCTGGCCTCCGTCCGCGAGGCGTACAACGCCGTCTTCGTCGAGGCGGAGGCGGCCGGGCGGCTCATGTTCTACGGTCCGGGCGCCGGCGGTTCGCCGACCGCGTCGGCCGTACTCGGCGACCTCGTCGCCGTCTGCCGCAACCGTCTCAACGAGGCGACGGGCCCCGGCGAGTCCGCGTACACGCAGCTGCCCGTGAGCCCCATGGGCGAGGTCGTGACGCGGTACCACATCAGTCTCGACGTGGCCGACAAGCCGGGTGTCCTCGCCCAGGTCGCGACGGTCTTCGCCGAGCACGGGGTGTCGATCGACACCGTCCGTCAGCAGGGGAAGGACGGCGAGGCCAGTCTCGTCGTCGTGACCCACCGCGCGCCCGACGCCGCCCTCTCCGGGACCGTCGAGGCGCTGCGCAAGCTCGACACCGTGCGCGGTGTCGCCAGCATCATGCGTGTTGAAGGGGAGTAAGGACCCATGACCACCAAGGGCACCCACCAGTGGCGCGGCATCATCGAGGAGTACCGGGACCGTCTTCCGGTCACGGACACCACGCCCGTCGTCACGCTCCGTGAGGGCGGTACGCCGCTCGTTCCCGCGCAGGTCCTCTCCGAGCGCACGGGCTGCGAGGTGCACCTCAAGGTCGAGGGCGCCAACCCCACCGGTTCGTTCAAGGACCGAGGCATGACCATGGCCATCTCCAAGGCCAAGGAGGAGGGCGCCCAGGCGGTCATCTGCGCCTCCACCGGCAACACCTCCGCCTCCGCCGCCGCGTACGCGGTGCGCGCCGGCATGGTGTCCGCGGTGCTCGTGCCGCAGGGCAAGATCGCGCTCGGCAAGATGGGCCAGGCCCTCGTGCACGGCGCGAAGATCCTCCAGGTCGACGGCAACTTCGACGACTGTCTGGACCTGGCCCGCGCGCTGTCCGACAACTACCCCGTCGCGCTGGTCAATTCCGTGAACCCGGTCCGTATCGAGGGGCAGAAGACCGCCGCCTTCGAGATCGTGGACATGCTGGGCGACGCTCCCGACATCCACGTCCTGCCGGTCGGCAACGCGGGCAACATCACCGCCTACTGGCGGGGGTACAAGGAGTACGCGGCCGACGGTCTCGCGGCCCGGACCCCGCGCATGTGGGGCTTCCAGGCCTCCGGCTCGGCGCCGCTGGTGCGCGGCGAGGTCGTCAAGGACCCGTCGACCATCGCCACCGCGATCCGGATCGGCAACCCGGCCTCCTGGGACTACGCGATCGCCGCGCGCGACGAGTCCGGCGGCTTCATCGACGAGGTGACGGACCGTGAGATCCTGCGCGCCTACCGCCTGTTGGCCTCGCAGGAGGGCGTCTTCGTGGAGCCCGCCTCGGCCGCGTCCGTGGCCGGTCTGCTGAAGGCCGCCGAGCAGGGCAAGGTCGACCCGGGCCAGCGGATCGTCTGCACGGTCACCGGCAACGGTCTGAAGGACCCGGACTGGGCCGTCGCCGGCGCGCCGCAGCCGGTCACCGTCCCGGTGGACGCCGCCACGGCCGCCGAGCGGCTCGGACTGGCGTAAAGCCACCGGTCGGGTCTGCGCCGGGCGTCCGCCCCGAGGGCGCAAGTCCCGTGCCAGACTCTGTCCCTGACGGGCCTCCAAACCCGACCAGGAACGTACATAGGCGCACAGGAAGGCTCGCGACACGCATCGTGCGCCTCCTGTGCGCCCTATGTCGCCACAGAACCTTCCTTCGATAGGCTGTACCGAACCCGCCCCGCTGCATCTGCGCGGTGTTGTCGCCGTCGTCACCCCCACCCGGCGCGGCCCCCGGGTTTCACGTACGTCTTCGAAAACCCGTACTTCTCTTGAACACCCCGTAGTCGCAAGTCAAGGAGAGTCGTCGACCGATGGCCGGTCCCGCCTTCCGCGCCGCCGCCGTCCGGGTGCGCGTTCCCGCCACCAGCGCCAATCTCGGGCCGGGCTTCGACGCCCTCGGCCTGTCGCTGGGCCTCTACGACGACGTCGTCGTCCGGGTCGCCGATTCCGGTCTGCACATCGACATCGCCGGAGAGGGCGCCGAGACGCTCCCCCGCGACGAGAGCCACCTGCTCGTACGCTCCCTGCGCACGGCCTTCGACCTGCTCGGCGGCCAGCCCCGCGGCCTCGAGGTCGTCTGCGCCAACCGCATCCCGCACGGCCGCGGCCTCGGCTCCTCCTCCGCCGCCATCTGCGCCGGCATCGTCGCCGCCCGCGCCGTGACCATAGGCGGGGACGCCCGGCTCGACGACGCCGCCCTGCTCGAACTCGCCACCGAGATCGAGGGGCACCCCGACAACGTGGCCGCCTGTCTGCTCGGCGGCTTCACGCTCGCCTGGACCGAGTCCGGCGCCGCGCGGGCGATCAGGATGGAGCCCGCCGGTTCCGTCGTTCCGGTGGTCTTCGTGCCGGGGAATCCCGTACTGACCGAGACCGCCCGCGGCCTGCTGCCGCGCACCGTCCCGCACGTGGACGCCGCGGCCAACGCCGGACGCGCCGCGCTCCTCGTCGAGGCGCTCACCCGCCGCCCCGAGCTGCTGCTCGCCGCCACCGAGGACCGGCTGCACCAGGAGTACCGCGCTCCCGCCATGCCGGAGAGCCTCGCGCTGGTCAACCGGCTGCGCGCGGACGGCGTGCCCGCCGTCATCTCCGGTGCCGGCCCCACCGTGCTCGCGCTGGCCGACGCCGGTACGGCCGACAAGGTCGAAGGTCTCGCGGGCGACGGCTGGGCGGCGAATCGACTGGCCCTCGACACCTCGGGGGCGAGCGTCCTGCCGCTCGCTCCGTAGAGTCCGCGCTCCGCGTCGTGAGCGGCCATCGGGCGGCCGCTCCGACCGGCGCTTTTGCGGAATCCGAGATTGCCGGTGAGGGAGAGGGGGAATGTTTGTTGGAGCCGGTAGTGTTAACCTCAAGTCTGCACCCGACGCCTTTGTGGCGCGGTGCGGAGTGTCCCCATCAGGGACCACCCACTCTTCCGGGAGCCTCCCCAACTGCCTGAGCAGCCTGCCTGAGCAGTTTCGAGCACGCTCCGGAACCGGCACGACACCCCTCGCTCTTCCGCTGTGAGGGCCGAGCAGGGGGCTCGGGCCGGATTTACAGCACGTTTCTCTTTCCGCCGTTACCCGGCGGGACCACCGCCCCGGACACGGTCCACAAGCCAGGACCGCTGCCGGACAGCACAACCGGTCGCCGAGCCAGATGGCCGACGTCCGCTCCAGGGAAGGACCCTTCGTGAGCGACACCACCGATCTGATGGGCGTGACTGCCGACAGCAGTGTCGACGCCGCCGCGCCCGCCGCAGGTGCTGCCACCGGCACCACCGCACGGCGCCGCCGCTCCGGCACCGGCCTCGAGGGCATGGTCCTGGCCGAGCTGCAGCAGGTCGCGTCCGGCCTCGGCATCAGGGGCACCGCGCGGATGCGCAAGAGCCAGCTGATCGAGGTCATCAAGGAGGCGCAGGCCGGAGGCGGCCAGGCCCCCGCCAAGGCCGCCGAGGCCGCGGAGACCAAGCCGAAGCGCCGCGCCACCTCCAAGACCCGCACGGGTGACGAGGCCGCCGCCGAGCCGGCCGCCGAGAAGGCCGCTCAGCAGCAGATCGACATCCCGGGCCAGCCGTCCAAGGCCGCCGGCGCCGCGGAGTCCGCCGACGAGCAGCCCGCGGGCGAGCGCCGCCGTCGCCGCGCCACCGCGCCGGCCGGCACCCCGGAGGGCGCCGAGCCGAAGGCCGAGGCCAAGGCCGAGGCCCGTACGGAGGCGCAGCCGGACGCCAAGGCCGAGGCCGCCGTCGAGGGCGCCGAGGGCCGTGGCCGCCGCGACCGCCGTGACCGGCAGCGCGACCGCCGCGAGCGCGGCAAGGGCGACGAGCAGCAGGGCGGTGGCCAGGGCGGCCAGCGCCAGCAGCGTCAGGGCGGCCAGCAGCAGAACACCGGCCCGCAGGACGACTTCGACGACGAGGGCGGCCGCCGGGGCCGTCGGGGCCGTTACCGCGACCGTCGGGGCCGTCGTGGCCGTGACGACTTCGCGGCCGGCGAGCCGCAGGTCTCCGAGGACGACGTCCTGATCCCCGTCGCGGGCATCCTGGACATCCTCGACAACTACGCGTTCATCCGGACCTCCGGCTACCTGCCCGGCCCGAACGACGTGTACGTCTCCCTCGCCCAGGTCCGCAAGAGCGGTCTGCGCAAGGGCGACCACATCACCGGTGCGGTCCGTCAGCCGAAGGAGGGTGAGCGCCGGGAGAAGTTCAACGCGCTGGTCCGCCTGGACTCGGTCAACGGCATGGCGCCGGACTCCGGCCGCGGCCGCCCCGAGTTCAACAAGCTGACCCCGCTCTACCCGCAGGACCGGCTCCGTCTGGAGACCGACCCGGGCGTGCTGACCACGCGGATCATCGACCTCGTGTCGCCGATCGGCAAGGGCCAGCGTGGTCTGATCGTGGCCCCGCCGAAGACCGGCAAGACCATGATCATGCAGGCGATCGCCAACGCGATCACCCACAACAACCCCGAGTGCCACCTGATGGTCGTCCTGGTCGACGAGCGTCCGGAAGAGGTCACCGACATGCAGCGGTCGGTCAAGGGCGAGGTCATCTCCTCGACCTTCGACCGTCCGGCCGAGGACCACACCACGGTCGCCGAGCTGGCCATCGAGCGCGCCAAGCGCCTCGTGGAGCTGGGTCACGACGTGGTCGTCCTGCTCGACTCGATCACCCGTCTGGGCCGCGCGTACAACCTCGCGGCGCCCGCCTCCGGCCGCATCCTGTCCGGTGGTGTCGACTCGACCGCGCTGTACCCGCCGAAGCGCTTCTTCGGTGCCGCGCGCAACATCGAGGACGGCGGCTCGCTGACCATCCTGGCCACCGCGCTGGTCGACACCGGCTCGCGCATGGACGAGGTGATCTTCGAGGAGTTCAAGGGCACCGGCAACATGGAGCTCAAGCTCGACCGGAAGCTCGCCGACAAGCGCATCTTCCCGGCCGTCGACGTGGACGCCTCGGGTACGCGCAAGGAGGAGATCCTGCTCGGCAGCGAGGAGCTCGCCATCGTCTGGAAGCTGCGCCGGGTGCTGCACGCGCTCGACCAGCAGCAGGCGATCGAGCTGCTGCTCGACAAGATGAAGCAGACGAAGTCGAACGCCGAGTTCCTGCTGCAGATCCAGAAGACGACCCCGTCGTCCGGCAACAACGACTGACGTTCCGTCAGCAGCGCGCCGACCGCCCCCGTCACCTCGGTGACGGGGGCGGTTTCGCGTTGTACGATCGGCCGGTCGCACGTGGGGGGGAACACATTTCCGGATGTGCCCATGAGGCAGTACTTCGTCATGCCCTGACGCAGTGGGGTCGGCAGTGGGGTCAATCGAGCCTTCTCTCCTGACATGTGCGACACATCGATAGGAGAACTGCGTGACTTCTGCTCACAGAAGGGTTCGCACGGCCCTTCCCGCGGCCGCTGCCGCACTCGCGCTGGGCGGCGCCGTCCTGACGGCCGTACCGGCCCAGGCCGACGAGTCGCCGCGGCGCACGGGTGTCGAGCGGCCCGGTTCGGCCTCCGGGGCCGAGCTCAAGGCCCGGGTGGACGGCGCCAACGCCGTCCTCGAGGCCGATGCGAAGAAGAAGGGCGCCGAGGAAGGCGCCTCGAAGACCCCGAGCGCGGACGAGCCGTCCGCCTCGGCCCCGTCGACGATCGACCCGAAGATCATCGGGGGCGTCGACGCCACCATCACGGAGGCCCCGTGGATGGTGCAGCTGTGGTACCACGACGACCGTGGCACCGCCGACGAGCTGGACGACATCGGCTTCTTCTGCGGCGGCACGCTCGTCTCGCCGTCCAAGGTCCTGACGGCCGCGCACTGCGTGGACGGCTACGACTGGAACAAGAACGGCGCCGTCGCCGGCGGCACCGCGAAGCTGTACGACGGCACCGAGGGCCAGGCCGTCGGCGTCTGGCGCCAGTGGCGGAACCCGGGCTACTCGGGCTCCACCCTCAAGGGCGACGTCGCCGTGCTGACCCTCAACGGGACGCTGCCGTACAAGCCGCTGCAGCCCGCCCAGTACGGCACCACCTACACGGCCGGCCAGCCCGGCACCGTGTACGGCTGGGGCCGCACCACCTCGCTCAACGAGGACATCTCGCCGACGCTCAAGAAGGCGACGATCCCGGTCAACGCCGACTCGACGTGCACCGGCTACTACGGCACGGACTACGTGCCGGGCGCGATGCTCTGCGCGGGCAACGCGGCCTCCGGCGAGGACAGCGGCACCGTCTCGCCGTGCAACGGCGACTCGGGCGGCCCGCTGGTCGTCAACGGCCGCATCGCGGGTGTCGTGTCGTGGGGTGTGCGGGACTGCGTCGCCACCGGAGCCCGCAGTGTCTTCGCGAAGACGGCCACGTACGCCGGTCCGATCAACCACCGGATCGACGACGCGAACCTGAACTTCGACGACAAGGCCGACCTGTTCGCCCGTGACTCGGCGGGTGAGGGCTGGGGCTACCACTCCACCGGCACCTCGCTCACCAACCGGGAGAGCTGGGGCGACTGGCGCGACGCCAACCTGGTGCGCCAGACGGACCTGAACCGGGACGACGCGCAGGACCTCCTGTACCGGAAGACCAACGGCGAGCTGTGGGTCTTCGGCTACGACCCGGCGATCTCGGACTACAACGACCGCCGCGTCGGCACCGGCTGGTCCGGCTTCCGCAACCTCGCGGTCGCCGGCGACCTGACCGCCGACGGTCACCCCGACCTGACCGCCAGCGACTCCACGGGCACGCTGTACCTGTGGCCGGGCCGCGGCAACGGCACCTTCGGCACCAAGGTCAAGATCGGCGTCGGCTGGGGCAGCTACCAGGTGTACGGCAAGGGCGACTTCACCGGTGACGGCCGTCCGGACCTGCTGGCCCGCGACAGCGGTGCCCGGCTGTGGGTCTACAAGGGCACCGGCAACCCGAGCTGGCCCTTCTCGGCCCGCGTCCAGGTCGGTTCCGGCTGGAACTTCACCGCGTACGCCACCACCGGCGACATCACCGGCGACGGTCACGCGGACTTCGTGGTCCGTGACGCGAACGGCTACCTGTGGGCGTACAAGAGCTCCGGCTCGCCCACGACCCCGTTCATGACGTCGAACCGGATCAAGGTCGGCTCCGGCTGGAAGTCCTACTCCGTCCTCGGCTAGACCGGAACGTCGGAGATCTGGGTCACCACCGGACGGGGCCGCTCCTGGCCCCGTAACCGGCTCGTGACCTGCGGAAAGACCACTGCGCCCACCGTGCCCGCACGGTGGGCGCAGTGCGTTCCGCACCGTCGCTCACCGAAACCTCACAGGGGCGCATGCAACCCTTTTGGGTGGTTCGCCGTCACAGAAGGTGACGCATACGACTTCCGCCCCGAGGAAACGACGATGACCGAGCAGAGCAAGAGCGGCCGAATACGCGGCTCCGGCAGCCGCCGCAAGCCGCCCGCCAAGGGCCGCCGCGCGGCGACCGCCGCGGCCTGGGGCGCCGCGCTGCTCGTCCTGGTCGGCGGCTCCGGCCTCGGGTACGTGTACTTCAAGCTCAACGGCAACCTCGAGGGCGTCGACATCAACGCCCAGCTCGGCAAGGACCGCCCGGAGAACGTCGACAACGGCTCGATGGACATCCTCGTCCTCGGCTCCGACTCCCGCTCCGGCGCCAACGGAGCGTACGGACGCGACGAGGGCGCCGCCCGCTCCGACACCGCGATGGTCGTCCACGTCCACGAGGGCCACAAGAAGGCCTCCGTGGTCTCCGTCCCGCGCGACACCCTCGTCGAGCGTCCCGACTGCACCGACGGCAAGGGGAACCGCGTCGCCGGCGAGGAGCGGGCGATGTTCAACACCGCGTACGAGGCCGGCGGCCCGGCCTGCGCCGTCAAGACCGTCGAATCGATGTCCGGGATCCGCATGGACCACTACATCGAGGTCGACTTCACCGGCTTCAAGAAGCTGATCGACGAGCTCGGCGGGGTGGAGATCACCACCACGAAGGCCATCAAGGACTCCAAGAGCCACCTCGACCTCGAACCGGGCACGCACACCCTCGACGGCGAGCAGTCCCTCGGCCTGGTCCGCACCCGCAAGAGCGTCGGCGACGGCAGCGACCTCGGCCGCATCCAGCTCCAGCAGGCGTTCGTCAAGGCCTTCATCGACCAGGTCAAGGACGTCGGCGTCCTCAGTGACCCGAAGAAGCTGCTGGACCTCGCCGACGCCGCCACCAAGGCGATCACCCCGGACTCCGAGCTCGACTCCGCGGCCGAGCTCATGGGCTTCGCCAAGGGCCTGAGCGGCCTCGGCGCCGAGGACGTCCGGATGATCACCCTGCCGGTCACGTACGACGCCGCCGACCCCAACCGCGTGGTTCCGCTGGAGGCCGCCGGACAGCAGGTGTGGACGGCCCTCAGGGCCGACCTGCCGATCCCCGCCTCCGCCACGAAGGACGCCGCGCAGGGGAAGGCGGACGGCGTCGTGAAGTAGCCCGACGCCCCCGCGGACCGGCGGAATAGTTTCGCTCACCCCCCGGTTTTGGGAGATGCGGCCGGTCCTGGCAGACTGGTACGTCGGCCCCGGTTCACGCATGTGCATTCCCGCCCCTGCGACCCGGCGCCCTCCCGAAACTAGGAGACACCTTGAAGCGCGACATCCACCCCGAGTACGTCGAGACCCAGGTCAGCTGCACCTGCGGCGCGTCGTTCACCACCCGTAGCACCCTCGCCGAGGGCACCATCCGTGCCGAGGTCTGCTCCGAGTGCCACCCGTTCTACACGGGCAAGCAGAAGATCCTCGACACCGGTGGCCGCGTGGCCCGCTTCGAGGCCCGCTTCGGCAAGGCTGCCGGCTCCGCCAAGAAGTAGCGAGCCACTGCGCCGGTCCACGGCTGCCCCGGCGCGGGGCGGCCGGGACCGGCGCTTTGCCGTCCCGCAGCAATTCACGAAACCCAGGAGCCCCCGATGTTCGAGGCGGTCGAGGAACTGGTCGGCGAGCACGCCGACCTGGAGAAGAAGCTCGCCGACCCTTCGGTCCACGCCGATCAGGCCAACGCGCGCAAGCTGAACAAGCGCTACGCCGAGCTGACCCCGATCGTCGCCACGTTCCGCTCCTGGAAGCAGACCGGGGACGACATCGAGACCGCCCGCGAGCTGGCGCACGACGACCCGGACTTCGCCGCCGAGGTGAAGGAGCTGGAGAAGCAGCGCGAGGAGCTGACCGACAAGCTGCGGCTGCTCCTGGTCCCGCGCGACCCCAGCGACGACAAGGACGTCATCCTCGAGATCAAGGCCGGCGCGGGCGGCGACGAGTCCGCCCTGTTCGCCGGCGACCTGCTGCGCATGTACCTGCGCTACGCGGAGCGGATCGGCTGGAAGACCGAGATCATCGACTCCACCGAGTCCGAGCTCGGCGGCTACAAGGACGTCCAGGTCGCCGTGAAGACCAAGGGCGGCAACGGTGCCACCGAGCCCGGCCAGGGCGTCTGGGCGCGCCTCAAGTACGAGGGCGGCGTGCACCGCGTGCAGCGCGTGCCGGCCACCGAGTCGCAGGGCCGCATCCACACCTCCGCCGCCGGCGTCCTGGTGACCCCGGAGGCCGAGGAGATCGACGTCGAGATCCACGCCAACGACCTGCGCATCGACGTGTACCGCTCCTCCGGTCCCGGCGGCCAGTCCGTCAACACCACCGACTCCGCGGTCCGCATCACCCACCTGCCGACCGGCATCGTCGCCTCCTGCCAGAACGAGAAGAGCCAGCTCCAGAACAAGGAGCAGGCCATGCGCATCCTCCGCTCGCGGCTGCTCGCCGCGGCGCAGGAGAAGGCCGAGGCCGAGGCCGCGGACGCGCGCCGCAGCCAGGTGCGCACGGTGGACCGTTCCGAGAAGATCCGGACGTACAACTTCCCGGAGAACCGCATCTCGGACCACCGCGTCGGCTTCAAGGCGTACAACTTGGACCAGGTGCTCGACGGCGAACTCGACGCCGTGATCCAGGCCTGCGTCGACGCCGACTCGGCGGCCAAGCTCGCCGCAGCCTGAGTTCTGCTCTACCACCGGAGGACCAGCGTGCAGTCACCATCTGGGGGGCGACTCCCAGGCCCCCGCAGTCTGCTGCTTGCCGAGGTGGCCCAGGCCACCCAGCGGCTGGCCGCCGCCGGCGTGCCCTCCCCGCGTTTCGACGCGGAGGAGCTCGCCGCGTTCGTGCACGGGGTCAAGCGCGGGGAACTGCACACGGTCAAGGACGGCGACTTCGACGCCCGGTACTGGGAGGCGATCGCCCGCCGCGAGGCCCGCGAGCCGCTGCAGCACATCACCGGGCGGGCGTTCTTCCGGTACCTGGAACTGCAGGTCGGGCCCGGAGTGTTCGTCCCGCGCCCGGAGACCGAGTCCGTGGTCGGCTGGGCCATAGACGCGGTGCGCGCCATGGACGTCGTCGAGCCGCTGATCGTGGACCTGTGCACCGGCTCGGGCGCGATCGCGCTCGCGCTCGCGCAGGAGGTGCCGCGCTCGCGGGTGCACGCCGTGGAGCTGTCCGACGACGCGCTGCTGTGGACCCGCAAGAACGTCGAGGGCTCCCGGGTCGAGCTGCACGAGGGCGACGCCCTGGCCGCCCTGCCGGAGCTGGACGGCCAGATCGACCTGGTCATCTCCAACCCGCCGTACATCCCGCTCACCGAGTGGGAGTACGTCGCGCCCGAGGCCCGCGACCACGACCCGGAGATGGCACTCTTCTCCGGCGAGGACGGGCTGGACTTCATCCGCGGTCTGGAACGAACCGCGCACCGGCTGCTGCGGCCCGGGGGACTGGTCGTCGTCGAGCACGCCGACACCCAGGGCGGCCAGGTGCCGTGGATCTTCAACGAGGAGGCCGGCTGGGTCGACGCCGCCGACCACCCCGACCTGAACAACCGGCCGCGCTTCGCGACCGCACGCAAGGCGATGCCATGACCAAGCACGTGTACGAGGAGGCCCGCGACTGATGGCACGGCGATACGACTGCAACGAGGCGACCGACCGCGCGACCGGGCTGCGCGAGGCCGCGAGCGCCGTCCGCAGGGGCGAGCTGGTCGTGCTGCCGACCGACACCGTGTACGGGATCGGCGCGGACGCCTTCAGCGCCGAGGCGGTCGCGGACCTGCTCGCGGCGAAGGGGCGCGGCCGCAACATGCCCACGCCCGTGCTCATCGGCTCCCCGAACACGCTGCACGGTCTGGTCACGGACTTCTCCGAGCAGGCGTGGGAGCTCGTCGACGCGTTCTGGCCGGGCGCGCTGACGCTGGTCGCGCGGCACCAGCCGTCGCTCCAGTGGAACCTCGGCGACACCCACGGCACCGTCGCGATCCGGATGCCGCTGCACCCGGTCGCGATCGAGCTGCTGACGGAGGTCGGCCCGATGGCGGTGTCCTCGGCGAACCTGACCGGGCACCCGTCGCCGGAGGACTGCGACGCGGCGCAGGAGATGCTCGGCGACTCCGTCTCCGTGTACCTCGACGGCGGCCCGACGCCCGGCATCGTGCCGTCGTCGATCGTCGACGTCACCGGCAAGGTCCCGGTACTGCTGCGGGCCGGCGCGCTCGACGCGGACGAGCTGCGCAAGGTCGTACCCGACCTCGAGGTGTCCAGTTGAGCGTCCCTGAGGGGCGTGGCATAGCGGGACCCGACATCGGCACATCCTTCCGCATCCTCCACGTCAGCACCGGCAACGTCTGCCGCTCGCCCATCACCGAGCGGCTGACCCGGCATGCCCTGTGCACCCGCCTCGCGGATCCGCGAGGCGGCGGCCTGATCGTGGAGAGTGCGGGCACCTGGGGGCACGAGGGCGCCCCGATGGAGGCCAACGCGGAGCTGGTCCTCGCCGACTTCGGCGCGGACGCCAGCGGCTTCGTGGGCCGCGAGCTGCTCGACGAGCACGTCATCCGCGCGGACCTGGTCCTCACGGCCACCCGCGACCACCGGGCGCAGGTCATCTCGATGGGGCACTCCGCGGGCCTGCGCACCTTCACGCTCAAGGAGTTCACCCGCCTGGTCCGCGCCATAGACCCGGCGACGCTCCCCGACCCGCTGAGCGACGGCATGGTCGAACGCGCCCGCGCCCTGGTCCGCGCCGCCGCCGCTCTACGCGGGTGGCTGCTGGCCCCCAGCGCCGAGGCCGACGAGGTCAACGACCCGTACGGCGCCCCCATCACCTTCTTCCGCTCGGTCGGCGAGGAGATCAACGACGCCCTGGACCCGGTCGTCACCGCGCTGACGGGCGTCCCGGCCGAGCGCTGAGCAGCGACGAACGCGTGACGGCACCCCGGCGTCGGGGATCGGGTCGGGAGCCCCGTACGGCGGAGAAAAGTCGGGGAACATGGGGCATACCGGGCCGTAGCTGCCTACATTGGAGCTGAGGCCCCGCTCTCGTCGGAGCTGACGTCCCGCTCACGCCCGGAGCCGCAGATGCCGGTCACCGCTCTTCCCGCAGACGTCCGTGTTCCGTCGTACGGGCCTGATCTCGAGGGCCTGCGTCAGCAGGACCCGGAGATCGCCGACGTGATGCTCGGGGAGGTCAGAAGGCAGCTCGACTCGCTGCAGCTGATCGCCGCCGAGAACTTCACCTCGCCCGCCGTCCTGGCCGCCCTCGGCTCCCCGCTCGCCAACAAGTACGCCGAGGGCTACCCCGGCGCCCGCCACCACGGCGGCTGCGAGTACGTCGACGCCGCCGAGCGGATCGCCGTGGACCGGGCCAAGGCCCTCTTCGGCGCCGAGCACGCCAACGTGCAGCCCCACTCCGGCTCCTCCGCCGTCCTGGCCGCCTACGCCGCCCTGCTGCGCCCCGGGGACACCGTGCTGGCCATGGGGCTGCCCTACGGCGGCCACCTCACGCACGGCTCGCCCGCCAACTTCTCCGGCCGCTGGTTCGACTTCGTCCCGTACGGCGTCGAGCCGGACAGCGGGCTCGTCGACTACGAGCAGATCCGCGCCCTCGCCAAGGCCCGGCGCCCGAAGGCGATCGTGTGCGGGTCCATCTCGTACCCGCGGAACATCGACTACGCCCTGTTCCGGGAGATCGCCGACGAGGTCGGGGCCTATCTCCTCGCCGATGCCGCCCACCCCATGGGCCTGGTCGCCGGGGGAGCCGCGCCGAGCCCCGTCCCGTACGCCGACGTGGTCTGCGCCACCACGCACAAGGTGCTCCGCGGCCCCCGCGGCGGCCTGATCCTGTGCGGCGCCGAGCTCGCCGAGCGGATCGACCGGGCGGTGTTCCCGTTCACCCAGGGCGGCGCCCAGATGCACACCATCGCCGCCAAGGCCGTCGCCTTCGGCGAGGCGGCAACACCGGCGTTCACCGCGTACGCCCATCAGGTGGTGGAACACGCCAGGGTCCTCGCCGCCGCCCTGGAGGCGGAGGGATTCGCCGTCACCACCGGCGGCACCGACACCCACCTGATCACCGCCGACCCCGCCCCGCTCGGCGTCGACGGCCCCACCGCCCGCCGCCGGCTGGCCGCCGCCGGGCTCGTCCTCGACACCTGCGCCCTGCCGTACGGCGACGGCCGAGGCATCCGGCTCGGCACCGCCGCCGTCACCACGCAGGGCATGGGACCGGCCGAGATGGCCCGGATCGCGATGCTGTTCACCCTGGCGCTGGCCGACGATCCGGAACGTACGGCTCGGGTACGTGAGGAAGTCCGCGATCTGGCCGGGCGATTTCCCCCGTATGGCCGGGAGTGAGGCCTGTAAGGAACCCCTCGGGAACCGATCCGGCCGACCTGATGTCCTCAACCACATGGGCGGCACGGCTAGGGTGTGGGGCTGAGATGGCCAGCGATTCCTGTGGGGCAGCCCGTGCGTGATTACCTGCTGACGCTCTGTGTCACGGCCGCGGTGACCTATCTGCTGACCGGTCCGGTGCGGAAGTTCGCCATCGCGACCGGGGCGATGCCGGAGATCCGCGCACGCGACGTACACCGAGAACCGACTCCGCGGCTCGGTGGCATCGCCATGTTCTTCGGCCTGTGCGCGGGCCTGCTGGTCGCCAGCCATCTGGCGAACCTCTCCAGCGTCTTCGAGCTCTCCAACGAGCCCCGCGCGCTGCTCTCCGGCGCGGCCCTGATCTGGCTGATCGGCGTCCTGGACGACAAGTTCGAGCTGGACGCGCTGATCAAGCTCGGCGCGCAGATGATCTCCGCGGGCGTCATGGTCATGCAGGGTCTGACGATCCTGTGGCTGCCCATCCCCGGCGTCGGCACGGTCGCCCTCACGCAGTGGCAGGGCACCCTGCTGACCGTCGCGCTGGTGGTGCTCACCATCAACGCGGTGAACTTCGTGGACGGCCTCGACGGCCTCGCCGCCGGCATGGTCTGCATCGCCGCCGCCGCGTTCTTCCTGTACGCGTACCGGATCTGGTACGGCTACACGATCGAGGCAGCCGCCCCCGCGACGCTGTTCGCCGCCATCCTCATGGGCATGTGCCTGGGCTTCCTGCCCCACAACATGCACCCGGCGCGGATCTTCATGGGCGACTCCGGCTCGATGCTGATCGGCCTGATCCTCGCCGCCTCCGCGATCTCCATCACCGGCCAGGTCGACCCGGACGCGCTGAAGATCTTCGAGGGTTCGACCCGCCAGGCCACCCACGCGGCGCTGCCCGTCTTCATCCCGCTGGTGCTGCCGCTGACCATCATCGCGATCCCGATGGCGGACCTGATCCTGGCGATCGTCCGCCGGACCTGGAACGGCCAGTCGCCGTTCGCGGCCGACCGCGGGCACCTGCACCACCGGCTGCTGGAGATCGGCCACTCGCACAGCCGGGCCGTGCTGATCATGTACTTCTGGTCCGCGCTGATCGCCTTCGGGACGCTCGCGTACTCGGTGCACTCGGCGTCCATGTGGATCGTGCTCGTCGTCGTCGCGCTCAGCGCCCTCGGCCTGGTGCTGCTCCTGCTGCCCCGCTTCACCCCGCGGGCCCCGCACTGGGCGGAGTCGTTCGTGCCGCCCCGCTACCGCCGTCGTCGCGTCCGCGCGGAGGAGCCCGTACCGGCTGCCGCCGAGGCCGCCGAAGAGGGGGCCGACGAGGCCGCCGAGGAGCGCGTCCCCGTGGCGGCAGGCGCAGCCGGGGTCAGCGGTGTCAATGGAGCGACCGCCATCGGTCACCGTTCGCGCTTCACGGATCGGCGTAAGGCCGGAACGCCGAGTTGACGAAAGCCGCACACGCGGCCATTACCAGACGAAGCGCCTCACCGTCCTGCACACACGCGCGCGTTGACCCTCATGTGTGACAGTCGGCACACGGGTGGGTAAAGACCTCATCAAATAGTTTGTGATACCGTTCACGAGACCCGGCGACAGTGCCGAAGGACCGTAGTGCGACGGTTCGTTGGCCCCGAGACTCACCTCGGACCGGGCTTACGCTCGTCCCTGACGACACCATCGCCCCCACCAGCAATGCGGAGACACCGCCATGCCGTCCAACGACGCACGCATCCTTCTGTCGGCCGCCGTTCCGGCCGCTGCCGCCGGTGCCCTCGGCACCGTGATCAGCGGACTGGTCGCCGGTGGCAAGGGAGCGATCGGCGCCGTACTCGCGACCGTGGTCGTCCTCGCATTCATGGGTATCGGGCTGCTGGTGCTCCAGCGGACGGCCAAGTCCCTTCCACACCTGTTCCAGGCCATGGGTCTGCTGCTCTACACGGCGCAGATCCTGCTGCTCTTCGTCGTCATGGCGCTGCTGAAGAACACCACGTGGTTCGACTTCAAGGCCTTCGCGTTCACCCTGCTCGGCGTCACCATCGTCTGGATCGCCGCGCAGGCCCGGGCCTACATGAAGGCCAAGATCCTCTACGTCGACCCCAAGAACTCGGGGCCCAAGACGTGAGGAGTAGGGCCGGGATAAAGCGGTGTTCGGCTTCCTGCTATCGTCCGGTGCCAACTGCGGCACTGCGGGCGCGGGCATCCGAGCTGACGCCTGTCCCAGCGCGAGGCTCGACGCCGAACCGCCGCCCCCTTATCCGTAAGACCAGTCCAGTGCCGACCCGCGGCTGCGCGCCGCGCCGACACAACGAGGTTGCCGTACCTATGCGCCACGCTGAAGGAGCCCGCGGTGAGTGCTGACCAGACGCTTGCCTTCGACCCGGATTGCCACATCTTCTCTGGATGTGGCTTCCCGGCGCCGGGCCTGCACACGTTCATGTACGAGCCCATCGGCACGGTGGCCGGCATCGAGATCACCAAGCCGATGCTGCTCGCCGTCCTGGGCTCCATCGTGGTGATCGGGTTCTTCTGGGCCGCGTTCAACAAGCCCAAGGTCGTCCCGGGCAAGCTGCAGATGGTCGGCGAGGCCGGCTACGACTTCGTGCGCCGCGGCATCGTCTACGACATCATCGGCAAGAAGGACGGCGAGAAGTACGTCCCCTTCATGGTGTCGCTGTTCTTCTTCGTGTGGATCATGAACCTCTGGTCCATCATCCCGCTGGCCCAGTTCCCGGTCACCTCGCTGATCGCCTTCCCGGCCGGTCTCGCGCTGATCGTCTACATCATGTGGGTCTCGCTGACGTTCAAGAAGCACGGCTTCGTCGGCGGCTGGAAGAACATCACCGGCTACGACAAGTCGCTCGGCCCGATCCTTCCGCTCATCGTGGTGCTCGAGTTCCTCTCGAACATGCTGATCCGGCCCTTCACGCACGCGGTCCGACTGTTCGCGAACATGTTCGCCGGTCACCTGCTCATCGTGATGTTCTCGCTGGCCACGTACTACCTCCTGAACGGCATCGGCTTCGTCTACGCCGGCGCGTCGTTCCTGATGGTGATCATCATGACCGCCTTCGAGCTCTTCATCCAGGCGGTTCAGGCGTACGTCTTCGTCCTCCTGTCCTGCAGCTACATCCAGGGCGCGCTCTCCGAGCACCACTGAGCCGGGCCGCGGCCCAGCAGCTTCACCCGAACCCAGCAGTCGTCCGGTGGCCAACCCCCACCGGGTCATTGAAAGAGAAGGAAGTAACGGCATGTCCGCTGCTCTCGAAATGATCAACCTCGCCGCCCCCGGTGACACCGCCAAGTCGACCGTCGTCGGCAACGTCGCCTCCATCGGTTACGGTCTCGCGGCCATCGGCCCCGGCGTCGGCGTCGGCATCATCTTCGGTAACGGCACCCAGGCCCTCGCCCGTCAGCCCGAGGCCGCCGGTCTGATCCGTACCAACCAGATCATGGGCTTCGCCTTCTGTGAGGCGCTCGCCCTCATCGGCATCGTCATGGGCTTCGTCTACCAGTAAGCCGCACTGACAGACCGAACCTTTTTTACGGAAGGCACTGATGTGAACGCTCTGCTTCTTGCGCAGGAGGGGGAGGCCCAGCCTCCACTCCTCCCGCATCTTGACGAGCTCGTCATCGGCCTGATCGCCTTCGTCATCGTCTTCGGCTTCCTCGCCAAGAAGCTCCTCCCGACCATCAACAAGGTTCTGGACGAGCGGCGCGAGGCCATCGAGGGCGGCATCGAGAAGGCCGAGTCGGCCCAGATCGAGGCCCAGAGTGTGCTGGACCAGTACAAGGCCCAGCTCGCCGAGGCCCGCCACGAGGCCGCGCGTCTTCGCCAGGAGGCGACGGAGCAGGGCACCGCTCTCATCCACGAGATGAAGGCGGAAGGCCAGCGGCAGCGTGAAGAGATCATCGCGGCCGGCCACGCCCAGATCGAGGCCGACCGCAAGGCGGCGTCCGCGGCCCTGCGCCAGGACGTCGGCAAGCTCGCCACGGATCTGGCTGCCAAGCTGGTCGGCGAGTCCCTGGAGGACCACGCCCGTCAGAGCCGCACGATCGACCGGTTCCTCGACGAGCTCGAGGAGAAGGCCGAGGCCGTCCGATGAACGGAGCGAGCCGCGAAGCACTGGCCGCCGCCCGCGAGGCCCTCGACGCGCTGACGGACAACACGTCCGTGAACGCGACGACCCTCGCCGACGAGCTGGCCGCCGTCACCGCGCTCCTCGACCGTGAGGTGTCGCTGCGTCGGGTCCTGACCGACCCCGCACAGCCGGGTGAGGCCAAGGCCGCGCTCGCGCAGCGACTGCTCACCGGTCAGGTGGGCGGCGAGACCGTCGACCTGGTCTCCGGCATGGTCCGTTCCCGCTGGTCCCAGTCGCGCGACCTGGTCGACGCGACCGAGGAGCTGGCGAACGTCGCCGACCTCACCGCTGCGCAGCAGGCCGGTGACCTGGACGACGTCGAGGACGAGCTGTTCCGGTTCGGCCGGATCGTCACCTCCAGCAAGGAGCTCCGCTCCGCGCTGACGGACAAGGCCGCGACCGCCACCGCCAAGGGCGAGCTGCTGCGCAGCCTGCTCGGCGGCAAGGCCCGGCCCGCCACCGAGCGACTGATCGTCCGACTGGTGACCCAGCCGCGTGGACGTAGCCTGGAACAGGGAATCGAATCCCTGTCCAAGCTCGCCGCGGCGCGCCGGGACCGGATGGTCGCGGTCGTCACCTCGGCGGTCCCGCTGTCCGACCAGCAGAAGCAGCGCCTCGGCGCGGTCCTGGCGAAGCTGTACGGCCGCCAGATGCATCTGAACCTGGACGTGGACCCCGAGGTCCTCGGCGGGATCACGGTGCGGGTCGGCGACGAGGTCATCGACGGCACCATCGCGGAGCGCCTCGCCGAGGCGACCCGTCGACTGGCCGGCTGACGGCAGCACAACTCAACAAGCATCACTGCGGCCCGGTTGGGCCGTGCACATTGCAGAAGATTCCTGGGGGTCGGCCCCCAGACCCCCAAGAAAACTTCGGGCCCAACAAGGAGAGCAGGGAACCCAGATGGCGGAGCTCACGATCCGGCCGGAGGAGATCCGGGACGCGCTGGACACCTTCGTCCAGTCGTACCAGCCGGACGCGGCCTCGCGCGAGGAGGTCGGCACGGTCAGCCTGGCCGGCGACGGCATCGCGAAGGTCGAGGGTCTTCCCTCGGCCATGGCGAACGAGCTGCTGAAGTTCGAGGACGGCACCCTCGGCCTCGCGCTGAACCTGGAAGAGCGCGAGATCGGTGCGATCGTCCTCGGCGAGTTCAGCGGCATCGAGGAGGGCCAGACGGTGCAGCGCACCGGCGAGGTCCTCTCGGTCGGTGTCGGTGAGGGCTACCTGGGTCGCGTCGTCGACCCGCTCGGCAACCCGATCGACGGTCTCGGCGAGATCGCGGTCGAGGGTCGCCGCGCCCTCGAGCTGCAGGCGCCCGGCGTCATGCAGCGCAAGTCCGTCCACGAGCCGATGGAGACCGGCTACAAGGCCGTCGACGCCATGACCCCGGTCGGCCGCGGTCAGCGTCAGCTGATCATCGGCGACCGCCAGACCGGCAAGACCGCCCTGGCCGTCGACACGATCATCAACCAGCGCGACAACTGGCGCTCGGGCGACGTGAACAAGCAGGTCCGCTGCATCTACGTCGCCGTGGGCCAGAAGGGCTCCACCATCGCGTCCGTCCGTGCCGCCCTCGAAGAGGCCGGCGCGCTCGAGTACACGACGATCGTCGCCGCCCCGGCGTCCGACCCGGCCGGCTTCAAGTACCTTGCGCCGTACACCGGTTCGGCCATCGGTCAGCACTGGATGTACCAGGGCAAGCACGTCCTGATCGTCTTCGACGACCTGTCGAAGCAGGCCGACGCCTACCGCGCCGTGTCCCTGCTGCTGCGCCGCCCGCCGGGCCGTGAGGCCTACCCGGGTGACGTCTTCTACCTGCACTCCCGTCTGCTCGAGCGCTGCGCCAAGCTCTCGGACGACCTGGGCGCGGGCTCGATGACCGGTCTGCCGATCGTCGAGACCAAGGCCAACGACGTCTCGGCGTTCATCCCGACCAACGTCATCTCCATCACCGACGGCCAGTGCTTCCTGGAGTCCGACCTGTTCAACGCCGGCCAGCGTCCGGCCCTGAACGTCGGTATCTCCGTCTCCCGTGTGGGTGGTTCCGCCCAGCACAAGGCGATGAAGCAGATCTCCGGCCGCCTCCGTGTGGACCTGGCCCAGTTCCGTGAGCTGGAGGCCTTCGCCGCCTTCGGTTCCGACCTGGACGCCGCGTCGAAGGCGCAGCTGGAGCGCGGTCAGCGCATGGTCGAGCTGCTCAAGCAGGCTCAGTACCAGCCGATGCCGACCGAGAACCAGGTCGTCTCCATCTGGGCCGGCACCACCGGCAAGATGGACGACGTCCCGGTGGGCGACATCCGCCGCTTCGAGGCCGAGCTGCTGGCGTACCTGCGTCAGAGCCACTCGGGCCTGATGACCTCCATCCGTGAGGGCGGCAAGATGTCGGACGACACGCTGACGGCCGTCGGCGACGCGATCGCGGAGTTCAAGAAGCAGTTCGAGACGTCTGACGGCAAGCTGCTCGGCGCGGACGCCACCGTCAACGTCTCGAAGTGACGACGGAAGGGACCTGACTCATGGGAGCGCAGCTCCGGGTCTACAAGCGTCGCATCAAATCCGTCACCGCGACGAAGAAGATCACCAAGGCGATGGAGATGATCGCCGCCTCGCGCGTCGTCAAGGCGCAGCGCAAGGTGCAGGCGTCGACTCCGTACGCGACCGAGCTCACTCGCGCGGTCACCGCGGTGGCCACGGGTGCGAACGACAAGCACCCGCTGACCACCGAGACGGAGAACCCGACCCGTGCCGCGGTACTGCTCCTCACGAGCGACCGCGGTCTGGCCGGCGCCTTCAACTCCAACGCCATCAAGGCGGCGGAGCGGCTCATCAAGAAGCTCGAGGGCGAGGGCCGCGAGGTCGACGTGTACGTCGTCGGCCGCCGTGGTGTCGCGCACTTCAACTTCCGTGAGCGCAAGCTGGCCGACACCTGGTCCGGCTTCACGGACGAGCCGTCGTACGCGGACGCCAAGAAGATCGGCGAGCCGCTGATCGAGGCGATCGAGAAGGACACGGCCGAGGGCGGCGTGGACGAGCTCCACATCGTCTACACCGAGTTCGTCTCGATGATGACGCAGACGGCGGTCGAGGCCCGGCTGCTGCCCCTCAGCCTCGACGAGGTCGCGAAGGAGGCCGGCGCGACGGACACCCTCCGTCCGCTGTACGACTTCGAGCCGTCGGCGGAGGACGTCCTCGACGCCCTTCTGCCGCGCTACGTCGAGAGCCGGATCTACAACGCGCTGCTTCAGTCCTCGGCTTCGAAGCACGCCGCCACGCGGCGCGCGATGAAGTCGGCGACCGACAACGCGGGTGAGCTGATCACCAGCCTCACCCGACTTGCCAACGCGGCCCGCCAGGCCGAAATCACCCAGGAAATCAGCGAGATCGTCGGTGGCTCCGCAGCCCTGGCCGACGCGACCGCGGGGAGTGACAAGTAATGACGACCACTGTTGAGACGGCCGCCGCCACGGGCCGCGTCGCCCGGGTCATCGGCCCGGTCGTCGACGTGGAGTTCCCCGTCGACGCGATGCCGGAGATCTACAACGCGCTGCACGTCGACGTGCCGGACTCCGCCGGCGAGGGCACCAAGACGCTGACCCTCGAGGTCGCGCAGCACCTCGGTGACGGCCTGGTCCGCACCATCTCGATGCAGCCCACCGACGGTCTGGTCCGCCAGGCCCCGGTGACCGACACGGGCTCGGCCATCACCGTCCCGGTCGGCGACGTCACCAAGGGCAAGGTGTTCAACACCCTGGGCGAGGTCCTCAACGAGGACGCGTCCACGGTCGCGAACGCCGAGCGCTGGGGCATCCACCGCACCGCTCCGGCCTTCGACCAGCTCGAGTCGAAGACCGAGATGTTCGAGACCGGCCTGAAGGTCGTCGACCTTCTCACCCCGTACGTCAAGGGTGGAAAGATCGGTCTGTTCGGTGGCGCCGGTGTCGGCAAGACCGTTCTGATCCAGGAAATGATCGTTCGTGTGGCCAAGCTGCACGAGGGCGTGTCGGTCTTCGCGGGCGTCGGTGAGCGCACCCGTGAGGGCAACGACCTCATGGTCGAGATGGAGGAGGCCGGCGTTCTCGACAAGACCGCGCTGGTCTTCGGCCAGATGGACGAGCCCCCGGGCACCCGTCTGCGCGTCGCCCTGGCCGGTCTGACCATGGCGGAGTACTTCCGCGATGTGCAGAAGCAGGACGTGCTGTTCTTCATCGACAACATCTTCCGCTTCACCCAGGCCGGTTCCGAGGTCTCCACGCTGCTCGGCCGCATGCCGTCCGCCGTGGGTTACCAGCCGAACCTGGCCGACGAGATGGGTCTCCTCCAGGAGCGCATCACGTCGACCCGTGGTCACTCGATCACCTCGATGCAGGCGATCTACGTCCCCGCCGACGACCTCACCGACCCGGCGCCGGCGACCACCTTCGCCCACCTCGACGCGACGACGGTTCTCTCCCGTCCGATCTCCGAGAAGGGCATCTACCCGGCCGTGGACCCGCTGGACTCCACGTCCCGGATCCTGGACCCGCGCTACATCGCGCAGGACCACTACGAGGCCGCCATGCGCGTCAAGGGGATCCTCCAGAAGTACAAGGACCTCCAGGACATCATCGCGATCCTCGGTATCGACGAGCTCAGCGAGGAGGACAAGCTCGTCGTGCACCGCGCGCGTCGTGTCGAGCGCTTCCTGTCGCAGAACACCCACGCGGCGAAGCAGTTCACCGGTGTGGACGGCTCGGACGTTCCGCTGGACGAGTCGATCGCCGCGTTCAACGCGATCTGCGACGGCGAGTTCGACCACTTCCCGGAGCAGGCCTTCTTCATGTGTGGTGGTCTCGAGGACCTCAAGAAGAACGCCAAGGAGCTCGGCGTCTCCTGAGCCCCGTGCTCATGAGGGGGCGGGTTCGCCCCGCCCCCTCACCTCGCCCCCATTAGAATTGACCCCAACACCCGGCGACCGCCGGGTGGTGACCCGAGGAGCCACCCTTGGCTGCTGAGCTGCACGTCGAGCTGGTCGCCGCGGACCGGAGTGTCTGGTCCGGCGAGGCCACCCTGGTCATCGCGCGTACCACCTCCGGCGACATCGGCGTCATGCCCGGCCACCAGCCGCTGCTGGGTGTGCTGGAGTCGGGCCCGGTGACCATCCGTACGAGCGAGGGCGCGACCGTCGTCGCGGCCGTGCACGGCGGATTCGTCTCGTTCGCCGACGACAAGCTGTCTCTGCTCGCGGAGATCGCCGAGCTGGCCGACGAGATCGACGCCCAGCGCGCGGAGCGCGCCCTGGAGCGCGCGAAGACGGAGGAGGACGCCGTCGCCGAGCGGCGCGCCGAGGTCCGGCTGCGCGCGGTGGCGGTCCGCTAGCGGACCGCGCCGAGAGTTGTGCCCTCAGCCGCGGTACGGCTGGAATCTTCCAGACCGTACCGCGGCTGAGGCGATGCAGATGCAGATGCTGGTGTTCGCTTACGGGACGTTGCGAGGAGGTCGGTGGAGATGTTCCTCGCCCTGCTTGTGAGCGGCCTGGTCGTCGCACTGGTGGTGATCGGGCTGTTCGTGTTCGGTCTGCGCCGGCGGCTGATCCAGCGCTCCGGCGGCACGTTCGACTGCTCCCTGCGCTGGAACATCCCCGACGAGCCGGACCTGACCGGCAAGGGCTGGGTGTACGGCGTCGCGCGCTACAGCGGCGACCGCATCGCCTGGTTCCGCGTCTTCTCCTACGCGCCCCGGCCCCGCCGTGTCCTCGAGCGCTCCCAGATCGAGGTGCTGGCCCGCCGGATGCCGGAGGGCGAGGAGGAGCTGGCGCTGCTGTCCGACGCCGTCGTGCTCGGCTGTCTCCATCAGGGGACCCGCCTGGAGCTGGCGATGAGCGAGGACGCGCTGACCGGTTTCCTGGCCTGGCTGGAGGCGGCCCCGCCCGGACAACGAGTCAATGTCGCATAAGAAGGGGGTCTCGTTGGATGGGGGTACCCCCGGACGGAGTCTGGGGGAGGGTGAACGTGGCGTGACGCCCCCGCCCGAGGAACTCGTACGGCCCGGTGAGTGCCATGTGTGGACCGCCCGGGCCGTTTCCGTGCGCGCCTCCGGCGCGCCGGCCTTGCTGAAACTGCTCGACGCGGGGGAGCGGGCCCGGTACGAGGCCTTCCTCCGGGACGAGCCGCGTGGCCTGTATCTGACCGCGCACGCCCTGCTGCGCGATCTGGTCGGCGCCCAGCTGGACCTCGATCCCGCGGAGCCGTCCTTCGCCGCGGTGTGCCGGACCTGCACCTCCGGCGGGCACGGCAAGCCCGTCCTGCCGGGCTCCCCGCTGCACCTCTCGCTGTCCCACGCGGGGGACCAGGTGGCGGTGGCACTGACGTACGCCGGTCCGGTCGGCGTGGACATCGAGGAGATCGGGCGGGTCGGCGACCCGCCGCTCACGGTGCTCTCGGCCGAGGAGCGGGCCGCGTACGACCGGCTGCCGGCGGGGGAGCGGGCCGGCGGCTTCACCCGCTACTGGGCCCGCAAGGAAGCGGTGCTCAAGGCCACCGGCGACGGGCTGAGCGTCGACCCGGCGCTGCTCACGGTGAGCGCCCCCGACGCGCCCGCGGCCCTGCTGTCCTGGGCGGAACGCGCACAGCCGCACCCGCCGGTGCGGCTGTACGACGTTCCGGCGCCGGACGACTACGCGGCGGCCGTGGCGGTGCTCGGCGACGGCTGCCGGGTGGTCCGGCACGAGGTGGCGTACGACGGGGACGGCGTGCTGCGCCGCCCCCGCCGCGCCGGGGACGGCGTGCTGCGCCGCCCCCGCCGCGCCGGGGACTAGTTCAGCCCCGAGTTGATCGCGCTCACCAGCTCGCCGTTGCCGGTGTCGCCGCTGAACTCCCAGAAGAACGCGCCTCCCAGGCCCTGGTTCTTGGCCCAGCCCATCTTGGACGTGACCGTGGCCGGGGTGTCGTAGCTCCACCAGTTGCTGCCGCACTTGGCGTAGGCGGTGCCGGCGACGGTGCCGGTGGCCGGGCAGCTGTTCTTCAGGACCTTGTAGTCCTCGATCCCCTGCTCGTACGTGCCCTGCGCCGGTCCGGTGGCGGTGCCGCCGGGCGCGGCCTGGGTGACGCCGGTCCAGCCGCGGCCGTAGAAGCCGATGCCGAGCAGCAGCTTGTTCGCCGGAACGCCCTTGGCCTTGAACTTGGCGATCGCCTCGGCGGAGTTGAAGCCCGCCTGGGGGATGCCGGCGTACGAGGTGAGCGGGGAGTGCGGGGCCGTCGGGCCCTGCGCCGCCCAGGCGCCGAAGAAGTCGTACGTCATCACGTTGAACCAGTTCATGTACGGCGCGGCGCCCGCGTAGTCGGCGGCGTCGATCTTGCCGCCGGACGAGGCGTCGGCCGTGACGGCCGCGGTGACCAGGGCGTTGGCGCCGAACTTGGCGCGCATCGCCGACATCATGTTCTTGAACGCGGCCGGCCCGCTGGTGTCACAGCTCAGACCGCAGGCGTTCGGGTACTCCCAGTCCAGGTCGATGCCGTCGAAGACGTCGGCCCAGCGCGGGTCCTCCACCAGGTCGTGGCAGGACTGGGCGAAGGCCGCCGGGTTCTGCACGGCCTGGCCGAAGCCGCCGGACCAGGTCCAGCCGCCGAAGGACCAGAGGATCTTGATGTGGGGGTAGGCCTTCTTCAGCTTGCGCAGCTGGTTGAAGTTGCCGCGCAGCGGCTGGTCCCAGGTGTCGGCGACGCCGTCGACGGACTGGTCGGCGGTGTAGGCCTTGTCGTAGTCGGCGTAGGAGTCACCGATGGTGCAGCGGCCGCCCTGGACGTTGCCGAAGGCGTAGTTGATGTGCGTGATCTTGGCCGCGGAGCCCGAGGTGACCAGGTTCTTCACGTGGTAATTGCGGCCGTAGACACCCCAGTTGGTGAAGTAGCCCATCTTCACGGTGTCGCCGGGCGGCGGCGGGTCGTCGCCGCCGGTGGTGCGGACGGACGCGGCGCCGCTGGCCGGGCCGGTCTGGTCGATGGTGTCGCGGGCGACGACCGTGTAGCTGTAGTCGGTGCCGGCGGTCAGCCCCGTGTTGGTGTAGGTCAGACCGGTGACCGTGGCGACCTTGTTGCCGTCGCGCAGGACGTCGTAGTTCTTGACGCCCTTGTCGTCGGTGGCGGCGGTCCAGGTCAGTTTGACCGAGGTGTTGCCGATGTCGGAGGCCACGGGCGTGCCGGGGGCGGACGGCGGTGCGTCGCCGGGCTGCGAACCGCCGTCGCAGGAACCGCCGTTGACCTTGCAGCCGGACGGCGAGCCGGAGCCGGTGCCGTTGAAGCCGAAGGAGATGGAGGCGCCGGGGGCGAGGGTGCCGTTCCAGCCGACGTTCTTGGCGGTCCAGTGGGTGCCGGAGCCGGTGACGGTCGCGTCCCAGGCGGAGGTGACGGCGGTGCCGGAGGGGTAGTCCCACTCGACGGTCCAGGAGGAGAGCGTGGTGGTGCCGGTGTTCTTCACCGTCCACTTGCCCTCGAAGCCGGAGCCCCAGTCGGAGACCTTGGTGTACGTGGCGGTGGCGGAGGTGGCGGCCTCCGCCGGGGAGGCGAGGCCGACCATCGCGGCCAGGGGCAGGATCAGGGCGGTCAGACCAGCGGCGGCCCGTTGTCTGAGGCCTGTTCTGCGCGTCGGTGCTTGAGTGCTCAACGGTGCTCCTCAAGTTCGCGGAACGGACAGGGTGGGGGTGGTCCGTAGTACTTGCGCGCGCCGAGAGCGTAGGAAGGTCTGGACCAATCGTCAAGAGGTCCAGACCATCGCCGGAGTGTTCGGTTCGGTAATCCGTCAGACGCCCAACTCCTGCGCCAGCACCGCCGCTTGCACCCTGCTGCGCAGATCCAGCTTCCCCAGCACCTTGCTGACGTGCGTCTTCACCGTCGCCTCCGCCATCCCGAGCCGCTCGGCGATCTGCGCGTTCGACAGCCCCTGCCCCAGACACGCCAGCACCTCCCGCTCCCGTCGCGTCAGCACGTCCAGTACCGACGGATCCGGTGCGTCCGGGGAGCGTACGGGCGTGTGCGCGGCGAACTCCGCGATCAGCCGGCGGGTCACCGCGGGTGCGATCAGGCCCTCGCCGCGGGCCACCGTGCGCACCGCCTCGATCAGGTCGGCCGCGTCGGTGTTCTTCAGCAGGAAGCCCGCGGCGCCCGCGCGCAGCGCCCCGAAGACGTACTCGTCCAGATCGAAGGTGGTCAGCACCAGCACGTCGGCCAGCCCCTCCGCGACCACGTGGCCGGTGGCGGTCACGCCGTCCATGCGGGGCATCTGCACGTCCATCAGGACGAGATCCGGCCGTAGTTCGCGGGCCAGCGCCACCGCCCGCTCACCGTCGGCGGCCTCCCCGACCACCTCGATGTCCGGGGCACTGCCCAGGATCAGCACCAGGCCCGCCCGTACCGCGCTCTGGTCCTCGGCGACCAGCACCCGGATCGTCATCCGTCCGACGTCCTCTCCTCCGCGGGCAGTTCGGCCCGCACCTGCCAGATCTTCCGGCCCTCGGCCGTGGTGACCGGCCCGGCCTCGAATTCACCGCCGAGGAGGGCGACGCGCTCGCGCATGCCCACGAGCCCCGCCCCGGAGCCCGGTGCGCGCGGTCCCGGCCGGTCCCCGAACGGGCTGGTGACCAGCACCCGCAGGGTGTGCCCGTCCTGGGTCAGGGTCACCGCGACCAGCCCGGCGGGGGCGTGCTTGAGCGCGTTGGTCAGCGACTCCTGGACGATCCGGTACGCGGCCAGCTCCACCGGCGCGGGCAGTGCGGGGCGGGCCGGGTCCCGGGTGTCGTCGAGGGCGAAGGTCAGCCCGCTGGACTCGCCGTTCGTCCCGGCCTGCGCGACCAGCGCGTCCAGGCCGGCCAGCGTGGGCGCGGCGGCCGGCTCGGCGTCGCCGCTGCTGTCGCGCAGCAGACCGATCAGCCGGCGCATCTCCGCCAGGCCCGCGACGCTGTTCTCCCGGATGACGGTCAGCGCCTGGCGGGTGGTCGCCGCGTCGTCCAGGGACAGCGCGGCGGTGGAATGGATCGCGATCGCCGACAGATGGTTGGCGACCATGTCGTGCAGCTCGCGGGCCATCCGCGCCCGTTCGGCGACGACCGCCTGGCTGCGGTCCATCTCGGCCAGCAGCGCGGTCTGCTCGGCGCGCAGCCGGGCGGCCTCGGCGGTCTGCCGGTGGTTGCGCACCACCGCACCGGTGAGGGCGGGCAGGAAGCAGACGATGCCGCTGGCCACGCCGATCAGCAGCGCTATGGCGTTCTGCCACCAGACCAGGAAGCCGATGGTGATGCCGACCGTGATCAGCCCGGTGGAGTACGGGATGCGGCGGGCGGAGGCGGGCGGGCCGTACACGACGGCGGCGTAGACCACGTCCGTGAACATCAGGATGGTCGCGATGCTGCCGTGCGTGAACTCGTTCGCGACGACCGCGAGGGTGCCGACGGCCAGCGCGGTGCGCGGCATGGTGCGGCGCACCGTCTCCGTCGCGGTCATCACGAGCAGGGGCACCAGGACGGCCCAGCGCCCGTCGATCAGCGCGTCCGGCCGGACGACGATGCCGAAGCCCCACAGCAGCAGCCCGCAGGCCAGGCCGCCGGCGGCGATGAGCAGGTCGACGCGGTGGGGTCGGGGGATTCTCACACGCCCATCCAACACGGCGCGGCCCGCGGGCACGTCGCCGTACGGACCGATCCCGCACGCGCCGCGCCTCCGCCGAAGGATGTAGCCCCACTTCGTCACCGGCGACGACGATTCCGGCCCGGCCGCACGGGACGCTGAGGGGGAACCGGAAAGGAGTTCCACCGTGATCGTCTGGCTGATCGTGATCTGTGAGGTCGGGTTCTGGGTGCTGCTGGCCGCCGGACTCGCGACCCGCTACCTGCTGAAGATGCCGCGTCTCGGCATGGCGTTCCTGCTGTGCGAGCCGCTGCTGGAGGTCGTGCTGCTCGTCGTGACGGCGATCGACCTCAAGAACGGCGCCTCGCCGGACTGGAAGCACGGCCTGGCCGCGCTGTACATCGGCTACACCGTGGGCCACGGCCACCGCACCGTGAAGTGGCTCGACGGCCACGCCGCCCACCGCCTCGGCGGCGGCCCGCCGCCGAAGAAGCCCCCGCAGTACGGCATGGCCCGCGCCCGCCACGAGGGCGAGATCTGGCTCGGCACGCTGATCGGCGGCGCCGTCGCCACCGTCCTGCTGCTGGCCGCGATGTGGTACGTCGGCGACGACGGCGACACGACCTCGCTGAAGATGTGGATGTACGGCGCCTGGCGCGCCGTCGGCATCCACGGCCTGATCGCCCTCAGCTACGCCCTCTGGCCCCGCAAGGCACCGAAGACGGAGGAGTCCTCCGCGCTCCCCGCCCGGGACCCGGAGCACGGCCCCGACCGCATGGCCGGCCGTGCGCCCGAGGACGCGGTGTCGTCGGGAGGACAACCCCCGGCCTCCGGGCAGAGGGGCGCCGCGGAGTAAGCCCGCCCCGCACCGGCCGGCCACGGGGGGCCGGCCGGCGCGGAGGCGTTCTCAGCGCTCCCCGCCCGGCACCCACAGCACGTCGCCGACCTCCTTGTTGGCCGTCCGCGCCAGGATGAAGAGCAGGTCCGAGAGGCGGTTCAGGTAGGTGGCGGTCAGGGGGTTCATCGTGTCGCCGTGGGCCTCCATCGCCGCCCACGTGGAGCGCTCCGCGCGGCGGACCACCGTGCAGGCCTGGTGCAGCAGGGCCGCGCCGGCCGTGCCGCCGGGGAGGATGAAGGAGCGGAGCTTGTCCAGGCGCTCCAGGAAGCGGTCGCAGTCCGCCTCCAGCTTGTCCACGTACGACTGCTCCACCCGCAGCGGCGGGTACTTCGGGTCCTCGACCACCGGCGTCGACAGGTCCGCGCCCACGTCGAACAGGTCGTTCTGCACGCGCGTGAGGACCTTCACGACCTCCTCGTCGAGCCCCCCGAGCGCGACGGCCGTGCCGATGACGGCATTGGCCTCGTTGGCGTCCGCGTAGGCGGCGATCCGCAGATCGGTCTTCGCGGTCCGGCTCATGTCCCCCAGGGCGGTGGTGCCCTGGTCGCCGGTACGGGTGTAGATGCGCGTCAGATTGACCATGGCCCCAGCGTAGATACCTCCCGCGGGGTGTCGTCAGTGTGACGTCCGTCAAACCGGGCGTGACGCGCATTACTTCCGGGTCACATGAAGCTCCCAGGCCGCTAATCTCCGCCGGAGAGTCATCGGTGAACAGTCGTTAAGGGGAGAACCAACGTGGCCAGGAAGCTCGCCGTCATCGGCGCCGGACTGATGGGGTCCGGAATCGCGCAGGTCTCCGCCCAGGCGGGCTGGGACGTCGTGCTGCGCGATGTCACCGACGCGGCCCTCACCCGGGGCACCGACGGCATCAAGGCCTCGTACGACAGGTTCGTCTCCAAGGGGAAGCTGGACGCGGAGGCCGCCGAGGCCGCCTACGCCCGGATCACCCCGACCACCGACCTCGACGCGGTCGCCGACGCCGATGTCGTCGTCGAGGCGGTCTTCGAGAAGCTCGAGGTCAAGCACGAGATCTTCCGCTCCCTCGACAAGATCGCCAAGGACGGCGCGGTCCTCGCCTCCAACACCTCCGCCATCCCGATCACCAAGATCGCCGCGGTGACGGAGCGCCCGGAGTCCGTCGTCGGCGTCCACTTCTTCTCGCCGGTCCCGATGATGCAGCTCGTCGAGCTGGTCCGCGGACACAAGACCAGCGACGAAGCCCTCGCCGGCGCACGGGAGTTCGCCGAGTCCGTCGGCAAGACCTGCATCGTCGTCAACCGCGACGTGGCCGGCTTCGTGACCACCCGCCTGATCTCCGCGCTGGTCGTCGAGGCCGCCAAGCTGTACGAATCGGGCGTGGCGACCGCCGAGGACATCGACCTGGCCTGCAAGCTGGGCTTCGGGCACGCCATGGGCCCGCTCGCCACGGCCGACCTCACCGGCGTCGACATCCTCGTCAACGCCACGAGCAACATCTACACCGAGTCCCAGGACGAGAAGTTCGCCCCGCCGGAGCTGATGCGCCGGATGGTGGACGCGGGTGACATCGGCCGCAAGAGCGGGCAGGGCTTCTACACGTACTGACCGCTATCACCCCGACGGGTGAATTCGGTCTCGGTTCGCTTACAAGGCGCAACGCTTCTGCCGGTCCGGCAGTCAGTTGTTGCATAGACGAAGCACTCTCGGGGAGCGCATATGCACATCAGGGGCGACCACGCCGAGCTGGTCGTCGGGGGCCGCCTCGACGTCCGCAGCGCGGCGGACGCCCGTACGGTCCTGCACTCGGCCGTCGACGACGGAGACGGAGACCTGGTCCTCGACCTGACCGGTCTCGACTCCTGGGACGCCACCGGGCTCGGGGTCATCATGGGCGCACACCGACGGGCCGGCCGCTGCGGCCGCCGGCTCGTGCTGCGTGGTGTCCCGCCCCAGATGCAGCGGCTGCTAGTGGCCACCCGGCTGCACCGCATCCTCGCCATCGAGGGCGGCCTCGCCGCCGAGTCGCTGCCGCGCGTCTGAAACGACGCGCGGGCGACCCGCCTGTGAAGCACCTGTGTGAAACCGGCGACCCGCTCAATCCTCACGAGATGGTGACGTCACGGGCGGGGCGGTACCCCGCCCGTGACGGAATGCCGTCCATCGGTCTAGGGTTCGGTCGCCCGCCGATTGACGGACCCACCAGGCGGGCACCGGACCCGAAGCGTCAGCGAGCGTGCAGAACGGCCGGGAGGGGCACGGCGCGCACCGCTTTTTTGGGGGCATTCACCATGGACCCGATCCACCGGGGACCGGAGGAGTACGGCAAGGACGGCGAGCGCACGGGCGCGGCCGCCGGTGCTCGGCGTGGTCCCCGCGACCCGCTGACGTCCGACTTCGGCCAGTCCGCACCCCCCGTCGTCCGTACGGTCAAACTCGTCGTCGGCGACCTGCTGCTCACCGTCAACCCGGTCGACGGCAGCGAGATCGAGGCCTGCCCGCCCGGAGACCGGCCGCAGCCGCCGCGCCGCCGCACCGCCGAGGAACGCGCCGACCACGCCCGCGCCTCCGCCCCGCCCGTACCGCCCGGCCCCGCCGTGCCCCGCCCGCCGCTCCTGGAGCGCCAGGAGGAGCGCGAGCGGCTCGTCCAGCTGCTCTCCCGGGGCCGCAGCGCCCGCGTCACCGGACCGGCCGGCTCCGGCCGCAGCCGGCTCCTCGACGAGGTCGCCGCGGACTGCACCGACCTCGCCCCCGACGGCGTCGTGCGCCTCTCCGGTTACCACCGCACCGCCACCGAGCTGCTGCACGACCTGCTCGGCACGGTCATGCACCTGCCCGCGTACCGCCCCGACCGCGCCGAGGTGCTCGACCTCGTCCGAGAGATCGGCGCGATCGTCGTCGTCGACGACCTCGAACTCGGCGGCGCCGCCCTCGACGAACTGCTCACCGCCACCCCCGAGTGCGCCTACCTGCTCGCCGCCGCCCCCGACGTCGCCGCGCCCTCCGCCGACGCGCACGTCGAGGAGGTCGCCCTCGCCGGCCTCGGCCGGGCCTCCGCCCTGGAGCTCCTCGAGGCGACCGTCGGCCGCACCCTCACCGACGACGAGGCCAACTGGGCCGGCGACCTCTGGTTCGAGTCCGAGGGCCTGCCGCTGCGCTTCGTCCAGGCCGGAGCCCTGCTGAGGCAGCGCGACCGGCTGCGCAGCGGGCCCGAGCAGAACGACGCCTTCGACGAGTTCGACGCCTTCGGCGCGCTCGACGACGCCTTCGGCGACGCCGGCCGGCCCGGCGACGGCGGCACCCGCGTCCACGTCTCCGGCATACCCGGGGCGGCGGACGGCACCGACGTCCCGCTGCCCACCCTCGGCGAGGGCGCCGCCCCCGCGGCCCTGCTCGCCTCCCGGCTCGGCCAGTCCGCCCAGGACACCCTGCGGTTCGCCGTCGCCCTCGGCGGCGAGGTCCCGCACCCCGCGCACCTGCCCGCCCTCGTCGGCGACACCCACGCCGACGCCGCGCTCGGCGAACTCACCGGCGCCGGACTGCTCAGCCCGGTCGGCGCCCGCTACCGCCTCGCGCCCGGCGTGCTCACCCAGCTCGTCGCCTCCGGCTACGCCGAGGACACCGTCGGCCGCGCGCACACCGTCGCCCAGCACTACGCCTGGTGGGCCGGCCACCCCTCCGTCACCCCCGAACGCGCCGCCGCCGAGGCGGACGCGCTGGGCTGCGCGCTCACCGTGCTGCTGCCCAGCCAGGAGGCCGGGCACGCCAGCGCCGCCGTGCTGCTCGCCCGCAGCGCCGCGCCCGTCTTCGCCTCCGGGCTGCACTGGGGCGCCTGGGAGCGCGCCCTGCGGGCCGGCCAGGAGGCCGCCCGGCGGGCCGGGGAGGTCGCGGAGGAGGCGTACTTCCACCACGAGCTGGGCGTCCTCGCACTGTGTTCCGGCAACCTGGAGCGGGCCCGCGCCGAGCTGGAGGCCTCCATCGCGCTGCGCGGCGCGCTCGCCGACAAGCGCGGCACCGTCGCCGGGCGGCGGGCGCTGGCCCTCGTCGCGGACCGCGGCGGCAGCCCGTCGCCGGTGCCGGGCGACCTGTACGAGGAGCCGGCCGCGGCGGCCGTCGACACGACGACGGCGCTCGTGAAGGATCGCGCGCCGTTCCCGACCGTCCAGCACTTCCCGGACTTCCCCGACGACGGGCCGACCGTGGCCCTGACCGGCACCGCCACCCCCGAACCGGCCGCAGGACCCGCCCGCCGCGGCCTCCTCGGCACCCGCCGCAACCTGATCGCCGCGGGCGCGGGCGCGCTGCTGGTCGCGGTGCTCGGCACCGTGGTCACCCTCGGCGCGACGTCCGGCGAGGGCGAGGACCCCGGCTCCAACCGGGTCACCTCCGACCAGACCACGGGCGAGGACGGCTACGGCGACGGCTACGACACGGAGACGCCCGACGAGACCGCCACCCCGGACGCCACCCCGGACCCCTCCGGCGAGGCCACCCCGGGCGAGAGCGGTTCCCCCACCGGCTCCGCCGCCACGGACCCGAGGGACTCCACCACCGGCGGCACCTCCACCGAGCCGGGCACCCCGACGAGCACGGGCGGCACGACGACCAAGCCCACCAAGACCACGAAGCCGGGTACGCCGACGACCGGCGGAACGACGTCCGGCAGCCCGTCCGGCGGCACGCCCACGGGCGGCACCGACGGCGGTACGACCACCGACGGCGGCACGACGACGGACGGTGGGACCACGACGGACGGTGGGACGACGACCGACGGCGGGACGACGGACGGCGGGACCACCGACGGCGGCACGACGACCGACGGCGGCACGACGACGGACGGCGGGGCGACCGGGGGCGCCGCCTCCACGGGAGGCAGCCCCACCGGCCTCTGAGTCCCGCACGGACGACGGCCCCCGCCCGGCTCTCGCCGGACGGGGGCCGTCACACGTGGGGGGCGCTCAGAACAGCCGCAGCTTGTCGTCCTCGATGCCGCGCAGGGCGTCGTAGTCCAGGACCGCGCAGTCGATGCCGCGGTCCGTCGCCAGCACGCGGGCCTGCGGCTTGATCTCCTGCGCGGCGAAGACGCCCTTCACCGGCGCGAGGTGCGGGTCGCGGTTCAGCAGCTCCAGGTAGCGGGTCAGCTGCTCGACGCCGTCGATCTCGCCGCGCCGCTTGATCTCCACCGCGACCGTCGCGCCGTCGGCGTCCCGGCACAGGATGTCCACCGGGCCGATCGCCGTCGGGTACTCGCGGCGGATCAGCGTCCAGCCCTCGCCGAGCGTCTCGATCCGGTCGGCGAGCAGCTCCTGCAGGTGCGCTTCCACGCCGTCCTTGATGAGGCCCGGGTCGACACCGAGTTCGTGGGAGGAGTCGTGCATGATCTCCTCCATCGTGATGATCAGTTTCTCGCCCGCTTTGTTCACCACGGTCCAGACGCCCTCTTCGCCGTCCACGCCCTCCTTGAGCGTGCACGGCGGGGACATCCAATTGAGCGGTTTGTACGCGCGGTCGTCCGCGTGGATGGAGACGCTGCCGTCCGCCTTCACCAGGATCAGTCGGGGTGCAGAGGGCAGATGGGCGGTGAGCCGGCCCGCGTAGTCCACGGAACAACGGGCAATGACGAGACGCATGGTGCGCAACGCTACAAGACCTCCGCTCCTCCGCGCGATTCGCGCCTAAACTCCCGTTCGTTATTGGCCGGTTGTGTTCCCAATCTCCTGGTGCGGTCAGGACGGCACGCTTACCGTGTTAGCAGGAGGTCGCCACCCGTGCACTCTGCGTTGCGGACGGGGGTCCTCCAGTCCTGCCCGGAAGACCCCGCCGCGGGCGGGGTCGCGAGAGGAGTACACATGTCGCTCGACGTCTCACCGGCGCTGTTGGAACAGGCCGAGCGAGGCGAGGTCGACGAAGCCGACTTCGTCGACTGCGTCCGGACCTCCCTGCCCTACGCGTGGGAGATGATCAGCTCTCTGGTGGCCCAGCTGAAGGTGGACGGCGGAGAGTTCGCCGACAACCAGACGCCGCCGCCGGACGAGCAGGCGCGCGGCCAGTTGCTGCGTGCGCTGGCGAGCGACGCGATCCGTGGTGCGCTGCAGCGGCACTTCGGCGTGCGTCTCGCCTTCCAGAACTGCCACCGTGTGGCGGTCTTCCCGCTGGACGCCGCGGCGGACGAGCGGCTGGCCCGCTTCACCTCCGTCCGGGGACAGCTGCTCAACCAGTCACCGGAACTGCGCGACTGCTGATGGCCCGCGACCGCTGATGTCTTGTGCCGCCGCTCCCGCAGCGGAGGAGGTCCCTGACGGGGGAGATCCTTCCGGTGCGGGAGCGGAGGTCCGCGGTCGCCGGCGCGCGGACGGGCCGCCGGCTCAGCTCAGCAGCGGCAGGACCTCCGCGCCCACCCTCCGGACGTTCTCCTCCGTGGCCGCGAGGTCGCCCGAGCCCTCCGCGAGCAGCGCGAAGCGGGTGATCCCGGTGCGCTCGGCGGTGGCCGCCAGCCGGTCGGCGGCGACCCGCGGGGTGCCCACCGGGTGCAGCCCGCACAGCAGTTCCGTGTACGCCACCGGGTCCCGCATCGCGCGGTACCGGCCGTCCACCGTCACATGCGCGTCGAGCCCCTGCTTCAGCCAGCCGGGCATCGCCTTGACCAGCGCCTCCGCCGCGTCCTCCGTACGGTCCGCGAGCTGCACCACACCGGCCGAGACATGGCCCCGCCCGATCCGCTCGATCTCCCCGGGGCTCCGGCCGGCGTCCCGCGCGTACCGCCGCCAGGCGGCGACCGTCTCCGCCTTCTCCTCGTCCCCGCAGTGCATCCCGAGCAGCATCGGCAGCCCGCGCTCCGCGGCCAGCCGCACACTGTTGCGCGAGGTGCAGGCGACCACGACCTCCGGGCCCTCCTCGCCGCCCACCAGCTCGTCCGCCCGCGGCACCACCGCCACCTCGCGGAACGCGTACCGCTCGCCGTCCGCCCCGACCCGCGGCTCGCCCAGCCACCGCAGCAGCAGGTCCAGCGACTCCGGGAACCCGTTGTCGTACGCCTCCAGCCCCGCGCCGAAGACCTCCAGGTCCACCCACGGCCCGCCCCGGCCCACGCCCAGCGTGAACCGCCCGCCGGAGGTGAGATGGAGCAGCGCCGCCTGCTCGCCGAGCGCCACCGGATGGGCCGTCGGCAGCACGCTCACCGCCGTGCCGACCCGGATCCGGCGTGTCCGCCCCAGCAGCAGCGCGGCCAGCGTCACCGCGGACGGGCACACGCCGTACGGCACGAAGTGGTGCTCCGCCAGCCAGACCGAGTCGAGCCCGCACTCCTCCACGAGCTCGGCCGTCCGCACCGCCCGGTGCAGCGCCTCCCCCGGCCCCTGGCCCGGGAACTGGGCGGCCAGAACAAACGTACCCACGCGCATCGCTACTGCCTCCTTGCGGCCGACGCGGTACTCCCCCTTGTACGCATCAACGCCTGCACGTGCCAAAGGCAACGGGCACGCGGCAAGTTGTTGCGATTTTCCGGTAACACCGCCGTCCGGGTGGGCCGGAGCGGCCTGGCCCGGCCCGTACGCTGGAGGGAGCCGACCGTCGTCCCCTGCCCTGTGAGGTGTTCCGTGTCCCCGCGTCGCAACCGCTCCCGAGGCGGCGAGAAGCCGGCGGCCCAGCAGGACGAGCCGGGCGACCGCTACGGAGGCGCGCAGCGGAGCGAGACCTGGCAGGGCGAGGAGTGGTACGTCCGCCTCGTGGCCGGCGCCAGCTCCCCGGGCAAGCGGTACCGCTGCCCCGGCTGCGACCAGGAGATCCCGTCGGGCGCGCCGCACGTGGTGGCCTGGCCGGAGTACGGGGGAGTGGACGACCGGCGGCACTGGCACAAGGCGTGCTGGAACGCGAAGGACCGCCGCACCTCGCGGGTGCAGCGGTCCCGGAACGCGCCGCGCTACTGAACGCCCGGCCGGAGCGGCGTCACACGTCCTGCGCGCGCATCGCCGCGTACGCGGCGCCGAGGGCGAGGCCGGTGACGCCGATGAGGATCAGTACCGGCTCCCAGCCGGACGGGCCGTCGGCGCCGAACGGCGGGACGTCGGCGTACAGCGCGATCATCTGCGAGGGCACGGCGTACGTGAACAGCGCCTCCTGGAGGCCCTGCAGGGACTCCGTGAACATGAACAGTCCCGCCACCAGCGGCAGCAGCAGCACCCCGATCATGATCGTGATGGCGCCCGCGGAGTGCCGGATGATCGTGCCGACGGCCATCGAGAGCAGTCCCAGCAGGGCGATGTAGAGCCCGGCGCCGACGGTGGCCCGCAGCCACGCCCCGGCGTCCTGTTCGGGCCCGCCCACCAGCCCGTACTGGGCCACCGCGACCAGCGTCGCGGTGACGGTGGTGATGGCGAAGACCAGCAGGAAGAAGACGATCGCCTTGGCGGCCAACACCCGGCCGCGGCTGGGGCAGGCGGTCAGCGTGGTGCGGATCATGCCGGTGCCGTACTCGGAGGCGATGGTCAGCACGCCGAGGGTGATCACGCAGATCGAGCCCGGCAGCAGACCGAAGAAGCCGAGCCCGAGGGCCGGGTCGCTCTCGGTGCCCACACCGCTGGCGGCGACCAGCGCGGCGACGCCGATGCCGATGGAGACCATCAGCAGCACCAGCACGCCGAGCGTCCACATCGTGGAGCGCACCGAGCGGATCTTGGTCCACTCGGAGGCGAGCGCGTCGCCGAGATGGGCCCGGCGCACCGGGATGGGGGAGACGTAGACGGGGGCGTACACGCCGGGGGCGGGCGCGCCGGCCTGCTGCGCCGGGGGAGTGGTCATCGGGCGTCCTCGGGCTCGTCCTGGGTCGCGTAGGGGTTCTGTCCGGGCGGCGGCGGGGCGTAGAAGCCCTCCTGCGGCACCTCCGGGACCACCGGCTCGGGCGGGGACGTCCAGCCGTCCTCGGGCTCCGGAGGCCGCAGCCCGGCGAGCTGGTCCTCCGTGGAGCGGTAGTCGACGGCGCTCTGCGTCAGCCGCATGTACGCCTCCTCCAGGGAGGCCTGGTGCGGCGACAGCTCCCAGAGCCGTACGTCCGCCCCGTGCGCGAGGTCGCTGATGCGGGGCAGCGGCAGCCCGGTCACCCGCAGCGCGCCGTCCCGCTCGGAGAGCACCCGGCCGCCCGCCCCGGTGAGCGCGGCGGCCAGCTTCTCGCGCTGCTCGGGGGCGTCCTGCGGGGTGCGGACGCGGGCGAAGTCGGCGGAGTTGGCGGCGATGAAGTCCGGGACGCTCATGTCGGCGAGCAGCCGGCCGCGGCCGATCACGATCAGATGGTCGGCGGTCAGCGCCATCTCGCTCATCAGGTGGCTGGAGACGAACACCGTCCGCCCCTCGGCGGCCAGCTTCTTCATCAGGTTCCGCACCCAGAGGATGCCCTCCGGGTCCAGCCCGTTGACCGGCTCGTCGAAGAGCAGCACCTGCGGGTCGCCGAGCAGCGCGGCCGCGATGCCGAGTCGCTGCCCCATGCCCAGCGAGTAGCCCTTGGACCGCTGTCGGGCCACGTCCTGCAGGCCGACGACCCCGAGCACCTCGTCGACCCGCTGCGGCGGGATCCCGGCCAGCTGGGCCAGCGACAGCAGATGGTTCCGAGCGCTCCGCCCGCCGTGCACGGCCTTGGCGTCCAGCAGCGCCCCGACCTGCCGGGGCGCGTTGGGCAGCTCCCGGTAGGGGTGGCCGCCGATGGTGACGTGGCCGGCGGTGGGCGCGTCGAGCCCGAGGATCATGCGCATGGTCGTCGACTTCCCGGAGCCGTTGGGCCCCAGGAATCCGGTGACGGCGCCGGGCCGCACCTGGAACGAAAGGTCGTCCACGGCCGTCTTGGCGCCGTAGCGCTTGGTCAGGCCGACTGCCTCGATCATTCTCCAGCCCCATCGACAGGTCGGTCGGTGTCGGGGCGATGGCCCCTGGGCCCAAGGCCCCGTACGAGTGAGGAGCCTATCGTCGTGCGGACGGTTCCACGGAGGCCGAAGAACGGAAGCGGTCCCTCAGAAAACGGAAGCGGTCCCTCGACCGCGCGGGACGCGGGTCAGGCACCCGTGGCGAGCCGGGCGCAGCGCCGGCAGGTCCGGGCGACGGAGGCCAGATGGGCGTGCGAGGCGGCCATCAGGGCCGCGCCCGCCGCGGCCAGCGGCCAGTTCGACGTCACGGCCGCGGCCACGGCGAGGGTCAGGGAGCTCAGCGCCAGGGCGGTGGCGGCCGTGGTGCCGGTCCAGGCGGCGAACAGCGGCAGCCGGTCGGGCGCGGGCAGGCGCCGGGAGAGCCGGCCGGTGGCCGCGAGCAGCACCGCCGCGGCCAGCCCCGCGAGCGCCGCCACCCCCGCCAGCGGGACGAACGCCAGCTGCGCCGCCGGGCCCGCCGTGAACTCGGCCGCGTACCCGCACAGGAACAGCAGCGGGACCAGCAGCAGCACCGCGCGGGCGGTCTGGCGCGCCTGGGCGATGGTCAGCTCGCGCTGGAAGCCCGGGGCGAGCTCCTCCGGCGTACCGAAGTCCCGGATCGCCCGGCGGGCCGCCTCGTCGCGGTCCAGGTGCGCGGACAGGTCGTCCGTCGCGTCCTCCAGGCCCTCGCGGAGCTCGCCGAGCAGCCGGGCCCTGGCCTTCGCCGGGCCGTGCAGGACGGACGCCAGCTCCGTCAGATGGGCGTCCAGGAGGGCGTACCGGTCCGGCGTGACGTTCCGGCCCGGTGTCACGTCGCGTGTCCGGGGGCGCGCCGCGGTTCGAGCACGGCACCGATCGCCGCGGTGAACTCCCGCCAGGTGCTGCGCTCCTCGTCCAGACCGCGGCGGCCCTCGTCGGTGAGCTCGTAGCAGCGCCGCCGCCGCTCGCCCTCCGACTGCCAGGTGCTGCGCAGCAGTCCGAGCCGCTCCAGGCGGTTGAGCGCCGGGTAGATCGTGCCCTTGCGCAGCTCCAGCGCGCCGCCGCTGCGCTCGTGCACCGCGGTGATGATCGCGTAGCCGTGCAGGGGGCCGGACTCGAGGACGGACAGCAGCAGTCCGTCCAGATGCCCGCGTACCGCGTCGGTCTTCATAGTCAGGCAGCCTACCCAAACGGCGGAGTGGCGTGATAGACCTCGGGACGGCTCACATGGATTGACAGCCAATCCATCCGTACGCAGGGAACCCCCGTGACCAAGCTGCTGCTCTCGCTCCACGTCCTCGCCGCGATCCTCGCCGTCGGCCCGGTCGCCGTCGCGGCCTCGATGTTCCCGCGCCTCGCCCGCGCCGTCCCGGCCGGCAGCGGCGACGGGACGGCCGGCATCCTGCACCGGATCTGCCGCGGCTACACGTACGTCGGCGTCGCCGTGCCCGTCCTCGGCATCGCCACGGCCGCTCGGATGGGCGTACTCACCGACGCCTGGCTGCTCGCCTCGATCGTCCTCACGACCGCCGCCGCCGTCCTGCTCCTGGCCCTGATCCTGCCCGGGCAGGAGAAGCTCCTCGACGACACGGACGCCGACGACACGAGCCGCTCCGCGCTCGCGAAGCGGCTCGCCATGACCACCGGGATCTTCAACCTGCTGTGGGCGGCCGTCACCGTCCTCATGATCGTCCGCCCCGGATCCACCACCGGGGCCTGAGACCTACGCGTCCGCAGATCTACACGTCCGCAGATCTACACGTCCGCAGACCTACGCGTCCCGCTTCCGCAGCACCAACCAGCCGCCGACCAGGGCCGCCGCCACCCACAGGACCATGATGCCGAGACCGCCCCAGGGGCCGTACGGGGCCTCCTCCTGGTTCATCGCGTCCGGCAACACCTGCATGATCTTGGAGCCGGCCTGGTCCGGGAAGTAGCGGGCCACCTCCTTGGCCTTCGGCACCGCGGACAGGATCTGGGAGACCAGGAAGAAGAACGGCACCAGGATGCCCAGCGACAGCATCGACGAGCGGAGCATCATCGCCACGCCCATCGAGAACGTCGCGATCAGCCCCATGTACAGGCCGCCGCCGATCACCGCCCGCAGCACGTTGTCCGCGCCGATCGTGGTGCGGTGCTCGCCGAGCAGGGCCTGGCCCAGGAAGAAGGTCAGGAAGCTCGTCGCCATGCCCACCGCCAGGGCGAGCAGTCCCGCCACGGCGACCTTGCTGAACATGAACGTGGCCCGCTGCGGCACCGCGGCCAGCGAGGTCCGGATCATGCCGGAGGAGTACTCCGTGCCCACCACGAGCACCCCGAACACCACCATCGCCAGCTGCCCGAGGACCATCCCGGAGAAGCTCACGAACGTCGGGTCGAAGGTCGCCTGCTCGGCGACCGATAGGTCGTCGAAGGTCGAGTTCAGCAGCGCGGACAGCGCCGCGCTCATCGCCACCGTCACCACGAGCGCGCTCGCCAGGGTCCAGACCGTCGAGGAGACCGTACGGATCTTGGTCCACTCGGACTGCAGGACCGCGGGTACCGATGCCATCGTTCAGGCCCCCTTGTAGCTCTCGCCCCAGTGCGGACCCGGCCCGTCGGCCGGTGGCGGCGGAGGCATCTCGCCGCCGCCGTGTGCGATCGTGCCGTGCGCGTGGTACTCCACCGCCGCCGCCGTCATCTGCATGAACGCCTCCTCCAGGGAGGCCTGCTGGGCGCTCAGCTCGTGCAGCACCAGCCGGTGCCGCGCCGCCAGTTCGCCGAGCTCCTCCGTGGTCGTCCCGTCCACCTCGAGGGTGCCGCCGCCAGCCGTGACCGGGTGGAAGCCGTTCTCCCGCAGCACCTCGACCAGGCGCTCGTGCTGCGGAGAGCGCAACCGCACGTAACTCCGGGAATTCTGTCGAATGAATTCCGCCATCGAGGTGTCCGCGAGCAGCCGCCCCTGCCCGATCACGATCAAGTGATCCGCGGTGAGCGCCATTTCACTCATCAGATGGCTGGAAACGAAGATCGTCCGACCTTCCGCGGCCAGCGCCTTCATCAGATTGCGGATCCAGTGAATTCCCTCGGGGTCCAGACCATTGACCGGTTCGTCGAACATCAGGATCTCGGGATCACCGAGCAGCGCCGAAGCGATTCCCAGCCGCTGCCCCATGCCCAGTGAGAAGCCCTTGACCTTCTTCCGTGCCACCGCCGTCAGACCCACCAGATCGAGCACCTCGGCCACCCGGCTCGGCGGAATCCGGTTCGCCTGCGCGAGGCAGAGCAGGTTGTTGTACGCGCTCCGGCCCCCGTGCATCGCCTTCGCGTCGAGCAGCGCCCCGATGTACTTCAGCGGCTCCTCGAGCTCCCGGTAGTGCCGCCCGTCGATCCGGACCGTCCCGCTCGTCGGGTTGTCCAGATCGAGCACCATCCGCATCGTCGTCGACTTGCCGGCCCCGTTCGGCCCCAGGAACCCGGTGATCATGCCGGGCCGCACCTGGAACGAGAGCCGGTCGACCGCCGTCTTCGTCCCGAACCGTTTCGTCAGACCCTCGAGCTCGATCATGCGTACCAACCTAAGGGCGTGAAAAACCCTCCGCCACCGCAGTGGAGGAGGGTTTCTCGCCGATCGGTCGCAGGTCTCCCGGGGGACTACCGAGGGACTACCGGGACTGCTGCGCCGGGACGCCGCGGGTCACCGGCTCGTCGTCCGCCGGGGAACCGGCCGCGGCCACCGCGGCACCGGTCAGCGTGGCCAGCATCTCGCGGACGTTGGTCAGCTGGGCGTTGATGGAGTCGCGGCGGTTCGTCAGCGCGGCGAGCTCGCGCTCCGATTCGCTGCGGATCCGGTCCGCCTTCGCGTTGGCGTCGGCCACGATGTCCTCGGCCTGGCGCTGCGCGGTCTCCACCGTCTGGCGGGCCCGGCGCTCCGCGTCCGTACGCAGCTTCTCCGCCTCCAGGCGCAGCTGCTCGGCGCGGTGCTCGATCTCCGCGAGACGCTTCTCGGCCTTGGCCTGACGGGAGGCCAGGTCGCGCTCGGACTGCTCGCGGCGCTTGGCCAGGTTGGTCTCGAAGTCCGCGGCGGCCTGGGCGGCCTTGGCGCGGGTCTCCTCGAAGAGGGCGTCCGCCTCCTCGCGCTTGGACTGCGCGTCCTTCTGCGCCTCGGCACGCAGGTTGTTGGCCTCGCCCTGCGCCTTCTCGACGATCCGGACGCCCTCGTCCTCGGCCTTCGCCTTCCGCTCGGCGGCGAACGACTCGGCGTCGTTGCGCACCTGCTGGGCGGCCGACTCGGCGAGCTCGCGGTGCTGCTCGGCGGCGCGACGGGCCTCCTCGCGCAGGTCCTTCGCCTCCTCCTCGGCGAGACGGAGGATCTTCTCGACGCGGGCGCCGAGACCGGCGTACGACGGCTCGGCGTCCGTCACCTGCGCCTGGGCGTTCTGCGTCTCGAGGTGCAGTTCCTCGATGCGCTTCTCGAGAGAGGTGATCCGGGCCAGAGCACTGTCACGGTCGGCGACGAGTTTGGTAATGCGGTCGTCCACCTGACCGCGGTCGTAACCACGCCGCACGAGCTCGAAGCCGAAGGGGGAGGAAGTGTCGCTCATGGGGTTCCTGTCGAATGAGACCGGTGAGGTGTTAGGGGGAATCCTAGGGGTCGAAGCGGCGTGTCATCGAGCGTATGCCCGTTTGATCTGGAGAATGTCCAGCCTTTTGAGTGGCTACCCCTCCGAGGGCTTGCCACTCGAACGTGTGACTCCTGCGGAGGCGCCCGCCTTCACACCGTCCTTCGAACCCGTGGACGGAGCCTCGAAAGACTCCAACGCCTCCAACACGTCCTGGACACGGGAGATCTCGGCCTGGATGTCCTCGCGCCGGCGCACCAGCACGTCCAGCTCGCGCCGGCCCTCGGAGATCATCCCCTCGGACTCGCGCTCCGCGTCCGCCTTGATCCGCTCCGCCTCGGCCACCAGCGTGGCCTTCTTCTGCTCGGCCTCCTTGAGCAGCGCCTCGGCCTTCCTGACCGCCGCGATCCGGACCTTGCTCGCCTCCGAAGACGCGTCGGACAGCAGCTCCTTGGCCTTCTTCTCGGCGTCCTCGCGCTGCTCCGTCGCCGCCGTGACCAGCTTGTCGACGCGCTCGCCGGCCGTCTTCATCTGCTCGGCCGTCTCGCGCCGCGCCCGTTCGTGCAGCTCCTCGATCTCGCCCTCGACCCGGGCCCGCAGCTCCTCGCCGCGCTCCCTTATGGCCGTCGCGTCGCGTCGCGCCCCGACCAGCAGTTCGTCCGCGTCCGCCCGGGCCTTCTCCACCAGCGAGTTGCCCTCGACGGTCGCCTCCGCGACGATCCGCTCGGCCTCCTTGCGGGCCGCGCCGACCATCGTGTCCGCCTGCGTCTCCGCCTCGGTGGTGGCGCGCAGCGCCTCCTCCTGGGCCTTCGCCATGAGCTGGTCCGCCTGCTCGGCCGCGTCCGAACGCTTCTTGGCGCCGGCCTCCCGGGCCTCGTCGAGCGTACGGTCCGCCTCCGCCCGCGCCTCGGCACGCATCTGCTCGGCGGCCGCCTCCGCGTCCGCCTTCACCCGCTCCGCCTCGACCCGGATCCGCTCCGCCGCCTGCTGCGCCTGACCCACCGTCTCGGCGGCCTCGGCCCGCAGCCGCTCCGCCTCGTCCGCGGCCTCCGTGGCGATCCGCTCGGCCTCGCCCGTCGCCTCCGCGATGAGCTGGTCGGCCTGCTCGGCCGCGTCCGCGCGCCGCTTGTCCGCGGTCTGCCGCGCCTCGTCGAGGATCTGCTCCGCGTCCGCGAGCGCGGCCACCCGCAGCGCCTCCGCGTGCGCCTCGCCGTCCCGCTTGACCTGCTCGGCCTCCGCACGCAGCCGCTGCGCGTCCTGCTCCGTGACGGACTGCAGCTCCGCCGCCTCCGCGGTGATCCGCTCGGCCTCCGCGGTCGCCTCGCCGACCAGCCGGTCCGCCTGCTCCGCCGCGTCCGCGCGCCGCTTGTCCGCGGCCTGCCGCGCCTCGTCGGTGATCTGCTCGCCCTCGGCCCGCGCCGCCGACAGCAGCTCGCCCGCCTCCGACCGGATCCGGTTGGCGTCCTCCCGGGCCTCCGCCCGGGTCCGCGTCGCGTCCTGCTCGGCCTGCGACAGCGACTCCGACGCCTCGGTACGGACCCGCTGGGCGTACTCCGCGGTGTCCGCCTTCAGCTTCTCCGACTCGGCGATCGCGTCCGCGACCGTCCGCTCGGCCAGCGACGTGGCGGCCTCCGCCTCCTGCGAGGCGCGTTCCCGGACCCGGTTCGCGTCCTCGGTGGCCCGCTCCCGCTCCGCGTACGCGTCGGCGCGGACCCGGTCCGCCTCCTCCTGCGCCTCGCTCCTGGTCCGCTCCGCCGCGTGCTCGGCGGCGCTGCGCAGCCCGGTGATCTCCTCCTCGGCCTGCTCGCGCAGTCCGGTGACCGAGTCCCGCACCTCCTGCGCGGTCTGCTCGGCGGTGGCGACCATGTCGGTCGCCCGGGCGTCGGCCTCCTCGACGAGGCGCTGCGCCTCGGTCTGGGCCTCCTCCACCCGCTTGCGGGCGGAGGCCAGCAGCTCCTCGCTCTGCTCCCGGGCCTGCGACCGCTCGCCGTCGGCCTCGGTACGGGCGGAGGACAGCGTCTCCTCGGCCTCCCGGCGCCGCCGGTTGGCCTCCTCCTGCGCCGCCGACAACGCCTCCGCGGCCTCCGCCGCGACCCGCTCGGCCGCGGCCGCCGCCTCGGCGCGCACCCGGTCCGCGGTCTCCTGCGCCTCGGACTTCAGCCGCTCCGCCTCCGCGGACGCCTCCGTCCGCAGCCGCACCGCCGCGTTCTCGGCCTCGGCGCGCGAGGCCGAGGCGTCCGACGCGGCCTCGCCGCGCAGCCGCTCGGCCTCCTGCTCGGCCTGCGTCTGCAGGGTGCGGATCCGCTCCGCCGCCTCGCTGCGCTGCCGCTCGGTCTCCTCGGCCGCCTCGCGGCGGATCCGCTCGCTCTCCGTCCGGGCCTCGCTCAGCTCCCGCTCGGAGTTCTCCAGCCGGGTCTCGGCCTCGGCGTGCAGCCGGGTCAGCTCGTCCGCCGCCTCGGCCCGCCGCGCCGCGGCGGCCCGCGCCGCCTCCTCGCGCGTCCCGGCCGCGTCCCGCTCGGCCGCCGCCTTCACCGAGTCGGCCTGCTCCTCGGCCTCGGCGCGCAGCCGGTCCGCCTCGGTACGGGTGCGCTCCAGGGTCTCCTCGGCCTGGGTGCGCAGCGTCTGGGCGCGCTCCACCGCCTCGGCCTTGACCCGCTCGCTCTCCGCCGCCGCGCCGGTGCGCAGCTCGTCGGCGTCCGCCTTCGCCTTGGTCAGCAGCTCCTCGGCGGCCTTCGCCGACTCCTCGATCTGCTGCACGCCCTCGCGCCGCGCCTCGCCGCGGATCTTCTCGCCCTCGGCGATCGCCTCGGCCCGCAGCTGCTCGGCCTCGCCGCGCAGCCGGCGCGCCTCCTCCTGCAGCTCGACCGTCTTGGCGCGGTACTCCTTGGTGTCGTCCTTCGCCGAACCGAGCAGCTCGTCGGCCTGCTCCTCGGCCCGCGCACGCAGCCGGTCCGCCTCGGCCTCGGCCTCGCGGCGGATCCGCTCCGCCTCCTCGGACGCCTTGCGGGTGGTCTCCCGGGCGTCCTCGGACGCCTTGGTCAGGACCTCCTCCGCGTTGCGGGCGGCCTTCGCGAGCTGGGCGGCGGAGTCCTCGGCGGCGGCCGTACGGGCCTGCTCGGTCGCCTCCGCCTTCACCTTGTCGGCCTCGGCGGAGGCCTCGCGGAGCTTCTCCTCGGCCTCGGCCTTGAGGGCCTCCGCCTCCTTGGTGGCCTCGCCGACCAGCCGGGCGATCTCCGCCTTGGCCGTACGGGTGCGCTGCTCGTTGGTGGACTCGGCGGACGCCAGCTGCCTGGCCGCCGCGTCCTTCGCCTCGGTGACCGTGCGCTCGGCCTCGACGCGCGCCTCGCGGAGCCGTACCTCGGCCTCCTGCAGCCGGGTCTCCGCCGTACGGGACAGTTCGGTGGCCTGCTGGCGGGCCGCGTCGGCCTCCGCCGTCGTGGACGAGCGCAGCTGCTCGGCGTGGCTGGTGGCCTCCTGGGCCTGCGTGGACGCGGCGTTCAGCAGCCGCTCGGCGTCCTTGCGGGCGCGCAGCAGCAGCGCCTCGGCCTCGGAGCGGGCGGACTCCGCGTCGGTGGCCAGCCGCTGGCGGGCCTCCTCGGCGAGCCGGGCGGCCTCCGCGCGGGCGGCGGCGAGCGACTGCTCGGCCTCGGCGCGGGACTCCTCCATCAGCCGGCGGGCCTGGGCCTCGGTACGGGCCCGCAGCTGCTCGGCCCAGGCGACGTTCTCGTTGACGTGCGCCTCGACGGTCTGCCGGCGCTCGTTCAGCTCCTGGTCGAGCCGCTGCCGGCGCTGCACGGCCTCGGCGTGCAGTTCGGCCTGGAGCCGGGCCTGGTGCTCGGCGTGCTCCTGCAGGATGCGCTGGGTCTGGGCGCGGGCCTCGCGCAGCTCCCGCTCGGCGTCCGAACGCAGCTGGTCGGCCTGCATCTGGGCGGTCCGCAGCATCTGCTCGGCCTGGTAGCCGAGGTCGCCGCTGTCGTACGAGGAGGGCCGGGTCGCGATCGTGCGGCGCGCCTCGTGCAGCTTGGCGCGCAAAACCTCGACCTGGTAGCCGAGGTCCTCGGCATGCTGGACGGCCTTCTCCCGCTCGGTCTTCAGCCGCTCCATCTCGGCCTCGAACCGCGAGAGATGGTCGTCTTCAGCCCGGTGGCTCTCCTGGCGTTCGTAGCCCCGCACTGCCCGGTCCCATCCGTCCCCTGGTCGCGATGTCTCACGAGCTCCGTTCGCCGGCGAACGGCCGCCCCCCGGAAATGGTGGCAGATCGGAAACCCCGACTCGACGGCCGCGCAGCGCGCGGCCCCGACCGGCCCCGGCCCGGAGCCGCCCACTCTACCGGGCCAGGAATCCGGAGGTCAGTGCTCCGCTGAGCCGGGCTCGGCCGAGGTGACCAGTTCGGTGAGGACGCCGTGGCAGTCCTTGGGGTGCAGGAAGGTGATCCGGGACCCCATCGAGCCGATGCGCGGCTCGTCGTAGAGGACGCGTACGCCCTTGTCACGGATGGCCGCCGCGTCGCCGTCGACGTCCGCCGTCCCGAAGGCGATGTGGTGCACACCCTCGCCGTTCTTGGCCAGCCACTTGCCGACCGCGGAGTCCTCGCGGGTGGGTTCCAGGAGCTGGAGGTACGAGGCCCCGCCGTCGGAGGTGTCGTTGATCTTGAGCATGGCCTCGCGGACGCCCTGCTCCTCGTTGACCTCGGAGTGGAAGACCTCGAAGCCGTACGTGGCACGGTAGAACTCGACGGTCTTGTCCAGGTCGAAGCAGGCGATCCCGATGTGGTCGATACGCGTCAGCATTTCTCCAGTGCAGCGCCTGCACCCTGGTTACGCAACGTGCGCGCCGTCACACCGGCTCGCCGGTGACCCCGTGCTGCACTGCTCAGTACATTGGCGGTAAACCCTCGTTCACCTCTCATCCCAAGGGGCTGTGCCTCATGTCTGGAACGACCGGTAACACGTCAGTGATCGTCGCGGGCGCCCGCACGCCCATGGGGCGGCTGCTCGGCTCCCTGAAGTCCTTCTCGGGCGCGGACCTCGGCGGCTTCGCCATCAAGGCCGCCCTCGACCGCGCCGGCATCGGCGGCGACCAGGTCCAGTACGTGATCATGGGTCAGGTGCTGCAGGCCGGCGCCGGCCAGATCCCCGCCCGCCAGGCCGCGGTCAAGGGCGGCATCCCGATGAACGTCCCGGCGCTCACCATCAACAAGGTGTGTCTCTCCGGCCTCGACGCCATCGCGCTCGCGGACCAGCTGATCCGTGCCGGCGAGTTCGACATCATCGTCGCCGGCGGCCAGGAGTCCATGACCAACGCCCCGCACGTGCTGCCGAAGTCCCGCGAGGGCTTCAAGTACGGCGCCATCGAGATGCTCGACGTGATGGCCCACGACGGTCTGACCGACGCCTTCGAGAACATCGCCATGGGCGAGTCGACCGAGAAGCACAACACCCGCCTCGGCATCCTCCGCCCGGAGCAGGACGAGATCGCCGCGCTGTCGCACCAGCGCGCCGCCGCCGCGCAGAAGAACGGCATCTTCGAGGCCGAGATCACCCCGGTCGAGATCCCGCAGCGCAAGGGCGAGCCGGTCGTCTTCGCCAAGGACGAGGGCGTCCGCGCCGAGACCACCGTCGAGTCGCTCGGCAAGCTGCGCCCGGCGTTCGCCAAGGACGGCACCATCACCGCCGGCACCTCCTCGCAGATCTCCGACGGCGCCGCCGCCGTCGTCGTGATGAGCAAGGCGAAGGCCGAGGAGCTGGGCCTCGAGTGGATCGCCGAGATCGGCGCCCACGGCAACGTCGCGGGCCCGGACAACTCGCTGCAGTCGCAGCCGTCCAACGCGATCCAGCACGCCCTCAAGAAGGAGGGCCTGGGCGTCGAGGACCTCGACCTCATCGAGATCAACGAGGCCTTCGCCGCCGTCGCCGTCCAGTCCATGAAGGACCTCGGCGTCACCCCGGAAAAGGTGAACGTCAACGGTGGCGCCATCGCGCTGGGTCACCCGATCGGCATGTCCGGCGCCCGTGTGGTGCTGCACCTGGCGCTGGAGCTCAAGCGCCGCGGCGGCGGTGTCGGCGCGGCCGCGCTGTGCGGCGGCGGCGGCCAGGGCGACGCGCTGATCGTCAAGGTCCCCGGCAAGTAAGTCCCGGCGAGTTACCGTCACGCCCCTCAGTAAGGAGCAGCGAGCACATGGTGGACGTCCCCGCACTGGTCGCCCAGGCACGGGAGGGCCGGCCGCGCGCCGTGGCCCGGCTGATCTCGCTCGTGGAGGGGGCGTCCCCGCAGCTGCGGGAGGTGATGGCCACGCTGGCGCCGCTCACCGGCGGCGCGTACGTGGTCGGCCTGACCGGCTCGCCCGGCGTCGGCAAGTCCACGTCGACGTCGGCGCTGGTCACCGCGTACCGCAAGGCGGGCAGGCGGGTCGGCGTCCTCGCCGTCGACCCGTCCTCGCCGTTCAGCGGCGGCGCGCTGCTCGGCGACCGGGTCCGGATGTCGGAGCACGCCTCCGACCCCGGCGTCTACATCCGCTCCATGGCGACCCGCGGCCACCTCGGCGGGCTCGCCTGGTCGGCCCCGCAGGCCATCCGCGTCCTGGACGCGGCGGGCTGCGACGTGATCCTGGTGGAGACCGTCGGCGTCGGCCAGTCGGAGGTGGAGATCGCCTCCCAGGCCGACACGTCGGTGGTCCTCCTGGCCCCGGGCATGGGCGACGGCATCCAGGCCGCGAAGGCGGGCATCCTGGAGATCGGCGACGTGTACGTGGTCAACAAGGCGGACCGGGACGGCGCGGACGCGACGGCCCGCGAGCTCAACCACATGCTGGGCCTCGGCGAGGCGCGGGGTCCGGGCGACTGGCGGCCGCCGATCGTCAAGACGGTCGCGGCCCGCGCCGAGGGCGTGGACGAGCTGGTCGAGGCGCTGGAGAAGCACCGCGCCTGGATGGAGGAGCACGGTGTGCTCGCCGAGCGCCGGGCCCGCCGGGCGGCCACCGAGGTCGAGACGATCGCGGTCACCGCGCTGCGGGAGCGGATCGGCGACCTGCACGGCGACCGCCGTCTCGACGCGCTGGCGCAGCGGATCGTGGCCGGCGAGCTGGACCCGTACGCGGCGGCGGACGAGCTGGTCGCGGGCCTGACGGGCAACTGACGGCAGGTACGCCGAGGGCCCCTGCGCAGCCGCACAGGGGCCCTCGGCGTTCTTCCGCTACGGCTTGCCGCGGACACCGCGCAGCTGCTCGGCGACGGGCTTGAGGGACTCGTGGAGGTCCGTCAGCGCCTCGGAGGTCAGCAGGTCGATGAAGTGCTTGCGCACCGACTCCACGTGGTGCGGGGCGACCTTGCGCATGGTGTCCATGCCGTGGTCGGTGAGCACCGCGTACAGTCCGCGCCGGTCCGACTCGCAGTTCTCCCGGCGGACCAGTCCCGCGTTCTCCATGCGGGTGATCTGGTGCGAGAGCCGGCTCTTCGACTGCAGGGTGGCGGCGGCGAGGTCGCTCATGCGCAGGCGCTGGTCGGGCGCCTCGGAGAGATTGACGAGGATCTCGTAGTCGTTGTTGGTGAGCCCGAAGGGCTGCAGATCCTTCTCCATCTGGTACGTCAGCATCCTGTTGACGTCCAGGTACGTGCGCCAGGCGCACTGTTCGGCGTCGCTGAGCCAGCTGGTGGCCGTCTCGGTCTCCATGTATGGATTCTACCTAAGAAGTTGAATACTGGACGAAGTATCGGAGTGTGACGCCGGGCACCGGAGCCCCCCGCTCCTTGTGCACACGTTCGAACGTTCGAGGGGGCGTCACACTCCGCAGACTACCGCTCACAGACCGAAGCGACGCTGGAGGTCTCCCAGCTGGCCGGGAAGGCGCGGTACGCCCCCCGCGGCGCCCTGCGGAGAATGGCCGGAACCGTGCTGTCCGGGAACCCCCGGCTGGTTCGGCGTGTGACCCGTCGCCAGCTCCGGCATCAGTGTCTCAGTCGACTGCAGCAGTACCGTACCCGCGCCCACGAACTCGAACTGGTGCTCCTCGCCGGAGACCCCGCCGAGCCCGGTCAGCGCCCGGACGCCGCCCATCACGCCGGTCATGTAGCCGTGGTCGTAGTGGTGGCACGGCGACGGGCAGTCCGCCCAGCCGACCAGCGCCTGCGGGTCCACCCGCAGCGGCGGCTCCATGAACACCACCGGCCCGTTCGAGGCGGCGACGAACTTGCCGGTGCCGATGAGCGTCACGAACCCCGGCACGATCGACTGCTTCAGCGCGAGGGACGGCTGGAAGGCCAGCAGGTTCCCCGACCGGATCGTCAGATTGCCGTTGTCCAGGTCGTACGAGTTCACGTCGAAGGCGCGGTCCGCGAGCAGCATCTTGCCCTGGCCCTCGGCCACCACCCAGTCGGCGGCGTGCAGCGGCGAGTGGAACGAGGTCCGCACCAGCCGGTCGAGCCGGCCGTGCCCGATGCCGTTGAAGTCGATCCGCCCGTAGTAGGCGATCATCTTGCCCTTCTGCAGGAACCACTGGGAGCCCTTGAGCTCCACACAGAAGGTGTACGGGTTGACGTTGTCGTCGACGGGCAGGGTGTGCGGGTCGAAGATGACGGGGGCGCTCACAGCTTCTCCTCCGAGGCCTGGACGTACACCGTGCCGCTGCCGCTCAGCTCCAGCTGGAACGCCTCGCCGGAGCCGCGGCCCACCATGTCGCGCCAGCCGAGCGCGGTGGAGAGCTTGTTCCGTACGTCGCCGGAGTGGGCGACGTACGCCTGGGGGTCCACGTGGACCGGACGGGCCGGGGTGATCGGCAGCTCGATCACGCCGCCGTGGGCCATCACGGCGACCTCGCCGTGGCCCTTGAGGGTCGTGGTGAACAGGCCCTGACCGGTGACCTGGCCGCGCACCATGCCCATCACGCCGCCCTGCGAGCCCATGAACATGGTGCCCTGCTGCAGGGCGCCGTCGAAGGCGAGCAGCCGGTCGGCCTCCACGTACAGGGTGTCGCCGGTGAGCCGGACCACCTGGATGTGGTGGCCGCCGTGCCCGAACATCACGGTGCCGCTGCCCTCCACGGTCATCAGCGGCGTCGACTCGCCGGCCACCCGGCGGCCGATCATCGACATCACACCGCCCTGGCCGCCGGTGATGTTCGGCGTGAAAGAGACCTCGCCCCGATAGGCCAGCATCGCCCCGCGCTGGCTGAACATGCGCTGTCCGGGAACGACGGTGGCCTCGACCATCTTCGAGTTGACCTCACGGAACGGCATCAGACGTCGCCCCCGATCGTGTTCCGCTCGCTCGGCTGGACATAGACGAGCCCGTCGCCCTCGAACCGGATCTGGAACGCCTCGCCGCCGCCCTCGCCGAGGAGGGTGCGGAAGGTCACGCCCGACTGGAAGCTCTGCTGGAGGTTGCCCTGGTGCGCCACGTACGCGCCCGGGTCCACGGACAGCGGGTAGTCGCGCGACACGCGCAGCACCACGGCGGGCCCGTCGGACATGATCGCCGCCTGCCCCGTCCCCTCCACGGTCGTGGTGAACAGCCCGTTCCCGGTCGCGCCGCCGCGCAGCCCGGTGAACGACGTCCCGGTGCGCAAGCCGGCGTCGGTGCAGAGCAGATTGCTGGCCTCGACCCACAGCTTGTCGCCGTGCAGGTTCACCAGGTTGATCTCGGAGGCCCGGTCCGCGAACCAGCACGTGCCCTGGCCCCGCACCTCCATGACCTCCATCTGCTCGCCGGTCAGCCGGCGGGTCACCATGCCGCGCAGGCCCTCACCGCCGCCGGACATCTTCTTGAACGCCATCTGGCCGTCGTAGGCGACCATCGAGCCGTTCTTCGCCTTGACGGCGTCGCCTGTCATGTCAATGGCGAGCACTTTGCTGCCTTGGAGTCGGAACGTAGCCACGGGAGGACGGTACTGGGCGACTCGGACATCCGAACAGGGCCCCCGGAACGATCCGAACCCTGAGAACACCCCGGGTACGAGCCCCCCGCCTAAAGGAAGGGCAAAGTCGGCTGTCACAATGGGCGAGCCCTTGTGCATCCATTCACAAGATCAAACGAAGGTGCCCCCGTGGACATCAAGACCGCCTCCTCCCTCCACCGTCTCCGGCTCGTCTCCGCGCCCGAGGCCGTCTCGTTCCTGCTGCTGCTGGTCTGCTCGGTGCTCAAGCGCACCACCGAGTTCAACGCGGTGCCGGTGATGGGAGCGATCCACGGCATTCTCTTCGTCCTGTACGTGCTGTTCTGGCTGGACGCCTGGAACCGCACCAAGTGGAGCTTCAAGACCGCCGCGGTCTACTTCCTCCTCTCCGTCGTGCCCTTCGGCGGCTTCTTCGCAGACCGCAGGCTCAAGCGCGAGGCCGACGACGCCGTGATCGCCTCCCGCGCCCGCAAGGAGAGCGTGGTCGAGGCATGATCGTCGCCTTCTCCGTCACCCCGCTCGGCGTCGGCGAGGACGTCGGCGAATACGTTGCCGACGCCGTCCGCGTGGTCCGCGAGTCGGGCCTGCCGAACCGCACCGACGCGATGTTCACGTCGATCGAGGGGGAGTGGGACGAGGTCATGGACGTGGTCAAGCGCGCCGTCGCCGCCGTCGAGGCCCGCGCCCCCCGCGTCTCCGTCGTCCTCAAGGCCGACATCCGCCCCGGCGTCACCGACGGCCTGACCTCCAAGGTCGACACGGTCGAACGCCACCTCGCCGAGGGCTGAGCCCCCGGCACCGCAGCGGATACGAGCCCCCGGTCCATACGGACCGGGGGCTTTTTCGTGCCCGGCGGTTGAGCGAGTGCTCAAAGTCGGCTACCTTCCCGTTTGAGCGGTCGCTTTGAGCAGTCGCTCAAGACCGCCCGTACCAGGCAGGACAGGGGGAGCGGGCCATGGGGCTCTACATCGAGACGCGCATCCGCACCGGCATGGAGACGCTCTGGGAGCGGACCCAGGAGCCGGCGGAGCATCAGCGGTGGGATCTGCGGTTCACGGAGATCGACTACCTGCCGCGCGTCGCGGACGAGCCGCAGCGGTTCCGGTACGCCACCCGCGTCCTGCCCTTCCTGGTCGTCGCCGGCACCGGTGTCTCCGCGGGGGAGCGCCACCGGGCCGGCGGCGACCGGGTGTCCGCGCTGCGGTTCGCCTCGCCGCATCCGCTCTCGCTGCTCGCGGAGGGGAGCGGGTACTGGCGGTACGTGCCCGGGGACGAGGGCGACGAGGTCCGGTTTCTGACCGGGTACGACTACCGGCCCCGGTGGGGGCGGCTCGGGCGGGTCGCCGACCGGGTCGTCTTCCGGCCGCTCATGGGGTGGGCCACCGCCTGGTCCTTCGACCGGCTGCGGCTGTGGTGCGAGTACGGGATCACGCCCGAGCGGTCGCGGACCCACTGGCAGCTCGAACTCGCGCTCCGCGCCCTGCTCGTGGCGGGCGCGGCCGCCTGGACCCCGGCCGCGCTGATCGTCGCGCTCGCCGCCGCCGTCCTCGTACCGCCCTCCTCCCGCACGCCCGCCGCCCGGCGGTGTCTGCGGACCCCGCCGCCCAAGACAGCCGGGACGCCACGGCTGCTCGACACTCTGGAGCGCACATGACCTCGATCTTCCGGACCGCCATGGGCGACGCCGAGTTCGGCCGGCTGCACCCGCAGCTCCAGCGGAGGTTCTCCGTCGGGCTGGACAGCGGGGAGGCCTGCACCGGGCGCGGCGTCATGGACCGGATCTGGCACGGCCCCGCCTACGTCAAACCGTTCCTCGCGCTCGGCGGGCTGCGCAACATCCTCGTCCCGCGCACCGGCCGCCGCGTCCCCTTCACCATCGAGAACGTGCCGTACGCCGACTCGTACGGCCGTGAGACCGTCACCTTCGTGCGCACCTTCGCGCTGCCCGGCGGGCCCCGCCGCTTCGACGCCACGATGGTCCACAGCCCCGAACGCGGCTGCGTGCTCGACTACCTCGGCACCCACCAGCACCTCGCCAGCGATCTGCACCTGTCCGCCGAACCGGACGGCTCGCTGCTGATCCGCTCCGGCGAACACCGCTTCCGCGAAGGCCCGGTCGACGTCCGCGTACCCGAACTCATCGGCGGCGAGGCCGAGGTGAGGGAGTCGTACGACGAGGCCGCCGGCCGGTTCCGGATCCGCGTCCGGGTCGTGAACCGGTACGTCGGGCCGCTGTTCGGCTACGAGGGCTCGTTCACCGCCGCGTACCACGACGTACGCTCCCACGGGGTGCGCGCCGGGTTGCGCCCCGTGCGCGAGGAGGTGCGGGTGTGAGCCGCGAGACCAAGGAGAAGCTGCTCGAAGGGGCGCTCAGGACGCTGACCGAGCAGGGCATCGCCAAGACGTCGGCACGGTCCGTCGCCGCGGCCGCCGGGGTCAACCAGGCCCTGGTCTTCTACCACTTCGGCTCCGTCGACGAACTCCTCGCCGCCGCCTGCCGGTACGGCTCCGAGCAGCGGGTCGCCCGCTACCGCGACCGGCTCCAGGAGGTCGGCAGCCTCACCGAGCTGCTCGCCGTCGGCCGGCAGATCCACGCCGAGGAGCAGGCCGCCGGCCATGTCGCCGTCCTCGGCCAGCTGCTCGCCGGCGCCCAGACGCACCCCCGGCTCGCCCCGGCCACCGCGGCGGGCCTGGAGCTCTGGATCGCCGAGATCGAGCGGGTACTCGTCCGGGTCCTCGGCGACAGCCCGATCGGGCCCTACACCGACCCCGCCGGGCTCGCCCGCGCGGTCGCCGCCTCCTTCGTCGGTCTGGAGCTGTACGAGGGCGTGGACAAGGCCGGCGCCGAGGCGGCCCTCGGCGCGCTCGAACAGCTCGGCACGCTGATGTCCGCGCTCGAGGAACTCGGGCCCGTCGCCCAGAAGGCGGTGCGGTACACGCTGCGGCGGCGCGGCGCCCCGCAGGCCGGGAACAGCGGCGCCCCCCAGCCCGGGAACAACTGAGGATCCCTCACCCAAGACCCCCACGCCGCAAACGCCCGCGCCGGAAAACCCCTCGCTCGGCCGCCTCCAGTCGACACGTCACGAAATCTCCCCTTTCGTGGGGATATCGATCGGCCAACTCGACAGCTGGAGGCACCGTGCGGCCGCAAGGCTACGACTACGACACCTACAGCCGGCTCGCCGGGCCGCTGACCGAGCCCCCCGGCACGGCCTACCAGGTGCAGTACCGGAGCTTGCTGTCGAAGGAGTCGCACCGAATACGAGCCGTCCTCCTGATGAGCCTCGCGCCGGTCCTCTCCGCTCTCCTGCTGGTGTACCTCGTCTGGCCCAGTCACTGGACGGTCCGCGAGGGCGGCGCCCGCTGGCTCGTCGCCTTCGACACGGTGATGCTCGTGTCGATCGGTCTGATCTGCCTCTTCATGCTGGTCAACGTCACCTCGATCGCCCACGCCACGATGGTCGCCCGCGACCCCGTGCCGGTACGGCCGGAGAAGGGGACGCGGGTCGCCTTCCTGACGACGTACGTGCCCGGCAAGGAACCCCTCGGCATGGTCCGGGCCACCCTGACCGGCGCCGTCCGGCTCCGGCACGACGGCCCCCTGGACGTCTGGCTGCTCGACGAGGGCGACGACGCCCGGGCCAAGGCGCTCTGCGCCGAGCTCGGCGTCCGGCACTTCACCCGCGCCGGCGTCCCCGAGTGGAACCGCGAGAAGGGCGTCCACAAGGCCCGCACCAAGCACGGCAACTACAACGCCTGGCTCGCGATGCACGGCGACGCGTACGAGTACTTCGCCTCCGTCGACACCGACCACGTCCCGCTGCCGAACTTCCTGGAGCGGATGCTCGGCTTCTTCCGCGACCCGGACATCGCCTTCGTCGTCGGCCCGCAGGTGTACGGCAACTACACCTCGCCCGTCACCAAGGCCGCCGAGTCCCAGCAGTTCCTCTTCCACGCGCTGATCCAGCGGGCCGGGAACCGGTACCGCGCGCCCATGTTCGTCGGCACCAACAACGTCGTCCGGATCGCCGCCCTGAGGCAGATCGGCGGACTGTACGACTCCATCACCGAGGACATGGCCACCGGCTTCGAGCTGCACCGCCGCAAGAACCCCCGCACCGGCCGGTACTGGCGCTCCGTCTACACCCCCGACGTGCTCGCCGTCGGCGAGGGCCCGGCGTCCTGGACCGACTTCTTCACCCAGCAGCTCCGCTGGTCCCGGGGCACCTACGAGACCCTCTTCAAGCAGTACTGGAAGGCGCCTTTCCGGGTCCCGCCGGGCCGGCTGCTCAACTACTCCCTGATGCTCGTCTACTACCCGATGACGGCCGTCAACTGGTTCCTGGGCATCCTCAGCTGCGTCCTCTTCCTCTGGCTGGGCGCGTCCGGGACCCAGGTCTCCTCCGCGGTCTGGCTGATGATCTACAGCGACGCCGTCGCCCTGCAGATCGGCCTGTACCTGTGGAACCGGCGGCACAACGTGTCCCCGCACGAGCCCGAGGGCTCCGGCGGCCTCGCCGGGATGATCATGTCCGCGCTGTCCGCACCGATCTACCTCAAGTCGCTCGGCTCGGCGATGCTGCGGACCCGGGGGCGTTTCGTCGTCACCCCCAAGGGCGGCGAGGCGAGCCCCGACCGGCTGTCCACCTTCCGCATCCACCTGTACTGGGCGGCGATCCTCGTCGTCTCGCTGCTCGCCTCGGTCCACTTCGACCACACGCACGCGGCGATGCGCACCTGGGCCGTCCTCGCCCTGGTCATCGCGCTCGCGCCGGTCGCCGTCTGGCTGTGGACCGGCGTCCGCGGGCGCCGCGTCCTGCGGCTGCGCGCCGAGGCCCGCGCCCGGACCCGCGCCCGCGCCCGTGCCGACGCCCGCGAGGGCCTCGGCCTGCCGGCCGCCGGTGCCGCCGCCGCGCCGACGGCTCCCGCCACCGCGCCCACGACCACCGGAGGGAACTGAGCCATGGCCTACCGGCCGTCGAACAAATTCCGGAAACAACTGCTCGGCGGTGGGGCGATCCTGCTCCTCGCCGGGCTGAACGCTCCCGCCGCGGTCTCCTTCGCCACCGCCGAGTACCACGCGTACAAGATCGCCCAGCCCGGGTACAAGGCGAAGTTCGGCTCCTGGCAGGGGCTGGACGTGCCTCCGGGCTTCAAGGTCAACGCCATCCACGCCGCCCTGCTGCACACCGGCAAGGTGCTGCTGATCGCCGGCTCCGGCAACGACCAGAAGAAGTTCGACTCCGGCACCTTCGAGACCATCCTGTGGGACCCGGCGAAGAACACCTTCAAGAAGATCCCCACCCCCGAGGACTTCTTCTGCGCGGGCCACTCCCAGCTCCCCGACGGCCGGCTCCTGGTCGCCGGCGGCACCGCCCGCTACGAGGTCCTCGACGGCGAGGTGAAGAAGGCCGGCGGGGGCATGCGGGTCAAGAACGAGAGCCCCGACAAGGCGGTCACCCTGAAGAAGGGCACCGTCTTCCGCTCGCCGTCGGGCGTCGAGTACGTCTCCAAGTTCGACGTCACCGTGCCCAAGGCCAAGCGGAAGTTCGAGGTCACGTACTTCAAGAGCGGTCAGATGAAGCCCTGGAAGACCAAGGTCACCGCCGCCGAGGCCCGGGTCTTCGTGGAGGCGCGCAAGGCCGGTGCGCAGGCCCTGACGACCGAGGCCGCGCAGTACGAGGTCCTCGGCCTCAAGGGCAAGGACGCCGACAACGTCTACGGCCTCGCCCAGAAGCTGACCACCGAGAAGCAGGACTTCCAGGGCATCAAGGCGGCCTACGAGTTCGACCCGAAGGCCGAGCGGTACATCCCCGTCGCCCCGATGAAGGACGCCCGCTGGTACCCGACGCTGGTCACCCTCCAGGACGGCCGGGTGCTCGCCGTCTCCGGGCTCAACGACGTCGGCGACGTGGTCCCCGGCGACAACGAGATCTACGACCCGAAGACGAAGAAGTGGGCCAAGGGCCCCTTCCGCTACTTCCCCACCTACCCGGCGCTCTTCCTCACCCAGGGCGGCAGGCTCTTCTACACCGGCTCCAACGCGGGCTACGGACCGGCGACCAAGGGCCGCGAGCCGGGGCTGTGGGACCTGAGGACCAACACCTTCACCAAGCTCCGGGGACTCACCGACGCGAACCAGTTGGAGACCTCCGCCTCCCTGGCGCTGCCGCCCGTGCAGGCGCAGCGGTTCATGGTCCTCGGCGGCGGCGGGGTCGGCGAGTCCGCGCTGTCCACCGCCCGCACGTCGATCATCGACCTGTCGAAGCCGGGCGCCCGCTTCGCCGACGGCCCCGCGCTGCCGCAGGGCACCCGCTACCTCAGCAGTGTCCTGCTGCCCGACGACACCGTCTTCACCACCGGCGGCTCGGAGCAGTACCGGGGCCGCAGCGGCAGCGACATCCTCAAGGCCCAGTTCTATCTGCCGAAGGACAACGTGATGCGGGCCGCCGCCGACCCCACCGTGGGCCGCAACTACCACTCCGAGGCGCTGCTGCTGCCGGACGGCCGGGTCGCCACCTTCGGCTCCGACCCGCTCTTCGACGACGCCGACAACACCAAGCTGGGCACCTTCGAGCAGCGGGTGGAGATCTTCACCCCGCCGTACCTGCACAGCGGCGGGAAGCGCCCGGTGCTCGGCGACGGTCCCCAGGAGCTCGACCAGAACGGCCGGGCCACGTTCCGCACCGCCGACGCGGACCGGATCACCGCGGCCCGACTGATGCGGCCCAGCGCGGTCACGCACACGACGGACGTCGAGCAGCGGTCGGTGGCCCTCGGCCTGACGCGGACGAAGGACTCGGTCACGGTGGCGGCCCCGCTGGACCGGACGCTGGTGCCGCCCGGCTGGTACATGCTCTTCGTCACGGACGCGAAGGGGACGCCGTCGGAGGCGAAGTGGGTCCAGGTGGACTGAAGCGGGTCCAGTGGACTGAGGAGCGGCCGGAGGGCCCGGCCGCCCGGTCAGCCCTCGGCGCGCCGCGCGAGCCCCAGGGCGTAGTCCGGCCACCACGTACCGGCGGCCGGGCCGCCCCGGCAGGTGCCGTCGGACTCCCCGGGCCGCTTGATCCACAGGTACGCGTCCACCAGCGGGTCGCCGGTCCGGTCGGTCGGCGGGGTGCCGAGGGCCCGGCCCGGCGGGTTGCACCACGCCTGGTCGCGGTCCCCGGGCAGCGGGCCCTGGCCGTTGCGGCTGGTGTCGACGGTGTAGTGCGCGCTGCCGAGCAGCCCCGACAGCCGGGCCCCGAAGCCCTTGACCGCGGCGTTGGTCTGGAAGTTGGAGACGTTGAGCGCGAAGCCGTCGGCGCGGGCCACGCCGGCCCGGCGCAGCGGCTCGACGAGCTTGCCGGCGTCGGCGATCCAGGCGGGGTTTCCCGCGTCGAGGTACACCCGGGTGTTCGGCTGCCGCTTCAGCCGCTCGACGGCGCCGGCGAGCAGCTCGTAGCGCTCGTCCTGGTACTGGGCGGGGGTGCACCCGTCCACGAGATGCGGCACGGCGTCCGGCTCGAGCACCACGACGGCGCGGGCGTCGCCGAGCGCCCCGGCGAAGGCGTCGATCCACTCCCGGTAGGCGGCGGCGTCGGGCGCCCCGCCCGCCGAGTACATCCCGCAGTCGCGGTGCGGGATGTTGTACGCGACGAGCACGGCGGTCCGCCCGGCGGCCTTCGCGCCCTTCACGACCTTGCCGACGTCGGGTACGGGGTCGTCGTGGGCCGGCCAGTCGGCGACCGGCCGCTCCGAGATCCGCCGCAGCACGTCGGCGTCCGCGGTACGCCCCTGGGACTCGTACCGCTTGACCTGCCGCGCCGCCTCGCTGTCCGGGTCCACCCAGAACGGCGAGCCGGCGGCCGGCTGCGCGGCCGAACCGGTCTTGGCCCGCGGCGGCCCGACCGGCCCCCGCCCCTCCGTTTCCTCGGGCTCACCACAACCGGCACCCCCGAGCAACAGCACGGCGGCCAGGGTCAGGGCGGTGACGGCGGTACGTCTGGGCATCCGGCCCCCAGAGACGGGTCGAGTCAAGATCGGGTCGAACCGGGCTATCGTCACATACCCCCCACCCGGCACCCGGCTGCGACACCGGGCGCGACGCCGGGCACGAAAAAGCCCCCGGTCCGTGTGGACCGAGGGCCTGGTCAGGTCAGAGCCGGGCGGGGTAGTCATCGGCTCTGGTCACGCGTGCCAGGTGGAACCCGCGCTCGCCCTTGAGCGTGGCGGTCTCGTGGTACCCGATGAGGCCGGGGAAGGACACCCACTTCCAGCGCCTCGCGCATCTCCACCACACGGACTCCTCCGCGCCGCCACGCCGGTCCTCGTGTCCGGAGATCGTGACGTACCAGCTTCGTACCGAGGGCCGAGACGGTACTGACCGCCATATGACCAGTCGGTAAGGTCATCCCCGTGCCGAAGCCGCTCAGTCTCCCCTTCGACCCCATCGCCCGTGCCGACGAGCTCTGGCAGAAGCGCTGGGGGCCGGTTCCCTCGATGGCCGCGATCACGTCGATCATGCGTGCCCACCAGATCCTGCTCGCCGAGGTCGACGCCGTGGTGAAGCCGTACGGGCTGACCTTCGCGCGGTACGAGGCGCTGGTGCTGCTCACGTTCTCGAAGGCCGGTGAGCTGCCGATGTCGAAGATCGGGGAGCGGCTCATGGTGCATCCGACCTCCGTGACCAACACCGTCGACCGGCTGGTGAGGTCCGGGCTCGTCGCCAAGCGGCCCAATCCCAACGACGGGCGCGGGACCCTCGCCTCCATCACCGAGAAGGGGCGCGAGGTCGTGGAGGCGGCGACGCGGGACCTCATGGCGATGGACTTCGGGCTCGGCGCCTACGACTCCGAGGAGTGCGGGGAGATCTTCGCCCTGCTCCGGCCGCTGCGCGTCGCGGCGCACGACTTCGACGAAAGCTGACCCGCGCGAAGATCGTCCGGTACGTGCCGTTACCCTCGGACCATGAAATCCAGCGTGCTGACCCGCTACCGCGTCATGGCGTATGTGACCGCGGTCATGCTGCTTGTGCTGTGCACCTGCATGATTTTCAAGTACGGCTTCGACACGGGCGAGGACGTGACCTTCATGGTCTCCCAGGCCCACGGTGTGCTGTACATCATCTACCTGATCTTCGCGTTCGATCTGGGGTCCAAGGCCAAGTGGTCCTTCGGCCGGCTCCTGTGGGTGCTGCTGTCCGGAACCATTCCGTTCGCCGCCTTCTTCGTCGAGCGCAAGGTCGTCCGGGACACGCTTCCGCTGGTCAGCGGCGTGGAGCCGGCTCCCGCCAAGGCCTGAGACCCCTCGGCTCGAACCCCCGTGCGGATCCGCGCGGGGGTTTGCCATCGACATTTACTAGGACGTCCTAGTAAATTCGAAGCATGGACGCTGACGCCATCGAGGAAGGCCGCCGACGCTGGCAGGCCCGTTATGACAAGGCCCGCAAGCGAGACGCGGACTTCACCACGCTCTCCGGGGACCCGGTCGAGCCGGTCTACGGGCCCCGGCCCGGCGACACGTACGAGGGGTTCGAGCGGATCGGCTGGCCGGGCGAGTACCCGTTCACCCGCGGTCTGCACCCCACCGGCTACCGCGGCCGCACCTGGACCATCCGCCAGTTCGCCGGCTTCGGCAACGCCGAGCAGACCAACGAGCGGTACAAGATGATCCTGGCCGCCGGCGGCGGCGGGCTCTCGGTCGCCTTCGACATGCCCACCCTCATGGGCCGCGACTCCGACGACCCGCGCTCCCTCGGCGAGGTCGGCCACTGCGGTGTCGCCATCGACTCCGCGGCCGACATGGAGGTGCTCTTCAAGGACATCCCGCTCGGGGACGTCACCACCTCCATGACGATCTCCGGGCCCGCCGTCCCCGCCTTCTGCATGTACCTCGTCGCCGCCGAGCGGCAGGGCGTCGATCCCGCCGTGCTCAACGGCACCCTGCAGACGGACATCTTCAAGGAGTACATCGCGCAGAAGGAGTGGCTCTTCCAGCCCGAGCCGCACCTGCGCCTCATCGGCGACCTGATGGAGCACTGCGCCGCCGGCATCCCCGCCTACAAGCCGCTCTCCGTGTCCGGGTACCACATCCGCGAGGCCGGAGCCACGGCCGCGCAGGAGCTCGCGTACACCCTCGCCGACGGCTTCGGGTACGTGGAGCTGGGCCTGTCCCGCGGGCTCGACGTCGACGTGTTCGCGCCGGGTCTGTCGTTCTTCTTCGACGCGCACCTCGACTTCTTCGAGGAGATCGCCAAGTTCCGCGCCGCCCGCCGCATCTGGGCGCGCTGGATGCGCGACGTGTACGGGGCGAAGACCGACAAGGCCCAGTGGCTGCGCTTCCACACCCAGACCGCCGGTGTCTCGCTCACCGCCCAGCAGCCGTACAACAACGTCGTGCGCACGGCCGTGGAGGCCCTGTCCGCCGTCCTCGGCGGGACCAACTCCCTCCACACCAACGCCCTCGACGAGACCCTGGCGCTGCCCAGCGAGCAGGCCGCCGAGATCGCCCTGCGCACCCAGCAGGTGCTGATGGAGGAGACCGGCGTCGCCAACGTCGCGGACCCGCTGGGCGGTTCCTGGTACGTGGAGCAGCTCACCGACCGCATCGAGGCCGACGCCGAGAAGATCTTCGACCAGATCAAGGAGCGAGGCCGCCGGGCGCACCCGGACGGCCGGCACCCGATCGGTCCGATCACCTCCGGCATCCTGCGCGGCATCGAGGACGGCTGGTTCACCGGCGAGATCGCCGAGTCCGCCTTCCAGTACCAGCAGTCCCTGGAGAAGGGCGACAAGCGCGTCGTCGGCGTCAACGTGCATCACGGCTCGGTCACCGGCGACCTGGAGATCCTGCGGGTCAGCCACGAGGTCGAGTGGGAGCAGGTCCGCGTCCTCGGCGAGCGCAAGGAGCGCCGTGACGACGCCAAGGTGCGCGCCGCGCTCGACGCGATGCTGGCGGCCGCGCGCGACGGCTCCAACATGATCGCCCCGATGCTGGACGCGGTCCGCGCCGAGGCCACGCTCGGCGAGATCTGCGGCGTGCTGCGAGACGAGTGGGGCGTCTACACCGAGCCCCCGGGCTTCTAGAACCGGGAATGCGCGAAGGGGCGGTACGGGCCACCGGCCCGTACCGCCCCTTCCGTCTTCGTCCGTGCCGGAGTCACCGCTCCGCCGCCGCGCTCAGTCCGCCGAGCAGCAGGGCCGAGAGCCGCTTCACCCAGTCCCCGTCCACCGGCTCCGCACTCACCAGCGCCCGGTGCACCACCGCGCCCGCCACCACGTCGAAGATCAGCGCGTCGGTGGCCTCGACCGCGGCCGGCTCGCGGTCGGCGGGCAGCTCGCCGCGCTGCTGGGCGCGCTGGCGGCCCTCCAGGACCAGCCGCTTCTGGCGGTCCACGATCGAGGTGCGGATGCGCTCGCGCAGCGGCTCGTCGCGGGTGGACTCGGCGACCACCGCCATCAGCGCGGTCTTGGTCTCCGGCCGCTCCAGGAGGGCGGCGAACTGGAACACCACGTTCTCGATATCGGCCTGCAGGGAACCCAGGTCGGGCAGTTCGAGTTCATCGAAGAGGACGGCGACGGCGTCGACGACGAGTTCGTTCTTGTTGGCCCAGCGCCGGTACAGGGTGGTCTTGGCGACGCCGGCCCGGGTCGCCACGTCGCCCATGGTGAGCTTGGACCAGCCCAGCTCGACCAGCGCCGCCCGGGTGGCGTCGAGGATCGCGAGATCGGCCTCGGCGGAGCGGGGGCGTCCGGTACGGCTGCGTGGGGTGGTGCGGCGACACATGGAGGCGACCATACCCGCCAGTAGGTTCACCGGCGCCTGTCGTGCCACGTGAGCCGGTTCACGTGGACGCACGTGAGGCAGTTCACGCGGAACTCCTGTCCACGAGCCTCCCGATGCAGTTACGCTACGACCCGTAGCGAAAGGTCTGAGCGGCCTCCGCGACAACCACGACACCGGGTGGGGACCCGGTGAGCACGATGGAACGGCACAACTGAACGGCATACCGAACCGGGCACGTCCGTACGCCCCGCAACCGGCGGGGGGCTTGCGGGCGGCACGGTTCGGCCATGGCTTTCCGGTTACGCGCGCGGAAGGGGGAGGATGTACCCATGCAGCCTAGGAACATGTCCATGAACGGCGTCGTCGACCTCGCCGCGGTGAAGGCGGCCGGGGAGGCCAAGGCCAAGGCGGAGCAGGCGCGGGCCGAGGCGGCCCGCAGCGGCGGCGGTGGAGCCGTCGCCCCCTCCGCGCTGGTGATCGACGTCGACGAGGCGGGCTTCGAGCGTGACGTCCTGCAGCGCTCCGCCGAGGTCCCGGTCGTCATCGACTTCTGGGCCGAGTGGTGCGAGCCCTGCAAGCAGCTCGGCCCTCTGCTCGAGCGCCTCGCGATCGAATACAACGGGCGCTTCGTCCTCGCCAAGGTGGACGTCGACGCCAACCAGATGCTGATGCAGCAGTTCGGCATCCAGGGAATTCCGGCCGTTTTCGCGGTGGTCGCCGGTCAGGCGCTGCCGCTCTTCCAGGGCGCCGCCCCCGAGGCGCAGATCCGCGCCACCCTCGACCAGTTGATCCAGGTCGGCGAGGAGCGCTTCGGTCTGACCGGGCTCGTCGTGGGCGCGGAGGCCGGTGACGACGAGGGCGACTTCGCCGCGGTTCCGGCCGGTCCGTACGACGCGCTGCTCTCGGCCGCCGTCTCCGCGCTGGACTCCGGCGACCTGGGCGGGGCGATCCAGGCGTACAAGAACGTGCTGGCCGACGACCCGGGCAACCCGGAGGCCAAGCTGGGCCTCGCGCAGGCCGAACTGCTCGCCCGGGTGCAGGGGATGGACCCTCAGCAGGTCCGCAAGAACGCCGCGGACAACCCCCAGGACGTGACCGCGCAGATCGCCGCCGCCGACCTCGATCTGGTGGGCGGTCATGTGCAGGACGCCTTCGGGCGTCTGGTGGACGCCGTGCGCGTCACCGCCGGCGAGGACCGGGAGGCGGCCCGGCTGCGCCTGCTCGAACTCTTCGAGGTCATCGGCGCCGAGGATCCGCGGGTGACGGCGGCCCGGCAGGCGCTCGCCCGGGTGCTGTTCTGAGCCGAAGTGCACCGTCGATCGGGGCCTTCGGGCCCCGTCGATTTGGCGACAGAGTGACCTGATGCGGCCGCGCTTTACCAAAACTTGGTAATCGCGGCCGCTGTTACTCGTAGTAAATCGAACCCCGATTTCTGTCCGGATTGTTCCGCAGTTCCCCTCCTTTGTCGGGTGACTTGACTGCACCCTGTGTACCCGCTCGACGGCGTCCTGTCGTGGCGTGGTTATCCAGCCGTTACTAGCGAGTAACGAACCCCCTTGTGCCCCGCGCCGTAATGGACCACGATCGGCCACGCTCGGTCCTCTCCACACAGCCCGGCACCCAACCGGGAGCGCGGCGAGGGTCCCCACCGAGCGGGCCGACGGCCGTGCCGCCGGTCCTGGACAGGGGGGTTCCTGCTCTTGCCGGCAGGGCCTGTCCAGCAGGTTGCGCGCAAGGCGTGGCCAGTGGTTGTCGCTCGGGGGTGATCGCCGGTGATTCGGACGCGCGTCGCGCCTGAAGTTACGGCGCTCTCCTTCCCGAGGACGTAGCACTTCTCCCATCCCAGGACGGGCCCGGGGCCCATCCGGAGATGTACGTCCGAGAAGGAGGAATTCTCATGAAGTCCCAGGTTCGTGGCGGGACCAGATGGAAGCGGTTCGCCGTTGTCATGGTGCCGAGTGTGGCTGCGACGGCCGCGATCGGTGTCGGCCTGGCCCAGGGCGCGCTCGCCGCGTCCTTCAGCATCTCCGGCCAGGAGTTCAAGGTTAAGGCCGACAGCCTTGTCGGTAAGGACTTCGTCCAGTACGGCAGCGTCGCCAGCGGCAAGGACCTCGAGGGCAAGGCCTTCGCGGAGCCGGTCGGCGTCTCGGGCTTCTCCGAGGCGTATATCTCCAACATGTGCCAGTCCGTGGTGACCCCGAACGTTCCGTTCATCGGCAACGTCTCGCTGGAGCTGCGCGCCGGTACGAACAAGGACAAGCCGGTCTACGCGAAGGACATCTACCTCGATGTCTCCTCGCTGAAGGCGGACGCCGAGTTCGGCAACATCGACATCGGCGTGGCCGCGGGCCAGCTGAAGGACCCGGGCATTCAGCCGGGCACCCAGGCCAACCCGTACGGCTTCTCGCAGCGCGCCAAGACGGCCAAGCTGTCGAACGTGGAGCAGAAGGCGTGGGCGACCACCGCCGGCACCTTCAAGCTCCCGGACCTCAGCCTGAAGCTGCACAAGGGCACCAAGGAGTGCTTCACCGAGTAGTACTCGGCCGGCGCGGGCGGGGTTGTGCAGACGACCCCGCCCGCTGCCGGATCCGCCGCCCTCGCGCGGCACGTCTCCACTCTTCTCAGCAACACCGCTTCCAGGGAGCTGTTTTCCATGAGCGCCGAGTCCATTGGTTCCCGCGGATTCACCTACTGGCGGCTGCGCTTCCGGGCGTGGCGAGGCAACCGGCCTTTCTGGGGCGGTCTGTTCACCATGATCGGCGGTCTGCCGATCGCCTACCTGCCGTACGCGGACATGCGACTCGGCAACATGACGATCGCCATGGCCACCACGGCCGGCGCCGGCTCGCTGATCATCGGCGTCCTGCTGATCACCCTCGGCCTGACGATGTGGTTCCAGTCCGCCGTCCGGGTGTTCGCGGGCATCGCCGCCATCGTGCTGGCGCTCGTGTCCATCCCGGTCGCCAACCTCGGCGGCTTCGGTATCGGACTGATCTGCGCTCTGGTCGGCGGCGGCCTGTCCGCCGCCTGGGCCCCCGGCGCCCCGGCGGACGAGGCGGGCAAGGACGCCGACCCCGTGCCGGCGGCCGAGCCGGCCCCGGTGGCCGAGGTCACCATGATCAAGCCGCTCGGAGTGCCCGAGCAGCGCGCAGGCCAGGAGCAGGCCCCGAACGAGCACGCGACCGAGACCACGATCGACGCCAACGGCGGGAGGAACAGTGCGGGGTGACGAATCACAGTCGGCGACGGCTGGAGGCGACGCCACTCTGGCAAGAAAGGGGCCGCGTCACGCGGCTCCGCGGAAGTCGCTGCTGACCAAGCTCCAGGTGCCCGCCGGCAAGGCGATGGCCCTGGCCGCCATGCCGACCGCGGTCCTCGTGGGCATGGGCCTGACGCCCAAGCTGGCGCTGGCCGACGAGAAGGACATCCCCTTCGCTCCCGGCCCGTGCGTGACCCGCTCGGACGAGCCGGTCGAGGAGGAGTCCAAGAGCCCCGAGGCCACGAAGTCGCCGGAGCCGGGCGCGAGTACCTCGCCCGACAAGGACGGCGGGACCGGCGGCGGCGAGGCCGAGGAGCCCGCACCGGGCGCCAGCCCGTCCGCGAGCGCCGACACCGCGCAGAAGGCCACCACGGACGCCGCGAAGCCGTCCGCCACGCCCACGCCGACCCCGACGCCGACCCCGACGAAGACGGTCAACCCGCTGGACCCGCTGGGTGTCGGCGATGCGATCAAGGACCTCTTCGACGGGCCGGACGAGCCCACGGCCACCCCGACGCCGACCGCGTCCACGGAGCCGACCACGAAGCCCACCGCGGAGCCGACCAAGGAGCCGACCGCGGAGCCCACGGCGAAGCCGACCGCCGAGCCGACCCCGGACGACCCGAGCGACCGCACCAAGGACGCCATCAGGGACGCCGCCGACAAGGCCGGCGCCACCGTCAAGGAGCTCGGCGACGACGCCAAGGGCCTGGACGCCACGAAGGACACGGACATACCGGACGATGCCAAGCCCCGGTTCCCCTGCCCGACGCCCGATCCCGAGGCGCTCGCGGCGGCGGACCTGGAGGAGGGCATGGCGCTCCTGCCGGACGAGCCGTGGATCCTCAACAGCTCGATGCTCACGCTCAAGGGCCTGAAGTACCACGGCATCGTCGAGGTGAAGACCGGCAGCGGCAAGATCAAGAAGGTGCTGAAGTTCACCGCCAGCGACGGCGTGGACATCAAGGACCTGCACCAGAAGACCGTCCACTCCGACGGCCTGACCGGTCACGTCCGCTCCGACAAGGGCTCGACGTCGACCATGCGGAACGGCACCGTGACGATGTACACGGAGCAGCTGAAGGGCAACCTCTTCGGTCTGATCCCGATCACGTTCAACCCGCAGACCCCGCCGCCGCTGGACGTCCCGTTCGCGATGTTCACGAACGTGGAGGTCATCCAGGCGGGCCAGTTCGGCGGCACGCTCACCGTGCCCGGCCTGCGCAACACCATCGAGCCGAGCTGACCCGACAGGCGGCCGCACAGACCCATCCGGGATCCCGCCCGCCACCCGACCACCGCCCCTCAACGACGGCGCTTCGCGCCGGCACCTCCAATTCAACGAAGGCCCCGTCCGATCCGGACGGGGCCTTCGTCATCTCCTCGAACGGCGTCAGTCGCGCTGACCGCCGCCCAGGTGGTGCACCCGGACCATGTTGGTGGTGCCGGGGACGCCGGGGGGCGAGCCGGCGGTGATGACCATGGTGTCGCCCTCGTTGTACCGCTGCAGCTTCAGCAGCGCGGCGTCGACGAGCTCGACCATGGCGTCGGTGGTCTCCACGAACGGCGCGAGGAAGGACTCCACGCCCCAGCTCAGGGTGAGCTGGTTGCGGGTGGACTCGTCCGTGGTGAAGGCCAGGATCGGCTGGACGGTGCGATAGCGGGACAGCCGGCGGGCGGTGTCGCCGGACTTGGTGAAGGCGATCAGGGCCTTGCCGTCGAGGAAGTCGGCGATCTCGCAGGCCGCGCGGGCGACGGAGCCGCCCTGGGTACGCGGCTTCTTGCCCGGCACGAGCGGCTGCAGGCCCTTGGAGAGCAGCTCCTCCTCGGCCGCGGCGACGATCTTCGACATCGTCTTCACGGTCTCGATCGGGTAGGCGCCCACCGAGGACTCGGCGGACAGCATGACCGCGTCCGCCCCGTCCAGGATCGCGTTGGCGACGTCGCTCGCCTCGGCGCGGGTCGGACGGGAGTTGGTGATCATCGACTCCATCATCTGGGTGGCGACGATGACCGGCTTGGCGTTGCGGCGGCACATCTCGACGAGGCGCTTCTGCACCATCGGGACCTTCTCCAGCGGGTACTCCACCGCCAGGTCGCCGCGGGCGACCATGACCGCGTCGAAGGCGGCGACGACGTCCGCCATGTTCTCGACGGCCTGCGGCTTCTCCACCTTGGCGATGACCGGGACCCGGCGGCCCTCGTCGTCCATCACCTTGTGGACGTCCTTGACGTCCTCGGCGTCCCGGACGAAGGAGAGCGCGACCATGTCGCAGCCCATGCGGAGCGCGAAGCGGAGGTCCTCGACGTCCTTCTCGGACAGGGCCGGGACGTTGACCGCCGCGCCGGGCAGGTTGATGCCCTTGTGGTCGGAGATGACCCCGCCCTCGATGACGACGGTCTTCACCCGGGGCCCGTCGACCTCGACGACCCGCAGTTCGACGTTGCCGTCGTTGATCAGGACCTGGTCGCCCTTGGAGACGTCGCCCGGCAGCCCCTTGTACGTGGTGCCGCAGATGGACTTGTCGCCGGGGACGTCCTCGGTGGTGATGGTGAACTCGTCACCGCGGACCAGTTCGACCGGTCCCTCGGCGAAGGTCTCCAGACGGATCTTGGGGCCCTGGAGGTCGGCGAGCACACCCACGGCGCGGCCGGTGTCCGCGGCCGCCCTGCGGAGACGGTCGTACCGCTCCTGGTGCTCTGCCTGGGTCCCGTGGCTCATGTTGAAACGGGCCACGTTCATGCCGGCCTCGATCAGCGCTTTCAGCTGCTCGTAGGAGTCGACGGCGGGGCCCAGCGTACAGACGATTTTGGAACGGCGCATGAGCGGATCCTATCGGTTTGTTTCATCGCGGAATATTCCGTCTGGTGGAATGTACAAATGGGCGGGGGTCCGCTCAGTCGACTACCAGTGCGTAGGTCTGTCGCGCGATCTCCAGCTCCTCGTCCGTCGGCACCACGGCCACCGCCACCCGCGCGTAGTCCGGCGAGATCAGCCGCGGCTCGTCCGACCGCACCGCGTTCAGTCCGTCGTCCACCGCGAGGCCCAGCTCCTCCAGACCCGCGATCGCAGCTTCCCGCACCGGGGCCGCGTTCTCACCCACTCCGGCCGTGAACACGACCGCGTCCACCCGGCCGAGTACCGCGTAGTACGCCCCGATGTACTTCTTCAGCCGGTGCACATAGATCTCGAAGGCCAGCCGCGCCCGCTCGTCGCCCTCCTCGATCCGCCGCCGGATCTCCCGCATGTCGTTGTCGCCGCACAGCCCGACCAGACCGCTCTTCTTGTTCAGCAGCGTGTCGATCTCGTCCGTCGACATCCCCGCCACCCGCTCCAGATGGAACGTCACCGCCGGGTCCACGTCACCGGACCTGGTCCCCATCACCAGGCCCTCCAGCGGCGTCAGCCCCATCGAGGTGTCCACGCAGCGTCCGCCCGCCACCGCCGAGGCCGACGCCCCGTTGCCCAGGTGCAGCACGATGACGTTGACCTCCTCCGGCGCCCTGCCGAGCAGTTCGGCCGCCGTCCGCGAGACGTACGCGTGCGAGGTGCCGTGGAAGCCGTACCGGCGGATCCGGTACGCGTCCGCCGTCTCCACGTCGATCGCGTACCGCGCCGCGTACTCCGGCATCGTCGTGTGGAACGCCGTGTCGAAGACCGCCACCTGCGGCAGGTCCGGGCGCAGTGCCATCGCCGTACGGATGCCCAGCAGGTTCGCCGGGTTGTGCAGCGGCGCCACGGGGACGAGCCGTTCGATCTCGGCGAGCACCTCGTCGTCGATCACCGTGGGCGCGGTGAACCGCAGCCCGCCGTGCACCACCCGGTGGCCGATCGCGGCCAGTTCGGGGGAGTCCAGGCCCAGTCCGTCCGCGGCCAGCTCCCCGGCGACCGCCTTCAGCGCCGCCGCGTGATCGGCGATCGGGCCGTTCCGCTCGCGCTTCTCCCCGCCGCCGCCCTGCAGGGGCGTGTGCACGAGCCGCGAGGTCTCCTCGCCGATCCGCTCCACCAGGCCGACGGCGAGCCGCGCGCCGTCGCCCATGTCGAGCAGCTGGTACTTCACCGACGACGAGCCGGAGTTGAGGACGAGGACACGCGTCGGCGTGGGGGACGTCATGCGGGGAGCTCCTGAGCCTGGGACTGGATGGCGGTGATGGCGACGGTGTTGACGATGTCGCTGACGAGCGCGCCGCGCGACAGGTCGTTGACCGGCTTGCGCAGACCCTGCAGGACCGGGCCGACGGCCACGGCCCCGGCCGAACGCTGCACGGCCTTGTACGTGTTGTTGCCGGTGTTGAGGTCCGGGAAGATCAGCACGGTCGCCCGGCCGGCCACCTCCGAGTCGGGCAGCTTGGTGGCGGCGACGGACGGCTCGACCGCCGCGTCGTACTGGATCGGGCCCTCGATCCGCAGCTCCGGGTGGGACGCCCGGACCAGCTTCGTCGCCTCGCGCACCTTGTCGACGTCGGCGCCGGAGCCGGAGGTGCCGGTCGAGTACGACAGCATCGCGATCCGCGGCTCGACGCCGAACCGGGCCGCGGTGGCCGCCGACTGCACGGCGATGTCCGCGAGTTGCTCGGCGTCCGGGTCAGGGTTGACCGCGCAGTCGCCGTACACCAGCACCCGGTCGGACAGGCACATGAAGAAGACGGAGGAGACGATCGAGGCGTCCGGCTTCGTTTTGATGATCTCGAAGGCCGGGCGGATGGTGGCGGCGGTGGAGTGCACCGAGCCGGACACCATGCCGTCGGCCAACCCCTCCTCGACCATCAGCGTGCCGAAGTAGTTGACGTCCGAGACCACGTCGTACGCCAGCTCCACCGTGACGCCCTTGTGGGCGCGCAGCGCCGCGTACTTCTCCGCGAACGCGTCGCGCAGCACCGAGGTCTGCGGGTCGATCAGCTGCACCGACGGCACGGACAGGTCGACGCCCAGGTCCGCGGCCTTCTTCCGGATGATCTCCACGTCGCCGAGCAGCGTCAGATCGCACACGTCGCGCCGGATCAGCACGTCCGCGGCGCGCAGCACCCGCTCCTCCGTGCCCTCCGGCAGGACGACCCGGCGGCGGTCGGCGCGCGCCTGTTCGAGCAGATCGTGCTCGAACATCATCGGCGTGACCCGGCCGCTGCGGGCCACCGAGAGCCGCTTCAGCAGATCGGCGGTGGCCACGTGCCGCTCGAACAGGCCGAGCGCGGTCTCCGCCTTGCGGGGCGTCGCGGCGCTCAACTTGCCTTCGAGGGCGAAGAGTTCGGCCGCGGTGGGGAAGCTGGTGTGGGCCACCGAGAGGACCGGGGTGCCGGGCGCCAGCCGGGCGGCGAGCGTCAGTACCTCGTCGCTGGGGCGCTCGCCCAGGGTCAGCAGCACGCCCGCGATCGGCGGGGTGCCGGCCGAGTGCGCGGCCAGCGCGCCGACCACCAGGTCGGCCCGGTCGCCGGGGGTGACGACCAGTGAGCCGGGCTTCAGGGCGGGCAGGAACTTCGGCAGCATCGCGCCGCCGAACACGAAGTCCAGGGCGTCGCGGGCCATGCCCGCCTCGTCGCCGAGCACCGTCTCCGCGCCGAGCGCCTGCCGGATCTGCGCCACCGTCGGCGCGGACAGGGCGGGCTCGTCGGGCAGCACGTAGCAGGGGACGGGCAGCCGGGCGGCCAGCCGCTCGGCGATCGGCTCGCGGTCCTCCGCGGCGACCCGGTTGACCACCATCGCCAGCACGTCGCAGCCCAGTCCGTCGTACGCGCGGAAGGCGTTGCGCGCCTCGGCCCGCACCGACTCGGCGGGCTGCCCCTTGCCGCCGACCACCGGGATCACCGACGCGCCGAACTCGTTGGCGAGCCGGGCGTTCAGGGCCAGCTCGTCCGGGAGTTGGGTGTCGGCGAAGTCGGTGCCGAGGACGAGCACGACCTCGTACTCCCGGGCCACCGCGAGGTACTTGTCCACGAGCGTCGACACCAGTTCGTCGGTGCCCCGCTCGGCCTGCAGCGCCGACGCCTCGTGGTAGTCCATGCCGTACACCGACCCCGGGTCCTGGGTCAGCCGGTAGCGGGCGCGCAGCAGGTCGAAGAGCCGGTCGGGACGGTGGTGCACCAGCGGACGGAACACCCCCACCCGGTCCACCTGCCGGGTCAGCAGCTCCATGACGCCCAGCTCGACGACCTGCCGGCCGTCCCCCCGGTCGATTCCGGTCACGTACACGCTGCGCGTCACGCCGTCGTCTCCTCGTCCTCGTCCTCGTACGGTCCAGAAACACACGTAAGAGTGGCAATGCCCTCTTGACAATACCCCCGGCCGTGGATAGAGGCGCGGAGTAGCAGGAGACGCGACGCGCGGTCCGACCATGTGAGAATCGGAAGCGGATCAATCGGACAGAACGCGGGTCCGTCAGGCCCCGAACGGAGCAGGAGACGACGCACGATGCGCATCGGAGTTCTCACCGCAGGCGGCGACTGCCCCGGGCTGAACGCCGTGATCCGCTCGGTCGTGCACCGGGCGACCACCGGATACGACGACGAAGTCATCGGCTTCGAGGACGGGTTCAAGGGCCTCCTCGACGGCCACTACCGCCCGCTCGACCTCAACGCGGTCAGCGGCATCCTCGCCCGCGGCGGCACCATCCTCGGCTCCGCCCGCATGGAGCGCGCCCGGCTCAGCGAGGCCGCCGAGAACTGTGTCGCGCTGCAGCGCGAGTACGGGCTCGACGCGCTCGTCCCGATCGGCGGCGAGGGCACGCTGACCGCGGCCCGGATGCTCTCCGACGCGGGAATGCCGGTCGTCGGCGTGCCCAAGACCATCGACAACGACATCTCGTCCACCGACCGCACCTTCGGCTTCGACACCGCCGTCACCGTCGCCACCGAGGCGATGGACCGGCTCAAGACCACCGCCGAGTCCCACCAGCGGGTGATGGTCGTCGAGGTGATGGGCCGCCACGCCGGATGGATCGCCCTGGAGTCCGGCATGGCGGGCGGCGCGCACGGCATCTGCCTGCCCGAGCGGCCGTTCGACCCGGCGGACCTGGTCAAGATGGTCGAGGAGCGCTTCTCACGCGGCAAGAAGTTCGCGGTGATCTGCGTCGCCGAGGGCGCGCACCCGGCCGACGGCACCATGGACTACAAGAAGGGGGAGATCGACCAGTACGGGCACGAGCGCTTCCAGGGCATCGGCAACCGGCTCGCGGTCGAACTGGAGAAGCGCCTCGGCAAGGAGGCCCGGCCGGTCATTCTCGGCCACGTCCAACGCGGCGGCACGCCCACCGCGTACGACCGGGTGCTCGCCACCCGGTTCGGCTGGCACGCGGTGGAGGCGGTGCACCGCGGTGACTTCGGGCGGATGACGGCGCTGCGCGGCACGGACGTGCGGATGGTGCCGCTCGCAGAGGCGGTCACGCAGCTGAAGACGGTGCCGGAGGACCGGATGGAGGAGGCGGAGTCCGTCTTCTGACGCCGGCCGGTCCAGGCGCCGCGGCCCCGCTCGTCACCCCCGTGGAGAGCGGGGCCGCTGCGTCGGATTTCCACTCTTGAGCCGAACAGCTCCATCAACAAGGCTTACGCCTGTCCGGGACATGTCCCGGACAGGCACGAGGAAAGGGGAGGGGCGGATGACCGCGGGGGTGAGGGGGCCCGATCCGCAGGGGGCGCGGACCCCGGGCGAGTTCCTGGCGCTGCTCGGCGAGCTCAAGGACCGGTCCGGCCTGACGTACCGCGAACTGTCGGCCCGCGCGGCGGCGGTCGGCGAGGTCCTGCCGCGATCGACGGTCGCCAACATGCTCGCCCGGGTCGCGGGCCTGCCCCGCGAGGAACTCCTGACGGCCTTCGTCCGCGCCTGCGGCGTGCCGCCGGGCGAGCGCGACGCGTGGCTGCGGGTACGGAAGGAGCTGGCGGCGGGGGGTGTGCGGGAGGTCCGGGCGAGCGGGGCGCCGGGCGAGGGCCGCCCGCACGGGCCGGCCGACGCCGGCGCGCGGCGCGTGGGCGGCCCGGATGCGGACGCGCCGGACGCGGACGGGGCGGATGCGGACGCGCCGGACGCGGACGGGGCGGTGGGCGACGGTCTGGTCGGCGCGGGCCCGGATGGCGACGGTCCGGACGTCGCGCGCCCGGGCGGCGGACTGCCGGCCTCTGCCGAGCCTTCGGCCTCCGATCGGGCCGACCTCCCGGCTTCCGGCGAACCCCCGCTCCCGGACCGGCCCACGTCCCCCGCCCTCGCACCCGACCGCTCGCGCATACCCCGGCTGCTCGTCGGGGGCGTCGCCGTGGCGGGGCTCGTGCTGGCCGTCGTCAGTGTGGTCACCCTCGTCCGGGACGGTGTGCACCGGATGGTGGAGCAGCCGGTGGCGCCCGCCGCCGGGCCGGTCCTGATCCGATCCATGGAGTCCGGGCTCTGCCTCGGCGAGAAGACGGGCGAGCGCAGCGGCCAGGTGCACCAGCGCGAGTGCGCCGGCGCGGACGTCCCCCGGTACGAGCTGCTGCCGCTCTCCGGCGCGGACAGCGGACGCTGGCGGCTGGTCACCGACCACCCCGAGTTCGGCCCCGGCTGCTCCGGGGTGCCCGGGAGCACGGTCAGGGCCGCCGCCCCGCTGCACGACTCGGAGTGCGGCGAGGCGGGCCGTACCGAGACCTTCCGCCTGGAGCCGTACGGCAGCCCGGTCCAGGGGTACCGGATCCGGCCCGGGGACTCCGCGCTGTGCGTCACGGTCGCCGGGGACCTGCGCGCGCCGTGGTCCCGCCTGGAGACGGCCGCCTGCGCGGAGGACGCGCGGGGCCGGCGGGGTCAGCTGTTCAGCTTCGACCGCAGGCCGTAGCGGCGGCCGCCCGTCAGCCGACCGCGTCCCAGAAGTGGTCGACGATCTCCTCCAGGTACGCCCGGCCCTCGTCGCCGCTGCCCGCGGACGCGCCCCAGCTGCTGGTCGTGGCCATCCGGGCGTGGTACTCGCTGTGCAGCCGCTGCAGCGCGCCCTCCAGCGCGGGGCGGGGCAGCGGCAGCAGCTTGGCGGCGGGCTTCACGTACGCCTGCCAGCGCGTCGTCGCCGCGTCCCGCAGCATCCGGCCCAGCTCCTCGTCGCGGCCGGTGGCGGTGAGCAGGGCGCGCGGGTCGAGCTGCAGGGTCTCGGCGAGGGCCGCGGTCTGGCGGTCGTTGCCGCGCCAGCGGCCGGACTCCTCCATCCGCCGGTACACGTGCGGCTCCATGCCGACCCGGCGCGCCAGGTCCTCCAGCGGGAGGGCGCGCGTCATCCGGTGCTCGCGCAGCGTGGTCGCGGTGGCGAGCAGGTCGGCGGGGGCGCACCAGAGCACGCCGGCGAGCGCGGACAGCTCGCGGGAGGTGGGGGCGAGCTGCCCGCGCTCCCAGGCGACGACGATCTCGGGGGTGACGGCCATGCCGTACTGCGCCCGCAGGCCGTACGCGACGTGGCCCGGCGCCATGCCCAGGCCCTCGCGCAGCCGGCGGGCGGCGGGGGCGTTGAACGGCGGGGAGGACGGTACAGGGGGTTGCACGCCGCCACCGTAGGTGCGGGGGGTGACCTGTGGCTACCGTGTGTTCACCCAACGTCATGCGCTGTAGGAACGTGGGAACCGGCGGGTAACCGCGTGGACGCGGGCGGTCAGGGGCGGCGGCCGGTGAGCCAGCGGTACTGGAGCTCGGGGCGGCCGATCTGCCCGTACTGCGGGGCGCGGTCGGCCCGGCCCTCGGTGACCAGGTGCTCCAGGTAGCGCCGGGCGGTGATCCGGGAGATCCCGACGGCGGCGCCGGCCTCGGCCGCGGTCAGCCCGTCGGGCGCGTCGCGCAGACTGCGGGTGACGGCTTCGAGGGTCGGCGCGCTCAGGCCCTTGGGGAGGGCGGCGGGCTGCGGGGTGCGGAGGGTGGCGAGGGCCCGGTCGACCTCGTCCTGCCCGGACGCCTCGCCGGCGGCGGCGCGGAACTCGGCGTACCGGGCGAGGCGGTCGCGCAGGGTGGCGAAGGTGAAGGGCTTCAGCACGTACTGGACGACGCCGAGCGAGACGCCCTCGCGGACGATGGCGAGGTCGCGCGCGGAGGTCACGGCGATGACGTCCGCGGAGTGCCCCGCGGCCCGCAGCGCCCGCAGCAGCTGCAGCCCGTGCCCGTCGGGCAGGTAGAGGTCGAGCAGGATCAGATCGACCGCGGTCCGCTCCAGCGCCCGCACGGCCGCGGCCCGCGAATGCGCCACCCCGACGACGGTGAACCCGGGCACGCGCCCGGCATACAGCGCATGCGCGTCGGCGGCCACGGGGTCGTCCTCGACGACCAGCACCCGAATCCGGTTCTGAGCCGTACTCACGCCGAGCCCTCCGTCCGCGAGGAGGGAACGTCCCCGGCAGGGGCCGCCCCCGGCGCGACCGCCACGCCGGCACGGCCGAGAGCGTCGGCCGCAGGCCGAGCGCCTGCGCCCTCGGCGGACGCGTTCCGGGCCTGGGCGCCGGCCCCGGTGCGCGGCTCGCCTTCCGGCCGATCGCCCTCGCCCTCGGCGGACGCGTTCCGGGCCGGGGCCGGCGGGGCCTCGCCACGCCGCACCGGTCCCGCCGTCGGGTCCGCGGGCGCCCCGGCCAGGCCCGCAGCCGTCCCGAACGCTGCCGCACGCATCCCCGGCGGCCGGGGTGCCGTTTCCGTCGGGGTGCTCGGGGTGCTCGGGGTGCTCGGGGTGCTCGGGGTGCTCGGGGTGCTCGGGGTGCCCGGCAGGGGGATGCGGACCGTGAATGCCGCGCCGCCGTCCTCGCCGCGGGCGAGGTCGACGGTGCCGCGGTGGCGGTGGGCCGTCTGGCGGACCAGGGCCAGGCCGAGGCCGCGGCCCGAGCCGTGGGTGGACCAGCCGCGGTCGAAGACCGCCTCGTGGAGGTCGGGCGGGACGCCGGGGCCCGAGTCGGCGACCCGGACCAGGAGCTCGCCGGCGCGGGCCGCCGCGGTGACCGTGACGCGGGCCCGGGTCTCCAGGGCCTCCGCGCTCGCCGCCTCCACCGCGTTGTCGATCAGGTTGCCCAGGATCGTCACCAGGTCCCGCGCCGGGAGCGTGCCCGGCAGCAGGCCGTCGTCGATCCGGCTGTCCGCGGTGAGGACCAGCTCCACGCCGGACTCGTTCGCCTGCGCCGCCTTGCCGAGGAGCAGCGCTGCCAGGACCGGCTCGGCGACCGCGTCGACCACCCGGTCCGTCAGCGCCTGCGCCAGTTCCAGCTCCGCCGTCGCGAACTCCACCGCCTCGTCCGCCCGGCCCAGTTCGATCAGCGAGACCACCGTGTGCAGCCGGTTCGCCGCCTCGTGCGCCTGGGAGCGCAGCGCCTGCGTGAAGCCCCGCTCCGAGTCCAACTCGCCCGCCAGCGACTGGAGTTCCGTACGGTCCCGGAGGGTCGCCATCGTGCCGCGGCGCTCACCGCCCACCACCGGCCGGGTGTTGACCACCAGCGCCCGGTCCGCCGTCAGATGCAGCTCGTCCACCCGCGGCCCGGACGACAGCAGCGCCCCGGTCAGGGAGGCGGGCAGGCCCAGCTCGGCGGCCGAGCGGCCGACCACGTCGATGTCCGTCAGGCCCAGGAGCTCCCGGGCGCCGTCGTTGATCAGGGCGATCCTGCGCTGCCCGTCCAGCATCACCAGGCCCTCGCTCACCGCGTGCAGCGCGGCCTCGTGGTAGTCGTGCATCCGGCTCAGCTCGGTCGCGTTCATCCCGTGCGTGTGCCGCCGCAGCCGTGCGTTGATCACGTACGTGCCGGCCCCGCCGAGCACCAGCGCCGCGCCGGCCGTCACCAGCAGCGCCGTCACCTGCTCCTGCACCTGCGCGGTGATCTTCTCGATGGTGATGCCCGCGCTGACCAGCGCGACGACCCGGCCGTCGGCGTCCTTCACCGGCGCGACCGTGCGCACGGAGGGCCCGAGCGTGCCCCGGTACGTCTCGGAGAACATCCGGCCCTGCACGGCGGGCTCGATGTGGCCGAGGTACCGGCGGCCGATCTCGGCCGGCTCGGGGTGGGTCCAGCGGGTGCCCCGCGGCGTCATGACCACCAGGAAGTCGATCCCGGCGTCCTTCCGCAGCGCCTCCGTGTACGGCTGGAGCCGCCCCGTCGGGTCGGCGGACCGCGCCGCCGCGACCACCGACGGCGACTTCGCGACCGCGGACGCCGTGGCCGTCGCCTGCCGTCGCGCCGTCTCCTCGGCCTGCGCCCGGTCGGTCAGGTACGCGAACACCGCGCAGCCCGCGACGACCGCGGCGACCAGCACGACCTGCATCGCGAAGAGCTGGCCGGCGAGGCTCCGGGGCCGGGGGACGGGTATGCGCATGCGCTTCAGTGTGCCTGGCCGGAAACCGCGCGGGAAATGCGCGAACGGAATGCGTGAACGAAAGGAACGCAACGGTGACCTGGGTCACAGGGTGATGGATAGTCGCCTGGATCCACCGGGACGTGGACGCCCGTTTCAGCAGAGGAGGACCCCGTGGCCGCACGACGGGACCGTACCCACTATCTCTATCTCGCCGTCATCGGCGCCGTACTGCTCGGCATCGTCGTCGGCTTCGTGGCGCCGGGGGTCGCCGTCGAGCTGAAGCCGCTGGGGACCGGCTTCGTGAACCTGATCAAGATGATGATCTCGCCGATCATCTTCTGCACGATCGTGCTGGGCGTCGGCTCCGTCCGCAAGGCCGCGAAGGTCGGCGCGGTCGGCGGGCTGGCCCTCGGCTACTTCCTGGTCATGTCGACCGTGGCCCTGGCGATCGGCCTGGTCGTCGGCAACCTCCTGGAGCCGGGCTCCGGGCTGCACCTCACCAAGGAGGTCGCGGATGCCGGCTCGCAGCAGGCGGCCGGTGCAGCCACGTCCACCGTGGACTTCCTGCTCGGGATCATCCCGACGACGATCGTCTCCGCCTTCACCGAGGGCGAGGTCCTGCAGACCCTCCTGGTCGCGCTGCTCGCGGGCTTCGCGCTGCAGGCCATGGGCAGCGCCGGCGAACCGATTCTGCGGGGGATCGGCCACATCCAGCGCCTGGTCTTCCGGATTCTCGCCATGATCATGTGGGCCGCCCCGGTCGGCGCGTTCGGCGCGATCGCCGCGGTGGTCGGCGCGACCGGTCTCGACGCGCTCAAGTCGCTCGCCGTCATCATGATCGGCTTCTACCTCACCTGCGCGGTCTTCGTCTTCCTCGTCCTGGGAGCGCTGCTGCGGCTGGTTGCCGGGGTGAACATCCTGAGCCTGCTGAAGTACCTGGGCCGGGAGTTCCTGCTGATCCTGTCCACCTCGTCGTCCGAGTCGGCGCTGCCGCGGCTGATCGCGAAGATGGAACACCTGGGCGTCTCGAAGCCGGTCGTCGGCATCACCGTGCCGACCGGCTACTCCTTCAACCTCGACGGCACCGCGATCTACCTGACGATGGCCTCCCTCTTCGTCGCCGAGGCGATGGGCGACCCGCTGTCGCTCGGCGAGCAGATCTCCCTGCTGGTCTTCATGATCATCGCCTCGAAGGGGGCGGCCGGTGTCACCGGCGCGGGCCTGGCCACGCTCGCCGGCGGCCTGCAGTCGCACCGCCCGGAGCTGGTCGACGGCGTCGGCCTGATCGTCGGCATCGACCGCTTCATGAGCGAGGCCCGCGCGCTGACGAACTTCGCCGGCAACGCGGTCGCGACGGTTCTCGTCGGTACCTGGACGAAGGAAATCGACCGGGCACGGGTGACGGAGGTCCTGGCGGGCAAGGTCCCCTTCGACGAGACGACGCTCGTCGACGACCACGCCCCCGCCCCGGCGGCCGGCGAACTGCCGGACCAGCGGGCCGACGACGGCGGCGAGAAGACCCCGGCCGCCGTCTGACAGCTCCCGGGTCCCGGGCCTTGAGCCGGGTCCGGGCCCCGGGCAGGGACGCCCCGGTCGCACCGAGCGACCGGGGCCGTTCCGTGCGAGGGGGACGGCCGTTACCGGGCGTTCAGCTCGGCCGACTCCGCCTCATCCAGCACGAGTTCCGCCGCCTCGGCCGAGGCGCGGGCCGTCTCCGGGCGGCTGGCGCCGGGGATCGGGATCACGGTCCCGGAGCGGCTGAGGAGCCAGGCCAGGGCCACCTGCTGCGGGCTCGCGCCGCGCCGGCGGGCGATGCGGTGGAACGCGCCGAAGCGGGGGTCCTCCTCCCGTTCCGAGGCGCCGTCCAGCGAGCTGCGCGAGATCCCGCCCAGCGGGCTCCACGGCAGGAACGCGAGACCCAGCTCCGCGCAGAGACCCAGCTCCGCCTCGGAGTCCCGCACCTCCGGCGAGTACCGGTTCTGCACCGACACCAGCCGGTCGCCGAGGATCTCCCGGGCGAGCCGGATCTGCGCCGTGTCCACATTGGAGATCCCGGCCAGCCGGACGACCCCCGCGTCCAGCAACTCCCGCACCGCGCCGAGCGATTCGGCGTACGGCACCTCCGGATCGGGCTTGTGCAGCTGGTACAGTCCGATCGCCTCCGTGCCGAGCCGCCGCAGCGAGCCCTCCGCCGCCCGCCGCAGATGCGCGGGCCGCCCGTCGACCGTCCAGCCGCCGTCGGCGGTGCGGCCGCGGCCGCCCTTTGTCGCCACCAGGACGCCGTCCGCCCCGGCGCCGTACGCCTTCAGCGCCCGCGCCACGAGCAGTTCCCCCGCGCCCGGCTCGCCGCCCGGCGGGTGGTACGAGTCCGCGGTGTCCAGCAGCGTCACGCCCGCGTCCAGCGAGGCGTGCACCGTCGCCAGCGCGCGCCGCTCGTCCGGGGCGCCCTCGATCGACAGTGGCATCGCGCCGAGCCCGATCGCGCTCACCCGCACGTCCCCGACCGTCCTGTACCTCATCCCAGCGTCTCCCCGATCGCCCTGCCCAGCCACTCCGCCGTGTGCGAGAAGCGGTAACCCAGCGCGCTCGCCCGCGCGTTGTCCATGCCGTACGAGCGGGTGAACGAGAACGGCGACACCTCGCCGACCTCCACCTCCCGGAACACCGTCCGTCCGCCCACCCGCCGCTCGATCTCCGCGCAGATGTCCGCGGTGGTGAGCGGGCCGTGGGAATGCGCGTTGACGGGCCCGGTGAATTCCCGGAACGCCGCCCACTCCAGGAAGTCCGCGATCTCCTCCACGTACACGTACGTCGCCGGACGATTCACCACCGGAACGGCGATCGGCGCACCGGCCCGGATCCGCTCGGCGTAATGCGCGACCCGCCCGGTGAAGTCGTCGGCCCCGCCCAGGACATGAGCCACCCGCACCGCCGTGTACGCGAACTCCGGCGCGTCCGCGAACACCGCCTCGGCCTGCCGCTTGCCCTCGCCGTAGTGCGCGTCGAGGTACGCGGGGTCGTGCCAGGGGAGTCCGGCGTCGACGTGCACCGAGCCGAGGTCGAGCACGTCCTCCGTCAGCGGCACGGGGGAGTCCTCGTACGCGTACACCTCGACCGTCGACGTCATCACGTACCGCCGCGTGCGCGGCCCGAGAACGCGCCGCGCGATCAGGGCCTGCCGCGGCGTGTAGCAGACCTGGTCCACGACCACGTCGAACGTCCGCTCCCCGAGGGCCTTCTCCAGCGCGCGCTCGTCGTTCCGGTCGGCCACGATCCGAACGGCGCCCTCGGCCGTGGGTGAGGAACCCCGATTGAGCACGCTCACGGAATGCCCGCCGCGGATCAACCGCTCGGTCAACCGCCGCCCCACATAGCGGTTTCCCCCGATGATCAGAATGTCCATGGCTCCAGTGTTACGTTGTGCCGGCGCCGACTGAAGGGGGAAACATGGGAGTCGAGGCCACCGCACCGAAGGAACCACGGCATCTGCGCGCCGCCACCGTCGAAACCTCGGCGAGTCCCGGAAAGTCCGGTTTCGACCCCGTGGACCGGCAGATCCTGGAACTCCTCCAGACCGACGGCCGCATCAAACTCAGCGAGCTCGGCCGCCGGGTCCGCCTCAGCCCGGCCGCGGTCACCGAACGCGTCCGCCGTCTGGAGGCGAGCGGCGCGATCACCGGCTACGGCGCCCACGTCGCCCCCGCCCGCCTCGGCTACGGCATCCAGGCGTTCATCCGGGTCGACCCGCACGGCGGCTACACGCTGAGGCACCCCCGCACCCAGGACCTCACCGATCGCCCGGAGATCCTGGAGGCCCACCACGTCGTGGGCGAGGACTGCTGGATCCTCAAGGTCGCCGTCACCGACACGATCCACCTCGAGGAGATCCTGGAACAGACCTCGGCCCTCGGCCGCACCACGACGTCGATCGTTCTCTCCACCCCGGTCGACCGGAAGCCCCTCCTGCCTCCCGCGGACCCGGCCGCCGCTTCGGATCGCCCTTGACAACGACGCGGCGGGGCGGTTCAGATGGAGGAACTCGCGTCGCGTGTCGGTCCGCGCTGGAAAGCGGAGGCATGGAGGCAAGAGGACAGTAGGGACGGCTTTGCCTCTCCACTTCAACTCCCGGATCATCGACGAATTCCGCACCCGTGACGGCCGGCTCTCCGGCCCCTTCGAAGGCTGGGTGCTCCTTCTCCTCACCACCACCGGCGCCAGGTCCGGCACACCCCACACCGCCCCGCTCGGCTTCGTCGAGGACGGCGGGCGACTGCTCGTCGTCGGCTCGGCGGGCGGCTCGGACCGGCACCCCGACTGGTACCGGAACCTGCTGGTCAATCCCACCGTGACGGTCGAGACCGGCACCGAGACCTGGCAGGCCACGGCCGTGGCCGCGACCGGGGACGAGCGCGACGAACTGTTCGCGAAGGTCGTCGCCGCCGAGCCCGGCTACGCCGAGTACCAGAAGAAGACCGACCGGATCCTGCCGGTCGTCGCGCTCTACCGGATCCCCGAGGACGACTACACGCCGCCGAACCGGCTCGACGCCCTCGCCGACGAACTGGTCCGGATCCACGACTGGCTGCGGTCCGAACTGACCGCGATCGGCGAAGGACTCGGGGCGCGCACCGTCCCCGGGCTCACCGTCGAGCTGCGCCGGCACTGCCTCACCTTCTGCTCGGCCATGGCCGTGCACCACGGAGGCGAGGACGCGGGCCTCTTCCCTTACCTGGCGAGGGAGTTCCCCGAGAAGGCGGAGGTCTTCGGGCGGCTCCAGGCGGAGCACGGCACCGTCTCCCGCATCCTCGACGCGCTCCAGGTCCTGCTCGCCCGCCTCGACGACGCCGAACCCGGTTCGTTGCACGCCGAGTTCGACGCGCTGCGGGCGGAGCTGGACGCCCACTTCGCGTACGAGGAGGAGCAGGTCGTCCCGCTGCTGCGGGGGCTCGCGCCGGCGTAGCCCTCAGAGGGCGGCCAGCAGCTCGTCCAGCGGGGCGGGGACGCGGCCCTCCGCCAGGGCGGCCTCGACCAGCACCGTGCCGTACCGGATCTTGCGGCCCTTCTTCGTCCCGAGGAAGCGCCGCAACTGCCGCTCCGGAGCCCGGCCCTGCTGGGCCGGCTGCCGCCGGAACGTCTGCAGCGCCCGCAGATCGCCCTCCCGTCGGACCAGCTCCGCCACGGCGGGGGCGCCCAGCGCGCGGATCAGCTCGTCCTCCAGGTCGGCGGAGCAGACGAAGTACCCCTGCTCCGCCGCACCGGCCCGCTCCCAGCCGCGGGCGTAGTACCCGCGCTCCGCCTCGTCGCACAGTCCGGCGAGGCGGAGCCCCAGACCGGCCGGCCCGACCAGCGGCGCGAACCGCCCCACGCTCATCGCCCCGCCCATGGCGAGCACGCACACCCCCTCGGCCGCCAGGTCCCGGCCCCGGCCCGCGGCCAGCGCGTCCACCGCGGCGGCATCGCTGAGCCCTTCCAGCAGGACCACCGTCCGTACGCCCAGCCGCCCGGCCAGATCCCGCGCCGCCTCGCCCGACCCGCCGGCCGCCCATGCGGCGACCGCCTCCCGGAACGCGTCCATGCCCGTCGTGAGCTCCGTGTCCGTCATACGGACGAGTCTGCGACCCGTCCGGGCGGCTCTACAACGTCATTTCCTCGATCACCGGCGGCTCCTGCCCGTAGTCGCTGTACCGCACCCAGCGCGGCCGGACGCGCGCGTACGTGAGGCCCGGCCAGGCGAGGCGCTCGCGGCCGTCCGGGTAGGCGGCGAAGTACACCCCCTGCAGCCGGTCCAGCTCCGGGCCGAGCGGGAAGTCCGCGAGTCCCTCGATCTGCACGGTCACGTCGCCCCAGCCGACGACCAGGGCGATCCGGGGGTCGGTGCTCAGGTTGTGGAACTTGCGCGTCGACTCGAGCGTGTCGAAGACGAGCTCCAGGTCGTCGGTGACCGCGTAGCCCACGACCGCCGCCTGCGGAGTGCCGTCCGTGGTGACGGACGCCTCGACGGCGAGCTTGTGGCTGCGGAGGAACTCCAGCAGTTCGGCGTGCTTCATGGGCCCTGCCTACCACGCTGCGGCCCGGCCGCCGGGGAGCGCTTGCCTTGACGTCGGGGTCAAGGCATACGTTCGTACGCATGCGCATCGGCGAGCTGGCCGAACGGGCCGGAACCACCACGCGGGCCTTGCGGTACTACGAGTCCCGGGGGCTGCTGCCCGCCCGGCGGACGGAGAACGGGTACCGCGAGTACGACGAGGACGACCTGCGGCTGCTCCGGGAGATCCGGGCCCTGCAGGACGTCGGGTTCGAGCTGGAGGAGACCCGGCCGTTCGTGGAGTGCCTGCAGGCGGGGCATCCGGCGGGGGACTCCTGCCCGGCCTCGATCGAGGTGTACCGGCGCAAGCTCGCCGAGCTCGACGGGATGATCGACCGGCTTCAGGCGGTGCGGGAGCAGGTGGCGGCACAACTGCTGCGGGCCGAGGCGGAGTTGCCGGGCGGCCCGGAGCCGGCATGCGAACTGGGACCGAACGAGGAGGCTGAGGGATGACGACACGGACGTACGGCGTGACCGAGGTGACGAGCGCGGACTTCGCGGCGGAGGTGCTGGGCGCGGACCGGCCGGTCCTGGTGAAGTTCACCGCGGACTGGTGCGGCCCGTGCCGCCAGCTCACCCCGGTCCTCGCGGCCGTCGCGCAGGAGGAGGCGGACCGCCTGAAGGTCGTCGAGCTCGACGTGGACCGGAGCCCGGACGTGTCCGTGACGTACGGGGTGATGGCCACCCCGACCCTGATGGTCTTCCGGGACGGTGAGCCGGTCCGCTCGATGGTCGGCGCCCGCCCGAAGCGCAAGCTCCTGGAGGAGCTCCGGGACGTCCTGGACGGCTGACCGGAGGCCGCCGGAAAAAACTTCGGCGAACCGGTCACATCCGGCTCCCCGCATCCGTCGGTGCAGTGAAGACGCCGAACAGGACGCAACGAAGGAGCCCGTCATGACCACCACGCCCTCGATCTCCCGGATGTCCGACCCCGGCCGGTACATCCCCGAGCTGAAAGACGTCAGCGCGGCACTCTTCCGGGCCACGGGCAACCAGTCCGTGCCGCGCACCACGATCAACCTGATCCATCTGCGCGCCGGCCAGATCGTCCACAACACGTACCTGACGATGCTCAACACGGCGTTCCTGCGGAAGGCCGGCGAGTCGGAGGCGCGCATCACCGCGGTCGCCTCCTGGCAGGACGCCCCGTACTACACCGACGCGGAGCGCGCGGCGCTGGCCCTGGTCGAGGCGACCTTCCAGCCGGCGCCGCACGGGCGGGAGCGGGTCACGGACGAGATCTACGCGGAGGCGGCGAAGCACTACGACGAGAAGGCCCTGGCGACCCTGACGGTCGCGATCGGCCAGATCGGCTTCTTCTCCGCCCTCGCTCTCATCGGCAAGCCGCAGCCCGTCGAGTCCCTCGCGGACGTCCAGTGGGACTGACCCGGACCTAGGCCGGCCCCAGCGAGATCCGCCGTCGCACGAGGTCCACCTCGACCACCTCGACCCGCAGTTCCTCCCCTTCGGAGGGCCGGCGGCCGTCGAGGTGGTCGTGGTGCAGGAGCCCCGCGATGCCGGCGTCGGCGACGCGTACGAAGACGCCGAAGGGGACGACCTTGGTGACCGGCCCGGTCACCACGCGGCCCTCGATCGTGCGGGCGAGTTCGAGGTACGGGTCGGGCAGCAGGGCCTTGCGGGAGAGGGCGATGCGCTCGCGGTCCAGGTCGATGTCGAGGACCTCGACCCGGAGTTCCTCGCCGACCCGCACCACGTCCGTCAGGGCGTCGATGTGGTACCAGGACAGCTCCGCGACGTTGATCATGCCGTCGACGCCGCCGAGGTCGACGAAGACGCCGAAGTTCTCGATGGACGAGACGACGCCGGTCCGGACCTCGCCGCGCTCCAGGCCGCGCAGGAACGCCCTGCGTTCCGGGCCGTCCAGGGTCAGCAGGTCCCGCGCCGCCTTGAACGCCGGCTCGGTCAGGTGGGTCCGCCAGCGGGTGAAGAGACGCATCAGAGGGCCGCCCCACTGCGCGTGGAATTCCGCGTTGACCGCCGCCAGGTCCAGCTCGTTCGCCGCCGTCAGTTCGGCGAAATCCTCGCGCTGCCGGGCCGTCGGCGCGTACTCCTCGCCCGTGAAGCGGTCGCGGAAGAGGCCGGCCGGGTCCGCGAGACCGTCGTACGAGAACTCCCGGTCGCAGCTCGCGTAGAAGTGGACCAGCTCCTCCGCCTCCGCGCCGATCGCCTCCCGCAGGACCGAGCGGCGCTCCTGCGGGAGCAGGGACTCCGCGAAGCCGTCCGTGCCGTAGAAGGCGTGGCAGAGGCCGGCGAGGCGGAGGTCTTCGCGGGCGTCCCAGGACGCCAAACGGGACTCGACGCGTTCGAGGTGGGCCAGGAGCGTGCCGCCCGGGTGGTCGATCGTCTCCGCGCCGCAGGACCGGAGCAGCTCGCGCGCTGCTGAATGTCTCCCCATGGCGCACAAAAATACCCCGACCTAGAATTGACAGTCGAGGTAATTCGGCGGGTATATTGACCGGCTTGATGCTTGTGCAGCAGAAAGCGCAAGCGCCATTCAATAAACGCACTGTATCGCGGCGGGAGTCGAATTGTCAACCGAGGAATTCCGGAACGAGCAGCAATTCATCACCGGTCTCTACGCACGCCTCGACGACCTGCGTGACCGGGCCGAACGCGCCGTCTCCGACGCCCTCAGGTCGGCGCCCGGCGGCACCATGCAGGCGCGCCGGGAGCGGGACGTGCTGGTCGCCGAGCAGTCCGGGCTGCTGGCCGCGTACAACGCCGGGGAGACCGGGCTCTGTTTCGGCCGGCTCGTCTTCCGCGACGGCCGCGACCACCACATCGGCCGCCTCGGCCTGCGCGCCGACGACCCGCAGCGCACCCCGCTCGTCGTCGACTGGCGCGCCGACGTGGCGCGGCCGTTCTACCTGGCCACCGGCTACGAGCCGATGGGCCTCAGCCGCCGCCGGCACCTCACCACCCAGGGCCGCGAGGTTGTCTCCCTGCACGACGAGGTGCTGGACCTCGCCGACCGCACCCGCACCGGTCACGAGAGCCGCGACGCCGACGAGGTGCTGCTCGCCGCGCTCGACGCCGCCCGCACCGGCCGGATGCACGACATCGTGCAGACGATCCAGGCCGAGCAGGACCACATCATCCGCTCCCCGCACCGCGGCGTCCTCGTCGTCGAGGGCGGCCCCGGCACCGGCAAGACCGCCGTCGCCCTGCACCGCGCCGCGTACCTGCTCTACGCCCACCGCGAGCAGCTCGCCAAGCGCGCCGTGCTCATCGTCGGCCCCAACCCCGCCTTCCTCGGCTACATCGGCAACGTGCTCCCCTCCCTCGGTGAGACCGGCGTGCTCCTCGCCACCCCCGGCGAGCTGTTCCCCGGCGTCCGGGCCACCGGTACGGACACCCCCCGCGCCGCCGCCGTGAAGGGCTCCGCCGCCATGGCCGACGCCCTGGCCCTCGCGCTGCGTGACCGCCAGCAGGTCCCCGAGCGCGGTGAGCCGCTGATCGTGCCGCACGAGGACGGTGACCTGGTCATCGACTGGGACATGGCCCTGGAGGCCCGTCACAAGGCCCGCGAGACGCTGCTGCCGCACAACCTCGCCCGCCCGTACTTCGTGTTCCGGATCCTCGACGCGCTCGCCGAGCAGCTCGCCGACCGGATCGGCGCCGACCCCTACGGCGGCCCCAACTTCCTCGGCCCCGACGACCTCGCCCTGCTCGCCAAGGGCATCGCCGCCAACCCCGACGTGCACACGGCCATCGACACCCTCTGGCCGCCGCTCACCCCGCAGGGCTTCCTGGACGCGTACCTCGCCGAGCCGGTCCATCTCGACGACGAGGCCGACCTCGACGCGATCCGGCGGCCGCCCGGCGCCCCCTGGACCCCCGCCGACGTCCCGCTCCTCGACGAGGCCGCCGAGCTGCTCGGCGAGGACGACTCCGCAGCCCGCCGCGCCGAGCAGGCGGAGCGGCTGCGGGCGATCCAGTACGCGCAGGGCGTCCTCGACGTCTCGTACGCCTCCCGGACCTACGAGTTCGAGGACAAGGAGGAGCTCGACAAGGACGCCTCCGAGGTGCTCTCCGCCCACGACATCATCGACGCCGAACGCTTCGCGGAGCGCCACGAGGAGGCCGACCACCGCAGCGCCGCCGAACGTGCCGCCGCCGACCGCACCTGGGCGTTCGGGCACATCATCGTCGACGAGGCACAGGAGCTGTCCGCGATGATGTGGCGGCTGCTGATGCGCCGCAGCCCCACCCGCTCGATGACCCTCGTCGGCGACCCCGCCCAGACCGGCGATCCGGCGGGCGTCGGGTCCTGGCAGGACATCCTCGGCCCGTACGTCGAGGACCGCTGGGAGCACGTCCGGCTGGGCGTCAACTACCGCACCCCGGCGGAGATCATGGCCGTCGCCGCGGAGGTGCGGCGCGCCGCCGACCCGGGGTTCGAGCCGCCGCACTCGGTGCGCTCGACCGGGGTGGAGCCGTGGGACCGGACGGTGGAGGACCCGGTGAAGGAGGCCGCCGACGCGGTGGCCGCCGAGCTGCCCGCCGAGGGCCGGCTCGCCGTGATCGCGCCGCTCGCCCTGCACCCGGAGCTGATCGCCGCGCTCCCGGACGCCGCCCACGGGCCGGCGCCCGACCTGACGTGCCCGGTCGTGCTGCTCGACCCCCTCCAGGCCAAGGGCCTGGAGTTCGACACGGTCCTCGTCGTCGACCCGGACGCGATCCGGGCCGGCGCCACGCACGGGATCAACGACCTGTACGTGGCGCTGACCCGGGCCACTCAGCGGCTCGGCGTCATCAGGCGGGCCTGAGCCGTACTCCGGGCCGGAGGCCTGGCCCGGAGCCCTACGCGGGCCTCAGCCACACCGTCGCCAGCGGCGGCAGCGTCATCCGGACGCTCGCCGGGCGGCCGTGCCACGGCACGGACTCGGTCTTCACCGGGTCCGTGCCCACCACGTCCCCGCCGCCGTACCGCGCCGCGTCCGTGTTCAGGACCTCCGCCCAGGCCGCGACCTGGTCCGGGACCCCGAGCCGGTAGTCGTGCCGGACGACCGGCGAGAAGTTGCAGACCGCGAGCAGCGGCGAGCCCTCCGCGTCGTACCGCAGGAACGCGAGGACGTTGTCCTCGGCCGCGTCGCCCGCCACCCAGGAGAAGCCCTCCGGGACGGTGTCCCGCTCCCACAGCGCCGGCGTCGCCGCGTACACCGTGTTCAGGTCGCGGACCAGGTCCCGCACGCCCCGGTGATCGGGCTCCGCCCCGTACGCCGGGTCGAGCAGCCACCAGTCCGGGCCGGTCTCCGCCGACCACTCCGAGCCCTGTGCGAACTCCTGTCCCATGTAGAGGAGTTGCTTGCCAGGGTGGGCCCACATGAAGCCCAGGTAGGCGCGGTGGTTGGCGCGCTGCTGCCACCAGTCGCCGGGCATCTTCGACACCAGGGCCTGCTTGCCGTGCACGACCTCGTCGTGCGAGATCGGCAGGATGTAGTTCTCGCTGTACGCGTACACCATCGAGAACGTCATCTCGTTGTGGTGGTACTTGCGGTGCACCGGCTCCTTGGACATGTAGCCGAGGGAGTCGTGCATCCAGCCCATGTTCCACTTCATGCCGAAGCCGAGCCCGCCGAATCCGCCCGGCCCGACGTGGTCGGTCGCCCGGGTCACGCCGTCCCAGGCGGTGGACTCCTCGGCGAAGGTGACGATGCCGGGGCAACGGCGGTAGACGGTGGCGTTCATCTCCTGCAGGAACCGCACCGCGTCCGGGTTCTCCCGGCCGCCGTGCTCGTTGGGCACCCACTCGCCGTACTCGCGGGAGTAGTCGAGGTACAGCATCGAGGCGACCGCGTCCACGCGCAGTCCGTCGATGTGGAACTCCTCGCACCAGTACACCGCGTTGGCGACGAGGAAGTTCCGCACCTCGGTCCGGCCGTAGTCGAACTCCAGGGTGCCCCAGTCCGGATGGGCCGAACGGCGCGGGTCCTCGTGCTCGTACAGCGGGCGGCCGTCGAACTCGGCCAGCGCCCAGTCGTCGCGCGGGAAGTGCGCCGGCACCCAGTCCATGAGGACACCGATCCCGGCCCGGTGCAGCGCGTCGACCAGGTACTTGAAGTCGTCGGGGGTGCCCATGCGCGCGGTCGGCGCGTAGAAGCCGGTGACCTGGTAGCCCCAGGAGCCGCCGAAGGGGTGCTCGGAGACGGGCATGAACTCGACGTGCGTGAAGCCGAGGTCGGCCACGTAGGCGGGCAGTTCCTCCGCCAGCTGACGGTAGGTCAACCCGGGCCGCCAGGAGGCCAGATGGATCTCGTACACGGACAGCGGGGCCTCGTGGTGCGGGCGCGCCCCGCGCCGGGCCATCCACGCCTCGTCGCTCCACACATGGTGCGAGTCGGTCACCACGGAGGCCGTGTTCGGCGGGCACTCGGTGCGCCGGGCCATCGGGTCGGCGCGCAGGGTGTGGCTGCCGTCGGGGCGGGTGATGTCGAACTTGTACAGCGTGCCCTCGCCGACGCCGGGCACGAACAGCTCCCACACGCCGGTCGAGCCCAGCGAGCGCATCGGGAACCCGGTGCCGTCCCAGTAGGTGAAGTCGGTGGCGAGCCGCACGCCCCGGGCGTTCGGAGCCCAGACCGTGAACCGGGTGCCGGTCACCCCCTCGTGCGTCATCGTGCGCGCGCCGAGCGCCGTCCACAGCTGCTCGTGCCGGCCCTCGCCGATCAGATGCAGATCGAACTCGCCGAGCGCCGGCAGGAAGCGGTACGGGTCGTCGAACGCGACCTCCTCGCCGTCGTAGCGGACCCGGAGCTCGTACGCGGGCACCTTCCGCAGCAGCGGCAGCACGCCCGCGAACAGGCCGTCGCCCTCGTCGTACAGCTCGATCCGGCGACCCTTGGTCACCAGCGTCACCTGCCGCGCGAACGGCCGCAGCACCCGGAACAGCACCCCGCCGCGCACCGGGCGCGCCCCGAGCAGCGCGTGCGGGTCGTGGTGCTCCCCGACCAGCAGCCGCCCGCGCTCGCCCGCGTCGAGCGCGGGGGCCCGCCGCAGCCCGCGGCCGGTGTCGGCCTTGGCCGTCCTGGGCGCGGGCGGCTTCTTCGCGCCCTCGCTCGCGGCCGCCTTCCTCACGGTCGGGATCTCCTCTTCGGCCGTCTTCCGGGCCGTCTTGCGCGTGGGCGGTCGGGCGGTCACTTCGTGGCCTCCTGGGAACGGATCGGGGTGAGCGGAACGGAGAACGCGGGCGCGGGCGACGGCGTCACGAACCCGCCGCCAAACGGTGGATCGCCGCCATCGGCACCGGCAGCCAGTCGGGGCGGTGCCGGGCCTCGTACACGACCTCGTACACCGCCTTGTCGGTCTCGTACGCGCGCAGCAGTGCCGGGTCCTCGCGCGGGTCGAGACCGGACGCCTCGGCGTAACCGGCGCAGTACGCGGCGCGGCAGCGGGCCGCCCAGCCGTCGTTCCAGGGACGGTGGGTGCGGGCGGCGTAGTCGAAGGAACGGAGCATCCCGGCGACGTCGCGGACCGGGGGCTGCGGGCGGCGGCGCTCCGCCAGGGGCTTCGCGGGCTCGCCCTCGAAGTCGATGACCGACCAGGCGCCGTCGGCGGTGCGCAGCGTCTGCCCGAGGTGCAGATCGCCGTGCACCCGCTGGGCGAGCCGGGTCGCGCCGTCCGACCGGGCGGGAATGTGCCGTCCGTACTCGGCGAAGACCTCCCGCAGGCCCTTCTTGTACGGCAGCAGCGCCGGAACGGCCTGCACCGCCGCGTCGAGCCGGGCCGCCATCGCCTCGGCGAGCTGCGACGTCTGCGTGCGGTGCAGCGGCTCGGTCGGCAGCGTGGCCGCAAGCGCCGTGTGCACCTCGGCGGTGGCGCGGCCCAGGGCCTGCGCCTCCTCGGTGAACTCCCGGCCGGCGGCCAGCGCGTCCAGGGCGAGCCGCCAGCCGTCCCGGGAGTCGCGCAGGAAGGGCTGGAGCACGCCGAGCGTCGCCGAGCCCGACTCGAACCAGGCCACGGGCGCCGGGACCCGCGCGCAGCCCGCGCCGGCCAGCGCCAGCGGCAGCTCCAGGTCCGGATTGGCCCCCGGGCTGACCCGCCGGAAGATCTTCAGGATGTAGGAGTCGCCGAACACCAGCGAGGAGTTGGACTGCTCCGCGTCCAGCATCCGCGGCGCGAGCGCCGGCGGCAGCGGCGCGGTCCTGGCGAACCGCAGCGGCCCCAGGGTGCCGGGGGTGCGCAGCCGTTCGTAGAGCAGCCCGGCGAGCCGCGGATCGCGCAGCCCCTCGTACACCGCGCGGCCGGCCAGCGGGCCCTGGCGGGCCCGGCCGATCAGCGTGGGCGCGAGCCGCGGCGGCACGGTGGTGCGCACGCCGAGCAGTAACTGGTAGCAGTCCGCGGGCGTTCCGGCCGGCAGGCCGGGCTGTTCGACGCGGATCAGCAGATGCAGCAGCCCCGGCCCCGGTCCGTCCAGCGGCAGCAGTTCCGTCGCCGTGTCCAGGGCGAATCCGTTCACCGCGCGCCCCTTGCCCGCGAACCAGCGCTGCCGGGGCAGCCATTCGTGGAGCAGAGGTGCGAGGGACGGGAGAAGGGCGGCCGGGGCCCGGGTGGTGGAGGCGGTCTCCGGCATGTACGTCGCGTCCTTTCCCCGGGCGCAGCTCGTGTGTGAACGCGCAGAGTGTCCCGGATTGCGGCTACGGCTGTCCGGCTGTGCGGGACGTGTCGGATGGGGAAGATCCGTATGGGCCCGACAAGAAGGCCCGTATGGACCCGATTCGGTGTATGGGGGTCAGACTGCCCAGGGCGGCGCGGCGGAAACCGCCCGCCCGGGGCTGTCTTTGACCCGACGTCAGTTACGGCTGGTTCAGCTCTGCTGGTTGCGCTTGGTCGAGACGGCCGGGGCCGGTACCCCCGCCCCGGCGCGCAGCGTGCCGTCCTTGCGCAGCCGGAACCAGTAGAAGCCGTGGCCCGTCAGGGTCAGCAGGTACGGCCACTCGCCGATCGCGGGGAAGGTGACCCCGCCGATCAGCTCCACTGGGCGCAGGCCGTTGAACCTGCGCAGGTCCAGCTCCGTCGGCTGCGCGAACCGCGAGAAGTTGTTCACGCACATCACCAGGTCGTCGCCGTACTCCCGCAGGAACGCGAGCACCGCCGGGTTCGACGAGGGCAGTTCCGTGTAGGAGCCCAGGCCGAACGCCGGGTTCTGCTTGCGGATCTCGATCATCCGCCGGGTCCAGTGCAGCAGCGACGACGGCGAGGCCATCGACGCCTCGACGTTGGTGACCTGGTAGCCGTACACCGGATCCATGATGGTCGGCAGGTACAGCCGGCCCGGATCGCAGGACGAGAAGCCCGCGTTGCGGTCCGGGGTCCACTGCATCGGGGTGCGCACCCCGTCCCGGTCGCCGAGCCAGATGTTGTCGCCCATGCCGATCTCGTCGCCGTAGTACAGCACCGGCGAACCCGGCAGCGCGAACAGCAGCGCGGTGAACAGCTCCATCTGCTTGCGGTCGTTGTCGAGCAGCGGGGCGAGCCGGCGGCGGATGCCGATGTTGGCCCGCATCCGGGGGTCCTTGGCGTACTCCGCGTACATGTAGTCGCGTTCCTCGTCGGTGACCATCTCGAGGGTCAGCTCGTCGTGGTTCCGCAGGAAGATGCCCCACTGGCAGCCCGCCGGGATCTCCGGGGTCTTGGCCAGGATCTCGGAGACCGGGTGGCGTGATTCGCGCCGTACGGCCATGAAGATCCGCGGCATCACGGGGAAGTGGAACGCCATGTGGCACTCGTCGCCGCCGGAGGGGAAGTCGCCGAAGTAGTCGACCACGTCCTCCGGCCACTGGTTGGCCTCGGCGAGCAGCACCGTGTCGGGGTAGTGCGCGTCGATCTCCTTGCGGACCCGCTTGAGGAAGGCGTGGGTGGCCGGCAGGTTCTCGCAGTTGGTGCCCTCCTGCTGGTACAGGTACGGCACCGCGTCGAGCCGGAAACCGTCGATGCCCAGGTCCAGCCAGAACCGCAGCGCCGAGATGATCTCCTCCTGCACCGCCGGGTTCTCGTAGTTGAGGTCCGGCTGGTGCGAGAAGAAGCGGTGCCAGTAGTACTGCTTGCGGACCGGGTCGAAGGTCCAGTTGGACGACTCGGTGTCGACGAAGATGATCCGGGCGTCCTGGAACTGCTTGTCGTCGTCGGCCCAGACGTAGTAGTCGCCGTACGGCCCGTCGGGATCGTTGCGCGACTCCTGGAACCACGGGTGCTGGTCGCTGGTGTGGTTCATGACGAAGTCGATGATCACGCGCATCCCGCGCTGGTGCGCCGCGTCGACGAACTCCACGAAGTCGGCGAGATCGCCGAACTCCGGGAGCACGGACGTGTAGTCCGCGACGTCGTACCCGCCGTCCCTCAGGGGGGACTTGAAGAACGGCGGCAGCCACAGGCAGTCGACGCCCAGCCACTGCAGATAGTCCAGCTTGTTGGTGATGCCCTTGAGGTCGCCGACGCCGTCGCCGTTGCTGTCCTGAAAGGACCTGACCAGCACCTCGTAGAACACCGCCCGCTTGAACCAGTCCGGGTCACGGTCCTTGGCGGGGGTGTCCTCGAAGGTGTCGGGGACGGGTTCGTTGATCATCATGATGTGGGTGACCCTCCGGTCTGCGGGGACGGTCGCAGGGTGAGCACGTGCGCGGGCGTGACGCCCGGCTCTAGGCGCACGTAGTCGGCCCTGCCCCAGTGATAGGTGTCGCCGGTGAGCTCGTCGCGCACCGGAACGGTCTCGTGCCAGTCCAGGCCGAGTTCCGGCATGTTCAACGAGACCGTGGCCTCCTGGGTGTGGTGGGGGTCGAGATTTGCGACCACCAGAACCGTGTTCGAACCGGCCCGGCGGCTGTACGCGAGCACCGCGTCGTTGTCGGTGTCGTGGAAGGTCAGCCCGCGCAGCCGGTGCAGCGCCGGGTTGCGCCGCCGGATCCGGTTGAGCGTGGTGATCAGCGGGGCGATCGTGGCGCCCGAGCGCTCCGCCGACTCCCAGTCGCGGGGCCGCAGTTCGTACTTCTCCGAGTCCAGGTACTCCTCGCTGCCGTCCCGCAGCGGGGCGTTCTCGCACAGCTCGTAGCCCGCGTACACGCCCCAGGTCGGCGACAGCGTCGCCGCGAGCACCGCCCGCACCTCGAAGGCCGGGCGGCCGCCGTTCTGGAGGTACGCGTGCAGGATGTCCGGGGTGTTCACGAACAGGTTCGGCCGCATCACGTCGGCCGACTCCCCGGACAGCTCGGTGAGGTACTCGGTCAGCTCCTGCTTGGTGTTGCGCCAGGTGAAGTACGTGTACGACTGCTGGAAGCCGATCGCGCCGAGGGTCTTCATCATCGCCGGCCGGGTGAACGCCTCCGCCAGGAAGATCACGTCCGGGTCGGCGCCGTTGATCTCGGCGATCACCCGCTCCCAGAACACCACGGGCTTGGTGTGCGGGTTGTCCACCCGGAAGATCCGCACCCCGTGGTCCATCCAGTGCCGCAGCACCCGCACCGTCTCCTCGACGATGCCGTCCATGTCCTTGTCGAAGGCCACGGGGTAGATGTCCTGGTACTTCTTCGGCGGGTTCTCCGCGTACGCGATCGAGCCGTCGGGGCGGCGGTGGAACCAGTCCGGGTGCTTGTCCACCCACGGGTGGTCGGGGGAGCACTGCAGCGCGAAGTCCAGCGCGATCTCCAGGCGCAGCTCGCGGGCGCGCGCCACGAACGCGTCGAAGTCCTTCAGGGTGCCGAGGTCCGGGTGGACCGCGTCGTGGCCGCCCTCGTGCGAACCGATCGCCCACGGCACGCCGACGTCCCGGGGGCCCGCGGAGAGCGTGTTGTTGGGGCCCTTGCGGTGCGTCACACCGATGGGGTGGATCGGCGGCAGATAGACCACGTCGAAGCCCATCGCCGCGATCGCCGGCAGCCGTTCGGCCGCCGTCCGGAACGTGCCCGAGACCAGCTTGCCGCGAACCCGGCGGGCCCCCTCGGAGCGCGGGAAGAACTCGTACCAGGAGCCGTACAACGCCCGCTCCCGCTCGACGAGCAGGGTCAACGGCGCGGAGGAGCTGACCAGTTCGCGCAGCGGGTGGGTGGCGAGGGCACCGGTCACCTGCGGGGCGAGCGCGGCCGCGAGCCGCGCCGCGGCGGGGCGGCCCTCGTCGCGCAGCGCGTCCGCCGCGGCCAGGACCGCCTCGCGGGCGCCGCCCTTCTTCGGCACGCCCTTCGCGGCGCGCTCGTGCAGCTCGGCGCCCTCGGCGAGGACGAGTTCGGTGTCGAGACCGGCCGGGATCTTGATCCGGGCGGTGTGCCGCCAGGTGGCGACCGGATCGCTCCAGGCCTCCACGGTGTACGTCCAGCGGCCCTCGGCGTCCGGGGTCACGTCGGCGCCCCAGCGGTCGGTGCCCGGCGCGAGTTCGCGCATCGGGGTCCACGGGCCGGGCCGCCCGGAGGGGTCGGTGAGCACCACGTTCGCGGCGACGGCGTCGTGGCCCTCGCGGAAGACGGTGGCGGTCACTTCGAGGGTCTCCCCGACCACCGCTTTCGCGGGGCGGCGTCCGCAGTCGACCAGCGGGCGGACGTCGAGGACGGGAATGCGACCAATCAGCGGGTTCACGGCATCATCACCTGGGGGTTGCTCACGGGGGTGCGGGTGGTGGTGCGCTCTTTGTAGCTCCGTCGACGGCAGAGGGGTTGCGGGCATGGCCGCTCCTGTCCGCGTTCACTCGGATGGCTGACATCAGTGGCTGGGATCGGGTGGCGTCTGGTAGGGCACCGGGGAGCCTTCCCACCCGATTCGGGAGGGCAATCCGGACGCTTTGTTAACTACTCGGGCGTCGCCCCCGCGACAACAGCATCTCCCGGACAAGAAACGGGCCGTGGTGGTGCGGGTGGTGAACCGGAGGCTCGCGGCGCGGGTGTACGCGACCCCGGTGCGCCGTGGTCCGTGCCCGCCCCGTGTCCTACCTTCGGGTGCGGAACACCGGTCGCACAGCGTGGTGCGTCCACTCCAAAACGTACCTCCCCTGCGAAGGTGGAACGCGTGAAGGCAATCCGTCGATTCACCGTGCGTCCCGTCCTCCCCGACACCCTTCGACCCCTCAGCGACCTCGCGCGCAATCTGCGCTGGTCCTGGCACGAGCCCACCCGCGAACTGTTCCGCTCCGTCGACCCCGACGGATGGAAGGCGGCCGAGAGCGACCCCGTGCGGCTGCTGGGCTCGGTCACCGCCGCGCGGCTCACCGAACTCGCCGCCGACGAGGACTTCCTCGCCGCGCTCGCGGCGGCCGCCGACGACCTCGACCGCTACCTGCGCGAACCCCGCTGGTACCAGGCCCAGCACAGCGAGCGGCTGCCGGCCGCCGTCGCGTACTTCTCGCCCGAGTTCGGCGTCACCGCCGCCCTGCCCCAGTACTCCGGCGGCCTCGGCATCCTCGCCGGGGACCACCTCAAGGCCGCCAGCGACCTCGGCGTCCCGCTGACCGGCGTCGGCCTGCTCTACCGGCACGGCTACTTCCGCCAGTCGCTCTCCCGGGACGGCTGGCAGCAGGAGCACTACCCGGTCCTCGACCCCGGCGAACTGCCGGTCACCCTGCTCCGCGAGCACGACGGCAGCCCCGCCCGGGTCACCCTCGCGCTGCCCGGCGGACGCCGGCTGCACGCCCACATCTGGGTCGCGCAGGTGGGCAGGGTGCCGCTGCTGATGCTCGACTCCGACGTCGAGGAGAACGGGCCCGCCGAACGCGACGTCACCGACCGGCTGTACGGCGGCGGCAGCGAGCACCGGCTGCTCCAGGAGATGCTGCTCGGCATCGGCGGCGTGCGCGCGGTGCGGGCGTACGCGCGGCTCACCGACGGCCCGGAACCGGAGGTGTTCCACACCAACGAGGGCCACGCCGGCTTCCTCGGCCTGGAGCGGATCCGCGAACTCATGGGCTCCGGGCTCGACTTCGACGGATCGCTCGAATCGGTCCGGGCCGGGACGGTGTTCACCACCCACACCCCGGTACCGGCGGGCATCGACCGCTTCGACCGGGAGCTGGTCGCCCGGCACTTCGGCGAGGACGGCGAGCTGCCCGGCGTCGACGTGACGCGGGTGCTCGCGCTCGGCCGGGAGACGTATCCCGGCGGTGACCAGGGCGTGTTCAACATGGCGGTCATGGGGCTGCGGCTCGCGCAGCGCGCCAACGGCGTGTCCACGCTGCACGGGGCGGTCAGCCGGGAGATGTTCTCCGGACTGTGGCCGGGATTCGACGCCCAGGAGGCGCCGATCACCTCGATCACCAACGGCGTCCACGCGCCGACCTGGGTCGCGCCCGAACTGGCCGCGCTCTGCGGCCGGGCCACCGACGTGCCCGACCGCGAACTGTGGGACCTGCGGCGGACCCTGCGCGAGCAGCTGGTGGGGGACGTGCGGGAACGGCTCCGCGCCTCCTGGCGGCAGCGGGGCGCGGGCTCGGCCGAACTCGGCTGGATCGACTCGGTGCTCGACCCCGACGTCCTCACGATCGGCTTCGCGCGCCGGGTCCCGTCGTACAAGCGCCTGACGCTGATGCTCCGCGACAAGCCCCGCCTGACGAGTCTGCTGCTGGACCCGGAGCGTCCGGTGCAGATCGTCGTCGCGGGCAAGGCGCACCCGGCGGACGACGGCGGCAAGCGGCTCGTCCAGGAGCTGGTGCGGTTCGCCGACGACCCGAAGGTGCGGCACCGGATCGTGTTCCTCCCGGACTACGGCATGGGCATGGCGCGGCGGCTGTACCCCGGCTGCGACGTCTGGCTCAACAACCCGCTGCGGCCGCTGGAGGCGTGCGGGACCAGTGGCATGAAGGCCGCGCTCAACGGCGGGCTCAACCTCTCGGTCCTGGACGGCTGGTGGGACGAGTGGTTCGAGCCGGACTTCGGCTGGGCCATCCCCACCGCGGACGGCGCGGCCGCGCTGGACGAGGAGCGGCGGGACGACCTGGAGGCGCACGCGCTGTACGAGCTCGTGGAGAAGCGGGTCGCGCCGAGGTTCTACGACCGCGGTGCGGACGGCGTCCCGTCGCGCTGGACGGAGATGGTCCGCCGCACGCTGACCGACCTCGGCCCGAAGGTGCTGGCGGACCGCATGGTCCGCGAGTACGTGGAGCGGCTGTACGCCCCGGCGGCGGAGGCGGCCCGCGCGCTCGTACCCGGGGCGGCGCGGGAGCTGGCCGCGTGGAAGGCGGAGGTGCGGGCCGCGTGGCCGCAGGTCACGGTGGACCACGTCGAGTTCGGCGAGGACCTCGGCGAGGCGGAGCTCGGCGCGACGCTGCTGGTCCGCGTACGGGTCGCCCTCGGCACCCTCCGCCCCGACGACGTCGAGGTCCAGGCGGTGGCGGGCCGGGTGGACCCGGACGACACCCTGACCGGCGCCCGCGTCAGCGTCCTGAAACCGACCGGCACCCCGGACCTGGAGGGCCGCCGCCTCTACGAGGGCCCCCTGGTCCTGGACCGCACCGGCCCCTTCGGCTGCACGGTCCGCGCCCTCCCCTCCCACCCCCTCCTCCCCACCCCCACCGACCTGGGCCTCACGGCCCTCCCGTCGGAGGCGAAGGGCGAGGGGGCGGGGGTGTTGATGCGGTGAGGGGGCAGGGGACGGCGGTGGGGTGCCGGGCGGCGCCGGAGGAGGCGAGCGGCCGGTGCGTCGGGCCGTGGGCCGCCGTCCCCCTGGGTGCGGCCTGGCGTGAGGGTCGTGTGCCGCCGTCCGCCCAGTGCCCTGAGGTCAGGTGATGACCGCCAGGTCGGTCAGGCGGTCGGCGGTGAAACAGAGGCGGTAGACCGGGACCGCGGCCAGGAGCGTCGTGCGGTAGTACCGGCAGCTGTCCGAGGCGGTGGGCTCGGGCGGCGCGCCGTGCGGGGGGCCGTCGAGGGGCGTCTCCGGCAGCAGGGTCTCGACCCGGTCCCGCGTCTGGCCGACGTGGACGGCCTCGTACCGGTCGCGCGGCAGGTACGACTGGTACTGGGTGTACAGGCCCACCCCGGCCATCAGCACCGCAAGCCCCGTCAGCAGCGCCAGCGGCACCCAAACCACCCTGGCCAGGCCCCGCCGCACCTCGCGGCGGGCCCGGTCCAGTTCCTGCGCGGACGTCGGCGCGGCGGCGACCGGCGCGGGCGGGGCGGCGGTCACGGGCACCAGCGCCCGGACCCGGAACCCGCCGCCGGGCAGGGCCTCGTGCTCTAGCCGCCCGCCCGCGAGCCGGACCCGCTCGTCCAGGCCCACGAGCCCGGACCCGCCGGACGGGACGCCCAGGGGGCCGGCGGTCCGGGGTCCCGTGACCACGACCACCTCGACCGTCCCGCCGTCGTCCGGTCCGGGCCCCACCGTCACCTCCACGCCCGCCCCCGGCGCGTGCTTGGTGGCGTTGGTCAGGGACTCCTGGACCACGCGGTGCACGGCGCGGGCGGACATGGGCGGCAGGCCGGGAAGGCCCTGCCGCTCGACGGCCAGGGTGACGGGGACGCCCGACGCGGCCGCGCGGGCGACCAGGTCCTCGACCGGCTCGTCCGGCGGGGTCGTCGGGGCCTCGGCCCCCGGTTCGTCCGCACGCAGTACGCCGATCACGTCCCGCAGCCGTGCCGTCGCGTCCGCCGCCGCCCGGCGCAGCTCGCCCGCGGCCCGCTGCTGGGCGGCGCCCAGCGTCGGGTCGACCTCCAGCGCCGCCGCGCGCAGCGCGATCAGGGACAGGTCGTGGCCGAGGGAGTCGTGCATGTCGCCCGCGATGCGGGAGCGTTCGCGCAGCCGCTCGCGGTCCGCGACCGCGGCCTGCTCGCGCTCCATGCGGTGGGCCAGCTCCCAGCCGTTGCGGACCAGCCGGTCGTACGTCCGGACGTACCGGCCGATCAGCCACGGCGCGACCACCGCGAGGGCCAGGACAAGCAGTTGCGTGAACCACTGCCCGAGCGAGGCGCCCGTGGCGAGGGTGAGCGCAAGCCCCGCCGTCGCGGCGGCGCCGAGCAGCCAGAGCGCGGTGCGGCTGCCGTCCTGCCGCCGGCCGGCGAGATAGCCGAAGGCGATCAGCGCCGGGGTGAACGACGCGGTGTACAGCTCCGTCGAGACCGCGAGGCTCGCGCCCAGGACGAGGACCGGCGGCACGAGCGGCCGGCGCCGGTACAGCGCCGTGCAGAGCGCCAGTACCGCGAGCCCGGCCGCGACCCGCGCCCACGACCCGCCGTCGTTCGGGTCGGACCGCAGCAGCACCGGAACGCTCACCAGCACCCACAGCCCGGCGTCGGCCGCCCCCCGCCGCCACGGCCCGGCCACCGCCCTCCGCGTCGGCCCACCGCTCACGCGTCCGCCACCAGCCCCGCCTCGTACGCGAGGACCGCCAGCTGGACCCGGTTGCGCAGGCCGAGCCGGGCGAGGACCGCGCTGACATGGGCCTTCACGGTGCCCTCCACCACGTAGAGCCGGGCCGCGATCTCCTGGTTCGACAGTCCTGCGCCGACCAGCGCCACGACCTCCCGCTCCCGCTCCGTCAGCGGGGCCAGCCGGTCCCGGGCGCGGGTCGTGCGGGCGAGCCGTTCGCCGCCGAGGGTGTCGATGACGCGGCGGGCGATCTCCGGCGAGAGGAACGCCGCACCGCCGGCCACCGCCCGTACCCCCGTGAGGAGTTCCCGCGGGTCGCCGGACTTCAGCAGGAAGCCGCTCGCCCCGCCGCCGAGCGCCCGGGCGATGTACGCGTCCTCGGAGAACGTCGTCAGCATCACGACCGCCGTCTGCGGAAGCGTGCGCTTCAGCTCCTCCGCCGCGGCGAGCCCGTCCAGCCGCGGCATCCGGATGTCCAGCAGCGCGACGTCCGGCCGGTGCCGCTGCGCGAGGGCGACCGCCTCGTGGCCGTCCCCCGCCTCCGCGACCACCTCGATGTCCTCGTCCGTGGAGAGGATCGCAGCGACCCCCGCCCGGATCATGGTCTCGTCGTCCGCGAGCAGCACCCTGATCATCCGGCCAGCCTAGGCGGGGACACGAAGAAGCGGCCCGGAGGGAAGAACCCTCCGGGCCGCCGGTCACTTCAGCGGTGCCGCTCCCGGCTTACGGGAACGTGAGCTTGAAGCCGTTGATGTAGCCGGTGTCGTACGCGGCCTTGTCCTGCACCCGCAGCTTCCACGCGCCGTTCGCGACCTCGCTGGAGGCGTTGACGGTGTACGTCTGCTTGATGTTGTCGGCGCTGCCGCCGGACCGGTTGTGCAGGTTGTAGACCGAGCCGTCCGGGGCCACCAGGTCGACGACCAGGTCGCCGATCCAGGTGTGGACGATGTCCACGTCCACCTTGAGGGTGCTCGGCGCGTTGCCGGTGATGCCGGTGACGTTGACCGTCGAGGTCACCGCGGCGCCGGGGGAGTCCGGGATGGTGACGTCGGCGGTGTTCTCGAAGACCTTGCCCGGCTGCGGCTCGCCGCCGCCCGGACGGGAGCCGACGTTGATTCCGGCCCAGGCGTTCTCCACCGCCAGCACCTCGGGGCTGCCCGCGCCGTACAGCTCGGTGGCCACCGCGACGGTGCCCGTGCGGGCGCCGGCGTAGTTGGTGTTGGAGCTGAACTTCGTGGTCAGCGCCTTGAACCAGATCAGCGACGCCTTGTCCCGGCCGATACCGGTGACGGGCAGGCCGTCGGAGGTCGGCGAGTCGTAGTTCACGCCGTTGACCGTCTTCGCGCCGCTGCCCTCGGAGAGCATGTAGTACCAGTGGTTCGCCGGGCCCGACGAGTAGTGCACGTCGACGTTGCCGATGCCGGAGTACCAGTAGTCCTTGGACGAGCCGTCCTTGCTCGGCTTGTCCATGTACCGCAGCGGCGTGCCGTTGCCCCGGATGTCGATCTTCTCGCCGACCAGGTAGTCGCCCTTGTCCTGCGCGTTGTTGGCGTGGAACTCGACGGCCGCCGCGAAGATGTCGGAGGTCGCCTCGTTCAGGCCGCCGGACTCACCGCTGTAGACCAGGCCGGCGGTGTTGGAGGTGACGCCGTGCGTCATCTCGTGCGCGGCGACGTCGATCGACGTCAGCGGCTTGGTGTTGTTCGAGCCGTCGCCGTACGTCATGCAGAAGCACGAGTCGGACCAGAAGGCGTTGACGTACGCGTTGCCGTAGTGGACCCGGGAGTACGCGCCGACGCCGTCACCGCGGATGCCGGAGCGGCCGTGCACGTTCTTGTAGTAGTCCCAGGTGAGCGCCGCGCCGTAGTGCGCGTCCGCACCGGCCGTCTCGGCGTTCTGCGGGGTGCCGTCGCCCCAGATGTCGTCGGAGCCGGAGAACAGCGTGCCGGTGCCGGACGTGCCGCGGTTGAGGTTGTACGTCTTGTGGTTGCCGCGGCCTGTGTCGGTCAGCGTGTACGAGGGCGCGGTGCCGAGCGTCACCTGGCCGCTGTACATCGTGTTGCCGGTACCGGTGTGGATCGCCTGCCACTCGTGCAGCTTCGCGCCGGTGGTCGCGTCGGTGACGACGTGCAGTTCGTTGGGCGTGCCGTCGTGCTGGAGGCCGCCGACGACGGTCTCGTACGCGAGGACGGGCGAACCCGACGCCATCCAGACGACCTTGCGCGGGGCGCGCTCGGCGGCGGTGGCCTTCGAGCCCTCGCCCTTGGCCGCGGTCAGCGCCTGCTTGACGGCGGCGGCCGGAGCGACGTCGGCGCTCATGTCGACGTTCTTCAGCTGGGCGCGCGAGGCCTTGGTGACGGACTGCGTGGCCCCGGCCCCGGACCGGGCGACGATCAGGTCGCCGCCCAGGACGGGCAGCCCGGCGAAGGTGCGCTCGTAGCGCGTGTGCGTGGTGCCGTCGCGGTCCTTGACGACGTCACGGACGACCAGCTTCTCCTGCGCGCCGAGGCCGAGGGCCTTGGCCGTGGCCGCCTTGTCGGCGTCGGCGGCCTTGATGAGCGCGGTGCGCTCGGCGGGGGAGAGGGCGGCGGGCAGCTTGCCGGGGTCGGCCTTCCCGGCCGCCTGCGCCTTGGGCGCGGCGGCCCAGCCGCCGGGGTCGGCGGTGGCGGAACCCTGGAAACCGGCGGCCAGCATCGCGGCGGCCGCGATCAGAGCGCCCGTCGCGGTGGCGCGACGGCTTGGCGTGGATCTCACGCGAACTCCTTTTGCGAGGGGGGTACCGGCGGTTGGGTGGACCGACCGGGCGGTGCAAACAGAGCTGTGGTGCGCGAACGATGGTGCGAAGAGCCGGGGAGAGAGTGACAGGAATGACGGGTACCTGTCATGAGTGCGTCGCAAAGTTGGCCGGAAACTGTTCGCTGCCCGTAAGCCGCCGTTCGCTCAACGGACGCGACGATGCGATTCCGCCACGCTCCGGGCGGGCGGTCTCAGCCCGTGAGACTGTCCCGCCACGCCCGGTGCAGGCCCGCGAAACGCCCCTCCCCGGCGACGAGTTCGGACGGCGCGCCGTCCTCCACCACGCGGCCGCCCTCCATCACGAGCACGCGGTCCGCGATCTCCACCGTGGACAGCCGGTGCGCGATCACCACCGCCGTACGCCCCTCCAGGACCGTGTCCATCGCGCGCTGCACCGCCCGCTCGCCCGGCACGTCCAGGGAGCTGGTCGCCTCGTCCAGGATCAGCACCGCGGGATCCGCGAGCAGCGCCCGGGCGAACGCGACCAGCTGCCGCTGGCCTGCCGAGATCCGGCCGCCGCGCTTGCGCACGTCCGTGTCGTAGCCGTCCGGCAGACCGGCGATGAAGTCGTGCGCGCCGATCGCCTTCGCCGCGCGCTCGATCTCCTCGCGGCTCGCGTCCGGGCGGCCGATCGCGATGTTCTCGGCGACCGTGCCGGAGAACAGGAACGCCTCCTGCGTCACCATCACCACACCCCGCCGCAGTTCCGGCGTGGCCAGATCGCGCAGGTCCACCCCGTCGAGCAGCACCCGCCCCTCCGTCGGGTCGTAGAACCGGGCCAGCAGCTTCGCCAGCGTCGACTTGCCCGCCCCCGTCGAGCCGACCACCGCCACCGTCTGCCCGGCCGGGATCGTCAGGTCGAAGCGCGGCAGCACCTCGCCCCCGGTGCGGTACGCGAACCCGACGCCCTCGAACGCCACCGCCCGCCCGGGCCGGCCGGCCGCCCGCGCGGGCAGCTCCCGCGGCGCGGCCGGCTCCGGCACGGTCGGGGCCTGCGCGAGCAGCCCGGCGATCTTCTGCAGCGAGGCGGCCGCCGACTGGTACGAGTTGAGGAACATGCCGAGCCGGTCGATCGGGTCGTACAGCCGCCGCACGTACAGCACCGCCGCCGCGAGGACGCCCAGCGCGAGTGTGCCGCCCGCCACCCGGTACGCGCCCCACAGCACCATGCCCGCCACCGCCGTGTTCGCGACGAGCCGGGAGCCGACCACGTACTGCGCCATCTCGAGCAGCGCGTCGCCGTTGGCGCGTTCGTGACGGTGGTTGAGCCGGCCGAACTCGGCGTCGTTGGCCCGCTCCCGGCGGAACGCCCGGACCGGCCGGATCCCGTTCATCGTCTCCGCGAACTTCACGATCACCCCGGCGATCGCCGTCGACCGCTCGGCGAACACCACCGCCGCACGCCGCCGGTAGCGCCGGACCAGCAGGTACAGCGGACCGAACGAGGCGACCGCCACCGCGCCGATCCCGAGGTCCAGCCAGAGCAGCATCGCCGAGATGTACACGAAGGCGAGGACGACGCCGATCAGCTCCTGCAGGCCCTCCGCGAGGAGTTCGCGCAGCGACTCGACGTCGGCGGTGGCCCGGGAGATCAGCCGGCCGGAGGTGTAGCGCTCGTGGAAGTCCAGGCTGAGCGCCTGCGCGTGCCGGAAGATCCGGTCCCGCAGTTCGCGCAGCACGTCCTGGTTGATCCGGGCGGAGACCCGGATGAAGACGTACTGGAACAGGCCCGCGCCGGCCGCGCAGAGCAGGTACCCGGCGGCCACCGCGATCAGCGGGCCGTGGTCGCCGCGGCGCAGCGCCGGCACGGCGCGGTCGATCGCGTACGCGACGAGCAGCGGGCCGGCCTGCACCGCCGCCTGCTGCAGCAGGAGCAGCAGCGCGGCGAGCACGACGCGGGTGCGGTGCGGGGCGAGCAGCGAGCCGAGCAGCCGGCTCGTCGCACGCGGCGGGGTCGGCAGGTCGTCCCGGGCGAACGGGTCGGTGGCCTCGGTGGCGGTGGTCATCGCGGATCGATCCCCCGGTCCTGTGCGTCGCCGGACATCAGCCAGGCGTACTCGGCGTGCTCGCGCAGCAGTTCGTGGTGGGTGCCGACGGCCGCGATCCGGCCGCCGGACAGCAGCGCGACCCGGTCGGCGAGCAGCACCGTGGACGGCCGGTGCGCGACGACCAGCGCGGTCGTACCACGCAGCACCTCCCGCAGCGCCGCCTCGACCAGGGCCTCGGTGTGCACGTCCAGCGCGGACAGCGGGTCGTCGAGCACCAGGAACCGGGGCCGGCCGACGACCGCCCGGGCCAGCGCGAGGCGCTGGCGCTGGCCGCCGGACAGGCTCAGGCCCTGCTCGCCGACCTCCGTCCCGGCGCCCTCGGGCAGCGCGGCGACGAACTCCCGGGCCTGCGCCACGGCGAGCGCGCGGTGCAGCGCCTCCTGGTCGCCGTCCTGCGCCCCCATCAGCACGTTCGCGCCGACGGTCGCCGAGAACAGCGTGGGCTCCTCGAAGGCCACCGACACCAGTGCCCGCAGCCGCTCGCGCGGCATGGCGGTGATGTCCTCCCCGTCCAGCAGGATCCGCCCGCCGGTGGCCTCGTGCAGCCGCGGTACGAGCGCGGTGAGCGTGGTCTTCCCGGACCCGGTCGCTCCGACCAGCGCCAGGGTCTCCCCGGCCCGGATGTGCAGGTCGACCCCGTCGAGCACCGGCCGCGCGTCCGCGGGCGCATCGGGATACCGGAACGACACGTTCTCGAACCGCACCCCGTCACGGGCCTCGGGGGCCCGCACGGTACCGCGCCTCGACGCGGCCCCCACCCCCGTCCCGTCCTCCTCCGCCTCGTTCATCACCTCGAAGAAGCGTTCCGTGGCCGTGGCGGCCTCCTGGCTCATGGCGATCAGGAAGCCGATCGACTCCACCGGCCAGCGCAGGGCGAGCGTCGTCGACAGGAAGGCCACCAGCGTGCCCGCCGACAGCGCGCCGTCCGCGACCTGCACCGTGCCGAGCACCAGCGCCGCGCCCACCGCGAGTTCGGGCAGGACCGTGATCAGGGCCCAGATCGAGGCCAGCAGCCGGGCCTTCTCCAGTTCCGTGCCGCGCAGCCGCCCGGTCAGCGCGCGGAAGGCGAGGACCTGGCTGCGGTGCCGGCCGAAGCCCTTGACGATGCGGATGCCGAGGACGCTCTCCTCGATCACCGTCGTCACGTCGCCGACCTGGTCCTGCGCGCGCCGCGCGACCAGCGAGTACCGCGTCTCGAACCACCAGCACAGCATCACCAGCGGCGCGACCGGCGTCAGCAGCACCAGGCCCAGCGTCCACTCCTGGCCCAGGAGGATCACGTAACCCGCCAGGATCGTCACCGCGTTGACGAACAGGAACGTCAGCGGGAAGGCCAGGAACATCCGCAGCAGGCTCAGATCCCCCGTCCCCCGGGACAGCAGCTGTCCCGAGGCCCAGCGGTCGTGGAAGGAGACCGGCAGCCGCTGCAGCCGCCGGTACAGATCCGCCCGCATCGCCGCCTCGACGCCGGCCAGCGGTCGCGCCACCAGCCAGCGCCGCAGCCCGAACAGCCCCGCCTCCGCGATGCCGAGCAGCAGGAGGAACAGCGCGCCGAGCCACACCCCGCCGGGGTCCTGCCCGGCCACGGGACCGTCCACGATCCACTTCAGGACCAGCGGGATCACCAGCCCCAGGCACGAGGCGACGACGGCCACCACGGCCGCCGCCCCCCCAGCGCAGCCGCACGGGCCGCAGGTACGGCCAGAGGCGCAGGAGCGAACGGACGGTGGAGCGGTTCCGGGCGGGCACACGTTTCTCGGGCATCAGGGCCGATCCTAGGGTTCGCCCCTGACACCGCTCATCCCCATTTCCGGCCCGCCATCAGCCGATCGGTTGATCCGTACGACGAGCGGATCGGCCGATGCGGCGGCCCCCTCCCGCTCGGCAGTCTGTGGGGCATGGCAATGATCGAGGTACGGGAACTGCACAAGTCCTACGGCGGCCGGAAGGTCGTGGACGGGGTCTCGTTCGAGGTCGCCGAGGGGGAGATCTTCGGGATCCTCGGGCCCAACGGGGCCGGGAAGACCACCACCGTGGAGTGCGTGGAGGGGCTGCGCACCCCCGACTCCGGCACGGTCCGGGTGGCCGGACACGACCCCGTCGCCGACCGCGAGCAGGTCACCCTCCTGCTCGGCGCGCAGCTCCAGGAGAGCCTGCTGCAGGACAAGCTGACGGTCCGGGAGGCTCTCGAGCTGTACGCGGCCTGCTACCCGCGGCCCGCCGACTGGCGCGAACTCGCCGACCGGCTGGGCCTGACCGAGCGGCTGGACATCCGGTTCGCCAAGCTGTCCGGCGGGCAGAAGCAGCGGCTGTTCATCGCCCTCGCCCTGATCGGCAACCCCCGCGCCGTCGTCCTGGACGAGCTGACCACCGGACTCGACCCGCGGGCCCGCCGCGACACCTGGAAGCTCGTCGAGGAGGTCCGCGACAGCGGCGTCACCGTCCTGCTCGTCAGCCACTTCATGGAGGAGGCCCAGCGCCTCTGCGACCGCATCGCGGTCGTCGACCGCGGCCGGATCACCGCCCTCGACACCCCCGCCGGCCTGATCGGCCGGGCCGCCGCCCGCACCGTCGTCTCCTTCCTGCCCTCCGCCCCGCTCGACGTCCGCGCCCTCGGCGCCCTGGAGTCGGCGGTCTCCGTGGAGGAGGCGCGGGACGGCCGGATCACCGTGACCGGCACGGACGACACCACCAGCGCGCTGCTCTCCCACCTGGCGCGGCACGGTGTCACCGCCCACCACCTGCGCGTCTCCGACGCCACCCTCGACGACGCCTTCCTCGACCTGACGGGAACCGACACGTGAGCACCCGCACCCTCGACACCCACACCGCCGTACTCAAGGCCGAGGCCCGGCTGTTCACCCGGGAGCCCGCCGCCCTCTTCTGGATCCTCGCCTTCCCGACGCTGCTGCTCGTCGTCATCGGCTGCATCCCGGTGTTCCGCGAGCCGAGCCCCGACCTCGGGGGGCTGCGCACGGTCGACCTGTACGTGCCCATCGCGATCCTGCTCGCCACCATCACCTCCGCGATCCAGTCGATGCCGCCGCTGCTCACCGGCTACCGCGAGCGCGGCATCCTGCGCCGCATGGCGACCACGCCCATGCGGCCGGGCGCGCTGATCGGCGCCCAGATCGCGCTGCACGGCGTCGCCGTCGTCGCCTCGGCCGTGATCGCGCTGGCCGTCGGCCGGCTCGTCTTCGACGTCGCCCTGCCGCGTCAGCTCGGCGGCTATCTGGTCGCCCTGGTCCTGGCCGCGCTCTCCGCCCTGGCGCTCGGCGCGACGATCTCGGCGGTCAGCCGCACCACCAAGATCACCCAGGCGATCGGCTCGGCGGTATTCTTCCCGGCGATGTTCACCTCGGGCGTCTGGCTGCCCGTGGCGGCCATGCCCGACACCGTGCGCGACATCGTCGGCCTGACCCCGCTGGGCGCCGCCGCCCAGGCGCTCGACCAGGCCGCGGCGGGCCAGTGGCCGGACTGGACGCACCTCGCGGTGACCGCCGTCTGGGCCGTGGTCCTGGTCGCCGCGGCCCGACGCTGGTTCACCTGGGAGTGAGGGCACGGGAATGACGCAGGCAGCGGCGCCGACACCGGCCGAGCAGCGCTGGGCGCAGTTCTACGCGTACGGCCCGTACGCGCTGCTCGCCTTGTCGACGGCCGTCGGCGCCGCCATCGCCGGCACCACGATGACCACCGGCGAGTTGAACGCGGCGGGGGTGCTGCTCGTCGCGCAGCTCGCCCTGCAGGTGTGGTGGAGCAGCGTCAACGGCCTCGCCCTGCCGAAGCCTTCGGTCCGCAGCGAGTGCTACTACGTGCTGCGCACCGCGCTCGCCTTCGCGCTCACCTGGCTCAACCCGTTCTTCGCGATCCACGCATCGATCGGCTACTTCGACGTGGCCCATGTGGTCCGGCCCCGGTTGTTCCGCCCGGCCCTGCTGGTCGTCGCCGCCACCATGGCCGGCTCGCAGTCCGGCGGCCTGCCGCCCCGGTCGACGACCCAATGGCTGGTCTTCGGCGGCCTGTTCGCCGTGAACGCCGGACTCTCCGCGGTCTTCGGCCAGATCAGCATCAAGGAGGCCGAGAACGCCCGCGAGAAGGCGGCCACCATCGCCGCCCTGGAGCGCGCGCTGGCCGAGAACGCCGCGCTGCAGGCCCAGTTGGTCGTCCAGGCCCGCGAGGCCGGCGTCGCCGACGAGCGCCGGCGGCTCGCCGCCGAGATCCACGACACCCTCGCGCAGGGCCTGACCGGCGTCATCGCCCAGCTCCAGGCGGTCACCGCCGCCCAGGATCCGGCGGCCGCCCGCGTCCATCTCGACCGCGCGCAGGCCCTGGCCCGGCACTCCCTCGGCGAGGCCCGCCGCTCCGTCCAGAACCTCGCCCCGGCGGCCCTGGAGCACGCCGGCCTGCCCGAGGCGCTGGAGCACACCGTCGCCGCCTGGGCCGAACGCACCGGTGTGGACGCCCGGCTCACCGTCACCGGCGACGAGGAGCCGCTGCACGACGAGGTGGCCGCCACCCTGCTGCGGATCGCCGAGGAGGCGCTGGCGAACACGGCCAAGCACGCGGCGGCCGGCCGGGCCGGCGTCACCCTCTCCTACATGGGCGACGAGGTCACCCTCGACATACGCGACGACGGCCGCGGCTTCGACCCGGCCGCCCTCCAAGGGCGCACCGCCGAGGGCGGGTTCGGCCTGGACGGCATGAAGGCCCGCGCCGCGCGGCTCGCCGGCGAGGTCACCGTGGAGTCCGAACCCGGCACCGGAACCGCGGTCAGCGCCCGCGTACCGTTGGTCCGCCATGACTGATCCCGGGACCATCACCCTCCTGATCGTCGACGACCACCCGGTCGTCCGCGACGGCCTGCGCGGCATGTTCGCCGCCGACGCGGCCTTCACCGTCCTCGGCGAGGCGTCGAACGGCGTCGAGGGCGTCGCCCTGACCCTGCGCCTCGACCCCGACGTCGTCCTGATGGACCTGCGCATGCCCGGCGGCGGCGGAGTGGACGCGATCGCCGAACTGACCCGCCGCGGCGCGCGCTCCCGGGTCCTCGTCCTCACCACGTACGACACCGACGCCGACACCCTGCCCGCGATCGAGGCGGGCGCCACCGGCTACCTGCTCAAGGACGCCCCCCGCGACGAACTGTTCGCCGCGGTACGCGCCGCCGCCGACGGCCGCACCGTCCTCTCCCCGGCCGTCGCCTCCCGCCTGGTCACCCGCGTCCGCACCCCCGCCCCCGCCCGCCCCGTCGACGGCACCCTGTCGGCCCGCGAGACGGAGGTCCTCGCCCTGGTGGCCAAGGGCACCTCCAACAAGGCTATAGCCGCCGAACTGTTCATCAGCGAGGCCACGGTGAAGACTCACCTCACCCACATCTTCGCCAAACTCGACGCCAACGACCGCGCCGCCGCGGTGGCCACCGCCTACGACCGCGGCATCCTCGGCGGCTCCTGACCCGTCCGGAAGCACACCCGTTCGAGGGTGCTCCCTAGGATGAGGCGTTCGCGCACGACCAGGGGTGGGGAGCACCATGAGGAGCGTCCGAAGAGCCGTGGCAGTACTGCCGTTGTTGCTTGCCGCCGTGGCCTGCCAGGCCGACGGGCCGGCCCAGACCGCCCCGGACCACGCGGTCTACGGGCAGCCGCTCTCCGGGCACATCCGGGCGGCGCAGGAGGTGACGGCCGAAAGCGGCTCGGCCCGGTTCACGTACACGCTCACGTACGAGACCACCAAGGGCCCGGGCAAGGAGGTCGTCACCGGGGCGCAGGACTACGCCGAGCGGACCGCCGACGCCACCCGCACGCTCACACTGCCCCGGGGACTCTCCGAAGAGACCGAGCGGACGCTCGGCTCCTGGCCCGGCGGCGAACCCCAGATGTTCGAGGTGACGGGCAGCGACGTGGCCTATCGGATGCGTTCGGGGGACTGGCTGCGCTACTCGGCCTCCGGATCGCAGGAGTTCGCCCAGCACGCGTCAGCGGTGCTGTACCGCGCAGGTGACAACGTCCCGTTCGGCGGCACCCCCGAGGACGTCCTCACCGTGGTCGCCCGGCCGGCCAAGGGCCCGGCCGTCGACGAGGACGGCCGCCGTACGTACAGCGTCATGGCGAAGGGTCTGCTCATGCAGCCGACCCTGCCGGGGTCGATGGACATGCTCCTCACCGCGGGCGTCCCCGACCTGCCGATGACCGTGACCCTCGACGCGGACGGACTGCTCACCGAGGCGACCGCCGACTACGCGCCCCTCCTCGCCGACCTGCACCGCAAGGGCCACCTCAAGGAGGTCACGGCGATGAAGGGCGTCCACCGGCTCACCGAGCACGGCCGGGCCGAGCCCCGGCGCTCCTCGAAGGGCGCCGTGGACGCGGAGAAAGCGCTGACGGATCTGCACCGGGTCAGGCCCGGCGCCTGCGCCTCCGACGACACCGGCCTCGGCCACGTGCGCCTCGTCCGGGTGGTCGCCTGCTCCGCCCGGCACGACCTTCAGGTCTACGCCCATGTGAACGTGGCCCTCGCCTCCTCCTCGAAGGCGCCCACCGAGGAGGACGCCTACCGGGACGCAGACCGTCAGTGCCGGCGCGAGTTCGACTCCGCGCCCTCCGCCTGGGTGGCCCGCGCCCGCCCGGCGGGCACCTTCCTCATCGCCGGGGACACGGCCGTCTCGTCGACGATCGGCGGCGACGACCACGCCACCGGCGCCTTCGTCTGCTACGTCACGACCTCCTAGCTCCGCACCCGCAGCAGCACCACCGACCGTTCCGCCACCGTGAACCGCTCCCCGCCCCGGTGCGGGGTGCCCGGGGCGTGGGACTGGTCCTCGTGGGCGGTGTCGACGACGAGTTCGTACGACTCCGCCCACGGCGGGCCGGGCAGGGTGAAGTCCACCGGGTGGGGGGCGGCGTGCAGGACCGCGAGGAAGCTGTCGTCGGTGATCTGGGCGCCGCGGGCGTCCCGGCCCGGTATGTCGCGGCCCGACAGGTACAGGCCGAGGGTCGCCGCCGGGGCGTACCAGTCCTGCTCGGTCATCTCCGTGCCGTGCGGCGTGAACCAGGCCAGGTCCCGCAGGCCGTCCGCGCCCTGCGGGCGGCCGTCGAAGAACGCGCGGCGGCGCAGGACCGGGTGGCGGTGGCGCAGGGCGAGCAGCCGGGTCGTCAGGGCCAGGAAGCCGTCCGGGCCGGCCTGGTCCGGCAGTGACCAGTCGACCCAGCCCAGTTCGTTGTCCTGGCAGTACGCGTTGTTGTTGCCGCCCTGCGTGCGGCCCATCTCGTCGCCGGCGACCAGCATCGGCACGCCGGTGGACAGCAGCAGGGTGGTCAGCAGATTGCGGATCTGGCGGCGGCGGAGTGCGTTGACCGTCGGGTCGTCGGTCTCGCCCTCGACCCCGCAGTTCCAGGAGCGGTTGTCGTTCGTGCCGTCCCGGTTGCCCTCGGCGTTCGCCTCGTTGTGCTTGCGCTCGTAGGTGACCAGGTCCCGCAGCGTGAACCCGTCGTGCGCGGTGACGAAGTTGACGGAGGCGTACGGGCGGCGGCCGCCCCAGGCGTACAGGTCGCTGGAGCCGGACAGCCGGTAGCCGAGGTCCCGCACGTCCGGCAGCGCGCCGCGCCAGAAGTCCCGTACGGCGTCCCGGTAGCGGTCGTTCCACTCGGTCCACAGCGGCGGGAACGCGCCCACCTGGTAGCCGCCGTTGCCCACGTCCCACGGCTCGGCGATGAGCTTGACCCGGCGGAGGACCGGGTCCTGGGCGATCACCGCGAGGAACGGGGAGAGCATGTCGACGTCGTGCATGGAGCGGGCCAGCGCCGCCGCCAGGTCGAAGCGGAAGCCGTCCACGCCCATCTCGGTCACCCAGTACCGCAGGCTGTCGGTGATCAGTCGCAGCACCTGCGGCTGCACCACGTGCAGCGTGTTGCCGCAGCCGGTGTAGTCCGCGTACCGGCGGGCGTCGGACTGGAGCCGGTAGTAGCCCCGGTTGTCGATGCCCTTCAGGGAGAGGGTCGGGCCGAGCTCGCCCGCCTCCGCGGTGTGGTTGTAGACGACGTCGAGGATCACCTCGATGCCCGCCGCGTGCAGCGCCCGCACCATCCGCTTGAACTCGCCGACCTGCTGCCCCGTCGTCCCCGACGCGCTGTACGCGGCGTGCGGGGCGAAGTAGCCGATCGAGTTGTACCCCCAGTGGTTGCGCAGCCCGCGCCGCAGCAGATGGTCCTCGTGCGCGAACTGGTGCACCGGCAGCAGCTCCACCGCCGTCACCCCGAGCCGCGTCAGGTGTTCGATCGCCGCCGGGTGCGCGAGCCCCGCGTACGTGCCCCGCAGATGCTCCGGGATCCCCGGGTGCCGCTGCGTGAAGCCCTTCACGTGCAGCTCGTAGATGACCGAGTCCGGCCACGGGGTCTTCGGCCGCCGGTCGTCCGCCCAGTCGTCGTCGTCCTGGACGACCACGCCCTTCGGGACGTGCGGCGCCGAGTCCCGCTCGTCGCGCACGGTGTCGGCGACGTGCTGCTGCGGCCAGTCCCGCACGTGTCCGTACACCTCCGGCGGCAGCGCGAAGTCGCCGTCGACCGCCCGCGCGTACGGGTCGAGCAGCAGCTTGGCCGGATTCCAGCGGGCCCCCGTCCACGGGTCCCAGCGGCCGTGCACCCGGTAGCCGTACCGCTGCCCCGCCGCCACGCCCGGCACGAAGCCGTGCCAGATCTCGTGGGTCAGCTCGGTCAGCGGCAGCCGCGTCTCCGTCCCGTCCGGCGCGAACAGGCACAGCTCCACGGCCTCCGCACCGCCCGCCCACAGCGCGAAGTTCGTGCCCGCCACCCCGTCGGGGCCGACCCGGCAGCGCGCCCCCAGCGGCGTCGGCGCACCCGGCCACACCGCCGGCCGCGGGGGTTCCGGAACCCGCTCCGGAACCCGTTCCGCGACCCGTTCCACGGCAGGGGAGGGCACCTCTCCCTCCCGCACCGCCTCCTGTTCGGCTGCGCTCGACACCTGTCGGCCTCCCGCGGCTCGTCGGGCCCCGTGCCGTCAGGGAGCGGGCGGCGTCCCGGCCGCCGCTCCCCGCACGGGGTCCTCCCACCTGTTCTGCCCGGAGCGCCGTGCTCCCAACATCGCCCGCGTCCACGTTTCCCCTGGAGGGGGGCAGTCGTTGGGCCGGGCGTGAGACATGCACTGAAGCGGGCGAGGACCTGCGTGGGCCTCGCCCTGGCGGCGGCCGGGCTCCTGGCCGGGACCACGGGCTGCACCGACGACGCCGGATCCGGCGACAGGAAGGGCGGCGGACACACGCTCCCGCTGCCCGGCCGGGCGAAGGCCCCCGGCGATGTCATCCGGATCAGCCCGGAAGACGGCACGAAGGGCGTCCCGGCGGACGGCCCGGTCGAGATCCGCATCGACGACGGACGGCTCGAACGGGTCTCCGTGGTCCAGATCGAGGACGCCCGGCCGGCCCGGCTGGAGGGCACGATCAGCGAGGACGGACTGCGCTGGCGCCCGGCCGCCGGGGCGCGCCTGACGCTCGCCGCCAAGTACAGCGTGGACGTGGTCGCGCTGGACGAACACGGGCGCCGCTCCGCCCGGCACACCACCTTCGCCACCGTCGTCCCCGAGAAGCGCTTCATCGGCTACTTCAAGCCGGAGAACCGCTCCACCGTCGGCACCGGCATGATCGTCTCCTTCGGCTTCAACCGGCCGATCGAGAACCGCGAGGCCGTCGAGCGGGCCATCCGCATCACCTCGGACCCGCCGGTCGAGGTCGTCGGCCACTGGTTCGGCAACGAACGGCTCGACTTCCGGCCGCGGGAGTACTGGGAACCCGGCACCGAGGTCAGCGTCGAACTGGCCCTGCGCGACGTGGAGGGCGCGCCCGGCGTCTACGGCATCCAGCGCAAGACCGTGGGCTTCACCGTGGGCCGTTCCCAGGTCTCGGTCGTGGACGCGGCCGACCACACGATGGAGGTGCGCCGGGACGGCGAGGTCCTGGCGACGCTGCCGATCACCGCGGGGGCCCCGAAGACCACCACGTACAACGGGAAGATGGTGGTCACGGAGATGTACGACGTGACGCGGATGGACGGCCGGACGGTCGGTTTCGGCGGCGAGTACGACATCAAGGACGTGCCCCACGCGATCCGGCTCACCAACTCGGGCACCTTCCTGCACGGCAACTACTGGGCCTCCGACGACACCTTCGGCAGCGCCAACGTCAGCCACGGCTGCGTCGGCCTGGAGGACGAGAAGGGCGGCAGCTCCGACAGTCCGGCCGGCTGGTTCTTCGACCGGACCCTCATCGGCGATGTCGTCGAGGTCGTGAACTCGCGTGACCGAAAGGTCGCTCCCGACAACGGCCTCGGAGGGTGGAACATGGAGTGGAACCGCTGGAAGGCCGGTTCCGCCCTGCGCTGACCCGGCGTCACGCCCCCCGTCCGCTCCCGCCCCGCCGCCCCCGTGGACGTCCCGGACGACTTGGGACTGAACGGTGACATTCCGAGTGAACGTTCCATGGCTGCGATGTGATTATCTAGCGCCGTGCGCGCGAGTGGAGTGCGCCGGGGGTGCGGACCGTGGCGGGGCCAGGCCGCGAGGGGAGTGGACCAGAGTGAACGGGCAGCCGATATCGGGGGCATCGGCCGTGGCCGGCCGTCGGGGCGTGCGTGGGGGCGTGCGGCTGAAGGCGCTGGCGGCGGGGGCGCTGCTGCTCCTCGTGACCGCGTGCGGCGGCGGGGACACCGACGTACCGAACAAGGACCAGGGCAAGGGCGGCGGTCAGGTCGAGAACGCGGCCTCGCAGGCCGTGGTGACGATCCTGCCGAAGGACGGTGCGAAGGACGTCGCCACCAGCGGTGCGCTGAAGGTCACCGCCGAGAAGGGCAAGCTGACCACCGTCGAGGTGGCGGACTCCAAGGGCGCCCCGGTCGAGGGCAAGCTGACCGCGGACGGCGCCGGCTGGGAGCCCCTGCGGCACCTCGCCGCCGGGACGCAGTACAAGGTCCACGCGATAGCCAAGGACGCCGAGGGCCGTGAGTCGGCGAAGGACACCACCTTCACCACCCTGGTCCCGAAGAACACCTTCATCGGCCACTACACGCCGGAGGACGGCTCGACCGTCGGCGTCGGCATGCCGGTCTCCATCAACTTCACCCGGGGCATCACCGACCCCGAGGCCGTCGAGAAGGCCATCAAGGTCACCGCCGTGCCGAACGTCGAGATCCAGGGCCACTGGTTCGGCAACGACCGCCTCGACTTCCGTCCGAAGGACTACTGGGCCGCGGGCACCAAGGTGACCGTCGAGCTCAACCTCGACGGCGTCGAGGGCCGGCCGGGCGTGTACGGCAAGCAGAAGAAGACGGTGAACTTCACCATCGGCCGCAGCCAGGTCTCCACGGTCGACGCCAGGTCCAAGACCATGAAGGTCGTCCGCGACGGCAACGTCATCCGCACGATCCCGATCACCGCGGGCGCGCCGTCCACGACCACGTACAACGGCCAGATGGTCATCAGCGAGAAGTACAAGGTGACCCGCATGAACGGGGCCACGGTCGGCTTCGGCGGCGAGTACGACATCAAGGACGTGCCGCACGCGATGCGTCTGTCCACCTCCGGCACCTTCGTGCACGGCAACTACTGGGCCTCCGCCGGCACCTTCGGCAACTCGAACGTCAGCCACGGCTGCGTCGGCCTGCGGGACGCCCGCGGCGCCGGTGACGGCTCCACGCCGGCGGCCTGGTTCTACAACAACTCGATCATCGGCGACGTCGTGGTCGTGAAGAACTCCAAGGACAAGCAGATCCGCCCGGACAACGGCCTCAACGGCTGGAACATGTCCTGGGAGGAGTGGACCAAGTAGGTCCTCCCGCACGGACGCCCCGCGGACCCGGTGCCGTTGCTCCTGTGAGCAACGGCACCGGGTCCGCGGGCGTTAACGAGGGCTAACCTGCCTCCATGACTGTGAACCTCGAAGTCGCCGAAGGCGTCGGCACGATCCGCCTCGACCGCCCCCCGATGAACGCCCTGGACATCGCCACCCAGGACCGGCTGCGCGAGCTGGCCCAGGAGGCGACCGACCGCGACGACGTGCGCGCGGTGATCCTCTACGGCGGGGAGAAGGTGTTCGCGGCCGGCGCGGACATCAAGGAGATGCAGGTCATGGACCACGCGGCCATGGTCAAGCGGTCCCGTGCGCTGCAGGACGCGTTCACCGCCGTCGCCCGCATCCCCAAGCCGGTCGTCGCCGCGATCACCGGGTACGCCCTCGGCGGCGGCTGCGAGCTGACGCTCTGCGCGGACTACCGGATCGCTGCCGACAACGCCAAGCTCGGCCAGCCGGAGATCCTCCTCGGCCTGATCCCGGGCGCCGGCGGCACCCAGCGGCTGGCCCGGCTCGTCGGCCCCTCGAAGGCCAAGGACCTGATCTTCACCGGCCGCATGGTCAAGGCCGACGAGGCGCTCGCGCTCGGCCTGGTGGACCGGGTCGTCCCGGCCGCCGAGGTGTACGAGCAGGCGCACGCCTGGGCCGCGAAGCTGGCACAGGGCCCGGCGCTGGCGCTGCGCGCCGCCAAGGAGTCGATCGACGCGGGTCTGGAGACGGACATCGACACCGGTCTCGCCATCGAGCGGAACTGGTTCGCCGGGCTCTTCGCGACCGAGGACCGCGAGCGCGGCATGCGCAGCTTCGTGGAAGAGGGCCCGGGCAAGGCCAAGTTCCTCTGACGGGAGCGCCCGGGGCGGCGTCAACCGGCTGTGCCGCGCGACGCCGCCACGGGGGACACATCTTCGCTGGCCGATAGTCGACCCTTCCGTGATCATGTGAACACGGTGCGTCGCCGCAGGTCAGAGGGGATTTTTCCGGGTGTTTTCTGCCTCTGGCATATGCCTAATGGTCTGTGAGGGGTCCTGATCTCTCCGGTACCTATTCCTCCGGAACGGCCCCGCGGGTGCTTCCGGGCGTCCATCATGGAGGGCATGGCGGGCCTGGAGGGTGTGGAGCAACCACGGCAGCGCGGCGGCTCGGCCGCTGCCCGGTGGGTACCGGGCGCGGAGGACGAACGGGCCGTCAAAGCCGTGGAGTTGTACGGGAATCCGGCGGACGGCGAGGTGTGTCTGCCGTCCCAGCCGGAGTCGGCCGCGACGGCCCGCCGGCTCACCCAGTCCGTCGTCCTGCGCCACTGGGCGCTCTCCCCGCAGATCGCCGAGCACGCCGTCCTGCTCGTCTCCGAATTGGTCGGCAACGCCGTCCGGCACACCGGGGCCCGGGTCTTCGGGCTGCGGATGCTGCGCCGCCGCGGCTGGATCCGGATCGAGGTGCGCGACCCCTCCCGGGGGCTGCCCTGTCTGATGCCGGTCCATGAACTCGACACCAGCGGGCGCGGTCTCTTCCTCGTCGACAAGCTCTCCGACCGCTGGGGCGTCGACCTGTTACCCCGCGGCAAGACCACGTGGTTCGAGATGCGCGTCGCCGACCGCCCCTGAACGCACAGAAGCCCCCGGTGGGGGGCTTCATGTGCAGCGCCGCGGATGAAGGGGTGTATCCACGGCGCGTAGGACGACCTGGCCCGGGTCAATGGGGGTCGTGGGTCCGACTATGGCAGACCAGGGGCCTTGTCGCCAAAAGTCCCTACCCGTACAGATTCGGTCAAATCAGGACAATCGCCTGGTGAATCATTGGTGACATAGGGCACTGACCTTATAAAGGGTGAATAAGTATGGCGTTCACCGCTTGTTTCCTCGGTGGACGCCCGTGTGGGGGCTCGTGTCGCGGCGACGTCAAACGTCCTGAGTTGGCTTAATCGTTACCTTTCGGGCATACCACCTCTTAAATGGTCGCGTGACTCCGACCGACCGCCGCGCCGCACTGCGGGCGGGCGCCGCAGCCGCCCTCACCGGCGCGCTCACCGCCGCCTGCGGCACGGACCGGCCCGCCGGGACCCCCGCCCCCGGCGCACCGTCCCCGGCGCCCACCGCCCCGCCGGGACCGCGCCGCTTCCCCGGCAGCCCCGCCGAGATCACCCACGGCCCGCGGGACCGCGCCCGGATCGCCCTCACCTTCCACGGCCAGGGCGACCCCGCCCTCGCCCGCGCCGTGCTCACCGAGGCCGAACGGGCCGGCGCCCGGATCACCGTCCTCGCCGTCGGCGACTGGCTCGACCGGCACCCGCGGCTCGCCGGGCGGATCCTGGACGGCGGCCACGAACTCGGCAACCACACCCAGCGCCACCTCGACGTCAACGCCCTCACCGAGGCACAGGCGTACGCCGAGATCGACGCCTGCGCCCGCCGGCTGCGCCGGCTCACCGGCTCCATCGGCGCCTGGTTCCGCCCCTCGCGGACCCCGCACGCGAGCCCCCACGTGCGACGGGCCGCCGCCCGGGCCGGTTACCCGCACGTCCTGTCGTACGACGTCGACTCCCTCGACTTCACCTCGCCCGGCGCTCCGGCCGTCGTCCGCAACGTCACCGGGTCGGTCCGCAACGGATCCGTGGTGAGCCTGCACCTCGGCTACGCGGACACGGTCGCCGCGCTGCCCGCCCTCCTCGCCGACCTCGACCGCCGCGGCCTGCGCGCGGTGACCACCACGGAGCTGCTGACCTGATGCCGATCCACACCCTGCCCCTCACCCGCCGCGCGGGCGCGCTGCTCGCCGGCTGCCTGCTCGTCGCGCTCGCCGGCTGCGGCTCCGACGACGGCCGGCCCACGGGCGGCCGCAGCGCCAAGGCCGCCCCGCCGCCGGTCGCGCTCAAGCCGGCCGTCCCCGACGGGCTGCCCGGCATGCCGCCGGTCCTCGACCCGAAGGACGTCTACGCGGCCGACCGGCCGGGCATGCTCTCGCCGGTCGTCAAGGGCTTCCCGTCCCGGGTGTACGTGCCCAACACCAACTCCAACACCGTCTCGGTCATCGACCCGGCCACCTACAAGGTCATCGAGACCATCCCGGTCGGCATCCAGCCCCAGCACGTCGTCCCGTCCTGGGACCTCAAGACGCTCTGGGTCAACAACAACCGCGGCCACACGCTCACCCCGATCGACCCGGCCACCGGTGTCGCGGGCAAGCCGGTCGAGGTGCACGACCCGTACAACCTCTACTTCACGCCGAACGGCAAGTACGCCGTCGTCATGGCCTCCATGGACCGCGAGCTGGTCTTCCGCGACCCGCACACCATGGAGCGCAAGAAGACCGTCCCGGTCTCCTGCTACGGCGTCAACCACGCCGACTTCTCCGCCGACGGCCGGTACTTCGTCGTGTCCTGCGAGTTCTCCGGCGAACTGCTGAAGGTCGACACGGAGAAGCTGGAGGTGATCGGCCAGCAGAAGCTGCCCTTCGAGGGCGCGATGCCGCAGGACGTGAAGATCTCCCCGGACGGCAAGACCTTCTACATCGCCGACATGATGGCCCACGGCATGTGGGTCCTGGACGGCGAGAAGTTCACCACGCCGACCCTGCTGCCCACCGGCAAGGGCGCGCACGGCCTCTACGTCTCCCGCGACTCCAAGGAGATGTACATCCCCAACCGCGGCGAGGGCTCGATCTCGGTCTTCGACTTCGCCCGGAACAAGCTGACCAAGAAGTGGCACCTGCCGGACGGCGGCTCCCCGGACATGGGCGGCGTCTCGGCCGACGGCAAGGTGCTCTGGCTGTCCGGACGGTACGACTCCGAGGTGTACGCGATCGACACCGCCACCGGGAAGCAGCTGGCCCGGATCCCGGTGGGCGGCGGCCCGCACGGACTCGCCGTCTACCCGCAGCCCGGCCGCTACTCGCTGGGCCACACCGGCGTCTTCCGCTGAGACCCGGGCGCTTCGGCCCCGGCCCCGTACGACGGGGCCGGGGCCGTCCGCATGTCCCCGGCCCGATCGGCCCGCCCCGGTCCCGCCCGGCCCGCTCAGCCCGCCACGAACAGCGCCTCGGAGGCCACCGGCCGGTACCCCGCCGCCTGGAACGTCCGCACGCTGCGCGCGTTGCCCGGCGACTGCTGCGCCCACACCACCGGACCCGGCGTCAGGTGCCGCGCGGCCCGGGCCAGGGCCCTGCCGAGCCCCTGGTGCCGGACGTGCTCGTCCACCTCGATCGCGGCCTCCCAGCGGCCCGCCACCCCGCGGCCGAGGATCAGCACACCGCCGTCCGCCGTCCAGACCCGTACCTCGTCCCGGTACTTCAGGGCCCGCGCCACCCGCGGATGCGACAGGTCCCGGATCTCCCGCAGCTCCACCCCGGGCTCGCCGGGCAGTCCGTCGGCGACGGTCAGCAGGTCGACGGTGTTCATCCGGCGGCCGGTCTTCGCGAGGAGCCCCGTGAGGAACACCGGGTTCATCGAGGCGGCCAGCGGATCGGCGTCGGTGGCCGCCAGCGCCGCGTGCACCCAGGCGGGGTCCTCGTCGGTGAAGATCACCGAGTGCGCCGTGAAGGCCAGCACGCCGGCGTCCCGCCGGCTCGGCTGCGGCACGACCACGGCCGAGCCGTCCGGTGGCGGGAAGTCGCCGCGCGCCGCCGCTTCCAGGATCCGTGCCACGTCGTCGCTCATACCTCCATGATCCTCCCCCTCCGCCCCGCGGGCGTGGGGGGACCCGCAAGCCCGGCAGCCGGGCGGCCCGTCCCGCCGGATAACCTGACACCCGGCAGAAAAGCACCGAGAAGGGGTGGACCAGTGGCGGACATCGAGTCGGCACGCACGGCATTCGACAAGTACGACGTGGACGGGGACGGCTTCATCACCGCCGCCGAGTACAAGAGCGTCATGGCCCAGCTGGGGGACTGGAACGTCACCGAGACGGTGGCCGAGGCCCTCATCAAGCAGCGCGACGACAACGGCGACGGCAAGCTCTCCTGGGACGAGTTCTGGGCCCACCTCAGCAACGCCTGACGCGCGGGCGCGCCGCGCCGAATCGCCCCGAAGAGAAACGGCCGTCGGCCGGCTTTCTCGACGGGGCGTTATTCTTTTGACGGGTCATCGGAAACACTTGACGGATAGTTTTTCGCTCATTGATCGCTCATTGACCGGAGTTATCGGGCGCGGGAAACATCATTGGCATGGCGAACACCATCATCGAAAAGAACCCGTTGTTCGAGCTGCGCGCGAGCACCCGAATTTCCGCGCGCCCCGAAGAGGTCTACGCCGTCGTCAGCGACCTGCCGCGCAGTTCCGAGTGGAGCCCCGAGTGCCGGGGCGGCGAGTGGATCGGCGAGCCGTCGACCGTCGGCGCCATATTCCGTGGCGAGAACCTGCGGGCCGACGACGTGGTGGCCTGGGCCCCGTTGGTCCGCGGCACCTGGTACACCGAGGCGCGGATCACCGCGGCGGAGCCCGGCCGCACCTTCCGCTGGGCGATGCTCACGCACACCCGCGAGAACCAGGAATCCGTCTGGGGCTTCGACATCGAGGCCGACGGCGACGGCGCGATCCTCACCCACCACTTCCGGATGAGTACGGCCACCGAGGGGATCCACAAGATCGTCGCGGATCTCGACGAGGCGGCGCGCGAGCGCTTCGTCGCCGACTGGACGGCGAAGCTCGAGGCGGACCTCGACGAGACCCTCGGCCGGATCAAGGCCGTGGTCGAGAAGCAGTACGCGCCCGCCTGACCGGCCCGGCGCCCCGGTGTGCGGCCGGCCCTGCGGTGCTGACCTGGGGATTTGCCGGTCCTAGGTCGCCTGTTGGTCACCCCGTGTGAGGCTCCGGACGTGGGCGGCGAGGGGCACGTTCGCCCGCAACCGACACCGCATCGGCCGCACTGGGGGAACCACCATGAACGTCGCGCTGCTGAGACGTGACACACCCACCGACCGCACCGTCCGGAACGGGCTCCGCGAGCTCCTGCTCGCGGAGCTCGGCTCCGAACTGTTCTCCTCGATGTCCCGCCGCGACCAGCGGACCAAAGGCATGGTCTACCTGAGGGGCCTGCTGGAGGCCGAGGGGCGCAAGTCCATCCGCAACATCGCCGCCCTCTTCGGCGGCGACGCCATCGAACAGAGCCTGCACCACTTCATCACCAGCTCCACCTGGGACTGGGCCCCGGTGCGCCGCGCCCTCGCCCAGTACGTCGAACGCGTCGCCCAGCCGCACGCGTACGTCGTCCACCCCATGGTCATCCCCAAGGCGGGGGACACCTCCGTGGGCGTGGAGCGGCGCTTCGTCCCCGCCCTCGGGCAGGTCGTCAACGCCCAGCAGGCGGTGGGCGTCTGGGCCGCCGGCCACGACTGGAGCACCCCGCTGAACTGGCGGCTGCAGCTCTCGCCGCGCTGGCTCACCGACCACGACCAGCGCCGTCAGGCGTCCATACCCGACGGCGAAGTGCCCGAGAGCCTCGCGCAGTGCTCGGTCCGGGCCTGCCGCGAGCTCCTGACCAAGAGCCGGCTGCCGGTCCGGCCGGTCGTGATGGACGCCCGCGAGGCGGACGTCGCCGCCGTCGCCGCCCATCTGCGCGCCACGGACACCCCGATGATGCTGCGGGTCGACGGCGCCCTGCGGCTCGCCGTCGACGAACCGGTCTTCCCGCGGCGCGGCGTGAGCGTGACCGCGCAGCAGATCATGTCCACCGTCTGGCACATGCGCCGCCCGGTGCGCCGCCCCGGCGACGAGCCCGGCCTGCGCAGCCCCGTCGTCACCGTCCGGGTCATGCTCTCCGGGTCCTCTCCCGCCCCCGCGCCCGGGCAGCGGCCCGAGCGCCCGGCCGGCTCCCTGCTCCTGATGGGCGTCGCCGAGGGCGGACGCTGGCCCGCCGAACTGTGGCTCACCGACCTCACCACCCTCGGCATCGGCGAGCTGCGGCACCTGACCCGTCTCGCCCGCCGCGTCGAGCACGACCTGTCCGACGTCGGCCGTCAGGTCGGCATCCGCGACTTCACCGGGCGCTCCTTCACCGGCTGGCACCGGCACGCCACGCTCGCCTCCGCCGCGCACGCGGTCGCGATGCTCTCCGGCCGGCCCGCAGGCCGCGCGCTGCCCACCGCCGTCTGACCGCGCACCGGTCGGCACCCGCGTCCGCACCCGCCTGCAGCACCCGCCTTCAGCACCGTCCTTCACCAGAGGAGCAGTTCTGTCATGAGCACCACCAAGCTGGCCGTCATCTACTACTCGTCCCAGGGCAACGTCCACAAGCTCGCCGCCGCGGCCGCCGCCGCCGGCGAGAAGGCCGGCGCCGAGGTCCGGCTGCGCCGCACCGCCGAGCTCACCACCGACAGCATCGTCCCCGGCAACGACACCTGGAACCAGGTCTGGGCCGACCACCTGGAGAGCGTCAAGGACATCCCCGAGGCGACGCTCGACGACCTGGCGTGGGCCGACGCGGTGATGTGGGGGACCTCCGGCCGCTACGGTCTGCCCGCCGCCTCGCTCAAGCAGTTCATCGACCTGACCCTGCCGCTGCACATGAAGCGCGGCCTGGTGAACAAGGTGATGTCCTCCTTCACCTCCACCGCCACCCTGCACGGCGGCCAGGAGAGCACGATCCTCGCCCTCAACAACGCCTTCTACCACTGGGGCGCGCTCATCGTCCCGCCCGGCGTCGCCGACGACATCCAGCTCGCCCCCACCAACGGCAACCCCTACGGCGTCAGCAGCGTGTCGCTCAACCAGGGCGGCAACGTCGACGACGACAACCTCGCGGCCATCGAGTACCAGGCCCGCCGCACCGTCGAGATCGCCGACCTCCTGCGCCGCGGCCGCGAGACCCTGCGGTGATTCCACCCGGCCGCGGCAGGGCGGAATCCGTCCTGCCGCGGCCGCGGAATTGCCCGGCGCATTTCTCCGCGCCGACCTGACGGATCAGCAATGACCTCGGGGCGATATGACGGATCGCCCTCGGGGGCCTTCTTGGTCCCCCGCAGAATACTGAACACTCTTTTCTGCACGGGAATTTCCATTCCGCCGCCGGAAACACGACCAGAGGAGCCTGCTCATGCTTCCTGTCCGGGCCAGTGACAAGGGCCTCTACATGGGCCTGGTGGCCGAACGGGCCGCGGCCGACCACGGTGACCAGCTGATCATCCTCGACCACGACCTGGACCTGCTTCCGGACGCCGGCCGGCGGATGACCTTCGCCGAACTCGCCGAACACATCGACGACATGGCAGCCCGGCTGTACGCCGCGGGAATCCGCCGCAGCGACCACGTCGCCCTGCACAAGTCCAACGGCTTCGACATCAACATCCTGTCCAGCGCCGTCTCCCGCCTCGGCGCGGTGCCCGTGCAGCTCTCGCCGTACCTGGACGCGGACAGCGTGCTCGCGCTGCTGCGCCGGCTCGGCGGCCCGTACCTGATCACCGACACCGCGAAGCTCGACGGCGCCTTCGCCGGCGCCCCGCTCGGCGAGCTGACGGCCGCGGTGCTCGTGGCGGACGGCTCCCGGCCCGGCACGGTGTCGATCGCCGACCTGGCCGGCGCGCCCCGGCAGCAGCCGGTCGTGCCGCACCCGGACCTGCCGGCGCTGATGACCCACACCTCGGGCACCACCGGCCTGCCGAAGCTGGTCGTCCACTCCGCCCGTACCCTCCACGGCCGCTACCGGCCGCAGGCGAAGCTCTTCGACATGATCCGCGAGACCGAGACGGTGGCGCTGCACGTGTCGTACGTGCACTCCCGGATGCCGCTCGCCCTCGCCGTCCTGCTGCCCCGCGGCAACCGGATGGTCGTCATGAACGACGCCGACCCGGAGAAGGCCGCCGCGCTGTGGGCCGAGACCCGGCCCGGGTTCATCGAGTCCCACCCCAACTCCTTCATGGAGTGGGAGGTGCTGACCGAGCACCCGCTGAAGCCGCTGGCGAACGTGAAGTACTTCAGCACCACGTTCGACGCCATCCACCCGAGCACCATGGACAAGCTGCTGCACGCCAGCGACCGCAGCTCGCCGCTCTTCTACCAGATCTACGGCCAGAGCGAGACGGGCCCGCTGGTCGGCCGCGGTTTCACCCGCGCCACCGCGCACGGCGCCGACGGCCGCTGCCAGGGCTACGCCTTCCCGAGCGACACCAAGTTCAAGCTGGTCAGCCGGAACGGGCAGCCGGTCACCCGGGAGAACCCCGGCTACATCGACGTCCAGGCCGCCGGCCGCTGCCTCGGCTACTTCGGCGAGCGCGAGCGGTACGACACCCAGGTCCACGGCGGCTGGTGGCGGGGCATGGACCTCGGCTACCGCACCGAGGAGGGCTGTCTGCACCTGCTCGACCGCGAGGTCGACGCCATCCCCGGCATCGCCTCCACCCTGGAGATCGAGGACACCGTCCTCGGCCGCCTCGGAGAGCTCACCGAACTGGTCGTCGTCCCCGGCCCCGACCAGGAGCCCGTCCCCGTCCTGTGCACCCGCGACGACCTGCCGCTGGACCGGGCCCGCTGGCGTGCCGCCACCACCGAGTGGCCGACGCTCGCCGAGCCGGTCCAGATGAAGCTGGCCGAACTGCCGCGCACGGCCACGATGAAGGTGCAGCGCATCGAGCTCGCGGCCCGGCTGCGCCGGCGCGCCGCCGAGCGGACGAACTGACCGCGGCGCACCGGGCGACGACAGAGGAGCGGACACCCATGACCACGGCAGACACGCCCACCGGCGACGCCGACGTCCTGATCGTCGGCGGCGGACCCACCGGGCTGCTCACCGCGTGCGAACTGCTGCGCCGCGGCGTGCGGGTGCGGATGGTCGACCGCGCGCACGAGGGGCTCGGCGTGCCCAAGGCCCTGTCGCTGTGGCCGCGGGTCCGCGACATCCTCACGGACCTCGGCGCGGGGGAGGAGGTGCGCCGGGTCTCCGTGCCGGTGCACGCCTTTCGGTACTTCTCCGACCGCCGCCCGGTCGCCACGCTCACCTTCACCGAGGAGCTGGCGGCCCGTCAGCTCCCGCAGTACGAGACCGAGCGCATCCTCACCGAACGGCTGCACGCGCTCGGCGGCAAGGTCGAGCGCGGGGTGCGGCTGCTCTGCCTCGACGACGTCGACTTCTCCGGCCGGATCGAGCCGGGCGGCACGGTCACCGCCGTCCTGGAGCACGACGACGGCACGGTGGAACGCCACCGGGCGCCGTTCGTGATCGGTGCCGACGGCGCCGGCAGCGCGGTCCGCGGTCAGCTCGGCATCGGCTTCGAGGGCAGCACGTACGAGATGGCGTTCGCGCTGGTCGACACCCGCATCGACGGGTATCTGCCGCCGGACGAGATCGCCTACTACCAGACCCTGAAGGGGACCCTGGTGGTCGTACCGCAGCCCGACGGCGTGTTCCGCTTCCTGTCCGTCATGCCCGCCGGCGGCACGATGTCCCGCGAGAGGATGCAGGAGATCATCGACACCCGGGGCCCGCGCGGGGTGCGGATCACCGAACCCGTCTGGGAGACCGTCTTCCGGGTGCACGCCCGCCGGGCCACCGACTTCCGCCGGGGCCGGGTCTTCCTCGCCGGGGACGCCGCCCACGTGCACAGCCCCGCCGGCGGCCAGGGCATGAACAACGGCCTGCAGGACGCCCACAACCTCGCCTGGAAGCTGGCCGCCGTGCTCCAGGGCCGCTCCCCGGCGTCGCTCCTGGACAGCTACGGCGCCGAGCGCGCCGAGGCCACCCGCCGGATCGTCCGCGACACCGACGTCCACACCCGGGCCCTGACCGCCCGCACCCCGGCCCGGGCGGCCGTCCGTGACGCCGCCCTCACGCTCTTCGACCGCTCCGGCGCGGCCGCCCGGCTCTACGCCCCGGTGCTGGCCGGCCGCCGGCTGGCCTACACCCCCGAGCGCGAGAGCCAGCGGCCGTCCGGCCGGGGCGGCTGCGGCGTACGCGGCCGGCTGTCGGCCGCGGCCGGACCCGGCGCCGTCGTCCCGCGCGCCGCCGGGCTGGCCCTCGGTACGGCGGGACCCGGCGCCGACCCGGCGGGCTGGACGCTGCTGCTGCGCGCCCCCGGCGCGGACCGCCGATGGCTGGCCGAGACCCGCCACATCACCGCCCGCTTCCCGCAGGTGCGCGTCACCCACCTGCCGGCCGGCACCCGCGGCCTGTGCCCCCGCCCCGGCTACCACCTGGTCCGCCCGGACGGCCACATCGCGGCCCACGGGCACACCCGGGACCTGGACCGCCTGGAGCGGGAGCTCGCGGTCGGGCTGGTCCCGGGCGCCCGCTGAGGTCAGCCCCGGCGGGACGTGCGCCGCGCCGTCGCCGGACCGTCCTCGGGCAGGTCCGGCAGCGCGAGGCACAGCGCGTCGAGCGCGGCGCCGAAGGCGTGGTCCGGCGGGGTGCCGTACCCGATGACCAGACCGTCGCGCGGCGGCATCGTGCTGTCGACGTGCCGGTACGGGCCGAGCCCGTCCAGGGCCAGGCCCGCCCGGCGGGCGGCGCGCAGGGCGGCCTCCTCGGTGCCCGGGGGAAGCTCCAGGACGGCGTGCAGGCCCGCCGCCACCCCGCTCACCGCGATGTGCGGGGCGCGTTCGGCGAGCGTCGAGGCCAGCAGGTCCCGGCGGCGCCGGTAGTGCAGCCGCATCCTGCGCAGGTGCTTGTCGTACGCGCCGCAGGCGATGAAGTCGGCCAGCGTCAGCTGGTCCATCACCCCCGACCACATCTCGCGCGGCCCCTTCGCAGCCACCACCCGGTCCACCATCCAGCCCGGCAGCACCATCCACCCCAGCCGCATCGCGGGGGAGAGGCTCTTGCTGGTCGAGCCGATGTACACCACCCGGTCCGGGTCGAGGCCCTGCACCGCGCCGACCGGCTGGCGGTCGTAGCGGAACTCGCCGTCGTAGTCGTCCTCCACGACCAGCCCGCCGCCGGAGCGCGCCCAGTCCACCACCGCCGCCCGCCGCTCCGGATGGAGCGGGCCGCCGGTCGGGAACTGGTGGGCCGGCGTGAGCAGGACGGTCCGCGCGCCGGTGCCCGGCAGCTCGTCGGTCAGCGCCCCGTGCGCGTCCACCGTCAGCGGCACGGTGCGCAGCCCGGCCTCGTGCAGCAGGCTCCGGTGGAAGTCGAGCCCGTACGACTCCACCGCCACCGAGCCCTCCAGGAACGTACCGAGCAGTCGCATCGCATGTGCGAACCCCGCGCAGATCACGATCCGGTCCGGCTCGGTGCGCACCCCGCGGGCCCGCGCCAGGTACTCGGCGAGCGTCTCGCGCAGCTCCGGCCGGCCCCGCGGATCGCCCACCCCGAACGCGTCGTTGGGCGCCGCCCCGATCGCACGCCGCGCCGACGCCGTCCACGCGGTGCGCGGGAAGGCGGCCGCGTCCGGCGAGCTCGGCATCAGATCGTGCAGGACCCGCCGCCTGGTGCGCCGTTGGGGGCCGCCGGACTGTTCCGGGCGCAGCGGAGCGGCGCGTTTCGCGACCCGGGTGCCGGAGCCCTGACGGGCCGCCAGCCAGCCCTCCTCCACCAGCTCGGCGTACGCGTCGGCCACGGTGTTGCGGGCGATGCCCAGGTCCTGGGCGAGGCTGCGATAGGGCGGAAGCCGGGTACCGGGCACCAGCCGGCCGGACCGGATGGCCTCCCGTACCGCATCCATGAGTTGCTCACGCAAACCTCCCTCGCCGGAGAGTGCGAGGTGGAAATCGGTGCCGGAGACCGCGTCCGGTAAGGCCGCGGCGTCCGGCGACTGCTCGTGATTGACCCACTGTTCTGTCACGGCAATGAACCATAGCGTGGGCCGATTCCGGGCCTACGGTCGTCTCATGACCGCTTACGAAGTACCCCAGCGCATGAACTTCTCGACCGTCGCCCCCAAGGTGTTCAAGGCCGTTCTGGCCCTCGACGCCGCCGCCCGTGAGGGCATCGACCCGGTGCTCCTCGAGCTGGTGCAGATCCGCGCCTCGCAGATCAACCGCTGTGCCTACTGCATCGATTACCACACCTCCGACGCCCGCAAGGCCGGCGAGACCGAGGAGCGCATCTACCAGCTCAACGGCTGGGAGGAGTCCTCCCTCTACACGGTGCAGGAGCGGGCCGCGCTCGCCCTCACCGAGGCCGTCACCCGGCTCCCCGACGGCGTGCCGGACGCCGTCTACGACGAGGCCGCCCGGCACTTCGGCGAGAAGGAGCTGGCCCAGCTCATCGCGCTGATCTTCACCGTCAACGCCTGGAACCGGATGAACGTCACCACCCGCAAGACCCCCGGCACCGAGTGACCTGCCGCACCGCCCCGAGCGCGCCGGCCGCCCCCACGGGGCCGCCGCACTCGGTCCGCAGGGGCCCGCTCCGCAGAGCGGGCCCCCCACCCCGTCCCCGCCTCACGAAGGGCTGACCCTGCCGTGACCACCCTCGAAACCCCGGTGTCCCCGCCGACGGACGACCGCTCGCCCGTCAAGGGCTGGCTCGCCGTCCTGGCCGTGACCCTGGGCATCTTCTCCCTGATGACCTCGGAGCTGCTGCCGGTCGGCCTGCTCACCCCGGTCGGCTCCGCCCTCGACGTCTCCGAGGGCACCGCGGGCCTCATGGTGACCGTCCCCGGCCTGGTGGCCGCCGTGTCGGCGCCCCTGGTCACCGTCATCACCGGCCGCGTCGACCGCCGCCTCGTCCTCGTCGTCCTCATCGGCATCGTCGGACTGGCGAACCTCGCCTCCGCCTTCGCCACCAGCTTCGCCGTCGTGCTGGTGGCCCGCTTCCTCATCGGCATCAGCGTCGGTGGCTTCTGGTCCATCGCCGGCGGCATCGCGCTGCGCCTCGTCCCCGAGCGGCACGTGCCCCGCGCCACCGCCGTCATCTTCGGCGGCGTGGAGACCGCGTCCGTCCTCGGCATCCCCACCGGCACCATCATCGGCGACCTCAGCGGCTGGCGCACCGCGTTCGCCGCCGTCGGCGTCCTCGGCCTGGTCTCGCTCGCCGCCATGGTCGTGCTGATGCCGAAGGTGCCCGCCGAACAGACCATCACCTTCCGCGACCTGCCCAAGGTCTTCAAGGGCAACGCGGGCGTCCGGGCCGGCATCGCGATCACCTTCCTGGTGATCACCGGACACTTCCTCGCCTACACGTTCGTCCGCCCGATCCTCCAGGACGACGGCATCGCCGACGGCATGATCGGCGGCCTGCTGCTCGCCTTCGGCGTCGCCGGCATCTGCGGCAACTTCATCGCCGGCGCGCTCATCGCCAAGCGTCTGCGCGAGGTCGTCGTGGGCATCTCGATCGTGCTGACCGCGGCCATGGTGCTGTTCGCCCTCGTCGGCAACTCCCCGCTCACCGCGGGCGCCCTGCTCGTCCTGTGGGGCCTCGGTTACGGCGCCGTGCCCGTCACCTTCCAGACCTGGATCCTCGACGCGGCGCCCGACGCCACCGAGGCCGCCTCCTCGCTGTACGTCTCCACCTTCAACCTCTCCATCGCCCTCGGCGCCCTCTTCGGGGGCTTCGCCGTCGACGGCATCTCCACCACGAGCGTGCTGTGGATCGGCGCCGCCCTCGCCCTGGTCACCCTGGTGGTGCTCGGCGGCGTCCGGCGCACCGCGCCCGCCCCGGCCGCCAGCGCCGCGGAATGAGGCCCCGGGCCGCCCGGCGGCCCGAACCGACCGACTCCACCTGACGATTGAGGACCGGCAATGACCGAGCACACCCCCGCCCCAGGCATCGTCCGCCCCGGCGACGACGCCTACCGGGGCCTGGCCACCAGGGGCCTGAACGAGCGCTTCACCGCCGAGCCCGAGGCGTTCCACGTGGCCACCAGCACCGCGCAGGTCGTCGTCGCCGTCCGCGACGCCGTCCGCGACGGCCGGCGGATCGCCGTCCGCAGCGGCGGCCACGGCTACGAGAACACCGCCGGCGACCCGGAGGTCCGGGTCGTCATCGATCTCGGCGAGATGCGCGAGATCGCCTGGGACGCCGAGCGCGGCGCCTTAGCCGTGGAGCCGGGCGTCCGGATGGCCGACCTGTACCGCACCCTGTACGAGAACTGGGGCGTCGCCCTGCCGGCCGGCGACAGCGCCACCGTCGGTCTCGGCGGCCACGTCGCCGGCGGCGGCTTCGGCTCGCTGTGCCGCAGCGCCGGCCTCGCCGCCGACCACCTGCTCGCGGTCGAGGTCGTCGTCGCCGACGCCGACGGCGAGGTCCGCGCGGTCGTCGCCACCCGCGACCCCGAGGACCCGCACCACGACCTGTGGTGGGCCCACACCGGCGGAGGCGGCGGCAGCTTCGGCGTCGTCACCCGCTACTGGTTCCGCTCCCCGGACGCCGCCGGCGACGACCCGCGCACCGCGCTGCCGGTCCCGCCCGCCTCCGTCCTCACCGGCACCGTCCTGTTCAACCGGGCCGGCCTCGACCGCGCCGCCCTGCACACCCTGGCGGGGAATTTCGGCCGCTGGCACGAGGAGAACAGCGCCGCCGACTCCCCGTACGCCTCGCTCTTCTCCGGCCTGATCCTCAACGGCCGCCCCCGCACCGACGACCCGGGCATGGGCGCCGTCGTCTTCGCCCACGTCGACGCCACCCGCCCGGACGCCGAGCTGCTGCTCAGCGACTACCTGGCGGCCGTCACCGAGGGCCTCGGCGACTTCCCCGTCGTCCTGCCCACCGAGGCGGTGCCCTGGCTGGAGGCGAAGAAGGCGCTCGCCCAGGCCCAGGACGCCGAGACCGGCCGCCAGAAGGTCAAGTCGAGCTTCCTGCGCCGGGCCTGGACCGCGGAGCAGATCGACACCCTGTACGACTACCTCGACAGCACCGACCACGACCACGACAGCGCTCTGATCGCGCTCCAGTCGTACGGCGGCCGGGTCAACACCGTGCCCGCCGGCGCGACCGCGTCCGCCCAGCGCGACTCCGTCATGCAGGCGTTCTTCATGAACACCTGGCAGGACCCGGCGCAGGACACCGCCGCGCTCGCCTGGATCGCCCGCCTCTTCCGCGACCTGTACGCCAAGACCGGCGGCGTCCCGGTGCCCGGCGACGCCGACCAGGGCTGTTACGTCAACTTCGCGGACACCGACATGGCCGACCCCGAGTGGAACACCTCCGGCGTCCCGTGGGAGGAGCTGTACTTCCTCGGCAACGCCGGCCGGCTGCGGACGGCCAAGGCCGCCTGGGACCCGCGCGACGTCTTCCGGCACGCGCTGTCGGTGCGGCTCCCCTGACCGGTCGGGGCCGGCGCCTCGCGCGCCGGCCCCGGCGGTTCCGCCGACCGCCGTGCGTACCAGTCCCCGAAGCCAACCACCGGTGAGGACACCGTAGATGCTGCACTTCGCCCTGCTCGGTCCGATGGAGGTTCATGTCGACGGGGAGCTGCGGACGCCGACCGCGCCCATGGCCCGCCGGGTGCTCGCGGTCCTCCTCGCGCACGGGGACCGGGTGGTCCCCACGGACCGGTTCATCGAGGAACTCTGGGACGACCAGCCACCCAAGTGCGCGCGCAAGACCGTCCAGACGTACATCTACCAGTTGCGCAAGGCCCTGGCCGGCCGCGACGGCGACACCCGGGGCCTCGACCTGGTGGAGACCCACCCGCACGGCTACCGCCTCCCGGTCCGGGACGGCGGGGTGGACCTGCTCGACTTCCAGAGCCTGGTGCGCGAGGGCAAGGACGCCCTCGCCCGCGGCCGGGCCCGCGAGGGCGCCGAGGCGCTGCGCCGGGCGCTGGACCTGTGGCGCGGCGGCGTCCTGGAGGACGTCGACACCGGCCCGGTGCTCGCCGCGCAGGCCGCCCGCATCGACGACCTGCGGATCCAGGCGCTGGAGCGGCGGATCGCCGCCGACCTGACGCTCGGCCACGACCGGGCCGTCCTGGAGGAGACCCGCGACCTGACCTACGAGTACCCGCTGCACGAGGAGTTCTGCGCCCAGCTGATGACCGCGGCGCGCCGCTGCGGACAGCGCGGCGAGGCCCTCTCCGCGTACGCCCGGCTGCGCCGCGCCATGGCGAAGGAGCTCGGCCTCGAACCGTCCGCCCGCCTCCAGGAGCTCCAGCGCGCCGTGCTGGCCGGCGGGAACGAACGGCGGCCCGCCCCGGCGCGGCCCGCCGCCGGACCCGTGCAGTGCCAGCTCCCGCCCGCCATCGCCGACTTCGTCGGCCGCGGCCCCGAGGTGCGGCACATCGCCATGGGCCTCGCCCCGAGCGCGTTCCCCGAGGGCGCGGAGCCCGCCGGGGTGCGGATCGTCACGGTCACCGGAGGCCTGGGCGTCGGCAAGACCGAGGTCGCCCTGCAGGTGGCGCACCGGATGCGCGGCGCGTTCCCGGACGGGCAGCTCAAGGCGTCCCTGCATCTGGAGGACGGCACGCCCAAGCAGCCGGCCGAGGCGCTGCGCGAACTGCTCGCCGCGGCCGGCCACGACCGGGCCGACCTGCCCGAGCGCACCGACGACCTGGCCCGGCTCTTCCGCACCTGGGCCTCCGGCCGCCGCATGGTGCTGCTCCTCGACGACGCCGCGGACGCCGAACAGCTCGGCCCGCTGCTGCCGGCCGGCCCCGGCAACGCCGTGATCGTCACCTCCCGGCGCCGGCTCGAGGGCCTGCCCGGCACCGTCACCTCCGTCGAACTGGGCCCCCTGGTGGAGTCCGACGGACGGCGGCTGCTCGCCCGGGTCATCGGCGAGGAGCGGGCCGCCCGCGAGCCGGACGCCACGGCGGACGTGGTGGCCTGGTGCGGCGGTCTGCCGGCCGCCGTCCGCGCGGTCGGCAGCCGGATCGCGGCCTGGCCGGGCCGCAGCCTCGCCGAGTTCGCGGCCCGGCTCTCCGACGACCAGGTACGGCTCGAGGAGCTGAGCAGCCCGCACCTGGACGTGCGGCGCTACCTCGTCGAGTCCGCCGACCGGCTGCCGCACAGCGCGCGCGCCGTGCTCACCGAGATCAGCCGGGCCGAGCGGGTCGACGTCACCGTCGCGTACCTCGCCCGCCGGCTGCACCGCTCGGTCCCGTCCATCGAGCGCTCCGTCGAACTGCTCGCGGCCTTCCACGTGATCCGTCCCGCGGTGTGGAACGGCGAGCACCTGCTGTGCGTCCCCCAGCTGTTCCGGCTCGCCTTCGCCGGCGGCGACCGGGGCCGGCACACCGACCCCGGACGCCGTGGCGCGGTGGGCCGGCTGGGCGTCCGTACCCTGACGGCGCGCCGGCTGGCCTGCGCGGCGGCGTCATGACCGCGTGAAACGTTTCGCCGGTCGTGTCGCCGTTCGTTGCTCCGGTCAGTCGACGCTCTGCGCGAACCGGAAGAACCCGTGCGGGTCGACGGCGCGCTTCACCGCCCGCAGCCGCGGGTAGTTGCGCCCGTAGTACGCCTCGCGCCAGTCCGCCAGCGCCGGGTCCATGTAGTTCTGGTAGGACCGGCGGGTGGACGACGGCAGGAGGGTGGCGTACCCCCGGTCCACCCAGGCCTGGGCCTGCTCGCGCTGCTCGCGGGACGGGTCGGGTACGGGCAGCCCGACCTGATAGCCCGCCTCGAAGAGCGTGTCGCGGTGGACGAACGCGGTGTCCGAGGGCGCGAGATCGCCCACCCGGCCGCCGTACGCGAAGAGCCCGAGGAACCGGAACTGTCCGGGAACGGGCTCACGTGTGAGCGCGCCGACGGCGGCCTCCGCGGTGGCGCGGTTCCACGTCCGGGCGAAGAACACGTTCCGGTAGCTCGCGTACTGCTCCCGGGGCAGCCGGGCGTGCGGGGAGTACCCCACCCGGTGACAGGCCTCGACACTGCTGTCGGCGCACCCGAACACCTTCATCATCGCCTGCCGGAAGGGCAGTTCGACGACCTCGCGGCTGACCGGGCGGCGCCCGAGCCCCTTCACGAGCTCGTCCAGGAGCCGGTCGCAGCCGGCCTGCGCGCCGATGAACCCGCCCGAGAGCACGACCGTCGGCAGGGTGCCGGCGGGGGAGTCCTCGGGCAGCAGCAGGAAGAGCTCCGCCGACAGCTCGCGCGGGGCCTGCCGCACCCACTCCTGCCAGGCGAGCACCACGTCGACGGCGTCCGCCCCGTCGAAGCCGAGGTTGTACAGACTCAGCGAGGGGATCCGCACCGGCGCGACCTCGTACTCGGTCACCACACCGAAGTTGCCCCCGCCGCCCCCGCGCAGCGCCCAGTACAGATCCGGCCGCTCGTGGGCGGAAGCCCGTACGGACGTGCCGTCGGCCAGGACCACCCGTGCCGACACCAGCCGGTCGGCGCCCATCCCGAACTTCCGCGCGGCCAGCCCGAAGCCGCCGCCCTGCAGCCAGCCGCCGATGGCGACCGTCGGACAGGTGCCGGAGGCGACCTGGAGCCCGTACGGGTCGAGCGCGTTCACGATGTCCACGCCCTGCGCCCCGGCCCCGATCCGCACGGTGCTCCCGGCCGGACGCACCGCGCTGATCCGCGACACGTCCACGACCAGCCCGCTCGACGTCGAGTACCCGGCCTGGCTGTGCCCCCCGCTGCGCACGGCGACGGGCACCCCGTGGTCCTGCGCGAACCGGAGACAGCTCGCGACATCGCCGGCGGACGCGCAGTACGCCACGCCCTGCGGCCGCACCACGTCGTACCGCGCCATCTGCAGCTGCTTGGCGACCTCGTACCCCGGGTCCCCCGGCAGCACCAGCTCCCCGCCGAGCCGCCCCCGCAGCCTCCCCCACGGCACCCCCGCCGTGACCGCCCCGGCCACCGGCACCACCCCGCCGGCAAGGGCCCCGAAGGCCCCGACCGCAGCACCCGCACGCACGACCGTACGTCTGGACAGCATGAGGAATCCCCCCTGAACTCAGCCCGCCCCCCGGCAGGCGACGATGCGCCGCACACTGGCACGGTGAACGTCCCGTTCCGGCCGCACAGGCCGGAAACGAGGGGGAATCCGTCAGATAATCGGATGCGGGACAAAGGCAGGTCCCGCGCCGGTCAGGGCCTCCGGCTCACAGGCGCTTCGCGCTGCGCAGCGTCTTGGCGTAGTAGCCGTTGCCGTCGAGCCGGGAGACACCGCCGACGTCGCCGATGGTGGGCCCGTTCACCTCCTCGCGGCTGGACACGAAGATGAGGTGGCCCTGGGTGTCGTGGCCCAGGACCATGCCGACGTGGTCGAGGCGCTGTGCGGTGCGGGCGTCGAGCTTGAAGAAGACGAGATCGCCCGGCTGCAGCTGGTCGATGGCCGTCGGGCGGTCCTGCGCCGTGACGCCGGTGAGCGGCAGGATGTCCGCTCCCAGCTTGGAACGGGCCATGCCGTTCGCGGTGCGCGGCAGGCCGTCACCGGACTTGTCCGACGACATCAGCGGATAGCGGGCGCGGAAGCCGAGGACCATGCGGATGAAGCCGGAACAGTCCAGCGAGCGGGCCCGCATGGCCTCGGGCTTGCCGACGACACCGTCGCGGAAGGGGTAGGGGGTGCCGAGGTAGTCGTAGAAGTCGGACTGCTCCAGACGCAGGTCGTTGCCCGCCGACCCGGCGCTGTTGAGCGGACCGAAGTTCGCGTCGCCCGCGTACGGGACGCCCTGTCCGTCCTTGCGCTGCGGGGCGCCGGTCACGTACTGGAACGCGAAGGCGAAGAGGTCGTCCTCCTTGCTGCCGGCGAACTCCTTGTACCAGTCCTTGAACCACGCCTTCTTCTCCGCGCCCTTGGCCCAGGGCTTCGGCATGAGGCGGACCCAGTCCGTCGTGGAGACCTTGGAGGCCGTCGAGGTCGGCTCCGCGAAGGTGCGGGCCGGTCCTGTCAGCGTCGCGGTCCGGGACCCGTCGGTGAAGACGGCCTGGACCTGGCCGTCGGAGCCGCGCAGCACGCTGCGGGCCGGGCTCTCCAGCCGGGACCACTTCGCCCCGGCCGTCTCCTTGGCCTGGCCGGCATCTCCCTTGCGGCCGTTGAGGATGCCGACGTTGCGCACCTCGGTGACGCCCCGGTCCTCCTGCTTGCGCAGTTCCACGGTCAGGTATCCCGAGGCTGCGACGAGCCCGAGGACCATGAGTCCCGTCAGGATCGGGCGAGTCTTCTTCCTCGCGGTCATCGTTGTTCCTCGATTCTCAGACGGCGGGCATGACGCCGAGCAGCAGGCCGGCGGCGACCACGATGTAGGCCATGAGGGAGACGGAGGCCGTCGCCAACAGGGTGGGTCCCTTGGGCTGGCGGACCAGCTGGTACGCGATGAGGCCGGGGACGATGAAACCGAGCGTCTGGTTGCCGTACAGCAGCGGGAACTTGATCGACAGGACGATCATCACCGTGGCCTGGAGCAGGACGCCCAGCAGGACCACCGCGGCGAACAGCCGCTTGCCGTAGAGGATCACGAGGCGCTGCATGACCTTGGTGCCCGCGTAGGTCAGGGCGGTGACCCCGACGACCATGGCCGCCCGCTGGAGGTCCTCGATGAGGGTCAGGGCGATCCAGCCCGGCGTGATCATGCCACCGGGGGAGAGGTTCGTCGTGAGGTAGCACAACAGGGAGAAGAACAGACCTATGGCGATGCCCAGGGCGGCCATCTCAGGGGTCAGGGCGGTGGTCAACGGGGGCTCCGGACGCGGGTACGGGTTGAGGCGGGACAGGGGGCGGCTGCAGCCGGCAGGGTCAGGAGCGCGGACGCGGGCCGTCGCTCTCCTGCGGCGGCTGATCGAACCAGCCGAAGGACTCCGGGGTTTCGTGCGGGCTCGGCTCGTCCTCGGACAGCGGCCGGGAGGCGAACGAGGGCGAGGGCTCCGGGCGTGCGGCGGTGGGCTGGACCGGGATCCGCACGATGGGAAGCTCCATGGTGCGGGACGCCTGGTACCGCTCCTCGTAAGCGGGCGGGTAGGAGGCGTACGGGTCCAGGTGCGCCGGCTGGGCAGCCACGGCGGTGGCCTGGTCGGGGCCGGTGCCCGAAGGGGTCTCGTCCGCCGGGAGTTCGGCGAGGTGGTCGAGCAGTTCCTCGCCCTGGCCGTGGATGTTGCCGATGGCGACGAGCGAGGAGCCGTCGGGCATCCGGCTGAGCAGAGCCGGCATGAACTCGTCCGCGGGGCGCCGGTCGCCGCCCAGGTCGACCACCCGGTCCCGCCACGCGGCGGGGATGGCGTCGATGGCGCTCTTGGACGGGTGGCCGATGACGAAGACGTTCTCCGGCTGGAGCTCGGGGACGATCTCGCCCATCTGGCCGTTGCGCTCGACGCGGTCGGGCCGGCAGTTGATGACGACGTTCAGCGGCCGGCTGATGGCTCCCAGGTCGAGAAGCTGGTTGACGTTCATCAGGGTGGACTCGGGGTCGTTCGCGGCGAAGACGTTGGCGAAGGCGAGCCGCTTGCCCTCGGGCGTCACATAGCGCTCCACGGACAGGACACCGGGGTCCGGCGGCGCGTCGTACATGCCCTGCAGCGCGGTCCGGCGGTCGATCCCGAGGAGTTCGGCCACGGCCAGGGCGATCGCCACGTTCTCCTTGAAGGTGAACCAGCTGAAGCCCCGCAACTCGTCGTCGGTGACCGTGTCGGGGTCGGCGTAGACGAGTCGGCAGTCGCGGGCGTCCGCTTCCTCCTGCAGGATGTGGAACCGCTCCTTCTCCGCGGTCACGCAGATCCCGCCCTCGGGCATCGAGCGGCACAGGGAGCGGGCCACGTCGTCCAGCGTGGGGCCCATCTCGGCGAGATGGTCCTCACGCACGTTGCACAGCACGCCGATAGTGGAGCGGATGAGCTTGCTCTGGTTCACCTCCTGCAGGGCGGGCATGACCGCCATGCACTCGATGACGAGGGCGTGCGGCCGGTAGGCGGCCGCACGGCGCACGATGCCGATCTGCTCCACCACGTTGGCGATGCCGAACTTGCGGTAGACGGGCTCCTCGGTCGCGTCGGGGTGGATGAATCGGGCGGCCGTCCCGGTCGTCTTGGCGACCGTGACCAGGTCGCCGCCGCGCAGGGCCCCCGCGCACAGCCGGGTGATGGAGGACTTTCCCCGGATGCCGTTGACGAGCACCCGCGTGGGGATCGTGTGCAGGGCGGCATAGTGCCTGCGCTGTTCGACGATGCCCGCGATCAGCAGGAACACGCTGCCGGTCAGCAGCACGAAGTAGAGGTAGAGCACGGCCTTGTCACCTTCCGCCGACGCCGGACGGGTGCTCCGCCGGCCGACGCGCCTGGTTGTGTCGGTGGGCCTGCGCCTGCTGGCGCAGGAGTTCGAGGCTGCGGACCACGGCGCCCACCTCGTCCTGGTAGCGCGGATACAGCACGGTCTTGACGTCGCCGTCCGCGAGCCTCTCGGCGCCGGCGGCCAGGGCCCGCAGCGGCCGTACGACGACCAGGTAGACCCAGCCGAGGCAGAGGATGATCAAGGCCAGTCCGAGCATGCCGGCGAGCACACTGCGGCTCTCCCGCTCGTACGCGGCGATCTGGAAGCGCTCGGCGTCCTGCCTGCTGACGACCGTCCAGCCGATGTCGGCGGTGACGCCGCCGCCGGAGAACGGGGCCGCCGCGGCGACCGTCACCTTGCCCTTCTCGCGAATGAGCAGTCCGTTCTCGACGGGGCCCGCCCCGACCCGGACGCCCGCCGCGCGGACCAGGTCGGTCAGGGCCTGGCCGGACAGCTCCTCGAACGCCAGGAAGCCGTCGCTGGCGGCGACGGTGAGGCCGTCGGCGTCCACGACACGGACCTCTCCCAGGCCGGGCCGGGCCAGCAGCGAGTTGAGGAACTCCACCCGGATCTCCCCGACCAGCGTGCTGCCCTTGCGCCCCGGTACCTGGGCGCCGGCCTGGATCACCGGTTCCTTGCCGCCCTTGCCGGACACGCGGACCGGAGGCAGGTCCTCACCGGCGCTCCAGGCATGCGGCTCCTCGCCCGCACGGGCGCTCACCCTTCCGTCGGCGTCCACCACGTACAGGGCCTGATAGCGGGGGTGCTTGACCAGGGCGTCCTCGAGCAGGCGGGTGTCGTCGCCCGCCGTCTCCTCGCCGATGGGGCGGGCGACCGAGGCGAGGTCGGCGTGGGCCTCGTTGAGTGCCCTGCGGAGCCGGTCGGCGATGAGATCCGTACGGTCCCGCTGGTCGTTCACCATGGTGGTCGGCACGCTGACCGAGCCGTCCGTACGGTTCAGCAGCAGGCCGACGGGCACGCACCACACGAGCAGCAGCGCGGCCGTCACCGCGAGCGGTCCGCGTCCCCCGAGCCGGCCTCCCCGGCGCGGGACGGAGCGGGAACCGTCGTCCTCGCCCCTCAGCTGCCGCCGCAGGCGCTCCAGGGCGGTGCCGATACGGGCCGCCTCTCCCCAGCGGGGCACGGTGACGGGCCGCGTCAGGTCGCCGCGGGCGATGCGGCGCGACTCCAGAAACAGCCGCAGCAGGGGTCGCTGCACGGTCGCCCACAGGACGCTCACCGCGAGCAGCCCGAGCAGGACGAGGAAGCCGGCGGCGGCCAGGCCGTACAGCTCGCGGTCGGGCTGCCCGGTCTGCTGCTGGACCACGGGCAGCAGGGCCACGACCGTGAGCCCGAGGCCGGCGGCGACGCTCTGCTTCTCCGCCGGGTCCGAGGAGGCCAGCGACGCGTACCCGGCGGTGGCCAGGCGGCCGTTGTACTCGCTGCCGAGGAGGGTGCCGCTGACACCGGGGTAGCCGCGGGAGCCGGGCTCCTTGGCGCGGACCGGATGCTCCTCGGTCCTTGCCGCGGCCCGCACGGCGAGCTTGCTCATCTGCTTCTGGAGGAACGCGAGTTCCTTGCGCTCCTGGTCGGAGTTGAGCGCCTCGGCCTGTTCGAAGCCGGCCGTGCCGAGGACCTCGCCGCCCTCCGCCACCACGGCCATGGAGCGGAACGGGCCCAGGTTGATGGCGGGCACGGAAAGACTGCTGGACGCGATCAGCAGGTGCTGGGGCCGGTCCTTCCAGTCCAGCACCGCCATGGTCATCAGCCGTACGTCACCGGTCTCCAGCCGGACCATCCGGGGCGTCAGAGCCCGCTCGCCGGTCAGGACGTCCTCGTCCAGCCAGGCGAGCGGGATCTTCTCGCCGCGCGCGGCCAGGACGTCTCCGCCCTCCAGGTCCACCACGGTGGTGCCGGTCCACTTCTGGTACGTCCGGCCCAGGTCCGACAGGATGCGTCCGGGCTCGACCGGGCGGCCCGCACTCAGCGTCGCGGCGGTGCGCTCCAGGTCCGTGACGCGCTCGTCGATGGAGGCGCGCAGGGCGATGGCACCGTCCTCGGCGAAGTACTGCTGGGAGGACAGCACCGCCTTCGGCACGGCCGTGTCGTCGCCGGGGCCGAGCACCTTCGCCGACAGGCCCGCCAGGGCGAGGACCAGGACACACATGATCGCGATCGGCGGACGGATGCCGCCGAGGAGCGGCATGTCCGCACGCCGGCGGCTCTTGCGTCGCCCGCCTCGCACGGCGTAGCCGGCATTGCTCGAACTCACTGATGCTCTTTCTGATCCTGCGGTGATGTGTGGACGGGGGCGGGCCTGAGGCTCAGTCCGTCAGGGACAGCTCTGCCATGCCGTCGCCTCCAGGAGCCCCCCGGTTGAAGAGGAAGCCCCTCGTCCGCTCCGCGGCGAGGCGGTACCGGGCGAGACGGTCCGCGGGCAGGGAGCCCGGGTTGTCGAGTACCTGCCGCACGTCGACGAGCCGGTGATCACGGACCGTGCCCTCCGGGAGCTTCTCGCCCTCCTCGGCCTCGGGCGGAATGTCCACCAGCGTGGTGCGGTAGCGGGCGGCGACGTCCCAGCCGGAGGCCGTCTCCCGGAACTCGAACCAGCCGATGGCCCCCTCCTCGGTCAGTCCCGTGGGCGAGGAGTGCCGGGCGACCTGGTTGCCGAGGCTGTAGGCGACCCAGGTGCCGTTGAGCTTCTGGATCGGCTGCACCACGTGGGCGTGGTGTCCGATCACGAGGTTGATCCCCGTCTCCTTGGTGATGCGCTCGGCGAGCTGCAGCTGGGGGACGCTCGGCTCGTTGTAGTGCTCAAGGCCCCAGTGGACGGAGAGGATCACCACCTCGGCGCCCTGCCGGCGGGCCTCGGCCTCGGCCTGCTTGATCGCGCTCGTACCGATCCGGTTGAAGGCCCAGCTCTCCTTCTTGGGCGTGGGGTTCAGGAACGACTCCCACGAGTAGGACAGGTGCGCCACCTTGACCCCCTTGACGCTGCGGATGTTGATCCGCTTCGCCTCCTCGGGGGTGCGCGCCGAGCCGGTGTGGCCGAGCCCCACCCGGTCCATCGCGTCGAGAGTCCGGCGGACCGCCTTCAGACCGTGGTCGTAGGTGTGGTTCGAGGCCGTCGAGCAGGTGTCGTAGCCCACATCCTTCAACGTGGTGAGGATCTGTGGCGGCACCAGGAACTCCGGGTACCCCTGGAAGGGCCCCCGGGGCTTGCCCACGGGGGTCTCCATGTGACAGATGGCCAGGTCGGCCTTGCTGATCACGGGGCGCACGCCGGCCATCATCGGGCCGAAGTCGAGCCCGGCCTCCCCCTTGCCGGTACGCTTCGCGTCCGCGGCGGCCTGCTCCACCAGCTCGGGATGGATGAGAACATCTCCCGCGGCGGCGACGGTGAAGACGCGCCCTCCCGGCGTACGCTGCGGCTCCGCAGGGCTCGACGCGCAGCCGGCGGCGAACAAGGAGAAGGCCGTGGCTCCTGCGAGCGCACGACCTATGCGGAGAGAATCACACCATGTCACCAGAAGAGCTTCGCATGCGATTCGAAACCCAAAACCCATACATCATCACGAGATCATCACATTGCCTGCGGGCCCTCGCTGTGCTCGGTATCGCACTGGCCCTCCTCGGCTGCCAGTCGACCTCTCGCGACGACGCCGCAGGGGGTTCGCAGGGCCGCGAACTCGTGGACCTCGACGACAGGATCGTCGAATACGCCAAGCAGGCCGGATCCCGTGAGCGCTACACGCCCCCCGGCAAGAAGCAACGGCGGCAGTTGGCCGAGGGCGTCGGCCGCCTGCTGGACGGTGACCTGGAAGAGGCCGAACGGCTCCTCGACTCCGTGGGTTTCCGGGTGAACCGCCTCACGGACACCGCTTCCGGGCGGCGTTACAACGAGGTCGCCGCCCGTGAGCCGGGTACCGAGGCACGGTGGGGAAGGCTGTACGTCCATGCCGATTCCGGCGTCCGCTGGAACGTGCAGGTGCCCCACCCCGTCGCGGACCGCGGCACCGAAGCCCTCGGGGCCCGGCTTCTCGAGGACGTACCGGGAGGGGCCCTCGTCGTCGCCGGCGCCCACCGCACCGCGGGCCGCGGGGACGCGGCGGACGTCGCCCACCGCACCGACAGCGTCTTCCACGCGATCGTCATGGAAATGCAGCGACGGCGCATCCCGGGGCTGCAGCTGCACGGCTTCGCGAGGGCCTCGAACCGCCCCTACGAGGCCATTCTCTCGACCGGCGCCGCGGAGACGGCGCCCGCGGAGGCCGACGCGGTCGCCGACCGCATGGAGAGCAGCGACCTGCGGGTGTGCAGGGGATGGTCCGACCGGTGCCCGCTGGAAGGAACGCAGAACGTCCAGGGAGAGGGCGCGACGCGGTACGGCGCGACGTTCGTCCACGCCGAACTCGCCCCGGACGCCCGTGGCGACGAACCCCGGGCCGAGGCCGTGCGGGAAGCCCTCTCCGGGCTCCTCACCACATGGAACGAAGCCGGCCGGCCATGACCGGCCGCACGGCCCGGTACGGCCTCAGCACTCGATGATGTTCACCGCGAGGCCGCCGCGGGCGGTCTCCTTGTACTTGACGGACATGTCGGCGCCGGTCTCCTTCATGGTCTTGATGACCTTGTCGAGGGAGACCAGGTGGCTGCCGTCGCCGCGCATGGCCATCTTGGCCGCGGTGACGGCCTTCACCGAGGCCATGCCGTTGCGCTCGATGCACGGGATCTGGACCAGGCCGCCGACCGGGTCGCAGGTCAGGCCCAGGTTGTGCTCCATGCCGATCTCGGCGGCGTTCTCCACCTGCTCCGGGGTGCCGCCCAGGACCTCGGCCAGGGCGCCGGCGGCCATCGAGCAGGCCGAGCCGACCTCGCCCTGGCAGCCGACCTCGGCGCCGGAGATCGAGGCGTTCTCCTTGAAGAGCATGCCGACCGCGCCGGCCGCCAGCAGGAAGCGGACCACGCCGTCCTCGTCCGCGCCCGGCACGAAGTTCATGTAGTAGTGCAGCACCGCCGGGATGATGCCCGCCGCGCCGTTCGTCGGGGCGGTCACCACACGGCCGCCGGCCGCGTTCTCCTCGTTCACGGCCATCGCGTAGAGGGTGATCCACTCCATCGCGTGCGCCGCCGGGTCGCCCTCGGAGCGCAGCTTGCGGGCCAGGGCCGAGGCGCGGCGGCGGACCTTCAGGCCGCCGGGCAGGATGCCCTCGCGGGTCATGCCGCGCGAGACGCAGGCCTGCATGACCCGCCAGATCTCCAGCAGGCCGGCCCGGATCTCGTCCTCCGTGCGCCAGGCCTTCTCGTTCTCCAGCATCATCGCGGAGATCGACAGACCGGTGTCCTTCGCCATCCGCAGCAGCTCGTCGCCGGTGCGGAAGGGGTACTTCAGGACGGTGTCGTCGGGGATGATCGGGCTCTGGCCGTCCACGGCGTCCTCGTCGACCACGAAGCCGCCGCCGACCGAGTAGTACGTCTTCTCCAGGAGCAGCTCGCCCTCCGCGTCGTACGCGAAGACCGTCATGCCGTTGGCGTGGTACGGCAGCGCCTTGCGGCGGTGCAGGATCAGGTCCTCGTCGAAGTCGAAGGGGATCTCGTGCGCGCCGAGGACGTCGATCCGGCCGCTCGACTTGATCCGCTCCACCTGCTCGTCCGCCGTCTCGACGTCGACGGTGCGCGGCGAGTTGCCCTCCAGGCCCAGCAGCACCGCCTTCGGGGTGCCGTGGCCGTGGCCGGTCGCGCCCAGCGAGCCGTACAGCTCGGCCCGTATCCGCGCGGTCGGGGCCAGCAGCCCCTCGTTCTTCAGCCGGCGCGCGAACATCCGCGCCGCCCGCATCGGGCCCACCGTGTGGGAGCTGGACGGGCCGATGCCGATCGAGAACAGGTCGAAGACCGAGATGGCCACGGGGACTCCTTGTGGGGCTAGACGCCGTTGTCTGCCGGGGTGGTGCAGAAACGCCAGGGGGAGGGGGAGGGAAACCTAGTGGGGGTGATCACGCAGGATCGCTACGTGGGGCGGGGCACCGCGCTCACTTCCAGTGTGCGCGGTGCCCCAGAGGTCCGTACGAACAAAAGCGTACGAAATTACTTCAGGCCGGGGTACAGCGGGTGCTTCTCCGCCAGCGCGGTGACCCGGGCCTTGAGCGCCTCGGCGTCGAAGCCGGGCTTCAGGGTCTCCGCGATCACGTCGGCGACCTCGGCGAAGTCCTCGGCACCGAAGCCACGGGTGGCCAGGGCCGGGGTGCCGATCCGCAGACCGGAGGTGACCATCGGCGGACGCGGGTCGTTCGGGATCGCGTTCCGGTTGACCGTGATGCCGACCTCGTGGAGGCGGTCCTCGGCCTGCTGGCCGTCCAGCTCGCTGTTGCGCAGGTCGACCAGGACCAGGTGCACGTCCGTGCCGCCGGACAGGACGGACACGCCGTGCTCGGCGACGTCGGTCTGCGTCAGACGCTCCGCGAGGAGCCGGGCGCCCTCGATGGTGCGCTGCTGGCGCTCCTTGAAGTCCTCCGAGGCCGCGACCTTGAAGGAGACCGCCTTGGCGGCGATCACGTGCTCCAGCGGACCGCCCTGGAAGCCCGGGAAGACCGAGGAGTTCAGCTTCTTCGCGAACTCCTTCTTCGCCAGGATGATGCCGCCGCGCGGGCCGCCCAGGGTCTTGTGCGTCGTGGAGGTGACCACGTCCGCGTACTCGACCGGGTTCGGGTGCAGACCCGCCGCGACCAGGCCGGCGAAGTGGGCCATGTCGACCCACAGGTACGCCTCGACCTCGTCCGCGATCCGGCGGAACTCGGCGAAGTCGAGCCGGCGCGGGTACGCCGACCAGCCGGCGATGATCACCTTCGGGCGGTGCTCCTTGGCGAGGCGCTCGACCTCGGCCATGTCGACCAGACCGGCCTCGTCCACGTGGTACGCGACCACGTTGAACTGCTTGCCGGAGAAGTTCAGGCGCATGCCGTGGGTGAGGTGGCCGCCGTGGGCCAGGTCCAGGCCCAGGATGGTGTCGCCCGGCTGGGCCATCGCGAAGAGCGCGGCCTGGTTGGCGGAGGCGCCGGAGTGCGGCTGGACGTTGGCGTACTCGGCGCCGAACAGCTCCTTCACCCGGTCGATGGCGATCTGCTCGGCGACGTCGACGTGCTCGCAGCCGCCGTAGTAGCGGCGGCCGGGGTAGCCCTCGGCGTACTTGTTGGTGAGGACCGAGCCCTGGGCCTCCATGACCGCGACCGGAGCGAAGTTCTCCGAGGCGATCATCTCGAGGGTGGACTGCTGACGGTGGAGCTCGGCGTCGACGGCGGCGGCGACGTCCGGGTCCAGCTCGTGGAGAGGGGTGTTCAGAAGCGACATCGGGAGTGTGTCCTTAGCTGCCGGAGAACTCGGTGTACTCGTCGGCGGAGAGCAGGTCCTTCGGCTCCTCCGCGACGCGCACCTTGAAGAGCCAGCCGCCCTCGAACGGAGCCGAGTTCACCAGCGCCGGGTCGTCGACGACGTCCTGGTTGGCCTCGACGACCTCGCCGGTCACCGGCGAGTACAGGTCGCTGACGGACTTGGTGGACTCCAGCTCGCCACAGGTCTCGCCCGCGGTCACCGTGTCGCCGACCTCAGGGAGCTGGACGTACACGACGTCGCCGAGGGCGTTCGCCGCGTGCTCGGTGATGCCGATCGTGGCGACGCCGTCCTCGACGGGCGACAGCCACTCGTGCTCCTTGCTGTAGCGCAGCTGCTGGGGGTTGCTCATGACCTGAATTCTCCTGTACGCGGGGGAGTGCTGGTGAACGGGGGAGTGGGTGCGGGACGAGACGTGCTCAGTGTCACTTCTGGCGCTTGTAGAACGGGAGCGCCACGACCTCGTACGGCTCGTGCGTGCCGCGGATGTCCACGCCGACGCCGGGGGTGCCGGGCTCGGCGTGCGCCGCGTCGACGTACGCCATGGCGATCGGCTTGCCGAGCGTCGGGGACGGGGCGCCGGAGGTGACCTCGCCGACGACCTCGCCGGCGACGACGACCTGCATGCCGGCGCGGGGCACCCGGCGGCCCTCGGCGATCAGGCCGACCAGCTTGCGCGGCGGGGCGGTCTCGGCGCGCTCGGCGGCCTTCTCCAGCGCCTCGCGGCCGACGAAGCGGCCGTCGTTGGTCGTCTTCTCGAACTTCACGACCCGGCCGAGACCGGCGTCGAAGGGGGTCAGCGAGGTGGTCAGCTCGTGCCCGTACAGCGGCATGCCCGCCTCCAGGCGGAGCGTGTCGCGGCAGGACAGGCCGCAGGGCACGAGGCCGACGGGCGCGCCGGCCTCGGTGAGCGCCTTCCAGACGCCCTCGGCGTGCTCCGGCTTCAGGAACAGCTCGAAGCCGTCCTCGCCGGTGTAGCCGGTGCGGGCGATCAGCGCGGGGACGCCGGCGACGGTGCCGGGCAGGCCGGCGTAGTACTTCAGGCCGTCCAGGTCGGCGTCGGTGAGCTGCTTGAGGATGCCGGGGGACTCCGGACCCTGCACGGCGAGCAGCGCGTACGCGTCGCGGTCGTCGCGGACCTCGGCGTCGAAGCCCCCGGAGCGGGCGACGAGGGCGTCGAGGACGATCTGGGCGTTGGAGGCGTTGGCGACGACCATGTACTCCGTCTCGCCGAGGCGGTAGACGATCAGGTCGTCGAGGATGCCGCCGTCCTCCTGGCAGATCATCGTGTAGCGGGCGCGGCCGACGCCCACCGTCGAGATGTTGCCGACCAGGGCGTGGTCGAGCAGCTCGACGGCCTGCGGGCCGGTGACCGTGATCTCGCCCATGTGCGACAGGTCGAAGAGACCGGCCTTGGTGCGCACGGCGTTGTGCTCGTCGCGCTCGCTGGCGTACCGCAGCGGCATGTCCCAGCCGGCGAAGTCGGTCATGGTGGCGCCCAGCGAACGATGCAGCGCATCGAGGGCGGTCTGGCGGGGGGCGGTGCTCATCTGGATGGCTCCCGGTTCCAGGGGGCGTGGCGTGCAGGGCACGGCCGGTGCATGACGGGTGAGGACTTCCTCCCCATCTGTCATGGAACCTGAGAGGTTCACCGGGGGCATCCCCGGCTTGCACCTTGGGTGGGACCGCGACGACGCGGCCCGCTTTTCAGATCTGCCTCATCCACGCGGTATCGGGGCCTGAGAGATTCAAGGGAGGGTCTTGCTCCTTCGGCGCCCGGTCCGGATTGCTCCGGTCCAGGACTCTCCCGCGCGGATTCGAGCGGCCGGTATGTGGTTGTGTGCGCTTGGCGCGCACATCATTGCATGCGGGATCTCATCGGCAAATCGCTTGTGCCTCATTACCGTCTCTTTACACTTTGTGGGCAAGGGTCCTACAGACCCGGCAGGGGGAGTGACGCATGACCTGGCAGCGAACCGGAGCGATGGCGACAGGAACGGGCATACCGGCCCAGCGGGTGCAGCGAGCCGCCCGGCGGGCGGTGCCCGTGCTGCGCGATCTGCGCCAGCGGGACGGCCGCGGGCCACGCGTGCTCGCCTTCGCGGAGGGCGACGTGGTGGTCGTCTCCGGACTCCCCGGCAGCGGAAAGTCGACGCTCATCCGGCGTACGGCCGAGGGCCGGGCCATCGACTCGCAGGACGTGCGTGAGCGCTGGGAAGCGAAGATGCCGGGCTTTCTGCCGTACGCCGTCTACCGCCCCCTGGTACGCGTGGCGCACTACGCGGGACTGCGCTCCGCCCTGCGCTCCGGCCGGAGCGTGGTCGTCCACGACTGCGGCACGCAGGCCTGGGTCCGCCGCTGGCTGGCCCGGGAGGCCCGCCGCCGCGGCCGCTCCCTGCACCTGGTCCTGCTCGACGTCACCCCCGAGGTCGCCCGCGAGGGCCAGCGCGACCGGGGCCGGGGCGTGTCCGGGTACGCCTTCACCCGGCACCGCCACGCCGTCGGCCGGCTGCTCGCCGCCGCCGAGGCACAGCGCCCGCCGGCCGGCTGCGCCACCACCACTCTGCTCGACCGGCCCGCCGCCACGGCCCTGCGCCTGATCGCCTTCCGCCCGGCGCACTGACCCGCCCCGGCGGCGACGCCCTGACCTGCCCGGAAAGCGGAGTGCAACCCTCCGCCGCTGGGCGCGGTCCTGGTGGGAGAAGTCACGGCGTCCGAATCGGGGGCAGCATGCCCGCGCTGTCGGTCCGCGACGTTAAGGTGCCCGCAGGAAGCGGCGCTGAAAGGGAAGAACGTGGACTTCGCATGGCCGGGCAACGAGCTGGAGGAGACGCTCGCTGCCGCGCTCGGCGCCCCTGACGCGGGGGCCCGGCTCGTCGAGGTCCTCGGGCGCAGCCACGTGTGGGTGCCCCTGCCGGAGGGCGGCGGCCCCGAGAGCACCTCCCTCGACCTGCCGACCGTGGAGATCGGCGGCGCCGCGTACGTGCCCGTCTTCAGCTCCGAGCAGCAGTTCCTGGCCTGCGTCGGCACCCACATGTCGTACACCGTCGCCCCCGCCCGCGACTTCGCCCGCGGACTGCCCCCGCAGCTCGGCCTCGCCGTGAACCCGGGCGGCACCGTCGGCGTGCCGCTGCCCCCGCCCGCCGTCGCCGAACTCTGCCGCACCGGCCGCAGCGCCCTCGACGGCCCCGCCACCGGCGGCCGGGTCACGCTCTACGAGCCCGACTGGCAGGACGACCCGGTCGACTTCCTCTCCGCCGCGGCCGCCGAGTTCGAGGCCCTCGGCAGCGTCACCACCGCCCGCCGCGCCCTCGCCCGCGTCGAGGGCGGCGAGCCCGCGCTCTTCGTCGGCGTCCAGCTCTCCGTGTACGACGGCGTCGACCGCGACGCCCCTCTCGACGCGCTCGGCCGGGCCCTCGGCCGGACTCCGGTCCGCTGGCCGGTGAACATCGTCCTGCTCGACGTCGCGCAGGACCCCGTGGCCGACTGGATGCTGGCGAGGGTGCGGCCCTTCTACCAGCGCGTGTACGCATAATCGAAGCCGAACGGCAGACGGAAGCAGACGGAAGAGGGGCGGAACCCAGGGTGAGTGCGTCGCGCGACGCTGCGGCCGGCCGGACCGGGCAGGCCGGCGGTCAGGTCGAACACCTGCTGCGCCAGGTCGCTCCCGGCCGCTACGACGCGTACGAGGCGCTCCTCGGCGCCCTCGCCGGCGAGCAGCTGTGGATGCTGCTGTGGCACGGCCGGCCGGGCGCCCCCGACGCCCAGTACGGGAACATGCAGGTCGACGGCCTCGGCTACGCGCCCTGCGTCACCTCCGCCCAGGAGCTGGCCGCCTCCGGCTGGACCCGCGACCACGAGGTCGTCACCGGCCGGGACATCGCCCGCGCCCTCTACCCCGACCGCTGGGGCATCTGGCTGAACCCGCACGCCCCCGGCGGCGGCGTCGGCATCCCCTGGGCCGATCTGCGCCGCATCGCCACCGGCCTGGACCGGATGCCCGCCGGACCCCTGCGGCTCTCCGAACCCGCCCTCGAACTCCCGCAGTTCTACGCCCTGCTCACCCAGAACGCGCACCGCACCCCCGCCGTCCGCTCGCTGCGCCGCGCCTGGGTGCAGCCGGTGCTCGGCTCCCCGTACCTGGCCATCGGGCTCGATCTGTACGACACCTCGCCGGCCTCCGTCGAGTCCGTGCGGGCGATGATGCGCCAGTCCGTGACCGCCGTGCCCGACGGGCTGCCCGTCTCCACCGTCGCCATGTCCGACACGTTCGACCCCGTCTCGATGTGGCTGCACGCCTCCGCCCGGCCGTTCTACGACCGCGAGGCCCACGGCGGCGGCGCGTCTCACCAGCCGGGCTACGGCTACCCGCCCGCGCCGCCGCGCTGAGACCCCGGCCGGCGGTGCCCCGCCCCCGGCCGAAAACCCCCTGCCGAGCTGAGGTTTTGGCTCCGCTTTCGGGCGCCGAACGCTGCGATGTCCTGCATCGGACCGATTTGCCAACTGTCCGGGTCTCAGCTTGATATCACCGCTATGCGGACTGTTCTCTGCGCTGTCACTCGCCAGTAGCGTTCGCCCGGTCAAGACCACGCAGTATGGCGAGCCAGGGGTGGACCCATGCGAATATTCAAGTCCCGGGCGACCCGGGCTTTGACGGCGGCCCTCACGGTCGGCCTCATAGCCACCGGGTGCGCGAGCGAGCGGGGGGACGGCGACAAGGGCGGTGCCAAGGACACGTTCGTGTTCGGCGCCCCCGGTGACCCGGCCTCCCTCGACCCGGCCCTCGCCAGTGACGGCGAGACCTTCCGGGTCACCCGACAGGCCTTCGAGGCGCTCCTGGAGCACGAGTCGGGCGGCAGCAAGCTCGTCGGCGGCCTCGCGGAGAAGTGGTCCAGCAACCCCGCGGGAACGGTCTGGACGTTCAACCTGCGCAAGGGCGTGAAGTTCCACGACGGCGAGAAGTTCGACGCCTCCGCGGTCTGCGCGAACTACGACCACTGGTTCAACTGGAAGGGCACCTACCAGTCGAGCGCGGTCTCCTACTACTGGCAGACCATCATGGGCGGCTTCAAGACCAACGAGGACAAGGAAGCCCCCAAGCCGAACTACAAGTCCTGCACCGTCAAGGACGACAGCACGGCGGTCATCGAGGTCCTCGAGCCCTCCGCCAACCTGCCCGGCGGCTTCTCGCTGCAGGCCCTCGCGATCCACTCGCCGAAGGCCCTCAAGGAGTACGCGAAGCAGGCGGCGACCGCCAAGGGCGACGCCATCACGTACCCCAAGTACAGCCAGGAGGCCGGCCTGGTCGCCGGTACCGGCCCGTACAAGATCACGAAGTGGAACAAGGGCAACAAGGAAGTCAGCCTGACCCGCTTCGACGACTACTGGGGCGAGAAGGCCAAGGTCAAGAACCTGGTCTTCCGCACGATCGACACCGAGGACGGCCGCCGTCAGGCGCTGCAGGCCGGTGACATCAACGGCTACGACCTGGTCGCGCCCGCCGACATCAAGACCCTCGAGGGCGCCGGCTTCAAGGTGCCGACCCGCGACGTCTTCAACCTGCTGTACGTCGGCATGTCGCAGGAGAAGAACCCGGCGCTGAAGAAGCCCGCGGTCCGCCAGGCCATCGCGCACGCCATCGACCGCGAGAACATCGTCAAGACCCAGCTGCCCGAGGGCGGCAAGGTCGCGACGCAGTTCATGCCGGACACGATCGCCGGCTTCTCCGAGAACGTGAAGAAGTACAACTTCGACACGGCCAAGGCCAAGCAGCTCCTCGCCTCCGCCGGCGAGAGCGCCCTCTCGATCGAGTTCTGCTACCCGACCGAGGTCACCCGGCCGTACATGCCGGCCCCGCAGGACATCTTCGAGCTGATCAAGGCCGACCTCGAGAAGGCCGGCGTCAAGGTCACCCCGAAGCCGATGAAGTGGAACCCGGACTACCTGGACGCCACCGAGGCCGGCTCCTGCGCCCTGCACATGCTCGGCTGGACCGGTGACTTCAACGACGGTTACAACTTCATCGGCACCTGGTTCGCCGAGTACGACAAGCAGTGGGGCTTCAAGGACGACAAGGTCTTCGCCGCGGTGAAGGCCGGCTCGCTCCAGGGCGACCCGACCAAGCGCACCGACCTGTACAAGAAGGCCAACGAGACGATCATGGAGTACCTGCCCGGTCTCCCGCTGTCCTCCTCGCCGCCGGCCATCGCGTTCGGCAAGGACGTCAACCCGCCGAAGGTCTCCCCGCTGACGCAGGAGAACTTCGCCGAGGTCTCCTTCAAGTAACACACCCGTAAGCGGTCCGCCCGGTCACGCGTTCCTCTCGTGACCGGGCGTCCGCGCATCCACCCTCCACGCAAGAAAGGGGCACGCGGGGTGTTGCGACTCGTCGTACGACGACTTCTCCAGCTCATACCCACCCTGCTCGGCCTGTCGGTTCTGCTGTTCGTCTGGCTGAACCGACTGCCCGGCGGACCCGCCTCAGCGATCCTGGGCGAGCGGGCGACCGAAGCCGATGTGGCACGTATCAACCGCGCGCTGGGACTCGACCAGCCGCTCTACGTCCAGTACGGACGGTTCCTCAAGCGACTCTTCGAACTCGACCTGGGCACCTCGGTGCAGACCGGGCAGCCCGTCTGGGACGAGTTCGTGCTGCGCTTCCCGGCCACGGTGGAGCTCAGCCTCGCCGCCATGCTGCTCGCCACCGCCGTCGGCATCCCGCTCGGCTACCTGGCGGCCCGCAAGCGCGGCGGCTGGCTCGACGTGGCATCGGTGTCGGGCTCGCTGCTCGGCATCTGCATCCCGGTCTTCTTCCTCGCCCTGCTGCTCAAGGGCATCTTCGCCGTCGAGCTCGGCCTCTTCCCCAGCTTCGGCCGCATGTCCACCGGTCTCGACGCCACCGAGGTGACCGGCTTCGCCGTCCTCGACGGCGTGCTCACCGGTGAGTTCGACGCCTCGTGGGACGCGCTGATGCACCTGGTGCTGCCCGCCCTGGCCCTGTCCTCCATCCCGCTCGCCGTCATCGTCCGGATGACCCGCGCCAGCGTCCTGGAGGTCCTCGGCGAGGACTACATCCGCACCGCCGAGTCCAAGGGCCTGGAGCGCCGCGTGGTGCGCGGCCGGCACATCCTGCGCAACGCGATGCTGCCCGTCGTCACCGCCGTCGGCCTGCTCACCGGCAGCCTGCTGTCCGGCGCCGTGCTCACCGAGTCGGTGTTCTCCTTCGGCGGCATCGGCTCCTTCATCCGTACCGCCATCGACGCCCGCGACTACCCGGTACTCGTCGGCTTCATCATGTTCATCGCGATGGTGTACGTGCTGATCAACCTTCTGGTGGACCTCGCGTACAGCGTCATCGATCCGAGGGTGCGGGTGCACTGATGAGCCTGGTATCCACCAACACGTCGAAGCTCGACCGGCTCGCCGAACTCACGGCGAAGTCCGAGACTTCCAGCGGCGCCAGCCTGTGGCGCGAGGCGTTCCGCCGGCTGCGGTCCAGCAAGATGGCCGTCATCGGCGCCGTGGTCATCGCGCTGTTCGTCGTCGTCGCCGTCGTCGGCCCGTGGGTCGCGCCGCACGGGCCCACCGCCCAGATCTGGCGCGGCGAAGTCTTCCCCAACCAGGGCAAGTTCGTCGGCCCGCGCGCCGAGAACTGGTTCGGCCTCGACCACCTGGGCCGGGACATGTTCTCCCGCTTCCTCGTGGGCGCCCGCCAGACCCTGCTCGTCGGCGTCGTCTCCATGCTGATCGGTCTGATCGCGGGCGCGGTCGTCGGCGCAGTCTCCGGCGCCGCCGCCACGCTCGGCGGGCGCACCGGCCGGCGGATCGACTCCGTCATCATGCGTGTCACCGACATCATGCTGGCGCTGCCGTCGCTGCTGCTCGCGGTGTCCATCGCCGCGGTGATGGGCCAGTCCCTCACCACCGTGATGATCGCCGTCGGTGTGGTGCAGGTGCCGGTCTTCGCGCGTCTGCTGCGCGGTTCGATGCTCGCCCAGGGCGGCAGCGACTACGTGCTCGCCGCGCGGGCGCTCGGTATCCGCAAGCGCCGGATCGTGCTCACCCAGATCATGCCGAACTCGCTGAGCCCGGTGATCGTCCAGGCCACGCTGAGCCTGGCCACCGCCATCATCGAGGCGGCCGCGCTGTCGTACCTCGGACTCGGCAACCCCGACCCGGCGGTGCCGGAGTGGGGCGTCATGCTCTCCCAGGCACAGCGTTTCTTCGACAACGCGCCCATGATGTCCGTGTATCCGGCGGTCGGCATCATCATCACGGCCCTCGGCTTCACCCTGCTCGGCGAGGCCATGCGCGAAGCCCTCGACCCGAAGCTGCGAGGTTGATGTCATGCCACTGCTCACCGTGGACGAACTGACCGTCACCTTCGGCGGCCGCGGCCGCAAGGACGTCCGGGCGGTCAACGGCGTCTCCTTCAGCGTCGACCAGGGCCAGGTCGTGGGCCTGGTCGGCGAGTCGGGCTGCGGCAAGTCCGTCACCTCGCTCGCCCTGATGGGCCTGCTCCCGGGCAAGGGCGTCACGCTCGGCGGCCGGGCCGACTTCGACGGCACCGACCTGCTGAAGCTCAGCCCGGGCAAGATGCGCGACATGCGCGGACGCGACCTGGCGATGATCTTCCAGGACCCGCTGTCCTCGCTGAACCCGGTCGTCCCCATCGGCGTCCAGGTCACCGAGATCCTCCAGCGGCACCGGGGCATGAAGGGCGAGGCCGCCCGCAAGGAGGCCGCCCAGCTGCTCGACCGGGTCGGCATCCCCGACCCGGACCGGCGCCTGAAGGAGTACCCGCACCAGCTCTCCGGCGGCATGCGGCAGCGTGCGCTCATCGCCATGGCGGTGGCCTGCGCGCCGCGTCTGCTCATCGCCGACGAGCCGACCACCGCGCTGGACGTCACCATCCAGGCCCAGATCCTCGAACTGCTCAAGGACCTGGTCGACCAGGAGGGCACCGCGCTGCTGATGATCACCCACGACCTGGGTGTCGTCGCCGGCCTGTGCGACCAGGTGAACGTGCTGTACGCGGGCAAGGTCGTCGAATCGGCCGGCCGGCGCGAGCTGTTCGCCCACCCGACGCACCCGTACACCCACGGGCTGCTCGGCTCCATCCCCCGGCTCGACGCCCCGCGCGGCGAGCCGCTGCGGCCCATTCGCGGGTCCATCAACGACCAGATCGCCTGGGCCGACGGCTGCGCCTTCGCGCCGCGCTGCGACCGGTACGAACTGGAGTGCCTGACCGGCACGCCCGAACTGACCGAACCCCGCGAGGCCGGACACCGCGCCCGCTGTGCCAACCCGGTCCTGGCCACGACGGAGGTCCCGGCATGAGCCTGCTCGAACTCGACGGAGTGAAGGTCCACTTCCCCGTCCGCAAGGGCGTCCTCTTCGACCGCACGGTCGGCCACGTCTACGCGGTCGACGGCATCTCGCTGTCGGTCGAGGCGGGCCAGACGTACGGCCTGGTCGGCGAGTCGGGCTGCGGCAAGACGACGCTGGGGCGCGCGGTCCTGCGCCTCGTCGACGTCACGGACGGCTCGGTCGTGCTCGACGGCACGGACGTGGCGAAGCTGTCGGAGAAGGACCTGCGTTCCTTCCGGCGGCGGCTCCAGATGGTCTTCCAGGACCCGCTGGGCAGCCTCAACCCGCGCCAGAACATCGAGTCGATCCTGAGCGAGGGCATGGCCGCGCACGGGATCGGGGCGAACCAGGACGAGCGGCGCGAGAAGATCAAGGAGATCCTCGCGAAGGTGGGTCTGCCGGGGAACGCCCTGTCCCGCTACCCGCACGAGTTCTCCGGCGGTCAGCGCCAGCGCATCGGCATCGCGCGGGCGCTGGTCCTGGAGCCGGACGTCATCATCTGCGACGAGCCGGTCTCCGCCCTGGACGTCTCCATCCAGGCCCAGGTGATCAACCTCCTTGAGGAGCTCCAGGAGTCGATGGGCCTGACCTATCTGGTCATCGCCCACGACCTGGCGGTGGTGCGGCACATCTCGGACGTCATCGGCGTGATGTACCTCGGCTCGCTGGTCGAGGAGGCGCCGAGCGACGCGCTGTACGCGGAGCCCATGCACCCGTACACCAAGGCGCTGATGTCCGCGGTGCCGGTCCCGGACCCGGAGGTCGAGGAGCGCCGTGAGCGCATCCTGCTGCACGGCGACCTCCCGTCCCCGGCGAACCCGCCGGCCGGCTGCCGCTTCCACACCCGCTGCCCGTGGAAGCAGGACACCCTCTGCGCCACGGACCGCCCGGCCCTCACGGACGTCGGCAACGGCCACAAGGTCGCCTGCCACTTCGCCCGCGAGATCCACGAGGGCACGCTGGTCCGGGAGGGCGAGCCGGCGAAGGTGACCGTTCCGGCCCAGGCGGAGCCGGCGGACGCGGTGGCTCTCGCGAAGGCCGAAGACTCTGCGGAGGCCGAGGCTGCCGCGGACGTCGAGGCGCCCGAGGCGGCTTCGACGGACGACTCCGAGCCGGCCGACTCGACGGCTGCCGAGCCCGAGGCCGTGCAGGCCGAGGCCGCCGACTCCGAGGCGGACGAGTCCGCCACGGCCGACTCCGAGGCCGCGCAGGGTGAGGCGGACACGTCCGAGCCCGCCGAGTCCGAGGCCGTGAAGGCCGACGCCGGCGACGATGCGGCCCCCGAGGCTGCCGGCAAGTGACCCCCGGGCCCGCTTCCCCCGTGCCGTCCGGCCGGGGGAGGCGGGCCTTCTTCTTTCGCGTCACCCGCGTCCGGCCCGGCTTCCGCAGCGCCGTCGGCGCCTTCCCGGCCCGGTACGGCGGTACGGCTCTGGCGCGTCCGCCGTGCCTGAGGCGGGCTGAGGCGGTCTTTCCGTCGCGCACCGTCACAATGGGGCGGTGTTCCACGAATTGTTCACCCCGTCCGTCCAGCACTCGCTCGATCTCGTCGGGATCTTCGTCTTCGCCATCTCCGGCGCCCTGCTCGCCGTACGGAAGAACTTCGACGTCTTCGGCATCGCCGTGCTCGCCGAGGTCACGGCCCTCGGCGGCGGACTCTTCCGGGACCTGGTCATCGGCGCCGTCCCGCCGGCCGCGTTCACGGACCTCGGGTACTTCGTGACCCCGCTCGCCGCGACCGCCATCGTCTTCTTCCTCCACCCGGAGGTCGAGCGCATCCAGACCGGGGTGAACGTCTTCGACGCCGCCGGGCTCGGCCTGTTCTGCGTCACCGGCGCCACCAAGGCGTACGACTACGGCCTCGGCCTCACCGCCTCCGCCGCGATGGGCCTGGCCACCGCCGTCGGCGGCGGTGTGCTGCGCGACGTGCTCGCCAACGAGGTGCCCTCGCTGCTCCGCTGGGACCGCGACCTGTACGCCGTACCGGCGATCGTGGGCGCGACCATGGTCGTGATCTTCATCCGCCTCGACGTGCTGAACGCCCTGACCAGCGGCCTCGCGGTGCTGACCGCCTTCGCGCTCCGGCTCCTCGCCATGCGCTACCACTGGCGCGCCCCGCGCGCCTGGAACCGCCGGTCCAACGCCCGTGAGGAGCTCGAAAAAGCTACCGCTCAGTAGTTACTTGTTGTACCGTGCAAGACATGGCACAGGCAGCTCAGGCGACCCCGGCACGCATCGGCGCGAGCGAATTCGACCGCGACACCGCCGTCACCCTTCGAGAGCCCGGCGTGTACGACGCCGAACTCTCGGCCGGCTGGACGATCATCCACGCCGTCAACGGCGGCTACCTGCTCGCCCTCCTGGGCCGCGCCCTCGGCGACGCCCTGCCGCACCCGGACCCGTTCTCGGTCTCCGCGCACTATCTGACCCCGTCCGTCCCCGGCCCGGCCGTCGTCCGCACGCAGGTCGTGCGCACCGGCCGCACCCTCTCCACCGGGCAGGCGTCGCTGTTCCAGTACGCCGAGGACGGCACCGAGGTCGAGCGCATCCGCGTGCTCGCCTCGTACGGAGACCTCGACGCGCTCCCGGACGAGGTCCGCACCACCGCCACGCCCCCGGCGATCCCGCCGCGCGAGCAGTGCTTCGGGCCGTCCGACGGCCCGGCCCGGCCGGCGATCCCCGGCTCCTCCGCGATCACCGACCGGCTGGACATCAAGCTCGACCCGGCGACCGTCGGCTGGGCGATCGGCGCCCCGTCCGGCAAGGGCGAGATGCGTGCCTGGTTCGGCCTCGCCGACGGCCGCGACGCCGACCCGCTGTCCCTGCTGCTGACGGTCGACGCCCTGCCGCCCACCTCGTTCGAGCTGGGCCTGAAGGGCTGGACGCCGACCGTCGAGCTCACCACCCACATCCGCTGCCGCCCGGCCCCCGGCCCGCTGCGGGTCTCGATCACCACCCGCAACCTGGCCGGCGGCTTCCTGGAGGAGGACGCCGAGGTCTGGGACAGCGCGGACCGTCTCGTCGCCCAGTCCCGCCAGCTGGCCCGCGCCCCGCGGAGCTGACGGACGGCCGAGGTCAGCGCGGGGTGACGGAGCTGTCGTACACGTTGTCCGGGGTGATCACCTGCGTCACCGCCCGGGCCAGCAGCGTGGACGGCTCCTGCCCCCCGGTGCGCACGTCGGTGTTGAGCATCAGCACCAGCGTGGCCTTCTTCGACGGCAGATAAACCGTCACCGTCTCGTACCCCGGGATCGAGCCGTTGTGCCCGATCCAGCCGCTGGTCTCGAGGATGCCGAGGCCGTACGTGGTGCCGGGGAAGCCCGTCGGCAGGGTCTTCATGCGCTGCGCCTGGGTCTCGGGGCTGAGCAGCTTCCCGGTGGCCAGAACCTCGGCCCAGCGGCGCAGATCCTGCAGGTCCGAGATCATCGCGCCGGCCGCCCACGCCCAGCTGGGGTTCCAGTCCGTGGCGTCCTCGACCGCACCGCTCAGCGTCTGGTCGGTGTAGCCCCGCGGGTGCGGCTCGGGGAACTCGGGCCCGCGGGGGAAGAGCGTGCGGTGCAGCCCGGAGGGCCGCAGCACCCGCTTGTGGATCACGTCGGCGAGCCGCTGACCGGTGACCTTCTCGATCACGAGCCCGAGCAGGACCAGGTTGGAGTTCGAGTACTGGAACTGCGCACCGGGGTCGAAGGTGTTGTCGTGACGGTACCCGTACGCCAGCACCTCCCGCGGTGTGAAGTACCGCTGCGGGTCGCTCAGCAACGCCCGCGTGAAGTCCGCGTCGGCGGTGTACGGGAACAGGCCGCTGCGCATCTCGGCGAGGTGGCGCAGTGTGATGTTCGCCCCGTTCGGGACGCCGTCGACGTACTTCGCGATCGGGTCGTCGAGCCCGATCCGCCCCTGGTCCACGAGCTGCAGCAGCGCCGTCACGGTGAACGTCTTGGTCTCGCTGCCGATCCGCACCAGGCCGCGTGCGGACATCGGCTCGCGGGTGGCGGTGTTCGCGACGCCGGTCGCCCGTACGTAGCTGCCCTTGCCGTGCATCCACACCCCGGCGACGACCCCGGGGATGCCGGCCTGGACGCGGACGTCCTCGATCGCCTTGTCGAGCCGCGCGGTCAGCTCGGGCCCCAGCCCGCCGTCCGGCGGACAGTCGGCACGCGCCGCGGCGGGCAGGGCGGAGGGCGCGCCGGACGGCACGGCGGTGGCGGGGGCCGTCGCCAGCGGCGCGAGGACGGACGCCACGAGCACCGCGGCGGCGAACGGACGGCGGGTACGAGCACGTCGCATGACGGGGACGCCTTTTTCTCGGAGGGGCTTCTCCGATCGGAGAAACGGACGTCAGATCACCACCCGCGCCCCCGGCCGGAGCCCCGCCCCGGCTCCGGGCCCGCCGAGTCCACTCGATCGGAGCCCGGGCGTCGCCCCAGGTGGCCCTGACCCCGCCCGGTGGGGCGGGAACCGGCCAGGGGGAAGCCGAGGGGCCCGCGCCGGGCTCGTAGAATCGACCCACCATGGCTTACCTCGACCACGCCGCGACCACTCCGATGCTTCCGGAGGCGATCGAGGCGATGACCGCCCAGCTCGCCGTGACGGGCAACGCCTCCTCGTTGCACGCGGCCGGGCGGCGCGCCCGGCGCGTCGTGGAGGAGGGCAGAGAGACCCTCGCCGCCGCGCTCGGCGCGCGCCCCAGCGAGGTGGTCCTCACCTCCGGCGGCACCGAGGCCGACAACCTCGCGGTGAAGGGCCTGTACTGGGCCCGCCGGGACGCCGACCCCCGCCGCACCCGCGTGCTGGCCAGCCCCGTCGAGCACCACGCCGTGCTCGACGCCGTCGACTGGCTGGGCACGCACGAGGGCGCCACCGTCGAGTACCTGCCCGTCGACCGGTACGGGCGGGTGCACGCCGAGGCGCTGCGCGAGGCGATCGCCCGCGACCCCGGGTCCGTCGCCCTCGCCACCGTGATGTGGGCGAACAACGAGATCGGCACGCTCATGCCGGTCCGCGAACTCGCCGACGTCGCCGCCGAGTTCGACGTACCGCTGCACGCCGACGCGGTCCAGGCCTTCGGTCAGGTCCCGGTCGACTTCGCCGCCTCAGGACTCGCCGCGCTGACCGTCTCCGGCCACAAGATCGGCGGCCCGTACGGAATCGGCGCGCTGCTCCTCGGCCGCGAGTACAGCCCCGTGCCCGTGCTGCACGGCGGCGGGCAGGAACGCCACGTCCGCTCCGGCACCCTCGACGTGCCCGCCGTGGCCGCCTTCGCCGTCGCGGGCCGGCTCGCCGCCGAGGGCCGCGAGACGTACGCCCGCGAGGTCGGCGCGCTCCGCGACGAGCTGGTCGCGGCCGTACGGGACGCCGTCCCGGACGCGATCCTCGGCGGCGACCCCGTCGACCGGCTGCCCGCCAACGCCCACTTCACCTTCCCGGGCTGCGAGGGCGACTCGCTGCTGCTGCTCCTGGACGCGGCCGGCATCGAGTGCTCCACCGGCTCCGCCTGCACCGCCGGCGTCGCCCAGCCCAGCCACGTCCTCCTCGCGGCCGGCGTCGACCCGGACCTGGCCCGCGGCACCCTCCGCTTCACCCTCGGCCACACCTCCACCGAGGAGGACGTGGCGGCGGTCGCGCAGGCCATCGGCCCCGCGGTGGAACGCGCGCGCACGGCGGGCCTCAGCTGACGGCGGGGCCCTGGCCCAACTTCGCCCGCGCCGCCCGCACCAGGGGTATGTACCGGTCCCAGTCCCAGTGCGGGCCCGGGTCCGTGTGGTCGGTGCCCTCGACCTCCACATGGCCGATGATGTGCTCCCGGTCCACGGGGATGCCGTACCGGGCGCATATCCCGGCCGTCAGCGCCGCCGACGCCGCGTACATCGCCGGTGTGAAGCCCTCGGGGCGGTCCACGAAGCCCTCGTGCTCGATGCCGACGCTGCGCTCGTTCATGTCCCGGTTCCCCGCGTGGAACGCCACGTCGAGCTCCCGGATCAGCTGCGCGATCCGGCCGTCCTTGCCGACCACGTAATGCGTCGCCGCCCCGTGCCCGGGGTTCTTGAACACCTTCAGGGCCGTGGCGTAGCTGCCCTGCACCACATGGATCACCACCCGGTCGATCCCGTAGTCGTCGGGCCGGTCCGCCCGCCGCCAGTTCGCCCGGGCCGCCGACGTCCACACCGCGCCCTTGTGGTCCAGCTCGCCCTCGACCCGCTTCTTCTGCGTGCCCGGCAGCCGCCACCACGCCCGCCGCAGCTCGTCCCGCGCCAGCACCGCCGTGCCCACCAGCGCCGCCCCGCCACCGAGCAGCACCGCGCGCCGCCCCACCCCGCGCTGCCGCGCCCTGCCCTGCTTCTCACTGCCCATGTGATCGAGAACGCTTACTCACGCGACCGGGGTTCCCACGGACCCGTACCCTGGGAGGGCTATGACTGAGACTCGCCAGCCGACCCCCCAGCGCCCCCTTCGCGTCCTCGCCGCCATGTCCGGCGGAGTGGACTCCGCCGTCGCCGCCGCCCGCGCCGCGGACGCCGGGCACGACGTCACCGGCGTGCACCTGGCGCTGTCGGCGAACCCGCAGTCCTTCCGCACCGGTGCCCGCGGCTGCTGCACCATCGAGGACTCCCGCGACGCCCGCCGCGCCGCCGACGTGATCGGCATCCCGTTCTACGTCTGGGACCTCGCCGAGCGCTTCCGCGAGGACGTCGTCGACGACTTCGTCGCCGAGTACGAGGCCGGCCGCACCCCCAACCCCTGCCTGCGCTGCAACGAGAAGATCAAGTTCGCCGCGCTGCTCGACAAGGCCCTCGCGCTCGGCTTCGACGCGGTCTGCACCGGCCACTACGCCACGGTCGTGCTGACCGAGGACGGCGGCCGCGAGCTGCACCGCGCCAGCGACATGGCCAAGGACCAGTCGTACGTGCTCGGCGTGCTGGACGAGAAGCAGCTCGCCCACGCCATGTTCCCGCTCGGCGACACCCTCACCACCAAGGACGAGATCCGCGCCGAGGCGGAGCGCCGCGGCCTCGCCGTCGCCAAGAAGCCCGACAGCCACGACATCTGCTTCATCGCCGACGGCGACACCCAGGGCTTCCTCGCCTCCCGCCTGGGCAAGGCGGAGGGTGACATCGTCGACGAGTCCGGCACCAAGGTCGGTACCCACGAGGGCGCGTACGGCTTCACCATCGGCCAGCGCAAGGGCCTGCGGATCGGCCACCCCGCCGCGGACGGCAAGCCGCGCTACGTGCTCGACATCTCCCCGGTGAACAACACCGTCACCGTCGGCCCCGCCGAGGCGCTCGACGTCACCGGGCTCACCGCGATCAAGCCCCGCTGGTGCGGCGCCGCCCCCGAGGGTGGCCCCGGCACGTACACCGCCCAGCTGCGTGCGCACGGCGGCGAGACCGAGGTGACCGCCGAGCTGGTGGACGGCGAGCTGAAGGTCTCCTTCGGCGAGCCGGTCCGCGGCGTCGCCCCGGGCCAGGCCATCGTGCTCTACGACGGCACCCGCGTCGTCGGCTCCGCCACGATCGCGAGCACCGTCCGCCGCCCGGCGCCCACGCCCGCGTAGGACGAGGGGTCAGTCCTCCGCCAGCCAGTCCGCGAGCACCGGCGCCAGCACGTGCGGGGCGACCTGCCGTGTCTGCCCGGTGAGCGTGCGGTGCCGGCCCCGGGGGAGCGCGGCGGCCACGGCCAGCGCCGCCTCGCGCACCTCCGCCGGGCTCGCCCCGCCGTCCACCACGAGGACGCGCAGGCGTATCCGCGCCGGCAGCGCCTCCGGCAGCGGCCCGTCGCCCGGCGCCGGCGGCTCGTACACCGACAGGCGGGTGATCGGCAGCCCCGCGGCCGCCGCCGCGAGCGCCAGGGCCGCGCCGGACGGCGTGCCGTGCACCGCCGCGGCTCCTCCCAGGGCGTCGAGCAGCGCGGCCAGGTCCTCGATCTCGCGCCGCACGTCGGATGCCGCGCCGTCGCCGCTGCCGCTGTTGTGGCTCCGCCGGTCGTACACGACCACCGCGTGCCGCGCCGCGAGCAGACCGGCCAGCGGCCGCTCCGCCTCCGCCGTGCCCGGCGCCCCGACCAGGACCAGCGGCGGCCCCTCCCCGTAGCGCTCGTACGGGATCCGCGTGCCGTCCGCCGCCCTGACCCGTCCCCGGGACCTGCTCAGCGTGGAGTTCACCTCGTCCATGGCAGGGCAGACCGGAGCCGCGGACGGAACTCATCGGTGTCCGGAAGAAATTCGCCGAAGCCCTGTCGGAGGCAGGGCCTACGGTGGGGGCATGAACATCTGCGTCTTCCTCTCCGCCGCCGACCTCGACGAGCGCTACACCCGCCCGGCCCGCGAATTCGCCGAACTGCTCGGCAAGGGCGGCCACACCCTCGTCTGGGGCGGCTCGGACGTCGGCCTGATGAAGCTCGTCGCGGACGGCGTGCAGGAGTCCGGCGGCCGGCTCGTCGGCGTCTCGGTCGACTTTCTGGCGCACAAGGCCCGCAAGCAGGCCGACGAGATGATCACCGCCAAGGACCTCGCCGAGCGCAAGGCGCTGCTCCTGGAGAAGTCGGACGCGATCGTGGTCATGGTCGGCGGCACCGGCACGCTCGACGAGGCCACCGACGTGCTGGAGCTGAAGAAGCACGGCAAGCACGCCAAGCCCGTGGTCGTGCTCAACACGGCCGGGTTCTACGACGGTCTGAAGGAGCAGTTCCGGCGGATGGACGCGGAGGGCTTCCTGCCGCTGCCGCTCACCGACCTGGTCTTCTTCGCCGAGGACGGCGTCGCGGCCCTCGCGTACCTCGAGGAGAGTGCGGGCGTTCAGTAGCGCCCGCTGGTGCGAGCATGACGGGCATGACTACTCATGTGATCACCGGAGCCGGCTCCGGCATCGGCGCAGCGGTCGCCCGCCGCCTGCACGCGCGCGGCGACGAACTGGTGCTGCACGCCCGGGACGCGGGCCGCGCCAAGGAGCTCGCGGCGCAGTTCCCCGGCTCCCGCACCCTCGTCGGGGACCTCGCCGACCCGGACCGGCTGTCCTGGGCGTTCTCCCACCAGAGCCTGCCCGAGCGGATCGACACGCTGCTGCACATCGCGGGCGTCGTCGAACTCGGCGAGGTCGGCGACCTCACCCCGAAGACCTGGCACCACCAGCTGAACGTCAACCTCGTCGCCCCCGCCGAGCTGACCCGGCACTTCCTGCCCCAGCTCCGCGTCTCCCAGGGCCACGTGGTCTTCGTCAACTCCGGCGCCGGGCTCACCGCGCACGCCCAGTGGAGCGCCTACGCCGCCTCCAAGCACGGCCTCAAGGCGCTCGCCGACTCGCTGCGCCAGGAGGAGCACGGCAACGGCGTCCGCGTCACCTCCGTCTACCCGGGCCGCACCGCCAGCCCGATGCAGGCGAAGGTGCACCGCCAGGAGGGCAAGGAGTACGACGCCTCCCGCTGGATCGACCCCGAGTCGGTGGCCACCACCATCGTCACGGCGATCGACCTGCCGCGCGACGCCGAGATCAACGACCTGACGGTCCGTCCGGGCAGGTAGCGGTGGAGCCGTCCGCGTAGGCTTCCCGGGTGAGCGAGACGACCGACTTCACCTGGGGGCCCGCGACCGGCGTCGGGTCCATGCCCGGCGGCGACGCCCGCGAGGCCGCCAAGACCGTCACCGGCACCTTCGAGGACTTCCCGTTCCTCGCCGAGCTGCCGGCCCGTGGACCCGGCGCCGACATGATCGGGCGGACGATCGGGCTGCTCGTCGAGATGTACGCGCATGTCGAGCCGAGCGGCTGGCGGATCAGCGACCGGCCCGGCCGCGACACCCGGCGCGCCCACTCCTGGCTCGGCGAGGACCTCGACGCCCTGGAGGAGTTCACGCAGGGGTACGAGGGCCCGCTCAAGGTCCAGGCCGTGGGGCCGTGGACGCTCGCCGCCGCCCTGGAGCTGCGCGGCGGCGAGGCCGCGCTCGGCGACGCCGGCGCCTGCCGCGACCTCGCGGGCTCGCTCGCCGAGGGCCTGCGCGGCCACCTCGCGGAGCTGCGCAAGCGCGTGCCCGGCGCCCGGCCGGTGCTCCAGCTCGACGAGCCCTCGCTCACCGCCGTACTGCGCGGACAGGTCCGTACCGCCAGCGGCTACCGCACGTACCGCGCCGTCGACCGGCAGCTCGTGGAGAGCACGCTGCGCGAGGTGTTTGGCGTGCACGACGGCCCGGTGGTGATCCATTCCTGCGCCCCCGGCGTGCCGTTCGGGCTGCTGAGGCGGGCCGGCGCGGCGGGCGTCTCGTTCGATTTCGGGCTCCTCACGGACCGTGACGAGGAACCGATCGGCGAGGCCGTGGAGGCCGGGACGAAGCTGTTCGCGGGCGTGGTGCCGTCCACCGGCGAGGCTTTGTCAGACCCGGGCGGTAGCGTCATGGGTGTCAGGACGCTGTGGCGCAGGCTGGGGCTGAATCCGGGGACTCTGGCCGAGTCCGTCGTGATCACTCCCACGTGCGGGCTCGCGGGTGCTTCGCCCGCTTATGCCCGGGCGGCGCTCGCCCACTGCGTCCGGGCGGCGAGATCGCTCGCGGACAACCCTGAGTAACGGGAGGACGAAACGGTGGCTGTCGAACAGGGGGCCCTGCCCGCCGAGGCACGGGAGCGGCACGTACAGCTTGCCGAGCAGGTCGAGGAGCACCGCTTCCGGTACTACGTGAAGGACCAGCCGGTCATCAGCGACGCGGAGTTCGACAGACTCCTGCGCGCGCTCGAGGCCCTGGAGGAGGAATACCCGGCGCTGCGCACGCCGGACTCGCCGACGCAGAAGGTCGCGGGGGACTACGAGACCGGTCTGACGAAGGTCGACCACCGCGAGCGCATGCTCTCGCTCGACAACGCCTTCGACGACCTGGAGCTGGCCGCCTGGGCGGAGCGCGTGGCCCGTGACGTCGGCGCGTCCGGGTACCACTTCCTGTGCGAGCTGAAGGTCGACGGCCTCGCGGTCAACCTCACGTACGAGAAGGGCCGGCTGACCCGGGCCGCCACCCGGGGCAACGGCACCACGGGCGAGGACATCACGCCCAACGCCCGGACGATCCAGGGCATTCCGGACCGTCTGAAGGGCGACCGGATCCCGGACCTCGTGGAGATCCGCGGCGAGGTCTACTTCCCGATGGAGAAGTTCGAGGAGCTCAACGCCCGCCGGGTCGCCGCCGGTGAGCAGCCGTACGCCAACCCGCGCAACTCCGCCTCGGGTTCGCTGCGCCAGAAGGACCCCCGGGTCACCGCCACGCTGCCGCTGCGCATGGTGGTGCACGGTCTCGGAGCCCGCGACGGCCTGCACATCGCCCGGCTCTCCGAGGCGTACGAACTGCTCCACGAGTGGGGCCTGCCGACCGCCCGGCACAACAAGGTCGTGGACTCCCTGGAGGGCGTGCGTGAGTTCATCCGGTACTTCGGGGAGAACCGTCACTCCGTCGAGCACGAGATCGACGGCGTGGTCGTGAAGCTGGACGAGATCCCGCTCCAGGGCCGGCTGGGCTCCACGGCGCGCGCGCCACGCTGGGCGATCGCCTGGAAGTACCCGCCGGAGGAGGTCAACACCAAGCTCGTCGACATCAAGGTCGGCGTCGGCCGGACCGGGCGCGTCACCCCGTACGCGCAGGTCGAGCCGGTCACCGTGGCCGGGTCCGAGGTCGAGTTCGCCACCCTGCACAACCAGGACGTGGTGAAGGCCAAGGGCGTGCTCATCGGCGACACCGTGGTGCTGCGCAAGGCCGGCGACGTGATCCCGGAGATCCTCGGCCCGGTGGTGGACCTGCGGGACGGCACGGAGCGGGAGTTCGTGATGCCGGCCGAGTGCCCGGAGTGCGGCACGCCGCTGCGGGCCATGAAGGAGGGCGACATCGATCTGCGCTGCCCCAACGCGCGGACGTGCCCGGCGCAGCTGCGGGAGCGGGTCACCTACCTCGCCGGGCGCGAGGCCCTGGACATCGAGAACTTCGGCGGGGTGGTGGCGGCGGCGCTCACCCGCCCGCTGGAGCCGGCCGAGCCGCCGCTCGTCGACGAGGGCGACCTGTTCGACCTGACGATCGAGCAGCTGCTGCCCATCAAGGCGTACGTGCTCGACCAGGACAGCGGACTGCCCAAGCGGGACCCGAAGACCGGTGCGCCGAAGATCGTCTCGGTCTTCGCCAACCAGAAGGGCGAGCCGAAGAAGAACGCGCTGGCCATGCTGGAGCACATCGAGGCCGCCAAGCAGCGCCCGCTGGCCCGCTTCCTCAACGGCCTGTCGATCCGCCACGTCGGCCCCGTCGCCGCCCAGGCGCTGGCCCGCGAGTTCCGCTCCCTGGAGCGCATCGAGCAGGCCACCGAGGAGGAGCTGGCGGCGGTCGACGGCGTCGGCGGCATCATCGCCACCGCGGTGAAGCAGTGGTTCGAGGAGGAGTGGCACCGCGAGATCGTGCGCAAGTGGCGTGCCGCCGGTGTGAGCCTCGAGGACGCGGGCGCCGGCGAGGACGAGGGCCCGAGGCCGCTCGAGGGACTGACCGTCGTGGTCACCGGCACCCTGGAGAACCACACCAGGGATGGCGCAAAAGAAGCGCTGCAGAGCCGAGGTGCGAAGGTGACCGGTTCCGTTTCGAAGAAGACCGACTTCGTGGTCGTCGGCGACAACCCGGGATCCAAGTACGACAAGGCGATGCAGCTGAAGGTTCCGGTTCTGGACGAGGCAGGCTTCGCGGTGCTGCTGGAACAGGGCGCGGACGCCGCTCGCGAGGCCGCGGTGCCGGTACCCGAGGAGGGCTGACGGGGCGCCCGGAGGCGGCTCGGTTTCACCCGTTCGGCGCATACCAGATCGTCAGGGGTGGCCGGGTCGCATTCGGGCAAGACCTGTAGAGCGCTGCCCGTGGGAGCCCTCCGCGTCCTACTGTTGAGACGTGCGCGTGGTCGTGCACGGCTCCGTGGTGAGATGTCAGCCGTGAGGGACGACCGACGGGCCATCGCGATGCATCGGCACCGCCGGCTGTGAGAGGGACGGGTATGAAACCGACCGAGAGTGCCGCCCCGGTCCCGCGGCCGCACGCGCGCGCTGGATACGCGGGCTTCGGCTCCGCGACGGGCGCCGCGCTGGCGGGCGTCGCCGCCGTCGTGCTCGCCGTCGGCATCTACCGCGCCCTCACCACCGGCCACGGACTCTTCCCCGGCGGCGTCGCCGGCTGGTCCTTCGCCGTGCTCACCGGACTCGTCGTCGGACACCTCGTCGCCCTCGGCCGGGACCGCTGGTGGGGCGGCACCGGCTCCGGCGCCGCGCTCACCCTCGCCGTCCTGCTGCTGTACGGCTGGGTGCCCGCCGGCCTGGTCTCCCTCTCCGTCGTCGTCCTCGTCAGCGCCGCCCGCCGGAACCGCTGGCGCCAAGGCCTGCTGCACGGCGCCGCGGACGTCGTCGGCATCGGCATGGCCGCCCTCGTCCTCGCCGCCTTCGGAGACGTCCCCACCGTCCAGGAACCCTGGCAGCCCCTCGACTGGGGGATCGCGGCCATCCCGGAAGTGGCGCTCGCCGCCGGCGCGTACCTCGCGGTGACCCGGCTGCTCCTGTGGTACACGCTCGCCCCCCAGGGCAGCGGGCTGCCCACCATCGCCCGCACCGCCCTGCTCCGGCAGGGCCTGGTCGCCGTCGCCCTGCTCGGCATCGCCCCGCTGATCTGCGTGGTCGCCGCCTCCCTGCCCGTGCTGCTGCCGCTCTTCGCCGTCCCGCTGATCGCCCTCGACTCCACCCTCTGGATCGCCCGCGCCCGCGCCGAGGAACAGCTGAAGGACCCGCTCACCGGACTGCCCAACCGCCAGTGGCTGCTCGAACGCACCTGGGCGGCCCTGGAGGAGGCCGAAGGAGAAGGCGCCCGCACCGCCCTCGTCCTGATCGACCTCGACCGCTTCCGCTCGGTCAACGACACGCTCGGCCATCTCGCCGGCGACCGGCTGCTGCTGCAGATAGCGGACCGGCTCAAGCTGGCGCTGCCCCGCGGCGCGGAGGCCGCCCGGCTCGGCGGCGACGAGTTCGCCGTCCTGCTGCCCGTCGCCGACTCCACCACCAGCGCCCAGCGCGTCGCCCGGCACCTCGTCGCCGAACTCTCCTCCCCGCTCGACCTGGACGGGCTCACCCTCGTCCTGGAGGCCAGCGCCGGCGTCGCGGTCTTCCCCGACCACGCGCTCGACGCGGAGGGCCTGCTGCGCCGCGCCGACGTCGCGATGTACCAGGCCAAGCGGGACCGCACCGGCGTCGAGGTGTACGAGTCCAAGCGCGACTCCAACACCCCCGACCGGCTCGGCCTGCTCGGCGACCTGCGCCGTGCCCTGGACGCCGGCGAGGTCGAACTGCACTACCAGCCCAAGGTCCGCTTCGACGGCCAGGTCGCCGGCCTCGAGGCCCTGGTCCGCTGGGTGCACCCGGAGCGCGGCAAGGTCCCGCCGGACGAGTTCATCGCCATCGCCGAGTCCTCCGGCCTGATGCCGCACCTCACCGAGTACGTCCTGGAGACCGCCCTCGCCCAGGTCGCACGCTGGCGCGCCCAGGGCCTGAAGGTCCCCGTCGCCGTCAACGTCTCGCCCCGCGACGTGCACACCCCCGGCTTCGCCGGCGCCGTCGCCGCCCGGCTCGCCCGGCACGGCGTGCCCGCCGGCGCGCTCCAGCTGGAGATAACAGAACACGTGCTCCTGGAGGACCCGCAGCGGGCCGCCGACACGCTGGCCGGACTCACCGGCCACGGCGTGAAGATGTCGCTCGACGACTTCGGCACCGGCTACTCCTCGCTGGTCCACCTGCGCCGCCTCCCGGTCAGCGAACTGAAGATCGACCGCTCCTTCGTCGCCCGGCTCGCCGTCGACACCGAGGACGCCGAGATCGTCCGCTGCACCGTCGACCTCGCCCACTCGCTCGGCCTGCTCGTCGTCGCCGAGGGCGTCGAGGACGACGAGACCTGGGAGCGGCTGCGCGACCTCGGCTGCGACGCCGTCCAGGGCTGGCTGGTGGCCGCCGCGATGCCGCCCGGCGAGACCACGGCCTGGCTGCGGGCCCGCGGGGAGCACGGCTGGCACCGCTCCGCCGAGCGCCCGGCCGAGGCGGACCGGCCCTCCGGGCAGGCCGTGAAGTAACGTCCCGCCCGCCGTCCGCCGCCCGCCCCGAGGGGCCGGCGGCGGATCGGTTTCGTGCCCCGAAGGGTCCGCCCCCTAGGATTGGGTCCAAACGACACACACTCACCCCTGAGGATCGCTGCATGCCTGGCATCACGCGCGAGGAGGTCGCCCACCTCGCCCGGCTGGCGCGTCTGGAGCTGCGGGACGAAGAGCTCGATCACTTCGCCGGTCAGCTGGACGACATCATCGGCGCGGTCGCCCGCGTCGCCGAGGTCGCCGACCAAGACGTACCGCCGACCTCCCACCCGCTGCCGCTGACGAACGTCATGCGCGCGGACGAGGTCCTTCCGTCGCTCACCCCCGAGCAGGCGCTCTCCGGCGCCCCGGCCCAGGAGCAGCAGCGTTTCAAGGTGCCGCAGATCCTGGGGGAGGACTAAGACCATGACGGACCACATCATCAAGCTCACCGCCGCGGAGATCGCCGCGAAGATCGCCGCCGGCGAGCTCACGGCCGTCGAGGTCACCGAGGCCCACCTGGCCCGGATCGAGGCCGTCGACGAGAAGGTGCACGCCTTCCTGCACGTCGACCGCGAAGGCGCGCTGGCGCAGGCCCGCGCCGTCGACGCCAAGCGCGCCGCCGGCGAGAAGCTCGGCCCGCTGGCCGGCGTCCCGCTCGCCCTGAAGGACATCTTCACCACGAAGGGCGTGCCCACCACGGTGGGTTCGAAGATCCTCGAGGGCTGGATCCCGCCGTACGACGCCACCCTGACGCGCCGCCTCAAGGAGGCCGACGTCGTCATCCTCGGCAAGACCAACATGGACGAGTTCGCCATGGGGTCCTCCACCGAGAACAGCGCCTACGGCCCGACCGGCAACCCCTGGGACCTCACCCGGATCCCCGGCGGCTCCGGCGGCGGTTCCTCCGCGGCCCTCGCCGCGTACGAGGCCCCGCTCGCCATCGGCACGGACACCGGTGGCTCCATCCGCCAGCCCGCGGCCGTCACCGGCACGGTCGGCGTCAAGCCGACGTACGGCGGCGTCTCCCGCTACGGCATGGTGGCCTTCTCGTCCTCCCTCGACCAGGGCGGCCCCTGCGCCCGCACGGTCCTCGACGCGGCCCTGCTGCACGAGGTCATCGCCGGCCACGACCCGCTCGACTCGACGTCCATCGACGCCCCGGTCCCGCCGGTCGTCGAGGCCGCCCGCAACGGCTCGGTGGCCGGGATGCGCGTCGGCATCGTCAAGCAGTTCCGCGGCGAGGGCTACCAGGCCGGCGTCATGCAGCGCTTCGACGAGTCCGTCGCCCTCCTCAAGGAGCTGGGCGCCGAGATCGTCGAGCTGGACTGCCCGTCCTTCGACCTGGCGCTGGCCGCGTACTACCTGATCGCGCCGTCGGAGTGCTCCTCCAACCTGGCCCGCTTCGACGCCATGCGCTACGGCCTGCGCGTCGGCGACGACGGCACCAAGTCCGCCGAGGACGTCACGGCCCTGACCCGCGAGGCCGGCTTCGGCCCCGAGGTGAAGCGCCGCATCATGCTCGGCACGTACGCGCTCAGCTCCGGCTACTACGACGCGTACTACGGCTCCGCGCAGAAGGTCCGCACGCTCATCACGCAGGACTTCGAGAAGGCCTTCGACCAGGTGGACGTGATCGTCTCCCCGACGACCCCGACCACCGCCTTCCCGATCGGGGAGCGTGCCGACGACCCGATGGCCATGTACCTCGCGGACCTGTGCACCATCCCGACCAACCTGGCCGGCAACGCGGCCATGTCGCTGCCCTGCGGCCTCGCGCCGGAGGACGGGCTGCCGGTCGGTCTGCAGATCATCGCCCCGGCGATGAAGGACGACCGCCTGTACAAGGTGGGTGCCGCAGTCGAGGCCGCCTTCACCGAGCGCTGGGGTCACCCGCTGCTTGAGGAGGCACCGTCGCTGTGAGCAACGCACTCGCCAAGGCCAAGGGCTTCAAGAAGTCCAAGACCGGCACGTACCTGTCCATCGGCACCACCGCCTTCGGCGCCCTCAGCGTGTACAAGCAGGCCAAGAAGGCCCGCAACGAGCACGACATGCTGAAGCTCGCCGACGCCGTCGTGTCCGCCGCCGCCATCGTCACCGGGCTCGCGATCCTCTACCGCGAGCTGAAGCGCCTGGGCGACGACGACGTCCTGCTGGGCTGAGAGGGAAAGTCTCACCGTGACCGTCACTGAACTGCTGTCGTACGACGCGGCCCTCGCGACGTACGACCCCGTCATGGGCCTCGAGGTCCATGTCGAACTCGGTACCAAGACCAAGATGTTCTGCGGCTGCTCGACGGAGCTGGGCGCCGAGCCCAACTCCCAGACCTGCCCGACCTGTCTGGGTCTGCCCGGCGCGCTCCCGGTCGTCAACGCGATCGGCGTCGAGTCCGCCGTCAAGATCGGCCTCGCGCTGAACTGCGAGATCGCCGAGTGGTGCCGCTTCGCCCGGAAGAACTACTTCTATCCGGACATGCCGAAGAACTTCCAGACCTCCCAGTACGACGAGCCGATCGCCTTCAACGGCTATCTGGACGTCCAGCTGGAGGACGGCGAGGTCTTCCGCGTGGAGATCGAGCGCGCCCACATGGAGGAGGACACCGGCAAGTCGACGCACGTCGGCGGCGCCACCGGCCGTATCCACGGCGCGTCCCACTCCCTGCTGGACTACAACCGCGCCGGCATCCCGCTCATCGAGATCGTCACCAAGCCGATCGTCGGCGCCGGCGAGCGCGCCCCCGAGGTCGCCAAGGCGTACGTCGCCGAGCTGCGCGAGCTCATCCGGGCCCTCGGCGTGTCCGAGGCCCGCATGGAGATGGGCCAGATGCGCTGCGACGTGAACCTCTCGCTGCGGCCGCACGGCCGCGAGAAGTTCGGCACCCGCTCCGAGACCAAGAACGTCAACTCGCTCCGCTCGGTGGAGCGGGCGGTGCGGTACGAGGTCATGCGCCACGCGGCCGTGCTGGAGGCGGGCGGCTCGATCGTCCAGGAGACCCGTCACTTCCACGAGGACGACGGCTCCACGACCTCCGGCCGGGTCAAGGAGGAGGCGGAGGACTACCGCTACTTCCCCGAGCCCGACCTGGTGCCGGTCGCCCCGGCCCGCGCCTGGGTCGAGGAGCTGCGCGCCACGCTGCCGGAGCTCCCGCGGGTGCGGCGCAACCGGCTGCAGGAGGAGTGGGGCATCGCCGCGCTCGACATGCAGTCGATCCTCAACGCCGGCGCGGTCGACCTGATCGTGGCGACGGTCGAGGCGGGCGCCGACTCGGCTTCCGCCCGCAAGTGGTGGATGGGCGAACTGTCCCGCAGCGCCAACGAGTCGGGCGTCGCGCTCGACGAGCTGGCGATCACCCCGGCGGACGTCGCCCGGGTCTCGGCGCTGGTGGCTGCCGGCGACCTCAACGACAAGCTGGCCCGCCAGGTCATCGAGGGCGTCCTCGCGGGTGAGGGCACGCCGGACGAGGTCGTCGAGAAGCGCGGCCTGAAGGTCGTCTCGGACGAGGGCGCGCTCGGCACGGCGGTCGAGGAGGCCATCGCGGGCAACGCCGCGATCGCCGACAAGATCCGCGGCGGCAAGGTCGCGGCCGTCGGCGCCCTGGTCGGCGCGGTCATGAAGGCCACCCGAGGCCAGGCGGACGCGGCGCGGGTGAAGGAACTGATCCTGGAGAAGCTGGGCGTGAGCGAGGGCTGAGACTCTCCCCGGGTTCGCCCGGTTCGCGCGACGAGGGGCGGTACGGCTGTCGGAGGACAGCGGTACCGCCCCTCGGGCGTTGCTGGGGGTGTGGGTGTGGGTGGGGGTGCTGGGGGTGGGGGTGTCTGGTGGGCTTCTGGTGCGGCCGCCCTCTTTTCGAGTGTGGCCCCTGGAGGCGCCGGGTCAAGGGCGCTCCTCCGTCGCGTCGCTTCGCGATTCCGCTTGCGCTCCACCCTTGACCCGGCACCTCCAGGGGCTTTTTCACACTCGGAGGGCGTCCGGGGGTAAGGGTCCGCGCAGGGGCGGCGTTGTGGGCCGGGCGCCGTGGGCGGCCGGCGGGTGGGTACGCGGTCGTTGAGTGGGGTGCCCATTGCCGTCTCGGCGGCCGCCGGGCCGTCGTGGGGTGCGGCGCATGCCCGGCTGGTCATTGCCCGTGCCCGAACGTGCTTCTCAAGCGCAAGAGCAGGGACGGGTGTTGCGCGATGTGACTGGTGAGAAGCGAGAGGGTAACCCGGCGGGCTTGAGGGCACTCTTACGACACGTCAGTCAGCGGTCGAGGGTGGACAGTTCGTCGTCGCACAGCCCGGTTCGGCAGCAGACGGGGAGCCGATCGGCGGCGATCTCCCGGACGCGCTGCAGGCGGGCTCTGTCGGGCTCCACCACGGTGAGGATCTCGAAGGCGCTGCCGGCGGCCCCCGGGGACCGATTCGACATCACTTCTCCGTAGAGCAGCCAGAGGCCTTGCGTGGCGTGGCCCCGGCACAGTTCGGGAAGATCGAGCCCCCGCCGAGCGGACTCCTCGTCCGTCCCCTCACCTGCCACCAGGCACTGCAGCAGGTCGAGGAACGACTCGCGGGCCGTCGGTGGGACGTCGTCGGCGAGGGCGGCCAGAGCGACGGAGGTCACCGCGGGAGCCGGCTCCCAGAGGACCACGGGAGACCAGACGTGCCCTTCGAGGTCGACGTGGCGCGGTTCCTGCCGGGATCCGCCGCCCGTGAGCCGCAGCAGGTCCCCGGCCAGGTGCTCTGCCGAGCTTCCGCACCCGCAGCGCATGCTCGTCCAGTCATGCCGGGTGATCTCGCTCTCGACCAGTCGCATAGTTTCCACACCCTAGACGGCGTGCAGCCCCGTTCTCTCACGGACAATGACCAGCCGGGCATGGACCCCGGCCCCACAACGGCCGTCTCGCCGCCGAGACGGCACTGGGCACCCCACTCAACGGCCGCGTACCCACCCGCCGGCCGCCCACGGTGTTCGGCCACCATCCCGCCTCCCTGCGCGGACCCGTCCCCCCGGCCGCCCTCCGAGAGTGTTCTTGCGCCTTCCGGCGGTGGGTCAAGGGTGGAGCGACAGCGGAATCGCGAAGCGACGCGACGGAGGAGCGCCCTTGACGCACCGCCGGAAGGTGCGACTCTCGGAAAGAGGGCGGCCGCACCAGAAGCCTGCGAGCGCGTTCGCCCGGGGGCCTTCGGCTCTGGACGGCTGGGCGACCGGCGGGCGGGGGTGGGGCGTGCCCCTGCCCACCGGTCGACCGCTGACGTCAGCGGACGGGGGCGGCCACCCGTGCCAGGAAGGCTGCCGACTCCTCCGGAGTCAGGGCGCGGTCGTACGTGAGTTCGCCCGTCATGCCGGGGAAGAAGCGGCCGGCCGGCCAGCTCCGTTCGTACGGGGGCGGGTCGAGGACCACGACGCGGACGCCGTCGACGACGGGGATGTCCGCCGGGTTGCCCTCGTTCCAGATCCACTCGCCGTCCGCTCCGACCAGGTTGAACGAGCCGGTGGTCGGTACCATCCCGGGCTGGTCGCGGCAGCGGGCGACGGCCTCGGCCGACGGGGCCCGGCCCGCGACGAGGCCGCGGCCGATCAGGGCGTCGGCGAGGAGGGTGTGCAGCTGGAAGTTGTCGCCGATGCCGGAGGCGCGGAGCGCGAAGCCCGCCCCGGAGGCACGGTCGAGCGCGACGACCGGTTCGTCGTCGAGGACGACGAGGGCGTACGCGAGGCACTTGAACGGTTCGTCGCAGAGGTCCGCGACCCGCGCCACGGCCGCGCGCAGCTCCTCGCGAGCGGTCGGTGTCGCGCGTCGTACGCCGGGGGAGTTGAGCATGGCCACGCAGGCCATCTCGAACTGCGGGAGCGACTGCCAGGCCATGACCGGCTCGAAGCCGAACCGTTCGAAGTCCGCGTCCTCCAGGCCCTCGCCCTCGTGGTCGGGCAGGTCGCCGCGGCCCGCCGCCGTCCAGCCCTCGCAGAACGCGGCGGACTGCTCGAAGGCCTCCAGGGCGTTCGCGAACACGGCCGGCGCGCACGCCGAGGCGTCGGCGCCCCTTTCGACGCACGCCCCGATCAGTACGGCCACGACCGCGCGCGGCCCGGGCGGCACGTCCCCGAGCAGGGCCGCTAGCCGGGGCCCTGCCTCCTGCAGCTCGGCGTCCTTCGCCTTGCCGAAGCCCCGCGTCAGCGCCGCGAAGGCGCGCTCCGCCGCGTCGGCGTCCTGGGCCCGCACGGCCTCTTCGAAGTTTCCGACGGCGGCCGGAAACCGCCCACGTCCGAATATCATCCGCGCACCCTAACCGCCGCTTGTGACACCCGGGGCGCGGACCTCAGTCTTCGGCCGCGTCCTCGTGCGGGACGACGGTGGTGATCGAGATTCCGGGTGGCGGGGGCGCGGGAAGGTACAGGTAGACGACCACGAGCGCGGGCATTCCCGCCCGTGCCTCGATGCGCGTCTTGAACACCTGTCTACCATCGGGGGCGGCTTCCCCGAGGGGGAGACCGAGCCGTGGGTTGCGCTCCAGTTCCTGCCGCAGTTCTTCGACGGCCTTGTACGGCTCGGCGGGCAGTGCCGCCAAGCGTTGCTGTGCCCTTGTGCTGATCACTGCGACCGCTGCGGGCGCCCCGTCGTTCAACGGTCCCGCCACTGGGCCTTGAGCCGCAGCAGTTCTTGCTCGCCCTCCTGCAGGGCGATCTCGAACTCCGGGTCGAGCCGGATGCGGATCCGGTCGCGATAGTCCACGATCACCGCCGCCACCGCCTGGAGGTCCGCGTCCGTCGAGGTCTCCAGGGCATGTGCGAGGTCCAGCTCGAAGTCCTCGCGGTCGCCGGGGAAGCCATAGCCGGCCCGCAGCGCTGCTCTTATGTCGCCGATCGTTTGCAGCGGAATCGAGCTCTGACCCCAGGGCTGGGCGACATACCCGGCGGACATCGTGCCTCCATGGGAAGTGCGGTCCCCCTCACGGTACCCACCCCCACACCGCCCCGCGCCGGAGTGGCCGACTCTCGCCACAGAACGTGCGGAACGTGCGGAACGCGCGAAGTTCCCTTCGCGTCACCATTGTGAGGATCGACACGAAACGGGCAAACGATCACGATCGGCTGCCACAGTGTTCCGAGGCAGGGCCGGTGCACGGCCTCTCCGAACCCCAGGGAGCACGTCCTTTGGCCGCCATCGCCCGGTGGTGCATCAAGCACCGTCTGCTCACCGTCCTGCTCTGGCTCGCCGCGCTCGCCGGCGTCACGACCGCGGCCGCCGTCGCGGGCAGCGCGTACTCGAACGACTACGACGTCCCGGGTACCGAGTCGGGCCGCGCCACCGCCCTGATCGAAAAGGGCTTCCCCGGCTCCGGCGGCGACAGCGACACCATCGTCTGGCACACCGACCAGGGCTCCGTCCGGGCCACCGCGGTCGAGCAGAAGGTCACCGGCATGCTCGACGAGGTCGCCGAGCTCCCCGGCATCTCCTCCGTCACCGGCCCGTACGACGGCCCCGCCGGCCAGGCGCAGATCAGCGAGGACGGCCGTACCGCGTACGCCACCGTCACCTTCCGCGAGGCCGCGAGCGACATCCCGAAGGCGCAGGCGCAGGCCCTCGTCGACACCGCCGAGGAGGCCGCGGGCGACGGCCTGAAGGTGGAGCTCGGCGGCGAGGCCGTGAAGGCGACCGAGAAGTCCGGCGGCCACATGGCCGAGGCCGTCGGTGTCGCCGTCGCCGCCGTCGTGCTCTTCCTGGCCTTCGGCTCGCTCGCCGCCAGCGCCCTGCCCATCGCGACCGCCCTGGTCAGCGTCGGTATCGCGGCCTCCGGGATCGTGCTCCTCGGCCATGTGATGACCGTCGCCGACTTCGCACCGATGCTCGGCATGCTCATCGGTCTCGGCGTCGGCATCGACTACGCGCTGTTCATCGTCACCCGCCACCGCAAGGGCCTCAAACGCGGGCTGAGTGTGCCCGAGGCCGCCGAGAACGCGGTCGCGACCACCGGCCGCGCCGTGGTCTTCGCCGGCGCGACGGTCTGCATCGCCCTGCTCGGCATGCTCGTCCTGCGTCTCGGCTTCCTCAACGGCGTCGCCATCGCCGCCTCGCTGACCGTCGTCCTCACCGTCGCCGCGTCCGTGACCCTGCTGCCCGCGCTGCTGTCCTTCATCGGCATGCGCGCCCTCAGCCGCCGCGAGCGCCGCCGTCTCGCCGAGCACGGCCCCGAGCCCGAGCTCCCCACCGGCTTCGCCGCCCGCTGGTCCGCCTTCGTCGAGCGCCACCCCCGGCTGCTCGGTGCGGTCGCCGCCGTGGTCATGGCGGTGCTGACGCTGCCCGCCTTCACGCTCCACCTCGGCAGCTCCGACCAGGGCAACGGTCCGGCCACGGCCACCACCCGGCAGGCGTACGACCTGCTCGCCGACGGCTTCGGGCCGGGCGTCAACGGTCCGCTCACCCTCGTCGCCGGCATCGACGGCGCCGACGACCGGCTGGCCCTCGGCGAGCTGCCCGGGAAGCTGGCGGCCACCAAGGGCGTGGAGTCGGTCTCCCCGGTCACCTACAACAGCACCGGCGACACCGCCGTGGTCACCGTGGTGCCCGAGTCCTCCCCGCAGTCCGAGGCCACCAGCGAGCTCGTCGACCGGCTCCGTACCGACGTGCTCCCCGAGACCGTGAACGGCACCTCGCTGGAGGTCCACGTCGGTGGCATCACCGCCTCCATGGACGACTTCGCCGAGATCATCATCGGCAAGCTGCCGCTGTTCGTGGGCGTCGTCGTGGCGCTCGGCTGCCTCCTGCTCCTGCTCGCCTTCCGCTCCGTGGTGATCGCGCTGAAGGCCGCGCTGATGAACGTGATGGCCGTGGCCGCCGCGTTCGGCGTGGTCGTGGCGGTCTTCCAGTGGGGCTGGGGGAGCGAGCTGCTCGGCCTCGGCGGGGGCGGGCCGATCGAGCCCTTCCTGCCGGTGATCATGGTCTCGGTGCTCTTCGGCCTGTCCATGGACTACCAGGTCTTCCTGATGAGCCGGATGTACGAGGAGTGGCTGGAGACCGGAGACAACCGGCGCGCGGTCCGGGTCGGCCTGGCCGAGACCAGCCGGGTGATCAACTCCGCGGCGGTCATCATGATCTCCGTCTTCCTCGCCTTCGTGCTCTCCGGCGACCGCGTCGTCGCGATGTTCGGCATCGCGCTCGCCGCCGCCGTCGCCCTGGACGCCTTCGTCCTGCGCACCCTGCTCGTCCCCGCCCTCATGCACATGCTCGGCGGCGCGAACTGGTGGCTGCCGCGCTGGCTGGACCGCCGGATGCCGCGGATCAGCATCGAGCCGCCGGAGTGCCGTACGGCCGCCGACAGCCGTGCCGTGGCGGACAGCGCCGCAGCCGAACGCAGCGTCGCCGACAGCAGCGCCGTCCTCGACGCTCATGCGAAGATCGCTGCGCCTGCGCAGATACCTGCACAGCGTGTGACGGCAGCGACCGAGGAGACGTACGGGGATGTTCGCGATACGACTGGGTGACGACGCCGAGCTCCGGGCTCTGGAGCCGTGGCGGGCGGAGGAGTTCCTCGCCCACATGGACCGCGGACGCGAGTACATCGGCCGGTTCATCGCGCTGGCCGACGTCAACACCGACCTCGACTCGGCCCGCGCCTTCCTGCGCGTCTACGCCGACAAGGCCGCGACCGACACCGGCCGGATCCACGGCATCTGGGCCGACGGCACCCTCGTCGGCGGCGTCCTGTTCCGCACCATGGACGTCCACCTCGGCACCGCCGAGGCCGGCTGCTGGCTGGAACCGGCCGCCGTCGGCAAAGGCCTGGTCACCCGCGCCGCCCGCGTGATCATCGACTGGGCGGTCGAGGAGCGCGGCATCCACCGCGTCGAATGGCTCGTCGCCGCCGGCAACGAGGCCAGCATCAACGTGGCCCGCCGCCTCGGCATGGCCAAGGACGGCGTGCTGCGGGAGAGCTACCCGTACCGCGGCGAGCGCCACGACATGGAGGTCTGGTCGGTGCTCGCCCCCGAGTGGCGGGCCGCGCGCAAGGCCGACTGAGGCGGGCCGAGGCCGACTGAGGCGGGCCTGGGCGGGTGCCTAAGACGTCCCGGGAGGCGCCTAAGGCACCCCGTACGCCGAACATCCGGCACTCTCCCCATGTGGCCCACCCCCCTGGGCGGCGAAGGTGGAGTCATCGCAAGGAGCGATGCCGAAACCCCCAGGGAGACCACGATGTTCGCGTACGAACTCCACCGCATCCAGCACGCCGACCTCGTCCGCGAGGCCGAGGCCCAGCGCCTCGCCCAGGAGGCCGCCCGCGCCCGGTCCGGGCACCGGGAATCCGAAGGGCGGGTGAGCGCCGAACGGAACCGCTTCGCGCCGGCGGCGTGATCACCCGTACGAGCGGCGGGCCGGGCACCTGTGCGATGCTCGGCGACGTGGAGACCAGGTCCGTCAGTCCCGTGTTCGTCGGCAGGGCCGGCGAACTGACCGCCCTCGCCCAGGCGCTGGCCGCCGCCGCGGCCGGTGAGCCCCAGGCGCTGATCGTCGGCGGCGAGGCGGGGGTCGGAAAGACCCGCCTCGTCGAGGAGTTCACCGCCGCGGCCCGCGCCGCCGGCGCGGTCGTCGCGGTCGGCGGCTGCGTCGAGATCGGCGCGGACGGCCTGCCCTTCGCCCCGTTCTCGACCGCCCTGCGCGCCCTGCACCGGGCCCTGCCCGCCGAACTCGCCGCCGCGGCCGCCGGGCAGGAGCAGGAACTCGCCCGGCTGCTGCCCGAACTCGGCGACGTCGGCCACGCCCCGTCCCACGAGGACAGCACCGCCCGGCTGTTCGAGCTGACCGTTCGGCTCCTGGAGCGGCTGGCCGCCGAACGGACCGTCGTCCTCGTCCTGGAGGACCTGCACTGGGCGGACGCCTCCACCCGGCACCTGCTGTCGTACCTCTACCGCACCCTCGGCCGCGGCCGCATCGTCGTCGTCGCCACCTACCGCTCCGACGACATCCACCGCCGCCACCCGCTGCGGCCGCTGCTCGCCGAAATGGACCGGCTGCGCACCGTCCACCGCGTCGAACTCGCCCGGTTCACCCGCGCCGAGGTGCACCGCCAGCTCACCGGCATCCTCGCCGCCGAGCCCGAACCGGCCACCGTCGACGCCGTCTACGCCCGCTCCGACGGCAACGCCTTCTTCGTCGAGGAGCTCATCACCGCCAACGCCTGCGGCTGCGAGCTCAGCGAGTCCCTGCGCGACGTGCTGCTGGTCCGCGTCGAGACGCTGTCCGAGACCGCCCAGCGGGTCGCCCGGATCGTCGCCGAGGGCGGCTCCACCGTCGAGTACCCGCTGCTCGCCGCGGTCGCGCGGCTCCCCGAGGACGACCTGATCGAGGCGCTGCGGGCGGCCGTCGGCGCCAACATCCTGCTCGCCACCCCGGACGGCGACGGATACCGCTTCCGGCACTCCCTCGTGCGCGAGGCCGTCAGCGACGACCTGCTGCCCGGCGAGCGCTCCCGGCTCAACCGCCGCTACGCGGAGGCCCTGGAGGCCGACCCCGGCCTCGTCCGCGCCGACGAGCGGGCCACCCGGCTCGCCTCGTACTGGTACCACGCGCACGACGCCCTGAAGGCGCTGCCCGCGGTGCTCCTCGCCTCCGTCGAGGCGCGCAAGCGGTACGCGTACGCCGAGCAGCTGCAGCTCCTCGAACGCGCCATGGAACTCTGGGACGAGGTCCCCGACGAGGTGCGGGACACGCTGCGGCCCGTCGACCCCACGGAGTCGTTCCCCTCCTGCGGCTGCGACCCGTGGACCTCGCCGCTGCGCCACCTCGACCTGCTCGCCGAGGCCGCCGTCGCCGCGCGGCTGGGCGGGGAGCGCGAACGCGCCCTGAAGATCGTCAAGATGGCGCTGCGGATGCTGGAGGAGGAGAACGACCCGCTGCGCTCCGCCTGGTTCTGGACCGAGCGCTCCCGGATCGTCTCCGCGATGGGCCGCGGCGACGGCTGGGCGGAGATCGCGACGGCGCAGGAGCTGGTGAAGGGGCTGCCGCCGTCGTCGGTGCACGCCCTCGTGCTGGCGATCGCCGCGGGCTGGGGCATGATCCGCCGGCCCGGGCCGGAGAGCCTGGCGGCGGCCGAGCGCGCCGTCGAGTACGCCCGGCTGGTCGGCGACGAGCCGATCGCGCTCAAGGCCCGGCTGACCCGCGGCTCGCTGCTGGTCGCGGCGGGGGACGTGGAGACCGGGCTCGCGGAGATGCGCGAGGTCCTGGAACGGTCCTCCGCCGTCGGCCTGATGGCCGAGGCCCTGCGCGCCCATGTGAACCTCGGGTCCTGTCTGGAGGACCTCGGCCGGCCGCGCGACTCGGTGGAGGTCTGCGAGGCGGGGATCGCCGTGGCCGTCGCGCACGGTCTGCGCGACAGCGAGGGCTGGGTCCGGTCCAACCTCGTCGACTCGCTGGTGACGCTCGGCGAGTGGCAGGCGGCGCGGGAGCACGCCGAGGCGGTGCTGCAGACCACGCAGAGCGCCAAGCCGCGCGCCGCCGCGGCGGTGCGGCTCGCGCAGATGGCGGTCCTGAGCGGCGAACCCGCCGTCGGGCGCGGCCATCTCGCCCTGGCCCGCGAGTGGCTGGGCCGCAAGGACCCCATGGCGCAGTACACGCTGCCGATGGCCGAGGTCGACCTGCTGGTGGCGGCGGCGGAGGGCCGGCCGGCCGACGCCCGCGCGGTCCTGGAGGCCGCGGCCGACGACGCGCTCGTGACCGGCAAGCACCGGTACGTCTGGCCGCTGCTGCTCGCCGCGGCGACGGCCGAGGCGGACGCCGTGGGGCTGCCGGCCGCGGAGGAGGGCCGGGCCGGGGCGCTGGCCCGGATCTCCCGGCTGGTGCGGCGGGTCGCCGCGCCGGGACCGGTGTGGCAGGCGTACTCGCTGCACGTCTCCGCCGAGCTGGCGCGCGCCGAGAAGCGCGACGACGCGGCGCGGTGGGCGGCGGTGGTGGCCGCGTACGAGCCCCTCGAGGCGCCGTACCCGACGGCCCGCGTTCGGCACCGGCTCGCCGACGCGCTGCTCGCCGAGGGCGGCCGGCGTGAGGAGGCCGCCGGACTCCTCCGCTCGGCCCACGCCACGGCGCTGCGGCTGGGCGCCCGCCCGATGGCCGAGGAGCTCGAACTCCTGGCCGCCCGCGCCCGGCTCTCGCTGACCGCGCCGGAGCCGGAACCGGCCGGCCCGGAGCCGGACGACGACGCCTTTGGCCTGACGCCGCGCGAGCAGGACGTCCTCGGGCTGGTCGCCGCCGGGCGCACCAACCGTCAGATCGCCGAGGAGCTGTTCATCTCCCCGAAGACCGCCAGTGTCCACGTCTCCAACATCCTCGCCAAGCTGGGCGTCGCGACGCGCGGCGAGGCGGCCGCGATGGCCCACCGGCTGCGGCTGCTGGAGCCGATGCCGTAGGGGTTTTCGCGGGTCAGCCGCTGTCGGGCCGGGGTTTTCGTACGGCGTCGTGGGCGGCCAGCGCGGCGCGCAGCGTCAGCACGTCGGCGCCGCGGGCGGCGTCGAGGCCGGTGAGTTCCGTGGCCTTGCGCAGGCGGTAGTCCACCGTGTTCGGGTGCACCTGGAGCTCCGCCGCGGCCTTGCGGCGGTCGAGGCTGCAGGTGAGGAACGCGCGCAGGGTGTCGAGGAGTTCGGGGCGTCCGTCCAGCGGGCCGAGCAGCGCCGCGAGCCCGTCCCTGGCCGGGCCCGGGCGGCTGAGCTGGTACTCGAGCAGCACGTCGTCGAGCAGGTACAGGCCGGGTCCCCGGCCGGACGCCTCCGCCGCCTCGCGCACCTCGCCTGCCAGCCGCGCCGCCTCGGCGACGCCCTCCGGCGCGGCGGGCACCGCCGCGGCCAGCAGGTCGGCGCCGCACATCCGGCCGAGCTGTTCGACCAGCCAGGCCAGCCGGTCCCGGTCCGCGCGGCCGAAGTCGGCGGCCGGCGTCTCGTACGGCACCAGCACCAGGCCGCCGCTGCCGGACAGCACCGACAGCGGGACCCCCGTCGTCTGGCGCTGCAGTTCGTTGCGGAGCCGGCGGAGCTTGCGGCGCGCGGCGACCGAGTGGTTGACGCCGGGCGCCAGTTCGTCGGGGTGCGGGCCCACGGTGATGCTCAGCACCAGGTAGCAGGGCGGCAGCCGGATGCCGGCACGGTCGGCGGCGACCTGTGGGCTGCCGCCCTCGATGAGCCGGGACAGCAGCGACTGCAGGGCGACCTGCTGGTCGCTGAGGGCCATCTGCCGCTCCTGCACATAGCCGGAGGCGACCGCGCAGCTCACCAGCCGCAGATACGCGAACAGTTGGCGCTGGACCAGCAGGACGTCGGGCAGGTCGCCGGGTTCGGCCGTCGAGAAGACCCGGGCCGCGCACTCCTCCGCGCCCAGGTGGTAGGCGCCGACCACGGCCTCCAGCGGCACGCCCTCGTCGGCCCGGCGGGCGGACGACTCGCGGATCGCGGCCTGCTCGGCCGGGCCCGGCAGCTCGCCGGTGCGCAGGACGTCGGCGACGCTCCGGATGCCGCGCATCACCTGCTTCGCGATGTCGCCGCCCAGATGCTCCGACGGCAGCGTCCCGTACACGGGCAACTGCTCGACGAGACGGTCCATCACCGCCCGTTCCAGCATCGCGGCGGAGGTCTTGAGCCGCTGGTGGACCGGAACACCGCCGAACCGGGGCGCCGAATCACCTTGCGCGGCAGCAGTGTCGCTTTGCGCGGCATTGGATGCGGTCACAATCCACCTCGCCAATCTCTGTTGTCCGCCCCGGAGACGCGGCCGCACACCGGCTCCATGATGTTCTCCGGGACATCCCCTACTCGGTGGTAACACGTCCGGCAGGCAGCTGACCAGACGTGGCGGACCCCGGCCACGTCGTTTCACCGGACTTCCCCGTGCCACCCGACCCGCAGCACCACCCGCGCAGAGAGCCGCTGTCGCACACCCCCACGAAACGAGGAACCCCATGTCCAAGGCCGCAGTCCGCCTGACCGCCGTCGCCCTCGCCACCGCGGCGGTCATGACCGCCGCGCCGACCGCCGTCGCCGCCGCCCCGTCCACCGCGTCCGCGCCGGCCACGACGAGCACGACGAGCACGGCGACGACGAGCGACCCCTTCTACACCTACGACGGCAGCAAACCCCTGGCCTCGTACGCGCCGGGCGCCGTCCTGAAGACCCGGACGCTGCAGTACCACCTCATCGGCATTCCCACGCCCCTGAAGGCCGTCCAGCTGCTCTACCGCACCACCGACGCCCAGGGCAGGCCCGCCGCCAACGTGACCACGGTGGTGCGCAGTCTGACGGGCGACCGCAGCAAGGCGGTGTCCTACCAGTCCTTCTACGACTCCCTGAACCCGGAGGACGGGCCGTCCCGGGCGATCGCCGGCGACCTCTCGCTGGGCGGCCTCATCCCGAACGTCGAGGCGGTCTTCATCGCACCGCTGCTGGCGAAGGGCTACGACGTCGTCATTCCGGACACCGAGGGCCAGCAGGCGAACTTCGCCGCCGGACCGGAGTACGGCACCAACACGCTCGACTCGATCCGCGCCGCCACCGCGTCGGAGCAGACCGGACTCACGTCCGGCACCGCCTTCGGCCTGCTCGGCTACTCCGGCGGAGCCATCGCGACCAACTGGGCGGCCGCGCTCGCCCCGAGCTACGCCCCCGACGTCAACCGCAGGCTGGTCGGCTACGCCGAGGGCGGGCTGCTCGTGGCCCCGGCGCACAACCTGAAGTTCGTGGACGGCTCGCTGACCTGGTCCGGCGTCATCCCCATGGCGGTCATCGGCGTCTCCCGCTCCTACGACATCGACCTCCAGCCCTACCTCAGCGACTACGGCCAGAAGGTCTACAAGGAGCTGGAGGACGGCTCCATCATCGACGCCCTCGGCCGCTACCCCGGGCTGACCTGGAAGAAGATGGCGAAGCCGGCCTACGCCGACCCCAACTCGATTCCCGCCTTCCTCACGGCCGTCAACAAGCTCAACCTCGGCTCCGCCGCCACCCCGACCATCCCCGGCTTCATCGCCCAGGGCGACGCGGGCGTCCTGGAGGGCACCTTCAGCAACCGCCCGGGGATCGGCACCGGCGACGGCGTCATGGTCTCCGGAGACGCGCGGGCGCTCGCCCGGCAGTACTGCGCCACCGGCGACCAGGCCGTCGAGTACCGCCAGTACGAGCTGCTCAGCCACCTGGGCACGGCCCTGCCCTGGGCGCCCGTCGCGCTGGGCTGGCTCGACGACCGCTTCGCCGGCCGGACCGCCCCGTCCGACTGCGGCCGCATCCCCGCCGGCAACTCGCTGGCGCCGGAGCAGCCCGTCTCGCCGTCCTGACCGCTCAGTCCTTCCCGGGTCCGTCCGCCGGATCGGCGGGCGGGCCCGGCACCCGTATCGTGACGCGGCCGGAGCCGAGGTCTATCGGGCCCCGGGAGGGGTCGTTGTCGCCGGCGTCCTCACGGGTGAGGGCCAGGCGCTGCCGCTCCTCCTCCTGGTGGCGGCGGCCCGGGGCGAAGAGTTCGTCGAGCGAGCTGAACATCGGCTAACGCACCTCCAGGCGCAGGATCTTGTCGTCCCCCGGCCCCGGGCTGCCGCGGCCGTCGGTCTCGCTGGTCACCAGGAGCAGACCCCCGCCGCCGGTCGCCAGGACCGTCCGCAGGCGGCCGTGGTCGCCCTCCAGGAACGCCTCGGGCGCCGCCGAGGACGTCTCACCGGCCAGGGGGATGCGCCACAGCCGCTCGCCGCGCAGGCCCGCCATCCAGATCGAGCCCTGCGCGTACGCGATGCCGCTCGGCGAGGCCTCGTCCGTACGCCACTGGGCCACCGGGTCCACGAAGCCGGCCCGGCCGCCCTTGCCCTCGACCTCGGGCCAGCCGTAGTTCTTCCCCGCCCGCACCAGGTTCAGCTCGTCCCAGGTGTTCTGGCCGAACTCCGCCGCCCACAGCCGCTTCGCCGAGTCCCAGGCGAGCCCCTGCACATTGCGGTGGCCCCACGAGTACACCACCGAGTCCGCCGCCGGATTGCCCGGCGCAGGCCGGCCGTCCGGCGTCATTCTCAGGATCTTGCCGCCCAGCGACTCCCGGTCCTGGGCCAGCCCGGTGTTCCCGGTCTCGCCGGTCCCCGCGTACAGCATCCCGTCGGGGCCGAACGCGATCCGCCCGCCGTTGTGCACCACGCCCTTCGGGATGTCCCGCAGCACCGTGTCCGGCGCGCCGATCTGCTGCCCGGCCGGCTTCTTCTCGTCGTACCGCAGCCGGGCGATCCGGTTGTCCGACTCGGTGGTGAAGTACGCGTACACCTGGCGGTCCTGGGCGAAGTCGGGGGAGACCGCCAGCCCCAGCAGCCCGCCCTCGCCGCCCGGCGCCACGCCCGGCACCGAGCCGACCTGCGTCTTGCGCCCCGTCTGCGCGTCGACCCGGGTGAGCGTGCCCTCGTCACGCGAGGCGACCAGCAGGTCCCCGTCCGGCAGCGCCACGAGCCCCCACGGCGACTTCAGGTCCTCGGTGACCGTCCCCGCCACCCGCACCGAGCCCTTCGCAGGCGGCGCCGACCCGGAGGGTGCGGGCCCGGTCGCCGTACGCGACGGGCTCTCCGTCCCCGCGGGCGCCGCCCCGCCCGCGTCCGACGAGCAGCCCGTCACCAGCACCATCAGCAGCCCGGCCGCCACGGCCGTCCCGGCATGTCGTCGCATGGTTCCGACCCCTTCCTCGACGGACCGGCCACCCCGGCCGCCCGCAGCCCCACGTACGGAAAACACCGCACGGGCCGCCCAGGGTTCCCGGTCCATTCGAATTCGCCCGAACGGGAGGGTCCGCTCGTCTTCGCCCGAACGGGAGGGTCCGCTCGTCCTCCGCCCCCGGAGCCCCGGTCAGTCCCAGGACCCCCGCGCCCCCGGCAGCGCCCTGATCTCCCGCAGGTCCGCCTCCGTCAGCGTCAGCTCCGCCGCGCCGGCGTTCTCGCGTGCCCACCGTTCCCGCTTCGTCCCCGGCACCGGCACCACGTGCCGTCCCGCCGCCAGGATCCACGCGAGTGCCACCTGCGCCGGGGTGACCCCGTCGCCGTGCCGTGCCGCCACCCGCCGCAGGCCCGCGACCAGGGGCTGGTTCGCGGCCATCATCTCCGCCGTGAAGCGGGGGTGCCGGGCCCGCAGGTCGTCCGGCTCGAAGCCGCCGCCCGGCGTCAGCGTCCCGGTCAGGAAGCCGTTCCCGAGCGGCATCCCCGCCAGGAACCCCACGCCCCGCGAGGCGCACCACGGCAGCAGCCGGTCCAGCGCCTCCGGCGACCACACCGACAGCTCCGCCTGCACCGCGCTCACCGGGAACACCTGCTGCACGCGTTCGAGTTGACGGATCGTTCCCTCGTACGGATCGCGCCTCACGTCGCCCCAGCGCCGCCTCGCCCGCGCGCCCATCGCGCACACCCCGAGCGCGCGCACCTTGCCCGCGGCGACCAGCTCCGCCATCGCGCCCCAGGTCTCCTCCACCGGCACCTCGGGGTCGGGGCGGTGCAGCTGGTACAGGTCGATCACATCCGTCTGCAGCCGCCGCAGCGAGGCGTCGCAGGCCCTGCGCACGTACCCGGGGCGGCCGTTGGCCACCACATGGCCGTCGCCGACGAGCAGTCCGACCTTCGTCGAGAGGAACGCCTCCGCCCGGCGCTCCTTCAACACCCGCCCGATCAGCAGTTCGTTGGTGAACGGGCCGTACATGTCGGCCGTGTCGAGCAGGTTCGCCCCGGCGTCGAGGGCCGTGTGCACCGTCCGCAGTGAACGGTCGCCGCGCTGCGACGAGCTGCTGTACGCCCAGCTCATCGGCATGCAGCCGAGGCCGATCGCACCCACTTCGAGCGCCGCCGCCCCGATTGTCCTGCGCTCCACGTGCCGGTACCCCTCCCTGTGCCGCTCCCCAAAGTAACCAATGACCTGCCGAATTCTTCGCATAGCCTCCCGGGCATGAGAGTTGACGACACAACCGCTGACGTGTGGCTTCCGATCCCGGCGGCCGAGATCGACGGACTGCCCGACCCGGGCGCGTCGGGTCTGCGCTACCTGCACTGGGACGGCGGCCCCGAGTTCCCCGCCGACCCGGCCCGCTGCGCCTACTACGTGGTGCCGTACATGAAGGGCAGCGAGATCGCCGTGCGCCCGCTCGCCGGCATGACGTCGGTGCGGGTGGTGCAGACCCTGTCCGCCGGCATCGACCACGTCACTCCGGGCCTGGGCGACCTCCGCCCCGGGGTGCGCCTGTGCAACGCCAAGGGCGTCCACGAGGCCAGTACCGCCGAGCTGACGCTCGCCCTGATCCTCGCCTCGCTCCGTGACATCCCGGGCTTCGTACGCGGCCAGGACGCCGAGGAGTGGCGGGCCGGCTTCTACCCGGCGCTCGCCGACAAGTCCGTGCTGATCGTCGGCTACGGCTCCATCGGCGCGGCCGTCGAGGACCGGCTCGCGCCCTTCGAGTGCGCGCGGGTGGCGCGCGTCGCGCGCTCCGCCCGTGCCACGGAGCGCGGCCCGGTGCACGCGCTGGCCGAACTGCCGGCCCTGCTGCCCGAGGCCGACGTGGTGGTGCTCACCACCCCGCTCACCCCGCAGACCAGGCATCTCGCCGACGCGGACTTCCTCGCGCGGATGAAGGACGGCGCCCTCCTCGTGAACGTCGCGCGCGGTCCGGTGGTGGACACGAAGGCGCTGCTCGCGGAGGTGGAGAGTGGCCGGATCACCGCGGCACTCGATGTCACCGACCCGGAACCGCTGCCGCCCGGCCACCCCTTGTGGCACGCTCCCGGTGTCCTGGTCACCCCGCACGTGGGGGGCTCCACGTCGGCCTTCATGCCGCGCGCCAAGCGGCTGATCGCCGGTCAGCTGACCCGGTTCGCGGCTGGTGAGGAGCTCGCCAACGTCGTGCTGACGACCTGACCGCCCCGGCGGTCGCGCGGCACACGACGGACACGCTCCGGATGTGAACGTGTGCGCGGAGTACCGACGATCAGTTGATCGTCACGGAGCGTAGACGGACCCTGTCCCTGCGTGACAATCCTGGTGTATCGTCCGGAGCGGGGGACTGCGTCGAGTAAGGGTATGACGCCGGGGAGTGACGTGACGGGTCATCAGATTCCGAGGGGGGCGACGGGTGATGTACGGCCGAAGGACCGACGATCCGACGCGGCGGGGCCGTCGTCGGCGACCCTCCCGCGCCCCGAAGCGGCGCACCAGGCCGCCGGTGCGCACGAAGCCGCCCTCCAGGGACCTCCGATGAGTGCCCCGGGAGCGCTCCTCGGCCGCCGCCCGGTCCGCGGCGGCGGACCCGCGGGCGGCGGGGGCGGCCCCGCCCGCCGGCCGGACCCTCCGCCCGGCGTGGGCCGCACCCTCGCCGGCCAGCTCGCCCTCGCCGTCACCTGTGCCGGCTACGCGGCCGGCGCCGCCCTCGGCTGGGGCTCCCCGCGACTGGCCCTGATCATGGGGGACTTCGGGCTCAGCGCCGCCGCCCTCGCCGCTGCGGTCTCCTGCTTCCTCTACGGCCGGCTGCGCGACATCCGCTTCCGGCCCGCCTGGCTCCTGTTCGCCTTCTCCTCCGCCATGGCCGCCTGCGGAAACGCGGTCTGGGGGTGGTACGAGGTCGTCCTCGAACAGGACGTGCCCGGCCGCTCCCTGGCCGACGTGTTCTTCCTGCTCTTCGCGCCGCCCGCCATCGTCGGCCTCCTCGTCCTCGCCAAGAAGCCCGTCACCAGGGCCGGCTGGGTCTGCCTCGTGCTCGACGCCTGGCTCATCGGCGGCTCCCTGCTGACGCTCTCCTGGAGCCTCGCCCTCGCCCACACCACGCACTTCCAGGGCGAGAGCGTCGCCCAGGCCGCCCTCTCGCTCGCCTACCCGCTGCTCGACATCGTGCTCGTCAGCATGGTCCTGGCCCTGCACTTCCGCCGCTCCAACGCCAACCGCTCGGCCACCAACACCGCGATCGCCGCCCTGGCGCTCACCGTGCTGTGCGACGCCCTGTTCACCTCCCCGCTGCTGCGCGAGAGCTACCGCTCCGGCCAGCTGCTCGACGCCGGCTGGTTCGCCGGCTCGCTGCTCCTCGCGTACGCGCCCTGGGGCGTGCGCCGGACCGTCGAGCCCACCGGCCCGCCCCGCCCGCCGCGCGACCGGAGCCGCCCCGTCGCGGGCTCGCTCGCCGCCCTCACGCCCTACCTGGCGGCGGCCGTGTGCACCCTGGGCATCCTGTACAACGTCACCGAGGGACGCAGAGTGGACCGCGTGGTCGTCTTCACCGGCTGCACCGTCGTGCTCGCCCTCGTCGTCCGGCAGGGCATCATGCTGCTCGACAACATCGCGCTGACCCATGAACTGGCGCAGAAGGAGAACCACTTCAGGTCCCTCGTCCAGGGATCCAGCGACGTCATCATGATCGCCGCGCCGAGCGGCATACTCCGGTACGTCAGCCCCGCCGCCTCCGGTGTCTACGGGCGCGAGGCCGACGAGCTGATCGGCTCCGAACTCGCCTCCCTGATCCATCCCGAGGACCTCGGGGCCGTGGTCCACGAGGTACGGCGCTTCCTCGCCGCCTCGCCCGTCGACGAGCCCACCACCCGCATCGAGTGCCGCTTCCGCTCGGGTCGCGGAGACTGGCTCAACGTCGAGTCCACCGTCAACCGTCACCAGGGCGGCCTGATCTTCAACAGCCGTGACGTCACCGAACGCGTCCGCCTCCAGGCCCAGTTGCGGCACAACGCCGAGCACGACCCGCTCACCGACCTGCCCAACCGCGCCCTGTTCACCGAACGGGTCCGCATGGCGCTCAGCGGCCGCCGGGCCGGCGACGCCGGAGCCGCCGTGCTCTTCATCGACCTCGACGGCTTCAAGGGCATCAACGACCGCCTCGGCCACCAGGCCGGCGACGAACTGCTGATCCAGGCCGCCCGCCGCCTCCAGGACTCCGTGCGCGCCGGGGACACCGCCGCCCGGCTCGGCGGCGACGAGTTCGCCGCGCTGATCCTCGGCGGCGGCGCCCGCGACCAGACTGCCCGCGAGTGTCAGGTCCACGAGATCGCCGACCGGCTCCGCCTCACGCTCTCCCGGCCGTACCGCGTCGAGGGCACCGAGGTGCGCGTCGCCGCCTCCATCGGCGTGGCCTTCGCCGAGCCCGGCATCAGCGCCGGCGACCTGCTGCGCAACGCCGACCTCGCCATGTACCGCGCCAAGGCGGGCGGCAAGGACCGCGTGGAGCTCTACGCCCCCCAGATGCAGGCCGAGGTCGTCCGCCGCACCGAACTCGCCGCACGGCTGCGCAGCGCCCTGCTCGACGGCGAGTTCGCCCTGCTGCACCAGCCGGTGGTGAACCTCGCCACCGGCCGGATCGCCGCCGTCGCCGCCCAGGCCCGCTGGCGCTCCGCCCAGGGCATCCTGTTCACCCCGGCCGAGTTCCTGCGGGTCGCCGACGACAACGACCGCACCGCCGAGCTGGGCCGCTGGCTCCTGGAGGAGGCCGTCGCCCAGGCCGCAGAGCGCGCCCGCCTCGGCCACCGCACCCCCGTGTCGATCCGGCTGCCCGCCCACCGGCTGCTCGACAAGTCGCTGCCGCTCGGCTCCGTCGAAGCCCTGCTCACGAGACACGAGCTGCCCTCCGGCGCGCTGATCATCGAACTCGCCGACAGCGACCCGCGGATCTCCTTCGACGAGCTGGAGCAGCGGCTGCTCGCCCTGCGCCGGCTCGGCGTACGGATCTCCCTGGACGGCTTCGGCAGCGGCTACGCGGCCATCAACGCGCTGCGCCGGCTCCCCGTCGACGTACTGAAACTGGACAGGGGACTGGTCGAGGGCGTCGTCGAGTCCGCCCGGCTGCGCAAGATCACCGCCGGGCTGCTCCGGATCGCCTGCGACCTCGGCATGCAGTCGGTGGCCGACGGCGTGGACGTCCCCGAGCAGGTGCTCGCGCTGCGCGCCATGGGCTGCACCCACGGCCAGGGCATGGCCTTCTCCGGCCCGCTGGACGAATACCGGTTGCGCCGCGCACTGGTCCGGGACGACTATCCGGTTCCCGGCGGCGTACCCGCTCTGAGCGGCCGGATCCGTACCACCGGACGTCCCCCGTTCCGCTCACATACTGAGACGCGCGTCCCACCCACTTGACAGTGGTAGTGCGTCGGGGGGAGGGTCAGTGCCATGCGCACCCGAATTCTCGTACTTGGAAAGCGCGTCGGCTGAAGCAGGGCCTCGACGGTCCCGCTCGTGACACACCCGACGCGCTCCCCTCGCTTGCCACTTGGCACGAGGGGTTTTTTGTTGCACTGGCACTCGTCAAAACCCGCTCAAACCTCGCGAAACCCCCAGCGACACCCCAGCGAAAACCCTCAGCTTCGAGAAGAGAATGCCGATGACCGAGCAGGCCTCCGGGGCCCACCATCCGCAGCCGCGGGCCCGTACCGGCGGACAGCCCTCCGCCACCGTTGAGCACGTCACGGGCGCGCAGTCCCTCATCCGCTCTCTCGAGGAAGTGGGGGCCGACACCGTCTTCGGCATTCCCGGCGGCGCCATCCTCCCCGCGTACGACCCGATGATGGACTCCACCAAGGTCCGTCACGTCCTCGTCCGGCACGAGCAGGGCGCCGGCCACGCCGCGACCGGTTACGCGCAGGCCACGGGCAAGGTCGGCGTCTGCATGGCCACCTCCGGCCCGGGCGCGACCAACCTGGTCACCCCGATCGCCGACGCGCACATGGACTCCGTCCCGCTGGTCGCGATCACCGGCCAGGTGTCCTCCAAGGCGATCGGTACCGACGCCTTCCAGGAGGCGGACATCTGCGGCATCACGATGCCGATCACCAAGCACAACTTCCTGGTCACCAAGGCCGAGGACATCCCGCGGACCATCGCCGAGGCGTTCCACATCGCCTCCACCGGCCGCCCCGGCCCGGTCCTGGTCGACATCGCCAAGGACGCCCTGCAGGCGAAGACCACCTTCAGCTGGCCGCCGCAGACCGACCTGCCCGGCTACCGCCCGGTCACCAAGCCGCACGCCAAGCAGATCCGCGAGGCCGCGAAGCTGATCACCGGCGCCAAGCGCCCCGTCCTGTACGTCGGCGGCGGGGTGCTCAAGGCCGGCGCCACCGCGGAGCTGAAGGTCCTCGCCGAGCTGACCGGCGCCCCGGTCACCACCACCCTGATGGCGCTGGGGGCGTTCCCCGACAGCCACCCGCAGCACGTCGGCATGCCCGGCATGCACGGCGCGGTCACCGCCGTCACCGCGCTGCAGAAGGCCGACCTCATCGTCGCCCTCGGCGCCCGCTTCGACGACCGCGTCACCGGCAAGCTGGACAGCTTCGCCCCGTTCGCCAAGATCGTCCACGCGGACATCGACCCGGCCGAGATCGGCAAGAACCGCACCGCCGACGTGCCGATCGTCGGCGACGCCCGCGAGGTCATCGCCGACCTGGTCCAGGCCGTCCAGGCCGAGCACAGCGAGGGCAGCCGGGGCGACTACAGCGCCTGGTGGAGCGACCTGAACCGCTGGCGCGAGACCTACCCGCTCGGCTACGACCTGCCGGAGGACGGCAGCCTCTCGCCGCAGCAGGTCATCCAGCGCATCGGCGAGCTCGCCCCGGCCGACACCATCTACGCGGCCGGCGTCGGCCAGCACCAGATGTGGGCCGCCCACTTCATCAACTACGAGAAGCCCGCCACCTGGCTGAACTCCGGCGGCGCCGGAACCATGGGCTACGCGGTCCCCGCCGCCATGGGCGCCAAGGCCGGCATGCCGGACCGCCCGGTCTGGGCGATCGACGGCGACGGCTGCTTCCAGATGACCAATCAGGAACTGGTCACCTGCGCCCTGAACAACATCCCGATCAAGGTCGCCATCATCAACAACGGCGCCCTCGGCATGGTCCGCCAGTGGCAGACGCTGTTCTACAACCAGCGCTACTCGAACACGGTCCTGCACTCCGGCCCGGACGACGTCAACCCGGAGGCCCGCGGCACCCGCATCCCGGACTTCGTCAAGCTGTCCGAGGCCATGGGCTGCGTCGCCCTGCGCTGCGAGGACCCGGCGGACCTCGACAAGGTCATCGAGCAGGCCAACGCCATCAACGACCGCCCCGTCGTCATCGACTTCATCGTCCACGAGGACGCCCAGGTCTGGCCGATGGTCGCCGCCGGCACCTCCAACGACGAGGTCATGGCCGCGCGCGGAGTCCGCCCGGACTTCGGCGACGGCGAGGACGACTGAGAGCCCGAGAGAGAGACAGCGAGAACACCATGTCCAAGCACACCCTCTCGGTCCTGGTCGAGAACACCCCCGGCATCCTGGCCCGCATCGCCGCGCTCTTCTCCCGCCGCGGCTTCAACATCGACTCGCTCGCCGTCGGTGTCACCGAGCACCCCGACATCTCCCGCATCACCATCGTGGTCAATGTCGAGGACCTGCCGCTGGAGCAGGTGACCAAGCAGCTCAACAAGCTGGTCAACGTCCTGAAGATCGTCGAACTCGAGCCCAGCGCCGCGATCCAGCGCGAGCTCGTCCTGGTGAAGGTCCGCGCCGACAACGAGACCCGCTCCCAGATCGTCGAGATCGTCCAGCTGTTCCGCGCCAAGACCGTGGACGTCTCGCCCGAGGCGGTCACCATCGAGGCCACCGGTTCGAGCGACAAGCTCGACGCGATGCTCAAGATGCTGGAGCAGTTCGGCATCAAGGAGCTCGTCCAGTCGGGCACGATCGCCATAGGGCGTGGCGCCCGGTCCATCACGGACCGGTCCCTGCGGGCCCTCGACCGTTCGGCCTGACCGGCCGTTCCGGCCGACGCGACCGTTCCGCCTGACGAGACCAGAAGACTTCCCTTCCCCCTCCCGCCGTACGGTGGGAAGCAACACCAGCACACAAGGAGAATCCCAGTGGCCGAGCTGTTCTACGACGACGACGCCGACCTGTCCATCATCCAGGGCCGCAAGGTCGCGGTGATCGGTTACGGCAGCCAGGGCCACGCCCACGCGCTGTCGCTCCGCGACTCGGGTGTCGACGTCCGCGTCGGTCTGCACGAGGGCTCCAAGTCCAAGGCCAAGGCCGAGGAGCAGGGTCTGCGCGTGGTCACGCCTGCCGAGGCGGCCGCCGAGGCCGACGTCATCATGATCCTCATCCCGGACCCGATCCAGGCGAAGGTGTACGAGGAGGCCATCGCGCCGAACCTGAAGGACGGCAAGGCGCTGTTCTTCGCCCACGGCTTCAACGTCCGCTTCGGCTTCATCAAGCCCCCGGCCGGCGTCGACGTCGCCCTGGTCGCCCCGAAGGGCCCGGGCCACCTGGTCCGCCGCCAGTACGAGGAGGGCCGCGGCGTCCCCGCGATCGCCGCCGTCGAGCAGGACGCGACCGGCAACGCCTTCGCCCTGGCGCTCTCCTACGCCAAGGCCATCGGCGGCACCCGCGCCGGCGTGATCAAGACCACCTTCACCGAGGAGACCGAGACCGACCTGTTCGGTGAGCAGGCCGTCCTCTGCGGTGGCGCGTCCGCGCTGGTCAAGGCGGGCTTCGAGACCCTGGTCGAGGCCGGCTACCAGCCGGAGATCGCGTACTTCGAGTGCCTCCACGAGCTGAAGCTGATCGTGGACCTCATGTACGAGGGCGGCCTGGAGAAGATGCGCTGGTCCGTCTCCGAGACCGCAGAGTGGGGCGACTACGTCACCGGCCCGCGGATCATCACCGACGCCACCAAGGCCGAGATGAAGCAGGTCCTCGCCGAGATCCAGGACGGCACCTTCGCCAAGAACTGGATGGACGAGTACCACGGCGGTCTGAAGAAGTACAACGAGTACAAGACCCAGGACGAGAAGCACCTCCTGGAGACCACCGGCAAGGAGCTGCGCAAGCTCATGAGCTGGGTGAACGACGAGGAGGCGTAAGCCTCCGGCCGCGGGGCCGGACACGATGTCCGGCCCCGCGGCACATCATTGGACAGTCAGTCCAACCACGGACGGGTGATCCTTCCGCCACGGCGGAATGGATGCACCCGTCCGGCACTACACTCTTGAACAACATCGCGTCAGGCCCACAGCGTCGTGCGTCTTCCACGCGGCTAGCCCCTCCACCGCCTGCGGCCGTCGGGACGGCCGTCCGCACTGCCTCTGTGAGGATTCACGTGAGCTCGAAACCTGTCGTACTCATCGCTGAAGAGCTGTCGCCCGCCACCGTCGACGCGCTCGGCCCGGACTTCGAGATCCGGAGCTGCAACGGCGCGGACCGCGCCGAGCTGCTGCCCGCCATCGCCGACGTGGACGCGATCCTGATCCGCTCCGCCACCAAGGTCGACGCCGAGGCCATCGCCGCCGCCAAGAAGCTGCGTGTCGTCGCCCGCGCCGGCGTCGGCCTGGACAACGTGGACGTCTCCGCCGCCACCAAGGCCGGCGTGATGGTCGTGAACGCCCCGACCTCCAACATCGTCACCGCCGCCGAACTCGCCTGCGGTCTGCTCGTCGCCACCGCGCGCAACATCCCGCAGGCCAACACCGCGCTGAAGAACGGCGAGTGGAAGCGCTCGAAGTACACCGGCGTCGAGCTCAGCGAGAAGGTCCTCGGCGTCGTCGGCCTCGGCCGCATCGGTGTCCTGGTCGCCCAGCGGATGTCCGCGTTCGGCATGAAGATCGTCGCGTACGACCCCTACGTGCAGCCGGCCCGCGCCGCCCAGATGGGCGTGAAGCTGCTGTCCCTGGACGAGCTGCTCGAGGTCGCCGACTTCATCACCGTCCACCTGCCGAAGACCCCGGAGACCCTCGGTCTCATCGGCGACGAGGCGCTGCACAAGGTCAAGCCGACCGTCCGGGTCGTCAACGCGGCCCGTGGTGGCATCGTCGACGAGGCCGCGCTGTACTCCGCCCTCAAGGAGGGCCGGGTCGCAGGCGCCGGTCTCGACGTGTACGCGAAGGAGCCCTGCACGGACTCCCCGCTCTTCGAGCTCGACCAGGTCGTCTGCACCCCGCACCTCGGCGCGTCCACGGACGAGGCCCAGGAGAAGGCCGGCATCGCGGTCGCCCGCTCGGTGCGTCTGGCGCTCGCCGGCGAGCTGGTCCCGGACGCGGTCAACGTCCAGGGCGGCGTCATCGCCGAGGACGTGAAGCCGGGTCTGCCGCTGGCCGAGCGGCTCGGCCGGATCTTCACCGCGCTGGCCGGCGAGGTCGCGGTCCGGCTCGACGTCGAGGTGTACGGCGAGATCACCCAGCACGACGTGAAGGTGCTCGAACTCTCCGCGCTGAAGGGCGTGTTCGAGGACGTCGTCGACGAGACCGTCTCGTACGTGAACGCCCCGCTGTTCGCGCAGGAGCGCGGTGTCGAGGTGCGTCTGACCACCAGCAGCGAGTCCCCGGACCACCGCAACCTGGTGACCGTGCGCGGCACGCTCTCCGGCGGCGAGGAGGTCGCGGTCTCCGGCACGCTGGCCGGCCCCAAGCACTTCCAGAAGATCGTCGGCATCGGCGACTACGACGTGGACCTGGCACTCGCCGACCACATGGTCGTGCTGCGCTACGAGGACCGCCCGGGTGTCGTCGGCACCGTCGGCCGGATCCTCGGCGAGGCGGGTCTGAACATCGCGGGCATGCAGGTCGCCCGTGCCGAGGAGGGCGGCGAGGCGCTGGCCGTGCTGACCGTGGACGACACCGTCCCGGCGAACGTGCTGGCCGACCTGGCCGCGGCGATCGGCGCGACCTCGGCCCGTGTGGTGAACCTGGTCTGACGCCCGGCGGATCCTCCGGCCGTGCACCCGCGTACCCGGGTCTTAGACGTTCGTCTTACACGGACGTCTAAGGTCCGGGTACAGTGCTGTCATGGGACACAAGGAAGACCTGCTGGAGGGCGCCAAGCGCTGTCTCCTGGAGAAGGGGTACGGGCGCACCACCGCCCGCGACATCGTCGCCGCCTCCGGCACCAACCTCGCCTCCATCGGCTACCACTACGGCTCCAAGGACGCCCTGCTCCAGCAGGCCTTCCTCGCGCTGACCGAGGAGTGGGGCGAGCAGGCCGGCCCGGCCGAGGAGGTCCGCAAGGACCTGCCCGCCGACCCCTACCGGCGTTTCCACGACGTCTGGGAACGGCTGATCGCCACCGCCGGGGACAGCCGCCCGCTGTGGAAGCTGCAGACCGAGGTGGTCACCCGCCTCGACGACGACGAGAAGCTGCGCGAGGCGATCCGTGAACCCCAGCGCGAGGGCCGGCTCGGCATGGCGGAGGGCTTCCTCGGCCTCGACCCCGAGGCCGACCCGGAGAAGGCGCGGGTCGCCGGCCTGCTGGTACAGGCCCTCGCGACCGGCGTGATGATCCAGTGGATGGTCGACCCGGAGACCGCGCCGTCCGCCGACGACCTGACGGAGGGCCTCAAGGTCCTGATGGGGGAGCGGGACTGACGGGGCGCCGGATTCCTGCGGTTCAGCGCCAGGGGATGTTCCGCCAGGGGCTGCCCTCGTGCTCGGTGAGGGCCCGGTGGGCGGCCACGTTCCCCTCGTGCCACCGCCCGTACTCCTCGCCGTCGAACCGCAGCACCCGCCCCAGCGCGTACCCCGCCGAGTACTCCTGCCACGACCGGTACGCGGACCGGCTCAGCGCCCCCGCGTGGACGATCGCCTGCTCGGCCTCCGGCGGCGAGCAGAACCGCGCCGACAGCCCCCAGCGGGCCATGTTGACCGCCCGCCCGTAGTCGTACGCGACCGTCGTCCGCACCCGCCCGTCCGGTGGCAGCAGCCCGTCGGCGCGGAACCGGGCCTCGTACCGCAGGATGCGCCGCACCAGCTCCTCGATGTGCCGCACCGACGCCGGGCTCGCGCCCAGGTCCTGGGCGTGCCCGGCGGCCGTCTCCCGCCACAGGTCGGGCGACGGCGGCTCGCCGCCGCTGATCCGCAGCTGCTCCCGGATCCGCAGCGCGAAGTCCGGCTCGGGCGGGCTGTTGCGCGCGTCGAGCAGCGCGTTCAGCTCCTGCTGCCAGCCGGTCCGGTCGGTGACGTCCCAGGACTCGCGGAGCGTGTCCAGCTCGTCGGTGTAGCCGTGGTACGCGGTGCCGACCTCGTTCCACGGCACACCGTTCACGAAGGCCAGGTGGGCGCCGCAGGCCAGCCCGTACGCGAGCGGACCGTGCAGCGCGCCGTGCCGCAGGGCGACCAGCCGGTCGCCGGGGCCCCGCTCCTTCTCGGCGTACGCCCGCATCCACAGCGCCCGGTGCTCGGGCTGGGCGGGCAGCAGGAGCTGGCCCGGCGTACCGCCGTTGACGGCGAGCAGCAGCCGCGGGTCGTGCCAGGGGAACTCGGCGGCCCACTTCAGCGTGACGCCGTGGAACACCCAGTCGGGGTGCCAGGGCGGCAGCATCCCGCGGGTCAGGATCGGCCGGACGAGCGGCCCGCCCGCGATCTGCAGCGGCCGCCAGTAGACGGAGTCCGGTGCGGCGTCGACCTCCGCCCGCGGCGCGCCGACGAAGAGCTGCGCCTCGGCCAGGACGCGCAGCTGCCCCTCGACGTCACCGCGCATGGCCGCCTCGTGCAGCCGCTGCTCGGTCTCGGTGGGCGGGATCCAGGGAGCGGGGTGCGGGGTGGTCATGACCATGGGATGTTCCGGTAGGGGGCGGAGGGGTCCTGGGTGAGCGCCCGGTGGACGGCGACGGACTCCCGGTACAGCGGCTCGGGGTCGCCCTCGTCGAAGTGGATCAGCCGGGCGAGCAGATAGCCGAGCGAGTACGCGGACCAGGAGTCGTAGGACCGCAGCGCGGGTCCGAGCACCTTGAGCACCGACTGCTCGGCCTCGTACGGGTCGCAGTACCGCGCGCCCAGCGCCAGCCGGACGACGTTCACGGCCCGGCCGTGGTCGAAGGCGGCGAGGGTGTCGACCCGCCCGCCGGGCGGCAGCAGCCCGTCGACGCGGAACCGCCCCTCGTAGTGCGCGATCTTCCGCAGGAACCCGTCGGCCTCCGCGCGGTCGCCGGAGTACGGGTCGTCGAAGGCGGCGGCGACCTCCGCGGCCCACTGCTCCGGCCCCGGCTCGGCGCCGTGCCGCTGCACGAGCCGCCGCCGCACCGCGAGCACCGACTCCGGAATCCGCCCCACGAGCCGGGTGGCGATCAGGGAGTCGAGGGTGTCGCGGAACCCGGCCCGGTGGGTGACGCCCCAGGGCCTGCGGAGCCGGGCGACGTCGGAGGTGTAGTCCTGGTACTGGGCGCCGAGCTGGTTCCACACGATGCCGTTGACCACGGCGAGGTGAGCCCCGAGGGCCAGCGCCTGCGCGAGCGGCCCGTGCAGGTGGCCGCCCGCGTGGGTGAGCAGCCGCAGCCTCGCCGGGCCGCCGCCCCGGGCCTCCGCCTCCTGCCAGGCCCGCCGGTCGGCGGACCGGCCCGGCAGCGCCGCCGCGTACGGGGTGCCGTGGTTGACGGCCAGCCACCACTTCTCCGACGGCCACGCCTTGGCGAGTTCGGTCAGCGAGGTCTCCTGGAACACCCAGTCGGGATGCCACGGCGGCAGCATCCCCTCGGTGAGCACCGGCACCACCGTCCGCCGCGCCGCCTCGTCCCGCTGCGTCGGCAGCGGCGGCACGAACCCTGGCGCGTCGGCGTGCAGCCGCGCGACCAGCAGATACACCCGCGTCCGTCCGAGCACGTCCAGGACGCCGCCTTGATCCCCCCGCGCCGCGGCATCGCCGAGCGCCTGCTCGGCGGGCGTGGGCGCCCACCGACTCCCCGTAGTCATGTCCGAATCCTAATGACCGGCCGCGGCACGCCCGTTCACCGCCGGGCCGCCGCCCGCGCGCACGATGCGGAGACCAGCGCTCAGGACGTACTCTGCCGATCCGGACAGATCCGGTCCGGGATTCCGCTGGGCAGGCCGCTTCGGTCGTCGGGGGTGAGTTCGCGGCCGACCGCTGTGCAGAGGTGCCGTTTCCAGAGTGCGGGGTCGAGGCGGATCAGATCCGTAGCGCCGTCCACGTCCCGCAGAAGCGTTCTGCCGTCCTTGCTCGCAGCGAAGAAGGTCTGATCTGTGTCGAAGTCGTACGACTCGAAGCGGCCGGCGTCCGAAACGCTCTGGAATCGTACGGTGTTCCCGTTGGCCAGGAAGAACTCGCTGCCGTTTCTGGTGAAGCCGGCTCCCCACTCGCCACGGGAGTTCAGCGGTCCCAGCGGGCCCACGGTCCGCTCCGGTGGCTCTCCGGGCCGGATCGACCACAGCTCCAGCACGGAGCCCCGGGTCCGCACAGCGGCATAGCTCCCGCTTCTGACGATCTCGGAGACGTCCGGGCCGAGCCGCAGACGGAGTCCCTTGTCCTCCTTGCCGCTCCGCAGATCGACGATGTGCGAGACCGGCTCGCCCACCACCATGATCTGCACATGTCCCGGCCTGGGATACGCGCTCACCCGGAAGCCGGATTCGCCGGGCTGCTCGTCCGAGGAGTACAACGGTGGGGTGTTCCTGGTGAGGCCCAGTTCACGCGCGTCGAGCGTCCTCGAAAGACGGTGCCCGTTACGGGCGTCCCAGTGCTCGATCCGACTGCCGGAGACCGTCACGAGCTCGTCGCCCTCGCCGGTGAAGCGAAGTCGCAGCGGTTCCGGCGTCCCGTTCCTGTCGACCGGTGGCGGGACCGTGGTGACCTCCGCCAGCTTCCTCAGGGAGGGCAGCTCGTGGATCAGGACCTTGTCTCGGCCCACCACGTTGGCGGTCAGATCGCCGCGTCCGTTGACGGCCAGTACCTGACCCTGCAAGGACACGCTGGATGACCTGGGTACGTCCCTCGGTGGCAGCCTTGCTTCGGAGACGACCTTTCCGTCCGGGTCGACGACTGCCAGCCTGCTCTCCCTGAGTGTGGAGCTGTCGAGGACCCGGCCCAGGCGAGCGACCACAAGGTCTCCGTCGAGCAGCACCGGATGGTTGGTGATGAGGCTTGAATCACCGGGGTTGTCCTCGGTCAGTGAAGCACCGGTCACCGCCTCCGGGTCCCATGCGAAGACGACCGGACGGCTCGGCTCTCCAAGGAGCCTTTCGAGGGTGCCCGCTTGCCGAAGGCCGAGGGGGCCCGCCTGACGAGGGCCGGTGACGGATGTCGTCTTCGCGCCCCGCCGGTTGTCGACCAGCGTCCAGCCTCCGGAGCTGGCCTGCACCACGAAGCGCTTCCCCGTTGCGTCGGCGGCAACGTCTCCGCAGATCCCTGTGTTCTCGTCGTCGTAGCGGTTCAGCTCACGGCCGTCCGCCACGCGCAGAGACCGGTAGCGGACTGCGTCTTCGTCGTCCCCCAGCACCTGGCAGACGGTGATCACGCTGCCGTCACCCGACAAGGCACGCGCGGTATCGAACAACAAGGAGACACGGTCAGCTAGTTCACGCGATCGACCGGTCCGGATGTCCACGGCCGTCACTGTGGACACGTCTGTCGCGAGTGCGCGCCTCTCGACCAGAAGGGTGTTTCCCTCCGGTCCGAACCGCACCTGTCGTGCGTCGGTCGCGCGCCCGGGCACCTGCCGGGGCTGTTTCGTCTCCAGGTTCCATACCTGAAGCCGCTCATCGTCGGCCATCGTGACCAACCGCCTGCCGTCCGGGGAGAAATCTGCGAGGTAGGGGGAGTCGTTACGCAGCTGGTGGCTGCGGCCCTTACGCTCGATCGCGCCATCGTGAACACTGCTCGCGGGCCCCACCATGCTCCGCGCCCCGGCCGTCTGGGCGTGCACCTCACGCCAGTACAGATTGCCTTCCGTCGTCATGTAGGCGATCCGCCGCCCGTCCCTGCTGACGAGCGGCCTGAAGGCCAGCTCGGCGAGGCGTAGATGCTCCTGCAGCACACGCCCCTCTGCCGTACGGACGAACAGCGTGGCTCGCCCTTGCTCCGTCGTGGCAAGCACCACTCGGCCGTCCACACTCGACGCCACATCGGAGATCGGCCCCTCGGTGCCGCTCAACATCCAGGTGCTGCGCTTCAGTTGGTCGTACCGACGCAGCATCGCGCCACGGGCTTCCTCTGTCGGTGAGATCTCGTACGCCGCCATCGCGACCAGGGCGGCCTTCCCTCGGTCCTGCCTCGTCAGCTGATCCGAAAGGCGCGCAAGCGCCCGCGACCGTCCCTCCGCCGCCCGTTCCGCGCTCACCTGCGACTCCCGCACGAGGAACGTGACCAGCCCGGCGATCAGTACCAAGGCCAGGACCACCGCGACCCACCCCGCACTCACCTGAACGTGCCTGGCCCGTCGGCGCTGACGGGCCAGTGCCAGGAACTGTCGCTGTTCTTCGGTCAGATCCGCCTCCCGCTCCCGCAGCCTCTCTTCGAAGGCCGCGAGACGACGACTGCCCGGCAGCAGGTCGGCCGGGCTGTGCGCCTTCCGCCACCGCTCCACCTCGTGCTGCAGATCCGCCCGCGCCGCGAGGAAATCGGCATCGGCCCGGACCAGCTCTGCCAGCGCCGGCCATACCGTGATCAGCGCCTCGTGGGCCAGCTCCGCGCTCTCCGATCGGTCATCGCCGCCGTGCAGGACCAGCAGGCGCCGTTCGGCCAGTGCCTGCGCCAGGCGCCAGCGCCCTTCTCCGGCCTCTTCGCGTGTCAGGGCGCGCCGCAGCGGTGCCTCGCCGCCCGGCAGGAGCCGTACCAGCCCCGTCAGCAGCTGCCGTGCCTCGGCCTCACCCTCAGGTGTGACGCACTCCCGCCACGCCTTCTCGGCGTGGTGCCGCAGCGCACCGGACACCCCGCCGATTTCCTCGTACGTCGCAGCCCGCAACCGTCCGGCGGACCGCCGCTCCCACAACTGCGCCAGGACGAAGCCCAGCAGTGGCAGAATCCCCGGCTCGTCGCCGGCATCGTCCAGGATGCGCCGGTCAAGCCCGGGGTCGTACTCGACCGCCGGAATGTGCTTGAGCGGTTCGGTGATCACCTCGTGCAGCTGGTCCCGGGTCATGGGCGTGAGCGGGAGTGTCATGCCGCGCTTCAGTGCGGGGCCCAGGTGCGTGTGGCTCAGTGCGGCGCCCATGAGGTCGGCGCGCAGGGTGACGAGAATCCGTGAGCCGGCTGGTCGCCGTTCCGGGAACAGTAGTTCGACGGTCTCAGCGATCTCCGCCTCCGGGCGGTTCAGCAGCGCTTCAGCCTGGTCGAGTACGACCAGCAGCCGCGCCGCTGGGCGCCCGGTGATCCGGTGGAACGTGTCCGCAAGCCCTAACTCACGTAACCAGCGATCTACTTGGTCGGCGTCCTGCTCACGCGGCGGTCCATCCTGTTCCAGCCTCGCGATCTCGAACAGCTCGGTGGCGAGCGCGACCCGCAGGGAAGCGGAACGGGTGGCGTTCACCCGCAGAATCCGGTAGCCGTCCTGTCTCATCCTGGGTACCACACCGGCAAGCGCGAGTGACGACTTGCCGCAGCCCGACGGCCCGTACACGGTGATGGTGGGCTGTTCGCCCCGCAGGGCGTTGATCACTCGTTCGATGTCGTCGTTCCGGCCGAAGAAGACGTCCCGGTCGTTCTCCTCGAACGTGGACAGGCCGCGGAAGGGCGATGCCGGGCTCACGAACGGGGCGAGTTCGGGCACTTCCTTGAGCAGGGTTCTCATCCGCAGGACGAACGCCTGCTGGGCCTCGCGTACCGGTTGCGCCGCCACCATCAGCCCGACGGCGGCACCCAGCTCGTTGTCCCAGACAGGGCTGCCGCTGAAGCCACCCTTGACGTAGACGGCCTCACCGTCGGCCCGTGAGAGCTGGATCCAGCCCTGACGGGTGGGTCCGCGGAACCTGCCGCTCTGCCAGATCCCATCCGGACTGTCGTCGGTGAAGCCAACGGCGCGCGCATCGTGGTCCCATACGCCGCGCCGCGGTTCGACCACGGGAAGCGGACGGGCTCCGGGGATCGGGGCCCGCAACCGGAGGACAGCGATGTCCCCGGTGTGATCCGGTCGGATCGGTATCCAGCGCTGGACCTCGGCAGTGTGGTCGCCCCCGTGGACGCCGTCGGCGTGCCCGGCCAGTGGCACGTCGACCGTGACCTCGGTGCCGACCTCGACCGTGTCCTCCCGGGGTCGGTCCAGCGCGTCCGACACCACATGGGCGCAGGTCAGCACCAGGTCCGGAGAGATGACAAAACCTGCGCCGCCGATCGAACCGTCCGGTCCCTTGATGCGGAGTACGGCGGACACCAGTGCCAGCTCCGCCTCCTCGGTGTCCTGGCCTCGAACCCCCGTCACTGTGACCTCCGTGCCCCCGTTGTGTCCCGCGTCGGTCAACTCTCCTGCGAGGCGACTCCATCGGAGTTTCTCGCATCACCGCTGTTCCACGTCAGGCTCACGGAGAAGTTGGCCGCCGTCGCGGTACTCGCGATCACTACGTCGGCCTCGGCCGAAAGTGACACGCCGAACTCCAGAGTGATCTCGTCGGGAGCGTTCGCAAGCCCCTTGAACCGTCCCACAAAGCTCTCCGCCACGGGGCGCACGGTGTCCAGCATCTGCCCGAACGTTCGCTCGGCCCGCGCGACGGAGCGGCCTCCCCGGCCCACACGGACGAGCGTCTCGTCCACCTCTCGGATCTGAACACGCACGAACTCGTCATTGCCGTCACCCAGAGGAACTTCCACCGTGTGGACGGGTCGGTCGCTCATGACTCTCCTTCATCGCTTGGGCGGTTGGGGCCCCAGCGGTCGTCGGTGACCGTACGGAGCGCTCTGAAAGATGACATCAGATCGGCACCGGTAGTTCCCAGGCAGTGTGCCTGCACAAGGAAGATCGGACCGGTCACAACTTCGCCGACTTCAGCGCCATGTGGAGGAGGAGGCGGTCCTCGCCGTCGTCGAGGTCGAGGCCGGTGAGGGCCTCGACGCGGGAGAGGCGGTAGTACAGCGTCTGGCGGTGGATGCCCAGGGCCGCCGCGGTCCGGCCGGCCTGGCCGGCGTGGTCGAGGAACTCCTCCGCTGTGCGCGCGAGTTCGGCGTGCGCCGGGGTCAACAGCGGTCCCACGGACGGGTCGTGGGGCGCCGGGGGGAGCGCGGTGAGCAGGCGGTACGGGCCGATGGCCGACCACTGGGCGACCGGCCCGAGCCGGGGCTCGGCCAGGGCGGCCCGGGTCGCGGCGGTCGCCTCGCGCCAGGAGACGTCCAGTTCGGCGAGGCCGCGCCGGGGCGCCGCGAGCCCGGCGACCGCGCCCGGACCGGCCGCGTCGCGCAGCCGCTCCGCCGCGGTGAGCGCCGGCGCGGGGGAGTCGGCGGCCCGCAGGCGCACGAGGACGGCGAGCGCGTGCGACGGCCGGTCCGTCGCGCCGCTCTCCGGATCGCCCGACCCGAGCGGGCGGCCGCGCCCGGAGCGCCTGCCGCCCCCGGCTCCCGGCTCCGCCGGTCCGGGTGCGCCGGACGGTACGGCCGGGGTCCCGGGGACGCCCGGCGCCTGCCAGGGGAGTGCGCTCAGGGCCGCCGCGGCCGGCACCGTACGCGCCGAGGGGCCGCCCTCCGCGGGCCAGGGGGCCACGCACAGCAGCGCGTGCGGCCCGTCCGCCGACGGGCCCAGCGCCGCGCGCAGCGCCGTCAGCGCCATGTCGTACTGCCAGCCGCGCTCGGCGCCCAGCGTCGCCCGCAGCTCCCGGGACAGGTCCGCGCCCGCCCGCTCCTCGTCCGCGAGCAGCGCGCCGATCCGGCCGGCCACCTCCATCGCCGCCGTGAGCTGCTCGTGGGTCGGACCCGGCTCGGCGTCGAGCAGCCACACGTACCCGAGGACCACACCCCGATGGCGCACCGGCAGACAGATGCGGTCCCGGAAGACGCCCGCGTCGGGGGCGGCGGGGATGCGGACCGGGCCGGTCGCCCGGGCGATGCCGAAGCCCTCGAACCAGGCGCGGACGGCCGGGGTGGACTTCCGGGTGAGGATCGAGCGGGTGCGCACCGGGTCCATCGCACTGTCGTCGTCGCTGTCGTGGGCGCCGAAGGCGATCAGGCCGAAGTCCCGGTTCTCCAGCGTGGCCGGCTCGCCGAGCAGCTCGGAGATCTCGTCGACCAGCTCCTGGTAATCGCCCTTCACGCGGCCATTCTCGCACCGCCCGCCGCGTCCTTCAGACATATGTCTGAGATACCGGCCACGGATGCGTGACACCTGTAGATGGCCGAGGATCGGAGCGATCCTTAGGTTTCACGGTGGTTCTTCGTGCTGTTCCCGTTTCGTTCCGTACGGTCGGTTACGGCACCCGTTTCTCCGCATTGTCCTTTGGAGGTGCCCCCGTGCTGGGTCCCCTGATCCTCGCCGCGTCGCGCAGCGACAAGATGCGCCGCTTCGTGTCGGCCGCCCCGGGCACCAAGCAGGTCGTCGCCCGGTTCATCGCCGGCGAGACCGTCGACCAGGTCGTCCCGATCATCCGGGACCTCGCCGACAAGGGCCTGGAACTCACCCTCGACGTCGTCGGCGAGGACATCACGACCGTCGAGCAGTCGTACGCCGCCCGGGACGCCTACCTGGAGCTGATCGCGCGCCTGAAGGAGCTCGAGCTCGGCGAGCGCGCCGAGATGTCGGTGAAGCTGTCGATGTTCGGCCAGTCGCTGGAGGGGGGCCACGAGCTGGCGCTCGCCAACGTCCGGCCCGTCGTCGAGGCCGCCGCCGCCATCGGCACCACGGTCACCCTGGACGCCGAGGACCACACCACCCTCGACTCGATGTTCGCCATCCACGAGGAGCTGCGGAAGGACTTCCCCCAGACCGGCTGCGTCATCCAGGCGTACCTGTACCGCACCGAGGACGACGCCCGCCGCCTCGCCGCCGCCGGCTCCCGCGTCCGCATCGTCAAGGGCGCCTACAAGGAGCCCGCCGAGGTCGCGATCCAGGACAAGGCGGAGATCGACAAGGCGTACGTCCGCATCCTGAAGATCCTGATGGACGGCGAGGGCTACCCGATGATCGGGTCCCACGACCCGCGCCTGATCTCCATCGGCCAGGAGCTCGCCCGCCGCGCCGGGCGCAAGCTGGACGAGTACGAGTTCCAGATGCTGTACGGCATCCGCGGCGAGGAGCACCTCCGCCTCGCCGCCGAGGGCCACCGCATGCGCGTCTACACCGCCTACGGCACCGACTGGTACGGCTACTTCATGCGCCGCCTCGCGGAGAAGCCGGCAAACCTCCTGTTCTTCGCCCGCTCGATCCTCACCAAGGGCTGAGCGATGACGGCCACCGATGGTTTCTGCCGGGGGTCCGGGGGTCGTCCCCCGGGTAGGCGCAGCATGCGTCGCCTCGCGGAGAAGCCGGCCGATCTCCTGTTCTTCGCCCGGTCCATCCTCACCAAGGGCTGAGCCCCACACCCCTCATAAGGAGTTACGAGACTCATGGACGCTGTGACCCAGGTCCCCACTCCCGTCAACGAGCCGGTGCACGGCTACGCCCCCGGTTCGCCCGAGCGCGCCCGGCTCGAGGTCAAGCTCAAGGAGCTGGCCGAGAACCCGCGCGAGCTGCCGATGACCATCGGCGGCGTGAAGCGCATGGGCGGCGGCGAGCGCGTCGACGTCGTGCAGCCGCACAACCACAAGGCCGTCATCGGCACCTTCGCCGGCGCCACCCAGGGCGACGCCCAGGACGCGATCGACGCCGCCCTGGCCGCCGCCCCGGCCTGGCGCGCGATGTCCTTCGACGACCGCGCCGCGATCATCCTGCGCGCCGCCGAGCTGCTGGCCGGCCCGTGGCGCGAGACGCTGGCCGCCTCCACGATGCTCGGCCAGTCGAAGACCGCCCAGCAGGCCGAGATCGACACCCCCTGCGAGCTCGTCGACTTCTGGCGCTTCAACGTGGCGTACGCGCGCCAGATCCTCGCCGAGCAGCCGCCGGCGAACTCCCCGGGCGTGTGGAACCGTCTGGACCACCGCCCGCTGGAGGGCTTCGTCTACGCGATCACGCCGTTCAACTTCACGGCCATCGCGGGCAACCTGCCCACCGCCCCCGCCCTCATGGGCAACGTGGTGGTCTGGAAGCCGTCCCCGACCCAGACCCACTCCGCCGTGCTCCTCATGGAGCTCCTGGAGGAGGCCGGTCTGCCGAAGGGCGTCATCAACCTGGTGACCGGCGACGGCATCGCCGTCTCGGACGTGGCCCTGAACCACCCCGACCTCGCCGGCATCCACTTCACCGGTTCGACCAAGACCTTCCAGCACCTGTGGAAGACGGTCGGCACCAACATCGAGAAGTACCGCTCCTACCCGCGGATCGTCGGCGAGACCGGCGGCAAGGACTTCGTCGTCGCCCACCCGAGCGCCGACCGCGCCGTCCTGAAGACCGCGCTGACCCGCGGCTCCTTCGAGTTCCAGGGCCAGAAGTGCTCCGCGTCCTCGCGTGCGTACGTCCCGGCCTCCATCTGGAACGACGGCTTCGCGGAGGAGTTCGCGGCCGAGGTCGACGGCATCAAGATGGGTGACGTCACCGACCTGACGAACTTCATCGGCGCCGTCATCGACGAGCGTTCCTTCGCCAAGAACAAGGCCGCGATCGACCGTGCGAAGGCCGACCCGACCTGCACGATCGTCGCCGGGGGCACGTACGACGACTCGGAGGGCTACTTCGTCCGCCCGACCGTCATCGTGTGCACGGACCCGGAGAACGAGGTCTTCACGACCGAGTACTTCGGCCCGATCCTCGCGATCCACGTCTACGAGGACGCCGCGTACGACGCGATGCTGACCCAGATGGAGTCGGTCTCGGACTACGCCCTGACCGGCTCGGTCATCTCCGGCGACCGCGCCGCCGCCGCGTACACGATGGAGAAGCTCCGCTTCGCCGCGGGCAACTTCTACATCAACGACAAGTCGACCGGCGCCGTCGTCGGCCAGCAGCCCTTCGGCGGCGGCCGTGCCTCCGGCACCAACGACAAGGCCGGCGCCCCGCAGAACCTGATGCGCTGGACGCTGACCCGTGCCATCAAGGAGACGCTGGTCCCGCCGACCGAGTACGGCTACCCCCACATGGGCTGACGCCCCCCGCCTCCCCGGAGGCTCCTGATCACCGCCCCCCTCCTCGGTCCCCCAACTGAGGACGGGGGCGGTTCTCATGGGGCGGGCTTACGCTGCATGGAGGGGATGACTCGGCGAGGAGGTGCGGTATGCCTGGTTCGACGACCCTCGGCCCCGGGCACGGGGTCGACACGATCGACCACTCCGACGCGCAGCGGATGGCGTCCGTGATGACGGAGCTGCACCGGCTGCTGGCCGCGCCGGCACCGGACGCGCTCACGGACGCTCAGGTCAGAGCCCTGTGCGGGGGTGAGGAACACCACCGCGAGGAGTTCGCCGACTGGGTCGGGCGCGTGGCCGGGCAGCTCCGGGAGGCTACGGCCTGACGCCGACCCGCCGGGCGAGGAAGTCGTCCGTGAGCGCCGCGATCTGCGGGGCGTGGGCCGTCCAGGGCGAAGTGCCCCATGGGCAGCAGGCGGATCTCCGCGTCCGCCAGGTCGCGCCGGAACGCCTCCGCGCCCGCCGGCACGAACACCTCGTCGCCCTCGCCCCGGACGGCGAGCAGCGGCAGGCGGACGAGCCTGGCCGAGCAGGGGCGATTCGCCATATGATCTTGGTCGAACACGGGGTTGACCTCCTCGCGCCTCTTCGGCGCGCCTTCGGGCAGCGCGAAGGGGCGCTTTTTCTGCACGCACACCTTTCCTGGGGGGAAAGACCATGAAGCCTGTCCGCGCGTCCAGAGCCCGGCGCGTCCTCGGCGTCGTCGCGGCCACGATGGCCCTGTTGGCGACCCAGTTCGTCGTCAGCAGCAGCGCCTCCGCCGCGACGACCAACTGGTGGTTCCGCAACGTCAAGACGAACAAGTGCCTCGACGCGGCCGGCACTCACCCGGGCGCCTGGGTCATCCAGTACGACTGCCACTGGGGCCAGAACCAGCTCTGGTACTACTCCACCAACAGCCGCGGCAACTCGGTCATCAAGAACAAGGCCAGCAACCTCTGCCTGTCCATCGACCGGGCCGACGGCAACTACGGCACCCCGCTGGTGCTGTGGTACTGCGACGACAACTGGTCCCAGGAGTGGGGCCGCTGGGAAGCGGGCTGGGCCCCCAACGGCGAGGAGCAGATGGTCTGGCTCTACAGCCCGCACTACGACAACCTGAACCGTCCCCGCGTCGTCGACGTCCCCGCCGGCACCACCCAGAACGGGGCGCGGATGATCACGTGGCCGCAGGGGAGCGCGACGGCGGACTACAACCAGCTGTGGACCGATCACTGGCACAGCTACAGCTGACCCGACCTGTCCGGGCCGACCGGCCGGGCGGTCTCTGCGGGCCGGAAGCGACGTGGTGCACCACGTTGCTGCCGGCCCGTCGTCGTGTCCGCGTTCCCTGCTCCGCCGGAGTGTGACGCGTTCGCCGTCTCAGATAGTAGGAAGTCCGAGTAACTGTGGAGACAGACAGCCGGACCTGTCCTAGCTTTGTAGGAGCCGAACGTCCCGCTCCATCGAGCGAATGGCGGTCGAGAGCGCGCTGCCCCTGTGCAGGCAACCCCTGCGGGCCCGCTCCCCGCCCCTTCCGGCGCCTTCGATCACGCTGATCTTGATCTCAAGGAGTCGATCCCCCATGGCCGCTCAGACCGCCCGCCGCGTCCGCCACTCCGCCAGCCGTCCCAGCGACGACGCCCGCAAGAACGCCGCCGCCGCCCTCCAGCGCGCGCTCGACCGCCGTGACAACGGCGGCGAGACCGGCCACTGAACCCCTGTGTCGCCGGCCGCGAGACGCCGGCCGGCGACACGACCGTCCGCATCGTGGACGTCACCGTGTCAGACGATGGGACGAAGAGTAGGGTGCCGATATGTCTCACAGCATCAATCTCGCAGTGATCCCCGGCGACGGCATCGGCCAGGAGGTCGTGACCCAGGGCCTCAAGGTGCTCTCGGCCGCCCTCCCGCAGGATGTGAAGCTGGAGACCAAGGAGTTCGACTTCGGCGCCCGGCGCTACCACGCCACCGGTGAGACCCTCACCGACGCCGACCTCGACGCCCTGAAGCAGCACGACGCCATCCTGCTCGGCGCCATCGGCGACCCGTCGGTCCCGTCCGGTGTCCTGGAGCGCGGCTTCCTGCTCAAGCTCCGGTTCGCCTTCGACCACCACGTCAACCTGCGGCCGTCCCGGCTCCTGCCCGGCGTCGCGACCCCGCTCGCCGGCCAGCCGGCGATCGACTTCGTCGTGGTCCGCGAGGGCACCGAGGGCCCGTACACCGGCAACGGCGGCACCATCCGCAAGGGCACCGAGCACGAGGTCGCGACCGAGGTCTCGGTCAACACCGCCTTCGGCGTCGAGCGCGTGGTCCGCGACGCCTTCGCCCGCGCCCAGGCCCGCCCGCGCAAGAAGCTCACCCTCGTCCACAAGAACAACGTGCTCACCTTCGCGGGGCACCTGTGGACGAACATCTTCGAGAAGGTGGCCGCGGAGTACCCCGAGGTCACCACGGACTACCTGCACGTCGACGCGGCGACGATCTTCCTCGTCACCGACCCGGCGCGGTTCGACGTGATCGTCACCGACAACCTCTTCGGCGACATCATCACCGACCTCGCCGCGGCCGTCTCCGGCGGCATCGGCGTCGCGGCCTCGGGCAACATCAACCCGAGCCGCGAGTTCCCGTCCATGTTCGAGCCCGTCCACGGCTCCGCACCCGACATCGCGGGCCAGGGCAAGGCCGACCCCACGGCCACCGTCCTGTCCGTCGCGCTCCTCCTGCGCCACCTCGGCCGCGACGCCGAGGCGGTCCGGATCGAGGAGGCCGTCGCGGCCGACCTCGCCGAGCGCGGCACCACGCCCCGTACGACGGAAGAGATCGGCGACGCGCTCGCCGCCCGAGTAGCGAGCTGACCCGACGACTCCACGAAGCCGCCGGGTCGCCCACCGCGCCCGGCGGCTTCACCTGTGCGGCCTCCGGGTGCCACCATCGAACCCTGGGCCGCACTCACCCCCGCTTCCTGCCCCGGCCCCCACGCGCGATAATCGAACGTGGGGCCGCGGCATGCGCAGAAGCTCGGACGTCCTAGCAGTGGCGAGGGCGTGTGTGAGCGCGGTCCGACACACACAACCGGTGAAGGACAAGCACTCATGACGACGCCCACGATCGAGCTCAAGCCCTCCTCCAACCCGCTGTCCGCCGCGGAGCGCGAGGCGATCCTGGCCGACCCCGGATTCGGCCGCCACTTCACCGACCACATGGTGACCATCCGCTGGACCGAGGGCCGCGGCTGGCACGACGGTCAGCTCGTGCCGTACGGCCCGCTCGCCCTCGACCCGGCGACGACCGTCCTGCACTACGCCCAGGAGATCTTCGAGGGCCTGAAGGCCTACCGCCGCCCCGACGGCTCGGTCGCCACCTTCCGCCCCGACGCCAACGCCCGCCGCTTCCAGGCCTCCGCCCGCCGCCTGGCCATGCCCGAGCTGCCGGTCGAGACCTTCATCCAGGCCTGCGACCTGCTCGTCCAGCAGGACAAGGCGTGGGTCCCGGCGCACGGCGGCGAGGCGTCGCTCTACCTGCGCCCGTTCATGATCGGCACCGAGGTCGGCCTGGGCGTCCGCCCCGCCAACGAGTACCTCTTCGTGGTCATCGCCTCCCCGGCCGGCCCGTACTTCCCCGGTGGTGTCAAGCCCGTCTCCATCTGGGCCTCCGAGGACCGCGTCCGCGCCGTCCCCGGCGGCATGGGCGACGCCAAGACCGGCGGCAACTACGCGGCCTCCCTGCTCGCGCAGGCCGAGGCGGCGGCGCAGGGCTGCGACCAGGTCTGCTACCTCGACGCGGTCGAGCACAAGTGGGTCGAGGAACTCGGCGGCATGAACCTGTACTTCGTGTACGGCGGCGGCGAGGGCGGCACCACGAAGATCGTCACCCCGACCCTCACCGGCTCCATCCTCGAGGGCATCACCCGCGACTCCCTCCTCGCCCTCGCCGCCGACCTCGGCTACGAGGTCGAGGAGCGCCGGGTCTCCATCGACGACTGGCAGGGCCACACCGCGGACGGCAGCCTCACCGAGGTCTTCGCCTGCGGCACCGCCGCCGTCATCACCCCGGTCGGCACCGTGAAGTCCGCGCGCGGCGAGTGGCAGCAGTCGGGCGGCCGGCCCGGCGAGGTCACGATGAAGCTGCGCGAAGCGCTGCTCGCCATCCAGACCGGCAAGGCCGAGGACGTCCACGGCTGGACGCACGAGCTGGGCAAGTAAGGCTCACACCTTCGCCGAGACGCCCGGGGCGGTCACCGTCCCGGGCGTCTGCGCGTTCCGGGCGCCCGGCGTCAGCACCGCGTACAGCGCCCCGCCCACCACGCCCGACAGCACGAAGCTGCAGTCCACCCCGCCGGTCAGCGCCAGCAGCGGCCCCTCGTACAGCGGAGTCGACACGGCCGCCAGGCCGACGGCCGCCCCCACCACCCAGCTGAACGTGGCACGCGGATGCCAGCCGGCCGCGAACCAGTACACCCCGCCGCGCGCACGCCGGTTGTACACCTGCAGCGCCTCCGCGTCGTACCCGCCGCGACAGCGGACGTGCCCGATCAGAGTGATCACCGCCCAGGGCGTGCCGATCGCGGTGAGCAGCAGCACGAACGACGTCATCGCCGACTGCGCGTCGGTGAGGAAGTGCCCGAGGAACACGAACGCGGTGGCGACCGCCGCGACGACGAGCGTCGCGGCCGTCCGGCTGGCGCGCGGCAGGATCGCGTCGAGGTCGAGGCCCATCGAGTACAGCATCAGACCCGCGTTGCCGACCGAGCCCGCGGTCGCCGCGATCAGCAGCGGCACCAGGTACCAGGCGGGGGAGGCCGCGACCAGCGGTCCCGCGTAGTCGAGCGCGCCGCGGGCGGCCAGCGCCGTGTACGTGCCGAAGAGCTGAGGAAGCAGCAGCCCGGCGACCAGGCCCAGACAGGTGGCCCGCCACACGGACTTCGAGGTGTGCCGGGCGGGGGAGATGTAGCGCGTGTAGTCGCCGAGCAGCGTGATGAACGCGATCGGCCCGCTCAGCCCGGCGGCCACCGCCGAGAGCACCCAGGTCGGCCAGAACGAGCCGAGCAGGTACGGGGTCTCGGGTACGGCGGCGGTGCCGAAGTCGCCCGCGTACGCGGCCAGGCCCAGCGCGAGCAGCAGGGTCATGCCGACCGCGAGTCCCTTGCTGAGCCGGAGCAGCAGCCGGTAGCCGTACACCGCCGCCACCACCGTGCAGGCGGCCAGGACCGCGTACACGGCGGTGTGCGCGGCGCCGCCGGTGGGCAGTCCGGTGAGCCGGGCGAGGACGCCGACGATCACGTCGCCGCCGATCCACAGCGTCAGTGCCGTGTACCCCAGTGAGAGCAGCAGGCCGACGACCGAGCCGACGAGCCGGCCGCGCACGCCGAAGAAGGCCCCGCTGGAGGTGGACAGGTTGGTCGCGGTGCGCAGCGAGACCAGCGCCAGCGGCGCGGTCACGGCCACGCCGACGAGGGTGCCGGTGACCACGGAGCTCACCGAGGCCCACCAGCCGAGGCCGAAGGAGACCGGGAGCCAGCCGAAGACGATCACGCCCAGGCAGAGGTTGGAGCCGAGCAGGATCGCCACGAGATCCCGCGGTCCGCTGGTGCGTTCCGCCTCGGGGATGGTGTCGACTCCGCGCTGTTCGATCGGCATGAGGTGCACTCCCTGCTCGCCGGAGAATTTGAGTGCTGCTCAATGTGAGCCACTTCTCGGCGACTGTCAACGGTGGTCCCTCTCGTGAGACAACGCGTTCCAAAGTGCCGTCAATGCTTGGCGGACGCGCCGAAAGCATTTAGAGTGACGCTCAAACAGGAGGTGTGAGGACGTGCGACTGACCCCCACAGAGCGCGACCGGCTGCTGCTCTTCGGCGCCGCCGAACTGGCTCGGGCCCGTAAGGCCCGGGGCCTCAGGCTCAATGTCCCCGAGGCGACCGCCCTCATCGCGGACACCGTCTGCGAGGCGGCCCGCGACGGCAAGCGACTCGCCGAGGCGATCGAGGCGGCCCGGTCCGTGCTCGGTCCCGACGACGTGCTGCCCGGCGTCGCCGACGTCGTGACCGAGGTCCATGTCGAGGCCGTCTTCGACGACGGCTCCCGGCTCGCCGTGGTCTCCGCCCCGATCGGCGGCGGCCACCTCGGCGACGCGGCCCCCGGCGCGCTGCTGCCCGCCCCGGCGCACGCCGAACCGGTACCGGCCGTCCGGGTCCGGGTGCACAACACCGCGGCCGTCCCGGTCAGCGTCACCTCCCACTTCCACTTCTTCGAGGCGAACCCGCGCCTCGACTTCGACCGCGCCGCGGCGTACGGGACGCGGCTCTGCATCCCCGCCGGCGCCTCGTTCCGCTTCGACCCGGGCGGCGAGGCCGAGGTGGGCCTGGTGCCGATCGGCGGCGAACGGATCGCGATCGGCTTCGCCGGCCTGGTGGACGGCCCGCTGGACGCCCCCGGCGCGAAGGAGGAGGCCCTGCGGCGCGCGGCGGCCTGCGGCTACCTGGGCGCGGAGAGCGCTGCGGCCGCCGCGGAGGACTCGGCTGCCGCCGCTGCGCAGGACCCGAAGGAGGAGAGCTGATGGACCCGTACGAGTACGCCTCCGTGCACGGCCCCCGCGAGGGCGACCGGGTCGTCCTCGGCGACTCCGGACTCGTCGTCCGGGTCGAGTCGGACTCCCAGAAGCCGGGCGACGAGTTCCTCGCCGGCTTCGGCAAGACCGCCCGCGACGGGCTGCACCTGAAGGCCGCCGCCGTCCGCGACACCTGCGACGTCGTGATCAGCAACGTCCTGCTGATCGACGCCGTCCAGGGCGTCCGGAAGGTGTCGATCGGCATCCGCGAGGGGCGCATCCACGCCATCGGACGGGCCGGCAACCCGGACACCCTCGACGGTGTCGAGGTGGTCGTCGGCACCGGTACGTCCATCGTCTCCGGCGAGGGCCTGATCGCCACCGCCGGCGCGATCGACACCCATGTCCACCTGCTCTCGCCGCGGATCATGGAAGCCTCGCTCGCGAGCGGTGTCACGACGGTGATCGGCCAGGAATTCGGCCCGGTCTGGGGCGTCGGTGTGAACTCGCCCTGGGCGCTCAAGCATGCCTTCAACGCCTTCGACGCCTGGCCGGTCAACATCGGCTTCCTCGGCCGTGGCTCGTCCTCGGACCCGGCGCCGCTCGTCGAGGCGCTCGCGGAGGGCGGCGCGTCCGGCTTCAAGGTGCACGAGGACATGGGCGCGCACACCCGCGCCCTGGACACCGCGCTGCGGGTGGCCGAGGAGCACGACGTCCAGGTGGCGCTGCACAGCGACGGCCTGAACGAGTGCCTGTCGGTCGAGGACACACTGGCCGTGCTGGAGGGCCGGACGATCCACGCCTTCCACATCGAGGGCTGCGGCGGCGGACACGTCCCGAACGTGCTCAAGATGGCCGCCGTGCCCAACGTCATCGGCTCCTCCACCAACCCCACGCTGCCCTTCGGCCGCGACGCGGTCGCCGAGCACTACGGGATGATCGTCTCCGTCCACGACCTGAAGACCGACCTGCCCGGCGACGCCGCGATGGCGCGCGACCGGATCAGGGCCGGGACGATGGGCGCGGAGGACGTCCTGCACGACCTCGGCGCGATCGGCATCACCTCGTCCGACGCGCAGGGGATGGGAAGGGCCGGCGAGACCGTACGCCGGACCTTCGCCATGGCCGGGAAGATGAAGGCCGAGCTGGGCCCGATGGAGGGCGACGGCGCGCACGACGACAACGCGCGCGTGCTGCGCTACATGGCCAAGCTGACCATCAACCCGGCGATCGCCCACGGCCTCGCGCACGAGGTCGGCTCGGTCGAGGTCGGCAAGCTTGCCGACATCGTGCTGTGGCGCCCCGAGTTCTTCGGGGCGAAGCCGCAGTTGGTGCTGAAGTCCGGCTTCCCGGCGTACGGGGTCGTGGGCGACCCGAACGCGGCCACCGACACCTGCGAACCGCTGGTCCTCGGGCCGCAGTTCGGGGCGTACGGGGCCACCCCCGCCGACATCTCCGTGGCCTTCGTCGCCCAGGCCGCCGTCGACCTCGGCTCCGACCGGATGCCGACCCGGCGCCGGCGCGTGGCGGTCCGCGGCACCCGCGGCATCGGCCCGGCGGACCTGCGGCTCAACTCCCGGATCGGTGACGTCCAGGTCGACGGCCGCACGGGGCTGGTCTCGCTGGACGGCGACCCGATCCGCTCGGAGGCGGCGGAGCGGATGACGCTGAACCGCCTCTACTTCCTCTGACACTCAAGCCCAGAACACCGAGGACCCTCGATGACCTACCGCATGCCCCCCGAGTGGGCCCCGCACGAGCGCACGTGGATGGCCTGGCCCGGCCCCAACCCGACCTTCACCAACGACGAGGAGCTGGCCGAGGCCCGCGCCGCCTGGGCGACCGTGGCCCGCGCGGTACGCCGCTTCGAGCCGGTGACGATGGTGCACGGCCCGGGCCAGGGCGACTCGGCACGCGAACTGCTCGGCGACGACATCGAGTTGCTGGAGCGGGAACTCGACGACGCGTGGATGCGCGACATCGGCCCCACGTTCGTCAAGGACGAGGAGGGCCGACTGGCCGCCGTGGACTGGGTGTTCAACGGTTGGGGCGCCCAGGACTGGGCCCGCTGGGAGCACGACTCCAAGATCGCCCGCCATGTCGCGGACGAGGCGGAGGTCCCCGTACTGAGCAGCAGCCTCGTCAACGAGGGCGGAGCGATACACGTCGACGGCGAAGGCACGGTCCTGCTGACGGACACCGTCCAGCTCGGCGCGGGCCGCAACCCGGAGTGGACCCGTGAGCAGGTCGAGGCGGAGATCCACGCCAAGCTCGGCACGACCACGGCGATCTGGCTCCCGCACGGCCTGGCCGGCGACTACGGCATGTACGGCACCCAGGGCCACGTCGACATCGTCGCCGCCTTCGCCCGCCCCGGCACCGTCCTCGTCCACAGCCAGCAGGACCCGGCGCACCCGGACTACGTCCGCTCGAAGACGTACGTGGACCTGCTGCGCGGCCGGACGGACGCGCAGGGCCGTCCGCTGGAGGTCATCGAGGTCCCGGCCCCGACGGTCCTGAAGGACGAGGAGGGCGACTGGGTCGACTACTCGTACATCAACCACTACCTGTGCAACGGCGGCGTGGTCCTGTGCGCCTTCGACGACCCGCACGACGAGGTCGCCGCGGAGATCTTCCGCCGCCTCTTCCCCGAGCGCACGGTCACCCTGGTCGACGCCCGCCCCATCTTCGCCGGCGGCGGCGGCATCCACTGCATCACCCAGCAGCAGCCGGCGGTGTGACGGCGGGGGAGGGGCGGGCGCCCTCGGGCCCGGGGATCAGGGAAGCCCGGAGGCCGGAGGGAACCGCCCCTTCCGTGTGGCCCCTCCGCAGTCGCCGCACGACACGATCACGGTCCCCTCGTACACGACCGCGACGGTGTTGCGCCCCCGGCACTCCCGGCACGACGACCGGTCGAACCGCTCCCGCAACCGCGCGAACGCCGCCCCGACCCGGTCCGCGTTCACGCGACGGCTACGGCGGCCGCCGCCCGCTCCATCTCCGCCTCGTCGGCCCGCAGATGGTCGAACTCACCGGCCGCGGCCCCGTCGAGGAACTTGGTGAACTCCGCCCGGCTGAAGTACAGCACCGGGGCGGCCGGATCCTTGTCGTCCGAGAGCGCGACCATCCGCGTCCCGTCCGCGATGTGGGGGTGCGGGTGCCCCTGCGCGACGGGCGCCTCGGCCACGATCACGCAGTCCTTGAGAATCGGATCGAGATCCGTCCGACTGGATTTGCGCCACGCGAGCCCGGGCGCGTTGAGATTCTCGTACGGCTTCGTCGTGACGCCGTTGCTGATGGTTCCTGCCTCGGTCATGGTCGCTCCTGAGGTGTGTGCTGCTCGGCGCAGGGGCTGTCCCCCGCCGTGGAATACGTGCCGGACCCCCGCCCCGTCTCGATCACCGGCGACCAGGAAGTTGCAGGCGGGTGCGTGCGGGAGCGCGCAGGGCTCCTGCGCCGACGCCGACCGTGCCCCGGCCGAGCCATGAGGTAGAACGTACGAGTGAGTCAGAGCAGCAACCCGGCCCCCCAGCCCCGCCGCCGGCATCAGGCCGCGCCGCCGCGTGAGGACGTGCTCGCGGCTGCCATGGACACGATCGCCGAGCGGGGGCTCGACGGGCTGACCATGGCCGGGCTCGGGCGGGAGGTCGGGATGAGCAGCGGGCATCTGCTCTACTACTTCCGCACCAAGGACGAGCTGCTGCTGCAGACCCTGGAGTGGAGCGAGGGGCGGCTCGGGGCGGAGCGCGGGGCGCTGTTGTCGCGGGCCGGTACCGCGCGCGAGCGGCTCGACGGGTACGTCGACGTGTACGTGCCCGACGGGCCCCGCGACCCGCACTGGACCCTCTGGCTGGAGGTCTGGAACCGCTCGCAGAACGCCGACGACGACGCCCGCGCCCGCCAGGCCGCCATCGAGGGCGCCTGGCACCGCGACCTCGTCGCGCTGCTCGCCGAGGGTGTCTCGCGCGGCGAGTTCCGCGCCGTCGACCCGGACCGGTTCGCCACCCGGATGCGCGCGCTGCTCGACGGTTTCAGCGTGCACGTGGCGGTCGGGATTCCCGGTACCGGGCGGGAGCAAGTCCTGGCGCACGTACGGGAGTTCATCCGCGACGAACTGCTGCCGCGACCGTAACGCACGCAAGTACTCCCGATCGTTGCCCGTTGCACCCTTGTTGACCCGTCGTCACCTCCGGCACGGTTCCGGTCCATGGGACGAGAGCACTGGAAGAAGATCTGGGTCGGTTCGGCCGGCAACATGGTCGAATGGTTCGACTGGTTCGTGTACGCGAGCTTCGCCACGTACTTCGCGGGAGCGTTCTTCCCCGAGGGCAATGACACCGCCAAACTCATGAACACCGCCGGCATCTTCGCCGTCGGCTTCTTCATGCGCCCCGTCGGCGGCTGGCTGCTCGGCCGGGTCGGCGACCGCAAGGGCCGCAAGGCGGCGCTCACCCTCACCGTCACGCTGATGTCGGCCTCCGCCGTACTGATCGCCGTCGCGCCCACGTACGCCGTCGCCGGCTACGGCGGCGCGGCCGTCCTGCTCATCGCCCGGCTGCTGCAGGGCCTCTCGGTCGGCGGCGAGTACGCCGCCAGCGCCACGTACCTCACCGAGGCCTCCGCCCCGCAGCACCGCGGCTTCGCCTCCAGCTTCCAGTACGTGTCGATGACGGTGGGCCAGATCGTGGGTCTCGGCCTGCAGATCGTCCTGCAGCGCACCATGTCCGCCGAGGCGCTGCACAGCTGGGGCTGGCGCATCCCGTTCATCATCGGCGCGCTCGGCGCGGCGGTCGTCTTCTATCTGCGCCGCAACATGCTGGAGACCGAGGTCTACGAGGAGACCGCCGACGCCGGTGTCGCGCGCGGCGAGAAGGGCACGATCAAGGCCCTGTGGGCGCACAAGCGCGAGGCGTTCCTCGTCATCGCCCTGACCATGGGCGGCACCGTCGCGTACTACACGTACACCACGTACCTCACGAAGTACCTGTCCAACTCCGCCGGGCTGCCCAAGCAGACCGCCACCCTGGTCTCCTTCTGCGCGCTGATCGTCTTCGCCTGCCTCCAGCCGCTCGCCGGCCGGCTCTCCGACCGCATCGGCCGCCGCCCGCTGCTGATCACCTTCGCCCTCGGTTCGACCTTCCTCACCGTGCCGATCATGACGATGCTCCAGCACGCCGGCTCCTTCTGGCCGGCCCTGGGCCTGTCCCTGCTCGCCCTGGTCGTCGTCACCGGCTACACCTCGATCAACGCCTGCGTGAAGGCCGAGCTGTTCCCGACCGGGATCCGCGCCCTGGGCGTGGCCCTGCCGTACGCCATCGCCAACGCGCTGTTCGGCGGCACCGCCGAGTACGTGGCCCTGTGGTTCAAGGACTCCGGCATCGAGTCCGGCTACTACTGGTACGTCGCGGGCTGCGCGGCCGTCTCGCTGGTCGTCTACCTGACGATGCGGGAGACCCGGGACATCGACCTCGCGCGGGTGGGGGCGGAGAGGCACCCCGCCGTCGAGCCGACGTCCGCCGTCAAGCCCGTCCAGGCCTGAGAGCAGAGGGCAGCGCGCCGTCGTCTCGGCGCGCTGCCCGCATCGTGAGACCGCCGTCCCGCGCGTCGCGGGCGTGTGGCAGACTGCCGCCGTGCTTGCTACCACCATGATTATGGGCAGCAGCGCGCCGGTCCGCAGTGAACGCTGAACCGTGGCTCGACCCCCGCGGCAGTGCACACCGTGCCCCAGACCCGCGCGCAGACCTCTCGCACCCGCGAGGGGTTTTTTCGTTTTCCGGCCCCACCGAGGCCGGAAGACGTCCGCGCGTGAAAATGGGGGCAAGTGGATCCATACCGTCCGGACCCACATCCGACAGGAGCCAACACAGTCATGAGCACGGAGACCGACGAGACCTCGCGCGTCGACGACAGCTTCCACGTCTTCGACACCACGCTGCGCGACGGCGCGCAGCGTGAAGGCATCAACCTCACCGTCGCCGACAAGCTGACCATCGCCCGGCACCTGGACGACTTCGGCGTGGGCTTCATCGAGGGCGGCTGGCCCGGCGCGAACCCGCGGGACACCGAGTTCTTCGCCCGCGCCCGGCAGGAGATCGACTTCAAGCACGCGCAGCTCGTGGCCTTCGGCGCCACCCGCCGCGCCGGCGGCAACGCCGCCGAGGACCCGCAGGTCAAGGCGCTCCTGGACTCCGGCGCCCCGGTGATCACGCTGGTCGCCAAGTCGCACGACAAGCACGTCGAGCTGGCGCTGCGCACCACCCTGGACGAGAACCTGGCGATGGTCCGCGACACCGTCTCGTACCTGCGCGGTCAGGGCCGCCGGGTCTTCGTCGACTGCGAGCACTTCTTCGACGGCTACAAGGCGAACCCCGAGTACGCCAAGGCCGTCGTCCGCGCCGCGCACGAGGCCGGGGCCGACGTCGTCGTCCTGTGCGACACCAACGGCGGCATGCTGCCCGCCCAGGTCCAGGCCGTCGTCGCCACCGTGCTCGCCGACACCGGCGCCCGGCTCGGCATCCACGCCCAGGACGACACCGGCTGCGCGGTGGCCAACACCCTCGCCGCCGTCGACGCCGGCGCCACGCACGTCCAGTGCACCGCGAACGGCTACGGCGAGCGGGTCGGCAACGCCAACCTGTTCCCGGTGGTCGCCGCGCTGGAGCTCAAGTACGGCAAGCGGGTGCTGCCCGCGGGCGCCCTCGCCGAGATGACCCGGATCTCGCACGCCATCGCCGAGGTCGTCAACCTGACGCCCTCGACGCACCAGCCGTACGTGGGCGTCTCCGCGTTCGCCCACAAGGCCGGGCTGCACGCCTCCGCGATCAAGGTCGACCCGGACCTGTACCAGCACATCGACCCCGAACTCGTCGGCAACACCATGCGGATGCTGGTCTCCGACATGGCCGGCCGGGCCTCCATCGAGCTCAAGGGCAAGGAGCTCGGCGTGGACCTCGGCGGCGACCGCGAGCTGGTCGCCCGGGTCGTCGAGCGGGTCAAGGAGCGCGAGCTCAAGGGCTACACGTACGAGGCCGCCGACGCCTCCTTCGAGCTGCTGATGCGCGCGGAGGTCGAGGGCCGGGCCCGCCGTTACTTCCGTACCGAGTCCTGGCGCGCCATCGTCGAGGACCGGCCCGACGGCACGCACGCCAACGAGGCGACCGTGAAGCTGTGGGCCAAGGGCGAGCGGATCGTCGCCACCGCCGAGGGCAACGGCCCGGTCAACGCGCTGGACCGGGCGATGCGGGTGGCGCTGGAGCGGATCTACCCGCAGCTCGCCAAGTTCGAGCTGATCGACTACAAGGTCCGCATCCTCGAGGGCCGGCACGGCACCGAGTCGACGACCCGTGTGCTCGTCACCACGAGCGACGGCAACGCCGAGTGGGCGACGGTCGGCGTCGGCGAGAACGTGATCGCCGCGTCCTGGCAGGCGCTCGAAGACGCGTTCACCTACGGCCTCCTCCGGGCGGGAATCGACCCCGCCGAGTAGCCCGGCAGCAGGCCCGCAGCGCGTCGTACCGGCCCTCCGGGGCCGGTACGCCCCAGCATGTGCGCTATGGGTAGCAGTCATACGTTCCATACGGTTTCGCCCCCCTTCCTCGCCGACAGGCGGCCGCGCACCGTGGCCGCCGGCGCGACCGTCGCCGCCGTCCTCACCGGCTGTCTCACCGCGACGACCGCGACCACCACCACGGCCGCCGCCGCGACCGGCGTACGGGTCACCGCGCCCGCCGTCACCACGGTCGCCGAGGGCGGCACCGCACAGGTCCGCCTCACCCTCAAGGCCGCCGGGCGGCTGAAGCGCCCGGTGACCGTGCGCTGGCGCACCGCCGCCCCGAAGGGCCGCACCGTCGCCGCCGCGGCGGCGGTCGCCGGCCGGGACTACCGGGCCGGCTCCGGCACCGTCACCTTCCCGGCGGGCAGCGCCCCCGGCACGGTACGGACCGTGCCCGTCCGCACCGTCCGCGACAGCGCCGCCGAGACGGCCGAGACGGTACGCGTCGCGCTGGACGTCACCGGGGCGCCGCGGCCCGCCGTCGAGCCCGAGGTCGTGGTCGACGCCCACGGGCTGCCGTACCTGAACCGGAGCCTGCCGGTGCGGCAGCGGGTCACCGACCTGCTCGGCCGGATGACCCTCGCCGAGAAGGTCGGCCAGATGACCCAGGCCGGCCGGAACACCCTCGCCGCCCGGCAGGACATCGCCGACCAGGCCCTTGGCTCCGTGATCTACGAGGGCGAACCCGACGGAAGGGCCGGGCAGACCCCCGCCGGCTGGCGCGCGGTCACCGACGGCTACCAGAAGTACTCGCGCGCCACCCGGCTGCAGATCCCGCTGATGCTCGCCGCCGACGCCCTGCACGGCCACGCCTTCGTCAAGGGCGCCACGGTCATGCCTCACAACATCGGCCTCGGCGCGACCCGCGACGCCGCCCTCGTGGAACGGCTCGCCGCGATCACCGCGAAGGAGGCCCGGGCCACCGGCATCTCCTGGAACTTCGCGCCCTGCGTCTGCGTGGTGCGCGACGTGCGCTGGGGCCGCGTCTACGAGTCCTTCGGCGAGAGCCCCGACCTGGTCTCGGAGATGGCGGTCGCCGTCCGCGGCCTCCAGGGCGCGGACGGCGGCCGGGACCTCGCCCGCAACGACAAGGTCCTCGCCACCGCCAAGCACTTCATCGGCGACGGCGGCACCGCGTACGGCTCCGGCCGCCCGCCGTACGTCATCGACCAGGGCGTCACCCGCGTCGACCGGCGCGAGCTGGAGACCCTCCACCTCGCCCCGTTCCGCGCGGCGATCGCCCAGGGCACCGGCGCGGTCATGACCTCCTTCTCCTCCCTGGAGCTCACCGGTGAGCGCAGCGGGCCGGTGAAGATGCACGCCCACCAGGAGATGGTCGGCGGCCTGCTCAAGCGGGACCTCGGCTTCCGCGGGATCGTGGTCAGCGACTGGGAGGCCGTCGACCAGATGGACGGCGACGCGGTCACTGACGTACGGAACGCGGTCAACGCCGGCATCGACATGAACACCGCCCCGCTGACGTACAAGGAGTTCGGCCGGATCGTGCGCGACGAGGTCGCCGCGGGCCGGATCGCGCAGTCGCGGGTCGACGACGCCGTGAGCCGGGTCCTGGAGCAGAAGTTCCGGCTGGGCCTGTTCGAGAAGCCGTACGCGGACACCGCGAACCTCTCCTCGGTCGGCTCCGCCGCGCACCGCGCCGCGGCCCGCGAGGCGGTCGCCAAGTCTCAGGTGCTGTTGAGGAACGACGGGAACGTGCTGCCGCTGCGCACCGGGCAGCGCGTGTACGTGGCCGGCTCCAACGCGAACAACCTGTCCCACCAGGTGGGCGGCTGGACCATCGGCTGGCAGGGCACGCAGGGCCGGGCGATCCCGGGCACCACGATCCTGCAGGGCATGCGCAGGGCAGCCCCCAGTGCGGAGATCACGTACTCGGAGAAGGCCGCGGCGCCGACCGCCGGCCACGACGTGGGCGTGGTCGTCGTCGGCGAGACGCCGTACGCGGAGGGCCGGGGCGACGTCGGCGTCAACGGGCACGACCTGGAGCTGTCGGCGGCGGACCGGAAGGCCGTGGACACGGTCTGCAGGGCGATGAAGTGCGCGGTCCTGATCGTCTCGGGCCGTCCGCAGTTCGTCGACCGGCTCTCCGGGGTCGACGCGCTGGTCGCCTCCTGGCTGCCGGGCAGCGAGGGCGACGGCGTCGCGGACGTGCTGTACGGCCGCCGGGGCTTCACCGGCCGGCTGCCGCTGAGCTGGCCGAAGTCGACCAGCACGCTCCCGCTGACCGCGGACCGGCACCCGTACGAGCCGCAGTTCGCGTTCGACTGGGGCCTGACGACGAGGGCGACGGCGGGCTGACGCCCCGCGACGGCGGTCGATGGCCCCGGGCTGACGTCCTCCCCGTACCCGGCGGGATGTCTGAATTGCTCCATTTGGGGTAACTCGGGGGTATGAGGACGAGCCGCATACCCGTACTGGCGGCCCTCGCCGGGCTGGCCCTGATGCTGTTCGTGCTCCTGGCGCCCGCCGCGGGCGCCAGGGCCACGGGCATCCAGGACGCGGCCGCGGCCCTGAAACAGGGCCCGGTCTACGTCCACCCAGACGCGTCCGACCAGCTCACCCAGGCCCAGGCGGACGCGCTCGCCCAGAAGATCGAGAACGCCGACAAGCCGGTCTTCGTGGCCGTGCTGCCCGATACCTCCGAGTTCCCCGAGCAGAACCTGCTGCGCGATCTGCGCACCCAGACCGGCGTGACCGGTCTGTACGGGGTCCGGCTCGGCGACCAGTTCGACGCGGGCGCCGACAGCTCCGTGATGTCGCGCGACGCCGTGCAGAACCTGGTGAGCTCGGTCACCGGACCCGGTGTGGACGCGAACACCCAGCTGAACAACTTCGTCGACCAGGCCCTGCCGGTGGCCGGCGGCTCCGCGCCCGCCACCTGGAGCGACGGCTCGGCCGCCTCCGACGGCGTGCCGGTCGGCGGCCTGATCACCCTCGGCGCGGTCGTGGCGGCCGGCGGCGCGGGCGCGTACGCGATCGTCCGGCGCAACCGGAAGCGCAAGGAGGAAGAGGAGCGCGAGGCCCTGGAGAAGCTGCGGGTCGTGGTCGACGAGGACATCACCGCCTTCGGCGAGGAGCTCGAACGGCTGGACTTCCACCCCTCCGAGAAGGGCGCGGACGACGCGATGCGGGCCGACTACGAGCGCTCCCTCGACGCCTACGACAAGGCGAAGTCCCTGATGGGCTCGGCGCAGCATCCGCACGACGTACGAGGGGTGACCCAGCAGGTGGAGGACGGCCGCTTCGCGCTGGCCGTGCTCGCCGCCCGTCGGGAGCACCGGGCGCTGCCGGAGCGCCGGCCGCCCTGCTTCTTCGACCCGCGGCACGGCCCCTCCACGGCGGACCGCACCTGGTCGCCGGCCGGCGGCTCGTCCCGGGAGGTCCCGGTCTGCGCCGCCGACGCGGCCCGCCTCGACGAGGGCCGGGACCCCGAGGCCCGTACGGTCGAGACCGCGACCGGCCGCCGCCCGTACTGGGAGGCGGGTCCGGCGTACGGCCCCTGGGCGGGCGGCTACTTCGGCGGCGGCCTGCTGCCCGGCCTGCTGGTGGGCACCATGCTCGGCTCGATGCTCTCCACCCCCGCGTACGCGGGCGAGTACGGCGGCAACGAGTTCGAGGGCGGTGACTTCTCCGGTGCCGACTTCAGCTCCGGCGATTTCGGCGGCTCCGACTTCGGCGGCGGAGGCGGCTTCGACGGCGGTGGGTTCGGTGGTGGCGACTTCGGTGGCGGCGGCTTCTAGCGGGACGGGCCGGCCGGGCCGGCCGGGCTAGACGAGCGGGGGCTTGACGGACATCAGCAGATGGCGGTGGGCGGCGCCCGTGGGATCGGTGAGCAGGGCGCGCTGACCGGGCCCGAGCAGATGGAACCTGATCTCTGGCACGTCGAAGGAGCCCAGGGCGTCGAGGAGATACGCGGGGTTGAACGCCACCGTCATCGGCTCGTCGGAGGAGAGGGCGGCGGGCAGACACTGGAAGGCGACGTCGTCCTCGTACCCCGCGCGCAGCCGCAGGGCGTCGCCGGTGAACTCCAGCTGGAGCGGGCTGCCGCCGTCGGCCACGACCGCGACCCGCTTCACGGCCTCCAGGAGCGCGGCGCGGTCCGTCACCGCGGTGACGGGGTCGCCGAGGTCGAACAGCTTGTCGTGCCGGGGCAGCCGCCCGTCGAGCAGCCGGGTGGTGGTCCGCATCGCGCCGCTCTCGAACCCCACCGAGCCCGCGTCGAGCGAGAGCCGGACGTCCCCGGCACCGGCGAGGGACCGGGCGATCTCGGTGAGCCGCCGGGCGGGCGCGACGACGTCCGCCGCCTCCGCGGACGCGGCCTTCCACTCCAGGGTGCGCAGGGCGTAGCGGTACCGGTCCGTCGCGGCCAGCGTCATGGTGTCGCCGTCCAGCGCCAGCCGTATCCCCGTCAGCACCGGCAGCGACTCGTCCCGCCCCGCGGCCGGCGCCACCTGCGCCACGGCGTCGGCGAACGCGTCCGCGTCCACGACACCGCGCTGCTCCGGCAGCGCGGGCTGCGCCGGATAGTCGTCCAGGGGCAGCAGCGAGAGCCCGAACCGGACGTCCCCGCCGGTCACGGAGAGCCGGCTGCCCTCCACGGCCAGCTCCACGGGGCTCCGGGGCAGCACCTTGCAGATGTCGACCAGCCGCCGCCCGAGCACCAGCGCCCGCCCCGGTACGGCGACGTCGGCGGCGGCCCCGGTCCGCGCCGCCGCCTCGTGGTCGAGCCCCGAGACGACGAGCCCGTCGCCCTGCGCCTCCAGAAGCAGCCCCCCGAGCACCGGCACGGCCGCCCGCACGGGCAGCACACGGGCGGCCCAGGCGACGACGTCGGTCAACACACTGCTGTCGATACGGAGTTCCATGTCCCCGATGCTGACAGGGGGCACTGACAACCGTCGGTGAGCTGCGAAGACGTCGATCTTCGGGGTGGAGGTGAATCCTTTTCGGGCCGGCCCGACTCTTATCCGTGCAGCCGGCCGCAGGGGCCGGCGGGGTTCAGGAGGACAGCAGCATGATGGTGGCCGGTGTCGTGGTGGTCGGGGTGCTTCTCGTGGGGGCGTGCAGTTGGCATCTCCTCAGGCGCTGGAAGAGTCGGGGCTGAGCAGGATTCCACCCATGGACCGACGTTTCTCCTGGCCGGACGAGCGGCTGATCAAGGCCGCTCAGGACGGCGACGTCAGCTCGCTCACCACGGTCGTCCTCGCCTCGCAGCCGCATGTGCGGAAGTTCGCCAGGTCGCTGTGCGCCTCGCCGCAGGACGCGGAGGACGCGGCGCAGGAGGCGCTGATCGTGCTGTACCGCAAGATCGGCACGCTGCGGGCGACCGGGGCGCTCGCCTCGTGGATGTTCCGGATCGTGCGCAACGAGTGCCTCCGGCAGATACGGCTGGTCGCGGCGCGCGACGGCGAGGCGCGGGCGGAACCGTCCGCCGAGGACGCGGCGCTGCACCGGCTGGAGGTGGAGCGGGTCGCGGCCGCGGTCGGCGCGCTCCCGCGCGACCTGCGGCAGGTCCTGGTGATGCGGGACGTCCAGGGACTGCCCGGCAAGGCGGTCGCCCGCTCGCTCGGACTGAGCATGCCCGCGATGAAGTCGCGCCTGCATCGGGCCCGCGCGGCCCTGCGCCGCTCCCTGGAGACCCACCCCGCACCCGAAGGAGAGTCCCCCTCGTGAAGACCACGACGCGCGAACCGAACTTCGCGAGCAAGTCCGTCCCGCGCCATCTGGCGCGCGGCGCCCTGGGCTTCGGCCTGATCGCGGGCTCGATCGCCCTCGTCCCCGCCGTCGGCCCGGTCGCCCTGCTGGCGGCCCCGCTGAGCCTGATCGCCTTCCGCGGCTGCCCCACCTGCTGGACCGTCGGCCTGATCCAGACCGTCTCCCGCAACCGCCTCCAGCGCACCTGCGCGAACGGCACCTGCACCCTCACCACCAGGACCCGTCCCGACTAGGCGCACACGCTCCCGCCGGCAGGCGCACATGCTCCCGCCGGCCGAAGGCCGCCTCCCGGGCGCGGAGACGCCGAGCGCCCGCCTTCCGCGGAGGGGATGCGGAGAGGCGGGCGCGCTCGGGGTGGGGATGCCGGTTCAGCCGGCTCGGGTCAGGCGGCGTTCTTGATGGCGGAGATGTCGAAGTTCAGCTTGACCTTGTCGCTGAGCACCACGCCGCCGGTCTCCAGCGCCGCGTTCCAGGTCAGGCCCCACTCGGAGCGGAGGATCTCCGCCGAGCCCTCGAAGCCGACGCGCTCGTTGCCGAACGGGTCCTTCGCGGTGCCGTTGAACTCCAGGTCGATCGAGAGCGGCTTGGTGACGTCCTTGATCGTGAGGTCGCCGGTGATGCGGAACGTGTCGCCGCCCACGTGCGACGCCTCGGTGGAGCGGAAGGTCATCAGCGGGAACTGCTCGGCGTCGAAGAAGTCTCCGGCCCGCAGGTGGTTGTCGCGGTCGGCGATGCCGGTGTCGATCGACGCGATCTTGACGTCGATGGTGGCGGAGGACTTCGCCGGGTCGGAGCCGTCCAGCTTCAGCGCGCCCTCGTGCTCGGCGAAGCTGCCGCGGACGTTGGTGACCATGGCGTGACGGACGGTGAAGCCGATGCTGCTGTGGGCCGGGTCGATGGTGTAGTCGCCGGTCACGGCGGCCAGGGCCGGGTCGACGGCGGTGTCGGCGACGGCGACGGCGGACTCGTTGTTCTTGCGGTTGAACAGACCCATGACGTGCTCCTTGGGGACGGTGCGCGGGGGCGCTTTCCGGCTTGGTTGAACCTTCAACGACATCGACCATAGAGGTATTCCGTTTAAATTTCAACAGCCCGGCCGAGGTGATCCGGGCGGGGATCCTCAGGGTTCACTTTCGTGGTGTGTACACGACGCCTCCGGCCTCTGGCGGACGCGCGTAGAACTGCGGCACCATCTCCCTGCGCGTCCCGCACCACCTGCACAGCCGTCCCCGTCCGTCACGGTCCACCGCAGGAGGCACCCCCCGATGAAGCTCCGCTCCGTCCTGACCGCGTTCGCGCTGGTACTCGGCGCCCTCTTCGCCCCCGGCTTCGGCGTCCTGGCGAGCGCCACCGACGCCCACGCCGTCACCAAGATCAGCCACGCCACCGCGACCTCGATGTTCCGCGAGGTCGGCATCACCTGGTCGTCGTCCGGCGGCTGCTCCGACCGCAACAACCCGACCTGCACGTCGTTCGAGCAGCTCAACCTCGCCACCGCCCAGGGCGCCCAGACCCTCAAGCGCGCCAGCGGCTGCGCCCTCAACATCACCGGAGGCACCGAGACCGGCCACGCGGGCGGCACGTACTCGCACTGGAACGGCTACAAGCTCGACTACAGCAAGTACACGTGCGTCGGGAACTACATCAAGAACACGTTCACCTACATCGGCGTCCGCGGCGACGGCGCCCCGCAGTGGCGCTCCGGCTCCGGCAACGTCTACGCCGACGAGGGCAACCACTGGGACGTGACCTACTACAACTGCGGCGGCTGCTGAGCCCCGGCCGGCAGAAGCCGACCCGCCCCCTCCGATGGTCACTTGGACTTACCGGAGGGGGTTCTTGGACTGGCGGGGCCCCCGGGGCGCGATCTCGTTGACGGCGCTCCGCCCGACGGGCCCACTGGTCCCCATGTCCCTCCCCACGTCGCGAAGACTCCGTACGGCCTGCGCGCTCGCCACCGCCACCGCCGCCGTGTTCGCCCTGGCCGGGCCCGCCACCCCCGCCCTCGCCGCACCCGCGGCCCCCGCCCCCGCCGGGCCCACCGCCCCAGAAGCCGCCGGACAGGCCGTCATCGCCTCCGACCGCCTCACCGTCTCCGTCGCCGAGGACTTCCCCCGGGTCCTCTCGTACACCGACCGCGGCACCGGCGCCCGCCTCCTCGGCAGTACGAGCCCGGTCGCCGAGGTCGTCCTCAACGGCACCGCGTACGACGTCCGGGCCGAGGCCGCCCCCGTCGTCACCCCGTCCGCCGCCGCGTACACCCTGGTCTTCCCCGACCTGCCCGGCGTCGAGCTCGACGCGCGGCTGAGCGTCTCCGGCCGGGCCGTCGCCTTCCGGGTGACCGCCGTCCGCGACACCGACGCCTTCCGCGTCGGCACCATCGACATCCCCGGCCACGACCTGGTCTCCGTCGGCTCCGCAGACCCCGGCGCGGCGACCGCCTTCACCCGCCTCGACCCCGACTCCACCCGCACCGCCGACGTGTTCGCCCAGGTCACGGACGCCACGGCCGCCGAGCCCGCCCCCGTCGGCGCCAGTTACGCGCTCGTCAACACCGGCAGCCTCGCCGCCGCCGTCGAGTCCAACTCGAGCTACGACAAGCCCTCCGGCGCGAGCGCCCGCGACGGCGCCCGCTTCTGGCACCAGGCCCGGAAGACCGCCACCGAGACCCGCGTCGGCGTCTGGTCCGGCCAGTGGACCTACCGGGGCGCCGGCGCCGACAGACCCGAGACCGGCGACCACCTTCCGTGGGCCAAGGTCGTGGTCACCCCCGACGCCAACGCCGACGGGAAGACCGACTGGCAGGACGGCGCCGTCGCCTTCCGCTCCATCGGGATCGAGGCACCCGGCAGCGCGCAGACGCCGGACCGGGTGATCGCCCACATCCCGTTCAACTTCGCGTCCAACGCCACCCACCCGTTCCTGCGCACCCTCGACGACGTCAAGCGGATCTCCCTCGCCACCGACGGGCTCGGTCAGTTCACCCTGCTCAAGGGGTACGGCTCCGAGGGCCACGACTCCGCTCACCCCGACTACGGCGGAAACTACAACAAGCGGGCCGGCGGCCTCGCCGACCTCAACACCCTCCTGAAGGAGGGCAGGAAGTGGGGCTCGACCTTCGGCGTCCACGTCAACGCCACCGAGTCGTACCCCGAGGCGAAGAACTTCAGCGAGACCTTGGTCGACAAGACCAAGCCCGGCTGGAACTGGCTCAACCAGAGCTACTACATCGACCAGCGCCGCGACGTGAACAGCGGCGACCTCGCCCGCCGCTTCCGCCAGCTGCGCGACGAGACCGACCCCAACCTCTCCACCCTCTACGTCGACGTCTACTACACGCACGGCTGGATCGCCGACAAGACGCTGCAGGCCGTCCAGGCGCAGGGCTGGAACGTCGCCACCGAGTGGTCCGAGAAGTTCGAGCGGGCTTCCCTCTGGTCGCACTGGGCCAACGACCTGAACTACGGCGGCGCGACCAACAAGGGCCTCAACTCGCAGATCATCCGCTTCATCCGCAACGGCGAGAAGGACGTCTGGAACAACCACCCGGTCCTGGGCCAGACCGCTCTGGAGGACTTCGAGGGCTGGACCGGCGAGACCGACTGGAACCGCTTCTACGCCAACATCTGGCAGAAGAACCTCCCCGCCAAGTACCTCCAGCAGCAGCGGATCACCCGCTGGAACGGCAACGACCTCACGTTCACCGGCGGCGTCCGCGGCACCGTCGAGAACGGCCGCCGGGCCTTCTATGAGAACGGCCGCAAGGTCCTCGACGGCGAGACCTACCTGCTCCCGTGGGACGGCGGCACGAAGCTGTACCACTACAACAGGGCCGGCGGGAAGACCAGTTGGACGGTCGCCGGAAACGGCGCGTACGTCGTCCACAGGCTCACCGACAACGGCCGTGTGAAGACCGGCACCGTCACCCCCAAGGGCGGCCGGATCACCCTGGACGCCGAGGCCGGACAGCCGTACGTGCTGTACCCGGCGTCCGCCTCGCCCGAGGCCCGCGACCCGCGCTGGGGCCAGGGCACCCCCGTCCGCGACCCCGGCTTCAACGACCGCGCCCTCGCCGCCTGGTCCACGGCCGGAACCGTCGCCCGCGACACCGACGCCCAGGGTCGCAACAGCGCGAGGCTCACCGGCGCCGCCACCGCCTCGCTCCGCCAGCAGCTCACCGGCCTCACCCCCGGCGCCCGCTACACCGCCTCCGCCCTGATCGAGGTCGAACCCGGCAAGGCCCGCCCCGTCACCCTCTCCGCAGGCGGTCGCTCCGTCACCGTCCAGCGGTCCGTCCTCCCCGACCGGGTCGCCGCCTCCGACTGGAACGACACCCGCATGCAGCGCGCCAAGGTCACCTTCACCGCCCCCGCCGACGGCGGCACCCCGCTGCTGATCGCGGCCGCCGCGCAGGCCGGCGCCGCCGCCGTCCGGATCGACGACGTCCGCGTCGTCGCGAACGACCCCGCGACCAGGGACGGAGCGGCCGTGTACGAGGACTTCGAGGCCGTCGACCAGGGCTGGGGCCCGTTCCTGAAGGGCGACGCCGGCGGCACCACCGACCCGCGCACCCACCTGGCCCAGTTGCACGCCCCGTACACGCAGGCCGGCTGGAACGGGAAACCGATCGACGACGTCATCGGCGGCGCGGAGTCGCTGAAGTCGCACGACGAGAACACCGGTCTCGTCTACCGGACCGCCCCGTGGACCGTGCCGATGCAGGACGGCCGGCGCTACCGCGTCGCGTACGACTACCAGTCCAGCCACGCCGGAGCGTACGAATGGGTCACCGGCTACGACCGGACCAACGGCACCGGCTCCGGCTCCGGCTCCGGCTCCGGCTCCGTCGAGACCCGCCGTACCCCCCTCGGGCAGCAGCACACCACCGGCCACTTCAGCGAGACCGTGACCGCGGGCTGCGGCGACACCTGGACCGGGCTGCGCAAGCGGGCCGACGCCCCCGACGGCGCGGACTTCGTGCTCGACGGCTTCACCGTCACCGACCTGGGCCCGGCCCCGGCCTCGGAGAAGGCCGCCTGCGGCACCCTCGGCGTCACCGCCCCGGAGACCCTGGAGCCGGGCCGGGCGAACGAGGTCAGCGCCGTCTTCGCCAACGACGAGGCGACCGCCGCCGAAGGCGCGCGGGCCGAACTGGCCCTGCCCGAGGGCTGGACCGCCGAGCCCGCGGGACCGGTCTCCCTCGGCGCCGTCGCCGCGGGCGGGAAGGCCACCGCCACCTGGAAGGTCACCCCGCCCGTCGACGCCCCGTACCGCGCGTACCCGCTGGGCGCGACGCTCACGTACTCCGTCGAGGGAGAGGCCCGGAAGCTCACCGCCGCCGCCTCCGTGCGCACCCTGCCTCCGCCGCCCACCGCCGACGCCTGGGCGAGCGACCTGGAGTGGACCTCGGCCGCGAACGGCTGGGGCCCGGTCGAACGGGACCTCTCCAACGGCGAGACCGGGACCGGCGACGGCGGCCCGCTGCGGATCGGGGGAGTGACGTACGCCAAGGGCCTCGGCACCCACGCCCCGGCCAAGGTCCGCTACTACCTGGGCGGGAGGTGCACGTCCTTCACCGCCGAGGTGGGGGTGGACGACGTCCAGACCAGCCGCGGCACCGTGCAGTTCAGCGTCCTCGCGGACGGGACGGAGACGGCGAAGTCCCCGGTCCTGAAGGCCGCCGACGCGGCCCGGTCGCTGACCGCCGACGTCACCGGCGCCTCGTACGTCGAGCTGGTCGTCGGCGACGGCGGCGACGGGAACGGCAACGATCACGCGGACTGGGGGAACGCCCGCTTCCATTGCGCGGGCTGAGGGAGAAAGCGCTTGCTGTGCTCATTGATTGCGTCGGGCGAAGGGCGCTAGAACCGGGCGCCGAACCGGTCTCCACCCGTCCCCTCCAGGAGGCTCCCGTGCCCGTCTGGTCCCGCCGTACCTTCCTGAGCACCGCGACCGCCGCCGCGGCCGCCCTCGCGCTCGTCCCCGAGATCCCCGCGGCCCGAGCCGCCGCCGTCGAGGGCGAGTTCGAGGCGCTGCGGCGGCGCTGGCTGGCCATCCAGCTCGGTGCCGGCTTCGACGCCGGCGCCGAGCCGTACGCCTCCCGGCTCCGCGAGACCGGCGAGCTCGCCGGTGCCTTCCGCGCCACCATGGCCCCCGCCGCCACCAGCCTCTGGCCCGGCCTCGCCTTCGACCCGCCCGCCGGCATCACCGCGAGCTACAGCCGGCTGTGGACCATGACCCAGGCGTACGTCCAGCCCGGCACCGGACTCACCGGCGACCCGGGTCTGCTCGCCGACACCGTCGCCGGCCTCGACCACCTCTCCGCCCGCGTCTACCACCCCGGCACCGCCCGCTACGGCAACTGGTGGGAGTGGCAGATCGGCAGCCCGCGCCTGCTCATGGACATCGTCGCCGCCCTGTACGAGCACCTCGGCGCGGACCGGATCGCCGCCGCCTGCGGCGCCGTCGACCACTTCATCCCCGACTCGATGCTCACGAACTACAGCGGCACCTCCACCGGCGCGAACCGCGTCGACCTGTGCCGCTCGGTCGCCCTGCGCGGCATCCTGGGCGCGAGCCCCGCCAAGACCGCCCTCGCCCGCGACGCCCTCAGCCCGGTGTTCCCGTACGTGACCAAGGGCGACGGGCTCTACGCCGACGGCTCCTTCGTCCAGCACACCTGGGTCGCCTACTCCGGCACCTACGGCCAGGTCATGCTGGACGGCCTCGGCCGGCTCTTCGCGCTGCTCGCCGGCTCCGCCTGGGCCGTCACCGATCCGAACCGGCAGATCGTCCTGGACAGCGTCGAGCACGCCTACGCGCCGCTCATCCACAACGGGCTGATGATGGACAGCGTCAACGGCCGCGCCATCAGCCGCGGCATGCCCCGCAACGACCCGCGCAACGTGATGCGTTCCGACCACTTCCACGGCCAGGGCGTGATCGCCGCGATCGCCCTGCTCGCCGGCGGTGCGAGCCCCGCCGAGCGCGACCGCTGGCACGCCCGCGTGAAGGGCTGGATCGAACGGGACACGGTCGCCCCGATCCTGGCCGCGCCCCAATTCGGCGTCGCCGACCTGGCCCGGCTGCACGCGGTCGCCGCCGACGCCGTGCCGGCCGCGCCGGAGCCCGTCGGCCACCGCCTGTTCGCCTCCATGGACCGGGCCGTGCACCGCCGCCCCGGCTGGGCCGCCAACGTCTCCATGGCCTCCGAGCGGATCTCGCACTACGAGTGCGGCAACGGCGAGAACCCGCGCGGCTGGCACACCGGCTCCGGGATGCTCTCCTGGTGGGCGCCCGGCGGTGGGACCGCCGACGCCCAGTACACCGACTGGTACTGGCCCACCGTCGACCCGTACCGGCTGCCCGGCACCACCGTCTCCACCAAGCGGCTCCCCGACCGGGCGGGCGGCGAGTGGGGCGCGCCCAAGCCGGCCGTGCAGTGGGTCGGCGGCACCACGGACGGCGAGTACGCGGCGATCGGCCAGCACCTCAAGGGCCTCGGCTCGACCCTGGAGGCCCGCAAGTCCTGGTTCTGCGTCGCCGACGCGATCGTCTGCCTCGGCGCCGGGATCAAGGCCACCGACGGGGTGTCTGTCGAGACGGTCGTCGACAACCGCTGCCTCGGCGATGGGGGCACCTCCCGGACGGGGCCCGGGGGAGGCAGCCAGAGGCTCACCGTGGGGGATCGCTGGGCCCACCTCGAAGGCCACGGCGGCTGGATCCTGCCCGGCGGCACCGCCGCCCTGCGCACCCTGCGCGAGGACCGCACCGGGGCGTGGAGCGACATCAACACCACCAGCTCCACCGAGCGCCGCAGCCGTCGCTACCAGACCCTGTGGCTGGACCACGGTGTCGACCCCACCCGAGCGGAGTACGCCTATCTGGTGATGCCCGGGGCTTCCGCGCGCACCCTCGCGGGCCGCGCCGCCGATCCGCAGTGGCTGGAGATCCTCGACAACACCGCCGACCGGCAGGCGGTCGCCGTGCCCTCGCTGGGGCTGACCGCCGCGAACTTCTGGCGGGCCGGTACGGTGGGGCGCCTGACCACGACCGCCCCGGCGAGCGTGCTGGTCCGCCGGTACCGCTCCGAGGCCGTGCTGAAGATCGCCGAGCCGCCCCGCACCGGGCAACCGCTGGAACTGGTCTGGGACCACCGGGCCGCCCGGGTGATCTCCCACGACCCCTCCGTGGAGGTGCTGGAGACCGGCCGCTCCCTGCGGCTGCGGATCACTCCGGGCACCGCCGGCGCCACCCATGGCTGTCGGGTGTCGCTGAACTGACTTCTGGAGGAAGTCCACAAGGCCGAGGGGTACCCGACTGTCGTATCGGATCCCCCCGGCACTGGTTCTGTCCAGCTCCACCAGGATTCGGCGCGCGAGACTGTACGGAGTCGACGGCGGGATTTTCTTGTGCCTGTTCGTAGGGTCGGTACATGACCGTTGTGGACCAGATCCCGAGCGAGCCGACCGACGCCCGAGGCCGAGTGGCCGAGCTGCACGCCCTGCGCGAGCAGGCGCGGCGCGGCCCGAGCGACCGAGCGACCGAGGCGCAGCACGCCAAGGGCAAGCTGACCGCGCGGGAGCGGATCGAGCTGCTGCTCGACCCGAGTTCCTTCAACGAGGTCGAGCAGCTGCGCCGACACCGCGCGCAGGGCTTCGGCCTGGAGGCGCGCAAGCCGTACACCGACGGTGTGATCACCGGCTGGGGCACCGTCGAGGGCCGCACGGTCTTCGTCTACGCGCACGACTTCCGGATCTTCGGCGGCGCGCTGGGCGAGGCCCACGCCACCAAGATCCACAAGATCATGGACATGGCCATCGCGGCGGGCGCGCCGCTGGTCTCCCTGAACGACGGCGCGGGCGCCCGTATCCAGGAGGGCGTCTCCGCCCTCGCCGGCTACGGCGGCATCTTCCAGCGCAACACCCGGGCGAGCGGCGTGATCCCCCAGATCAGCGTCATGCTCGGCCCGTGCGCCGGCGGCGCGGCCTACAGCCCCGCCCTGACCGACTTCGTGTTCATGGTCCGCGAGACCTCGCAGATGTTCATCACCGGCCCGGACGTCGTCAAGGCGGTCACCGGTGAGGAGATCACCCAGAACGGCCTCGGCGGCGCGGACGTCCACGCGGAGACCTCGGGCGTCGCCCACTTCGCGTACGACGACGAGGAGACCTGCATCGCGGAGGTCCGCTACCTCCTGTCGATGCTGCCGCAGAACAACCGCGAGAACCCGCCGACCGTCCCCTCCGAGGACCCGGCCGACCGCCGCTCGGACGTGCTGCTCGACCTGGTGCCCGCCGACGGCAACCGCCCGTACGACATGCACAAGGTCATCGAGGAGCTCGTCGACGAGGGCGACTACCTGGAGATCCACGAGCGCTGGGCCCGCAACATCGTCTGCGCCCTGGCCCGGCTCGACGGCCAGGTCGTCGGCATCGTCGCCAACCAGCCCCAGACGCTGGCCGGCGTCCTGGACATCGAGGCCTCCGAGAAGGCCGCGCGCTTCGTCCAGATGTGCGATGCCTTCAACATCCCGATCATCACCCTTCTGGACGTACCCGGCTTCCTGCCTGGTGTAGACCAGGAGCACGGTGGAATCATCCGGCACGGCGCGAAGCTGCTGTACGCGTACTGCAACGCGACCGTGCCCCGGATCTCGCTGATCCTGCGCAAGGCCTACGGCGGCGCGTACATCGTGATGGACAGCCAGTCCATCGGCGCCGACCTCACCTACGCCTGGCCCACCAACGAGATCGCCGTCATGGGCGCCGAGGGCGCCGCCAACGTCATCTTCCGCAAGCAGATCGCGGAGGCCGAGGACCCGGAGGCCATGCGGACGCGCATGGTCAAGGAGTACAAGGCCGAGCTCATGCACCCGTACTACGCGGCGGAGCGCGGCCTCGTCGACGACGTGATCGACCCCGCCGAGACGCGCGAGGTCCTCGTCAGGTCCCTCGCCATGCTCCGCACCAAGCACGCCGACCTGCCGTCCCGCAAGCACGGCAACCCGCCTCAGTAAGAGGAGACAGCAGAAGTGACCACGCCTGCCGCAGCCAACCTGCTCCGCGTCGAGAAGGGCCACGCAGACCCCGAGGAGCTGGCCGCCATCACCGCGGTCCTGCTCGCCCGCGCCGCCGCCCAGCCGTCCGACACCGCCCACGGCGGCCGCTCCACGGCCGGCTGGCGCCGCCTGGAGCGCGAGAACGGCTTCCGCGCCCCGCACAGCTGGCGCTGACGCCACAGAGCCGCACAGGGCCCCGCACCGATCCGGTGCGGGGCCCTGTCGCGTGTACGCCGCCCCCACGCCGCGCCCCCGCCGCCCCCACGCCGCGCCTCCCGGACGCACGAAGGCCCCGCACCGTTTCCGGTGCGGGGCCTCGCGCGTACCGTCCGACCCGTCGGGGGACTACCGCAGGCGTGCCATGAGTGCGTGCTCGACGAGGGTGATGAGCGCGCTCTTGGCGTCCGCGCGGTGGCGGGCGTCGGTGGTGATGATGGGGGTGTCGGGGCCGATCTGAAGGGCCTCGCGGACCTCTTCGGGCTGGTACGGCTGGTGGCCGTCGAAGCCGTTGAGGGCGATGACGAAGGGGAGGCCCGAGTTCTCGAAGTAGTCGACGGCGGGGAAGCAGTCGGCGAGGCGGCGGGTGTCGACGAGGACGACGGCGCCGATGGCTCCGCGGACCAGGTCGTCCCACATGAACCAGAAGCGGTCCTGGCCCGGGGTACCGAAGAGGTACAGGATCAGGTCCTGGTCCAGGGTGATACGGCCGAAGTCCATGGCGACAGTCGTCGTCGTCTTGTCGCCGGTGTGCGTGAGGTCGTCGATGCCCGCGGACGCAGACGTCATGACGGCCTCGGTGCGCAGCGGGTTGATCTCGGAGACGGCGCCGACGAACGTGGTCTTGCCCACGCCGAAGCCGCCCGCCACCACGATCTTCGCGCTGGTGGTAGAACGGGCCGCGCCGCCGCTAGAGCTTGCGAAGTCCACTGAGCACCCTTTCGAGCAGTGTCACGTCTGGCTGGCCGCCGGCGGCCTCGTCGCCGCCGGGCTGGTGAATCGCGACGAGTCCGGCCTCCGCCAGGTCGGCGACGAGAATCCGGGCCACGCCAAGAGGAATGGAGAGTAGTGCCGAGATCTCCGCAACGGACTTGATCTCGAAGCACAGCCGGCAGATCCGCTGGTGCTCGGGCAACTGCCCCTGCAGCCGGGACGGATCGGCCGTGGTGGACACCAGCGCCTCGATGGCGAGCTGGTAACGCGGCCGGGTCCGGCCGCCGGTCATCGCGTAGGGACGCACCAACGGGTTGTTGGAACCGCCCTTCGCCGGCGCGGCAGGCTCCGCGCGGCGATGCGGCACGGACTGGGCGTACGGCTGGGCCTGCGGCGGCGGCTGCTGATAGGGCTGTCCGCCCTGTCTGCTGGGTGCGGAGGGAAAGTTGAAGCGGTTCTGCGCGGTGTCTCCCAACGGCTGTTGTGCGTCATAGCCGTCATAAGGGCGTCCGCCCGGCGGTGTTCCCACGTCTCCTCCTCCGACTGCCATCGCGGTCCAAGTCCCTGTGGACCGCGCCACCGCACCCTATGGTGCGGTGGCGTGAAACGCACAGTCTGTCTGCTTGTTGAGAACAGTTCTAATTGAGCAGGCTGCCCTGGAGCTCCGCGCGGAGGTCCGGGGTGAGGACGGTGCCAGCCCGGTCGACCAGCAGTGCCATCTCGTAGCCCACCAGGCCGATGTCCGCCTCCGGGTGTGCGAGCACGGCCAGCGAAGAGCCGTCCGAGATCGACATGATGAAGAGGAAGCCGCGCTCCATCTCGACGACGGTCTGGTTGACCGCGCCGCCCTCGAAGATCCGCGAGGCGCCCGCGGTCAGCGAGGTCAGTCCGGACGCGACCGCCGCAAGCTGATCGGCGCGGTCCCGGGGAAAGCCCTCGGACATCGCCAGCAGGAGTCCGTCGGCGGAGACCACCACCGTGTGGGACACCCCGGGGGTGTTGTCCACGAAGTTGGTGATCAACCAGTTCAGATTCTGCGCCGCCTGGCTCATCGGGCTCACACTAACGCTCCTGGTTGTAGGTATTACCCGGGCCGAGGCCCGATCCGTTCGTGTCCGTTCCCGCGCTGCGCCCCTGCTGGACACCGCGACGCAGGTTGCTCAACCTGCCCCGCACGTCCTCCGGTGCGCGGGAGACCTGGGGGCCGCCCTGCGGGGTCTGCTCCGCGGTGCCCTCGACCAGATTGGCCTTGGGTACCCGCCGGGGAAGACCGGACGAGGTGACCCCGCCCGCCTTCGGCTTGCGGAGCTTCTCGGCCCGCTGCCAGCGCTCGTCGTTCGTCGAGCGCCAGTCCTCGGAACCGTCGGCTTCGTTCTGCACCGGCTGCGGCTGGTGCACCTGCGGGGCCTGCGGCTGCGACTGCTGCTGCGGGGCCCGCGGCGTGGCGCTGCCACGGCGCGGCAACCCGGCGTCGGTCAGCTGGTGACCGGCGTTCGGGGTGGGACCCGGACGGTCGAAGCCTACGCGTTCGCGGGCCTGTTCGGGAGCGCCCTGGGAAGATTCCGGTTCCGTTCCGTAAGGCTGCTCGTACCCGCCCTGGTACGCACCTTGATCGGCCCACTCGCCCTGGTGGGGCTGGGGGTCGTACGAGTTGTCGTACTGCTGGGCGGAGGGCTCGCGACCGTCGTAACCGGCTTCCGCATAAGGCTGCTCCGGGTAACCGCCGACCTGCTGGTCGTACCCGTCGTAACCACCCTGCTGGTACCCGTAGTCGTCCTGCTGCGGGGCCTGCTGCCCGTAGTCCTGACCGTAGTCCTGGACGTACTGGCCGCCCTGCTCCTGCTGCGGCGCGTAGCCCTGCTGGGCGTCCACCTCGTCCTGGAACAGCGGGCGTTCGCCGCCCTGGACCTGCGCCTCGAGGGCGGCACGCCGCTCCTCGCGCATCAGCGAGCGGTTGACCGGGTCCATCTGGCGCTCGTCGGCCTGCTCGTAGCGCGAGTCGTCGAAGCCGAGCTCGGCCGCGGTCCGCATCGGGGCGGCGTCGAAGGAGGCCTGCTGCGGGATGATCTGCGAGACGGTGAAGTCGTCCTGCGGGAGCTCCGCGCCACCGCCACCGTGGGTGATGGCGTCCGGGAGCATGACCAGCGAGGTGGTGCCGGCCTGCTCGCCCGAGGGGCGCAGCTGGACACGGACGCCGTGCCGGTCGGCCAGCCGGCCGACCACGAACAGGCCCATGCGCTGCGAGACGGCGGCGTCCACGGTCGGCGGGTTGGCCAGCTTGTGGTTGATGTCCGCGAAGTCCTCGGCGGTGAGGCCGATGCCCTTGTCGTGGATCTCGACCATCACGCGGCCGTCGGGCAGACGGGTCGCGGTCACGCGGACCTTGGTCTGCGGCGAGGAGAACGTGGTGGCGTTCTCCAGGAGCTCGGCGAGCAGGTGCACGAGGTCGGTCACGGCCTGGCCGTGGATCTCGGCGTCCGGGACGCCCGCCAGCTCGATGCGCTCGTACTGCTCCACCTCGGAGGAGGCGGCGCGCATGACGTCCACCAGCGGTACCGGCTGGTCCCAGCGGCGGCCGGGCTCCTCGCCGGCGAGGACGAGGAGGTTCTCGCCGTTGCGGCGCATACGGGTCGCCAGGTGGTCCAGCTTGAAGAGGTTCTCCAGCTGGTCCGGGTCGGCCTCGTTGTTCTCCAGGTCGGTGATCAGGCCCAGCTGGCCCTCGATCAGCGACTGGTTGCGGCGCGACAGGTTGGTGAAGATCGCGTTGACGTTGCCCCGGAGCAGTGCCTGCTCGGCGGCGAGCCGGACGGCCTCGCGGTGGACCTGGTCGAAGGCCCGGGCGACCTCGCCGATCTCGTCCTGGGTGTCGATCGGGATCGGCTGGACGCGGGTGTCGACGCGGCCCGGCTCGGTGCGGGACAGCTGGTCGACCAGCATCGGCAGGCGCTGCTCGGCGATGCCGAAGGCGGCGGTGCGCAGCTCGCGCATCGAGCGGCTCATCTGGCGGGCCATGAGGCCGGCGATGATGAAGGCGGCGAGCAGGGCGACGACGGTGATGCCACCGATGACGTAGGCGTCGGTCGCGGCCTCGTCGGCGATGTCGGAGGCCTCGGTCACGGCCTTGTCGACGAGCTCGGTCTCGACCGTCTTGTACGCCTCGAACTTGGCGGTCGAGGCGCCCATCCACACCAGGGGGATGATGTCCTGCTGCGCGAGGGCCTTGATGTCGCTCGGGTCACCGGCGCGGCCGATCGCGATGGCCATGCCGGAGTAGACGGAGCCGTCCTGCGGGCCGCGCGGCGGGTTCTTGCCGGCCGCCTGGAGCTTCTTCTCGCCCTCCACGGAGGCCGCCTTCATGACCTCCTTCAGGCGGTCGAGGTCCGCCTGGGTGCCACCCGACTGGTACTCGCCGAGGGCGATCTGCTCCAGGTAGTTGTACGACTTGAAAGCCACCGACTGCTCGGCGAACTTGGCCTTGTCCTTGCTGGGCCGGACCAGGAGGTGGGTACCGATGGAGCGCTGCAGCGACGCGGCGGCCTTCGCCAGCGAGATCGCGTAGACGGTACGGCCGTAGCTGGTCACGTTGCCGGTGCCCAGGCCGAGCTCGTTGGAGAACTCCATCAGGTAGTGCTGCACGCTGACGTACCCGACCTCGGTGTTCACCGGGTCGGAGCCCTTCGTGTAGGCCTGCTCACGCAGCTGCTTGAGCTGCGGCTCCGCGCGCTGGAACAGGTCCAGGCGGCGCTCGAGGCCCTGGCCCGAGGGGAGGTCCTTGACGGCCTCGTCGAACTTGGCCTTGGCGGCGTCGGTCTTCGCGTACGCCGCCGTGACGTCCGGGTGCTCCGGGCCGCCCCCGGTGAGGAGCGCGGGGGCCGTCAGGTCGCGCTCGTCGAGGAGCGCGTTGCCGTACTCGGTGGCGGCGCGCACGATGAGCGCCGTCTTCTCGGCGTCCTGCGCTTCCTGCCAGGTGTCGATCGCACCCTTGACCTGGAAGCCGCCCATGACGAGGCCGACCAGCACGGGTATGAGCAGGATCGCGTTCAGGCGGGTGGGCACCCGCCAGTTGCGCGGGGACAGCTTGCTGGAGCTGCCGGTCCTGCCGGTGCCGGACTGCGGGGTTCCGGGCTCGTCCGCAGGCGATGCCGCAGCGCGCGGCGGCGGGGTGAAGTTGCCCCGCGCCTGCAGCTCTGCGGAGCTTTCCTTGCTTCGCCTCACTCGACCAACAACCTCTCGGCGTCGGCACCTACGTTGTGCCGTGTTTCGTTCAGGGCCGTACTACTCGGGAGTTCATGAATTGCAGCACGTGAAGGGTGTCCGTTCCAAACAGCCTGAGCGGTCACTTTTTCCTGCTCCGGGCGGTTGATAAAACGGGCATAAAGAGCGAGCCCCGTCAAAAGGCGGGGCTCATGTGAGCGCAGCGACACCGGGCGGATGCGTCGGGTGTCCGAAGGGCCCCGATTCTCTGTCGAAATGTTATGAACACGGGGGCGGACCGTGTCAAAGGACACAGGCCGCCCCCAAGATCTCTACGACAACTGCCGTACGCGTGTTTTTACTTGAGTCGTGCCATGAGTGCGTGCTCGACGAGCGTGATCAGCGCGCTCTTGGCGTCCGCCCGATGGCGGGCGTCCGTGGTGATGATGGGGGTGTCCGGCCCGATCTGAAGGGCCTCGCGGACCTCTTCGGGCTGGTACGGCTGGTGGCCGTCGAAGCCGTTGAGGGCGATGACGAAGGGGAGGCCCGAGTTCTCGAAGTAGTCGACGGCGGGGAAGCAGTCGGCGAGGCGGCGGGTGTCGACGAGGACGACGGCGCCGATGGCGCCGCGGACCAGGTCGTCCCACATGAACCAGAAGCGGTCCTGGCCCGGGGTACCGAAGAGGTACAGGATCAGGTCCTGGTCCAGGGTGATGCGGCCGAAGTCCATCGCCACCGTGGTGGTGGTCTTGCCCCCGGTGTGGGTCAGGTCGTCGATGCCCGCGGACGCGGACGTCATGACGGCCTCGGTGCGCAGCGGGTTGATCTCGGAGACGGCGCCGACGAACGTGGTCTTGCCCACGCCGAAGCCGCCCGCCACCACGATCTTCGCGCTGGTGGTGGAGCGACCGGAGGTGCCGGCCGCTCCGTTAGAGCTTGCGAAGTCCACTGAGCACCCTTTCGAGCAGAGTCACGTCCGGCGTGCCGCCGGCCTCGCCGTTGCCCGGCTGGTGGATGGCCACCATGCCGGCCTCGGCCAGGTCGGCGACGAGGATCCGGGCCACGCCCAGCGGCATCGACAGCAGGGCCGAGACCTCCGCCACCGACTTCACCTCACGGCAGAGGTGGCAGATCCGCTGGTGCTCCGGGAGCAGACTGGCGAAGTTCGCCGGGTCCGCCGTGGTGCTGACCAGCGCCTCTATGGCGAGCTGGTAGCGCGGCCGGGTCCGGCCGCCGGTCATCGCGTACGGACGCACCAGCGGCTGGTCGCCCTCATGTCCGTACGAGTCGTCTATGGACGCGCCGTACGGATCGTGAGAGGCGGTGGGCGGGGTCATGAATCCTCCGGGCGGGACAGCAAGCGGTCGACTGCCGTCTGATGGGGCCGGTGGGGGGGCCAGGGGGCGGCCGGACGGTAGGTGGTGCGGGAGCGGTGCGGAGGGGCGCACCGCTTCGGCGTACAGGGCGGACTAGTGCAGCAGGCTGCCCTGGAGCTCCGCGCGGAGGTCCGGGGTGAGTACGGCGCCGGCCCGGTCGACCAGCAGCGCCATCTCGTAGCCGACGAGGCCGATGTCGCATTCGGGGTGCGCGAGCACGGCCATGGAGGAGCCGTCCGAGACCGACATGATGAAGAGGAAGCCGCGCTCCATCTCCACCACCGTCTGCGAGACGGGACCCCCCTCGAAGATCCGCGAGGCGCCCGCGGTCAGCGAGGTCAGTCCGGACGCCACCGCCGCCAGCTGGTCGGCGCGGTCGCGGGGGAATCCTTCGGACATCGCCAGCAGGAGTCCGTCGGCGGAGACCACCACGGTGTGGGACACCCCGGGGGTGTTGTCCACGAAATTGGTGATCAGCCAGTTGAGATTCTGTGCAGCCTGGCTCATGGCGCTCAAAACTCACGCTCCTGCTGGTGATTCGGGCCTATGTTGAAGCTACCCGTGTTCGAGTTGCCCGCCTGTCGGCCCTGCTGGATGCCGCGGCGCAGGTTGGTGAGCCGGCCGCGGACGTCGTCGGGTGCACGCGAGACCTGAGGGCCGGCCGTGTGAGCCTGCTCCTGCGCGGTCCCGGGCACGAGGTTGGCGCGCGGCACCCGCCGCGGCAGCCCGGAGGTGGTGATGCCGCCGGCCGAGGGCTTGCGGGCCCGCTCGGCCTGACGCACCAGGTCGTCGTTGGGCGACGTGCGCCACTGCGCCGACTGCTGGGGCGCGGCCTGCGGCGCGGGAGCCTGCGGCGCGGCCGGGCGGCGCGGTGCCGCCGGGGCGGGACGCTGCTGCTGCGGCTGCTGCGGGACCACCGGCGTCTGCATCGTCTGCTCGGCCTCGGGGACGCGGTTGCCGTCGGCCTGCTGGCCGTGGAACCAGTTCGTCTCCAGGGTGTCGTACAGCGGCGTACGGCCGTCACCCCCACCGTTCGCCGGAGGCAGAGCCTCGGGCTGCGGGGCGGCGGGCAGACCGGCGGCCGGACGCGGCGCGCCGAAGTCGGCCTCGTGGCCGCGCTGGCGCGGCGCGGGCGGCTGCGGGGCGTTGAAGTCCGGGCGCTGGAACGCGGCGGTGGACGCCGGGTCCTGCGCACCGGTCTGGTACCCCTGCGGCTGCGCGAGCTCGGGCCGGGCGAACTGCCCGGTGGCGTGCGGGCCCTGAGGAGCGGCGGAGCGGCCGTACGGGCCCGTGCTCTCCGGCTCCTCGTGACCGCGCGGCGCGTCCACCGGGGACGACTGCCGCTGCGGCGGCTGCGTCCGGTCGCTGCCCCAGCTCGGGGTCTGCGGACGCTGCGGCTGCCCGGCGCCCGGGAGTTCGGCGCGCGGGCCGCCCGGGAGTCCGGGACGGCGGCCGCCGTCGGCGGGAGCGCCCTGGCCCTGCTGCGGCCTGCCCTGGTCGGGGCGGGCCGGCGCCGGGGCCTGGAAGCCGTTGTGCGCGGGCTGCGGGGCCTGCGGGCTCTGTGGAGCCTGCGGGTTCTGGGCCGGGGCGTTCTGACCCGGGCCGGAGTTCTGCCAGACGTCCGTACGGGACGGGATGGCGCTCTTCGCGCCACCGCCGAAGCCGGGCCCGCCCTGACGCTGCGGAGCCTGGGGCGTCTGCGGGGACTGGCCCTGCGGGTTCTGCGGCCCGCCCGGGCGCACGCCGTCCCGGCCGGGCAGCGCGGCCCGCGGACCGGAGCCGGCACCGAGCCGGCCCGCTCCGCCGAGGCCCGCGGCGGCGCCGGGACCGGCGGCCAGCCGGCCGCCCGCGGCGCCCTGGCCCTGCGGGACCTGCCCCTGGGCCTGGCCGCCGGAGGCCTGCTTGGGCGCGGGCTTCCGGCCGCCCTGGGCGACGTCCACGGGCAGCATGACGAGCGCGGTGGTGCCGCCGGAGTCCGACGGGCGCAGCTGGATGCGGATGCCGTGTCGCAGGGACAGGCGGCCGACCACGAACAGACCCATGCGGCGGGAGACCGAGACGTCCACGGTGGGCGGCGAGGCGAGCCGCTCGTTGATCGCGGCGAGGTCCTCGGGGGAGAGGCCGATGCCGGTGTCGTGGATCTCGACGAGCACCCGGCCGTCGGGCAGCGCGTGACCGGTGACGCGGACCTTGGTCTGCGGCGAGGAGAACGAGGTGGCGTTCTCGAGCAGCTCGGCGAGCAGGTGCACGAGGTCGTTGACGACGCGGCCGGCGACCTCGGTCGCCGGGACCGCGGCCAGTTCGATGCGCTCGTACTGCTCCACCTCGGACGCGGCGGCGCGGAGCACGTCGACCAGGGGGACCGGGCGGGTCCAGCGGCGGCCGGGCTCCTCGCCCGCGAGGACGAGGAGGTTCTCACCGTTACGGCGCATGCGGGTGGCGAGGTGGTCGAGCTTGAACAGGGAGGACAGCTGGTCCGGGTCGGCCTCGCGGGACTCCAGCTCGGAGATGAGCGAGAGCTGACGCTGGATGAGACCCTGCGAGCGGCGCGACAGGTTGGTGAACATCGCGTTGACGTTGCCCCGGAGCAGGGCCTGCTCGGCGGCGAGGCGGACCGCCTCGCGGTGCACCTCGTCGAAGGCCTCGGCCACCTGGCCGATCTCGTCGCGGGAGTGGACACCGACGGACTCGACGGAGGTGTCGACGTCCTGCGGGTCGGTCTCGGAGAGCTGCTTGACGAGCTCGGGCAGGCGTTCCTGGGCGACCTTGGTCGCGGTGTCCTGGAGCCGGCGCAGCGAGCGGATCATGGACCGGGCCACGACGAAGGCGCCGACGAGGGAGACACCGAGGACGAGGAGGATCAGCGCACCGTTGATGAGCGCGTCGCGCTGCGACTCCTGCTTCAGCACACGGGCCTGGGTCTCCATCTCGCCGAGCAGCTGGCCCTCGATGCGGCTCATGGCCTCCATCTTGGTGCTGTACTCGTCGGTGAAGTCGAGGTAACCGCGCCGCTGGGCGGTCGTCAGGCCGGAGTCGGTGCTGAGCACGCGCTCGGCGTAGGCGCTCGCGGCCTCGACCGACGAGTTGCCGGTTTCGAGGGACGCGGTGAGTTCCGTCGCGTTGCCGCCGGTGGACTCGTAGATGGTGTTGAAGCGGTCGAGGGTGTCCTGCTCCTGCTTGCGCGCGGCCTCCGCGTACAGCCGGTCCTGCCGGTCGAGCTTGCCCAGCTGCTGGTCGGTCGGCGGCAGCGAGGCGGCGATGATCGCCTGCTGGATGGAGGCGTACTCCTTGGCCTGCGAGAACGCGGCCAGAGCACGCGTCCGCTTGATCATCTCCGGGTTGCTGGTCGCCTGCGCCATGTCCTGGGAGAGGCTCAGCAGCGAGTTGATGATGCGGCTGTACGACTCGACCGTCTGCGAGGTCGGCTCGGTGCCCTTGTACGCCGACTGGCGCACGTCGTCGAGCTGGACGACCTGCTGCGCGATCTGGTTGGCGTTGGTGCGGATGCTCTCCAGGGCGTCGTCGCCCATGGTGTCGCCGATGCCGCCGGTCGCGTCGAGGAAGGCCGTGCGCGCGCGGTCGGTCTTCTTGCGCGGGTCGGCGACCTTGAACTCGTTGGGAGAGCCGCCGTTCGACAGGGGGCCGGCGGAGAGGTCGCGCTCGGCCTGGAGGGCCTCGGCGAGGTCCGTGGCCTCCTTGGTGAGCTTGGTCAGCAGCTGCATGTGCTCCAGCTGCTCCATGTCCTGGAGGGACTCGTTGATACGAATCCCGCCCAGGGTGGTGGCCGCGACCACGGGCAGGGCGAGCAGCGAGACCAGGCGCGTCGAGATGCGCCAGTTCCGCAGGGCTATTCGCGAACCCGTGTCACCGGGTCCCTTGGTCTTGGGGGCGGCGGGCTCGGGCTTGGAGCCGCCGGTGGATGTGCTGCGCGCCGCGGTCTCACCACCCTCACCGGCCGGACCCTGAGCCGGCTTCGGAGCGTGCTGGGGCGAGGAGCCGCGGTCGGTCCCGCCGCGCGGCTCCTGTTCCGCCGCGCTGCTGCCATCCCTCTTGAATCGTCCCTGCACTAGCGTCGCAACCTCTGGACCAGGCGTCCCCCGCGCGAACGGAAAGACGGTGTCGGGCGTCGTGAGGTGCAGATGCACCCCATGGTGGTCGTCTTGACCGGCGCAGATCCCCCTTTCCCGCCGCTCGCTCGGCGCGGTCTGCGCCCCACGCGCGCCGGTCCAGCGAACCCGCGGCGGTGCGTGGAATTCCAGCACAGTGCCGGATCTCCAACAAGAGCCGTGTCTCGGCTGTCGAAGCGCATGACAACGTGTGAACAATACGTCACCGGCAGTAGAAGATGATCAGGTGCAAACCGGACCTTTCCCTATCAAGTGCCGAGCGTGGGGGAGTGTCCCAGTCGCCATGATCAGGAGCGGAATAACGCATTCAGGTACAGGATGTCCGTTTCATGGGGGCTGAAGTGCGGTCCGCAATGCCCGAATCGTCCCGTGAGTGGTGAGGAAACTCACACCCCGATCGCTGTCTCTTCCATGTATTCGAAGGGAAGCGAGTGTTTAGCCTGACGCTTTACAAGTGACGCGACTCTGTAGAGGGCCTGACACCCGCGATGAAGACCACCATGCTGCTGCGCAAGATCGCCAACCCCCGCCGCACGACGCTGGCGCACCTGGAGGACGCCGAGCAGCTGGAGCGGGGCGCGCAGTCCGAGTACTCCGCGGACCTGCCGACCCAGACCGCCAACCCGCGCCGCACGATCCTCGTCGACGCGCCCGTGGCCGCCGTCGCGGAGTAGCCCCCGGCCCCCTCGGGGCACGTAATACAGCAGGCCGTCCCTCTCGCCGCGTTAGCCTGGAGCGTCAGACTCCAGCCAGCATCAGTGAGGGGCGACAGCACGCGTGCGCATCGCCAGATTCTCCATCGACGGCAATGTCGCCTTCGGCGCCGTGGAGGGCGAGGGCCCCGACGGCCTCGTCCTCGACATCATCAAGGGCATCCCGTACACCGACTTCGAGCTCAGCGGGACGAAGGTCCCCCTGAGCAAGGTACGGCTGCTGCCCCCCGTGCTCCCCAACAAGGTCGTGGCCATCGGCCGCAACTACGCGGAGCACGCGCGTGAACTCGGCAACGAGGTCCCCGAGGTACCGATCACCTTCTTCAAGCCCACCACCTCGGTGATCGGCCCCGGCGACGCCATCCAGTACCCCTCCTTCTCCGACGAGCTGCACCACGAGGCCGAACTGGCCGTCGTCATCGGCCGCATGTGCCGGGAAGTGCCGCGCGAGCGCGTCAAGGACGTCGTCTTCGGCTACACCTGTGCCAACGACGTCACCGCCCGCGACGTCCAGAAGCGCGAGAAGCAGTGGGCCCGCGCCAAGGGCTTCGACACCTCCTGCCCCCTCGGGCCCTGGGTGGAGACCGACCTCGACCCCGCCGACGTCACCATCCAGTGCACGGTCAACGGCGAGCAGCGTCAGCTGGGTCGTACGAGCGACATGATCCGCTCCATCGAGGACCTGGTCGTCCACATCACCGAGGCCATGACGCTGCTCCCGGGCGACGTCATCCTCACCGGCACCCCTGCCGGGGTCGGCCCCCTCAACGTCGGCGACGAGGTCGCCGTCACCATCGAAGGCATCGGCACTCTCACCAACAAGGTGATCAAGCGTGGCTAACGCGAACTTCCCCAAGCTCTCGACTTCGCTCGAGCAGGGGACACCCCTACGCGTCCGTTTCTGTCCCTCGCCGACCGGCAACCCCCACGTGGGCCTGGTCCGCACCGCCCTGTTCAACTGGGCCTTCGCCCGGCACAACCAGGGCACCATGGTCTTCCGCATCGAGGACACCGACGCGGCCCGCGACTCCGAGGAGTCGTACAACCAGCTGCTCGACTCGCTGCGCTGGCTGGGCCTCGACTGGGACGAGGGCCCGGAGGTCGGCGGCCCGCACGCCCCGTACCGGCAGTCCCAGCGGATGGACATCTACCGGGGCGTCGCCGAGAAGCTGCTCGCCGGCGGCCACGCGTACCACTGCTTCTGCACCGCGGTCGAGCTCGAGGCCCGCCGCGACGCGGCCCGCCTGGCCGGCAAGCCCTCCGGCTACGACGGCACCTGCCGCAACCTGAGCGAGGAGCGCATCGAGCGCTACCGCGCCGAGGGCCGCGAGTCGATCGTCCGCTTCAAGATGCCCGACGAGCCGATCACCTTCACCGACCTCGTACGCGGCGAGCTGACCTTCACCCCGGACAACGTCCCGGACTACGGCATCGTGCGCGCCAACGGCGCCCCGCTGTACACCCTGGTCAACCCGGTCGACGACGCCCTGATGGAGATCACCCACGTCCTGCGCGGCGAGGACCTGCTCTCCTCCACCCCGCGCCAGATCGCGCTGTACAAGGCGCTCATCGAGCTGGGCGTCGCCAAGGAGATCCCGCAGTTCGGCCACCTGCCGTACGTGATGGGCGAGGGCAACAAGAAGCTCTCCAAGCGCGACCCGCAGGCCTCCCTCAACCTCTACCGGGAGCGCGGCTTCCTGCCCGAGGGCCTCCTGAACTACCTCTCCCTGCTCGGCTGGTCCTTCTCCGCCGACCAGGACATCTTCACCATCCCGGAGATGATCGAGAAGTTCGACATCGCGGACGTCAACGCCAACCCGGCCCGCTTCGACCTCAAGAAGGCCGAGTCCATCAACGCGGACCACATCCGCATGCTGGACGTGAAGACCTTCGCCGAGGCGTGCGAGCCCTGGCTGCAGGCCCCGCACGCGAACTGGGCGCCCGAGGACTTCGACCGCGCCGCCTGGGAGCGGATCGCCCCGTACGCCCAGACCCGCCTCACGGTCCTCTCGGACATCACGGCCAACGTCGACTTCCTCTTCCTGAAGGAGCCGGTGGAGGACGAGGCGTCCTGGCAGAAGGCGATGAAGGAGGGCTCCGACGCCCTGCTGCGCACGGCGCGGGAGAAGCTGGACGCGGCGGACTGGAACGACCCCGAGTCCCTCAAGAACGCGGTCCTGGCCGCCGGCGAGGAGCACGGCCTGAAGCTCGGCAAGGCCCAGGCCCCGGTCCGCGTCGCCGTCACCGGCCGCACGGTCGGCCTGCCGCTCTTCGAGTCCCTGGAGATCCTGGGCCGGGAGAAGACGCTTTCCCGCATCGACACCACGCTGGCGAAGCTCACCGCGTAGTGTCGGGCCCATGACGATCAGGGCCGTGGTCTGGGACGTGGACGACACCATCTTCGACTACGCCTCGGCCGACCTGGCCGGCATGCGGGACCATCTGACGGCCGAGGGCCTGGTGGACGGATTCGACTCCGTCGACCAGGCCCTTCGCCGTTGGCAGGAGCTCACCACGCTGCACTGGCGGCGGTTCGAGGCCCGGGGCGGGGATTACGAGGAGCACCGGCGGGAGCGGGTGCGGGACTTCCTGGGGGAGCCGGCGCTGCCCCGGGCCGAGGTGGACGCCTGGCTGCAGCGGTACGTCGTCCACTACGAGGCCGCCTGGACGCTGTTCCCGGACGCGGTCCCCGTGCTCGACCTGCTCGCGGAGGAGTACCGGCACGCGGTGCTGTCCAACGCGAGCAGCCGCGTCCAGGAGCCCAAGCTGCGCGCGCTCGGCGTACGGGACCGCTTCGAGGCCGTCCTGTGCTGCGTGGAGCTCGGCGTCGCCAAGCCCGCCGCGGAGGCCTTCCACGCAGCCTGTGCGGCCCTGGGGCTGCTCCCGGCGGAGGTCGCGTACGTCGGCGACCACCCGGACATCGACGCCCGCGGGGCCCAGGACGCCGGGCTCACCGGCGTCTGGCTGGACCGCACCGGGACCGGCGGCAGGCCCGAGCTGACCCGGATCACCGACCTCCACCAGCTGCCCGGACTGCTCCGCGGGGATACCCGTTTTGGAGCGCCGGACACCTTCAGGTAATGTTCTTCCTGCGCCGAGGGGAGCAAGCCGAAAGGCCAAGACCCCCCGGAGCACAACCCGAACAAGATCCCCTCGCCGGGGATCGCGTTTTGGTGGCCTATGGTGTAATTGGCAGCACGACTGATTCTGGTTCAGTTAGTCTTGGTTCGAGTCCAGGTAGGCCAGCTCGCAGAGCTCATCTGCAACTCGCGGATCTGATCCGCAAAGCCCCCGTTGTGTAGCGGCCTAGCACGCTGCCCTCTCAAGGCAGTAGCGCCGGTTCGAATCCGGTCGGGGGTACAGATCCTTCCCGCGGGATCACCTGGGTCGCACCCGGTGAACCCGATGCAGGATCGCTAGGGCCCCCGTTGTGTAGCGGCCTAGCACGCCGCCCTCTCAAGGCGGTAGCGCCGGTTCGAATCCGGTCGGGGGTACCAACTGGTCTAAGCCACCAGTGGCCTATGGTGTAATTGGCAGCACGACTGATTCTGGTTCAGTTAGTCTTGGTTCGAGTCCAGGTAGGCCAGCGCAGTAAGGTCATGCGACTCCGTCGCGTGGCTCACGGATCTTGCCCCCGTTGTGTAGCGGCCTAGCACGCCGCCCTCTCAAGGCGGTAGCGCCGGTTCGAATCCGGTCGGGGGTACCAAACGAAGAAGCCCTTCCCTTCGGGGGAGGGCTTCTTCGCTGTTCCGTTCCGAGCACCCGTACCCGGGTACAACTCCGGCCCACCGCTGCGGCGTTGGAGCGGTGGGCCGGGACTGCCGTGGAAGAGAACTGAACAGTGTCAGCCGTTGCGGCGCAGCGCCTCGGAGAGGCGGGCGGCCGCGTCGATGACCGCCTGGGCGTGCATACGGCCCGGGTGGCGCGTCAGGCGCTCGATCGGCCCGGAGACCGAGACGGCGGCCACCACGCGGTTCGAGGGGCCCCGTACGGGCGCGGAGACGGACGCCACGCCCGGCTCGCGCTCGCCGATCGACTGGGCCCAGCCGCGGCGCCGTACGCCCGACAGGGCCGTCGCCGTGAAGCGGGCCCCCTGGAGGCCCCGGTGCAGCCGCTCGGGCTCCTCCCAGGCCATCAGGATCTGCGCCGAGGAGCCGGCCTTCATGGTCAGCGTCGAGCCGACCGGGACGGTGTCCCGCAGGCCGGACAGCCGCTCGGCCGCCGCCACGCAGATGCGCATGTCGCCCTGGCGCCGGTAGAGCTGCGCGCTCTCGCCGGTGACGTCGCGCAGATGCGTCAGCACCGGGCCGGCCGTCGCCAGCAGACGGTCCTCGCCGGCCGCGGCGGCGAGCTCCGCCAGCCGCGGTCCGAGGATGAACCGGCCCTGCATGTCGCGAGCCACCATCCGGTGGTGTTCCAGTGCCACGGCCAGTCGGTGTGCCGTGGGTCGTGCGAGTCCCGTCGCCGCGACCAGACCTGCGAGGGTGGCCGGACCGGACTCCAGGGCGCTCAGGACAAGGGCTGCCTTGTCGAGAACGCCCACGCCGCTAGAGTTGTCCATGCAACGATATTCGCGTCTCACTCTGTGAAACGCAAGTTCAATTTTCCGTGGAACTTGCCACTCTGGTGATGCGGCCGCACAACGGCCCGCCACACGGGTCTCTAGCAGTGCCGGCGCAGCTCGCCGGCCGGAGGGAAAGCGATGGGTAGGACACTCGCGGAGAAGGTCTGGGACGACCACGTCGTCCGGCGCGCCGAGGGCGAGCCCGACCTCCTCTTCATCGATCTGCACCTGCTGCACGAGGTGACCAGCCCGCAGGCCTTCGACGGCCTCCGGCAGAACGGACGGCAGGTCCGTCGCCTCGACCTCACCATCGCCACCGAGGACCACAACACCCCGACCCTCGACATCGACAAGCCGATCGCCGACCCCGTCTCCCGAGCCCAGTTGGAGACCCTGCGGAAGAACTGCGCCGAGTTCGGCGTACGGCTGCACCCGCTGGGCGACGTCGAGCAGGGCGTCGTCCACGTGGTGGGACCGCAGCTGGGCCTGACCCAGCCCGGCACCACCGTGGTCTGCGGCGACTCGCACACCTCCACGCACGGCGCGTTCGGCGCGCTGGCCTTCGGCATCGGCACCAGCCAGGTCGAGCACGTGCTGGCCACCCAGACGCTGCCCATGGCCCGCCCGAAGACCATGGCGATCACCGTCGACGGCGAGCTGCCCGAGGACGTCACCGCCAAGGACCTGATCCTGGCGATCATCGCGAAGATCGGCACCGGCGGCGGCCAGGGCTACGTCCTGGAGTACCGCGGCTCCGCCATCGAGAAGCTCTCGATGGAGGCCCGGATGACCATCTGCAACATGTCCATCGAGGCCGGTGCCCGCGCGGGCATGATCGCCCCCGACGAGACCACCTTCGCGTACCTGAAGGGCCGCGCCCACGCCCCCGAGGGCGAGGGCTGGGACGCCGCCGTCGCGTACTGGAAGACCCTGAAGACCGATGAGGACGCCGTCTTCGACGCCGAGGTCGTCATCGACGCCGCCGCGCTGGCGCCGTTCGTCACCTGGGGCACCAACCCCGGCCAGGGCGCGCCGCTTTCGGCGAACGTCCCCGACCCGGCTTCGTACGAAGACGCTTCGGAGCGCCTGGCCGCCGAAAAGGCCCTGGAATACATGGGGTTGACCGCCGGGCAGCCGCTGCGCGACATCAAGGTCGACACCGTCTTCGTAGGCTCCTGCACCAACGGCCGCATCGAGGACCTGCGCAACGCCGCCTCCCTGCTGGAGGGCCGCCAGGTCGCCGACGGCGTCCGCATGCTGGTCGTCCCGGGCTCCGTGCGGGTCGCCCTGCAGGCCGTCGAGGAGGGCCTGGACAAGGTCTTCAAGGAGGCCGGCGCCGAATGGCGGCACGCGGGCTGCTCGATGTGCCTGGGCATGAACCCCGACCAACTGGCTCCCGGTGAGCGCTCCGCGTCCACCTCCAACCGCAACTTCGAGGGCCGGCAGGGCAAGGGCGGCCGTACGCACCTGGTCTCCCCGCAGGTCGCCGCCGCCACCGCCGTACTGGGCCACCTGGCCTCCCCGGCCGATCTGTCCGACGTCGCCACCACCGCGGGGGTCTGAGGAACCATGGAAGCTTTCACCACGCACACCGGCCGGGCCGTCCCGCTGCGCCGCAGCAACGTCGACACCGACCAGATCATCCCGGCCCACTGGCTGAAGAAGGTCACCCGCGACGGCTTCGAGGACGGGCTGTTCGAGGCCTGGCGCAAGGACTCCGAGTTCGTCCTCAACCGTCCCGAGCGGCAGGGTGCGACGGTCCTGGTGGCCGGCCCCGACTTCGGCACCGGCTCCTCCCGTGAGCACGCGGTCTGGGCGCTGCAGAACTACGGCTTCAAGACCGTGATCTCCTCCCGCTTCGCCGACATCTTCCGCGGCAACTCGCTGAAGAACGGCCTCCTGACGGTCGTCCTGCCGCAGCAGACGGTGGACGCGCTGTGGGAGCTGACCGAGGCCGACCCGACCGCCGAGATCACCGTCGACCTGGAGGCCCGCAAGGTCCTCGCGGCCGGGATCGACGCCGACTTCGAGCTCGACGAGAACGCCCGCTGGCGGCTCCTGAACGGGCTGGACGACATCAGCCTCACCCTTCAGAACGAAGGCGACATCGCGGCCTACGAGGCGGCCCGGCCGTCCTTCAAGCCCCGTACAATTACGGCCTGAGCAGCGGTTTTCCCAGACTGCGCCCCCCACCTCCGGGTGGGGGGCGCAGTGGCATGTTGAGCCCCTGTCGGGCGACAACTCGCCCTAGATGGCACAATCGGTGCATGGAAGGTGACAGCCAACTCGAGCTCTACGAGGCAGTCGCCGCCCGATTGAAGGAAGCGCACACGAAAGTGCGCGAACTGCAAGTCCCGGAGGGCGTAAGGATGGCGCTGTCCCGGAAGCTGTTGGTCGTCACGGCCGCGGCGAAGCACGATCTCGCGGACGCGGCAGCGCGTCTCGACCGCTTGATGAAGGACCTCGACGAGGGCCGATTCCCTGAAGGCGACTGACCACCGGAACTCCGCAACATCTGCACAGCGTTGCGGCACTAGGGTGATTAGCCCGTTTCGTGTTTGATTTGCGGTATATATCTGCCTAACGTGCGAAAACGCTTGAACACTTTCGTTCTGGCAATGTCTCCGAAGGGGAAGACGTGAACAAGGCGCAGCTCGTAGAAGCGATCGCTGACAAGGTGGGCGGTCGCCAGCAGGCCGCCGAGGCCGTCGACCACGTGCTCGACGCCATCGTGCGTGCCGTGGTGGCCGGAGACCGGGTCTCGGTCACCGGCTTCGGGTCGTTCGAGAAGGTCGACCGCCCGGCCCGCTACGCCCGCAACCCGCAGACGGGTGAGCGAGTGCGGGTCAAGAAGACCTCCGTGCCCCGCTTCCGGGCCGGTCAGGGCTTCAAGGACCTGGTCAGCGGCTCGAAGAAGCTCCCCAAGGGCGGCGAGGTCTCCGTCAAGAAGGCCCCCAAGGGCAGCCTGACCGGCGGCGCTTCCGCCACCGTGAAGAAGGCCGCCGCCAAGAAGACGACCGCCGCCAAGAAGGCCGCCGCGAAGAAGACGGTCGCCAAGAAGGCGGCGGTCAAGAAGACGGTCGCCACCAAGACGGCGGCGAAGAAGACCACCGCCGCGGCCAAGAAGGCCACGGCCAAGAAGGCCGCCCCGGCGAAGAAGACCACCGCCGCGGCCAAGAAGGCCACGGCCAAGAAGACCGCGCCGGCCAAGAAGGTCGTGGCGAAGAAGGCGCCCGCCAAGAAGACGACGGCGCGCAAGACCGCCGCCAAGAAGACCGCCGCCAGGAAGTAGGCGGGTCGGCGACACCAGGCCACTCACGCGCCGGGCCGGGCTCCCCTCAGGGAGCCCGGCCCGCGGCGCGTTCCGAAGACCGGCAGGTCAGAACGCCGTACGCGTCAGAGCGTCACCAGCGTCACCAGCGTGATCCGCATCCCCGCGCCCTGGCCCTCCGTCTCGATCCGGACCCGCTGCCCCGGACGCAGCAGCCGCAGGCCGCCCGCCTCGAAGGCCGCGGCGCCGAACTCCACCGGGGTGCCGTCGTCCAGCAGCACACTGCCGCTGCGGGTCTCGGAGTCGTACGTGTACGCGGTCGCCTGCATGAACCGCAGCCTAGCGCCCCGGCAGGCGACGTTCGCGCCGTCGCGACGGGGCGGACGTCGCCTGCCGGGGCGCTAGCCGTTCGACGGCGCCCAGCGGGCCGCCGTCCGCGGGCCGACGCCCAGTGCGAGTGCCGCCGCCAGATCCTCGCCGGTGTCCACGTCCCGGCGCACCGAATCCACCCCCGCGAGTCGGATTTCCGCCGCGCCCGACGACAAATGCCGGAGACGTGAAGCACCCCCGAAAGCCGGGCGCAATTCGAACCCGGAATCGGCCGAAAGGAAAGTCGTACCGATATCCGCGGCGTCCGCGAGAAATGCCCGCGGGAATTGTTCCGCCGCTGCCAGGACCCGGTCCAGCTCCACCGGCCGCAGCGCCGGCAGATCCGCGTTGAGGGTCGCGAGGCGAGCCCCCGGCCGCCCCCGCCGCACCTCGCGCGCCCCGTGCGCCAGCGCCGCGTTGAGCCCGGCCGCAGGGGAGTCCGGCACGATCCGCGCCCCCAGCGCCGCAAGGGCCACCGAGGCCACCGGGTCGTCCGTGACGAGCACCACATCCCGCACCCGCCCGCAGGCCAGCGCCGCCGCCACCGTGTCCTGTGCGAACGCCAGCGCCAGACGCGGCCGCAGCCGCTCGCCGGCCGCCGCGGCGAGCCTGCTCTTCGCCAGCGCAAGGGGCTTCAGCGGCACGACCAGGGACCAGCCCCCGTCCGGATCGGTGTTCATCGCGGCCCATTCTGTCGCGACCCCGCCTCGACCCGGAGGGCTGGGCTCCTCACCGGGGCGTACCGTGTTCTCGACAGACCAGGAGCATGGGGCGACACTTGACCCCCTGCATGCCAGTCCCAGAGGAAGGTGTCCGAGTGTCCCGCCGCAGAATCGGCTTCTGGTACCGCCTGGCGGCGGCCATCGCAAAACCGCCGCTGGTGGTTCTGTTCAAGCGGGACTGGCGCGGAACGGAACACATCCCCGACGACGGCGGCTTCATCACCGCGGTGAACCACAACTCGTACCTGGACCCGCTCTCCTACGCGCACTACCAGTACAACACCGGCCGGGTCCCGCGCTTCCTCGCCAAAGCCGCCCTCTTCAAGGGCTCGTTCGTCGGCATGATGCTCCGCAACACCGGTCAGATCCCCGTCTACCGGGAGACCACGAACGCCCTGGACGCCTTCCGCGCCGCCGTCGACGCCATCGAGCGCGGTGAATGCGTCGCCTTCTACCCGGAGGGCACCCTCACCCGCGACCCCGACATGTGGCCCATGGCCGGCAAGACCGGCGCCGCCCGCGTCGCGCTGATGACGAAGGCCCCGGTCATCCCGGTCGCCCAGTGGGGCGCCAACCTCGCGATGCCGCCGTACGCCACGGAGAACAAGCTCAACCTGTTCCCGCGCAAGACGCTCATCGTGCAGGCCGGGCCCCCGGTCGACCTCTCCCGGTTCTACGGCGAGGAGCCCACGCCCGAGGTCCTGCGGGAGGCGACCGAGGTCATCATGGCCGCGATCACCGTGCTCCTGGAGCAGGTCCGCGGCGAGCAGGCGCCCGAGACCCCGTACGACCACCGCCAGGCCCGGCTGGAACAGCGGCGCAAGGCCGCAGGAGAGGGAACCAAGTGACTCGTCCCGTCAAGGCGGCGGTCTTCGGCACGGGCTCGTGGGGCACCGCGTACGGCATGGTCCTCGCCGACGCCGGCTGCGAGGTGGTCCTCTGGGGCCGCCGCGCCGAGCCCGTCGACGCGATCAACACCACCCGGATGAATCCGGATTATCTGCCGGGCATCGAACTCCCGGAGAACCTGCGGGCCACCACCGACCCCGCCGAGGCCGCCCGCGACGCCGACTTCACCGTCCTCGTCGTCCCCTCGCAGACCCTGCGCGCCAACCTCGCCGACTGGGCGCCGAAACTGGCCCCGGACACCGTGCTCGTCTCCCTGATGAAGGGCATCGAACTCGGCACCGCCAAGCGGATGAGCGAGGTCATCATGGAGGTCGCGGACGTCCCCGCCGACCGCGTCGCCGTGCTCACCGGCCCCAACCTGGCCAAGGAGATCGCCGCCCGGCAGCCCGCCGCCTCGGTCGTCGCCTGCGCCGACGAGACGGTCGCCCGGCGGCTCCAGAGCGCCTGCATGACCCCGTACTTCCGGCCGTACACCAACACCGACGTCGTCGGCTGCGAACTCGGCGGCGCGGTCAAGAACGTCATCGGCCTCGCCGTCGGCATCGCCGACGGCATGGGCCTCGGCGACAACTCCAAGGCCACGCTCATCACCCGCGGCCTCGCCGAGACCACCCGGCTCGGCCTCGCCATGGGCGCCGACCCGCTGACCTTCTCCGGTCTCGCCGGCCTCGGCGACCTCGTCGCCACCTGCTCCTCGCCGCTCTCCCGCAACCACACCTTCGGTACCAACCTGGGGCGCGGGATGAGCCTGGAGGAGACCATCGCGGTCACCAAGCAGACCGCGGAGGGCGTCAAGTCCTGCGAGTCCGTGCTCGATCTGGGCCGCCGCCACGGCGTCGACATGCCGATCACGGAGACGGTCGTCTCGATCGTGCACGACGGCAAGCCGCCCGTCGTCGGGCTCAAGGAGCTCATGTCCCGCAGCGCCAAGGCCGAACGGCGCTGACCGGGGGAGGTGCCGTGAGGGTGCGCACGGCCTTCTCGGCCGGGAAACGACCCTCAGGTACTCTCATCGCGATATGAGCGAGAACACCCAGAGCCCCCGCAAGCCGCGCGTGGCCGTCGTCTTCGGCGGCCGCAGCTCGGAGCACGCCATCTCCGTCGTCACCGCCGGCGCCGTCCTGAGCGCCATCGACCGGGACAAGTACGACGTGCTGCCCATCGGCATCACCACGGACGGGCGCTGGGCGCTGACCGCCGACGCCCCCGAGCGGATGGCCATCGCCGACCGCAGGCTGCCGAGCGTCGCCGAGCTCGCCGAGTCCGAGACCGGCGGCGTGGTCCTGCCCGTCGACCCGGCCGACCGCGAGGTCGTGCTGACCGAGCCCGGCACCGTGCCGAAGGCGCTCGGCGAGGTCGACGTCGTCTTCCCGATGCTCCACGGCCCGTACGGCGAGGACGGCACCCTGCAGGGCCTCCTGGAGCTCTCCGGAGTCCCGTACGTCGGCGCGGGCGTGCTCGCCTCCGCCGTCGGCCAGGACAAGGAGTACATGAAGCGGGTCTTCGTCTCCTTCGGTCTGCCGGTCGGCCCGTACGTCGTGGTCCGGCCGCGCGAGTGGGAGCAGAACCCGGCCGCCGCCCGGAAGAAGATCGTCGAGTTCGCCGCCGACCACGGCTGGCCGCTCTTCGTGAAGCCGGCCCGCGGCGGCTCCTCCGTCGGCATCACCAAGGTCGACGACCTCGCCGGCCTCGACGAGGCGATCGAGGAGGCCCGCCGCTACGACCCGAAGGTCATCGTCGAGTCGCTGATCCGCGGCCGCGAGATCGAGTGCGGCGTCCTGGAGTTCGAGGACGGCCCGCGCGCCAGCGTGCCCGCGGAGATCCCGCCGGTCACCGACCACGACTTCTACGACTTCGAGGCCAAGTACATCGACTCGGCCTCCGGACTCGTCCCCGCGCCGATCGGCCACGACGCCACCGCCGAGGTCCAGCGCCTGGCCGTCGCCGCGTACGAGGCCGTGTCCTGCGAGGGCCTGGTCCGCGCCGACTTCTTCCTCACCGAGGACGGCGACTTCGTCATCAACGAGATCAACACGATGCCGGGCTTCACGCCGATCTCCATGTACCCGCGCATGTGGCAGGAGAGCGGCGTCTCCTACCCGGAGCTCGTCGACCGGCTCATCCAGGCGGCGCTCACCCGGTCCACCGGGCTGCGCTAGCGGGGCAGCCCTCAGAGGCTCTTGGGGACCGTTCGTGCCACCGGCCCCGCCAGGCCGGTGAGCGGGCCCGTGTCATGGGTGAAGCGCTCGTCCAGCGTCACCTCGACGTACGCCTTCCGGTACGTCGAGGTGAAGCGGGGCGCGCCGGAGTCCCGGACCTCGAGGAGCCAGCCGACCCCGTTCACGTCGACGCCCGACGCCTGGGGATCGCTCATCTTTTCGGGCCGCGGGACCCCGCAGCGCAGTACGATCGCCCCGTCTCCCCAGGCCGCGGTCAGGTCCGACTCCGGTTCCGCTTCGCTCCGGTCGAAACCCGACAGGGTCTGCGGAAGCGCGTCGTGCAGCGCACGGCAGAAGGCGGCCTCCTCGGCCGGCGGGCTGGGAACCGGGACGGACGCCGTCGCGTCCGTCGGGGAGCAGCCCGCGACGGCCAGCAGCAGCGCCGCTGCGGGCAGCGCGGCGACACGCTGGGCGGCGACGGGCAGACCGAAGGGCCGGTGGGAAGTCATCACCGGCCAAGGGTAGACGGGGGCTACAGATGCACGATCGGACAGGTCAGGGTACGGGTGATCCCCTCCACCTGCTGGACCTTGGCCACCACCATCCGGCCGAGCTCGTCGACCGTGTCCGCCTGCGCGCGGACGATCACGTCGTACGGACCCGTCACGTCCTCGGCCTGGATCACCCCCGGGATCTCGGAGATGGCTTCGGCGACGAGCGACGCCTTGCCCACCTCGGTCTGGATGAGGATGTACGCCTGTACCACGGAACCTCCAGGGCGGCCGCGAGGATCGTTGCGGGGATCGAGATCAGAACCCGATGTAAAGGTTCGCCACGTTACCGCGTCCCCGAGCGCAGCGGGGAGACCCGCGCGGCGGTGGGAGCGCGCGGTGTGGCGTACGCACGACAGAAGTTGACGGTCAACTCGACCGTACCCACGGCAGTGACGGCTCGCGACCCCAAGGGCGGCCCCGAGGCCGGCCCGACGGACACGAGCACGACGACACGAGGTGAGACGCGGTGAAGGGCACAGTCGGCGAGCTGGGGGAGTTCGGGCTCATCAAGGAGCTCACCTCCCGGCTCACCGCCACCCCGGCGGTACGCATCGGACCCGGCGACGACGCGGCCGTCGTCTCCGCGCCCGACCGGCGCGTGGTGGCCAGCACGGACATCCTGCTCGAAGGACGTCACTTCCGCCGCGACTGGTCGACGGCCTACGACGTCGGCCGCAAGGCCGCCGCGCAGAACCTCGCCGACATCGCGGCCATGGGCGCCGTGCCGACGGCGCTGCTGCTCGGGCTCGTCGTCCCGGCCGAACTGCCGGTGACCTGGCCGGTCGAGCTGATGGACGGGCTGCGGGACGAGTGCCAGGTCGCGGGCGCGGCGGTGGTGGGCGGCGACGTCGTGCGCGGCGACACCATCACCGTGTCGATCACCGCGCTGGGCGACCTGCGCAACCACGAGCCCGTCACGCGGGGCGGCGCCCAGCCCGGCGACGTCGTCGCGTACACCGGGTGGCTCGGCTGGTCCGCCGCCGGGTACGCGGTGCTCTCCCGGGGCTTCCGGTCGCCGCGGGCCTTCGTCGAGGCCCACCGGCGGCCCGAGCCCCCGTACCACGCGGGTCCCGCCGCCGCCGGTCTGGGCGCGACCGCCATGTGCGACGTCAGCGACGGGCTCATCGCGGACCTCGGGCACATCGCCGAGGCCAGCAAGGTGCGGATCGACCTGCGGTCCGGGCTCATCGACATCCCCACGCAGATGAACGACATCGGTCAGGCCGTCGGCGTCGACCCGCTGCAGTGGGTGCTCACCGGCGGCGAGGACCACGCCATCGTGGCCACCTTCCCGCCGGACGTGAAGCTGCCGGCGCGGTGGAAGGTGATCGGCGAGGTGCTCAACCCGTCCGCGCTGCCACAGGTGACGGTGGACGGGGCGCCGTGGCACACGAAGGGCGGCTGGGACCACTTCGGGGGGACGGAGTGAGACCCCCCTCGGTGCTGACCGTGGCCGGGTCCGACTCGGGGGGTGGGGCCGGGATCCAGGCCGACCTCAAGACCATGCTGGCGCTGGGCGTCCACGGGATGAGCGTGATCACCGCGGTGACCGCGCAGAACTCGCTGGGCGTCCAGGGGGCCTGGGAACTGCCCGAGGAGGCGGTGCGGGCCCAGTACCGGGCCGTCGTCGACGACATCGGCGTCCAGGCCGTGAAGACGGGCATGCTCGCGTCGGCCGCCTTGGTGGAGACGGTGGCGGAGCTGCTGGCCGCCACCGCCGCGCCCGTGGTCGTCGACCCTGTGGGGGTCTCCAAGCACGGGGACTCGCTGCTCGCCGCGTCCGCGCTGGACTCGGTGCGGGCGCGGTTGTTGCCCGTTGCGACCGTCGCCACGCCGAACCTCGACGAGGTGACGCAGCTCACCGGGCTGGTGGTGGAGGACGAGGACGGGATGCGGGCGGCCGCCGCGGCCGTGCTGGAGTACGGGTCGCGGTGGGCGCTGATCAAGGGCGGGCATCTGCCCGGGGGCGTCGAGGCCGTGGATCTGCTGACCGACGGTGCCGAGGAACACTGGTTCCGGGCGCCTCGGTACGACAACCGGCACACCCACGGGACCGGGTGCACGCTCGCCTCCGCGGTCGCGTCGGGCCTCGCGAAGGGGCTCACGGTGCCGGAGGCGGTGCGGGAGGCCAAGGCGTACGTGACGGGGGCGATCGAGGCCGGGTTCGCTCTGGGGGGCGGGATCGGGCCCGTGGATCACGGGTGGCGGTTCCGGGGATAGGGGGTTCTGTGCGGTGGTTGTGAGCATGGGTTCTGTGCGGCTGCGGCTGGTTCTGTGCGCCCCGTTCTGTGTGCGGGTACGGCGAAAGGCCGGTTCACCTAGGTGAACCGGCCTTCAAGGCAACCGCAGGGGCTGCGCTACGACGAAACGTCGGCGTTAGCGCGAGACCTTGCCGGCCTTGATGCACGAGGTGCAGACGTTGAGCCGCTTCGGCGTCCGACCGACCACGGCACGCACGCGCTGGATGTTCGGGTTCCAGCGACGAGACGTACGGCGGTGCGAGTGCGAAATGTTGTTGCCGAAGCCCGGCCCCTTGCCGCAGACGTCGCAGTTGGCAGCCACGGGTCACTCCAAAGACTTCAGATTTACAGTGAAATCCGGCGCACCGGAATCAGAGATCTGAAGTGGCTTGCCGGGGAATGGCCCGACTACTGCCGGGCAACCGAAGCAGCATACAACGACTGCTCCCGTGGAACGAAACTACCATGTCGTCCCCGGGCCCCGCCCCCGGCCTCCTCGGCGGCCGGGTCTACCCTGCGGTGCAGCCCGCCGCCACCCCACCCCAGGCCGGCCGGCAGAAGGCCACCCAGCAGGAGGATCACCAGGTGCCGCAGACCGCGCAGACACTCGACGCCGCAGCGGTCCGGAGCTGGTGCTCCCTGTCACTGGCGGCGCTGGGGCGCGAGCGCGAGGCGATCGACGCGATCAACGTCTATCCGGTGGCCGACGGGGACACCGGGACGAACCTGTACCTGACGGTGGAGTCCGCCGCGCGGGCACTGGACGCCGCGTTCGCGGAGGGAGGCGTGTCCGACGCGCCGGAGGCCGTGCGCGTCATGGCGCACGGTGCGCTGATCGGGGCGCGGGGGAACTCCGGGACCATCCTGTCGCAGTTGCTGAGGGGTGTGGCGTCGGTGCTGGCGGGAGGGTGCGACGGCGACGACCTCGCCCGCGCGCTCGCCACGGCGGCGGACGCGGCCCGGCAGGCCGTGGCCCACCCCGTCGAGGGCACGATCCTCAGCGTGGCCACGGCCGCCGCGCACGCCGCGGCCGGCGGCGGGGAGCTCGTGGTGGTGGCCAGGAGGGCGTACGAGGGGGCGCGGACGGCCTTGGAGGCGACGCCCGGACAACTGGCCGTGCTCGAGCGGGCCGGGGTCGTGGACGCCGGTGGACGCGGTCTGGTGACGGTGCTCGGAGCGTTGGTCGAGGCGGTGTCGGGGGAGGCCGAGGGTCCGCTTGCGGATCTGTCCCCGGTCGTCGTGGCTCCCGCCGTCGTGGCTCCCGCCGTCGTGGCTCCTGTCACGGGCGACTGCGCGGTGGAGGGTGGGCCGGCCTTCGAGGTGATCTACCTGCTGGAGGCCGGGGACGCGGAGGTCGCGCGGCTGCGGGAGCGGTTGGACGCGCTCGGGGAGTCCCTGGTTGTGGTGGGCGGGGACGGGCTGTGGAACGTCCATGTGCACTGCGACGACGCCGGCGCCGCCGTGGAGGCGGGTGTCGAGGCGGGGCGGCCGTACCGGATCCGGATCACGCACTTCGCGGGCGGGGACGCGGCGCGGCCGGAGCAGGTCCAGCGGGCGGTCGTGGCCGTGCTGCCCGGGGAGGCGCTGGCCGAGCTGTGCCGGGAGGCGGGGGCGACGACGGTGCTGGCGGCGCCGGGGGCGCGGCCGCCGGCGAGCGACGAGCTGGTCGACGCGATCCGGCGGGCGCATGCGCGGGAGGTCGTGCTGCTGCCGAACGACGCCGATCTGCGGCCCACGGCGGCGGCTGCGGCGGAGCGGGCGCGGGCGGAGGGGGTGCGGATCGCGCTCATCCCGACGCGGGCCGCCGTGCAGGGCATCGCGGCGCTGGCCGTCCACGAGGCGGACCGGCGGTTCGACGAGGACGTGGTCGCGATGACGGCGGCGGCCGGTGCGACGCGGTACGCCGAACTCGCCGTGGCGGAGCGGCAGTCGTTCACGTCGGCGGGCGTCTGCCAGGCCGGGGACGTGCTGGGGCTGATCGAGGGGGACGTGGCGGTCATCGGGGACGATCCGACGGAGACCGCCCGCACGGTGCTCGACCGGATGCTGTCGGCGGGTGGGGAGCTCGTGACGCTGATCGTGGGGGAGGGGGCGCCGGAGGGGCTGGCGTCCGACTTGGAGGCTCATGTGCGGCGGGCGTATCTGGCGGTGGACACGGTGGTGTACCACGCGGGGGTCGGTGCGGGGCCGTTGCTGATCGGGGTCGAGTAGGGCGGGTCCGTGTGTTCGATGTCGGGTGCGCCGCCGTACCCCGCTTCGGCGCCGCGTGGGACGTTCCGGGGGTCGCGTTCGGGACTGCATGATTTACGGCGCGTGCGGGTCGCTTGATGTTCTGTGCGTTTCTCGTGCGCCACAAATCACGCTCTACGTCCCGAACGCGACCCCCTCCACGTCCCCCGCCCCCGTCCGTTGCCGGGTGCGCCGCCGTACGCCCTTGTCGGTGCCGTGGTGTGCAATGGGTTCGTGGCTGCGCTCGACGAACCCCTGAAGAAAGTCCTCGGTCCTCCGACCGCCAAGGTCATGGCCGAGGCACTCGATCTGCATACGGTCGGCGATCTGCTGCACCACTACCCGCGGCGGTACGCGGAGCGGGGCGAGCTGACCGCGTTGTCCGAGCTGCCGCTGGACGAGCATGTGACGGTCGTCGCTCAGGTCGCCGATGCGCGGGTGCATACCTTCAACTCGGCCAAGGGGCGCGGGCAGCGGCTCGAAGTCACGATTACGGATGGCAGCGGGCGGCTGCAGCTCGTGTTCTTCGGGAAGGGGGTCCACAAGCCGCACAAGGACCTGCTGCCGGGGACGCGGGCCATGTTCGCCGGCAAGGTGTCGCTGTTCAACCGCAAGCTGCAGCTTGCCCATCCGGCGTACGAGCTGCTGCGGGGGGACGGGGAGGATGTGGCGGCTTGGGCCGGGGCTCTGATTCCGATCTATCCGGCGACGACGAAGTTGGAGTCGTGGAAGATCGCCAAGGCCGTGGATGCCGCCTTGCCGAGTGCTGTGGAGGCTGTGGATCCGCTGCCTGTCGCGTTGCGGGAAGGGCGCGGGCTGGTGGGGTTGAGCGAGGCGCTGCAGAAGGTTCATCGGCCTCGGACCAAGGCCGACATCGAGGATGCGCGGCAGCGGCTGAAGTGGGACGAGGCCTTCGTGCTTCAGGTCGCGTTGGCGCGGAGGCGGCATGCCGACGGTCAGTTGCCGGCGGTGGCGCGCAGGCCGGTGGAGGGCGGGGTGCTCGATGCGTTCGATGCCACGTTGCCGTTCACCTTGACCGAGGGGCAGGTGAGGGTTTCCCGGGAGATCTTCGGCGAGCTTGCCGCCGAGCATCCGATGCATCGGCTGCTTCAGGGGGAGGTCGGCAGCGGGAAGACGATGGTCGCGCTGAGGGCCATGCTCGGTGTGGTGGATGCCGGGGGGCAGGCCGCGATGCTGGCGCCTACCGAGGTGCTGGCGCAGCAACACCACCGGTCGGTCACCGAGATGATGGGTGAGCTGGCGGAGGGCGGGATGCTCGGGGGAGCGGAGCATGCCACGAAGGTCGTGCTTCTGACCGGGTCCATGGGGGCTGCTGCTCGGCGGCAGGCCCTGTTGGATCTCGTGACCGGTGAGGCCGGGATCGTCATCGGGACCCATGCGCTCATCGAGGACAAGGTGCAGTTCCACGACCTGGGGCTGGTTGTGGTCGATGAGCAGCATCGGTTCGGTGTGGAGCAGCGGGATGCGCTTCGGGGGAAGGGGAAGCAGCCGCCGCATCTGTTGGTGATGACGGCTACGCCCATTCCGCGGACCGTTGCCATGACCGTCTTCGGTGATCTTGAGACGTCTGTTCTTGATCAGTTGCCCGCTGGGCGGTCCCCCATTGCCAGTCACGTGGTGCCGGCTGCCGACAAGCCGCATTTCCTCGCGCGGGCCTGGGAGCGCGTGCGCGAGGAAGTGGAGAACGGTCACCAGGCGTACGTGGTCTGTCCCCGGATCGGTGACGAGGAGGAGCCGAAGAAGAAGTCCGCCGAGGACGAGGCCGAGAAGCGGCCGCCGCTCGCCGTCCTGGAGGTCGCCGAGCAGCTTTCCGGAGGGCCGCTCGCCGGGCTCCGTGTCGAGGTGCTGCACGGGCGGATGCATCCCGATGACAAGGACGCCGTGATGCGGCGTTTCGCGGCGGGGGATGTCGATGTGCTGGTGGCGACGACGGTGATCGAGGTGGGGGTGAACGTGCCCAATGCCACCGCGATGGTGATCATGGATGCGGATCGGTTCGGAGTGTCGCAGCTGCATCAGCTTCGGGGGCGGGTGGGGCGTGGGTCTGCGGCCGGTCTGTGTCTGCTGGTGAGTGAGATGCCTGAGGCCAGTGCTGCTCGGCAGCGGTTGAACGCGGTGGCTTCCACGTTGGACGGGTTCGAGTTGTCCCGGATCGATCTGGAGCAGCGGCGCGAGGGCGATGTGCTCGGGCAGGCGCAGTCCGGGGTGCGGAGCAGTCTGCGGATGCTCGCCGTGATCGACGACGAGGACGTGATCGTCGCCGCTCGGGAGGAGGCCACGGCCGTCGTGGAGGCGGATCCGGAGCTCGAGCGGCACCCCGAGCTGCGGGTCGCGCTGGGCGCGCTGCTGGACGAGGAGCGGGAGGAGTACCTCGACAAGGGGTGACCTCGTCCTATCGTGGAGGCACAGACCGCCGCGAAGGACAGGACCCCCAGATGACCCGCGTGATCGCCGGCGCCGCCGGCGGACGCCGCCTTGCCGTGCCTCCGGGCAACGGCACCCGCCCCACCTCCGACCGGGCGCGCGAGGGCCTGTTCTCCACCTGGGAGGCCTTCCTGGGGACCCTGGACGGGGTGCGGGTCGCCGATCTGTACGCCGGGTCCGGGGCGGTGGGGCTCGAGGCCCTGTCGCGGGGCGCCGCACACGCGCTGCTGGTGGAGGCCGATCAGCGGGCCGTGCGGACCGTGCGGGAGAACGTACGGGCGCTGGGGCTGCCCGGGGCCGACGTGCGGGCCGGGAAGGCCGAGCAGGTCGTGGGCGGGGCGCCGGGAGAGGCGTACGACATCGTGTTCCTCGACCCGCCGTACGCGGTGTCGGACGACGATCTTCGCGAGATTCTGCTCACACTGCGCTCGGGGGGCTGGCTCACCGAGGATGCTCTCGTCACCGTGGAGCGCAGCACCAGGGGCGGTGAGTTCGTGTGGCCGGCCGGCTTCGAGCCGCTGCGGTCCCGTCGTTACGGCGAGGGAACGTTTTGGTACGGTCGCGCCGCCGTCACGTGCGAAGACGCGCCATGACCGGACCGGAGAGCGAGGGACCCAAGTTGCGCCGCGCCGTCTGTCCGGGGTCATTCGACCCCATCACCAACGGACATCTCGACATCATCGCCCGAGCCTCCAAGCTGTATGACGAGGTGTACGTGGCCGTGATGATCAACCAGTCCAAGAAGGGACTGTTCACGGTCGACGAGCGGATCGAGCTGATCCGCGAGGTCACCGCGGACTTCGGCAACGTCCGGGTGGAGGCCTTCCACGGACTGCTCGTCGACTTCTGCAAGCAGCGGGACATCCCCGCCATCGTCAAGGGGCTCCGGGCCGTCAGCGACTTCGACTACGAGTTGCAGATGGCTCAGATGAACAACGGGCTGACCGGCGTGGAGACGCTGTTCGTGCCCACCAATCCCACCTACAGCTTCCTGTCCTCCTCGCTGGTCAAGGAGGTCGCGGCGTGGGGTGGCGACGTCGCCCATCTGGTGCCGCCGACGGTGCTTCCCCGGCTCACCGAACGGCTCGCCGAGCGGCGCGCCCAGGAGTGACCTTGCGCCACGGACGCTGACAGTCCGTCACCCGGTGTCGGAGCGGCGACGACTGCGCATACAGTCGTCCCGTCCGTCTCCAACCGGCTGTAGAGAATGGCGAGCACCAGGTGGACGTGCAGAAGAAGCTCGACGAGATCGTCTCGGCGGTCCAAAGCGCCCGCTCCATGCCCATGTCGGCGTCCTGCGTGGTCAACCGCGCCGAACTGCTCGCCATGCTCGAAGAGGTGCGGGAGGCCCTGCCGAACTCCCTGGCGCAGGCCCAGGAGGTCATCGGCGACAGCGCGCAGATGGTCGAGCGGGCCCGTCAGGAGGCCGAGCGCATCATCGAGGCCGCGCACGCCGAGCGCGGCTCGCTGGTCTCCGGCACCCAGGTCGCCCGGCACTCCCAGGACGAGGCCGACCGGATCCTCACCGAGGCCCGCCGGGAGGCGGAGGAGATCCGTACCGAGGCCGACGACTACGTCGACTCCAAGCTGGCCAACTTCGAGGTCGTGCTCAACAAGACCATCGGGTCGGTGGACCGCGGCCGCGAGAAGCTGCTCGGCCGGGGCCCGGGCCTCGACGAGCACGGGTACGCCGACGAGGACGCCCCCGAGTACAGCTCCGACCCGCAGACGCTGGTCCAGCGCGCCGACGACTACGTGGACGCCAAGCTGGCCGCGTTCGAGGCGGTGCTCAGCAAGACCCTGGAGGCCGTCGGCCGGGGCCGGCAGAAGCTGCACGGGCGGATCGCCACCGACGCGCTGGGCGAGCACATCGCCCTGCAGGACGCGGCCGGGAACCCGGTGCACACGAGCGACGCGGACTATCTGTCGCAGCTCGCGCAGCTGGCCGACCCGGCGCCGGAGGCCCAGCAGCCCCAGCAGCAGCCTGCTGCGCAGATCCCCGCGCAGGCCGATCCGTACGGCTACCAGCAGCAGCCGCAGTATCCCGGTGCAAGCAACGGCTCCACCGGAGCGGCTTACGCCGCGCAGCTCTATGAGCAGGACCCGTACGGGTACCAGCAGCAGGTCGCCGATCCGTACTCCGTCGCGAGTGACGGCTCCGCCGGAGCGGCTTACGCCGCGCCCTACGACGCGCAGCCTGAGTACTACCAGCAGCAGCCGCAGCAGGCCGCCGCGCTGGACGAGACCAGCTTCTTCGACACGAGCATGATCGACCTGGAGCAGCTGAGGCGGTACGAACAGGGGCAGTGAGCCCGGATTGGGAGCTGGGCGAAGCGTCCAGTATCCTGGCTGTTCGGTCGCGCGCATGTCCGCGATCCGTGCTGCCCAAGTCCGGCAGCCCCTCACGAACCGAAAGCAGGAAGAGCCCTGAGCACGCGCCTCGACCACCGCAACCCCCTCGTGTTCGACACACACGAGCTGGGGCGGCGTCCTGGTGCCCTGCAGCGGCTCTCGCGGACGGTCGAGGCGCCTCGCGACCTCGGGGTCGAAGGGGTCGTCGGGGTGCCGCAGGGCACGCCCGTCGAGCTGGAGCTCCGCCTGGAGTCGGTCATGGAAGGGGTGCTCGTCACAGGCACCGCCCGTGCATCGGCCGAGGGCGAGTGCGTAAGGTGTCTGGAGCCCGTCGAGCTCGACCTCGACGTGGACTTCCAGGAGATGTTCTCGTACCCCGACTCCGACGACCGGGGCCGTTCCAAGGCCGCGGACGACGAAGCCGAGGACGACGAGGACATGATTCCTCTCGAGGACGGCATGTTCGACCTCGAACCCGTGCTGCGCGATGCGGTGGTGCTCGCACTGCCGATGCAGCCGGTGTGCCGGGAGGACTGTGAAGGTCTGTGTTCCGAATGCGGAATCAACCTGAACGAGAACCCGGGCCACCACCACGACGCCGTCGACATGCGTTGGGCGGCACTGCAGGGACTCGCCGGTTCGCTGGGAACCGATGAGAAGGACAACATGAGCGGCGCCGAAGCTGGCGTCGACGAGAAGCAGGAGAAGTAGCCGTGGCTGTTCCGAAGCGGAAGATGTCGCGCAGCAACACGCGCCACCGCCGGTCGCAGTGGAAGGCTGCGGTCCCCACCCTGGTTTCGTGTGAGCGTTGCCAGGAGCCGAAGCAGCAGCACATCGCGTGCCCGAGCTGCGGCACCTACAACAAGCGCCAGGTCCTCTCGGTCTGAGTGGCTGGTGAGAGGCACGATGTCTGAGTCCGACAAGACGGACAACGCCTCGTCCCACACGCTTCTGGAAGGGCGGCTCGGGTATCACCTCGAGTCCGCCCTTCTGGTGCGTGCGCTGACGCACCGCTCGTACGCGTACGAGAACGGCGGTCTGCCCACCAACGAGCGTCTCGAGTTCCTCGGGGACTCCGTGCTCGGCCTGGTGGTCACGGACACGCTGTACCGCACCCACCCCGACCTGCCCGAGGGCCAGCTGGCCAAGCTGCGGGCCGCGGTGGTCAATTCGCGTGCGCTGGCGGAGGTCGGTCGCGGCCTCGACCTGGGCTCCTTCATCCGGCTCGGCCGGGGCGAAGAGGGCACCGGGGGCCGGGACAAGGCGTCCATCCTTGCCGACACCCTCGAAGCGGTGATCGGCGCGGTCTATCTCGACCAGGGCCTCGACGCGGCGTCCGAGCTGGTGCACCGGCTCTTCGACCCGCTGATCGAGAAGTCCTCGAACCTCGGCGCCGGCCTGGACTGGAAGACCAGCCTCCAGGAACTCACCGCCTCCGAGGGTCTCGGCGTTCCGGAGTACCTCGTCAGCGAGGAGGGTCCGGACCACGAGAAGACCTTCACTGCTGCCGCCCGCGTCGGTGGTGTCTCGTACGGCACCGGCACCGGCCGCAGCAAGAAGGAAGCGGAGCAGCAGGCTGCCGAGTCGGCCTGGACGGCCATCAAGGCCGCCGCGACCGAGCGGGAGGCGGCGGCGAAGGCCGCGGCCGAGTCCGCCGGGCCGGAGCAGGACGGCGGGGCGCCGAAGCCCGCCGGACTTCCCTCGGCCTGATCCTTCGAACCACCCCGCCCGCCCCTTTCGAGGGGCGGGCGGAGTCGTTTCCGGGCGGCGATAGGCTGCCGTCATCCGATGTGAGGAGTTGTCCCGTGCCCGAGTTGCCCGAGGTCGAGGTCGTGCGCCGAGGGCTCGAACGCTGGGTCGCCGGACGGACGGTCGCCGAGGTCGAGGTCCTGCACCCGCGCGCGGTGCGCCGGCATCCGGCGGGCGGCGCGGACTTCGCGGCGCGGCTGGCCGGGCACCGGTTCGGGACGGCGATGCGCCGGGGCAAGTACCTGTGGATTCCGCTGGCGGACGCGGACGCGTCCGTGCTGGGGCATCTGGGCATGAGCGGTCAGCTGCTGGTGCAGCCGCACGAGGCTCCCGACGAGAAGCACCTGCGGATCAGGGTCCGGTTCGACGACGCGCGGGGGACCGAGCTGCGGTTCGTCGACCAGCGGACCTTCGGCGGGCTGTCGCTGCACGACAACACGCCGGACGGGCTGCCGGACGTCATCGCGCACATCGCCCGCGACCCGCTGGACCCGGCGTTCGACGACGCGGGGTTCCAGAGCGCGCTGCGGCAGCGGCGTACGACGATCAAGCGGGCGCTGCTCGACCAGTCGCTGATCAGCGGGGTCGGCAACATCTACGCGGACGAGGCGCTGTGGCGGTCGAAGCTGCACTACGAGCGGCCGACGGCGACGATGACGCGGCCCCGCTCGGCGGAGCTCCTCGGTCATGTGCGGGATGTGATGAACGCGGCGCTGGCCGCGGGCGGCACCAGTTTCGACAGCCTGTATGTGAACGTGAACGGCGAGTCCGGCTACTTCGACCGGTCGCTCGACGCGTACGGACGCGAGGACGAACCCTGCCGCAGGTGCGGTACGCCCATGCGGCGCCGGCCCTGGATGAACCGCTCCAGCTACTTCTGCCCCCGCTGCCAGCGCCCGCCGCGCCCCTAGGGGCTGTCCGGCGGAGCGTGGCCGGCGGGCGACCCTGATCCGCCGGACCGGCCCTAGCGCGCGTCGTACTGCTCGCGGGCGGCCAGCACCTCGGGCATCCGCCCCTCGACGAGGGCGATCAGCTCCACGAGCCGCGCGGCGACGGACTCGCCGAGCGGGGTCAGCCGGTAGTCCACCCGCGGCGGATTCACCGGCTGCGCCTCCCGGTGCACCAGCCCGTCCCGCTCCAGGGCGTGCAGCGTCTGCGCCAGCATCTTCTCGCTGACCCCGTCGACCCGGCGACGCAACTCGTTGAACCGGAACGACCCCGCGTACAGCGCGGCCAGCGTGAGAGTGCCCCACCGCCCGGTCGCGTGCTCCAGCGTCTCGCGCGAGGCACACCCGCGCGCGAACACGTCGAAGGCAAGGCTCTCGGTCATGACCTTCAGCTTACGCGCGCACAGCGCTCACCAGGAGTGAGCGCTGTGCGTCGGGTCAGTAGGCGAAGTCCTGGGTCCACCAGGGGCCGCCGGCGGCGTAGTGGACGCCGACGCCGAGGCGGGTGTAGTCGCAGTTCAGAATGTTGGCGCGGTGGCCGTCGCTGTTCATCCAGGCGGTCATGACCGCGGCGGCGTCCGCCTGGCCGCGGGCGATGTTCTCGCCGCCGAGGCCGGTGACGCCGGCCTGGTCGGCGCGGTCCCAGGGGGTGTCGCCGTCCGGGTCGGTGTGGTCGAAGAAGGCGCGGTTCGCCATGTCGGCGCTGAACGCGCCGGCCAGCCGGCCGAGCGACGGGCTCGGGGAGACCGCCTGGCAGCCGACCTTGGCGCGCTCGGCGTTCACCAGGCGCAGGACCTCGGCCTCGGCGGCCACGTCGCGGGCGGTCTGCGCCGGGACGGTGACGCGCTTCGTCGGCTTCCTCGGCTCCGTGGTCTTCCTCGGCTCCGGGGTCTCGGTCTTCGTCTTCGTCTTCGCCGGCTTCGGGGCCGTCGACGCCTTGGTGGGCTTCGGCTTCGGCTTCGGCGTGGCCGTCTTCGTCGGGGTCGGCTCGGCCTTCGGGGCCGCGGACTGCGCGGGGGTACGCGGCGCCGCCGGGGCGGACTGCGACGGGGTGGCGCTCGCGCCGCCCTGCTGGGTCACCAGCTCCGCGATCTTCCGCTCCTGTGCCTGCGCGGCCTTGTCGGCCCCGCCGACCTCGTACGTGTCACCGCCGCCGGGCAGCAGGCCCGACGCGACCGCGACCGCGCCGACGGCCATCGCGGCGGAGACGCCGAGCAGCCCGGTGCGCACGGGCTTGCTCCCGCGCTTCCGTCGATGGCGTCCCATGTGCTCCGCCTTCCTCTTCCTGACCGACTCGTGATCGCTTCGTGTGCGACTGTCAATTCGACACGCCCGAAAGGGTGAGTCCATTGGGTCGGGACTGTACGCGAAGACGGCCGGGGGTGGAGTGCTCCGTGTGCAATTGGCCGGTTAGCGTGCAGCCATGAACGAACAAGTACGGCTCACCGCCTGGGTGCGCGGCCGAGTACAGGGAGTGGGCTTCCGATGGTTCACCAGGGCAAACGCTCTGGAGATCGGAGACCTCGTGGGCTTCGCCCTGAACCTCGACGACGGCCGGGTGCAGGTCGTGGCCGAGGGTCCGAGTGAGAATTGCCACCGTCTCCTCGACTGGCTCCGCTCCGGCGACACGCCCGGTCGCGTCGACGGCGTCACTGAGATCTGGGGCACACCGCGCGGCGGCTACGAAGGCTTCGTCGAGCGTTGATGATCTTGCCGCGCGTACTCCGCCCGGCGGTCCCGCAAGGCCATCGGGCGGAATCGTGCGCCTCCCCGTGCGCCGGTGCCGTGCACCCCTCTGGGACGGAAACGGCCTGGTGATTGCCGAGAAGCACTTGTCAGGCCGCGCCGGGCGAGGAAGGATGATCTCCACGCCCCCCGGGCACCGAGTTGCGAGGCGCCGCCGCATGGGCATGCGGCCGCTGCCCCCCGGTCGTCCGCCGATACGGGGTGTGATCGTGTTGACCGTCAAACTTTTTGGTGAGACTCTTGAAGCCCCGCGCACCTTAGCTGTTTGGCAGTAAGAACCGGCACGACAAGAAGTACTGCCGAGCACCGCGGGTGCGAATCCCTCACGACCCACACCGCTTCGGTCGGTCACTCAGTGTGGAGGACCATCCATCATGGCAAAGGCGCTTCTCGGTTACGTCGGCGGCTCCGACCCGCGACTCCTCGCCGAGATGCGACGGCTCCAGCAGCGCGTCCAAGACCTCGAGTCCGAGCTCGTTCGGATCCAGTCCGAGAACGACGCGCTCAACGCTGCCGCCGCTCAGCTCGACATCGACGTACCCAAGGCGGAGCCTGCGCTCACCTGACGTACCAGCTGCCCCTCACCGGGCGCAGGTGAGAAACACTCACGCTATCTGCAACGCTAGATATGCAAGGGACGCCTTGGCGTCCCTTCTTTCTTGCCCGCCGTCGTCCGTGACCCCCCGCACCCCCGGTTCACCGGGCGTTCGCCCAGGCTTACCGACTGATCTGCCCTGCACGTTCATGGGTGAAACGCGAAACGGAAGGGGCGGCGCGACAGTGCCTCATCGGAAGCGTGGTGGTGGGCGACGGGCGGGCCGGTAGAGTCCGCAGGCGTGCACCTCAAGGCCCTGACCCTCCGCGGGTTCAAGTCGTTCGCCTCGGCCACCACGCTGAGGTTCGAGCCCGGCATCACGTGTGTCGTCGGGCCGAACGGCTCCGGCAAGTCCAACGTGGTGGACGCGCTGTCCTGGGTCATGGGCGAGCAGGGCGCCAAGTCGCTGCGCGGCGGGAAGATGGAGGACGTCATCTTCGCCGGCACGACTGGCCGGCCGCCGCTCGGCCGCGCCGAGGTCTCGCTGACGATCGACAACTCCGACGGCGCGCTGCCCATCGACTACGCCGAGGTCACCATCACCCGGATCATGTTCCGGGGCGGCAGCAGCGAGTACCAGATCAACGGCGACACCTGCCGGCTGCTCGACATCCAGGACCTGCTCTCCGACTCCGGCATCGGCCGCGAGATGCACGTCATCGTCGGCCAGGGCCAGCTCGACTCCGTGCTCCACGCCGACCCCACGGGGCGGCGCGCCTTCATCGAGGAGGCGGCCGGCGTCCTCAAGCACCGCAAGCGCAAGGAGAAGGCGCTGCGGAAGCTCGACGCGATGCAGGCCAACCTCGCCCGCGTCCAGGACCTCACCGACGAACTGCGCCGCCAGCTCAAGCCGCTCGGCCGGCAGGCCGCGGTCGCCCGCCGCGCCGCCGTCATCCAGGCCGACCTGCGCGACGCCCGGCTGCGGCTGCTCGCCGACGACCTCGTACGGCTGCGCCAGGCGCTGAGCGCCGAGGTCGCCGACGAGGCCGCGCTGCTCGCGCGCAAGGAGAGCGTCGAGGCGGAGCTGAAGGCGGCGCAGACCCGCGAGGCCGAGCTGGAGGACGAGGTACGGCGGCTCGCTCCGCGGCTCCAGCGCGCCCAGCAGACCTGGTACGAGCTCTCCCAGCTCGCCGAGCGGGTGCGCGGCACCGTCTCCCTCGCCGACGCCCGCGTGAAGAGCGCCACCGCGCAGCCCGCCGAGGAACGCCGCGGCCGCGACCCCGAGGACATGGAGCGCGAGGCCGCCCGGATCCGCGAGCAGGAGGCGGAACTGGAGGCCGCCCTGGAGGCGGCCGAGCGGGCCCTGGAGGACACCGTCGCCCACCGCGCCGAACTGGAGCGCGAACTCGCCGTCGAGGAACGCCGGCTCAAGGACGCCGCCCGGGCCATCGCCGACCGCCGCGAGGGTCTCGCCCGGCTCCACGGGCAGGCCAACGCCGCCCGCTCGCGCGCCGCGTCCGCGCAGGCCGAGATCGACCGGCTGGCCGCCGCCCGGGACGAGGCCGCCGAGCGCGCGGCCGCGGCCCAGGAGGAGTACGAGCAGCTCAAGGCCGAGGTCGACGGGCTCGACGCGGACGACTCCGAACTGGGGGAGCGGCACGAGACGGCGCGGGCCGCACTGGCCGACGCGGAGGCTGCGCTGAGCGCCGCCCGCGAGGCGACCACCGCCGCCGAGCGCCGCCGGGCCGCGACCCAGGCCCGCCACGAGGCCCTCGCCCTCGGCCTGCGCCGCAAGGACGGCACCGGCGCGCTGCTCGCCGCCCGCGACACCCTGACCGGCCTGCTCGGCCCCGCCGCCGAACTGCTGACGGTCAACCCCGGCTTCGAGGTCCCGGTCGCCGCCGCCCTCGGCGCCGCCGCCGACGCGGTCGCCGTGGCCGACCCGCGGGCCGCCGCCGAGGCCCTGCGCCTGCTGCGCAAGCAGGACGCGGGGCGTGCTGCGCTCCTGGTGACGGGGGCGGAGTGGCCGGCGGGTGCCGCTGCCGACGGGCTCGTGCCCGTGTCCCAGTACGTCCAGGGGCCCGCCGAACTCCTCGGCTCCGTAAGGCGGTTGCTCGACGGGATCGTGGTCGTCGGGTCCCTCGAAGAGGCCGAGGAGATCGTCTACGCACACCCCCGGCTGACCGCGGTCACCGCCGAAGGGGACCTGCTCGGGGCGCACTTCGCACAGGGCGGCTCCGCCGGGGCGCCCAGCCTGCTCGAAGTGCAGGCGTCCGTGGACGAGGCCGCGGCCGAACTGGACGAGCTGGCCGTGCGCTGTACGGAGCTGGCCGAGGCGCAGGAGGCCGCGGCCGACCACCGTCGGGCCGCTGCCGTGCTGGTCGAGGAGCTGGCAGAGCGGCGCCGCGCCGCCGACCGGGAGAAGTCCGCGGTCGCCCAGCGGCTCGGCCGGCTCGCCGGCCAGGCGCGCGGGGCCGTCGGCGAGGCCGAGCGGGCCGCCGCGGCGGCCGCCCGCGCCCAGGAGGCCCTGGACAAGGCGCTGATCGACGCCGAGGAACTGACCGAGCGGCTGCTCGTCGCGGAGGAGGCCCCGGCCGAGGAGGAGCCCGACACCTTCGTGCGGGACCGGCTCGCCGCCGACGGCGCCAACGCCCGCCAGACCGAGATGGAGGCCCGGCTCCAGGTCCGCACCCACGAGGAGCGGGTCAAGGGCCTGGCCGGCCGGGCCGACTCCCTCGACCGTGGCGCCCGCGCCGAACGCGAGGCCCGCGCCCGCGCCGCCCAGCGCCGCGCCCGGCTCCGGCACGAGGCCGAGGTCGCGGCGGCCGTCGCCGCCGGCGCCCGCACGCTGCTCGCCCACGTCGAGGTCTCCGTGGTCCGCGCCGAACAGGAGCGCGCCCTCGCCGAGGCCGCCAAGGCCGCCCGCGAGCAGGGCCTGGCGCAGGCCCGCGCCGGGGGCCGCGACCTGAAGGCCGAGCTGGACAAGCTCACCGACTCCGTCCACCGGGGCGAGGTCCTCGGCGCGGAGAAGCGGCTGCGGATCGAGCAGCTGGAGGCCAAGGCGCTGGAGGAGTTCGGCGTCGAGCCGGCCGGCCTGGTCGCCGAGTACGGCCCCGACCAGCCCGTACCGCCGTCCCCGCCCGCCGAGGGCGAGGAGCTGCCCGAGGATCCCGAGCATCCGCGCAACCAGCCGCGGCCCTTCGCCCGCGCCGAGCAGGAGAAGCGGCTCAAGGCCGCCGAACGGGCGTACCAGCAGCTCGGAAAGGTGAACCCGCTGGCCCTGGAGGAGTTCGCGGCGCTGGAGGAACGCCACAAGTTCCTCTCCGAACAGCTCGAGGACCTGAAGAAGACCCGGACCGACCTGCTCCAGGTCGTGAAGGAGGTCGACGAGCGCGTCGAGCAGGTCTTCACCGAGGCGTACCGGGACACCGCCCGCGAGTTCGAGGGGGTCTTCTCCCGGCTGTTCCCCGGTGGCGAGGGCCGGCTGATCCTGACCGACCCCGACAACATGCTCACCACGGGTGTCGACGTGGAGGCACGCCCGCCGGGCAAGAAGGTCAAGCGGCTGTCGCTGCTCTCCGGCGGCGAGCGCTCGCTGACGGCCGTGGCCCTGCTGGTCTCCATCTTCAAGGCCCGGCCCAGCCCGTTCTACGTGATGGACGAGGTCGAGGCGGCGCTGGACGACACCAACCTCCAGCGGCTGATCCGGATCATGCAGGAGCTCCAGGAGTCCTCGCAGCTGATCGTGATCACGCACCAGAAGCGGACGATGGAGGTGGCGGACGCGCTGTACGGCGTGTCCATGCAGGGCGACGGCGTCTCGAAGGTGATCAGTCAGCGGTTGCGCTGAGCAAGTCACTCCCTCTGCGACTTTGGTTCAAGAGTTGAAGATCTTTTCATGCCGGGTTCCCTCACCGAGACTCATACCCCGGTGTTGACTTCGAAACTTGAAGGCATAGTCTCTGTCGCGTTGCTTTTGCCTTCAAGTGGTGGGCCGCTTCAAGTTGTGCGCCACTGGAAGGCACGCCCCCCACCCCCGGCGACGCCGCCCGGGCCCCCAGGAGTCCATGTGACCAGCGCAGCGAAGGCGCCCACGCCGCCGCCCTCCGAGGGCCGAGCGGCCCATCCGGACCACCTCGGTCACGTCATCTTCATCACCGCCTCCGCGGCGATGGGCGGCTTCCTCTTCGGGTACGACAGCTCCGTCATCAACGGCGCCGTCGAGGCGATCCGCGACCGGTACGACATCGGCTCCGGCACCCTCGCCCAGGTCATCGCCATCGCGCTGATCGGCTGTGCCTTCGGCGCCGCCACCGCCGGCCGGATCGCCGACCGCATCGGCCGCATCCGCTGCATGCAGATCGCCGCCGTGCTGTTCACCGTCAGCGCCGTCGGCTCCGCGCTGCCCTTCGCGCTGTGGGACCTCGCGATGTGGCGGATCATCGGCGGCTTCGCCATCGGCATGGCCTCGGTGATCGGCCCCGCGTACATCGCCGAGGTCGCCCCCGCCGCCTACCGCGGCCGGCTCGGCTCCTTCCAGCAGGCCGCCATCGTCACCGGCATCGCGATCTCCCAGCTCGTCAACTACGGCATCCTGCAGCTCGCCGACGGCGACCAGCGCGGCGAGATCGGCGGCCTGGAGGCCTGGCAGTGGATGCTCGGCGTCATGGTCGTGCCCGCGATGCTGTACGGCCTGCTCTCCTTCGCCATCCCCGAGTCCCCGCGCTTCCTGATCTCCGTAGGGAAGATCGCCCGGGCCAAGGAGGTGCTCGCCGAGGTGGAGGGCCACAGCGTCGACCTCGACCACCGCGTCGCCGAGATCGAGCTGGCCATGCGCAGCGAGCACAAGTCCACCTTCAAGGACCTGCTGGTCGCCGGCAGCCGCTACCGGCTGCTGCCCATCGTCTGGGTCGGCATCGGCCTGTCGGTCTTCCAGCAGCTCGTCGGCATCAACGTCGCCTTCTACTACTCCGCGACGCTCTGGCAGTCCGTCGGCATCGACCCCGAGGGCTCGTTCCTCTACTCCTTCACCACGTCGATCATCAACATCATCGGCACCGTGATCGCGATGGTCCTGGTCGACCGGGTCGGCCGCCGGCCGCTCGCCCTCGTCGGCTCCGCCGGCATGGCGATCGCGCTCGCCTTCGAGGCCTGGGCCTTCTCCGCCGACCTCGTCGACGGCAAGCTGCCCACCACCCAGGGAGTCGTGGCCCTCGTCGCCGCCCATGTCTTCGTGCTCTTCTTCGCCCTCTCCTGGGGCGTGGTGGTCTGGGTCTTCCTCGGCGAGATGTTCCCCAACAGGATCCGCGCCGCCGCCCTCGGCGTCGCCGCCTCCGCGCAGTGGATCGCGAACTGGGCCATCACCGCCAGCTTCCCGTCCCTCGCGGACTGGAACCTCTCCGGCACCTACGTCATCTACACGGTCTTCGCCGTGCTCTCGATCCCCTTCGTGCTGCGGTACGTCAAGGAGACGAAGGGCAAGGCGTTGGAGGAGATGGGCTGAGACCCCGCTGCCCCTCTCCCCTTCACTGCCCCGGTTCGAGGCCCGACGCCCCGAGCCGGGGCAGTGCCCTCTCGCAGAGCAGCCGCAGACTCCGCCAGCCCTCGTCGACCGGCATCCCGCCGCACAGCGGATGGAGGACCAGGCTGTCCAGGCGCCGCCCCAGCTCCACGCACTCGTCCGGCGTCACGATCCGGTACACGCCCTCCGCCCGCAGCTCCGCCACGGTCGAGGCGGTCGACCGCACGGCGCTGCGGATGTCCTTCGACTGCCAGGAGGCGTACGTCCGCGCCTCGTGCAGGAAGTGCTCCCCGTACTCGGCCCACGTCCGGTCCGGGTCCTCCGACAGGTGCAGCAGCGGGGTCTCCTCGCCCGGCATCATCATCCAGCCCTCGGTCCCGTACCGCGCGCACTGCTCCGTGTAGTACGTCTCCAGCTCCGGCAGGTGCGCGCTCGGGAAGAACGGCAGCCCGAGCCGGGCCGCCCGCCGCGCCGCGGCCTGCGAGGAGCCGCCGACCAGCAGCATCGGGTGCGGCCGGGTGTACGGGCGCGGTGTGACCCGCACGGTACGCCCCCGGTACGTGAACGGCTCGCCGGTCCAGGCCTGCAGCAGCGTCTCCAGGAGCAGGTCCTGCAGCTTGCCGCGCCGCCCCCAGTCGACGCCGAGCGCCTCGTACTCCTCCGGCCGGTAGCCGATGCCCGCGACGGTGACCAGGCGGCCCCGGCTCATCAGGTCCAGGACGGCGATCTCCTCGGCGAGCCGCAGCGGGTCGTGCAGCGGGCCGATGATCGCGGAGACGGTGACCGCGATCTTCCGCGTGGCCCCGAAGACGCCGGCGGCGAAGGCGAAGGGGGAGGGGAGCCAGTTGTTCTCGGCCCCGTGGTGCTCCTCCGTCTGCACGGTGTCGACGCCGTGCCCGTCCGCGTACGCGGCCATGTCCAGGGCGGCGCGGTAGCGGGCGGCGAGCGATTCGGGGGTGGCGTGCGGGTCGACGAGATTGAACCGGACGACGGTGAACGGCATGAGGTCCCCCTCCGCGGTGGGTGTCCGACGGCGGGGGGACTCTAGCTGACGCGACGTCAGATTCAAACGGGTGCGCATCGGTCGCGCACCGCAACCGATCCGATACCGGACGGGTTGTGACTCCGCCCACCGGGCTTCCCGCCGGCATGCCGCCGAACGGCGGACCAGCCCGGCCCGCAGGGCAGCGCCCCATGGGAGAACGGCGGCGGTCGGATCCGGTCACGCCATACTGGAGGCGTTATGGAACTCATCCTTGCTGTAGTCATCGCTCTGGTCGTCGCGGTCGCCGTGACCAGCGGGCTCGTGATCAGCGGTCGCAAGAAGAAGCAGCTGCCGCCGACCGAGGCGCCGCCCACCCCGCCGACCCTCACTGCCCCGCCCGCCGAACCGCAGGTCGGCGAGGAGGCGGAGGCGCCGCGGGAAGAACCACGCCGCACCATCGAGGAGGTCGATCTCCCTACCGCCGAGGCGGAAGCGGAGGCCGAGGCCGAGGCCGAGGCCGAGGCCGAGGCCCCGATCGCCGTCGAGGTGCCCGAGCCGACCGCCGGCCGGCTGGTCCGGCTCCGTGCCCGGCTCGCCCGCTCGCAGAACTCGCTGGGCAAGGGGCTGCTCACCCTGCTCTCCCGCGAGCACCTCGACGAGGACACGTGGGAGGAGATCGAGGAGACCCTCCTCACCGCCGACGTCGGCGTCGCCCCCACCCAGGAACTGGTCGACCGGCTGCGCGAGCGCGTCAAGGTCCTCGGCACCCGCACCCCGGAGGAGCTCCGCGGACTGCTCCGTGAGGAGCTGGTCGCCCTGCTCGGCGACTTCGACCGCGCGGTGAAGACCGAGAGCCCCGAGGACGTCCCGGGCGTCGTCATGGTCGTCGGCGTCAACGGCACCGGCAAGACCACCACCACCGGCAAGCTGGCCCGTGTCCTGGTCGCCGACGGCAAGTCCGTCGTCCTCGGCGCCGCCGACACCTTCCGTGCCGCGGCCGCCGACCAGCTCCAGACCTGGGGCGAGCGCGTCGGAGCCCGTACCGTGCGCGGTCCCGAGGGCGGCGACCCGGCGTCGATCGCGTACGACGCGGTCAAGGAGGGCATCGCCGAGAAGGCCGACGTCGTCCTCATCGACACCGCCGGCCGGCTGCACACCAAGACCGGTCTGATGGACGAGCTCGGCAAGGTCAAGCGTGTCGTGGAGAAGCACGGCCCGCTCGACGAGGTGCTGCTCGTCCTCGACGCCACCACCGGCCAGAACGGTCTGATCCAGGCCCGGGTCTTCGCCGAGGTCGTGGACATCACCGGCATCGTGCTCACCAAGCTCGACGGCACCGCCAAGGGCGGCATCGTCGTCGCCGTCCAGCGCGAGCTGGGCGTCCCGGTCAAGCTGGTCGGCCTGGGCGAGGGCCCGGACGACCTGGCCCCCTTCGAGCCCGGCGCCTTCGTCGACGCCCTGATCGGCGACTGACGGCGTCTGAGGGAACGTTCAGGACGAGAGGTGCGACGAAGGGCCCCGCTGTTTCCGCGGGGCCCTTCGTCGTGTCGTGCGTTCCGAACGAGGGCTGTCCTATGCGTGGCTGCGGTGGCAGATGTACGCCAGCGTGCCCACGAGGAGCCGGGCCTGCGGCGGCGTGCCCGCCGTGTCCAGGGCCGGGGGCCGCAGCCAGCGCACCGGGCCGAGACCGCCGAGGTCCGACGGCGGGGCGGTGATGTGCGCCCCCGGGCCCAGGCAGTGCAGGTCCAGGTCCGCGTCGTCCCAGCCCATCCGGTACAGCAGCCGCGGCAGCTCCTCCGCGGCGCCCGGCGCGACGAAGAACTGCGCCCGGCCGGTCGGCGTCACGCACACCGGCCCCAGCGGCAGCCCCATCCGTTCGAGCCGCACCAGCGCCCGCCGGCCCGCCGCCTCCGCCACCTCGATCACGTCGAAGGCCCGGCCCACCGGCAGCAGCAGCGCCGCCCCCGGGTACTCCGCCCATGCCTTGGTCGCGTCGCCCAGGCCCGCGCCCGCCGGAACCGCTGCCGCGTACCGCAGCGGATGCGCCCCGGGCGCCGGACAGGCCGGATCGCCGCAGGAGCACCTGCCGGACGCGGCCCGCGCCCCCGGGACCACGTCCCAGCCCCACAGTCCGGTGTACTCCGCCACCGCTGTGCCCTCAGTCGTACGGCCGCGCCGCCGCGAGCCGGACCGCAACTCACGAATGCCGCCGATCGTGAAGCCCATGCCCCCTCCAACGGGTCGAACTCGCCGGTGGTTACGAGCCGGAGTGCCTCCGTGACGCTCCGTCGCGCCCGGGCCCGGACTCGTCTGGGTGAGCTGGCGTGCGGAAACGGGAGGGGTGGTGCGAGGTGTGGCGCGCGCCGCCGTACACCCCCGTGCATCGACCCCGGATCGTCGCATGTCAAGTGAATCGCGTTCCGCGCCCGGCGAGTTCATCCGTAGGGGTGGCGAATGGTGGCGTTTCTTGAATCGCCATGGCCGAGGGGGTGATCGTAGGATTACTTTCAGTACACGAGTAGACGGTTTTCCCGCACTCGTGGGTATGCCGGAGGCAACCCGGTTTCCTGTTCGAAGGGGCACGAACGGCACACGGAGGCCACAATTCACGGCATCCTGAGGAGAGTTCGCGTGACAAGGGCACCAAGGGCATGAAGGTGGATGGGGGCGTTCCAGTGAGCGGCAACGGCGCAGACGGTACAGCTGCCGGCAAGCGCCCCAACGAGCAGCTGAGTTCGTGGTTCGTGCGCAGCGGCTGGTCGAAGGGCGAGCTGGCGCGTCAGGTGAACCGCAGGGCACGCCAGATGGGCGCGCACCACATCAGCACCGACACCTCGCGGGTCCGGCGCTGGCTCGACGGCGAGCAGCCGCGCGAGCCGATCCCGCGGATCCTGTCCGAGCTGTTCTCGGAGCGCTTCGGCGCCGTCGTCGCCGTCGAGGACCTCGGGCTGCGCGCCGCGCACCAGTCGCCCTCCGTGTCCGGCGTCGACCTCCCGTGGGCCGGGCCCCAGACGGTCTCGCTGCTCTCCGAGTTCTCCCGCAGCGACCTGATGCTCGCCCGGCGAGGCTTCCTCGGCAGCTCCCTCGCCCTCGCCGCGGGACCCGGCCTCATCGAGCCGATGCAGCGCTGGCTGGTACCCACCCCGACGGCCGACTCCGGCCCCGCCGAACCGGCCCCCGCGGGCCGCCATCGGCTCTCCCAGCCCGAGCTCGATCTGCTCGAGTCCACCACCGTGATGTTCCGCCAGTGGGACGCCCAGTGCGGCGGCGGACTGCGCCGCAAGGCCGTCGTCGGCCAGCTCCACGAGGTCACCGACCTCCTCCAGGAGCCCCAGCCGTCCGACACCGCCCGCCGCCTGTTCCGCTGCGCGGCCGAACTCGCCGAACTCGCCGGGTGGATGAGCTACGACGTGGGCCTCCAGCCCACCGCCCAGAAGTACTTCGTCCTCGCCCTGCACGCCGCCAAGGAGGCCGGCGACAAGCCCCTCGGCTCGTACATCCTCTCCTCCATGAGCCGCCAGATGATCCACCTCGGCCGGCCCGACGACGCCCTGGAGCTCATCCACCTCGCCCAGTACGGCAGCCGCGACTGCGCCACCGCGCGCACCCAGTCCATGCTGTATGCGATGGAGGCCCGCGCCTACGCCAACATGGGCCAGCCCAGCAAGTGCAAGCGCGCCGTCCGGATGGCCGAGGACACCTTCGCCGACATCGGCCTCGACGGCGAGCCCGAGCCCGACTGGATCCGCTTCTTCTCCGAGGCCGAGCTCAACGGCGAGAACTCGCACTCCTACCGCGACCTCGCCTACGTCGCCGGCCGCTCCCCGACGTACGCCTCGCTCGCCGAACCCGTCATGCAGCGGGCCGTCGACCTCTTCGCCAAGGACTCCGTCCACCAGCGGTCGTACGCGCTCAACCTCGTCGGCATGGCGACCGTGCACCTGCTCAAGCGCGAGCCCGAGCAGTCCGTCGCCCTCGCCGAGCAGGCCCTGAAGGTCGCCAAGAGCGTCCGCTCCGAGCGGGTCAACACCCGGCTCCGCAAGACCGTCGACACCGCGGCCCGCGACTTCGGCGACGTCCCCGAGGTCGCCCGGCTCACCGACCGGCTCACCCAGCTCCTCCCCGAGACCGCCGAGGCGGTCTGACCCTCCCCGTACCAGGGGCACCGCAGGCTCCGGCCGCGCCGTACGACCCTCACTGCCCGACTCGGCTCCCCCGCCGCCAGGTCACAGGGTCCCGGCGCGGCCGGTTGTGTGTACGGCCACGGCCCGGAGAACACCGGGGACCGGCCCCGGGGAGGTCCCGGGAGAGTACCGCCGTTACATCCCCGTGACCCGCACGTTCACAGGCGCGTAACACGCCCCCTCCCTTCGTCACTGCCGCGAAACATCGAGCGGCATCACGTGAAACGGCGCTGCGCGAATCTCTGGCGCATAACCGGCCACCCCTCATTGGCCGAGCCGCTCCCGGCCAACGCCCCGCACAGGCCGTACCGACGACGAGGAGACGCCGATGGCACCAGCCATCACGACCCTGGCCGCAGAAGCCCCCGAGCTCTCTGCCGCCAACACCGGGTTCATGCTCATCTGCTCCGCCCTGGTCATGCTGATGACCCCGGCGCTCGCCTTCTTCTACGGAGGCATGGTCCGCGTCAAGTCCACCCTCAACATGCTGATGATGAGCTTCATCAGCCTCGGGATCGTCACGATCCTGTGGGTGCTCTACGGCTTCAGCATCGCCTTCGGCACGGACATCGGCTCCGTCGTCGGCTGGTCCACCGAGTACGCCGGGTTCAGCGACATCGGCGTCACCGAGCTCTGGGACGGCTACACCATCCCGGTGTACGTCTTCGCCGTCTTCCAGCTGATGTTCGCGATCATCACCCCGGCCCTGATCAGCGGCGCCCTCGCGGACCGCGTCAAGTTCACCGCCTGGGCCCTGTTCATCGCCCTGTGGGTCACCGTCGTCTACTTCCCCGTCGCCCACTGGGTCTGGGGCGCCGGCGGCTGGCTCTTCGAGATGGGCGTCATCGACTTCGCCGGCGGCACCGCCGTGCACATCAACGCGGGCGCCGCGGCGCTCGGCGTGATCCTGGTCATCGGCAAGCGCGTCGGCTTCAAGAAGGACCCGATGCGCCCGCACAGCCTCCCGCTGGTCATGCTCGGCGCCGGCCTGCTGTGGTTCGGCTGGTTCGGCTTCAACGCCGGCTCGTGGCTCGGCAACGACGACGGCGTCGGCGCGGTCATGTTCGTCAACACCCAGGTCGCCACCGCCGCCGCCATGCTCGCCTGGCTCTTCTACGAGAAGGTCCGGCACGGCGCCTTCACCACCCTCGGCGCCGCCTCCGGCGCGGTCGCCGGCCTCGTCGCCATCACCCCGTCCGGCGGTTCCTGCTCCCCGCTCGGCGCGATCGCCATCGGCGCCATCGCCGGTCTGCTCTGCGCCATGGCCGTCGGCCTCAAGTACAAGTTCGGCTACGACGACTCCCTCGACGTCGTCGGCGTCCACCTCGTCGGCGGCATCGTCGGCTCCCTGCTCGTCGGCTTCTTCGCCACCGGCGGCGTCCAGTCCGACGCCAAGGGCCTCTTCTACGGCGGCGGCGTCGACCAGCTCGTCAAGCAGGCCATCGGCGTCTTCGCCGTCCTCGCCTACTCTCTGATCGCCTCCGCGATCCTCGCGCTGATCATCGACAAGACGATGGGCATGCGGGTCAGCGAGGACGACGAGGTCTCCGGCATCGACCAGGTCGAGCACGCCGAGACCGCGTACGACTTCAGCGGAGCCGGCGGCGGCGCGTCCTCGCGCAGCACCTCCGCCGCGCCCGCCCCCGCCGCCCCGCAGAACAAGAAGGTGGATGCATGAAGCTCATCACCGCAGTCGTGAAGCCGCACCGGCTGGACGAGATCAAGGAGGCCCTGCAGGCCTTCGGCGTCCACGGCCTCACCGTCACCGAGGCCAGCGGCTACGGCCGCCAGCGCGGCCACACCGAGGTCTACCGCGGTGCCGAGTACACGGTCGACCTCGTCCCCAAGATCCGCATCGAGGTCCTGGTCGAGGACGAGGACGCCGAACAGCTCATCGAGGTCGTCGTCAAGGCCGCCCGTACCGGCAAGATCGGAGACGGCAAGGTCTGGAGCGTGCCCGTCGACACCGCCGTACGGGTCCGCACCGGCGAGCGCGGCCCCGACGCGCTGTAACGCACCGACATAAGGAGCCGCAGGGTGACGAGCGTCGAGACGAGCAAGGAAACGGAAGACTCGGGACCCGGTGGCTACGCGGCGGCCCGGCTGCGCCTTCTCACCGAGAAGGAGCGGTCCGGGCCGCCGCGCCGTGCCGCCCTGGCCCGGATCACCGACGACTGGCTGGCGGCGCTCTTCGCCGCGGCCGCACCGCCGCGCGGCACGGCCCTCGTCGCCGTCGGCGGCTACGGACGCGGCGAACTCTCCCCGCGCAGCGACCTCGACCTGCTGCTCCTGCACGACGGCAGCGCCGACCCCGCCGCGGTCTCCGCGCTCGCCGACCGGATCTGGTACCCGGTCTGGGACCTCGGCCTGGACCTGGACCACTCCGTCCGCACCCCCGCCGAGGCCCGGAAGACCGCCGGCGAGGACCTCAAGGTCCAGCTCGGCCTCCTCGACGCGCGGCCCCTCGCCGGCGACCACGCCCTCACCGCCGGGCTGCGCACCGCTGTCCTCGCAGACTGGCGCAACCAGGCCCCCAAGCGGCTCCCCGAGCTCGACGCGCTCTGCCGCGAGCGCGCCGAGCGGGCGGGCGAGCTCCAGTACCTCCTCGAACCCGACCTCAAGGAGGCCCGCGGCGGTCTGCGCGACGCCACCGCCCTGCGCGCCGTCGCCGCCTCCTGGGTCGCCGACGCCCCGCGCGAGGGCCTCGAAGGGGCCCGCCGCCGGCTCCTCGACGCCCGCGACGCCCTCCACCTCGCCACCGGCCGATCCACCGACCGGCTCGCCCTGCAGGAACAGGACGCCGTCGCCGGGGAGCTCGGCCTGCTCGACGCCGACACCCTGCTCCGCGAGGTGTACGAGGCCGCGCGCCTCGTCTCGTACGCGTCCGACGTCACCTGGCGCGAGGTGGGCCGCGTCCTGCGGGCCCGCTCCGCCCGGCCCCGGCTGCGCGGCCTCCTCGGCCGAGGCGGCGGCAAACCGCCCGTACCGCGCACCCCGCTCGCCGAGGGCGTCGTCGAGATGGACGGCGAGGCCGTTCTCGCGCTCACCGCCAAACCCGAGCGCGACCCCGTCCTGCCGCTGCGCGCGGCCGCCGCCGCGGCCCAGTCCGGGCTGCCGGTCTCGCTGCACGCCGTGCGCCGGCTCGCCGCCGCGGCCAAGCCGCTGCCGGTGCCCTGGCCCGCCGAGGCCCGCGAGGAGCTCGTCACCCTGCTCGGCGCGGGCGAGGCCACCGTGCCCGTCTGGGAGGCGCTGGAGGCCGAGGGCCTGATCACCCGCCTGCTGCCGGACTGGGAACGCGTCCGCTGTCGGCCCCAGCGCAACCCCGTCCACACCTGGACCGTCGACCGGCACCTCGTCGAGACCGCCGTACGCGCCTCCTCCCTCACCCGCCGCGTCGGCCGCCCCGACCTGCTGCTCGTCGCCGCCCTGCTGCACGACATCGGCAAGGGCTGGCCCGGCGACCACTCCGTCGCCGGCGAGACCATCGCCCGTGACCTCGCCGCCCGGATCGGCTTCGACCGCGCCGACGTCGCCGTCATCGCCACCGCCGTACGCCACCACCTGCTGCTCGTCGAGACCGCCACCCGGCGCGACCTCGACGACCCGGCGACGGTCAGGTCCGTCGCGGACGCGGTCGGCAGCGTGGGCACGCTGGAACTCCTGCACGCCCTCACCGAGGCCGACGCCCTCGCCACCGGGCCCGCCGCCTGGTCCTCCTGGCGCGCCTCGCTGGTCGCCGACCTGGTGAAGCGGGTCGGCGCGGTCCTGGCGGGGGAGCCCGTCGCGGAGCCCGAGCCGGCCGCGCCCGGCGCCGAGCAGGAACGTCTCGCCATCGAGGCCCTGCGCACGGGGGAGCCGACCCTGACGCTGCGTACCGAGCAGGCGGGGGAGGAGTCCGACGAGCCGGAGCCGCTAGGCGTGGAACTCCTCATCGCCGTCCCGGACCAACCGGGCGTCCTGCCCGCGGCGGCCGGCGTCCTCGCCCTGCACCGGCTGACCGTCCGTGCCGCGGACCTGAGCGCGGTGGAACTCCCGGAGGAGCTCGGCGGCACCGGCACGGCCGTCCTGCTGCTGAGCTGGCGGGTGGCCGCCGAGTACGGCTCCCTGCCGCAGGCCGCGCGCCTGCGCGCCGACCTGATCCGCGCGCTCGACGGCTCCCTGGACATCCCCGCCCGCCTCGCGGAGCGCGAGGCGGCGTACCCCCGGCGCCGCGGGCTGCAGGCCCCGCCCCCGCGCGTCACCGTGGCCCCGGCCGCGTCCCGCCACGCCACGGTCATCGAGGTCCGCGCCCAGGACGCCCCCGGCCTGCTGCACAGGATCGGGCGCGCGCTGGAGGGCGCGGCGGTCCGGGTCAGGAGCGCGCACGTGTCGACGCTGGGGGCGAACGCGGTGGACGCCTTCTACGTCACGGACGTCTCCGGCGCCGCGCTCGCCCCGGAGGACGCGAGCGAGGTGGCCATGGCCCTGGAGTCCGCACTGCGCGCGTGACCCCGGCCGACGGCTTCGCGGACGTGCCTCCCGCACCCGCGGGGATGTGTCCCCGCTCACCCGATCCGGTGGGCGGGGACGAATCCTTGGCGGGGCCGGATACCCTGGAGGGCGATTCTCCGCCCCCGACCCCAAGGACCGACGAGCGCCGTGTTCGATACTCTCTCCGACCGCTTGGCGAATACCTTCAAGACCCTCCGGGGCAAAGGCCGCCTCACCGAAGCCGACATCGACGGCGCGGCCCGGGAGATTCGCATCGCCCTCCTCGAGGCGGACGTCGCTCTTCCGGTCGTCCGGGAGTTCATCAAGCAGGTCAAGACCCGCGCCCTCGGGGCCGACGTCTCCAAGGCGCTGAACCCCAGCCAGCAGTTCATCAAGATCGTCAACGACGAGCTGATCACGATCCTGGGCGGCGAGACGCGCCGTCTGCGGTTCGCCAAGGCCGGCCCGACCGTGATCATGCTCGCCGGTCTCCAGGGTGCCGGTAAGACCACGCTCGCCGGAAAGCTCGGTCTCTGGCTGAAGGCCCAGGGGCACACCCCGCTGCTCGTGGCCTGTGACCTCCAGCGTCCCAACGCCGTCACCCAGCTCGGCGTCGTCGCCGAGCGCGCGGGCGTCGGGTTCTACGGTCCGCAGCCGGGCAACGGGGTCGGCGACCCGGTCCAGGTGGCCAAGGACTCGATCGAGTACGCGCGCACCAAGCTGTTCGACGTCGTCATCGTCGACACCGCCGGCCGCCTCGGCATCGACGCCGAGATGATGCAGCAGGCCGCGGACATCCGCGACGTCACGTCCCCCGACGAGGTGCTCTTCGTCGTCGACGCCATGATCGGTCAGGACGCGGTCAACACCGCCGAGGACTTCCGTGACGGCGTCGGCTTCGACGGCGTCGTGCTGTCGAAGCTCGACGGCGACGCCCGCGGTGGTGCCGCGCTCTCCATCGCGCACGTCACCGGCAAGCAGATCATGTTCGCCTCCAACGGCGAGAAGCTGGACGACTTCGACGCGTTCCACCCGGACCGCATGGCGTCCCGCATCCTCGGCATGGGCGACATCCTGTCCCTCATCGAGAAGGCCGAGCAGACCTTCAGCCAGGAGGAGGCCGCCAAGGTCGCCTCGAAGCTGGCCTCGAAGAAGGGCCAGGACTTCACGCTGGACGACTTCCTCGCCCAGATGGAGCAGGTCCGCAAGATGGGCTCCATCTCGAAGCTCCTCGGCATGCTGCCCGGCATGGCGCAGATGAAGGAGCAGATCAACAACATCGACGAGCGCGACGTCGACCGCACCGCCGCGATCATCAAGTCGATGACCCCGGGCGAGCGCCAGGACCCGACGATCATCAACGGCTCGCGCCGCGCCCGCATCGCCCGTGGTTCGGGCGTCGAGGTCAGCGCGGTGAAGGGCCTGGTCGAGCGGTTCTTCGAGGCCCGCAAGATGATGTCCCGCATGGCCCAGGGCGGCGGCATGCCCGGCATGCCGGGGATCCCGGGCATGGGCGGCGGCCCCGGCCGTCAGAAGAAGCAGCAGAAGCAGGCCAAGGGCAAGCGCAAGAGCGGCAACCCGATGAAGCGGAAGGCCGAGGAGCAGGCAGCTCAGGAGCGCCGCGACCAGGCCCAGGCGGGCGGAGCGTTCGGGCTGCCGGCGGCCGGCCAGGGCGGTCAGGACTTCGAGCTGCCGGACGAGTTCAAGAAGTTCATGGGCTGACCTGCGGTAGCCCGTACGTGTGAAGGAGGCCCGGGAGCTGTGCCCCCGGGCCTCCTTCACGCCCGTGCTTCGCCCGGAATGCCCTGATTGCCGGGCTCTCGAATAATGAGCCCGTGGCCAATTCCGTACCCCCGCGCGACCGCACCGACCAGCCGTGGCGCTCCGAGGGGGCCCCGCCGCCCCCGCCGGCCCGGAGGAAGATGCCCGGCGGCTGGGGCGGACTGATCCTGATGGCGCTGGTCGTGTACCTGATCGCCAACCTCGTCCTGTCGTTCTTCAACCGCGGCGACGAGCCGACGATCTCGTACACGGAGTTCAGCAAGCAGGTCACGGCGGGCAACGTCACCAAGATCTACTCCAAGGGCGACGCGATCCAGGGCGAGCTGAAGAACAAGCAGCCGCTGCCCAACGGCGACAAGGGCGACTACACCAAGTTCGTCACCCAGCGGCCGGCCTTCGCCGACGACGAGCTGTGGAACTCGCTGACCCAGAAGGGCGTCACGGTCACCGCCGAGCCGGTCGTCCAGGAGCGCAGCTTCCTCGCCAACCTGCTGATCTCACTCGCCCCGATGGTGCTGCTCGTCCTGCTGTGGGTGTTCATCGCCCGCCGGATGAGTACGGGCATGGGCGGCGCGGGCGGCATGCTCGGCCGCAAGGCCCCGCCGAAACCGGTGGAGCTGGAGGGCGGCAAACGGACCACGTTCGAGGACGTGGCCGGCATCGACGAGGTCGAGGGCGAGCTCAACGACGTCGTCGACTTCCTGAAGAACCCGGCCGCGTACCGCGCCATGGGCGCCAAGATGCCGCGCGGTGTGCTGCTCGCCGGGCCGCCGGGCCGCCGGGCACCGGCAAGACGCTGCTGGCGCGGGCGGTGGCGGGGGAGGCGGGGGTGCCGTTCTTCTCCGCGTCCGCGTCCGAGTTCATCGAGATGATCGTGGGCGTCGGCGCGTCCCGGGTGCGGGAGCTGTTCGCGGAGGCGCGGAAGGTGGCCCCCGCGATCATCTTCATCGACGAGATCGACACCATCGGCCGGGCCCGCGGGGCCGGCGCGGGCATGGGCGGGCACGACGAGCGGGAGCAGACGCTCAACCAGATCCTCACCGAGATGGACGGCTTCACCGGCTCGGAGGGCGTGATCGTGCTCGCGGCGACCAACCGCGCGGACGTCCTTGACCCGGCGCTGACCCGGCCCGGCCGTTTCGACCGGGTGGTGCACGTCCATTCGCCGGACCTGACCGGGCGCGAGGCGATCCTCAGGATCCACACCCGGCAGATCCCGCTGGCGCAGGGCGTCGACCTGGGGCAGGTCGCCCGTACGACGCCCGGCATGACGGGCGCGGAGCTGGCCAACCTGGCGAACGAGGCCGCGCTGCTCGCGGTCAAGCGACGGCAGGAGGCGGTCACGCAGTCGGACCTGTCGGACGCGCTGGAGAAGGTGCAGCTCGGTGCGGAGCGGCCGCTGGTGATCCCGCCCGAGGAACGCCGCCGGACCGCGTACCACGAGAGCGGCCATGCGCTGCTCGGCATGCTCCAGCCCGGGGCCGACCCGGTCCGCAAGGTCACCATCGTGCCGCGTGGCCGGGCGCTCGGCGTCACACTGTCGACGCCCGAGGGCGACAAGTACGCGTACACCGAGGAGTACCTGCGCGGCCGGATCATCGGCGCGCTCGGCGGGATGGCCGCCGAGCAGTTGGTCTTCGGCGTGATCACGACGGGCGCGGAGAGCGACCTGGAGCAGGTCACCAACATCGCCCGCGGGATGGTCGGGCGCTGGGGCATGAGCGAACGGGTGGGCCGGCTGACGGCGATCCCGGGCGACGCCCAGCAGGCGTACGGCCTGTCGGCCGCGCCGGGGACGCTGGACACGGTGGACAGCGAGATGCGGCGGATCGTCGACGAGTGCTACGAGAGCGCCCTCCGCCAGCTCCGCGAGAACCGCGACAAGCTCGACGCCCTGGCCCAGGCGCTGCTCGAGTACGAGACGCTGGAGGAGGCGGCGGCGTACCGGGCGGCGGGCATCCCGCGCCTGGCGAAGGAGGAGTAGGACCGCGGGGGAGGACGCGGCCGCGGCGAGCCCGGCGACGGGGGTCGTGAGGTGGCCCGTACGTCCTCGGGGCCCGGCGGCCCGTCCCCGAGGTCGTGAGGTGGCCCGTACGTCCTCGGGGCCCGGCGGCCCGTCCCCGTCCGGGCACGGGCGTGATCGGCCCGGACCACCCCTAGGGCCTGTCCGGCGGATCACGGCCGGACCGCCGGACAGGCCCTAGGGCACGCGGGCGATCACGTACGTGAAGACGTTCGGCATCCACACCGTGCCGTCGCGGCGCACGTACGGGTGGAGGGCCTCGGTCAGTTCCTTCTCGACGCGCGCGGGGTCGGTCGCCGCCGCGGCCGCGTCGAGGGCGCCCGTCGACAGCAGGCCGCGGACCGCACTGTCCGGATCCGCGTAGCCGAACGGGCAGGCCACCCGGCCCGAGCCCTCCGGGCGCAGGCCCGCACGGGCCGCCCGCGCGGGCAGGTCGTCGTGCGCCGCGCCGGTCCACTCCGCGCCCGCCTCCGCCAGCACCGCCGCCGAGGCGCACCGCTCCCGCGGCCCCCAGCCCGCGAGCACCACGGCCGCGCCGCGTACCGCGTGGTCGAGGGCGAAGCCGGCCGGTGCGCGGTGGAACGCCGTCACGACGTCGTACGGGCCAGGGGCCGGCCGGTCCTCGTCCAGGGCCGCGCCGTGGCCCGCCAGTCTCCGCCGGGCGTGCGCCAGGCGGGCGGCGTCCCGGTCCGCGCCGGCCACGCGGGCGCCGCGGGCCGCCGCCATGAGCAGCGCGAGCCCGGCGCCGCAGTCCAGGCCGAGCAGCCGGGTGCCGGGACCCACGGCGAGGCGCTCGTAGACCGCCTCGTACAGCGGGGCGAGCATCCGTTCCTGGATCTCGACCCAGTCCCGGACCGGGTCGTGCCGGACGAGGGTAGGTGTCATGGAAGGGGCCCCAATCGGCGAAGGTCCATGTCATGGCCGGGCGTGCGTGACGAACGTGCGTGTCCCCCGTGTCCGTGCGTGTTCCTGTGTGCGCGAGGCGCACACACCCCCCGTATGTCAGGGAACTCCCCATCCGTCCCCGCGTCCAGTGGTCGCGCCGCCTTGCGTCCGGGCGGGGGTGGTGCTCCACGCCTCCGGTCGAGCCGCTAGGGTCACTGCGACACGCCGGGTCACCCGCGCGCACCCGCCGCCCACGCGCCGGGGCGTACGCGCCACTACGTACCGGCTTGATGCGAGCTGTGCGGCTTCTCCGCAGATCGGCGCACCCGCCCTCGTCGGGACGCATCAACGGCAACTGACGGGTACGTGCAAATTATTTGGGATGCCCCGGAATGGAACCCGGGGGCGTTCCGGCTCGTTGTACGCGACGTGAGCACGACACCACCTGTTCTCGCCGCAGAGCTGGCACAGGCGTGGGCCGACATTCAGCGGCACCACCCCGAGCTGCCGGACCTTGCCGCGCCCGAGTCCCTGATCGGAGAGTCGTCGTCCGCCTGCGGCGCCGAGCTCTCCTTCGAGCGACTGCTCCACGAGGCAGTCCACGGCATCGCCGCCGCCCGGGGTGTCCGCGACACCTCACGCGCCGGCCGCTACCACAACCGACGCTTCCTCGCGATCGCCGAGGAGATGGGCCTGGACCATCCCGAGGAGCCGCATGCCAGCAGCGGCTTCTCCCTGGTCACGCTCACCCCCGACGCGAAGCGGCGCTACCGGCCGACGATGGAGAGACTCCAGCGCGCCCTCAAGGCGCACACCGTCGCGACCGCCGCCGACACCAAGCGCTCCTTCCGCGGGCCCGCCGCCCGGCACGGCTCGTCCGGCGGCGGCGTGCGCGTGAAGGCGGTCTGCGACTGCGGGCGCAACGTGCGCGTGGTGCCGTCGGTCCTCGCGCAGGCGCCGATCGTGTGCGGAGGCTGCGGCAAGCCGTTCCGCATCCCGGAGACGGTGGGCGCGGCGAGATGAGCCGGGCGGGACGGCCCCCGGGGGCCGGGGCGTCCCGCGGCTTGCGCGTATGGCACAATGGCTAGCTGTACTCGACAGTCGCACAGGACCCCTCTCTCCTCCGGCTGACGCGTCCATCGGGCACCCGAGTACCGCAACCCCACGTGGCATCTCATGTGCCCAACCACGTCAACACCAGGAGACACCACTCCCGTGGCAGTCAAGATCAAGCTGAAGCGTCTCGGCAAGATTCGCCAGCCCCACTACCGCATCGTCGTCGCCGACTCCCGCACCCGCCGTGACGGCCGGGCCATCGAGGAGATCGGTCTGTACCACCCGACGTACAACCCGTCGCGTATCGAGGTCGACTCGGAGCGCGCGCAGTACTGGCTGTCCGTCGGCGCCCAGCCGACCGAGCCGGTTCTCGCGATCCTGAAGCTCACCGGCGACTGGCAGAAGCACAAGGGCCTGCCGGCCCCGGCGCCGCTGCTGCAGCCGGCGACGAAGGAGGACAAGCGCGCCTCCTTCGACGCGTTCGCCAAGACCCTCGAGGGCGACGACGCCAAGGGTGAGGCCATCACCCCGAAGGCGAAGAAGGCCGACAAGAAGGCGGACGAGGCCGAGGCCGCGTCCACCGAGTCGACCGAGGCCTGATCATGCTCGAGGAGGCTCTCGAGCACCTCGTGAAGGGCATCGTCGACAACCCCGACGACGTGCAGGTCGCCTCGCGCAACCTGCGCCGCGGCCGCGTCCTCGAGGTCCGGGTCCACCCCGACGACCTCGGCAAGGTGATCGGCCGCAACGGCCGCACCGCGCGTGCGCTGCGTACCGTCGTGGGCGCCATCGGCGGCCGTGGAATCCGTGTCGACCTCGTCGACGTGGACCAGGTCCGCTGAAGTTTGACACCGGCACGGGCCGGGGAGGGCTGATCGCCTCCCCGGCCTTTGTCGTTCTCACCCACGATCGCAAGCGACAATTGAGCAACCAGGACGGCGAGGTACCACCTCCGCGAGTGGGGGTGCCCCCGGACGGAGTCTGGGGGAGGCAAGGTCCAGCCGCAAAAAGGGGAGAGTTGAGCCAGTGCAGTTGGTAGTCGCGCGGATCGGTCGCGCCCACGGCATCAAGGGCGAGGTCACCGTCGAGGTGCGCACGGACGAGCCCGAGCTGCGGCTCGGACCGGGCGCCGTGCTGCTCACCGACCCGTCCGCCACCGGGCCGCTGACCATCGAGACCGGCCGGGTGCACAGCGGCAGGCTGCTGCTGCGCTTCGAGGGCGTACGGGACCGCAACGCCGCAGAGGCGCTGCGCAACACCCTGCTGATCGCCGAGATCGACCCGGACGAGCGGCCCGAGGACGATGACGAGTACTACGACCACCAGCTGATCGACCTGGACGTGGTGCTCGCCGACGGCACCGAGATCGGCCGGATCTCCGAGATCTCCCACCTGCCCTCGCAGGACCTGTTCATCGTCGAGCGGCCCGACGGCAGCGAGCTGATGATCCCGTTCGTGGAGGAGATCGTCACCGACATCGACCTGGACGAGCAGCGGGCCGTCATCGACCCGCCGCCGGGTCTGATCGACGACCGCGCGGAGATCGCGTCCGCCCGCGACGCCGAGGGCGCGGAGGACTCCGACGCGGCCGCTGCGGGCTCCGGGGACGCGAAGGCCGCGGAGGGCGACCGCGCATGAGGCTCGACGTCGTCACGATCTTCCCCGAGTACCTGGAACCGCTGAACGTCTCGCTGGTCGGCAAGGCCCGTGCCCGCGGCCCGCTCGACGTCCACGTCCACGACCTGCGGAACTGGACCTACGACCGGCACCACACCGTCGACGACACCCCGTACGGCGGCGGCCCCGGCATGGTCATGAAGACCGATCCCTGGGGCGACGCCCTGGACCAGGCCCTCGCCGACGGCTACGAGGCCGGCGCCCGCGAGCCCGTGCTCGTCGTCCCCACCCCCAGCGGCCGGCCGTTCACCCAGGAGCTCGCCGTCGAGCTCTCCGAACGCCCCTGGCTGATCTTCACCCCGGCCCGCTACGAGGGCATCGACCGCCGGGTCATGGACGAGTACGCCACCCGCATGCCGGTCCACGAGGTCTCCATCGGCGACTACGTGCTGGCCGGCGGCGAGGCGGCCGTCCTGGTGATCACCGAGGCCGTCGCCCGGCTGCTGCCCGGCGTGCTCGGCAACGCCGAGTCCCACCGCGACGACTCCTTCGCGCCGGGCGCCATGGCGAACCTGCTGGAGGGTCCCGTCTACACCAAGCCGCCCCGGTGGCGCGGCCGGGACATCCCGGACGTGCTGCTCAGCGGCCACCACGGGAAGATCGCCCGCTGGCGGCGCGACGAGGCGTTCCGGCGCACCGTCGAGAACCGGCCGGACCTGATCGAGCGCTGCGACCCCGCCGCGTTCGACAAGAAGGACCGCGAACTGCTCTCCATCCTGGGCTGGGCCCCCGAGCCCGGCGGCCGATTTTGGCGCAAGGCCCCGGCCGTGGAAGAATAGGCCGCTGTCGTACGCCCGTACCGCGCTCCTGCCACAGGGGGACCGTCGCGGCCGAGCGGGACGGCTCCCGAATCTCCTCGAAACTCCCGCCCGGCGACCTGTGGCGTCGTGCGAAGAAAGCAGACGAAGAACATGGCTTCTCTTCTCGACGGTGTGAACGCCGCCTCCCTGCGCTCGGACGTCCCGGCCTTCCGCCCGGGTGACACGATCAACGTGCACGTCCGCGTCATCGAGGGCAACCGCTCCCGTATCCAGCAGTTCAAGGGTGTCGTCATCCGCCGTCAGGGCTCGGGCGTCTCCGAGACCTTCACGGTCCGCAAGGTCTCCTTCTCCGTCGGCGTCGAGCGCACCTTCCCGGTGAACTCCCCGATCTTCGAGAAGATCGAGCTCGTCTCCCGCGGTGACGTCCGTCGCGCCAAGCTCTACTACCTGCGTGAGCTGCGCGGCAAGGCTGCCAAGATCAAGGAGAAGCGCGACAACTGAGCCACCGGCTCACCGTCGCGCGTTCGGGTCCACAGGTCGGCCGGATAGGCTCTGGCCCCGATGGACACCGAAGCACAGCACACGGAGCGCGACCGCCCCTCCACACCGGAGGAGCGGTCGCGCTCCGCGCGCGTTCCGGAGGGTGACGCCGCGGCCGGTCCGGCGCGCGGCCGGCTCTCCTGGCGGGGCGCCGGGCTGACCGGTATCGCCTGCACGCTCTTCCTGCTGCTCCTGAGCCACTTCGTACTGCAGCCCTTCCTGATCCCCAGCGGCTCCATGGAGCCCACGCTGCAGATCGGCGACCGGGTCCTCGTGAACAAGCTGGCGTACCGTTTCGGCGACGAACCGCGCCGCGGCGACGTACTGGTCTTCGACGGCACCGACTCCTTCGTACGGGAACCCGCCGAGGAGAACCCGGTGGCCGCGCTGCTGCAGGGGGCGGGCGCCGCCCTCGGTCTCGCGGAGCCCGACGAGACCCACTTCGTGAAGCGGGTGGTGGGCGTGGGCGGCGACCGCGTGGTCTGCTGCGACAAGGAGGGCCGGATCCGGGTGAACGGCACACAGGTCGAGGAGCGGTACGTGTTCTTCGGCGACGCCCCCTCCAAGGTCCCCTTCGACATCGTCGTCCCCGACGGCACCCTGTGGGTCATGGGCGACCACCGCAGCCGCTCCAGCGACTCCCGCGACCACCTCGGCTCCCCGGGCGGCGGCATGGTGCCCGTCGACCGGGTGATCGGCCGGGTGGACTGGATCGGCTGGCCCTTCGCCCGCTGGACCTCCCTGGCCGGCACCGACGCCTTCGCGCGGGTGCCCGCGCCCGGGACCGTACCCGCCGGGGCGGGCGGCCATGGGTAACCGCGGGCGGCGCGCGGCCGGCCACCGCTCCGACACCCGGCTGCCCACCGGCTCCCGGCCCACCGACGGCGGACGGGCGCTGCCCGGCCGCGCCGAGCGGCGCAGGCTGGCGCGCAAGGTCAAGCGGCGGCGGCAGCGCTCCGCCGCCAAGGAGATCCCGCTGCTGGTCACGGTGGCGATCCTCATAGCCCTGGTCCTGAAGACCTTCCTGGTGCAGGCGTTCGTCATCCCGTCCGGCTCCATGGAGCAGACGATCCAGGTCCAGGACCGGGTGCTCGTCGACAAGCTGACGCCGTGGTTCGGCAACAAGCCCCGGCGCGGCGACGTCGTGGTCTTCAAGGACCCCGGCGGCTGGCTCCAGCAGGAGCTCACGCCGCCCGCCGACGACCCCGTGGGCGTCAAGCAGGTGAAGCAGTTCTTCACCTTCATCGGGCTCCTGCCGTCCGCCGACGAGCAGGACCTCATCAAGCGGGTCGTCGCCGTCGGCGGCGACACCGTGAAGTGCTGCGGCAAGGACGGCCGGATCACCGTCAACGGCGTCCCGCTGAACGAGCCGTACCTGTTCCCCGGCAACGAGCCCTCGAAGATCAAGTTCGAGGTGAAGGTGCCGGCCGGCCGTATCTTCGTCCTCGGCGATCACCGCTCCGACTCGGCCGACTCGCGTTTCCACCTCGACGAGCCCGGGCAGGGGACGGTCGCAGAAGAACAGGTGGTCGGACGCGCGTTCTCCATCGTCTGGCCCGTGTCGCACTGGCGGACCCTGGAAGAGCGCGAGACCTTCGCCGCCGTCCCGGACACACAGCAGGGATCTACGTCGGCGAGCGGCGTGTCGCATAGTGTGTCCTCGCGGAATCTGAACGGATTGCCCTGGCTCCCGACCCCTGCGGAACTCCCGCTCGTTATGGGAGTGGTGGGCCTGACCCTGTTCCGGGGCAGGCGATTGCACGGACTGAGGAGTGGATGTGGGGGATTTGGCCGTCGGGGCACGATCCGGACACGACGAGCCCGAGAAGAGGCCTGAGCAGCTCGGCCAGTCGCCCGCGGCCATGACCGACGACGGACCGGGGAGCGCCGCCGGCGAGCCTCCGGCCGACGACGGCGCGGGGCGCGACGAGACCGCGGACGACCACCCCGGCCGGAGGCCGCAGCGCTCCTTCTGGAAGGAGCTGCCGCTGCTCATCGGCATCGCGCTGCTCCTCGCGCTGCTGATCAAGACCTTCCTCGTGCAGGCGTTCTCGATTCCGTCGGAGTCGATGATGGACACGCTCAAGCGCGGTGACCGGGTGCTCGTCGACAAGCTGACCCCCTGGTTCGGATCGGAGCCGGAGCGCGGCGAGGTCGTCGTCTTCCACGACCCGGGCGGCTGGCTGGAGGGCGAGCCCACCCCCGACCCGAACGTGCTGCAGAAGTTCCTGAGCTTCATCGGCCTGATGCCGTCCGCCGAGGAGAAGGACCTGATCAAGCGGGTCATCGCGGTCGGCGGGGACACCGTGTCGTGCAAGGAGGGCGGCAAGGTGATCCTGAACGGCAAGGAGCTGGACGAGACCTCGTACATCAAGCCCGGCTCGACGCCCTGCGGCGACAAGCCGTTCGGCCCGATCAAGGTCCCCGAGGGCCGGATCTGGGTCATGGGCGACAACCGGCAGAACTCGATGGACTCGCGCTGGCACCAGGAGCTGCCCGGCGGCGGCACCGTCTCCAACGAGGACGTCGTCGGCCGCGCGATCGTCGTCGCCTGGCCCGTCACCCGCTGGTCCACGCTGCCCGTTCCGGACACCTTCGACCAGCCGGGCCTGAGCCAGGCCCTGGCCGTCGCGCCGGGCGCGGCGGGACTGGCCGGCGCGGTGCCGCTGGTGCTGTGGCGCCGGAAGAAGCTCGCGGAGGCCTGAGCCGCCCGGGCGATGCGTGCAGGGACCCCGTACCGGTCGCGGTACGGGGTCCCGTGCGTGAGGTGGGCCCTTTCTCGTACCCCTACCGGCGAGTTAAGGTGCCGACCCCAGATGCGGCGGACCATCGGATCGGATGCGGGGCAGCGGTGAGCGAAACGGTACGGACCCAGGAGCGCGGCGGGGGCCGCGTCGGCAGTGTGCTGTCCGGGATCGCGGTGGGCCTCGGCTGCCTGCTCTTCCTCGGCGGCTTCGTCTGGGGCGCGCTGGTGTACCAGCCGTACACGGTGCCGACCGACTCCATGGCGCCGACCGTCGAGGTCGGCGACCGGGTGCTCGCGCAGCGGATCGACGGCAGCCAGGTCAGGCGCGGCGACGTCGTGGTCTTCCGCGAGGCGCTCTGGGGCGACATGCCCATGCTCAAGCGGGTGGTCGGCGTCGGCGGCGACAAGGTCGCCTGCTGCGCCGCCGACGGCCGGCTGACGGTGAACGGGAAGCCGGTCGACGAGCCCTATCTGCGGTCGAAGGACGCCACCGTGGGGCAGGACTTCAGTGTGACGGTGCCCGAAGGAAAGCTGTTCCTGCTCGGCGACGAGCGGCGCAACTCGATGGACTCCCGCGTCCACCTCCAGGAGGCCGGCCAGGGCTCGGTGCCGCGCTCGGCGGTGACCGGGCGGGTCGACGCGATCGCCTGGCCGATGGACGGCGTACTGGCCCGGCCGACCGGGTTCGCCGGCCTGCCCGGCGGGATCTCCGAGCCCGGCCCGGTCCGCCGGATCGTCACGGCCGTCGTGGCCGGCGCGGCGCTGGTCCTGGCCGGAGCCGCGTACGGGCCGCTGGCGCGGATGGCCGGACGGCGGCGCGGGGACGGGGCGCGGGGCGAGAAGGAGACGGTGGCGGCATGACGGACCCGGAGCAGCCGGAGCTGCGGCGGGTGGCACGGGTGGTGCTGCTCGACCCGGACGACCGCATCCTGCTGATGCACGGCTTCGAGCCCGACGACCCGGAGCGGACCTGGTGGTTCACGCCCGGCGGCGGGGTGGAGGGCGAGGAGACCCGGGAGCAGGCCGCGCTGCGCGAACTGGTCGAGGAGACCGGGGTGACCGACGCCGAACTCGGCCCGGTGCTCTGGGAGCGGACCTGCTCGTTCCCGTTCGACGGGCGGCTCTGGTACCAGGACGAGTGGTACTACCTGGCGAGGACCCGCCAGACCGACGTCGCTCCCGGCGGACTGACGGAGCTGGAGCAGCGCAGTGTCACGGGGCTGAGATGGTGGACTTCCGCCGAACTGTCGGCGGCGCGTGAGACGGTGTACCCGACAAAGCTCGCCGAGCTGCTGCGCACGCTGCTCGACGAGGGACCCCCGAGTGCGCCGGTCGTTCTCGTTCCGGAAAACGACTGAGGGTGCCCGTGACGGGCGCACAATGGGGGCACGCACGGCTGAAGGGGAACATGCCATGAGCGCCGAGGACCTCGAGAAGTACGAGACCGAGATGGAGCTGAAGCTCTACCGGGAGTACCGCGACGTCGTCGGGCTGTTCAAATACGTCATCGAGACCGAGCGTCGCTTCTACCTCACCAACGACTACGAGATGCAGGTGCACTCGGTGCAGGGCGAGGTGTTCTTCGAGGTCTCGATGGCCGACGCCTGGGTCTGGGACATGTACCGGCCGGCGCGCTTCGTCAAGCAGGTGCGTGTGCTGACGTTCAAGGACGTGAACATCGAGGAGCTCAACAAGAGCGACCTCGAGCTGCCGAGCAGCTGAGCCGGGGGTTGAGCGGGGCGTTGCGCCGGGGATCGCCTCACCCGCCGGGGTGACGGAGTTGTCCACAACCGCCCGCTCGTCCACAGATCTCCCGCCGAGCCCCCCACGCACTGCCGCGGTCCGTCACAGTCGGTGACGGAGGTGGTTCCGATGAACAAGGCCACGGGGGCGCTCGGACGGTACGGGGAGGAGCTGGCCGCCCGCCGGCTCGTCGAGACGGGGATGACGGTGCTCGCGCGCAACTGGCGCTGCGGCCGCGCCGGAGAGATCGACATCGTCGCCCGGGACGGCGACACGGTCGTCCTGTGCGAGGTGAAGACCCGCAGGGAGGGGGCGTACGAGCACCCCATGGCGGCGGTCACCGCCCGCAAGGCCGCCCGGCTCAAACGGCTCGCGGACTGCTGGCTGTACCGGCACGGCGGAGCGCCGCCGGGCGGGTTGCGGATCGACCTGGTCGGCGTCGTCCTGCCGCACCGCGGAGCCCCGCACCTCACCCACGCCAAGGGGGTGGCGTGATGGGATTCGCCCGCACCTGCTCGGTGGCGCTGGTCGGGGTCGAGGGCGTCGTCGTCGAGGTCCAGGCGGACCTCGAGGCCGGGGTCGCCGCGTTCACGCTGGTCGGCCTGCCGGACAAGAGCCTCACCGAGAGCCGCGACCGGGTCCGCGCGGCGATCGTCAACTCCGGCGCGGAGTGGCCGCAGAAGAAGCTGACCGTCGGACTGAGCCCGGCCTCGGTGCCGAAGTCCGGGAGCGGGTTCGATCTCGCCGTCGCCGCGGCGGTGCTCGGCGCGGCCGAGCGCATCGATCCGAGGGCCATCGCCGACCTCGTCCTCATCGGCGAACTCGGCCTCGACGGGCGGGTGCGGCCGGTGCGCGGCGTCCTGCCGGCCGTCCTCGCGGCGGCCGAGGCCGGGTACGAGCACGTCGTCGTGCCCGAGCAGACCGCCGGTGAGGCGGCGCTGGTCCCCGGCGTCTCCGTACTGGGCGTGCGCAGCCTGCGCCAGCTCATCGCGGTCCTCGCCGACGAACCCGTCCCCGACGAGGAGCCCGCGCAGCAGGGCCGGCCCGACGCGATGCTCGCCGGGCTCCTGGTGCCGGGGGCCGGGGTCGGGACGGGACTGTCCGCGGACCCCGGGGACGGGCCCGACCTCGCGGACGTGGCGGGGCAGCGAGCCGCCCGCACCGCCATCGAGGTCTCCGCGGCCGGCGGACACCATCTGCTGCTGTCCGGACCGCCCGGCGCGGGCAAGACGATGCTCGCCGAACGGCTCCCGACGGTGCTGCCGCCGCTCACCCGGCAGGAGTCGCTGGAGGTCACGGCGGTCCACTCGGTGGCGGGGATCCTGCCGCCGGGCGAGCCCCTGGTGCGCCGCGCGCCGTACTGCGCCCCGCACCACTCGGCGACGATGCAGGCGCTGGTGGGCGGCGGCAACGGGCTGCCGAGGCCGGGCGCGGTGTCGCTCGCCCATCGCGGGGTCATGTTTCTCGACGAGGCACCGGAGTTCTCGGGCAAGGCGCTGGACGCGCTGCGGCAGTCGCTGGAGTCGGGGCACGTGGTCGTCGCCCGGGCGGCCGGGGTGGTGCGGCTGCCCGCGAGGTTCCTGATGATCCTGGCGGCCAACCCGTGCCCCTGCGGCCGGCACACGCAGCAGGGCCTGGGCTGCGACTGCCCCTCGTCGGTGATCCGCCGCTACCAGGCGCGGCTGTCCGGGCCCCTCCTGGACCGGGTGGACCTGCGGGTCGAGGTCGAGCCGGTCACCCGGTCCGACCTGATGGGGCCGGGCGGGCGCGGCGAGACCAGCGCCGTGGTCGCCGACCGGGTGCGCGAGGCGCGGGCCAGGGCGGCCGCCCGGCTCGACGGCACGCCCTGGCGCGTCAACTGCGAGATCCCCGGCCACGAACTGCGCACCCGCTTCCTGGCCGCACCCGGCGCCCTCGTCGCGGCGGAGCGTGACGTCGAACGCGGCCTTCTCACGGCCCGCGGCCTGGACCGGGTCCTCCGCGTCGCCTGGACCGTCGCCGACCTCTCCGGCCGCGACCGTCCCGAGGCCCAGGACGTCGCCCTGGCCCTGGAACTCCGCACCGGCATTCCCCGAGGCGCGGACCTGGTGCCGGCGGGAGCGGGGACGGGGGAGTGGGGGTGAACGGGGAGGAGCGCAGCGAGGCACGAGAACAGACCGTCCCGTCAGCGGCCCCGGCCGCCGGCGAGGGCGGACCGCCGACGGAGACCTGCCGGGCCCGCGCCGTGGGGTGGCCGCGGGCGGCGCACGACCCAGGGCACGGGGAGCCACCGGAGGAGGCGAGGGGCGTACGCCAGGGGTTGCCGGAGCCGGCCGGCACCGGCCGGACACCCGAGGGGCAGGCGATCGGCGGTCCGGAGTCGTCGGACGCGGGGCCGGGTGGCGTGCCGCCGACGGAACCGCACGACGGGGGGTGGCCGCAGGTGGCGCCGGGGGAGCCCCCGGGCCGGGCGCGGGGAACGAGGCACGGCGAGCCCTCGGGCGACGCGGGCGGTGGTGCGACGGCGGGCGCGTCGGCCGAGGCGCGCGAAGACGAGCGGGTGGCGCGGGCCGCGTTGGCCCGGGTGGCCGAGCCGGGGGACGAGCAGGCGGGGGCGTGGGTGCGGCGGTACGGGGCGGCCGGGTTTCTGGGGCGGTTGCTCGGTGACGGGGACGCGTCTTTTCCCGGGACCGGGGAGAAACGGCTGCGGGGTTGGCGGCACCGGGCCGCGCAGGCCGCCGTCGAGACCCCGCCCGAGCGGGACCTCGACGCCGTGGGCGCGCTCGGCGGGCGGTTCGTCGTGCCCGGCGACGCCGAGTGGCCCCGGCAGCTCGACGACCTCGGGGACGCCCGGCCCCTCGGGCTCTGGGTGCGGGGGCCCGCCGACCTGCGGGCCTGGGCGCTCCGCTCCGTCGCCGTCGTCGGGGCCCGGGCCTGCACCTCGTACGGCGCGCACACCGCGACCACGCTCGCCGGCGGTCTCGCCGAGCGGGGCTGGGTGGTCGTCTCCGGTGCGGCCTTCGGCATCGACGGCGCCGCGCACCGCGGTGCGCTCGCCGCGCAGGGCGCCACCGTCGCCGTACTGGCCTGCGGGATCGACACCCCCTACCCCCGCGGCCACGCCGGACTGATCCTGCGGATCTCCGAACAGGGCCTCGTCCTCGGCGAGCTGCCTCCGGGCAGCCACCCCACGCCCGCGCGGTTCATCCTCCGCAACCGCGTGATCGCCGCGCTCACCCGGGGGACGGTCGTGGTGGAGGCCGAGTACCGCAGCGGCTCGCTCGTCACCGCCCGTGCCGCCCAGCGTCTCGGCCGGCACACCATGGGCGTCCCCGGACCCGTCACCTCGGGGGTGTCCGCGGGCGTCCACGAACTCCTGCGCGGGCCCGCCACCCTCGTCACCGACGCCGACGAGGTGATCGAACTCGTCGGCGCCATGGGCGAACTGGCCCCCGCCCGCAGAGGTCCCGTCCTCCCCAGGGACCTTCTCGGCCCCGACTGCACCAGAGTCCTCGAGGCCCTGCCCCCGCGGGGCGCGACCTCCGCCCAGGAGATCGCCCGCCGCGGCGGCACACCCCCCGACGAGACCGTCGCGCGTCTGTACGAACTGCACTCACTGGGGTTCGTAGAACGGGTGAACGGTGACTGGAGATTGACGAACACGCGCAGAGACGCGTCGAACATGCGGCGAGGCGGTGCTTGACCTGGAGCATTCGGGTGAAAAGGTGAGGCAGATGAGCAATCGAGTTCTCTCGGCCGTATCCGAGGGGCCGACGCGCGCCCCGGCCCGGGTTCGAAGATGCGGTCGAGCCCGGCCCCCCGCGGAGGCGCGATCCGCCGGCGTTCGCTTACCGCGACTGCTCAGTCACGCTACGCTCGCCAGGATCCCCACCCAGACGGCAGAACGGCACAAGGCAACGCATGCCCCAGCACACCTCCGGGTCTGACCGCGCCGCCGCGGTGCCCCCAGCAGCCCGGGGCGCCGTGCGACCGGCCGCACCGTCATCGCTCGACGAGCTCTGGCGCGCGTACAAGGACACCGGCGACGAGCGGCTGCGGGAGCAGCTGATCCTGCACTACTCGCCGCTGGTGAAGTACGTCGCGGGCCGGGTCAGCGTGGGGCTGCCCTCCAACGTCGAGCAGGCCGACTTCGTGTCCTCCGGGGTCTTCGGACTCATCGACGCCATCGAGAAGTTCGACATCGAACGGTCCATCAAGTTCGAGACGTACGCGATCACCCGCATCCGCGGCGCGATGATCGACGAACTCCGGGCCCTGGACTGGATCCCCCGCTCCGTACGGCAGAAGGCGCGCAACGTGGAGCGCGCCTACGCCACCCTGGAGGCGCAGCTGCGCCGCACGCCCTCGGAGAGCGAGGTCGCCGCGGAGATGGGCATCGCGCTGGAGGAACTGCACGCGGTTTTCAGCCAGTTGTCACTGGCGAACGTGGTCGCGCTCGAAGAGCTGCTGCACGTGGGCGGCGAGGGCGGCGACCGGCTGTCGCTGATGGACACGCTGGAGGACACCGCGGCGGACAACCCCGTCGAGGTCGCCGAGGACCGCGAGCTGCGCCGCCTCCTCGCCCGCGCCATCAACACCCTCCCGGAGCGCGAGAAGACCGTCGTCACGCTGTACTACTACGAGGGCCTCACCCTGGCCGAGATCGGCCATGTCCTCGGAGTCACCGAGAGCCGGGTGAGTCAGATCCACACCAAGTCCGTGCTGCAGCTGCGCGCCAAGCTGGCCGATGTAGGACGCTGACGCCTGGGGCCCGGTCGTACAGTGGAGCCGTGCCCAGGATTCGAGCGGCCTCCGTGGCCGAGCACCGGACCATGCAGCGCGGCGCCCTGCTCGACGCCGCGCGCTCCCTGCTGTCCGAAGGCGGGACGGAGGCGCTGACCTTCCCCGCCCTCGCCGAGCGCACCGGCCTCGCCCGCTCCTCCGTGTACGAGTACTTCCGCTCGCGTGCCGCGGTCGTCGAGGAGCTGTGCGCGGTGGACTTCCCGGTCTGGGCGGCCGAGGTGGAGGCGGCGATGGCCTCCGAGGAGAGCGCCGAGGGCAAGGTCGAGGCGTACGTCCGCAAGCAGCTCGACCTCGTCGGCGACCGGCGGCACCGCGCCGTCGTCGCGATCTCGGCCGGCGAGCTGGACGACGGCGCCCGCGAGAAGATCCGCGCGGCGCACGGCGGACTCGTCGCCATGATCGTCGAGGCCCTGGCCGACCTGGGGCAGGCCGAGCCACGCCTGTCCGCGATGCTCCTGCAGGGCATCGTCGACGCCGCCGTCCGCCGCATCGAGCTCGGCGCGGCCGAGCACCCCGACGCCATCGCCGACGCCGCCGTCGCCATGGCCCTCACGGGCCTCCGCCGGTCCTGACCGGTCCGCCGGTCACGGGCACCCCGGTCACCGGCAGCAGGCGCGACGGCCGGAGCCCGAGCAACGACAGCGGGTTCAGATAGAGGTCGCCTCTCAGCAGGCCCCAGTGGAGGCAGGTCGCCTCGCAGTGCGCCGGCGCCGCGGCCACCTTCGCCACCACCTCGCCCGCCCCCACCACCGCGCCCCGCTCCACCACCGGATCCACCGGGGAGTACGTCGTCCGCAACGGAGGGTCTCCCGTGTCCGGGAGCGTGATCGTGACGACCCCGCGGCCGGCCACCCGGCCCGCGAACGTGACCGTGCCCGCCGCCGTCGCGCGGACCGGGGCGCCCGGGGCGGCCGACAGGTCGACGCCCCGGTGGCCGGGGCCGTAGGGGGACGTGGGCGGGGACCAGGGACGGACCACCTCCGGTCGCGGTGGTCCCACGGGCCAGATGACGGCCAGGGGCAGGGTCAGGGCCAGCAGGAGGCTCGTCGTCGCGTTCATGGGGACAGCCTTCCGCCGTCCGCACCCTCCCACCGGCCGGCCGCCGGATCTGTGGATTACCGCCCGGTTGTGGACAGTGCCGTCACCCCCGTTGTGCACAGCGCCGTCACCCGGGACGCCCGGGGTCCCGTACACTTCCTATGGCGACCCGGGTCACCGGGTCGACTTCGCACGCCCCGCCACCGCCCTCACCGGTCGTGGCAGCGCCTTTCGGTCCCTCGTGGCACGGCGCGCCGGGGCGTCAGGACATAACCGAGAAAACCCAAGGAGATACGGCCATGGCCGTCGTCACGATGCGGGAGCTGCTGGAGAGCGGCGTCCACTTCGGTCACCAGACCCGTCGCTGGAACCCGAAGATGAAGCGCTTCATCTTCACCGAGCGCAACGGCATCTACATCATCGACCTGCTCCAGTCGCTGTCGTACATCGACCGCGCCTACGAGTTCGTCAAGGAGACCGTCGCGCACGGCGGCTCCATCATGTTCGTCGGCACGAAGAAGCAGGCCCAGGAGGCCATCGCCGAGCAGGCCACGCGCGTGGGCATGCCCTACGTCAACCAGCGCTGGCTCGGCGGCATGCTGACCAACTTCTCCACCGTCTACAAGCGCCTTCAGCGTCTGAAGGAGCTCGAGGCGATCGACTTCGAGGACGTGGCCGCCTCCGGCCTCACCAAGAAGGAGCTCCTGGTCCTCTCCCGCGAGAAGGCCAAGCTGGAGAAGACCCTCGGTGGTATCCGCGAGATGCAGAAGGTGCCGAGCGCCGTCTGGATCGTCGACACCAAGAAGGAGCACATCGCCGTCGGTGAGGCGCGCAAGCTCCACATCCCGGTCGTCGCGATCCTCGACACCAACTGCGACCCCGACGAGGTCGACTACAAGATCCCGGGCAACGACGACGCGATCCGCTCCGTCACCCTGCTCACCCGCGTGATCGCCGACGCCGTCGCCGAGGGCCTCATCGCCCGCTCCGGCGCCGCGACCGGCGACTCGAAGCCGGGCGAGAAGGCTGCGGGCGAGCCGCTCGCCGAGTGGGAGCGCGACCTGCTCGAGGGCGAGAAGAAGGCCGACGACGCGGAGAAGGCTCCCGAGGCCCCGGCTGCTGCCGAGGCTCCGGCCGCCGACGCCGAGCAGGCCTGACCTTCACACTTCGGTCGTCGACGGCGGGGGCTCACGAAGCCCCCGCCGTTGACCCGTAGATCTTCGTAGATCTTTCAGACTTCGAGAGAGAAATACAGACTCATGGCGAACTACACCGCCGCTGACGTCAAGAAGCTCCGCGAGCTCACCGGCGCCGGCATGATGGACTGCAAGAAGGCGCTCGACGAGGCCGAGGGCAACGTCGACAAGGCCGTCGAGGCGCTGCGCATCAAGGGCCAGAAGGGTGTCGCCAAGCGTGAGGGCCGCTCCGCCGAGAACGGCGCCGTGGTCTCCCTCATCGCCGACGACAACACCTCCGGCGTCATCGTCGAGCTGAAGTGCGAGACGGACTTCGTCGCCAAGGGCGAGAAGTTCCAGGCCGTCGCCAACACGATCGCCGAGCACGTCGCCAAGACCTCCCCGGCGGACCTCGACGCGCTGCTCGCCTCCGAGATCGAGGCCGGCAAGACCGTCCAGGCGTACGTCGACGAGGCCAACGCCAACCTCGGCGAGAAGATCGTCCTGGACCGCTTCGCGCAGTTCTCCGGCGCCTACGTCTCCGTCTACATGCACCGCACCATGCCCGACCTGCCGCCGCAGATCGGTGTCCTGGTCGAGCTGGACAAGGCCGACGCGGAGATCGCCAAGGGCGTCGCCCAGCACATCGCCGCCTTCGCGCCGAAGTACCTCGACAAGGAGGACGTCCCGGCCGAGGTCGTCGAGTCCGAGCGTCGCATCGCCGAGGAGACCACCCGCGCCGAGGGCAAGCCCGAGGCCGCGATCGCCAAGATCGTCGAGGGTCGCGTCAACGGCTTCTTCAAGGACGCCACGCTGCTCGGCCAGCCCTACGCGCTGGACAACAAGAAGTCCGTCCAGAAGGTTCTGGACGAGGCCGGTGTCACCCTGAAGCGCTTCGCGCGCATCAAGGTCGGCATCTGAGCCGGTACCTGATCGACCAGGGAGCCCGCTAGGGTTTCCACAGCAGTCGCCGGCCGCCCAGGCGCCGACGACGGCGGATCTGACGAGGAGGCCATTGCCGCAGGGACACCAGGACCCACCGGCAATGGCCTTCTTCGTCGTATGTGCACGAGGAGATCTCCATGAACCAGGGCGCCGCACAGGGCGACGACAACCACGCCAACAAGGCCGGCCGCTTCATGCTGAAGCTGTCCGGTGAGGCCTTCTCCGGCGGCACCGGCCTCGGCGTCGACCCCGACGTCGTGCACGCCATCGCACGCGAGATCGCCGCGGTCGTCCGCGGCGGCGCGGAGATCGCGATCGTGATCGGCGGCGGCAACTTCTTCCGGGGGGCCGAGCTCCAGCAGCGCGGCATGGACCGGGCCCGCTCCGACTACATGGGCATGCTCGGCACCGTCATGAACTGCCTGGCGCTCCAGGACTTCCTGGAGAAGGAGGGCATCGACTCCCGCGTCCAGACCGCCATCACCATGGGCCAGGTCGCGGAGCCGTACATCCCGCTGCGTGCCGTGCGGCACCTGGAGAAGGGCCGTGTGGTCATCTTCGGTGCGGGCATGGGCATGCCGTACTTCTCCACCGACACCACCGCGGCCCAGCGGGCCCTGGAGATCGACGCCGAGGCCCTGCTCATGGGCAAGAACGGCGTCGACGGCGTGTACGACTCCGACCCGAAGGCCAACCCGGACGCGGTCAAGTTCGACGCGCTGGAGTACAGCGAGGTGATCGCCCGGGACCTGAAGGTCGCGGACGCCACCGCCATCACGCTCTGCCGCGACAACAACCTCCCGATCCTCGTCTTCGAGCTTCTCGCGGAGGGCAATATCGCCCGTGCGGTGAAGGGTGAGAAGATCGGCACTCTCGTGAGCGACCAGGGCACCCGGGCCTGAAACCGGTACCGCCCCTCCCCCAGTGCCTTGAGGGCCTGGGGGGACCCCATGGGATGGACAAAGCCCTGCCGGTCGTACACCGTGCAGGACAAGACGCGACGACACGCAGGAGCAACTGGTGATCGAAGAGACCCTCCTCGAGGCCGAGGAGAAGATGGAGAAGGCCGTCGTGGTCGCCAAGGAGGACTTCGCCGCGATCCGCACCGGCCGTGCGCACCCGGCGATGTTCAACAAGATCGTGGCCGACTACTACGGCGCCCTCACGCCCATCAACCAGCTCGCGTCCTTCTCGGTGCCCGAGCCGCGCATGGCCGTGGTGACCCCGTTCGACAAGAGCGCCCTGCGCAACATCGAGCAGGCCATCCGCGACTCCGACCTCGGCGTCAACCCGAGCAACGACGGCAACATCATCCGTGTGACGTTCCCGGAGCTCACCGAGGAGCGCCGCCGCGAGTACATCAAGGTCGCCAAGGGCAAGGCCGAGGACTCGAAGATCTCGATCCGCTCCGTGCGCCGCAAGGCCAAGGAGAGCATCGACAAGGCCATCAAGGACGGCGACATCGGCGAGGACGAGGGCCGTCGCGCGGAGAAGGAGCTCGACGACCTCACCGCGAAGTACGTCGCGCAGGTCGACGAGCTGCTCAAGCACAAGGAAGCCGAGCTTCTCGAGGTCTGATGAACGACTCTTCCTGGGGAGCCCCCCCGGCCCCCGCCGGTGTCCGGGGACCCGACCAGGGACCCGCCCCGGCGGGTCCCGGGGGGCCGCTTCCGGCGGGTCCCGCATACGATCTGCATCAGGCGCAGCAGACTGCGCCCATGCCCATCGTGCCCGATGTTCCGGCCGCCGGAGACCAGGAGCCCATGCCCACGCCGCCCCCGCCCCCGCAGAAGAAGAGCGCGGGCCGTGACCTGGGGGCGGCGATAGGGGTCGGCGTCGGACTCGGCGCCGTGATCATCGCCTCGCTGTTCATCTGGAAGGCCGCGTTCGTCGGCGTCATAGCGGTCGCCGTCGTCGTCGGGCTCTGGGAGCTCACCACCCGTCTGCAGGAACGCAAGGGCATCAAGGCCCCGCTCGTCCCGCTCGGGGTCGGCGGCGCGGCGATGGTCGTCGCCGGGTACGTCCGCGGGGCGGAGGGCGCCTGGGTCGCGATGGCGCTGACCGCCCTCGCGGTGCTGGTGTGGCGCATGACGGAGCCCCCCGAGGGCTACCTGAAGGACGTCACGGCCGGCGTCTTCGCCGCGTTCTACGTGCCGTTCCTGGCGACGTTCGTGGCGATGATGCTGACGGCGGACGACGGGGCCCAGCGGGTGCTGACGTTCCTGCTGCTCACGATCGTCAGCGACACCGGCGCGTACGCGATCGGCTGGCGCTTCGGCAAGACCAAGCTGGCCCCCCGCATCAGCCCCGGCAAGACCCGGGAGGGCCTGCTCGGCGCGGTGGGCTTCGCGATGGCGGCGGGCGCGCTGTGCATGGAGTTCCTGATCGACGACGGCTCGTGGTGGCAGGGTCTGCTGCTGGGCCTGGCGGTGGCGGCGAGCGCGACGCTCGGCGACCTCGGCGAGTCGATGATCAAGCGCGACCTGGGCATCAAGGACATGGGCACGCTGCTCCCCGGGCACGGGGGCATCATGGACCGCCTGGACTCGCTGCTGCCGACCGCCCCGGTGGTCTGGCTGCTGCTGGTGCTGTTCGTCGGCTCCGGCTGATCGCGGACCACGGGCCACGGGCGGAAGTCTCCCGTGCCGTTACCCTGGAAGGGCGCGCTGCTCCGAGCGGCGCGCCTTTCGTCATTACGAGGAGTACCTGCCATGGCCCGCCCCGCACCGGGAGAGCTCACCTTCGTCGCCCCCCGCGGAGCCAAGAAGCCGCCGCGGCATCTCGCCGACCTCACGCCCGCCGAGCGCAAGGAGGCCGTCGCAGCGATCGGCGAGAAGCCCTTCCGCGCGAAGCAGCTGTCGACGCACTACTTCTCGCGGTACGTGCACGACCCCGCCCAGTGGACCGACATCCCCGCCGCCGCCCGCGAGAAGCTGGCCGGGGAGCTGCTGCCCGACCTGATGTCCGTCGTCCGGCACATCTCCTGCGACGACGACACCACCCGCAAGACGCTGTGGCGGCTGCACGACGGCACGCTCGTCGAGTCCGTGCTGATGCGGTACCCGGACCGGGTCACCATGTGCATCTCCTCGCAGGCCGGCTGCGGCATGAACTGCCCGTTCTGCGCCACCGGCCAGGCCGGCCTGGACCGCAACCTGTCGACCGCCGAGATCGTGCACCAGATCGTCGACGGCATGCGCGCCCTGCGCGACGGCGAGGTCCCCGGCGGCCCCGCCCGCCTGAGCAACATCGTCTTCATGGGCATGGGCGAGCCGCTCGCCAACTACAACCGCGTCGTCGGCGCGATCCGCCGCCTCACCGACCCCGAGCCCGACGGCCTCGGCCTGTCGCAGCGCGGCATCACCGTCTCCACCGTCGGCCTCGTCCCCGCGATGCTGCGGTTCGCCGACGAGGGCTTCAAGTGCCGGCTCGCCGTCTCGCTGCACGCCCCGGACGACGAGCTGCGCGACACCCTCGTCCCGGTGAACACCCGCTGGAAGGTCCGCGAGGTCCTCGACGCCGCCTGGGAGTACGCGGAGAAGTCCGGCCGCCGGATCTCCATCGAGTACGCCCTGATCCGCGACATCAACGACCAGGCCTGGCGCGGCGACCTCCTCGGCCGGCTCCTCAAGGGCAAGCGGGTGCACGTCAACCTGATCCCGCTCAACCCGACGCCCGGCTCCAAGTGGACCGCGTCCCGCCCTGAGGACGAGAAGGCGTTCGTCGAGGCCATCGCCGCGCACGGCGTCCCGGTGACCGTCCGGGACACCCGCGGCCAGGAGATCGACGGTGCCTGTGGACAGCTCGCGGCCAGCGAACGCTGAGCTTGTACCCTGAGCTCGAACACATCTGCATATTCCGACAGGGGAGCGCCACAGCGCTGAGAGTGCGGCACCGTCAGGCCGCAGACCCTCTGAACCTTGCCCAGGTCATTCTGGGTAGGAAGTTCGGACGTTAACTCGAGCTGTTGCGCCCTGCCCGCGACCGGTCTCCGGTCGCGGGCAGGGCCGCGTCTCTTCCTGGTCACACCCAGGAGGAATCCAGTGCACACCAAGAAGCTGGCCGCCGTCGCGGTCGCCACGGCGCTCGGCGTCACGACCCTCGCCGCCTGCGGCGGCGACAAGGCCGACACCTCCGGCGAGGGCACGAAGTCCAAGACCGTCACGCTCGTCAGCCACGACTCGTTCAACGCCTCCAAGGAGGTGCTGGCCGACTTCACGCGGCAGACCGGCTACACCGTGAAGGTCCTCAAGAGCGGCGACGCCGGCGAGGCCCTCAACAAGGAGATCCTCACCAAGGGCTCCCCGCAGGGCGATGTCTTCTTTGGCATCGACAACACCCTGCTCTCCCGCGGTCTCGACAACGGCCTGTTCGAGCCGTACGAGGCCAAGGGCCTGGAGCGGGTCCCGGCCGAGCTGCAGCTCGACAAGGACAAGCACCGGGTCACCCCGATCGACACCGGCGACATCTGCGTCAACTACGACAAGAAGTACTTCGCCGACAAGAAGCTCGCCCCGCCGCAGACCTTCGACGACCTGGCGAAGCCCGCGTACAAGGACCTGCTCGTGGTGGAGAACCCCGAGCGCTCCTCCCCGGGCCTCGGCTTCCTGCTCGGCACCGCCGCGCAGTACGGCGACGAGGGCTGGCAGGACTACTGGAAGAAGCTCAAGGCCAACGGCGTGAAGACCGTCGACAGCTGGGAGCTCGCCTACAACCAGGAGTTCTCCGGCTCCGCGGGCGGCGCGAAGGCCAAGGGCGACCGGCCGCTGGTCGTCTCGTACGCCTCCAGCCCGCCGGTCGAGGTGCTGTACGCCGAGCCGCAGCCGAAGGAGGCCCCGACGGGCGTCTCCACGGGCACCTGCTTCCGGCAGACCGAGTTCGCGGGCCTGCTGACCGGGGCGAAGAACACCGAGGGCGGCAAGGCGCTGATCGACTTCCTGATCTCGAAGAAGTTCCAGGACGACATGCCGCTCCAGATGTTCGTCAACCCGGTGGCCGAGGACGCGACGCTGCCGGAGCTGTTCACGAAGCACGGGGCGGTGATCGCCAAGCCGCAGACGATGGCTCCTGAGAAGATCGCCGAGAAGCGTGAGCAGTGGATCCAGTCGTGGTCGTCGATCGTCCTGAAGTAAGCCGTCCCGACGTCGGCCGGGCCCCGGCCGTCCACCGGGACCTGCGCGGGAGCGCGGCGCGGCTCGGCCTGATGGCCCTGCCCGTCGCGTTCTTCGCGGTCTTCTTCGCCTGGCCCGTCGTGTCGATCGTCGCCCGCGGCGTGAAGACGGACGGGACCTGGCAGTTCGGCCGGATCGGCGAGACGCTGAGCCGGCCGGACATCCTCGAGGTGCTCTGGTTCACGCTCTGGCAGGCGGCCGCGTCGACGGCGCTGACGCTGCTGGTCGCGCTGCCCGGCGCGTACGTCTTCGCCCGGTTCGACTTCCCCGGCAAGACGGTGCTGCGGGCCGTCGTGACGGTGCCGTTCGTGCTGCCCACGGTCATGGTCGGCACGGCGTTCCTGGCGCTGGCCGGGCGGGGCGGGCTGATGGACGAGCTGTGGGGGCTGCGGCTCGACACGACGGTGTGGGCGATCCTGCTCGCGCACGTCTTCTTCAACTACGCGGTCGTCGTACGGACCGTCGGCGGCCTGTGGGCGCAGCTCGACCCGCGGCAGGAGGAGGCCGCACGGGTCCTCGGCGCGTCCCGGTGGCAGGCCTGGCGGCGGGTGACGCTGCCCGCGCTGGTGCCGTCGGTGGCCGCGGCGGCGCTGATGGTCTTCCTGTTCACGTTCACGTCCTTCGGCGTCGTGCAGATCCTCGGCGGCACGTCGTACTCCACGCTGGAGGCCGAGATCTACCGGCAGACGGCGCGGTTGCTCGACCTGCCGACGGCGGCGGTGCTGACGCTGGTGCAGTTCGCGGCCGTGGGCACGATCCTCGCGGTGCACGCCCGGACGGTACGGCGCAAGGAGACCGCGCTGCAGCTGGTCCCCGCCGGGAGCACGGCGCGCCGGCCGCGCGGGGCGGGCCAGTGGGCGCTGCTCGGCGGGGTCCTCGCGTCGGTGGCGCTGCTGATCCTGCTGCCGCTCGGCACGCTGGTGGAGCGGTCCTTCGCCGGTCCCGACGGGTACGGCCTCGGCTACTACCGGGCGCTGGGCTCGCTCGACGAGGCGGGCACCTTCCTCGTGCCGCCGCTGGAGGCGATCGGGAACTCGCTGGAGTACGCGCTGGTCGCCACCGCCATTGCGCTGCTGATCGGCGGGCTCGCCGCGGCGGCGCTGACGACGCGGGCGGGGCGGCTCGTGCGCGGTTTCGACGCGCTGCTGATGCTGCCGCTCGGGGTCTCGGCGGTGACCGTCGGCTTCGGGTTCCTGATCACCCTGGACGAGCCGCCGCTGGACCTGCGGGCCTCGTGGATCCTGGTGCCCCTGGCGCAGGCGCTGGTCGGCGTGCCCTTCGTCGTACGGACGATGCTGCCGGTGCTGCGGGTGGTCGACGCGCGGCTGCGGGAGGCGGCGGCCGTGCTGGGGGCCTCGCCGCTGCGGGCCTGGCGGGAGGTGGACCTGCCGATGGTGTGGCGGGCACTGCTGATCGCCGCCGGGTTCGCGTTCGCGGTGTCGCTCGGCGAGTTCGGGGCGACGGTGTTCATCGCCCGGCCCGACAACCCGACGCTGCCGGTCGCGGTGGCCCGGCTGCTCGGCCGGCCGGGGGAGCTCAACTACGGGCAGGCGATGGCCCTGTCGACGATTCTGATGGCGGTGTGCGCGGTGGCCCTGCTGCTGCTCGAACGGCTGCGCACCGAGCGGACCTCCGGGGAGTTCTGATGCTGAGGCTGGACGGCGCGACGGTACGGTTCGGGGCGCGCGCCGCGCTCGACGCGGTGGACCTGGAGGTCGCCGAGCACGAGATCGTGTGCGTGCTCGGGCCGAGCGGCAGCGGCAAGTCGACACTGCTGCGGGCCGTCGCCGGGCTGCAGGAGCTGGACGGCGGCCGGGTGCTGCTCGGGGGCTCGGACCAGAGCGGGGTGCCGGTGCACCGGCGCGGGGTGGGCCTGATGTTCCAGGATCATCAGCTGTTCCCGCAGCGGGACGTGGCGGGGAACGTCGCGTTCGGGCTGCGCATGCACGGCGTGGACCGGGCGGAACAGGCCGCGCGCGTGGGGGAGTTGCTGGACCTGGTCGGTCTGCCGGGTGCGGAGCGGCGGGCCGTCGCCGAGCTGTCCGGCGGGGAGCAGCAGCGCGTGGCGCTGGCCCGGGCGCTCGCGCCGCGGCCGCGGCTGCTGATGCTGGACGAGCCGCTGGGGCAGCTGGACCGAGGGCTGCGGGAGCGGCTGGTCGTCGAACTGCGGCAGCTGTTCGGGCGGTTGGGTACGACGGTGCTGGCGGTCACGCACGACCAGGGCGAGGCGTTCGCGCTCGCCGACCGGGTGGTGGTGATGCGGGACGGCCGGATCGCCCAGACCGGTACGCCCCTTGAGGTGTGGCAGCGGCCGGCCTCGGAGTTCGTGGCCCGCTTCCTCGGCTTCGACAACGTCGTGGGGGCGACGGTGACGGGCGAGTCCGCGGCCACCCCCTGGGGCAAGGTCCCGGTCCCGGAGGGCTCTGCCCAGGGTCCGGCGCGGCTGATGATCCGCCCGACCGGCGTCCGCGTGCTCCCGTCCGGCGAGGGCCTCCCCTGCACGGTCGAGGCCCGCACCTTCCGCGGCCACCACGCCGCCCTCCTCCTCCACCCGATGGACGATGCCCCCGCACTGGAGGCCGAGGTCCCCCTCCGGGACGCCCCGGAACCGGGCACGGAGGTCGGCGTGGACTTCGCGGCGGACGAGGTCGTCCTCCTGGGGGAGTCGCCTTGACCCGGCAGACGTTCGCCTGTCGAGCGGGTCGGCGGGTATCCGCGGCGTGGCAGCGCCCTTCAGGGGCGCGGGTCTGTGACATATGCGGCTCCGCCGCGTGCGCGCGACCCGCCACGACGGACCCGCGGGCGGCCAACGGCCCCGACGACGCTCACCCCTTCAGCGGCGCCGCCGCCAGCGTGGCGATGGTCCACGTCAGCGGGACGAACACCGCCAGCAGCGCCGCAACCCGCAACAGCGCCGCCTGACGCAGGACCGTCGGCGGGGCGCCCAGGCGGGTCAGCGCGGCCGTGGTGTGGGTGCGGGTCTGCTTGGACTCCAGTGCCGCGGTCAGCAGCGTGGCGGTCGTGCAGGCGACGACCAGCGTCGCGCCCAGCGCGGTCAGGGGGCCGGAGCCGCCGGGGCCGAGGCCGCCGACGGTCACCGCGGCGATCGCGGCCGAGGCCACGGCGGCGACCACGCCCAGCGGCCGGCCGATCCGGCCCGCCTCGGCCATCAGCACCCGGCCCGCCAGGAGCCGCGTCGCCCCCGGGCGGAACAGCTGCAGCAGGCGGCCCGAGACGTACGTGAGCGCCGGGCCCGCGAGTGCCAGGCCCGCCGCCGTCAGCGCCCAGCCCGCGAGGGCGCCCACCGGGCCGGCCTCGAAGCGGCCCGGCAGCGTCGCCGCCTCGCCCCCGCCGCGCGCCGCGTACGTCTCCACCGCGAGCCCGGACGTCAGCAGCGCCACGCCCCAGGGCAGCCCGCCGGGCATGTCGCCGACACGCGCCTCGGAACCGCGCTCCGGCCGGGGCCGCAGCGCCAGGGCGGCGGCGGTCGCGGCGGCCACCGGCAGGACGGCGAGCAGGGTGAGCGCCGCGGCGAGCGGCAGCGGCCGGTCGGCGCCGAGCAGCTCCGCCGCGGCCCCGTCGAACGGCAGCCCGGTGATGTCGCCCCGCAGGTGCAGGTAGAACAGCAGCGCCACGGCCGAGCCGAGGGTGCAGGCGACCGCCGTGGACGCGGCGGCGAGCGCGGTCAGCCGGGCGGGCCCGAGCCCGACCGCGGACAGTCCGGGGCGGGGCCGGGTGCTGGGGTCGGTACGGGCCACGGCGACGGCGAACTGCACGGTCGCCGCCAGCGGGATCACGCACCACAGCAGCCGCAGCGAGGAGGCCGGCGCCTGCGCGGGGTGCCCGGCGGCGTAGCCGAGGGTGCACAGCAGCAGGAAGCCCACGCCCGCCGCGGCCGCGGCGACCAGCAGGCGCCGCAGCAGCACCAGCGGGTGGGAGCCCCGGGTCAGACGGAGAGCGAGCACGCGGCGCGGCCCTCCGAACCGGTCGGCGGGACGGTGGCGACCCGGCGGCCGTCGACGAGCCCGACGGCCCGGTCGGCGAGCCCGGCCACCTCGGGGTCGTGGGTGGCGAGGAGCACGGTGATCCGGTGCGAGCGGGCCGCGGCGGTCAGGGTGCGCAGCACCTGGGCGCCGTCGGCGCGGTGCAGGGTGGCGGTGGGCTCGTCGGCGAAGACCACGGACGGCGTGGTGACCAGGGCCCGCGCGGTGGCGATCCGCTGCCGCTGGGACTGGGTGAGGTCGTGCGGCCGCTTCCGCGCGGCGGCGCCGATGTCGAGCCGGTCCAGCCATTCCGTGGCGGCGGCCTTCGCGGTGCGGTGCGAGACGCCGCGCAGCAGCAGCGGCAGGGCGGCGTTCTCCCAGGCGGTCAGCTCGGGCACGAGTCCCGGCTCGGGGTCGATCCAGCCGAACCTGTCGCGGCGCAGCCGCTCGCGCTGGACGAGGCTCAGGGTGTGTACGGGCCCGCTGTTGAACCAGACCTCGCCCTTGTCGGCGACGAGCTGGCCGGACAGGCAGCGCAGCAGGGTCGTCTTGCCGCTTCCGCGCGGTCCGGTGACGGCGAGGATCTCGCCCTCGCGGACACCGAGGGAGACCCCGCTGAGGGCGGGGGTGCCGCCGAGGGAGTGGTGCAGGGAGCGTGCCCAGAGCACGTCGTTGTCCGGTGGGGCCACCATCGCGTACACCTCGTTGTCGGATCTGATGTGTGTTCCCCCTTTAGGGGGAACGAGGAGACGGGCCTGTGGGTCACGTGGGTCACTCGGCACCGTAAGGATTCAGATCCGCTTGTACGGACAGCACGCGGCCCGGGCCGCCGCCATCCACTCGGATGGCGGCATGCCCGGGCCGGGGGTCACGCCGTGAGGGCGGCGTGATGACGGGGGATCGTCAGAGCTTGGTCCACGCCTCGGTGAGGGTGGCACGCAGGATCTGCTCGATCTCGTCGAACGTGGACTGGTCCGAGATCAGCGGCGGAGCCAGCTGGATCACCGGGTCGCCACGGTCGTCGGCGCGGCAGTACAGGCCGTTGTCGAACAGCGCCTTGGAGAGGAAGCCGTACAGGACGCGCTCGGTCTCCTCGTCGTTGAAGGACTCCTTGGTGGCCTTGTCCTTCACCAGCTCGATGCCGTAGAAGAAGCCGTTGCCGCGGACGTCGCCGACGATCGGCAGGTCGTGCAGCTTCTGCAGCGTCGACAGGAAGTTGCACTCGTTGTCGAGCACGTGCTGGTTGAGCTTCTCCTTCTCGAACAGGTCGAGGTTGGCGAGGCCCACGGCCGCGGAGACCGGGTGGCCGCCGAAGGTGTAGCCGTGCAGGAAGGTGTTGTCACCCTTGTAGAACGGCTCGGCCAGACGGTCCGAGACGATGCAGGCGCCGATCGGGGAGTAGCCCGAGGTCATGCCCTTCGCGCAGGTGATCATGTCCGGCACGTAGCCGAACTTGTCGCAGGCGAAGGTGGTGCCGAGGCGGCCGAAGGCGCAGATGACCTCGTCGGAGACGAGCAGCACGTCGTACTTGTCGCAGATCTCGCGGACCCGCTGGAAGTACCCCGGCGGCGGCGGGAAGCAGCCGCCGGCGTTCTGCACCGGCTCCAGGAAGACGGCCGCGACGGTGTCCGGGCCCTCGAAGAGGATCTCCTGCTCGATCTGGTCGGCGGCCCAGCGGCCGAAGGCCTCCGGGTCGTCGCCGAAGAGCGGGGCGCGGTAGATGTTGGTGTTCGGCACCTTGTGCGCGCCGGGGACCAGCGGCTCGAAGGGGGCCTTCAGGCCGGGCAGGCCGGTGATGGACAGAGCGCCCTGCGGGGTGCCGTGGTAGGCGACCGCGCGGGAGATGACCTTGTACTTGGTCGGCTTGCCGGTCAGCTTGAAGTACTGCTTGGCCAGCTTCCAGGCGGTCTCGACCGCCTCGCCGCCACCGGTGGTGAAGAAGACCTTGTTGAGGTCGCCGGGGGCCTCGTGGGCGAGACGCTCGGCGAGCTCGACGGCCTTCGGGTGGGCGTAGGACCACACCGGGAAGAAGGCGAGCTCCTGGGCCTGCTTCGCGGCCACCTCGGCGAGCTCGGTACGGCCGTGTCCGGCCTGGACCACGAACAGGCCGGCGAGGCCGTCGAGGTACTTCCTGCCCTTGTCGTCGTAGATGTAGGTGCCCTCACCGCGGACGATGGTGGGGACGGGGTTGTTCTCGTAGGACGACATGCGGGTGAAGTGCATCCACAGGTGGTCGTACGCGGACTTTGAGAGGTCGCTGCGGTCCTGGCTCACGGCTATCGGGTTCCCCACATGTAGGTCTGCTTCTTGAGCTTCAGGTAGACGAAGCTCTCGGTGGACCGCACGCCGGGGAGCGTGCGGATCCGCTTGTTGATCACTTCCAGAAGGTGGTCGTCGTCCTCGCAGACGATCTCCACCATCAGGTCGAACGAGCCCGCGGTCATGACCACGTACTCGCACTCCGGCATGGCCGTCAGCGCCTCGGCGACCGGATCCAGGTCACCCTCGACGTTGATGCCGACCATCGCCTGTCGCCTCAGGCCCACGGTGAGCGGGTCGGTGACGGCGACGATCTGCATGACGCCCTGGTCGAGCAGCTTCTGGACGCGCTGCCGCACGGCGGCCTCGGACAGGCCGACGGCCTTGCCGATGGCGGCGTACGGCCGGCGGCCGTCCTCCTGGAGCTGTTCGATGATCGCCAGGGAGACGGCATCGATCGTCGGGGACGAACCGGTCCCGGTTCTGGAGTGGGTGCTTTGACTGGCCACGCCCTCACTGTGCACGAGGTTCGTCGGTCTGGCAACCCGAGAGCGATGAAATTCGTTGTCTGAGGTTCGCAATCACACTGAATCCGAAGTTGGTGGGCTTCGGGCCTGTTGAAAGCGTCGGTCGAGCGTTTAGGCTTGGGTGTCTCATCCATTGGGACACGCACGACGACGTGCGACACAGAACGTGACAGGAGGGGTGGCAAAGTGACCACCGAGCTGCGCCGGCTGCGCAACTACATCAACGGGGAGTTCCGGGACGCGGCCGACGGCCGCACGATCGACGTGATCAACCCGGCCACCGGCGAGGTGTACGCGACCTCGCCGCTCTCCGGCCAGGCCGACGTCGATGCCGCCATGGAGGCCGCCGCGGCCGCCTTCCCCGCCTGGCGCGACGCCACGCCCGCCGAGCGCCAGAAGGTCCTCCTCAAGATCGCCGACGCCTTCGAGGAGCGTGCCGAGGACCTGATCGCCGCCGAGGTCGAGAACACCGGCAAGCCGGTCGCGCTCACCGCGAGCGAGGAGATCCCGCCGATGGTGGACCAGATCCGCTTCTTCGCGGGTGCCGCCCGGATGCTCGAGGGCAAGTCCGCCGGCGAGTACATGGAGGGCATGACCTCGATCGTCCGCCGCGAGCCGGTCGGCGTCTGTGCCCAGGTCGCGCCGTGGAACTACCCGATGATGATGGCCGTGTGGAAGTTCGCCCCGGCCCTCGCCGCGGGCAACACGGTCGTCCTCAAGCCCTCGGACACCACCCCGGCGTCGACGGTGCTGATGGCCGAGATCATCGGGCAGATCGTCCCCAAGGGCGTCTTCAACGTCGTCTGCGGCGACCGCGAGACCGGCCGTGCGATGGTCGAGCACCCGACCCCGGCCATGGCCTCGATCACCGGCTCCGTGCGCGCCGGCATGCAGGTCGCCGAGTCGGCGTCCAAGGACGTCAAGCGCGTCCACCTGGAGCTGGGCGGCAAGGCCCCGGTCGTGGTCTTCGAGGACACCGACATCGCCAAGGCCGTCGAGGACATCGCCGTGGCCGGCTACTTCAACGCCGGCCAGGACTGCACGGCCGCCACCCGCGTGCTCGTGCACGAGTCCATCCACGACGAGTTCGTCGCCGCCCTCGCCAAGACCGCCGCCGAGACCAAGACCGGTCAGCCGGACGACGAGGACGTGCTCTACGGCGCGCTGAACAACGAGAACCAGCTCAAGCAGGTCTCCGGCTTCATCGACCGCCTCCCGGCCCACGCCAAGGTCGAGGCCGGCGGCCACCGCGTCGGCGACAAGGGCTTCTTCTACGCCCCGACCGTCGTCTCCGGCCTCAACCAGGACGACGAGATCGTGCAGCACGAGGTCTTCGGCCCGGTCATCACCGTCCAGTCCTTCCGGGACGAGGAGCAGGCCCTGGAGTTCGCGAACGGCGTCGAGTACGCCCTCGCTTCCTCCGTCTGGACCAAGGACCACGCCCGCGCGATGCGCATGTCCAAGGCCCTCGACTTCGGCTGCGTGTGGATCAACACCCACATCCCGCTGGTCGCCGAGATGCCGCACGGCGGCTACAAGAAGTCCGGCTACGGCAAGGACCTGTCGGCGTACGGCTTCGAGGACTACACGCGCATCAAGCACGTGATGACGTCCCTGGGCTGAACCGCCCGGCCCTGACGCGGCCCCGGCACCCTGACCGACAGGGTGCCGGGGCCGCGGCGTCCGGGTCGACGGACCGGCGGGACTTCGCGAAGCGGTGGAACTCGATCGTCGGCCGGTGAGTTCCGGAGGTATGGAGAAGAGCGCAGAGAACCCCGACACCCCCGGCCCGCTGGTCACTTACGGCCTCCTGCTCGCCTGGGCGCTGCACGACGCGGAGGAGGTCGCCTTCGGACCGCGCTGGATCCGCGAGAACGTCCCGATGCTGCGGAAGCGGTTCCCGCAGGCGCCGGAGGCCGTGTGGCGGGCGATGGAGCGGGTGGACGACCGGGAGTTCCGGGCGGCGGTCGGCGCGATGGGCGTGATCGTCGGCGTGGCCGCGGCGGTCGGGGCGCGTTCGGGCGGCCGGTCCGGCTTGTACCAGGGCGCGTTGAACGGTTTTGGGCTGCACGGCCTGGTGCATCTGGCGCAGGCGGCGGCGGTACGCGGCTACACCCCCGGTTCGGTGACCTCGCCGCTGATCGTCGTGCCGTTCACGCTCTGGGCCCGTGGCCGGCTGCGCCGCGCGGGCGTGCTGCGCCCGACGCGGGCGCGGGACGCGGTGACGGGGCTGGCGGTGGCGGCGGGTGCGACGGTCGCCGCCCACGCGATCGCCAGGAGGCTCACCGCACCCGCCCGGTAACCACCGAGCCCGCCAGGCCCACCGCACCCCGGTTTTGAACACGTTCAGACGGGGGCGTACGCTGCCGTCATGAGCGACTCGAACGGGCCGAGAGCCCTCCTCGCGCGCATCCGTGTCTGGCTGGCGTTCTTCGTCGTCTGCCTGGTCCTGAGCGGGCTCACCGCCTTCCCCCTCGTGACCGAACTCCGCCTCCTCGACTCCGCGTTGACCACCTGGGCCGCCCCGGTCGCGGACGTCTTCCCCGGCCTCGCCGAGTGGATCGCCCGCGTTCGCGGCGGCCTGGAACAGGCGGACGCCGAGTACCCCTTCGTGCTGTACGGCACCGACTGGCTGGCCTTCGCCCACCTCGTCATCGCCGTCGCCTTCTACGGCGTCTACCGCGATCCGGTCCGCAACATCTGGGTCGTCGAGTTCGGCATGATCGCCTGCGCCGGCATCATCCCGCTGGCCCTGATCTGCGGACCGATCCGCGACATCCCGTTCTGGTGGTCCGTCATCGACATGTCGTTCGGCGTCTTCGGGATCGTCCCGCTGCTGATCGTCCGCCGGATGATCAAGCGGCTGGAGCGGGAGACGGCGAAGGAGACGGAGACGGCGCTCCGAACGTCGCCAGCATGAGGTCCTGGGCGACCCGGTTCATGTCCTGGCCCTTGGCGTCGGTGGAGTTGACGCTGTAGACGAGGGTGCGCTCGCCGTGGCGGGTCGAGGCGACGGCCGCGTTGTAGCCCCAGCGGCCGCCGGTCTTGCCCCAGACCTCGCGGCCGCCGAGCCGCTTCATCGACAGGCCCGCGGAGTACGCGGCCGGCGCGCCCGACGCGAAGTCCGGGACCGGGGGGAGGGTGAACATCTCCTCCAGGAGGGGCCCGCGGACCACCCGGCCGGCGAACAGCTCCCGGGTGAAGCGCTCCAGGTCCGCGGTGGTGGAGATGAGGTCGCCGGCCGCCCAGCCGTCCGTGGTGCCCCAGACCGACACGTCCCGCAGCGCCTTCGTGCCGTCGTCCTGCTTCATCCACTGGTAGCCGTGGTTGTGTCGGCCGGCGATCCGCGGGTCCGTGCCGGGGGAGTACGTGTCGCGCAGCCCCAGCGGGCGCAGCACGCGGCCGGCGAGCACGTCCTCGTACCGCTCGCCGGTCACCCGCTCGATCAGCAGGCCCGCGATCGTGTAGCCGATGTTGAGGTAGTGCTGGCGCTCGCCCGGCGCGAACTCCGGCCGCTTCGCCGTCGCCGAGCGGACGAGGTCCCGCGGGCGGTGCACGACGAAGCGGTTCTCGTACCACTCCTCGACCGTCGTGCCCGGGAAGTCCGGCGCCGGGATGCCGTGCGTGTGGTCGAGGAGCTGACGCACGGTCACTGCCGCGTACGCCGCCGGGATCAGCTCCGGCAGGTACGCGCGGGCCGGGCGGTCCAGGTCGATCCGGCCCTCCGACGCCAGCTGCAGCACGACCGCCGCCGTGAAGACCTTCGTCACCGAGCCCGCGCGGAACCGCGCCCCCGGGTCGGCGGGGCGGTTCGTCCGCAGGTCGTGCACGCCCGCGACGCCCTGCCACGTTCCCTCCGTGCCGCCGACGCGGACGAGGGCCGCGGTCGCGTCGGCGGACGGGAGGCCCGCGAGCGCCGCCTCCAGCCGGGCGGTGCCGGCCGCCTCCGTCGCCGCGACGGGGGCCGGCGCGGTCGTGGCCGTCGCCGGGCCGGCCGCGACACCCAGGACGAGTGCGGCGGCCAGCAGGGTGCGGGCGGTCCGATTCATGGTCGACTCCTCGCTCGGGGAACGCTGTTCGTCAGTGCTCCCATCCTGTTGACCGGGGGGCCGGCGCGGATCGCTCGCTCAGGCGATCTACGCCCGGCCCCTTCCTCCCCCGGGCGGGGGAGTCCCCGGCGTCACCAGACCCGACTCGTACGCGCAGATCACCGCCTGGATCCGGCCCCGCAGGCCCAGCTTCGCCAGCACGTTGCCCACATGCGTCTTCACCGTGTGCTCGCTGACCACCAGCTCCGCCGCGATCTCCGCGTTCGACCGGCCCCGCGCGAGCAGCAGCAGCGTCTCCCGCTCCCGCGCCGTCAGCGCGTCCAGGCGCGGATCGGGCCGGGCCGGCCCGCCCGCCGTGTACTGCTCCACCAGCCGGCGCGCCACCGACGGGGCCAGCAGCGAGTCGCCCGCCGCCACCACCCGTACGGCGTGCACCAGGTCGTCCCGCCGCACGTCCTTCAGCAGGAAGCCGCTCGCGCCCGCGTGCAGCGCCTCGTACACGTACTCGTCGGCGTCGAAGGTCGTCAGCATCACCGCCCGGCAGTCCGTGTCCCGGGTGATCGCCCGGCACGCCTCGATGCCGTCCGTGCCCGGCATCCGGATGTCGAGGAGCGCCACCTCCGGCGCGTGCCGCCGCACCGCCGCGACCGCCGCCGCCCCGTCCCCCGCCTCGGCGACCACCTCGATGTCCGGCTGCGCGTCCAGGATCATCGCGAAGCCGCTGCGCACCAGCTCCTGGTCGTCCGCGAGCACCACCCGGATCGTCAACTCCCCGCCTCCACCCGCTCGTCCAGCGGGAACTCGGCCCGCACCTCGAAACCCCGGCCGCCCGGACCCGGCCCGGCGACGGCCCTGCCGCCGTGCGCCGCCGCCCGCTCCCGCAGCCCGATCAGACCGTGCCCGCCGGACGCGCCGCCCCGCGGCCCGCGCCCGTCGTCGGTCACCGTCACCGTCAGCCGCCCCGGCCTGTGGTCGAGCCGGACCGTCGCCGACGCGGCGGCCGCGTGCCGGACCACGTTCGTCAGCGCCTCCTGCACGATCCGGTGCACCGTCGCGCCCAGCGCGGGTGCGACGGCGGGCGTCCGGCCGGCCGTCTCGTACGCCACCTCCAGACCGCCCGCCCGGACCCGCGCCAGCAGCTCCGGCAGGGTGTCGAGCCCCGGCTGCGGCGCGCGCGGCGCCGGGCCGTCGCCCTCCCGCAGCACGCCCAGCATCCGCCGCAGCTGAGCCATCGCGTCCCGCCCGGTCTCCGAGATCGCGTCGAACGCCGCCTCCGCCTTCTCCGGCGCGCTGCGCACCGCCAGTGGTCCCGCCTCCGCCTGGACGACCATCAGGCTCACCGCGTGCGACAGGATGTCGTGCATCTCCCGGGCGATCCGCGCCCGTTCGCGCGCCGCCGCCCGCTCCGCCTCCACCCGCGCGGCCCGCTGCCGCGCGTCGGCCAGCCGGCCGAACGCGTACGCCGCCGCGAACACGAAGAGCGAGAAGGTCAGTTCGCGGACCGACCGGGTGTTGAGCCACACCGACGCAGGCACCGCCACGGTCAGCAGCACCGCCGTCACGAGCCGGGTCCGCGCCGGGCAGAGCGCGGCGATCGTGTGCACGGCGACCAGACCGGTGTACGGCAGCGGCTGCCCCGGCCCGTCCACCGCCAGCTGGTACAGCGCGCTCGCCGCCATGATCGCAAGGAGGACGGTGAACGGCGCCCGGCGCCGCCACACCAGCGGCAGCACCGTCAGACTCGTCAGCCCGTACGCCGCCCACGTCGCCGGCGGCAGCTCCGGCGCGCGGGGCACCACGAACGGCATCGTCACCGCCGCCTGCACCAGCACCGCCAGGCCGATGTCCACGGCCCACGGGTTGGCTCCGCCCAGCGACCGGAGCCGCGCCCCCAACTCCCGTACGTCCCCCCGTACGCCCATTACCGGCCGCGGCCCCCCAGCTCGGAGACGAGCGCGTCGACGCGGTTGGTGGTGATCGAGTCCGCGCCGGCCGCGATCAGTCGGCGCATCGTGCGGCGGGTGTCCGCGGTCCAGGCCGACAGGAGCAGACCGTCCCGGTGCACCCGTTCGGCCAGCGCCGAAGTGACCAGACCGAAGCGGTAGTTGAGCCATCGCGGCTTCACCGCGTCCAGCAGGACCGGCCGCGGCGGGGCGAGCGAGGTCCAGGTCAGGGCGATCTCGGCGGCCGGGTCGGCGGCCCGCACCTGCAGCATCGCCACGCCGCCCGCGCAGTACGAGACCCGGTCGCCCGCCCCGGCGTCGTGGACCGCGCCGACGATCGCGCGCACCGACGCCTCGTTCCCGCCGGGCAGGTCGATCATCAGCGGATGGTCCCCGGCCTCCGCCAGCGCCTCGTCCAGCGTGGGGATCCCGTCGGCGGTCAGGCCGCGGACCTCCGCGTACGAGAGCGCGGACAGCGGCCGGTCGTGGCCCCAGAGCCGCTTCAACGTGTCGTCGTGCAGCAGCACCGGGACGCCGTCCCGGGTGAGCCGGACGTCGATCTCGACCGCGTCCGCGCCCCGCCCGACCGCCGAGGCGACCGAGCGGAGGGTGTTCTCGCGGACGCGGTAGGGGTCGCCCCGGTGGGCGACGACTCTGACGTTGCGCATGGCCTCATTCTCGCGGGCGGGAACGCTCGGCACGGGGCTCAGCGCGCGAGCCACGCGGCGGTGTACGCGTCGATCTCGCCGGCGATCACGGCCTTGCCGGCCGGGTCCAGGAACGACGCCTCGACCGCGTTCTTCGCGAGGTCCGCGACCCCGCGCTCGTCGAGGCCGAGCAGCCGCGCCGCCACCGCGTACTCGTTGTTCAGGTCGGTGCCGAACATCGGCGGGTCGTCGCTGTTGACCGTCACCAGCACGCCGGCGTCGACCATCCGCCGGATCGGGTGCTCCTCCAGCGTGGCGACCGCCCGGGTCGCGATGTTGGAGGTCGGGCAGACCTCGAGGGCGATGCGGTGCTCGGCCAGGTGCGCGAGCAGCTTCTCGTCCCGGACCGAGCTGGTGCCGTGGCCGATGCGCTGCGCGCCCAGGTCGTTCAGCGCGTCCCAGACCGTCTCCGGACCGGTCGTCTCGCCGGCGTGCGGGACGGAGTACAGCCCCGCCGCGATCGCCTGGTCGAAGTACGGCTTGAACTGGGGGCGCGGCACGCCGATCTCGGGGCCGCCGAGCCCGAAGGAGACCAGGCCCTCGGGGCGCAGGCCGTCGGTGACGGCGAGCCGGGCGGTCTCGGCGGCGGCCTCCAGGCCGGCCTCGCCGGGGATGTCGAAGCACCAGCGCAGGACGACGCCCAGCTCGGCCTCGGCGGCCCGGCGGGCGTCCTCGATCGCCGCCATGAAGGCGTGCTCGTCGATGCCGCGGCGGGTCGAGCTGAACGGCGTGACGGTCAGCTCGGCGTACCGGATGTTCTGCCGGGCCATGTCGCGGGCGACCTCGAAGGTCAGCAGCCGGACGTCCTCCGGGGTGCGCACCAGGTCCACGACCGACAGGTAGACCTCGATGAAGTGCGCGAAATCGGTGAAGGTGAAGTACGCGGCGAGGGCCTCGGGGTCCGTGGGCACCTTGGAGTCGGGGTGCCGGGCGGCCAGTTCGGCGACGATCCGCGGGGACGCGGACCCGACGTGGTGGACATGCAGCTCGGCCTTGGGCAGGCCCGCGATGAACGGATGCAGATCGGTCATCCGGTCATCGTAGGGCGGGGCCGCGGGCGCCCGGGCCGCACCCTTGTCCGAGCGAAGTCGTAGCATGAGCGAACGACGATGGGGGAGGACCATGACGGACAGCAGCGGACCCGCGCAGGGCGGCCAGGGCGGTCAGGGCGGGTTCGACCCCGCGGACCCGTGGGCGCCGCCGGAGCGCGTCGACCTCGGCAAGACCTCCGGGCAGCCCGGTCAGCCGTCCTCGCCGACGCCGCCGACCGTGCACGACCAGCCGACGATGGCCGCCATGCCGTCGGCGACCCCGCCCGCGGGCTTCCCGGCGCCGGGCGACGTGCCGCCGCCCCCGGTGGCGCCGACCGGCCCGGCCTACGGGTACCCCGCGCCGCCGACCCCGCCGCCGGCCGCGGGCGCGTACGGCTACCCCGCCTACCCGGGCTACGGCGGCTACGGCCAGCAGCCCGGCTGGGGACAGGCACCGCAGAACGGCATGGGCACGGCGAGCATGGTGCTCGGCATCCTGGCCATCTGCCTCTTCTGCTTCTACGGCCTCCCGAGCATCGTCCTCGGCGTGCTCGCGCTGATCTTCGGCATCCTGGGCCGCAAGCGCGTCCAGCGCGGTGAGGCGAACAACGCCGGCCAGGCGCTGGCGGGCATCATCATGGGCTCGATCGGCATCGTCTTCGGCATCGCCATGATCGCCCTCTTCGGCTTCATCATCGCGAACGCCGACGAGTGGGAGCGGGACAACACCCTCGAGGACGACCCGCTGCAGACCAGCCTGGTGGTCACCGACCGCACCTGATCCACCCGCCGACGCGGACGAGCCGGGCCCACGGGCCCGGCTCACGCGTTTCCGCCCGGCCGCCCGTGCGTCAGGCGCCCTGCCGCAGCCGCTCCCGCGCCTCCATCAGCGCGAAGCCCAGCAGATTCAGCCCCCGCCAGCGCGTGGGGTCCCCGGCGCGAGGATCGTCCGCGGCCAGCCCGATGCCCCAGATCCGGTCCAGCGGGCTCGCCTCCACCAGGACCCGACCCCCCGTGCCGAGCAGGAACCCCCGCAGCGCGTCGTCCGAGCCGAACTTGTGCACGCTGCCGTCCACCACGATCCCGTAGCGCTCCCGCTCCCAGACCGCGTCGTCGAAACCGCGGACCAGCCGCCCCGCCTTCTTCGCCGCTGCCGGGCTCGTCGCCTCCAGCGCCGCCCGCTCCGCCTCCGCGTCGCCGAACAGGCGCGCCTTCCCGGCCATCATCCAGTGCTCGGCGGTCGCGTAGCGTATGCCGTCGACCTCGAACGGTGCCGGCCACCACTGGCTGAGACAGCTCGCCGAGAGCTGCCCGTCGTGCCGCGGCCGGTGCCCCCAGAAGTGCAGGAACTTGATCCTGTCACCCCGCTTGACCTGCTCGGTCAGTGATTCTCTGTTCACCGTGCTCCCCATACACGCGAGTCTGGCAGCTGCCACGGACACTCCGTACGGAGATTTTCCGGCCGCCTCGACACATGGTCGACCGAATCCGTCGCGTAATAAAAAGGCAACTACGGAATCCCTTGTTGGGGCGGCATCCCTCTGTCAGGATCGGCACTCAATTCGAGCTGGGACAACGGAGAGCGTCATGGGCAACCGCTTCCAGGCAACGGACCGCTTCGCGGACGGGGCGCAGTACATCGGCGGACGGCTGCGGACCGGTACGTCCGGAAGGACCCACAGCGTCGTCGACCCGGCCACCGGCGACAGCGTGTACGACTACGAGCTCGCCTCCCCCGCCGACGTGGACGCCGCCGTCGCCGCCGCCCGGGACGCCTTCCCCGGCTGGGCGGGCGCCACCCCCGGCGAGCGCTCCGACGCGCTGCACCGCTTCGCCGGCGTGCTCGCCGCGCGGGCCGAGGAGTTCGCGCAGGCCGAGACGCTGCAGTGCGGCAAGCCCGTCAAGCTGTCCACCGAGTTCGACGTGCCCGGCACCGTGGACAACACCGCCTTCTTCGCCGGCGCCGCCCGCCACCTGCAGGGTCAGTCGGCCGGCGAGTACAGCGGCGACCACACCTCGTACGTACGCCGGGAGCCGATCGGCGTGGTCGGCTCCATCGCCCCCTGGAACTACCCGCTCCAGATGGCCGCCTGGAAGATCCTCCCGGCGATCGCCGCCGGCAACACGATCGTCCTGAAGCCCGCCGAACTCACCCCGCTCACCTCGCTGCTCTTCGCCCAGGCCGCCTCCGAGGCGGGCATCCCCGACGGCGTGGTCAACATCGTCACCGGCGCCGGGCGGGACGCGGGCGAGCACCTGGTGGGCCACCCCGACGTGGCCATGACGTCCTTCACCGGCTCCACCGCCGTCGGCAAGCGGGTCGCCGAGCTGGCCACCGCCACCGTCAAGCGGCTCCACCTCGAACTCGGCGGCAAGGCGCCCTTCGTCGTCTTCGACGACGCCGACGTGGAGGCCGCCGCCCACGGCGCCGTCGCCGCCTCCCTCATCAACAGCGGCCAGGACTGCACCGCCGCCACCCGCGCCTATGTCCAGCGCCCGCTGTACCGCGCGTTCGTGGAGCGGGTCGCGGAGCTGATGGAGTCCGTACGGCTCGGCGACCCCTTCGACCACGCCACCGACCTCGGCCCGCTGATCAGCCACGCCCAGCGCGACCGGGTGGCCGGCTTCGTCGACCGCGCCCGCGCGTACGCCACCGTCGTCACCGGCGGCGAGGCCCCCGGCGGTGACCTCGCGAAGGGCGCGTACTATCGGCCCACCCTGATCACCGGTGCGGCGCAGGACAGCGAGGTCGTGCAGTCGGAGATCTTCGGTCCGGTGCTCGTCGTGCTGCCCTTCGACGGCGACGACGAGGGCATCCGGCTCGCCAACGACACCCCCTACGGACTCGCCGCCTCCGCCTGGAGCCGCGACGTCTACCGGGCGAACCGGGCCACCCGCGAGATCAAGGCGGGCTGCGTCTGGGTCAACGACCACATCCCGATCATCAGCGAGATGCCGCACGGCGGGTACAAGGCGTCCGGCTTCGGAAAGGACATGTCCGCCTACTCCTTCGAGGAGTACACGCAGGTCAAGCACGTCATGTTCGACAACACGGCGGTCGCCGCGAAGGACTGGCACCGCACGATCTTCGGGGACAGATAACAACTTCGCCGCCCGACCAGCGGCCCGACACCATTTCCGAAAGGGCACAGCGCATGGAGCAGTACGAGCCCGAAGGCCTGTCCGCCGCGCAGATCGCGGCGATGCGGCGCAGTCTCACGAGCGGCCGGGGCGCGCTCAGCCGCCGTTCGATGCTGCGCGCGGGCGGCGTCGGCGCGCTCACCCTCGGCGGTCTCGCCGGGCTGAGCGCCTGCGGCATCCCGCCGGCCAAGCGGGAGGGCCAGGGGCCCGCCTCCATCGACGACTCGGCCAAGGAGAAGACCGTCGCCTTCTCCAACTGGACCGAGTACATGGACATCAGCGAGGACGAGAAGTCCCGCCCGACGCTGGAGGCGTTCCGGAAACGGACCGGGATCACGGTCAAGTACACCGAGGACATCAACGACAACGTCGAGTTCTTCGGCAAGATCCGTCCCCAGCTCGCCGCCGGCCAGGAGACCGGCCGCGACCTGATCAACGTCACCGACTGGCTGGCCGCCCGGATCATCCGGCTCGGCTGGGCGCAGAAGCTCGACCCGGCCAACCTGCCGAACGCGTACGCCAACCTGTCCGCCCAGTTCCGCCGCCCCGACTGGGACCCGGGCCGCTCGTACTCCTACCCGTGGACCGGCATCTCCACCGTCATCGCCTACAACTCCAAGGCCACCGGCGGCCGGAAGGTCGACTCGGTCACCCAGCTGCTCGACGACCCCACCCTCAAGGGCCGGGTCGGCTTCCTCACCGAGATGCGCGACTCCGTCGGCATGACCCTGCTCGACATGGGCAAGGACCCGGGGAACTTCACCGACGCCGACTACGACGCGGCGATCGGCCGGCTCCAGAAGGGCGTCGACACCAAGCAGATCCGCCGCTTCACCGGCAACGACTACACCTCGGACCTCGACAAGGGCGACCTGGCCGCCTGTCTCGCCTGGGCCGGCGACATCATCCAGCTGCAGGCCGACAACCCGGACATCAAGTACGCGATCCCGGCCGCCGGCTACATCACCTCCACCGACAACCTGCTGGTCCCCGCCCAGGCGCGACACAAGGCCAACGCCGAGAAGCTCATCGACTACTACTACGAGCTCCCGGTCGCCGCCCAGCTCGCCGCCTACATCAACTACGTCTGCCCGGTCGACGGAGTGAAGGACGAGCTCGCCAAGATCGACCCCGAGCTCGCGAACAACACGCTGATCCTGCCCGACAAGGCGATGGCCGCGAAGTCCCGCGCCTTCCGCTCGCTCAGCAGCAAGGAAGAGACGGCGTACGAGGAGAAGTTCGCCAAGCTCATCGGCGCCTGAGCCGGTCCCCGACTCCGTCCAGCCCCTCGACACCCCGGGATTCCCACCCATGACTGACACGAACACCGGCGGCGACGTCCGTCTGACCGGGATCAGCAAGACCTACGGCGCCTTCACCGCCGTCCACCCGCTCGACCTGACCGTGCCGCAGGGCTCGTTCTTCGCCCTGCTCGGCGCGTCCGGCTGCGGCAAGACCACCACGCTGCGGATGATCGCCGGCCTGGAGGAGCCCACCACCGGCACCGTCTTCCTCGGCGACCGCGACGTCACCGACCTCCCGCCGTACAAGCGGCCGGTGAACACCGTCTTCCAGTCCTACGCGCTCTTCCCGCACATGGACGTCTACGAGAACATCGCCTTCGGTCTGCGCCGGCGCGGCATCAAGTCGGTGAAGAAGCAGGTCGACGAGATGCTGGAGCTGGTCCAGCTCGGCGACAAGGCCAAGCACAAGCCGCACCAGCTCTCCGGCGGCCAGCAGCAGCGCGTCGCCGTCGCCCGCGCCCTGATCAACCACCCGCAGGTGCTGCTCCTCGACGAGCCGCTCGGCGCCCTGGACCTGAAGCTGCGCCGCCAGATGCAGCTGGAGCTGAAGCGCATCCAGACCGAGGTCGGCATCACCTTCGTGCACGTCACCCACGACCAGGAGGAGGCCATGACGATGGCCGACCAGGTCGCGGTGATGAACGGCGGCCGGGTCGAGCAGCTCGGCGCCCCCGCCGACCTGTACGAGAACCCGCGCACCACCTTCGTCGCCAACTTCCTCGGCACCTCCAACCTCATCGAGGCCGAGGTCGTCGAGACCGGCGGCACGGAGGTCCTGGTCACCGCCGGCGGCGGCAAGCTCCGCGTCCCCGGCGACCGCTGCACGGACGCCGTCCGCACCGGCGGCAAGGTGCTGGTGGGCGTCCGCCCAGAGAAGATCTCCCTCGCGCACGCCGACGACGCGGGGCAGATCGCCGACGGCCGCAACCGGGTCACCGGCCGGATCGTCGACTCCTCCTTCATCGGCGTCTCCACCCAGTACGTGGTGAACAGCCCGGCGGGCGCGGAACTCCAGGTGTACGAGCAGAACATCGAGCGCGACACCCGTCTGGTGCCCGGCGCCGAGGTCGTCCTGCACTGGAACGCGGCGCACACCTTCGGTCTGGACGCGGCGCAGTCCCTGCTTGCCGGGACAGTGGGCGACGCGGGTGTGGAATCGGTGGAGGACGCCTCGTGACCTCCACCCTGACGAAGGAGGCGCCGCCTGCCGTGCCCGAGCCGGTGCTGCGCAAGCCCTCCCGCCGCAAGCGGCTCGTCCCGTACTGGCTGCTGCTGCCCGGCATCCTCTGGCTGCTCGTCTTCTTCGTGCTGCCGATGGTGTACCAGGCGTCCACCTCCGTGCAGACCGGCTCCCTGGAGCAGGGCTTCCAGGTCACCTGGCACTTCCAGACCTACTGGGACGCCTTCCAGGAGTACTGGCCGCAGTTCGTCCGCTCCCTGCTGTACGCGGGCACGGCCACCGTCCTGTGCCTGCTGCTCGGCTACCCGCTCGCGTACCTGATCGCCTTCCGGGCGGGCCGCTGGCGCAACGTGCTGCTCGTCCTGGTCATCGCCCCGTTCTTCACCAGCTTCCTCATCCGGACGCTGGCCTGGAAGACGATCCTGGCCGACGACAGCATCGTGGTCTCCGTCCTCAACACCCTGCACGTCCTCGACGTGACCAGCTGGCTCGGCTTCACCGAGGGCGACCGGGTGCTCGCCACCCCGATGGCGGTGGTCTGCGGTCTGACGTACAACTTCCTGCCGTTCATGATCCTTCCGCTCTACACCTCGCTGGAGCGGATCGACGGCCGGCTGCACGAGGCGGCCAAGGACCTGTACGCCTCCCCGGCCACCACCTTCCGCAAGGTGACCTTCCCGCTGTCGATGCCCGGCGTCGTCTCCGGCACCCTGCTCACCTTCATCCCGGCGAGCGGCGACTACGTCAACGCCGAACTGCTCGGCTCCACGGACACCCGAATGATCGGAAACGTGATCCAGTCGCAGTACCTGCGCATCCTCGACTACCCGACCGCCGCCGCGCTGTCGTTCATCCTCATGGCGATCGTGCTGGTCATGGTCACCGTCTACATCCGCCGCGCGGGAACGGAGGACCTGGTCTGATGCGCTGGCTCCGTCGGAACCTCGTCGTCATCGCGGGCCTGCTCACGCTCGCGTACCTGATCCTGCCGAACGTCGTCGTCACGGTGTTCTCCTTCAACAACCCGGCCGGGCGCTTCAACTACGCCTGGCAGGAGTTCTCCCTGGAGGCGTGGAAGGACCCCTGCGGAGTGGCCGACATGTGCGGCTCGCTCTCGCTCTCGCTGCAGATCGCCCTGTGGGCGACCGTCGGCGCGACCGTGCTCGGCACGATGATCGCCTTCGCGCTGGTCCGGTACCGCTTCCGGGCCCGCGGCGCGGTCAACTCGCTGATCTTCATGCCCATGGCGATGCCGGAGATCGTGATGGCGGCCTCGCTGCTCGCGCTCTTCCTCAACATGGGCATCGAGCTGGGCTTCTGGACGATCCTGATCGCCCACATCATGTTCTGCCTCAGCTTCGTGGTCGCCGCCGTCAAGGCGCGCGTCCTGTCGATGGACCCGCGGCTCGAGGAGGCCGCGCGCGATCTCTACGCAGGCCCCGCGCAGACCTTCCTGCGGGTGACGCTGCCGATCGCCGCGCCGGGCATCGCGTCCGGAGCGCTGCTGTCCTTCGCGCTCTCCTTCGACGACTTCATCATCACCAACTTCAACTCGGGCAACACCGTCACCTTCCCCATGTTCGTCTGGGGCTCGGCCCAGCGCGGTACGCCCGTCCAGATCAACGTCATCGGCACGGCCATGTTCGTCATCGCCGTCCTGGTGGTCGTCGCCGGCCAGGTCATCGCCAACCGGCGGAAGAAACACGCGACAACCTGAGCAACCCCAGCAACACCTGAAGGAGTTGGAAACCATGGCCCCAGTCGCCATGCGTCTCGCTGCACAATCTCTCTCCGACGCCCGGCCCGTCCCCTTCTGGCTGGAAGACCCCGGCAAGCCCGGAGCGCTGCCCGCCCTCACCGACACCGAGAACTGCGATCTCCTGGTGGTCGGCGGCGGATACAGCGGACTGTGGACCGCGCTCCTCGCCAAGGAGCGCGACCCCTCCCGGGACGTCGTGCTCATCGAAGGACACGAGGCGGGCTGGGCCGCCTCGGGCCGCAACGGCGGCTTCTGCGCCGCCTCCCTCACCCACGGCTTCGGCAACGGCCTCGCCCGCTGGCCGGACGAGCTGGGCAAGCTGGAGCAGCTCGGCGAGGCCAACCTCGACGCCATCGAGGAGGCCGTCGCCCGCTACGGCATCGACTGCGACTTCGAGCGGACCGGCGAGATCGACGTCGCCACCGAGCCGTACCAGGTCGAGGAGCTGCAGGAGCAGTACGACGAGGCCGACCGGCGCGGACTCGCCGGCGGCCTGGAGCTGCTCGACCGCGACGCGGTGCGCGCCGAGGTCGACTCGCCGACCTTCCTCGGCGGCCTGTGGGACCGGCGCGGGGTCGCCATGCTCCACCCGGCCAAGCTGGCCTGGGGCCTGAAGCGGGCCTGCCTGGAGGCGGGTGTACGGATCTACGAGAACACCCCCGCGCTGGACCTGCTCGCGGTCGGCCCCGGCATGGGCGTGAAGACCCCGTACGGCAGGATCGTCGCGCGCCGCGTCGCGCTCGGCACCAACGTCTTCCCGTCCCTGGTCAAACGGCTGCGCCACTACACCGTGCCGGTCTACGACTACGCGCTGATGACCGAGCCGCTCAGCCCGGAGCAGCTCGCCTCCGTCGGCTGGAAGAACCGGCAGGGGCTCGGCGACAGCGCCAACCAGTTCCACTACTTCCGGATCACCGCCGACCACCGCATCCTGTGGGGCGGCTACGACGCCGTGTACGAGTTCGGCGGCCGGGTCCGCTCCGAGATGGACCAGCGTCCGGAGACGTACCTCAAGCTGGCCGAGCACTTCTTCCGCTGCTTCCCGCAGCTGGAGGGGCTGCGCTTCAGTCACGCCTGGGGCGGCGCGATCGACACCTGCTCGCGCTTCTCGGCCTTCTTCGGCACGGCGCACCGCGGCAAGGTCGCGTACGCGGCGGGGTTCACCGGGCTCGGCGTGGGCGCGACGCGGTTCGGCGCGGACGTGATGCTCGACCTGCTGGCGGGGGAGCGGACCGAGCGCACCGAGCTGGAGATGGTCCGCTCCAAGCCGCTGCCGTTCCCGCCGGAGCCGCTGGCCTGGGCCGGGATCGGGATCACCAAGTGGTCGCTGGCCCGCGCCGACGAGAGGGGCGGGCGGCGGAACCTGTGGCTGAAGGCCATGGACCGGATGGGTCTGGGCTTCGACAGCTGACGGTTCGACGCTTCGCGGGACCGCCGGCCGACGGTTCGTCGACCGGCGGTTCATCGGCTGATCCGCCCGGTATGCGCCCCACGCGCGCCGGGCGAATCCTTTTTGCGCCTCCACGCTGCGGATTCTCCTCCCCGAACCCGCGTAATGATCGCGGCCGACCGCTCTCTGAGTGCGTGTGGACATGGTGTCCGCGCATCGAAGGGAGACCGTTCGCGATGACTGCTTCGGGGCCGAAGGCCGCGGTGGAGTGGCTCGTCTCGGTGGCGCCGGACCCCGACGCCTGCCGGTGGGAGTGGGAGCGCAACCCGCTCGGGGTGGCGCTGCTGCCCGCCGGCCGGCGCTGGGACGTGCTGATCCTGCCGTCCGAGCTCGGCTATCCGACGCTCGACGTCCTCACCCGCCTGGTGGACCGGCCCGGCCCGGTGCTCGCCGACTTCGGCGACGCCCGGATGGGCTTCTTCGTACCGCCGGGCACCGTCACCCGCTGGTGCGGCACGGGCGTGCGGGGTGCGGGCGGCGGGACCTGGATCGTCGTGCCGTACCCGGGCCGGGCGGCCGGGGGAGTGCGATGGCTGATCCCGCCGGACGGCTCCGGGACGCTCACCGACGCGGCCCTGCTGGAACTGGCGATGCACGAGGCGGCGGGCCAACTGGCAAGGGAGAAAGAGGAGTAGCGCCCACTTTTCGAACAGCGTATCGGGTCCAGAGGTCTTGACCACTCAATTGGTCTGGACCATGCTGTGGCGCGCTCACCTCCCCACACCCGTCCCCGGAGGAAGTCGTGGCACGCAACGGACCCCTCACCCTTCTGCTCGCCGGCGCCGTCGCCGCCGGCGGACTCGTCGCGCTCACCCCCGCGGCCCAGGCCGCCGACTCCGAACTCCTGCGCAACGGCGGCTTCGAGGCCGGCCTCGACGGCTGGAGCTGCACCGCCGGCAGCGGCGCCGTCGTCGGCACGCCCGTCCGCACCGGTACGAAGGCCCTCCAGGCCACACCCGCGGGCAGCGACAACGCACGCTGCACCCAGACCATCACGGTGAAGCCCAACTCCACCTACACGCTGGGCGGTTGGGTGCGGGGCAGCTACGTGTACCTCGGCGCGACCGGGACCGGCACCGCCGACGCGTCCACCTGGACCCAGTCCGCCCCCGACTGGCAGAAGCTGACGACCACGTTCACCACCGGTGCGTCCACCACCTCCGTCACCGTCCACACCCACGGCTGGTACGGCACCGGCGCCTACCAGGCCGACGACCTCTCCCTCACCGGCCCCGGCGGCGACCCGGTCCAGATCCCGGCCACGCCCACGGGCCTGACGGCGGGCGCCCCGACGTCCACGACGGTCCCGCTCACGTGGCCCGCGGTGTCGGGCGCCACGTCGTACAAGGTGTACAAGGGCGGCGCGCTCCTCGCGACCGTCACCGGCACCTCGTACACCGCCACCGGCCTCGCGCCCTCGACCGCGTACGGCTTCCAGATCAGCGCCGTGAACAGCGCGGGCGAGTCCCCGAAGTCGGCGACCGTCACCGCGACGACGGCCGCGGACACGGGCGGCGGCGACCCGGGCGGCAAGCTCCCCGCCCACGCCCTCGTCGGCTACCTGCACAGCAGCTTCGCCAACGGCTCCGGCTACACCCGGATGGCCGACGTCCCCGCCTCGTGGGACGTCATCAACCTCGCCTTCGGCGAACCGACCTCGGTGACCTCCGGCGACATCCGCTTCAGCCTCTGCCCGCAGACCGAATGCCCGAACGTCGAGTCGCCGGCCGAGTTCAAGGCGGCGATCAAGGCCAAGCAGGCCGCCGGCAAGAAGGTCCTCATCTCCATCGGCGGCCAGAACGGCCAGGTCCAGCTCGCCACCACGGCGGCCCGCGACGCCTTCGTCGCCTCCGTCTCGAAGATCATCGACGAGTACGGTCTCGACGGCCTCGACATCGACTTCGAAGGTCACTCCCTCTCGCTCCAGACCGGCGACACCGACTTCCGCAACCCGACCACCCCGGTGATCGTCAACCTGATCGCGGCGCTCAAGACCCTGAAGGCCGAGTACGGCCCGGACTTCGTCCTGACGATGGCCCCGGAGACCTTCTTCGTCCAGCTCGGCTACCAGTTCTACGGCTCCGGCCCCTGGGGCGGCCAGGACCCCCGCGCCGGTGCGTACCTCCCGGTCATCCACGCCCTGCGCGACGACCTCACCCTGCTCCACGTCCAGGACTACAACTCGGGCCCGATCATGGGCCTCGACAACCAGTACCACTCCATGGGCGGCGCGGACTTCCACATCGCCATGACCGACATGCTCCTCACCGGCTTCCCCGTCGCCGGCAACACCGCACGCGTCTTCCCCGCCCTGCGTCCCGACCAGGTGGCGATCGGCCTCCCCGCCTCCACCCAGGCCGGCAACGGCCACACCACCCCGGCCGAGGTGAACAAGGCGCTCGACTGCCTGACGAAGAAGCAGAACTGCGGCTCCTACCAGACCCACGGCACCTGGCCCGGCCTGCGGGGCCTGATGACCTGGTCCATCAACTGGGACCGCTACAACCAGTGGGAGTTCAGCCGGAACTTCGACGCGTACTTCCCGTAGGGCGCCGCCCCCTGGAGCCGGCGGCCAGGAGCAGCAGCCCCAGACCGAGACTGGCCACCACGTCCAGCGGCCAGTGGTAACCCCGCAGGATCAGCCCGATGCCCGTCGCCGCGGTGAGCACCCAGGCGACGGGCATCGCCCATCGCCGGCGCACCAGCATCGCCGCCCCGCAGTACGCGACCATCGCGGTCGCCGTGTGCCCGGAGGGGAAGTACCCCTGCGCCCAGGGCTCCAGCGGCCCGGGCCGGGCGGTCCACTCCTTCAGCGGGATCACCAGCAGCGGCACGGCGGCCATGGCGAGCCCCGCGTACAGCGCGGCCGTCCGCCGCCCCTGCCACACCGCGTACGCCATCGCGCACCCCAGGACCGGAAGCGCGACCTCCATGTTCCCGAGGTCCGCCCCGGCCTCGGACAGCCATCGCGGGACGGCATCGACGACCGCGCGCGACATTCTCTCGTCCAGCCGGGCCAGCGGGCCTCGCACGGCAACTTGCCAGGTTACGAGGGAGATGACCAGTACCGCCATGAATACGCTGAAACGGCCTGGAACAGGGGGTCTTGGTTCGTGATCGGGAGTACTGCTGGGGCGGAACCGCTCGGCAGGGAAACGAGGTAGCACGATGACCAGCCTGACAGGGCTGACCGCACGGGAGTATCTCCGGGTCTCCGCGACGAATGCCCGGTCCATTCCCGAGCAGCACAGAGACAACCGCGAGGCAGCCTGCCGGGAAGGCATGTCGCTCGGCGCGCCGTACGAGGACCGAGGGAGTGCGTCCCGGTACGCCTCCCGTGAGCGCGACGGTTTCGTCCGTCTGGTGAGCGACCTCGAGAAGGGATGCTTCGGTGCGGGGGTGCTGATTCTCTGGGAGCCCTCACGCGGTTCGCGTCGCGTGGCGGAATGGGTGGAGCTGATCGAACTCTGCGAGGAGCGAGGGGTCTGCATCCACGTCACGTCTCACGGCCGTTCGTACGACCCGACCCTCGCCCGTGATCGTCGCTCCCTGCTCGATGACGCCGTGGACAGCGAGTACGAGTCGGCCAAGATCAGCGATCGCACACGGCGGGGATGCCGGGCGAGCGCTCTGGCCGGTAAGCCTCACGGGATCTGTCCCTTCGGCTTCCAGCGCGACTACGCGACGCTCAAAGGCAAGCTGGTCCCGGTCCGCCAGTACGCACATCCTGACTGGGCACCACTGGTCGTCGAGTTGTTCCTCCGGACACGGGCCGGGGATAGTTTTCGCGCGATCGCGCGGGATTGGGCTGCGAAAGGAGTCAAAGGGCGCCGCGGCAGGCCGATCTCCGCGGAGACCATGCGAGACCTCGTTCTCAATGTCGCGTACATCGGACTCCGCACCACCAAGGGGACTGTAGTGTCGGCGTCCTGGGACGGACTGGTTGACGATGATCTGTTCCATGAGGTGCAGTCCATCGTCAACGATCCCTCCCGGCGCCGGACGGGCCCCGGCGTGCCACGGCATGCGTTCACCGGTGTCCTGGTGTGCGACGCCTGCGCAGGCGGCATTGCCGTTCGGAACCGGCGCGGCAGGAGCGTCTATGTCTGCAAGGTGCGAGGCTGCGTCACACTGGACAAGGAAGGTGCGGACGAGGTCCTGACCGGCGTGGTGGTGGCATCGCTCATGTGCCCTGAAGCCCATTCGCCGGCTGAGCGGGGCGCGGATCGGGTGTCAGGTCTGCGGCAAGAGTTGGCCAGGATCCGGGCCGAGCGCGCGGAGGTGGAGCAGCTCCAGCCGCGCTCACTGGCTGAAGCACGCAAGGTGGTGCACGCTGCGGAGCGGCTGGAGCGTATGGCCGAGGAGCTGGAGGACCGCCTTGCCGAAGTGGATCTACCGAGCGCCCTGACGCTCGTTGTTCCCACCTGGGGGCAATGTGTTCACGAGGTGGCTCAGGCTGCCCGTCGCTGTCCAGCGGGAGATCGCCGCGCTCCTATTCGTTCCCGGAGGTCTCGGTCGCGTCCGGGTGAGGCGTTCGTCCTCGCCGGGGCAGCCCGCGGAGGCGGGCGAGCGGCTGGCGTTCTGCCACAGCACCTGACGCTTCGCCCGACCCGGCGAGGAAGGCCAAAGGGCAGAAGCAGGGGGGGTTGCTTCTGCCCTTTGGCGTGGACCGGGCTGCCGCGCGCCCCGGGGGGTGTGGGGCGGGCGACCGTCCGATCGGTGAGGAGTTCCAGAGCCGGAGGCTCCAGTGGTGTGCGCGAGGGCACGGTCAGGGCGAGGCTGGGGAGGCTCCGCCCCGTTGCCCGCAGTCCCCTGCGGGCGGGGTGTTTCTCTCATCTGCAGAAACCGTACGGCAGGGGCGGGGGGACCGACAGGCGGAATTCCATCCCGCCATCGTGCCCCCACAACCTCTTCACACGGAGCGTCAGATCCGGGCGAACGCGGACTCGATGACGTCCAGGCCCTCGTTCAGCAGTTCGTCGCTGATGACCAGCGGCGGGAGGAAGCGGAGCACGTTGCCGTAGGTGCCGCAGGTGAGGACGAGGACGCCCTCGGCGTGGCAGGCCTTGGCGAGCGCGCCGGCGGCCTCCGGGTTCGGCTCCTTCGTCGCCGGGTCCTTGACCAGCTCGATGGCGATCATGGCGCCGCGGCCGCGGATGTCGCCGATGATCTCGTACTTCTCCTGCATCGCGGAGAGGCGCGACTTCATGATCGACTCGATGTGCTGCGCCTTGGCGTTGAGGTCGAGCTCCTTCATGGTCTCGATCGCGCCGAGCGCGCCGGCGCAGGCCACCGGGTTGCCGCCGTAGGTGCCGCCCAGGCCGCCGCCGTGCACGGAGTCCATGATCTCGGCGCGGCCGGTCACCGCGGCCAGCGGCAGACCGCCGGCGATGCCCTTGGCGGTGGTGATCAGGTCCGGGACGATGCCCTCGTCCTCGCAGGCGAACCACTGGCCGGTGCGGCAGAAGCCGGACTGGATCTCGTCCGCGACGAAGACGATGCCGTTGTCGTTGGCGAACTTCACGATCGCCGGCAGGAAGCCCTTGGCCGGCTCGATGAAGCCGCCCTCGCCGAGGACCGGCTCGATGACGATCGCGGCGACGTTCTCGGCGCCGATCTGCTTGGTGATGTTGTCGATCGCCTGGGCGGCGGCCTCGGGGCCGCAGTTCTCGGCACCCGTGGGCCAGCGGTAGCCGTAGGCGACCGGCACGCGGTAGACCTCGGGGGCGAACGGGCCGAAGCCCTGCTTGTACGGCATGTTCTTCGCCGTCATGCCCATGGTGAGGTTCGTGCGGCCGTGGTAGCCGTGGTCGAAGACGACGACGGCCTGGCGCTTGGTGTACGAGCGGGCGATCTTGACCGCGTTCTCGACGGCCTCGGCGCCGGAGTTGAACAGCGCGGACTTCTTCGCGTGGTCACCCGGGGTCAGCTCGGCCAGCGCCTCGCAGACCTCGACGTAGCCCTCGTACGGGGTGACCATGAAACAGGTGTGGGTGAAGTCGGCGAGCTGCGCGGTGGCGCGGCGCACGACGGCCTCGGCGGACGCGCCGACCGTGGTCACGGCGATGCCGGAGCCGAAGTCGATCAGACGGTTGCCGTCGACGTCCTCGATGATGCCCCCGCCGGCCCGGGCCGTGAACACGGGCAGCACGGAGCCCACGCCGCCGGCCACGGTGTCGAGGCGGCGGGCCTGAAGCTCCTGCGACTTCGGGCCGGGGATGGCGGTGACGACGCGCCGCTCCTGCGGGACAGCGTTCATGCGGGGCTCCTGGGGGTTTTCTGGACGCACTGTGCGGGTTTCTTCCGCAGGCTAGGCGGGCGGGCGGGGGGCGGGCATGCGCCGATCGGGAGTGTTGGGGGTGCCGCGTTGTCCGAAGCGGACATAGCGGGGCTGCGGCCGGGGGCCGTCCCCATTGTGCGGCGCCCGGCCCGGCCGGGCCGCGAGACGCGTCCGCAGAACGGTGAACCTCCCCGGCCGGGGCACTAGATTGACGGACGGACAGATGCGGCGCGGGTGCGGCCCGGCGGGTCAGGGGGAAGCGGTACATGGACACGGACGGCACGTACGAGGCCCGGGGCCCGCAGGGCGAGGCACCCCCGGCCCCCGTGAACCGCCCCCCGGCGCCCGTACCGGCCCAGGCCCCGCCCCTGCCGAGCACCCCGCCGAGGCCGGCCGGGCTGCCCGCCCGCGCCCCCGAGGCGGCCGGCGGCGCTGCCGTCGCCGAGTGGCTGGACGCGCCGCGGCCGAAGGCCGGGCTCGGGATCTGGCGGTTCCGGCATGTCGAGCCGCCGCTCCGGGAGCCCGCGCGGCTCGCGCCGATCACCGTCGTCGGGCTGCTGATCCCGCTGGTCATCGGGCTGATCCTGTGGTCCGCGTGGCGGCGCGGCACCGTCCCGTACCTCTGGATCCCGCTCCAGACGCTCACCCCCGCCGAATGGTGGCACTCCGGCACCACCTCGCCCCGCGACTGGCGCGGCGCCGAGGCGCACGTCGTGTACAGCGGCGTGATCTTCCTGCTCATCGCGTACGCCGTCGCCCGCCTCGGCTCCTGGGGCAAGGTGATCCACCACTACCTGGACCGCTTCGGCCCCGGCACCCGCGCCGCGCTGTCCGCGGCCGGCGCGCTCGCGGCGCTGGTCTTCGTCTGGCCGGACGCCTTCGGCGTCGGCTGGGACCCGCTGCCGATCGCCCAGCCGGTGCTCTCCCTGGTCGTGCTCATCGGCGACGGGTACACCGTGCTCACCTCGCCGTTCCTCGTGTATCCCCTGTACGCGCTGATCACCGCCGCCGTCGTCTGGCCGTTCGCCCGGGTGGGGAAGTGGCGCGAGGCCCTGGCCCACTGGCGGAACCGCCCCGCGCCCGTCCGGGCCGCCGCCCCGCAGGCGCCCGCCTCGCAGTGGCCCGAGCTGCGCGCCGCCGGTGAGCAGCGGGCCGCGGAACGGCTCACCGCCGAGGTCCGCGCCGGGCGGATGAACGACGTGGACTGCGCGCGCGTGAGCCGCGCCTGGACCCTCGCCCGCGGCGACGCCCGCCGCCGGGCCGCCCTTGTCGACACCGTCGTGGAGAAGGGCGCCGCCACCGCCCTGCACCCCTCCGGCGGTCGCGACCTGCCGCGCCGGGCCGGCGAGCACGACCTGCTCCTCGGCCAGGTCCGCATCGGCCGGTACGCCCCCGCTGAGCGCACCCCGCACGCGTACACCGGCGCCGGGCTCGCCCTGGACCCCGGGCTCCTCGGCACCTCGCTGCTCGCCGTCGGCCCGTCCGGCGCGGGCAAGACCCGCCGGCTGACCGCTCCCGTCGTCGAGGCGCTCACCCTGCAGGCGCTCACCGGGGCCTGCGCCGTCGTCGCCGTCGGCGCCCCCGGAGCGCCGCTCGGCCCGGACGACGCGTACGACGTCGTGATCCGGATCGGCGACCCGGCCTCCCGCCACGACCTCGACCTGTACGCCGGGGCCGGCGACCCCGACGAGGCCGCCGCGCTCCTGGCCGAGGGCCTGGTCGGGGACGTCGAGGGCGTCGAGACCCGGCGCGCCGCCACCGCGCTGGCGCAGCTGATCGGCCCGTACCGGGAGGCGCACGGCGCGTTCCCGACGGTCCCCGCGCTGCGCGAGCTCCTGGAGGCCCGCCCGGAGACCCTGCAGGTGCTGCTCGACCGGCTGCCGCAGGACGCCGCGCCCGGCATGCGCCGGGAGCTGGAGTCCCGGATCCGCCAGGTCGGCACCGTCGCCGACGTCGGCCCGGCGCTCGCCGACCGGCTGGCCTCGCTGGACCGGCCCGTGTTCGCCGAGTTCTTCGGCGGGGGCAGCGGCACGGTACGGCCGTTCTCGCTGCGTTCCGTCGGCGCGCACCCGCTGCGGGTGCGGATCACGCTGCCGGAGGGCGGGCACGAGGAGACCGCGCGGCTGCTCGCCCGGCTGCTGCTCGCCCAGTTCGAGACGGTCGCCCGCGCCGACACCGGCCGGAAGCACTTCGTCTGCCTGGTCCTCGACGACGCGGCCGGCGCGCTCACCCCGGGCACCGTCCGCGGTCTGGCGCGGCTGCGGCCGCAGAACGCGGGCGCGGTGCTCGCGCTGCGGAGCCTCGCCGAGGTGCCCGAGGCGCTGCACGGGCAGCTGCTCGCCGCGGTCGGCTGCCGGATGGCGTTCTCCGGTGTCACCACCTGGGACGGCCGGGCCTTCGCCGAGGCGTGGGGCACGGAGCGGGTGGAGACCACCGAGGTCGCCCAACACACGGTCTTCGCCGACCAGCCGATGACCCGCGCGCTGCACGCCGTACGGAAGATGGTCACCGGCAAGGCGGTGACCACGGACGCGGTGACCGTGCGCGAGGTGGAGCGGGAGCGCTGGTCCGCCTCCGAGCTGGCGCACGAGGTGCCGGCCGGGCACGCCGTGCTGTCCCTGACCCATGTACGGGGCGGGAGCACGCCGCCGCTCCTGGTGGACCTGCGCGGCTGAGCGCCGCGCGGGTCTCCGGGACCGGGCGCGGCGGGCCGGGGGCCCTGGCAGAATCGGGGGCGCCGGTCCCCGGAGCGGCGCCCGCCCGCTGCCCGGTCACTCCCCTGTCCGGGCGGTCCTCTGCCCTAAGGTCCGATACGGCCCATGCCGCCCACCCTCGCGTCCCTCGTCCAGCACTCCGCCCTGAAGCTCACGGTCCGCGCCGGGGAGGACCGGCTCGACACGCCCGTGCGCTGGGCGCACGTGAGCGAGCTGGCCGACCCCGTCCCGTACATGGAGGGCGGCGAACTGCTGCTCACCACCGCGCTGACCCTGGACGCGGAGGACCCCGCGGCGACCCGGCGGTACGTGCGGCGGCTGCTCGGCGCGGGCGTCGTCGGGCTCGGCTTCGCGATCGGCGTCAACTACGACGACATCCCGCAGGCGCTCGTCGACGCGGCCCACGAGGAGGGCCTGCCGCTGCTCGAAGTGCCGCGCCGCACCCCCTTCCTGGCGATCAGCAAGGCCGTGTCGGCGGCCATCGCGGCGGACCAGTACCGCGCGGTGACCGCCGGCTTCGAGGCGCAGCGCGAGCTGACCCGCGCGGCGCTCGCCGAGGGTCCGGAGGCGGTGGTCGCCCGGCTCGCGGCGCACGTGGACGGCTGGGCGGCGCTGTACGACGCGTCCGGCGCCGTGCTCGCGGTCTCCCCGGACTGGGCGGCGCGCCGGGCCGCCCGGCTGACCGCGGACGTGGAGCGGCTGCGCGAGCGGCCCGCCCCGGCCAGCGCGGTGGTCGGCGGCACCGACGACCGGGTCGAGCTGCAGTCCCTCGGCACCGGGCGGCGGGTGCGCGGCGCCCTCGCGGTCGGCACGGGCGCGCCGCTGGGCACGGCCGAGCGGTACGCGGTGCACTCGGCGATCGCCCTGCTCACCCTGACCACGGAGCGCTCGCGCTCGCTCCAGGCGGCCGAGCAGCGGCTGGGCGCGGCAGTGCTGCGGATGCTGCTGTCGGGCCAGCCCGACCACGCCCGCGCGGTGGCCGGGGACCTGTACGGAGGGCTGCTCGACGCCCCGTTCCGGCTGCTGATCGCCGAGCCGGCGGGCGTTCCGGCGGACGGGGAGCCGCCGCTTCCGGTGCTCACCGAGGCGCTGGAGTCGGCGGCGGCGCGGGCGGGCGAGGCGGTGCTCGTGGTGCCGGAGAACGATGACCGGCTCGTGGTGCTCGCGGGCGACGGCGGGGCCGTCGTCGCGGCCTGCGAGGGGTACGCGGAGCGGGAGGCCGAGGAGGCCGCCCTGGTGGTGGGCCTGTCGGCGCCGACCGGTCCGATCGCGGCGAACGCCGCGTACAAGCAGGCCGAGCAGGCCCTGTCGGTCGCCCGGCGGCGCGGCCGGGCCCTGGTCGAGCACGAGGAGCTGGCGGCCGGCTCGGTGCTGCCGCTGCTCGCCGACGACGCGGTGCGGGCCTTCGCCGACGGGCTGCTGCGCGCGCTGCGCGAGCACGACGCGACCGGCCGCGGCGACCTGGTGGCCTCGCTGCGGGCCTGGCTCTCCCGCCACGGCCAGTGGGACGCCGCGGCCGCGGACCTGGGCGTGCACCGCCACACCCTGCGCTACCGCATGCGCCGCGTCGAGGAGATCCTCGGCCGCTCCCTCGACGACCCGGACGTCCGCATGGAGCTGTGGCTGGCCCTGAAGGCCACCGGCGAGGACGGCGGGACGGCGTAGCGCGTCCGAAATCCGCGTGCGCTGCCCGAACTCGGGCAAAATTCTTGGCCTTTCGTGTCAGGCGTCTCTACGCTCCTGCTCATGACAAGCCCTGCCGCCGAGCCGGCCTCCGAGGTCCCGTCACCGCCCTCGTCCCGCACGCCCGTCACCGCCGTCCCCGCGCCCGCCGGCCGGCGGATCAGCGGGGCGATATGGGCGGCGCTCGCGATCGTGTACGTCGTGTGGGGGTCGACGTACCTCGGTATCCGGGTGGTCGTCGAGACCATGCCGCCCTTCCTGTCCGCCGGCGGCCGCTTCGTCGTCGCGGGGCTGCTGCTCGCCGCGATCATCGCCTGGCGGCAGGGGATCGGGGCGCTGAAGGTGACCCCGCGGCAGCTCGGCTCCGCGGCCCTCGTCGGCGTGCTGCTCCTGCTCGGCGGCAACGGGCTCGTCGTGCTCGCCGAGACCTCCATCCCCTCCGGCCTCGCCGCGCTGCTCATCGCCGTCGTGCCCGCGTGGGTCGTGGTCCTCAAGGCCCTGTTCGGCGAGCGGCCCACCCTCGGCGGCCTGGCCGGCGTGCTGATGGGGCTCGCGGGGCTCGCCGTCCTGACGCTGCCGGGGCTGACCGGGGCCGTCCACATGGGCGGCGTGCTCCTCGTCGTCCTCGCCACGCTGATGTGGTCCACCGGCTCGTTCACCTCCTCCCGCCTGCCGATGCCGAAGAACCCGTTCACGGCGAGTGCGTACGAGATGCTGGCCGGCGGACTCGCGTGCGCCGCGCTCGGCCTGTTCCGCGGCGAGCAGCACGGCCTCGACCTCGGCGAGATCTCCACCCGCTCCTGGGTCGCCTGGGCCTACCTGGTCCTCTTCGGCTCGCTGATCGCGTTCACCGCGTACGCCTGGCTGCTCCAGACCGCCCCGCTGTCACTGGTCGCGACGTACGCGTACGTCAACCCGGTCGTCGCGGTGCTGCTCGGCGCGCTGATCCTGGGCGAGGCGCTGACCCTGCCGATCGCCCTCGGCGGCGCGATCGTGGTGCTCGGCGTGGGGCTGATCGTCTCGACGGAACGCAGGGGCTGACCCCTCGGGCGTCCGGCCCCACCTCCGGCCCCACCTCCGGCCCCACCTCCGGCCCCACCTCCGGCCCCACCTCCGGCCCCACCTCCGGCCCCACCTCCGGCCCCACCTCCGGCGCCGCCTTCGGCCAATGCGGACAGGCCCGACCCGCCACCACTCCATCCCGGACAAACCACCGAGCGCGCGCTCGGCCCTAACGTGAAGGACGACAAGCGGGAGCACCCCTCCCGCGACGACCGCACACGAAAGGGCCGGGCCCGCAATGACTGCCACCCACGCCTTCTGGCTCGCCGGCCGCGAGGCCACCGGCGAGACCGCCTTCGACGTCACCTCCCCCTGGGACGGCCGGCTCGTCGGCAAGGTCAGCGTGCCCACCGAGGCCCAGGTCGAGGAGGCCGTCGCCGCGGCCCACGCCGTCGTGGACGAGTTCGCCGCCACCCCGGCGCACGTCCGCGCCGCCGCCCTCGACCACGTGTCGAAGCGGCTCGTCGAGCGCACCGAGGAGATCGCCCAGCTGATCTCCGCCGAGAACGGCAAGCCGGTCAAGTGGGCCCGCGGCGAGGTCGGCCGCGCCGTCTCCGTGTTCCGCTGGGCCGCCGAGGAGGCCCGTCGCTTCAACAGCGGCGAGGCGCAGCGCCTGGACACCGACGCCGGCGGCGTCGGCCGGCTGGCCCTCACCCGCCGCATCCCCAAGGGCGTCGTCCTCGGCATCGCGCCGTTCAACTTCCCGCTGAACCTCAGCGCCCACAAGGTCGCCCCGGCCATCGCCGTCGGCGCCCCGATCATCCTCAAGCCGGCCCCGGCCACCCCCATCTCGTCCCTGATCCTGGGCGAGATCCTGGCCGAGACCGACCTGCCGGCCGGCTCCTGGTCCGTCCTGACCGTGCCGAACGACCGGATGCCCGCCCTCGTCCAGGACGAGCGCCTCCCCGTCATCTCCTTCACCGGCTCCGACAAGGTCGGCTTCGCCATCCAGGAGTCCGTGCCGCACAAGCACTGCACCCTGGAGCTCGGCGGCAACGCCGCGGCCGTCGTCCTCGGCGACTGGGCCTCGGAGGCCGACCTGGACTGGGCGGCGACCCGTATCGCCACATTCTCCAACTACCAGGGCGGCCAGTCCTGCATCTCCGTGCAGCGCGTGATTGCCGACGCCGCCGTGTACGACCGGCTGCTGCCGAAGATCGTCGCGGCCGTCGAGGCGCAGGTCACCGGCGACCCGACGGACGACGCCACCGACGTCGGCCCGCTGGTCGACGAGAACGCCGCCAAGCGCGTCGAGTCCTGGGTGGACGAGGCCGTCGCGGCCGGCGCGAAGCTGCTCGCCGGCGGCAAGCGGGACGGTGCCTCGTACGCCCCGACCGTGCTCACCGAGCTGCCGGCCGACGTCACCCTGGCCCGCGCCGAGGTCTTCGGCCCGGTCCTGACCGTGGCCAGGGTCGACGGCGAGGCCGAGGCGTTCGCCGCGGTCAACGACTCCGACTTCGGTCTTCAGGCCGGTGTCTTCACCCACGACCTGCAGGCCGCCTTCCGCGCCCACCGCGCCCTCGAGGTCGGCGGCGTGATCATCGGCGACGTCCCGTCGTACCGCGCCGACCAGATGCCGTACGGCGGCGCCAAGAAGTCCGGCGTCGGCCGCGAGGGTGTCAAGTACGCGATGGACGACTACACCTACGAGCGCGTCCTGGTCCTCACCGGCCTGGCGCTCTAGTACGCCCGACGGCCCGTACGGGCGTACGCCGACACGTACGCCCGCACGGACCGTCCCCCGAGACCGGCGGTCCGAACCCACCGTGCGGGGGTTCGGGCCGCCTTCTCGCGCTCATCCCCAGATGCTGCCGTAGTTGTACTGCGTGTGGTAGCGCGGCGTCCACAGGCTCGGGTACGGCTCGGTGATGTTGCCGCACGGGCGGAGCTCCATGGCGACGCGCCGTCCGGTGTCGTGCAGGCACAGACCGGTCTGGGCCTCGACGATCTCCCAGTGGTTGTTGCCCCGGTCGACCCAGCGGAAGTGCTGGCCAGGCCCCTGGCAGTAGTTGGTCACGACCGTCTTGTAGTAGTCCGGGCCGGGCGTCGTGTTGGCGCCGATGCAGTACCGGCCCAGGGTGCCGATGAAGAACAGCCCCGGCGTGCCGGACTGGGTGAAGTAGAAGCGCTGGTGCAGCTTGCCGTTGCAGTCGTAGCGCTGGATGATCGCGCCCGGGTTGGTGGACCCGCCGCGCACGTCCATGCACTGCCAGGAGTACGAGGCGCGCATCTCGTAGATCGCGGCGTTCCGCAGGTCGGTCGTGTAACGGATGGGCGGGTCCGCGGCGTTGGCCGTGCCGGGCATCAGCACGGCCAGCAACGACGCCAGGACGGCGACGAGGATTCCTGCGCGAGCGGTTCGGGCCACTGTGGCTTCCTTCTCTGTCCGGATTCCGACGTGCACCGTGACGCCGGGCGATGATCTGATGACTCGTCGCCACAGGTGCCGACCGGAAAGCTAGTGGCGGCCGGGCGGGCGGCTGTACCGCTCGTTCAGGGGGGTTGCGCGCAAGGGGAGTGCGTATGCACGTGCGTATGCAGGGGGGAAGCGCGCGGTGAGCCTCGGATCGGGGCTCCAGCGCGCGCAGTCGTTCATGATCCTGGCCACCGGCCTGTACCGGGCCAGCCATCTGGCGGCCGGGGTGGTCGCGGTCACCCAGCACCAGAGGGACCGGCCACTGGCCTGGGCCGCCCTCGGCGCGGCGCTGGCGGGCAGCGTCGCGGTGTTCGCCTCGGCCCGGACACGCGGCTGGTTCGGCACCGGTCCGGCGGCGGCCGACGTGATCGTCGTGGGCGGTGCGCTGCCGTTCGTCGCGGGCGCGGGTGACGTGACGACGGCCGAGGTCGCGTGGGTGATGATGCTGGGCGGCTCCTCGAGCGCGGTCGCGGCGGTGGCGTTCGCCCGGTGGACGGTCGTGGCGGGCGTCGTGGCCGGCCTCTGCCTGGTGCACGCGGTCGGGTACCGGCTGACCGGCGCGGAGTTCGGGGTCGTGGCCGGCAACCTCAACTCGATCGTCTCCTCGGCCGTGCTGGCGGCCGTCTTCTGGTGGTACCTGCGCCGCCAGGGCTCCCTGCTGGACGAGGCGACCGCGAAGGCGCTCGCGGCCGAGGCCCGTCAGGCCCGGCTCGCCGAACGGATCGCCCACCACCGGGCGCTGCACGACACGGTGCTGGCCACTCTGACGGCCATCGCGAGCGGTCGGGCCGATCCCGGGGCGGAGCCGGTACGGGACCGGTGCGCCCGGGAGGCCGCGTATCTGCGCCGGCTCGTCCGGCAACAGGCCGACGGGGAGCCCGCGTCGGACACGGCCACCACCCTGGAGCGCGCCGTACGGTCGGCGGAGAGCCTCGGGCTGCGGGTCAGCGCCCAGTACCACGCCGTGCCGGAACTGCCCGCCCCTGCCGCCTCGGCCCTCGCCGACGCGATGACGGAGGCGCTCAACAACGTGCTGCGCCACTCCGGTACGTCCCACGCCTACGTCACCGTGACCGGGCGGCCGGAGGGGGAGGGAGGCCGCCCGCTCGTGGTGACGGTCGTCGACCGGGGCGTGGGCTTCGACCCCGAGGCCGAGGCTGAGATGAAAGGTTTCGGCCTGCGGTGTTCGGTGCACGCCCGGATGCGCGAGGCGGGCGGCGCGGCCGAGGTCGACAGCGCACCGGGGGAGGGCACGCGGGTGGAGCTGCGGTGGCCGGCGTGACCGACGTGACCGACGTGACCGACGCGGCTCGTGTGATCGACGTGGCCGTCGTCGACGACGACCGGATGCTGCTCGACGGGCTGCGCGCGTGGCTCGGCGACGCACCGGGCCTGCGGCTGACGGCCGCGGCCGGCACGGTGGACGGGCTGCTCGCCGCCGGGGCGACCTGCGACGTCGTCCTCCTCGACCTGCTGCTGCAGGACGGGTCCGTACCGGCCGACAACATCCGGCGGCTGAGGGAGGCGGGCGCACGGGTGCTGGTCATCAGCACGGTGGCGGACCGCGGGCAGATCGTCGGCGCCGTCGCCGCCGGCGCCGGCGGCTATCTGACCAAGGACCACGACCTGCCGACGCTGGTGCGGGCCGTCGGGGAACTCGCCCGGGGCGGCACCGTGCACTCCCCGGAACTGGCCTTCGCCTGGGCCCATGCCGACGGCCCGGCCCGCCCGCATCTGGCGCCCAAGGAGATCGAGGTCCTGCTCGCGTACGCCTCCGGCCTCACCCTCAAGGCCACGGCCCGCCGGACGGGCATCAGCCCGCACACGGCCAAGTACTACCTGGACCGCGTCAAGGACAAGTACCAGCAGGCGGGCCGCCCCACCTTCACGAAGATCGACCTGGCCCGGCGGGTGGGCGAGGACGGCTGGGCCCTGGAGTGACGGACTTCGCCCCGTGCGGCGTACGAAGCGGGCCCTCCGTCTTTCCGAACCGCCGGAAATCGGGTACGACGGACGAGTAGCCACAAGCCCCGACGAGCGGCGAGGTGAGCTCCTCATGACCGCACCCACCCAGCGGCCCAAGGTCACCGAACGAGAAGCGCGACAGGTCGCCGAGGCGGCGCGCGAGCAGGACTGGCGCAAGCCCAGCTTCGCCAAGGAACTCTTCCTCGGCCGCTTCCGCCTGGACCTCGTCCACCCCCATCCGCTGCCCGCGGACGAGGACGTGCGGCGCGGTGAGGCGTTCCTGGCCCGGCTGAAGGACTTCTGCGAGACCCGTGTCGACGGGGCGCTCATCGAGCGCGAGGCCCGGGTGCCGGACGAGGTCGTGTCCGGCCTGAAGGAGCTCGGCGCGCTCGGGATGAAGATCGACCCGAAGTACGGCGGGCTCGGCCTCACCCAGGTGTACTACAACAAGGCCCTCGCCCTCGTCGGCTCCGTCAGCCCGGCGCTCGGCGCGCTGCTCTCCGCGCACCAGTCGATCGGCGTGCCGCAGCCGCTGAAGCTGTTCGGCACCCAGGAGCAGAAGGACGCCTTCCTGCCCCGGCTCGCGACCACCGACATCTCCGCCTTCCTGCTCACCGAGCCCGACGTCGGCTCCGACCCGGCGCGGCTCGCGACGACGGCGGTGCCGGACGGGGACGACACCTACGTCCTCGACGGCGTGAAGCTCTGGACCACCAACGGCGTGGTCGCCGACCTGCTCGTCGTCATGGCGCGCGTGCCGAAGTCGGAGGGCCACCGGGGCGGGATCACCGCCTTCGTGGTCGAGGCGGACGCGCCCGGGATCACGGTGGAGCACCGCAACGCGTTCATGGGCCTGCGCGGCCTGGAGAACGGGGTGACCCGGTTCCACGGCGTCCGGGTGCCGGCGGCGAACCGGATCGGCCCGGAGGGCGCGGGCCTCAAGATCGCGCTGACCACGCTGAACACCGGCCGGCTGTCCCTGCCGGCGACGTGCGTCGGGGCCGGGAAGTGGTGTCTGAAGATCGCCCGCGAGTGGTCGGCGGTGCGGGAGCAGTGGGGGCGGCCGGTCGCGAGGCACGAGGCGGTGGGGGTGAAGATCTCCTTCATCGCGGCGACCACGTTCGCGCTGGAGGCGATGGTCGACCTGGCGTCGCAGATGGCCGACGAGGACCGCAACGACATCCGCATCGAGGCGGCGCTGGCGAAGCTGTACGGCTCCGAGATGGCCTGGCTGATGGCGGACGAGCTGGTCCAGATCCGCGGCGGGCGCGGGTACGAGACGGCCGCCTCGCTCGCGGCGCGCGGCGAACGTGGCGTGCCGGCCGAGCAGTTGCTGCGGGACCTGCGGATCAACCGGATCTTCGAGGGCTCGACGGAGATCATGCACCTGCTGATCGCCCGCGAGGCGGTGGACGCCCATCTTGCCGTGGCGGGCGACCTCATCGACCCCGAGAAGTCGCTCTCCGACAAGGCGAAGGCGGGCGCGAAGGCGGGCGGCTTCTACGCCCGCTGGCTGCCGAAGCTGGTGGCGGGGGCGGGGCAGGTGCCGGGCGCGTACGCGGAGTTCGGCGAGCTGGCGACGCACGTGCGGTACGTGGAGCGCACCTCGCGGAAACTCGCCCGCTCGACGTTCTACGCGATGTCGCGCTGGCAGGGCCGGATGGAGACCAAGCAGGCGTTCCTCGGCCGGATCGTCGACATCGGCGCGGAACTGTTCGCGATGAGCGCGGCGTGCGTGCGGGCCGAGCACCTGCGGGCCTCCGGCGACCACGGGCGCGAGGCGTACCGCCTCGCCGACGCGTTCTGCCGCCAGTCGCGGCTCCGGGTCGAGGAGCTCTTCGGCCGCCTGTGGTCCAACACGGACGACGTGGACCGCCGGGTCGTGGACGGCGTCCTGTCGGGCGAGTACACCTGGCTGGAGGCGGGCGTCATCGACCAGTCCGGCGACGCCCCCTGGATCGCCGACCCGGAACCGGGGCCGTCGACCCACGAGAACGTCCACCGCAAACTGCCCTGACGGACGGGAGAGCGTGCAGCATGCTGATCTACTCGATGGGCGTCTCGACGGACGGTTTCATCAAGGACCGCGAAGGGGCGTTCGACTGGGGCGTCCCGAGTGACGAGCAATTCGCATTCCACGTCGAGCAGACCCGCGAACTCGGCGGCCTGCTGCTCGGCCGCAGGCTCTACGAGACCATGCTGGTGTGGGAGACGGACCCGTCGCTGAGCGAGAACGAACTCGGCGCCGCGTTCGCCGAGGTCTGGAACGCCCTCCCGAAGGTCGTCTTCAGCCGCACGCTCGACAGCGTCCAGGGCAACGCCCGGCTCGCGAAGGCGCCGCTGGCCGAGGAGGTCGCGGCGGCGCTCGCCGCCACCGACAAGGACGTCGAGATCGGCGGCGCGGATCTGGCCGCGCAGGCGATCGAACTCGGCCTCGTCGACGAACTCCGCATGTTCCGCAGCCCGGTGATCCTCGGCGGCGGCACCCCGTTCCTCCCCCCGGTCACCACCCCGATCCACCTGGACCTGCTGGAAACAAGAACCTTCGCCCCCAGAGTCGTCTACGAACGCTACGGCCGCGTCTGAGCTGTGGCCGTTCCCCGCCCACACGGGGGGCGAGACGAGCGCGGGCCCGACCTGACGGACCCGGGGGTCCGCCATGCGGAACGCGGCGCGCTCGCGCGCCGTGCCCCGGCAGGATGCTCCCGTGACCGTCATCGACATCCCCGGCTCCAAGTCCGTCACCGCTCGCGCGCTCTTCCTCGCCGCCGCCGCACGCGGGACCACCACCCTGCTCAAGCCGCTCCGGTCCGACGACACCGAGGGGTTCGCCGAGGGGCTGAAGGCCCTGGGGTACGAGGTGCGGCAGGACGAGGACGCCTGGCACATCACCGGCCGCCCCGAGGGCCCGGCCCACGACACCGCCGACGTCTACTGCCGTGACGGCGCCACCACCGCCCGGTTCCTGCCGACGCTCGCCGCCGCCGGCCACGGCACGTACCGCTTCGACGCCTCCGCCCAGATGCGCCGCCGCCCCCTCGGCCCCCTGAGCACCGCGCTGCGCACCCTCGGCGTCGACCTCACGCACGAGGACCGCGAGGGCCACCACCCGCTCACCGTCGCCGCCCGCGGCATCAAGGGCGGGGCGCTCACCCTCGACGCCGGGCAGTCGTCCCAGTACCTCACCGCGCTGCTCATGCTCGGCCCGCTCACCGCCGAGGGCCTCGCGATCACCGTCACCGACCTGGTCTCCGAGCCGTACGTCGAGATCACGCTCGCGATGATGCGATCCTTCGGCGCCCGCGTCACCCGCGAGGACGGCCCCGAGGGCGGTCGTACGTACACCGTCGAACCCACCGGCTACACCGCCACCACCTACGCCGTCGAGCCCGACGCCTCCACCTCCAGCTACTTCTTCGCCGCCGCCGCCCTCCTCCCCGGCGGCGAGGTCACCGTCCCCGGTCTGGGCGCGAACGCCCTCCAGGGCGATCTCGCCTTCGTCGACGTACTGCGGCGCATGGGGGCCGACGTCCGCGTCGAGGACGACCGCACCACCGTCCGCTCCACCGGCTCGCTCCGCGGACTCACCGTCAACATGCGCGACATCTCCGACACCATGCCCACCCTCGCCGCCCTCGCCCCCTTCGCCGACGGCCCGGTCCGTATCGAGGACGTCGCCAACACCCGCGTCAAGGAGTGCGACCGCCTCGACGCCTGTGCCGAGAACCTGCGCCGGCTGGGCATCGAGGTGCACACCGGTCCCGACTGGATCGAGATCCACCCCGGCACGCCCACCGGCCCCGTCGAGATCGCCACCCACGGCGACCACCGGATCGTCATGTCCTTCGCCGTGACCGCCCTGCGGACCCCCGGCATCTCCTTCGACGACCCCGGCTGCGTCCGCAAGACCTTCCCCGGGTTCCACGCCGCCTTCGGCGCCGCCCACGGCCGATAATCTGGCGGCTCACGATCATCACCGATAGGGGCAGGGCATGTTCGGCACGGGGACCACGGGGACACACACGCGGATGAGGACGGGCGTCGCGCTCCTCCTCGGCGGGCTGCTGCTCGCCGGGTGCGGCGACGGCTCCGGCGGCGACGACAAGCCCCAGGGCGGGACCGAGCCCAAGCCCGAGGCCAGCACGAGCGCCCCCGCGCCCGACACCGCCGGCGCGCTCACGTCGGCGCAGCTGAACGCCGCCGCCCTCGCCGACGGCGAGAAGGTCGGCCGCTACACCGCCTCCGAGTACACCCTCGGCGCCCCCCTCGGCGAGTCGTACACCGCCGCCCCGGCCGTCTGCCAGCCGCTGGTCAGCCTCGCCGAGGAGGTCGCCGACCCCGACCCCGCCGCCGAGGTCCACCGCAACGTCGACGTCCCGGACGAGCTGACCGGCACCACCGTCGGCGTGACCCTGCGCTCCTACGGCTCGGACGGCGCCGCCACCGTGCTGAAGAACCTCGACACCGCCGGCAAGCAGTGCGCCGGCGGCTTCACCGAGGAGCGGGCGATCGCGAAGGCGCAGTACCTGAAGGTCGAGACGCTGACCGCGCCGAAACTCGGCGACGAGGCCGTCGCGTTCAAGTTCACCATCCTCGACGTCAAGGGCAAGCTGAAGCTGTACGAGTACCTCACCGTCGTCCGCTCCGGCACCACCACCCTCTCCTTCCGGGGCGAGATCACGGACACCAAGGACATCGGGGGCGTGCCGCCCGAGGTGATCGACGCCCAGTGGAAGAAGTTCCAGGGCGCCGCCAAGGTCTGAGGCCGGGCCTGAGGCACGAGCGGTCCGCGAATGAGGCAAGAATGGGGGGCATGAGCGCTCGCCCCTCTCCTCTCGCGGACCCGCACACCGCCTTCGACAGCACCGAAGGCCGCCGGGACATCGTCGTCCTCGGCTCGACCGGGTCCATCGGCACCCAGGCCGTCGACCTCGTCCTGCGCAACCCCGACCGCTTCCGCGTCACCGCGCTCGCGGCCTCCGGCGGCCGGATCGCGCTGCTCGCCGAGCAGGCGCACCGGCTGAAGGCCGGCACGGTCGCCGTGGCCCGCGAGGAGGCCGTGCCGGAGCTGAAGGAGGCGCTGAAGGAGCGGTACGGGGCCGAGCCCCTGCCCGAGATCCTGGCCGGGCCGGACGCCGCCACCCAGCTCGCCGCGTCCCCCTGCCACACCGTCCTCAACGGCATCACCGGCTCCATCGGCCTCGCCCCGACGCTCGCCGCGCTCGAGGCGGGCCGCACCCTCGCCCTGGCCAACAAGGAGTCGCTGATCGTCGGCGGCCCGCTGGTCAAGGCGCTCGCGAAGCCCGGCCAGATCATCCCGGTCGACTCCGAGCACGCCGCGCTGTTCCAGGCACTCGCCGCCGGCACCCGCGCCGACGTGCGCAAGCTGGTCGTCACCGCCTCCGGCGGCCCGTTCCGCGGCCGCACCCGCGCGGAGCTCGCGCACGTCACCCGCGAGGACGCGCTCGCCCACCCGACCTGGGCCATGGGCCCGGTCATCACGATCAACAGCGCCACCCTGGTCAACAAGGGCCTGGAGGTCATCGAGGCGCACCTGCTCTACGACATCCCCTTCGACCGCATCGAGGTCGTCGTCCACCCCCAGTCGTACGTGCACTCCATGGTCGAGTTCACCGACGGCTCCACGCTCGCCCAGGCCACCCCGCCGGACATGCGCGGCCCGATCGCCATCGGCATCGGCTGGCCCGAGCGGGTACCGGACGCAGCCCCCGCCTTCGACTGGTCCAAGGCCTCCACCTGGGAGTTCTTCCCGCTCGACACCGAGGCGTTCCCGTCCGTCGGACTCGCCCGGCACGTGGGCGAGCAGGGCGGCACGGCCCCGGCGGTGTTCAATGCCGCGAACGAGGAGTGCGTGGCCGCGTTCCTGGACGGCCGGCTGCCGTTCAACGGGATCATGGACACGGTCACCGCCGTCGTCACCGAGCACGGCACCCCCACGGGAACCTCGCTCACCGTGTCGGACGTCCTCGAAGCGGAGACCTGGGCTCGCGCCCGGGCCCGTGAACTGGCGGCGAAGTCCATCGTGGAGGCGCGCGCATGACCACACTCCTGACGGTGCTCGGCATCGTGCTGTTCGCGTTGGGGCTGCTCATCTCCATCGCCTGGCACGAGCTGGGCCACCTCTCCACGGCCAAACTGTTCGGCATCCGCGTGCCGCAGTACATGGTCGGCTTCGGCCCGACCATCTGGTCGCGGAAGAAGGGCGAGACGGAGTACGGGATCAAGGCGATCCCCGCCGGCGGCTACATCCGCATGATCGGCATGTTCCCGCCCGGCAAGGACGGCAAGATCGAGGCCCGCTCCACCTCGCCGTGGCGCAGCATGATCGAGGACGCGCGCGAGGCGTCCTTCGAGGAGCTGCAGCCCGGCGACGAGAAGCGGCTCTTCTACACGCGCAAGCCGTGGAAGCGCGTGATCGTGATGTTCGCCGGCCCGTTCATGAACCTGATCCTCGCCGCCGTGGTCTTCTTCGGCAGCTCGATGGTCCTCGGCTACGAGACCCAGACCACCAAGGTCGCCGGCGTCCAGAAGTGCGTCATCGAGCAGAACCCGAAGGGCGAGCAGCGCGAGAACTGCGCCAAGACCGACCCGGTCTCACCCGCGCACGCGGCCGGCCTGCTCAAGGGCGACAAGATCGTCGCCTTCAACGGCAAGCCGGTCGAGGACTGGAACACCCTCTCCGACCGCATCCGCGACACCATCGGCCCGGCCACCCTCACCATCGAGCGCGGCGGCCAGCGGATGGACCTGCACCCGACGCTCATCGAGAACGAGGTGCTGAAGAAGGACGAGGACGGCAAGGTCGTCCAGCCGCTGGACACCGTGAAGGCCGGCTATCTGGGCTTCGTCTCCAAGACCGAGGTCCTGCCGCTCACCTTCGGCCAGTCCGTCGACCGGATGACCGACCTCATGGAGTCCGGGGTCGAATCGGTCATCGCCCTGCCCGGCAAGATCCCCGACCTGTGGGACGCGGCCTTCGGCGACGGCGAGCGCAAGCAGGACTCCCCGGTCGGCGTCGTCGGCGCGGCCAGGATCTCCGGCGAGATCATGGCCGTGGAGGCCCCGCCCGAGCGGATCCTGTCGATGATGCTGAGCGTCCTGGTGATGTTCAACATCTCGCTGTTCCTGTTCAACATGCTGCCGCTGCTCCCGCTGGACGGCGGCCACATCGCCGGCGCCCTGTGGGAGTCGCTGCGGCGGCACACCGCGCGCCTGTTCAGGCGGCCCGACCCGGGTCCGTTCGACGTGGCGAAGCTGATGCCGGTGGCGTACGTGGTGGCGGGCGTCTTCGTCTGCTTCACGCTGCTCGTCCTCGTCGCCGACATCGTCAATCCGGTCAAGATCACCTGACCGCGAGCGCGTCCGTACGGGCGGCCGGACACCCCTGCGGTGTCGGGCCGCCCACCCCCGGGGCTGTAATCTCGTAGGGCCGGAGCCCGCAGCCGTACGGGACTCGATCCACACCAGGCCACACTTGGGGTTGCACAGCTGATGACCGCGATTTCTCTCGGTATGCCGTCCGTTCCGACCAAGCTCGCGGAGCGGCGCAAGAGCCGCCAGATCATGGTCGGCTCCGTGGCCGTCGGCGGCGACGCACCCGTCTCGGTGCAGTCGATGACGACCACCCGCACCTCCGACATCGGCGCCACGCTCCAGCAGATCGCCGAGCTCACCGCCTCCGGCTGCCAGATCGTCCGGGTCGCCTGCCCGACGCAGGACGACGCCGACGCGCTCGCCACGATCGCGAAGAAGTCGCAGATCCCGGTGATCGCCGACATCCACTTCCAGCCGAAGTACGTCTTCGCCGCGATCGACGCGGGCTGCGCGGCGGTGCGGGTGAACCCGGGCAACATCAAGCAGTTCGACGACAAGGTCAAGGAGATCGCCAAGGCGGCCTCCGCGGCCGGCACCCCGATCCGGATCGGCGTCAACGCCGGCTCGCTCGACGCCCGGCTGCTGGCGAAGTACGGCAAGGCCACGCCGGAGGCGCTCGTCGAGTCCGCGCTGTGGGAGGCGTCGCTCTTCGAGGAGCACGGCTTCCGCGACATCAAGATCTCGGTCAAGCACAACGACCCGGTCGTGATGGTCAACGCGTACCGCCAGCTCGCCGCGCAGTGCGACTACCCGCTGCACCTCGGCGTCACCGAGGCGGGCCCCGCGTTCCAGGGCACGATCAAGTCCGCGGTGGCCTTCGGCGCGCTGCTCTCCGAGGGCATCGGCGACACGATCCGCGTCTCCCTCTCCGCCCCGCCGGCCGAGGAGATCAAGGTCGGCATCCAGATCCTGGAGTCGCTGAACCTGCGCCAGCGCCGCCTGGAGATCGTCTCCTGCCCGTCCTGCGGCCGCGCCCAGGTCGACGTGTACAAGCTCGCCGAGGAGGTCACCGCCGGCCTCGAGGGCATGGAGGTCCCGCTCCGCGTCGCCGTCATGGGCTGCGTCGTCAACGGCCCCGGCGAAGCCCGCGAGGCCGACCTCGGCGTCGCCTCCGGCAACGGCAAGGGCCAGATCTTCGTCAAGGGCGAGGTCATCAAGACCGTCCCCGAGTCGAAGATCGTCGAGACCCTCATCGAGGAGGCGATGAAGATCGCCGAGCAGATGGAGAAGGACGGCGTCATGTCCGGCGAGCCCGAGGTCCTCACCGTCGGCTGACCGCGGGACACAAGGCACACGAGCGGGCCCGTACGGCCGGGAAGACCCCGGCCGTACGGGCCCGCCGCCATGTTCCGCCCACACGGTCCCGGCCGGACGCGGGCCGTCACCCGCCGGCCGCGGGTCTGTCTCCGGCGGACGCCGACCTGTATCCCCTGGACGCGGCCCCGCCCCCGTCGGCCGCGGGACTGTCCCGCAGACGCGATCCCGACCGCGCGGCGGACGCCGACTCGTACTCGCCGCCCGCGGGCCTGTCCTCGTTGGGTGCGGGCCCCTCGCCGTCCGACGCGGGGCCGCTCCCGTCGGACTCGGGCCCGCTCCCGCACGCCTCTGCGGGGTCGGCCCGGTGCGGGCCGGGAGGGATCTTGCAGGAGCGGTGCCGGGGCGGGAGTGCGGGTAGAGTTCCTCAGATCAGCAGGCCGACATCCTGTCGTTGCCGCGAAGGAGTGCTGGAGCGGCCCTCGTGTTGACGCAGACCACCCTCCGGGTGCTCGATCCCGGCGATCTCGGCGCGGCCCTCGCCGTCCTCGAGAGCGCGCCGGTCGAGAACGCCTTCGTCACCGCCCGCGTCCAGGCCGCCGGCCTCGACCCCTGGCGGCTCGGCGGCGAGATGTGGGGCTGGTACACCGACGGCCGGCTGCGCTCCCTGTGCTACTCCGGCGCCAACCTCGTCCCCATCTGCGCCACCCCCGACGCCGTGCGCGCCTTCGCCGACCGGGCCCGCCGGATCGGCCGCCGCTGCTCCTCCATCGTCGGCCCCGCCGAGCCCACCTCCCGGCTCTGGCAGCTCCTCGAGCCCGGCTGGGGCCCCGCCAGGGACATCCGCGCCCACCAGCCGCTGATGGTCACCGAGGAGCCCTCCGCGCACATCGCGCCCGACCCGCTGGTCCGCCGCGTCCGCAAGGACGAGATGGACCTGATCATGCCCGCCTGCGTGGCCATGTTCACCGAGGAGGTCGGCATCTCGCCGATGGCCGGCGACGGCGGACTGCTCTACCAGGCCCGGGTCGCCGAACTCGTCGGCTCCGGGCGGGCGTTCGCCCGCGTCGAGGACGGCAAGGTGGTCTTCAAGGCCGAGATCGGCGCCGCGACCCGGCAGGCCTGCCAGATCCAGGGCGTCTGGGTCCACCCCGAGTACCGTGGCCGCGGCCTGTCCGAGACCGGCATGGCCGCCGTCCTGCGGTACGCGCTCGCCGACGTCGCGCCCGTCGTCAGCCTGTACGTGAACGACTACAACGCCCCCGCCCGCGCCGCCTACCGCAGGGTCGGCTTCCGGGAGGTCGGGGCGTTCATGAGCGTGCTGTTCTGACGCGCTTGTAGGGTGCGCGCATGGATGACGCCGAGATCACGATCGGACCGGTCGACCTCGCCGAGCGCGTCGACGAGGCGCTCGCCGTACAGGCCCTCGCCTTCGGACTGAGCGACGACGAGGTCGCCGTGCGCCACCACATCGTGCTGCGCCACCTGCGCAACCCCGGGGCCCGCGCGTACGGCGCGACCACCGCCGAGGGACGGCTCGTCGGCTTCGTGTACGGGATGCCCAACGACCGCACCCACTGGTGGTCCACCGTCGTCGAACCGTATCTGCGCGCCAACGGCAACGACCGCTGGCTCGACGAGTCCTTCGTGATCACCGAGCTCCACGTCCACCCCGCCCACCAGGGCCGCGGCCTCGGCCGCGAGCTGATCACCACGATCACCGACACCGCCGCGGAGCCCCGCTCGATCCTCTCCGCCATCGACACCGAGAGCCCCGCCCGCGGCCTCTACCGCAGCCTCGGCTACTGCGACCTCGCCCGTCAGGTCCACTTCCCGTCCGCGGCCCGCCCGTACGCGGTCATGGGCGCGCCGCTGCCGCTGCTGCGGCCCGCCGCGCTGAACTGATTTCCGCGACCGGGCACGCCGGGGCTAACCTCCCTAGGGGGTGTCTGACAATTCCCCGCGGCGTCGCGACGCCCGGCACGCACGCTCGCCGCGTTGCCGAAAAGCCCTAGTAGCTCCGCTACGAGGGCTCTCCGGCGCCTTGCGATCGCACGCACCGGACGCCGCTCCTTCTTCCACGGGGAATTGTCAGACACCCCCTAGCCATCACCTAAACATCCGGCAGGAGTACGAGAACCATGGCCAACGCACCGGTCCAGCGCATGTCCCAGTTGATGGCGAAGACGCTGCGCGACGACCCGGCGGACGCCGAGGTCCTCAGCCACAAGCTCCTCGTCCGCGCGGGCTACGTCCGCCGTACCGCCGCCGGCATCTGGAGCTGGCTGCCCCTCGGCAAGAAGGTGCTGTCCAACGTCGAGCGCATCGTCCGCGAGGAGATGGACGCGATCGGCGCCCAGGAGGTCTCGCTGCCGGCCCTGCTGCCCCGCGAGCCCTACGAGGCGACCGGCCGCTGGGACGAGTACGGCGCGGAGCTCTTCCGTCTCCAGGACCGCAAGGGCGGCGACTACCTCCTCGGCCCGACGCACGAGGAGATCTTCACGCTGCTGGTGAAGGACCAGTGCTCGTCCTACAAGGACCTGCCGGTGATCCTGTACCAGATCCAGACGAAGTTCCGCGACGAGGCCCGCCCCCGCGCCGGCATCCTGCGCGGCCGCGAGTTCCTGATGAAGGACTCGTACTCCTTCGACCTGGAGGACGAGGGCCTGGCGCAGTCCTACGCGCTGCACCGCGAGGCGTACCGGCGGGTCTTCGAGCGCCTCGGCCTCGACTACCGGATCGTCGCCGCGACCGCGGGCGCGATGGGCGGCTCGAAGTCCGAGGAGTTCCTCGCCCCGGCCGGCGCCGGCGAGGACACCTTCGCCGACTGCCCGAACTGCGACTTCGCCGCGAACACCGAGGCGATCGCCTACGAGCTGAAGCCGGTCGACGGCTCCGCGGTGCCCGCCGCGGAGGAGATCCCGACCCCCGACACCCCCACCATCGAGACCCTGGCCGCCTCCCTCGGCGTCCCGGCCTCCGCCACGCTGAAGAACCTGCTGGTCAAGGTCGACGGCGAGATCGTCGCGGTGGGCGTGCCCGGCGACCGCGAGGTCGACCTGGGCAAGGTCGAGGCGCATTTCGCCCCGGCCACCGTCGAGATGGTCACCGAGACGGACTTCGCCGAGCGCGCCGACCTGGTGCGCGGCTACGTCGGCCCGCAGGGCCTGGACAAGGTGACCTACCTCGCCGACCCGCGGGTCGCGCCCGGCACGGCGTGGATCACGGGCGCCAACAAGGAGGGCATGCACGCGAAGAACGTCGTCGCGGGGCGTGACTTCGAGGTCTCCGAGTACGTCGACGTGGTCGTCGTCCAGGAGGGCGACCCCTGCCCCAAGTGCGGCACCGGCCTGAAGCTGGACCGCGCGATCGAGATCGGTCACATCTTCCAGCTGGGCCGCAAGTACGCGGACGCCCTCAAGCTGGACGTGCTCGGCCAGAACGGCAAGCCGGTCCGCGTGACCATGGGCTCGTACGGCATCGGCGTCTCGCGCGCCGTCGCCGCGCTCGCGGAGCAGACCGCCGACGACAAGGGCCTGTGCTGGCCGGCGGAGGTCGCCCCGGCGGACGTCCATGTCGTGGCCGCGGGCAAGGCGCTCCAGACGGAGCTGGCGCTCGAGGTCTCCGAGAAGCTCTCGGCCGCGGGCCTGCGCGTCCTGGTCGACGACCGCGCGGGTGTCTCCCCGGGCGTGAAGTTCACCGACTCCGAGCTCATCGGTGTCCCGAAGATCCTCGTCGCCGGCCGCCGCGCGGCGGAGGGCGTCGTGGAGCTGAAGGACCGCCGCACCGGCGAGCGCGAGGAGCTGACCGTCGACGAGGCCATCGCCCGCCTGACGGCGTGATTGCCTGACGCGTGAGGGGCAGGGCCGTCGGCCCTGCCCCTTCGGTCGTTTCGAACCCGTCGCCTACCCCCGTCGCCTACCCGTCTTCCTCCTCCTTCGGCGCCGGTTCCACCGGCGCCCCCGCCAGGTCCTCGATCGCGTCGATCCCGTCGGCCGCGTCCGCCGCGCCCCGCAGATACGCGGGGCTGGGCTCCAGGCCCGGCAGCGGGGCCTGGGTGACCGGCGGGGCCTGGGTCACCGGGGCCGCGGGCGCCGGCGGGGGCGTCGCGGAGCCGCGTTCCAGGAAGCGCAGCAGTTCCACCGGGATCGGCAGCACCAGCGTCGAGTTCTTCTCCGCCGCCACCGCCATCACCGTCTGCAGCAGCCGCAGCTGCAGTGCCGACGGCGCGTCCGCCATCTGGTGCGCCGCCTCGGCCAGCTTCTTCGACGCCTGCAGCTCCGCGTCCGCGTTGATCACCCGAGCCCGCCGCTCACGGTCCGCCTCCGCCTGCCGGGCCATCGACCGCTTCATCGTCTCCGGCAGCGAGACGTCCTTGATCTCGACCCGGTCGATCTGCACGCCCCATCCGATCGCCGGCGAGTCCAGCATCAGCTCCAGGCCCTCGTTGAGCTTCTCCCGGTTGGACAGCAGATCGTCCAGCTCGCTCTTGCCGATGATCGAGCGCAGCGAGGTCTGCGCCATCTGCGAGACCGCGAACTTGTAGTCCTCCACCCGCACCAGCGCCTCGGCCGCGTCGACCACCTTGAAGTACACGACCGCGTCCACCCGCACGGTCACGTTGTCCCGGGTGATGCCCTCCTGCGCGGGCACCGGCATCGTCACGATCTGCATGTTCACCTTGTGCAGCCGGTCGATCGCCGGAACGATCATCGTGAACCCGGGCTGGCGCACCTCACTGAGCAGCCGCCCGAAGCGGAACACCACGCCCCGCTCGTACTGCTTCACCACGCGCGCCGCAGCCGCTCCGTACACGACGGCGGCCGTTGCCACACCCGCCGCTACCGCCAACAGCTCCTCGACCATCTCGACCCCCAGAGGTCCGAGCCGAGCGAAATCGCTACAAAAAGGGTATTCCCCCGCAGTCGGTTCGCGAACTCACAGCCAGCCCGCGAACTCCAGCAGCAGCTCCGCCTCCGGCCGCCGCCCCGCCGCCAGCCAACGCGTCGCCGACTCCACCGCGCGGAACAAGGTCCAGCCGCGCAGCCGCTCCCGGTCCACGTCCACCGAGTCCGCGAGCCGGTTCAGCCGCCGCCGGGCCGCCGACGCGCCCGCGCTCGCCGCGACCAGGTCCTCCACCCGGTCCCGTACCAGCCGCGCCAGGTCGTACGCGCGCTCTCCGACCAGCGGCTCCGGTCCCACCGCCAGCCACGGCACCCGGTCCCCGGCCAGGACCTTGCCCTGCCGGAAGCAGCCGTGCAGCAGGACGGACTCGGCGTCCCCGGCGAGCAGCTCCTCGCGGGCGTCGAGGGCCGCGGACGACACCGCCCCATGAGCCTCCATCGCCGCCGCCTGCCGCGCCGTACGCTCCGCCACCGACTCGAAACCGTGCCCGGCCGGCGGGTCCACCCACAGCTTGCGCACCACCCCGGCCGCCTCCAGGAGCGCCTTGGCGTCCGGCAGCGAGCGCAGCGAGACCTCGGGGTGCAGCCGCTCCAGGACCAGCGCGGCGCCGTCCTCCGGCTGCAGCAGCTGGACCGTGCCCCAGCCGTTCCAGTGCGCCAGCGCGGCCCGCTCCAGGTCCGGACGGGTGAAAGCGGGCGCGAGCTTCAGCGCCGCGGGGGTGCCGTCGGACCGGTGCGCCAGGATCACCAGGCTGCTGCGGCCGCCGGGCGCCACCACCCGTTCGGCCGTCAGCGACGCCCGGTCCAGCGCGTCCTCGGCCAGGGCCGGCAGCTTCCCCAGCCACTCGGCCGCCGCCGCTTCCCCGTACGTCGCGCCGAGCGCCCGCGTCAGCCGCTGCGGCGGTTCGAAACCCATGCGTGCAGTCGTTCCTTCTGAAGTACGGCCTGGTCCTGCGCGGCTCACACCCGCTCGGCGAGCCCAGGAAAGGTTACGTCGCCGCCGCGCCACCGGGCGGCGCGCACCGCGGCCTCGCGCAGCGCGGCCGCCGCGTCCGCGCGCAGCGGACCGGCCGCGGCGCGCACCAGGTCGGAGTAGACCCCGGCCACCCGGTCCTCCAGCTCCGCCGCGAGCCGCACCGCCGCGGCCGCGTCCGGCACCGCGAAGGGCAGCGCGTACGCGGCGGCCGCCGCCACCGGCTCGCCGCCGAGCTCGCGCACGGTCCGGCCCAGCACGTCGCGGCGGGCGCGGTGCGCGTCGTACGCGGCCGTCGCCTCGGCCCGCCGGGCGGCGCCGATCCGGCCGCCGACGACCCCGTACCCGTACACGGCGGCGTGCTCCGCGGCCAGCGCGGCCCGGGCGGCGTCGAGGGCGGTCATCGGGTGCTCCTTGCCGGGGCGTCGGGGGCGGTCAGCAGATACGCGTGGGTCGCGGCCGCCGCCGCGACGGAGGCGAGCAGCCGCGCGTACTCCGGCGGCGCGTCGAGCAGGGCCGCGCCGTGTGCGTCGGCGGTCCGCCGTGCCAGGGCCGCGAGTTCCCGCACCGCCGCCGCGGGATCGGCGGGGACGGCCGCAGCAGGGGTGGCGGACGGCGTGCCGGAGGGCGCGGCGGTCACCCGCCCGGCCGAACCGCCCGTCGCTCTCTGTGCGCCACCGGCCTCCGGCAGGCCCTCCGCCAGCGCCTTCGCATGCGCCGCCGCCGACGTCCGCAGCGGTGTCAGACGGGCCTTCAGCGCGGGATGGGCGGTCAGGGCCGCGTCGTAGCGGTCCCGCAGCGCCGTGCTCGTCGCGACCGCGCGGCGGCGCAGCGCCAGCTCGGCCCGCGCCGCCCGCTCCGCGGCCGACAGCGGCTTCGGCGCGGCCTCCTCCGCGGGGGCGGAACAGGCCGCGAGCGTCGCCGCGCCGGCCGCCAGGAGCGCGCGTCTGCCGATCATCCCCGTGCGCCCCACGCGCCACTCCCTCGATCGAAGATCACCGCAGGCGAGCGTACCCGCGGCCACCGCGCCGGTGGACGGCAACACCCCTCCGGACCGGATACCCTTTGGTCTGACACGCGACGAACCCACAACAGCACACGCGGCCGAGGAGTCACCCGGATGAGCACCACCCAGAGCGACAGGCTGCGCGAGCTCGTGGAGCCGCTGGTCCTCGCGCAGGACCTCCAGCTCGAGGACATCGAGCTGTCCCGGGCGGGCCGCCGCGGAATGCTGAGGATCATCGTCGATTCCGACGAGGGCGTGGATCTGGACGCCTGTGCCGACCTGAGCCGGGCCATCTCCCTGAAGCTCGACGAGTCGGACGTGATGGGCGAGGGCGAGTACAACCTCGAGGTCACCTCGCCGGGCGCCGACCGCCCGCTCACCCACCACCGCCACTATGTGCGCGCCACCGGCCGACTGGTCAAGCTGCAGCTGCACGAGGGCGGGGAGCTGGTCGCCCGGATCCTGACCGTGGACGACGACGGCATGGACATGGAGGTGCCGGGCGTGAAGGGGCGCAAGCCCACCGCCCGCCGGATCGAGTTCGCCGACATCGCCAAGGCGCGCGTGGAGATCGAGTTCAACCGCAAGGACAAGAAGGAAGAGGAGGCGTAGCCGTGGACATCGACGTGAAGCTCCTGAAGGGCTTGGCACAGGAGAAGGAGATCTCCTTCGAGATGCTGGTCGAGGCGATCGAGTCGGCCCTCCTCATCGCCTACCACCGCACTCCCGACGCCCGCCGCCACGCGCGCGTGGAGCTGAACCGGCAGACCGGTCACGTGACGGTGTGGGCGAAGGAAGACCCCGCCGAGCTGGAGGAGGGCCAGGAGCCCAAGGAGTTCGACGACACCCCGTCGGACTTCGGCCGGATCGCCGCCAGCACCGCCCGCCAGGTCATCCAGCAGCGGCTGCGGGACGCCGAGAACGACGTCACCTTCGGCGAGTACGCCCGGCGCGAGGGCGACATCGTGGCCGGCCAGGTGCAGCAGGGCAAGGACCCGAAGAACGTCCTCGTCAAGCTGGACGACAAGCTGGAAGCCATCCTTCCGGTGCAGGAGCAGGTGCCGGGCGAGGACTACAAGCACGGTCTGCGGCTGCGCACGTACGTCGTCCGCGTGGCGAAGGGCGTCCGCGGTCCGTCGGTCACCCTTTCGCGTACGCACCCCAATCTGGTGAAGAAGCTCTTCGCCCTGGAGGTGCCGGAGATCGCGGACGGTTCCGTGGAGATCTCGGCCATCGCCCGCGAGGCCGGTCACCGCACCAAGATCGCCGTCCGGGCCACCCGTCCGGGCCTGAACGCCAAGGGCGCCTGCATCGGCCCCATGGGCAGCCGGGTCCGCAACGTGATGGCCGAGCTGCTCGGTGAGAAGATCGATATCGTCGACTGGTCGGACGACCCGGCGGAGATGGTCGCCAACGCGCTCTCCCCGGCCCGGGTCTCCAAGGTGGAGGTCGTGGACCTCGCCGCCCGGTCCGCCCGGGTGACCGTGCCCGACTACCAGCTGTCGCTGGCGATCGGCAAGGAGGGGCAGAACGCCCGCCTCGCCGCCCGTCTGACCGGCTGGCGCATCGACATCCGTCCCGACACGGAGCAGCCCGCCGCCGAGTAGGCGCGGGGGCGGCAGGAATACGTCTTGCCGTGGTGACGTTCTGCTACGGCGAGATCACGACAGACGACCGTTCGATTTTTGCCCCAAACGGGTGAGGTCGGTACGGGGAGGTAGACTTGATTGTGTCTGGCCGGACGCCTGCCCGGGCGTGCCCTGAACGAACCTGTGTGGGCTGCCGGGAGCGAGCGGCCAAGAGCGATCTGCTGCGCATCGTGGCGGTCGAGGGCGCCTGCGTCCCCGATCATCGCGGTACGCTGCCCGGCCGGGGTGCGTATCTGCATCCCGCCTCGGTCTGTCTCGGCCTGGCGGTCCGCCGCCGGGCGTTCCCGCGGGCCTTCAAGGTCCCGGGCCCGCTGGAGACGGCGGAGCTGGCAGAGCTGTTCGACCAGCAAAACCAGTAGCACCGGCAGCACCAGTAAAGAAGTACGGCACGGAACCCCGTGCGGTCAGGTACCTCGCGAGTTGGAAGTAGGTCGAGATTGCGATGAGCACTCGATGAGTACGCGATGAGTACGCCCATGAAGTAGCGACGGTCCGGCGGTAACCGGACCTAAAAGGAGCGAAGTGGCTAAGGTCCGGGTATACGAACTCGCCAAGGAGTTCGGCGTGGAGAGCAAGGTCGTCATGGCCAAGCTCCAAGAACTCGGTGAATTCGTCCGTTCGGCGTCCTCGACGATCGAGGCGCCGGTTGTGCGCAAGTTGACTGACGCGCTGCAGGGTCCCGGCTCCGCCGGCAAGGCCGCAGCGAAGCCCGGCGCGCCCCGCAAGGCTGCGCCGTCCCCCAAGCCCGCCGCGCCGTCCCCGGCGCAGGCGGCCCGTCCGGCTGCCCCGAAGCCTGGCGCGCCCACCCCGGCGCCCAAGCCCGCGGCCGCAGAGAAGCCCTCCGCGGCGCCGGCCCCCGGCCCGCGTCCGACCCCGGGTCCGAAGCCCGCGGCTGCGCCCAAGCCGGCGCCCGCCGCCCCGGCTCCGGCCGCCCCGGAGTTCACCGCGCCTCCGTCGGCCCCGGCCGCCGGTCCGCGCCCGGGTGCGACCCCCGGTCCGCGCCCGACCGGCGCGCGTCCGGGCGAGCGTGCCCCCCGTCCCGGTGGCCAGGGCGCTCGTCCCGGCCAGCAGGCCCCGCGTCCGGGCGGTCGTCCGGCCGGCCCGCGTCCGGGCAACAACCCGTTCACCTCCGGCGGCTCCACCGGTATGGCGCGCCCGCAGGCGCCCCGTCCCGGCGGCGGCGCCCCGCGTCCCGGCGGCCCCGGTGCCGTTCCGGGCGCTCCGCGTCCGCAGGGCGGTCCCGGCGGTGCTCCGCGTCCCCAGGGCGGCGCCGCGCGTCCGACCCCGGGCAGCATGCCCCGTCCGCAGGCCCCGCGTCCCGGCGGCGGCCCCGGCGGCAACCGTCCGAACCCGGGCATGATGCCGCAGCGTCCCGCTGCCGGCCCGCGTCCGGGCCCCGGCGGTCGCGGCCCCGGCGGCGGCGGTCGTCCCGGCGGTGCCGGTGGCGGCGGCGGTCGTCCCGGCTTCACCGGTCGTCCGGCCGGTCCCGGTGGTGGCGGCGGCTTCGCCGGCCGTCCCGGTGGCGGTGGCGGCGGCGGTCGTCCCGGCGGTCCCGGTGGCGGTGGCGGCGGCTTCGGCGGTCGTCCCGGCTTCGGTGGTCGTCCCGGCGGCCCCGGCGGCCGTGGTGGCACGCAGGGTGCGTTCGGCCGTCCCGGCGGTCCGGCGCGTCGTGGTCGCAAGTCGAAGCGGCAGAGGCGCCAGGAGTACGAGGCCATGCAGGCCCCGTCCGTGGGCGGTGTGATGCTGCCTCGCGGCGGCGGCGAGACCATTCGCCTGTCGCGCGGTGCGTCCCTCACCGACTTCGCCGAGAAGATCGGCGCCAACCCGGCGTCGCTCGTCGCGGTCATGATGAACCTCGGCGAGATGGTCACGGCCACGCAGTCCGTCTCCGACGAGACGCTGCAGCTCCTCGGCGACGAGATGAACTACACGGTTCAGATCGTCAGCCCCGAGGAGGAGGACCGTGAGCTGCTCGAGTCCTTCGACATCGAGTTCGGCGAGGACGAGGGCGGCGAAGAGGCTCTGGTCTCCCGTCCGCCGGTCGTGACCGTCATGGGTCACGTCGACCACGGTAAGACCCGCCTTCTCGACGCCATCCGCAAGACCAACGTGGTGGCGGGCGAGGCCGGCGGCATCACCCAGCACATCGGTGCCTACCAGGTGGGTACCGAGGTCAACGGTGAAGAGCGCCGCATCACCTTCATCGACACCCCGGGTCACGAGGCGTTCACCGCCATGCGTGCCCGTGGTGCCAAGTCGACCGACATCGCGATCCTCGTGGTGGCGGCCAACGACGGTGTGATGCCCCAGACGATCGAGGCGCTGAACCACGCCAAGGCGGCCGACGTGCCGATCGTGGTCGCGGTCAACAAGATCGACGTCGAGGGCGCGGACCCGACCAAGGTGCGCGGTCAGCTGACCGAGTTCGGCCTGGTGGCCGAGGAGTACGGCGGCGACACGATGTTCGTCGACATCTCCGCCAAGCAGGGTCTGCACATCGACCAGCTGCTCGAGGCCGTGGTCCTGACCGCGGACGCCTCGCTCGACCTGCGGGCCAACCCCGACCAGGACGCGCAGGGCATCGCGATCGAGTCCCACCTCGACCGTGGTCGCGGTGCGGTCTCGACCGTCCTGGTCCAGCGCGGAACGCTGCGCATCGGCGACACCGTGGTGGTCGGCGACGCGTACGGCCGCGTCCGGGCGATGCTCGACGACAAGGGCAACAACGTCGAGGAGGCGACCCCGTCGACTCCCGTCCTGGTGCTCGGTCTCACCAACGTGCCGGGTGCCGGCGACAACCTCCTGGTCGTCGACGAGGACCGTACGGCCCGCCAGATCGCCGAGAAGCGTGCGGCGCGCGAGCGCAACGCGGCCTTCGCCAAGCGCACCCGCCGGGTGTCCATCGAGGACCTCGACAAGGTGCTCGCGGCCGGCGAGATCCAGCAGCTCAACCTCATCATCAAGGGCGACGCGTCCGGTGCGGTCGAGGCTCTCGAGTCCTCGCTGCTCCAGCTCGACGTCGGCGAAGAGGTCGACATCCGGGTTCTCCACCGCGGCGTCGGTGAGGTCACGGAGTCGGACATCAACCTGGCGATGGGCTCCGACGCGATCGTCATCGGCTACAACGTCCGCGCGGCCGGCCGTGCCACGCAGATGGCCGAGCGCGAGGGCGTCGAGGTCCGGTACTACTCGGTCATCTACCAGGCGATCGAGGAGATCGAGGCGGCCCTGAAGGGTCTGCTCAAGCCGGAGTTCGAAGAGGTCGAGCTCGGTACGGCGGAGATCCGCGAGGTCTTCCGCTCGTCCAAGCTGGGCAACATCGCCGGTGTCCTGGTCCGCTCGGGCGAGGTGCGACGCAACACCAAGGCGCGCCTCATCCGCGACGGCAAGGTCGTGGCGGAGAACCTCACCATCTCGGGTCTGCGTCGCTTCAAGGACGACGTCACCGAGATCCGCGAGGGCTTCGAGGGCGGTATCAACCTCGGCAACTACAACGACATCAAGATCGACGATGTCATCGCCACCTACGAGATGCGCGAGAAGCCGCGCGTCTGATCGTCAGGTACCGGACGGGGCCGGTCGGCGGAAGGAATTCCGTCGATCGGCCCCGGCCGTTGCGTGTACGGTTCTGGTGTCCCTGCCAAGTGGTTGGCGGGGCCACTGACCCCGAACCGGCGGGACATCCGGACATACATGTACGTGGGGACTCTGTCCTTCGATCTGCTCCTCGGCGACGTGCGCTCGCTGAAGGAGAAGCGCTCCGTCGTCCGGCCCGTCGTCGCCGAGCTCCAACGCAAGTTCTCCGTGAGCGCGGCCGAGGTGGGCGACCAGGACCTCCATCGCAGGGCCCGCATCGGGGTCGCGCTGGTGGCCGGGGACGCGGGGTTCGTGTCGGACGTGCTGGACCGGTGCGAGCGGCTGGTCGCCGCCCGGCCCGAGGTGGAACTGCTGTCGGTGCGACGGCGGCTCCACACTGATGAAGACTGAATGTGCAAGGCAAAGAAGGAGACGGACCAGTGGCCGACAACGCGCGGGCGAAGAAGCTGGCGGACCTCATCCGGGAGGTGGTCGCCGAGAAGCTGCAGCGGGGCATCAAGGACCCGCGGCTGGGTACGCACGTGACGATCACGGACACCCGCGTCACCGGCGACCTGCGGGAGGCCACGGTCTTCTACACGGTCTACGGCGACGACGAGGACCGGGCGAGCGCCGCGGCCGGCCTGGAGAGCGCCAAGGGCATCCTGCGCTCGGCCGTCGGCCGGGCCGCGGGCACCAAGTTCACCCCGACCCTGGCCTTCGTCGCGGACGCCCTCCCGGAGAACGCCCGGACCATCGAGGACCTCCTCGACAAGGCACGGGCCTCCGACGCCAAGGTGCGCGAGGCGTCCTCCGGCGCCACGTACGCCGGCGAGGCGGACCCGTACCGCAAGCCCGAGGACGAGGACGAAGAGGGCACCACCGCCGAATGAGCCAGCAGCACAGGACGCCCGACGGCCTTGTCATCGTCGACAAGCCGTCGGGCTTCACTTCGCACGACGTCGTGGCCAAGATGCGCGGGATCGCGAAGACCCGCCGCGTCGGCCACGCCGGAACCCTCGACCCGATGGCGACCGGCGTGCTGGTCCTCGGCGTCGAGCGCGCCACCAAGCTCCTCGGTCACCTCGCGCTGACCGAGAAGGAGTACCTGGGCACCGTCCGGCTCGGGCAGACCACGATCACCGACGACGCCGAGGGCGAGATCACGGCGTCGGTCGACGCGTCGAAGGTCACCCGCGAGCAGATCGACGCGGGTGTGGCGGAGCTGACCGGCGCCATCATGCAGGTGCCGTCGAAGGTCTCCGCGATCAAGATCGACGGCAAGCGGTCGTACGCGCGGGTGCGCGGCGGCGAGGACTTCGAGATCCCGGCCCGGCCGGTCACCGTCTCGTCGTTCCAGGTGTACGACGTCCGCGAGGCCGTCGCCGAGGACGGCACGCCCGTCGTCGACCTGGTCGTCTCCGTCGTCTGCTCCTCCGGTACGTACATCCGCGCCCTCGCCCGCGACCTGGGCGCCGGGCTCGGCGTGGGCGGCCACCTCACCGCGCTGCGGCGCACCCGGGTCGGCCCGTACAAGCTGGACGCGGCGCGCACGCTGGACCAGCTCCAGGAGGAGCTGACGGTCATGCCGGTCGCCGAGGCGGCCGAGGCGGCGTTCGAGCGCTGGGAGGTCGACGAGAGGCGGGCCCGGCTGCTGCTGAACGGCGTCCGTCTGGACATGCCGGACACCGGGCCGGGGCCGGTCGCGGTCTTCGGGCCGGGAAACCGGCTGCTCGCGCTGGTGGAGAACCAGAAGGGCAAGGCGAAGAGCCTGGCCGTCTTCGGCTGAGGCGTTCCTTCGTGTCTCGTCGGGCGGTGTGTCTCGTGGGGCGGGTGCGCATGCGCACCCGCCCCACGACCCCCCTCCGGGGAGTGTCTGTCCACCGAGTGCCATTCCTTCACCCCTTCGGGCGGGCGCTCGGAGTGAGACGGGGAGCGCGCGGGGGCGCTTTCCGCCGACGAGCTTTTGCCGGTGATCACCCCCGAACTACCGTCGAGCCATGGGACGCGGGGACCGGGCGACGCTGGTGCGGATCTGCGATCCCGCGGGGAGGGCGCGGGGGAGCGGCTTCGTCGCGGACGACCGCGGCACCGTCGTCACCGGGCACGAGACCGTCGACGGCCTCGGCCGCGTCGTCCTGAAGGCACCCGGGGAGCGCAGCTGGGTCGCCGCGCCGGCCGATGTCACCGTGCTGCCCGAGGCCGGACTCGCGCTCATCCGCAGCGAGGGCCTCGGCGTGCGGCCCCTGCCGGTCGCGGCCCGCGGCACGGAGTCCGTCGAGCCCGGTACGTACGTACGGCTCCCGGCCGGCGGCTGGCGCGAGGCGCGGGTGCTGGGGACGGGGCCGGTCACGTACACGGCGACGGAACAGAGCCATGCCATCGACGGCGTCCTCGAACTCGCCATCGGCACCGACGGCCGCGAGGCGCTGCGGCGCAGCGGCGAGGCGGCGGGCGGGCCGGTGCTCGACGCGGTCACCGGGGCGGTGCTCGCGGTCCTCGGCACCGCGCTGCACGGCCGGCGCCGGGCCGGCGGCCACGCGCTGCCGCTGGCCGCCACGGGGGCGCTCGGCGCGGTGCTGCGGCGCAACGCGGCGACGGTGCCGTGCTACGGCGCCGACCTCAACCTCGCGGGCGTGCTGGAACTCACCGCGACCGGCCTCGCGCTGCCGGGCGGCGGGACGGCCGGGGAGCTTCCCGAACCGGTCGAACGGGCGGACTGCACAAGGGAGTTCTCTGCGTTTCCCGCCGACGGGACCATGCGTGTCCTGGCACTCGTCGGCGCGCCCGGCACCGGCCGTACGACCGAACTCGCCGCCCTGTGCGCGCGCCGGGCACGCGGCGCCGAGCCCGCGCCGACGGTGTGGCTGCGCGGGGCGGACCTGCGGGCCGACGACGCGTCCGTGGCCGACGCGGTCGGACGGGCGCTGGCGCGGGCCGGGCGCGTCGTCGCCGCGTCCGGGGCGGCCGGCGATCCGGCGGCCACGACCCCCGAGGAGGCCGCGCGCCTCGCGCACGAGGCCGGGCGGCCCCTGCTCGTCGTCCTGGACGCCCCCGAGGAGATGCCCCCGGCCCTGGCGCACCGGCTGCCCGCCTGGACGCGGGCCACGGGGGAGTGGCTGCGCGCCCGTGAGACCCGTCTCGCCCTTGGCTGTCGCCCGGAGCACTGGGAGCAGGCGGCCCCCGGGTACGGCCGGGCCGCGCGGGCGGTGTTCCTGGGGCCCCTGACCGGCCCCGACGCGAAGCTGGCGCGCGAACGCCACGGCCTGGACGAGTCGCAGGTGGCCCCGGGGGCGGCCGGACACCCCCTGGCGCTGCGCCTGCTGGCCGAGGTGCGGGCCGCGCTGCCGGAGGACGCGCCGGGCAGCCCGACCCGGGAGGAGATCTTCACCGCCCACCTGGACCTGATGTGCCTGCGCGTGGCAGTCCGTATCGCTGCGGCCCGGCGCCCCGTGCCCGGCGGCCCGGAGGTCCGCCGCCTGGCGGCCCGGGTGGCCGGCCAGGTCCACGAGGCGGCCCGCCGCTGCCTGGGCCCCGGCCAGGGCGAACTGGACCGCGCGTCCTTCGAGTCCCTGTTCCCCTGGCGCACCGGCTGGGCCAACGCCGTCCTCACGGAAGGCATCCTCGTCCCGGCGGGCCCGGGCTACCGCTTCGCCCACGAGGAGGTGGCCGACTGGCTCCAGGGCACCCACCTGGAGGTGGAAGCGGCCCTCCACTCCCTGGTCCACCGCTACACCGAGGCCCCCCGGCCCTCGGACCCGCCCCCCTCGACCTCCCACCCCGTCCCCCGCCACCGCATCGGCCCGGTCCTGGAGTCCCTCCTCCACACCGACCACCTCCAGGGCCCGGAGTCTCTGTCCCCGCACCTGACGGCCTTGCTGGACGCCTCCGAACGCCTGGGGAACCCAGGCGCGGAGCGCCGGGATCCCGGGGACGGGGAGGCGGACCCCACCCCCACCCCCACCCCCACCCCCGCCCCCGACGGCCCTTGGAACCCCGCAGCTCGGCTGGAGGATGCGCGGTGGTGGGCCGGCCGGCTCGTCCGCGACGCGTTGTCGCGGGTGCCGAACGCGCGGGCGTACCTGGGGGTGCTTCGGGATCTCGCCGATCGGATCGGCGCGGGCGCGCTCAGCGCCGAGCCCTTCGGGCCCGGCTTCTGGACGGGGCTCGTGCTGCCCGAGGACGACCGGCTCGACCTTCTGCGTCGTCTCGTCCCCGCCGGTGAGCCGTATATCGAGGCCGTCGTCGAGCGGCTCGTCGCCGATCCCCGGGGCGTGCAGCCGCTGCTGTGCCGGTGGTTCGGGGACGAGCAGGTGGCGGGTGCCGCGCAGCGGTTGTTGTACACGCATCGGGGGCCGGCCGTCGACGATCTCTGCGAGGCGCTGGTGGCGACCGCGCACCGGCGGGCCGACGAGCTCCTCGCCGCGCTCGTTCAGGACGAGCCCGCCGCCGTCTGCCGGGCCGTCGACCGGTGGGCGCACGACGACGGGCGGGCCGCGCGGCGGACGGCCGCGGCCGTGTACGGGGGGCTCGTCGCCCGGCGGGAACTCAGCCCCGCCGACCGGGCCCTGCTGCGCTACGCCGCGCTCGCGCTGCTCGCCCGGCCCGGGGACCAGGGGGTGCACGCCGCCGCGCTCGGCATCCTCGTACGGGATCCGCACACCCGCGCCCGGTACCTGCCGCAGGCGCTCACCGAGGGAGCCGTGGGCCTCGCAGCGCTGCTCGACGCGCTGGCCGTCGAGCAGGAGCCGGTGCTCGACGCGCTGCGCGAGTGGCTGCTCGGCGGCTCGGCCGGCGACGGCGACGCCGGCGTGCTCGACGCGCTCGCCGAGGTGTCCGCGCCCGCCCTCGCCCGCCGCGTCGCCGAACTCGTCCTCGCCTACGCCGACCGCCGCCCCGACGGCGCCCCGCACGTCGCCGCGTTCGTCGACCGGAGGTTCGAGGACGGCCCCGTCGGCCGCTCCGTGCTGCACCCGCTGGTGGCTCGGCTCCTCGACGGCCCGCCGCCGCTCCGGCTCGCCCTCGGCCCCGTCCTCGCGGCCCCCGGCACCGCCGCCTCCCGCTACCTGCGCGGCGAGCTGCTCGACGTGCTGCTCCAGCGGCTCGACCGGACGCCCGAGCCCGCTGTTCTCGACGCTCTCCTCGACGCCGCCGCTCGCTCCGCCGCCCACCGCGGCGAGCCCCGCACCAGGGCCCTGGTCCACCGCGTCGGGCTGCTCCTCGTCCGTACCCCCGAGGGGGCCACCCGCTTCGACCAGCGGCTCGTCGCCCTCGCCCGCGAGGCCCCCGGCTTCGCCCCGCTCGTCGCCGGATGGCTCACCGCCGCGCCCGGCGAATGGGCCGCCGTGGTGGGCCCGAGCGCCCGCCGGACCGTCGAGACGCTCGGCAGTTCCATGCCGATGCCGACCGACGGCCGCGGACATGGCACCCTTAGACCTGCGTAATCGGCGTAATGGGCGAACAGGCGGACGAGGAGCGGTCACAGTGCAGCGCTGGCGTGGCTTGGAGGACATCCCCCAGGACTGGGGACGCAGCGTCGTCACCATCGGCTCCTACGACGGTGTGCACCGCGGACACCAGCTGATCATCGGCCGGGCCGTGGACCGGGCCCGCGCGCTCGGCGTGCCCTGCGTCGTCGTCACCTTCGACCCGCACCCCAGCGAGGTCGTCCGCCCCGGCAGCCACCCGCCGCTGCTCGCGCCGCACCACCGCCGCGCGGAGCTGATGGCGGAACTCGGCGTCGACGCCTGCCTGATCCTCCCCTTCACCGCGGACTTCTCGAAGCTGTCCCCGGCGGACTTCATCGTGAAGGTCCTCGTCGACAAGCTGCACGCGAAGGCCGTCATCGAGGGCCCCAACTTCCGCTTCGGCCACAAGGCCGCCGGCACCGTCGAGTACCTCACCGAGCTCGGCGGCACGTACGACTACGAGGTCGAGGTCGTCGACCTGTTCGTCAGCGGCGACGCGGGCGGCGGCGCGCCGTTCTCGTCCACCCTCACCCGCCGCCTGGTCGCCGAGGGCGACATGGCCGGCGCCGCCGAGATCCTCGGCCGCCCGCACCGCGTCGAGGGCGTCGTCGTGCGCGGCGCGCAGCGCGGCCGCGAGCTCGGCTTCCCGACGGCGAACGTCGAGACCCTGCCGCACACCGCGATCCCCGCCGACGGCGTCTACGCGGGCTGGCTCACCGCGGACGGCGAGCGGATGCCCGCCGCGATCTCGGTGGGCACCAACCCGCAGTTCGACGGCGTCGACCGCACCGTCGAGGCGTACGCGATCGACCGCGTCGGCCTGGACCTGTACGGGCTGCACGTGACCGTGGACTTCCTCGCGTACATCCGCGGCATGCTGAAGTTCGAGACCCTCGACGACCTCCTCGAGGCCATGGCCGCGGACGTGAAGCGGTCGCGCGAGCTGACGGAGGCGTACGACCAGGAGCACGCCGACCAGGCGTAGCGCGGGGTCAGCCGCCGGCGGACGCCCAGTGGCAGGCGGCCTGGTCCGAGGCCGCCCCGCTCAGGATCGGCAGCGTCTCGCCCCGGCAGCGGTCCGCCACCGCGCCCGCCCGGCCCGTCGCCAGGACGTGGCAGCGGGCGTGGAAGCGGCAGCCGCCGGGGATGCGGGACGGGTCCGGGGGTTCGCCCGACAGGACCACCGGCGGCTCCTCGGACTCCGGGAGGACCGAGAGCAGCGCCTGCGTGTACGGGTGCTTCGGGGCCGTCAGGACGGACTCCACCGAGCCCGTCTCCACGATCCGGCCCAGGTACATCACCGCCACCCGGTCCGCGATGTTCCACGCCAGCCCCAGATCGTGCGTGACCACCAGCGCCGACAGACCCAACTCGTCCCGCAGGCGCAGCAGCAGCGCCAGGATCTCGCCGCGCACCGACGCGTCCAGCGACGCCACCGGCTCGTCCGCGACGATCAGCTCCGGGCCGAGCACCAGCGCCCCCGCGATCACCACCCGCTGCCGCTGCCCGCCCGACAGCTCGTGCGGGTACCGCAGGAAGAACCGCTCCGGCGGCCGCAGCCCCGCCCGCGCCAGCGCCTCCGCGACCGCCGCGCGCTCGTCCCCCTCGTACCCGTGGATCCGCAGGCCCTCCGCGACCGCGTCGTACACCGTGTGCCGCGGGTTCAGCGAGCCGCTCGGGTCCTGCAGCACCAGCTGCACCCGCCGCCGGTACTCCTTCAGCGCCCGCGACGCGTACCCGAGGCGCGCGCCGCCGAACGACACCGCCCCCTCCGTCGGCCGCACCAGCCCGAGCAGCGCCCGCGCCAGCGTCGACTTGCCGCACCCCGACTCGCCGACCAGGGCCACGATCTCCCCGGCCCCGATCTCCAGGTCCACCCCGTCCACCGCCCGCGCCGCAGGCGCGCCCCGCCGCCCCGGGAACACCACCCGCAGGCCCTCCGCCGACAACAGTCCACTCACGCGCCGCTCCCCACGTGTACGCACGCCGCCCGGCGGCCCTCGCCCGCGTCCCTCAAGTCCTGGTCCTGCGAACCGCACACCTCCACCGCCACCGGACAGCGCGGACGGAACGCGCAGCCCTCCGGCAGCGCCGCCGGGTCCGGCGGATCGCCCGGCAGCCCGCGCGGCGCCCGCCGCGACGCCGCGTCGCCGATCCGCGGGAACGCCGAGGACAGCGCCCGCCCGTACGGGTGCGCCGCCGCCTCGTACACCTGGCGCGCCGGGCCCTCCTCCACGATCCGCCCCGCGTACATCACCGCGAGCCGGTCGCAGGTGTCGGCCAGCACCGCCAGATCGTGGCTGATCATCAGCAGCGCGATGTCCTGGTCCGCGACCAGACCCTCGATCAGCCGCAGGATCTGCGCCTGGATCATCACGTCGAGCGCCGTCGTCGGCTCGTCCGCCACGATCAGCCGCGGCTCGCACGCGAGGGCCATCGCGATCATCACCCGCTGCCGCTGCCCGCCGGACAGCTCGTGCGGGTACGCGTCCGCCCGCGCCGCCGGCAGCCCGACCTGGTCGAGCAGCGCCACCACCTTGCGCCGCGCCTCCGCGGGCGTCGCCCGGCCGTGCACGAACAGCGGCTCCGCGATCTGCTCGCCGACCCGCCGCACCGCGTTCAGCGAGTGCATCGCGCCCTGGAAGACGATCGACGCCCCCGCCCACCGGACCGCCCGCAGCCGCCCCCACTTCATCGCGAGGACGTCCTCCCCGTCGAGCAGGATCCGCCCGGTCAGCCGCGCCGACGCCGGCAGCAGCCGCAGCAGCGCCAGCGCCATCGTCGACTTCCCGCAGCCCGACTCGCCGGCCACGCCCAGCTTCCTCCCGGACTCCAGGCTCAGGTCCACGCCGCGCACGGCCGGCACCGCGTCCGCCCCCGACCCGTACGTCACCGTCAGGTCCCTGATCTCGAGCAGGCTCAACGCCCCACCCCCAGCTTCGGGTTGAGCACCGACTCGATCGCCCGCCCGCACAGCGTGAACGCCAGCGCGACCAGCGCGATCGCGATCCCCGGCGGCGCCAGGTACCACCAGTGCCCGGACGACACCGCGCCCGCCTCCCGCGCGTCCTGGAGCATCCCGCCCCACGACACCACCGTCGGGTCGCCCAGGCCCAGGAAGGCCAGCGTCGCCTCGGTGAGGATCGCCGCCGAGATCATCAGGGTCGTCTGCGCCAGGACCAGCGGCATCACGTTCGGCAGGACATGGCGGGTCATCACATGGCCGTGCCCGCCGCCCAGCGCCCTCGCCCGCTCGATGTACGGCCGGGACTCCACCGCGATCGTCTGGGCGCGCACCAGCCGGGCCGTGGTCGGCCAGCAGGTCACCCCGATCGCCAGGATCACCGTCCACATCGACCGGGACATCACCGTCGCCAGCACGATCGCCAGCACCAGCGCCGGCATCACCAGGAACCAGTCCGTGATCCGCATGACGACCGTGGAGAACCAGCCGCCGTAATGCCCCGCCACGATCCCCACCAGGGTGCCGATCGCCACCGACAGCGCCGCCGCGAGCAGCCCCACGAGCAGCGAGACCCGCGCGCCCCAGATCAGCAGCCCGAGCAGCGACCGCCCGAACTGGTCGGTGCCCAGCGGGAATTCGGCGCTCGGAGACTCCAGCGCCGTACCGGGGGCGTCGGTCACCGACTGCACGTCCGCGCCCACGAGCCACGGCGCCGCAAGGGCGAGCAGCGCGATCAGCGCCAGACCGGCGAGCCCGTACAGTCCGGCCCGGTGCGTCCGGTACTGCTGCCAGAAGCGCGCCGCCGAGGCCCCGCGGCGCTGCCACACGAGAGAGGTCATCGGCCCACCCGGGGATCGAGCAGCGGATACAGCAGATCGGCCAGCAGATTCATCACGATCATCGCCCCCGCGAACACCACGAACAGACCCTGCACCAGCGGCAGGTCCGGCACGCTCAGCGCCTGGTAGAACAGTCCGCCCAGACCCGGCCAGGAGAACACCGTCTCCACCAGGATCGAACCGGCCGCCACATGGCCCAGATTGATGAACACCATCGTCACCGTCGGCAGCAGCGCGTTCGGCACCGCGTGCCGGCGGCGCACCGCGTCGTCGCGCAGCCCCTTCGCCCGCGCCGTCGTCAGATAGTCGCTGCCCATCTCGTCGAGCAGCGAGGACCGCATCACGAGCAGCGTCTGCGCGTACCCGACGGCGACCAGGGTGATCACCGGCAGCACCATGTGGTGCGCCACGTCGAACGCGTACGCGAACCCGGTCGCCCCGCTGCCCGACTCCATCCCGCCGGTCGGGAACAGCCCCGGCACCGGGCCCATGCCCACCGAGAACACGATGATCAGCAGCAGGCCCAGCCAGAACGACGGCACCGACCACAGCGTCAGCGCCACTCCCGTGTTCAGCTTGTCGCCCAGGCTGCCGTGCCGCCACGCCGACCGCGTGCCCAGCCACAGCCCCAGCGCCGAGTACAGCAGCACCGCCACGCCGGTCAGCAGCAGCGTCGCCGGCAGCTTCTGCGCGATCAGCTCCCCGACCGGCGCGCGGAACTGGTAGGACATCCCCAGATCGCCGGTCAGCGCCTTCGCGCAGTAGTCCGTGAACTGCTGCCACAGCGGCAGATCCAGTCCGAACTGCCTCCGCAGCGTCGCCAGTTGCTCCGCCGACGTCGGCACCCCGTGGGTCATCGCCTTCACCGGGTCGCCCGGGATGATCCGGAACAGGAAGAAACTGGTGACCAGCACGGCGAGCAGCGAGACGGCAGCGCCGCCCAGCTTGCCCGCCGCATGCCGCAGATACGCGCCGACCGTGCCCTGCGCCGCGCCGTCCGCGGCGCGCCCCGCCGTTCCTTCCGGGGGGCGCACCACGTCGGCCGGCGTGCTCGCCGTCGTCATCCGGACGCGATCCTCTACTCGCGGTCGTCGGCGGTGGCGCGCCGGCGCTTGGCGAGGAACAGCCCGAGGCCGAGGACGACCACCACGCCCGCGACGATGCCGACCACGACGCCGGTCGAGGTGCCGCCGTCGGAGTCCTCCGCGGACGAGCCTGCCGGCACCGCCGACCACCAGCTCCAGTAGCCGTCCTGGCCGTAGATGTTGCCCGCGGCCTCCGGCATCGTCGTGAGGGACGCGATCTGGTCCGTGCGGTACGCCTCGAGGGCGTTCGGGTAGGCCATGATGTTCATGTACCCCGTGTCGTACAGCCTGGACTGCATCTGCTTCACCAGATCCGCCCGCTTGGCCGCGTCGTACTCCACCGCCTGCCGCGCGTACAGCGCGTCGAAGCCCGGGTCGCAGATGAAGTTGTCCGTCGCGCCGGTGTCCTTCGGTGTCGCGGGCAGGGCGCCGCAGGTGTGGATGGACAGCACGTAGTCCGGGTCGGGGTTGACGGACCAGCCGTCGAACGCGAGGTCGTAGTCGCCCTTCAGCCAGGGGTCGGAGACGTTGTCCAGGCAGTCGACCTTCAGCCCGACGCCGAGCTTGCCCCACCACTCCTGCAGGTACTTGCCGATCGCCTTGTCGTTCGGGTCGGTGGCGTGGCACAGGATCCGGAGGTCCAGCGCCTTGCCGTCCTTGCCCACCCGCTTGCCGGCCGCGTTCTTCCTGTACCCGGCCTGGTCCAGGAGCTGCGCGGACTTCGCCGGGTCGTAGCCGAGCTTCTGCGCGGCCCCGGGCTTCCAGAAGTACGTGCCGAAGCGCGGCGGGATGTAGCCCTCGCCCTCGACGGCGTGGCCCTGGAACACCTTGTCGACGATGGTCGTGCGGTCCACGGCGAGGAACAGCGCCTTGCGGACCGCCGGGTCGAGGAGCGCCGGATGGCCGTTGCCGAACTTCTTGCCGTCCTTGGCCTTGGCGCCGGGGTTGGTGGCGAGCGCGAAGAAGCGGCGGCCGGGCGCGTCGTTGACCTTGATGTTCTTCTGGGTCTTCAGCGCGTCGGCCTGCGCCGGGGTGAGGTTCGGGACGAAGGACACCTCGCCCTTCTGCAGTGCCGCGACGGCCGCGTCACCGTCCTTGTAGTACTTGAACACCAGCTCGTCGAACTTGGGCACCCCGCGCCAGAAGGTCTTGTTCGGCTTGAGCTTGAGGTACTGGTCGACCTTGAAGTCCGTGATGACGAACGGGCCGTTGCCGACGATCGGGAAGCTCTGGTCGTTGTTGAACTTCGAGAAGTCCCCGACCTTCTCCCAGACGTGCTTGGGCACGATCGGCACGTCGAGCGCCGTCATCGTGGCCTGCGGCTTCTTCAGCGTGATGACGAGGGTCTGCGGGTCCGGCGCGGTGACCTTCGCGAAGTTGGCGGTGAAGCTGCCGTTCGCGGTGGCCGCGTTCGGGTCGGTCATCATCTTGTTGAACGTCCACGCCGCGTCCTCGGCGGTGGCGGGCTTGCCGTCCGACCACTTCGAGTCCTTGCGGATCGTGTAGGTCCAGGTCAGCTTGTCGGCCGAGGACTGCCAGGCGGTGGCCAGGCCCGGGATGGGCTTGGCGTCCTTCGCGTCGTAGTTGGTGAGGTACTCGTACGCCAGCCGGTGGATGCTGGTCGAGAGCAGCTTCTGGGCGAGGAACGGGCTGAGGGAGTCGACGCTCTGCGAGACGGCGACGGTGAGCACCTTGCCCCCGCCCTTCGCGTCGTCCTCGGCGGGCGGCGCGGCCTGCGCGGCGGTGGCCGGGACGGCCACCAGGGCGGTGGCGGTGACGCCGACGGCGAGGAGCAGACGCGTCAGCGGACGGTGTGGGACCGGGCGGGATGGAACCTTGACCATGACCATAGGACTGACCTCGCGTCGTGGATCTTGGGGCGCCAATCGGTGATGCGAAGGTCTATCAGCGACGACGGGCGTCGTCAACGATGACTCAGACCCCTTGTGGTCTGCGGTAATACGAAAAGGGCCCGCACCGTGGAGACGGTGCGGGCCCTCATTGGTCCAGACCCTTGAAGCCCTACTGCTGAGGGGCTGGCGGCGCCTGCGGAGGCTGCTGCTGCGGCCATCCGGCCGGCGGCACCGGGCCCTGTGACTCCGGCTGCGCGCCGGGGGCGGGCGGGGCGGCGGGCGCGCCGGGCTGACCGGGCTGGCCGGGAAGCGCCTGCCCGGGATGTCCGGGCTGCCCCAGGGGCGGCTGGCCCTGGTAGGGGGCGGCCGGAGGCTGGCCGGGGAGCTGCTGGCCGGGCTGGCCCGGGTACGGCTGACCCGGCATCGGCTGCGCACCCGGAGCGGGCTGCTGCCATGCCTGCGGGGGCTGACCGGGCTGCCCCGGCTGACCGGGCATCGGCTGGCCGGGGAGCGCCTGGCCGGGCATCGGCTGGCCCGGGGCGGCCTGCGGCGGCTGGCCGGGGACGCCGGGCTGCTGCCCGTACGGCTGCGGCTGCGGGGCGCCGTACGGCTGACCCGGCGCCGGCTGCTGCGGCGCGTACCCCTGCCCCATCGGCGGCTGACCGGGCTGTCCGGGCTGGCCAGGCTGTCCGGGCATGGGCTGGCCGGGCTGACCGGGCTGGCCGGGCATCGGCTGTCCGGGGACGGCCTGGCCCGGCATCGGCGGGGCCATGTGCGGCGGCATCTGGCCCTGCGGCGCGCCGGTCCACAGGCCCTGCGCCTGCTGGGCCCGCGCGAAGTCCTCGGCCACCATCGCCGACAGGTGGAAGTACGCCTCGCGGGTCTTCGGCCGCATCATGTCGAGGTCGACCTCGGCGCCGGCCGACAGGTGCTCGTCGAACGGCACCACGACGACCCCGCGGCAGCGGGTCTCGAAGTGCGACACGATGTCCTCGACCTTGATCATCTTGCCGGTCTCGCGGACCCCGGAGATGACCGTGATCGAGCGCTGCACCAGCTCCGCGTACCCGTGCGCGGAGAGCCAGTCCAGCGTCGTGGACGCGCTCGACGCGCCGTCGACCGAGGGCGTCGAAATGATGATCAGCTGGTCGGCGAGATCCAGTACCCCGCGCATGGCGCTGTACAGCAGACCCGTGCCGGAGTCGGTCAGGATGATCGGGTACTGCTTGCCCAGGACGTCGATCGCCCGCCGGTAGTCCTCGTCGTTGAACGTCGTCGAGACGGCCGGGTCCACGTCGTTGGCGAGGATCTCCAGACCGGACGGCGCCTGCGAGGTGAACCGGCGGATGTCCATGTACGAGTTGAGGTACGGGATCGCCTGCACCAGGTCACGGATGGTCGCGCCGGTCTCGCGGCGCACCCGGCGGCCGAGCGTGCCCGCGTCCGGGTTGGCGTCGATCGCCAGGATCTTGTCCTGCCGCTCGGTGGCCAGCGTCGCGCCGAGCGCGGTCGTCGTCGTGGTCTTGCCGACGCCGCCCTTCAGCGAGATGACCGCGATCCGGTAGCAGGAGAGCACCGGCGTGCGGATCAGGTCCAGCTTGCGCTGCCGCTCCGCCTCCTCCTTCTTGCCGCCCAGCTTGAAGCGCGCGGCCGCGCCGGGGATCCGGCTCGACTTGGGCTTCTGCTTGGCGTTGCGCAGCAGCCGGTCGGAGGACAGCTCGACGGCGGCCGTGTAGCCGAGCGGCGCGCCCGGCACGGAACGCTCGCGCTGGTCGTGCGTGACCGGCTGCGGCCAGGCCGCCCCGGTGCGCGGGTCGATCGGCTGGGCGGGGGCGTTCGGGTCCTGCGGCTGACCGGGCACGCCGGGCTGCGGGAAGCCGTAACCGGGCTGGGGGGCCGGGGCGTTGCCCTCGGGACCCTGCGGCGGCTGCGGGACCTGACCGGCCTGCGGGGGCAGCGGCTGGCCGGGCTGACCCGGCTGGTGCGGCTGCGGGAAGCCGTAACCGCCCTGCGGTGCGGGCGCGTTGGCGTCCGGGGCCGGAGGAAGCGCGGGGTTCTGCGCCGGGGCCGGCAGCGGCGTGGCGCCGCCCAGCCCCTGCGGCGGAACCGGCGGCACGGGCTGACCGGGAGGCACGGGCTGACCGGGCTGCACCGGCTCGTTCGGCTGCGGGAAGCCGTAGCCGCCCTGCGGAGGTACGGGAGCGGGCGCCCCGCCCGGCTGCTGCGCCGGCCACGCCGGTACGGGCGCGGGGGCCTGCGGCGGCACCTCGGCGGAGGGCTGCCCGGGCTGCGGGAAGCCGTAACCGCCGCCCTGCGGCGCGGGGTTCTGCGCCGGTACGGGCAGCGCCGACTGGTCGCTGCTCGGGGCGGACGCGGGCCACTGCGGCGCGCTCGACGGGGTCGCGTTCTGGAAGGCCGGCGGCAGCGGCGGCAGGCCGCCGCCCCCCGGGGCGGGCGCGAAACCGCCCGGCAGCGCGGGCAGTCCGCCCTGCGGCGGAGCCGGCGGCACGACCACGCCCGGCGCTCCGTCGCCGGCCGGCATCGGGCCGGCGGGCGGCAGCGCGGGCAGCGCGTCGTTCGGTACGGCATCGGCCGGTACGGCGTCGCCGGGCACGGCGTCGGCCGGGATCGCGTCGTTCGGCACGGCGTCCTGCGGCTCCGCGTCGGCGGGCACCGCGTCGTTCACCGGGGCGTCGGCCGGTTCGCCGGACACGGCGTCGGCGTCCGCGTCGGCAGCGGCCGACGCGTCCGTGTCGCCGGACCCGTCCTCGTCCCGGTCGTTGTCTATGGCGGAGCCCTCGTGCGCGGCCGACGCGTCGTCGTCGTTCCTCACGAGCGCGTCGCCCGCCTCGTCCGCGGTGTCGGCCTCAGCGGCGGCAGCGGCCTTGGCCGCCTCGCGGGCCTCGAGCTCGGCCATCTCCTTCTTCAGCGCGCCCGGGGAGAAACGCATGGTCGCGTTGCTCTCCACGTCGCCCGAGCCGAACGGGTCCGAGAGCACCGGCACCGACGGCATCTCCGGCGCCACCGGCTGCGGCGGCTCACCGCCGGGCACGGGCGCGGCGGACGCCTCCGGCGCGGGCGGCGCCGGGGGAGCCCAGTTGGGCTCGAAGCCGCCGCCGGCCGGCAGACCGGGCACGCCCACCGGCGCGCCCGAGTGCGGCGGAGGCGGCGGGTTCACGCCACCGGCCGCGGCAGCGGCCCCCGCGCCCGCTGCCCCGGCGTCCCCCGACGCGTTCTGCGTGTACCAGGCCGGCGGGGTGTAGTCGATGGTGAACTCACCCGACACCTCGCCGGGCTCCGCGTCGGACTGACCGTCGGGCGGTGGGTTCCAGCCCGCCCGGATCTCGTCGCGATCGCCGTTCACTTTGCCTCCTGGTGTGGTCGAGCACCGTTGTGCTTCTTGAGCGGGGCGACCGTTCCATGTTCCGGTCCGGTCCGGATCCGCCCGGCTCCCGCACCCCTCCACCCTAAACGTCAAGGGTGTCAGTGCGGCAGGGCAGCCGGTCCGCCGGGTTCTGTCCCGGACATGACCGTGACCACACCGTCGCTCCCGGGTGACCTCGGCGTGGTCCGCGACGGCCAAGGGGACCGGTCGGGACCGGTGGGGATCGGTCGGGATCAGTCCATCCGGCGTGCGACGCCCAGGAGTCCGGACTCCGCGTCCGTCGGCCGCGTCATCACCAGCTGCCGGTCGCGCGGCGTGCACCACAGGGTCACGCCGTCGGCCAGCGTCGACAGCGCCTCGGCCTCGACGCCCGGAACACCCATGATCCGACCGATCTGTTCCGCTTCGCCCGGAGCGACCCGTTGCACCCCGACGAGTGCGGACTTCCGCATCAACGCCGGTGCGACGGGACTCACATACGGCAGCAGCGTCAGCACCGCCTGCCAGGGCGCGGCCGCGATCCGCCCGCGCGGCGGCCGCGTGCCGCAGTCCCGCACCACGACCACGGGACGCCCCGCCGACGCGCCCGACGGCGGCACCCGCCCCACCTCGTGCACCGTCACCCACGGTTCGCCGCCGCCCGCCCGCGCCAGCGTCTCCCAGGCCGCCGTACGGCCCGTCTCCACGACGACCCGCGTCCCCGCGCCGACCGCCCGCAGCGCCAGCACCTGCGCCGTCCACAGACCGCCGACGAGCGTGATGTCGTACGGGGACGGCCGGTTGAGGCCCAGTACCGCGGGCCCGCCGTCCGGGTCCACCCCGATCACCACGCCGTCGTCGCCCAGCGGCAGCGTCAGCACGTCCAGCCGGTCCACGGGTACGGCGTGCCGCCCGCGCCGCGGTCCGACGAGCCCGCGCCCCCCGCCGGCCGGCCACCTCATCGCGCACCGCCCAGCGGCAGCGTCGCCAGCACACCCGGCGCCTGCTCGCGGTCGAGGCGTACGAGCCCGACGCGCATCCCGCGCGCCGCCCGCTCCAGTTCGTGCCGCGCCGCGAGCAACTGCGCCTCCCCGCGCCCTGTGACCCGCACATGCCCGGCCACGGTGACCTCCCGCCGGTCGTCGCCGCCGCTCAGCGTGAGACTGAACGTCGTCGCGGCGGCGGGCGCCGAGGCCAGCAGGGCCGCGAGCCGCGGCGTCGCCGTCCCGTCCAACTGCGGCCAGCGGCCCACCCAGTACGTGGTGTGCCGGCTGTCGTCGCAGTGCCAGGTCCGCGTGGTCTCCCGGGTCCGCGGGGCCCGCGCCCGTCCCCGTACCGGCTCCGCCAGAGCCCGCGCGTCCGCGCCGGCCGACGTCGCGAGCGCCGCCGTCAGCTCCCGCTCGGTGAGCACCGTGGCGCGGAACCCCGCCCCGGCGAGGCGGCTCTCCAGCCGGTCCGCGGCCCGCACGACGCAGCGCTGCGCCCCGGGCAGTCCGCCGCCGCGCGCCGCGACGGCCTCGGGGCAGAGCTCCGGGTCGAGCTTGAGCGCGATCCAGGTGACGCGGAGGGACGGAGCGCCCGTGAGCGCCTGCAGGGGCGCGTAGTTGCGCGCGGCCAAGGAGCCGCCGGAGCTCTCGTCGCCGAGGGGCGCGGGCTGCGTGTGCTGCACGATCTGCGCCGACTCCAGCCGGATCCCGTCGGCGTCCAGGGCCTCCTGCACCAGGCCGACGGGCAGGGGCCGGACGGCCCGCTCCCGCCGCAGGGCGGTGTCGTCCGCCTCCACGCGGACCACGGCGGTCAGGAACGTCCCGTCGCCGATCAGCCCGACCGGCCGCCGCTCGCGCGCGGAGTCGCCGGCCGCCTCGCCGAAGGAGTACGTGCGCAGCGCCGGTTCGAGTTCCACGACCGGGACGAGCCCCGGGTCCGTCCCCGCCGGCACGGCGGCCGTCGCCGCCCGCCGGGTCCGGGCCCGGAACGCGAGGACCGTCGCCAGCCACTCCGGCAGCGCGCGCTGCCGCCGACGGGCCACGGCGAGGACGACGAGCATCCCCGCGACGACGCCCGCGGGCACGAGCAGCAGCGGTCCGACGGTCCAGGCCACCAGCAGTACGGCGGCGGCGAGTTCGACGAGGACGAGCTGTTGCAATCGGAACGAGCCGGGCCGCCCGGGTCGCCGGGCAGGACTCGGGACGACGCCGCGCGGGGAGGTCGGCGGGGCGTCCGGCCGGACCGGCGGCACGGTGTCCGGGCCGGTCCGTGGCGCAGTTGCGCCCGGCCGCGCCCGTGTCGCGAAAGCCATGCCGAATCCCCCGATTTCGTCCCGATCACCCAGGCCCGCCAGGGCCCTTGACGGCCCGGTCACCGTACCCGCCCCGCGCGGTGCGCCGGTCGGAGGGCATAGTAGGGGCCCGGCACCGTCGGCGGGCGCGGCACGGACCTGCGGGAGACGACGCCGAGGGGGACGCGGCGCAGCGGCGGCGAGAACGCGGCGGAGACGGGGAACGGGGACCCATGGCGGCACGGCGGGACGAGCTCAGCGCGTACACCTTTGCGAAGAAGCGCACCCTGGCGGCATTCCTCCGCCCTTCCCCCGCCGGTACGGACGAGGGCGCGCCCGCCCCGCTGCGCGCGGTGGTCCCGGGCCTCGTCACGGCCGCGCTGCTGCTCGCCGGCTTCGGTGCGTGGGGCATGCTCGCGCCCAAGGCCCCCAAGGGCTGGGACACTCCGGGCACCAAGGTGGTCGTCGGCAAGCAGTCCACGACCCGGTACGTCGTCCTGACGACCGGCCGCGGCGCGAACCGCCGCACCCTCCTCCACCCCGTCCTCAACCTCGCCTCGGCCCGGCTGCTGCTCGACCCGCGCGCCTACGACGTCGTCCACGTCGACGACGAGGTCCTCGACGCGGGCCGCCCGCCCCGCGGTCCGATCCTCGGCATCCCGTACGCCCCCGACCGGCTGCCCACCCCGGACGAGGCGGGCCGCGCGAAGCGCTGGGCGGTGTGCGCCCAGCCCGGCGGCGGGGGCGCGCGGGGCACCGTCCAGAAGGCCGCGTTCGTCCTCGCGGAACGCGACTTCGCCCGCACCGAGGGGAAGGACCGCAGACTCGCGCCGGGCGAGGTGCTGTACGTCAAGGGCCAGAAGGGCGCGCTGCGTTACCTGGTCGACGACACCGGAACGAAGTACCTCGTACGCGGCGCCCCGGGTGACGCCGATGGTGGCGCCGCTGGTGGGGCCGACCCTCTCGCCACCGTCCTGGTGGGCGTCAACCGGGAGCCCCAGCCCGTGACGGACGACTGGCTGGCCACCCTGCGCACCGGCAGCCCCGTCGACTTCCCCGAACTGCCCGGCCGGATCGGTGCGCCCGCGGGCGTCGGCGGCGGACTGAGCCCGACGGAGGACCGCGTCGGCATGGTGCTGCGCTCCGGCACCGGCGCGGGCCCGCAGCAGTACGTCGTGCTGCCCGGCAGGGTCCGGCCGGTCAGCGACTTCACGGCGTGGCTGCTCATCAACTCCCCGCAGGCCCAGCCCCTCGACATGGACGGCCGCCCGACGGAGGCCGGCGTCGCGGACTTCCCGGCCGACCCCACGGCGTTCGGCGCGGAGCTGCGCTGGCCGACGAGCCGGGTCCGGCAGGTCAACGCCGTGGACGGCGAAGGCGCGCGCGACACGGTGTGCAGCGTCCTGCGCGGCGGGAAGACGCTGTCGGTGTGGGCGGGCCCGGACTACCCGGCCGAGATCTCCCCGGCGGGCCCGGCGACGTACGTGACCCCGGGCACCGGCGTGCTGGCGGACTCGGGCGGTTCCCTCTTCCTGGTGACGGACACGGGACTGCGGTACGCGGTACGGAGGAACGAGCAGATCCGGCTGGGCTACGAGGAGGTGACCCCGGTCCGCGTCCCGCCGGCCTGGTCGGACTTCCTGTCGCAGGGCCCGCGCCTGGACACGGACGCGGCACGACGCGAGCAGGGCTCGTGACGAGGGCGGTGGGGGCGCTGGCGGCAGCGCTGATCGTGGGACTGGTACCGGCACCGACAACGACATCGGCACCGGTGACGACCGACCCGACCGGCAACGGCACGTGCAGATTCCCCGGCCGGCTGACGGAAGGCACCCCGTGGCCCCTCCAGCGCGTCCTGCTGGACGAGCTGTGGCAGGACACGAAGGGCAAAGGGGTGCGGATCGCGGTCGTCGACACCGGCGTGGACGACGTGAACCCCCAACTGCGCCTGGCGGTGGACGCGTCCGCGGGCAAGGACCTGGTGGGCACGACGGACGGCACGGTCGACGAGGCGGGCCACGGCACCAAGGTGGCCGGCATCATCGCGGCGCGCCCGTACGCGGGCACGGGCTTCGTGGGCCTGGCGCCGGAGGCGACGATCATCCCCGTCCGGCAGACGGACGGCCGCAGCAGCGGCGCGGCCGACGCGATGGCGGAGGCGATCGACCACGCGATCGCGCAGGGCGCGGACGTCGTCAACATCTCGCAGGACACGTCCCGCCCGCTGACCGCGGACTCCCCGCTGGGGCGGGCGGTGGCGCGCGCGGTGGCGGCGGACGTCGTCGTGGTCGCGTCGGCGGGCAACGACGGCAAGGACGGCCGGGCCAGGAACACGTACCCGGCGGCGTTCCCGGGCGTGCTCGCGGTGGCGGCGTCGGACCGCAACGACGAGCGTGCCGCGTTCTCGCAGGCGGGCGGCTTCGTCGGGGTCGCGGCGCCGGGCATCGACATCGTCTCGACGGTGCCGGGCGGCGGCCAGTGCGTGGACAGCGGCACGAGCTTCTCGGCGCCGTACGTGGCCGGGGTGGCGGCGCTGCTGCGCGCCAAGTACCCGCAGTGGAAGGCGTCGCAGGTCGTCGCCCGCATTCAGGAGACGGCGACACGGGAGGGCACGGGCCGGGACGACGCGCTGGGCTGGGGCGTGGTGGACCCGGTGCGCGCGCTGCGGGGCGCCGAGCGGGGCCCCGACGAGGCGCGCCCGCTGGCGGACCCGGCCCCGCTGGGCGCGGGCGAGGAACGCCGGTCCCGCGAGCTGCGCCTGGCCACGTACGCGGTGGCGGGTGGCGGGCTGCTGGTGGCCCTGGTGGCGTCGGTGTGCAAGGTGCTGGCGGACGGCAGGCGGCGACGAAGGGCCGCCTGACCTGGCTACGGTGACCGCTGTGGTGAACGAATTACAGGTCGGCGCGGTGACCCTGCAGGGCTTCCGGACGCGCATCGAACAGCTGCTCAGCGAACTGGACCGCTCGCCGGCGAACCCGGACCGCGTGGCGGACAGCCGTGTGGCGGGGGACGCGTACGGCCGGGGCTTCGCGGCGGCGACGGAACTGCACGGCTCGTACGCGAAGGTGCGGGCGCGGATGGAGGCCCTGTCCCGCACGTTCGGCGACACGATCGAGTCGATGGGCATCGCGATCCAGATCGCGGACCGGGGCTATGCGGAGGTCGACGACGACCTGAAGCGCCGCTTCGCCGAACTCCAGCGGCGGGCGCGGGAACAGTACGCGGAGGGAGCCCCGCCGGTGCCGGCGAGAGGCACGGACACGGTCGCGACGGGTGGCTTCAGGTAGCCGGGCGATGCGCGAGGAATTCGACGGAGCGTCGCTGGACGCGCTGCACGCGATGATCGCCTTCGCCCGTCCGGGTGAACTCTCGACGACGGGCGAGGCGCTGTCGAAGGCGGCGCCGAAGCTGGCGGAACTGGCGAGGGACCTCCGCCACGCCATCGCCCGCGTGTCGTGGGACGGCGCGGCGGGCGACGCGTTCCGCACCTGGGGCGCGGACCTGGTCACCCAGACCCTCCTCCTGGGCGACTACACCCAGACGGCCGCCACCGAACTGACCCGAGCCGGCCAGGCCCTACGGGAGGCCCAATCAGCCCTCCCCAAGCCCACAGGCCACTGCCACGCAGACCCGGCCCAGGAAGCGGCGAGAGTCGCGTCGGAGACGGGCCCCAAACTCCAGGAAGCCATCCGCCAGATGGAACGCCTGTCGTCGTACTACCGGGTGGCGAAGGAGCACTTGGACGCAGCGAAGGAACCACGGTTCCGCCCGATTGCCAACACCGGCGTCGATGAGATGGAGCGACCGTTCACCACTTCGAGTGATGGTGCTGTGAGCGGGTCTGCGACGCCGTCGACGACATCGACGGGGCTGTCGCCCAGGGATGAATTGTCCCCGACAAGGTCCGCGCCCTGGGCACCTGTGGGACATGTAAACGAGCCGTACACGTCCGCGGGACAGACGAGGCTCAACTCCGCCTCCGCAGGGGCGGCTGCACCTTGGGAGTCCGCTGCGCCGCCGATTGGCGCTGCAGGGCAGGCTCCCAGCGAATCCCACTGGGTGGGGCCCATGCCTGCGGCGCTCGGCCCCAGTGACCCGCATGGCGCTGCGCGCCCCGCGACCAGAGGAGTTGCGGTCGGTACGAGTTCATCCCCTCGAGCCGTCGCCCCATCTCCTGGAGGGCCGTGGAGGCCCATAGGCACTGTCATCGGCGTAGAGGGGCCGGCCCCTCTACCGAGTGCACCGTCGAACTTCCCGAGTTCAGGTGCCGGTCGCCGACTGCCGAATCTGCCGGACGGCGGCCAAACCAGCCAGTTGCGATCGGCACATAGCCCCGGCAGTCCGGGCTTCGTGCCCCCGATCGCCCCCTTGTCCAGCGTCGCGGAGCGACGTACATCTGCCGGGCGCCCGGCCTATCTGACGGAGGACGAGGAGACGTGGACGCAAGGCCAGCGGAAAGTCGTGCCGCCCGTCATCGATTAAGAGTCCCCGTGACTCGCCGATGGATCGCCTTCCTGATCGCTGCGTTGGTGCTTGCGGCAGCTCCCCCGTTGCGGGCCGACGAGATGCGCACGCAGCAGTGGTACCTCGACGCCATGCAGTCGGCACAGGTGTGGAGAGTCGCTACAGGGGACGGCATCACCGTCGCGGTTGTCGACACCGGCGTCGACTCAACCGTGTCCGAGCTGCGCGGCAAGGTACTTCCGGGGCACGACTTCTACGAGGGGCGGGGCCGAGGGCGTACGGATGGCGACGACACAGAGCGTCACGGCACAAACATGGCCCTGGCCATCGCGGGCAGAGTCGATGAACGTGGTGTCACCGGCATCGCACCAGGAGCGAGGATCCTCCCCATCCGGGTCGGGGACAAGCACAACTTCGGCATCGCGAGGCCTGCGGCGGAAGGCATTCGCTACGCCGTCGACAACGGCGCAAAGGTCATCAACATCTCCATGGCCGGCACCGCCCGCCCCACCGACCGCCCCGCATGGCAAGCCGCCGTCGACTACGCCCTCCGCAAAGGCGCGATCGTCTTCGCCGGTGCCGGTAACGACGGGAGCGGGGTCCCGCAGTACCCCGCCGCGATCCCCGGCGTCGTCGCCGTCGGCGCGCTCGGGCGGGACGGGACGCGGGCGGGGTTCTCGAACCACGGGGACCACCTCGCGCTCGCCGCGCCCGGCGTCGACATGCCCGGCCGCTGCACCGCGGACAAGGCCGAGTACTGCGCCTTCGACGGGACGAGCCACGCCACCGCCATCGCCTCCGCCTCCGCCGCGCTCATCTGGTCCGCGCACCCGGAGTGGACCGGCAACCAAGTGCTGCGCGTCATGCTGCAGACGGCCGGGCACGTCGGGCCTGTGCCCAGCAGGTTCATCGGGTACGGCTCCGTCCGCCCCGCCCAGGTCCTCCTGGAGGGCAAGGGGGACCCGGGGGACCCCGACCTGCACCCCCTGCTCGACGCCCGCGCGAGCACCCCGCCGGCACCGGCGACAGCGGCCCCCGCCAAGCCCCTCGCCGAACAGCCCCCCGACCGCTTCCCCCTCCGGACCGCGGCCCTCACCGCCGTCGCCACCGCCGGCGGCCTGCTCGTCCTCCTCCTCTTCCTGCGACACCGCCACCCCAAGGAGCGCCCATGACCACCCCCGCCGCCGGCTTCGGGCTCGCCGACGATCCCGTCGTCCAGGCCAAGAACAAGATCATGGAGACCGGCACCGCCGTCAGCCGTCAGGCCCGCGAGCTCGCCGACATCCTCGAGACCTGCAGCGCGGGCTGGACCGGTGTCGGGGCCATCGGCTTCAAGCAGGCGCAGTCGCGGCTGAACGACGACCACGACACCATCCGCCGCCTCCTCGGGGTCCTGCTCCACGCCGTCGGCGAGACGAAGAACCTCAGCAACGCCAACGACGACGACGTCCGCCGCGCCTTCGCGTCCGCCCGAATCGCCGGCCCCAGCGCAGGCAACTCCGCCCTCAACGGCCTCTAGAACCCCGGGAGCCCCCATGTCCGGCATCGACCAGAACACCGTCGTCCGCTACGGCAGCGTCCAGGAGATCGCCAACCGCATCCGCGCCGTCTCGCGCAACATCGTCCAGGACCTCGAGGAGATGGACACCGCTCTCCGCATCGTCACCGGCACCTGGGACGGCGAGGCGTACCGCGAGTACGAGATCCTGCAGCGCAAGTACAAGAAGCGGGCCGAGGACATGCGGGCCCGCCTCGACTCCGTCGCCCGCATCGTCGAGCAGGGCAAGGACAGTTACCGCTCCACCGACCTCAAGGCGTCCCGCCTCTTCACCGAGGCTCATTGAGAGGGCAGGGGGAGGGGCCCGCCCGGGGCCCCCTCCCTCACCTCAGGTCGAACTCGCCGTCCTTCGCGCCCAGCACGAACGCCGTCCACTCCGCCTCCGTGTACCGCAGCACCGTCTCCGGGTCCAGCGACGACCGCATCGCCACCGCCCCGTCCGGCAGGTACGCGATCTCCACGCGCTCCTCCTCGGGGCTGGTCCCGGGCGCGCCGTGCCACTCCACGCCGCTGATGTCCAGCGCGTACAGCTCGTCCTTCTCCTGCTGAGTGCCCATCCCGGCAGCCGTCCCCTTCGTCGTACGCACGACGCGACACCGCGTCGCCTCGATTATCGGCGCTCCGATCCTGCCCCATCCCCGCTCACCCGGAACTCCTCCCACCGGCGCCCCACACCCCCTAAGATCCGCTCCCCACCGGCTGCCATCCCGTCTGCACCAGCCGCGTCCCGCCCCGCCGCGCCACGAACAGTCCCCGCCCCGCCGGCATCGGACGCGGCCGGGCCGAGCCGAGGAGTTCGCCCTCCGACGGATCGCCCGAAAGCAGCACGCCCTGCGCGCCGAGCTCCTTCATCCGCTGCAGGAACGGCTCGTACAGCGCGCGCGACGCGCCCGCCGTGCTCCGCGCGACGACGAAGCGGACGCCCGCGTCACGGGCGAACGGCAGGCAGTCCGCCAGCGGGCCCAGCGGATTGCCCCCGCTGGTCGCCACCAGGTCGTAGTCGTCGACGAGGACGAACACCTGCGGGCCCGACCACCAGCTCCGGTCCCGCAGCTGCGCCGGCGTGACGTCCGCCGGCGGCCTGCGCCGCTCGAAGACGCCGGCCAGCGCCTCCATGTGCGTCCGCAGCGCGTCCGCCGTCGGCGCGTACTCCAGCAGATGGCTCTCCGGCACCTCCCCGAGCAGCGTCCGCCGGTAGTCCCCGACCACGATCGCCGCCTCGTCCGGGGCGTACCGCTCCGTGATCCGCCGCGCGATCAGCCGCAGCAGGTTCGTCTTCCCCGACTCGCCGTCGCCGAGGACCAGGAAGAAGGGGTCCGTCCCGAAGTCGACGAAGACCGGCGCCAGGTCCGTCTCGGCCAGCCCGAACGCCACCCCCTTCGCCGGGAACTCGAAGCCCTTCGGCAGGCGTTCCGCAGGCAACCGCTGCGGCAGCAGCCGTACCGCGGGGGCGGCCGGACCCGTCCACGCGTCCCGCACCGCCGCCACCAGCTCCGCGGCCTCGTCCGACCACTCGTCCGGGACCGCGCCCGTCACCGGCGCCGCCGCCATGAAGTGCAGCTTCTCCGGCACTTGACCCCGCCCCGGCACCCCCGCCGGCACGTTCTCCGCGACCCGCCGGTCGAACTCCGAGTCCATGACGTCCCCGAGCCGCAGCTCAAGCCGGCCCAGCAGCTGGTCCTTGATCCCGGCCCGGACCTCCATGTACCGCGAGGCCGTCAGCACCACATGGACGCCGTACCCGAGCCCCCGCGCCGCCAGGTCCGCGACCACCGGCTCCAGCGCCTCGTACTCGCTCCGGAACGCCCCCCAGCCGTCCACGACCAGGAACACGTCCCCGTACGCCTCGTCCTGGAGCGCCCCCGCCGCGCGCTGCCGTCGGTACGCGGCCATCGACTCGATGCCGCCCGCCCGGAACAGCTCCTCGCGCCGGTCCAGTACACCGACGACCTCCGCGACCGTCCGCCGTACCCGCTCGGGGTCGAGCCGCGACGCCACCCCGCCCACGTGCGGCAGTTCCGCGAGCCCCGCCAGCGCGCCGCCGCCGAAGTCGAGCGCGTAGAACTGCGCCTCGCGCGGCGTGTGCGTCAGCGCGAACGACGCGACCAGCGTCCGCATCAGCGTCGACTTGCCCGACCGCGGGCCGCCGACCACCAGCATGTGGCCCGCCGCACCCGAGAAGTCCCGGTACAGCACCTCGCGCCGCTGCTCGAAGGGCTTGTCGACCAGGCCCAGCGGCACCGTCAGCCCGCCCGGCCGTGTGTACCGCGTCGCCGTCAGGCCCCGCTCCTGCGTCCGCGCGATCCCCGGCAGCACCTGGTCCAGTGCCGGCGCGCGGTCCAGCGGCGGCAGCCACACCTGGTGAGCCGGCACCCCCTGCCCCTCGAGGCCGCGCGCCACCACGTCCAGCACGGTGTCCGCGAACGCGTCGTCGACATCGACATCGGCATCGGCGTCGGGATCGCCCTCGGGCACCGGAGCGGGGTGCCGGACGTCCCCCGAGCGCTCCGGTACCGCCACGGTCCCCGCCGTGAACAGCGCGGCCGTCCGTGCCGCACCTCCGTCCGCCGCCGGCTCCCGACGCGCCGCCGGTCCGTACGGCCCCGACACGTACGCCGCCTTGAACCGCACCAGCTCGTCCGTGCCGTGCTTCAGGTATCCCGACCCCGGCACCGACGGCAGGTGGTACGCGTCCGGCACGCCCAGCGCCGTGCGGGACTCCGCCGCCGAGAAGGTGCGCAGCCCGATCCGGTACGACAGGTACGTGTCGAGGCCGCGCAGCCGGCCCTCTTCCAGGCGCTGCGAGGCCAGCAGCAGATGAACCCCCAGCGAGCGGCCGATCCGGCCGATCTGGATGAACATGTCGATGAACTCCGGCCTGGCGCTGAGCAGTTCGGAGAACTCGTCGATCACCAGGACCAGCGAGGCCAGCGGCTCCAGGGCCGCGCCCGCCGCGCGCGCCCGCTCGTAGTCGTGGATGCCGGCGTAGTTGCCGGCGGCGCGCAACAGCTCCTGGCGGCGCTGCAGTTCGCCGCGGATCGCGTCGCCCATGCGGTCGACCAGGGTCAGGTCGTCGGCGAGATTGGTGATCACCGCGGCGACGTGCGGCAGCCGCGCCAGGCCCGCGAAGGTCGCGCCGCCCTTGAAGTCCGCCAGGACGAAGTTCAGCGTCTCGGACGGATGCGTCACCGCGAGGCCGAGGACCAGCGTGCGCAGCAGCTCCGACTTGCCCGAGCCGGTCGCGCCGACGCACAGGCCGTGCGGGCCCATGCCGTCCCGCGCCGCCTCCTTCAGGTCCAGCATCACCGGCTGCCCGTCCTCGCCGACCCCGATCGGCACCCGCAGCCGCTCCGCCGCCGCCCGCGGCCGCCGCGAACGGGCCGCCAGGTCGGCGGCGGCGCCCGCGTCGTCCAGGCCGAGCAGCTCGGCGAAGTCCAGGTCGGCGAGCAGCGGTTCGTCGTCGTCCCCGCCGCCCGTCCGCAGCGGGGCGAGCCGCCGGGCCAGCGCCTCCGCGGCCGTCGGCGAGATGCCGTCCGGCACGCCCTCGTACGCGACGCCCTGCCCCGAGTCGAGCCGCAGCAGCCCCGGCCGCACCTCCGCCGCGAGCCCGCCCGAGCGCCACGGCTCCGCGCCCTCGCCCAGGGACACCACCGTCACGCCCTGCAGACCCTCCGCGCCCGCGCACAGCGAGTCGTGCGGTGCCACGGCCCCGTCGAGGACCACCACGACGTGGGGGCGGTCGAGGAGCGGCGCCGCGTCCCGGCCGAACCGGGGACGTCCGTCGAGCCGTCCCGCCGACCGCAGGACCTCCTCCACCTCCCCGAGGTCGTCCCCGAACAGCCGTCGGGTGCCCGCCCCGTCGAGCAGCCCGGGGGCCTGCGCGTGCGGCAGCCACTTCACCCAGTCCCACAGCGGCGCCGTGCCCCGCCCCGCCACCACCGCGACCACCAGGTCGTCGGGGGAGTGCAGCGTCGCCAGCTGGCACACCAGCGCCCGCACCGCCGCCCGCGCCGCCTCCGGCTCGCCGGACACCGTCAGCCGTGGGAACGCCCGCAGAGCCACCGCCACCGGCAGCCCGTCCAGCGCGCCGTGCACCGCGAGGAACTGCCGCATCGCGCCCGCGCACAGCGGCTCCAGCTCGTCCACCGGCGCGGTGTCCGGCGCGACCAGCGGCGTGGCGAGCCGCTGCGCACCCAGCCCGATCCGTACCTGCCCGAAGTCCGGGTCCCCGGGCCGCCGTTCCCACAGCCGTGTGCCCTCCGCCGCCACCGCCCACAACTGCTCGGGGTCCGGGTGCAGATACAGCTGGGCGTCGCGCTGCCGCTGCGCCGTCCCGCGTACCGTACGGCGAAGCCGCGCCAGATACGCGAGGTAGTCGCGGCGCGCCTCCGCCGTCTGCCCGTGCGCGCCGCCCCGGTGGCGCACCCACTGGGCGATCGCCGTGGCGACCGTCGACACGACCATGAGCACACCCATGACCCGCATGAACGGATGCGCGCCCGGCAGGAAGAAGAACACCGCGGACGAGCCCATGCCGAGCAGCGGCAGCAGCTGCATCAGCAACGACTCGCGCTCCTGGCGGGGGAGTTCCGGCGGCGGCTGGAGGAGCAGCTCCCCGCCGGGGATCTCGGGCGGGAACGCCCTCGGCGGACGCTTGACCACGATCTGGCTCACCGGAGCATCAATCCCTCGTGAATCCCTCGTGCTTGGCGTGCGGAGACGAGACGGTGATCCTACTGACCGGCCCGCGCACCGCCCCCCGGTAGGGTGGCGCGCGCAACGTGCGCGACCGCGAACGACCGTGAACGACAGCGGACGTCGTCGACGGCGGCGGAAGCCCGCGAACGACCGCGAACCAGGGGGCCGCAGTGAGTACGACCGCACCGACCGGCCGCGCCGGCGGCACCGGCCGCACCGGCCACGCCCATCCCTCCGGCCACTTCTCCCACGCCGGCTCCGGCTACTGCCGGGTCACCGTCGTCGCCCCGGACGGCCGCGTCGACGTCGCGCTCCCGGCCGACCTCGCCGTCGCCGAGGTGTACCCCGAGGTCCTGCGCCTCGTCGGCCGCCCGCAGCCCGCGGGCACGCCCACCGGCCACCAGCTGGTGCGCGTCGACGGCACCGTCCTCGACGGCGCGCGCACCCTCGCGGAGCAGCGGGTCCTCGACGGCGAGCTGCTCGCGCTCCGCCCGTTCGCCCAGTCCCTGCCGCCCGCGGTCTTCGACGACGTCGCCGACGCGGTCGCCTCCGCCGTCACCCGCGACCGCCGGCTCTGGGGCCCGCGGGCGCTGCGCGCAGCCGGCCTCGGCGGGGGCGTCCTGCTGCTCGTCCTCCTCGCCCCGGTCCTCTGGTACGCCGAGCCGGTCCGGCACGACATGCACGGCCTGCCCGGGCTCGTCGCCGGCGTCCTCGGCGTCCTGCTGACCGCCTTCGCCGGCGTCCGCGCCCGCGTCTACGAGGACCCGGGCTCCGCCGTCGCGGCCGGTCTGGCCGCGCTGCCGCTGCTGCTGCTCGCCGGCTCGGGACTCGTCGCACCGCATGCGGGGGAGGGCCCGGGCCGGCTGCAGTTCCTGCTGGGCTGCGTGACCGTCCTCGTCGCCGCCGTCGTCCTGGTGGCGCTGCTGCCGGACGGCGACGCGCCCTTCGTCGCGGCCGTCGCGCTCGCCGCGACCGGCACCCTGGCCTCCTTCGCCGCGATCCTGACCGGCGCGTCCGGCACCGCGGCCGCCGCCGTCTGCGCCCCGGCCGCGATCGGCCTCGTCGCCTTCCTGCCCGGCCTGTCCGCCCGCTTCGCCCGCCTCCCCGTCGCGCATGTCTCCCCGCGCGCGGCGACCGCCCCGTACGCCGGGGCACCCCTGCACGCCCCCGGCGCACCTCCGTACACCCCTCTCACGCCTCCGTACATCCACGGCCCGGACCCGTACGCCCACCCCCACGGCACCGACCCGTACCCCGACCGCACCGCGTACGGCCCGGTCCCCTCCACCGCCCCCGTCGCCCCGCTCGGCCTCCCCGTCGACGCCGAGCGCATCGCCCGCCGGGCCCGCCGCGGCCACGAGCTGCTGCTCGGGCTGCTCGGCGGCTGCGCCGGCGTCGTCGTCGGCGCTGCGGCCCTGCTGAGCCTCGCCCCCGACGCGGGCGCCTGGTCCCGGCTGCTCGCGCTGGCCGCCGGCCTCGCACTCCTGCTGCGGGCCCGCCTCTTCCGCCGCACCGCCCAGGTCGCCTGCGCCCTCGCCGCCGGGCTCGCCGTCCTCGTCCTGCTGATCACCGGTCTCGCCCTGGACCTGCCCGCCGACCAGCCGGAGATCCGTACCGTCTGGCTGACCGCGGCCGTCGCCGCCGGCGCGGCCCTGGTCACGGCCGTCGGCCTGATCGTCCCGGCGAGGGACCTCTCGCCGTTCTGGGGGCGGGTCACCGACCTCGCCGAGGGCGCGGTGCTGCTGAGCCTCGTACCGCTCTGCCTCGCCGTCCTCGACCTGTACGAGGCCGCCCGGTCCCTGACGACCTGAGACAGGCTGGTACGCTGTGTGACGGCCGTTTGTGTACGCGCTTCCAGAGGTCCCTCCGGGAGCAGCGCTCATCGCGCCTTCGCCTCCGAGTCACGGAAGCCCCCCTGAGACGCAGACCAGGGGCACTCGTGGGCGCATCGAATCACTCAAGAGGAGTACGCGTGGCTCTCGACGCCGCTACGAAGAAGCAGATCATGGCCGAGTTCGGCACCAAGGAGGGCGACACCGGCTCCCCCGAGGTCCAGGTCGCGATGCTGTCCCGCCGCATCTCTGACCTGACCGAGCACCTCAAGGCCCACAAGCACGACCACCACTCCCGCCGTGGTCTGCTGATCCTGGTCGGCCAGCGCCGCCGCCTGCTGCAGTACCTGGCCAAGAAGGACATCCAGCGCTTCCGTACGCTGGTCGACCGCCTCGGCATCCGCCGCGGTGCGGCCGGCGGCGCCAAGTAAGACGCTGTGAAGGGAGCGGTTCCCACTTTCAGGGGGCCGCTCCCTTTGCTGTACGTGCGCAAAGTGCCCACTGGCAATTAGTCTGGTCACACAACGCCACAACTCGCGCGAGAAGCAGCCGGCACGCCGCCGGTCCTCGGTAGTGGCCCCCGGACCCTCATCCCCGGGTGCTTCGATCGAAGACCGGCCCGCCATGAGAGCGCTTCTCCCGCACCGTCCCGCGCCACACGGGCACGCGGACGGGAAAGACGAAAAAGACGACGTAGGAGAAATCGCTAGTGGAGAACGAGACCCACTACGCCGAGGCCGTGATCGACAACGGCACCTTCGGCACCCGCACCATCCGCTTCGAGACGGGCCGCCTGGCCCGTCAGGCCGCCGGTTCCGCCGTGGCCTACCTGGACGACGACACCATGGTGCTGTCGGCCACCACCGCTTCGAAGAAGCCCAAGGACCAGCTCGACTTCTTCCCCCTGACGGTCGACGTCGAGGAGCGGATGTACGCGGCCGGCAAGATCCCCGGCTCCTTCTTCCGCCGTGAGGGCCGGCCCTCCGAGGACGCGATCCTCACCTGCCGCCTGATCGACCGCCCGCTGCGCCCGTCCTTCAAGAAGGGCCTGCGCAACGAGATCCAGATCGTCGCGACGGTCATGGCGCTCAACCCCGACCACCTGTACGACGTGATCGCGATCAACGCCGCGTCCGCGTCCACCCAGCTGGCCGGTCTGCCCTTCTCCGGCCCGATCGGCGGCGTCCGCGTCGCGCTGATCAACGGCCAGTGGGTCGCGTTCCCGACCCACACCGAGCTCGAGGACGCCGTCTTCGACATGGTCGTCGCCGGCCGTGTCCTGGAGGACGGCGACGTCGCGATCATGATGGTCGAGGCCGAGGCCACCGAGCAGACGATCCAGCTGGTCAAGGGCGGCGCCGAGGCGCCGACCGAGGAGGTCGTCGCCGCCGGTCTCGAGGCCGCGAAGCCCTTCATCAAGGTCCTGTGCAAGGCGCAGACCGACCTCGCCGCCAAGGCCGCCAAGCCCGAGGGCGAGTTCCCGGTCTTCCTGGACTACCAGGACGACGTCTTCGCCGCCCTCTCCGACGCCGTCCGCGGCGAGCTGTCCCAGGCGCTGACCATCGCGGGCAAGCAGGAGCGCGAGGCCGAGCTGGACCGCGTCAAGGAGCTCGCCGCCGAGAAGCTGCTCCCGGCCTTCGAGGGCCGCGAGAAGGAGATCTCCGCCGCGTACCGCTCCCTGACCAAGGCCCTGGTGCGCGAGCGCGTCATCAAGGACAAGGTCCGCATCGACGGCCGCGGGATCACGGACATCCGTACCCTCGCCGCCGAGGTCGAGGCGATCCCGCGGGTCCACGGTTCCGCGCTGTTCGAGCGTGGCGAGACCCAGATCCTGGGCATCACCACCCTCAACATGCTCCGCATGGAGCAGCAGCTGGACACCCTCTCCCCGGTGACCCGCAAGCGCTACATGCACAACTACAACTTCCCGCCGTACTCCGTCGGTGAGACCGGCCGCGTGGGCTCGCCCAAGCGCCGCGAGATCGGCCACGGTGCGCTCGCCGAGCGCGCCATCGTGCCGGTGCTGCCGACCCGCGAGGAGTTCCCGTACGCGATCCGCCAGGTGTCCGAGGCCCTCGGCTCCAACGGCTCGACGTCCATGGGCTCCGTCTGCGCCTCCACCATGTCGCTGCTGAACGCCGGTGTGCCGCTGAAGGCCCCGGTCGCCGGTATCGCCATGGGTCTGATCTCCCAGGAGATCGACGGCCAGACGCACTACGTCGCCCTCACCGACATCCTCGGTGCGGAGGACGCCTTCGGCGACATGGACTTCAAGGTCGCCGGTACGAAGGAGTTCGTCACCGCCCTCCAGCTCGACACCAAGCTGGACGGCATCCCGGCCTCCGTCCTGGCCGCGGCCCTCAAGCAGGCCCGCGACGCCCGCCTCCACATCCTCGACGTGATGATGGAAGCGATCGACACCCCGGACGAGATGTCCCCCAACGCCCCGCGGATCATCACCGTGAAGATCCCCGTGGACAAGATCGGCGAGGTCATCGGCCCCAAGGGCAAGATGATCAACCAGATCCAGGAGGACACCGGCGCCGAGATCACGATCGAGGACGACGGCACCATCTACATCGGTGCCGCCGACGGCCCGGCCGCCGAGGCCGCCCGCGCCACGATCAACGGCATCGCCAACCCGACCATGCCGGAGGTCGGCGAGCGCTACCTGGGCACGGTCGTCAAGACCACCACCTTCGGTGCGTTCGTCTCCCTGCTCCCGGGCAAGGACGGCCTGCTGCACATCTCGCAGATCCGCAAGCTCGCCGGTGGCAAGCGCGTGGAGAACGTCGAGGACGTGCTGCCGGTCGGCTCCAAGGTCCAGGTCGAGATCGCCGAGATCGACCAGCGCGGCAAGCTCTCCCTGATCCCCGTGATCGCGGACGAGGACGCCGCTGAAGGCGACAAGGACGACACCGACAAGTGACGTCCCGTAGTTCCGTGACGACGGCCCGCCCCTCTTCGGAGGGGCGGGCCGTCGCCCGTACCCAAACACTGCTCAAGGGCAAGGACGGCATCGGCACCGTCCGCCGCACCACCCTCCCCGGCGGCCTGCGGATCGTCACCGAGACGCTGCCATCCGTCCGCTCCGCCACCTTCGGCATCTGGGCGCACGTCGGCTCGCGCGACGAGACCCCGGTCCTCAACGGCGCCACGCACTACCTGGAGCACCTCCTCTTCAAGGGCACCCGCAGGCGGTCCGCCCTCGACATCTCCGCCGCGATCGACGCGGTCGGCGGCGAGATGAACGCCTTCACGGCGAAGGAGTTCACCTGCTACTACGCCCGGGTCCTCGACACCGACCTGCCGCTGGCGATCGACATCGTCTGCGACATGCTCACCGGCTCGCTGATCCTCCCCGAGGACGTGGACGCCGAGCGCGGCGTCATCCTCGAGGAGATCGCGATGACCGAGGACGACCCGGGCGACGTCGTCCACGACCTGTTCGCCAAGACGATGTTCGGCGACACCCCGCTGGGCCGCCCGGTCCTCGGCACCGTCGACACCGTCGAGGGCCTCGACCGTGACCGGATCGCCCGCTTCTACAAGAAGCACTACGACCCGACGCACCTGGTCGTCGCCGCCGCCGGCAACGTCGACCACGCCACGGTCGTCCGCCAGGTCCGCCGCGCCTTCGAGAAGGCCGGTGCCCTCGGTCGTACGGACGCGGTCCCGATCGCCCCGCGCGACGGCCGCCGTGCCCTGCGCACCGCGGGCCGCGTCGAGCACCTGAACCGCCGCACCGAGCAGGCGCACGTCGTCCTCGGCATGCCGGGCCTCGCCCGCACCGACGACCGTCGCTGGGCCCTCGGCGTACTGAACACCGCCCTCGGCGGCGGCATGTCGTCCCGGCTGTTCCAGGAGATCCGCGAGAAGCGCGGCCTGGCGTACAGCGTGTACTCGTACACCTCCGGCTTCGCCGACTGCGGCCTGTTCGGCGTGTACGCGGGCTGCCGCCCCAACCAGATCCACGACGTGCTCGGGATCTGCCGGGAGGAGCTGTACAAGGTCGCCGAGCACGGCATCACGGACGAGGAGCTCACCCGCGCCATCGGCCAGCTCTCCGGCTCCACGGTCCTCGGCCTGGAGGACACCGGCGCGCTGATGAACCGCATCGGCAAGAGCGAGCTGTGCTGGGGCACCCAGATGTCCGTGGACGACATGCTCGCCCGGATGGCCGCGGTGACCCCGGACGACGTGAAGGCGGTGGCGGCCGACATCCTGGGACAGCGTCCCTCGCTGGCGGTCATAGGGCCGCTGAAGGACAAGCAGGCGGCACGCCTGCAGGAATCGGTCGCGTAGGCCCTCACGGGGCCTCGCGGGAACGAAGAGAGTCGGAGCGATGAGCAAGCTGCGCGTGGCGGTACTCGGCGCCAAGGGCCGGATCGGCTCGGAGGCCGTACGGGCCGTCGAGGCCGCCGAGGACATGGAACTGGTCGCGGCCCTGGGCCGGGGCGACGGACTGGAGACCCTCACGGAGACGGGTGCCCAGGTCGTGGTCGAGCTGACCACCCCGGACTCGGTGATGGCGAACCTCGACTACTGCGTGAGCCGCGGCATCCACGCCGTCGTCGGCACCACCGGCTGGAACGAGGAGCGCCTCGCGCAGCTGAACACCTGGCTCGCGGCCTCCCCGCAGACCGGTGTGCTCATCGCCCCGAACTTCTCCATCGGCGCGGTCCTCACCATGAAGTTCGCGCAGATCGCGGCCCCGTACTTCGAGTCCGTCGAGGTCGTCGAACTGCACCACCCGAACAAGGTGGACGCCCCCTCCGGCACCGCCACCCGCACCGCCCAGCTGATCGCCAAGGCCCGCGCCGAGGCCGGGCTGGGCCCCCAGCCCGACGCCACCGCGACCGCCCTGGACGGCGCGCGCGGCGCGGACGTCGACGGCGTCCCGGTGCACGCGGTACGCCTGCGGGGCCTGCTGGCCCACCAGGAGGTGCTGCTCGGCGGCGAGGGCGAGACGCTGACGGTCCGTCATGACTCGCTGCACCACAGCAGCTTCATGCCGGGCATCCTGCTCGGCGCGCGCCGCGTGGTCACCACTCCGGGCCTCACCTTCGGCCTCGAGCACTTCCTGGACCTGGGCTGAGGCGGACGGCGTCATGGGCGGAAAGATCACGTACTTCTTCCTCGCCACCGTGCTGGTGCTCGTCTTCGGCGTGGTGGCGATGGAGGGCGTACTGCTCCTGCTGACCGGGGAGCCGGCGGCGATGGGCATGGGCGCGGTGGCGTTCCTGCTGCCCGGGGTCGGCGCGTGGTTCCTCTGGCAGAACACCCGGTTCGCGCGCCGCGCGCACCGGCTGGCGGCGGAGCTGGAGGCCGAGGGCGGGCTGCCGGTCGACGACCTGGCCCGTACGCCGGGCGGCCGGATCGACCGGGACGCGGCGGACGAGGTCTTCGCCCGCCGCAAGGCTGAGACGGAGGACTCCCCGGACGACTGGCGCTGCTGGTTCCGCCTCGCGGTCGCCTACCACGACGCCCGCGACACCCCTCGGGCCCGCAAGGCGATGCAGCGGGCGATCACGCTGCACGGGGGCGGTACGGCGTAAGGAGCGCGGGGCCCCACCGGGCCCCGACGGGGGTCCTCAGCGCGCTTCTGCGTACTCCGCGTTCCACGCCTCGATCGTGTCCGCGGCGCGGTCGAACGCCTCGATGCGGGAGAGGAAGTCGGCGTTGTGGTCGGTGAGCAGCGGCAGCTGCTCACCGTTCGGCCGTACGTACACCAGCGCCTGGCCCTGCACCGTGCGCGGCAGGCCCAGCCAGCGCACCGGCTGCTGCACGGTGCGCAGACCGCTGACCTGCTGCCACGGCACGGTCGAGGTGGAGAGCATCCGCACCTGCCGCAGACCGTTCCGGCTCACCCACGCACCCACCCGGAGCAGCCGCAGCGCGGCGGCGATGATGAGCGTGGCGAGGCCGAAGGTGACGCCCGCGCCGGGCACCGCCCCCGCGGCAGCGATGATCACAGCCGCGAGCAGCACGAACGAGGCGAGCAGCAGCGCGAGCGCGGCCGTGCCGACCCGCCACGGACCGGGCCGGTACGGCCGGCGCCAGGTGTCGTGGTCGTCGAAGGGCAGCGCGATGTCGTCGTCGGCGTCGAAAGCGCGGTCGGCCGTCAGAAAGGGCAGGGGCACGACAGGTCCTCACTCACAAGCACGTTCGGTGGCTGTGCCCGGTGAGGCTACCTCAGCGGCCGTCGGACGCTTCGGACTGTGCCTGACGGGCGGGGGACTGGCCGGTCTCGAGGGCCGGCATCCCGAAGAGCAGCGAGCCGACGAGACCCGCCACGACGGTCAGCCCGATCAGCGTACGGCCCAGTAGCTGGGAGGGCCGCAGACGCTCCCGGGGCGGCGGAGTGACGTTACTGCGGAAGCTGTCGGCCTCGGCGACGAACGCGAACGGTACGGCTTCCCTGCGGCGCAGCATGGTGGGCCACTCTCCTTGTCTCTGTACGGGCGTCATCGGTACAGACGAGCGAAGGGAGGTGTTGGTGCCGTTTTTTCATCAAAGCGGCCGAATCTCATCCTCGAGGAGGACGTCGCTAGAGTGGGCGACTGCAAAGGCCAGCCCGGAAGGACCGCAGGTGACCGACACCCCCGCAGAGAACGTCAAGATCGACCTGAGGAGCGACGTCACCGTCGAGCTGGTCAAGAGCGCGGCCTCGGACTCCGACGTCCTGTGGGCGGCCCGGGTGTCCACGGCGGGCGAGCAGTCCCTGGAGGAGCTCCAGAAGGACCCGGAGCGCTCCAAAGGCCTGATCAACTACCTGATGCGGGACCGTCACGGCAGCCCCTTCGAGCACAACTCGATGACCTTCTTCATCAGCGCCCCGATCTTCGTGTTCCGCGAGTTCATGCGGCACCGGGTGGGTTGGTCGTACAACGAGGAGTCGGGCCGCTACCGGGAGCTGCAGCCGGTCTTCTACGTGCCCGACGCCTCCCGCAAGCTCGTCCAGGAGGGCCGCCCGGGCAAGTACGTCTTCGTCGAGGGCACCCAGGCCCAGCACGAGCTCGTCGGCCGGGCCATGGAGGACTCGTACCGCGAGGCGTACGGGACGTACCAGGAGATGCTCGCCGCCGGCGTGGCCCGCGAGGTCGCCCGCGCCGTGCTGCCGGTGGGCCTGTACTCGTCCATGTACGCCACCTGCAACGCGCGCTCCCTGATGCACTTCCTGGGTCTGCGCACCCAGCACGAGCTGGCCGCGGTGCCGTCGTTCCCCCAGCGGGAGATCGAGATGGTCGGCGAGAAGATGGAGGAGCAGTGGGCCCGGCTGATGCCGCTCACGTACGCGGCCTTCAACAAGAACGGCCGCGTCGCTCCGTAGGACCGTACGAACCGCACGCCCCGTCCCTTGGGGCACAGATGTCCGATCAGTCACGAGAAGTGTCCGGATTGCGACGTTTCACGAAGTTCATCTAGGCTGATCAAACGGACCCGGCACTGCTTGAACCCCCGAGCAGGCAGTGCCGGGCTCCCCTTCACACGTCCCCCGAGGGGACACCGTGCGCTGAGCAGCGAGTAGCGTGTTACCCATGGCTCCGATCTCCACTCCGCAGACCCCCTTCGGGCGGGTCCTCACCGCCATGGTCACGCCCTTCACGGCTGACGGCGCACTCGACCTCGACGGTGCCCAGCGACTCGCCGCCCATCTGGTCGAGGCCGGCAACGACGGCCTCGTCGTCAACGGCACCACCGGCGAGTCCCCCACGACCACCGACGCGGAGAAATCGCAGCTGGTACGCGCCGTCCTGGAGGCCGTGGGCGACCGTGCCCACGTCGTCGCCGGCATCGGCACGAACGACACCCACCACAGCATCGAGCTGGCCCGTACAGCCGAGCGTGACGGCGCCCACGGCCTGCTCGCGGTCACGCCGTACTACAACAAGCCCCCTCAGGAGGGCCTGTACCGGCACTTCTCGGCCATCGCCGACGCCACCCAGCTCCCGGTGATGCTGTACGACATCCCCGGCCGCAGCGGCGTCCCGATCGAGACCGAGACCCTCGTCCGGCTGGCCGAGCACCCCCGGATCGTCGCCAACAAGGACGCCAAGGGCGACCTCGGCCAGGCCAGCTGGGCCATCGCCCGCAGCGGGCTCGCCTGGTACTCCGGCGACGACATGCTCAACCTCCCGCTGCTCTCCGTCGGCGCGGTCGGCTTCGTCTCCGTGGTCGGCCACGTCGTCTCCCCGGACCTCCGGGCCCTGCTCGACGCCCACCTCAACGGGGACGTCCAGAAGGCCACGGAGATCCACCAGAAGCTGCTCCCGGTCTACACGGGCATGTTCCGCACCCAGGGCGTCATGACCACCAAGGCCGCCCTCGCCCTCCAGGGACTCCCGGCCGGCCCGCTGCGCGCGCCGCTCGTCGAGCTCTCCGCCGAGGAGACCGCCCGGCTGAGGCTCGATCTGGCCGCCGGCGGGGTACAGCTCTGAGTACAGACTTCACAACTGAATAAATGATCTACGGATCACGACTGACACCAAGCAAGTGCACGAATGTCACGCGCGCCACGTGCCCGAGCGGTACGTGGCGCGCGTGGTGAGGAGAGTCTTTTGAGTCATCCGCACCCTGAACTCGGCGCCCCGCCGAAGCTTCCCGAGAACGGCCTGCGCGTCACCCCGCTCGGCGGGCTCGGCGAGATCGGCCGGAACATGACCGTCTTCGAGTTCGGCGGCCGTCTGCTGATCGTCGACTGCGGCGTGCTCTTCCCCGAGGAGGAGCAGCCCGGCATCGATCTGATCCTGCCGGACTTCAGCACCATCCGGGACCGCCTCGACGACGTCGAGGGCATCGTCCTGACCCACGGCCACGAGGACC
>NZ_CP160404.1:5320000-7345996 GCF_045348655.1 Streptomyces solicamelliae
AGCGGGGCTCAAGCGTACCGCCGAAGTCGTGTCATTGCAGTACATACCCCCAACGGGGACTGTGATGGGTAGGGGAGCGTCGTGTGCCGGGTGAAGCAGCCGCGGAAGCGAGTTGTGGACGGTTCACGAGTGAGAATGCAGGCATGAGTAGCGATACACACGTGAGAAACGTGTGCGCCGATTGACTAAGGGTTCCTGGGTCAAGCTGATCTGCCCAGGGTAAGTCGGGACCTAAGGCGAGGCCGACAGGCGTAGTCGATGGACAACCGGTTGATATTCCGGTACCCGCTTTGAAACGCCCAATATCGAGCCCATTAATGCTAAGGCCGTGAAGCCGCCCCGGAGCCTTCGGGCAAAGGGGAGTGGTGGAGCCGCCGACCCAAGGTGGTAGTAGGTAAGCGATGGGGTGACGCAGGAAGGTAGTCCAGCCCGGGCGGTGGTTGTCCCGGGGTAAGGGTGTAGGGCGCTGTCTAGGCAAATCCGGACAGCACATAGCCTGAGACCTGATGCCGAGCCGATTGTGGTGAAGTGGATGATCCTATGCTGTCGAGAAAAGCCTCTAGCGAGTTTCATGGCGGCCCGTACCCTAAACCGACTCAGGTGGTCAGGTAGAGAATACCGAGGCGTTCGGGTGAACTATGGTTAAGGAACTCGGCAAAATGCCCCCGTAACTTCGGGAGAAGGGGGGCCATCACCGGTGATGAGTCTTGCACTCTGAGCTGGGGGTGGCCGCAGAGACCAGCGAGAAGCGACTGTTTACTAAAAACACAGGTCCGTGCGAAGCCGTAAGGCGATGTATACGGACTGACGCCTGCCCGGTGCTGGAACGTTAAGGGGACCGGTTAGCTCTGTTTCGACAGGGCGAAGCTGAGAACTTAAGCGCCAGTAAACGGCGGTGGTAACTATAACCATCCTAAGGTAGCGAAATTCCTTGTCGGGTAAGTTCCGACCTGCACGAATGGCGTAACGACTTCTCGACTGTCTCAACCATAGGCCCGGTGAAATTGCACTACGAGTAAAGATGCTCGTTTCGCGCAGAAGGACGGAAAGACCCCGGGACCTTTACTACAGTTTGATATTGGTGTTCGGTTCGGCTTGTGTAGGATAGGTGGGAGACTTTGAAGCGGCCACGCCAGTGGTTGTGGAGTCGCCGTTGAAATACCACTCTGGTCGTGCTGGATGTCTAACCTCGGTCCGTGATCCGGATCAGGGACAGTGTCTGATGGGTAGTTTAACTGGGGCGGTTGCCTCCCAAAGGGTAACGGAGGCGCCCAAAGGTTCCCTCAGCCTGGTTGGCAATCAGGTGTTGAGTGTAAGTGCACAAGGGAGCTTGACTGTGAGACCGACGGGTCGAGCAGGGACGAAAGTCGGGACTAGTGATCCGGCGGTGGCTTGTGGAAGCGCCGTCGCTCAACGGATAAAAGGTACCCCGGGGATAACAGGCTGATCTTCCCCAAGAGTCCATATCGACGGGATGGTTTGGCACCTCGATGTCGGCTCGTCGCATCCTGGGGCTGGAGTCGGTCCCAAGGGTTGGGCTGTTCGCCCATTAAAGCGGTACGCGAGCTGGGTTTAGAACGTCGTGAGACAGTTCGGTCCCTATCCTCTGTGCGCGCAGGAATATTAGAAGGGCTGTCCCTAGTACGAGAGGACCGGGACGGACGAACCTCTGGTGTGCCAGTTGTTCTGCCAAGGGCATGGCTGGTTGGCTACGTTCGGGAGGGATAACCGCTGAAAGCATCTAAGCGGGAAGCCTGCTTCGAGATGAGTATTCCCACCTCCTTGAGAGGGTAAGGCTCCCAGTAGACGACTGGGTTGATAGGCCGGATGTGGAAGCCCAGTAATGGGTGGAGCTGACCGGTACTAATAGGCCGAGGGCTTGTCCTCAGTTGCTCGCGTCCACTGTGTTAGTTCTGAAGTAACGAACACGCCCCCCTACGGGTGGTGCGGCGGTTCAACTTCATAGTGTTTCGGTGGTCATAGCGTTAGGGAAACGCCCGGTTACATTCCGAACCCGGAAGCTAAGCCTTTCAGCGCCGATGGTACTGCAGGGGGGACCCTGTGGGAGAGTAGGACGCCGCCGAACAACCCGCCCTTTTAGCTCAGTCGGTAGAGCGTCTCCATGGTAAGGAGAAGGTCAACGGTTCGATTCCGTTAAAGGGCTCAGAAAGAAGGCCCCCGCCAACAGGCGGGGGCCTTTTTCGTTTTCAGGAACCGGGGTACCGGGACCAGCAAGCGACTTCATGAGGAAGGCCGGCGCCCTCTCGGGCGCCGGCCTTCTCGCGTTTCACTCGCCCTTCAGCGGCTCCGGCAGGCGCATCGCCAGGATCGCCATGTCGTCCGACGCCGGCTCCACAGCGAAGCGTTCCACCGCCCGCAGTACTCGCGCCGCGACCGCACCGGCGGTCAGGCCCGTACACGTCGTCAGGACCTCCGTCAGGCCGTCGTCGCCCAACATCCGCGTGCCCTCGCGGCGTTCGGTCACGCCGTCCGTGACGCACAGGAGCACGTCGCCGGGATCCAGCGTGATCGTCTGCTCGTACAGCTCCAGATCGTCCATGACACCGAGCAACGGCTGCGGATCCGCGGCCGGTTCGACAGTGCCGTCCTGGCGGAGCCGGAGCGGCAGAGGATGGCCGGCGCAGACGACCTTCAGTACCGCGGAGCCGTCCTCTTGCGGCCACAGCTCCCCGTACAGGAGCGTGAGGAAGCGGCTGCGGGCGCCCTCGTCGAGGATCGCCGCGTTCAGGCGCTCCAGGACCGCCGGGCCGCCGAAGCCCTCGCGGGCGAGGAGGCGCAGCGCGTGCCGGGCGAGGCCGGTCACCGCGGCGGCCTCCGGGCCCGTGCCGCAGACGTCGCCGATGGCGAAGCCGTACGCGCCGTCACGGATGGGGAAGAGGTCGTAGAAGTCGCCGCCGACCTCGTTGCCCTCGCCGGCGGCGCGGTAGATGACCTCCACCTCGACGCCGGGGATCTGCGGCAGGCCCGGCGGCAGCAGACTGCGCTGCAGGGAGCGGCTGATGGCCATGCGCTCCGAGTACAGGCGTGCGTTGTCGAGGGCGAGGGCCGCCCGGCGGGAGAGGTCCTCCGCGAGCTCCAGGATCTCCTGGCGGAAGTGGTCGTCCGACGGCTTGCCCAACGTGAGCATGCCGATGACGCGGTTGCGGGCGAACAGCGGCAGGACGACCGTCTCGCCGCCGACGGCGGCCGCGGTGGCCAGCGTGGTGCTGATGCCCGAGGACAGCGGTCCGGTGTGGTCCTGGCCGAGCTCCGCCATGGAGGTGGCGAGCGCGGCGCGGTGCGCGGCGTCGGCCGGGGCGTGCCAGACGCGGGCGCCGGGGGTCGGCACCGCGTCCGGCGGGGCGATGGAGGAGAGCAGTTCCTTGAGGCCGTCGATACGGTCTTCGTCCTCGTGCAGGACGTACGAGAGGCTGGGCTCGGACGTCTGGTCGGCGATCGTGTAGACGGCGCACCAGGTGGCGAGCGTCGGCACGGTCATCTGGGCCATCAGGGCCAGGGTCTGGTCGCGGTCGAGGGTGCCGGCCAGGAGGTCGGAGGCCTCGACGAGGAAGCTGAGCGAGCCGCGGCGCAGCCGTTCCAGTTCGCCGAGGCGGGCCGACTCGACGGCCAGGGCGATCCGGTCGGCGGCGAACTGCAGGCGCAGCGCCTCCTCGTTGGAGTATCGCCCGGCCCCCTCGGCGGCGACGCCGAGCGATCCGGTGAGGCGGCCCTCGACCTTGAGCGGCACGGTGACGACGGAGCGCATGCCGGTGCCGTCGAGGAGCGGTGCGGCTCCGGGGACGGCGGCCAGGTCCTCGTGGACGGCGGGCATCCGGGCGGAGCCGTACCGGCCGGCGCCGGCCTCGACGGGCACGCGGGCGAAGCGCTGGCGGGCGGAGGGCAGGCCCGTGGTGGCCCGTACCTCGAGTTCGGTCTCGTCGTCGGTGGCGAGCAGCAGGAAGGCGGAGTCGCCGTCGAGCATGTCGCGGGCGCGTTCGACGGTGCGCTGGAGCAGTCCGTCGAGGTCGTCGGGGGCGGGGGAGCCGATGAAGACCTCGAAGGGGTCGGCGGCCCGGCTCTCGGCGCCGGATTCGGCGACCGGCGGGCGCAGCGGCGTCTGGAGGACGGCGCGCTCGTGGTCGCGGACGAGGAGGCAGACCGTGGACGGGTCGCCGTGGGTGTCGCGGACGCGGAGATGGGAGGCGTACACGGGGACGACGCGGCCGTCGTCGCCGCGGAGCCCGTAGCTGCCCTCCCAGCGGGAGAGCTGGAGGGCCTCGGCGAGGCCGGTGCCGATGCCGGGGGTGTGGGGCCAGGCGGCGAGGTCGGCGAGGGGCTTCCCCAGTACCTGTTCGGGTGAATATCCGAAGAGATGTTCGGAGTCTTCGTTCCAGGCGGTGATGGACCCGTTGCCGTCGATCTGGACGACGGCCACCCGGACCCGGTCCTCGGTCGCCGGCAGCAGGTCGACGGGGAGCGCCGGGCCGGCCGTGCGGGTGCCCACGGTGCGTGCGGGCAGGTCGAGTTGGAACCAGACCTTCTTGCGGGTCGCGGTGTACTCGACGCCCCAGCGGGCGGCGAGCGCGGCGCAGAGCAGCAGGCCGCGGCCGTTCTCTCGGTCGGGGTGGGCCAGTGTCCGGCCGCCCTGGACCGGGATCTCCCGTTCGGGGTAGTGGTCGGAGACCTCGACCCGTACGCCGTGCTCGGTGCGCAGGCACAGCACATCGGCGGCGGTGCCCGCGTGGACGACCGCGTTGGTGACGAGTTCGCTGGTGAGGACGACGGCGTCGTCGACGACGTCGCCATGGCCCCAGCCCTGCAGGGTGTCCCTCACAAAGGCGCGGGCGGTCGCGACCGACCGGCCGACTGGGTCGAAACTGGCGGCGGCCCGCGCGGTGATCACAGAACTCCTCGTACGCGTCTCGACGCCCGGCTCTGCCATGGTCGGCTGCCCCTCCCGGTGCCCGGTGGTCGTGCTGCGCGTCACACCGCCCCCGGCCGGGCAGCACGGGGCGGTTGGACAGTCGGATGCCAGGTTACTTACCTTCGCTGTCCGGGCGGGTGCCGGTCGTCACTGTTTCCGTCCCCCGGAGTCGGGGACGCTATGCGAAGTCGCCGAACTGTTATGGCCTGGTTCGGCTGCGGTGAAACACTGGGAAGGCTTCCCGGGACTGCGGAAGCGGTGCTGCGCGGAGCGGCACGGGTCGACCCCTGCGGGAGGGACACGGTGGAGTCTGGCGTGACGGCGCGACGCGGCAGCGGTTCGCGCGCGAAAGGCGGACGGTCCCGGAGCAGTGGGACGGTGCAGGTCGACGCGGCCGCGCTGGAGCGGCTGCTCGGGGCCCTGGTGGCGATGCGGGACGGGAACTTCCGCCGCCGGCTGACCGTGAACGGCGACGGCGTGATGTCGGAGGTCGCCGCCGTCTTCAACGAGGTCGCCGACCGGCAGCTGCATCTGACCGGGGAGCTGTCCCGGGTGCGCCGCATGGTGGGCCGCGAGGGGAAGCTCTCGGAACGGCTCGAGGTCGGGCCGAGCGAGGGCACCTGGGCGGCCGCGGTCGAGGCGGCGAACCAGCTGGTCGACGATCTGACGCGGCCGGTCTCCGAGGTGGGCCGGGTGCTCTCCGCGGTGGCGGAGGGCGACCTGGAGCAGCGGATGGAGCTGCGCTCGGAGGGGCCCGAGGGCTCGGTGCGGCCGCTGCGCGGGGAGTTCCTGAAGGTCGCCCGTACGGTGAACAACCTGGTCGACCAGCTCTCGGCGTTCACCGACGAGGTGACGCGGGTCGCGCTGGAGGTCGGTACCGAGGGCAAGCTGGGCGGTCAGGCCCAGGTGCGCGGTATGTCGGGTTCGTGGAAGGACCTGACGGACTCCGTCAACACGATGGCGTACCGGCTCACCGCGCAGGTGCGCGACATCGCCATGGTGACGACGGCGGTCGCCAAGGGCGATCTGTCGCGGAAGGTCACCGTCCATGTGGACGGCGAGATGCTGGAGCTGAAGAACACCGTCAACACGATGGTGGACCAGCTCTCGGCCTTCGGTTCCGAGGTGACCCGCGTGGCCCGCGAGGTGGGCACCGAGGGCGAGCTCGGCGGCCAGGCCGAAGTACCGGGCGCGGCGGGTGTGTGGAAGGACCTCACGGACTCCGTCAACACCATGGCGGGCAACCTGACCAGTCAGGTGCGCGGGATCGCCGAGGTGACGACGGCCGTCGCCAACGGCGACCTGTCGCAGAAGGTCCGGGTGAGCGCGCGCGGCGAGGTGGCCCAACTCGCCGACACCATCAACCAGATGACCGAGACCCTCGCGGTGTTCGCCGACGAGGTGACCCGCGTGGCGAGCGAGGTCGGCGCCGGCGGTGTGCTCGGCGGACAGGCGCAGGTGCCCGGCGCGGCCGGTACCTGGAAGGACCTGACCGACTCGGTCAACACGGTGTTCCGGAACATCACCACACAGGTGAGGGACATCGCGCAGGTGACGACGGCGGTGGCGAACGGCGACCTGTCGCAGAAGGTCACCGTCGACGTCAACGGCGAGATGCTGGAGCTGAAGAACACCGTCAACACGATGGTGGACCAGCTCTCCGCCTTCGGTTCCGAGGTGACCCGGGTGGCCCGGGAGGTCGGCGTCGAGGGTCTGCTCGGCGGTCAGGCGCACGTACCCGGTGCGGCCGGCACCTGGAAGGACCTCACCGACTCGGTGAACACCGCCTTCCGCAACCTCACCGGCCAGGTGCGCGACATCGCCCAGGTGACGACGGCGGTGGCGAACGGCGATCTGACGCAGAAGGTCACGGTCGACGTCGCGGGCGAGATGCTGGAGCTGAAGAACACCGTCAACACGATGGTGTCGCAGCTGTCGAACTTCGCCGACCAGGTGACCCGGATGGCGCGCGACGTGGGTACGGAGGGTCGCCTCGGCGGTCAGGCCCGCGTCGAGGGTGTGTCGGGCACGTGGAAGGAGCTCACCGACTCCGTCAACTTCATGGCCGGCAACCTGACCTCGCAGGTGCGGCAGATCGCCCAGGTGACGACGGCCGTGGCCCGCGGTGACCTGTCGCAGAAGATCGACGTGGACGCCCGCGGCGAGATCCTGGAGCTGAAGAACACCATCAACACGATGGTGGACCAGCTCAGCGCCTTCGCCGAGCAGGTCACCCGGGTGGCCCGTGAGGTGGGCACCGACGGCCGCCTCGGCGGCCAGGCGCAGGTACCCGGTGTGGCAGGCGTGTGGCGTGACCTGACGGACTCGGTGAACGGCATGGCCGGCAACCTCACCGCCCAGGTGCGCAACATCGCCCAGGTCGCCACCGCGGTGGCCCGCGGCGACCTCTCCCAGAAGATCGACGTGGACGCCCGCGGCGAGATCCTGGAGCTCAAGAACACCCTGAACACGATGGTCGACCAGCTGTCGAACTTCGCGGAGCAGGTGACGCGGGTGGCCCGCGAGGTGGGCACCGAGGGCATCCTGGGCGGCCAGGCCGAGGTGCAGGGGGTCTCCGGCACCTGGAAGGACCTCACCCAGTCGGTGAACTTCATGGCGAACAACCTGACCAGTCAGGTGCGCAACATCGCTGAGGTCACCACCGCCGTGGCCCGCGGCGACCTGTCGAAGAAGATCACCGTCGACGCCAAGGGCGAGATCCTCGAGCTGGTCACCACCGTCAACACGATGGTCGACCAGCTGTCCAACTTCGCCGACGAGGTGACCCGGGTGGCCCGCGAGGTGGGCACCGAGGGCATCCTCGGCGGCCAGGCCCGGGTGCGCGGCGTGACCGGCACCTGGAAGGACCTCTCCGACAACGTGAACCTGATGGCCAACAACCTGACCAGTCAGGTGCGGAACATCTCGCGCGTGTCGGCGGCGGTCGCCAACGGCGACCTGTCGAAGAAGGTCACCGTCGAGGCCCGCGGCGAGGTCGCCGAGCTGGCCGACACGGTGAACACCATGGTGAAGACCCTGTCGTCGTTCGCCGACGAGGTGACCCGGGTGGCCCGCGAGGTGGGCACCGACGGCATCCTCGGCGGCCAGGCCCGCGTCCCCGGCGTCTCCGGTACGTGGAAGGACCTCACCGACTCGGTGAACGGCATGGCCGACAACCTCACCGGTCAGGTGCGGCAGATCGCCACCGTCACCACCGCGATCGCCAAGGGCGATCTCACCCGGAAGATCGACATCGACGCCCGGGGCGAGATCCAGGAGCTGAAGAACACCATCAACACGATGGTCGACCAGCTGTCCAACTTCGCCGAGGAGGTCACCCGCGTCGCCCGCGAGGTGGGCACGTACGGCCAGCTGGGCGGCCAGGCGCGGGTCCGGGACGTCGACGGCACCTGGCGCGACCTGACCGAGTCCGTGAACGAGATGGCCGGGAACCTGACCCGGCAGGTGCGCGCGATCGCCGCCGTCGCCACCGCGGTGACCCGCGGCGACCTCAACCTGAAGATCGACGGCGTGGACGCGGCCGGCGAGATCCAGGCCCTGCAGGACAACATCAACACGATGATCGTCAACCTGCGCGACACCACCCTCGCCAACGAGGAGCAGGACTGGCTCAAGGGCAACCTGGCCCGTATCTCCGGCCTCATGCAGGGCCGCCGCGACCTCGACGACGTGGCGGGGCTGATCATGAGCGAGCTGACGCCGGTGGTCTCCGCGCAGCATGGCGCCTTCTTCGTGGCGATGCCGGCCGGGGCGTCCGGCGCGGCCGACGTGGGGGAGCGGGAGGAGGGCCGGTACGAGCTGCGGATGCGCGGCAGTTACGGCTACTCCGCCGGCTCGATGCCCACCTCGTTCCGGCCGGGCGAGACGCTGATCGGGACGGCGGCCGAGGAGAAGCGGACCATCCAGGTCAACGTGCCGCCGGGGTACCTGAAGATCTCCTCCGGGCTCGGCGAGGCGTCGCCGGCCCATGTGATCGTGCTGCCGGTGCTGTTCGAGGGGAAGGTGCTCGGTGTGATCGAGCTGGCGTCCTTCCAGCCGTTCACGCAGATCCAGCGGGACTTCCTCAACCAGCTCGCCGAGATGATCGCGACGACGGTCAACACCATCAGCGTCAACACCAAGACCGAGGTGCTGCTCCAGCAGTCGCAGGAGCTGACCGAGCAGCTGCGCGAGCGGTCCGCCGAGCTGGAGCACCGGCAGAAGGAACTGCAGACCACCAACGCGGAGTTGGAGGACAAGGCCGAGCTGCTGGCCCAGCAGAACCGCGACATCGAGGTGAAGAACACCGAGATCGAGGAGGCCCGGCAGGTCCTGGAGGAGCGCGCCGAGCAGCTCGCCGTCTCCATGCGGTACAAGTCCGAGTTCCTGGCCAACATGTCGCACGAGCTGCGCACCCCGCTCAACTCGCTGCTGATCCTGGCCAAGCTGCTCGCCGACAACGCCGAGACCAACCTGACGCCCAAGCAGGTCGAGTTCGCCGAGACCATCCACGGCGCCGGTTCCGATCTGCTGCAGCTCATCAACGACATCCTCGACCTGTCGAAGGTCGAGGCGGGCAAGATGGACGTCTCCCCGACCCGGATCGCGCTGGTCCAGCTGGTGGACTACGTGGAGGCCACGTTCCGCCCGCTGACCGCGGAGAAGGGCCTGGACTTCTCCGTCCGGGTCTCGCCCGAACTGCCCGCCACCCTGCACACCGACGAGCAGCGGCTGCTGCAGGTGCTGCGCAACCTGCTGTCGAACGCGGTGAAGTTCACCGACACCGGCGCGGTGGAGCTGGTGATCCGGCCGGCCGGCACCGACGTGCCGCAGTCGATCCGGGAGCAGCTCCTGGAGGCCGGCACGCTGCGCGAGGCGGACGCCGACCTGATCGCGTTCTCGGTGACCGACACCGGCATCGGCATCGCGGCGGGCAAGATGCGGGTGATCTTCGAGGCGTTCAAGCAGGCCGACGGCACGACCAGCCGCAAGTACGGCGGCACCGGCCTCGGCCTGTCGATCAGCCGGGAGATCGCCCGGCTGCTCGGCGGAGAGATCTACGCGGCCAGCGAGCCCGGCCGCGGCTCGACGTTCACGCTGTACCTGCCGCTGCACCCCATCGAGCTGCCGCCCAACGGCTACCCGCAGCCCGGCGACCTGCACCCCGACGGCGTCGACGCGGTCGCCGACGAGGCCGCGCCGCCGGCCCTGGAGGCCGCCCCGCGGACGCCGACCCTGGCTCCGGTGGAGGCACGGTCGGGCGCCGGGGCGCTGTTCCGGCACCGCCGCAAGGCGGCCGGGTGGGGCGCGGGCGGCCAGGCGGCCGGGCTGCCGGCCGGGGCCGTACCCGGGCAGGAGGCGTACGCGGAGGCCGAGGAGGAGGAGGCGCCGCGCCGCACCTTCTCCTTCGGCGGCGAGAAGGTGCTCATCGTCGACGACGACATCCGCAACGTCTTCGCGCTCACCAGCGTCCTGGAGCAGCACGGTCTGGCGGTGCTGTACGCGGAGAACGGCCGGGAGGGCATCGAAGTCCTGGAGCAGCACGACGACGTGACGGTCGTGCTGATGGACATCATGATGCCCGAGATGGACGGTTACGCGACGACGACGGCGATCCGGCGGATGCCGCAGTTCGCCGGGCTGCCGATCATCGCCCTCACCGCGAAGGCGATGAAGGGCGACCGGGAGAAGGCGATCGAGTCCGGGGCCTCCGACTACGTGACGAAGCCGGTCGACCCGGATCACCTGCTGGCGGTGATGGAGCACTGGATGCGCGGGGAGTGAGCGGACCCGCCGGCGGACGGACCGCCGGACTATGCGGATCGAATGTGCCCGGAAGCGTGTGGGACGGTGGTGTACGGGGAACCTTCTCGTCTCTCACAGCGTTTCTGCTATGTGCACAGTGACATCACGGTGACTGGGTGTGGCGACAGGCGGGGTGCGGCTACGATGACCGGCACAAGGACGGACGGCGCATGGGAGTCGTCTTCTGGGGCGGCCCTCGGTGCGTCCCCCGGCACGACCGGCCGGGGAGAGCCCACGCCGGGGCGAGGAGGACGGGGCATGGTGCAGAAAGCCAAGATCCTCCTGGTCGATGACCGGCCGGAGAATCTGCTGGCGCTGGAGGCCATCCTCTCCGCGCTCGATCAGACGCTGGTGCGGGCATCGTCCGGGGAGGAAGCGCTCAAGGCGCTGCTGACGGACGACTTCGCGGTCATTCTGCTGGACGTCCAGATGCCCGGCATGGACGGGTTCGAGACCGCGGCGCACATCAAGCGGCGGGAGCGGACGCGGGACATCCCGATCATCTTCCTCACCGCCATCAACCACGGCCCGCACCACACCTTCCGCGGGTACGCGGCCGGCGCGGTCGACTACATCTCCAAGCCGTTCGACCCCTGGGTGCTGCGCGCCAAGGTCTCGGTGTTCGTCGAGCTGTACATGAAGAACTGCCAGCTCCGCGAGCAGGCCGCGCTGCTGCGGCTGCAGTTGGAGGGCGGTGCCGGACCCGCCAGGGAGTCCGCCGGACTGCTCGCCGAGCTGTCCGCCCGGCTGGCCGCCGTCGAGGAGCAGGCAGAGGCGCTGTCCAAGCAGCTCGACGACGACTCCGCGGACGCGGCCGCCGTCGCCACGGCGGCCCATCTGGAGCGCAAGCTCACGGGGTTGCGCCGGGCGCTCGACGCGCTGGAGCCGGGCACGGGCGGAGCGCCCAGCCTCCCGGCCCAGACCTGACGTACCGTCACGCGGAGGCGCCCGTGATGAACGGGCGTCAGTTTCCGGCCCGCTGAAGGGCGACACGGACGGGTGAAGCGGTGGGCAGGAGTGTTCACCGCCGTCTCCACCGGTAACCTCAGCATCATGGCCTCACGTACGTCCGGCAAAGGTTCCCAGGGCACGGCGGGCACCGCGAAGCCGCGTGCCGGCCGTACGACGGGCGCCGCGAAGAAGGCGGCACCCGCCAAGCCCCCCGCCAAGCCCGCCGCGAAGAAGACCGCGGCCAAGAAGGCCCCCGCCCGCAAACCCGCGGCGAAGAAGGCCGCACCCAAGCCCGCCCCGTCCCCGACCGGGGGCGTGTACCGGCTGGCCCGCGGCGTCTGGCTCGGCCTCGCGCACGCGGTCGGCGCGATGTTCCGGGGCATAGGGCGCGGCGCGAAGGGCCTCGACCCGGCGCACCGCAAGGACGGTCTGGCGCTGCTGCTGCTCGGCCTCGCGCTGATCGTCGCCGCCGGCACCTGGTCCAATCTGCGCGGGCCCGTCGGCGACCTGGTCGAGATGCTGGTCACCGGCGCCTTCGGGCGGCTCGACCTGCTCGTACCGCTCCTCGTCGGCGCCATCGGGATCCGGCTGATCCTCTACCCGGAGAAGCCCGAGGCCAACGGGCGCATCGTCATCGGACTGTCCGCGCTGGTCATCGGCGTGCTCGGCCAGGTCCACATCGCCTGCGGCTCGCCCGGCCGCGGCGAGGGCAGCGACGCGATACAGGACGCCGGCGGCCTGATCGGCTGGGCCGCGTCCAAGCCACTGATCTTCATGACGGGCGAGGTCCTCGCCGTCCCCCTGCTCGTCCTGCTCACCGTCTTCGGGCTGCTCGTCGTCACCGCCACCCCCGTCAACGCCATCCCGCAGCGGCTGCGCGCCCTGGGCGAGCGGCTCGGCCTGGTCGAACGCGAGCCGGACCCCGAGGACGCGAAGGCGTACGACGACGACGCCTGGCGCGCGTCCGAGGCTCGGCGTGCCCGTCCCGCCCGCCGCCGCGGCGCGGAGACCGACGGCGCGGCCGACGCCGACCGGGCCGAGGAGGAGGCGCTCAGCAGCCGCAGGCGCCCGCGCCGCGGCTCCGTGCAGCCCGACTTCGACCGGCCCATGGACGCGGTGGACGTCGCCGCCGCCGCGGCCGCCGCGCTCGACGGCGCCGTGCTCAACGGCATGCCCCCGTCCCCGCTGGTCGCCGGCCTCACCCGCGACGTCACCGCCGACCGGGAACGCGCCGCGGCGATGGCAGCGGAGGCCAGGGCGGCGGCCGACGACGAGGCCCGCGCCGAGCCCGGCGTGCCGCCGGCCCGCGGATCCGAGCGCCCCGGCGCCGTACCCGACCTCACCAAGGCCGCCCCCGAGCCCACCGACCTGCCGCCGCGCGCCGAGCAGCTCCAGCTCTCCGGCGACATCACGTACGCCCTGCCGTCGCTCGACCTGCTGGAGCGCGGCGGGCCGGGCAAGACCCGCAGCGCCGCCAACGACGCCGTCGTGGACTCGCTCACCAACGTCTTCACCGAGTTCAAGGTCGACGCGGCCGTCACCGGCTTCACCCGCGGCCCGACGGTCACCCGGTACGAGGTCGAACTCGGCCCCGCCGTGAAGGTCGAGAAGATCACGGCGCTGACCAAGAACATCGCCTATGCGGTCGCCTCCCCGGACGTGCGGATCATCTCGCCGATCCCCGGCAAGTCCGCGGTCGGCATCGAGATCCCGAACAGCGACCGGGAGATGGTCAACGTCGGCGACGTGCTGCGCCTCGCGGACGCGGCCGGCGACGAGCACCCGATGCTGGTGGCGCTCGGCAAGGACGTCGAGGGCGGCTACGTGATGGCCAACCTGGCGAAGATGCCGCACGTGCTGGTCGCCGGCGCCACCGGCTCCGGCAAGTCCTCCTGCATCAACTGCCTGATCACGTCGGTCATGATAAGAGCGACCCCCGAGGACGTCCGGATGGTGCTGATCGACCCCAAGCGGGTCGAGCTCACCGCCTACGAGGGCATCCCGCACCTGATCACGCCGATCATCACCAACCCCAAGCGGGCCGCCGAGGCCCTGCAGTGGGTGGTGCGCGAGATGGACCTGCGCTACGACGACCTCGCCGCCTTCGGCTTCCGGCACATCGACGACTTCAACGAGGCCATCCGCAACGGCAAGGTGAAGCTGCCCGAGGGCAGCGAGCGTGACCTCCAGCCGTACCCGTACCTGCTGGTCATCGTCGACGAGCTGGCCGACCTGATGATGGTCGCCCCGCGCGACGTCGAGGACGCGATCGTCCGCATCACCCAGCTCGCCCGGGCCGCCGGCATCCATCTCGTGCTCGCCACCCAGCGGCCGTCGGTCGACGTCGTCACCGGTCTGATCAAGGCCAACGTGCCCTCCCGGCTCGCGTTCGCGACCTCCTCGCTCGCCGACAGCCGGGTCATCCTCGACCAGCCCGGCGCGGAGAAGCTGATCGGCAAGGGCGACGGCCTGTTCCTGCCGATGGGCGCGAACAAGCCGACCCGTATGCAGGGCGCGTTCGTCACCGAGGACGAGATCCATGCCGTCGTCCAGCACTGCAAGGACCAGATGGCGCCGGTCTTCCGGGACGACGTCACCGTCGGCTCCAAGCAGAAGAAGGAGATCGACGAGGAGATCGGCGACGACCTCGATCTGCTGTGCCAGGCGGCCGAACTGGTCGTCTCCACGCAGTTCGGCTCCACGTCGATGCTCCAGCGCAAGCTGCGCGTCGGCTTCGCCAAGGCCGGCCGGCTGATGGACCTGATGGAGTCCCGCAACATCGTGGGACCCAGCGAGGGCTCCAAGGCGCGGGACGTACTTGTCAAACCGGACGAGCTGGACGGAGTGCTGGCCGAGATCCGCGGGGAGTCTCACTCGTAAGGGTTTTCAGAGCAACCGTTTCCCTTGCCCGTACGTCCAGTTGGTGGGGTGGACGGAACCGTCACCCCACCTCCCCCCGTCCCACCACCGTTCAGGCGGGCGCGCTCGGCCATTCCGATGGCGTACAGATCGCGGCCGCCCGGTTGCCCCACCCTTTCGTACCACCCATAGACTGAACGTCCAGCAGGTGGCTACACGCTCGAAAGGCGCTCTCGTGTCCATCGGCAACTCCCCCGAAGAAGACCGGAACACGCCGGCCGCCGAGCCGAACCCGGCGGTCGACGACTCGAACGCGGCGGTCGACGACCAGCCATCGATCGGTCGTGTGCTGCAGCAGGCCCGCGTCGCCGCGGGGCTCACCGTCGACGAGGTCAGCTCGTCGACGCGCGTCCGGATCCCGATCGTGCACGCGATCGAGGAGGACGACTTCTCCCGCTGCGGCGGCGACGTGTACGCGCGCGGTCACATCCGCACGCTCGCCCGCGCCGTCGGTCTCGATCCCGCCCCGCTGGTCGACCGGTACGACGCCGGGCACGGCGGCCGGCCGGCGCCGACGCCCGCCGCCCCGCTGTTCGAGGCGGAGCGGATCCGTCCCGAACCGCGCCGGCCCAACTGGACCGCCGCCATGGTCGCCGCCATCGTCGCCGTCACCGGCTTCGTCGGCTTCACCCTGGTCAACGGCGGCGACAACCAGTCCCCCGGCAACGTCGCCGAGGGCCCGGCCCCGGAGAAGAAGTCCACCAGCCCCAAGCCCACCCCGACCAAGCCCGCCGTCGACCCCAAGCCGGTCCCGTCCGAGAGCGCCATCGCCGCCATCCCGGCGGACAAGGTCACCGTGATCCTGGTCGCCGCCGACAAGAGCTGGATCTCGGCCAAGGGCAAGGACGGCAAGACGCTCTTCGCCGGCTTCCTCGACCAGGACGAGAAGAAGACCTTCCAGGACGACGAGCGCATCGACCTGGTCCTCGGCAACGCCGGGCCGATCGAGCTCTGGGTCAACGGGAAGAAGATCGACGAGAAGTTCGAGGAGGGCGCGGTCGAGCGCCTGTCCTACAGCAAGGGCGACCCCGAGGCCGGCTGATTCCGGCCCGGGGTGGCCGGCGGGCCGTCCCGACCCGTCGCGCGGGTGAACCCTGCGCGGCGGGGGAGCGGCCGGGACGAAGTAGTCTTGAGTCCATGCCCGAACGCCGTACCGTCGCCCTTGTCACTCTTGGCTGCGCCCGTAACGAGGTGGACTCGGAGGAGCTCGCAGGCCGCTTGGCAGCGGACGGCTGGGAGCTCGTCGAGAACGCCGAGGACGCGGACGTCGCCGTCGTCAACACCTGTGGCTTCGTCGAAGCCGCCAAGAAGGACTCCGTCGACGCCCTGCTCGAAGCCAACGATCTGAAGGATCACGGCAAGACCCAGGCCGTCGTCGCCGTCGGCTGCATGGCCGAGCGCTACGGCAAGGAGCTCGCCGACGCGCTGCCCGAGGCCGACGGTGTGCTCGGCTTCGACGACTACGCCGACATCAGCGGCCGGCTCCAGACCATCCTCAGCGGCGGCAGCGTCGAGGCCCACGCCCCGCGCGACCGCCGCAAGCTGCTGCCGCTGTCCCCCGTGGAGCGCCAGCAGGCCGCCGCCGACGTGGCCCTTCCCGGCCACGGCGCCGCCGCCCCCGAGGCCGCCCCGGCGGACCTGCCCGAGGGCGTGGCCCCGGCCTCCGGCCCCCGCGCCCCGCTGCGCCGCCGGCTCGACACCAGCCCCGTCGCCTCCGTGAAGCTGGCCTCCGGCTGCGACCGCCGCTGCTCGTTCTGCGCCATCCCGTCCTTCCGCGGCTCCTTCGTCTCGCGCCGTCCCTCGGACGTGCTGGGCGAGACGCGCTGGCTCGCCGAGCAGGGCGTGAAGGAGATCATGCTGGTCTCCGAGAACAACACCTCGTACGGCAAGGACCTCGGTGACATCCGCCTCCTCGAGACGCTGCTGCCCGAGCTGGCAGCCGTCGACGGGATCGAGCGGATCCGGGTCAGCTACCTGCAGCCCGCCGAGATGCGCCCGGGCCTGATCGACGTGCTCACCTCGACCGAGAAGGTCGCCCCGTACTTCGACCTGTCCTTCCAGCACAGCGCGCCCGACGTGCTGCGGGCGATGCGCCGCTTCGGCGACACCGACCGCTTCCTGGAGCTCCTGGAGACCATCCGCTCCAAGGCGCCGACGGCCGGTGCCCGGTCCAACTTCATCGTCGGCTTCCCCGGCGAGACCGAGGCGGACTTCGCCGAGCTGGAACGCTTCGTCACGCACGCCCGGCTCGACGCCATCGGCGTCTTCGGCTACTCCGACGAGGACGGCACCGAGGCCGCCTCCTACGAGCACAAGCTCGACCAGGAGGTCGTCGACGAGCGGCTCGCCCACCTGTCCCGGCTCGCCGAGGAGCTCACCGCGCAGCGCGCGGAGGAGCGTCTGGGAGAGACCCTGGAGGTACTGGTGGAGTCCTTCGACGAGGAGGACGGCCGGCTCGGCCGGGCCGCCCACCAGGCGCCCGAGACCGACGGGCAGGTGGTTCTCACCACAGGCGCGCTCACTGACGAGGACCTGGTTCCCGGCCGTATGGTCAGGGCCAAGGTCGTCGGAACCGAGGGCGTCGACCTGATCGCAGAGTGTCTGGACGAGGAGGCGGGCAGATGACCGGAGTGCCGGCATCCGCGGCGGGCGGGACCGGTAGGACGGTGCCCCGCGGCAAGCTGGGCACTGCGGCCGTCAATCAGGCCAGCCTGTGGAACATCGCCAACATCCTCACCATGGTGCGGCTGGTCCTCGTGCCGGCCTTCGTGGTGCTGCTGCTCCAGGACGGCGGGCACGACCCGGTCTGGCGCGCCTGGGCGTGGGCGGCCTTCGCCGTCGCGATGATCACGGACGTCTTCGACGGGCACCTGGCCCGGGCGTACAACCTGGTCACGGACTTCGGGAAGATCGCCGACCCGATCGCCGACAAGGCGATCATGGCGGCCGGGCTGATCTGTCTGTCGTCCCTGGGCGACCTGCCCTGGTGGGTGACCGGAGTGATCCTCTTCCGGGAGCTCGGGATCACGCTGATGCGGTTCTGGGTGATCCGGCACGGCGTGATTCCGGCCAGCCGCGGCGGCAAGATGAAGACCCTCGCGCAGGGCACGGCGGTCGGGATGTACGTCCTGGTGCTGACCGGGCCACTGGCCACGTTCCGCTTCTGGGTGATGACGGTGGCCGTCGTGCTGACGGTCGTCACCGGTCTGGATTACGTGCGCCAGGCGGTGGTGCTGCGCCGCAGGGGACTGGCCGCGGAGCGCGCCGACGCCGCCGCGAAGGCGGGGCAGCGGGCGTGAGCGAGGCCGCGAGGGTCCTGGCGCTGCTCGCGGAGCGTGGCGGCACGCTGGCCGTCGCCGAGTCCCTCACGGGCGGTCTGGTGGCCGCGGAGCTCACCGGAGTACCTGGGGCGTCCAAGACGTTCCGCGGGTCCGTCACGGCGTACGCCACGGCCCTGAAGGAGCAATTGCTGGGCGTCGACGGCACCCTTCTGGCGGAGCGCGGCGCGGTCGATCCCGAGGTCGCGCTGCAGATGGCGGCCGGTGTGCGGGTCCGCCTCGGCGCCGACTGGGGCATCGCGACCACGGGTGTCGCGGGCCCCGATCCGCAGGACGGACAGCCCGTCGGCACCGTGCACGTGGCCGTCGCCGGCCCGTCCGGGGCGGGGAAAGTGGCCTCGTTGCGGTTGAACGGCGATCGTGCGGAAATCCGTAGAGAGAGTGTACGGAGCGTGCTGGAACTGCTCGACGGCGAACTCTCAGGAAATGCGCGGGCACAGGATACGGAACACAACGGGGGGAATTGATGTTTGCAGCCCTGAGTGAACACGACATCGCTCCCCGCACGGCCGCGGCGCAAGGCGGTACGGTGGGGCGTGAAGGATGCGGCTACGCGGTCCGAGGAGGGAGCCACCGATGATTCTGCTCCGTCGCCTGCTGGGTGACGTGCTGCGTCGGCAGCGCCAGCGCCAGGGCCGTACTCTGCGCGAAGTCTCCTCGTCCGCCCGAGTATCGCTCGGCTATCTCTCCGAGGTGGAGCGGGGGCAGAAGGAGGCTTCCTCCGAACTGCTCTCCGCGATCTGCGACGCGCTTGACGTACGGATGTCCGAGCTCATGCGGGAAGTGAGCGACGAATTGTCGCTGGCCGAACTGGCCGAGTCTGCGGCGTCGAGCGAGCCGGTGCCCGCACCGGTCCGCCCCATGCTCAACTCCGTGTCGGTGACGTCGGTGACAGGTGTGCCGACCGAGCGGGTGACCATCAAGGCGCCCGCCGAGGCGGTGGACGTCGTCGCCGCCTGATCCGTGACAGGGGATTCGCCCCGGTCGCCGCCCGACAAGGGCTGCGGCCGGGGCTTTTCTGTGCGTGCCGGTGACGGAGGTGCGAGCTGCGCGGAGCCGGGCGAGACTGGCCATGAGGAGCCCGCAGTGTGCCGGTAGTGCGCCCGTGGGTGCTTCCGGTGCGCCCTGCCCCGAGGTGGGCGGGGCGGTTTAGCGTCGTCCGGAGGAGGCGGCCATGGTACGGCGACGGGTCCCGCTGACGGTGCTTGCGGTGACGCTGGCCTGCCTGTGGTTCTGGGCGGTCCTGCGGCTGCTGCTGGCGCCCGGTCAGACGGGGCTCGTGGAGGGGGCTGTCGCGGCCGGCGGCTGGGGGCTGAGTCTGCTGCCGGTGCATGTGGCGGGAATGCCTGCGGAGCGTGCGCGGCCGGGGGGACGGGCCGTGCGGGGGCGGGTCACCACGGCATCGCGACGCCGCCGTTGGGGCGGAGGATCTGACCCGTCGTGAACGACGACGCGTCGGAGGCGAGGTGGAGGACCGCGTGGGCGATGTCCTCCGGTTCGCCGACCCGGCCCAGGGGGGAGACCCGGACCATGGCCGCCTCGGCCTGTTCCTGCGCCGCCGGTTCGTGACGGTCGGTCATGGGGGTGCGGATCCAGCCCGGCGCGATCGCGTTGACGCGGACGCCGTGCCGGCCGACCTCGGCCGCCAGGGTCTTCGTCAGCTGGACCACGGCCGCCTTGGCGACGCTGTAGCAGAGCAGGCCCGGGCTCGCGGTGTCCATGGCCCCCGAGGCCATGGTGACGACGGAGCCGCGGACGCCCCCGTCGATCATCGAGGCGGCGGCGGAGCGGGCGGCGTGGAAGACGCCCTTGAAGTTCACCGCGAGCACCCGGTCGAGGTCCTCCTCGCGGGTCTCGAGGACCGTGCTGGTGTGCATGACGCCCGCGATCGCGGCCATGACGTGCAGCGTTCCCGCGGCGCGCACCGCCGCGTCCACGGCGGCGGCGTCGGTCACGTCGAGGTGGTGCACGACGGCCGTGCCGCCGCCTTCGGAGACCAGCGCGGCGGTCTTCTGCAGGCCGACCTCGTCGAGGTCCGCGCAGTGCACCGCCGCCCCGGCCTCGGCGAGCAGGACGGCGGTGGCGCGGCCGATGCCGCTCGCGGCGCCGGTGACGAACGCGGTGCGGCCGGTGAGGTCGTACGCGGTGAGAGGCATGTGCGGACCGTACGACCGGATCTGACGGTGCGTCAATCAGTGGGTGGCGGGCCCCGTCGGTGGCGGGCCCTGCTGGCAGCCGGGGCACCAGTACGTGACGCGGTCGCCCAGCGCGTCCTTGCGGACGGCCCTGCCGCAGCGCAGGCAGGGGCGGCCCTCGCGGCCGTACACGTACAGCGGGACGTCGCGCGGGGAACGGGTCGTCGTGGTGCGCCGGTCGAAGCGGTCCTTGTTCGCCTCCAGGAGCCGGCGGGCGGTGGCGACCAGCCGCTCCGGGACGTCCGGGCCGAGTGCGCCGACCGGGAGCCACGGGGTGACGGCGGCCAGGAACGCCAGCTCCGACTTGTACACGTTGCCGATCCCGGCGAGGTTCCGCTGGTCGAGCAGGGCCTCGCCGAGCGGGCGCGCCGGGTCGGCGGTGAGCCTGCGCACGGCCTCCTGCGCGTCCCAGTCCGGGCCGAGCAGATCGGGGCCGAGATGGCCGACGACCTCCGGCTCGTCGGCGGTGCGGAGCAGCGCGAGCACGGGCAGCCGGTAGCCGACCGCGACCGCCTCGGCGTTGCCGAGGATCGCGCGGATCTGGTGGGCCGGGCCGCCCCGCCAGTGCTCCTCCGGGGCGTACACCTGCCAGGCGCCGTCCATCCGCAGATGCGAGTGGAGGGTCAGGCCGCCGTCGATCCGGGTGAGCAGGTGCTTGCCGCGCGGGGTCACGTCGAGGACCGCGCGCCCGGTGAGGTCGGCCGTCGCGAACCGGGGAACGCGCAGGTCGGACCGGGTCAGGACGCGCCCGGCCAACGCGGAGTGCAGGCGATGGGCGGTCTGCCAGACGGTGTCTCCTTCGGGCATGGCACCATCATGCCCGCGGGACCCGCCACCGGCCGTTACGGGCGGAGGCGGAGGCCGCGCGGGGTGGCGTGGAAGCCCGCCGCCTCCAGCGTGCGGGAGAGCGGCGAGGTCAGGGCCGCCGTGCCGTTGATCCGCTCCACCGTGACCGTGCCGAGCTGCCCGCCGCGCGCCGAGGCGGCCAGCGCCTGGGCGGCCGCCGTCAGCGCCGGGTCGTCCGGGTCCGCGGGCCAGGACAGCAGGGTCTTGCCGCCGCGCTCCATGTAGAGCGTGAGCTCCCCGTCCACCAGGACCACCATCGAACCGGCCTTCCGGCCCGGCTTGTGACCCGCGCCGGTCGGCGGCTCCGGCCAGGACAGGGCCGCCCCGTACGCGTTCGCCGGGTCCGCGGCGGCGAGGACCATCGCGCGCGGTCCGTCGCCGGCCTCCGCGCCGCGGTCCCGCGCCGTCGCGGCGGCCCGCAGCCGGTCCACCGCGCCGTCCATCGCGAACTGGGCCGCGCCCAGGCCCTCCACCACATAGCCGCGGCGGGCCTGGCCGCTGTCCTCGAAGGCGGACAGGATGCGGTACACCGCCGAGAACCCGCCCTCGACGCCCTCGGCCGCCACCGCGCCCCGGGTGACCACGCCGTGCCGGTCGAGCAGGGTACGGGCGAGAGCGTGGGCGCGGTGCGTCGGATCGGGCTCGGCGGGCGGCAGCAGGGACCAGCGGCCGCTGACCGTCGGCGGGCCCGAGCGGGAGGCCGGGCGGGCGGCCGCGGTCAGGCTGCCGTACCGGCCGCGCGGCACCGTGCGGCGGGCGCGGTGCGCCGTCGAGCCGGCCGTGCGCCCGGAGCCGAGCACCGAACGCAGCGGCGCCAGTGTGTCGTTGGTGAGCCGGCCCGACCAGGCCAGGTCCCACAGGGCGTCGGCCAGCTGCGGGTCGGTGGCGTCCGGGTGCGTGGTGATCCGCACCTGGTCGGCGATCTGGCGGAAGAACAGGCCGTAGCCGCCGGCCAGCGCGGTGAGCACCGACTCGTGAAGCCCGGTGAGCTCCAGCGGATGCGGCGGGGGCAGCAACAGCGGGGCCGCGTCCGCGAGATACAGGGAGACCCAGCCGTCCTTGCCGGGCAGTGCGCCCGCGCCCGCCCACACCACCTCGCCGGTGGTGGTCAGTTCGTCCAGCATCCCCGGGTCGTAGTTCGTCACCCGGGACGGCAGGATCAGCTTCTCCAGGGCGGACGCCGGTACCGGCGCGCCCTGCAACTGCTCGATCGCGCGGGCCAGCCCGTCGATCCCGCGCAGCCCGCCGCCGCCCAGATGCTGCCACTGTGGCAGGAACGTGGCGAGCGCGGCCGGCGGCACGGGCTCCAGCTCGTGCCGCAGCGCCGCGAGCGAGCGGCGGCGCAGCCGACGCAGTACGGCCGCGTCGCACCACTCCTGGCCGATCCCGGCCGGATGGAACTCGCCCTGCACCACCCGCCCGGAGCCGGCCAGGCGCTGCAGCGCCCCGTCGGTGACCGCCGCGCCCAGACCGAAGCGGGCCGCGGCCTCGGCGGAGGTGAACGGGCCGTGCGTCCGGGCGTACCGCGCGAGGAGGTCGCCCAGCGGGTCCTTCACCGGCTCCGTGAACGCCTCCGGCACGCCCACCGGCAGCGCCGTGCCCAGCGCGTCCCGCAGCCGGCCCGCGTCCTCGATCGCCGCCCAGTGCTCCCCGCCCGCGATCCGCACCCGGATCGCCCGGCGGGCCCGGGACAGCTCCTCCGCCCAGCCGGACTCCGCGCCCCGCTCGGCCAGTTCGGCGTCGGTCAGCGGGCCGAGGACCCGCAGCAGGTCCGCGACGCCCTCCACGTCCTTGACCCGGCGGTCGTCCGTGCGCCACTGCAGTTCCTGCTCCAGCTCGGCCAGCACGTCCGCGTCGAGCAGCTCGCGCAGCTCGGCCTGGCCGAGCAGCTCCGCGAGCAGCCGCGAGTCCAGGGACAGGGCCGCCGCCCGCCGCTCGGCGAGCGGCGAGTCGCCCTCGTACAGGAACTGGGCGACGTAGCCGAAGAGCAGAGAGCGGGCGAACGGGGAGGGCTCCGGGGTGGTGACCTCGACCAGGCGGACCCGCCGCGACTCCAGATCACCCATCAGCTCGGTCAGTCCGGGCACGTCGAAGACGTCCTGGAGGCATTCGCGCACCGCCTCCAGGACGATCGGGAACGAACCGAACTCGCTCGCCACCTGCAGCAGTTGGGCGGCCCGCTGGCGCTGCTGCCACAGCGGCGTCCGCTTCCCCGGGTTCCGCTTGGGCAGCAGCAGGGCGCGCGCCGCGCACTCGCGGAAGCGCGCGGCGAACAGGGCGGAGCCGCCGACCTGGTCGGTGACGATCTGCGCGACCTCGCCCTTGTCGAAGACCGTGTCCGCGGCGCCCACCGGGGCCTGCTCGGAGTCGTACATGGAGTCCACGTGCACCGGGTCCTGGTCGAGGAGGTCCAGGCCCATCAGATCCGCGTCCGGCAGGCGCAGCACGATGCCGTCGTCGGCGTGCATGACCTGCGCGTCCATGCCGTACCGCTCCGCGAGCCGGGCGCCGAGCGCCAGCGCCCACGGGGCGTGCACCTGCGCCCCGAACGGCGAGTGGATGACGACCCGCCAGTCGCCCAGCTCGTCCCGGAACCGCTCCACCAGGATCGTGCGGTCGTCGGGGACGTGGCCGCAGGCGCGGCGCTGCTCGTCCAGGTACGCGATCACGTTGTCCGCCGCCCAGGCGTCCAGGCCCGCGGCGAGCAGCCGCAGCCGCGCGTCCTCCTGGCTCAGGGAGCCGACCTCGCGCAGGAACGCGCCCAGCGCACGGCCCAGTTCGAGCGGCCGGCCCAGCTGGTCGCCCTTCCAGAACGGCAGCCGGCCCGGCACCCCCGGCGCGGGCGAGACCAGGACCCGGTCGCGCGTGATGTCCTCGATCCGCCACGAGGTGGTGCCCAGGGTGAACACGTCCCCGACCCGGGACTCGTACACCATCTCCTCGTCGAGCTCCCCGACCCGGCCGCCGCCCTTCTTCGGATCGGCCCCGGCCAGGAACACCCCGAACAGTCCGCGGTCCGGGATCGTGCCGCCCGAGGTCACCGCAAGGCGCTGCGCGCCCGGCCGCCCCGTGACCGTCCCCGCGACCCGGTCCCACACGACCCGCGGCCGCAGCTCCGCGAACGCGTCCGACGGATAGCGGCCGGCCAGCATGTCGAGCACCGCCGTGAACGCCGACTCCGGCAGCGACGCGAACGGCGCGGCCCGCCGCACCAGCGCCAGCAGGTCGTCGACCTGCCAGGAGTCCAGCGCGACCATCGCCACCAGCTGCTGCGCCAGCACGTCCAGCGGATTGGCGGGGATCCGCAGCGACTCGATCGCGCCGATCCGCATCCGCTCGGTCACCACGGCCGCCTGCACCAGATCGCCCCGGTACTTGGGGAAGACCACGCCCGTCGACACCGCGCCCACCTGGTGCCCGGCCCGGCCCACCCGCTGCAGGCCCGAGGCCACCGACGGCGGCGACTCGACCTGGACCACCAGGTCCACCGCGCCCATGTCGATGCCCAGCTCCAGGCTGGACGTGGCGACCACCGCGGGCAGCCGGCCCGCCTTCAGGTCCTCCTCGACCAGGGCCCGCTGCTCCTTGGACACCGAACCGTGGTGCGCCCGGGCCAGCAGCGGCGGAGCGCCCTGCGCCGCCCCGGACTGCGCCATGATCTCGGCGGGCGGCCTGCCCTCGGGAAGAGCCTCGCCGACGGCCCGCTCGTACGCGATCTCGTTGAGCCGGTTGCACAGGCGCTCGGCGAGCCGGCGCGAGTTGGCGAAGACGATGGTCGAGCGGTGCGCCTGCACCAGATCGGCGATCCGCTCCTCGACGTGCGGCCAGATCGACGGCTTGTCGCCGCCCTCCCGCTCCTCGGTGGCCGGCGAGCCGCCCATCTCGCCCAGGTCCTCCACCGGGACGACCACCGAGAGGTCGAACTCCTTGCCGGACGGCGGCTGGACGATCTCCACCCGGCGCTGCGGCGACAGATAGCGGGCCACCTCGTCGACCGGCCGGACCGTCGCCGACAGGCCGATCCGGCGGGCCGGGCGCGGCAGCAGCTCGTCGAGCCGCTCCAGGGACAGGGCCAGATGCGCGCCCCGCTTCGTCCCGGCGACCGCGTGCACCTCGTCCAGGATCACCGTCTCGATCCCGGACAGCGCCTCCCGCGTCGCCGACGTCAGCATCAGGAACAGCGACTCGGGCGTGGTGATCAGGATGTCCGGTGGCCGCGTCGCCAGCGCCCGCCGCTCCGCCGCAGGCGTGTCCCCGGACCGGATCCCGACCCGGACCTCCGGCTCCGGCAGCCCCAGCCGCACCGCCTCCTGCCGGATCCCGGTCAGCGGCGAGCGCAGATTGCGCTCCACGTCGACCGCGAGGGCCTTCAGCGGCGACACGTACAGCACCCGGCAGCGCTTCTTCGTCTCCGCCGGCGGCGGCGTGGACGCCAGCCGGTCCAGCGCGGCCAGGAACGCGGCCAGCGTCTTGCCCGAACCGGTCGGCGCGACGACCAGCACGTCCGAGCCCTCGCCGATCGCCTTCCAGGCACCCTCCTGCGCCGCGGTGGGCGCGTGGAACGCCCCCGTGAACCAACCACGGGTCGCGGGCGAGAACGAGTCGAGCGCAGAGCCGGCCATGCCCCCCATCCTGCACCCGGCCACTGACAACCGCCCGGACCTGCGCAAACACCCGGCCGACCGGCCCGCCGACCGGCCCGCCGACCGGCCCGTGGCGCAGAATGGAGGCATGGCGGCACGCGAACGGGCACGGTACTGGCAGTACGCCGAGCTGCCGGGCGTCGACCTGCTGCACGCCCACTACATCCGCAAGACGTTCTCCCGCCACACCCACGAGACCTTCGTCTACGCGGCGATCACCGAGGGCGTGGAGGACTTCCACTACCGCGACCAACTGGTCAGCGCCGGTCCCGGCCAGCTCGCCCTGGTCAACCCCGACACCCCGCACACCGGCCACGCCGGCGTCCCCGAGGGCTGGACGTACCGGACGATCTACCCGGACGCCGGCCTCGTCCAGTCGATCGCCGCCGACATCCTGCCCGTGCGCGGCGCGGTCGGCTTCACCCAGCCCGTCGTCGACGACCCGTACGCCGCCCAGCTGGTCATCGGCGTCCACCGGGCCGCCGAGGAGGGCAACGCGCTCGCCGCCGACAGCCTGCTGCGCCTCGTCACCGCCCGGATGCTGCGCAGCCACGGCGGCCTGGCGCAGCCGCTGCGCCCGCCGCGCTCCGCCGGGGCCCGCGACGCGGCCCGCGCCCGGGCGCTCCTGGAGGAGCGGATGACCGAGCCGCCGACCCTGGAACGGCTCGCCGCCGAACTCGGCACCAGCCCCTTCGCGCTGCTGCGGGCCTTCCGCGAGACGTACGGCATGCCACCGCACACCTGGCTCACCGACGCCCGGGTACGGCGGGCCCGGCGGCTCCTCGACGCGGGCACGCCCCCGGCGGAGGCGGCCGTGGCCGTCGGCTTCACGGACCAGCCGCACCTGAACCGGCACTTCACGCGCAGCGTCGGCGTCCCGCCGGGGGCGTACCAGCGGGAGCGCGGCGCGAGAGCGTAGGCGCAAGAACGTACAAGACCACGGGCGGGACCTCTCCGTAACGTCGCCGACGTGGCAGAACAGACAGCACCCCCCGTCATACCGGAGCGGACCGGTCCGTCCGGGCCGTCCGGTCAGTCCGGTCAGTCCGGTCAGTCCGGTCAGTCCGGGCCGGCCAAGCCGGACTCCGCGGTCGTCCGCGACGCCCTCGGCGTCGGCGTGGCCGTCGGGCTCTCCGGCTTCGCCTTCGGCGTGACCTCGGCCGGCGCGGGACTCACCCTGCTCCAGACCTGTGTGCTCAGCCTCCTGGTCTTCACCGGGGCGTCCCAGTTCGCGCTGGTCGGCGCGCTCGCCGCGGGCGGCAACCCGTTCACCGCGGCCGCCGGGGCCTTCTTCCTCGGCACCCGCAACGCCTTCTACGGGCTCCGGCTCTCCCAGCTGCTCGCCCTGCCGCGCGCCGTGAAGCCCTTCGCCGCGCACTGGGTCATCGACGAGACCACCGCCGTCGCCCTCGCCCAGCCGAACCGGCGCGCGGTCCGCCTCGGGTTCACCGTCACCGGCCTCGCCCTGTACGTGCTGTGGAACCTCACCACCCTGCTCGGCGCCCTCGGCGCGGAGGCGATCGGCGACACCGCCGCCTGGGGCCTGGACGCCGCAGGACCGGCCGTCTTCCTGGCGCTGCTCGCGCCCATGCTGCGCAGCACCACGGAGCGGGCCACCGCCGGGCTCGCCGTCCTGCTCGGCCTCGGGCTGCTGCCCGTCCTGCCGGCCGGCGTGCCGGTCCTGGTCGCGGCACTGGCCGCGCCGGCCGTGCTGTGGGCACAGGGCCGCCGCGCGGCGGCCAAGGAGAAGGCGGCCGCGGAGAAGGCCACGGAGAAGGCGACCACGGAGAAGCGGAAGGACGCGCGATGAACCCCACGACCGTCTGGATCGCGATCGGCCTGACCGTCGTCGGCTGCTACCTCGTGAAGCTCCTCGGCCTGCTCGTCCCCGCCCACACCCTGGAGCGCCCGCTCGTGCGCCGGCTGGCCGCCCTGATGCCGGTCGCCCTGCTCGCCGCCCTCACCGCGCAGCAGACCTTCAGCGCCCAGGGCGCCCTGGTGATCGACGCCCGGGCCGCCGGCGTGGGCGCGGCGGCCGTGGCACTGGTACTGCGGGCACCGTTCCTGGTCGTGGTCGCCGCGGCCGTCGCCGTGACGGCCGCGGTGCGCGCCCTGGGCGGCTGAGCCGCGGCGCGCGCCCTCTGCGGCCGAACCGCCTTCAAACCGCCTCAGTCCACCTTCCTGCCGTGCGCCCGCAGGGTGCGCAGCGCCTCGATCGTGACCACCGGACGCCACTCCAGCGCCGAGCCCGGCGCCCACTCCCGCCAGAGCAGCGGCCAGCCGCCGTCGTCCCGCTGGGCCGACTCCAGGAAGTCCAGGGAGCGGCCCAGCTCCTCGTCGGTGAACCAGCGCCGGGCCAGCGAGTCCGGCACCCGCGCGTAGTCGTGGGGGTAGTGATGCTCGCCCGGCGCGTAGCCCGGCGCCACCGGGTACGCCTCCGGGCGCTCCGGGTCGAGCACGGCCAGGCGCTGCTCGCGGACCAGCCGGCCCAGCCGGTCGGCCGCCCGCTCGGCGCGGGAACGGTCCGGGACGCCGTCCAGGAAGGCGACGGCGGCCTGTACCTCGTAAGGATGGGAGGACCGGAGGTTCTCGACGGCGGCCCAGCAGAAGTCCGTGGCGCGGAACAGCCAGGCGTGCCAGACCTGGTTGCGGTGCAGCAGTCCGACCACCGGCCCGGTGGCGAGCAGCGAGCTCGGCGGATGCTCGGTCACGGGAACGAACGGCGCGGCCGGATAGCCGCGCTGGGACGGGTGGACGGCGGGCAGCGCCCCGTCGTGGGTGGACACGTCGGTCAGGTACCGGCAGATGCGCTCCACCCGCAGTCCGCCGCAGCGTCCGACGGAGTCCAGGACGCGCAGGGCGTGCGCGGTGTGCAGCGGCTGGCTGACCGGGCCGCGCAGATCGGGTTCGAGGGCGTGGCCGAAGCCGCCGTCCTCGTTGAGGTACGCGTTGAGCGCGGCCTCGACCGGTTCGGCGCCGCCGCGCAGGAAGTGGTAGGCGAACCGCCGCTGTTCGAGCACGCGGGCGGTCAGCCAGACGAACTGCTCGGCGCGGGCGAGCGGGGTGCCGAGGGGGACGCCGGGCGGAGTGCCGAGCGGAGCCGCGGAGGGATTTCCAGCCATGGTCCGACGGTAGGACCGATCCGTCCCCGGCGAACCCCTTGCGCCGCAGGCTGCACTCTCAGGAGCGGGATACTGGTGGCATGCGGTTGACGATTTTCTGGGAGCGGATGGCCGACCACTTCGGTGAGTCGTACGCCGACTCCTTCGCACGGGACCATGTGATGACGGAGCTGGGCGGCCGTACGGTGCGCGAGGCGCTGGACGCCGGCTGGGAGACGAAGGACGTCTGGCGGGCGGTCTGCGCCGCTGTGGACGTGCCCGCCGACAAGCGCTGATCCCGGGCCGGTCCCGGGGGGTGGCGGCCGATTGTCCGCGCGGTACGCGAGACTGGCGTGGTGGCCCCGACTGACGAGACCGACCGGAACGAACGGCAGACCCCCGAGAACCCCACCGGCGCCGACGCGGGCGTGATCGCGCCCGCCGTCGTCGACGGCAGCGCGAGACCCGCGACGGCGCCCGCACCCGCGCCGCAGGCCGGGCAGCCGGCCGCGGCCGACACCGCGACCCCGGCGCCGGCCTCTGGGCCCGCCGCGGGGCAGACCCCGGCGCCGGCCGCCGGCGTGTCCGCGCGGATGCCGCGCTGGCTGCCCCGGGCCATGCTCCTCGCGCTCGCGCTCTACGCCTGCTTCCAGCTCGGCAGCTGGGCCTTCCACCAGCTCGTCGGGCTGCTCGTCAACATCCTGATCGCGTTCTTCCTGGCCCTGGCCATAGAGCCGGCGGTCGGCCGGATGGCCGCCCGCGGCATGCGGCGGGGCCTCGCGACCTTCCTGGTCTTCCTCGGCGTCGCGGTCGTCGGCATCGGCTTCGTCGTGCTGCTCGGCTCGATGCTGGCGGGCCAGATCGTCGAGATGGTCGAGGACTTCCCGCAGTACCTCGACTCGCTGATCAACTGGATCAACCAGACCTTCCACACCGAGCTGTCCCGGGTCGAGGTGCAGGACAGCCTGCTGCGCTCGGACTGGCTGCGGAAGTACGTCCAGAACAGCGCGACCGGCGTCCTCGACGTCTCCGCGACCGTGCTCGGCGGGCTGTTCCGGCTGCTGACGATCTTCCTGTTCTCGTTCTACTTCGCCGCCGACGGGCCCCGGCTGCGCCGCGCGCTCTGCTCCGTGCTGCCGCCGGCCCGCCAGGCGGAGGTGCTGCGGGCCTGGGAGATCGCGGTCGACAAGACCGGCGGCTACCTCTACTCGCGCGGACTGATGGCGCTGATCTCCGGCGTCTCGCACTACGTGCTCCTGGAGATCCTCGGCGTGCCGTACGCGCCCGCCCTGGCCGTCTGGGTCGGTCTGGTCTCGCAGTTCATCCCGACCATCGGCACGTACCTGGCGGGCGCGCTGCCGATGCTGATCGCGTTCACCGTCAACCCCTGGTACGCGCTGTGGGTGCTGGCCTTCGTCGTGGTGTACCAGCAGTTCGAGAACTACGTCCTGCAGCCCAAGCTCACCGCCAGGACCGTCGACATCCACCCGGCGGTGGCGTTCGGCTCGGTGGTCGCCGGCACGGCCCTGCTGGGCGCCGTCGGCGCGCTGATCGCGATCCCCGCGGTGGCCACGCTGCAGGCGTTCCTGGGCGCGTACGTGAAGCGGTACGACGTGACGGACGATCCCCGGGTGCACGGCCACCGGCGCTACGGCGAGGCGGTCGTGGCCCGGCTCCAGCGGGCGCTGAACAGCCGGAGCCAGGCGTCGGCGGACGACCGGACGGACCGGGCGCCGGCCGTGGCGGACGACGCCTGATCCCTGCCGCACGACCGTCCGCTCAGTGCTTCTCGAGGCGGACGGCCGGCAGCAGCCGGGCCAGCGGGGCCGGGAGCCACCACGCCCGCCGGCCGAGCAACTGCATCACCGCGGGCACGATCAGGCAGCGGATCACCAGCGCGTCCAGCAGGATCGCCACCGCGAGGCCGAGGCCGAACTGCTGGAGCATCCGGTCCGGGCTGAGCACGAAGGCCGCGAACACCACGATCATGATCGCCGCGGCCGCCGTGATCACCTTGCCGGTCGCCGCGAGCCCCTCGCGCACCGCGCCCTGCGGGTCCTTCGTCGCCTCCCACTCCTCGTGGATCCGGGAGAGCAGGAAGACCTCGTAGTCCATCGACAGCCCGAAGACGATCGCGAAGATCATCACCGGGATGAACGCCTCGACGGGGCCGGGTTGCACACCGAACCAGCCGTGCTGGAACACCAGCGTGATCACGCCGAGCGCCGCGCCGATGCTGACCAGGTTGAGCAGCGCCGCCTTCAGCGGGATCAGCACCGAGCGGAACACCAGGAGCAGCAGCAGGGCGGACAGCCCGACCACGATCGCCACGAACAGCGGCATCCGGTCGGAGACGGTCGCGGCGAAGTCCTCGGTGGCCGCCGTCGGACCGCCGACCAGCAGTTCCGCCCCGGTCTCCCGCTCCAGCGGCGGCAGCACGCCGTCGCGCAGCCGGTCGACGAGTCCGGAGGTCGCCTCGGCCTGCGGGGCGGACTCGGGGAAGGCGATCACGGTGGCGACGGAGGGGTCCTTCGTGGGGATCGGTCCGCTCGCGGCGGCGATGCCGTCGGTGGCCTCCAGCGTCGCCCGGACCTTGCCCGCCGTCTGCGCGGACGCCCCGTCCACGACCACGATCAGCGGGCCGTTGAAGCCCGGTCCGAAGCCCTCGGCGAGCAGGTCGTACGCCTGCCGGCTGGACTTGGCCGGCGCGTCGTTGCCGGCGTCCGCGAAGCCGAGCCGCATGTCGAGCGCCGGGGCCGCGAGCGCGCCGAGCGCCACCACGGACACCAGCAGCGCCGCCCAGGGCCGCCGCTGCACACCGGTCGCCCAGTGCCGCCAGCGCGCGCCCTCCACCCGGCCGGACCGTGCCGCTCGCCGGGTCACCTGCCGCTGGATCCGCCGCCCGAAGAGGGCCAGCAGCGCCGGGAGCAGCGTCAGCGAGGCGGCCATCGTGACCAGGACGGTCAGGGCGACGGCCAGCGCCACGCCCTGCAGCGAGCCGAGGCCGAGCGCCACCAGGCCCATCAGCGCGATGATCACCGTGCAGCCGGCGAAGAAGACCGTCCGGCCCGCCGCGTCGAGCGCGGTCCGCGCGGCCCGCTCGGGTTCCGCCCCGCCCAGCAGCTCGCCGCGGTAGCGGGAGAAGATCAGCAGCGCGTAGTCGATGCCGACGCCCAGCCCGACCAGCATCATGATCGGCGGCGTGAAGTCGGCGACGTCCGCGAGGCGCGAGGCCAGCGCGATCAGGCCGATGGAGCCGGCGACCGCGAACACCGCCGTGACCAGCGGCAGACTCGCCGCGACCAGCGAGCCGAACAGGAAGACCAGGATCACCAGCGCGCCGAGCATGCCCGCGCCCTCGGCGGCCCCGCCCCCGCCCTCCTCGGCGCCGCGGGCCGCGTCGCCGCCGACGGCCGCGGTCAGCCCGTCGCCCTGCCCGTCCCGCACGGTCTCGTTGATCTTCAGGACGTCCTCGCGGGGGACGTCCTCGGCCTGCCCGTCGAGGGTGACGGTGGCGTAGCCGACGGAGCCGTCCGCGGAGACCGCGGCGCCGTCCTCGTACGGGCTGCGCACCCCGGTGACGCCGGGGAGGCCGGCCACGTCGTCGAGGAGGCCCTCGACCCGCTCCCGTACCGGCGCGCTGCGCACCCCGTCCTCGCCCTTGACGACGATCTGGAGGGTCGCGTTCGCCTGCTCCGAGCCGTGCCGCTCGAGCACGCTCATCGCCGCCTGGGAATCGGTGCCGGGCAGCGAGAAGTCGTTGTGGTACGCGCTGCCTACGCCCATGGAGGCGGCCGTGATCCCGGCCACCACCACGATCCACAGCAGCAGCGCGCCCCAGCGCCGGCGGTACGAGAACGCCGCCAGGCGTTCGAAGACGCTGCCGCGCCGTGCGTCCGCTGCGGGCGCGCGGCCCGTTTCCCGTGTGACGGTCATTTCGGTACTCCTTCGGCAGTAGGGGGTTACAGGTACGAGGGGCGGGTGACCCGGTGCCGGAACGTCCACCAGGTCCACGCCTGGGCGGCGACCAGCAGCGGCGTCACGACGAGCAGCGCGGGCACGAGCAGGGCGAGGGTCGCCCCGTCGGCCGTCGCGCCGGCGGGGGAGAGGGCCGCCCCGGCGAGCAGGGGCAGGACGGCGAGCAGCGCGCCGGTGAAGGCGAAGGACTGCCAGGAGCCCGCGGTGCGGCCGACGAGCCGGCGGGCCCGCCCGTACGGGGTCCCGGTCAGCCGCAGCGCGGCGAACCCGAGGCCGTGCGCGGCGAACAGCGCGGCCGTGGCGAGAGCGGTGAGGACGGCGGCGAGCCCGCCGGCGGGGGCGTACGGCGTCCCGGTGAGCGGCCCGGCGAGCAGCCATCCCCAGGACAGGACCACGGTCCAGCTGCCGCACACCACCGCCCCGTCGCAGGCCGCCCGCCAGCGCCGGCCCGGTCCGCGGCCGCGGGACCACAGGCCGGCGTCCCGGACGATCCAGCCGGTCAGCAGCGGGACCAGGACCGGGAACTGTCCGGTCAGCAACTCGCCCTCCAGGGCGGGGAAGCAGCCGGCGAGGACGCCGGCCGTGGCGATCAGCCACACCTCGTTGCCGAGGAAGAAGGGCGCGAACGAGGCGATGACCAGCCGCCGTTCGCGGTCGTCCCGGCCGAGGTACGGCAGGAGCATCCCGGTGCCGAGGTCCGCGCCGGCGAGCACGAAGTAGCCGGTGGCGAAGAAGGCGAGCAGGGCGAGGGCAGGAATCTCCACGGTGGTCGCTCCTCAGTAGCGCGCGGCGGGCAGGGCGTCGGCGGGGTCGTCGTCCTCGGCCCGGTCGTCGTGGCCGAGACCGGCGTCGACGGGGCCGCGTCGGGCGTGCCGGGCGAGCAGCCAGGCGTTGAGCACGGCGAGCAGGGCGAAGAGCGTGGTGAAGACGATCAGCGAGACGCGCATGGTGCCGGGGGAGAGGTCGGAGACGGCGTCCTCGGTGCGCAGCAGCCCGTACACCACCCAGGGCTGCCGGCCGGCCTCCCGGAACACCCAGCCGCCGATCATGGCGAGGTAGGGCAGCGGCACCGCGGCCATCAGCAGCAGATGCCAGAGACGGAAGCGGTACACGACCTTCCTGAAGCAGGCCAGGACGGCGCCACCGAGGGTGAGGTACATCATCAGCGCGAACGCGATCAGCATCACCAGACCGCCGCCGCGGGTCCACACCTCGGAGGGCACGTAGTCCCCGGGGCCGAAGCGGGCGACCATGTCCGCCTGGATCTGCGCTATTTCGGCCGTCTTCTGACTGAACATGGCCGCCTTCATGGGCTGGAGGTCCCCGAGCAGCGAGAACTGCAGCCCGCCCAGGGTCGCCGTCACCATCAGCGCCGGCGCCGACAGCCACACCCCGATCCGCAGACTGCGCCCGAAGAACTCCCACTCGGCGGAGCGCCGGAACAGGTGGTACGCGCTGACCCCGGCCATGAAGAAGCCCGCCGTCAGCAGCGCGCCGCCCAGGATGTGGCCGAAGGCGAGCAGCGCGGACGGGTTGGTGAGCACCGCGACCGGGTCGTCCAGGACCAGCACGCCGCCCTCGGTCCGGTATCCCACCGGGTGGTTGAGGAAGCCGTTGGAGACGAGGATCCAGTACGCGGAGAGGTACGCGGTCAGCGTGACCACCCAGATCATCGCCAGGTGCACCCATCTGTTGAAGCGGTGCCAGCCGAAGATCCACAGCCCCAGGAACGTCGACTCGACGAAGAAGGCGACGATCGTCTCCACCGCGAGCGAGGCGCCGAAGACATTGCCCGCGTAGTGCGTCAGCCCGCTCCAGCTCATCCCGAACTGGAACTCCATCACGATGCCCGTGACGATGCCGACCGCGTAGTTGATCACATACAGCCCGCCCCAGAAGCGCACCAGGCGTGTGTGGAGCGCCGAGCCGCCGAAGGTGGCCCGGGTCTGGAGGACGGCGACCACCGTCGCGAGCCCCAGGGTCAGGGCGACGAAGAGGAAGTGGCCGCCCGCGGTGAGGGCGAACTGGAGCCGCGCGAGATCGAGGACGTCGTCATTCACGCTGCCAGCGTCGGCGTACGGCTACGGGCGCCGCGTCGGCCCGGGGTGGTCAGCGGGCCTACCCCGGCGGTTGCGACGGAGGCGCCGGACGTACTCCGGGAGTTGCGGCACGGGCCTCCGGACCCCTACGGGCCCGGGGCAGCAGACTCGGGGTCCGGACGGGCTGCCCCGGCACCCGCCCCCGGACTCAGGCCAGCCAGCCCGGCGTGATCATCCCCGACTCGTACGCCAGGATCACCAGCTGCGCCCGGTCGCGCACGTCCAGCTTCGTCATGATCCGGCTGACATGCGTCTTCGCGGTCGCCGGGGACAGCACGAGGCGCTGCGCGATCTCGTCGTTGGACAGACCCGCCCCCACCAGGCCCATCACCTCGCGCTCCCGGTCCGTCAGCGCGTTCAGCCGCGGGCTCGGGTCGGGCTGCTTCGAGCGGCCGGCGAACTCCGCGATCAGACGGCGCGTCACGCCCGGCGCGATCAGCGCGTCGCCGCGCGCCACCACCCGTACGCCGTGCAGCAGTTCCATCGGCTCGGTGTCCTTCACCAGGAAGCCGGACGCGCCCGCGCGCAGCGCGCCGTACACGTAGTCGTCCACGTCGAAGGTGGTCAGGATGACCACCCGGACCCCTTCGAGCCGCTCGTCGCCGGTGATCCGGCGGGTCGCCTCCAGGCCGTCCAGACCAGGCATCCGGATGTCCATCAGGACGACGTCCGGACGCAGTTCGCGGGCCAGCGCGACGGCCTGCTCGCCGTCCGCGGCCTCGCCGACCACCTCGATGTCCTCCTCGTCGGCCAGGATGGAACGGAAGCCCGCCCGGACGAGCGTCTGGTCGTCGGCGAGCACGACACGGATCATCGAAGGTCCCCCTCGGAAACGGTGAGCGGCAGCCGGGCATCCACCCGGAAGCCGCCGTCGGTGTTCGCGGCGGTCAGTTCGCCGCCGAAGGCACGGGCCCGCTCGGCCATGCCCCGGATGCCGCTGCCCAGCGGCTCGTCCTCCGGCGCGCCCTCGCCGTCGTCCTCGATCCGCAGCCGCAGCTCGTCCGGACCCCAGTCGACCGTCACCCGCGCCGTACGGGCCCCGGAGTGCCGGGCGACGTTCGTCAGCGACTCCTGCACGATCCGGTACGCGGCCAGGTCCAGCGGCGGCGGCAGCGGTACGGGCGTGCCCGCCACCTCCGTGCGGACGTCGATGCCGGCCGCCCCGGCCCGTGCCGTCAGCTCGCCGAGCAGTCCGAGGCCGGACGCGGGCGCGGTCGGCGCGGCCTCGTCGGCCTGCCGCAGCACCCCGAGCGTGGCCCGCAGTTCGCGCAGCGCGTCCTTGCTGGTCGCCTTGACCGCCTGCAGCGCCTCCTCGGCCGCGGCGAGGGCCACCTGCGGGTCCGGCTTCTTGCTCAGCCGGTGCAGCACCGCGCCCGACTGGACGTTGATCAGGCTGATGCTGTGTCCGAGCACGTCGTGGACCTCGCGGGCGATCCGCAGCCGCTCCTCCGTCGCGCTCTGCCGGGCCCGCGCCTCCTGCTCCCGCTCGGCGGCGAGCGCCCGCTGCGCCACCTCGTGGAGATAGGCGGTCCGGGTCCGCTGCGCGCGGCCGATCGCGACCAGGCTGATCAGCCAGCCCGCCAGCATCGCGAGGGAGGTGTCGTCGATCTGCCGGTGGCCGGGCTGCTGCCGGATCTCGCCGAGGCCGACGGCCAGCAGGGTCACGGCGGCCAGCGCCACGGCCGCGGCGAACCGGCCCTCGGCGGCCGTGGTGTACAGCGCGATCGCGAAGGTGATCATCAGCGGTCCGTCGTACGCGCTCAGCGGGTAGTAGACCGCGCAGGCCAGGAGCGTCACGACGGCGACCGTGACGGGCGCCCGGCGGCGGAAGTACAGGGCCCCGCAGCCGACCGCGTTCAGGCCCCAGCCGAGCACGGTGCGGGCCGTCGACTCGGTCTCGTACCGCATCTGGACCAGCGTCCAGACCACCACGACCAGCGCCACGACGAGCGCCACGGCGGCGTCGGCCGCCCGCGGGGACACACGGCCGCCGCGGGGACGGGAGGGGAGGGCCATGCCACGAAGGATAGGCCGGGCCGCCGACGCGGGTGAGCGCCGTGACCCGGGCGGGCCACGGCGCTCACGCGCGGGGAGGGGTCACGGGCAGCTGTTGCGGATGTCGCCCGTGTCGGTGGAGCAGGTGTCGAAGCCGAGGCCGCCGTACGCGGCGTCGTTGAACGTGACGGAGTCGCGGGTGTCGAGGTTGTCGTTGCCGGAGTCGCCGTTGAGCCGGTCGTTGCCGGACTGGCCGATCAGCCGGTCGTTGCCGCTGCCGCCGTTGACGAGGTCGTTGCCGGGTCCGGCGTACACGGTGTCGCTGCCGCCGCCGGCGTTGATGGTGTCGTGGCCGCTGAGGGCGCAGATGACGTCGTTGCCGAAGGTGCCGTTGACCGTCTCGGCGCCGCTGGTGCCGACGATGGTGCAGCCCCGGGCGTTGTTGACGGTGGTGGCGTAGACCTTGCTGTCGTCGGTGGGGTCGGTGTCGTCCTGGTCCACGGCGGCGATCGCGGCCCCGTCCCAGAGGGTGCCGGTGGCCCGCGGCTCGACCCTCAGCGTGAAGGAAGCCGAGGCGTTCGGGGGGATGGTCCCGAGGGGGCAGGTGGCGGTGGTGGCGGTGAGGGTGCAGGCACCGCCCTGGCTCGGCGTGGCCGCGATCATGGTGCCGGACCCGCCGGTGATGCTGTCGGACACCACGACGCCGGTGGCGGTGGTCGTGGCGCTGGTGTTGGTCACCGTGATCGTGTACGTGGCCTGGTCACCGAGACTGACGGTGGCCGAACCGGTCTTGGCGACGGAGAGGTCCACGGTGACCGGCGGGGGCGGCGTGCCGCTGACCTGGTAGCGGGCGATGGCCTGGTTGTCGCCGTCCTGGCCGGACACGACGATCTTGCCGTCGGACTGCAGCGCCACGCCGTAGGCCTCGTCGAAGAAGGTCGAGATGTCGGTGGTCACCAGGCCGTCGCCGCTGAATCCGGTGTCCAGGGAGCCGTCGGTGGTGTAGCGGGCGAGCGCGAAGTCGAGGGCGGCGCCGCCCACGACGACGATCTTTCCGTCCTCCTGGACGGCCATGTCGTGCGCGATCGCACTGTTCGCGCCGAAGGCGGTGGTCACGGTTCCGTCGCCGCCGCCGAACGCCGGGTCCAGGGTTCCGTCGTCGTTGTAGCGGGCCACGGCGAAGCGGGAGTTCGTCCCGCTGCCGCTGGATCCGGCGGCGACGAACCCGCCGACGACCTGTTCCACGCTCACGATCTCGTTGCCGAAGGGGGTGGCGACCCTGCCGTTGTCGCCGAACGACAGGTCCGTGCCTCCGAACTCCTGGTAGAAGCGCATGAGTCCGAAGCCCGAGGGGCTGGATCCGGCCGCGAGGTACGTCTCGCCGCCCGCCGGGGTCAGGTCGTGGACGGCCGAGTTGCCGCCGGGGTACGTGAAGACGGTCTTCCCCGAGTTGTCGTCGCCCCACGGGGCCTCGGGGACACCGGCGGAGGTGAAGGCGGCCACCATCGCGTTGCCGCCCAGGGCGCCGCCGATGATGATCCGGCCGTCGGTTCCCCCGATCACCGTGTTGGCGACGCTCGCGCCGGTCTCCCCGAGCCCGGTGACGAGCTTGCCGTCGTCGCTGAAGGTGGTGTCCAGGGAGCCGTCCGCGTTGTAGCGGGCCAGCGCGACCTGCTGCGGGCCGGCGTCGAGCGTCGTGGCGCTGCCCACCGCGACGATCCTTCCGGAGCCGTCCTGCATCAGCGCCCGGGCGTCGTCGTGCGTGCCCGCGCCCAGGTCCGTGAAGACGACGCCGTCGCCGCCGCCGAACGTCGTGTCACGGCTGCCGTCGGCGTTGTGCCGCACGAGGACGAAGTCGTACGGCTGCTCGAAGTCGGAGCCGCTGGCGAGCGTGACGATCTTGCCGTCCGCCTGGACGAGCACGTCCGAGTTCCCCTCGGCGTTGGCGATGTCGACGGTGACCTTGCCGTCTCCGCCGAAGTCCGGGTCGAGGTCGCCCGGTGCCGCCGTCGCGACGCCCGGCAGGCCCAGGACGAGGGACAGGGCCACGCTGGCGACTCCTGTGACCAGCGCGGCCCCGAGTGGGCCTCCGCGGCCGGCATGGATGGTGGACATAACGCTCACTCTCCGCATCTGGTCGCCGAAATCCGGCCACTGTCAGTGACGGAGCACAGCTTCGGGTCGTCGTCTGCGAAGGCACGGGTTCGGCTCGCGGTGCTGCACCTACTGGGCGAGATCTCCCACTCAGGCGAGTGAGCCCGGCTCCGGCGGGATGACGAGCCGCTCGGTCGACCCGGGCCGCCTGCCGGTACGCGAGCGACGTCTCGCCGGCCCTCCTCGCCGAAGCGGCGCAGCAGTGTCCGCTCTCGTCGACCAGGACGGTCACCCGACCGTGCGGGCCGTGACGAGATCGTCGCGTTCGCGGCGCCGCGGACATCGGCTAGCGCGAGCCCGGGACCTTCAGCGGCATCTTCGTCCGGCACGCGGGGTGGCGGCCCAGGGGCCACCGAGCCCGGTTCCGGCGGCACGCGTGGCGCGCTTGACACCAAAATCGAACATCCATTCTCATGGGATTTCCGGTGGGATGCCGGCCCTGGAAACACGGGCTCGACGCCGCGTTGTCCACAGGCCGGAGAGACGTCGGGGCCCATTGTCAGTGGCAGGGGTTAGCGTCTTTCCCATGAAGCGATCGACTCAAGCAAACCGGGTGGAACCCATGGCAGGAACCGACCGCGAGAAGGCGCTCGACGCCGCGCTCGCACAGATTGAACGGCAATTCGGCAAGGGTGCCGTGATGCGCATGGGCGACCGCACCCAGGAGCCGATCGAGGTCATCCCGACCGGATCCACCGCGCTCGACGTCGCCCTCGGCGTCGGCGGTCTGCCGCGCGGCCGTGTGGTGGAGATCTACGGACCGGAGTCCTCCGGCAAGACGACCCTGACCCTGCACGCCGTGGCGAACGCGCAGAAGGCCGGCGGCCAGGTCGCCTTCGTGGACGCCGAGCACGCCCTCGACCCCGAGTACGCGCGCAAGCTGGGCGTCGACATCGACAACCTCATCCTCTCCCAGCCGGACAACGGCGAGCAGGCGCTCGAGATCGTCGACATGCTCGTCCGCTCCGGTGCCCTCGACCTCATCGTCATCGACTCCGTCGCCGCGCTCGTCCCGCGCGCGGAGATCGAGGGCGAGATGGGCGACTCGCACGTCGGTCTCCAGGCCCGCCTCATGAGCCAGGCGCTCCGGAAGATCACCAGCGCGCTCAACCAGTCGAAGACCACCGCGATCTTCATCAACCAGCTCCGCGAGAAGATCGGTGTGATGTTCGGCTCGCCGGAGACCACGACCGGTGGCCGGGCGCTGAAGTTCTACGCCTCGGTGCGTATCGACATCCGCCGCATCGAGACCCTGAAGGACGGCACGGACGCGGTCGGCAACCGCACCCGCTGCAAGGTCGTCAAGAACAAGGTCGCGCCGCCCTTCAAGCAGGCCGAGTTCGACATCCTCTACGGCCAGGGCATCAGCCGCGAGGGCGGCCTGATCGACATGGGCGTCGAGCACGGCTTCGTGCGCAAGGCCGGCGCCTGGTACACCTACGAGGGCGACCAGCTCGGCCAGGGCAAGGAGAACGCGCGCAACTTCCTGAAGGACAATCCCGACCTCGCCAACGAGATCGAGAAGAAGATCAAGGAGAAGCTCGGCGTCGGCGTCCGTCCGGAGACCCCCGCGGCCGAGACCGCCGCCGCGGACGCCGGCACGCCGGCCGCCGCGGGCACGGACGAGGCGGCCAAGTCCGTCCCGGCCCCGGCGACCAAGGCCGCCAAGGCGACCAAGGCCACCGCCGCCAAGAGCTGACGCGGTGACCGGTCGCACCGAATGGCCGGGTGACAGCCCCGACTCGTCGAGGGCCGAGAAGGAGCTGTCGCCCCAGGATCCGGCTGAGCGGGCGCGGGCGATCTGCCTGCGCCTGCTCACCGGGACCCCGCGCACCCGCAAGCAGCTCGCCGACGCCCTGCGCAAGCGCGAGATCCCGGACGAGGTCGCCGAGGAGGTCCTGTCCCGCTTCGAGGACGTGGGCCTGATCGACGACGCCGCGTTCGCGGACGCCTGGGTGGAGTCCCGGCACCACGGCCGCGGTCTGGCCCGCCGGGCCCTCGCCCGGGAGCTGCGCACCAAGGGCGTCGACGCGGCGCTGATCGACGAGGCGGTGGGGCAGCTCGACTCCGAGCAGGAGGAGGCCACCGCGCGCGAGCTCGTCGCCCGCAAGCTCCGCGCCACCCGCGGCCTCGAGCGGGACCGCCGCCTCCGCCGCCTCGCCGGCATGCTCGCCCGCAAGGGCTACCCCGAGGGCCTGGCCCTGCGGGTGGTCCGCCAGGCCCTGGAGGCCGAGGGCGAGGACACGGAGGGCCTGGACGAGCCGTACGGGTGAGGCGGACGCGGCCGGACCCGCCGAGTCCGGCGCGCCCCGCTCCGTACGGCCCCGCGGGCTCAGTCCGCCGTGCCCTGCGGCAGCCGGACCGGGAGCCCCGCCGCCCGCCAGCCCTGGTAGCCGCCGATCAGGTCGGTCGCGCGGTGCAGGCCCAGCCGCTGGAGGGACTCCGCCGCCAGGGACGAGGCGAAGCCCTCGTTGCAGAACACCACGACCCGTACGTCGTGATCCACCGCCTCCGGGAGGCGGTGGCTGCCCAGCGGGTCGAGCCGCCACTCCAGCTCGTTGCGCTCGACGAGCAGGGCGCCGGGGATCAGCCCGTCGCGCTCGCGCTGCGCCGCGTACCGGGTGTCGACAAGCAGCGCGTCACCCGCCTCGTACGCCTCGTACGCCTCCTGCGGTGCGATCCGGTCCAGGCCCGCCCGCACCCGCTCCAGCCGCTCGTCGATGCCCGTCACTGCCAGTCCTCCGGTCGCTCGATCTGCTCCAGCCGGAGCACCGCGCCCGTCCGGCTGAAACGCCGCAGCAGCGGCAGCGGCGGGTGGTACGCGTGCACCGACACCGCGTGCTCCGTCTCGGACGCGTTGTACACCTCGTGCACATGGTGCCGTCCGAACGCACGGCCCTGACCTGCCGTCAACTCACGTTCCCGGTCGAGTCCTTCGGCCAGTTCCAGGGTCTTCCAGCCGCTCGCCGGCAGCCGCGCCGCGAGGGCGTTCTCGCGCAGGGCGCCGCGCGCCGTGGCGAACGCCCCCTGCGACTCGGCGTGGTCGTGCCAGCCGGTGCCCGTCCCGGGCGGCCAGCCGATCAGCCACGCCTCGCTGCCGCCGGGCCCGTCCAGCCGCACCCAGGTACGGCCCTCCGGATCGAGGGGCAGCGAGTCGATCAGTGCGGAGTCCGCGGCCGTGCGGCGGACGAAGTCGAGGAGCTCGGTGGGGGAGACGCTCGGCGTCACGGAGACGCCGTGCGACACGGAGGCGTGCGGGGGCACGGAGGTGCGCTGGGACACGGAGGACCGTCCTGGAGTTCGCGGGAACGCGCGCGACAGCAGCGGCCGACGGCCGGGCGCGCACGCAGGGAAGAGGCGAATCAGCAGGAAGGGCGACACACGCAGCCCGCGAAACGGACGAGGTCCATATGGACCCTCCGCCACAGGCGCACATCGGTGTCGGTCATGGTCCGGAGTACACCACGCGTCCCCGCGACGGTCAATTGACGTCCGCCGTACGGTCGCTGTCCCGCCGCACCCCCGCCCGCTCCGGCGTATCCCCCTTCGCCGCCTCCAGCGCCCGCGGCGCCCGCCCGGGCGCCTGAGCCCGCCCGGACGCCTCCGGGCGGCCCGGCGCCGGACCGCCCCGCGCCGCGTCCGCCGCCGCGTGCAGCCCCTCGGGTCGTACCCCCGAGAACGCCGCGACCAGATGCCCGTCCGGCCGCACCAGCAGCACACTGTGCGCCGCGGCCCCCGGGTACGCCTCGGTCACCAGCAGTTCCGCCCGCGCCGGCAGCGCGTCCACCGCCGCCGCCAGCTGCGGCATCACCCCCGCGGACTGCCAGTGCCGCCGGTCCCACACCGCCGTCCCCGGCGCGACCAGCACCACGAGCAGTCGCCCGTGCCCCAGCCGGTCCCTGAGCCGTACCGTCGTGCCGTCCGGCGCCGTCACCCGGACGTCGTCCACCGGTGCTCCGTCGGCCGTGCCGACCGCGATCCGCCCCTCCAGGGCGCCCTCGGGCGCGAGAGGGGAGTGCGGGTACGCGGGGGGCGCCCCGAGAGGGCCGCGCCCCAGATGGCCGTCCGTCAGCAGACTGTCGTGCCCGCGCGCACTGCCCGGCAGATACGTGCGCAGCCCGCCGCCGCCCCGCAGCACCGGCAGCGACTGGTCCGCCGCCCGCAGCCGCGACGCCACCGCCGTGCGCCGCTCGCTCTGGTAGCTGTCGAGCAGGATCTCCGAACCGCCCTGGTGCCAGGCCAGCGCCAGCTTCCAGGCCAGGTTGTCCACGTCCCGCAGCCCCTCGTCGACCCCTTGCGTGCCGACCGCGCCCAGCAGATGCGCCGCGTCGCCGGCGAGGAACACCCGGTCCACCCGCCAGCGCCGGGCCAGCCGGTGGTGCAGCGTGTGCACGCCCGTGTCGAGGAGCTCGTACAGCGGCGTCGCGTCGTCGCACCAGCCGGACAGCGTGTCCCGGACCCGCGACACCAGGGTCTCCGGGGTCACCAGCTCGCCGCGCGGCGGCAGCAGCCAGTCGATCCGCCACACCCCGTCCGGCAGCGGACGGGCGGTGATCTCCTCCCCGCTGCCCCGCCACGGCGGCTGACGGTGCAACAGGGCCTCGCCGTGCCACGGCAGTTCGGTGCGGAGCGCGGCGACCGCGTACCGCTCCACCGCCGTACGTCCCGGGAACCGGATGCCGAGCAGCTTGCGCACCGTCGAGCGGGCGCCGTCGCAGCCCACCAGATGGCTGCCGCGCCACCAGGTCGCGCCGGGCTCCCGGGTGTGCGCGATCACCCCGCCGCCGTCCTGCTCGATCGCGTCCAGCCGCGCGCCGGTGACGAGCCGGACCAGCTCCTGCTCCGCGATCGCGGAGCGCAGCCCGCGCGCGAGGGCGTGCTGCGGAAGGTGCAGCGGGCCGCGCAGGCCGCCGTCCCCGGCGAACTCGATCCGCCGCATCTGCTGCTTGCGTCGCAGAGAGCGCCAGCCGGCCCACCTGACCCCTTCGTCACGCACGGTGGCGCAGCCGAGGCGCTCCACCAGGGCGGCCGTGTCGGGACGCAGGACGACCGTGCGCGCCGGACGTACCTCCTCCGTGCCGTCGCCCTCGTCGAGGACGACGGTCGGTACGCCCTGGGCGGCCAGGGAAAGAGAGAGCGCAAGGCCCACGGCCCCTGCGCCGACGATGATCACCGGGTCCACGGCGCTGCTCCAGAAGCCCGTACGGTCAGGCGGAATGCACGAAGGCGAGTGGCGCGAGCCCGGTGTCTGGTCACAGAACGTATGCAACCGAGTGCGGAAGCATGCGTCAAGCGACGGGGGCAGCGGCGCGGTCGCCACTGCCCCCGGATGATGTCACATGCTGTCAGTTCCCGGCGCCGCCGCCCCCGGTGCCCGCATCGGCACCGCCGATGACCGGGGTGTTGAGGACGGCCTGCGTGGCATCGGCGGTCACCACGGTGGTGTCGCCCTCCGGCGACTTGATCCCGGTCTTCGCCCGCCGTCCCCGCTTCTCGATCCACGTCGCCAGGCCCGACAGCGCCAGGCACATCGCGATGTAGATGGTGCCGATGACCACGATCGTCGAGACGTACGGGTACTGGCCGTTGACCTGCGTGTTGGAGGCGATCAGACGCGCGGTCTGGAGCAGCTCGGGGTACAGGATGATGAAGCCGAGCGAGGTGTCCTTGAGGGTCACCACCAGCTGGCTGATGATCGTCGGCAGCATGGCCCGGATCGCCTGCGGCATCAGGACGTGGGTCATCACCTGCGTCTTGCTCATGCCGAGCGCGTACGCCGCCTCGCGCTGCCCCTTGGGCACGGAGTTGATACCGGCGCGCAGCACCTCGGCCTGCACACAGCCGTTGTAGATCGACAGGCCGATGGCCAGCGCCCACATCGAGTAGTCGGTGAGGAAGCCGACCCACACCGCGTAGATCGTGATGAGCAGCGGGATCGAGCGGAACAGCTCGATGAAGCCGGTGGCCAGCCAGCTGATCGCCCTGTGGTCGGAGAGCCGGCCGACGCACAGCAGCACGCCGAGCACCAGCGAGCCGACCGCGGCGATGCCGAACGCCTTCAGCGTCGCGAGGATGGCGTCGGCGATGTTCTGCCGGATGCCCGCGTAGTTGAAGATGTCCCACATCTCGTAGGCGAGATGGCCCTTCTCCTCCAGGCGCATGATGCTGACGGCGATCAGCGCGAGGATGATGCCGGAGCCGGCCACGGCGAAGATGCGGTTGCGGACCCGGGCCTTGGGGCCGGGTGCGTCGTAGAGAACGCTGGCGCTCATCGGGCGACCTCCATGCGGCGCTCCAGCAGGCGGAACACGCCGCTGATGGTGAAGGTGATGACCAGGTAGGCGGCGGCCACCCAGAGGAAGATCGGGGCGATCGCGTAGCCCTGCTCGCTCATCAGCGTCTGCCAGCCGAAGAGTTCGGCGACGCTGAACGCACCCGCGATGGCCGAGTTCTTGGTGAGCGCGATGAGGATCGAGCTCAGCGGCGGCAGCACGGTCCGGGTCGCCTGGGGCAGCACGATCAGGCGCAGCGTCTGCGAGAACGTCATACCGAGCGAGCGGGCGGCCTCGGCCTGCCCGAGCGGCACCGTGTTGATGCCGGAGCGGACCGCCTCGCAGATGAACGAGGAGGTGTAGAAGCCGAGCGCGAGCGAGCCGAGCACGAACGCGCTCATGCCCGGGAAGAGGATCTCCGGGACGACGAACATCGCCACCAGGAAGAGCAGCGTCAGCGGGGTGTTGCGCAGCAGCGTCACCCACGCGGTGCCGAACCAGCGCAGCGGCGGGACGGGCGAGACCCGGAAACCGGCCACGACGACGCCGAGGACCAGTGCGATGACCGTACTGACGGCCGTGATCGACACGGTTCCTATGAACCCGTCGACGAACTCCGGGAAATGGTCGAGCAGTACGTTCATGAGGACTCCGCGTCGACGGTCAGCGGCCTACGGGCAACGCTTGCGGGCAGGGGGAGGGGCGCCCCGTACCGTCGTACGGGGCGCTCCACGGAAGGGCGGTGATCAGTAGCGGACGAGCGCCGGCGGCTCGACGTAGGAAGAGCCGGACAGACCCAGGGTCGCCTCGTAGATCTTCTTGTACGTGCCGTCCTTGACGTGGTTCTCCAGCGAGGTGCTGATCGCGTCGCGGAGCGCCTTGTCGTCCTTGTTCATGCCGACGCCGTAGGGCTCCTCGGTGAACGGCTTGCCGACGACCTTCAGCTTGCCGGCGTTGGCGGCGGCGTAGCCCTTGAGGATCGCGTCGTCGGTGGTGACCGCGTCGACCTGCTTGGTCAGCAGCTGCTGCACGCAGTCCGAGTACTTCGCCAGCTCGGTGGTCTGGGCGCCGTACTGCGGCTTCTTGATCTCCTGCAGCGGGGTGGAGCCCGTGATGGAGCAGACCTTCTTGCCCTTCAGGGTCTCCGGGCCGGTGATCGCGGTCTCGTCCTTGCGGACCAGGAGGTCGGCGCCGGCCTTGTAGTACGGGCCCGCGAAGCCGACCTGCGCCTTGCGCTTGTCGTTGATCGTGTAGGTGCCGACGTAGTAGTCGACCTGGCCCGTGGAGATCGCGGTCTCACGGAGCTTGGAGTCGACGGTCTTCCACTCGATCTGGTCCTCGGAGAAGCCCAGGTCGGCGGCGATCATCTTGGCGAGCTCGATGTCGAAGCCCGAGCGCTTCTTGGTGGCCTGGTCCTCGAAGCCGAGGTACGGCTGGTCGGCCTTGGAGCCGATGATCAGCTTGCCGCGCTTCTGGGCCTCCTTGAGGACGGCCGAGTCGATCTTCACGTCCTTGGCGACCGTGTAGGTCGGCAGCTGCGGGGCGCCCGACTCGCCCGGCTTGACGTTGGTCGGCTTGTCGCCGGCCGAACCTTCCTTGCCACCACAGGCGGTCGCGGTGAGCGCGAGCACGGCGACGGCGGCGACGGCCGCGGTCTTGCGGAGCTTCATGGTGAACATCCCTTGTGTCGTAGGTCGTTGGTCATTCTCGGGGACCGTCGTCAGTGGTGCAGGATCTTCGACAGGAAGTCCTTGGCCCGGTCGCTGCGCGGGTTGCTGAAGAACTCGTCCGGCGTCGCCTGCTCGACGATCTTGCCGTCGGCCATGAACACGACGCGGTTGGCGGCGGAGCGGGCGAAGCCCATCTCGTGGGTGACGACGACCATCGTCATCCCGTCGCGCGCCAGCTGCTGCATCACCTCGAGCACCTCGTTGATCATCTCGGGGTCGAGGGCCGAGGTCGGCTCGTCGAACAGCATGACCTTCGGGTCCATCGCCAACGCCCGTGCGATCGCGACGCGTTGCTGCTGTCCGCCGGAAAGCTGCGCCGGGTACTTGTCCGCCTGGGTACCGACGCCCACCCGGTCGAGCAGGGCGCGGGCCTTGGTCTCGGCGGCCTTCTTGTCGGCCTTGCGAACCTTGACCTGACCCAGCATCACGTTCTCGAGCACCGTCTTGTGCGCGAACAGGTTGAACGACTGGAACACCATGCCGACGTCGGCACGCAGCCGGGCCAGCTCCTTGCCCTCCTGGGGCAGCGGCTTTCCGTCGATCGTGATGGCACCGGAGTCGATGGTCTCCAGGCGGTTGATGGTGCGGCACAGCGTGGACTTGCCGGACCCGGAGGGCCCGATCACGACCACGACCTCGCCACGGGCGATGGTCAGGTCGATGTCCTGGAGCACATGCAGCGCGCCGAAGTGCTTGTTCACGTCGGACAGTACGACCAGATCGTCGGCCGCCGGCGCGGCGTCCGCCGAACCCTTCGTCACTGACACTCCGCTCATCGGCTTTTTGCTCCGTCCTCCTCGGTTGGGGAGGACACTAGAGACCCGGTGGGATGAGCGTCATCACATCTGAGCGGAAATTGAGCATAACGATCCGGCCGCAACCGGACACACTGCGTGAACCGCACGGGCTGCGGCGTACCGGGTGGATAACAGAAACACGGGGTTGACAGGGGGACACTTGACTGTGGCACCGACGATCGGCGTTCATGCCTGATACATAGGTATGCATCCAGCGATGCACTTCCTGATCATCGACCGCTGATCATGGACCTCTGATCACCGACCGGTGATCGACGATGTTGATCACCGATGCTGATCACCGACCACTGCCTTGCCACCGGAGGGGGGCCATGAGACTGCTGCTCGTCGAGGACGACGATCACGTTGCCGCCGCCCTGTCCGCGGTGCTCGCCCGGCACGGGTTCTCCGTGACCCATGCGCGCAACGGCGAGGAGGCGCTGCAGGCGGTACTGCCCGCCACGCACGGCGAGCGGCCCTCCTTCGGGGTGATCCTGCTCGACCTGGGCCTGCCGGACCAGGACGGCTATCAGGTCTGCGGCAAGATCCGGAAGCTCACCGCCACCCCCGTGATCATGGTGACCGCCCGCTCGGACGTCCGCTCCCGCATACACGGGCTCAACCTGGGCGCCGACGACTACGTGGTGAAGCCGTACGACACCGGTGAGCTGCTGGCCCGTATCCACGCGGTCAGCCGGCGCTCCTCCGGCGGCGACGACGGCGGGCCGGCCGGCGAGGAGACCGCGCTGCGCCTGGGCGCGGTCACCATCGAGCTGCCCACCCGCCGGGTCAGCGTCGACGGCGCTCCGGTGCCGCTCACCCGCAAGGAGTTCGACCTGCTCGCGCTGCTCGCCCAGCGGCCCGGTGTGGTCTTCCGCCGGGAGCAGATCATCAGCGAGGTCTGGCGCACCAGCTGGGAGGGGACCGGCCGCACCCTGGAGGTGCACGTCGCCTCCCTGCGGTCCAAGCTGCGGATGCCCGCCCTGATCGAGACCGTGCGGGGTGTCGGCTACCGACTCGTCGTGCCGGCCGCGTAGTCCTCCGTGCGCACCCGTCTTCTTCCGCTGCTCATCGTGCTCATGGCCGGTGTGCTGCTGGCCCTCGGCTTCCCGCTGGCCGGCAGCCTGGCCGCGGCCGAGCAGCAGCGGGTGGTCGTCGACCGGCTCGACGACGGGGCACGGTTCGCCGCGCTGGCCCAGTTCGTGACCGGGGACGACCCCGGCATCGACGAGCGACGCGCCACGCTCATCGGCGAGTTGAGCAGCTACCACGACGTGTACGACATCCGGGCCGGCGTTTTCTACCGCGACAACCGCGCCATGGCGGTGGCCCCGGAGGGCTGGTCCGTCCCGGCCGAGGGGGAGGGCCGGCGCGCCTTCCAGGAGGCGCTGCTCGGCCGCCGCAGCCACGACCCGCCGCAGGTTTGGCCCTGGCAGTCGCAGGCCCGGCTCTCCATCGCCTCACCCGTCGTCCGGGACGGCGACGTCATCGCCGTCGTCGTCACCGACTCGCCCACCGGGCAGCTGCGTTCGCGGATCCTGCACGGCTGGCTGCTGATCGCGGCCGGCGAGGTGGCGGCCATGCTGGTCGCCGTCGGCGCGGCCTTCCGGCTCACCGGCTGGGTGCTGCGGCCGGTACGGGTGCTGGACGCGGCCACCCACGACATCGCCACCGGCAGGCTGAACTCGCGGGTCGCCGCCGCCGGCGGACCGCCCGAACTGCGGCGCCTCGCCAAGTCGTTCAACGAGATGGCCGACAACGTCGAGGACGTCCTGGAGCAGCAGCGGGCCTTCGTCGCCGACGCCTCCCACCAGTTGCGCAACCCGCTCGCCGCGCTGCTGCTGCGGATCGAGCTGCTGGCCCTGGAACTGCCCGAGGGCAACGAGGAGATCGCCTCCGTCCGCACCGAGGGCAAGCGGCTCGCGCAGGTCCTCGACGACCTGCTCGACCTGGCGCTGGCCGAACACGTCGCCGCCGACCTGCGGATCACCGACATCGGCGAACTGGCCGCCGAGCGGGTGGCGGCCTGGCGGCCGCTGGCCGACGAGAAGGGCGTCCGGCTGGTCCTCCAGGGCGGCGCGGTGACGGCCTGGGCCGACCCGGTGGCGCTGTCCAGCGCGCTGGACGCGGTGATCGACAACGCCCTGAAGTTCACCCCGCGCGGGGAGGAGGCCACGGTCCGCACCGCCGCCGAGGGCGCGGTCACGACCGTCGTCGTCAGCGACCGGGGACCGGGCCTGACCGACGAGGAGCTCACCCGCGTCGGGGACCGCTTCTGGCGCAGCGGCCGGCACCAGAACGTCAAGGGCTCCGGCCTCGGCCTGTCCATCACCCGCGCCCTGCTCGCGCCGGGCGGCGGCACCATCGCGTACGCGCACAACGAGCCGCACGGGCTACGGGTGACCGTCACGGTCCCGCGCACCGCGCCGCCCGTGGATCAGGGCTTCACGGACCGGTAGTAGTTCTTCGCGCCCTCGTGCAGCGGCAGCGGGTCGGTGTAGATGGCCGTCCGCAGGTCCACGAGCTGCGCCGGGTGGACCTGGCTGCCGATCCGGTCGCGGCTCCTGATCACCGTCCGGGTGAGGCCCTCCGCCATCGCCGGGTCCGTGAGATCCGTGGTGACCAGCAGGTTCGTCACCGCCAGCGTCTCCACCGGACCTTCCTGCGCGCGGGCGTAGGCGTCCGCCGGGATCAGCGCCGAGCGGTAGTACCGGGTGGCCGCGCCCCCCTCGTCGTGCAGCGCGGCGATCAGCCGGGCGGCCAGCGGCACCAGCCGCACCGGATGCCGCTCGGACAGCTCCTGCACGGCCTGGGTGGGCAGACCGCCCGACCAGAAGAAGGCGTCGAGTTCGCCGCGCTCCAGGAGCCCGGGCATGGTGTCGATGCCGGCCGAGACCGGCCGGACGTCCCGGTCCGGACGCAGCCCGCCCGCCGACAGCACCCGGTCGGCGATCAGCCGGACACCGGAGCCCTCCTGCCCGACCCCGACCCGCAGCCCCTTCAGATCCGCCACGGACGTCACCTTCGACGACTTCGGCACGACCAGCTGGACGTAGTCGTCGTAGAGCCGGGCGAGCCCGCGCAGGCGGTTCGTGCCGGGCAGCCCGGCGTGCTGGTACTGCGCCACGGCGTCCGCCGTCGCGATGGTGAAGTCGGCCTCGCCGGCGGCGAGCCGCGCGAGGTTCTGCTGCGAGCCCTCACTGTCGCGCAGCGTTATCGACACGTCCGGCAGATCCCGGGCCAGCGCCCCCTGGAGCAGCTTCCCGTACCGCTGGTACACACCCGAGGGCACGCCCGTACTGAACGTGACCCGCCCGCTGGGCTCGGGGCTGCCCGGCGGCAGCAGCCACCACGCGAGCAGCCCGCACACCACCGCGAGCACCGCCGACACCTGGACGGCACGACGGCGGGCGAAACGGGACAGTGCGCGGGACATGCCGCGATCCTGCCATCTCACTCCCGGTGACGGCCAGACCGGACCGAGCCCGCTCAGTGGCATGCGTCACGCTTGGCCGAGTCCCGGCGCAACCCGCCGGTCCGGGTTCCTCGGCGATCGCCCGGGGCGGCGGCAGGTGGGCGCGAGCGGTGAGGTGGCCGGCCTGCTCATGCCGCCCGGGGCGCCGAACCTCGGGTCTGGCAGCCGCCGGGACCACCTACCCTTGAGCCATGACCCTCAGCAGCGACCGGAGCCCGGCAGTGAACGTTCACGGCACCAAGAGTTACGAGATCCGCACCTACGGGTGCCAGATGAACGTCCACGACTCCGAGCGGCTCTCCGGTCTGCTTGAGGACGCCGGCTACGTCCGCGCCCCCGAGGGCGCCGACGGCGAGGCCGACGTCGTGGTCTTCAACACGTGCGCCGTCCGCGAGAACGCCGACAACAAGCTGTACGGCAACCTCGGCCACCTCGCGCCGAAGAAGGCCGCCCGCCCCGGCATGCAGATCGCCGTCGGCGGCTGCCTGGCGCAGAAGGACCGCGACACCATCGTCAAGCGGGCCCCCTGGGTCGACGTGGTCTTCGGCACCCACAACATCGGCAAGCTGCCGGTGCTCCTGGAGCGCGCCCGCGTCCAGGAGGAGGCGCAGGTCGAGATCGCCGAGTCGCTCGAGGCGTTCCCCTCCACGCTGCCGACCCGCCGCGAGTCCGCCTACGCGGCCTGGGTCTCCATCTCCGTGGGCTGCAACAACACCTGCACCTTCTGTATCGTCCCGGCGCTGCGCGGCAAGGAGGAGGACCGCCGTCCCGGCGACATCCTCGCCGAGATCGAGGCGCTGGTCGGCGAGGGCGTCTCCGAGATCACCCTGCTCGGCCAGAACGTCAACGCCTACGGCTCCGACCTCGGCGACCGCGAGGCCTTCAGCAAGCTGCTGCGCGCCTGCGGCGACATCGAGGGCCTGGAGCGCGTCCGCTTCACCTCCCCGCACCCCCGCGACTTCACCGACGACGTGATCGCGGCCATGGCCGAGACCCCGAACGTGATGCCGCAGCTGCACATGCCGCTGCAGTCCGGCTCCGACCCGGTCCTCAAGGCGATGCGCCGCTCGTACCGGCAGGAGCGCTTCCTCGGGATCATCGAGAAGGTCCGCGCCGCCATCCCGCACGCGGCCATCTCCACCGACATCATCGTGGGCTTCCCCGGCGAGACCGAGGAGGACTTCGAGCAGACCATGCACGTGGTCCGCGAGGCCCGCTTCGCGAACGCCTTCACCTTCCAGTACTCCAAGCGCCCCGGCACCCCGGCCGCCGAGATGGAGAACCAGGTCCCGAAGGAGGTCGTGCAGGCCCGCTACGAGCGCCTGGTCGCCCTCCAGGAGGAGATCTCCTGGGACGAGAACAAGAAGCAGGTCGGCCGCACGCTGGAGGTCATGGTCGCCGAGGGCGAGGGCCGCAAGGACGGCGCCACCCACCGCCTCTCCGGCCGCGCCCCCGACAACCGCCTGGTCCACTTCACCAAGCCGGACGAGGAGGTGCGCCCCGGCGACGTGGTGACCGTCGAGATCACCTACGCGGCCCCGCACCACCTGCTGGCCGAGGGCCAGGTCGTCGCGGTCCGCCGCACCCGCGCCGGCGACGCCTGGCAGAAGCGCACCGAGGCCGCCGCGGCGAAGCCCGCCGGCGTGCTGCTCGGCCTGCCGAAGATCGGCGTCCCCGAGCCGCTCCCGGCCGCCTCCGCGCCCGCCTGCGGCAGCCACTGACCGGTACGTCCTGAGTGGCCCCGGCCAGCCCGGCCGGGGCCGCTCTCGCGCAGTAGGCTGCGGATCATGCTTGTCGCCGCCGCCGTGTGCCCCTGCCCGCCCCTGCTCGTCCCCGAGGTCGCGTCCGGGGCCGCACCCGAGCTGGACGCCGCCCGGACCGCCTGCGCGGACGCCGTCGGCGTGCTCGCCGCGTCCCGCCCCGACCGGCTGTACGTGGTCGGGCCGGCCGGCGGCGCGGAGCGGACCGCGTTCCCGCAGGGGTCGGCCGGCTCCTTCGCGGGCTTCGGCGTCGACCTCTCCGTACGGCTCGGCGAGGGTCCGCGGGCGGAGCGAGAACTGCCCGCCTCCCTGGCCGTCGCGGGCTGGCTGCTCGACCGGGAGCAGTGGGCCGCCGCGCCCCTGACCGGTCTGGGCGTGGGCGAGCGGCGCGACGCCGCGTCCTGCGCCGCCGACGGCCGGGAGCTGGCCGGCTCCGCCGAGCGGGTGGCGCTCCTGGTGATGGGCGACGGCAGCGCCTGCCGCACGCTCAAGGCCCCCGGCTACCTGGACGACCGCGCGGCGCCCTTCGACGCGGTCGTGGCCGGGGCGCTCGCCGCCGCGGACACCGCGGCGCTGCTCGGCCTGGACGTGGACCTGGCGCGGGAGCTGCAGGCGGCCGGCCGCGCGCCCTGGCAGGTGCTCGCCGGCGCGGCCGAGGGCGCGGGCCTGGACGGCCGGCTGCTCCACGAGGACGCGCCGTACGGCGTGGGCTACTTCGTGGCGGCCTGGAGCTGAGGCCGCCTGGGCCCGGACCGGCCTGGAGCTGACACGGCCCGGAGCCGCGGCTAGGAGGCCGGTGGCGGGTTGTCGTCGCCATCGCGCTCCTTGTGGGCGATCCGACCGACGGTGCCCTTGGCCTTGCCCGTACCGGAGTGGATCTTGGTGCTGTACTTGCCCTTGGTCTTCTCGTCGACCATCCGGGCGGCCTTGTCGAGGTTCTCGTCGATCTTCTTCTCGTGCTTCTTGGCCAGGTCGGACACCTTGTCCTGAGCCGGGCCGAGCTTGGCCTTCAGCGAGTCCATGAAGCCCATCGGGTCACCGTCCTCGGTATCGAAAACGCCCAAATCGTGCTGAATACACAGCGTACTCGTGCGGGCGGAGAATGCGACGTCGGAGGTTTGGGAGACTGGGGCGGTGAGAAGCGCAGCTCCCGCCCCGCGGGTCATCGCCGTCGTCGGCCCCACCGCGGCCGGCAAGTCCGATCTGGGCGTCCACCTCGCCCGGCAGCTCGGCGGCGAGGTCGTCAACGCGGACTCCATGCAGCTCTACCGCGGGATGGACATCGGTACCGCCAAACTGACCGAGGAGGAACGCGGCGGAATCCCGCACCACCTCCTCGACATCTGGGACGTCACCGAGGCCGCCAGCGTCGCCGAGTACCAGCGGCTCGCCCGCGCCGAGATCGACCGGCTGCTCGCCGCCGGGCGCACCCCGGTCCTGGTCGGCGGCTCCGGCCTGTACGTGCGCGGCGCCATCGACGCCCTGGAGTTCCCCGGCACCGACCCGGCCGTCCGCGCCCGTCTGGAGGCCGAGCTGGAGGAGTGCGGCCCGGGTGTGCTGCACGCCCGGCTGGCCGCCGCCGACCCCGAGGCCGCCCGCGCGATCCTGCCGAGCAACGGCCGCCGGATCGTCCGCGCCCTGGAGGTCATCGAGATCACCGGCAAGCCGTTCACGGCCAACCTGCCGGGCCCCGACTCGGTCTACGACACCGTGCAGATCGGCGTCGACGTCGGCCGCCCCGAGCTCGACGAGCGGATCACCGTGCGCGTCGACCGGATGTGGGAGGCCGGGCTCGTCGACGAGGTGCGCGCCCTGGAGGCCGCCGGACTGCGCGAGGGGCGCACCGCCTCCCGCGCCCTCGGCTACCAGCAGGTCCTCGCGGCGCTCGCGGGGGAGTGCACCGAGGAGGAGGCGCGCGCCGAGACCGTACGCGCCACCAAGCGCTTCGCGCGCCGTCAGGACTCCTGGTTCCGCCGCGACACGCGCGTGCACTGGCTCAGCGGCGCGGCCGAGGACCGCGGGGAACTCCCGCACCGGGCGCTGACGTTGGTCGAACGAGCGGTTACAGCCTGATCACGTGATGGCATCGGGACGCACTGCCCGTCAATTCGGGGGTCCGGGGCGTGCCATCATCGAGCATCGATCGACCAAGTGGAGTCCGAGTTGGGAGGGCGCGTGGCGATGGAGGCCGGCCCTCGCGACAGAGAACAGGACGAGGCACAGGACGCCCGGGAGGGCGCCCTGGGCGCGATCCGCGGCGGTGCCCGTGACGCCGACGCACCGGGCCTGAGCCCGGACGGCCCGGACGACGCGGAGGGCTCCGCGGTCGAGGCCCCCGACGAGGTCGAGGTCGAGATCCGCCCCCAGCGCCGTCTGCGGATCTGGCAGCTCGCCCCCATCGTCGGGCTCGCCGCACTCGGCTCCCTGATGTTCGCCTTCCCGCTGGCCTTCGGCTCCGGCGAGGGCGGCCCGGTCGTCGCCATGCTCGGCCTGCTCATCAGCTGCTGCGCCGCCGGCTGGGGCATGATGGCCGCCCGGAAGGTCGGCCACACCTGGCCCGGCCTGCCCGCCCGCGGCTCCGGCGAGCGCCCCGACTGGCGGGTCCTCGCCCTGTACGTGGGCATCAGCGTCGTCCTGGTGGCCCTGGCGGTGTGGCGGGTGGCCCGGCTGCGCTGAGCGCACGCAGGTGGCCAGGCTGCGGTGAGCGCACGCGTCCGGCCGGGCGTCGTACCTCACCCGTACGATGGATCACGTGACCAGCACCCAGAACGCCCCGCTCGCCTTCCTCAAGGGACACGGCACCGAGAACGACTTCGTGATCGTCCCCGACCCGGACAACGCCGTGTCGCTCGACGCCGCGGACGTCGCCCGGCTCTGCGACCGCCGGGCCGGCATCGGCGGCGACGGACTGCTGCACGTGGTGCGCAGCGCGGCCCACCCCGAGGCCAAGGACCAGGCCGGCGACGCCGAGTGGTTCATGGACTACCGCAACGCGGACGGCTCCGTCGCCGAGATGTGCGGCAACGGGATCCGCGTCTTCGCCCGCTACCTCGAGCACGCCGGCCATGTCGCCGCCGGCGAGGTCGCCGTCGCCACCCGCTCCGGCGTCAAGCGCATCCACCTCGACAAGGACGGCTCCGTCACCGTCGCCATGGGGCGCGCCGTGCTCCCCGAGGAGAGCGCCACCGTCACCGTCGACGGCCGCAGCTGGCCCGCCCGCAACGTGAACATGGGCAACCCGCACGCCGTCGCGTTCGTCGACTCCCTCGACCACGCCGGAGAGCTGCGCGAGGAGCCCCCGTACGAGCCCGCCTCCGTCTACCCGGACGGTGTGAACATCGAGTTCGTCGTCGACCGCGGCCCCCGCCATGTCGCCATGCGGGTCCACGAGCGCGGCGCCGCCGAGACCCGCTCCTGCGGGACCGGCGCGTGCGCCGTGGCCGTTGCCGCCGCCCGCCGGGACGGCGTCGACCCCGCGGAGACCGGGACGCCCGTCACGTACACCGTCGACGTGCTCGGCGGGTCGCTGACCATCACCGAACACCCCGACGGCCGGGTCGACATGACCGGCCCCGCGGTGATCGTCGCCGAGGGCGTCGTCGACCCGTCCTGGCTCGGCGCCCGGGCCTGAGCCCACAGGCGCACCGCGGCCCGGGCCCTGAGCGCTCGGGCGCCCGCGCCTCCGAATCGCACAGGAAACAAACGGCGCCCCCGCGCTCCATCCCTCGAATGGGTGATCCGTTTCACGCTCGGCGAGAGCGGGACTGCGCCACGTGGTGGGGTCGGTAGCATCAAGCACCGGCCCCACGGGCACACCCTGCCCGCCCACCGCCGGTCGACGCCGCCGGAGGTGCCCCATGAGCGCAGAGGCCACCAACCCTGACGCCCCCAGCCGCCGCCGCGCCCGCCCGCGGCTCGACCTCCGCAGGCTGGGCCGTGCCGCACTGCTCGGACCCGCCGCCCGGGACCGGCTGCCGGACGCCATCGGGCACGTCGCCGAGGCCCACCGCGCCCACCATCCCGACGCCGACCTGGCCGTGCTCCACCGGGCGTACGTGCTCGCCGAGATCTCGCACCGCGGCCAGTTCCGCAAGAGCGGCGAGCCGTACATCACGCACCCGCTCGCCGTCACCCTGATCCTCGCCGAACTCGGCGCGGAGACCACCACGTTGACCGCCGCCCTGCTCCACGACACCGTCGAAGACACGGATGTGACGCTGGATCAGGTCCGCGAGGAGTTCGGCGACGAGGTCTGCTATCTCGTCGACGGCGTCACCAAGCTGGAGAAGGTCGACTACGGGGCCGCCGCCGAGCCCGAGACCTTCCGCAAGATGCTCGTCGCCACCGGCAACGACGTCCGCGTGATGTCGATCAAACTCGCCGACCGCCTGCACAACATGCGCACCCTCGGCGTGATGCGCCCCGAGAAGCAGGCCCGCATCGCCAAGGTCACCCGCGACGTCCTCATCCCGCTCGCCGAGCGGCTCGGCGTCCAGGCGCTCAAGACCGAACTGGAGGACCTGGTCTTCGCCATCCTCCACCCCGAGGAGTACGAGGCCACCCGCGCCCTCATCGCCGACAACAGCCGCGCCTGCGACGCCCTCGCCACCACCGCCGACCAGGTCACCACCGTGCTGAGGGAGGCCGGGGTCACCGCCGAAGTCCTGGTCAGGCCCCGGCACTTCGTCTCCGTCCATCGGGTCCGCCTCAAGCGCGGCGAACTGCGCGGCACCGACTTCGGCCGGCTGCTCGTCCTGGTCGGCGAGGACGCCGACTGCTACGCCGTGCTCGGCGAACTCCACACCTGCTTCACGCCGTTGATCTCCGAGTTCAAGGACTTCATCGCGGCCCCCAAGTTCAACCTGTACCAGTCGCTGCACACCGCCGTCGCCGGACCCGACGGCGCCGTCGCCGAAGTCCTCATCCGCACCCACCGGATGCACAAGGTCGCCGAGGCCGGTGTCGTCGCCCTCGGCAGCCCCTACGCGACCGCCGACGCCACGACGACCGCGGACGCCGAACCCGCCGAGGACGGCGAGCGCGCCGACCCCACCCGCCCCGGCTGGCTCGCCCGGCTCCTCGACTGGCAGCGCTCCACGCCCGACCCCGACACCTTCTGGACCTCGCTCCGCGACCACCTGGCCGAGGACCGCGAGATCACCGTGTTCCGGCCCGACGGCGGCACCCTCGGCCTGCCCGCCGGCGCCACCTGCGTCGACGCCGCCTACGCCCAGCACGGCGAGGCCGCCCACACCTGCATCGGCGCCCGCGTCAACGGCCGGCTGGCCACCCTGAGCACCGTCCTCGGCGACGGGGACACCGTCCAGCTGCTGCTCGCCCAGGACTCCGCCTCGGGCCCATCCCCGGACTGGCTGGAACACGCCCGCACCCCCGCCGCCCGGCTCGCGATCACCGCCTGGCTCCAGGCCCACCCGGAGCCCGCCAAGGCCCCCGCCGTCACTCCCCGGCCGCCCTCCGCCGTCACCGCCGACCGTGCCAGGGCCGTCGGCGCCGTCGTCGACCTGCCGGGCGCACAGGTCCGGCTGGCCGGCTGCTGCACCCCCGTACCGCCCGACGCGATCACCGGCTTCCGGGTCCGCGGCGGCGCCGTCACCGTCCACCGTGACGAATGCCCCGGCGCCGACCGTATGAAGACCCTCGGCCGCACCCCGATCCCGGTCAGCTGGGGCGACACCGCCGCCTGCCGGGTCACCCTCGTCGCCGAGTCCTTCGGCCGGCCCCGGCTGCTCGCCGACCTCACCGAGGCCATCGCCACCGCCGGCGCGGCCGTCGTCTCCGCCACCGTCGAGCCGCCCACCGAGCAGCGGGTCCGCCACACGTACACCCTCCAGCTGCCCGACGCCGCCGGGCTGCCCGCCCTGATGCGCGCCATGCGCGACGTCGCCGGCGTCTACGACGTCAGCCGCGTGCGCCACCCGGCCTGCTCCACCGTGCGCTGACCTCCTTCGGGTGGCGGGTGCGCGCGCCGCCCCCGGCGGCGGCCGGCGCCCTGGTAGCGGTAGCCCATGCTGCTCACCCCCCGACCCTCCGTGCGCCGCCGCCGGCTGCTGCGGGCCGCCGTCCTCGCCGCCGCCTCCGCCGGCCTGGTCGCCGCCGCGCTGCCCGCGCCCGGCGCGCTCGGCATCGGCGACCCGCTCTTCCCGCACCTCGGCAACCCCGGCTACGACGTCCTCGCCTACGACCTCGACCTCACCTACCCGGGCCGGAACACCGAACCCCTGAAGGCGGTCACCGGAATCGAGGCCGTCGCCACCGAGGACCTCGGCCACCTCAACCTCGACTTCACCCACGGCACGGTCGGCGCGGTCCGGGTCAACGGCGAGCCCGCCGCGTACACGACCTCCGGCGAGGACCTGGTGATCACGCCGGAGGACCGGATCGACGCCGGGGACAGGCTGCGGATCACGGTCACCCACACCAGCGACCCGTCGGGCCCCGCCGAGGCCGGCGGCTGGGTGCGCACCTCGGACGGCCTGGCCATGGCCAACCAGGCCGACGCCGCCCACCGGGTCTTCCCGTCCAACGACCACCCCGCCGACAAGGCGTACTTCACCTTCCGCGTCACGGCCCCCAGCGACCTCACCGCCGTGGCCAACGGCCAGCCCGTCGACCGCACCGAGCAGGGCGGCACCACCACCTGGACGTACCGCACCGCCCACCCCATGGCCACCGAGCTCGCCCAGGTGTCCATCGGCCGCTCCAAGGTGGTGCACCGCACCGGACCGCACGACCTGCCGGTCCGGGACGTGGTGCCCGCCGACGACGAGAAGCTCCTCGAGCCCTGGCTGCGCAAGACCCCGGAGCAGATGGCCTGGATGGAGGCCAAGGTCGGCCGGTATCCCTTCGAGAACTACGGGGTGCTCGTCGCCGACGCCGAGACCGGCTTCGAGCTGGAGACCCAGACCCTCTCGCTCTTCGAGCGGCGGCTCTTCACCGACGCGCGCTTCCCCGCCTGGCTGGTCGAGGCGATCATGGTCCACGAGCTGGCCCACCAGTGGTTCGGCGACAGCGTCACCCCGCGCCGCTGGTCCGACCTGTGGCTCAACGAGGGACACGCCAGCTGGTACGAGGCCCTGTACGCCGACGAGAAGGCCGGACAGTCGCTGGAGCGGCGCATGAAGGCCGCGTACGCCGCCTCCGACCGCTGGCGCTCCGCCGGAGGCCCGCCGGCCGCGCCCGAGCCGCCGTCGCCCGGCGAGAAGATCAGCCTCTTCCGGCCGGTGGTGTACGACGGCAGCGCATTGGTCCTTTACGCCCTGCGCCAGGAGATCGGCAAGGACGCCTTCGAGGAGCTGGAGCGGCGCTGGGTCGTCGACCACAAGGACGCCACGGCCGGTACGGACGACTTCGTCCGGCTCGCCGGCGAGATCGCCGGGCGCGACCTCACCGCCTTCTTCCGGGCCTGGCTGTACGGCAAGAAGACCCCCGCCATGCCCGGGCACCCGGACTGGCGCAGTGCGCCCGTCACCGCCGCGAAACCGGGATGACGCGTCCTGTCCGGCCGTGTCACCATCTTCGGGTCGGCGACGCGGCCGGACGGCCGGGGAATCTTTCCCGCCCGTCACCCGTTGTGATCGACGTAACCCCTTTCCGATCGACGTAAGGATCCAATGACCTCCTCTTCATCCCCTTCCCAGGACGAGCAGAGCTTCGCGGAGACGAACCGCACCGAGAGCCTTCGGGCCGATGCCCTGATGGAAGAGGACGTCGCCTGGAGCCACGAGATCGACGGAGAGCGGGACGGCGACCAGTTCGACCGCTCCGAGCGGGCCGCGCTGCGCCGCGTGGCGGGCCTCTCCACCGAGCTCGAGGACGTCACCGAGGTCGAGTACCGGCAGCTGCGCCTGGAGCGCGTGGTGCTGGTCGGCGTGTGGACCTCCGGGACGGTGCAGGACGCGGAGAACTCCCTGGCGGAGCTCGCGGCCCTCGCCGAGACGGCGGGCGCCCTCGTGCTCGACGGCGTGATCCAGCGCCGCGACAAGCCCGACCCGGCCACCTTCATCGGCTCCGGCAAGGCGCGCGAACTGCGCGACATCGTGCTGGAGACCGGTGCGGACACGGTGGTCTGTGACGGTGAGCTCAGCCCCGGCCAGCTGATCGCCCTCGAAGACGTCGTCAAGGTCAAGGTGGTCGACCGGACCGCGCTGATCCTCGACATCTTCGCCCAGCACGCCAAGTCCCGAGAGGGCAAGGCGCAGGTCGCTCTCGCGCAGATGCAGTACATGCTGCCGCGACTGCGCGGCTGGGGTCAGTCGCTCTCCCGGCAGATGGGTGGCGGCGGCGGTGGCGGCATGGCCACCCGTGGTCCCGGTGAGACCAAGATCGAGACCGACCGGCGTCGGATCCGCGAGAAGATGGCGAAGATGCGCCGGGAGATCGCGGAGATGAAGACCGGCCGCGACATCAAGCGCCAGGAGCGCCGGCGGAACAAGATCCCGTCGGTGGCGATCGCCGGTTACACCAACGCCGGCAAGTCGTCTCTGCTCAACCGGCTGACCGGCGCGGGCGTGCTGGTGGAGAACGCCCTGTTCGCCACCCTCGACCCGACCGTCCGCCGGGCCGAGACGCCCGGTGGCCGGGTCTACACCCTGGCCGACACCGTCGGCTTCGTCCGGCACCTGCCGCACCACCTGGTCGAGGCGTTCCGCTCCACCATGGAGGAGGTCGGCGACTCCGACCTGATCCTCCACGTGGTCGACGGCTCGCACCCGGCCCCGGAGGAGCAGCTGGCCGCCGTGCGCGAGGTGTTCCGCGACGTCGGCGCGGTGAACGTGCCCGAGATCGTGGTCGTCAACAAGGCGGACGCGGCCGATCCGCTGGTGCTGCAGCGCCTGCTGCGCATGGAGAAGCATGCCATCGCGGTCTCCGCCCGCACGGGTGAGGGCATGGACCGGCTGCTCGCGCTGATCGACGCCGAACTGCCGCGGCCGCAGGTCGAGATCGAGGCGCTCGTGCCGTACACGCACGGCGGTCTCGTCTCCCGTGCGCACGCCGAGGGCGAGGTGCTCTCCGAGGAGCACACGCCCGAGGGCACGCTGCTCAAGGCGCGGGTGCACGAGGAACTGGCGGCGCTGCTCGCGCCGTTCGTCCCGGCCGCGCACTGACGCACGGCGCCGACCGGTATACGGCGGAAGGCCCCGCTCCCTCCTCACGAGGAGGGAGCGGGGCCTTCGCTGTGCCGTGTGGTCGCTCCGCGTCAGCGGGCGAACTTCTTGCTGATCATCTCGTGCGCGCCCTTGGCGCCGCTGCCGAGCTGCGGACCGGCGAGCCAGCCGTTGGAGCCGGCCGGGCCGATCGAGGTGTTCGACACCAGCGCCGGCTTGCCGTTCGGCATGGTCCGGATCCAGCCGCCGCCGGAGGAACCACCGGTCATGGTGCAGCCGATGCGGTACATCGTCGGCGTGGCCGGGGCGGTGCTCAGCCGGGTCGGCCGGTCGATGCACTTGTGCATGATCAGGCCGTTGTACGGCGGGGCCGCCGGGTAGCCCCAGGCGCCCATGTAGCCCGCCTGGGTGGTCGTCGGCGCGGAGAAGTCGATCGGCAGTGCGGCGCCGACGGTCTCCTCCAGGGACTTGCCGCCGCGCTCCGGCTTCACGTGCAACACGGAGTAGTCGTACGGCCAGGCGGCGTTGGTGCCGCCCTGCCGGATCCACGCGTCCGAGGTCACGGCCCAGTCGGCCCAGTACTGGCCGTACGGCGCGACCTCGTGCGGCTTGGCGTTGTTGAGCGCCGCGGCCGACTTGCCCAGGTCGTTGAAGGCGGGGACGAAGGTGATGTTGCGGTACCAGCCGCCCTTCTGGCCGGCGTGCACGCAGTGGCCCGCCGTCCAGACCAGGTTGGACTTGCCGGGCCGGCGCGGGTCCTTCACGATCGTGCCGGAGCAGACGGCGCTGCCCTGCGGAGTGTCGAAGAAGATCTTGCCGACCGGCGCCGCGTTCTTGTGGTACGGCGTCTTCTCGCGCTTCGCGGTGACCGCGCGCGGGGTCGGGTCGGTGACACCACCGGCCGTGGTCCCGGACTTGGCCGTGAACGTCGGGTCGGGGCTCTTCGCCGACTTCATGCGCTCGGTGTCCCAGAGCCCCTCGATCACGGGGTTGACGAAGTCCTGGGCCTCACGCAGCCAGGTCTCCTTGTCCCAGTTCTTCCAGGCGCCGTTCTTCCACTGGTCCGGGTCGACTCCGTGCTTCTTGAGCTTGTCGGCCAGGTCCTTCGGAAGCGAGGCGCCGTCGCCCTCGCCGCCGGCGGCCGGGCTGGACGCGCCGGCGGCGGGCTTGTCGGCCGGCGGCTCGGTCGGGCCGCAGGCGGTGGCGGTGAACGCCAGCGTCAGGGCCATGCCGCCGACGAGTATCGCCGGCAGTGATCGTGCGGAACGCATGAGCTGAATTCCCCCAGAGAGACGTACAGCGTCCGATATGCCATGGACGCGTCATGATTGGCGCCCAGTATGCCGGGCGGAGGCGGGCCCCGAGCCGTCGGGCCGGGCCGGGGGCCGCCTCTTTCACCGATCTTTCACCGCATGCGCGTCGACTGCCGACGCGTATGCGGCGTGCTTACTTCCGCGCGTACTTGGCGCTGACGGACTCGTAGACCGCCTGCGCCTCCTTGCCCAGCCGCGGACCGGCCAGCCAGCCCGCCGTCACCGGGCCGATCGAGGTGTTGGACACCAGCGCGGGCTTCCCGTCCTTGCCGGTGGCCACCCAGCCGCCGCCCGACGCGCCGCCGGTCATCGTGCAGCCGATGCGGTACATCGTCGGCTGGTCGGCCTTGAGCGTGAGCCGGCCCGGCTTGTCCTTGCACTGCAGCAGCTTCTGGCCGTCGTACGGCGGAGCCGCCGGGTAGCCGGTCGCCGTCATCGAGTCGATCTTCGGCACCGCGGGCGCGTTGAACTGCACCGGAAGCGCCGAACCGACCGTCTCCTCCAGCGACTTGCCGCCGCTGCCCTTCTCCGGCGTCACGTGGATGACGGCGAAGTCGTACGGCGCGCCCTGCCCGCCGGTCGCCGCGCCCTGCGCGATCCACTGCTCGGAGGTCTTCACCCAGTCGCCCCACCACACGCCGTACGGAGCGACCTGCTCACGCGTGGCCTTCTTCAGCGCGGAGGTCGGCAGGCCCGCGTCGTTGTACGAGGGCACGAAGACGATGTTGCGGTACCAGCCGCCCTTCTTGCCCGCGTGGACGCAGTGCCCGGCCGTCCAGACCATGTTGGACTTGCCCGGGTGCTCCGGGTCCTGGACCACCGTGGCCGAGCAGACCATCGAGCCCTCGGGGCCGTCGAAGAAGACCTTCCCGGCCTCCGGCACGTTGTCGTGGTACGGCGTCTGCACGTTCCGCGCCCGCACCGGCAGCGGCGTCGGATCCGTGACGCCCTCGTCCCCGGAGATGTCCTCCTCCTCGACCGGCTTGTCGGGCCGCTCGGCGTCCCGCATCCGGTCCGGGTCCCAGAGGTCCTCGATGATCGGGTTGACGTAGTCCTTGGCCTCACGGAGCCACTTCTCGCGGTCCCAGTTCTTCCACTCGCCGCCGCGCCACTGGTCCAGGTCGATCCCGTGCTCCTTGAGCCGGTCCTTCAGGTCCTGCGGGATCTGGATCTTGTCGGAGCCGGGCGCGGACGCCGACGCGCTGGGCTTGTTCTGCGCGTTCTCCTCGGTCGGGCCGCAGGCCGTGGCCGTCAGAGCCAGCGCCGCGACGGTGGACGCCGCGGCCAGCAGCGGACGAATCGGTCGCATGAAGTGATCCCCCTGGGACTACGTCGACAAGTGCAGGTCCTCACTATGCCCGCGCCGGTGGGGACGGCTCCGGCCAGGTGTGCGGTTCCGGCAGGTACCCGGAAGTTGCGGTCGGTCCGAGGAAGTTGCGTCACACCCGTGGCCGATTGCCTCCGGCGTCGTTGGTACGTACGGGGGACCCAGCGATGTGCACACAACTGTGACAGCGGAGGACACGACACCTTGGCCGTGACCGAACCAGCTCCGGCGGTACGTCCACACCCACGTGGGGGGATCGAGACGGCGCGGGGGGAGACGCGCGAGGGGTACGAGGGGATCCTGCGGCGCCAGTCGCTGCGGGAGTCCGCCGCCCGTACCTACGCGCGCTCCCTGCCCATCGTCCCGGTCCGCGCCCGGGGCCTCACCATCGAGGGCGCCGACGGGCGGCGGTACCTCGACTGCCTGTCCGGCGCGGGCACGCTCGCCCTCGGGCACAACCACCCCGTGGTCCTGGAGGCCATCAAGAAGGTCATCGACTCCGGGGCCCCGCTCCACGTCCTCGACCTCGCCACCCCCGTCAAGGACGCCTTCACCACGGAGCTGTTCGCCACCCTGCCCGGCCGGCTCGCCGACGACGCCCGCATCCAGTTCTGCGGACCGGCCGGCACCGACGCCGTCGAGGCCGCCCTCAAACTGGTCCGTACCGCCACCGGCCGCAGCGGCGTGCTCGCCTTCACCGGCGCGTACCACGGCATGACGGCCGGCGCCCTCGACGCCTCCGGCGGCGCCCCCGACGTACGCGTCACCCGGCTGCCGTACCCGCAGGACTTCCGCTGCCCGTTCGGCGTCGGCGGGGAGCGCGGGGCCGAACTCGGGGCGCGCTGGACCGAGAACCTCCTCGACGACCCCAAGAGCGGGGCGCGCACACCGGCCGCGATGATCCTCGAACCCGTCCAGGGCGAGGGCGGCGTGATCCCCGCGCCCGACGCCTGGATGCGCCGGATGCGGCAGATCACCGAGGAGCGCGGCATCCCGCTCATCGCCGACGAGGTGCAGACCGGCGTCGGCCGGACCGGCTCCTTCTGGGCCGTCGAGCACAGCGGCGTCGTCCCCGACGTCATGGTCCTGTCCAAGGCCATCGGCGGCTCCCTCCCGCTCGCCGTCGTGGTCTACAGGTCGGCGCTCGACGCCTGGGAGCCCGGCGCCCACGCCGGCACCTTCCGGGGCAACCAGCTCGCCATGGCGGCCGGGGCGGCCACCCTCGCGTACGTCCGGGAGAACCGTCTCGCCGAGCGGGCGGCCACCCTCGGCGCGCGGATGCTCGCCTGCCTCCAGGGCCTCGCCGCCACGCACCCGTGCATCGGCGACGTCCGCGGCCGGGGGCTGATGATCGGCGTCGAACTCGTCGACCCGGACGCGGAGATCACCGACGCGGCGGGTGCGGCCGTCCCGCCGCCCGCGCCCGCGCTGGCCGTCGCCGTCCAACGGGCCTGCCTCGACCGCGGGCTGATCGTCGAACTCGGCGGCCGGCACAGCGCCGTCGTCCGGCTGCTCCCCCCGCTCACCCTCACCGACGAACAGGCCGGAGCCGTCCTCGACCGCTTCGCCGACGCCCTGACCGCCGCCGAACGCAGCCTCGGGCACCGACGTGAGCCAGGACCAACCCCCTGAACGGCACGGCCCCGGGCTACGCGGATCCGGGCCCCGGTCGGGCCCGGTGCCGGACGGGCCCGACCCGCGGGCGACTCCGTGCCTGGAGGGGACGTGCGGCCGGTTCCCGCTGGAACGGTTGGCGGGGCCGGAGTTCTCGCCGGGTCCGGATCGATCCGGAGTTCCGCGCGGACCCGGTTCGATGCGGAACTCCCGTGGGACCTGGACCGATCCGACGGTCCCGTCGGACCCGGACCGATCCCACCTCCCGTCGGACCCGGACCGATCCCACGCTCCCGCCGGCCCCGTCCCGCCCCGGAACCCCACCGGACCCGGCCCGACCCGCAGCTCCCACCGGACCCGGCCCGATCCGTAACCCCCTTCGGCTCCCGTAACGACCCGGAACCCACACCGGCCCGAGCCGGAACCCCTCGCCCACCTCGGCCCCAGCCCAAGGAAGCAGCCCCGTGAACGCCAGTCCCGCTCCCGAAGCGTCCGACGCCCGTCCCCCCACGGCCGCCCGCGGCCCGCTCGCCGTCGACCTGGTCACCTTCCCGCGCCAGCAGTCCGGCCCGTCCGATCCCCAGCCCGCGACCGCGGTCTCCACCGTGGTCGAGCCCTCTGCGCAGCCCTCCGCCGTGCTCGGCGACGACCTGCTCGACCATCCCGACCCCGAGCGGGCCGCGGACGCCGCCGCCGTCGAGAACCTGCTCCGCTGCTGGGTCCGCGAGAAGGACCTGTCCGCCCCGGACGGCGACACCCTGCGCATCCCGCTCGACGCCAGCGGCTCCGCCCTTCTGGTCCCCGTCCGCTACTGGTCGCCCACCGGCTGGCACCGCTTCGGCCCGCCCGCCCTCGACGGCGCCCCGCGCAGCGCCCCGCCCGTCGACGCCGTCACCGTCGCCGCGCTCATCGGCCGGGAGAGCGGCCGCCCCGAGGGCACCGAACTCGTCGGCCGCGTCGCCGACTCCGTACGCCGCACCGCCGACTTCATCACCGAGCGGCGGCGCGACCCCGCACCGTCCCCGGCCGCGGACCACTTCCTCGCAGCCGAGCAGTCCCTGCTCCTCGGCCACCCCCTGCACCCCACCCCGAAGAGCCGCGAAGGACTCTCCGACGCCGAGGCCCGCCTGTACTCGCCCGAACTCCACGGCGCGTTCCCGCTGCACTGGATGGCCGTCGACCACACCGTCCTCGCCACCGACTCCGCCTGGACCGAGCAGGGCCGCCCGGTCTCCGCCGCCCGGCTCGCCACCGACTTCGCCGAGGGCCTGGACGTTCCCCCGGGCACCGTCCCACTGCCGCTGCACCCGTGGCAGGCCCGCGAGCTGCGGCACCGCCCCGCCGTCGCCGAACTCCTCGACGCCGGACTGCTCCACGACCTCGGCCCGCACGGCCGGCCCTGGCACCCCACCTCCTCCGTGCGCACCGTCCACCGCCCCGACGCCCGCGCCATGCTCAAGCTGTCGCTCGGCGTACGGATCACCAACTCCCGCCGGGAGAACCTCCGCAAGGAACTCCACCGCGGCGTCGAGGTCCACCGGCTGCTCCGCACCGGACTCGCCGAGCAGTGGCAGAACGCCAACCCCGGCTTCGACATCGTCCGCGACCCCGCCTGGCTCGCCGTCGACGGCACCGACGGCGAACCGATCCCCGGGTTCGACGTGATGATCCGCCACAACCCCTTCGGCCCCGGCGACGACGCCGTCTGCATCGCCGCTCTCACTGCCCCGCGCCCCTGGCCCGGCAGCACCCGTATGCGCTCCCGCCTCGCCGACCTGATCATCCGCCTCGCCGCGCGCACCGGCCGCCCCACCGGAGCCGTTGCCGCCGAGTGGTTCCTGCGCTACCTCGACCACGTCGTCCGCCCCGTGCTCTGGCTCGACGGCACCGCCGGCGTGGCCCTGGAGGCGCATCAGCAGAACACCCTCGTGATCCTCAGCCCCGAGGGCTGGCCCACCGGCGGCCGCTACCGCGACAACCAGGGCTACTACTTCCGCGAGTCGCACCGCGACGAGCTGGAGAAGCGGCTGCCCGGCATCGGCACCGTCAGCGACACCTTCGTCTCCGACCAGGTCACCGACGAACGCTTCGCGTACTACCTCGGCATCAACAACGTCCTCGGCCTGATCGGCGCGTTCGGTGCCCAGCGGCTCGCCGACGAGCGCGTCCTGCTCGCCGCCTTCCGCCAGTTCCTCGGCTCCGTCACCGGCCTCGGCTCGCCGCTGCCGCACCGCCTCCTGGAGGCCGCCACCCTGCGCTGCAAGGCCAACCTGCTCACCCGGCTGCACGGCCTCGACGAGCTCGTCGGCCCCGTCGACACCCAGTCCGTCTACGTCACCGTCGCCAACCCGCTCCGTTCCTGATCCCCGCCTTCTGTCCCACCGCCTAGAGGAGAGCGCCCATGCCTCCCACCGACACCGGAGCTCCGCCCTCCCCGCCGTCCCACGCGGGCGAGGACGACACCACCCTGGAGCTCCGGCTCCCCGCGGACTTCCTCGCGCTGCTCGCCGACGCCGGGCACGGCCTGCCCGAGGCCGACGCCGAGCACAGCCCGCCGGAAACCGACGCGGAGCACGGCCCGCCCGAGACCCACACCGAGCACGGCCCGCCCGAGATCGAGCACGGCCCGCCCGACGCCGACGACCTGCTCGACTCGGTCGCCGCCTGGGGCCCGGCGCAGACCCCCGCGGGCTCCTTCCGGCTCGTGCCGGTACGGCTCGACCGCGACCTGAGGACCGTCGCCGGCTGGATGAACGACCCGGCCGTCGACGCCTTCTGGGCGCTTGCAGGACCCGAGTCCGTCACCGCCGACCACCTGCGGGCCCAACTGGACGGCGACGGCCGCAGCGTGCCCTGCCTCGGAGTCCTCGACGGCAGGCCCATGAGCTACTTCGAGATCTATCGCGCGGACCTCGACCCGCTGGCCCGCCACTACCCGGCCCGGCCGCACGACACCGGCGTCCACCTCCTCATCGGAGGTGCGACGGACCGGGGGCGCGGCCTCGGCACCGTCCTGCTGCGCGCCGTCGCCGACCTCGTCCTCGACCACCGGCCGCGCTGCGGCCGGGTCGTGGCCGAACCCGACATCCGTAACAAGCCCTCCGTCTCCGCCTTCCTGAGCGCCGGCTTCCGCCTCGCCGGGGAACTGGAGCTCCCCGACAAGCGCGCCGCGCTCCTGGTCCGCGACCGCACCCCGCGACACGTGCTGTGAACAACTCTCCGACGTGCTTACACCGCCCTGACCACAGCGGTTCATACCTTGAGGAGTCCCCGTGCCGACGTCCCCTGCCACCCACGACTCCGCACCACTGCCCGCACCCGCGCCCCTGTCCGCGCCGCTGCTCATGCCCACCGAGCTGAACCCGGCGGCCTGGACGCGGGCCGCCGCCCGGCTCCTGGCCAAGATGATCGGCGAGTTCGCCTACGAGGAGATCCTGGAGCCGCGGCCGCGCGGTTCGGGCACGTACACCCTCCGCCTCGACGACGACTCCGAACTCGCCTTCGCCGCCCGCCGCGGCGCCTACGGCCACTGGCGCGTCGCCCCCGGGTCGGTGACCCGCGACGGACGGCCGCTGACCGACCCGCTCGACTTCCTCGTCCGGGCCCGCCAGGCCCTCGGACTGGACGGGGCCACCCTCGGCCACCTGATCCGCGAGCTCACCACCACCCTCGCCGCCGACGCCCGCCTCGACCACACCGCCCTCGACGCCGTCCGGCTCGCCGACCTCGACTACGCCGCGCTCGAGGGCCACCAGACCGGCCACCCGTGGATCGTCGTCAACAAGGGCCGCATCGGCTTCTCCGGCGCCGACGCCGCCCGATGGACCCCCGAGGCCCGGCAGCCGAGCCGGCTGCCCTGGATCGCGGTCGCCCGCTCCCTCGCCAAGTACCGCGGCACCGCAGCCCTGGCCACGCCCGACCGGCTCTACGAGCAGGAGCTGGACCCGGCCGTCCGCGAGCGTTTCGACGCCGTCCTGCGCGGGCGCGGCCTCGACCCGGCGGAGTACCTCCTGCTGCCCGTGCACCCCTGGCAGTGGGACGAGATCCTGCTGCCGCTGTTCGCCCCCGCGATCGCGGACGGCTCGATCGTGCCGCTGCCCGCCGACGACGACCTCCGCGTCCCGCAGCAGTCCGTGCGCACCTTCCTCAACACCAGCCGGCCCGACCGTCACACCGTGAAGCTCCCGCTCTCCGTGCTCAACACCCTCGTCTGGCGCGGACTGCCGACTGAGCGCACGCTCGCCGCCCCCGCCGTCACCGCCTGGGTCCACGCACTGCGCGACGCCGACCCGTACCTGCGCGACGAATGCGGGGTGATCCTGCTCGGCGAGGTCGCCTCGGTGACCGTCGAGCACCCGTTGTACGACCGGCTGCCGGAGGTCCCGTACCAGTACAAGGAGCTGCTCGGCGCGATCTGGCGCGAGCCGCTGCGGCTGCCGCCGGGCGAGCGGGCCCGTACGCTCGCCGCCCTGCTGCACACCGACCCGGACGGCCGGGCCTTCGTCGCAGAGCTGGTCGCCCGCTCCGGGCTCGACCCCCGGGCCTGGCTCCGGCACCTCTTCGCCGCGCTGCTCCCGCCGCTGCTGCACTTCCTCTACCGGTACGGCACGGTCTTCTCCCCGCACGGCGAGAACGCGATCGTGGTCTACGACGACCGGGACGTCCCCGTCCGCCTGGCGATCAAGGACTTCGTGGACGACGTGAACGTCAGCGCCCGGCCGCTGCCCGAGCACGACGCCATGCCGGACGACGTGCGCGCCGTACTCCTCACCGAGGAGCCGTCCTTCCTCACCCAGTTCATCCACTCCGGGCTCTTCGTCGGCGTCTTCCGCTACCTCGCCCCGCTCTGCGAGGACCAACTCGACGTCCCGGAGGGCGAATTCTGGGAGCTGGTACGCACCGAGATCCTGCGCCACCAGGCCCGCTTCCCCGAGCTGAAGGAGCGGTTCGAGCTCTTCGACCTGCTGACCCCGCGGATCGAGCGGCTCTGCCTCAACCGCAACCGGCTGCACCTCGACGGCTACCGGGACCGGCCCGAGCGCCCGCACGCGGCGGTGCACGGCACGGTCGCCAATCCGCTGGCCTGAACGGTTCGCGCGCCCGTTCGCACGAGCGGCGCGTGTGATCGGACTGTCGGTGCCGCCCCGTAGGCTGGACGGGCTATGACGAAGCCATCCCTCCCCGATCTCCTCCATGCCGCCGTCGCCGCCGTCGGCGGCGTGGAGCGGCCCGGCCAGGTCACCATGGCCGAAGCGGTCGCCGAAGCCATCGACGACAACTCCCACCTCCTCGTCCAGGCCGGCACCGGCACCGGAAAGTCCCTCGGCTATCTGGTGCCCGCGCTCGCGCAGGGGGAGCGGGTGGTGGTCGCCACGGCGACGCTGGCGCTCCAGCGCCAGCTGGTCGAGCGTGACCTGCCGCGGACGGTCGACGCGCTGCATCCGCAGCTGCGCCGCCGTCCGGAGTTCGCGATGCTCAAGGGGCGGTCGAACTATCTCTGCCTGCACCGCCTCCACGAGGGCGTCCCGCAGGACGAGGAGGAGGGCCTCTTCGACCCGTTCGAGGCCGCCGCGCCGACCAGCAAGCTGGGTCAGGACCTGCTGCGGCTTCGGGACTGGGCGGACGAGACGGAGACCGGCGACCGGGACGACCTGACGCCGGGCGTGTCCGACCGGGCCTGGGCGCAGGTGTCGGTGGCCTCCCGTGAGTGCCTGGGCGCGAGCAAGTGCGCGTACGGGGCGGAGTGCTTCGCCGAGGCGGCCCGGGAGCGCGCCAAACTCGCCGAGGTCGTGGTGACCAACCACGCGCTGCTGGCCATCGACGCCATCGAGGGCGCCCCGGTCCTGCCGCAGCACGAGGTACTGATCGTCGACGAGGCGCACGAGCTGGTGTCCCGGGTCACCGGCGTCGCCACCGGCGAGCTCACGCCGGGCCAGGTGAACCGGGCGGTCAAGCGGGCCGCGAAGCTGGTGGACGAGAAGATCGCGGACCAGCTGCAGACCGCCGCGGAGGGCTTCGAGCGGCTGATGGAGCTGGCCCTGCCGGGCCGTCTGGAGGAGATCCCGGAGGACCTGGGCTATGCGCTGATGGCGCTGCGCGATGCCTCCCGCAACGTGATCAGCGCGCTGGGCTCGACCCGCGACAAGTCCGTGCAGGACGAGGACGCGGTTCGCAAGCAGGCCCTGGCCTCGGTGGAGACCGTCCACGGCGTGGCCGAGCGGATCACGCAGGGCTCGGAGTACGACGTCGTCTGGTACGAGCGGCACGAGCCCCGCGGCGGAGCCGCCTATCGATACAGCGGGGCTTCGCTGCGGGTCGCGCCGCTCTCGGTCTCCGGGCTGCTGCGGGAGAAGCTCTTCGCGGACCGCTCGGTGGTGCTGACCTCGGCCACGCTCAAGCTGGGTGGGGACTTCAACGGGGTGGGGGCCTCGCTGGGGCTGGCGCCGGAGGGGACGCAGGGCGACGAGCTGCCGGTGTGGAAGGGCATCGACGTCGGCTCGCCGTTCGACTACCCGAAGCAGGGGATCATGTACGTCGCCAAGCACCTGGCCAAGCCGGCCCGGGACGGCGACCGCAAGGACATGCTGGACGAGCTGACGGAGCTGATCCAGGCGGCGGGCGGGCGGACGCTCGGGCTGTTCTCGTCGATGCGGGCGGCGCAGCTGGCGGCGGAGGAGCTGCGGACCCGGATCCCGGAGTTCCCGGTGCTGCTGCAGGGCGAGGACACGCTGGGCGAGCTGATCAAGAACTTCGCGGCGGATCCGCAGACGTGTCTGTTCGGGACGCTGTCGCTCTGGCAGGGCGTGGACGTGCCGGGGCCGAGCTGTCAGCTGGTCGTGATGGACAAGATCCCGTTCCCGCGGCCGGACGACCCGCTGATGAGCGCCCGGCAGAAGGCCGTGGAGGAGGCCGGCGGCAACGGCTTCATGGCGGTGGCGGCGACGCATGCGGCCCTGCTGATGGCGCAGGGCGCGGGCCGGCTCGTACGGGCGACGGGGGACCGCGGTGTGGTCGCCGTCCTGGATCCGCGCCTGGCCACGGCACGGTACGGCAGCTATCTGAAGGCCTCGATGCCGGACTTCTGGTACACGACGGACCGCAACCAGGTCCGCAGGTCGCTGGCGGCGATCGACGCGGCCTCGAAGGCGGCGGAGGCGTGAGGTCCCGCTGTGCCCGGGGAGCCTGACGGGCTCCCGGCACGGCAGGACCCCGGGACCGGCGCAGTGGATCCCGGGGTCCGGTCAGAGCCGGCGGGGTGGGGTCACACCCGCCGCAGCACCGCCACCACCTTGCCGAGGATGGTGGCCTCGTCGCCGGGGATCGGCTGGTACGCCGCGTTGTGCGGGAGCAGCCAGACATGGCCGTCCTCGCGCTTGAAGCGCTTCACGGTGGCCTCGCCGTCCAGCATGGCGGCGACGATGTCGCCGTTCTCCGCGACGGGCTGGCGGCGGACGGTGACCCAGTCGCCGTCGCAGATGGCGGCCTCGATCATGGAGTCGCCGACGACCTTCAGCACGAACAGCTCGCCGTCGCCGACGAGCTGGCGGGGGAGCGGGAAGACGTCCTCGACCGACTCCTCGGCGAGGATGGGGCCGCCGGCCGCGATCCGGCCGACCAGGGGGACGTACGAGGCGGCGGGCTTGCCGGTGGTGTCGGTCGGCTGGGTGCTCGGCTGGTCCGAGCCGCGGACCTCGTAGGCGCGCGGCCGGTGCGGGTCGCGGCGCAGGAAGCCCTTGCGCTCGAGCGCCATCAGCTGGTGGGCCACGGAGGAGGTGCTGGACAGACCCACCGCCTGGCCGATCTCGCGCATCGACGGCGGATAGCCCCGCCGCTGGACCGAGTCCCGGATGACTTCGATGACCCTGCGCTGCCGGTCCGTGAGGCCCGAGCTGTCAGCCCGGATGCCGGGAGGTCGTCCTGGCAGCGAGCGTGCGGGGCGCGAGGGTTCGAGCCCTTCCGGGTTCGTGGCTGCGTCGTTCATGGCATGCACCGGCTCGAGTCGGCTCTGGGAGCGGTCCTGGGCAGTGATGGTGGCACTGTCTGCGGTGGTGGTCACGTCGTCGGCCCCTCTCGAATGGTCTCCCTAGCTGGACAACGGTAGTGGCTTTCGAAAGGTTGCGCCAAACACACGTTCGAGTGAAAAAACGCGGATCACCTTACGTGTGTGGGTGACTGGGTGTATACGAGCCCCGTTCCCGGCGGCATTTCGGTCCATTACGGTACCGGCCCCGGCCGGCCCGGCAGGGGTGGGGTCGTTCCCCAGTGTGGCACCGGCGGGCCCCGGATCGGCGGACCCCGGGCTCCGGGGTCGCGTCGCGGCTGGGCCGTCCGTGGAGCCCGCTTTCCGGTCCGCCGGACCCGTCCCGTACGCTCTTCGGCGATCCCCGGTGTACCCGGCGCCCGCGGCGGCGCGCGACACGCGCATGCGCCGAAAAAACGGGTCCGACACCAGATCTAGTGGTTGGATGCTGACGGCCACCCAGAAGTTGTGGTCCCCGGTCCGCCGGGGGTGCGTGCATCGCCTATGCTGGTGGCTGCTTCGAAGGGCCTTGACCGGGCCTGGCGGGGCTATTCAGTCGTGCCGTGAGGGAGGGTCGGAAGTCTCATGCATTGCCCCTTCTGCAGGCACCCCGACAGCCGAGTCGTCGACAGTCGCACCACCGACGACGGGACGTCGATCCGCCGCCGCCGTCAGTGCCCCGACTGCTCCCGCCGTTTCACCACGGTGGAGACCGCGTCACTGATGGTGATCAAGCGGGCGGGCGTCACCGAGCCCTTCAGCCGTACCAAGGTCATCTCCGGCGTGCGCAAGGCGTGCCAGGGACGGCCCGTCACCGAGGACGCCCTCGCCCAGCTCGGCCAGCGGGTCGAGGAGGCGGTGCGCGCCACCGGCAGCGCCGAACTGACCACCCACGACGTGGGCCTGGCCATTCTCGGCCCCCTGCAGGAACTCGACCTCGTCGCGTACCTGCGCTTCGCTTCGGTGTACAAGGCTTTCGACAGCCTGGAGGACTTCGAGGCCGCCATCGCGGAACTCCGCGAGCGGCCCCCCGCTGAGGACTGCGGGACCGGCGCGACCCCCGAGGTCCCCGTTCCCGCCGTCGCCGCCGACTGATCCGGCGGCGCCGGACCCACGGGAGTCCGGCGAACCCCGGCCGCACGGCGGCCGGACACACAGACCAGCCACGGCCCCGCACGTGCGGGGTTCGCGGCAGCAGTACAGAACGCAGTACAGAAGATGGTGCCCTGGGATTATCTGGGCGCCGCAGGGTGTTTTGCCCGTATATGGGAGGCGGCATGACAGAGACGGCGAGCGGTCCGGCACGAGGTTCCCGAGCCAAGGGGGCCAAGGCGAACAAGGGCCTGCGTATCGAGCGCATCCACACCACCCCCGGCGTGCATCCGTACGACGAGGTGGTCTGGGAGCGTCGTGACGTCGTCATGACCAACTGGCGCGACGGCTCGGTGAACTTCGAGCAGCGTGGCGTCGAGTTCCCCGACTTCTGGTCGGTGAACGCGGTCAACATCGTCACCAGCAAGTACTTCCGCGGGGCCGTCGGCACCCCGCAGCGCGAGACCGGTCTCAAGCAGCTCATCGACCGGATCGTGAAGACGTACACGAAGGCCGGCGAGGACCACGGTTACTTCGCCTCGCCCGCCGACGCCGAGATCTTCGAGCACGAGCTGGCCTACGCCCTCCTGCACCAGATCTTCAGCTTCAACTCCCCGGTGTGGTTCAACGTCGGCACGCCGCAGCCCCAGCAGGTCTCCGCCTGCTTCATCCTGTCCGTCGACGACTCCATGGAGTCGATCCTCGACTGGTACAAGGAAGAGGGCATGATCTTCAAGGGCGGCTCCGGCGCCGGCCTGAACCTCTCCCGCATCCGCTCCTCCAAGGAGCTGCTCTCCTCCGGCGGCAACGCCTCCGGCCCGGTCTCCTTCATGCGCGGCGCCGACGCCTCCGCAGGAACGATCAAGTCGGGCGGCGCCACCCGCCGCGCGGCCAAGATGGTCATCCTCGACGTCGACCACCCGGACATCGAGGACTTCATCGAGACCAAGGTCAAGGAGGAGGAGAAGATCCGCGCCCTCCGTGACGCGGGCTTCGACATGGACCTGGGCGGCGACGACATCACGTCCGTCCAGTACCAGAACGCCAACAACTCGGTCCGCGTGAACGACGAGTTCATGAAGGCCGTCGAGTCCGGCGGGAAGTTCGGTCTGCGTGCCCGCATGACCGGCGAGGTCATCGAGGAGGTCGACGCCAAGTCGCTCTTCCGCAAGATGGCCGAGGCCGCGTGGGCCTGCGCCGACCCGGGCATCCAGTACGACGACACGATCAACCACTGGCACACCTGCCCCGAGTCCGGCCGGATCAACGGCTCGAACCCGTGCAGCGAGTACATGCACCTGGACAACACGTCCTGCAACCTCGCCTCGCTGAACCTCATGAAGTTCCTCAAGGACGACGGCAAGGGCAACCAGTCCTTCGACGTCGAGCGCTTCGCCAAGGTCGTCGAGCTCGTCATCACCGCGATGGACATCTCCATCTGCTTCGCCGACTTCCCGACCCAGAAGATCGGCGAGAACACCCGCGCCTTCCGCCAGCTCGGCATCGGCTACGCCAACCTCGGCGCCCTGCTGATGGCGACCGGCCACGCCTACGACTCCGACGGCGGCCGCGCCCTCGCCGGCGCCATCACCTCGCTGATGACCGGCACCTCGTACAAGCGCTCCGCCGAGCTCGCCGCGGTCGTCGGCGCGTACGACGGCTACGCCCGCAACGCCGAGCCGCACCAGCGCGTCATGAAGCAGCACGCGGACGCCAACACCACGGCCGTCCGCATGGACGACCTGGACACCCCGATCTGGGCCGCCGCCACGGAGGCCTGGCAGGACGTGATCCGCCTCGGCGCCAAGAACGGCTTCCGCAACGCCCAGGCGTCCGTCATCGCCCCGACCGGCACCATCGGTCTCGCGATGTCCTGCGACACCACCGGCCTCGAGCCCGACCTCGCCCTGGTCAAGTTCAAGAAGCTGGTCGGCGGCGGCTCGATGCAGATCGTCAACGGCACCGTCCCGCAGGCCCTGCGCCGCCTGGGCTACCAGGAGGAGCAGATCGAGGCGGTCGTCGCGCACATCGCCGAGCACGGCAACGTGATCGACGCCCCCGGCCTGAAGACCGAGCACTACGAGGTCTTCGACTGCGCCATGGGCGAGCGCTCCATCTCCGCGATGGGCCACGTCCGCATGATGGCCGCGATCCAGCCGTGGATCTCCGGCGCCCTGTCCAAGACCGTGAACCTGCCGGAGACGGCCACGGTCGAGGACGTCGAGGAGGTCTACTTCGAGGCGTGGAAGATGGGCGTCAAGGCGCTCGCCATCTACCGCGACAACTGCAAGGTCGGCCAGCCGCTCTCCGCCAAGAAGAAGGAGGACGAGAAGGCCGAGGTCACCGCGAAGTCCGAGGCGACGATCCGCGAGGCCGTCGAGAAGGTCGTCGAGTACCGCCCGGTCCGCAAGCGCCTGCCGAAGGGCCGTCCGGGGATCACCACCTCCTTCACCGTCGGTGGCGCCGAGGGCTACATGACCGCCAACTCCTACCCGGACGACGGTCTCGGCGAGGTCTTCCTGAAGATGTCGAAGCAGGGCTCCACCCTCGCGGGCATGATGGACGCCTTCTCCATCGCCGTCTCGGTCGGCCTTCAGTACGGCGTTCCGCTCGAAACGTACGTCTCGAAGTTCACCAACATGCGCTTCGAGCCGGCCGGTATGACGGACGACCCGGACGTGCGGATGGCGCAGTCGATCGTCGACTACATCTTCCGCCGCCTGGCGCTGGACTTCCTGCCCTTCGAGACCCGCTCGGCGCTCGGCATCCACTCCGCCGAGGAGCGCCAGCGCCACCTGGAGACGGGCTCCTACGAGCCCGCCGACGACGAGGTCGACGTCGAGGGCCTGGCCCAGTCGGCCCCCCGCGCCCAGGAGCTGAAGGCCGTCGCCGCCCCGGTGGCCAAGGTCGAGGCTCCGGCCCCGAAGCAGGCGCACACCTCCGCGGAGCTCGTCGAGATGCAGCTCGGCATCAGCGCGGACGCCCCGCTCTGCTTCTCCTGCGGCACCAAGATGCAGCGCGCCGGCTCCTGCTACATCTGCGAGGGCTGCGGCTCGACCAGCGGCTGCAGCTGATCCAGGGCGTAGCCCCGGGGTGAGAATCCCGGCCAAGGGCGGTGGCACCGGTATCCGGCGCCACCGCCCTTGGCGTACCCGGGTCATCTCGGGCGCGCGGGCGCGGGCGGGTCTGGCGGCCGGTGACGAGCGGATGGAATGGGTCGCCGGCCACGTGGCGCCGGGACTCGGACTGTGGGCCTTCGCAGGCGCGTGAAGGAGCGAGTGCAGGAGTGAGTGAAGGAGCGGGCCCGGTGCATGTGTCGCACCGGGCCCGCTCCTTCTGTCACGTTGCTGTGCGGCGTCTCTCTGCCGCTGCCGCGGGGCTAAACCTGCTGCGCGCCCATGCGCGCCGCGAACTCCTGCGGGTCGGCGTCGAAGCCACGGGGGACGGGCTGGTACTCCCAGCCGTCCGCGCCGTCCCGGGTGAACTCCACGACCGTCGCCGCCGTCGCGTCCGCGAAGGCGGAGAAGTCGTCCGTCAGCAGCTCCACATGGCCCTCGCGGACCCGGACCCCCGTGTTGGCGACGTCCCCGAAGGTCCGCCGGCCACCGCCCTGCTGTATCGCGACGCCCACGACGACCCGCCCGTACATGGGGGCGAGCCGCTCCAGCTCCACGGTCATCGCCTCGTCGTAGCCGAAGCCCTGCCCCGTACGGCTGTCCCGGTTCAGGGTGATCGTGCCGTCGGGGGACCGGCTGCCGAAGTGCACCAGATAGACCGGGGCCCCGTACGGGTCCTCGGCCTTGTACACCCCGGCGATGATGTCCAGGTCGTGCTCCGGAGCGCCGATCGGACTGGGGTCCCACTTGAGCGTCACCTCGACCTTGCCGACCCCCTTGTTGAGACCGCCCACCGTCATTCCCCTCTCTCGATGCGAGCAACTGCCCGTAGTCGCGGGCAGGTTGTTCATCGTGTCATGCCGGATCAATGGGGATAGCGGACGGGCGGCCGCTGCACGATCTCGTCCCGGAACTCCGCGATGGCACTGGCCACCTGGCGCATCAGATGCGTGTGCTCGATGCGGTCCAGGTACAGGCAGCGCGCCGCGACCCCGCTCAGTTCGAAGGCGAAGTACAGGGACATCAGGGGGTTCACGAACAGTTCGCTGCCCTGGGTGCGCTCGGTGAACTGGACGTTCCCGAAGGACCCTTCGACCGCCGCGGCGATCGAGCCGCTCACGATGCTGGGGTACTCCGGCTCCTTGTGCCGGGCGTGTGCGACCGCGTCCAGGTAGAGCGCGCCCTCCCGGGTGGCGCGCGGGACCGAGAACGCGCCCAGGTACGCCCCTTCGCGCTCCAGGGCCGCGATGTTCTCGAGCACCAGGCCGTGGCTGACGCCGTGGTACGCGTCCACACCGAAGCCGATCGAGACCAGCAGCCGCTCTGTCACGCCGGGGACGTCGTCGAGGCCGGCGAGCGCCGCCACGCTGGTCAGGTCCTCCTCCGGCGTCCCGAGCCCCGATTCGTCCCCGCGCATCAGGATGTCCGTCCCGCCGTCGACGAGGACGACGGCGTCGATCTCGTACTGCTCGATCAGCGCCCGGTACGCGGCGCGCAGCGGCTGTACTCCGACCCGGTCGAAGGCGTGGACCGTGCTCGGGTAGCCGTGCAGCTTCAGCCACTGGGCGAGGCTGCGTTCGGGGAAGTACTGCTGGTGGGGCGCGGTTTCGGGCGTGATCACCGCGACGTCGGGCGCGAGCCACCCGTCCTCCGGCAGCCCCCCGAGCGAGCTGAAGGTGAGGTTGGCGAGCTGCACCTCCTTGCCCTGGTGGAGCAGGGACAGGGCGATCGGCAGCCCCGCGTAGATGTCGTAGCCCCCGCCCGCGCCCGTGACCAGGACGCGACGGGCCGAACCGAGGCGGGAGAACAGGGGATTGGTGTGCAGTGCCGTCATACGGATCATTGTGCGAGACCGCGGGGGTGCACGGGACGGTCACGGGTGATCGCTCCGAAGACCCCTGACGGGGCGTGGTCCTGAGCCGTACCATGGCGCGGTGCTGGTCAAGTGGATTCGCTGCACCGTGGTGGACCGTCGGGGGTTCGAGCGGGGGCAGCGGAAGTGGGCGGGGCTGCTGGGGGAGCCGGGGTTCCGGGGGCAGGGCGGAGGCTGGAGCCGACGACGGCCCGATGTCGCCCATGTGTTCTCGTTCTGGGAGAGCAGGGCGTTCTACGACTCCTTCATGGCGCGGGCCCACGACCGGCTCGCCGCCTCGCAGGCCGGCAGTTTCAAGGACGCCCAGGTCAAGCTGTTCGACCACCGCTTCGACGTGAAGACGGGGTTCGAACCGCGCTTCGCCGACGCGGACGTGGCTCGGGTGGCGCACTGCCGGGTGCACGAGGAGCGCGTCGAGCACTTCGCGCTGATGCAGGAGAAGGTGTGGAACCCGGCCATGGCCGGCTCGCCGGGGATGCTGCGCGGGCTGTTCGGTGAGGCGCCCGGGCACGAGTTCCTGGTCCTGTCGCTGTGGCACTCCGCGGCGGAGCACGGCAAGTACCGCACGGAGCGCGTCGAACGGCTCGGTCTGCGCGCGCAGACCGAGGCCGACGTCGCGGCCATGGCGGGTGACGTGGTGCAGCTCGAGTCCGCCTGGACGGTGTGATCAGCCGGCGGCCGCACCTCTCTGCGTGAGGAACGCGCCCGCCTCGACCGCCGCCAGGGCCGCCGCAGCGGCCTGGTCCGCCTGCGCGGTGCCGACCGGCTCGCGGGTGACGAACAGGCGCAGGAACAGCGGTGCGGAGACGGCGCGGACGACGGCGCCGGCGTCGGTGCCCGGCGGGGCCTCGCCGCGCTCCACGGCCCGCTCGACGACCGGTTCGCAGCGGCGGAAGCGCTCCGCGTAGAAGGCGTGCAACGCCTCCGCGGCGCGTGGTGACTGGAACGCGGCACCGACGAACGCGGTGGGCGCCGCGGCGGCGGCCGGGTCGGCGAACCCGTCGCTCACTTCGCGCGCGAGTGCGCGCAGATCGCCGGCCAGGCCGCCGGTGTCCGGCGGCGTCCAGTCGTCCTCGCCGGCCAGGTCGAGGGCGTCGGCGACCATCCCTTCGAGGCTGCCCCAGCGCCGGTAGAGGGTCGTCTTGTGGACGCCGGAGTGCTCCGCCACGTACTCGACGGTGAGGTCCGGATAGCCGTGCTCGGCCAGGCCGGTGAGGACCGCGTCGCGGACTGCGGCCCGGGTGCGGGCGGTGCGGCCGCCTGGGCGTCTGCTGCCCGGTGCGGGGGGCGCAGGGGTCGCGTGGGTCGCTGGGTCCGCAGAGGTCGTCGGGCGCTCGCTCGGCTCGTTCAATTGCTACTCCCGTTGCGTTAGTGAGTCGAGTGTGCCACACTTCTCGTAACGCGACGATAGTTGCATTAAATCTGTCGACTGCACTTCGGAGGCGCCTTGCCCACTCAGATCTCGCTCCACGACGTGACCGTGTCCCGCGGGGACCGCCTCCTGCTCGACCGGATCTCGCTCACCGTGCGCCCGGGTGACCGGATCGGGATCGTGGGGGAGAACGGCGCGGGCAAGTCCACCCTGCTGCGGATCCTCGCCGGCCTCGACGCGCCCGACGAGGGAGACGTGGTCACGCTGACGGACGGCGGCTCGGGCCTGCTGGCGCAGACCCCGCAGCTTCCCGCGGACCGCACGGTCTCCGACGCGATCGACGCGGCCCTGCACGAACTGCGCACCGTCGAAAGGAGAATGCGCGACCTCGAAGCGCGGCTCGGCTCGGCGGACGACGACGGCACGCTGGACGAGTACGGCGCCCTGCTCACCGCCTACGAACTGCGCGGCGGGTACGAGGCGGACGCCAGGGTAGACAAGGCCCTGCACGGCCTCGGCCTCGCCCGCATCGGCCGGGACCGGACACTCGGCAGCCTCTCGGGCGGCGAACAGGCCCGGCTCGGCCTCGCCTGCACCCTCGCCGCCGCCCCCGAGGTGCTGCTGCTCGACGAACCCACCAACCACCTCGATCAGAGCGGCCTGGACTGGCTGGAGGGCACCCTGCGCGCTCACCGGGGCACGGTCGTGGCGGTCTCCCACGACCGGGTCTTCCTGGAGCGGGTCGCCACCGCGATCGTCGAGGTCGACGCCGACCGCCGCACCGTCGTCCGGTACGGGGACGGGTACGCCGGCTATCGCGCCGAGCGGACGGCGGCGCGCCGCAGATGGGAGCAGGCGTACGCGGAGTGGTGCGCCGAGACCGCGCGCTTGGAGGAGTACGCCACGACCACCGCCCACGGCGTGGCCGTCGGCCGGGGGCCCAAGGACAACAACAAGATGGCCTACGACCGCGCCGCCGGCCGGGTCCAGGCATCCGTCTCGGGCCGGGTCCGCAACGCGCAGGAACGGCTGCGCCGGCTCCAGGAGGAGCCCGTCCCGCGGCCGCCCCGGCCACTGACCTTCGCGGCCCGGCCCACCGCCGGGTCGGCGCAGGGCGAGCTGGTGTCCCTGGCGGGAGTGCGGGTCGGCGGGCGGCTCGCGGTCGACGAGCTGACGATCCGCGCGGGCGAGAAACTGCTGATCCACGGCGGCAACGGGGCGGGGAAGTCCACCCTGCTCTCGGTCCTCGCCGGGCTGCGCACCCCGGACGAGGGAGAGGTCCGGCGACGCGGCCGGATCGGCCACCTCGCCCAGGAGATACCCGTCGACCGCCCGGCGGAGCCGGTCCTCGCCGCCTTCCGTCGCGGACTCGCGCTCACCGAGGAGGAGGGCGAGGAACTGCTGCTGTCGTACGGTCTGCTCCGCCCCGCCGACCTGCACGTCCCCGTCGGCTCGCTCTCCGCCGGCCAGCGCCGCCGGCTCGCCTTGGCGCGGCTGCTCGCCAGGCCCGCCGACCTGCTGCTGCTCGACGAGCCCGCCAACCACCTCGCCCTCGGCCTCGTCGAGGAGCTCGAACAGGCCCTGGAGCACTGGACCGGCGCCCTGGTCGTCGTCTCGCACGACCGCCGGCTGCGCGAGCGGTTCGGCGGCCGCATACGCCGGATGGACTCCGGCCGCCTGGCCGAATGAGCCCGGCCCTTGCGGTCCAACTAGGGTCGGGGCATGTCACGACCGCGGCGCATCGTCCTCGTACGGCACGGAGAGTCCGTGGGGAACGTCGACGACACGGTGTACGAACGCGAGCCCGACCATGCGCTCGCCCTCACCGGGACCGGGCTGCGCCAGGCGGAGCGGACCGGTGAGCGGCTGCGGGCGCTCTTCGGCGAGGAACGGGTCAGCGTCTACGTCTCGCCGTACCGCCGCACCCACGACACCCTCCGGGCGTTCCGGCTCGACCCCGAGCGCATACGGGTGCGGGAGGAGCCGCGACTGCGCGAGCAGGACTGGGGCAACTGGCAGGAGCGGGAGGACGTGCGGCTGCAGAAGGCGTACCGCGACGCGTACGGGCACTTCTTCTACCGGTTCGCCCAGGGGGAGTCGGGGGCCGATGTGTACGACCGGGTCGGGGCGTTCCTGGAGAGCCTCCACCGCAGCTTCGAGGCGCCGGACCATCCGCCGAACGTCCTCCTGGTCACGCACGGGCTCACCATGCGGCTGTTCTGCATGCGCTGGTTCCACTGGACGGTCGCCGAGTTCGAATCGCTGTCCAACCCGGGCAACGGGGAGACCCGGGCGCTGCTGCTCGGGGAGGACGGGCGGTACACCCTGGACCGGCCGTTCGAGCGCTGGCGGACACCGGAACCGTACGGCGGCACCGGATAGAGTGAGGGGGAGATGACCGCTGACTCCTCTCCCGAACGGCGCTTCGCACGCGCCCTCGCCAGCCTGCGCGGCCTGGCCGTGGGGGACGCCCTGGGCTCCCAGTACTTCGTCCCCGTGAACTACCCCCTGCTGAAGCGGCGCGAGGTGCCCGCCGGCCCCTGGCAGTGGACCGACGACACCGAGATGGCCTGTTCCGTCGTCGCCGTCCTCGCCGCCCACGAGCGGATCGACCAGGACGCCCTCGCCCACTCCTTCGCCCACCACCACGACTTCGACCGCGGCTACGGACCCGCCGTCAACCGGATGCTGCGCCTGATCCGCGAGGGCGGCGACTGGCGCGAACTCGCCGCCGCCCTGTTCAACGGCCAGGGATCCTGGGGCAACGGCGCCGCCATGCGGGTCGCCCCGCTCGGCGCCTGGTACGCCGACGACCCCGAGCAGGCCACGCACCAGGCCGAGATCTCCGCCTACACCACCCACCAGCACCGCGAGGCCGTGGTCGGGGCCATGGCGGTGGCGGCCGCGGCCGCGCTGGCCGCCGACCCCGCCGGCCCGCCCACGCCCGAGGCGCTGCTCGACGGCGTCGTCGCCCTCGTCCCGCGCAGCGCGGTCGGGGCGGGGCTGCGCCGCGCCCGCGACATGCTCGACTACGCCGACGCGGCCACCGTCGCCGCGGTCCTCGGCAGCGGCCGGCGCACCAGCGCGCACGACACCGTGCCGTTCGCGCTGTGGTCCGCGGCCCGGGCGCTCGGCGACTACGAGCAGGTCTTCTGGACCACGGCCCAGGTCGGCGGGGACGTCGACACCACCTGCGCCATCGCCGGCGGCGTCGTCGCCTCCGGCGCCCTCGGGCTGCCCCCGGCCGCCTGGCTGGAGCAGACCGAGTCCCTGCCCGACTGGATGCCGGACGGCGTCCGCGCCTGAACGGGAGCCCGGAGCGGCGGTGTACACGGCCGCCGCCCGGGGCCCGGCTCTGTCACGGTCCTGCCACAGAGGGCGCCCCGGCATGCCCGGCCCGGGGCCAGAACCGGGCCCCGGCGCTAGCCTGTCGGGCACCGCGCGCCGCTGATCATGAAACGCGTGCGCCGAAGAGACCCCGGACCGCCGCCGCGACGCCTCCACCTCGGCCGGTCGTGCCGGGGAGGGGAGGGGTCCCGTGTCCGACACCGAGTCCATACCGCCGTCGCCCGAGGAACCGGGAGCGGCACAGCCGAGTCCGGAAGACGCGACGCCCGCAGGCACGACATCCGGAGGCGCGACGCCCGCGGCCACGACGTCCGGAGGCGCGACGCCCGCAGCCACGACGTCTGCCGCCACGACTCCGGCCGTGCCGAAGCCGGCGGAGCCGAACGCGGCGGAGCAGCAGGCGTCCGTGCCGCAGCCGGCCGGACCGCGACCGGCGGCGCAGCAGCACGCCGGGCCGCAGCCGCCGCACCCGCAGCGGCAGGCGCCGTACGCCCATCCCGCGTATCAGCCCTGGGTGCCGCCGGGTCAGGGCCCGGTGCACAACCCGCTCGACAAGCTGCGGCCGCCGGCCCCCGCCCGGGCGACCTCGCCGACCCTGTGGGCGATCGTCGCGACCGGCCTGCTCACCGCCCTCCTCCTGGACGGCGGCCTGGGCGTGAACCTGCTGATCATCGCGGTGCCGGCGATTCTCGCCGCCGGCTTCGCCGCCCGCGCCGCCGGCCGCCGCCTGCGTCCGTGGACGCTGGTCTGGGCGCTCGGCGGACTCGCGCTGCTCGCCGTGCCCGCACTGGTCGACGCCGGCTGGCCGACCTTCCTCGCGATCGTCTCCGCCCTGGCCCTCACCGCGTTCGCCCTGCACGGCGGCCGCGGCTGGCCGAGCGTCCTGTTCAGCCCCTTCGGCTTGGTGCACTCCCTCGGCACCGGCACCGTCTGGACCTGGCAGAGCGTGCGCGCCCGAGCCGAGGGTTCACGCGGTCGTGTGGGACCGGTACTGCGTCCCCTGCTCGTCGCCGTCGTCCTCCTGGTCGTCTTCGGCGCGCTGTTCGCCGGCGCCGACGCCGCCTTCGCGGATCTGCTCGGCTCGCTCATGCCGGACATCTCGCTGGTGCAGGCCCCGTGGCGGTTCGCGCTCTTCCTGCTCGGCCTGTTCGGCGCGATCGCCGTCGCCCGCGCCGGCGCGGCCCCGCTGCGCTGGGACCGCATGGCGTTCTCGCCGGGCCGCGCCCGCGCCCGGCTGGAGTGGGCGCTTCCGCTCGTCGTCCTCAATCTCCTCTTCGCGGCCTTCAACGCCGTGCAGCTGACCGTGCTGTTCGGCGGCTACGACAAGGTCCTCAAGGTCACCGGGCTCACCTACAGCGCCTACGCCCGCCAGGGCTTCTGGCAGCTGCTGATCGCCACCCTACTGACGCTCGTGGTCATCGGCCTGGCCCTGCGCTGGGCCCCGCGTTCCGACGCCCGCGACCGGACCCTGGTCCGTTCCGTGCTCGGCGCGCTGTGTGTGATGACCCTCGTCGTGGTGGCCTCGGCGCTGCGCAGGATGGACCTCTACGTCGACGCGTACGGGCTGACCCGGCTGCGGATCTCCGTCACGGCGATGGAGATCTGGCTCGGCGTCGTCATCCTTCTCATCATGGCAGCCGGGGTGTTCGGCGCCCGGCTGCTGCCCCGCGCCGTCGCCGTGAGCGCCGCGGCCGCCGTGCTCGGCTTCGGCCTGATCTCGCCGGACGCGATCATCGCCGAGAGCAACGTCGACCGCTACGAGCGCACCAAGAAGATCGACCTCGACTACCTGGACGGCCTGTCCGCCGACGCCGTGCCCGCCCTGGACCGGCTGCCCGAGCCGCAGCGCTCCTGCGCCCTCGTGGACATCGGCAACCGGCTGATCGCCGACGAGTCCTGGTACGGCACCAGTTGGAGCCGCGAACGGGCCAAGGACATCCTCGCGGACCGGAAGGTCCATTGGACGCCCGGCGCCTGCGGGACGAAGGACCGGGACGTCATCGACGACGACTACGACCCGGACAGCGAAGGGGACCCGTACGGCACGACCGACCCCTACGCCACGACCGACCCGTACGGAGCGCCCTGACGCCCGGCTTCACCGGACTCCGGTCGTCCGGTTAGCATGCGGCGGCCTGTGCGCTGCCGCACAGCAGCCGGAACCGGAGCCGGGAGGAGGGCCGGGGTGAACATCTCCGGAGTGCTCGGCCCCGTGCTGTTCGTGGCCTCGGGCATGGCCGGTGCTCGTGCCGCCATGGCCGTCGACGCCGCCTTCAGGCGTCGCACGCCGTCCCGGCTCCTCCGCGTGGGGGTCCAGCTGGCCTTTGCGGCGGCCACGACGGCCGCGCTCGGCGTGCTCGTCACGGCGGCGGTGGGGTGGCCCCTCCTCGTCGTGACCGTCGTCCCGTGGCTGGTGGGAACCCCCGTCCTGGGCATCGTGACGGCCTGCCGCAAGGCGCCGGCGAGCCGTCCCTGACGCGCTGCGCGGCGGGGTCCCGGAAACCGGGTTCCGTGTGCGCCGGGCATCGGCGTAATCTGTGAGCGCCATGCCCTATGAACCGCCCACCCACCGTGTCGAGCGTTCGCTCCGAGCCACCACCGGCGCCAAGATCGTCGCCGGGGTCGACGAGGTCGGACGGGGAGCGTGGGCCGGTCCCGTCACGGTGTGCGCCGCCGTCACCGGACTCCGCCGCCCGCCCGAGGGGCTCACCGACTCCAAACTGCTCACCCCCAAGCGCCGCGACGAACTCGCCCTGGTGCTCGAGGAGTGGGTGACCGCGTACGCGCTCGGCGACGCCTCCCCGGAGGAGATCGACGAGCTCGGGATGACCGCGGCACTCCGGCTGGCCGCGGTCCGCGCCCTGGACGGCCTGCCCGTCCGCCCCGACGCGGTGATCCTGGACGGCAAGCACGACTACCTGGGCAGCCCGTGGACGGTTCGTACGGTCATCAAGGGCGACCAGAGCTGCGTCGCGGTGGCCGCCGCCTCGGTGATCGCCAAGGTGCGGCGCGACGCGATGATGGCCGAACTCGGGACGGGCGCCGGTGAGGACTACGCCGACTACGGCTTCGGTGCGAACGCGGGCTACCCCTCGCCGGTGCACAAGGCGGCGCTGGAGGAGCGGGGACCCACTCCGTACCACCGGCTCTCCTGGGCGTACCTTGATGCTCTGCCCCGGTGGCGGCACCTCAAGAAGGTGCGCCTCTCCGCCGAGGCGGCCGCACTGGAGAGCGGGGGCCAACTCGGCTTCGACTTCTGACGGCCCCGCACCGACCGCCGAAGCGGTCGGCGCACCTGCCCGGTCCACCGGCCGGGCCGCACGTATGTGCCCACCCGCCTATGCCCCGCCACGGGGCATTTGATAGACATCAACCCATGCCTCTCACCCCCGAGGAGCCTCAGATTCACGAGAGTGCTCAGGGTCCCCGCGCCGTTTCGGCCGGCCGGCCCTCGCCGACCCCTCGTCCCGTACCCGGTCCGCGTTCCGCGGCCACGCCGCGTCCGGGGCGTCCCGGCCCCGGCCCGGCCCGGCCCGCGCCGCCGGCGCAGCGCCCGCACCCCGGTGCCGGGCAGCCCTCGTCGTCCGGTCCGGAGAATCGTTCCGGACAGCAGACCGGCCCGCAGATCCAGCTGATCCCCGCCCCCGCGGACGGCGCGCTCGACGCCGCCGAGGAGGCCGTGGACCTGCTGCTCGACTCCGGCCGCGCCCCGGGCGACGTCCTCGTCCTCACCACCGGTGAGCAGCACCCTTGGGCGGCTCACGAGCTGTCCTTCGGGGAGGCCGCCTACTGGGCCCAGCAGGCGTCCGGCGACGACGTGTTCTTCGCCGACGCCTCGGCCGTCGAGCGCGCCGCGACCCGGCCGGTCGTGGTCGTGGCGGTCAACGGCGGCGCGGACGACGTGGCCGCGCGCACCCTGCCGTTGGCCCTCCAGCGGGCGACCGCGCTGCTGATCGTCTGCGGCGACCCGCAGCGGATCAACGCGGTGCTCGGCGCGGGCGTCTGACCCGTTCGCGTCGACGCCCCGGCGTCGTACGCGGGCGGGCAGGCCCGAGTGGTCCTGACCCGGCTGCCCCTCGCGGGCGGCCGGGCCGCGGCATGCCCGGACGGATCGTGTCGGGCTTGTGGTGCGCCGTACAGGACTCGGGACGCGGTGTGTCGGACGGCCTGGCGGCGTGCCCCGCGCCGGCTCAGCGTGCCGCCGTGCGGCGCAGTGGTTCCGCCGCTCCGCCCGCCGTACGCGGGGAGAGCGCGCCGAACTCCGTCGACGCGTCCCCCAGCGCCGCCGGACGCGAACCGAGGCCCGGATGCCTGCCGCCACGGCCCTCGCCGAACACCTGCCAGCCGCCCCGCGTCAGCGTGATGTACGCGCCGCAGCGCAGCCCGTGCAGCGTGCAGGCGTCCCGCAGCCCCCACATCCAGGCGCCGTCCTCCTCCGTCCAGCGCTCGTCGCCCTCACGGCAGTAGAGCAGCACCGCCGTACGGGCCGGGGCACGGCGCCGCAGGTCGTGCGGGATCACCCGGCGCAGGTGCGCGAGGAGCGCGTTGCGGAAATCCCAGCCGTCCGCCGGCGCGGAGCGGCGCGTGAACGAGGCACTGGCGGCGAGCCGTTCCTCGTGATCGAGCACCGCCACCACCGCGGTCGAGGCCGTCGGCCGGTGGCGCGAGTGCAGTCCGCTGACCACCTCACGGGGGTTGCGCAGCAGGGGTATCCCTGCCGCCGACCACTCGGCGGGCTCCAGCATCCTCAACCGGCTCGCGGCCCCGGCCGATGCACTGATCGAGCCGGCTGCGGGCGAGTGGAATCCGAAGGTCACGATCCTCCCTTCGGATACGGCCCGGACGCGGGCAGAGTCGAGTGAGGGCATGCACGGCACGGCCCTTCCGAACCCCGAACGGGCCGTGCGGGGGGCGGATTCCAATTCTTGCCGCCACGCGCCGGAGCGGGCAACGAGCAATTGAGTCGGCTGACTGGTATGGGCCGGAATGGTGTGGATATCCCTGCCCAGTTACCCCAGGATTCATCCCTCGTTCACCGCGGCTCAGCCCTGGACGGCCAGTACGAGCGGAAACACCCCCTCCGCTCCGGAGCGGCGCAGCAGCCGCGCGGCGACCGCGAGCGTCCAGCCGCTGTCCGAAAGGTCGTCCACCAGAAGCACCGGCCCGCCGGCCGCCTTCAGTTGTTCCGCGAGCGCCGGAGGGACCGTCAGCGCCCGGTGGAGACCGACCAGCCGCTGGGCGCTGTTGGTACGGGACAGCCGCACGTCCTCCGCCTCGGGGGCGTACGCGACCTGTCCCAGCAGGGGCATCCGTCCGATCTCGGAGATCCGTCGGCCCAGCGAGTCCACCAGCTGCGGACGGCTGCGCGAGGCGACCGTCACCACCCCGACCGGCCGCGCCGGAGCGTCCGCCGCCCCGGAGGCCCAACCACCGGGCCCCTTCGCCCAGTCGGCCAGCACCCGCACCACCGCCTGCACCACGTCGTCCGGCACCGGCCCGTCCGGCGCCCGCTCCGCGAGCATCGGCCGCAGCCGGTTCCCCCAGCCGATGTCCGAGAGGCGGCCGAGGGCCCGCCCGGCGAACGCCAGCTCATCGGCCGGAATACGCCCCTTCAGATCGACGCCCACGGCGGGGAGTCCGGTCGGCCACATCCGCCGCGGCTCCACCTCGACACCGGGACGGCCGAGCTCGCCCTTCGCCGCGTCGAGCGCCGCCTCCGACACCTTCGCCTCGAAGCGCGCCCCCGCGCAGTTGTCGCAGCGGCCGCACGGCGCGGCCTCCTCGTCGTCCAACTGCCGCCGCAGGAACTCCATCCGGCACGTCGAGGTGGCCGCGTACGCCCGCATCGCCTCCTGCTCGGCCTCCCGCTGCCGAGCCACCCACGCGTACCGCTCGCGGTCGTACACCCACGGCCGGCCGGTGCTCGTCCAGCCGCCCTTCACCCGGTGCACCGCGCCGTCCACGTCCAGCACCTTGAGCATCGTCTCGAGGCGTGTCCGGCGCAGCTCGACCAGCGGCTCGAGCGCGGGCAGCGACAGCGGACGGTCGGCAGCGGCCAGGACGTCGAGGGTGCGGCGGACCTGTTCCTCCGGCGGGAACGCCACCGAGGCGAAGTACTTCCAGATCGCCTCGTCCTCCGGTCCGGGCAGCAGCAGCACCTCCGCGTGCTCCACACCGCGGCCGGCCCGGCCCACCTGCTGGTAGTAGGCGATCGGCGAGGAAGGCGAACCGAGGTGCACGACGAACCCGAGGTCGGGCTTGTCGAAGCCCATGCCCAGCGCCGAGGTGGCGACCAGGGCCTTGACCCGGTTGGCCAGCAGGTCCTCCTCGGCCTGCTGGCGGTCGGCGTTCTCCGTGCGGCCCGTGTACGAGGACACGGTGTGACCGCACTGGCGCAGGTATGCGGTGACCTCCTCCGCCGCGGCGACCGTGAGCGTGTAGATGATCCCGGAGCCCGGGAGTTCGTTCAGATGGTCCGCGAGCCAGGCCAGCCGGTGCGCCGCGTCCGGCAGGCGCAGCACCCCGAGGCTGAGGCTCTCCCGGTCCAGCGGTCCGCGCAGCACCAGGGCGTCCGTGCCCGCGCCGGTGCCGAGCTGCTCGGCGACGTCCGCCGTCACGCGGGCGTTGGCGGTCGCCGTGGTGGCGAGCACCGGGACGCCCACGGGCAGGTCGGCCAGCATGGTGCGCAGCCGTCGGTAGTCGGGCCGGAAGTCGTGTCCCCAGTCCGAGATGCAGTGCGCCTCGTCGACCACCAGCATGCCGGTGGCGGCCGCCAGCGCGGGCAGCACCTGGTCGCGGAAATCGGGGTTGTTGAGCCGCTCGGGGCTGACGAGGAGCACGTCCACCGAGCCGGCCGCCACCTCCGCCTGGATCGTCTCCCACTCCTCGGTGTTCGAGGAGTTGATCGTGCGCGCGTGGATCCCGGCGCGCGCGGCGGCATCGACCTGGTTGCGCATCAGCGCGAGCAGCGGGGAGACGATCACGGTCGGGCCGCTGCCCCGCTCGCGCAGCAGCGACGTCGCCACGAAGTACACCGCCGACTTGCCCCAGCCCGTCCGCTGCACGACGAGCGCCCGGCGTCTGTCGGCGACCAGCGCCTCGATCGCCCGCCACTGGTCCTCGCGCAGCCGCGCCGTGCCGGTGGCGTCACCGACGAGGCGGGCGAGGACGGAGTCGGCGGCGGCGCGGAGCGACGCGCGGTCTTCGGGGCGAGCTGCGTGGGTCATGCGTCCATGCAACCGGATGGCACCGACAACGCGCGAACGCGACCGCAATCTGTGGACAACTCGACCGGGCCGGTCCCGGGAGTTATCCACAGGGGTCGCGCGATCGGCACGGTCGCGGGAACGTCGTCGGCATGAATCAGCACCACGCAACCACCGGATCGTCCGACCAGCAGCAGATCACCCTGCGCGGACCCGCCGAACTCGCCGACGCCCTGCCCTTCGTCCTCGGCTTCCATCCCACGGACTCCGTCGTCCTCGTCGCCCTGCACGGCGAGCGCGGACGCTTCGGCGGCCGGCTCAGGCTCGGCATCCCGAGCTCGCCGGGGGAGTGGACCGCCACCGCCGACCATCTCGCGGAATGCCTCGTCGAAGGCTGCGAGCGGCGCGGCGAACGCCCCGACGGCATCCTCGTCTTCCTCTGCCAGGACCCCCGGCCCGGCGAGAACGGACAGCGGGTGATGGAACGCCTGCGCCCCTTCGCCCAACGGCTCCGCATCGCGTGCGGCGCGCTCGACGTGCCCGTGTACGAGGCGCTCTGCATCTCCGACGGCCGTCACTTCTCCTACTGCTGCCCGGACACCCGCTGCTGTCCGCCCGACGGGACCCCGCTCGCCCTGCCCGGCACGTCGGTGATGGCCGCGGCCGCCGCCTACGCGGGAATCCGGGTGCGCGGCACGCTGCGCGACATGGAGGCCGGCCTCAAGCCGCCGGCCCGCGCCGACGAAACAGCCCTGCGCCAGGCGCTCGACGAGGCCTCCGCCGTGCTGCTCCCGTGCATCATCGACGCCGGGGCACTCGCGCGCATGCGCGAGGAGACGCTGCGGCTGGCCCGCGAGCTCATGGGACGGATCGAACGGGCCGACGCCCGGGGCGGGGACGCCGCGGACGACGCGCTGGTCACGGACCGGGAGGCGGCCGACGTGATCATGGGCCTGCAGGACCGGGACACCCGGGACCGTGCGGCGGAGTGGATGGAGGGCGCCGAGGGCGCGATCGCGCTGCGGCTCTGGCGAGTACTCGCCAGGCGCTGCATTCACCCGTACACCGAGCACGCGGCCGCACCGCTGACCCTCGCCGGCTGGACCGCCTGGTCGACGGGGGACGAACCCGCCGCCCGCGTCGCCCTCGGACTCGCGCTGGACGCGGACCCCGACTACCGGTTCGCACAGCTGCTCCATCAGGCCTGCAACGAGGGGCTCGACCCGGAGTCCTTGCGGGCGTGCCTGCGTGGCGAGCGGTCTGCCAGGAACCTCCTGCCGGCGCAGGGCGACGCGGTCGAGCCCGGTGCCGCGGGGGACACGCCGGCCGCCGAGCCGTCCGCGGGGCCCACCCTGCCGAAGGACCCAGCCCGGGCCCGCAGGCGGGTGAGGCGGGCCCGACCTGGAGCCGTACGTCCGCCGGTGGCCGGGCGGACGACGCGGTCGGGGCGGGCGCGCCGGGGCGGCACCAGGCCGGTCCGCACGGTCGGAACGCAGCCCCGGCGGGACCGGCGTGGATCGGGGAGGGGGTGACGGCCGTGACCCGCTTTGCCGCAGCGCCGTTCACCACGGTGTCGAAGCCGTACGACCTCCACCGCCGAGCCGTCGGCACGGGGCGTGCGGTCAGCCCGGACCGCACGGAAGGCGCAGCACACCACTCATGGACCTCCGCGTCCCCGCCCCGGCCACCGTCCCGGCCGCCGGACGACCGGCCGCCACCCGCACCTCTGCCGGATCCGCCGGACCCGCCCCGCAGCCCGGCGCACGGCCGGGTGAACCGCCCGCCCTGCACGGCATGCTCGTCGGCGTCGCCCTGCCGTGGCTCGTGCTCTCCGCCGAGCACGGCCAGCTCACCGGCGACGGACTCGACGGGATCTACCACGCCGGCCGGCGACTGCTCTCGCGCTGCGTCCTGCGGATCTACGGACGCGAACCGGTCGCGGTCCAGGGCCGGCTGTCCGCCGCCGACCAGGCCCGGTTCGTCGGTGTGCTGCGCACCCCGGGGGACTCCGGCCCCGATCCCGGGCTCACGGTCGAGCGCGTCCGCCGCGCCGACGGCACCGAGCGGATCACCCTGCGCAGCTCGGCCGCCCGCCCGCTCCGGCTCCCCGTGGAGCTCGCTCTGGGCACGGATCTCACGGATCTGGGCGCGGTGGCGGCCGGGCGGCCCGCGCCCGAGCTCCCCGCGGCAGTCCACGCCGCCGGACTGCGCTGGTCGGGGACCGACGGCCGGTACGCGACCGTCACCGCCGACCCGCCGCCCACGGACGCCCTGGCCGTGGCGGGCCTGCTCCGCTGGGACCTCGAACTCGCCCCCGGCGCCGCCCGCACCATCGAACTCCGCATCAGGGGAGACCGCTCCGCCGACCGCCGCTCCGAGTCCGGGGCGGGCAGTGCGGCGGGGCCCGGCGGGCAGCTCCTGGCCGAGGCCCGCGCGGAGGGCGACGACCCCCGGATCGCCGCGCTCCTGCGGACCTCCGTCGACGATCTGCGGGCCCTGCTGCTCCGGGACCGTGCCCGGCCTGCCGAGGTCCACGCGGCGGCGGGGGTGCCGTGGCGCTGCGGACCGGCCACCGCCGAGTCCCTGTGGGCGGCCCGGATGGCGCTCCCGCTCGGCGCCAGGCTCGCCGCCGGCACCCTGCGCGCCCTGGCCCGTACCCAGCGGGACGGCGACGGGCCGGACCGCGGGCGGATCCCCGGTCCGCTGCGGGACGCCGGCCCCGGGCTGCCGCCCCGGTGCACCGGGATCGAGGCGACCCTCGCCTTCCCCGCCGTCCTGGCCGAGGCCGCGCGCTGGGGACTGCCCGAGCAGGAGCTCGCCGAGCTGCTGCCCGCGGCGGAGCGCTGTCTCGACTGGCTGCGGGCCGCCGCCGACGAGGACGGGTTCGTGCCCGACCCGGGGCCCGCCGGTCCGCGGCGCGCCGAGACGCAGGCGCACGCCCACCGGGCGGCGGTGCTGGGGGCCGACCTCCTGGAGCTCTGCGGCCGGCCGGGCGCGGCGGAGTGGCGGGACCGTGCGGCGGCGCTGCGGTACCGGTTCCGGCGGGACTTCTGGCGGGAGGACCTCGGTGGCGGCCGGCCGCTCGCGGCGCGGCTCGCGGACGGCACCGCGCTGCCGTTGCTGGGCTCCTGGGCGGCGCACCTCCTGGACACCGGGCTCGCCGAAGGCGGCCGCTGGGCGCCCGGGCTGCTGGACAAGCAGCAGACCGACCAGCTGGCACGGCTGCTCGGCGGTCCGGCGCTCGACACCGGCTGGGGGCTGCGCGGGCTCGGGGCGAAGGAGCCGGGGCACAACCCCTTCGGGCACCGGTCCGGGGCGGTGCGGGTGCACGAGACGGCCGTCGCCGTCGCGGGTCTCGCAGAGGCCGGGCACGAGCGGGAGGCCGCGGCGCTGCTGAAGGGGCTGCTCGACGCGGCCGAGTCGTTCGGGTTCCGGCTCCCCGAGATGTACGCGGGGGAGCAGCGCACCGCCGGTGCGGCCCCGGTGCCGCATCCGGCGGCCTGCCGGCCCGCGGCGGTCGCCGCGGCTGCCGGGATCCACGCGCTGGCGGCGCTCGCCGGGATCCGGCCGGACGCGCCGGGGCGGACGGTGGCGCTGCACCCGGTGCGCTCGGCGCCGCTGGGAGCGGTTCTCCTCGCGGGGCTGCGGGTCGCGGGGGAGCCCTTCTCGGTACGGATCGGCCGGCTCGGCACGGCGATCGTCGAGGAGGCCGCCGACGGCCTCCAATTGGGGGTCTGAGCGGTGCACGGGTCCGCAGGGGCGCACGTGTGGGAAGTCAGTGCTGTTGCAGGAGAGGGGCGTGTTTATCGTCAGGAAGACGACTATGATCGCGGCATGTCTCCCTACGACCCGTCGGCCTTTCCGCCTTTCGCTGTCACCGTCGACCTGGTCGTGCTCACCGTGCGCCGCCACGCGCTGTGCGCGCTGGTGGTGCGGCGGGGCGAGCAGCCGTTCCAGGGGCGCTGGGCGCTGCCCGGCGGTTTCGTCCGGGAGGACGAGGATCTCACCACCGCGGCCGCCCGCGAGCTCGTCGAGGAGACCGGGCTGTGCGTGGACGACCCCGATGCCCGGACGTCCGACCCCGTCAAGGGTGCGCACCTGGAGCAGCTCGCCACCTACGGCGACCCGCAGCGCGACCCGCGGATGAGGGTCGTCAGCGTCGCGCACCTCGCGCTCGCCCCGGACCTGCCCGCGCCGCGCGCCGGCGGCGACGCGAACAGCGCACGCTGGGCGCCCGTCGACGAGCTGCTGCAGGAGGGAGAGGGGGACCGGGACGGCGAGCAGGCCGCGCTGCTGGCCTTCGACCACGCCCGGATCCTGTCCGACGGCGTCGAGCGGGCCCGGTCCAAGATCGAGTACTCCTCGCTGGCCACCGCCTTCTGCCCGCCGGAGTTCACCGTGGGCGAGCTGCGCCGGGTCTACGAGGCGGTGTGGGGCGTGGCGCTCGACCCGAGGAACTTCCACCGGAAGGTGACCGGCACGCCCGGCTTCCTGGTCCCGGCCGGCGGGACCACCACCCGGCAGGGCGGCCGTCCCGCACAGCTGTTCAGGCCCGGGGGAGCGACGCTGCTCAACCCGCCGATGCTGCGTCCCGAGGTCTGAGCGCCGGGCCCGCCCCGGCCGGACGTCCCAGCCGGACACCCCCGCCCCGCAGGCTCCAGCCCTGCACGAAAAGTCTGAAATGTCGCGTTATCTTGCTGCGGTAGCCGTCCTGCCGCGCAGCGGTCTCCCCTACCGCGAGAGAAGCGATGCTCCAGGCCATCGGACTCACCAGCACCCCCCGCCGCAACGGCCCTCCCGCCGTGCGCGACCTCAGCCTCGAGGCCCTGCCCGGCCGGGTCACCGCGCTGCTCGGGGCCGCCGGATCGGGGAAGACCACCGCGCTGCGGCTGATGCTCGAGCTCGAGCCCGGCCGTGGACTCACCTACTACCGCGGACGGCTGCTGCACCAGGTCGCCCACCCGGGCCACGAGGTCGGTGTGCTCCTCGGTGACGTCCCCGGGCACCCCTCGCGCACCGTCCGCGGCCAGCTGCGGATGCTCTGCGCCGCCGTCGGCGTCCCCGTGTCACGCGCGGACGAGATGATCGAAGCGGTCGGCCTCACCGGCGTCCACGACCTCCGCCTCGGCGGCCTGCCCCTCGGCATGGACCGCCGACTCGGTCTGGCCTGCGCCCTGCTGGGTGACCCGCACACCCTGCTCCTCGACGAGCCGGGGGCCGGGCTCGCCGCCCGGGAGAACCTCTGGCTCTACGAACTCCTGCACGCCCACGCACACAGCGGCGGAACGGTTCTCTTCACCACGGCCGACCCCAAGGAGGCCGCCCGCAACGCCGACCGCGTCCTCACCCTCGACACCGGCCGGCTCGCCGCCGACCAGGACGCCGCCGAGTTCGCCCGCACCCGCCTCCGCCCCCGCGTCGTCGTCCGCACCCCTCACGCGGCCCGGCTCGCCGCCGTCCTCAACCAGGAGGCCCGGGCCGCCCGCCGCTCCGTCGAGGTCGTCCCCGAGGGCGGCAGCCGGTTGTCGGTCTACGGCACCGACTGTGCCGCCGTCGGCGACACGGCCTTCCGGCACGGCGTTCTTGTTCACCGCCTCACCGACGAGTCCGGCGACACCGGTGCGCCGCCTGCCGACGACCCCTCGACCCCCGCACCGGTTCCGGCGGGGACCGACCCCGCACCGTCCGGCCCCGCACCGTCCGACCCCGCCTCCGCCGTCCCCCGGCAGGCCCCACGCCGCGAGCGCCGTCCCGCCCGCGCCCCCCGCCACCCCGTCCGGTACGAGGTCCGGCGGCTGCTCGGTCTGCCCTCCACCTGGCTGGCGGCCGCGGCCACGCTCGTCGTCTCCGTCGTGCTCGCCGTGCTGCTCGCCCGCGGCGGCGGCACCCCGGTCCCGGTCGCCGTGGCCGGCTGGCCCGAGCTCTCCCCGCTGCCGCCCGCCGCGCTCGGCGCCGGCCTCCTCGGCGCGCTCGCCTTCGGCGACGAGTACCGCCATCCCGCGCTCACCTCGGGCCGTGGCGTCGTCCCGCGCCGCCTCGGCCTCCTGGTCGCCAAGCTCGCCGTCAGCGGCACGGTCGCGCTGTTGCTCGGGGTGCTCACCGTCGTCGTCGACATCGAGGTCCTTCGCCTCGTCTACGGCGGCGACTTGATCCCCGTACCGAAGAACTGGCCCTCGCTGTCAGCGAGTTGGCTGGGGCTCGCGGTCGGCTGCGCCTGGGCGGGAGTGCTGGGGGCCGGGGTGTTCCGGGCGACCGCCGCCGGTGTGGCCGCGGTGCTCGCGGTCCCGGTGGCCGTCGTCCCCGCGCTGCGCGCCGTGCTCACCCGCGTACCCACCCGGCCCGTCGCCGGGCTCCCGGCACGGCTGCGCGAACTGCTGCCGACGCAGTGGCCGTCCGCCGGCGACCGGTGGCTGGACGGGGTGCTGCGGGTGGTGGGGCAGCCTGTCGGGATGGCGCTGGTGCTGTCGTTGGCGACGCTCCTCGGCGCGTATCTGCTCACCGGCCTTCGCCGCAGGGCCCGTTGGTGATCATCTATGGAATGATCACCTCCGCTTCTGGCGATCTTCTGACGTAACTCCCTTGAAAATGCCCGCTTCGCACCGATTAAGCGTCAATTGTTCAAGGGGTGCCGATCACCCTTTCGTGTGCTTTTCACCAAAGACCTCAAGGGGCGCGGAGACCGCGCCGACAAAGGATGCGTGAGTACCCTTGCGCACACCATGATGACCGCCGCCCGCCCCGCCGACTCCGGCCTGGCCGCCACGGGCGATCTCGACCGCTACCCCTACGGGGAGGCACCCGGCACCGACCGCGTCGGCCCGCCCTCCTGGGAGGGCGGGGACACCGACCTCGGCCGGGTCGGCAGGCGGTCCGCCGGCAGCCGCGGCCGCGGACTGCACGGTCAACTCGTCCAGCAGCTCGGTCAGATGATCGTCTCCGGCGACCTCGGCGCCGACCGGCCGCTCGTCCCCGAGGAGATCGGCCAGCGCTTCGAGGTGTCGCGCACCGTGGTCCGCGAGTCGCTGCGGGTGCTGGAGGCCAAGGGCCTGGTCAGTGCCCGCCCCAACGTCGGCACCCGGGTCCGTCCGGTCAGCGACTGGAACCTGCTGGACCCGGACATCATCGAGTGGCGCGCCTTCGGCCCGCAGCGCGACGACCAGCGCCGCGAGCTCAACGAGCTGCGCTGGACCATCGAGCCCCTGGCCGCCCGGCTCGCCGCAGGCCACGGCCGCGAGGACGTCCAGCAGCGCCTCGCCGACATGGTCGAGATCATGGGGCACGCGTTCGCCCAGGGAGACGGTCTGACCTTCGCCCGCGCCGACGCCGAGTTCCACTCCCTCCTCATCCAGCTCGCGGGCAACCGCATGCTCGAGCACCTCTCCGGGATCGTCGCGGCCGCCCTCCAGGTCTCCGGCGCCCCCGTCACCGGCTGTGAGCGCCCCGGCGAGTCCTGCCTCGCGCACCACGCCCGGATCGTCGACTGCCTCGCCTCCGGCGACGCCCAGGGGGCCGAGACGGCCATGCGGCAGTTGATCATGGTCCACCCCGAAGGGGGAGGCGTCGTGCCCGCCCCGCGCGAGCACTGAACGCGCGGTTCGCGGTCTCAAGCGGCGCGATCGCGGTGCGATCATGGGGCGAAGTTGCCGTTCTGGCCGGTTCGTCGCATTTGGGGTGTGACTCGGGCCACGCGGATTGGGCGTAACGCTCTTCGAGGCAGTGCGATGACTTAAGAGGTAACAGCCGAGGAAGGAATACAGCAGCCCCGTGAGGCGCTGTCCAGTTCCCCGGTCCAGCCCGCGCCGTCGGCACATCCCCAGCCGTCGGTCGTCGGCTCCGGCCCGATCATGGGCGGGGCCGGAAGCCGTTTTCCATCGTTCCGAGAGGTTGTTCGTGTCGGCCAGCACATCCCGTACGCTCCCGCCGGAGATCGCCGAGTCCGAGTCTGTGATGGCGCTCATCGAGCGGGGAAAGGCTGATGGGCAGATCGCCGGCGATGACGTGCGTCGGGCCTTCGAGGCTGACCAGATTCCGCCAACCCAGTGGAAGAATGTTCTGCGCAGCCTCAATCAGATCCTCGAGGAAGAGGGTGTGACGCTGATGGTCAGTGCAGCGGAGTCGCCGAAGCGCGCCCGCAAGAGCGTCGCAGCGAAGAGCCCGGCCAAGCGCACCGCCACCAAGACCGTCACCGCCAAGACGACCGTGACCAGGACCGTCGCGGCCGCCCCGGCGGCTCCGGCGGCCGAGAGCGCGGATCCCGCCGAGGAGGCCGCAGCCCCGGCCAAGAAGGCGGCCGCGAAGAAGACCGCGGCCAAGAAGACGGCGGCGAAGAAGACCGTCGCCAAGAAGACCGCGGCGAAGAAGACCACCGCCAAGAAGGACGAGGACGAGGTTCTCGAGGGCGAGGAGCTGATCGAGGACGCGGCGCCCGGCAAGGGTGACGAGGAGGACACCGAGGGCGAGGCCAAGGGCTTCGTCCTGTCCGACGAGGACGAGGACGACGCGCCTGCCCAGCAGGTCGCCGTCGCCGGTGCCACAGCCGACCCCGTCAAGGACTACCTCAAGCAGATCGGCAAGGTCCCGCTGCTCAACGCCGAGCAGGAGGTCGAGCTCGCCAAGCGCATCGAGGCCGGTCTGTTCGCCGAGGACAAGCTGGCGAACTCCGACAAGCTCGCTCCGAAGCTCAAGCGCGAGCTGGAGATCATCGCCGAGGACGGCCGCCGCGCCAAGAACCACCTCCTGGAGGCCAACCTCCGTCTGGTGGTCTCCCTGGCCAAGCGCTACACCGGCCGCGGCATGCTCTTCCTGGACCTGATCCAGGAGGGCAACCTCGGTCTGATCCGCGCGGTCGAGAAGTTCGACTACACCAAGGGCTACAAGTTCTCCACGTACGCCACCTGGTGGATCCGTCAGGCGATCACCCGCGCCATGGCCGACCAGGCCCGCACCATCCGTATCCCGGTGCACATGGTCGAGGTCATCAACAAGCTCGCGCGCGTCCAGCGCCAGATGCTCCAGGACCTGGGCCGCGAGCCCACCCCGGAGGAGCTGGCCAAGGAACTCGACATGACCCCCGAGAAGGTCATCGAGGTCCAGAAGTACGGCCGTGAGCCCATCTCGCTGCACACCCCGCTGGGCGAGGACGGCGACAGCGAGTTCGGCGACCTGATCGAGGACTCCGAGGCGGTCGTCCCGGCCGACGCGGTGAGCTTCACCCTCCTCCAGGAGCAGCTGCACTCGGTGCTCGACACCCTCTCCGAGCGCGAGGCCGGCGTGGTCTCCATGCGCTTCGGTCTCACCGACGGCCAGCCGAAGACGCTGGACGAGATCGGCAAGGTCTACGGCGTCACGCGTGAGCGGATCCGCCAGATCGAGTCGAAGACGATGTCGAAGCTGCGTCACCCGTCCCGCTCGCAGGTCCTGCGGGACTACCTCGACTAGAAGCACGACGCGCCGCGGCGCGCCGTCTTCAGGGCCCGGTTCCCCGGAAAGGGGGAACCGGGCCCTTCGGCTGTGCGCGGGTGCGCTCACGGGGTAGCTGCACGACTCTGGGTGAAACGAGCACACCGGAGAGTCAGGAGAGTCAATGCGTCGTCCCATCGCCCGAGCAGTGACCGGCGCCCTGGGCCTGGTGTCTGCGGCGGCCGCAGCACTGGTCGCACCCGCGACCGCGACCGCGGACCGCGTGATCGTCGGAGGTGAGCCCGTCGAGGTCGCCGACACACCCTGGGTCGTGGCGCTCTCCAGCCGTGACCGGTTCGGAGGTATGCGGGCCGGGCAGTTCTGCGGCGGGGTCGTCGTGGCCCCCACGAAGGTGCTCACGGCGGCGCACTGCCTGAGTTCCGACGTGCTCGGGGGCGCGCCCGAGGACGTGACCGACCTCGCGGTCATCGCGGGCCGTACCGCGCTCACGGGCCAGGGCGGGCAGGAGGTCGGGGTCGCCGGGACGTGGATCAATCCGGCGTACGAGCCGGCCACGAACGCCGGGGACCTGGCCGTGCTGACGCTGAAGAGCGCGCTGCCGAGCTCGTACGTGCTCGCCACGGCCGGTCCGGGGGACACCGCGTACACGCCGGGCACGACGGCCTCGGTGTACGGCTGGGGCGACACGACCGGGAACGGCACGTACGCGACCTCGCTGCGTGCGGCGCGGGTGCAGGTGCTGGAGGACGCCGCCTGTGAGCGGGCGTATCCGGGGAACGCGAAGGGCGACTACCAGGCCGCGACGATGCTCTGCGCGGGAGATCCGCAGGGCGGCCGGGACGCCTGCCAGGGCGACAGCGGAGGTCCGCTGGTGGCGATGGGCCGGCTGATCGGCCTGGTGTCCTGGGGGAGCGGCTGCGGCGAGGCGGCGAACCCGGGGGTCTACACCCGGGTCTCGGCGGTACTGCCGGATCCGCTGCCGGTGTCGGCGTCACGGAGCTGAGGACGGTCCGGTGGCACTCGAGGGTACGAGGACGGGCGGCCGCCCCCCTGAGAATGCGGGGGCGCCGCCCGTCGTCCGGTACGGGACCGGCCCTGGCTCGTCGTGGTTGCCAGTCGTGGATGCGAGGTGTCAGCGGTCCTCGTCGACCGCGGCGGCCGGCACGTCGGTGAGCCGGTCCGTCTCATCCTGTATCTCTGCGGCGATCTTCTTGAGTTCCGGCTCGAACTTGCGCCCGTGGTGGGCGCAGAAGAGCAAGTCACCGCCGCTGGTCAGGACGACGCGCAGGTATGCCTGGGCGCCGCAACGGTCGCAACGGTCAGCGGCCGTCAGGGGGCTCGCGGGGGTCAGAACAGTAGTCACGTCGCCTCTTCTCTAGCTCGACGAGCTGTCGTACCAGGGTCAACATCCAACCAGGCCGAAAACGTTCCCGCTCGTGGCTTTTCCTCGAAAATTCATGTCCGAGGTGGCTGTCTGCTGCCGGTTGGCGGCGAATGGGCCGTATTGCTGCGCTCTACGGGTTTCGCATTGCTTGTGTGTCGGTCGGTCCTCCCCGGCTGGGTTGCCGGTTGTTCATGAGGACGTGCCCGGAGCCTAAATGGTTCATGCCTGGAAGGGAACGTGATGTCCACGTCACTCGTCCGGGTGATCGAACATCCATGCGACTCTGGACTAGCATGGGAAATCACGAGGGTGGCGTGACAACGGCTCTACCAGGCCTCGGTACCCTCTGACCGGCGACCGACGCCGGGCCTTTACCCCCGAGGGCCAGATTCAAATTCAGCGAGGAGCGAACCGCGTGACCGCCGAAACGTCCGTGCCGTCCAGTGCGCTGCTGACCGCAGACCGTGACGGTTCCAACTACACCGCGCGGCACCTGCTCGTATTGGAAGGGCTCGAAGCGGTTCGAAAGCGGCCCGGAATGTACATCGGGTCCACCGACAGCCGTGGCCTGATGCACTGCCTCTGGGAGATCATCGACAACTCCGTCGACGAGGCCCTGGGCGGCTACTGCGACCACATCGACGTGGTGCTGCACGACGACGGCTCCGTCGAGGTGCGGGACAACGGCCGAGGCATCCCGGTCGACGTCGAGCCGAAGACCGGACTCTCCGGTGTCGAGGTCGTCATGACCAAGCTGCACGCCGGCGGCAAGTTCGGCGGCGGCTCGTACGCCGCCTCCGGCGGTCTGCACGGCGTGGGCGCCTCCGTGGTGAACGCGCTCTCCGCCCGCCTCGACGTCGAGGTCGACCGGAACGGCGCGACCCACGCGATCAGTTTCCGCCGCGGCGTCCCCGGCATCTTCACCGAGCAGGGCCCGGAGAGCCCCTTCGACCCGGCCAACGGGCTGCTCAAGGGCAAGCGCGTCCCCAAGACCCGCACCGGCACGCGGGTCCGCTACTGGGCGGACCGCCAGATCTTCCTCAAGGACGCCAAGCTCAACCTGGAGACGCTGCACCAGCGCGCCCGCCAGACCGCCTTCCTCGTCCCCGGTCTCACCATCGTGGTCCGCGACGAGCGCGACCTGGACGGGATCGGAAAGAGCGAGGAGACGTTCCGCTTCGACGGCGGCATCAGCGAGTTCTGCGAGTACCTCGCCCAGGACAAGGCCGTCTGCGACGTGCTCCGGCTCACCGGTCAGGGCACCTTCAAGGAGACCGTGCCGGTCCTCGACGACCGCGGGCACATGACGCCCACCGAGGTCACCCGCGAGCTCGGCGTCGACGTCGCGCTGCGCTGGGGCACCGGGTACGACAGCACCGTCCGCTCCTTCGTGAACATCATCGCCACGCCCAAGGGCGGCACCCACGTCTCCGGCTTCGAGCAGGCCGTCACCCGGACGGTCAACGAGGTGCTGCGCTCCGCGAAGCTGCTGCGCGTCGCCGAGGACGACATCGTCAAGGACGACGCCCTGGAGGGCCTCACGGCCGTCGTGACCGTGCGCCTCGCCGAGCCGCAGTTCGAGGGCCAGACCAAGGAGGTGCTCGGCACCTCCGCGGCGCGGCGCATCGTCGCCAACGTGGTCGCCAAGGAGCTCAAGGCCTTCCTGACCTCGACCAAGCGCGACGCGAAGGCGCAGGCCCGGGCTGTCCTGGAGAAGACCGTCGCGGCCGCCCGGACCCGGATCGCCGCCCGCCAGCACAAGGAGGCGCAGCGCCGGAAGACCGCCCTCGAGTCCTCCTCGCTGCCCGCCAAGCTGGCCGACTGCCGCAGCGACGACGTGGAGCGCAGCGAGCTCTTCATCGTCGAGGGAGACTCCGCGCTCGGCACCGCCAAGCTCGCCCGGAACAGCGAGTTCCAGGCGCTGCTGCCGATCCGCGGCAAGATCCTCAACGTCCAGAAGTCGTCCGTCTCCGACATGCTGAAGAACGCCGAGTGCGGCGCGATCATCCAGGTCATAGGGGCGGGCTCGGGCCGTACCTTCGACATCGACGCCGCCCGCTACGGCAAGGTCATCATGATGACCGACGCCGACGTCGACGGCTCCCACATCCGCACGCTGCTGCTGACCCTGTTCCAGCGTTACATGCGGCCCATGGTCGAGGCCGGCAGGGTCTTCGCCGCCGTCCCGCCGCTGCACCGCATCGAGCTGATCCAGCCCAAGAAGGGCCAGGACAAGTACGTGTACACGTACTCGGACAGCGAGCTGCGGCAGACGCTGCTGGAGTTCCAGCGCAAGGGCGTCCGGTACAAGGACGCCATCCAGCGCTACAAGGGTCTCGGCGAGATGGACGCGGACCAGCTGGCGGAGACCACGATGGACCCGCGCCACCGCACCCTGCGCCGGATCAACATCGGCGACCTGGAGGCAGCCGAGCAGGTCTTCGACCTGCTCATGGGCAACGACGTGGCGCCCCGCAAGGAGTTCATCACCAGCTCCGCGGCCACGCTGGACCGCTCGCGCATCGACGCCTGAGCAGGTTCTCCACAGCCCGTCCGCCCCGCGCGTCCACCCGTGGGTGGAGTCTCCGCCTCCGTCCACGGGCCGATCGCGCGAGCCCCTTCCGCCGTAGTCGCAGCGCCGGAGGGGGCCGGACATGGACGGGAGCGCGACCGGGCCCAAGCCGTCCGATACGTGTATCAGTACGGACTTGTCAGGCCACCCGGTGATTCCGTCACCTGATGGGGTGAAGCGAAGGGGGAGAAGAGTCCGGGATCTTCCTGCTCTGTCCATCCTTGGGCACGCGGCCGAAACGGTTCGCTGACAAGGGGGTTCGCCGGTGGAGAAGCAGGAAGGGCCGAGCAGCCCGGAGGGGCGCATCGACGACCCCTGGTACGACGCACTCGCGTCCGGCTGGGGCGAGCCGGGCGCCTCGGCTGCCCAGGACCCGGCCGTCACGGCCGCCGGCGCGACCGCCGGGCAGCCCGGGCAGGTCCCGCGGCAGCCGAAGGTCCTCACCGCCGCCGACGTCTACCTGGAGGTGCAGCGCAGCCCCGCCTTCCGGGAGGTCCGCGCCCGCTACCGGAGGTTCGTCTTCCCGGCGACCGGGGCGTTCCTGGTCTGGTACCTCGCGTACGTCGTCGTGGCCACCGTCGCACCGGAGTTCATGGGCCGGCCGGTCGCCGGAGCGGTCAACGTGGCGATGCTCGCCGGGCTCGCCCAGTTCCTCAGCACCTTCCTGCTGACCTGGGCGTACGCCCGGCACGCCCGGCTGCGAAGGGACCCGGCCGCCCTCGAACTGCGCTGGGACACACAGGAGATGACCCGAGGGGCGGCCCGTTGAGCGGCGAACACCAGACCCTCGCGCTCATCCTGTTCAGCGCCTTCGTCGCCGTCACCCTCGCGATCACCACCTGGGTGAGCCGCAACCGGCGCGGCTCGGCCGAGGAGTTCTACGCCGGTGGCCGGCTGTTCTCGCCGATGGAGAACGGATTCGCCATCGCCGGGGACTACATGTCCGCCGCGTCCTTCCTCGGCATCTCCGGGCTGATCGCCCTCTTCGGCTACGACGGCATGCTCTACTCGGTCGGCTTCCTCGTCGCCTGGCTCGTGGTGCTGCTCCTCGTCGCCGAACTCGTCCGCAACTGCGGCCGGTTCACCCTCGCCGACGTCGTCGCCGCCCGCATGGCCGAACGGCCCGTGCGCATCGCCGCCGGCACCTCGTCCGTCACCGTCTCCGTGCTCTACCTGGTGGCGCAGATGGTCGGCGCGGGCAGCCTCGTCGCGCTGCTGCTCGGCGGGACGGGCGCCGCCGCCCGCTCCTGGGCCGTGATCGGCGTCGGCGCGCTGATGGTCATCTACGTGTCGCTCGGCGGGATGCGCGCCACGACCTGGATCCAGATCGTCAAGGCCGTGCTGCTCATGGCCGGTTCGGTGACGCTGACCGTGCTCGTCCTGGTCCGCTTCCACGGCGACTTCGGCCTGATGCTCACCACCGCCGCCGAACGCAGCGGTCACGGCGCGGACTTCCTCGCCCCCGGACTGCGCTACGGCGGGAACTGGACCGCGCGGCTGGACTTCATCAGCCTCGGCCTGGCCCTCGTGCTCGGCACCGCCGGACTGCCGCACATCCTGTCCCGTTTCTACACCGTGCCCACCGCGGCGGCCGCCCGCCGCTCGGTCGTCTGGTCGATCGGTCTCATCGGCGGCTTCTACCTGATGACGATCGTCCTCGGGTTCGGCGCCGCCGCGATCATCGGTCCGCAGGCCGTCCGCGCCTCCAACGCCGCCGGCAACACCGCCGTGCCGCTACTCGCCCTCGACCTGGGCGGCGGTGCGGGCTCCACGGGCGGGACGGTGCTGTTCGCGGTCGTCGCCGCCATTGCCTTCGCCACGATCCTCGCGGTCGTCGCCGGCATCACCCTCGCCTCGTCCGCGTCCGTCGCCCACGACCTGTACGCCTCGCTGCGCAGCCGCCGCGCGGGGGCGAAGCCGTACAGCGAGGTTGCCGTCGCCCGGGCCGCCGCGGTCGGGATCGGCGTGGCGGCGATCGGGCTCGGGCTGCTCGCCCGCGACCTGAACGTGGCGTTCCTGGTCGGCGTCGCCTTTGCGGTGGCCGCCTCGGCAAACCTGCCGGTGCTGCTGTACTCGCTGTTCTGGCGGAACTTCACCACGCGCGGCGCGGTCTGGTCGGTCTACGGCGGACTCGTCCCGGCGGTCCTGCTGGTGCTGCTCTCGCCGGTCGTCTCCGGCAGTCCCGACGCCCTGTTCCCCGGCGTCGACTTCCACGTGTTCCCGCTGCAGAACCCCGGCCTCGTCTCCATCCCGCTGGGCTTCCTGGCCGGCTGGATCGGCACCGTCACCTCGCCCGAGGCACCGGACCCGGCCAAGCACGCGGAGACGGAGGTCAGGGCGCTCACCGGGGCGGGCGCGGTGTGACGGAGCGCGGGCGTCCGCCGTTCAGCGCGAGGAGGCCCAGACGTACCGGTGTTCCGGCCGGCCCGTCTCCCCGTACTTGAGGGACAGTCGCACCCGGCCGGAGCGCTCCAGGAGCTTGAGGTAGCGCTGGGCGGTCTGCCGGCTCACCCCCGCCCGGTCGGCGATGTCCTGCGTGGACAGCGGCCCGTCGGCGGACAGCAGCACCTGCCGGACCAGTTCGGCGGTGGTGGGGGAGTGGCCCTTGGGCAGCTCGGGGGCGGTCGAACCGGCCGACAGCGCCCCGAAGATCCGGTCGACCTCGGCCTGCTCCGCCTCGCCGCCGCCGTCCAGCGTGCGGCGCAGGCCCGCGTACGCCTCCAGCTTGGCCCGGAGCCCGGCGAAGGCGAACGGCTTCACCAGGTACTGCAGCGCGCCGTGGCGCATCGCCGCCTGGACGGTGGCGACGTCACGGGCGGCCGTCACCATGATCACGTCGGTCTGCCGGCCGTGCCGCCGCAGTTCGCGGACCACGGCGAGACCGTTTCCGTCCGGAAGGTAGTGGTCGAGCAGGACCAGGTCGACGTGGGTGTCGTCGAGGCGGGCCAGGGCCTCGGCGGCCGAGTGGGCGGTGCCGGCGACATGGAAGCCGGGAACCTTGCCGACATACGCCGCGTTGATCTGCGCGACGCGCACATCGTCGTCCACGACCAGGACCTCGATCACCGCGACTCCTCGGTGGCGCGGGGGACCGGTACCGGGGCGTCCGCGGGCGCGTCGGTCAGGGCCTCCGGCAGGACGACGGTGAACTCGGCGCCGCCGTCCGCCGCCGCGCCGACCCGTGCGCCGCCGCCCTGCCGCTCGGCGAGCCGGCGCACCAGCGGCAGCCCCAGGCCGCGCTTGCCGTGCGACGGCAGCTCCTTCGTCGTCCAGCCCTCCGTGAAGATCAGCTCCCGGCGCTCGCCCGGGACGCCGGGACCGCTGTCGGTCACGACCAGCACCGCCGTACGCCCCTCGGCGTGCAGGGCCACCTCGATCCACGCGTCCGGGGTGCCGGCGGCCGCGTCCAGGGCGTTGTCGACGAGATTGCCGACCACGGTGACCAGCTCGCGCGGGTCGACGACACGGTCCGGCAGCAGGCTGTCCGGGGCCATCCGCAGCGAGACGCCCCGCTCGGCGGCCACCGTCGCCTTTCCGACGAGCAGTGCGGCGACCAGCGGGTCGTGGACCTTCTCGGTGACCTGCTCGGCGGTGGCCCGGTGCACGCCGACGACCTCGGTCACGAACTCGACCGCCTCGTCGTGCATCTCCAGCTCCAGCAGCCCGAGGAGCGTGTGCATCCGGTTGGCGTGCTCGTGGTCCTGGGCGCGCAGGGCGTCGATCAGGCCGCGGGTCGAGTCCAGCTCGCGGCCGAGCTGTTCCAGTTCGGTGCGGTCGCGCAGGGTGGCGACGGCGCCGCCGTCGTCGGTCGGCATCCGGTTGGCGACGAGCACGCGGTGCCCGCGTACCGTCACCAGGTCCTCGCCGCTGACCCGGCCGGCCAGCACGTCCGTGGTCCGGCCCTCGCCGAGCACGTCCTCCAACGGCCGCCCGGCCGCCTCGGGGCCGACGCCGAGGAGCCGTTGCGCCTCGTCGTTGATCAGCCGGACGCGGCCGCTCTTGTCCAGCGCGACGACGCCCTCGCGGATGCCGTGCAGCATCGCCTCGCGCTCGGTGAGCAGCGCGGCGATGTCGGAGAACGCCAGGTCACGGGTCTGCCGCTGGAGACGGCGGGAGATCAGGTACGCGGCGAGCGCGCCGGCGGCCAGCGCGCCGCCGGCGTAGGCGAGCAGGCCGGGGATCGCGGCGAGCAGCCGGTCGCGCACGCTGTCGTACTCGATGCCGACGGAGACCGCGCCGACGATGCGGCCGCCGGCGTCGTGCAGCGGAGCCTTGCCGCGGGCGGAGCGGCCCAGGGTGCCGCTGTCGATCTCCATGACCTCGCTGCCCGCGAGGGCGGCGCTGGGGTCGGTGGACACGCGCCGGCCGATCTGCGCGGGGTCGGTGTGCGACCAGCGGATGCCGCGGGTGTCCATCACGACGACGTACTCGGCCCCGGTGGCCCGCCGGATCCGCTCGGCCTCGGTCTGCACGGGCCCGTCCGCGCGGGGCGGCGTACGGACGAGGTCGGCGGCGAGGCGCGGGGTGCCGGTCGTCTCGGCGATGGCCAGCGCCCGGCGCATGGCCTGGTCGTCGAGCTGCGCGGAGAGCGGCGCCAGGAACAGTCCGGTGGCCAGCACGGTCACACCGCCGGCAACGGCCAGTTGCATCAGCAGGACCTGCGAAAACATCCGCCGCGGCCAGCCGAGACGCCGGCGCCGGACGGGGCGCGGCGGGGAGGCGGCGGAGGACGAGGTCATGAGGGGAACGGTAAGGGCCCGGGGACGGGGACCGGAAATCTCTGCCGACGGGGGCGGGCCGCGCGCTCGGCGGGGAGGGGCTGCCTGCCGCGACGCTCGTCCCGCGGCGACGGGCGCCGTGCCTTCCGCGCGGGCGGGCACACGGCCCCGTCCCGACCGCGTCACCTCCCCGCGTCTGCGACGCCTTCCCGCCTCCTCGCCCGTCGCGAACTATCCTGGTGGGCCGTCCTCGGGGGCAGGTCCCGGTGGCGTGGACAGCAGTGGACAGCGAAAGGCATCGCTCTTGGGCACGCAGCAGATTCCCGTCGTCGTACTCGCGGGATTCCTCGGCTCCGGCAAGACCACCCTGCTCAACCATCTGCTGCGCAGCGCCCGCGGAACGCGGATCGGGGTCATGGTCAACGACTTCGGCGACATCGGGATCGACGCGATGACCGTGGCCGGTCAGGTCGGGTCGACCGTCTCGCTCGGCAACGGGTGTCTCTGCTGCGCCGTCGACGCGAGCGAGCTGGACGAGTACCTGGAGGTGCTGACCCGGCCCGAGCTCGGGCTCGACGTGATCGTGATCGAGGCCAGCGGGCTCGCCGAGCCGCAGGAGCTGGTGCGGATGGTGTTGGCCAGCGAGAACCAGCGGATCGTCTACGGCGGACTCGTGCAGGTCGTGGACGCGGCCGAGTTCCACGCCACCCGCGAGCGGCACCCGGAGACCGACCGGCATCTCGCCCTCGCCGACCTCGTCGTCGTCAACAAGGCCGACCGCGTGGCCGGGCAGGACCTCGTCGCCGTCCGGGACACCGTCGCGCGGCTCGCCGAGCGGGCGGCCGTCGTCACCGCCGCCCACGGACGCGTCGACCCGGAGCTGCTCTTCGACCGTGTCGTCCCCGACGGCGAGATCGAGGGGCAGATGTCCATCGAGGACATCCTGTACGGCGACGAGGACCTCCATGCGCACCCGCACGCCGTCTACGAGACGATCTCCCACGCCTCCGCCGTCCCGCTGCACCCGCGCAGGCTGATGGCCTTCCTGGACTCCCGCCCCGAGGGTCTCTACCGCATCAAGGGCTTCGTCGACTTCGGCGCCGCCGACCCGGCCAACCGCTACGCGGTCCACGCCGTCGGCCGCTTCCTCCGTTTCTACCCGGAGCCCTGGCCGGCCGGCGAGGAGCGTCTCACGCAGCTCGTCCTCATCGGCGCGGCCGTCGACGTCCCCGCACTGCGCAAGAACCTGGCCGCCTGCGAGCAGGACGGCCCGCAGGACACCCCGGACGAACAGTCCATGTGGGGCGTCCTGCGCTACGTCCAGAACTCGGAGGGCGAACCCTCCGAGCCCTCAGAACCCTCCGAGCCGGCCGGCTAGCTCGCCGGGCCCGCCAGGACCGACACCGGCTTGGCCAGCGGCGTGCCCGAGCCGTCGCGACGGGGGTCGACGTCCGGCAGCTCGGCGGGCGTGCCGTTCTGCTGGGCCGCCAGGGCCGGGGTCGCGCCCGCCCAGGCCAGGATCAGGACGTCCTCGCCCTTCAGGAAGCGCTGGCAGCGGACGCCGCCCGTCGCGCGGCCCTTGCGCGGGTACTGGTCGAAGGGGGTCAGCTTGGCCGACGTGCCGGCCGTGGCGTCCAGGCTGCCCGTGGCACCGGCGACCGTGAAGACCACCGCGTCCACCGCCGGGTCCACCGCGGTGAACGACAGGACCTCCGCGCCCGCGCTCAGCTTGATGCCCGCCATGCCGCCCGCCGGGCGGCCCTGCGGCCGCACCTGCGCGGCCTGGAAGCGCAGCAGCTGTGCGTCGGAGGTGATGAAGACCAGGTCCTCCTCGCCGGTGCGCAGTTCGGTCGCGCCGACGATCCGGTCACCGTCCTTGAGGGTGATGACCTCCAGCTCGTCCTTGTTCGCCGGATAGTCCGGCACCACACGCTTGACCACGCCCTGCAGCGTGCCGAGCGCCAGACCCGGCGACGACTCGTCCAGCGTCGTCAGACAGACCACCGTCTCGTCCGGCTCCAGGGACAGGAACTCGGAGATCGGCGCACCGCCCGCCAGGTTCGGCGCGCTCGCCGTGTCCGGCAGCTGCGGCAGGTCGATCACCGACAGCCGCAGCAGCCGCCCGTCCGAGGTCACCGCGCCCACGTCGCCGCGCTGCGTCGCCGCCACGGCCGAGACGATCACGTCGTGCTTGGCCCGCTTGCCGTCCTCCACGGCCGGCAGCTCCGCCGTCGCCGTACGGGCCAGCAGACCCGTGGACGACAGCAGGACCCGGCACGGGTCGTCCGCGACCTGCAGCGACACCGCCGCGGTCGGCGCGCCCGCCGACTCCAGCAGGACCGTGCGCCGCTCCGTGCCGAACTTCTTCGCCACCGCGGCCAGTTCCGCCGAGACCAGCTTGCGCAGCTCCGCGTCCGAGTCGAGGATCTTCGTCAGCTCGTCGATCTCCTCGGTGAGCCGGTCCCGCTCGGACTCCAGTTCCAGGCGGTCGAACTTGGTGAGCCGGCGCAGCGGGGTGTCCAGGATGTACTGCGTCTGGATCTCGCTCAGCGAGAAGCGCTCCATCAGGCGCTCCTTCGCCTGCGCCGAGTTCTCGCTCTCGCGGATCAGCCGGATGACCTCGTCGATGTCGAGCAGGGCCACCAGCAGACCCTCGACCAGGTGCAGCCGGTCCCGCTTCTTGCCGCGGCGGAACTCCGAGCGCCGCCGGACCACGTCGAAGCGGTGGTCCAGATAGACCTCCAGCAGCTCCTTCAGGCCCAGCGTCAGCGGCTGGCCGTCGACCAGCGCCACGTTGTTGATGCCGAAGGACTCCTCCATCGGCGTCAGCTTGTACAGCTGCTCCAGGACCGCCTCCGGCACGAAGCCGTTCTTGACCTCGATGACCAGCCGCAGGCCGTGAGCCCGGTCGGTGAGGTCCTTGACGTCGGCGATGCCCTGGAGCTTCTTCGAGCCGACCAGGTCCTTGATCTTGGAGATGACCTTCTCGGGGCCGACCGTGAACGGCAGCTCCGTGACCACGATGCCCTTGCGGCGCGCCGTCACGTTCTCGATCGAGGTCGTCGCGCGGATCTTGAAGGTGCCGCGGCCCGACTCGTACGCGTCCTTGATGCCGTTCAGACCGACGATCCGGCCGCCGGTCGGCAGGTCGGGGCCGGGCACGAAGCGCATCAGCGCCTCGAGGTCCGCGTGCGGGTACCGGATCAGGTGCCGGGCGGCCGCGATCACCTCGCCCAGGTTGTGCGGCGGCATGTTCGTCGCCATGCCGACCGCGATCCCGGACGCGCCGTTGACCAGCAGGTTCGGGTAGGCGGCGGGCAGCGCGACCGGCTCCTGCTCCTGGCCGTCGTAGTTGGGGGTGAAGTCGACCGTGTCCTCGTCGATCGAGTCCGTCATCAGCAGCGCCGCGGCCGCCATCTTCGACTCGGTGTACCGCATCGCGGCCGGCGGGTCGTCGTTGCCGAGCGAGCCGAAGTTGCCGTGGCCGTCGACCAGCGGGACGCGCATGGAGAAGGGCTGCGCCATGCGCACCAGCGCGTCGTAGATCGACGCGTCGCCGTGCGGGTGCAGCTTGCCCATGACCTCGCCGACGACACGGGCGCACTTCACATAGCCGCGGTCGGGCCGCAGGCCCATCTCGGACATCTGGTAGACGATGCGTCGCTGGACCGGCTTCATGCCGTCGCGGGCGTCGGGCAGAGCGCGCGAGTAGATCACCGAGTACGCGTACTCGAGGAAGGAGCCCTGCATCTCGTCGACGACGTCGATGTCGAGGATCCTCTCCTCGAACGCGTCGTCCGGCGGCGGTGTCTTCGTGCTGCGGCGGGCCATCGCGGCTGCGGCTCCTTCACCAACAAGGTTGATCTGACGCGGACCATTGTGGACCGTCGCACCGACAACGCCGACCGCGACCCGGAAGAGGGACAGTTCGATGCGGCGGGAACTTCGCGAGGTGTCGGTGCGCTTGCATACAGTGGCAGGACTCTTCCACATCTCCACCTCGCGATCGAAGGGACGTACATGCCCATGGGTCACACGGCCACAGCCCAGGCCGGCTCCGGCGGCCTGACAGCGACCGAGCACCGGCTGGCCAACGGCCTGCGCGTGGTGCTCTCCGAGGACCACCTGACCCCGGTCGCCGCGGTCTGCCTCTGGTACGACGTCGGCTCGCGCCACGAGGTCCCGGGCCGCACCGGCCTCGCGCACCTCTTCGAGCACCTGATGTTCCAGGGCTCGCAGCAGGTCAAGGGCAACGGGCACTTCGAGCTGGTGCAGGGCGCCGGCGGCTCGCTGAACGGCACGACGAGCTTCGAGCGCACCAACTACTTCGAGACCATGCCCACCCATCAGCTGGAGCTGGCGCTCTGGCTGGAGGCGGACCGCATGGGCTCGCTGCTCGCCGCCCTGGACGACGAGTCCATGGAGAACCAGCGCGACGTGGTGAAGAACGAGCGCCGCCAGCGTTACGACAACGTGCCGTACGGCACCGCCTTCGAGAAGCTCACCGCGCTCGCCTACCCCGAGGGCCACCCGTACCACCACACCCCGATCGGCTCCATGGCCGACCTGGACGCCGCCACCCTCGAGGACGCCCGGAACTTCTTCCGTACGTACTACGCGCCCAACAACGCGGTGCTCTCGGTCGTCGGCGACATCGACCCCGAGCAGACCCTCGCCTGGATCGAGAAGTACTTCGGCTCCATCGCGTCCCACGACGGCAAGCAGCCGCCGCGCGACGGCACGCTGCCGGAGACCATCGGCGAGCAGCTGCGCGAGGTCGTCGAGGAGGAGGTCCCGGCCCGCGCGCTGATGGCCGCCTACCGCCTGCCGCACGACGGCACCCGCGAGTGCGACGCGGCCGACCTGGCCCTGACCGTCCTCGGCGGCGGCGAGTCCTCCCGGCTGCACAACCGGCTGGTCCGCCGCGACCGCACCGCCGTCGCCGCCGGCTTCGGCCTGCTGCGGCTGGCCGGCGCGCCGTCCCTCGGCTGGCTGGACGTGAAGACCTCCGGCGGCGTCGAGGTGCCGCAGATCGAGGCGGCCGTCGACGAGGAGCTCGCGCGGTTCGCCGCCGAGGGCCCGACGGCCGAGGAGATGGAGCGCGCCCAGGCGCAGTTGGAGCGCGAGTGGCTGGACCGGCTCGGCACGGTCGCCGGCCGTGCTGACGAACTGTGCCGGTTCGCGGTGCTGTTCGGCGACCCGCAGCTGGCGCTGACGGCCGTGCAGCGGGTGCTGGACGTCACCGCCGAGGAGGTGCAGGCCGTCGCCAAGGCCCGGCTGCGCCCCGACAACCGGGCGGTGCTGGTGTACGAGCCGATCACCGCCGACCCGGCCGCGGAGGCCGCCGAGAGCGACAGCGACGAGGAAGAGGGAGCCGGCCAGTGAGCGACGCCGCCGCGTCTTTGACGACGATGGAGTTCCACCCGCAGCCGCAGCCGGGCGACGCCCGCCCCTGGGCCTTCCCGGCGCCCGAGCGCGGCTCGCTCGACAACGGGCTGACGGTCCTGCGCTGTCACCGCCCCGGCCAGCAGGTGGTGGCCGTCGAGATCGTCCTCGACGCCCCGCTGGACGCCGAGCCGGCCGGTTTGGACGGCGTGGCCACGATCATGGCGCGGGCACTGTCCGAGGGCACCGACAAGCACTCCGCCGAGGAGTTCGCCGCCGAACTCGAGCGCTGCGGCGCCACCCTGGACGCACACGCCGACCACCCGGGCGTGCGGGTCTCCCTGGAGGTCCCGGTCTCCCGGCTGCCGAAGGCGCTCGGTCTGCTCGCCGAGGCCCTGCGCGCGCCCGCGTTCGTCGACACCGAGATCGAGCGCCTGGTGCGCAACCGGCTCGACGAGATCCCGCACGAGCAGGCCAACCCGGGCCGCCGCGCGGCCAAGCAGCTCTCCAAGGAGCTGTTCCCGGCCGGTACGCGCATGTCGCGGCCCCGCCAGGGCACCGAGGAGACGGTGGCCGCCATCGACGCCGCGGCCGTCCGCGCCTTCTACGAGGCGCACGTCCGGCCCGCCAACGCCACCGCGGTGGTCGTCGGCGACCTCACCGGCGTCGACCTGGACGCTCTGCTCGCCGACACCCTCGGCGACTGGAGCGGCGACACCGCGGAGCCGCACCCGGTCGCGCCGATCACTGCCGACGACACCGGCCGCGTGATCATCGTCGACCGCCCCGGCGCCGTCCAGACGCAGCTGCTGATCGGCCGCGTCGGCCCGGACCGGCACGACAGGGTGTGGCCGGCCCAGGTGCTCGGCACGTACTGCCTCGGCGGCACCCTCACCTCCCGGCTCGACCGCGTGCTGCGCGAGGAGAAGGGCTACACGTACGGCGTGCGCGCCTTCGCGCAGGTGCTCCGCTCGGACGACCACGGAAACGGCGCGTCGATGCTCGCCATCAACGGATCCGTCGACACCCCCAACACCGGCCCGGCACTTGACGACCTGTGGAAAGTGCTGCGCACCCTCGCCGCCGGAGGGCTGACGGACGCCGAGCGCGACGTGGCGGTGCAGAACCTGGTGGGCGTGGCGCCGCTCAAGTACGAGACCGCCGCCTCGGTCGCCGGCACTCTCGCCGACCAGGTCGAGCAGCGTCTTCCGGACGATTTCCAGGCGCAGTTGTACGCCCGGCTCGTCGAGACGGGCACGGTCGAGGCGACCGCCGCGGTCGTCAACGCCTTCCCGGTGGACCGGTTGGTGACGGTCCTGGTCGGCGACGCGGCCGAGATCGAGGAGCCGGTGCGCGCCCTCGGCATCGGCGAAGTCACCGTCGTGACCGGCTGATCGCCCCGGCCGCAGGCCGCTGAGAGGACCCCGATGCCCCGGTGCGTCGGGGTCCTCCTGTTTGTCCGGTTCAAAGAGGAAAGCATGCGTATGCCCTGTGGGATGCGCTACAAACTTCCGTGTCTGTTTGGCGATTGAAAGACCGGCCGCTTAGCGTCGACCCGGCTGTTCGTCGGTTGTACGCGCCGCATTCGCGGCAACGGACAGTCATCGCCGAGTCCCCGAAGGCGCGAGCCTGGGGAGCCGGGGACCCACCGCAGTCCCTGGGGTGAATCGGACGCCTTCGCCTTCGGGTGGAGGGGCCCGTAGGAGACCTTCCTGCTCCGAACCCGTCAGCTAACCCGGTAGGCGAGAAGGAAGGAAAGGATCAGCCACTTCATGGCGTTCACCCGTGCCACCGGGAAGCATCGTGGTCCGAGCCGACTGGCGCGCCGCAGCGCGGGCGTCGCCGGCGTCGCCGCCCTCGCCACCACCGGCGTGATCGGCACCATCGCCTCCCCGGCGTTCGCCGCCGACACGGAAGCCGCCGCCCTCGAGGACACCGGCCTGACCCAGGCGATCAGTGTGGACTCGCTCGCGGACCGCATCAATGCCCAGGCCGCCGCCCAGGAGCGGGAGGCCTTCGAGGCCGCCGCCAAGGCGAAGGCCGAGGCCGAGGCGAAGCGCAAGGCCGAGGCCCGGGCCAAGAAGATCCGAGAGGAGCGCGAGCGCGCCGCCCGCGAGGCCGAGCGCAAGCGCCTGCACTCCTTCCGGCTGCCCATCGCCGGCACGTACGTCACCACCGGCTACAAGACCGGCGGCTCCCTCTGGTCCTCCGGCAGCCACTCCGGCATCGACTTCAAGGCTCCCTACGGCAGCACCGTCGTCTCCGTCGGCGCCGGCACGGTCGTCGAGGCCGGCTGGGGCGGCGCGTACGGCAACAACGTCGTGATCAAGATGCTCGACGGCACGTACACCCAGTACGGCCACCTCGCCTCGGTCACCGTCTCGGTCGGCCAGTCCGTCATGCCCGGCCAGCAGATAGGCGTCTCCGGCTCGACCGGCAACTCCACCGGACCGCACCTCCACTTCGAGGCGCGCTCCGGCGCCGACTACGGCTCGGACATCAACCCGCTCGCGTATCTGCGCGCCCGCGGCGTGAACGTCTGACGGCACGGCAGGCAGCGCCACCTTCATCGCATCGGAAAAGCCCCGGCTCGTACGGAGTCGGGGCTTTTCCGCGTCCAAAAGACATCCATGATTCACGACCGGCCGTCGGAATTACCGCTTCTCTGCAATAGAGTCACGGAAGAGTCGGCGAACAGGGGACCGTCGGCGGGTTTCACGCGGATTAAGGCGGAGGTCGGGACATGCGCATTCCCGCGCATTCGGTATGCACGGCGATCCGGGACGACATCGTCTCCGGTGTCTTCGAGCGGGGCAGCCGGCTGACCGAGGAGCAGCTGGCTCGCCGGTACGGGGTCTCCCGCGTCCCGGTCCGCGAGGCGCTGCGCACCCTGGAGTCCGAGGGCTTCGTGGTCAGCCGCAGGCACGCCGGCGCGCATGTCGCCGAGCCGACCGAGCAGGAGGCCGCCGACCTGCTCGACGTCCGGTCCCTGCTCGAACCCCTCGCCGCGGGCCGGGCCGCCCAGCGTCGCACCGAGGCGCACCTCAAAGTGCTGCGCGGCCTGGTGCGACTGGGGCAGGAGCGGGCCCGGCGCGGTCAGGGGGAGGACCTGCGCTCGCTCGGCGGCTGGTTCCACGAGACCCTCGCGCAGGCCTCCGGCAGTCCGGCTCTCACCTCGCTGCTGACCCAGTTGCGGCACAAGATCGCCTGGATGTACGCGGTCGAGACCTCGGCCCGCCCCGTGGACACCTGGGCCGAGCACGGCGCGATCGTGGACGCCGTGGCCCGCGGCGACGCCGAGCGGGCGCGTGCGCTCACCGCACTGCACGCCGAACGCACCCTTCCGCTGCACCGGCTGCGGCACCCGGAACGGGACCGCGAGCGGGACCGCGCGAGGGGTCGTGTGAGTACTTCGCAACATCCCGTAAACACTGCGGGATCACTGCATTAACAGACGCGCCGTATACAAAGAAGAGCAATTCGCGGGACGGGAGAATTCTCCTGCGCCCCCAATTCGGCCTGCCCGGAATTCAGGGCGGCGGATTCGGGATGCGGCCGGCCGGTGTCGACGATTCCCCTGGATTGTCCTTGGTGAACGTGAGAGCCGCCCCGCCGGAATTCCGGCACGGGACGGCTCTTCGTTTCGGGCGCAGGGCTCCCGGATCCCGACGGGGGATCAGACGGTCTCGGGCAGCTCGTCCAGACCCTCGGCCACCAGCTTCGCCAGACGGTCCAGGGCGGCCTCGGCGCCCTCCGCGTCCGACGAGAGCACGATCTCCTCGCCGCCCTGCGCACCCAGACCGAGGACCGCGAGCATCGAGGCGGCGTTGACCGGGTTGCCGTCGGCCTTGGCGATCGTCACCGGGATGCCGGAGGCCGTGGTGGCACGGACGAAGATGGAGGCGGGGCGGGCGTGCAGGCCCTCGGCCCAGCCGACGTTGACGCGGCGCTCTGCCATGGTGTTGCCCTTCGAGTCTCAGGGAGTTGTCTAGACCAGTCTCGCACAGCTTGCCGGGTGGCTCGTACCGCCCGCCGCCCCGGTGTGGGCCCCCGGGTCCCCCTCACCCTGCACGGCACCGACCGGGTGCGCGACCGGTGCCCGTGGCCCGACCCGGCCGTAGGCTTGCGCCATGCACACGCCGTCGGAACACGCGTACCCCGACCACTGGGAGGCCGACGTCGTGCTGCGCGACGGTGGCACCGCGCGGATCAGGCCGATCACCGTCGACGACGCCGACCGGCTGGTCAGCTTCTACGAGCAGGTGTCGGACGAGTCGAAGTACTACCGCTTCTTCGCCCCGTATCCGCGGCTCTCCGCCAAGGACGTGCACCGCTTCACCCATCACGACTACGTGGACCGGGTCGGGCTCGCGGCCACCGTGGGCGGCGAGTTCATCGCCACCGTCCGCTACGACCGCATCGACGAGCACGGCCGCCCGGCGCCCGAGCCCGCCGACGAGGCCGAGGTCGCCTTCCTCGTGCAGGACGCCCACCAGGGGCGCGGCGTCGCCTCCGCGCTGCTCGAGCACATCGCGGCGGTGGCGCGGGAGCGGGGGATCCGCCGGTTCGCGGCGGAGGTGCTGCCCGCCAACACCAAGATGATCAAGGTGTTCACGGACGCCGGCTACACCCAGAAGCGGAGCTTCGAGGACGGCTCGGTCCGGCTCCACCTCGACCTGGAGCCCACCGACCGCTCGCTCGCCGTCCAGCGCGCCCGGGAGCAGCGCGCCGAGTCGCGCTCGGTCCACCGGCTGCTCGCGCCCGGCTCGGTCGCGGTCGTCGGCACCGGCCGCACCCACGGCGGTGTCGGCCGCGCCGTGCTGCGCAACCTCCTCGACGCCGGCTTCACCGGGCCGGTCCACGCGGTGAACGCGTCGCTGCCCGAGGGCGCGACGGACATCGACGGCGTCCCCGCCTTCCGCTCGGTGGGCGCGATCGGCGCGCCGGTCGACCTGGCCGTCGTCGCCGTCCCCGCCGAGCGCGTCCCCGAGGTCGTGGCCGACTGCGGCGAGCACGGGGTGCAGGGCCTCGTCGTCCTGTCCGCCGGGTACGCGGAGAGCGGCGACGCCGAGGGCGCCCGGCGGCAGAGCGAGCTGCTGCGGCAGGCCCGCTCGTACGGGATGCGGGTCATCGGGCCCAACGCCTTCGGGATCATCAACACCGCCGCGGACGTCCGGCTGAACGCCTCGCTCGCGCCGCAGTCGCCGACGGCCGGGCGGATCGGGCTCTTCACCCAGTCCGGCGCGATCGGCATCGCCCTGCTCGCCGGGCTGCACCGGCGCGGCGCCGGGCTCTCCTCCTTCATCTCGGCCGGCAACCGGGTGGACGTCTCCGGCAACGACTACCTCCAGTACGGCTACGACGACCCCGACACCGACGTCGTCCTGCTCTACCTGGAGTCCATGGGAAACCCGCGTAAGTTCACCCGCCTCGCCCGGCGCACCGCGGCGGTCAAGCCGGTCGTCGTCGTCAGGGGCGCGCGGCACAGCGGCAGCGCGCCGCCCGGACACCGGGTCCCCGCCACCCGCGTCCCGCACGCCACCGTCTCCGCGCTGCTGCGGCAGGCCGGCGTGATCCGCGTCGACACGGTGACCGAACTCGTCGACGCGGGCCTGCTGCTCGCCGGCCAGCCGCTGCCGGACGGGCCCCGGGTCGCCATCCTGGGCAATTCCGAGTCGCTCGGGCTGCTCACGTACGACGCCTGCCTGACGGAGGGCCTGCGTCCGCTCCGGCCGCTGGACCTGACGACGGCGGCGACGCCCGACGACTTCCGGGCCGCGCTCGCCCAGGCGCTGGCCGACCCTCTCTCCGACGCCGTCGTCGTCACCGCGATCCCGTGGGTCGGTGAGAACGGTGTCACCGAGTCCGGCGAGGGCGAGGTCCTGGCCGCGGCCCTGCGTGCGGCCGTCGCCTCCGCGAGCGGCCCGGCGAAGCCGGTCGTGGTCGTCCACGTCGAGATGGGCGGCCTCGCGGAGGCCCTGTCCGCGGCGGCGAGCACGGCGCCGGGCGCGGCGGCGCGGAGGCAGCCGACATCGGCTGCGGCCCCCGTCGATGCGCCCCGGCCACCTGCCCCGGGGGCCGTCCCACAGCCCGCCGCCCCGCCGTCCGAGCCTTCCCCCGCCCCCACACCCGGCACCGCGGACCCCGTCCCCGCCGCGACCCCCTCCACCACCCCCGGCAACATCCCCGCCTACCCCGCCGCCGAGCGCGCCGTACGGGCCTTGGCCGAGGCGGTGCGGTACGCGCAGTGGCGGCGGCAGTCCGCGGACCCGGGCCGGGTCCCCGAGTACGAGGACATCGACGAGGCCGGCGCCGCCGCGCTCATCGAGCGGCTGCTCGGCGACGACATCGACGAGAAGGGCACGACCCTCGGCGCGGACGACGCGAGCGAGCTGCTCGGCCGGTACGGGATCGAGGTCCGGCCCACCCTGCCCGCGCCCACCCCGGACGCCGCCGTCGACGCCGCGGCCCGCCTCGGCTACCCGGTCGCGCTCAAGACCACCGCCCCGCACCTGCGGCACCGCCCCGACCTCGGAGGCGTGCGGCTCGACCTGGCGACCGAGGAACAGCTGCGGGCCGCGTACGCCGAACTCACCGAGGCGCTCGGCAAGCCGGAGGAGCTCCAGCCGGTCGTCCAGGCGATGGTGCCGCGCGGCGTCGACACCGTCGTACGCGCCGCGATCGACCCGGCGGTCGGCGCGGTGCTCTCCTTCGGCCTGGTCGGCGCCGCCTCCGAGCTGCTCGGCGACACCTCCCACCGGCTCGTCCCGGCGACCGACCGGGACGCCGCCGAGCTCGTCCGGTCGATCCGGACCGCTCCGCTCCTGTTCGGCTGGCGCGGTTCCGCGCCCGTCGACACCCCCGCCCTGGAGCAGCTGCTGCTCCGGCTGTCCCGGCTGGTCGACGACCACCCCGAGGTCATGGCGGTCGCACTCGAACCCGTCGTCGTCGCCCCGCGCGGTGTCTCCGTGCTCGGCGCCACCGTCCGTCTCGCCCCGCCCCCCGCCCGCACCGACCTCGGCCCCCGCACCCTCCCCAGCTACTGACGGCCCACGTGTCGCTGGAGTGACATACCCCGCCCCGAGCGCCCCCTCGACGCATCCGGAGCGCCCCTTCCGACGGATTAGGATGGAGTCCATGGCGAAGACCGGTACGACGACCCAGGGGCTGCGCGCGGCGATCGAGCGCAGCGGCTATTACCCGGCCCTCGTGGCCGAGGCGGTGGAGGCCGCCGTCGGCGGCGAGCCGATCGCGTCGTACCTGGTGCACCAGGAGACCACCTTCGACCAGAACGAGGTCCGCCGTCATGTGACGGTCCTCGTCCTGACGGCCAACCGTTTCATCGTCAGCCACACCGACGAGCAGTCCGCCGACAACAGCTCGCCCACGCCGTACGCGACCACGTCCACGGAGTCGGTCAAGCTGGACCGGATCTCGTCGATCGTGGTCAGCCGCGTCGTCGCCAACCCCGAGTCGTACACCCCCGGCACCCTGCCGCGTGAGGTCGTGCTGACCATCGGCTGGGGCGCCGTCTCCCGGATCGACCTGGAACCCGCCGCCTGCGGCGACCCGAACTGCGACGCCGACCACGGCTACACCGGGAACTCCACCGCCGACGACCTGAGCCTGCGGGTCAGCGAGGCCGGCGACGGCCCGGACACCGTGGCCCAGACCCTGGCCTTCGCCCAGTCGCTCTCCGAAGCCACCGCGGCGACCCGCTGATGGCGCAGCCGACGACGGTGGCCCCCGGCTGGCCCGACGAGCCCGCGCCCCTGGCGCTCGACACCGCGCCCGTGCCCGAGTACGGCACGGGATCCCTCGCGGACCTGCTGCCGACGCTGGTCGCCGGCCAGGGCGTGCCGGGCTTCGAACCGCGCATCGCGGAGCTCGCGCCGGCGGACCGGAACTGCGTGTTCCTGATCGACGGGCTCGGCTGGGAGCAGATCAGGGCCCACCCCGACGAGGCCCCGTACCTCACCTCCCTCCTCGGCAGCTCCCGCGGCGGCACCGGCCGCCCGGTCACGGCCGGCTTCCCCGCCACCACCGCGACCTCGCTGGCCTCGGTCGGTACGGGCCAGGTCCCGGCCGCGCACGGCCTGCCCGGCTACACCGTGCGCAACCCGGACACCGGCGAGCTGATGAACCAGCTCCGCTGGCAGCCGTGGACCGCGCCGCGCGTCTGGCAGCCGTACCCGACGGTCTTCCAGCTCGCCCACGAGGCGGGCGTGCACACCGCGCAGGTCTCCGCGCCGGCCTTCCAGGACACCCCGCTGACCAAGGTGGCGCTCAGCGGCGGAACGTTCCTCGGCCGGCTCTCCGGCGAGGAGCGCATGGACACGGCCGCGGAGCGGCTCGCGGCCGGCGACCGTTCGCTGGTCTACACGTACTACAGCGAACTCGACGGCGCGGGCCACCGCTTCGGCGTCGACTCCGACGCCTGGCGCGGCCAGCTGATGTGCGTCGACCGGCTGGTGCAGCGGCTCGCCGAGCAGCTGCCGCCGCGCAGCGCGCTGTACGTCACGGCGGACCACGGCATGGTGGACATCCCCTTCGACGACGAGCACCGCATCGACTTTGACGAGGACTGGGAGCTGCGGGCCGGCGTCGCCCTGCTCGGCGGCGAGGGCCGTGCCCGCCATGTGTACGCGGTGCCGGGCGCCGAGTCGGACGTCCTGACCTGCTGGCGCGAGGTGCTCGGCGACCGCTTCTGGGTGGCGAGCCGCGAAGAGGCGCTGGAGGCGGGCTGGTTCGGCCCGCCCGGCTGGTACGACGAGCGGGTGTACGGCCGGCTCGGCGACGTGGTCGCGGCGGCGCACGACGACGTGATCATCACGGCCTCCGTCAACGAGCCCAACGAGTCCGCGATGACGGGCGTCCACGGTTCGATGACCCCGGCGGAACAGCTGGTCCCCCTCCTGGAAATCCGCACGTAGCGGCGTCGACAGCGCACTCCACCCCTCCTCCTCACTCTTCCGAAAGGCCGTCACCTCCTCATGCCCGAATTGGCTTTCTTCTCGGGAACGATGGACTGCGGAAAGAGCACCCTGGCGCTGCAGATCGCGCACAACCGCTCGGCGCGGGGCCTGCAGAGCGTGATCTTCACGCGGGACGACCGCGCGGGCGAGGGCAAGCTGTCGTCGCGGCTCGGCCTGGTGACCCAGGCGGTGGAGGCCGCGCCCGATCTGGACCTGTACGGCTTCGTGGTGGACCTGATGTCGCGAGGCGGCAAGGTCGACTACGTGATCGTGGACGAGGCGCAGTTCCTGCTGACGGGGCAGATCGACCAGCTGGCGCGGATCGTGGACGACCTGAACCTCGACGTCTTCGCCTTCGGCATCACGACCGACTTCCGCACGAAGCTCTTCCCCGGCTCGCAGCGCCTGATCGAACTGGCGGACCGCGTGGAGACCCTCCAGGTCGAGGCCATGTGCTGGTGCGGCGCCCGCGCCACCCACAACGCCCGTACGGTCGACGGCGAGATGGTCGTCGAGGGCGAACAGGTCGTGGTGGGCGACGTGGGCGGCGCCGCGGGGGTCGTCGGCTACGAAGTCCTCTGCCGTCGGCACCACCGCAAACGCATGACGAGCGCCACGTCCCGCTCCGCCGCCCTGTCGCCGGACGTCCTCCCGGTCACCTCCGGCTGAGCCCTGGGTGCGGTAGCCTCCCGGGGTTGCCGCTCCATTCGTCCGGGACAACCGAAGGCGCTCCGCCCGAAACCCGATCACCGGGAATCGGGGTCACCGTGGCCAGTTCGGACGGCGTTGTCGGGCAGATGCGGGCCGTGCTCGGATCGGCGGTGTGTGCGCCGCCGGGAAGCACGGCGTACGAGAACGCCCTGGCGGCGGTCTTCTTTCCCGAGGCGGCACGGCGGCGGCCCGCGTGTGTCGTGGCGCCGCGCACGGTCGGCGATGTCGCGACCGCGATGCGGGTGGCGGCCGCGGCGGGAGCGCGGGTGACGGTGCGCGGCGGTGGGCTGAGCTCGAACTGCGTCGCCGACGGCGCCGTGATGCTGGACCTCTCGCAGCACCTGGACGCCGCCCGTCCTGACGCGGACCGGGTGGTCGTCGGCGGCGGGGCGACCATGGGCGCGATGCATCGGGCCCTCGCCCCGGCAGGTCGTGCGGTGCCCGTCGGCGTCGTCGGACACGCCGGCCTGGGCATGGCCACCCGAGGGGGCATCGGTCACCTGACGAGGTCCCTGGGGCTCACCGTCGATCATCTCGTCGGGGTCGAACTCGTGCTCCCGTCCGGCGACATCGTCCACCTCTCCGAGCAGAGCTCGGGCGACGACGCCGAGCTGTGGTGGGCCGTCCGGGGGTGCGCGCCCTCCGTCGGGGTGGTCACGTCCGCGGAGTTTCGGACGCACGAGATCGGTCCGGTGTGGGTCGGGCGGGCGGTGACGGGACTGGACGCGCTCGCGACCTACTTCCAGGTCGCTCCCGAACTCCCGCGGGACATCACGATGAGCGCCGTCCTCGGCCACAGCTCCCTCTCGCCGGACGAGCCGGTGCTGTTCCTCTACGCCGTGTGCGCGAGTCGGCGCGACAGCGCGGTCGGGCGGGCCAGAGATGGCGTCGACGCCGTCGTCGCCGGTTCGCGCGCGGCGCCGCTGTACCGCTCGGAGACCTCGGCCCGATACCCCGCCGGACTGCCCGAGTTCGCCGTCCCCGGTGCCGGCGCACCCGAACCCGCCCCGGGGAGCGGCCCGCGCGGTTCGTTCTTCGGCAAGGCGGCCTTCACCGGTCCCACCCTCGACGACGAGGTCGCGGACGCCCTCGCGGACCGGATCCGCACCGCACCCACGCGGGCCTGCCGCATCGACTTCCAGCACACCGGCGGCGCTCTCGCCGACGTCGACGACACCGCCACCGCGTTCCGGGGCCGAACCGCCGAGTGGAGCGTCCCGCTGAACGCGATCTGGGACGACGGCGCCGACGACGAGGTCTGCAGGACCTGGACCCGCGACACGCTGCGCCAACTGGCGGCGCACACCGTCGGGTTCTACAACGTGGAGCTGCGCCCCGGCCTCCCCGAGACCGCATCCGAGACGCACGCCGCCTACGGCGACAACCTGCCCCGCCTCCACGCGCTCCGACACCGCCACGACCCCACCGGCGTACTCGCACCGCTGCTGCCGTGACCTGGGGACGGGAAGGGGCCGGGAGCGGCTGATGCTCGGCCGCTCCCGGCCCCGAAACGCGTGTGCCTGAACGTCAGTTCGCGGCTCGGTATGCCTCCGTCAGTTTGTGGATGGCTCCTGTCGGGTTGCCCGTGAGGAGGAGGTGGTCGGCGTCGGCGAAGGGCTTGGACGTGGCCTCCGTCGGCTTCCGGCCGATCCGGGACTGGACGATCAGGCGGGCTCGGGTGACCAGTTGGTGGGCCTCAGGGGAGGTGGCTCGGCCGGTCGACTGGAGGACCCGGGCGGCCAGTTCCAGGGCTCGGAGGGTGAGTTCGCCGCCCTTCGGGGGTGCGGTGAGGGTGGTCAGGCCCCAGCCGTAGGGGAACTGGGGGTCGTAGGTCTTGTCGCCCACGTTCAGGGGGAGTTGGGCCTCCGACTTCGGCCAGGACACGGGCAGTCGGCCCGTGAAGGCGCGCTTGCCGTACAGGACGTCCGCCACGCCGTCGCCCTCCGTGCCCGGGAGCCAGGACGCCACCAGGGCGTCGATCTCGGGGAGGCGGTCGCCGATCAGCTGCGGGCGGCCGGAGACGATCAGGACCGCGCAGGGCATCGCCGCGCACACCCGGTCCACCGCCGCCTTGTCCGTCGCGCTCAGTTCCAGGTCGTGGCCGTTGCCCACGTCGCCCACTCCCTCCGCGTACGGGGTCTCCCCGACCACCACCACGCCCACGTCATGGGCGTCCGTGGACGTCGTCGCGTCCTTCGAGTAGGTGATCTCCGCGTCCGGGGCAGCCTTGCGCATCGCCTCCAGGATCGTGGTGCCCTGCGTCGTGCGGCCCGAGCCGCCCTGCCACGTGATCGTCCAGCCGCCCGCCTGGTTGCCCAGGTCGTCGGCGTTGGAGCCGGCCACGTAGACCTTCTGCGTCGGCTTCAGGGGGAGTACCCCGGCCTCGTTCTTCAGGAGCACCTGCGACGCGGCCGCCGCCTCCCGCGCCACCGCCCGGTGCTGCGGCGAGCCGACCGACGCCAGGTTCGTCGTGGCCGCGTACGGCTTCTCGAAAAGGCCCAGGCGGAACTTCTGGGTGAGGATGCGGCGCACCGCGTCGTCGATGCGGGACTGCGCGATGCGATCCGCCTCCACCTCCGCCGTCAGTGTCCGCGTGAAGTCCTGGTAGTTCGTCGGGACCATGATCATGTCGAGGCCCGCGTTGATGGACGTGCGCACGTCGCTCGGGTAGTCACCGGGGATCTGGTCGATCGCCTGCCAGTCGCTGATGACGAAGCCCTCGAAGCCCATCCGGTCCTTCAGCACACCGTTGATCATCTCGGCGTTGGCGTGCATCTTCACCGGGCCCCGGTCGTCCCCGATGATGTCGAGGGACGAGTACGAGGGCATGACCGTGCCGGCGCCTCGCTTCACCGCCTCCGCGAACGGGGCCAGGTGGACGGCCTCCAGCTCCTCGCGCGTGACCTTCGTGATCCCCTGGTCGATCGTGTACGAGCCCGTCGTCGACGAGCCGAACTCCGTACCGCCGTCGCCCACGAAGTGCTTGGCGCTCGTCAGGACCTTGTCGTCGCGGTCCAGGTCCTTGCCGCTCGCCGCGCCCTGCATGCCGTCGATGACCGTCTCCATCGCGGTCACCAGCGCCGGGTCCTCGCCGAACGCCTCGTACGAGCGGCCCCACCGCTCGTCCCGCGTCACGCACAGGCAGGGCGCGAAGTCCCAGGGCACGCCGGTCGCCCTGACCTCCTTCGCCGTCACCGCGCCCGTCCGCGCCGCCAGGGCCGGGTTCCGCGTCGCGCCGATGCCGATGTTGTGCGGCATGATCGTCGCGCCGATGACGTTGTTGTGCCCGTGCACCGCGTCCGCGCCGTAGATCAGCGGGATCTGCAGCCGGGTCGCCCGGGTCCGCAGCTGGTACGCGTCGACCATCCTGGCCCACGCCTCCGCCGTGTTCGGTGTGGGCACCGAACCGCCGCCGGACAGCAGCGAGCCCAGCCCGTAGCCCGCGATGTCGCCGGGGGAGCGCAGGGCGTTGCGCTCGGCCTGGGTCATCTGCCCGGCCTTCTCCGCCAGGGTCATCCGCCCCAGCAGGTCCGCCACCCGCCTCTTCACCGGAAGCCGCTCGTCCAGGTACGGCAGTCCGTGCGCGTTCACCGCGATCACCGGGGTCTCGGCCGGCGCCTTCGCGCCCTCGACGGTGAGCTTCACCGGGATCGTCTCGGCCTCTTCGGCCGTACGGTCCTTCAGGGTCTCCACCGCGATCGACCGTGTCGTCCCCGAGGGCGTTCCCGCCGGGAAGGTCACGCTCCCGCTCACCGGTGTGTAGTCCTCGCCCGCCTGCGCCGGCCCGCCGTCCTCCGTCGCGTACGCGACCGTGACCGGCTCACCCGTCGGCTGCGAGCCCGTGGTGGCGACCGACACGTCGATCCGCGCCGTGCCGCCCTCGTCCACCGGGTGCACAACGGCCCCCGTCACGACCCGGGTGTTCAGGGCCGGGTCGGCCTTGCCGTACAGCTCCACGGCGTCCACCGCGAAGGCACCCGGTGCGCCCGTCGGCAGCGTCAGCGCGTAGCCCCACATCTTGTCGAGCCCGAGCACCTGGTCGATGCCGCCGACCGGCTGGTAGTCCGCGCGGTAGCGGAAGTCGGAGAACGGGATCTCGACGAGGTGCCAGCCCTCCCAGTCGTCGGTGAACGACGTCGTCCACAGTTCGGACGCCTCCCCGTTCGCCCCGCCGTCCTTGATCTCGAAGTTGATCCGCTTGCCCGAACCGGGCGGCAGCGGCGCGGTGTTCTGGCCGTACCACCAGAACCGGATGCCCTGGTGCGCGGTCCAGTCCTGCGCCGGCTTGTCGAAGGCGAAGTCGTGCGTGAAACCGCCCCAGCCGCTGATGTCGTAGCGGCCTTCGAGGACCTTCGCGCCCTCGGGGGCGTCGGCGCGCTCGGCGAGGGTGAGCGTGGGGTGGTCGTCGGTGTCGCTGCCCCAGGTGAACAGGCCCTCGGCGGGCGGCCCGGCGAACGGCACCTCGCCCTCGAAGCGGTCGACGGCCCGGGGCGCCGGATCGTCGGCCTCGGCCGCGCCGAGCGCCGCCGGCAGGGCCGTGCCCGGCGCGGCGGCGCTCGGCGCGGCCCCGGCGAGCAGCCCGGCCAGGACGGCGGTGGCGGCGGTCACGGCGAGCGACATGACGCCCGCCCCTCTCCGCCGGTTTCGACGGCGCGGGTGCGGCATGGTGCGCGGGTGCGGCATACGGTCTCCTCAGGAGCAGGGGAGGGGGTCGGTGAGCAGACGGGAAGCACCGGCCGGGACACGCCGCGCGCGTCCCGGCCGGGCGCGGGAGGGCGTCACGACGCGTGGTGCGTCCACTTCTGGTTCGCGGCGCCCGTGCAGGACCAGATCTGGGTGCGCGTCCCGTCCGCCGAGGTGTTGCCGGTGACGTCCAGGCACTTGTCCGCGGCCGCGTTCACGACGTCGTGTGTCGAGGCGTTGTACGACCAGCGTTGCGCGCCGGTGCCGTTGCAGGTGTAGAGCTGCACCCGGGTCCCGTCGGCGGTGCCGCCGCCGGTGACGTCCAGGCACTTGCCGAGCGCCCGCACGCTGCCGTCGGCCGCGAGGGTCCACTGCTGCGCCGCGGTGCCGTTGCAGGTGTAGAGCTGCACCGGGGTGCCGTCCGCGCTGGAGGCGCCGGTCACGTCCAGGCACTTCCCGGCCAGGCCGGTCAGCGCGCCGGTGGCGGGAGCGGAACCACCAGGCGTACCGGACCACTTGAACGTGGCGGTGGTACGCGCCGGCAGGCTGTACGTGAAGGACTGGCCGCCCCAGTCGACGCGGACCGACTGCGCGGAGCCGCCGCCGTTGTGGGCGATGAGCGCCTTCGAGCCGTCGGGGTTGCGCCACGCGACGTTCTGCACGGTCGAGTTGGCCGTCGAGGCGATGCGGTACGCGCCCGGGCGCACGAACTTGGTGAGGTGCCCGGTCGTGTAGTACTCGACCGTGTAGTCGACCTGACCGGCTCGCGGGCCGCCCTCCTGGACCGTGATCAGCCCGGTGCACGTGCCGCAACCGCCGTTGTGCGGCCCCATGTTCTGGTTCAGCGCCAGGCTCCACTTCACCAGGCTGCCGCTCCAGTTGCGGGCGTACGTGACGATGTCGTTCAGGTCCTCGTTGTGCTGGTTCCCGATCCAGGTGCCGCCCGAGTGCTCGGTGCTGAACTGCCGCACCGACGGGTACTGGTCGTGGACCTGGCTGCCGACGGCCGGGTCGCCGAAGTAGCCGTGCCAGGCGATCCCGCCGAACAGCGGGTCGTTGCGCACGCCTGCGTCGTTGAGGACGCCGGAGCCGAAGTTCGCGTAGTCGCCGTAGTTCCAGTCGTGCACCAGGACCTTGGTGGTGAGCCCGGCGGCCCGGAAGGCCGGGTAGACGTGGTTCTTGGTGAACTCGGCCAGCCCGGACGGGTTCCAGCTCATCCCCGGGTAGTTCATGGCCGTGGGGTTGCCGGCCTGGCAGCAGTTGGGCTCGTTCTGCACGGACAGGTAGTCGACCTTGATCCCGGCCGCCTGGTAGCTCTGGACGTACTTGACCAGGTACTGGGCGTAGGTGGGGTAGTGCTCCCACTTCAGCCAGCCCATCTGGTCCATCCGGCCGTTGTCCTTCATCCAGCCGGGGGCGCTCCACGGCACGCCCTTGACCCGCAGGGCCGGGTTGAGCTGCTTGGCCTGCACGGTCAGCAGCCGCACATTCGTGTCGTAGCCGTTGGAGCCGAAGTCGTTCAGGTCGCAGCAGGTGTCGTCCAGGGAGACGTTGCCGGGCCGGGAGAGGTCGGAGGCGCCGATCGGGTTGCGGACGAAGGAGAGGCCGATGCCGTCGGTCGGCGAGAACAGCTTGCGCATCACCTCGTCCCGGGTGCCGGCGCTGACCGCCCCGCCGCGCAGGAGGTGCGCGGTGGTGTCGGTGATGGACGCGCCGCCGCCCTCGAACTGCTGGTAGGTGGTGTTCTCGTCGACGGTGAGGGTGTGGGCCGCGCTGCCGCCGGCGGGGCCGAAGGCGAGCGGCGTCTGCGGGGCGAGGCCCCGGGTGACGGTACGGCCTCCGGAGTCGGAGGTGGTGGTGAGCCAGACGTCGACGCGTTCGCCCGCGGCCTGTGCGGCGCCGGGGCCGGAGAGCACCAGGGCACTCGCGACGAGGGCGGCGGAGGCCAACACCCGCATCCCCCGCACGAGTTTGTTGCGCGCTTTGTTATGCACCTGACAACCCTTCGCCGCTTTGTGGGGAGTCTTATATCAAGCTGTGAAGTTAGGGAGCCACTCCCTGCTCGTCAACCCCTTGTGCATACAAGACTCGAATGTGTCGTGCGCCGTGCCGACGTCAGACGTTCAGGAGATGACGACACCCGGAGTTCACCTCCAGCACGCCCGGGCCTCGCCCCCCGATCGGGTACGGGTCGCCCGGCTCCGCCGTAATGGGCCCGTGCCCACCGCCGTATCCGTACCGACCGCACCCGCCCCGACCGACCGTACGCGGCTGAGGGGCGCGCTCGCGGGCGGCGGGCTGACCTGCGTCGTGCTCTGCCTCGCGGGGCTGCTGGCCCGCACGTACCCCTTCGGGCCCGTCACCCGCAACATCGTCGACCTCGGGCAGCAGTACCTGCCGTACCACGCGTACTGGCGGCGCTTCCTGCGCGGCGACGCCGAGGGGGACCTGTTCGTCAACTGGTCCTCCGGCTTCGGCTCGAACTTCCTCGGCGACGTCGGGACGTACCTCAGCAGCCCGTTCGACCTGATCGTCGTGCTCTTCCCCGCCGACCGGATCGAGCTCGCGCTCTACGTGATCACCGCCGCCAAGATCACCGCGGCCGGGGCCGCCATGACGGCCCTGCTGCTGACGCTGCGCCGGAGCGGCCCCTGGCCCGTGGCGGCCGTGCTCGGCGCCGCGTACGCGCTCTCCGGCTGGACGTTCAACTACGGCGCCACGGTGCCGATGTGGCTGGACGGCCTGGTCGCCTTCCCGCTGCTGTGCCTGGTCGGCGAGTGGGCGCGGAACGGACGCCGGCCCCTCCTCGGGCCGCTCGTCGTCGCCCTGGCCTGGATCGCCAACTTCTACACCGCGTACATGGCCACGATCGGCGTCGCCGTCTTCCTCGTCGTCCGCCTGCTGACGGAAGGCGACCGCGCGCGCCGGCGCCTCGCCGCCCTCCTCCGCGCCACCCGCAGCGTCCTCATCGGCATCGGCCTCGCCGCGCCGCTGGTCACGGTCGTCTTCTTCGCCACCCGCGTCGCCGACCCGACACCCCCGACCGCGTTCGCCGCCGCCGCGTGGACCGACGTCCTCGCCCGGCTGCTGCCCGCCACGTCCAGTGTCGCCACGCCCGCCCTGTACATCGGCACCGCGGCGCTCGCCCTCGCGCTCACCCTGCCGTTCAACGCCGCCGTACCGCGCCGTGAGCGCCTCGTATGGACCGCGGCGGTCGTCCTGGTCGCGCTCTCGCTCCAGTGGGAGCCCACCCATCTGCTGTGGCACGCCGGCGCCTCGCCCAACGGCATCCCGTACCGCCAGACCTTCGTCCTGTGCGGCCTGCTCGTCCTGGCCGCCTGGCTCTCCAGCGCGCGCGGCCTGCCCCGGCTCCCCGCCCTGGCCGGCGGCGCCGCGCTGCTCGCCGTCCTCGCCCTCGCCGCCCGCGACAGCGTGGACATCGACCGCTGGACGTTCCCCGCCCTCGGCGCGGCCGCCGCACTCGCCGTAGCCGCCGCCGGGACAGCCGTCCTGGCCTCCCGGAACGCCACGAGCCGCGTACTGCCCGTCCTCGCCGTCGCCCTGCTGCTCGCCGCGCAGGCCGGCGAGGCCGCCGTCACCGGAGCGCGCATCGAGCGCGAGCAGCTGAGCAAGGTCTCCTGGGCCCCGCGCCTCGGCCCCTGGCACGACGAGGTCGCCCGCGCCGCCGCCCGCGCGGACGACTGGCCCCGGCACCGCACCGACCCGGGCGAGACCCCCGGCGGCAACGACGTCCTCGTCACCGGCGGCCAGGGCGCCGACTACTACAGCAGCCTGACCTCCCGGACGTACTCCGAGACCCTGTCCGCCCTCGGCTTCGGCTACTACGCCAAGGGCCGCCACCCGGTCACCCTCGACAGCCCGGTCGCCGACGCGATCTTCTCCGTCGGCGCGCGGATCCGCTCCACGCCCACCGCCCCCGTCCGCGAGGACACCCTCCCCGAGGCCGAGGTCACCACCGTCGAACGGCCGGTACCGCCCCTGGTCACCGTGCACCCCGGCACGGACGGGGACACCCTCCGGTACGGCGACTCCGCCTTCGCCAACCAGGAACTCGCCCTCGGGGCCGACGTCTACGACCTCCCCACCGACCAGCGCCGCACACCCACCGACGGAGGCACCCTCACCCTCACCCTCACCGGCACCTGCCCCGCCGGCTCCGAGGTGTGGTTCTGGGCCCCGGACCACACCGGCAGTGCCGCGCTCGCCGGCCGCCCGCCGGCCCGCTTCGACGGCAAACCGCCGTCTGTGCGCGCCCCCATGCAGTCCCTCGGCACCGTCCCGCCCTCCGGCGAGGTCCGCGTCGACGTGCACGCGACCAAGGCCGCCGCACCCGCCCTGCCCGCCGAGCCCGTGGCCTGCCTCGTCCAGGACCGCCTCGACCGGGCCGTACAACGGCTCACCGCCACCGGCGCCACCGACGTACGCGTCGACGGCCACACCCTCACCGCCCAGCTGCCGCCCGGCAGCACCGGGACCGCCGTCGTCGCCGCGCCCCGGATCACCGGCTGGCGCTGCGCCGCCGGCGACGCCGAACCCGCCCCGGCCGCCCGCCGCCTCGGCCTGCTCGCCGTCCCGCTCGGCGGCGGCCCCGGCACGGACTCGGTGACCTGCGTCTTCCGGCCCCCGGGCCTCATGCTCGGCGGTGCGGTCGGCGCGACGGCGCTGCTCGCGCTGGCCGCCGTGTGGTGGCTGCAGAGGCGGCGGCCGGGTTCCTCCGCACGACGGCAAGAGTTCACCGACCGTGCCCCTCAGCCTCGTCCCGCCGGAATCGGCGCGGACTAGCGTGCCGGGCGGAGTGCCGTTCGAGTGTGGGGAATCCGTGTGCCCAAGCTGTCCGTCGTCGTCCCGTTCCACAACGTCGGGGCGTACGCCCCCGACACCATGCGCAGCCTCGCGAACAACGCGGACCCGGATGTCGAGTTCCTGCTGATCGACGACTGCTCCACGGACGACACCCCGTACGTCCTCGACCACTGGTTCGACCGCGTGCCGAACGCCACCGTGATCCGGCACGCCACCAACCAGGGCGTGGCCCAGGCCCGGAACACCGGCATCGACGCGGCCACCGGCGACTGGATCACCTTCCTCGACGGCGACGACTGGTACGCCCCCGGCCATCTGCGCGCCCTGGTCGACCGCGTCGAGAGACTCGGCTGCGACTTCGCCCGCACCGACCACGTCCAGTCCGACGGCCGCAACCGGCAGATCCGTTACGCCCCGGCCCGGTTCCGCGACCAGGTGATGGACCCGCGCGACGGCATCGCCCCGGCCAGCATGGTCACGATGGTCGACTACCCGTTCGTCCCCTTCGGGATCTACAGCAGCCGGCTCTTCCGCCACGGGCAGTCGCGCTTCGAGACCAGGCTGCGCACCGCCGAGGACCGGCTCTGGGTCTGGCGGCTGCACCTCAAGGCCACCACGTACGCGGCGCTCTCGCTGCACGGCGTGTTCTACCGGCGCGGCGTCACCACCTCGCTCACCCAGATCACCGACAACCGGCAGCTCGACTTCATCCCGTCCTACGACCTGCTCCTGGAGGAGGTCGCCCAGGACCCGGAGGCCGACCGCTTCCTGCCCAAGGCGGTCCGCACGTACTGCGCCATGATCGCCTTCCACATGGCCAAGGCCGACCAGTACGAACCCGCCGTCGCCAAGCGGCTGCGCCGGGACGTGTCCGACGCGCTCGCCCGCATGCCGCAGGCGGTGCTCGACGACACCCTCGCCACCATGGACACCACCCGCAGCACGCTGCTCCGGCGGCTGCGCGGCGCCCACCGGGCCGCCTGACCCGCCACCGAACCCGCAGGAAGCCCGAACTCCCCATGCGCACACAGATCTTCCAGGTGTCCACGCTCTACGGCGCGGCCACCCTCGCCGCCGCCCTGGACGCCGGACAGTTCGGCCCCCGCGACGGCGCCCGCCGACTGCTGCTGCTCTCCCACAACGCCGAGATCCCCGAGACGGCACTCCGCCTCGAGGAGATGACCGGCTACGCGCGGATCGCCGCCCGCTTCGACGGCGTACTCGACTGGAACGAGGCGATCCGGCCGCACCACCCCGGCACGTGGGCACCGCGCCCGGAGGAGGCGCCGCTGTGGCAGCGGGTCTTCCGCACCGCCTGGGACCTCGACGACGCGCCCGTCGAGCTGATCGTCGAGTCCATCCAGGTCAACCCGGCCCGCGCGCTCGCCGCCTCCTTCGCCGAGAGCTCGATCCAGGTGTACGCGGACGGCCTGATGAGCTACGGCCCCACCCGCGACGAGCTGCCCCAGTCGATCGCCTGCCGCATCCACCGGCTGCTCCACCTCGACCTGGTGCCCGGCCTGCGCCCGATGCTGCTCACCGAGTACGGCGTCGGGGCCGAACTGGTCCCGGACGACGCCTTCCGCGGCGTCCTCGCCGAGATCGCCGCCGCGGCCGAGGGCGACCCGCAGGTCGACCGGGCCGTCGCCGCCGCCCCGACCGCGCTGCTGCTCGGCCAGTACCTCGCCGCGCTCGGCATCCTCACCGCCGACGAGGAGGAGGAGCTGCACGTCCGGATGCTGCGCTCCGCCGCCGCGGCCGGGCACGCGTCGGTGGTCTTCAAGCCCCACCCCACCGCCCCGGCCCGCTACTCGCTGGCCCTGCACGAGGCGGCCGAGGCCGCCGGGGTCCGGCTGACCGTCCTGGACGGGCCGCTGCTCGCGGAGACCTTCTACGAGCGGTGCCGCCCCGGGCTCGTCGTCGGCTGCTTCTCCACGGCGATGCTCACCGCCTCCGTGTACTACGACGTGCCCGTCGCCCGCGTCGGCACCCGCACGGTCCTGGAGCGGCTCACCCCGTACGAGAACAGCAACCGGGTGCCGCTGACCATCGTCGACCACCTCGTCCCGGACCTGGAGGCCGGCGCGACGCCCGTCGTGCCCGGGGCCGCGCCCGAGTCGCTGACCGCGCTGGTCCGCGCGGTCGGCTACTGCATGCGGCCGACGAGCCACCCCGGACTGCGCGACGAGGTCGCCGCGCTTCTGCCCGGGCTGGCCCGCGACCCGGGCACCGCGCACTGCTTCCCGGGCGAGCGGCTCACCGAGCTGAAGCTGCCCGGCGGCGCGCTGCCACGCCAGCGCTCCCGCCTGCTGCGCCGCACGGAGGCATGACGCCGCACGGAGGCATGACGCCGCACGGAGGCATGACCCCGCTCAGGAGGCCCGAACGCCGCTCCAGGTGTCTCGAAGAGCAGAGTGGACGATCGTGAACACCGCGCCCTCCGGGTCGGCCACCAGCGCCAGGCGGCCCGCCGTGCCCTCCCGGGGCGGCCGCAGCACCTGGCCGCCCAGCTCGGTGATCAGCGCGGCCGCCGCGTCGGTGTCGGCGACCTCGAAGTACGTCATCCAGTGCGCGCCCCGGGCGCGCGGCAGGGCGGTGCCCACGCCGTGCAGGGAGGCCACCGGGCGGCCCTGCAGGTGCAGGGTCAGATAGTCGAAGTCGGCGGAGACGACGGGCTCGATCTCGTACCCGAAGACCGACTGGTAGAACTTGGCGACCGTCGCGGTCTCGTACGTCAGCAGCTCGTTCCAGACCGGTGTCCCCGGCGGGCCGGCCATGGCCGTGCCGTGGTGCGCCGCGGCCTGCCAGATGCCGAACACCGCGCCCGTCGGGTCCGAGCAGATCGCCAGCCGGCCGGCCTCCTCGGCGTCCAGCGGGCCGACCGCGACGGTGCCGCCGCAGCAGCGGATCAGCTCGGCGGTCTCGTCCGCGTCGTCCGTGGCGAGATAGGTGGTCCAGGCGATCGGCAGATGGCGGTCGGGAGGCAGCCGGCCGATCCCCGCCACCTCCTTGCCGTCGAGCAGTGCGCGGGAGTAGGGGCCCAGCTGCTGCGGGCCGGGGCGGAACTCCCAGCCGAACAGCTCGGCGTAGAACTCCTGTGTCGGTTCGAGCCCGTGCACCATCAGGCTCACCCAACAGGGTGCACCCGGTGTGCGCCGAGTCGCCTCGGTCATCGTCACTCTCTCCTCGGACCCTCGCCGGTGGCCGTGGTGTCGCGTGCCAGTGCCGATGCTCGCACCACCCGGCGCGTCGCGCGCCCCGACCGCGCCGATTCCGGCGCGATCCCGCGAGAGGATGTCCTGTTCGCCGCCTTTGCCGTGAGGTCGTTCCCGCCACGGTCGCGACACGGAGGGCCGCGACTGCGCGAGGATGGCCCCCATGACACCCATCATCTCCGCATCCGAACTCGCGAGCGAATGTGCCGGGTCGCGGCCTCCGGTGCTGCTCGACGTCCGCTACCAGATGGGCGGTCCGCCCGGACGTCCCGCGTACGCGGCCGGGCACCTTCCCGGGGCGGTCTACGTCGACCTGGACGAGGAACTGGCGGACCCGCCGGGCGGCGGCCGCGGCCGGCACCCGCTGCCGGACGTCGACGCCTTCGGCGCGGTGATGCGGCGGGCCGGCGTCCGGTCCGGCACGCCCGTGGTCGTGTACGACGGCGGCCAGGGCTGGGCCGCGGCCCGCGCGTGGTGGCTGCTGCGGTGGGCAGAGCACACGGACGTACGGATCCTCGACGGCGGCCTGCCCGCCTGGACCGGACCGCTGTCGACGGACACCCCGTCCCCGGCGGAGGGCGACTTCGTCCCGGCGCCGGGGGCGATGCGGCTCCTGGACGCGGACGGCGCCGCGGCCCTGGCCCGTACCGGCCTGCTCCTGGACGCGCGGGCGGGGGAGCGGTACCGCGGCGAGACCGAGCCGATCGACCCGGTGGCCGGCCACATCCCGGGCGCGGTCTCCGCGCCGACGACGGAGAACGTGGACGCGACGGGTCACTATCTGCCCGCCGAGACGCTGGCCGCACGTTTCAAGGCCCTCGGCGCGACAGAGACGCCGGAGGTAGGCGTCTACTGCGGTTCCGGCGTCTCGGCCGCGCAGCAGCTGGTGGCTCTGGAGCTCGCCGGCATCGCGGCCGCTCTGTACGCGGGCTCCTGGTCGGAGTGGGTCAGCGACCCGGCCCGCCCGGTGGCCACGGGCCCGAACCCGTAGCACGACGAAGGGCCGGCACCTCTGCCGGTGCCGGCCCCTCACACGCGTCGACCGCGTCTCAGTCCTGCTTCTTCCTCCGTGTGCCGAACACGATCTCGTCCCAGCTCGGCACCGCGGCGCGCCGGCCGGGGCGGACGCCGTCGGCCTCCGCCTGCCGGTCGGTGGTGCCGATCAGACGGTCACGGTGGCCGGAGACCGCGCGCGGCATGAGCACGTCCGCGTACGCGGAGCCCGCGCCGGCCGAGGCCGCCGGGGCCGGCGGCTCCTCCGCCTCCGGCTCCTGGTCCGGCTCCGTGGACGGCGCGTCGTCGGAGCGGTCCGGCACGACCATGTCGCCGCGGAAGCTCGGCACCGCCTCCAGGAGGCTGGTCAGCGAGTCCCGCTCGCTCGGCTCGTCCTCGACGGACGCGGCCGGCGGCTGGTGCCGCTCGATCTGGCGGTCCAGGGCGCGGTCCAGCGGCCGGTCCCGGGGGAGCCGGGCGATCCGGGGCACGAACGGGAAGCTGGGCTCCGGGGCGGCGATCGTGTCGTCGGTCTCGCCGATCAGCGAGCGCGCCTCGTCGTCCACCGCCTGCACCAGGCGGCGCGGCGGGTCGTACGTCCAGCTGGCGCTGTGCACCTCGCCGGCGACGCGGTAGACGAGCAGCACCTCCCAGGTGCCGTCGTCGCGCCGCCAGGAGTCCCACTGCACGGTGTCCTTCTCGGCGCCGCGCAGCAGCAGCCGCTCCTGGACGGCCTCGCCGAGCTGGGGTCCGGTGTTCTCGCCGGGGCGGCGCACCGGCGTCTTGCGGGCCCGCTCCGCCATGAACGCCCGCTCCGCGAGCACGGGGCCCTCGAAGCGGCGGACGCGGTCGACGGGGATGCCGGCGAGCTGGGCGACCTCCTCCGCGGAGGCACCGGCTCGTATGCGCGCCTGGATGTCGCGGGGGCGGAGGTGGCTCTCCACCTCGATCTCGATCTGACCGAGGCGGGCGCGGTCGTTGCGCACCGCGGCACGGAGCCGCTCGTCGATCGGAAGCGTGTACTCCGTGTTGTCCGCAGCCTTCAGCACCAGTCGTGTGCCGTCGTTGGAGACGGCCACGACACGCAGTTCGGGCATGGGGACCTCCCGGGTGGTGCCTGCCGACGTCACGTGCGTCGCTGCTTCCGCTAGTCGAGTGTGGCCTGCCCGGGTGCAGCCTGCCACAACCTTGCCGAGTTGCCCGGCGTGTCGGGCGTGGACCCCGAAACGCCGTTATGGCACGGTTACCTATTTGCAACGCAGAGTGACCGCGACGGTCACTCTGTGCAGCAGGCGCCGTGCGGTGCAGCGGCGCCGCCGGTTCGAGTGCCGCTTTTCGGCCCCCTCCCGGTGTTCCACGCGCCCGTGCGGGAGCACGGCCCCGGGGTCGCCACAGTACTCCATTCGGACCATCTGGGTGGACCGCCGCGCCGCCGAGTTTCTCCGCAGGGACGGGAGTTGAGTCCCCGTGATCTCCCCTTGTCCGAGGGGAAGTTCAGGGAATGGGTGGAAAGAGAACGATTTGTTCAGGCGCCCAGGATCCGGCGCAGATAGTCGTTGCCGAAGCGCCGGTCCGGGTCCAGTCGGTCGCGCAGCGCGGTGAACTCGCCGAAGCGCGGATAGATCCCGGAGAGGTACGCGGCGTCCCGCGTGTGGAGCTTGCCCCAGTGCGGCCGGCCGCCGTGCGCGGTCATGATGCGCTCCACCGCGGTGAAGTACGCGCGGTACGGCGTCCCCTTGTAGAGGTGCACCGCGATGTACGCCGACTCCCGGCCCGAGGCGGTGGACAGCGCGATGTCGTCCGCCGGCGCGGTCCGCACCTCCACCGGGAAGCTGACCTTCAGCGGGGAGCGCTCGATCATCGCCTTCAGCTCGCGCAGCGCGGCCACCGCCGCCTCGCGCGGCAGTGCGTACTCCATCTCCACGAACCGGACCCGGCGCGGTGAGGTGAACACCTTGTAGGGGATGTCGGTGTACGTACGGGCCGACAGGGCGCGGCTGGAGAGCTTCGCGATCCCCGGTACGACCGGCGGCACCGCGCGCCCCAGCGAACAGGCGAGCCGGAACACGCCGTTGGACAACAGCTCGTCGTCGATCCAGGCGGTCACCGGGTTCAGCGGGGCCTCGGGGCCCGCACTGCGGTTGTTGCGCTTGGTGTTGCAGTTGTCGGTGTGCGGGAACCAGTAGAACTCGAAGTGCTCGTTCTCCGCGTGCAGCGCGTCGAACTCCGAGGTGACCCGGTCGAAGCTCATCGGCTCCTCGCGGGCGGTGAGCAGGAACACCGGCTCCACGGCGAAGGTGAGCGCGGTGACGACGCCCAGCGCGCCGAGCCCGATCCGGGCCGCGGCGAAGACCTCGGGATGCTCGTCCGCCGAGCAGGTCATGAGCTTCCCGTCGGCGGTCACCAGTTCAAGTGCGCGGATCTGGGCGGCTATCGAGGCCGAGTCGCGGCCCGTGCCGTGAGTGCCGGTGGAGGTCGCCCCGGCGACCGTCTGCTCCATGATGTCGCCCATGTTCGTGAGCGACAGGCCCTCGCGGGCCAGCGCCACGTTCAGGCGCTTGAGCGGGGTGCCCGCCTCCACCGTGACCGTCATGGCCTCGCGGTCGATCCGGCGGATGCCGGTGAGCAGGTCCGGCCGGATCAGGACCCCGTCCGTGGCGGCGATCGCGGTGAACGAGTGCCCGGTGCCGACCGTCTTGACCCGCAGCCCGTCCTCGGCCGCCCGGCGGACCTCCGCGGCCAGCTCCTCGGCGGACGCCGGGGCGACCTCGCGGGCCGGCCGGGACTCGACCGTGCCCGCCCAGTTACGCCACGGGCTGCTGCTGCCCGTCCTCGCGCCGCTCCGTGCCTTCGGTGGATTCGGTGTACTCGGCGTCCCGCTCACGCTGCCCCTCCCGCGTCGGCGCCGACCTGCGCAGCCGGCGATAGCCCAGGAGCCCGATCACGACCGTGGCCGCGCCCGAGACGACGGGCACCACGTACCCCGCGGCGGCGCCCTGCGCGTCGACCACCCAGCCGGCGGCCGACGAGCCGAGGGCCACACCGATCGCGAGCCCGGTCCCTGTCCAGGTCATGCCCTCGGTGAGCTTGGCGCGCGGTACGTGCACTTCGACGAGGGCCATGGTGGTCACCATCGTCGGCGCGATGGACATACCCGCGACAAAGAGCGCCACGGCCAGCAACGGCAGGTTCCCGGCCAGTAGGAGGGGGATCATACTCACGGCCATCGCGGCCACGCCCACCAGCCAGCGGCGGGACGGGTCGCCCTTCGGCCGCAGCATCCCGAACACCGCGCCGGCCAGGCAGGAGCCCAGCGCGTACACCGCGAGGACGAGGCTGGCCGCGGCCTTCGCGCCGCGCTCCTCGGCGAAGGCCACCGTCACCACGTCCACCGAGCCGAAGACGGCGCCCATGGCGATGAAGGTGAGGGCGAGGACCTGCAGCCCGGGGGAGCGCAGGGCCGAACCGCCGGTGTGCTCCTCCTGCGGGCGGGGCTTCGGCTCGGTGCCGGTCTGGGAGGTCAGCCAGAAGACGCCGATGGTGAGGAAGATCCCGGCGATCAGCGGACCGGCCTCCGGGAACCAGATGGTCGACAGACCGATGGAGATGATCGGGCCGAAGATGAAGCACACCTCGTCGACGATCGACTCCCAGGCGTACGCCGTGTGCAGCATCCCGGAGCGGCCCTCGTAGATCGCCGCCCAGCGGGCGCGGGTCATCGCGCCTACGCTGGGCACGCAGCCGATGACGGCGGTGGAGACGAAGTACGTCCAGTCCGGAAGTTTCAGACTCACGCTGATCAGAAGCGCGGCACCGGCCACGAGGCTCACCAGCGTCACCGGGCGCAGCACCCGGCGCTGCCCGTACCGGTCCACCCAGCGCGAGACCAGCGGGCCGAGCACCGCCGCGGAGATCGCCAGCGTCGCGGAGAGGGCGCCGGCGAGCCCGTACCGCCCGGTGACCTGGGAGATCATGGTCACGATGCCGATGCCCATCATGGACAGCGGCATCCGGCCGAGGAAGCCGGCGACCGAGAAGGCCCGGGTGCCCGGGCTCTCGAAGATCGCGCGATAGGGACTGGCCAAGGGAGGCTCCGGCGTTCTGCTCAACACGTGTAATTAACTCCTAAAGCCTAAGGCTTCGAAGCGAATGGGTCACGAACTTTTCCGGACGGCCGGGCCACACGCGGACGGACCCGGGCACGCACGGTCCGTGCCGGGTGGGAGGATCGGTGACATGTCCGATCAGCGCGATCCCGCCCCGTACGACGCCCTGCTGCTGCTCTCCTTCGGCGGCCCGGAAGGACCGGACGACGTGGTCCCGTTCCTGGAGAACGTGACCCGCGGCCGAGGCATCCCCACGGAGCGGCTCAAGGAAGTGGGGCAGCACTACTTCCTCTTCGGCGGCGTCAGCCCCATCAACGACCAGAACCGCGCCCTGCTCGACGCGCTGCGCAAGGACTTCGCGCAGGCCGGCCTCGACCTGCCCGTCTACTGGGGCAACCGGAACTGGGCGCCGTATCTCGCCGACACCCTGCGGGAGATGGTCACCGACGGCCGCCGCCACATCGCCGTCCTCACGACCAGCGCGTACGCCTCCTACTCCGGCTGCCGCCAGTACCGCGAGAACCTCGCCGACGCGCTGTCCACGCTGGAGGCGGAAGGGCTGCCGCTGCCCCGGGTCGACAAGCTGCGGCACTACTTCAACCACCCGGGCTTCGTCGAGCCGATGACCGACGGCGTCCTCGCCTCGCTCGCCGAGCTCGACGAGTCCGTGCGGGCCGGCGCCCACCTGGCCTTCACCACCCACTCCATCCCGGACTCCGCCGCCGACTCCTCCGGCCCGCTCGAGGCGCACGGCAAGGGCGGCGCGTACGTGAAGGAGCACCTGGACGTGGCGCGGGTGATCGTCGACGCCGTGCGCGAGGCCACCGGTGTCACGTACCCCTGGAAGCTCGTCTACCAGTCGCGCAGCGGCGCCCCGCACATCCCCTGGCTGGAACCGGACATCTGCGAGCACCTGGAGGAGCTGCACGGCGCCGGTGTGCCCGCCGCCGTCATGGTGCCGATCGGCTTCGTCTCGGACCACATGGAGGTCCTCTACGACCTCGACACCGAGGCCGTGGCCAAGGCCGCCGAGCTGGGCCTGCCGGTGCGCCGCTCGGCCACCGTCGGCGACGACCCCCGGTTCGCCGCGGCCGTCCGCGAGCTGGTCCTGGAGCGCGCCGCCACGGAGCGCGGCGCCGTGGTCGAGCGCTGCGCCCTGGGCGCCCTCGGCCCCTCGCACGACCTCTGCCCGATCGGCTGCTGCCCGGCCCGGGCCGACCGGCCCGCCGCGGCCGGCGCCGACAGCCCGTACGCGTAGGGAGACGCCATGACCGACACCGATCCCACCGTCCCGACCGACCCCTTGCTCGCCGAGCTGCTGGACCTCGCCCTGGAGGCCGGACGCCGGGCGGGCGTCCTGCTGCGCGACGGCCGCCCGCAGGACCTGACCGTCGCGAAGACCAAGTCGAGCCCGATCGACGTGGTCACCGAGATGGACATCGCCGCCGAGAAGCTGATCACCGGCTTCCTCGCCGAGCACCGCCCCGACGACGGCTTCCTCGGCGAGGAGGGCGCGTCCAGCCCCGGCACCAGCGGCGTCCGCTGGGTCGTCGACCCGCTCGACGGCACGGTGAACTACCTGTACGGGCTGCCCACCTGGGCCGTCTCCATCGCCGCCGAGCGGGACGGCGAGGCCGTCGTCGGCGTCGTGGAGGCCCCGATGCGCGGCGAGACGTACCGGGCGGTGCGCGGCGGCGGGGCGTACGTGCGGGCCGGCGGGAGCGGCGCGTGGCGGCCGCTGGGCGCCCGCCCTGCCCCGCCGCTCGACCAGGCCCTGGTCTCGACCGGCTTCAACTACGTGCAGAAGGTCCGCTCCCACCAGGCCGACGTGGCCCAGCGGCTGATCCCGCGGCTGCGCGACATCCGCCGCAGCGGCTCCGCCGCGATCGACCTCAGCGACGTCGCCGCCGGCCGCCTGGACGGCTACTACGAGCGCGGGCTCAGCCCCTGGGACCTGGCCGCGGGCGATCTGATCGCCCGCGAGGCCGGCGCGCTGACCGGCGGCCGTCCGGGGGAGCGGCCCTCCGGGGAACTGGCCGTGGCGGCCTCCCCGGGCGTCTTCGAGCCGCTCCAGGCCCTCCTGGAGGAGTACGGCGCCTGGCACGACTGAGGGAGCCGCACAGACCCCGCACAGACCGAAGGGCCCCGGAGCCGGTGCGGCTCCGGGGCCCTTCGGGCGACGGCGGTCGGGATCAGACGCTGGCTGCGCCGATCTCCACACCGTGCTCCGCGGCCAGGCGGCGCAGGTCGTCGAGCTCGGCCTCCTCCACTTCCACGAGGAAGTCGTCGCCCTGTTCGCGAGCCCGGGTGAGGTCGGACTGCGTGGTCCTGATGCGCTGCAGCAGCCCTGCGGTGAAAGCGTCCATCGTGCGCCCCCTCGTCGTGGGTCGGTGGCACGGGGGTGTGCCGAGGGTCGGAACGGATCACGCACGGCAACCTCTGGGGGACAGAGCGGTAGGTGGCGTGCCACATACGGGGCGTGATCGCGGGGTGTGCAGTCGTCCTCCCCAGGGGTTTCCTCAGAGAAACCTCAACTGGCCCGCGAATCAGGTGAATTCTTGGGGCCCCGGGACGCACTCGGCGTGCCCCGCGCCCTTCGGGCACCCCCTGTGCACCTCGTCTTACAGCCGGTTTACGCACGTAAGGGGCAGGATGGATACGCACAGTCAGTGCTGAGGACCGCCCGTCCCCGCCGGGGCCAGGGCTCGGAGGAAGGAACAGCGACGTGCGTGTACTCGTCGTCGAGGACGAGCAGCTGCTCGCCGATGCGGTGGCCACCGGACTGCGCCGGGAGGCCATGGCCGTCGACGTCGTGTACGACGGCGCCGCCGCGCTCGAACGCATCGGGGTGAACGACTACGACGTGGTCGTCCTGGACCGGGACCTGCCGCTCGTCCACGGGGACGACGTCTGCCGCAAGATCGTCGAACTGGGCATGGCCACCCGGGTCCTGATGCTCACCGCCTCCGGTGACGTCAGCGACCGGGTGGAGGGCCTGGAACTCGGCGCCGACGACTACCTGCCCAAGCCCTTCGCCTTCAGCGAGCTCACCGCCCGCGTCCGGGCCCTCGGCCGCCGCACCACCGTGCCGCTGCCGCCGGTCCTGGAGCGCGCCGGGATCAAGCTGGACCCGAACCGCCGCGAGGTGTTCCGGGACGGCAAGGAGGTCCAGCTGGCGCCCAAGGAGTTCGCGGTGCTCGAGGTCCTGATGCGCAGCGAGGGCGCCGTGGTCTCCGCCGAGCAGCTCCTGGAGAAGGCCTGGGACGAGAACACGGACCCGTTCACCAACGTCGTCCGCGTCACCGTCATGACCCTGCGCCGCAAGCTGGGCGAGCCTCCCGTGATCGTCACCGTGCCGGGCTCCGGCTACCGGATCTGACCTGATGGCGACGACTCCCGCGCCGCACCCCCAGGCGCCCCCGAAACCCACCTGGGATCCCCGGGATCCCGTGCGTCCGCTGCTGCGGCCGACCATCCGGATAAGGCTCACGCTGCTCTACGGCGGCATGTTCCTGATCGCCGGCATCCTGCTCCTGTCGATCATCTACCTGTTCACCGCGCAGGCGGTCAGCGACGCCACCGCGCAGCTGCCCTTCAGGGTCACCAGCGGCAGGGTGGAGACCACCACGCCCTGGTGCCGGCTCCCCGCCACCCCGACCACCGAAGAGCTCAACGACGCCATCACGATCTGTCTGCGGCACCAGACCGACCTGGCCCTGGACGACGTGCTGCGCCGCTCGCTCTTCGCCCTGCTGGGCCTGAGCATCATCGCGTTCGCCTTCGGCTACGCGATGGCCGGCCGGGTCCTGTCGCCGCTCGGCCGGATCACCCGGACCGCCCGTCAGGTGGCCGGCTCCGATCTGGCCCGGCGGATCGAGCTGGACGGCCCGGACGACGAGCTCAAGGAGCTCGCGGACACCTTCGACGAGATGCTGGAGCGCCTGGAGCGGGCCTTCACCGCCCAGCAGCGCTTCGTCGCCAACGCCTCGCACGAGCTGCGTACCCCGCTGGCGATCAACCGCACGCTCCTGGAGGTGCACCTGTCCGATCCGGGCGCGCCGCTGGAGCTCCAGCAGCTCGGCAAGACGCTGCTGGCCACCAACGAGCGCAGCGAGCAGCTCGTCGAGGGCCTGCTGCTGCTCGCCCGCAGCGACAACCAGATCGTGGAGCGCAAACCCGTCGACCTCGCGGAGGTGGCCTCCCGGGCCATCGACCAGGTGCGCTCGGAGGCCGAGGCCAAGGGCGTGGAGATCCGCGGCGAGGCGGCTCCCGCGGTCGTCCAGGGCAACGGTGTGCTCCTGGAGCGGATCGCCCTGAACCTGATCCAGAACGCCGTGCGGTACAACGTTCCCGAGGGCGGCTGGGCCGAGGTCACCACCGAGACCCAGCACGGACAGGCGGTCCTGGTCGTCTCGAACTCGGGGCCGGTGGTCCCGGCCTATGAGATCGACAACCTTTTCGAGCCGTTCCGCAGACTCCGCCAGGAGCGGACCGGCAGCGACAAGGGCGTCGGACTCGGCCTGTCGATCGTCCGGTCCGTCGCGCGGGCCCACGGGGGCCGTATCATCGCGGAGCCCCGCGAGGGCGGCGGCCTCGTGATGCGTGTCACTCTGCCGATCTGACACGCCGCACGAGCCGGTCGGATGTTCGCTTTGCGCGGAATTTTCGGGAACTGTTCCTGGAGAGATCGTGTGTGATCGATCACAGGCGAGATGTTTCGGCCATCTACTCTCCGTGAGCACCGGAGCCACCGGAAAGCCAGGAAAAGTCCGGGTTTCCCGGGCCCCGGATCACGGGAAGTACACGGGGTGGCGCCCGTGTAGAGCGGCAGACGGACCGTGTACGGTCCGCTTCGCCACCCAAACCCGATCACCCGTGAGGGGTCGCGTTGGGTGTCGATTGAGTAACAGACCTTGATGTGAGGCAAAATCTCCGCCTCAGGTCGGGCACAAGTCCGGCCTCTCACGCGTTACGTGCGCTGGAGACACCGCAACCACCCAGAGGGGGAGAAGCGACATGGCAACCGACTACGACACCCCACGCAAGACCGACGACGACGTCGACTCGGACAGCCTTGAGGAACTGAAGGCCCGGCGGAACGACAAGTCGACCTCGACCGTCGACGTCGACGAGTTCGAGGCCGCAGAGGGTCTGGAGCTCCCGGGCGCCGACCTCTCGAACGAGGAGCTGGCAGTCCGAGTGCTGCCGAAGCAGGCGGACGAGTTCACCTGCATGAGCTGCTTCCTCGTGCACCACCGCAGCCAGCTGGCCCGCGAGAAGAACGGCCAGCCGATCTGCCGCGACTGCGACTGAGGTCCGGTCGGCCGTGGCAGGCGACACCCCGTCTCGGAAGCGGCGTTTCCGGCTCCCCAGGACGCCGGACACGCAGCAGGGCGGCTCAGGCCAGGTGGAGGGCGCCGTGGAGGCACCCGACACCGAGCACTCCGCCCCCCTGCCGTCCCCCGGTGCACGTGACGACGAGCGAGGCCGTACGGCCTCGCTCGAAGCAGCGTCACCCCACCCCGTACCGGTCGAGCAGGCGCCCCGGCGCCGCCGTCTGGAGGCCCTTCGGCGAGGCGGCGGCTATGCCGCGGTCAAACGGGGTGTGCAGAAGACCGGCGAGGCCGCCAGAGCCGGCATCGGCCACCTCGCCGACCGCCTCATCGAGATCGCGCCGCGCATCCCCGTACGGGACCTCGCGACGCTGCGCCGGCACTTCCCCGGCCTCGGCCCGGAGGAGATCGCCGACAAACTGATCTTCGGCGCGGCCAACGCCAGCTCCACCGTCGGCGCGGGCATCGGCGCCGCCGCCATGCTGCCCGTACCCCCCGCCCTGCCGGCCGAGCTGGCCGCGGAGATCACCGGGGTCGCCGCGATCGAGCTCAAACTCATCGCCGAGCTGCACGAGGTCTACGGCCTGCGTCCGCCCGGCTCGCTCACCCAGCGCTCCACCGCGTACCTGACCTCCTGGGCCGAGGAGCGGGGCATCGACCCCACCAAGCCCACCACCGTCAACGCGGCGCTCGGCGGCCAGCTCAAGCGCGAACTGCGCCAGCAGATCGTCAAGCGCATGATGCGCAACCTGCCGAACCTGATGCCGTTCATGGTCGGCGCCGCCGTGGGCGCGGTGATGAACCGCCGCGACACCAGAAAGCTCGCCGAGCACATCCGCGCGGACCTGCGCCGCCGCCAGATCCCCTGGGGCGCGCTGCCCGAGCTGCCCCCGCTGGAGCAGCCCGAGAACCCCAAGGAGCTGGGCTTCTAGCCCTCGCGCACGGCCCCGGCGCGCACCGCCTCCACCGCGGCCGCCAGCGCCTCCGGGTCGCGCGAGGACAGGTACACGTACGGCGTCGGGTCCTGCGGATCCGTCACCTCGATCCGCACCGCCCCGGCGACATAGCCGCGCATCAGCATGAAGGCGCGCGCATCGGCCTTGTACGTGCGCCAGGCGCGCGCCTCCTCCGCGTCCAGCACCTCCGGCGCACCCAGCGCCGACGCCGGGATCCGCGCCTCGCCCGCGACCAGCGAGCCGGCCACCACACGGATCCGCGCGGAGCCGTACGAGGAGACCGCCATCGCCGCCAGCGCGCCCGCCACGATCACCCCGGCGAGCATCGGCACATTGCCCAGCGGGTACAGCACCAGGCCCCCCGAGAGGCCGAGGAGAGCGGCGATCACCCACCAGGAGCCGGGGGCGGTCAGACGTTCGTCGTAGGACGGGGCGGAAGGCTGCATGGCTCCTAGCTTGGCACGGCGCGACCTGCGGCTACCCGCGCGGGTAAGGTCTGCGGCTGTGACTGGAACTTCTGCCGCCCTCACCCCGCCGGCCGACGCCCTACCGCCGGTACGCCACCCCGAGGCGCCGGCTCCCGGCGAGCCGCTCGGCTCCCACTACGCGCAGTGCTTCGGCTGCGGCGGCGGCCAGCCCCACGGGCTGCACCTGGACGCGCGGGCCGGCGAGGGCGTCAACGTCACCGCCGAGTTCACCGTGACCGCCGACCACCAGGGCGCCCCCGGCCTCGCCCACGGCGGCATCCTCGCCACCGCGCTCGACGAGACCCTCGGCTCCCTGAACTGGCTGCTCCGCGTCATCGCCGTGACCGGCCGCCTCGAGACCGACTTCGTGCGTCCCGTGCCGGTCGGCACCGTGCTGCACCTGGAGGCCGAGGTCACCGCCGTCAGCGGCCGCAAGATCTACTCCACCGCCACCGGCCGGATCGGCGGGCCGGACGGCCCCGTCGCCGTTCGCGGCTTCGCGCTGTTCGTCGAGGTCAAGGTGGAGCACTTCATCGACAACGGCCGCCCGGAGGAGATCCAGGCCGCCATGTCCGACCCCGACCAGGTCCGGCGCGCCCGCGCCTTCGAGGTGAACCCCTGATGCGCAACCCTGTCGACGTGCTGATCCGCCGCGTGGACCCGGACGTCCCGATCCCCGCCTACGGACACCCGGGCGACGCCGGGGTCGACCTCGTCACCACCGAGGCCGCCGAGCTCGCCCCCGGCGAGCGCGCCGTGCTGCCCACCGGCATCGCCGTGGCGCTGCCGGACGGCTACGCCGCGTTCGTGCACCCCCGCTCCGGTCTGGCCGCACGCTGCGGTCTGGCGCTCGTGAATGCCCCGGGGACCGTGGATGCCGGGTACCGTGGGGAGATCAAGGTGATCGTGGTCAATCTGGATCCGCGCGACAGCGTGCGGTTCGAGCGGTTCGACCGGATTGCCCAACTGGTCGTCCAGCAGGTCGAGAAGGTGCGCTTCCACGAGGTGGCGGAGCTTCCCGGCTCGGCGCGGGCCGAGGGGGGCTTCGGGTCCACCGGCGGTCATGCCGCCGTGGACGGCACCACGGGTGGGAATCGATACGCTTCGGTCGTATCCGACCGGGAAGGACAGTGACGTGTTCGGACGTCGCAAGAAGAGCGGTGCCGCTGCCCAGGACGCAGCGGGCGAGGCCGAGCAGGTCGTCGACGCGGTGGACGGCGAGGAAGCCGCCGACGCGGCCCCGCGGCGGATGAACCTTCCGCCGGCGCCCCGGCCCGACGGTCCCTGGGACGTCTCCGAGGTCACCCGGCCCGAGGACGGCCGCGTGGACCTCGGCGGCATCTTCGTGCCCGGAGTCGAGGGCATGGAGCTGCGAGTGGAGGTGGCGGGCGACGCGATCGTCGCGGCCACCGTCGTACTGCGTGACAGCGCCGTGCAGCTGCAGGCGTTCGCCGCGCCCAAGAAGGAAGGCATCTGGGGCGAGGTCCGCGAGGAGATCGCCTCCGGCATCACCCAGCAGGGCGGTGTCGTCGACGAGGTCGAGGGCCCCCTCGGCTGGGAGCTGCGGGCGCAGGTCCCGGTCCAGCTGCCCGACGGCAACAGCGGCGTGCAGCTGGTGCGCTTCGTCGGTGTCGACGGGCCCCGCTGGTTCCTGCGCGGCGTGATCTCCGGGCAGGGCGCGGTGCAGCCCGAGGCCGCGGGTCTGCTGGAGCAGATCGTCCGCGACACCGTCGTGGTCCGCGGCGAGGGCCCGATGGCCCCGCGCGACCCGATCGTCCTGAAGTTGCCCGACGACGCCCAGATGGTGCCCGAGGGCGTGCAGCAGGAGGACCAGGAGACCTCGCGGTTCTCCGGCGGCATGGGCCAGCTCCAGCGCGGACCGGAGATCACCGAGGTCCGCTGACGCCGCGGTCCCGTGGTCCGGTGTCCCCGGATCCCGCGTCCCCGGATCCTGTATCCGATCCCTGGCCCCGGACGGTGTCGACGACACATACTGGCCGGGCCAGGTGATCGACGGGGATCAGGGGATCGAGGGGGCGACGGGGATGGGCGAGAACACCGGGGCGAAATCCGGGGCGACCGCGGTGGCGGAGCGGGCCGACGGGCCCATGGTCCGGGTCGAGGGCCTGCGCCGCTCGTACGGGACCGGCGCGGCGGCCGTGCACGCCCTGCGCGGGGTCTCCTTCGAGATACCGCGCGGCGAGCTGGTCGCCCTCAGGGGCCGCTCCGGCTCCGGCAAGACCACGCTGCTCAACCTGGTCGGCGGCCTCGACACCCCCGACGGCGGACGGATCACCGTCGGCGGGACCGACCTCGCGGACCTCGGCGAGGAGGGCCTGCTGGCCCTGCGCCGGGACCGCATCGGCTTCATCTTCCAGTCCTTCGGACTGATCCCGATCCTCTCCGCCGCGGAGAACGTCGGCGTCCCCATGCGGCTGCGCAGGACCGACACCGAGGAACGCGAGGAGCGGGTCGCCCTGCTGCTCGCCCTGGTCGGCCTCGCCGACCACGCCGCCCAGCGGCCCGGCGAGCTCTCCGGCGGCCAGCAGCAGCGCGTCGCCATCGCCCGCGCCCTGGCCAACCGCCCGTCCCTGCTGATCGCCGACGAGCCGACCGGCCAGCTCGACGCCGAGACCGGTCTGGCGGTCATGGAACTGCTGCGCGCCGTCGTGCGCAGCGAGGGCGTCACCGCCCTGGTCGCCACGCACGACACGCAGCTCCTGGGCCTGGCGGACCGGGTCCTGGAACTGCGCGACGGCGAGATCGTCGAGCACTGAGGCGCGTACGCCAGGGGTGACTCAGAGGTCCTGCGGGGGCTCGGACATGACCTCGCGCACCTCGATCGGCATGTTGATGGGCCTGCCGCCCGGACCGGGCGCGGTGGAGACGTGCGCGGCGATCTCGACCGCCCGCTCGGCCGAGTCGACGTCGACGATCCACCAGCCGGCCAGGAACTCCTTGGTCTCCGCGAACGGCCCGTCCGTGACCAGCGGCGCGCCGTCCGGGCCCGCCTTCACGATCAGCGCCGTCTCCGGCATCGCCAGCCCCTGCGCCTCCACGAGCTCCCCGGCGGCCTTCAGCTTCTCGTTGGTGCGCCGCATGAAGTCGATGTGGGCGTTGATCTCCTCGGGCTGCCAGGTGTCGATCCGCGGGACCTCCAGGGTCTGCGAGCTGAACTGCATCAGCACCATGTACTTCACGGTGTGCCCTACCTTTCAAGTGGGTCGGTTCGTGCTGCCACGTTGCCTTCCACCCTGAGGTCGTAGCCGGCCACGCGCCCTCGACATCCCCGGAGAAGTTTTTTCGGATCCCCTCGGCCGGGGTGTGGGCGTCGCGCTGCCCGCCGCGCCGGGTGCCATCAGAATCCCGTCAAGGTCGATCCGGCGGTCGTTCACGCGTGCGGAACGCCCGATGAGCCGGACGTATGGTCGTCCCATGGGACGCGGCAAGCTACGGATCTACCTCGGTGCGGCACCGGGCGTCGGCAAGACCTACGCGATGCTCTCGGAGGCCCACCGGCGCGTGGAGCGGGGCACCGACTGCGTCGTCGGCTTCGTCGAGCACCACGACCGGCCGCGTACCGAGGTGATGCTGCACGGCCTGGAGCACGTACCGCGCCGGACCCTCGAGTACCGGGGCGCCGCGTTCACCGAGATGGACGTGGACGCGGTCCTGGCCCGGCGGCCCGCCGTCGCCCTCGTCGACGAACTCGCCCACACCAACGTGCCCGGCTCCCGCAACGCCAAGCGCTGGCAGGACGTCGAGGAGCTGCTCGCGGCCGGGATCGACGTCATATCCACAGTCAACATCCAGCACCTGGAGTCCCTCGGCGACGTCGTCGAGTCGATCACCGGGGTGCGCCAGAAGGAGACCGTCCCGGACGAGGTCGTCCGCCATGCCGACCAGATCGAGCTGGTCGACATGTCGCCCCAGGCGCTGCGCCGCCGCATGGCCCACGGCAACATCTACCAGCCGGACAAGGTCGACGCGGCGCTCTCCAACTACTTCCGCCCCGGCAACCTCACCGCCCTGCGCGAACTGGCCCTGCTGTGGACCGCCGACCGGGTCGACGAGTACCTCCGGCAGTACCGCGGCGAGCACGGCATCCGCACCACCTGGCAGGCCCGCGAGCGGATCGTCGTCGGCCTCACCGGCGGCCCCGAGGGCCGGACGCTGATACGCCGGGCCGCCCGGCTCGCCGAGAAGGGCGCCGGCGGCGAGGTCCTCGCCGTCTACATCGCCCGCAGCGACGGGCTCACCGCGGCCTCCCCGAAGGAGCTGGCCGTCCAGCGCACCCTCGTCGAGGACCTCGGCGGCACCTTCCACCACGTCATAGGCGACGACATCCCCTCCGCGCTGCTCGAGTTCGCCCGGGGCGTCAACGCCACCCAGATCGTGCTCGGCTCCAGCCGCCGCAGGACCTGGCAGTACGTGCTCGGACCCGGCGTCGGCGCGACCGTCGCCCGTGAGTCGGGGCCCGACCTCGACGTCCACATCGTCACCCACGAGGAGGCCGCGAAGGGCCGCGGACTGCCCGTGGCGCGCGGCGCCCGGCTGGGCCGCTCCCGGCTGCTCGCCGGCTGGCTCGTCGGGCTCGGCGGACCGGCGCTGCTCACGCTGCTGCTCACCCACGTGGACGCGGACCTCGGCCTCGCCAACGACATGCTGCTGTTCCTGGCGCTGAACGTGGCCGCCGCGCTGCTCGGCGGGCTGTACCCGGCGCTGGCCTCCGCCGCCTTCGGCTCGCTGCTGCTGAACTGGTTCTTCACCCCGCCGATCCACCGCATCACCATCGCCGACCCGAAGAACATCGTCGCCATCGCGGTCTTCTTCTTCGTCGCCATGTCGGTCGCCTCGGTGGTCGACCTCGCCGCCCGCCGCACCCACCAGGCCGCCCGGCTGCGGGCCGAGTCGGAGACCCTCTCGCTGCTCGCCGGCAGCGTGCTGCGCGGCGAGACCACCCTGGAGGCGCTGCTGGAACGGGTCCGGGAGACCTTCTCCATGGACTCCGTCGCCCTGCTGGAGCGGGCCGGCGGCGTCGAGCCGTGGACCCGCGCCGCGAGCGTCGGCCCGCACCCGGCCGCACGGCCCGAGGAGGCCGACGTCGACATGCCGGTCAACGACCGTCTCGCGCTGGCCCTCACCGGCCGGGTGCTGCCCGCCGAGGACCGGCGCGTGCTCGGCGCGTTCGCGGCCCAGGCCGCTGTCGTACTGGACCGGCAGCGGCTCGTCGACGAGGCGGAGGAGGCCCGCAAGCTGGCCGAGGGCAACAAGATCCGCACCTCGCTGCTCGCCGCCGTCAGCCACGATCTGCGCACCCCCCTCGCGGGTATCAAGGCCGCCGTCTCCTCGCTCCGCTCCGACGACGTCGAATGGTCCGAGGAGGATGTCGCGGCGCTCCTGGAGGGCATCGAGGACGGCGCCGACCGGCTGGACCACCTGGTCGGCAACCTGCTCGACATGTCCCGGCTCCAGACCGGCACCGTCACCCCGCTGATCCGCGACATCGACCTCGACGAGGTCGTGCCGATGGCGCTCGGCGGCGTCCCCGACGGCAGCGCGGACCTCGACGTGCCGGAGACGCTGCCGATGGTCCGGGTCGACAAGGGACTCCTGGAACGGGCCGTCGCCAACATCGTCGAGAACGCCGTGAAGTACAGCCCCGAGGGCGTCCCCGTCCTGGTCGCCGCCAGCGCGCTCGGCGAGCGCGTCGAGCTGCGTGTCGTCGACCGCGGGCCCGGCGTGCCCGACGAGAGCAAGGACGGCATCTTCGAGCCCTTCCAGCGCTTCGGCGACGCCCCGCGCGGCGCGGGCGTGGGCCTCGGCCTGGCCGTCGCCCGGGGCTTCGTGGAGGCCATGGGCGGCACGATCACCGCCGAGGACACCCCCGGCGGCGGGCTCACCATGGTGCTCACGCTGAGCGCGGCGAACGGCGAGGACCGCACCTCGCCAGGTACCCCTGCACGCTCCTCCTCCTCCGACTCCGACGCATCCCCCGCCCAGGCCGTCTCGTGACGCCGGCAGAAAGCAGGTATCCCTCCATGACCCGGGTCCTCGTGGTCGACGACGAACCGCAGATCGTCCGCGCCCTGGTGATCAACCTCAAGGCGCGGAAGTACGAGGTGGACGCCGCGCCCGACGGCGCGACCGCGCTCAAGCTCGCCGCCGAACGCCACCCGGACGTCGTCGTGCTCGACCTGGGCCTGCCGGACATGGACGGCGTCGAGGTCATCAAGGGCCTGCGCGGCTGGACCCGCGTACCGATCCTCGTCCTGTCCGCCCGGCACACCTCCGACGAGAAGGTCGAGGCACTCGACGCCGGCGCCGACGACTACGTCACCAAGCCCTTCGGCATGGACGAGCTGCTCGCCCGGCTGCGCGCCGCCGTCCGCCGCTCCGAGCCCGTCGGCGGGACGGAGGAGGGGGCCGTCCTGGTCGAGACGGCGTCCTTCAGCGTCGACCTCGCGGCGAAGAAGGTGCACCGCGACGGCAAGGACGTCCGCCTCACGCCCACCGAGTGGCACCTCCTGGAGGTCCTGGTCCGCAACAGCGGCCGGCTGGTCAGCCAGAAGCAGCTGCTGCAGGAGGTGTGGGGGCCCTCGTACGGCACCGAGACCAACTACCTGCGGGTCTACATGGCCCAGCTGCGCAGGAAGCTGGAGGCGGACCCCTCGCACCCCCGCCATTTCGTCACCGAACCGGGCATGGGGTACCGCTTCGAGCACTGATCCGAATACCGGTCCTCCGTCACCCGATCCGCTGTCCGCCAGGCCCGGTACGCTTTCTGTATGAGTGTTGCACCGCGTACGGACAAGCCTGCCGGAAGGTTCCGGCGGATGCTCGACCGCCTGTCCTCCTCGCAGGAGGACCTGGAGTCGGAGGAGCTCCAGGAGGACACCCAGGCGTCCGGGTGCACGCCCATCTCGGACTGCTCCGACCGCCAGATAGTCAAGGTGACTGGTACCTTGCGCACGGTCACGCTGCGTCCCCGCGCCGGCGTGCCCGCGCTGGAGGCCGAGCTGTTCGACGGCACCGCGCCGCTGGACGTCGTGTGGCTGGGCCGGCGGTCCATCGTGGGCATAGAGCCGGGCCGCAAGCTGATCGCCTCCGGCCGGATCTCCATGAGCCACGGCCGACGGGTCCTCTTCAACCCCAAATACGAGCTGCGACCGCTCGGACAGGAGTAGCCGGTGACGTCTCTCGACAAGCCGACGACGGATCAGCGCGACGATCGGCAGGACGGCGGCGGCCAGGCCTCGAAGGAGGTCACGGAGGCCGCGCTGTTCGAGGCGTTCGGTGGCCTGCGGGGCATGATCGAGACGGTGGTCCCGGGCCTGCTCTTCGTCACGATCTACACGATCAACAAGAACCTGCACCTCTCGGCGATCGCCGCGCTCGCGGTCTCGCTCGTCCTCGTGGCGGTCCGGCTGATCCGCCGGGACACGGTGAAGCACGCCTTCAGCGGCGTCTTCGGCGTGGGCTTCGGCGTCGTCTTCGCGATGATGACCGGCAACGCGAAGGACTTCTACCTGCCGGGCATGCTGTACACGCTCGGCCTGGGCCTCGCGTACATCATCACGACGCTGGCGGGCGTGCCGCTGATCGGCCTGATCCTCGGCCCGGTCTTCAAGGAGAACCTCTCCTGGCGGACCCGCAACCCCGGCCGGAAGAAGGCGTACGCGAAGGCGAGCTACGCCTGGGGCCTGATCCTGCTCGCCAAGTGCGCGATCCTCTTCCCGCTGTACTGGTGGGCCGACACCACCCAGCTCGGCTGGGTCCTGGTCGCCCTGAAGATCCCGCCGTTCCTGCTGGCGGTCTACCTGACCTGGGTCTTCCTGGCGAAGGCCCCGCCGCCGATCGACGTCTTCGCCGAGATGGAGGCCGAGGAGCGCGCCGAACAGGCCCGCAAGGCCGAGGCCGCGCAGGCGACGCAGCAGCAGCCGGAGGCGTAGCCGTACGCACGACGAAGGGCCCGGGGAGCGATTCCGCTTCCCGGGCCCTTCGTCGTACGCGTACGTGCCCGTCGTCCGTCCGGCGTCAGCCGGTGGACTCCTCCTCGCGGCGGACCGACAGCAGGTCCTCCAGCTGCTCCTCGCGGGCCTGGGCCGCGACGAACAGCAGCTCGTCGCCCGCCTCCAGGGTCTCCTCCGCGCTCGGCGTGAGGACCCGCGAGCCGCGGATGATCGTGACCAGCGAGGTGTCCTGCGGCCAGGCCACGTCGCCGACCGCCGTACCCGTGACCGCCGACTCCGGCGGCAGCGTCAGCTCCACCAGGTTCGCGTCGCCGTGGCTGAAGCGCAGCAGCCGGACCAGGTCGCCGACGCTCACCGCCTCCTCCACCAGCGCCGACATCAGACGCGGCGTCGACACGGCGACGTCCACGCCCCACGCCTCGGTGAACAGCCACTCGTTCTTCGGGTTGTTCACCCGGGCGACCACGCGCGGCACGCCGTACTCGGTCTTCGCGAGCAGCGAGACGACCAGGTTCACCTTGTCGTCGCCGGTCGCCGCGATGACCACGTTGCAGCGCTGCAGCGCCGCCTCGTCCAGCGAGGTGATCTCGCAGGCGTCGGCCAGCAGCCACTCCGCCTGCGGCACCCGCTCCACCGAGATGGCCGTCGGCGCCTTGTCGATCAGGAGCACCTCGTGCCCGTTCTCCAGCAGCTCGCCCGCGATGGAACGGCCCACCGCACCCGCGCCCGCAATAGCGACCCGCATCAGTGACCGCCCTCCTCGGGCCCGGCGGCGAACGCCGCCTCGACCTTCTCGATCTCGTCCGTACGCATCATCACGTGCACGAGGTCGCCCTCCTGCAGCACCGTCTGCGAGCTGGGGATGACCGCCTCGCCGAGCCGGGTGAGGAACGCGACCCGGACCCCGGTCTCGTCCTGGAGCCGGCTGATCTTGTGCCCGATCCACGCGGGGGAGGTGTGCACCTCCGCCAGCTGCACCCCGCCGCTCGGGTCGGTCCACAGCGGCTCCGCGCCGGACGGCAGCAGCCGCCGCAGCATCTGGTCCGCGGTCCACCGGACGGTCGCGACCGTGGGGATGCCGAGCCGCTGGTAGACCTCGGCGCGCCGCGGGTCGTAGATCCGCGCCGCCACGTTCTCGATGCCGAACATCTCGCGGGCGACCCGCGCCGCGATGATGTTCGAGTTGTCGCCGGAGCTCACCGCCGCGAACGCGCCGGCCTCCTCGATGCCGGCCTCCCGCAGCGTGTCCTGGTCGAAGCCGACGCCGGTGACGCGCCGGCCGCCGAAACCGGAGCCGAGACGGCGGAATGCCGTCGGGTCCTGGTCCACGACCGCGACGGTGTGTCCCTGCTGTTCCAGGGTCTGCGCGAGAGCGGCTCCCACTCGCCCGCAGCCCATGATGACGATGTGCACGTCCCCTTACCCCGCACTCCTGATCGCCTTGCTGACCTGCGAATACACCCTGCTCACAACTTTCCTCGCCCGATTGGCCCGGGCCGCGGCGGACAGCAGCCTGCTGTACTGCCCGGTCCGAGCTTATGCGGCAACCCCTTGCCGGGCCTCATCCGCGGTGGCTACGTGGGAGATTCGGTGCGCATCGGGGGTGCGCGTGGGCATGGCGGATTTCGAACGCTTACGATCCTCTGCGTGCCCAAACTGACCGACGTGCCCAAACGGATCCTGATCGGGCGGGCCCTGCGCAGCGACCGCCTCGGGGAAACGCTCCTTCCGAAGCGCATCGCCCTCCCCGTCTTCGCCTCCGACCCGCTGTCCTCGGTGGCGTACGCACCCGGCGAGGTGCTGCTCGTCCTCTCGATCGCGGGGCTCTCGGCGTACCACTTCAGCCCGTGGATCGCCCTGGCCGTCGTCGTCCTGATGTTCACGGTCGTCGCCTCGTACCGGCAGAACGTGCACGCGTACCCGAGCGGCGGCGGCGACTACGAGGTCGCCAACACCAACCTGGGCCCGAAGGCCGGACTGACCGTCGCGAGCGCCCTGCTCGTCGACTACGTCCTCACCGTCGCCGTCTCCATCTCCTCCGGAGTGGAGAACCTCGGCTCGGCCATCCCGTTCGTCGTGGAGAACAAGGTCCTCTGCGCGATCGTGATCATCGTGCTGCTGACGCTGATGAACCTGCGCGGCGTGAAGGAGTCCGGCAGCCTCTTCGCCATCCCGACGTACATCTTCGTCGCCGGCGTCTTCATCATGATCGCCTGGGGCGCGTACCGGGGCATCGTCCTCGGCGACACCATGAAGGCCCCCACCGCCGACTTCGAGATCAAGCCCGAGCACGCGGGCCTGTCCGGCTTCGCGCTGGTCTTCCTGCTGCTGCGCGCCTTCTCCTCCGGCTGTGCCGCCCTCACCGGTGTCGAGGCGATCTCCAACGGCGTGCCCGCCTTCCGCAAGCCGAAGTCGAAGAACGCGGCGACCACGCTCGCCCTCATGGGCGGCCTGGCCGTCACCATGTTCTGCGGCATCATCTTCCTCGCCATGGCCACCGATGTGCGGATGGCCGAGAACCCGGCGAAGGACCTGATCCACAACGGGACGCCGGTCGGCGACAGCTACGTCCAGGACCCGGTGATCTCCCAGGTCGCGGCGGCGGTCTTCGGCGACGGCACGTTCTTCTTCGTCCTCCTCGCCGCGGCCACCGCGCTCGTCCTCTTCCTGGCCGCGAACACCGCGTACAACGGCTTCCCGCTGCTCGGCTCGATCCTCGCCCAGGACCGCTACCTGCCGCGCCAGCTGCACACCCGCGGCGACCGGCTCGCCTTCTCCAACGGCATCGTGCTGCTGGCCGGCGCGGCGATCCTGCTGGTCTGGGTGTACGGGGCCGACTCGACCAAGCTGATCCAGCTGTACATCGTCGGCGTCTTCGTCTCCTTCACGCTCAGCCAGACCGGCATGGTCCGGCACTGGAACCGCCACCTGAAGACCGAGCGCGACCCGGCCAGGCGCCGCCACATGATCCGCTCCCGCGCGATCAACACCTTCGGCGCCTTCTTCACCGGCCTGGTCCTGGTCGTCGTCCTCGCCACCAAGTTCACCCACGGAGCCTGGGTCGCGCTGCTCGGCATGGTGATCTTCTACGTGACGATGTCCGCGATCCGGCGGCACTACGACAGCGTCTCCGACGAGATCGCGGCCGCCGAGGAGCGCCCCGACGAGTACGTCCGGCCCTCCCGCGTCCGCTCCATCGTGCTGGTCAGCAAGCTGCACAAGCCGACGCTGCGCGCCCTCGCGTACGCCAGGCTCATGCACGCCGACTCGTTCGAGGCGCTGAGCGTCAACGTCGACCCGGCGGACACCAAGGCGCTCAAGGAGGAATGGGAGCGGCGCGGGATCAACGTGCCGCTGAAGATCCTCGACTCGCCGTACCGCGAGATCACCCGCCCGGTCATCGACTACGTCAAGAACCTGCGCAAGGACAGCCCGCGCGACGCGGTGATGGTCTACATCCCCGAGTACGTCGTCGGCCACTGGTACGAGCACCTGCTGCACAACCAGAGCGCCCTGCGCCTCAAGGGCCGGCTGCTGTTCACGCCCGGCGTGATGGTGACGTCGGTCCCGTACCAGCTGCAGTCCTCGGAGGCGGCGAAGAAGCGGGCCCGCAAGCGCCAGGACTGGAACGCGCCGGGCTCGGTGCGGCGCGGCCCGGTGGAGAAGGGCACGAAGGAAGCGTCCGGAAAGACGAACTAAACTGGTGGGCTGCTGTCGACACGGACAGCAGCCCACTTGTCCTTGTGCGAACCCTGGAGCCCCCGATCATGCAGAACGCCCCCGCCGAATCGCTGATCGGGACCGAGTACGAGGTCGAGGTCGGCCCGGTGGCGCACGGCGGCCACTGCATCGCCCGCACGTCGGAGGGCCGGGTGCTGTTCGTGCGCCACGCGCTGCCGGGGGAGCGGGTGGTGGCGAGGGTCACGGAGGGCGAGGAGACCTCCCGCTTCCTGCGCGCGGACGCGGTGACGATCATCGACCCCTCGAAGGACCGGGTGGCCGCGCCCTGCCCCTTCGCCGGCCCGGGGCGCTGCGGCGGCTGCGACTGGCAGCACGCCAAGCCGGGCGCGCAGCGCCGGCTGAAGGGCGAGGTGATCGCCGAGCAGCTCATGAGGCTCGCCGGGCTCACCCCGGAGGAGGCCGGCTGGGACGGCACGGTCATGCCGGCCGAGGGCGACAAGCTCCCGGCGGGCGAGGTCCCGCAGTGGCGCACCCGGGTCCAGTACGCGGTCGACGCGGAGGGCCGCGCGGGCCTGCGGAAGCACCGCTCGCACGAGGTCGAGGTCATCGACCACTGCCTGATCGCCGCCGAGGGCGTCAGCGAACTGGGCATCGAGGCGCGCACCTGGGAGGGCATGGCCTCGGTCGAGGCGATCGCCGCCACGGGCTCCCAGGACCGCCAGGTGGTCCTGACGCCGAAGCCGGGAGCCCGCCTCCCGATCGTGGACCTGAACAAGCCGGTCTCGGTGCTCCGGGTGGGCGAGAAGGACAAGGCGATCCACCGCGTCCACGGTCGCGACTTCGTCCGCGAGCGCGCCGACGACCGCACGTACCGCGTCGGCGAGGGCGGCTTCTGGCAGGTCCACCCGAAGGCCGCCCAGACCCTGGTCCTCGCGGTCATGCAGGGCCTGATGCCCCGCAAGGGCGACACCGCCCTGGACCTCTACTGCGGCGTCGGCCTGTTCGCCGGCGCGATCGCGGACCGCGTCGGCGACAAGGGAGCCGTCCTCGGCATCGAGTCCGGCAAGCGCGCGGTGGAGGACGCCCGCCACAACCTGCAGCACTTCGACCGGGTCCGCATCGAGCAGGGCAAGGTCGAGACGGTCCTCCCGCGCACCCGCATCACCGACGTGGACCTCATCGTCCTGGACCCCCCGCGCGCCGGCGCCGGCAAGCAGACGGTCCACCACCTGGCCGCCCTCGGCGCCCGCCGCATCGCCTACGTGGCCTGCGACCCGGCTGCCCTCGCCCGCGACCTCGCCTACTTCCGCGACTCCGGCTACCGCGTCCGCACCCTGCGCGCCTTCGACCTGTTCCCGATGACGCATCACGTGGAGTGCGTGGCGATTCTGGAGCCGGTGAAGTAGGGCTGCTGACCTGTGGCTTTGTAGGGGCGTGCCTTATGCGGGGGAGAGAGCGTGGGGGATCAGGCGGCCGGGGCCAGGCGGGGTCGTGCCTGGAGTGAAGAGGAAGACGCTCAGCTGGTCGAAGGCGTGCGCGAAGGGCTGGGTCTGTCCGAGCTCGCTGAGCGGCACGGCCGGACGACGGGCGGTGTCCGTGCGCGTCTGGACCGGTTCGTTCCCTGGTCCGGCTCGCCCGTCGACGATCCGCTGGGTCGGCTGAGGTCCAGGCTGGCCGCGGATCCTGGCTACGCATGGCGGGAGGTGGGGGCGGAACGGCGTCTCCGGGAACGGCGTGGGCGTCACGGGACGCACGCGCCGGCCGAGCCCCTGGCGGCCGCACCGGCGAGCTCGACGGCCGAGGTGCTGGCGGACTGGGAGCACGTCACCGGCCATGTGCTGCGTCCCGAGCGCCGCGAGGTCTTCCTGGCCCGAAGCGTGGTCCACGACCTGGCGGCCAAAGCCGTGGCCGTGCGGCGGGCAGCGGCCCGGCGGTTGTGGCACGACGGCGACGTCTTGCTGCTGGACGACTGGCTGCTCGAATGCGTGTGCCCGGGTGCTGTGCGCCTGGCGGCCGACTGGTCGCTGATCGCCGAACGCGATGCCGACACAGTGCTCGTCCTGGGGGAGCTGATGGCCGCGGCCGTGGACGAGATGCCCGCGGAGCGGGACCGGGAGGTCCTCTCCCGTCGTCTGGGACTCGACGATCAACCGGCCCGGACCCTGGAGAAGGTCGCGGAGACTCTCGGTCTGTCGCGGGAGAGGGTCCGGCAACTGCAGACGAGGGCGATCCGCCGCCTGGCCGGAGCCGACGCTCCGGCTTCGCGCAAGCTCCGACAGGTACTGGCCGAACTGAGCTGTGTGCAGAGGGTTCCGCCCGAGGCGGGGCCATCGGCGGCGGAACGGCTGCTCGACCTGTCAGCCGTGCTGCTGCCCTCGGTCACGCCCCGGCAGGCGGTACCCCTTCTGGCACGGCTGGCCGGCGCGGACAAGGTCCGTGCGGACAATCTGGCTGCGGAGGCGTCGACGATACGCATCCTGCAGAACGAGTCGGCCCGGCGCGAAGCGACACGGGAGCGACGTATCGAACGTGCCGGCCGGCGCTGGGAAGCTCTGGTCGGCGAGGTCACCTGGTTCGGCGAGCCCGAACCGGCCCCGCCACGCACTGCATGGGAAACCCTCCGGGAGGAGGAGAACGCCGACCGGGGACGCTTCGGAGTGTGGCACTGCCCGAAGCTGGACCGTGATGTGTCGTACGAGTCGGAGACCGAGCTGAGAGTGATCCACCTGCTCAGCTTCGCGCCGCAGATTGCGTACTACCAGGAACAACCCCTGGCCATCAGCTACGAGTTCGCCGGGCAACAGCGCACCTATTATCCGGATCTCCTGGCCGTGACCGAGGACGGCCGGTGCATCCTCATCGAGGTCAAACGGGTCTACGAAATGGCGATGGCCATCAACGTCGCCAAGTACCGGGCCGCCGAGGAGTTCTGCCGGCTCCGGGGCTGGGGTCTCGTGGCCACCGACGGCAACCGCACACGCCGACTGCTGGAGCACCGCGCGGTCGACCCACGTCTCGAGGCGGCGCTGGTCGCCGCCCTCGATGCACAGGGAGAGCTCACCTGGCCGCAGGTCGTGGCCGCGGCCGATTCGCTGCCCCTGGATGCGCTGGGCCTCAGTTCCTTGATCCTCAAGCATGGCTGGACATGGCAGAGTCGCCCCTACCGGCTCCGCCCGGCCTCGCCGTGAACCGCCCCAGCACTCCGTCGAACTCGGCCGGCCGGCCGTGAGGGGGTGAATTGCATTGCGGCAGTGCACTGTTGGTCATAGCGATCGGCTATGGCCTTGTCGCGTATCGAGGGCTACAGGGGTGGTCCGTCAAGGGCCACAGTCAGGTTCATGGAAAATGAACTGGATTCCCGGGAGCCCCGCTCGCCGACTGCCGCACGTATTTCCGCGCTGACGTCCCACATTCCCGGACTTGCTCTCGCGTCGGGCGTTGCAGGGTTTGCCACGGTGGTGGGGGAGGTGTTTCCGCTCGTCGGTGGGCCCGTTGCCGGGGTCGTCGTCGGGGCGCTGGTGGCCGCGGTGTGGAAGCCGGGGGTGCGGGTCCGGCCGGGGGTCCGGGTCGCGAGCAAGTCGCTTTTGCAGATTGCGGTCGTTCTTCTGGGGACGCAGCTTTCGCTCGCTCGGATATTTCATGTCGGTGCCGAGTCGTTGCCGGTCATGGTGGGGTCGTTGGTCGCTTGTCTGGCCGGGGCCTTTCTGCTCGGCCGGTGGCTCGGGATCGGTGGCAATCTGCGTGCTCTCATCGGGGCGGGGACCGGTATCTGCGGTGCCTCTGCCATTGCGGCGGTCACCCCGGTCATCGGGGCGGCCGGCGCGGAGGTCGCTTATGCCGTCTCCACGATTTTCGTGTTCAATGTGGCCGCGGTGATCGTGTTTCCCGCGCTCGGGCATGTGATGGGGATGGATCCGGATGCGTTCGGTCTCTTTGCCGGGACCGCCGTCAACGACATGTCCTCCGTGGTCGCCGCCGCGACCACCTACGGGCCTGCGGCGGTCGACTACGCCGTCGTGGTCAAGCTGACCCGGACTCTGATGATCATCCCGATCTGTGTCGGACTCGCCGTCCTCGCCAACCGGCGGGCCCTCGCCGCACGTACGGGCGCCTCCGCATCGCGGGTTCGCCTTGCCGGGCTGGTGCCCTGGTTCCTCGTGGCCTTCCTGATGGCGGCTGCTGCCAACAGCGTCGGGCTCGTCCCGGCGGGCGTTCAGCGAGGGTTCGGCGAGTTGTCGGTCTTCCTCATCACCGTCGCGCTCAGTGCGATCGGACTGTCCACCGACCTCGCGGGCCTGCGCCGTACCGGTCCCCGTCCCCTGGTCCTCGGGGCCTGCCTCTGGGTGATCGTCTCGCTCACGAGCCTCGGCCTGCAGTTCACCGTCGGCTCGCTGTGATCGCGGTGAGGAGTTCGGCGGCGGGGCCCATGAGCGCGCGCCCCGCCGCCCAGACCGCGCGCAGGGACCGACGCAGCTCGATGCCCTCGACGTCCACCGCGACCAGGCGCCGGTCGGCGATGTCGGTCCGTACGGCCAGCTCGCTCATCACCGCGGGGCCCGTCCCGGCGATCACCGCATGGCGCACGGCCGTCGCCGACCCCAGCTCAAGCAGTGGCCTGGTTTCGCCCGCCCCGGCCCGGCTCAGGGCCCGGTCGAGCGTCTCGCGGGTGCCGGAGCCCCGTTCGCGCAGGACCAGCGGGGCGGCCGCGAGTTCGGTGGCGCTGAGCCGGCGCGGGAGGCGCGCCCAGGGGTGGCCGGGCGCGACCACGACGAGCAGGCGGTCACGGGCGACCTGCCGGGCCGACAACCCGGCCGGGACCCGCGGTGACTCGACGAACCCGAGGTCCACGGCTCCGTGGCGGACCAGTTCCGGGACCTGTTCGCTGTTGGTCACCTGAAGTCCGACGTACAACTCCGGCTGCACGCTCCGCAGTTCGCCGATCCAGCCCGGCATCAGGTACTCCGCCACGGTCATGCTCGCCGCGATCTTCAGTTCGGCGTTCCGCCGGGTGCGCAGTGCCTCGGCCCCGGTCAGGAGGCCCTGCAGTTCATCGAGGACCCGGTGGGCCCGGCCGGCCACCGCACGGCCCGCGTCCGTGAGCTGCGATCCCCGGCGGGTGCGCTCCACCAGAGCCAGACCCAGTCTGCGCTCCAGCACGGACAGCCGCTTGCTCGCCGACGGCTGCGCGATGCCCAGCTTCGCCGCCGCGCCGCTCAGGCTGCCCAGGTCCCCGACCAGGACGAGGAGCCGGAGCGATTCCAGGTCGGGCCGCCCGCTCATGGCCTCAGGACCTGTTCCCCGGTGAGGTTCGCGCGAAGTCCGCGAACCGGGTGAGCATCTTGCTCACGGCGACCCGGATACCGCAGGTGGTCGGTGTCGGTGTTCATCGTTGCCTTTCGCGGGGGCTGCGTGAGGGGGGCGGGGCTTCAGCCGAGCGGTGCGTGCTCGAGTTCGCGGAGCAGTTCCTCCGCGCGCGGCCACGGACCGTAGCCGGAGGCGGGGTTGAGATGGCCGACCTCGCCGAGTTCGACGAGGCGGCCACCCCAGGTCCGGGCCAGTGCGGAGACGCTCTCTACGGAGCCCAGGGGGTCGTTCGAGCTGGCGGCGACGATGCTGGGGAAGGGCAGCGGCGTGCGGGGTACCGGGGTCCAGCCGTTCTTGTCGAGGACCTCGGGGGTGGGGTACCCCTCGGGCAACGGGCGCTCGAAGTCCGGCGGCGTCACCAGCAGGGCACCCCGCACCTGCGCCTGCTCCACGGGGGACCGGCGGGACCAGTGGACGGTGGTGATCACGCCGGCGCTGTGGGCGACCAGCACCACCGGTCCCGCGGTCTCCGCCACCACCTCGTCCAGCGCGGCGACGCGGGCCTCGCGGCTCAACCGGTCCTCGGTGAGCGGGGGAACGGTGCGGACCGTGCGCCCGGCCGCGGTGAGCCGGTCCGCGAGCACGGTCTGCCAGTGCTCTTCGACGTGGTCGCGCAGGCCGGGGACGATCACCACGACCGGTTCGGCGATGCGATTCACGACGAAAGCTCCCTTTCCCGGCCCGTCACCGACACGCGCCCGGTCAGACGGACCAGATCACGTGCGTAGAAGCGGCGGCCGATCAGGAAGGCCGCGGTGGCGGCGAGCGCCGTGAGCGGCACGATCCGCATCGCGTCGAGCAGCCCCATGCTGTCCGCGAGCCTGCCGGTGACCGCCGGCCCGGGGGCCAGCCCGAGCAGACTGTTGGCGAGGGTGAGCGTGGCGAAGGCCGTCGCGGAGATGGACGCCGGGGTCAGATTGGCCACCATGGCGGCGGCGGGACCGGCCGTCCCGGCCGACAGCAGCGCCCCGACCGCCAAGGCGAGCAACTGGCCTGTTCCTGCGGGTAGTTGGAAGGCGGCCGTCAGCAGGACGAGCGAGCCGACGCTGCAGACGACGGCCACGGTCCACTTCCGGACGGGGAACACCCGGCTGATGCGGTCCGAGGCGAGGCCGCCGGCGACCATGCCGATGCCGATGATCAGGACGAACACCCCGGCGGTCGCGCCCGCCTTCGCCGTGGGCATGTCGTAGTAGCGGTTGAAGTAGCTGGGCAGCCAGGCCATGAGCGCGGCGGCGATGAACAACTGGAGTCCACTGCCGACATAGGCACTGATCACCGAGACCGAGGAGAACAGCCGCGGCAGGAGCTCGCGCAGCCGGCCACGTGGAGCCTCCTCGGTCAGGCCGGCCGTGGCACCCGCTCGCGGGGCGAGCCTCTTCTCGGTGACGACGACGCCGTAGACCGCGGCCAGGACGAGCCCGAAGATGCCCATGACGGCGAACGCCCAGCGCCAGCCGTACTGTTCGGCCACCGCGCCGCCGATCGACACTCCCAGGACCGAGCCGAAGGCGCCGCCCGCGATGAAGGCGCCGGAGAGGGTGGCCCGCAGCCCGATCGGGAAGATGCTCAGGACGACGGCGATTCCGACACTCCCGTACGCCGCCTCGCCGATGCCCACGAAGAGCCGGCCCAGGAACATCTGGCCGTACGTCGCCGACACGGCGCAGGCCAGGGTCGCCACGCTCCACATCGTCGCCGCGAGCAGCAGACTCCTCACCCGGCCCCAGCGGTCCGCCAACAGCGACAGGGGGAAGGTGAGCAGGCCGACCATGAGGGCCACGATGCCGCTGAGCGACCCCAACTCGGCGTCGGAGAGCAGCCATTCGGCCTTCAGCATCGGGAAGACGGCGTTGAGCACCTGCCGTGACATGTAGTCGGACAGCAGCAGGCCGAAACTCAGGGCGAAGACCACCCAGGCGTAGCGGGGGGACACCGGCCATCCCGACGACACCTTCGTGTCGGTCTCCGGGCCGGACCCAGCAGTGACGTGCAACTCCATTGTCATCACCTCACGGGCTTGTGGAACTGCTGGAGAAGGGGTCAGAACGGTCTGTCGCCGACGATTCCGGCGCGCTCCATCCGGCGGACGGCGGGCCAGTAGTCCTGGACGGCGTAGTGCTGCGTGGAGCGGTTGTCCCAGATCGCGACGCTGTTCGGCGTCCAGCGCCAGCGCACCTGGTACTCGGGGACCGAGGCCTGGCTGATCAGGTGGTTGAGCAGGAGGCCGGCGCCGGGGGCGTAGTCCAGCCCGAAGCGCACGTTGCCGGGCGTGTGGTAGTTGACGAAGTGCGTGGTGAAGGCGTTGACGAAGAGGATCTGCTCCCCGGTCTCGGGGTGGGTGCGGACGACCGGGTGCTCCGCGTCGGGGAACCGCGCCTTGAGCGCGTGCCGCTGCTCCTGCGGCATGACGGCGCCGAAGGTGGCCTCGATGCTGTGCCGGGCGCGCAGCCCCTGGATCTGGTTCCTGATGTGCTCGGGCAGTCGGCGGTGGGCCTCGGCCATGTTGACCCAGATCGTGTCGCCGCCCACCGGGGGCGACTCGATGCAGCGCAGCACGGCGCCCATGGACGGGTTCTCACGCCACGTGCCGTCGGTGTGCAGCGCGTTCTCGTAGTGCTCCGGCGCGCTGTCCAGATCCTTGTAGATCCGTACCAGGCCGGGGTGATCGGGGTCGCTGCCGGCCACCGGGTGGTCCTCCAGCGGCCCGAAACGCTCGGCGAAGGCGACGTGCTCGGCCCGGGTGATGTCCTGGTCCCGCAGGAACAGCACCTTGTACTGCAGGAGCAGGGCCCTGATCTCGGCGAACAGGTCGTCGTCGCGCGCGGCGTCGCCGAGGTTCACGCCGGAGAGCTCGGCGCCGATGGTGCAGGTCAGCGGTTCGACCTTGATCGAACCGTGGGAACGCACGCGCACCGGCGCGGGTGTTCCCTCCGGGGGAGCGACTGCTTTCTCCATGGTGTTTCCCTTCTGGAAGGTCCGGTGCTAGAGGACGAAGACGGACGACCCCGTGGTCCGTCCCGACTCCAACTCGCGGTGCGCGTGGACGGCGTCCTCGAGCGCGTAGCGCTGGTTGACCTCGATGGCGATCCGTCCGGACGCGACATGGCCGAAGAGCTCGCCCGCCAGCTCGGCCCGCTCCGCAGGGTCCGCGATGTAGTCGGCGAGCGCCGGCCGGGTGACGAACAGCGAGCCTCCGACGGCCAGGTGCATGGCGTCGATGGGTGGTACCGCACCGGAGGCCGTACCGAAGCAGACCAGCAGACCGCGGCGCCGGAGCGAGGCGAGCGAGGTGGCGTAGGTGTCCCTGCCGACGCTGTCGAAGGCGACCGGGACCCCGGCGCCGTCGGTCAGCTCGCGCACCCGCTCGGCCACGTTCTCCCGCCGGTAGTGGATGACGTGGTCGCAGCCGTGGGCGCGGGCGAGCTCCGCCTTCTCCTCGGTGGAGACGGTGCCGATGACGGTGAGCCCGAGCAGCTTGGCCCACTGGCAGACGATGAGGCCGACGCCGCCCGCCGCCGCGGTCAGCAGGACGGTGTCGCCGGCCTTCAACGGGTGGATCCTGCGCAGCAGGTACGCGGAGGTGAGGCCGCGCATGGTCATCGCGGCGGCGGTCTCGAAGCCGATGCCGTCCGGCAGCCGGATCAGGGAGTCGGCGGGCATGACCCGTTCCGTGCTGTAGGCCCCGAGCGGGCTTCCGGTGTACGTCACCCGGTCGCCCTGGGCGACGTGGGTGACGCCCTCGCCCACCGCCTCGACCACCCCGGCGGCCTCGACGCCCAGTCCGGCCGGGAGCGGCGCGGGATAAAGGCCGGTGCGGAAGTAGGTGTCGGCGAAGTTGAGTCCGACGGCCGCGTGCCGGATCCGTACCTCGCCCGGGCCGGGGTCGCCGACGACGACCTCTTCCCAGCGCAGGACGTCGGGACCGCCGGTTTCCTGGAATCGGACGGCATGAGCCATGGTGTGTGCTCCGTTCTCGTGGCAGGTCGGCGGCGCGGTGGGAGTGCCGCGCGGTCAGACGTCGCGCAGCATGAAGCCGCGCTGACCGGGACGGCGGTTCGGCACCATGCCCAGGCGGGCCAGGGTGTCGTCGGCGCTCGTGTAGTACTCGCCGATCCGGTAGATCTCCTTGGCCTCCGCGCCGGTCGCGATGTCGCGGCCGAGCGCCTCGGCCATCTGCACCGTCTGCTCGATCTGCTCGACGGAGGACATCCGCTCCCCCTTGCGCCGCCACAGGTTGTCCTCGTTGCCCACCCGGACGTGCACGCCGAGGGCGATGGCGACGGCGTTCATCGGTGCCACCGCGCGCATGGAGCTCTCGATGGTGAGCACGGCGCCGTCCGGGACGCGGCGGATGAACTCGATCAGGTCGGCGGGGTGCCGCCCGGCGAAACCGCCGCCGATCGCCACGTAGTTGAGGATGAGCGGTCCCGTGTAGACGCCGGTGCGGATCAGGCGCTCGACGGTCTCGAGCTGGGCGAGGGTGGCGAGCTGGAAGTGCGGCTGGATACCGCTCGCGTGCAGGCGCTTCAGGTGCTCGAGGTAGAACTCCGGGCCGGCCTCGACGACCATGTCGCGGTAGGCCCGGTAGTAGTCCGGCTTGGCGATCGAGGTGCCTTCCAGGTCGTCGGCGGTCATGATCTCGACGATGTTCATCTGGTTGGTGTTGATCGCGATCGTCACCTGGTCCGGCGCCGGGGTGAGGTCGGCCAGCATGTGGCGGGTGTCGTAGGCGAGCCACTTGGCGTCGCCGCCCTCGCCCTCGGGGGCGAAGGAGATCGACCCGCCGATCTGCAGGACCATGTCGGGGACGGCCTCGCGCAGCCGGCCCAGCAGCTCGTTGAACAGGGACATCCGCTTGGAGCCCTTGCCGTCGAGCTCCCGGACGTGGATGTGGAGCACGGTGGCGCCGGCGTTGTGGCAGTCCACGGCTGCCTGTACGTGCTCGTCCATCGTCAGGGGCAGGTCGTCGGCATCCCCGGGAAGCCACTCCGGGCCGTAGGGGGCGGCCTGGATCACCAGCTTCTGCTGGTTCTCCGGGAAGAGCGAGTCGTCGTGGAAGTGCACGGGTCCGTCTCCTTCGTCGATGCGGATCACCGAGTGGCAGCGGGCGCGGGGGCCCGGGGTGGACCGGCGGTCCGGAGGAAACGCGCACAGGGGGACCCGTCCCCTCCGGCGGCCGACCGCGTCTCGGCGTGGTCTCACGGTAGGACCGCGCACGCGGCTCCGCTTGACCCTCAGGGACGGATAACTTGACTTTTGGGGACCTCGCCCCTGGGTGGGGTGTCAGTCCCGGTCGGTCCGCTGCCGGCTTGCGCCGGTGCGCCACGCCCTCGGGCTGCACCCGAACTGCTCGCGGAACCAGCGCGAGAACGCGCTCAGTGACGAGAAGCCCAGCAGGTCGGAGATCTCCGTCAGCGAGCGCCTCGGATTCGCGACGAACTGCTCGGCGAGGTGCATGCGGGTGGCGTTGAGGAGCGAGGAGAACGTCTCGCCCGAGGCGGCCAGATGCCGGTGGACCGTGCGCCGGTCGACACCGAGGCTGCGCGCGACCTGCTCGATCGAGCAGCGCCCGCTCGGCAGCAGGACCTCGATCAACTCGCGCACCCGATCCGCGGCGGTGGTGTCCTGGGACGTCGTGATCGGCTTCATGTACTGGCGGGCGTACTCGTGGAGCAACGGGTCCGCCATCGCGTTGGGCGCGTCCAGGTCGCGGGCGTAGAAGACGATGCCGTTGAACTTCTGGTCGAACTCCACGGCGGAGTCGAACACGCGCCGGTGCGTCGAGGCGTCCGCCGGGGCCGGGTGCGTGAACCAGACGGAGAGCGGGTGCCACCCGGGGTGCAGGAACGCGCGCAGGATCCGGTGGAAGGCGGTCACGGCCAGCTCAGTGGCCTGCCGGGTCTGCATCGCCTCGCCCAGCAGCAGGTCGACCTTCAGCGTGGCCAGCCCGTCCCCTTCCTGCAGCCGGGCGTGCAGGACCTCGTTGAACATGTGCTGATGACGGATCAGGAGCTCCAGTGCGCTCCGCACGTCGGGTTCCTCGCGGACGACCAGGCTGATGGGGCCGAGATTGGAGAAGCGCCGGAACTCCGCCTGGAGGACGCCGAAGTCCTCGTGGCCCGAGGCGGCCGCCGACAGCTCCAGTACCTGGACCACGGCCGCGCCGGAGATCCATCTGTCCTGGACGACGAGCGCGGCGGTGTCCAGACCCACGCTCTTCAGCAGTGCCTGCGGGTCGATGCCGAGCGAGCGGCACAGCTCGACGTAGCCGCTGAGGGCTGCGGTGCGGACCAGGGGCTTCATGTGCACCCTCCAAGACTGTCCCGAAAGGACAAGCCTGATGTCACTCCAAGTTAAGCACGGCGGGAGTGGGGAACCTAGCATGGCGCCGTTCACCGGGCCGGTCCGTTCGCAGCAGACGCACCGGACCGGGGGGCACGCGAGGTACGGAGGCGCGACGACCGGGACGACGGACGGGGACGACACGCGGTATCTGCCCTGCTCGGGCCCGTCGGTGTGGAGGGGCGCAGAGCAGGCGAGCCACCGCGAGGAATGGACCCTCACGCTGCTGCGGCTGACGGCCGCGGACTTCCCGCTCCCCACGCTCGCCCCGCTGCCGCCCGCGCGCCGGGATCACGCGGCGCGACGTGATCCGCCCCCGGCGTGCCGCCTCACGGGCCGAGACGAACTGAAGGAGATTGCCGACATGACCAACCTCGCCACGTTCCTGGTGGACTCCGCCACCACCCACGGCGTTCGCATCGCCGTACGCCACGACGACAGCACGCTCACCTACGCCCAGTTGGACGACGCGAGCGCCAGAGTCGCCGCCCTCCTGCGCGACCGCGGCGTCCTGCCCGGCGACCGCGTCGCGCTGACCATGCCCAACGTCCCGCTGTTCCCGGTCGTCTACTACGGCGTCCTGCGCGCCGGGGCCGTCGTCGTGCCGATGAATCCGCTCCTCAAGGACCGTGAGGTGGCGTTCACCCTGCGCGACTGCGGGGCGCGGCTCGCGCTCGTGTTCCCCCTGTTCGCGGACGAGGTGGCGAAGGCCGCCGCAGAGACCGGAACCCCCTGCCTGGTCACCGAGCCGTCGGCGTTCGACGAGCTGCTGCGCGCCCAGGAGCCGATGCCCCGCGTCGTCGACCGGTCCGACGACGACCCCGCCCTGATCCTCTACACCTCGGGCACGACCGGGACGCCGAAGGGCGCCGCGCTCTCGCACCGAAACCTCGCCACGAACACCGCCACCACGGCCGAGACCCTGCTCCAGGCGGGACCCGACGACGTGTTCTTCGGCGGTCTGCCCCTCTTCCACGCGTTCGGCCAGACCTGCGCGCTCAACACCGCCGTCGCCGCCGGCGCCACGCTGACCCTGCTGCCGAGGTTCGAGCCGGCGCGCGCCCTGGAGATCATGGCCCGTGACGGCGTCACCGTGTTCCTCGGCGTGCCGACGATGTACGCGGCGCTGCTCCACGCCGAGCTCCCCGAGGGCTTCGACGCCGGCCGGCTGCGCCTGGCCGTCTCCGGCGGGGCCTCGCTCCCGGTCGAGGTGCTGCACGGTTTCGAGCGCCGCTTCGGCGCCACCGTACTGGAGGGGTACGGGCTCTCCGAGACGTCGCCGGTCGCCGCCTTCAACCACCCCGACCGGCCGCGCAAGGCGGGCTCGATCGGTCAGCCCGTCCGCGGGGTCGAGATGAAGCTCGTCGCCGAGGGCGGCGGTGAGGTGCCGCCGGGCGAGGTCGGCGAGATCGCGATCCGCGGCGAGAACGTGATGGCCGGCTACTGGAACCGCCCCGAGGCGACGGAGGAGGCGATCCGGGACGGATGGTTCCACAGCGGTGATCTGGCCCGCGTCGACGAGGACGGCTTCTACTTCATCGTCGACCGCAAGAAGGATCTGATCATCCGCGGCGGCTACAACGTCTACCCGCGTGAGGTCGAGGAAGTGCTGTACGAGCACCCGGCCGTCGCCGAGGCCGCGGTCGTCGGCGTGCCCGACCCGGTGCTCGGCGAGGAGGTCGCGGCCGTGGTCACCCTCCGGCCCGGCGCGGAGGCCACGGCCGAGGAGATCCGCGACCACGTCAAGGAGCGGGTGGCGGCGTACAAGTACCCGCGGATCGTGACCGTCGCGGCCGAGCTGCCCAAGGGCCCCACCGGCAAGATCCTCAAGCGCGAGATCGTCGTCACGGAGCGGTGAGGCACGCCGGGCCCGCCCCGGGCGCGACGCCTTCGCCCCGGTCCTCGTGGACGGGGCGAAGGCGTCGCGCTGTCGGGGTCAGGCGCGGGTGTTGAGGAGGGCTGCCGACTGGTGGGCGGCCTTGAGACCGGACTCGACGGCGCCGTCGATGCAGCCGGCCCAGCCGTCCGCGATGTCGCCGGAGGCGAACGTCAGGCGGCCGTGCGGCTGCTGCAGCTCCCGGTGGACCGTCGTGAGGTGGCGCGGCGGACGGTTGCCCCAGCCGCCCTGGGAGAACTCGTCCCTGCCCCAGTCCTGGACGCGGTAGTCGACCAGCTCCGCCTTCGGCTCCAGCAGCTGCACGGCCTTCTCGACGGCCGCGAAGCTGCCGAGGTCCAGCTCCGGGTCGACGCTGAAGGCGATCATGAGGCGGCCGTCGCCGAGCTCGCTGTGCGGGAACAGCACCGAGAGCGGGGCGCCCTGCGGGCCCTGGGCCATGAAGTTGTCCAGGTCTCCGCGGAGGTGGAGCCAGAGCTTGCTGCCGTGGGGCACGCCGAGCCCGGTCGCGGCGACGGCGGCGTGGGCGTTCGGCAGGCCGGCGGGGAAGTCGATGGTCCGCCACATGTTCGTGGGGACGGCGACGACGGCGGTGCGCGCCGTGAAGCGCTCCCCGGAGCGGGTCGTGACCGTGACGCCGTCGCCGTGGTCGTCGATCGACGTCACGGGGGAGTCGAGGCGGATCTCCGGCGGGTTGTCCTCGACCATCTTCTCCAGCAGGCCGGTCATGCCCGTCCGGGGGCGGAGGCTGACGATGGAGTAGTAGCCGCGCTGGTTCAGCATGCCGAGCGCCCACCACTGCGCCAGCATCGAGAAGGCGCCGCGCTCGGTCGAGCCGCCCAGCTCCGTGGCGAGCAGACCGGAGATCCAGGTGATCTCGTCGGGCGTCAGGTCCAGCTGGTCGAGGCGGTCCTGGAGGGACAGGGCATCGAACGCGCCGAGCTGGTCGGCGTGGTGCAGCGGGTCGTGCGGCCGGGGGAAGTGCAGCTCGGTCCCCTCGAAGACCTTGTTGAGGAGCTCGGTGATCCGCACGTAGGCGTCGATGAGCTCGTAGGACCGCTGCTCGCCCTCGGTGGGCAGGACGATGCGCTCCGGGAAGGCGTCCTCGACGACCGGCACGCCGTAGCGCGTCAGTTCGGTCCAGATGTGCGGCTGGCTCCAGTGGACCCAGGCTCCGCCGAGTTCGATCTGCTGTCCGGCGAAGGTGTCGGTCCAGGTGCGGCCGCCGAGCCGGTCGCGGGCCTCCAGGAGGAGCACCCGCCGTCCTCGGGCGCGCAGTTCGCGCGCCGCGGTGACTCCGGCGAATCCGGCCCCGACGACTATCGCGTCGAAGTCGGTGCGGTGGTTCTCGACGGTCATGCGTGTCTCCCCGTGTTCGGTCCGTCCGCTGACGGACTCCTGGTCGTGCTGGTCGTGGCTGTGCTGGTCCTGGCCGTGCTGGTCATGTACTCACCCGGCGCGCGGCGGTCCGCCCGCGCGCCGGGTGTTCACGTGCGGGCGCCGCTGTCCCGGTGCGCGGTGTTCACGCGCGGGCGGTGTCCTCGGAGTCGGTCGTCTCCCTGGGCGGCGTGTCGTCCTTCGCGGGCGCGGTCCGCGGAGCGCGCTTGACGAGCCAGAGCCCGACGAGCACGCCGAGGGCGGCGAGTGCGCCGGCGCCGAGGAAGGTGAGCTGGTAGCCCTCGTTGAGCGCGGCGAGGCGCGATCCTCCGGCCGTCTCCGTGCGGCTGGTGGCCATGGCGGCGAGGACGGCGACGCCCAGACCCGCGCCGATCCGCTGGGCGGTGTTCACGACGCCGGACATGACGCCGGTCTCGTGTTCGGCCACCGCCTTCACCGCGGGCACGGTCGCCCCGACGAACACCGCGGGCAGACCGGCGGCGAAGATCAGCGCGCCCGGCAGGTAGTCGGTGAGGAACGAGCCGTCCACCGGGAGCCCGCTCAGCATGAAGAGTCCCAGGGACAGCAGGGCCATGCCGGCCGTGAGGACCACGCGCGGACCCCACTTGGCGAGGGCGGTGGGCACGAGCGTGCGCGACACGACCAGGTTGACCGCCGCGACCGGCAGTACGGCGAGGCCGCTCTGCAGGGCGCTGTAGCCGCGTACCTCCTGGAAGTACAGGGCGAGGAAGACGAAGGCCGGGACGTGCGCGGCTCCGACGATGGCGCTCGCGACGGTGGATCCGGTGATGTCGGGGTTGCGGAAGAACCGGAAGGGCAGCAGCGGGTCCGGCGAACGGAGTTCGATCCGGACGAACAGGGCGGCCAGCACCAGTCCGACCAGGGCGAGGACGCCGGTGAGCGCGTCCAGGTCGCCCTCGGCGGCGACGGTCACGACGTACACCAGCAGGAGCAGCGCCCCGGTGCCGGTGACGATCCCGGGGATGTCGAGCCGCGACCGGGAGTCGGTGACGGGCGGGTCGGCGGGCAGCAGCTTGCCGCTCAGCAGCAGTCCGGCGATGCCGATGGGCACGTTGATCAGGAAGATCCAGTGCCAGCTGAACAGCTCGACGATCACGCCGCCGATGACCACGCCGCCGGCCGCGCCGACCGCGCCCATCGCGCTCCACCAGCCGAAGGCCCTGCGATGGGCGGCCGGTTCGGTGAAGATCACGGTGATCAGGGAGAGCTCGGCGGGTACCAGGATGGCCGCGCCCACGCCCTGCAGGGCCCGCGCGGCGATCAGCAGCCAGGGCCACACGGCGACGCCGGCGAGCAGCGAGCCCACCGTGAAGACGGCGAGGCCGACCCGGAACAGCCGGCGGCGACCGAGGATGTCGGTGGCCCGGCCTGCGCCCAACTGGAAGCCGCCGAAGGTGACTTGGTAGGCGGTGCCGACCCAGGCGAGACCGACGACGGTGAGCCCCAGAGCGGCGCCGATCGCGGGCAGCGCCACGTTGACGATCGACACGTCCAGGAACACCACGAGTTCCACGGAGGTGAGCAGTAACAGCACACCTCTCTTGCCCTGCAGAACCGACGACGACACGACGTCCTCCCTCTTTCCGGCGACCCGACCACCGAGTCGAGCCAGCCACTAGAGAATGTCACTAGAGTGAGGCACTATTCAAGCGGCGACGTTGCCGAGGGGCTGCCGAGGGGCCTCCAAGTGGCGTCACAAGTGCAAATTTCTTGACCGAACAAATGCACTGCAGTAATGATTCGTTCACCGCTCGTAGGCAGCCTGGGGGAGTGTGCTCATGAGTCAGAATTCGGATGCCGAGGATCACTGTCGAAGTCTTTTCGGAGACTCCACGCGGCGCTTGGACGACCTTGCCGCCCGGTGGACCACGACACGCACCCACGTCGCCCTCGCGGTGGTCCTCGCGGCGCTGTCCCGCCAGACGGCCGACGGCGCCACCCACGTCGGAACCGGTGAGGGGCAGTGCTTACGGCTCACGTTCCCGCCGGGCCTGCCGCTCCGCGAGGCGGCCGAACGGACCGGTCGTCACCTGACCGCCGTCGACCGGCCGCTCGCCGTCATCACGCCCAACCCCGAGTCCGACCTCCCTGAGCGCATCGAACTGGAGATCGCCCCCGGGGAGGACGGCGGACTCACCCTGCGCGGCACCTGCGCGGCGCGGCAGATGGACCGGCTGGTCCACGCGCTGCGCCACCCGTACAAGCCGGACAGCACCGTGCGGGACGTCCCCGCCGCCTGCCCCGCCGACGAGGACGATCTCCGGGCCTGGGAGCGCAATCCGGCCCCGATGCCCGCCACCACCCTGGACCGCGCCTTCGCCAGGATCGCCCGGGCGCACCCCGACCGGGTCGCGGTGCACCTCCCGCCCAAGGCCGGCACGTCGCCCTCCGCGCGACGGATCACCTACGGCCGGGTCGAGGCGGAGGCCGGTCTGGTGGCTTCCGGGCTCGTCCGGTCGGGGATCCAGCTGGGGGAGCCGGTGATCGTGGAGTGCGAGAACCCGGCCCGCGCGGCGATCGACCTGCTGGCGGTCCTCAAGGCCGGGGCGGTGTGCGTCCCCGTCGGCCGGGTCGGCCCGGAGCAGGCCCGGCGGATCGCGGGCCTCAGCGGGGCGCGCTGGGTGCTGTGCGCGCCGAAGTCCCGGGCGGTCTGGGAGCGCCACTGCCGGGTGCCGGCCGACCCGCGGACCGCCGTCGGGCCGGGCGAGCCGCCGGTGGACGCCTCGCTGCCCCGCTCGGACTTCACCGAGACCGCGTTCCTGCTCGTCGAGGGCGGCACCCGGCGCCCGGTACGGGCGCAGCTGTCGGCGCACACGGCCTGGACCTCCGCCATCGCGGCGCGGATCGAGCGGGTCGGCCATGTGTCGGCCGAGGTGCTCGCGGGCGGCGACCTCTCCTCGCCCGCCGGGCTCTCCGCGATGTGGTGGGCGTTCGCCTGCGGCGCGAGTCTGCGGTGGCTCGGCTCCTCCGAGCCGCTCACCGTGCCGCGCGGCCTCGACGGGCGCGCCGGTACGAGGGCGCCCGACGCCCTCTTCTCGCCCGAGCAGTACGGGCGCATGCTCGACACGCTCGACCCGGAAGGCCGCGGCGACGGCATCGGCTCCGTCGTCGTGACCGGCGCCCCCTGCACCGGCGACCTGGTCAAGCGGCACTTCGCGCGCTCGGCCGGCACGCGTCTGCTCGCCGAGTTCAGCGGCGACCACGGGCCGCTCCCCTGGACCGCCCGGGAGCTGGGCCCGGCGGACGCGGAGTGCAGGCTGCTGCCCGGCGTGGGCCGGCCCTCGGCCAACGTCCGCCTCCTGGTCCTCGACGAGTCGGGACGCTCCCTGCCGCCGGGCCTCATCGGCGAGGTCTGCGCCGAGGGCGGCGCCCTCCCCGACGAACTCCTGCTGCGCGACGGCGCCATGGCGCGCAGCCTCTCCGGACACGACCTGCGCTCCGGCCGCCTCGGCCAGTTGCGCATGGACGGCTCGCTCGAACTCACCGGCGAGCTCCCGCTCGGCTGACCGGGCGCCCGCTCACCCCCTCGTTCTCCGTCACCCGACCGTGCACGCCGCCGTGCGCGAGCGGCATCCCGTTGCCCGATTCCCGGCCGATCTCCGCCGTGCGGCGAATTCTCGCTGCGCCGTGCCCAACAGCGTGACTGAAAAGCATTTCTTTCCCTCTCCGTAAGCCCGCCGAAGGGAATTTCTCAGATGAGCATGACCACCTCTCAAGAATTTGCTTCCGCAACTCACTCCAGGGTGCCCCGCCCGCGTCACGGACACGGCCCCGAGCCGTTGTCCGGCTACACCGTGCTGTACACCGACCGTTCACGAGCGGCCGACGTGGCCCTGCGGCACCTGTCCTGTCTCGGCGCCCGGACGCTCCGGCGTCCGGGCGCCGACGGGGACCCCAGGACGCTGGACATCGTGCCGCCGGGTCACACCGACCCCGTCCTGACCTGTCGGCTGGACTGGGCCTGCGACGGTGCCCCCGGCCTCGCCGACGAGATATCCGTACAGGCCGCCACCGGGGTGATGGCCGTGCACGGGCGACGCACCGGCGCCCCCGCGCGGCTCCCGCTGGACTACGCCTCCGCCTGCGCCGGCGTCCTGGCCGTGCAGGGGGTGCTGGCCGCGCTCATCGCCCGGGAACGCGGAACCCCGGTGGCCCGGACCGGAACCTCGGTCAGCCACGCCGCGCTGCTGACGGTGTCGCAGTACCTGGCCGCCGCCACCGCCGACGAGGACGAACTGCTGCCCGAGGACGACCCCGAGGCCGGGCCGCCGTTCCGCAGCCGGGACGGCGTCTGGTTCGAGGCCGAGGCGCTCGACCCGCGCCCCTGGAAGACCTTCTGGTCCGAACTCGGCGTGCCCGTACCGGAGATCAGCCGCGCCTGGCAGCCCTTCGTGCTGCGCTACCCCAAGGCCGTCTCCCCGCTGCCCCGCTCCCTGTCGGAGGCCGTCGCGGCCCGCGACTACGCGGACATCGCCGACGTGGCGGCCCGCGCGGGCCTCAGCCTCTGCCGGGTCCGCACCGTCGCCGAGCGCCGCGCCGACGCCGGACTCGTCGTCGACGGCACCGTCACCGGCCCGTGGGACTTCACGTCGTACGGCACCACCGGGAACGCCCCCGCGCCGGCCTTCCGGGCCCCGCACGCGAGCCGGCCCCTGGAGGGGATCACCGTGGTGGAGGCGGGCCGCCGGATCCAGGCCCCGCTCGCCACCCACGTCCTCGGGCTCCTCGGAGCGGACGTGGTCCGGGTGGAGCCGCCGGGCGGCGACCCGCTGCGGGGCATGCCCCCGATGTCCGGGGACTGCTCGGCCCGCTTCCTCGCCCTCAACAAGGGCAAGCGCGTCCTGGAGGCCGACCTCAAGTCGGCCGAGGGCCGCGCGGACATCGTGGACCTGGCCCGCGGAGCCGACGCCTTCCTGCACAACTGGGCGCCGGGCAAGGCCGCCGGCTTCGGCCTGGACTCCGACGACCTGTCCGCCGTCAACCCCCGCCTGGTGTACGCCTACTCCTCCGGCTGGGGCGACGCCCTCGGGGAGAATCCGCCGCTGGGCACCGACTTCATGGCCCAGGCGCACTCCGGACTCGCGCAGATGATGGCGGTGGACGGTGCGCCGCGGCCCTCGCTGATGACGCTGATCGACGTCCTGGGCGGACTGGTGGCCGCCGAGGGGATGCTCGCCGGCCTGCTGCTGCGCGAGCGGACCGGCCGGGGCACCCGGGTCGACTCCTCCCTGCTCTCCGCCTCGACCGTGCTGCAGTACGAGGTCCTGGAGCAGGCCCAGGAGGAGCAGGTCCGCGGCTGCGCCAAGCCGCCGCTGACCGACCTCGCCGGTCCGTGGCCCACCGCCGACGGCTGGCTCGCCCTGTCGGTCTCCTCGTACACCGAGAACGGCCGCGTCTGCGCGGCGCTCGGCGTCGACCCCGATCTCGCCGGCGACCGGCTGCGCGCCGAGGTGGCCGCCCGGCTGCTCGAGCAGCCCGCCGCGGCCTGGCGCGCCCGCCTGGCCGAGGCCCGCGTCGTCGCCACCGAGGTCGTCACGGATCTCGCGACGCTCGACGCGACCCCCGTGGCCCCCCACGCGCTCGACCGCGCCGAATGCGTCTTCGTCACCGCTCCCTGGAGGTTCGAGTCATGAGCACCCTGTTCCACGACCTGATCCCGGCCGAGCTGCGCGCGCAGTGGGGCGCCGAGGGCCGCTACCCGGGCAAGACCCTCTTCGAGCTCTTCGAGGAGCGCGTCGAGGAGAACCCCGAGGCCCCCGCGGTGATCGACGGCGAAGGCACCATGAGCTACGGGGAGTTGTACCGCGTCTCCCTGGGCCTCGCCCGCGCGCTGGCCGAGGCCGGCACCGGGCCCGGTGACGTGGTCGCGGTCAACCTGGCGAACGGCCGCTCGGCCTGCGTCGTCGACCTGGCCGTGGCCGCCGTGGGGGCGGTGTGCCTGCCGTACCCGGTGGGCCGGCGCCGCCAGGACACCCTCGCGATGCTGAGCCGCTCCCGGGCCTCGGTCGCCATCGTGACCCGGCAGATCGGCGGCACCGACTACGGTCTGATGCTCGACGAGCTCCGCGCCGAACTCCCGGACCTGCGTGAGGTGTTCGTCCACGGCGAGCCGCCGGCCGGGATGCACGCCCTGGCCCCGCTGCTCGCCGACCCGCCGGAGGCGCTCGAGACGCCGTTCCGGGCCGATCCGGACTCCGCCGCCCGCATCCTGGTCTCCTCCGGCTCCGAGGCCGAGCCCAAGATGATCGCGTACTCGCACAACGCCCTCGCGGGCGGGCGCGGCGAGTTCGTGCGCTCCCTGGTCCGCGGCGAGGAGCCGCCGCGGGTCATGTTCCTGGTCCCGCTGGCCTCGGCGTTCGGGTCCGGCGGCACGTCGGTCACGCTCGCGGTGCTCGGCGGGACACTCGTGGTGCTGCCGCGGTTCGACGCGGCGGAGGCCGTCACCGCGATCGAGCGGCACCGGCCCACCCACATCATGGGCGTGCCCACGATGTTCCAGGAGATGCTCGCCGATCCGCGCCTGGCGCCCGGGGCGGCGGACCGGATCGACACCTCCTCGCTCACCGCCCTCGTCTGCGGCGGCGCCGGAGTGGACCCGCAGACCGTCGCGGACTGCGTCCGCGCCTTCGGCTGCGCGCTGGTGAACCTGTACGGATCGGCCGACGGCGTCAACTGCCACACCCAGGTCGAGGACGACCTCACCACCGTGCAGACCACGGCCGGCCGCCCGAACCCGGCGGTGACGGTCATCCGGATCACCGGCGACGACGGGCAGGAGGTCGCCCCCGGCGAGGTCGGCGAGATCTGGTCCAGGGGCCCGATGAGCCCCCTGTGCTACGTCAACGCGCCCGAGCTGGACCGCCTGTACCGCACGGAGGGCGGCTGGGTCCGCACCGGCGACCTGGGCCGGATCGACGCGGCGGGACGGCTCAACATCACCGGCCGCAAGAAGGAGATCATCATCCGCGCCGGGCTGAACATCAGCCCGGCCGAGGTGGAACAGATGGTCAACACCCACCCCGCGGTCAAGAGCGCCGTCTGCCTCGGCGTCCCGGACCACGCCCTCGGCGAGCGGGTCTGCGTCTGGGTGGTCCCCAACGCCGGAGAAGAGGTCCCGGACCTGGAGGGGATGCGGAGCTTCCTCTACGAGAAGCAGGGACTGGAGCGGGCCAAGCTGCCCGAGCTGTTCCACGTCGTGGACGAGCTGCCGATCAGCCCGGCCGGCAAGGTCGACAAGCACGCCCTGCGGGCCTCGGTCACCACGCTCACCACCTCCTGAACCGAGCCCTCCACGCCGCCGTCCCGCGTCTCCCGCGCGGCCGGCGGCCCCCGAACCGGGTGCCGGGCCCCGGAATCCCCCGTCGAGGGCCCGGCACCCCTTCCTCTCCCGCGGTCCCCTCCGGCGACCGCGCGCTCCCGCCGAAGGACACAGCCTGCTCATGAACACCTCTCCGGACAACGCCCCGGACGCGCCGGCCCGGCCGGCCGCCTCCGACCCCTTCGCCCTGCCCGACCATCTGCTCGTCCTGCGCGACCGGATACGCGAGTTCGTGCGGGGCGAGGTGATCCCCGCCGAGCCCGTGCTCCTCGCCGGCGGCGACGCCGCCCGTGCGGCCTTCGACGACCTGCGCGCCAAGGCTCGCGCCAACGGACTGTGGGGGCTCTCCCATCCCGTCGAGATCGGCGGCCGCGGACTCCCGCTGGCCGACTACGTCCACCTCGGCGAGGTCGAGGGCGAGTCGGAGTTCGGCCCCGCGGTGCTCGGCTCGGAGCACCTCCTCGACGCCCTGATGCTGCACCGTCACGCGACACCCGCCGCCCGGGACCGCTACCTGCCCGGCATCCTCGGGGGCACGGTCACCCCGTGCTACGGGATGTCCGAGCCCGGCCGCTCCGGCTCCGACCCCTCCCTGATGACGACCCGGGCGAAGAAGACGGCCGGCGGCTGGGAGATCACCGGCAGCAAATGGTTCAGCCGGGCCGCGGGCGCCGACTTCATGACCGTCATGTGCCGGACGGAACCCCTGGGCGTGCCCAACCGGCAGGCGTTCACGATGTTCCTCGTCCCCACCGACACCCCCGGTTTCACCCTCGTCCGGGAGCTTTCGGTCCTGGGCACCGACGGTCAGCACCGCGAGGTCCGGCTCGACGGGGTGACGGTGCCGGACGAGAACATGATCGGCGAGCGCGGCGCCGGATTCGCCGTGGCCGGGGACCGGCTCGACCTCGGGCGCACCCTGCGCGCCGTCCAGTGGCTGGGCCAGTCCCGACGGGCCTTCGGCCTGATGTGCCGCCGGCTCCACCAGCGCACGGCGTTCCAGGAGCCCCTGGCCTCCAAGCAGTTGATGCAGCAGCATGTCTTCGACTCGTACACGGAGATCCAGGCGGCCCGCTCCCAGGTGCTGCGCGCGGCGGCCTCCGTGCAGGCCGGCCGCTCGGCGTACGTCGACGTCGCCGCCGCCAAGGTGCTCGCCTCCCGGACCCTGTGCCAGGTGCTCGACCGCGCGGTGCAGGTGTACGGCGCGGAGGGGCTGATCGACGACACCCCGCTCAGCCGGATGTACCGCAAGGCGCGGGCCACCCGGATCTACGACGGTCCCGACGAGCTGCACGCCCACACGGTGGCCAAGCGTCTGCTGAAGGCGTACGCGGGGGCTCCGGACATCGAGGCCGACGTCTTCTGATTCCGGGCGAGGGAAACAGTGCCGGGCCCCCGACGCGATCGCGTCGGGGGCCCGGCACTGTTTCAGTGCGCGGTCGCGGCCCCGGCCCGGGACCCCGCGAGCCGCATCAGGGCGGACAGCAGGAAGTAGTCCCCCCAGATCAGTTCGTGGGCGGTCGCCGTGCCCGACGCCCGGTCGTAGCAGCCGTCGGTCAGCATCCCGTCCCGCAGGTGGCCGGAGACGAGCCGGCCCAGCAGACAGGTCGCCGCGTCCTCCAGCGCCTGGCCGTAGGGTCCCGGGGTGAGCTCCGCCAGTTCCAGCAGGGCCTGCGCGGTGATCGCAGCGGCGGAGGTGTCGCGGAGCCCGTCCGGGTCCGCGAAGCTCCAGGGAGGAACGGTGTCGCCCACGCGTCCGAGCCAGTGGTCGGCCGCCAGGAGCGCCGCGTCCCGGTAGCCGTTCCCGCCGTGCCCCGCCCCCTGACCGCCGTCGAAGGCCCGCGCGGCGGTGGCGAGGGCGAGGATGCCCCACGCCTGCCCCCGCGTCCAGACGCCGGCGGCCGCCTCGTCCCCGGCGCCGTCCAGCCGCGCCCCGGGGCGGATGCCGCCGTCCTTCTCCAGGCAGCGGTCGCGCACGGCGGCGGCGTGCCGTCGGGCGAGTTCCTCGGCACCGGCGAGTCCGTGCTCCCGGCCCGCCCAGCAGAGCAGCGCGATCACGGCGGCGGCCGAATCCACCGTCAACTCCTCGGTTCCCGGCTCCCCGCGCCCCAGACCGGTGCCGGCCGGGACGATCCCGTACCGGGGGTGCGCCGCCGCCACCAGGGCCGCGGCTCCCTCGAGCGCGACCCGGGCCGCGTCGGTGTCGCCGCAGCGCAGGTGCCCCTGTGCGGCCCCGTACCAGAAGGTCAGGGCACGGGTGTCGGTGTCGTCGTGGGCTCGCTCCCGGAGCCGTTCGGTGACCTCCCGCGCCCGCCGCACGGCCTCGCCGTCGTCCCAGCCCGCGTCGGACCCGCCGGCCCCACCCGTCCCGTCGGCCGCGTCCGCCTCGGCGGTGAGCCAGAGCAGCCCGGCCCAGAAGCCGCCCGTCCACGAGCCGCGCCGGGTGGACGTCCAGCGTCCGTCCGCCGGGTCGGCGTAGAGCGGGAAGCGGTCGCCCACCTCTCCGGCCGTGCTTCTCGTTCTCCGGACCAGCGACGCCGCCGCCGCTGCGACGGCGGCGCGGTCCATGACCTTCTCCATCTCACTCCTCACTGATGAGCAGGGTCTGCACCGCCGTGCCGAAGCAGCCCTCGTCGTCGAACAGCACGGCCTCGGCGCTGCCCCGTCCCTCCGGGCCGGTACGCGTCCGGGCGCGCAGACCGGTCCAGTCACCGGCCGGCGGCCGCACGAAGTGGACGGCGAGGTCCACGTTCACGCAGCGGTAGCGGTCGGGCGGCAGCGCGGCGCCGATCCCGTACGTCAGGTCCGCGAGGGCGACGGCCGCCACCCACGGGGACGGCGGCCCGGGAGCGGTGAGTCCCACACCGAGCCGGGCCCAGGCGCTTCCGCCGTGCGGGTTGGCCGGGTCGTCGACGACCAGGAGCTCCACGGCGTCGTGGTTGAAGGACGGTTCGGGGGACGGGGCGGAGTACACCGCCAGTCCCTCCGCGCGGGGCGGCAGGGCGGGTTCGTCGGGCAGTTCCGGCAGCGGGAGTTCGGCGGCCCGCACGCCGAGGGCGCTCGCCCGGGCGACCTCCGCGCCGTCGGCGTACACCTGCACGTCGACCAGGCCGAAGCTGCGCCCGGCGCGGACGACGCGGGTGCGCAGTTCGAGGGGGAGGGCGGGTAACGGGCCCAGGAAGTCGGCGGACAGCCGGGCGAGCGGCCGGTCCGTGCCGAGGGCCGCCTGGGCGTGGTGGGCCATGAGCGCGGCGACGGCTCCGCCGTGCAGGCGGCCGGGGGCCCAGGGGCCGGCGGCCGGCGGGGACGGCAGCCAGACGCCGTCCGACGCGTGGAACAGCCGGGCGTTCGTGCCGGTGGTCCGCCGCCCGGGGGCCCTTCCGCCCCGCTCCGTGTGCGTCGTCATGCCGCCGCCACCGCCCGTCGCACCTGGAGGGCGCTCAGGACGGAGGCGAGGAAGGCCCCGCCCGCCAGCGCCCAGCCGCCCACGTAGCCCGCGGAGCTGTCGGCGATCAGACCGAAGCCGAGCGGGCCCACGACGAAGCCGCCGAAGAAGCCCATGGACACCAGCGCGGAGGCGTGTCCGGTGGCCCCGAAGGCCGTGCCGCGCACGACCGCGACCATGGACACGGCGTTGGCGGCGACGGCGGAGCCGCCCAGCCCGACGGCGCCGATCCAGACCAGCGGGGTCAGCAGGCCGGCGGCGGGCACCAGCAGCAGGAAGCAGGCGGCCGCCCCCGCCAGCACCAGCAGCGGCACGCCGATGTCGGAGAGGCGTCCGCTCACCCGCGTCCACAGCACCCGGGCGGCGATCCCCGCGACGCCGACGGCCGCGATCAGGGCGCCCGACGCCCGTTCGCCCATGCCGAGTTCCTCGTGGGCGTACAGCGGGAGGTACGTGTTGAGGGCGGCGAGTCCGGTGCCGACGCCGAGGGAGTAGACGATGAGCCAGCGGGCCGCCCGGTTGGGGCGGGCAGGCAGGGAGAGTGCCCTGCCCGCGTCCTGCTTCGGCCGGTCGCCCGGCAGCAGGAGGGCCGCGGCGGCGGCGGCCAGGGCCACCGGGACGACGAGGGCGAGCGTGGCGCGCCACGAGGTCGCCGCGGCGAGGGACGGGACGAACAGGCCCGCGGCGAACGCGCCGATCTGGACGCCCGATTGCTTGATCCCGATGGCGGCGGCGCGCCGCTGGGGCGGCAGGTGCGTGGCGATGAGGTGGTTCGTCGCGGGGTTGGCGCACGCCTGGGCGGCGCCGGCCAGGACCAGACCGGCCAGCAGCCAGCCGTAGCCCTCCGCCAGGGAGAGCACGGTGAACGCGAGTGCCACCGTCAACAGCAGTGCCAGCAGGGAGCGTCGGCCCCCCATCATGTCGGTCAGGTGTCCGCTGAAGAGGGAGAGCACCGACGCGGTGCCGAAGGCCACGGCGGGGAGCGAGCCCAGTTGCGACCGCGATATACCGAGGTCCCCGAGGAGAGTCGGGCCGAGGGCACCGAACGCGAAGAGCACGAACATGGACAGACCCATGCTCGTGGTCGTCAGAGTCAGCAGTCCTCCGGGTGGGTGTTTCCCGCCGGGTTGCGCGGCCTTGGCGCGTTCCTGCGTGTCCACGCTTGCCTCCTGGTGCGAAGAGCTGTATCTGTTGTCGTACTCTAGATGAACACTCTAGAAAGTAGAACGGTAGTAGGACCATGGCCGGAAAAACGGGCGCGCGGCGCCAACGCTCCAACGAGACACGGGCTCGTCTGCTCGACGCGGCACTCAAGCTGTTCGTCGCGCACGGGTACGACGGGACCACCATCGAGGCGATCGCCCGCGCGGCGGGGGTCGCGGTGCAGACCGTGTACTTCAAGTTCGGCACCAAGATCGCGATCCTCAAGGAGCTGATGGACGTCCGGGTCGCCGGCGACCACGAGCCCGTCCCGACGGTGGAGCGCGACTGGTTCCGCAGCGCTGTCGCGGCCGAGGATCCCCGCGTCCACCTGCGCCACCAGGTGGACGGGGCACGGGAGATCTACGACCGGGTCGTCGACCTCCTGGAGGTGCTGCGGAACGCGGCCATCGCCAACGAGGAGATCAGCCCGCTCTGGGAGCGGAACAAGGAGCAGCGCCACGAGGTCCAGGCCCAGCTGGTCAAGACCTTGACGGAGAAGCACCCCCTGCCCGCCGGTATGACCCTCGACCGTGCGGTGGACACCAGTTACACCCTGCTCGGCCCGGAGATCTACCACCTGCTCGTCACCGAGCGCGGCTGGAGCTCCGAGGAGTGGGCGGACTGGGTACACGCCGGCCTCTGCCGCCACCTGCTCGGCGAGGCATGACAGCCCTCCGCCGGGACTGACGGACCCGCCCGGAGCCGGGTGGGCCCGTCGCACGCATGACCCACCTCACGAGACCGCCCCGCCGTCCGTCGGAGGGCGGCGGGGCGGCCGAACCGTCCCATCATCCCCTTGGGAGCACCACGTGACGACACAGCACTCGACGCGCCCGCCCGGCACGGCGGACGCCGGGGCCCTGGGGCCGCCACCCCCCTCCGCGCCGCCGTCCGGCGGACTCGCCGGGCTGGCGCGGGGCCTGGTCCGGCTCAAGGCGCCCGTCTTCCTGATCATCGCGGTCGTCTCGCTCGCCGCCGCGCTGTTAGGCGCCGGTGCCGCGGACGACCTCTCGAGCGGCGGCTACACGGCGAGCGGGTCCGAGTCCGCGCGGGCCGAGCAGATCCTGACCGAGCGGTTCGGGGCCGGGTCCCCGAACATGGTCCTGCTGGTCAAGGGCGACAAGCCGGTCACCGACGCCGAAGCCGCAAAGGACGGGCTGAAGTTCACCGAGCGGGTCGGCTCGCTGGACGGCGTCGGGTACGCCACCTCGTTCTGGACCTCCCAGGACCCCGCGCTGAGGTCCGAGGACGGGCGCTCCGGCCTCGTCCTGGTGCGACTGTCCGGCGACGAGAGCGAGGCGACCCACCGGGCCGGCGAACTCACCGCCGAACTCACGGGTGAGCAGGGGCGGTTCACCGTGACGGCGACCGGCCGGGCGGTCATCAACGACGCGCTGGAGAAGCAGAGCGAGGAGGACCTGACCAAGGCCGAGCTCATCGGCGCCCCGCTCACCCTGATCATCCTCCTGGTCGCGTTCGGCTCGCTCGTCGCCTCGCTCCTGCCGCTGCTCGTCGGCGTCGTCTCCGTGGTGTGCACCCTCGCCGTCCTGCGTCTGCTGGCCACCTTCACCGACGTCTCGCTCTTCGCGATGAACGTGACGACGGCGCTCGGTTTCGGACTCGCCGTGGACTACAGCCTGTTCATCGTGACCCGCTACCGCGAGGAGCTGGAGCGCGGCCGCGAGGTCCTGGAGGCGGTCACCGAGTCGCTGCGCACGGCCGGCCGGACCGTGCTGTTCTCGGCGCTCACCGTGGTCCTCTCCCTGGCAGCCCTGCTGGTCTTCCCCATGATGTTCCTGCGCTCGCTCGCGTACGCCGGCATCGCGGTGGTGAGCCTGGCCGCGCTGACCTCGCTGATCATCCTGCCGCCGGTGCTGGCCGTCATCGGCCGGCGCATCGACCGCCTTGACGTCTTCGCCCGGTGGCGGCGCAAGCCGTCCGAGGGGGCCGACACGGCGCAGGGCATGTGGCACTGGCTGGCCACCCGCGTCATGCGGCGCCCCGTGGCGACCGGCGGCGCCGTCGCCGTCCTGCTGATCGCGCTCGCGCTGCCCTTCGCGCACGCCCGCTTCGGGCTCACCGACGACCGCATCCTTCCGCAGGGCGCGCCCGCCCAGGCCGCGGCCGAGAGCATCCGTACGGACTTCGCCGGCGCGGGGACGGACCCGGTGACGGTGGTCCTGCCGAAGCTTCCCGCGGACGGCCGCGAGGCGGCCCTCGCCGGCTACCTGGCGGAACTCTCCCGCACCGAGGGAACGGTGCGGGTCGACGGTCCGCTCGGCAGCTGGGCGGAGGGCAGGCAGATCGCCCCCGCCGGTCCCGCCTCCGCGGCCCTCGCGGACCCGAAGGGCGTCTGGCTGAGCGTGGTCTCCGACACCAACCCCAACTCGGAGGCCGGTGAACGGCACACCGAGCGGGTACGCGCCGTGGACGCGCCCGCCGAGGCCCTGGTCGGCGGCGAGGCGGCGGCTCTGGTGGACACCAAGGAGGCGCTCCAGGACCGCATTCCGTACGCCGGCGCGATCATCGCGCTGAGCATGCTGATCCTGCTGTTCCTCTTCACGGGGAGCGTCGTCGTCCCGATCCAGGCCCTGATCCTCAACACGCTCAGCCTCACCGCCTCCTTCGGGGCGATGGTGTACGTCTTCCAGGACGGCCATCTCAAGTGGCTGGTCGGCGACTTCATCACCACCGGCCAGCTGGAGGTCACGGTCCCGGTGCTGATGTTCTGCGTGGCCTTCGGCCTCTCCATGGACTACACCGTCTTCCTGCTCTCCCGGATCAGGGAGGAGTACCTGGCCACCGGCGACAACACGCGGGCCGTGGTCTTCGGCATCGACCACACGGGCCGACTGATCACCGCCGCCGCCCTCGTCGTGGCGACCGTCCTGGGGGCGCTCGCGACCTCGGAGCTGAGCCTGCTCAAGCTGCTGGGGGCGGGTCTCGCCCTGGCCGTCCTGGTCGACGCCACTCTGGTGCGCGGCATTCTCGTGCCGGCCGTCATGAAGCTGTGCGGCCGCGCGAACTGGTGGGCGCCGGGGCCTCTGCGGCGCCTCCACGCCAAGGTCGGCCTCCGCGACGGCTGATCCGCTCCGTCCGCTTCGAAGATCTCCCCCGCCTCGCCGGGCGGGGGAGGTCTTGTTCACGCATTATTTATAGATGGAGGAACTAGAGTGGGCATATAGTGAAGTGGTGCGAACGCGCCGGCTCCGTGCCGGTGGCGCGCGCTGTCGGGGGACAACGGGGAATCAAGCGGGATCCGTGCTGGTCTGTCGCGGCTGCGCGCACGCGTACGCGTTCGCTCGCTCACGCTCCATGACCGGGAACGGAGATCACGTTGAACCCTGCCCAGATCATGAAGGGTCCACCCCACTTCCTCATCGTCTCCGTGGGCAAGCGTGCCGCCTTCCACACCGCCGTGCGGCAGGCACTCACCGACCTGACCGAGGCGGCCGGACGCACCCTGCGGGAGGGCCCGTTCGGCGAGAACGGCGCCGGAAGCAGCGGCCACGCCGAGACCACTGACGCCATCGACCCCGCCGAACCCGCCGCGACACCCGCGTACACGGAGCTGCTGGCCAAGGCCCGCCGCTACCTCGACGCCGCGTTACCCGAGGCGGAGCTCCGGCTGATCGTGGCCGACACCCTGGACCAGGCCGGACGAGCCCTCCGGCAGCAGCCGGACGACGCCGCGCCCCAGCCCCTCGTCCTCATCGACGCGGCGGGCGCGGACCTTTCCGCCGCCCCGCTCGACACCGCGATCGCCGAGGCGGTCGCCGGCCTGGCCCCGCGTACGGACGGAACCGCGCCCGCCGCCCTGCCGGCGGAGAACGTCGCCGTCTACGCGGAAGGGCCGCTGGGCTCCGTCCGTGTCGCCCAGACCCACGAGGTGATGCGGCTCCCCGGCGACGGCCGGGTGCTCGCCGCCGACGTGCTGCGCCGCTTCACGGACCACGTGCAGCACGGCCACGGCGCCTCGGCCCTGCGGTCCGCCTCCCGTACCGGACCCCCGGCACTCGCCGCGGCCCTGCACGGGTTCCTCGACGAGGAGGCCGGCGACCGCTGGGGTCTGCACTACTACACCGGATCGGTCGTCTCCGGCCTCATCGACGAACTCGACCGCCTCGCCGCCGAGTCGGGCAACCCCGTCCTGCGGGGCCCGAGCGAACACAGCCTCGCCGCAGGCGCGTTGGCCCGCTGGCAGCTGGACGAGGCGCCGTTCCTGATCGTCGTCACCAGCGGCATGGTCGACGAGTTCCGCGGCACGCTGGCGAACCTCCGCCAGGCCGGGGCCCGCGGGTTCATCGTCTGCGCCGACTCCCCGCAGGACACGTGGTTCCCGTTCCAGGGCACGGTGCACGACGCGGAGGACTCGCGCGCGGTGCTCGCCGCGCGCCGGATCCCCCACGTGTACCTGGAGGACCCCGGAACGCTCGCCGAGGACCTGGCCGCCGCGTACGAGGCGTACGACCGGGACGAAGGCCCGGTCGTCCTGCTCGCGGCACCCGCCGTGCTGTCCTCCGCGACGCCGGTCGCCCCGGTACGGCCCCGGCGGCAGCACGCCGTGCTCCAGGTCCGGGAGGACCAGCTCGGCCCGGTCGTGGACCTCGTCAACTCCGGCCCGGACAGGCTGCTGTGGCAGTGCGGGCGGCTCGGCACCGAGGAGTCCGCGCTCGTCCACGACATCGCCGCCCGGGCCGGTGTCGCCCTCGCCGACTCCCTGACCCGCCCCGGCACGGTGGCCGGACACCGCGCGGGGCGGAAGGTGGAGGAGTACCTCGGGAGCCTGGGGCTCTACGGCTACTCGGCGCGCGTCCATGCCTACCTGCACCGCGGCGGCCGGCTGCGCCTCCGCGACGAACAGGCGGTGCTCTTCCTCAAGAGCCGCGTCGGCGAGGCGTCCACCCCGTTCTCGCCGCGGGCCCTCACCCGCGGGCTGCGGGTCGCCCAGGTCACCCGCGAGGCGGCCCACCTCGCGCCCTTCACCGACCTTCCGGTGCACGCCGAGGCGCTGCCGTTCCTCCGTGCCGTGCGCGAGCGTCTCGCCGTGGACCCCGGCCTGTGCTCCCGGCGCAGGGCCACCCTCGCCGAGGCGCGGCACAGCGCGGACGACGCCGTCCACGACCTGCCCGTCCTGCCCATGTCCGCCAACTACTTCTTCCACCAGGTCGGCCGGGTCCTGGAGGAACTCATCACGGAGCAGGGCTACACCTACACGGGAGTGTTCGACGTAGGCCGCGGGGGGCTCTCGGCGATACGCAACCTTCCCCGGACCGGGCCCGGTTTCTCCGGCTGGTACGGGCGCGCCCTCATGGGAGACGCCCTGCAGGCGGTCCCCGCGGTCGCCCTGACCCGCGACGACAACGTCCTCGCCTTCGTCGGCGACGGAGCCTCGGCGCTCGTCCCCGACATCGTCCCGACCCTCGTCCAGCAGGTGTGCCTCTACGGGAACCGGCTGCGCCGCAACGTGACCGTCTTCCGGCTCATCGACGGCGGACACTCGGTGATCCGCTCGTACCACGAAGGACGCTCCGGCTCCGGACTCAGCCGCCAGAACCAGGTGCTGCACCTGCTCGAGCCCGAGTGGACCAGGAACTTCGGCGGACTCACGGTTCAGCACCGGCACGTACCCGACGTCCCGGCCGAGCGGCTGCGCGACTGGCTGACCCAGCCCTCGACGGTCGGCATCTGCTCCGTCCTGCTCTCCCACAACAACGAGGGCGACGGCCTCAGCCTGCTGTCCTCCCTCGGCTGGCAGCGCGACGAACTCTCCGCGCTCGCCCTGCCCACGCGCCGGCCGGCCGGCCGCCCGGCGCACGACCGCTCCTGAGCGGCGACGTCCTTCGCGGGCCGGTCCCGCACCTTCTTCCGTCTGCCCGCCCCTTCTCGGAGGCACAGCCTTGTCCAGCACCATGTCCGCGCCCGGCCACGCCCAGGCGCCCCCGCCGGTCACCTTCGGCTTCCTCGCCCATCCCATCAGCACCGGACACCGCAACCAGGTCCGCGCCCTCGACCTGTTCGGCCGGCTCCTCGACGAACACCGAGGCATCGAGCGCGAGGAGGGCGTCCGCCACAGCGTCCCCATGCCGCTGCTCACCTCGATCACCTCGCCGACCGGCGCCCGGTGCACGGGCGAGGTCCGCTATCTCCCGTACACCGCGGAGCAGATGCTGCGCCGCCCCATCACCGCCCGCGACATGGTCGTCGACGAGGCCGCCCGGCTGCGGGACGCGGGTGCCGCGCTGATCGGTCTGGGCGGTGCGACCTCCATCGTCGGCGACCGGGGGGTGTGGACGCAGGGCCGCCTCGGCACGGCGGTGACGAGCGGGAACTCGCTCACCGTGTACGCCGCGCACCAGGAACTGCTGCACGTCGTGCGGATGCTCGAACTGGAGCCGGAGAGCACGCGGGTGGCCGTCGTCGGCTACCCCGGCTCGATCGGTCTCGCGGTCGCGCGCCTGCTCCTCGCCGACGGCTTCGAACTGGACCTGGTGTGCCGTCGCGGCAAGCGGGCCCCCGCGGCGCTGCTCGCGCACCTTCCCGCGGAGGACCACGCCCGCGTGCGCCTGGTCGACGAGGTCGCCCAGTGCTCGCCCGGGACCCGGCTGTTCGTCACCGCCTCGTCGGTCGGCGGCCTGGTCGACCCGGCCCTGCTCCGGCCGGGCTCGGTGGTCGTGGACGTGGCCCTGCCCCGCGACGTCACGGCGCCGCCCGGCGCGGCGAGCGACGTCCTCGTCATCGACGGCGGTCTGGTCAGCGGCTCCGCCGACGTCATCCTCGGGGACGGGGCCCTGCCCGGGCCCACCCAGCAGCTCAACGGCTGTCTCGCCGAGACGATGGTGCTCGCCCTCGAAGGACGCGCGGAGTCGTTCTCCCTCGGCCGTGACCTGCCCCTCGACCGGGTCCGCACGATCGGGGAGATCGCGGCGCGGCACGGGTTCACCCCCGTTCCGCTCGCCTCCTTCGGCCGCCCCGTCGCCGACGAGGAGGTGCTGCGGCTGGCCCACCACCACCGTCCGGCCCGCACCTCCGCGTCCCCGGCGACCGGCGTCACCGAGCTGACCAAGCGGCGGTTCCGCGAGCGGATCAATCCGCCGATGGCCCGGCTGTTCGGCGCCCACGGCCTGGACCGCGTGTTCACCAGCGGCCGCGGCTGCACGCTGACCACCGAGGACGGCACCGACTACCTCGACTTCGTCGCCGGATACGGCTGTCTCAACCTCGGCCACAACCACCCGGCGGTGACCGACCGGCTGCGGGACTTCCTCGACCGGGGATCACCGACGTTCGTCCAGTACGTGTCCATGCCGGAGCAGGCCGCCGAACTCGCCGAGCGGCTCAGCGACCTCGCCCCGGGCCGTCCCGAGCGGGTGTTCTTCAGCAACTCCGGCACCGAGGCGGTGGAGGCCGCGTTGAAGGTGGCCCGCGCCGCGACCGGCCGCACCCGCCTCGTCCACACCGAGAACAGCTACCACGGCAAGACCCTGGGGGCGCTCTCGGTCACCGGCCGCGCCCAGCACCGGGAGGCGTTCGGCCCGCTGCTCCCCGACACCGTGGCCGTGCCGTTCGGGGACCTGGACGCGCTGGCCGCCGTCATCGACGGCGCGGCCGCGTTCATCGTCGAACCGGTGCAGGGCGAGGGAGGCGTCGTCCTGCCGCCGGCCGGCTATCTGAAGGCGGCGCGGGAACTGTGCCGCACGGCGGGCGCGGCGTTCGTCCTCGACGAGATCCAGACCGGACTCGGGCGCACCGGGCGGCTCTTCGCCGCCGATTACGACGGGCTCGACCCCGACGTGCTGTGCCTGGCCAAGTCGCTCTCCGGCGGCCTGGTCCCCATCGCCGCCACGCTGTGCCGGGGCGACCTCTGGGACGCGGCCTACGGAACCACCAACCGGGCGCTGCTGCACTCCTCCACCTTCGGCGGCGGCAACTTCGCGGCGGCGGCCGGCCTGGCCACGCTGGACGTGCTCACCTCGGAGGGCCTGCCTGAGCACGCCCTGAAGGTCGGGGAGCACCTGCGGGACGCGCTGCGCACGGCGTGCGCGCCGTACGGATTCGTCAAGGACATCCGTGGGCTCGGGCTGATGACGGCGATCGAGTTCGACGGCGACTTCTCGGGAGCGGTCTCCTCCCTGACCGACGAACTGCTGACCCGGGTCCCCGGCGACCTCCACGCGCTCGCCGACTGGCTGCCGGACGACCTGCGCACGGCGCTGGCCCGCACGGGCGAGGCGGTCGAGTCGACCCTCGGCGACATGATGTGCCTCCGTTTCGTCGCCGCGCTCGCCCGCGACCACCGCATCCTCACCTTCGTCACGGCCAACCACACACGGGTGATGCGGATCCAGCCCCCGCTGGTGCTCTCGACGGCCGAGGCCGACCGGTTCGTCGAAGGCGTCGAGGCGGTCTGCCGCGAACTGGCGCTGCACGCGGACCTCGACGCATGGCGACCGCGCACCACCTGAGCCCCCTGACCCAGCCGAACCACCGGAACCACCGGTACCAGCTGAAGTCCCGGTACACGGAACAGAAAACACTCGAAGCAGAAGGAGCACGTCCATGAGCAGCACCGTCGAACAGCGCATCGTCGACCTCATGGTGGACCGCATGGGCCTGGAGCCCGGGGAGCTCACGTCCGACGCCCGGTTCAAGGAGGACCTGGGCCTCGACTCGCTGGACATGGTCGAACTGGTCTCGGCCATGGAGGACGAGCTCGGCGTGCCGGTGGCCGACGAGGTCGCGCTCTCGCTGACCTCGCTGGGCGCGGTCGTCGCGTACGTGGAGTCCCACCAGGCGGGTGCGGAGACGGCGGCGTGAGCGGGCGGCGCGTGGTGGTCACCGGGCTCGGCCCGGTGACCGCGGTGGGGGTCGGCGCCAAGGCGTTTCACGTGGGGCAGTTGGAGGGGCGCAGCGGGATCCGCCCCATCAGCAGGTTCGACGCGTCCGAGCTGTCCGTGCGGATCGCGGGGGAGGTGGACCTTCCGGAGGAGCTCGTCCCGGAGCGGCGGGTGGCCGCCGTCACCGACCGGATCACCCATCTCGCCCTGGCCGCCGCCGAACTCGCCCTCCAGGATGCCGGGCTGGCCCCGGACACGGCGGACCGGGAGCGGATCGGCGTGGTGCTCGGCACCGGCTGCGGAGGTGTCGAGAGCATCCGGAACAACGGAGTCGCCCTGGCGCTCCGGGGCGCCGGCGCCGTCGGGGCGCGCTTCGTCCCGATGTCCATGGGCAACAGTCCGGCGGCCTGGGTCGCCATGCGGTACGGGCTCGGCGGGCCGGTCACCTCGACCGTCACTGCCTGCGCCAGCGGCGCCGACGCGCTGGCGACGGCACACGGGATGATCGCCTCGGGCGAGGCCGACGTCGTGCTCGCGGGAGGGGCGGAGGCCCCCGTCACCGACCTCCTGGTGGGCGGATTCGCCAAGATGAAGGCGCTCTCCACCCGCAACGACGAGCCTGAGCGGGCGAGCCGGCCGTTCGGCGCGGACCGTACGGGATTCGTCCTGGGGGAGGGGGCCGCGGTCCTCGTCCTGGAGAGCGCCGAGCACGCGCGCGGGCGGGGAGCGGCGCCGCTGGCCGAACTGCGCGGCTACGGCCGCACCAGCGACGCCCACCACATCGTGGCGCCCCGCCCCGACGGGGCCGCCGCGTCCCGGGCGATCGGCGCCGCGCTCCGCTCGGCCGGTCTCACGCCCGAGGAGGTCTCCCACGTCAACGCCCATGGGACGGGGACCCTCCTCAACGACGCGGCGGAGGCCGTCGCGCTCGGGATCGCCCTCGGCCCGGTGGCCGGGCGCGTGCCGGTGACCGCCACGAAGTCGCTGACCGGGCACACGCTGGGCGCGGCCGGGGCCATCGAGGCGGTGGCCGCGGTGCAGGCGCTGATGTACCAGGTGGTGCCGCCCACGGCGAACCTCGACCGGCCCGACCCGGAGATCGGGCTGGACCTGGTCGCGGGCGCCCCGAGGGACGTCCCCGTCTCCGCGGTGCTGTCCAACTCCTTCGCCTTCGGCGGGCACAACGTGGTCCTCGCCTTCGGCCGGGCCTGAGCCGCGGTGCCGGGCGGGTGCCGACCCGACCAGGGGAGGCACCCGCCCGGCCGGCGGAGGGTAGGGATCTTGCCTTTAGTGGCACTCTATAGTTAGGCTCACCTAAGTTGGCTTGAGGGGTGAGGGGGTGCGCATGCCCGACGGGGGAGCCGTCTTCCGCGGCGTCGGTCATGTCCTGGGCGACAGGCCCCTGTTCGAGGACGTCCACCTCGACGTTCCTCCCGGGGCGGTCCTCGCCGTCCTCGGCCCCTCGGGGGCGGGCAAGAGCACCCTGCTGCGCATGGCCGCCGGGCTGGTCCGGCCCACGACCGGGACGGTCACCGCCCCCCGCCGCATGGGATACGCCTTCGCCGAACCCCGGCTGCTGCCCTGGCGGACGGCGCTCGAGAACGTGGTGTTCGCGCTGGGCCGCCGCGCCCGGCAGCCGGATCTGGAGCGCGGGCGCTCCCTGCTCGCGCGGTTGGGCCTCGCCGGCTCCGAGGGGTCCCGCCCCGCGGAGCTGTCCACCGGCATGCGGCAACGCGTCTCCCTCGCCCGGGCGTTGATGCCCGGGGCCCCGCTGCTGGTCCTGGACGAGCCCACCTCGGCGCTCGACGTCCGGCTCCGCGCGGAGGTCCGTACGGCGCTGCTCGAACTGAGCGCGGACGCCGCGTCCGCGGTCCTGTGGTCGACCCACGATCCGTACGAGGCCGCCCAGGTGGCCGACGAGGTATTCGTCCTCACTCCGGCCGCGTCGACCCGTCACACGTCCGTCCCCCTCGTCCCGCGCAGTCTCCGCTCCACGGAGGACGTCGACGCGGCGGCGCGGGCGATCACCCGGTGTCTGACCGCGACGGGCACGCCTTCACCCGCTCCTTCCCACGCCGGCCCGTCGGCCGCCGATCCGCTTGGAGATCACCCGTGACCCCACCGACCGGCTCCGGCCGACGGCGCCTTCTCCGTCTCGCGGCAGCCGGATGGCTCTGCGCCGCCGCGCTGGCGGGCTGCGTCGGCACCGGCGGGAGCGACTCCCCGGGCACCTCGCGCTCCGGCGCGCCCGGTCTGCGCGTGGGCGTGGCGCCCAACGTCGTCCTGGACGCCGCGACTTCGGGCATGCGTACCGACAAGGCCCTGGCCGCGGCAGCCGGTCCGGTGTCCTTCGTCGAGCTCCGCGGCCCCGACGAGATCCGCACCCGGCTGACGAGCGGCTCGGTCGACCTGCTGACCCTGCCCACCAACATCGCCGCCAACCTGCACAACCGGGGTGTCGACGTCCGCGTCCTCGGAGTCGTCGACGGCCCCTCGGACGTGCTCCTCGGACCGGCGTCCGCGTCGGCGTCCTGGTCGTCCCTGCGCGGTGCCACCGTGCACATCCCCTTCAAGGGCGACGTCAACGACGTGGTCTTCCACGCGCTCGCCGAACGCAACGGGCTGAAGCCCGGCAAGGACTTCACCGTCGTCCACCACCCGACGCTCGCCGATCTGCTGACCGCCGTCGGCTCCGGCAGGGCCGCGTACGCGCTGCTGCCCGAGCACCAGGCCACCCTGGCGGCGGCGAAAGCATCCGGCGCCGGCGCCCCGTTGGGGCGGCTGCTCGAACTCGGCGAGCAGTGGCGTCGTACCACGGGGCAGACCGGCTATCCCACGTACGCGGTCGGCGTGCGCGGCGAGTTCGCGGACCGGCACCCCGAACTCCTCAAGGAGATCGACCGCGCCCTCCGGGCCTCCGCGAAGACCGCCTCGGGCTCGCCGGACCGGGTCACCGCCCAGGTCGCCGCCCGCACCAAGGTGCCCCCGGCGACGGTGACGGAGCTGCTGAACCGCCTCTCGCCCGGATACCGCCCCGCGAGCGCCGCCCGCCCCGAACTCACCGCCCTCTTCCGGGAACTGGCCACCACCGCCCCCGCCCTGCTCGGGGGGAGGGCCCCGGATGACGGCATCTACGCCGCACCGCCTGCGTGACACGACGCTCGTCCTCCTCGGCTGCGCCGTCCTGCTGGGCGCCTGGCAGCTGTGGGCCGCCGGCCATCCGGCGGTCCTCGTCCCCTCCCCGTCCGAGACAGGGCAGGCGCTGGCCCGCCTCGCCGACGACGGCCGGCTGGCGACGGAGATCGGACGGACGCTCGGCCGCACGGCGCTCGCCTCCGGCCTCGCCCTGCTCGTCGGCGTCGCCTGGGGCCTCCTCAGCGGCTGGTACGGGGTGGCCGACGGGCTCGGACGGCCGCTGCGCGCCCTCCTGCTCGGGGTGCCGCCGATCATCCCCGTCGTGATGGGCATGATCTGGTGGGGCACCGGCTCCGGGGTGCCGGTCTTCGTCGCCACCCTGGTCTCCGTCCCGATCGTCGTGGTCGGCATCGCCGAGGCGGTGCGGTCCCTCGACGCCGACCTCCTCGAGATGGCCGCGGCCTTCCGGGTCGGCGCGGGACACCGGCTGCGGCATCTCGTGCTGCCCTCGCTGTCCGCCCCGCTGCTGGCGTCCGTGGCACTCGTCACCACCACCTCGCTGCGCACCACCGTGATGGCCGAACTCCTGGCCGCGCACGACGGGGTGGGTGCGCGCATCGCGGAGGCCCGTACCACCCTCGCCACCGACGAGGTGTTCGCCTGGGCGGCGGCCACCGTCGCCGTCGCCCTGCTCGTCGAGCACCTGCTGGTCGGGCCCCTGCGCAGGCGGGCCGGCGGCGTCCGGACCGACCGGGCGGGCGTCCCCCGCGCGGCCCTCGCCCTCACCGAGAAAGCGGTGCACCGAACCCCATGAGGCCACACCCCGCGCCCCCACGCCCCGACGGCGACGGAACAGCGCCCGTTCCCCCACGCCCCGACGGCGACGCGGCAGCCCCCGTGATCCCGGTCCTGATCGTCGGGGCCGGCCCCACCGGTCTCGCCCTCGCCCTGCTCCTGGAGCAGTCCGGCGTACCGGCCCTGCTGGTGGAGCGGCGCACCGAGCCCTCGCTCCTGCCCCGGGCCAGGGCGGTGAACACCCGGACCATGGAGATCCTGCGCCACCTGGGCGTCGCCGACGAGATCCGGGCGGCGGCCCTCGGACAGGAACGCGCGGGGCTGCCCTTCGCCTTCGCCCGCACGCTCGACTCGCTCCACGCGCCCGATGCCCTGCTCGCGCGCAGCGTGGTCGCCGGACGGCGGGCCGCCCACAGCCCCTGCGCCACCGTGATCTGCCCCCAGGACGCCGTCGAGGAGATCCTGCGACGGAGGCTCCCACCGGACCGGATCCGACGGGGGACGACCCTCACCGCCCTGGAGCAGGACGACGACCACGTCACGGTCACGCTCACCGCCCCGGACGGCACCCCGGAGCGGCGGCGCTGCCACTACGTGGTGGGCTGCGACGGCGCGCACAGCGCGGTGCGCGCCGCGCTGGGGCTGGCCCTTCGCGGCGGCGGGCCCACGGCGGAGAACCGGCACATCCTGTTCGAGGCCCCCCTCGCCCCGCTGTTCGGCGACCGGCCCGCCGGGATCACCTTCCTGCACGCAGACGGGGTCCGCGGATACCTCCAGCCCACCCGGCAGCCGGATCGCTGGACCTTCAACCGGATCCTCGACCCGGGCGCCGGCACCCGCCCTCACGACACCCCGGCCGACGTCGTCGTGCGCGCCGTCGTCGGGCGCCCGGACCTGCCCGTGACGATCCTCGGCGAAGGACCCTGGACGAGCCGCAGTCAGGTGGCCGCGCGCATGTCGGCCGGCCGCGCGTTCCTCGCGGGCGACGCCGCGCACCTGGTGACCCCGTTCAGCGGCTCCGGCCTCAACCTCGGTGTCCAGGACGCGCACAACCTGGCGTGGAAACTCGCCGCGGTCCTGCACGGCCGGGCCGGGCCCGGCCTCCTCGACACCTACGACTCCGAGCGCCGTCCGGTCGCCGAATGGGTCGTGCGCGAGGACCGCGCCAACAACGCGGACGCGGTCACGACCGGCGACTGGGACCGCTGGCGCGTCGAACTCCCGGGCCGCCGCGTCAAGGACGGCCTGATCCTCGGCCACCACTACGAACGCGGCGCCCTGCTCCCGGACGGCACCCCGCCCCCGGACACCGGCGACCCGTACACCCACTACGCGCCCACGGCCCGCCCCGGTCACCGTGCCCCGCACCACCCCATGGGCCCCGACGGCCAGGGTTCCCTCCTCGACCTCTTCGGCACGGCGCCGGTCCTGCTCGCGGGCCCGGACGGCGGCCCCTGGGCGGCCGCGGCCGCCCGCACCGCCGCCCGTCTGCGCGTACCCCTCCGGGCGCACGTCCTCGGCGGCGGTTCCGGCGAGATCGCCGGGACCTGGACCGACCTCTACGGAATCACCCCCTCCGGAGCCGTCCTGGTCCGCCCCGACGGTCATGTCGCCTGGCGCACCCCGGGCTCCGTCGCGCACGCCGACGACACCCTCCTGAAGGTCGTGTGCACCGTCCTGTCCAGGGAAGCCCCCCTCGAACTCCCGTGACCTGGCGGGACACGACGGTCACCTCCTCACCGGCAGCTCGACGAGGCGTCCTGTCCCGGGGCGAGCCCCCTCGCGGCCCGCAGCTCGCCGAGGAGGGCCTCGCCGGGCCAGGTCCGGGGGGTGGATTCGGCCTCGCGGACCAGGGTGATCAGGCGGGCGTTCGCGGGGGCCGTGAGACCGTGGGTGGTGGCCAGGGCGACGATCTCGCCCTGGAGGGAGTCGATCTCGGTGGGGCGGCCGCGCTGCAGGTCCTCCCACATCGACGAGCGGGCCTGGGCGTCGATACGGAGGGCGGAGGCCGCCACGCGACGGAACAGGGCGTCCGGCAGGGACAGTACGTACGGAGTGACGCCGGGGGCGGTCGGGCCGAGCCGGGCGGGGGAGATCCCGGCGGCGCGGTAGGCGGTCAGGGCCTCGCGCTGGCAGAGGGCGAGGCAGCGGCGGTAGGCCCGCCGGCCGAGCTGGTCGCGGAGCGGGAGCCCGGAGAGCGCGTTGATCGCGTTGTTGAGGTTCATCAGCAGCTTGGCGTGCTGCACGTCGGACATGTCCGTGCGGGCCTCGGTCGCCAGGCCCGCGGTGCGGAGGGCGGTGTGCAGGGTGTCGTCCGGGTCGGTCATGAGCCTGCCGGGCATGCCCTGGTGCACGGTCCCCGGTTCCGACTGCACCACGTTGTAGGGGACCATCCCGGCCAGGACCCTGTGGCCGGGGAGCGCGGTGCGCAGGGTGGCGGGATTGTGCAGGCCGTTCTGGAAGCTGACGACCGTGGCGCTCGGGGCGAGATGAGGGGCCAGGCTCCTGGCGGCGCCCTCCGTGCCTGCCGTCTTCACCGTGACCAGGACGTAGTCCGCGTCCGCGGCCGCCGCGGGGTCCGTGGCCAGGGTCAGGCTGTCCGGGGGGAGATGGACCGGTTCGCCGGCGGAGCTGGTCTGGGTCAGGCCCCGGTCCCGTAGCACGTCCATGCCGGCGGGGCGGCCGATGAACGCCACCTCGTATCCCGCCGCGGCGAGACGGCCGCCGAGATGACAGCCGATGCTTCCGGCTCCGAGGACGGCGAAACGGGGCTTGGACACGGGGACTCCTGCACCAGGGTCACGACGGTGGGCGGGTCCAGTCTGCCCCCTCCCGCACGGAAAGGCGCCAGGTCAGCACGGACGTGAACGCCACCAGCAGCAGGGCGAGGCCCAGGACGAGTTCGAGGCGGCCGTGCAGGAGGAGCGCGGCGCCGGCCAGAGCGCCGAGGAACATCGACAGGACCGACAGCAGCCGGCGGCCGGGGCGCGCCGCGGCCGAGTCCGCGGCCAGGCCGGTGAGCGTCTGGGTGAGGACGGTCGTGGTCAGGTCCGGGACGCCCAGGCGCCGGGCCACCGCGTTCTGCAGTCCCATGGCGAGGCCGAGGAACACGATCAAGGTGTACCGGGGCCCCGTGGACGCCTCCCCGCCGGCCACCGCGGCGACGACCAGCGTGACCGCGACCAGGACCGCCTGCACCGCGGTGGCGGCCGTCAGCAGCCGGCCCCGGTGCGCCGCGAAGCGCGTACCGAAGCGGCCGCCGCCGACCGCGCCCGTCAGGAACGCCGCCAGCGCGACCAGGGAGGCCGACGCCGACAGGCTCGTGTCGCCCGCGAGGGCGAAGCCCAGGAAGACCACGTTTCCCGTCATGTTGGCGACGAAGACGTGCCCGAGAGCCAGATAGCTCACGGCGTCGACCACTCCGGTCACGACGGTGAGGGTGAGCATCAGGGGAGGCAGGGGACCGTGCGGGTCGTCCCGGGGCGGAACGAGCGTGCGGTAGGCGTCAGTCAGCAGTCGTCGGCGCATGGAGCGTCCCTTCCACCGGGCACGGCGGCCGACACCGCATGCGACCGTGTGCGGCACGGGTGAGCACGATCCGTCCGAGCGGGCGCCCGGGTCCTGGTCGTGGACGACGATCCGGCGCGGCACCCGGCTCATCCGGACCGTGTGGGGCTGTGCCGCCGCGCCGTAAGACTTACGTCATCACCCAGGACCTCCCGTCCCCGCTCCGGGGGGCGTTGGATGGTGACGAAGAAAGAGTGCGATCGTGAGGGGGCGTCGTGGGACGCGTTGCCAGGAAGTGGTGGTGGGTCGCCGCAGCGGCGGCGGTGGTCGTGGCCGGCGGGCTGGTGTGGTTCCAGCCGTGGGCGCTGTGGGTGGACGAGACGGTGAGCGAGACGTTGCCCGCCGCGGACGCCGCGCCCGCCCCGACCGCATCGGCGGCGACACCGGTGCCCCCCGTAACTCCCGTCACCGTCGCCCAGGGCACGTTCATCAGCCACGAGCACCGGACCGAGGGCACCGCCAAAGTCGTCCGGCTCGCCGACGGCAGTCACACCCTCCGGATCGAGGGGCTGGACACCAGCAACGGGCCCGACCTGCACGTCTTTCTCAGCGACGCCCCCGTCAAGGAGGGCGTGGCGGGGTGGCGGGTGTTCGACGATGGTCGGCAAACCGACCTCGCCGACCTCAAGGGCAACAAGGGCGACCAGAACTACCCGCTCCCCGCCGGGGTCGACTGGTCGGACTACCGGAGCGTCAGCATCTGGTGCGATCGCTTCGACGTGTCCTTCGGAGCAGCGACCCTGACCCGCGTCTGAGGGACGCCACCAGCGACGGGAAGCGCCGGATCAGCTCGGCCACCGCCCACGCGTAGGCGATGCCGAAGACCAGCGACACCACCAGGGCCAGCGGCTCCGAGATCTGGTCGAAGAGCGGGTAGATCTGCCAGTGCGTCAGGTAGATCGAGAGCGAGCTGCCCGCGAGCAGCCCGGCGAGCCGGTTGAGACGGCGCGTGCTCGGCAGTGTGGGGAACCAGACCAGGAGCGCGAACCCGACCATCACGAACGCCTCGCGGCGCGGCTCGTCCGGGAAGAAGCCCGGTACGGTCGCCAGACCGGCGACCGTCACCAGCACCCGCTGCCACGACGTGCGGGTCCGCGCCGCCGCCCAGCCCAGGGCGAACAGCCAGAAGACGGTGACCGCGTCGGTGATCTGCGTACGGTCGGGCAGGCCGATCAGCTCGTAGCGGGTCAGCAGCCCCAGGCCGACGAGCGCCAGCGGAAGCCCGTACGGGACACGGCGCTCCAGCCGGTCGACGGCCGGGACCGCGAGCAGCAGCAGCATCGTCAGCAGGATGTAGACGAGCGCCTCGACGAACCACAGATGGATGCCCGAGCCCATCTCCTGCGGGAACAGCAGATTGTGCACGAGCAGCAGATTGCTGAGGTCGTAGTCGTCGCTCACGAGCAGCGCGAACGCGGTCCAGGCCATGGACGGCAGCGCGATCCGCGCGATGCCGCGGCCGGTGCGGCGCATTCGGTCCCGGCGTTCGTCGGACGTGAGCAGGAAGCGGGCGAAGTTGAACCCCGCGACCGCGAGCAGCAGATGGGCTCCGCCGCGGATCTCGAAGAGCCGGATGTGGGTGCCGACGACGGCCACGATGGCGAGAGCGCGCAGCGCGACACTGGTCTCCATGGCCCGGCGTCGGCCGCCGGAACGCCTGAGTTCGCGGATCGGGGTGATGTGCCAGCCCGGCGGCAGATGCCCGAGGCGTTCCTCCAGCTGGACGGACATCTCCACGTACGAGAGCGAGTCGCCGCCCAGACCCACGAACGAGCTGTCCGGGGTGACGTCGGTGTGGTCCAGGACCCGGGCGTACAGGGCGCACAGGTCCTCGGGCGACGCGCCGCCGGAGTCGGCCACCGGAGCCGCGACGGGCGTCGCCATGGCCCGGACCGCGGAGTAGTCCGGCTTCCCGTTGGCCAGCCGGGGCAGTTCGCCGACGAGGTGCACGTCCACGGCCCGCGCAGGCAGTCCGCACTCCTCGGTGACCCGGCGCCGGATCCGCCGCGCGTCCCAGCCGGGCCGGCGGACCGCGGCGACGACGATCCGCTCGTCGTCGCCGGCGCACAGCGCCCGCACCCCGTGCCGGTCGAGCATCGCCTCCACCTGCTGCGGGTCGATGCGCAGGCCGAGGATCTTCAGGAAGCGGGAGCGCCGGCCCACGATCTCGTACAGACCGTCGTCGGTGCGCCGCGCCAGATCGCCGGTGCGCAGCACGTCGACGGTGCGGCCGAGCGCGAGGTCGTCGGGGGTGTGGGCGTAGCCGAGCATGACGTTGGGGCCGGAGTACACCAGTTCGCCGACGCCGGAGGACGCGTGCTCGTCGTCCGGCAGCGGCTCCAGTACGAACGAGCCCCCCGGAACCGGTATCCCGATCGCCCCCGGGTCCGTCGCGGCCCGCTCCGGCGGCAGGTACGCCATCCGCGCGGTCGCCTCGGTCTGGCCGTACATCACGTACAGGTCCCAGCCGCGCCGCTGCCCCAGTTCGGCGTAGCGGACGACGCGTTCGGGCGCGAGCCGGCCGCCGGCCTGGGTGACGTATCGCAGATGGGGGAGGTCCATGTCGGCGAAGCCGACCCGGTCGAGCAGGTCGAAGGTGTACGGCACGCCGGCGAGCGCGGTGCCGCGGGCGGACCGGAACAGGTCCCAGAAGCAGGCGTCGGCGACCGAGAGCCCGGTCAGGACCAGGCCCGCCCCGCGCAGCAGGTGGCTGTGCAGCACCGAGAGGCCGTAGCAGTAGTGCATCGGCAGGGTCGTCGCGGCCCGGTCGGTCTCGCGGATGCCCAGGTAGGCGGCGATCGACTCGGCGTTGGCCTGCAGGTTCTCGTACGACAACCGGACCAGCTTGGGGGAGCCGGTGGAGCCGGAGGTGCTCAGCAGCAGCGCGAGGTCCGGGTGGAAGACGTGGGCGGAGCCCGCGCGCCGCTCCTCGACGCGCCACTCGCCGGGCTCCGGGCGGACGACGACGTCGGGGTCGTACGCCTCGATCAGCGCGGCCACCGCCTCGGGGTGGTCGCCCGGCACGAGCAGCACCGGGTGTCCCGCGGAGAGCGCGGCCAGGTGGACGACCAGTGCCTCCACGTCGTTGGCCCCGGGCAGCAGCACGAGCCGGCGGCCGGCGCCGAGCCGGGCCGCGGTCCGGCCGACCCGCTCGGCGAGCTCCCGGTACGACAGGGTCCCGCCGGCGGTGACCAGGGCGGTGCGGTCGCCGTGCAGCGCGAGGCCGGCGGCGAGGGGGAGCAGGCTGCCGCGGGCGGGCGGCGAGGGCAGGAGCGTCACATCGCGGATAGTAGGTAAGGCTTACCTGATCGAAAAGAGGGGGGATCCCCTCCGAATACCGCTCGCGACTGGTTCGTTATCAAGGCGTGGCTTGACCATTAGGTTAGCTTTACCTTATTAATTCGATATCCATTGGTTCGTTGGTCCCGCAGGAAGGCTTCTGAAGTCCCATGCGCCGCCCCCTGGCCCGCACGCTCACCGCGCTCGCCGCGGCCGCCCTGCTCGGTCCGATGCTCGCCGCCTGCGGCAGCGACGAACCGGCCGACCTGGTCATCTACTCCGGCCGCAACGAGAACCTTGTGAAGCCGCTGATCGAGAAGCTGGAGAAGCACCTCAACGCCAACGTCGAGGTCCGCTACGGCGACAGCGCCGAGCTCTCCGCCCAGCTCCTCGAAGAGGGCGACCAGACGGAGGCGGGGCTGTTCTTCTCCCAGGACGCCGGCGCCCTCGGCGCGCTCTCGGCGGAGAAGCGGCTCGCCCCGCTGCCGCAGGCCACCCTGGACAAGGTCGCGCCCGCCCACCGCGGCGCCGCCGGCGACTGGACCGGCGTCAGCGGCCGCGTCCGCGTGCTCGCCTACGACCCGGCGAAGGTCCCCACCCCGCCGAACAGCATCCACGAGCTGGTGAAGCCGGAGTGGAAGGGCAAGATCGGCTTCGTCCCGACCAACGCCTCCTTCCAGGCGTTCGTCACCGGTCTGCGCGTCCTGGAGGGCGACGACGCCGCCCGCACCTGGCTCAAGGGCCTGAAGGCCAACGAGCCGAAGAAGTACGAGAACAACCTCAAGGTCCTCGAGGCGGTCGACAAGGGCGAGGTCCCGCTCGGCCTGATCAACCACTACTACTGGTACGAGCAGGCCGCCGAGAAGGGCGAGGGCAAGCTCAAGGCCAAGGTCCACTACCTGCCCAAGGGCGACCCGGGCGGCCTCGTCAACGTCGCCGGCGTCGGCATCCTCAAGGGCGCCGACAAGAAGCAGGCCGCGTTCGCGCAGAAGGCCGCCGACTACTTCCTCTCCGCCGAGGCGCAGGAGTACTTCGCCCAGGAGACCAAGGAGTACCCGCTGGCCGCCGGCGTGAAGACCGCCGAGGGCGTCCCCCCGATGGAGAGCCTCCAGCCGCCGAAGATCGACCTCGGCAAGCTGGACTCCCTCAAGCAGACCCTGGCCATGCTCCAGGAAGTCGGACTGGTCTGACGTGACCTCACCGGAGCGCTCCGCCCCGGCCCGTCGCGACCCCCGCCCGGCGAGCGCACCCGCGCCCGCCGGGCGGCGGCGCGCCGGGAACCGGCCCGGCTGGATCCTGATCGTGCCCGCCGCCGCGGCCGCTCTGCTCGCCGTGCTGCCGCTGGCCTACCTCGCCGTCCGCGCGCTCGAACGCGGCCCGGCGTACGCCTGGGACGTCATCGCCGACGCCCGCACCGGCGAACTCCTGCTGCGCAGCCTCGCCCTGACGGTGACCGTCGTCGTCGCCTGCCTGGTCATCGGCGTCTCGCTCGCCTGGCTCACCGTCCGCACCGCCCTGCCCGGGGCCCGCGCCTGGTCCGTGCTCGTCACCCTGCCGCTGGCCGTGCCCAGCTACGTCACCGCCTTCGCCTGGCTGTCCGCCGCGCCGTCGCTCGCCGGCTACACCGGCTCCGCGCTCGCGCTGACCCTGGCCAGCTTCCCGTACGTGTACCTGCCGGTCGCCGCCGCGCTGCGCGGCACCGACCCCGGGCACGAGGAGGTCGCCCGGTCCCTCGGACACGGGCCGCTGCGGACCTTCCTGAAGGTCACCCTGCCGCAGCTGCGGCCCGCCGCGGCGGGCGGCGGACTGCTCGTCGCGCTGTACACGCTCTCCGACTTCGGCGCCGTCTCGCTCATGCGGTACGACACCTTCACCCTCGGCATCTACACCTCCTACCGGGCCAGCTTCGACCGCACCCCGGCCGCCGCGCTCGGCGCCGTCCTCGTCGTGATGACCGTCGCCCTGGTCTACGCCGAGACCCGCACCCGCGGCCGCGCCGACTACGCCCGCACCGGAACCGGCACCGCCCGCCGGGCCGTGCCCGCCGCCCTCGGCCGGTGGAAGCCCGTCGCCCTGGCCTGGTGCGGCGGCCTCGTCGCCACGGCCGTCGGCTTCCCGCTCGCGGTCCTCGGCTACTGGCTCGTCGTCGGCACCTCCGCCACCTGGGACCCGGCCGGTCTCACCTCCGCCGCGCTCACCACCCTCGGCGTCGCCGCCGGCGGCGCGGCGCTCACCACGGCGCTCGCGCTCCCGGTCGGCGTGATCGCCGCCCGCCACCGGGGCCGGCTCGCGCACCTGCTGGAACAGGCCGCGTACGCGGGCCACGCGGTGCCCGGGATCACCGTCGCGCTCGCGATGGTCTTCTTCGCCGTGCGGTACGCCCGTCCGCTCTACCAGGAGACGCCGCTGCTGATCTGCGCGTACGCGGTGCTCTTCCTGCCCGTCGCGGTGGCCGCCACCCGGGCCGCGGTGCTCCAGGCGCCGCCGGTCCTCGACGACGTCGCCCGCTCGCTCGGGCGCAGCCCGCTCGGCGTGCTCCGCGAGGTCACCGTGCCGCTTGCCGCGCCCGGCATCGCTGCGGGGGCGGCCCTCACCTTCGTGGTCTGCATGAAGGAACTCCCGGCCACCCTGCTGCTGCGCCCCACCGGCATGGACACCCTGGCGACCCGGCTGTGGACGGAGACCGGCAGCGGCTCGTTCGCCGCTGCGGCCCCGTACGCCGCCGCGCTGATCCTGCTGGCCGCCGTCCCCTCGTACCTCCTCGGAAGGCACCGCTCATGAACGACCTTCAGGTTGCCGGCGTGGTCAAGGCGTACGGCCCCGGCACCGCGCCCGTCCTCGACGGCCTCGACCTGACCGTTCCGGGCGGTGCGCTCGCCGCCGTCCTCGGGCCGTCCGGCTGCGGCAAGACGACGCTGCTGCGGGTCGTCGCGGGCTTCCTGCGCGCCGACGAGGGGACCGTCACCGTCGCCGGGCGGACGCTCGGCGGCCCCGGCGTCCATCTGCCGCCCGAGCGGCGGCGGATCGGCATCGTGCCGCAGGAGGGCGCGCTCTTCCCGCACCTGAGCGTGGCCAGGAACATCGCCTTCGGTCTCACCGGCGCGGACCGCTCGGTGAAGCGCTCCCGGGTCGCCGAGATGCTGGACCTGGTCGGCCTCGCCGGCTACGGCGACCGCATGCCGCACGAGCTCTCCGGAGGCCAGCAGCAGCGCGTCTCGCTGGCCCGCGCGCTCGCCCCCGAACCCCACCTCGTGCTGCTCGACGAGCCGTTCAGCGCCCTGGACACCGGGCTGCGCGAAGCCGTCCGCGCCGATGTCCGCGCCGTGCTCCGGGCCAGCGGCGCGACCGCGGTCCTGGTCACCCACGACCAGCAGGAGGCGCTGTCCACCGCCGACCTGGTCGCCGTGCTCCGCGAGGGCCGGGTCGCCCAGTGCGCCGCGCCGGAGGAGCTGTACCGCCGGCCGGCCGACCCGTGGGTCGCGTCCTTCGTCGGCGACGCCGTCTTCCTGCCCGGCGAGGCCGAGCGGGACGCCGTCCGCACCGCCCTCGGCACCATCCCGCTCAGCCCCGCGCCCACCGGGCTCACGTCGGGCACGGTCCTGCTCCGCCCCGAGCAGCTCCAGGTCACCGCCGCGGAGACCGCGCACGCCAGGGGCACGGTGACGGACGTCCGCTTCCTCGGCCACGACGCGCTGCTGGCCGTCTCGGTCGAGGGCCTCGACGAGCCGCTGACGGTCCGCTCCCCGGGGCCGATCCCGGCCCGTCCGGGCGAGCTCGTCGGCATCACGGTCACCGGAGAGGCGACGCTGCACGCGCCGATGTGACGGGGTCTCTCCTCTGCCCGTCCGGCACGCGGGACGGCACTGCTGCGGGGGCGTGGTGATCGGCATACTGACCGCTTCCGATCACCGCTGCACCCGCAGGAGGAAGCATGGCCGCGAGTTTCAGGACCGTCATCGAGGTGGGCGAGGAGCACCTCGAACAGGCCCGGGCCGTCGACCGGTTGTTCCAGGAGGCGATCGCCCCGGCGACCGTCAACTTCGACTTCGAGCACATCCGGGCGGCGGCCGCCGCCGTCCCCGACAGTGAGATCGTGCGCATGGTCCGGGGCTGGGGACTCCAGGAGAACGCCCCCGTCATGGTGATGGTGATGTCCCTGAAGGAGGCCGTCCGGCAGGCGCTGCCGCAGGAGTTCGCCGACGCGGCCTTCTGGACGACCGTCGAGCAGGAGCTCGTCACGGCGTTCACCGGGCTCGCCGCGCAGCAGGACGCGCCGGGGCTCGCGTACTACGACGAGGGCCCCGAGCGCACGAGTTACTACCGCGATCTGTTCTTCGCCCTGCAGGACGCCGAGACAGGCCGGCACCTGTACGCCATCGCGTTCTGTATCGACGTGACGCTGGGTGTGGACCGGGCCCGGGCCGAGGCCCTGGAGCTGACCGACGTGGTGCCCTTCGGGCTCCGCCTCAACGCGATCGTGCTGCGTCAGGAACTGTCGCTCGCGGCGTGACCGCGACGCGCGCCGGCCCGCCGTCCCGGGCCGTGCCGCCGTTCGTGCGCAGCGCCTCCGTGACGAGGCGGACGCCGCGGGCCAGCCGTCCGAGGTGGTCGAGCTCGACGGCGTACATCTGGATCGCGTTCTCGATCACGGGTACGGGCACACCGAGTGCGGGCAGTTCCGCCCGCGCGGTCTGCATGGCCACCCGGACCGTCCTGATCTCCTGCTGGAGCTGGAGCTGCGCATGCCGCGCGAGCAGGACGGGGTGACGGGAGAGCGGGGAGTAGCCGGCGTAGCGGGCCGGCAGGAGTTCGCGCAGCCAGCGGGTGGCGGTGCGCTCCCAGTCGCGGTTGCCGGGGGGTCTGACCTGCGAGGGCCAGTCGGCGCCGACGAGGAAGAAGCTCGGGGACATCGTTGTCCGTTCCGACGGTGTGTTCGGGAGGGGCGCGGCGGTCCCGGCCCAGGGGTTGACCGGGACCGCCGCGGAGGACACCAGGGGTCCGACGGATGAGGAGGGGGGTCGGTAGAGGCCCGGCGTCCAGGACAGTAAATATATATACTGTTGAGTAAGCAAGAGTATGAAAAATTTCATTCCGTTCGAGGGCGTGAATATGGGCCGTGAACCCCGCGCGTACCCGCCGGTTCCGGCCCTCAGTCGTCCAGGAAGAAGCTGTGCTGGTCCGCGGCCTGCTCGTATCCCTCCAGCCGTCGCTGGGTCCGTTCCGGGTCGGCGTCCGCCATCGCCTGCAGCAGCGAGGCCGCGACCAGCTGCGGAGCCGCGTACGAGTCGAACACCAGCCGTGACCCCGTGCCCGCCGTGAAGACCACGTCGGCCTCGTCCACGAGCGTGCCGAGCGCCAGATCGGTGATCAGCGCGACCTTCAGCCCGATCCGGCGTGCCGCCCGCAGCGCCGCCAGCGTCTCCTTCGCGTGCCGCGGCATCGCGAACGCGAGCACCCAGGTGCCACCGGCCTCCCGGGACTGCAGCAGCGCGTCGTACGAGACGCTGCCGCCCCGCGTCACCACCCGTACGTCGGGGTGGATGCGCCGGGCCGCGTACGCGAAGTACTCCGCGAGCGACACCGAGATCCTCAGCCCCAGCACCGTCAGCGGCATCGAGCGGGCCAGCTCGCGGCCGACGTCGAGCACCTGGTCGGTGTCGGCGAGGACCCGGCGCAGCGACTCCAGGTTGTCGATCTCCGCGTCCACCGCCGCCTGCAGCTCGTTGCCGCGGTCCGCGCGCACGTCGGCGGACTCGGGCGCGGCGGCCACCGCCTTCAGCGCGATCGGCTGCAGCGCCTCGCGCAGCGCCGGGAAGCCGCTGAAGCCGAGCGAGGTCGCGAACCGCGTCACCGACGGCTGGCTCACGCCCACCCGCTCCGCGAGGTCCGTGATCGAAAGGAACGCCGCCTCGGTGAGGTGGTCCGTCATGTACTGCGCGATGCGCCGCTGCCCCGGGGACAGCCGGTGGCCGCCGAACAGGGCCCGGACCCGGTCCGCGGGGGTCGCGTCCGAATCGGACGGGTGTGGTCGTCCGCCCGGACGTCTGCCCGGGGTGATCGCGGCGGCCTGGGCGCGCGCCTGCTGATCTGATGGCACGGGGTGCCTCCCTCTGGTGTCACGCTTCTGCCCAAGATAGTTCACCCGGGGTGACGGCGGAGCGCGTGCGTCCGAGCGCGATGATCTTGTTCCGGCGGGCGGCGGAGCCGTGTCGCTGTTGGGCCGAACGGGTGAGGAAGGCGAGGATGGGCGCATGAGTAGGTACGAGAGGTACGACGTCACCGACGAGCAGTGGGAGGGCCTCGCCCAGGTCCTGCCGCTGCGCGGACGTGACGAATGGCCGTCCAGGGTCGATCACCACGCGATCCCCGACCGGTACGAGTCCGCCGAGCAGCGCCGCATGGTGGTGCTCCGCGTCCAGGTCTTCGCCGACGCCCGCGAGGTCGCGGAGTACCTCATCGCCCGGATCCCCGTGCTGCTCGACCTGACGAGCGCGGACCCGGACGTGGCCAAGCGCATCCTCGACTTCAGCAGCGGCGTCGTCTTCGGCCTCGGCAGCGGCATGCACCGGGTCGACCGCAACGTCTTCCTGCTCGCCCCGGCCGGTACCGAGGTGGAGGGCTCGGCGGAGGCGGCGGAGGCGTAGCCGCGCGGGGCGGGGTGCCGTCCCTCGTACGGTGGAAGGTCGTGACGGTGGAACGGTTCGTCGTGCGGCGGCCGTCCTACGGTCCGTGTCCATGGACGCCACCTGCCCCTCGCCTGTCTCCCTCCCCTTCGAACCCTCAAGTCGCCCTGGTCCGTCGGGTCCGTCCGGTCCGTCAGGTCCTGACCGTCCCTCCCGTCCCACCGTCACCGAAGTGCGGTTGTCCGCCTTCAAGGGGCATCGCTCGGCGGTCTTCCCGATCGGGCCGGTGACGCTGTTCGCGGGCGCCAGCGGGAGCGGCAAGTCCGGTGTGCTGCAGGTGTACGAGGCGCTGGCCGGGCTCGGTGCGGGCGACGAGCTGGGGCGGGTGTTCCCGGATCCGGCCGGCTGTGTCCCCGAGAGCGCCGGGCCGGACGCGCAGGGGCGGCGCGGCTTCCGCGTCGGCTGCACGGTCGACGGACCGGCCGGGCCGGTACGGCTCGACCTCGCCGTCCAGGCCGAGCCCGAACTCCGCGTCGTCGGCGAGCGCCTGACGCTGGGCGGCCGGACGCTGCTGACGACCGCGCTGCGGGACCCGGGGCGCAGCAGCGTGCAGGCCGAGTGGCACACGGCGGGCGCGGTACCGGTGACCCGCGCCCCGTTCCCGGACGACGTGCTCGGCACCGCGCTGCTGCCGCTGCGGGTCGCGGGGAAGACGGAGGGGCAGCGGCAGGTGCTGGCCGCCGCCGAACAGGTCGTCGTCGGGCTGCGTTCCGTCTTCGCCTGCGACCCGCAGCCGCACCGGATGCGCGCCCCGGCGGCGCGCGGCGAGGGGCGGCTGCGGCGCGGCTGCGACAACCTCGCCGAGGTCCTGGAACGGACGCGGACCGGGTGCCGGCGGCGGCACGCCCGGATCGCGGCCGTGGCGCGCGGCGGCTGCGCCGGGCCGGTGGCCGGGCTCGACGTGCAGGAACTCGCCGACGGGCGGGTGCGGGCGGTGCTCGCGCGGGACGGCCGGGGCGCCGTGGGTACCCCCCTGGAACGCCTGGGTGAGGGGGAACTCCGCTACCTGGCTCTCGCGTCGGTGCTGTTGACGGGGCCGGGGGTGTTCGCGGTGGACCAGGTGGCCGAGGTGCCGGACGCGCTGCAGAGTCTGACCGTGCTCGCCGACGGCTTCGACCGCGGGATGGATCCGCGGCAGACCGGCGAACTGCTCGCGCTGGCCGCCGAGATCTGCGCCGGCGGGCATCTGCGGCTGGTGGGGACGGCGGGGGCGGCGACGGCGGCCCGGGCGCGGGAGCTGCCGGGCGTCACGGTGGTAGACCTGGGGGCGTGACGGAAGAACTGGATGTGGCGGGACTGCAGCGGAGGCTGGCCGAGTTCGCGCAGGCGAGGGGCTGGGAGCCGTACCACACGCCGAAGAACCTGGCGGCGGCGCTGAGCGTGGAGGCGGCCGAACTCCTGGAGATCTTCCAGTGGCTGACGCCGGAGCAGGCGGCGCGGGTGATGGAGGACGCGGATTCGGCGCACCGTGTGGAGGACGAGGTCGCCGATGTGCTGGCGTATCTGCTGCAGTTCTGCGAGGTGTTGGGCGTCGATGTGCTGGCCGCGCTGGCGGCCAAGATCGACCGGAACGAGGTGCGTTTCCCGGCCGGACGGCGCCCGGCAGGGGGCGCGCGCCCCGTCACGGGGGAGGACAGTCACTCTTCGGAGTGAGCCGGTTTCGCCGATCGAGCTTCCTGTCCACAGATTTCCGAATTCCTCTGGCTTTTGTGCTCGTACGCCCTCACGCTGGGTAGTGGACTCAGTGAGCAGTAAGTCGTACGAACGGGGGCGGCGTCCATGGAAGCGGAGCGACTGATCTCAGCGGGGCGGCACGCACTGGCGCAGAGCCGTGCGGCCCTGGACATCGTGGCGGAGGCCTGGCAGGCCCAGGCCCTCGCCCAGGCGATCGGCAGTCATCTCGCGGTCCGCGGACCGCTGGAGCTGCGCGGCGAGGCACGGGCGCTGAGCGAGATCGGCGGCGGACGCGGAGTCCTGGACCAGACGGTGCTGCGCACCGGGACCCCGCGTGCCGACCGGCTGTCCGAAGTGACGGATGTGCGCACGGTGTTGAACGCGCTGAGCGCGCTGCTCGGGGAGGTCGGCATCGCCCTCGTCGGGGTCGCCTGCGACACCGACGAGGAAGGGCTCTACTGGCAGTGCATCGAGGCGATCGACGCCGCCGACGAGTCCAACGACCGGGTGCGCGGCATGCTGCGAAGGCTCACTGTGCGGGAGCGCGGCAGGCCGCCCGATGCGGCACGGGGCCGCGCCGACCCGGCGGACTCGCCGGCGGGACCGTGACGACCGTGGCGGCGGCGCCCCGGTCAGCGGGTGTCGTCGTCGGCCGGCGCCGGAGTGCGGTCGGCCGAGGACTGCAGTTCGGCGTCGAGCCGGTTCAGATCGGCGTTGAGCGCGGCCATCAGCTCCTCCATCTGCTGCAGCAGACCTTTGGGGGCGCCGCCGCTCTTCTGCTCGGGCACGGACTGCTGCATCGACTGCGCGGTCTGCTGCACCAAGTGCGGTGGCGTCGCCCGGTCGGGCACGGCTTCCTGGGACATGACTGCCTCCTCGGCGCAGGCCTTCCCACCAGGGGGAAGGCCACAGGAAATGACGACGCGCCGGCAGCGGCCGCCGGCACGCGGGCCGGGCGGTCCGGCTCCGCCCGAGCCAACGACGGGCGACTGCGGAGGGTCACTGGCCGGGCCGGACGCGGCCCGCCAGGTGGTCGGATATTCACCCGACCGAGCCGCGGCGGGCCGGCCGCTGACGGAGAGGTTGACGCGCGCGCGGCGACACGGGGCGGCCCGGCGCCGACGCGTGCAGGATGGAGGCATGGATCTTCGAATCTTCACCGAGCCCCAGCAGGGGGCCGACTACGACACCCTTCTCACCGTCGCCAGGGCCACCGAGGACCTCGGCTTCGACGCCTTCTTCCGCTCGGACCACTATCTCCGGATGGGTTCCGGGGACGGGCTGCCCGGTCCGACCGACGCCTGGATCACCCTGGCCGGACTGGCCCGCGAGACCAAGCGGATCCGGCTCGGCACGCTGATGACCGCCGGCACCTTCCGGCTCCCCGGCGTCCTGGCCATCCAGGTCGCGCAGGTGGACCGGATGTCCGGCGGCCGGATCGAACTGGGCCTGGGCGCGGGCTGGTTCGAGGAGGAGCACGAGGCGTACGGCATCCCGTTCCCCAAGGAGAAGTTCGGCCGGCTGGAGGAGCAGCTGGCGATCGTCACCGGACTGTGGGAGACCGAGATCGGCAAGACGTTCTCGTACGAGGGCACGTACTACCGGCTCACCGACTCGCCCGCGCTGCCCAAGCCGGCGCAGGCGAAGGTCCCGGTGCTCATCGGCGGCCACGGCGCCAGCCGCACCCCGCGGCTGGCCGCCCGGTACGCCGACGAGTTCAACATCCCGTTCGGCTCGATCGAGGACAGCGAGCGGCAGTTCGGCCGGGTACGGGCCGCGGCGCAGGAAGCGGGCCGTCCCGCGGGCGACCTGGTGTACTCCAACGCCCTGGTGGTCTGCGTCGGCAAGGACGACGCGGAGGTCGCCCGCCGGGCCGCGGCGATCGGACGCGAGGTGGAGGAGCTGAAGGCGAACGGGCTCGCGGGCACGCCCGCCGAGGTGGTGGACAAGATCGGCCGGTACGGCGCGATCGGCTCGTCCCGGATCTACCTCCAGGTCCTGGACCTGGCCGACCTGGACCACCTGGAGCTGATCTCCGCCCAGGTCCAGACCCAGCTGGGCTGAGCCGGTGCGACCCGTCCGCGCACTGGCCGACGCGCTCGCCGAGGAGGTCCTCGTCCTCGACGGCGGGCTCTCCAACCAGTTGGAGGCGCAGGGCTGCGACCTGTCCGACGCGCTGTGGTCCGCGCGGCTGCTCGCCGACGGGCCGGAGCAGATCGAGGCCGCGCACACGGCCTATGTACGGGCGGGTGCGCGGGTCCTGATCACCTCCAGTTACCAGGCCACCTTCGAGGGCTTCGCGCACCGGGGGATCGGCCGGGCGGAGGCGGCCCGGCTGCTGGCGCGGAGCGTGGAGCTGGCCCGGGCGGCCGGCGACCGGGCCGCCGGGGAGGTGTGGGTGGCCGGGTCGGTGGGGCCGTACGGGGCGATGCTCGCGGACGGCAGCGAGTACCGCGGGCGGTACGGGCTGAGCGTGCGGGAGCTGGAACGGTTCCACCGGCCGCGGATCGAGGCGCTGGCGGCCGCCGGGCCGGACGTGCTGGCGCTGGAGACGGTGCCGGACGCCGACGAGGCGGAGGCGCTGCTGCGGGCCGCGTCCGGGTGCGGGGTGCCGGTGTGGCTGACGTACACCGTCGCGGGCGGGCGGACCCGCGCCGGGCAGGAGCTCGCGGAGGCGTTCGCGCTCGCCGCGGGCGTGGAGCAGGTGACGGCGGTCGGGGTGAACTGCTGCGAGCCGGCCGACGTCGGGCCGGCGGTGGAGCAGGCCGCCCGGGTGACCGGGAAGCCGCTCGTGGTCTATCCGAACAGCGGGGAGGTGTGGGACGCGCGGGAGCGCGCGTGGCGGGGCGCCGGGACGTTCGATCCCGGGCGGGCACGGCAGTGGGCGGCGGCCGGGGCGCGGCTGATCGGAGGCTGCTGCAGGGTCGGTCCGGACCGGATCGCCGCCCTGGCGGGCGAAGTGGAAAATACCTGGTCGCAGTAGGAAGGGAGGGGAATACTCGGACGTGTGTTCCTGACGATCAGTACCACCGGTACTCCCCAGCGACCCGCGACCGACCTCGGCTTTCTGCTGCACAAGCATCCCGGCAAGGCCCAGCGGTTCTCCACCGCCCACGGCACGGCGCATGTGCTGTACCCCGAGGCGACCGCGGAGCGGTGCACGGCCGCGCTGCTCCTGGAGGTCGACCCGGTGGCCCTGGTCCGGGCCGGCCGCGGTAAGGGCCGGGGCGGCGCACCCGACGCCGCGCTCGCGCAGTACGTGAACGACCGGCCCTACGCCGCCTCGTCGCTGCTGGCGGTCGCGCTCAGCTCCGTCTTCAAGACCGCGCTGCGCGGCACGTGCGAGCAGCGGCCGGACCGGGCCGCGGAGCCGCTGCCGCTGCGGATCGAGGTGCCGGCGCTGCCGGCCCGCGGCGGGGCCGAGCTGGTGCGGCGGCTGTTCGGGCCGCTGGGCTGGGACTCGGTCACGGCCGAACCGGTGCCGCTGGACGCCGCGTTCCCCGAGTGGGGCGACTCCCGGTACGTACGGCTCGTCCTCGAAGGGGAGCTGCGGCTCTCCGAGGCGCTGCGCCAGCTGTACGTGCTGCTCCCGGTCCTGGACGACGCCAAGCACTACTGGGTCGCCCCCGACGAGGTGGACAAGCTGCTGCGCGCCGGGGACGGCTGGCTCGCCGGCCACCCCGAGCAGAAGCTGATCACCAGCCGCTACCTGTCGCGGCGCTGGGGTCTGACCCGGCAGGCCATGGAGCGACTGGAACTGGTCCGGCTCGCCGAGGCCGACGACCTCGAGGTCGAGGACGTCGACAACGCGGTGGACGAGACGACGGACACGGAGGAGCGACCGGTGCCGCTGGCCGAGCAGCGCCGGGAGGCGATCCTCGCCGCGCTGCGCGCGGCCGAGGCGAGCCGGGTGCTCGATCTCGGCTGCGGACAGGGCCAGTTGGTGCAGGCGCTGCTCAAGGACGCCCGGTTCACGGAGATCGTCGGCCTCGACGTGTCCGCCCGGGCGCTGGCCGTCGCCGCCCGCCGGCTCCGCCTGGAGCGGATGGGCGAGCGGCAGGCCGGGCGCGTCAAGCTGATGCAGGGCTCGCTCGCGTACACCGACAAGCGGCTCACCGGCTACGACGCGGCCGTGCTCAGCGAGGTGATCGAGCACGTCGACCTGGAGCGGCTGCCCGCCCTGGAGTACGCGGTGTTCGGCTCGGCGCGGCCCCGGACGGTGCTCGTGACCACGCCGAACGTCGAGTACAACGTGCGCTGGGAGTCGCTGCCCGCCGGACACGTCCGGCACGGCGACCACCGCTTCGAGTGGAACCGCGAGGAGTTCCGTGCCTGGGCCGACCGCGTCGCCGGACAGTACGGCTACGGCGTCGCGTTCACCCCCGTCGGCCCCGACGACCCCGAGGTCGGCCCGCCGACCCAGATGGCCGTCTTCACCCAGAACGCCGCCCCGGCCGCCCCGGCCACCACCACGACCACGAAGGAGGAACCGGCCGCATGACCAGCACCACTTCCGTCCGAACCCTGCCCGTCACCGACCTGTCCCTCGTCGTGCTCGTCGGCGCCAGCGGTTCCGGCAAGTCGACCTTCGCCCGCCGGAACTTCAAGCCCACCGAGATCATCTCCTCGGACTTCTGCCGCGGGCTCGTCGCCGACGACGAGAACGACCAGAGCGCCAGCCGCGACGCCTTCGACGTCCTGCACTACATCGCCGGCAAGAGGCTCGCGGCCGGCCGGCTCACCGTCGTCGACGCCACCAGCGTGCAGAAGGAGTCCCGCCGCCAGCTCGTCCAGCTCGCCCGCGAGCACGACGTGCTGCCCATCGCGATCGTCCTCGACATGCCCGAGTCCGTGTGCGTCGAGCGCAACGCCGGCCGGCCCGACCGCGCCCACCTGCCCCGGCAGGTCGTCCAGCGGCACCGCCGCGAACTCCACCGCTCCCTGCGCGGCCTCGAGCGCGAGGGCTTCCGCAAGGTGCACGTGCTGCGCACCGTCGAGGAGGCCGAACAGGCCCGGGTCGTCCTGGAGAAGCGGTACAACGACCTGCGCCACCTCACCGGCCCGTTCGACATCGTCGGCGACATCCACGGCTGCCGCTCCGAGCTGGAGACCCTGCTCACCAAGCTCGGCTATGTCGACGGACACCACCCCGAGGGCCGGACCGCCGTGTTCGTCGGCGACCTCGTCGACCGCGGCCCCGACAGCCCCGGCGTGCTGCGCCGCGTGATGTCCATGGTCGCCGCCGGCGACGCGCTCTGTGTCCCCGGCAACCACGAGAACAAGCTGGGCCGCTGGCTCAAGGGCCGCAAGGTCCAGGAGACCCACGGCCTCGCCGAGACCATCGAGCAGCTCGGCCGGGAGCCCGAGGAGTTCCGGGCCGAGGTCGCCGCCTTCATCGACGGACTCGTCAGCCACTACGTCCTCGACGAGGGCCGGCTCGTGGTCTGCCACGCCGGGCTGCCCGAGAAGTACCACGGCCGCACCTCCGGCCGGGTCCGCTCGCACGCCCTGTACGGCGACACCACCGGCGAGACCGACGAGTTCGGGCTGCCCGTGCGCTACCCGTGGGCCGAGGACTACCGCGGCCGCGCCACCGTGGTGTACGGCCACACCCCCGTGCCCCACACGACCTGGATCAACAACACCATCTGCCTGGACACCGGAGCGGTGTTCGGCGGGAAGATGACCGCGCTGCGCTGGCCGGAGCGCGAACTCGTCGACGTGCCCGCCGAGAAGGTCTGGTACGAGCCCGCCCGCCCGCTGGCCGTCGAGGCTCCCGGCGGCCACCAGGGCCGGCCGCTGGACCTGGCCGACGTCCACGGCCGCCGGATCGTCGAGACCCGGCAGCTCGGCAACGTCAACGTCCGCGAGGAGAACGCGGCGGCCGCGCTCGAGGTCATGAGCCGGTTCGCCGTCGATCCGCGGCTGCTCGCCTACCTGCCGCCGACCATGGCGCCCACCGCCACCTCCCGCGAGGAGGGCTACCTGGAGCACCCGGCCGAGGCGTTCGCGCAGTACCGCGCGGACGGCGTCGAGAGGGTCGTGTGCGAGGAGAAGCACATGGGCTCCCGGGCCGTCGCCCTTGTCTGCAAGGACGCCGAGGCCGCCCGCGAACGCTTCGGGGTGAACGGCCCCACCGGCGCGCTGCACACCCGCACCGGACGGCCGTTCTTCGACGACCCGGCCGTCACCGAGCAGGTCCTGGAGCGGCTGCGCGCCGCCGTGACCGCCGCCGGGCTCTGGGAGGAGCTCGCCGGGTCCGACAGCGCCTCCGGCGCGGGCGACTGGCTGCTGCTCGACGGCGAGCTGATGCCCTGGTCGCTGAAGGCCGGCGGCCTGCTGCGCAGCCAGTACGCGGCCGTCGGCGCCGCCTCCGGCGCGGTGTTCCCCGAGGCGCTTGCCGCCCTGGAGGCCGCCGCCGCGCGCGGCGTGGACACCGGCGACCTCGCCGGGCGGCAGCGCGAACGGGCCGCGGACGCGGCCGCGTTCACGGAGGCGTACCGGCGCTACTGCTGGCCGACCGACGGGCTCGACGGCGTGCGCTTCGCGCCGTTCCAGCTGCTCGCCGGCAGCGGCCGCTCGCTCGCCGACCGGCCGCACGACGAGCAGCTGGCCTGGCTGGACCGGCTGGTCGAGCACGACCCGACGGGTCTGCTCCAGGTCACCCGCCGGCTCGTCGTCGACACCGGCGACGAGACCTCGGTACGGGCCGGCGTCGACTGGTGGCGGGAGCTGACCGAGGCCGGCGGCGAGGGCATGGTCGTCAAGCCGCTCGCCGCGCTCGTCCGCGACGCCAGGGGCGGGCTCGTCCAGCCCGGCATCAAGGTGCGCGGACGCGAGTACCTGCGGATCATCTACGGACCGGAGTACACCCGTCCGGAGAACCTGGAGCGGCTGCGCAACCGCTCGCTGGGGCACAAGCGTTCGCTCGCCCTGCGCGAGTACGCCCTCGGCCTCGAGGCGCTCGACCGGCTCGCCGCCGGGGAGCCGCTCTGGCGGATCCACGAAGCCGTGTTCGCCGTACTGGCACTGGAGTCCGAACCGGTCGATCCGAGGCTCTGAAACCCCACGTCCCACGGGGGGCGCAGGGGCGCCGATCACGGCGCTCCCCTGCGCCCCCCATGCTCGTTGCGCGGATCTGTGCCACCGCCTAGCGTTCTTCACCCCACTGCGTGACGCAGCGTCAACACTGTGACTGCGCACGGCGACCGAGGTGGGACCACACACACGAGGCGCCAGTGGCCGCGCTCTGTCCGCATACCCGCGGACACCGCCGCCGGCCTGCTGGAACCGCACGGGGCGAGGTGACGGATGAGCCTGTTCGACCAGGACCGCCCGTTCCTCGACGCCCTGCCGCCCGTCGACCGCACCGCCCTGCTCGCCGAGGGCCGGCCGCGCCACTACGAACCCGGCGAGGTGCTCATACGTGAACGCGACACCACCGCCCATGTCCTCGCCCTGCTCTCCGGCTGGTCCGTCGTCTCCGTCGAGACCGAGCGCGGCGCCCGGCTGATACTCGCGCTGCGCGGCGCCGGCGACCTGGCCGCCGTCGACCAGCGCCCCCGCAGCGCCACCGTCACCGCCCTCGGCCGCGTCGAGGCGGTCGCCGTCCCCGGCGACCGGTTCCGCCGCTTCCTCGGCGCCCGGCCGCACGCCACCGCGCTCGTCCTGCGCCAGCTCTCGACCCGGCTGCGCAGCGCCGACGTCGAACGCCGCGCGCTGGCCTCCGAGACCGTCCTGCAGCGGCTCGCCGCCCGCCTCGTCGAACTCGCCCAACGGGCCGGCCGGCGCGGCGAGTCCGGCACCGTCCTGGAACTGCCACTGCCCCAGCACGACCTGGCCTCGGCCATCGGCGCCACCCGCGAGGCGGTCGCCAAGGCCCTGCGCCTGCTGCGCGAACAGAACGTCGTCCGCACCGCCAACCGGCGCGTGATCGTCACCGACATGCCCCTGCTGCTCCTCCTCGCCCGCGACGGCCGGCCCCCGTCGGCCGGGCCCGCGAAGGGCCACGGAGCAGCACCCGACGGACCGGCGGAGAAAACCCCGCCGGGTGTGTAAACGGCTACATCGCCGGCCGCCGGACGCGGCCAGGCTGGACCTGTCACCACAGCGACACGGCACACAGGGAGAGATCCGAGTGAGCAGTGCGGGAGCCCTCACGGGCACGGAAGCCGGCGCCGGCGCCCTCCACAGACTCGTCGTCTTCGGGGACGCCGTGGGTTCCGGGACGCTGGGCATGGACGCCAAGCGGCGGCTGCGCGCCGCCATGTACGAGGCGTTCGGCGAGGCGTACGCCGCCGTCGGCGTCGAACCCGGCACCGTCCACCAGGAGGACCGCGGCGACGGCATCCTCGGCGCGCTCCGCCCCGACATGCCGCCGACGCTCATGGTCGGCCGCTGGATCGACACGCTCTACGAGTGCCTGCGCGAGTACAACGCCGGCCGCGAGCAGCGGCTCCGGCTGCGCGTCGGCATGAACGCCGGACTCGTCCTCGACGACGGCCGCGGACTCGTCGGCCGCGCCGTGGACCTGGCCTGCCGGCTGTGCGACAGCCCCACCGCCAAGGAGATCATGACCGCCGAACCGACGGCGGACCTGCTCGTCGTGGTCTCGGGCTGGCTGTACGACAACGTGGTCGCCGAAGGCGGCCGCTACGTGGAACCGGGCCACTACCGGCCGGCCCGGGTGCGTTCCAAGGAGACCGACGAGAACGCCTGGTTCCACATTCCCCGCAGGCCCGCGCCGCCGCTCGACGAGCACGGCGCGGTGCTGCCCGCGGGATCCGAGACCGGCGGTGGACCGTCGACGGGGGACGGCCCACCGCCACCGAGGACGCCGGAGAACGCGCCGCAGCCCATCGGCGGCCGCCAGTACCACGTCGGCGGCGACCTGGCCGTGTTCGAGGGCAACGAGATCCACGGCGACGTCGCCGGCATCGTCAGGAACGGCGGCCAGAACGGCAAGGGGAAGCCCGCATGAGCGACGAGGACGAGGTCCAGGGCCCCGACTCCGGCAGGGACGACTCCCCGCAGTCCGAAGGCGGCACGGCAGACGCCTCCGACAAGAACGCGGAGAAGAGCTCCGAGAAAGGCTCCGACAAGGGCCCCGACAAGGGTTCGGCCAAGGATGGCGGCGAAGCCCCGCCGCCCGAGGCCAACCCCTTCGACCGGGCCGGCCGCAGCCCCCTCGACGGCGCCGGCGGCACCGGCGGCTCCGCCACCGCCCGCGCCGCCCGGCACGCCCTCGCCGCCGGCCGGACGTACTCCATCGGCGGCGACGGCCAGGTCATCGAGGGCAACACCTTCATCAACTGGGGCGGCGGCCCCGCCGACTTCGTCCAGGGCGCCGTGCCCCGCGAGACCCTCGCCCACCTCGACGACGTGTACTGCGAGGTCGCCGGCTACCAGCGGATGAAGGAACTCCTGCGCGCCCAGCGGGTCCTGGTCCTGTGCGGCGAACCCGGCAGCGGCCGCGAGTCCACCGCGCTCGCCCTGCTCGCCGAGCTCACCGACGACAAGGTCAGCCGGCTGGACCCACGGCACGCCGTCGACGAGATCACCGCCGAGGCCCTGGAGGAGGGCACCGGCCACCTCCTGCGACTGCCCTCCGACGACGGCCGCGGCGACGCCGAACCGCGCCGCGACCGCTCCGGCGAACGCCGCGAGCCGCACCGCACCCCGGTCCGCCTCGCCGAGCTGCACCTCGACCGGTTCGCCGAACTGCTGTGCCGCAAGGAGGCGTACGGCATCGTGGTCGTCGAGAGCGGCGACCTCGCCGACCGGCTGTCGCGCGGCCGGTACGGGGTGACCTGCCCGCCCCCGCCGTCCGCCGACGTGCTCCACCGCCACCTGCGGGTCCTGCTGCGCGGCGAACCCGACGAGGCCCTCGAGCGGGCGCTGCGGCTCGCCGCCGACCCCGAGGTCACCGACGCCCTCGGCCTGGAGGAGTTACGCCCGCGGGAGGCCGCCCGGCTCGCCGACCACCTGGCCCGGCACCAGAAGGACGAACTCGGCCACGAGCAGCTCCTCGAGGACTGCGCCACCTTCGTCCGGGCCCAGGCGCGCGCCTGGTTCGCCGGCGCCGACCGCCCCGGCAGCCTGCCCGAGGCGCTGCCCGCGCTGAACACCGCCGCCTTCCGCATCGCCGTCGCCGTCTTCGACCGCTCCGCGTACAGCATCACCGCCGAGGCCGCGGAACTCCTCGCCTGGGAGTTCGCGGTCACCCTCGACCCCGAACAGGCCGCCGGGCGACGGCTGTTCGGCGGTCACACCGAGAACCGTCCGGCGCTCGCCCGGTCCGTCCTGGAGGACGGCGAGATCGACCTCGGCACCGCCAAGGTCCCGACGCTGGCCGTCCGGTTCCAGGGCAAGGCCCTGGCCACCGCCGTGCTCGGCGAGGTCTGGCACGGCTACCACAACGTGCGCGGCCCGGTCTGCCGCTGGCTGCGGGCGCTGTGCGACGACCCGCGGCCGGAGGTCTGGGTCCGGGCCTCGATCGCGGCCGGGGTGCTCTGCTCCTGGGACTGGATCCACGGCTACCGCGAACTGATCGGCCCGATGGCCGCCATGGACAGCCCGGTCGCCCGGATGGCCGCCGCGACCGCGCTCGCCGAGGCGGCCCGCAACCCGCGGGTCCGGCCCGCCGTCGTCTCCGTCCTCAAGGACTGGGCGGCGAGCGACGACGCCGCCCTGCTGGAGTCCGCGCTGCTCACCCAGGGCTATGTGCTCGCCGCCGGCTCCGTGAGCGGCTCGCTCGACGCGCTCGCCCGCGTGGTGCGCGGCCGCGAGCCGACCGACACCGAGGTGCTCGGCTCGGCCGGGTTCAGCGTGATCCGGCTGCTCGCCTCCGGCGAGCCGGGGCCGGTGGTGCGGCGGATGCACGACTGGCTCGGCGACGGACGGATGACCCTGGCCAATCTCGTCCTCGTCTCCACGATCAACACCCTCACCATGCGCACCACGTACCTCTGGGGCCTCCGCGACGTTCCCGCACTCGAACCGCACGCCGCCCGGCCGCTCCTCGTGGCCCTGCTCATGACCCGGCCCGACCTCGCGCCCGCGCTGGCCGAGCTGGTCCGGCGGGCCCTGTCCACCGCCCGCTCCGGCGAGGCGGCACTGGACGCCATGGCCGTCCTGGTGCGGCGCGCGGCGAAGGACGGGGAGGCGCTGGACGCGGTGTGCGGCTTCCTGCCGCTGATCGCGGTCAGCCGGCGCGACCGCGACCGGCTGCGCGGGCTGCTGAAGGAACTGGTCAGCGACAGGGATCGGCCGCTCGACAAGACGGCGGCGGGCCACATGTGGGACGCCGTGACGGAAGGGGCGCGGCGATGAGCGCGCAGAACCAGAACCAGAACAACGCGCAGAACCAGAACCAGAACCAGAACAATCAGAATCAGCGACAGAACAACCAGAACCGCAACAACCCGAACTCGAATTCGAACCGGAACCGGAATCTGCAGCAACGGCAGAACCGGAACGCCGCGCCCGCCCCGCACTCCGCCGCCCGGCAGTCCGAGGCCGAGCGCATCCTGGGCCCGCTCAAGGGCTTCTGCGAGCCGCCGTTCAAGCGCACAAGCGCCGAGATCGCCGCCGTACTCATGTACCGCAACGGCGGTCACCGCATCGTCTGGCCCGACCGCCACGAGGACACCAACAAGCCCCTGCTCGGCAGCCCGTACACCTACGGCGAGGTCCAGCTCGGCCGCCATGTCACCGAGTTCGAGCTGGCCCTGCCCGCCGCCGGGGACGGCGTGTTCTTCCAGGCCATCGCCCGCGTCCAGTGGGAGGTCGAGGACCCGTACCTCGTCGTCACCCAGCAGGTGCGGGACGTCGCCGAGCTGCTCCACGACGATCTGCTCGACGGACTGCGGTCGGTGTCCCGCCGGTTCCGGCTCACCGAGGCGCAGCGCGCCGACGAGGCCGTACGCGACGAGATCGCCACCGGACGGCTCGCCCTCGGCCGCGACCTCGGGCTGCGCACCCGGGTGCGGGTCTTCGTCGACCTCGACCAGGGCATCCGCGAGGAGGTGTTCCGGCGCGACGCCATCGACGTCACGATGCAGACCCACGAGCGGGTCGCCGAGGCCAACCGCCGCAAGGAGGAGGCGGATCGCCGGCTGATCGCGGACCGGGCGCGCGAGCTGGAGGAGATGTTCCGGCGCGGAAGCATGGCCGAGATCGCCCATCACATGGCGATGAACCCGGACAAGCAGTGGGAGATCCGCCGCGAGCTCCAGCACGAGAAGCGCGAGGGGCAGGCGGACTTCCTGGCCGTCTTCAACCGGCTGCTCGACACGGGTGTCCTGGAGCGCCACGACATCGGCGAACCCATGTACCAGGTCCTGGAGTTCCTGCGGCAGAGCACCGGGACCGTGCTCGGCGGCGTGGCCGGACATGTCCTCAACCCGCCCCGCAGCGGCGGGCGTTCGCGCCGCGAGCTGGACGAGGGCAGTCGGCCGGAGCCGATCAGCCCGCCCTGGGACGACGAGGAGCGCGGGGACGACGCGTACGGCGACGACGCGTACCGAGACCGGGACCGCGACCGGGACGGGCACGTCTACGAGCCCACCCGCGTCCAGTCCTCCGCCGAACGCGACCGGGACCGCCGGCGCGACCGTGACCGTGACTCCGGCCGCCGCAGCCACAGCGAGGACTTCGACGACTGGGACGAGGAATGAGCACCACACCGGCCACCGACCCCGCCCGCCCCGGCGCCGAGGACGTGCGCTTCATGGCGGAGCGGCTGCTGACCACCGTCCGCGAGGACATAGGCCGCGCCGACACCAAGGCGGCGATCATGCTCTCCGGCGGCATCGCCTTCCTCGCCGTCGTCTTCTCCCGGGACGGCGCCTCGCTGCCCACCGCAGGACCCGGCCTGTGGCTGCTGACCGTCGGCGGGCTGCTGTGGGCGGCCGGGATCCTGATGCTCGTCTCCGTGATCCTGCCGCGCACCCGGCTGCACGCCGACCGCACCCTGCTGCGCGATCTCGCCGCCGGCTCCCCGGCCGGCGAACTCCTCGACCGGCTGCGGGCGTCCGGGGAGGACGCCACCGGCTGGCTCCTGGACCAGGCGAGCGTGCACGGCTCCGTGCTCGCCGCCAAGTACAAGTGGCTGCGTGCGGGCGTCTGCTGCCTCGTGCTCGGCGCGCTCCTGGCCCTTCTCAGCGAACTGTGGTGAGACCGACGATGCAGTGGAGACTCAGGCCCGCCGCCCTGGCCCTCGCGGGCGCGTTCCTCGCGCTCGCCGGCCAGCTCGCCGGACCCCTCGGCGCGGCGCCCACGGCGGCGCAGCGGCAGGCCGCCCCCGCCGACGGCCCCGACCCGGTCGACTTCGCCGTCGTCGTCGACCAGTCCGAGAGCCTCGCGCCGGAGGACCTCGCCCGCGAGGTCGAGGCCGCCGCGCTGATCGCGCAGGGCGAGATATCCGAACGCTCCCGGGCGACCGTCATCGGCTTCGGCAGTTCCGAGAAGCCCGGCCAGTCGCCGGTACGGGAGGTCTGCCCGCGGACCGTCGCCGACGCGGCCGGCCGGCAGCGGCTCAGCGACTGCGTGCAGCAGCTGACGAAGCGCGACTCCCGCGTCGGGCCCGGCACCGACTTCCCGTCCGCGCTGCGCCAGGCCGTCACCCGGCTCACCGAGGACGGCCGCACCGGCACGCACAAGGTCGTCTTCCTGCTCACCGACGGCCGTCTCGACGTGAGCGGCAGCCCCGAGTACGGCTCCGACCCCGCCAGCCGTCAGGCCAACGGCGCCAAGCGGCTCACCGACGAACTCGCCCGCGCCCGCGCCGCGTCCGTACAGATCTGGCCGCTCGGCTTCGGGGAGAAGATCGACCGGGCCGCGCTCAGGGCCATGGCCGCCGGCGGGTACACCGGCGGCTGCGCCGACCGGCCCGAGACCCGCCCGAAGATGCGCGTCCTCAAGACCTCCGCCGGCATCGACCGGGCGCTCCAGGAGACCTTCGCCCACGCCCGCTGCGCGCAGTTCGCCCCCGGCGACACCGGCCGGCCGCCCGCCGACCTGACCGTGACCATCCCGCCGATCGCCACCGACGGCTCCCTCACCGTCGCCAAGCACGACCCGAAGGTCACCGTCACCTACTTCGACCCGCTGGGCCGCAAGGTGCCCGTGCGCGACACGTTCGACGGCTCCTCCTTCGAACTCAGCGGCCAGGACGGACCGGTCGAGGCCCTGCGGGTCACCAACCCGCTGCCCGGCAGGTGGCGGGTGCACATCGAGGCCCCCGAGGGCCACCGCGACCGCGAGGTCGGGGTCAGCGCCATCTGGCAGGGCAAGCTCCGGTCCGCCGTCACCCTCGACCCGGCCTCGCCGCGGGCCGGCGAGAAGGCCGTGATCGAGGTGCGGATGCAGACCCGGCGCGGCGTCGTCATCACCGACCCCGGCCAGCTCTCCGGCATCGAGGTCCGGGCCAGGCTGGCCGGGGACGGCTTCGCGCCGGTCACCGTTCCGCTCGCCGACGACGGCAAGGGCGCCGACCGGAAGGCCGGCGACGTCCGCTACACCGGCTTTGTCACCGTCCCGGCGGGCGCGAACGGCGATCTGGAGCTCACCACCCTGATGAGCGCGCCCGGCGTCACCTCCGACCTCCGCCCGCTGCACGCCCGGACGACCCAGGGCACCCCGCAGGTCACCGCCGGCCTCACCGTCGACCGTGCCGCCGTGCACCCCGGCGACACCCTCCGGGGCACCCTCGACCTCACCAACAACGACACCGCCCCGCACACCCTGCGGCTCGCCCTCGAGGACATCGCGCCCGGCGTCGAACTCCGCGTCGAACCGGCCACGGTCACCGCCCCGCCGGGCAAGCGGAAGGTCGACTTCACCGTGACCGTCGGCGCCGGCAGCAGCCCGGTCGGCGAACTCGGCGGCCAGGTGGCCGTGCTGGACGCCGACGACGACGGCCGCACGCTCGACACCGCCTTCCTGGAGGTACGCGTCGAGGCCCCGCCGACCTGGTGGGAGAAGTGGTGGGGCGCGGTGCTCGGCGGCGTGGCCGTCCTGCTGCTGCTCGGCGCGTTCCTCGGCGTACGGATCGCCGCCCGCCGCCGGCGCCGCGACCTCACCGGACTGCGGCTGGTCCTCTCCCGCGACGGACGCGAACTCGACAGCCGGACGATCCACGCGGGCCAGAGTGCCGGGGGCGAGTACTGGTTCACCGTCGACGACGTCGGCGGGGCCGCACCCACCCTGCGCCGCTCCCGCTCCGGCGCGGCCGGGGCGCACCGGCTGCGCCGCACCGGCGGCGGCGAACTCCTGCTCCGCGCCCACCGCGGCCGGGACACCGCGGTCCGCGCGGGCGACCCCGTCGACCTCGGCGACGACTGCACCCTGGTCGTCCAGGGCGTACGGCCCGCCGGCCGCCGTACCACCGCCTCCGGACCGTCCCGGCTGCTCGGGCTGCTCACCGGCCTCGGCCGCCGCGGCCGCCCGCCCGGCCCGCGGGACCCGCGCGGCGGCTGGACCCGCCCCGGAAACGGCGACCGGGACCGTACGGGCGACCGGGACCGCGACCGGTCGTCCGGCGGCCGCGACGACCGCGAGCCGGGACGCACCCCTCCCCGGACCGACGAGCACCCGGCGGGAGCGGGCACATGGGACCCCGACTTCTGACACGACCGAGCCATCACCGCACCCGCACCACGCACCAGCACGCGCTCCAGGGGGAGACGACATGAAGATCTACCAGCCCATGCTCTTCGTCGGCCTGGGCGGCACCGGCGGGCGCATCGGCAGCGAGCTGGAGCGCGGACTGCGGCGCGAACTGTGCGGCCCCGACGGCACCGCGCTCGTCGACGGCGGCCGCCGGCTGCCGTTCCAGCTGCCCGACTGCCTGCAGTTCGTGTACGCGGACTTCAGCGAGGCCGAGCTGCTGCGCCAGCCGCAGTTCCGCGCCAAGGGCGCCGAGGGCGCCGCGTACGCGCGGACCTCCCGCATGGTCCGCGACCTGCTGCCCACCGAGTACGACAGCTCGCCCGAGGTGACCCGGATGCTCCGGGTCGCGCTGCACGAGGAGACCCGTACCTGGCTCCCGCCACAGGCCCGCCAGCCCCGCGTCGCCCCGCTGCACAACGGGGCCGGGCAGCTGCCGACCGTCGGCCGGGCCGCCCTGTTCGCCACCATGCGCACCGGCCTCGAGCCGGTGCTGCGGCAACTGCGCGAGGCCATCGGCGCGATCGGCAACTCGGCCGGCGACCTGCAGCGGGTCGGCGGCGGCCGGATCCGCGGCTGCGACGTCTTCGTCGCCTTCTCCGTCGCCGGCGGCACCGGCGCCGGCATCTTCTACGACTTCATCCACCTCATCGGGCACGAGTTCCGCAAGTCCAAGGTGCCCGGCGTGAAGATCTACCCGCTGGTCGTCATGCCGTCCGCCTTCCCACCCGAGGCCGGCGGCGGCCGCGAGGCCGAACTGAACTCCGCCCGCGCCCTGGTGGACCTGTCCCGCCTCGTCGACGACCAGAACGTGCCGGACGCCCTCGCCGAGGTCGGCGACGTCGAGCAACGCGGCCGGATCAGCGTCCACTACCCCGGCGACGGGGTCGTCGCGCTGCGGCCCTCCACCGTCCAGACGGCGTTCCTGTTCTCCAAGCCGGCCGTCATCCGCACCGAGGACCTGCGCCGCTCCATCACCGCGATGGTGATGTCCCTCGTCGGCACCGAACTCAGCGAGGACAGCGGGGCCGCCGCCCGCGCCGACGACGACTATCAGTCCTTCGCCGCGAGCTTCATCAACAAGAGCGTCGAGCGCTCCACGCCCGCCCGCTCGGGCATCGGCTACCGCGGCATGTCGACCAGCCTCGCCGCCTCCCTCACCGTCCCGGTCGACGACCTCGCCGAGATCGTCGCCGCACGGCTGCTCGCCCAGGCCGTCCGCGGCATGACCGAACGGGCCCGGCGGCCCGCCGCCGACGCCGCCGAACAGGTCCAGGACCTCTTCGGCCGCTCCGGCGTCGGCCGGCTCTGGACCCGCGAGGCCCCCGACATCGAGCCTCCCGAGCAGCTTCCCAAAGGCGCCAGAGCCATCAGCCAGGCCCTGCGCGACCGGATCGGCGACATGCAGGACGCCCTGCAGCGGCTGGAGCGGGAGCTCGCCCGCGACATCCCGCGGCTCACCGAGGACTTCAAGCCCGGCACCGGGGCACGCGAACTCCTCGCCCGGATCGACCCGTTCCAGCTCGAGTCGGTCCTCGCCGGTCTGCCCGGGCACCCGAACCGCATCGGCCGGGCCGGCTTCACCGGCATGCTCGACAACCGCAGGAACGACCCCGAGCGCCCGCCGCACATCCAGGTCGCCGCCCCGCACATCCCGCGCATCAAGGGCGGCGTCGGCGGGATCGTGCCCGCCCGGTGGAACGACCCCGACGTCCAGGAGGCGCTCGCCGAGCAGGACGCCTGGTACCGCTGGCGCGCCAACGCGCTGTGGCACCGCGGCTGGCAGACCGGCGAGAGCCAGTGGCGGCCCCCGCTCACCCGCGTCACCGCCGAACTCGCCGAGCTCACCAAGGTGCTGCGCGCCCATGAGCAGGACGAGGGCAAGCTGTTCGCCGACCGGCGCCGCGAGCTGTACCGCGACGACCGCACCGGCATCGCGTACCTGCTGCCGCCGCAGAACAGCCTGCGCGCGTTCTACGACGACGTCCTCGACCGGCTGGTGCAGAGCGAGGGCCTGCCGGAGAACACCGACGCCGCCGGGCTCCTCGACCGGATGCTGCGCACCGAGGACTGGCTGCGCGCCCTCGACGCGGTGCGGCGCTCGCCCGGAGCGGCGGTCAAGGAGATCAAGCAGGTCGTCGAGCAGCGCGTGAAGAAGCTCTTCGGCGAGGCCAACGAGGACCGCTTCTCCCGGCCGTTGCTGCCCTCGATGGGCCTGCTGCTGCGGGCCGCGGCCGGCGACGAGTCCGCCGAGTCGAAGGTCGACCCGCGCTGGCTGGAGCAGTTCCGCTCCCGGCTCGCCGGGCTGCTGCCGGTGGGCTTCACGCCCGACGGCAGCGGGCCGATGAAGATCCTCATCGTCCACCCGGCGACCGAGGCCGACAACCGGGCGTCGAACCATCTCGCCCAGGAGCTCAACCTGCCGGCGCGGGCCGCCCAGGAGTACCGGGCGGTCGACACCGAGTCGATCACGGTCGTCCTCTTCCGCAGCGGCATGAACCTGACCGACATCTCCGAGGTCCGCGGTGTCCTCAAGATCTGGTCCGAGGCACGGGAGTCGGCGGGCGAGGACGACTTCCTGCACTGGCGGCAGCGGCTCGGCCACCAGGACGACTGGCTGGTCAGCACCGAGGAGGACCGGCAGCGGATCCTGCACCGGCTGCTCTGCGCGATGTGGAACGGCCGCCTCGAGATCGAGGGCCCGGCGGAATCGCCGGACGTGGTCCGCATCCGACTCCAGGACGGCGAGTCCGCGACCATGTCGCTGCGCCTGGAGGGCTTCGACGGCTCCCTGTCCAGCTGGGCCGGGCTGCTGCGCGAGTACGAGCGCTGGGCGCTGCTCGACGAGGGCCAGATCATCGAGGACTTCTGCGAACGCCTGATGCGGACGCTGCCGACGGGCCTGTCGACGACCCCGATCGCCCCGTCGCCGCTGTTCGCGTACTTCGTCGAGAAGGTGCTCCCGCGCCAACTGCGGCTCCTCGACGAACTCGCCCTGGAGTACGACCCGGACGACCAGGAGTGGCTGGCCCCCCTGCGCCGCTTCTGGGAACAGACCGTGCCGGGAGCCCTGGACATGCGCTTCTCCGGCGGCGCGAAGGCCACCCGCCCGACCCTCCGCGCCCTGTACGACCGCCACGCCCCCGACCCCTCCCAGGAACGCCCCCGCCGCCCCCGCCACGACGCGGAACCGGACGACTACGACCGCCGGGTCCCGCGCCAGCGCGAGGACGAACGCACCCGCCGCGAGGACCCGGCGGGGCGACGGGAGGAGGACCGGGGCCGTTGGGACGAGGACCGCGACCGCCGGTACGACGAGCGCGGCCGGTGGGACGAGGAACGAGGACGGCGTGAGCGGGACGACGACGCCGCCGAACGGTCCCGTGCCGGTGCACGGCGGGACGCGGAGTACGGGCGCACGGACGGCGGACGCAGCCGGGAGGAGGACCGCGCGCGGCGCGGGTTCGGCGAAGTCCGCGAGGAGGACAGAGGGTTCCGCGGAGCAGGCGGTGAGCCGCGCGGCGGAGGAGAGGAGGACCGGGCTCGGCGTGGGTTCGGCGAAGCCGGTCGGGACGAGGACGGTTTCCGTGCGGCCGGCGGTGACGGGCGTGGTCGTGGGGAGGAGGACGGGGCTCGGCGTGGGTTCGGCGAAGCCGGTCGGGATGAGGACGGTTTCCGTGCGAGCGGCGGTGACGGGCGTGGTCGTGGGGAGGAGGACGGGGCTCGGCGTGGGTTCGGCGAAGCCGGTCGGGATGAGGACGGTTTCCGTGCGGCCGGCGGTGACGGGCGTGGTCGTGGGGAGGAGGACGGGGCTCGGCGTGGGTTCGGCGAAGCCGGTCGGGATGAGGACGGTTTCCGTGCGGCCGGCGGTGACGGGCGTGGTCGTGGGGAGGAGGACGGGGCTCGGCGTGGGTTCGGCGAAGCCGGTCGGGACGAGGACGGTTTCCGTGCGAGTGGCAATGACGGGCGTCGCCGAGGGGACGACGAGCGGGCCGGTGAGGACGGGGCGTACGAGGGTGGGTTCCGTGCGCGGCGGGACGGCTTCGAGGAGGCCGACGGGGCCACCGGTCGGCGGCGGCACGAGGCCGACGAGCCGGAGAGCGAGCGGTACCCCTGGTCGACGGACGGGGAGGACGCGTGATCGTTCACACCCCGCCCGGGCACGCCGTATGCCTGGACCTCAGGGATCCCGCGGCGGACGTCCAGGCGGCCCTCGACGTCCCTCAGCCCGGCCGTGACCGGCGGTTCATCGTCGTCGACGACGCGGACCGGATCGTCGCCCACCAGCGTGAGTACGAGCAGCTGTCCTCCTACGGCCCCGCCCGGATCGTCTGCCTCGCCGTCGGGGCGAACGGCGAGCGGACGCTGCGCCGTTCGCTCACCCTGCGCCCGACGAACGCCGGCGTGCTCTGGCTGCTCGACCCGCACGGGGGCGGCAACCGCGCCGGCGACCCCGACGCGGCGCTGCGCCCGCTGGTCGACGTCCTCGCCCCGCCGGACGTCTTCGACGCCCTGCTCCGGGCCCTCGGCGGCGTCGTGCACGGCGTCGCCGTCCCCTCCGTACGGCTCCTGGAGCACGACCTCACCGACGAGGCCAGGGCCCGTGTCTGGCGCCAGGCGCTGGAGCGCCTCGCCGGACCGGACGCGCCCGCCCAGGGCGGCGGCGAGCCGCCGCCCCCCGCACTCGCCCCGCTGCTCGACGACTCGCTGCCCGCGAGCCTGGCCGGCCACGACTGGCTGCCGGCCGGCGGCCGGGCCGGGGCGCGGCTGCGGGACTGCGTGGCCGCGCTCGCCGACGTCGTCGCGGACTGCGAGCAGATCCGCGGCCCGGCCGGGCTGTTCACCGGCGTGTCCCGCGCCCCCGACCTGCCCGGCGGCCTGGAGCGGCTCGCCGAGGCGCTGACCCGGTTCCGGAACACCGTCGCGGACGCCTTCACCGCCGCGAGCGGTCCGCGGCTGACCGCCGAACACCGCGCCCGGATCCAGGAGTTCGGCATCGCCCTGCCCGAACTCCCGCCGGAGGTCACCCGCGCCGGGGTCGTGCCCGGCCTGCGCGACCACACCGAGGCGCTGGTCGCCCGCCCGCTGCCGCTGCGTTCGGTCGCCGCGCGGCTCGCCGCGCTCTCCGCCCGCTCGGCACCGGCGGGCAGCGCCGCCCGGCTGGCGCGGCTCGACGAGCTCTGCGACCCCGGCTACCTGCGGCACCTGGCGCGGCCCGTGCCGTTCACGGCGGGCGGCTCGCGTCCGGTCGCCGCCGTGGTCACCGGCGTACTCGCCTACCTGGCCGGGCTCTGGCCGCTGCTCGGCTGGGGCCTCGGCCCGGTCGCGGGGCTCCTCGCCGCCGGACTCGCCGTGCTGGTGCTGCGCCGCAGGCCCAGCCGCTCGCCCGGCGGACGGCTCGACGGCGGCGGCTCCACCGGGGCGGCGCCCCGCCTGTTCGGGGGCGTCCTCGGCGGCCTCGCGGGGGCGGCGACCGGCCAGTTCCTCGGTCCGCCCGCCTGGGCGGGAGCGGCCGGACTGCTCGTCGGGGTCCTGACCATCCTGCTGCTCGCCGTGCGCGACTGGAGCCGGGGCGTCGACGACTGGTGGACCCGTACGGACGCCGAGTACGCGGGCCGGATCACCCGCGACGTCCAGGCCCTGGTCGCCGAAACGGCCGTCCACGACTGGCTGTTCGCGGAGGTGCGCCACCACTGCTCGGACGCGTCGGGCACGCTGGCGCACCTGCTGCGCCGCCTGGCCCGCACGGCGGACGACCACAACCGCCCATGGACCACCGCCCCTTCCGCCCCCACCGCCGAGAAGCCCCCTGGGGCGTCCGACTCCTGGGACGACTGGACCGACTGGGACGACGCCGCGGACGCGTGGTCCGACGGCTCCGCGGACGCCTGGGACGAGCCGTCCGGCGACACCTGGTCGTCGCCCGGGACTGCCTCCGACCGCACGGACGGACGGATCGACGGCCCGCCCGACGGCCCCACCCCACCTCACCCCACCGTCCCCCACCCCCGCCGTCCCCTCCACGCCGACACGCTGCCCTCCTGGCTGGAGCGGCAGCTCGGGGACGGGGGGCCCGCCCTGCTCGACACGCTCGTCGACGACCTGGTGCAGGGCACCGTGCTCGTCCTCGACGGCTGTTGGGCCGGGCTCGAGCGGGACCCCGCGGGCGTCACCGGGGACGCGTTCGACGCGCCGATGGGGCAGCTGCTCGACGACACCCACGAGCGGCTGCTGCGCGACGCGGCCGCCTCCCCGCCCCGGTACGCCGCCGACCCGCACGACCGCCCCGACGCCGCCCGGCTCACCGGCGTGGCCACCGACCGCGTCGCGCGGCTCGTCACGGCCGAGGACGCCGAGCAGACCGTCCCCCTCTGCGGACCGGAGCATCGGCGGCTGCTGTCGCAGGACCCGTCCGCGGTGCGCCGCGTGGCGTTCGTGCCCGAGGCGATGCGCCGCGACGCGGGACGGGACGAGCAGCGCGACGGCCGGCTCGGCGCGGCCGAGGACGTCGTGTGGACGCCGGGCGGCCGGCACGCCGGTGTCGTGCACCTCGTCCCGCTCCGCGCGGACGTGGTGCGCACGGTCAGGGAAGAGGAGAGCGAAGCACCGTGAACACCCCCAGCCCCACCCCCAGCCCGCCCCCCGGCACCACCGAAACCGGCTCCTCCTTCGACTTCCTGACCCCGCAGGAGACCCGCGTCCGCGTCCCCGCCCCCGCGTTCGGCCCGGACCGCCCCGCGCCCGGCCGCCCCGGCGTGCTCGCGCGCCCGGTACGGCTAGACGCGGGCCGGACGGCGGTCCAGTACCGCATCCCGGTCTCCGCGCACGGCGCCCCGCACGCCTTCGCCGGCCTGGAGCGCGAGGCGGCCGCCTCGGTCGCGCTCGAACGCCGCCACGGCGGCGGCGCGCACGCGCACCTCTTCACCCGGCTCGTCGGCTACGACCTCGACGCGCCGGAGCCCTTCCTCCTCTACCGCATGTCCCGCGACGAACCCCTCACCGCCTGCTCCGGCGCCCTCGGCGGCGACCAGCAGCACCAGGTCATGGAGGAACTCACCCTCGCAGTGCGGCTGTTGGAGGATGTCGGGCTCGTCCACCGGGCCCTCGCCCCCGACACCGTCCGCTGGGACGGCCGGCACGTCCGCCTCGCCGAGCCGTACGCGGCCCAGCGCTCCGGCGACCCGCGCGAGCCCTTCGGCGCGGCCCCCTGGGCGGCGCCGGAGCAGCGCGAGGGCCGTGGGACGGCCGACCCGCGCGACGACCTGTGGTCCGTCGCGCAGGTGCTGTACTACGTGGTGTCCGGCCGCGCCGGAGCCGGCACCGGCCCGCCCGCCGACCTTCCCGACCTCCGCCGGCTCGCTCCCCTCGACCGCGCCCGGCTGTACGCGCCGAGGGCCGCCGACCGCGCCGCGCCCGCCGAACTGCTGCGGCTCGTCCCGGTCGCCGACCCGCTGGTCACCGCCGCCGCGGCCGCCGATGCGCTGGGCCCGCGCCGGGCCGAGTTCGACGCCCAGCTCGCCCGCAAGCGCGCCCGGCGGGCCGGGCTCGGTCCCGAGCAGGCCGACGACGACGGCGCGGAGGCACTCGAATGGGTACCCCCCGCGCGCCGTTCGCTGCGCGAGCGCCTGTTCGGCGGCCCGCCGGCCGCCCCACGGCCGCCCCGGCCCGCCGCGGACTCCGCCTTCGACCCGCCGGCCGGACCGCCCGCCCCGCCCGTCCCCGACCGGGGCAGGCAGTGCCCGCACTGCCTGCTGCCCGTCGAGTACGACGAGAGCCTGCTCGTCATCATCGACGCCAAGGGCGACCGCATCCCGCTCGACCTGAGCGCCGAACACCGCCCCGCCCACCGCCAGGACGCGCTGCGCAAGGCGTACCACCGCTGCCCGCACGCCGACGGCGAGCAGGCGCACGAGCTGCCCGTCCCGTACCTCACCAACGGCGAACCCCTGTCGATCGCCCTCGTGGGCAGCTCCTCCGTCGGCAAGACGCACCTGCTGGCCGCGATGCTCGGCGAGGTCGAGCAGGGCGGTCTGGAGCCGTACGGGCTGAAGTGCCTGCCGCTCAACCCCGAGGACCACCGCACCTTTCTGCGCGACCGCGTGCAGCACCTCCAGCAGGGCCGGCAGCTCGCCCGTACCGGCCAGCAGACCTTCGCCCGCTTCGCGGACGGGCTGCTGGTCTCCGCGCCCGGCACGATGCCGCGGCCGGTCGTGTTCTTCGACCTCGCCGGCGAGGACCTCGCCCAGGACGGCGAGGTGACACGGTTCCTGATGGGCGTCGACGCCTTCGTCTTCGTCCTGGACCCCCTGCGGGCGCTCGGGCTGCCCTCGCTCGACCCGGTCCGCGCCGAGCAGCGGCTGCCGCTGCGCGACCTCGGCGACGAGGCGTTCGCCACCGTCCTCAACCGCGTGCCCCGCACCGGCGGACACGTCACCGCCCCGGCGGCCCTCGCCGTCAACAAGAGCGACCTCGTGCGCTTCGAACCGACCGTCGACCGCTGGCTGGGGCGGGCCCTGCCGGCCCGCTTCGACGCGGCGGCGGTCCGCGAGGAGAGCCGGGACGCGTACGCGTTCCTGGCGCACCACGCCAGCTCCGCCTGGCTCAAACCGTTCGACGACTGCGCGCGCTGCACCCTGCACTTCGTCGCCGCCACCGGCGGCCGGGCGAAGGACGACCGGTTCCCGCACGGAGCCCGGCCGCGACGGGTGCTCGCGCCGCTGCTGTCCGTCTTCGCCATGTGCGGGCTGCTGCCGGGTACGGAGTCGAGAGAGGTGGGATTCTGATGGCCCGTCCGGAGAAATGGGTCGACCAGATCGTCTTCCGCTGGGACGCCGAGAACGCCTCCGGCACGACCGGCTTCGGGCCGGTGGCCTGGTCCGGCTCGCGCGAGCAGGTCGAGACGGTCTTCCGGATCACCGGCGCGATGCTGCGGGCCGGCGGGGACGCCGGGGGAGAGGAGACGCGGCCGGCGCTGGTCCGCGTCGAGGACGCGGGCGGGCGGGTGGTGCTGGTGCGCCGGGCTCCCGTCCAGGAGGCCGGCGGCCGGGCCGGTACGGTCTGCCACGTCCTGGCCGGCACCAGCGAGGTGCTCGACCCCGACACGTGTCTGGGCCTGCACGCCTGGGACTGGTCGGGCGCGGCGGAACTGCCGCTCGCGCGGGTGCGCGGCACGCTCGACCGGGTGCCGGAGGCCGAGTTGATCCGCTCCGCGGTGGTCGGCCAGGAGCGGCTCACGGCCGGGCTCGCCCGGCACCGTGACGAACTCGCCGGCGCGGTGGCGGAGTTGCTGCGGCACCCGGACGGCCGGTTCACGCTCCTCGACCGGAGCGGTGGGGCGGGGGCCTGCGGGGTGCTGTTCGGGCTGCACGGGATCTTCGGCAGGGCCGTGCCGTGGCCGTGGACCTTCGCCACCCACGACACCGCCGAACTGCCCAACCTGCGGTACGTGTTCGTCGGCCGCTGGGCGGGAGCGGCGACGCGCAGCACGGACCGCCGCCGCACCGACCCGCTGGAACTCCTCGACGACCGCGCGGCCTCGGTGGCCCGGGGCCTGGTGGCCCGCCATCTCGACGGCCTGGAACGCGGCGACGGCGCCGAGTTCGAGGTCGCCGAGGCACTGGCCATCGTGGCGGCGGAACGCCGCGCCCCCCTCCTGGACACGGCCACCCGCGCCCTCCTCTCCCTGACCCCGGCCCACCCGTCCCCGCGGGAGCACCCGAGGGGCGGCGAGCGATCGGGGTCGCACACCCGAGGCGAGAAGCAGGCTCCGTACGCGGCCGGGGACGGGCAGCCGGATCCCTACCCGCGCTGCGGCGAGCAGCCGGACCGGAGCCGGGACGAGCCGCCCGAGCCGTACGCGCGTGACGCCGAGCGACGGGACGCGAACCCGGCCCGCGCCGAGCGGTCGGAGGCGTACTCCGGCACGGCCGAGCGCACGGATCCGTATGAGGCCCGCGCCGAGCGGCATGACCTGTACGCGGGTACGGCCGAGCGGCCGGACGAGTACACCGGCACGCCCGGGCGCCCGGACCCGTACAGCGGCACGCCCGAGCGCCCGGACCCCTACTCCGGCGCGGCCGGGCGCCCGGATCCGTACGGCTCCGGCACCCGGCCGGCGCAGGCGGCACCGAGCGACGTTGGAGACCTCGCCCGCGTGCGGGAACCGGCTCCGGCCCAGACCCCCTACGCGTACGCCTCCGCGCCCGGGGCCGCCGTCCCCGCCGGGGCGCGGTACGGGGACGGGTACGCGGTGCCCGCGAAGGCGTCGCCGCAGGGAGCCGCCCCCGCCGCCGGGCCGTTCGCGAGCGGGGTGCCGCGGGCCGAGGCCGAGTGGGGTGCGCCCGCGGCGAAGCGCGGTGTGCGGGGGCGCTCGGTGCGCGGGGACGCCAAGGCGCTGCGGCTCGTCATCGAGTACCCGGACGACCCGCGCGTCCCGGCCGCCGTGCCGCGGATCGGGGACGACGAACTGGTCGAGACCGTGTACAGCCACCGGCTGCCGTACCGGACCACGAGCCTCCTCCTGGCCGAGGCGGCTCGCCGCCTGCCGCACTGGAACCGCGACCGTCGCAGGGAGTTCTGCACCGCGGTCCTCACCCGGGAGCTCTTCGTGACCGCCGAGGCCCCGTCCGACGCCGTCCGCGCGGCCAACGCCGCCGCCCTGTACGGCTGGGCCGTCCGTCCCCACGCGCACGAACCGGAGACCGAGGCCCGCCTCGCGGCCCTGCTGTCCCGGCTCGGCAACGGGCCCGCGCCCGCCGGCCGCGCGGCCGTCGCCCGGATCCTGGAGGAACCGGAACCGGGCCTGCCCGAGGCGGTCTGGCTCGCCCTGCTCAGGGAGGCGTACGCCCGCCCGCCCCAGGCGTGGAAGACACCGGCACCCGTACCGGCCCAGGCACCACCGCCCCCACCCGCCCCCTCCGCACCCGTTCCGCCCCCGCAGCCGCCACCGCCGCCCGCACCCCCCGCCCCCGCTCCGGTGGCCCCACCTCCCTATCAAGCCGAACCTCTGCCCAGGGATGACCGAAACCTGGTGTTCGCCCTCATCGGAGGGCTGCTTGCCGTCTTCCTGCTCGTCATCGTTCTGATCGCGGTGCGATAGCGGTTCGCCGCCCGGCTCGGCCAGGATGGGCCCATGGGATTCCACGTCGATTCCGAGACCGGGCGGCTGCGCCGCGTCATCCTGCACCGCCCGGACCTCGAACTGAAGCGGCTCACTCCGTCCAACAAGGACGCTCTGCTCTTCGACGATGTGCTCTGGGTCCGCCGGGCCCGCCAGGAGCACGACGGGTTCGCCGACGTCCTGCGCGACCGCGGCGTCGCCGTGCACCTCTTCGGCGACCTGCTGCGCGAGACCCTGGAGATCCCCGAGGCGCGCGCGCTCGTCCTGGACCGGGTCTTCGACGAGAAGCAGTACGGCCCGCTCGCCACCGACCATCTGCGCGCCGTCTTCGACGCGATGGACACCGGCGAGCTGGTCGAGGCGCTGATCGGCGGGATGACGAAGCGTGAGTTCCTGGCGGGGCACACCGAGCCCAGCTCCGTCCGCTTCCACGTCATGGACCTGGACGACTTCCTCCTCGGCCCGCTGCCCAACCACCTCTTCACCCGGGACACCTCCGCCTGGATCTACGACGGCGTGGCGATCAACGCGATGCGGCTGCCCGCCAGGCAGCGCGAGACCGTGCACTTCGAGGCGATCTACAAGCACCACCCGCTCTTCGCCGGCCCCGAAGCAGGACCGTTCCACCACTGGACCGAGGGCCAGGCCGACTACCCGTCCACCATCGAGGGCGGCGACGTCCTCGTCATCGGCAACGGCGCGGTGCTCATCGGCATGAGCGAGCGCACCACTCCGCAGGCCGTCGAGATGCTGGCGCGCGGGATGTTCGCGGCCGGCTCCGCCCGTACGATCGTGGCGCTCGACATGCCGAAGCGACGGGCGTTCATGCACCTGGACACGGTCATGACGATGGTCGACAAGGACACCTTCACCCAGTACGCGGGCCTCGGCATGCTCCGCTCGTACACCATCGAGCCGGGCGCCGGGGCGCAGACCCTGCAGGTCAGCGACCACCCGCCGGAGCAGATGCACAGCGCGATCGCGGCCGCCCTCGGGCTCACCGAGATCCGGGTGCTCACCCCGACGCAGGACGTGCACGCGGCGGAGCGCGAGCAGTGGGACGACGGCTGCAACGTGCTGGCCGTGGAGCCGGGCGTGGTCGTGGCGTACGAGCGGAACGTCACCACCAACACCCATCTGCGCAAGCAGGGCATCGAGGTGATCGAGATCCCCGGCAGCGAACTCGGCCGGGGCCGTGGCGGCCCGCGCTGCATGAGCTGCCCGGTGGAGCGGGACGCGGTGTAGGGGAGGGGATCCGGAGGTGTAGCGGACCTCATTGAATAAGAATGCCGATGAACGTATAGACTTCCATGGTCACGTCATCGGAGAGCAGGAGCGCCCTCATGGCCACGAACCTCATCGGCCGCCACTTCCTCAAGGAGCTGGACTTCACCGCCGAGGAGTTCCGCGGCCTGATCGCGCTCGCCGCCGAGCTGAAGGCGGCCAAGAAGGCCGGGACGGAGGTCCCGCGGCTGCGCGGCAGGAACATCGCGCTGATCTTCGAGAAGACCTCCACCCGCACCCGCTGCGCCTTCGAGGTCGCCGCCGCCGACCAGGGCGCGTCCACCACCTACCTCGACCCCGTGGCCTCCCAGATGGGGCACAAGGAGTCGGTGAAGGACACCGCCCGGGTCCTCGGCCGGATGTTCGACGGGATCGAGTACCGGGGCGACAGCCAGGCCGCCGTCGAGGACCTCGCCGCGCACGCCGGCGTCCCGGTCTTCAACGGCCTCACCGACGACTGGCACCCCACCCAGATGCTCGCCGACGTGCTCACCATGACCGAGCACTCCGACAAGCCGCTCACCGAGACGGCCTTCGCGTACCTCGGCGACGCCCGCTTCAACATGGGCAACTCGTACCTGGTGACCGGCGCGCTGCTCGGCATGGACGTGCGGATCGTGGCCCCGAAGGCGTACTGGCCGACGGGCGAGATCGTCGAGCGGGCGCAGGGTCTCGCCGCGGCCAGCGGCGCGCGCATCACGCTGACCGAGGACGTCGCGGAGGGCGTGTCCGGGGCGGACTTCGTGGCGACCGACGTGTGGGTCTCCATGGGCGAGCCCAAGGAGATCTGGGACGAGCGGATCGCCGTCCTCGCCCCCTACGCGGTGACCATGGACGTGCTGCGCGCCACCGGCAACCCGGACGTGAAGTTCCTGCACTGCCTGCCGGCCTTCCACGATCTCGGTACGGCCGTCGGCCGGGAGATCCATGAGCGGCACGGGCTGACCGAGCTGGAGGTCACGGACGAGGTCTTCGAGTCCGCCCACTCGGTCGTCTTCGACGAGGCCGAGAACCGGATGCACACGATCAAGGCCGTCCTGGTGGCGACGATGGCGGGCCCGGCCGCCTGATCCCGGGCCCGGCCGTCTGATCCCGGGGCCGGCCGTCTGATCCCGGGGCCGGCCGGAGCGTGCGTCCGCGGGCGGTCAGATCGCGGGCCGCTGCCGCTGCGCCGGGATCCACGGCAGGCGGAACCAGACCGCCTTGCCCGTGTCGGTCGGCCGGTGGCCGAAGGCGGAGCTGAGCGTGCGGATCAGCAGCAGCCCCCGGCCGTGCTCCTGCCACGGGTCCGGCGGCTCGACGGGCCCGGCGGTGATCAGCTCGCCCGGTCCGGCCGGCAGGGCGTCGTGCACTTCGACGTGACAGCCGGTCTCCCGGAGCTCCAGGACCAGCTCGATGGGGCCCGTCCCGGCCGTGTGCTCGACGGCGTTGGCCACCAGCTCGGCGGTCAGCAGCTCCGCCGTGTCCTCGCAGGGGCCGGTGTCGAGCTGGGCGAGCGCGCGACGGACCAGGGAGCGCGCCAGAGGGACCGCCGCGGTGGTGTGCGGCAGCTCGAACCGCCAGGTGGGCAGCGTGGAGCAGTCGTCCATGACGGGTCCGTTCGGGTCCGTTCGGGCCGGGGGAGGATGCGCCGGAAAGCGGGCATGCGACGGGACGTCTCCGGCGGCCGGGGACACCGTCGTCCGTGACGTCCTGTTTTCAACCTTACCGGGGGCACCTTGCGACCCCGGAGGCGGGTCCGCGCGGTCATATCACCGCATGCATATCGCGCGCATATCGCGTGATCGTGACGACAGTCACGTGCGAGTGATACGCTCAGGACGGAGTCCGCCCTCGCACGCTCGCCCGCACTCGGGAGGCCGTCCGCATGAGCCCCTTCACCGGATCCGCGCCGCGCACCCAGGAATGGCGCCATCTGAGGCTCGCCGTCGACGACGGAGTCGCCACCGTCACCCTCGCGCGCCCCGCCAAACTCAACGCGCTCACCTTCGGCGCCTACGCCGACCTGCGCGATCTGCTCGCCGAACTCGCCCGCGAGCGCTCCGTCCGGGCGCTCGTCCTCGGCGGCGAGGGCCGCGGCTTCTGCTCCGGCGGTGACGTCGACGAGATCATCGGCGCGACGCTGTCCATGGACACCGCGCAGCTCCTCGACTTCAACCGGATGACCGGCCAGGTCGTCCGCGCGATCCGCGAATGCCCCTTCCCGGTGATCGCCGCCGTGCACGGGGTCGCCGCGGGTGCCGGGGCCGTCCTCGCGCTCGCCGCCGACTTCCGCATCGCCGACCCCACGGCCCGCTTCGCGTTCCTGTTCACCCGCGTCGGCCTCTCCGGCGGCGACATGGGCGCCGCGTATCTGCTGCCCCGGGTCGTCGGGCTCGGCCACGCCACCCGGCTGCTGATGCTCGGCGAGCCGGTCCGGGCGCCCGAGGCCGAGCGGATCGGCCTGATCAGCGAGCTCACCGAGGAGGGCGAGGCGGGCGAGCGGGCCGCCGCGCTCGCCCGCCGGCTCGCCGACGGCCCCGCCCTCGCCCACGCCCAGACGAAGGCCCTGCTCACCGCCGAGCTCGACATGCCGCTCGCCGCCTCCGTCGAGCTCGACGCCGCCACCCAGGCGCTGCTGATGAACGGCGAGGACTACGCCGAGTTCCACGCGGCCTTCACCGAGAAGCGCCCGCCGAAGTGGCGGGGGCGGTGACGATGCCGCGCCAGGAAGGCCCCCTGCGCGTCGCCGTCGTCGGCGGCGGTCCCGGCGGGCTGTACGCGGCCGCCCTGCTCAAGCGGCTCGACCCGGCCCGTGAGATCACCGTCTGGGAGCGCAACGCGCCCGACGACACCTTCGGCTTCGGCGTCGTGCTCTCCGACGAGACCCTCGGCGGCATCGAACACGCCGACCCCGAGGTCTACCGGGCCCTGCAGGACGAGTTCGTCCGCTGGGACGACATCCAGATCGTGCACCGCGGCCGCACCCTCACCAGCTCCGGACACGGCTTCGCCGCCCTCGGCCGCCGCCGCCTCCTGGAACTCCTGCACGCCCGCTGCACCGACCTCGGCGTACGGCTCCGCTTCCGCACCGAGGCCCCGCCGGCCGCCGAGCTCGCCGCGACCCACGACCTGGTCGTCGCGGCCGACGGCGTGCACAGCCGGACCCGCGAGCAGCACGCCGACGTCTTCCGCCCCACGATCGCCCCGCACCTCTGCCGCTACATCTGGCTCGCCGCCGACTTCGCCCTCGACGCCTTCCGCTTCGAGATCGCCGAGACCGAACACGGGGTGATGCAGCTCCACGCCTACCCCTACGCCCGCCCGTCGCCCGACCTTCCCCAAGCTCTCGACTCCGCTCGAGCAGGGGAGACGCCATCCCCCTCGACGAGGCCCTTCGGGCCGCAGAATATTTCCGGCTCCTCGACCGTCATCGTCGAGATGCGCGAAGAGGTCTGGCACGCGGCCGGCTTCCACGAGCTCGACGAGCAGCAGTCCGCAGAGCGCTGCGCCAAGATCTTCGCCGAGACCCTCGGCGGCCGCCCGCTGCGCGGCAACAACTCCGCCTGGACCGCCTTCCGCACCGTCGTCAACGAGCACTGGTCCCACGGCCGCACGGTGCTCCTCGGCGACGCCGCGCACACGGCGCACTTCTCCATCGGCTCCGGCACCAAACTCGCCGTCGAGGACGCCCTCGCGCTGGCCGCCTGTGTCGAGGAGCAGCCCACCCTCGACGAGGCCCTCGCCGCCTACGAGGCCGAGCGTCGGCCCGTCGTCGAGTCCACCCAGCGCGCCGCCGCGGCCAGCCTGCGCTGGTTCGAGGACCTGGCCCGCACCCTCGACCAGCCGCCCCGCCAGTTCGCGTTCAACCTGCTCACCCGCAGCCGCCGGGTCACCCATGCCAACCTGCGGCTGCGCGACCCGCACTTCACCGACACCGTCGAACGCGACTTCGGCTGCCCGCCCGGCACCCCGCCCATGTTCACCCCGTTCCGGCTGCGCGACCTGACGCTGCGCAACCGCGTCGTCGTCTCGCCCATGGACATGTACGTCGCCGAGGACGGCGTCCCCGGCGACTTCCACCTCGTCCACCTCGGCGCCCGCGCCCTCGGCGGTGCCGGTCTGGTCATGACCGAGATGGTCTGCGTCAGCCCCGAGGGCCGGATCACCCCCGGCTGTACGGGCCTGTGGACCGACGAGCAGGCCGCCGCCTGGACCCGCGTCGCCGACTTCGTCCACGCGCAGGCCCCCGGCACCGCGCTGGGCGTCCAGCTCGGGCACTCCGGCCGCAAGGGCTCCACGAAGCGGATGTGGGAGGGCATCGACCAGCCGCTGCCGGCCGGCAACTGGCCGCTGGCCGCCGCGTCCCCGCTGCCGTACCGGCCCGGGATCAACCAGACCCCGCACGCCCTGGACCGCGCCGGACTGGCCGCCGTCCGCGAGGACTTCGCCGCCGCCGCCCGACGCGCCGCCCGCAGCGGCTTCGATCTGCTCGAACTGCACTGCGCCCACGGCTACCTGCTGTCCGGCTTCCTCTCCCCGCTCACCAACCACCGCACCGACGCGTACGGCGGCCCGGTCGAGAACCGCCTCCGCTTCCCCCTGGAGGTCTTCGACGCGATCCGCGAGGTCTGGCCCGACGACCGGCCCATGACCGTCCGCATCTCCGCCACCGACTGGGCCGACGGCGGCAACGGCCCCGAGGACGCCGTCGCGATCGCCCGCGCCTTCGCCGCGCACGGCGCCGACGCGATCGACGTCTCCACCGGGCAGGTCGTCCCCGAGGAGCGCCCCGAGTACGGCCGCTCCTACCAGACCCCGTACGCCGACCTGATCCGCAACACCGTCGGCGTCCCGGTGATCGCGGTCGGCGCGATCTCGTCCTGGGACGACGTCAACTCCCTGCTGCTCGCCGGCCGCGCCGACCTCTGCGCGCTGGCCCGGCCGCACCTGTACGACCCGCACTGGACCCTGCACGCGGCCGCCGAGCAGGAGTACACCGGCCCCGCGGCCCCCTGGCCCGACCCGTACAAGGCCGGCAGCCGCCGCCCGCCGACGGGCCGCACGGACGCGCCGAAGCCCCGGCTCAGCCTGACGCCTCGCCCGTGAGACAGGCGTGGCACAGGCAGGGGTCGGGATGCGGGCCGCCGTGGTAGGTCTGCCGCTGCTCGCGGGCGATGCGGTGGAGCCGCTCGGCCTGCCGCTCCGCCGCCTCCCGCTCCACGGGATGCCAGTCGTACCGGCGCAGCACGGCAGGTGCGTGCACCAGCTTGGCGCGGAAGGTGTGCAGATGCCGGGTGGGCATCTTGATGCTGATCCACCGCCCGTGGTGCCGACCCCGCCCCACCGCCTCCAGCTGCTCGTCGCCGAAGCCGGGGTAGGTGCCGATCACGTACACCTTCGCCCCGCCCTTGAACGCCTTCGTGCCCGGCCGCAGCTCCTGTCCGAAGTCGCCCCACCGCCGCCACGCCACGACGTTGGCGGCCACCAGCCACGTCGGTTCAAGGCCGCCTTCTTCGGCTAGGACGGGAACCACCCCGGCCACCAGGGCGGGACGCCTCCGTCCGGGCACGGTCCGGTACCGCCCGCCGGGGGCGTGTGGCCGGTCACGTACCACCAGCCCAGCGCCGTGAGTACGAACAGGACCACGGCCACCTGGCCGGAGGCCCGCCCGGACCGCGGTCCGCGGACCGTCGCCCAGCGCGCGAGGACCGCGGCGGCCACGGCGAGTCCGGCCGCCGCCGCTGTCGGGAGCAGCCACCCGGAGCCGTATGCGACACCATGCTGCGCCTCCACGGCCGCGCCACAGGACGACCGCGCCGAGGACGCCAGCGCTCCCACCGCGTACGCGGCGACCGTGCCGGCCAGGGCAGCCGTTCCCCACGACAGCCACTGCAGCCGGGAGACGGGGTGCGCGCTCATGACTGCGAAAGACGGTCGTCGGCGCCGTCCGGTTGCACGAACCGCGCCCCCGCGTCCCGCAGCCGCGTGTGCAGCGCCGTGAAGACCTCCGCCGACCGGGCGCCCGGCCAGCCGGCCGGGAGGAGCTCGGGCGGGAGTCCCGGGTCGATGTAGGGGAGCCGGCGCCAGGAGTCCAGGGTGCGCAGGTAGTCCTGGTACGCGTCCTCCGGCGGGGTGTCCGCACGCGCCTCCCAGGCGTGCAGGACCGGCTCGTGGACGGCCAGGAAGTCCTCGTGGGCCTTGGCGATCGCCGCCAGGTCCCACCAGCGCCCGACCGCCTCCGCCGTGGCCGCGAAGCCCAGGTGGTCGCCGCGGAACAGGTCCACGTACGGGTCCAGGCGCAGCCGCTCCAGGACGTGGCGGGTCTCCTCGTACAGCCGGGCAGGGGCGATCCAGACGCCGGGCGCGGCCGTGCCGAAGCCCAGCCCGCCCAGCCGGGAACGCAGCAGGTGGCGCTTGTGCCGCTCGGACTCGGGGACGGAGAAGACGGCGAGGACCCAGCCGTCGTCCAGGGACGGCTCCGTCCGGGCGTAGATCCGCCGGTCGCCGTCGTCCAGGAGCTGCCGGGCCTCCGCCGACAGGGCGTACCCGGCGGCCCGGCCGGCCGTGCGCGCGGGCAGCAGCAGCCCGCGGCGCTTCAGCCGGGACACCGAGGAGCGCACGGAGGGCGCGTCCACGCCGAGCACGCCGAGCAGCCTGATCAGCTCGGCCACCGGGAGCGGCGCGTCGTCGGGGGTGCGCCCGTACGCGCCGTACAGGGAGACGATCAGGGAACGGGGAGTGTGCTGCTCGGCCACCCGATCACTCTAGATCGCGCAGCCGGTAGCGCTGAAGCTTCCCCGTCGCCGTGCGGGGCAGGGTGTCCAGGAAGACGATTTCGCGGGGGCATTTGTACGGTACGAGCCGGGTTTTCACGAAGTCGCGCAGCGCGTCCGCCGTCCGGGTGTCCCCGGGCACGCCGTCCCGGAGCACCGCGTACGCCACCGCGATCTGCCCGCGCAGCTCGTCCGGGCGGCCCACCACGGCCGCCTCCAGCACGTCCGGATGGGCCAGCAGGGCCTCCTCGACCTGGGGGCCGGCGATGTTGTACCCGGCGGAGACGATCATGTCGTCGGCGCGGGCCACATAGCGGAAGTAGCCGTCCGGCTCGCGGACGTAGGTGTCGCCGGTGAGGTTCCAGCCGCCGCGCACGTACTCGGTCTGGCGCGGGTCCGCGAGATAGCGACAGCCGACCGGGCCACGCACCGCGAGCAGGCCCTCCTCGCCGTCGGGGACCGGTTCGCCGGCCGGGTCGACGACCCTGGCCTGCCAGCCGGGGACGGGGACGCCGGTGGTGCCGGGGCGGATGTCGCCCTCGGCGGCGGAGATGAAGATGTGCAGCAGCTCCGTCGCGCCGATCCCGTTGATCAGCCGCAGCCCGGTGCGGTCGCGCCATGCCTCCCAGGTCGCGGCCGGCAGGTTCTCGCCGGCGGAGACGCAGCGGCGCAGGGAGCCGAGGTCGTGCCCGTTCATCTCGTCGAGCATCACGCGGTAGGCGGTCGGGGCGGTGAACAGCACGCTCACGCGATGCTCGGCGACCGCCTCGAGCAGTTGCCGCGGACCGGCCTGTTCGAGCAGCAGGGCGCTGGCCCCGGCCCGCATCGGGAAGATCACCAGTCCGCCGAGCCCGAAGGTGAAGCCGAGCGGGGGGCTGCCGGCGAAGACGTCGTCCGGGCCGGGGCGCAGCACCTGGGCGGAGAAGGTGTCCGCGATGGCGAGCACGTCCCGGTGGAAGTGCATGCAGCCCTTGGGGCGGCCGGTCGTCCCGGAGGTGAAGGCGATCAGCGCCACGTCGTCCGCGGCCGTCGGCACGGCCTGGTACGCGTCCGGCTTGCCGATCGCCAGGGAGAGCAGGTCGTCGGGCGCGTCGCCGCCGTACGCGGTGATCCCCAGCCCGGGGACCTCCGCCTTGACCAGGTCGTCGACGCTGCGGACGTCGCACAGCGCGTGGGTGACCCGGGCCATCTCGCACATCACGGCCAGTTCCCCGGCCCGCTGCTGGGCGAGGACGGTGACGGCGACCGCGCCGGCCTTCATCACGGCCAGCCAGCAGGCCGCCAGCCACGGGGTGGTGGGGCCGCGCAGCAGCACCCGGTTTCCGGGGCGGACGCCCAGGTCGTCGGTGAGCACATGGGCGATCCGGTTCACCCGTTCGCGCAGCTCGCCGTATGTCCAGACGGCGCCGGCCGCGTCGCGGAAGACCGGGCGGCGGGCGCCGAAGCGCTCCACGGTGCGGTCGAGAAGTTCGCTCCCGCAGTTGAGCTGCTCCGGATAGCGCAGCTCGGGCAGATCGAAGTGCAGGTCCGGCCACTGCCCCGCGGGTGGCAGATGGTCGCGGGTGAAGGTGTCCTGGTGCGCCGAGGGTGTCAGCTCCATGGGTTTCGCCCCTTGTCGTGGTGGGGTCGCCCCACGAGCGTATCGTGATGGTGACGACAGTCAACGGCTCGCGATAAAGAGGTGCGACGCGACGGAGGTGGGGGCCAGAATGCCCGAATTCTCGCTCGATCCGACACATATCGACTGGTGTGCCGCGCTGCGCACCCTGGCCGCGGACCGGCTCCGCCCACTCGCCGAGAAGGGCGTGCCGGGCCGGGTGAACCGCCCCCTGATCGCCGCCCTGGGCGAACTCGGCCTGCTGGAACGCCTGTTCACCGCCGGCGCCCTGGAGCTCTGCCTGCTCCGCGAGTCCCTGGCAACCACCTGCACCGAGGCCGAGACCGCCCTGGCCCTCCAGGGCCTGGGCGCCCACCCGGTGGCCTCGGCAGGCACGCGGGAGCAGCGCGAACGCTGGCTCCCGGAGGTCACGGCGGGCCGCGCGGTCGCGGCCTTCGCGCTGAGCGAGCCGGATGCGGGCTCGGACGCTGCCGGGCTCGCCCTCGACGCCGCGCCCGACCCGGGCCCCGCGGGTCGCGGCTGGCGGCTCAGTGGCGAGAAGTGCTGGATCTCCAACGCCCCCGAGGCCGACTTCTACACCGTCTTCGCCCGGACGACGCCCGGCGCGGGCTCCCGCGGCGTCACCGCCTTCCTCGTACCCGCGGACCGCCCCGGGCTCACCGGCGAGCCCCTCGACATGCTCAGCCCGCACGCCATCGGCGCCCTCCGCTTCGACGGCGTCCCCGTCGGCCCCGACGACCTGCTGGGCGAGCCCGACCGGGGCTTCCGGGTCGCCATGAACACCCTGAACCTGTTCCGCCCCAGCGTCGGCGCCTTCGCCGTCGGCATGGCGCAGGCCGCGCTCGACGCCACGCTCGCCCACACCGCCGGCCGGGCCGCCTTCGGCGGCGTCCTCGCCGACCTGCAGGCCGTCGCCCACCAGGTCGCCGAGATGGCCACCCGTACCGAGGCCGCCCGCCTCCTGGTGTACGCGGCAGCCGCGGCGTACGACTCCGGCGCCCCGGACGTGCCCCGGCGCTCCGCGATGGCGAAACTGCTCGCGACCGAGACGGCGCAGTACGTGGTCGACGCCGCCGTACAGCTGCACGGCGCCCGCGCCCTGCAACGAGGCCACCTGCTCGAACACCTCTACCGCGAGGTGCGCGCGCCGAGGATCTACGAGGGGGCCACCGAGGTACAGCGCTCGATCATCGCAAAGGAGCTGTACAAGCAGCAGCAGCAACAACAGCAGCAACAGCAGCAACAGCAGCAACAGCAACAGCAACAGCAGCGACAGCAACAGCAACAGCACGCCGCCCGCACGCCGACGGGTGAGGAGGCCCGCGCATGACCCTGCACCGTCACAACCCCGCCGAGCTCTCCCCTCCCACCGGCTTCTCGCACGCCGTCACCGCGACCGGCTCCCGGCTGGTCTTCCTCGCCGGGCAGACCGCCCTCGACACCGACGGCAAGGTGGTGGGGGAGACCCTGCCCGAACAGTTCACCACCGCCCTCACCAACCTCCTCGCCGCCCTCCGCCACGCCGGCGGCGCCCCCGCCGACCTGGCCAGGGTCACCGTGTACGCCACGGACGTCGCCGAGTACCGCACCCACGCCTCCGAACTCGGGCGCATCTGGCGGCGGTTGGCGGGCCGCGACTACCCGGCGATGGCCGTGATCGGCGTGGTGCGACTCTGGGACGAGCAGGCGAAGGTCGAGCTGGACGGCTTCGCGGTGGTGGACTGAGGTGGACCGAGACGTGGCGGGAGAACACGCGCAGCGGCTGCGGGTGTTCGTCCCGCACGGCCTCCGACAGGGTCCTTGATCGACTGGTGAGCCCCTGACGCGGGGCTTATTTTCGAGGGGTGGACTGACCGGCCCACGGGACCCTCACGTGAGGGCGCGATGCGCCATGACTCATCCCCAGCCGAAGACACCCGCACAGGCCGCCGCCCCGAAGAAGGGCGACGGAAAGGGCATCGCCCTCTTCGTGATCGCCTCCTGTCAGCTGATGGTCGTCCTCGACATCACGATCGTGAACATCGCGCTCCCGCACATCCAGAGCGCACTCGACTTCTCCACGACCAACCTGTCCTGGGTGGTCAACGCCTACACGCTGACGTTCGGCGGCCTGCTGCTGCTCGGCGGACGAGCGGGCGACATCCTCGGCCGCCGCCGGGTGTTCATCTTCGGCGTGCTGCTGTTCGGGCTGGCGTCCCTGCTCTGCGGCGTCGCCCAGTCCAGCTGGCAACTGCTCGCCGCCCGCGCCCTCCAGGGCGTCGGCGGAGCGATCTCCTCCCCGACCTCGCTCTCCCTCATCACCACGAACTTCGACGAAGGGCCCGAACGCAACCGGGCCTTCGGCGTGTTCGCGGGCGTCTCGGCGGGCGGCGGCGCGATCGGCCTGCTGGCCGGCGGCATCCTCGTGGAATGGCTCGACTGGCGCTGGATCTTCTTCGTGAACGTGCCGATCGCGCTGCTGATCGCCTTCCTCACGCCGCGCCACGTCAAGGAGTCGGAGCGGCACCCCGGCCACTTCGACCTCATGGGCGCGCTGACGTCCACGCTGGGCATGGTGGCGCTGGTGTACGGCTTCATCCGCGCCGCGCAGGAGGGCTGGCGGGACCCGCTCACCCTGGCGTCGTTCGCCGTGGCGGTGGTCCTCCTGGTCGGGTTCATCCTGGTCGAGCAGCGCTCGCGGCAGCCGATCACGCCGCTGCACATGTTCGCCGACCGGAACCGCGCGGGCACCTACGGGATGATGCTCTGTCTCGCCGCGGCGATCTTCGGCATGTTCTTCTTCCTGACCCTGTTCGTCCAACAGGTCCTGGACTTCAGCCCACTGGAGGCGGGGCTCGCGTTCCTGCCGGTGAGCGCGGTCATCGCGGTCGCGGCGGGCTTCACGTCGCAACTGCTCCCCAGATGGGGCCCGAAACCCTTCATGGTCGCCGGCTCGCTGTTCCTGGCGGTGGGTCTGTCCTGGCTGACGTTGACCGACGTCCACTCCACGTACGCGGGCTCCATCCTGGGCCCGATGCTGACTTTCGCCGCGGGCATGGGCCTGATGTTCGTCTCCCTGACGCTGATGGCCCTGTCCGGCGTGGAACCCCACGAGGCGGGCGCCGCGTCCGGCCTGCTCAACGCGACGCAGCAGGTGGGCGGTTCGCTGGGCCTGTCGATCCTGGTCACGGTCTTCGGCACGGTCAGCCGCAACGAGGCCGACGACCAGATCCCGGCCTTCCTGGCCCAGGCCACCCCCCTGGAGAAGGCCCAGTTCGCCCGAACCGGCCAACTCCCACCCCCCTGGGGCGACGAGGTCCTCACCGCAGGCGTCGCAGCCGGCTTCATCATCGCCGCCGCCTTCGCCGTGGTCGCCTTCATCATCGCCGTCACAGCCATCAAGGTCCGCCCCTCCGACATAGAACGCCTCAAGGGCGGCATGGGGCCACCCGCGGGGTGAGGGGCGAAGGCCGGAGGTCGAGTTCCCGCCGGGGCGGGCGTACTCGACTTTCGGCCGTTGGCGCGTTCGCCGCCTGTCGAGCCCGTCGCACTGCGTTTTACGATCATGACTCCGCGTGCAAGGGGGAGACATGGCGGCTGGTGGATCGGCGTCGCGGCGTACGCAGGAGGAGAGGCGTCAGGAGCGGCTGCTGCGCGAGCAGTGGCAGGCGGCCAGACAGGAAGCGCATCGCTGGGAGGCCGCCGACGAGGGGGAGCGCCGGGTCGCCGCACAGCTGCTGGTCCTCACGGAACGCGGCTGGCGTCTGCTGAAGGACCGGCGATGGCCCGGGACCCGGGCGCCCCACGTGGGCCTGCTGTTGGTCGGTCCGGGCGGTGTGTTCGTCGTCGACGTCAAGAACTGGACTGCTGTCCCGGAGACTTCGGGCGGCCGGCTCGCCGCAGGCGGCGAGGACCGCGACGAGCAGGTGCACAAGCTTCTGGCGATGTCCAGGGCGGTGGAGGGAGCCGTCACGTCGTTGGGGCTGTCGCCGGTGGCGGTCCAGCCGTTGATGGTCTTCGCGGGCCGCCGCGTGAACGCGACGCTCGGCCAGGCCAGGCTGCTCGGTGAGCACGAGCTCGGCCCGATGCTGACGAGGGAGCCGCGCCGGCTGACGCGAGAGGGGGTTCGCGCGATCGCCGAGCTTCTCGGGCGGTCCTTCCCCGAGTACGAGCCGGCCGCCGTGACCATGACAGAGGAGGCGGCGCCGCCGGCGGCGTCCGGCGACGGGGACGACGGGCTGTTCGACCTCGCGGGACTGAGGGACGCGGCGCTAGAGGAGGCACTGAGGGCGCCGATCGAGCAGTGGATGACCTTCCTCCACCCCGACCAGGTGGCGCTGGTGCGTCGCAACTGGTCGGGACCGGCACGGATCAGCGGACCAGCGGGCACGGGCAAGACGGTGGTCGGTCTGCACCGTGCGGTGTATCTGGCCCGGCGCACCACCGGGCGCATCCTGTACGTCACGTTCGCCAAGAACCTGCCGCGTGTGCAGAGCACGTTCCTCACGACCATGGCTCCGGCCGTGGCCGCGCGCGTCGACTTCCGCAGCCTGCATCAGTGGGCACAGGAATTCCTCCGCGAGCGCGGCGCCGAGGTCCGCCTCCATGGTGACAAGGCGGAGACGGCCTTCAGCCTGGCCTGGAAGCACGCCGGCCGCGACAGCCTCCTCGTCGAGATCGATCCCGCGCCGCACTATTGGCGCGAGGAGATCGATCACGTCATCAAGGGACGCGGCCTCCGGTCCTTCGCCGAGTACGCCACCGTGCGCCGGGTACGGCGCGGCACCGCGCTGCGCCGTGTCCATCGCGAGGCGGTCTGGAGCCTGTACGAGACCTACGAGAAGCTCCGCATCGAGCGCGGCGTGCACGACTTCAACGACGTCCTCTCGCTGGCCCTGACGGAGGCGCGGCGCGACGGGGCCCGGGAGTCCGGGTACGCGGGTGTGATCGTCGACGAGGTGCAGGACCTGTCCCTCGTCGGAGTCCGTCTGCTGCACGCACTCGTCGGCGACTCCTCCAACGGACTGCTCCTGATCGGCGACGGCCAGCAGGCCGTCTACCCGGGGGGCTTCCGGCTGTCCGAGGCGGGTATCGACGTCCGGGGCGACCGCGGGCAGGTGCTGCGCACCAACTACCGCAACGCCGAACAGATCCTGGACACGGCACTCGCCGTGGTGGCGGAGGACGCCTTCGAGGACATCGACGGCATCCGGATACAAGGACACCGGGACGTGGACCTGACCTACCGCGACGGACAGGTCCTGCACGGCGTGCATCCGACGGCTGCGGCACACGACCAGGCCCTGGTCGAGGCTCTCCGCGCACTGTCGCCCGACGAACAGGGCGATGCCGCGGTGCTGTGTCCCTCGATACGCGCGATCGGTCACTACCAGCGGCTGCTGACGCGCGCGGACATCCCGGTGTGCCTGCTGGAGCACTACAGCGGACACGCTGTGCCGGCCGTGAAACTCGGCACCTACCGCCGGGCCAAGGGCCTCGAGTTCAAGCGCGTCTACCTGCCCCGCCACGACGAGTCCGTCGCCGGCCGGCCGGGACCCGCCGAGACGGAGGACGAACGCCGTCAACTCGCGCGCAGCCAGCTCTTCGTCGCCATGACACGGGCACGCGACGTCCTCTGGCTCGGCAGCGTCCGCGCCGGCTGAGCGACGCGGCAGCAACGGCCCGGACACCGCCGCACCCTCGGGTGCGGCGGCATCCGTCCTGCTCAGATGTCCCGGAAGATCTCGATCTGCGCGCCGACCGAGTTCAGCCGCTCCGCCAGGTCCTCGTAGCCGCGGTTGATGACGTACACGTTGCGGAGGACCGACGTGCCCTCCGCCGCCATCATCGCGAGGAGGACGACCACCGCCGGGCGGAGTGCCGGCGGGCACATCATCTCCGCGGCGCGCCAGCGGGTGGGGCCTTCCACCAGGACGCGGTGGGGGTCCAGGAGTTGGAGGCGGCCGCCGAGGCGGTTGAGGTCGGTGAGGTAGATGGCGCGGTTGTCGTAGACCCAGTCGTGGATCAGGGTCTTGCCCTGGGCCACCGCCGCGATCGCCGCGAAGAACGGGACGTTGTCGATGTTCAGGCCCGGGAACGGCATCGGGTGGATCTTGTCGATCGGGGCTTCGAGCTTGGAGGGGCGGACGGTGAGGTCGACCAGGCGGGTGCGGCCGTTGTCCGCGGCGTACTCCGGGGAGCGGTCGTGGTCGAGGCCCATCTCCTCCAGGACCGCGAGCTCGATCTCCATGAACTCGATGGGGACGCGCCGGATCGTGAGTTCCGACTCCGTGACCACGGCGGCCGCCAGGAGGCTCATCGCCTCGACCGGGTCCTCCGAGGGGGAGTAGTCCACGTCCACGTCGATGTCCGGGATGCCGTGGACGGTCAGCGTCGTGGTGCCGATGCCGTCGACGCGGACGCCCAGGGCCTCCAGGAAGAAGCACAGGTCCTGGACCATGTAGTTTGACGAGGCGTTGCGGATGACCGTGACGCCGTCGTGGCGGGCCGCGGCCAGCAGGGCGTTCTCCGTCACCGTGTCGCCGCGCTCGGTCAGGACGATCGGGCGGCCGGGGGCGACGGAGCGCTCGACCTGCGCGTGGTACAGGCCCTCCGTCGCCGTGACCTCCAGGCCGAAGCGGCGCAGCGCGATCATGTGCGGCTCGATGGTGCGGGTGCCGAGGTCGCAGCCGCCGGCGTAGGGCAGCTTGAAGCGGTCCAGGCGGTGCAGCAGCGGGCCCAGGAACATGATGATGGAGCGGGTACGGATCGCGGCCTCGGCGTCGATGGCCTCCATGTCGAGCTCGGCCGGCGGCACGATCTCCAGGTCGACCCCGTCGTTGATCCAACGGGTCTTCACGCCGATGGAGTTGAGGACTTCGAGGAGGCGGAAGACCTCTTCGATCCTCGCCACGCGGCGCAGGACCGTACGGCCCTTGTTGAGCAGCGAGGCACACAGCAGCGCCACGCAGGCGTTCTTGCTGGTCTTGACGTCGATGGCGCCGGAGAGCCGGCGGCGGCCGACGACTCGCAGATGCATCGGACCGGCGTAGCCGAGGGAGACGATCTCGCTGTCGAGCGCCTCACCGATGCGGGCGATCATCTCAAGGCTGATGTTCTGGTTGCCGCGTTCGATCCGGTTCACCGCGCTCTGGCTGGTGGCCAGGGCCTCCGCGAGCTGGGACTGTGTCCAGCCGCGATGCTGACGCGCGTCACGGATGAGCTTGCCGATGCGTACGAGGTAATCGTCTGCCATGGCGGCAGGCTATCTCAGATATGAGATGGCACTGACGTTGAGGGTGTGTCAATCGGGTGATTCGGGACAAAGTCGAAGCCCCGCTGACGGATCGTCCTCGGTCGCCCGCCGATCGTCGCCCCGTCCCGCCGTTCCGGCAATCATGCCGCCGCCTTATGAGGGTTGGCGGGATGTCCGCCCGGGTGTCGGAGTGTCCTGTTTCCGCAGGTCTGGCGGATTCGAGCTGTTTGTGGAAAGTCGGAGCCGGCCGGAGAGTCGGTGGCCCTCACTTGTCCTGGTTGAGCACGGTGTTGACGGCCGCCTGGAGTCGGAGCCAGCTCGGATCTGCTTCGGATGCCGTGGTGACGGTTGCCAAGTCGTCCGATTCCCAGGTGCGGTCCCCGTCGGTGGTGACCAGATGTTCCCAAAGGTCGCCGTTGTCCGGAACCTCGGACGTCGATTCCAGGAAGGCTGTGACCGCAGCCTGTGGTGTGTCGCCGCACGTGCCGTCCGCCTCGGGGGAGCCGGCCCCCACGGACAGCAGCACAAGGTCGCCTCCGCCGCTGGCGATGACGAGTTCGCCTGTCGGCGTGCGGCCCAGCGCGGACACCGGGGTGCCGGCGAACACGTCGTGCTCGACCGCCTGCCCGCTCTCGACGTCGATCTCCATGAGGGCCCCGGCGGGGGTTCCGACCCAGAGCGCGCCGGGCCGGGCTCCGAATGCGATGTTCTGGCGTGACCAGGCGCGCATCCGGTCGAGCCACTCCTGCGGATACGGGTAGCCGGGGCTGGGTTCGCCGAAAGTCGTCGCCAGAACGCGGCGGAGTGAGGGGAACTCGAAGACTTCCAGCGAGTTGTCGTATGCGTTGCCGCGGATCGCGAGATGACGTCCGTCCGCGCTGAAGACCGGTGTCTCGTAGCCGTCGGCATCCAGGACCAGTGCGCGGCGCAGCATGCGCATCGACGCGGGGGTGGTCTCTGGATCGATCCGTGCGAAGAGGCCGAGCGTCGCGCCCTGATCGCTCGCGAGAGTGGCGATCAATCCGCCACCGGGATGCTCCGTGACGCCGGTGTCCCAGCGGGGCCCGGTGCTGACGACCTGTGAAGCGAGGTCGAGGGCGTCGGTGCGTTCCCACGCGTCGTCCTCGTCGCCCGATGACGGTGAGGCCCACAGCGTCCGGCCGTCCGGGCTGAATGCCAGGCTGTCGTAGCAGCCGGCGGACGGCAGGCCCTCCGGTTCGGACAGCCCGGAGGGGGTCCACTGCACTGTTCGGCTCTCGCCGGCGACGACGAGCAGTGGCTGATGGGGGTGCCATGCCGCAGCGGCGACACCCGGCTCCGCCTCGACCGAACCTCGGTCGCGCAGCCGCCCCGCGTCACAGGCCCAGATGTGGACCGCGGGGCGTTCCGGGTCCAGGCCGGCGACCAGGGGGAGTCGCGGATGGCAGACCAGCCGACCGACGGAATGCCCGTTGCCGACCTGTGTGCGTGCCACGACCTCGATCCGAGTCATCCGGACACCGTAGTGCCCGGTGCTCCGAACCCGCTGTCCGGCCGCCCGGGCTCTGCCGAGACAGGACACAAGCACGCCGGGCATGACCGCGAGGCGGGGATGCACTAGAGTTATCTCGACATCGAGATAACTGCTTACGGCGCACCGCAGCCGCCACCCCGGTAAGGGTTACCTAACTAAGTCTTACCTTAGCGGATCGGCGAGGGGTCGTGGCGGCAGCATGACGGTAGTACGCGCACTTTGATGAAGGAGACTGTCGTGTCGGCGAACAGCTTCGACGCCCGCAGCACGCTGCGCGTGGGCGACGAGTCGTACGAGATCTTCCGCCTGGACAAGGTCGAGGGCTCTGCCCGGCTCCCCTACAGCCTTAAGGTTCTGCTGGAGAACCTGCTCCGCACCGAGGACGGCGCGAACATCACCGCCGACCACATCCGGGCCCTGGGCAACTGGGACTCCCAGGCCCAGCCGAGCCAGGAGATCCAGTTCACGCCGGCCCGCGTGATCATGCAGGACTTCACCGGTGTTCCCTGTGTCGTGGACCTCGCGACCATGCGTGAGGCCGTCGCGGCGCTCGGCGGCGACCCGGCGAAGATCAACCCGCTCTCCCCGGCCGAGATGGTCATCGACCACTCCGTCATCGCCGACAAGTTCGGCACCAACGACGCGTTCGCGCAGAACGTCGAGCTGGAGTACGGCCGCAACAAGGAGCGCTACCAGTTCCTGCGCTGGGGCCAGACCGCCTTCGACGACTTCAAGGTCGTCCCCCCGGGCACCGGCATCGTCCACCAGGTGAACATCGAGCACCTGGCCCGCACCGTGATGGTCCGCAACGGCCAGGCGTACCCCGACACCCTCGTCGGCACCGACTCGCACACCACCATGGTCAACGGCCTCGGTGTGCTCGGCTGGGGCGTCGGCGGCATCGAGGCCGAGGCCGCCATGCTCGGCCAGCCGGTCTCCATGCTGATCCCGCGCGTCGTCGGCTTCAAGCTGACCGGCGAGCTGCCGACCGGCACCACCGCCACCGACCTGGTCCTCACGATCACCGAGATGCTGCGCAAGCACGGCGTCGTCGGCAAGTTCGTCGAGTTCTACGGTGAGGGCGTCGCCGCCACCTCCCTCGCGAACCGCGCCACCATCGGCAACATGTCGCCGGAGTTCGGCTCCACCGCCGCGACCTTCCCGATCGACGGCGAGACCCTGAACTACCTCAAGCTCACCGGCCGCTCCGAGCAGCAGGTCGCGCTCGTCGAGGCGTACGCCAAGGAGCAGGGCCTCTGGCTGGACCCGTCCGCCGAGCCGGACTTCTCCGAGAAGCTCGAGCTCGACCTGTCGACGGTCGTCCCCTCCATCGCCGGCCCGAAGCGTCCGCAGGACCGCATCGTCCTCGCCAACGCCGCCGCGCAGTTCGCCCAGGACGTCCGCAACTACGTCACCGAGGCCGACGAGGCCGGCATGGAGTCCTTCCCGGCCTCCGACGCCCCGGTGAACCACCCGAACGGCGCCCCGTCGAAGCCGGTCACCGTGACCGCCCCCGACGGCTCCACGTACGAGCTCGACCACGGCGCCGTCACCGTCGCCGCGATCACCTCCTGCACCAACACCTCGAACCCGTACGTCATGGTCGCCGCCGCGCTCGTCGCGAAGAAGGCCGTGGAGAAGGGCCTGACCCGCAAGCCGTGGGTCAAGACCACCCTCGCCCCGGGCTCGAAGGTCGTCACCGACTACTTCGACAAGGCGGGCCTGACCCCGTACCTCGACAAGGTCGGCTTCAACCTGGTCGGTTACGGCTGCACCACCTGCATCGGCAACTCCGGCCCGCTGCCGGAGGAGGTCTCCAAGGCGGTCAACGACCACGACCTCGCCGTGACGTCCGTCCTTTCCGGTAACCGGAACTTCGAGGGGCGCATCAACCCCGACGTCAAGATGAACTACCTGGCCTCCCCGCCGCTGGTCGTCGCGTACGCCATCGCGGGCTCCATGAAGGTGGACATCACCAAGGACGCGCTCGGCACCGACACCGAGGGCAACGCGGTCTACCTGGCGGACATCTGGCCCTCCGAGGCCGAGGTGAACGACGTCGTCGCCAACGCCATCGGCGAGGACATGTTCTCCAAGTCCTACCAGGACGTCTTCGCCGGCGACGCCCAGTGGCAGGCGCTGTCGATCCCGACCGGCAACACCTTCGAGTGGGACGCCGAGTCCACCTACGTCCGCAAGCCCCCGTACTTCGAGGGCATGACCATGGACCCGGCCCCGGTCACCGACATCACCGGTGCCCGCGTCCTGGCCAAGCTGGGCGACTCGGTCACCACCGACCACATCTCCCCGGCCGGCGCCATCAAGGCCGACACCCCGGCGGGTCAGTACCTGACCGCCCACGGTGTGGAGCGTCGTGACTTCAACTCCTACGGCTCGCGCCGGGGCAACCACGAGGTCATGATCCGCGGCACGTTCGCCAACATCCGCCTGCGCAACCAGATCGCGCCGGGCACCGAGGGCGGCTACACCCGCGACTTCACGCAGGCCGACGCGCCGGTGTCGTTCATCTACGACGCCTCGCAGAACTACCAGGCCGCCGGCACCCCGCTGGTCATCCTGGGCGGCAAGGAGTACGGCTCCGGCTCGTCCCGCGACTGGGCGGCCAAGGGCACGGCCCTCCTCGGCGTCAAGGCCGTCATCACCGAGTCGTACGAGCGCATCCACCGCTCGAACCTCATCGGCATGGGCGTCCTGCCGCTGCAGTTCCCGGCCGGCCAGACGGCCGACTCGCTCGGCCTGACCGGTGAGGAGACCTTCTCCATCGCGGGCATCACCGAGCTGAACGAGGGCACCACCCCGAGCACGGTCAAGGTCACCACCGACACCGGTGTCGAGTTCGACGCGGTCGTCCGCATCGACACCCCCGGTGAGGCGGACTACTACCGCAACGGCGGCATCATGCAGTACGTGCTGCGCCAGCTTGTCGGTTGATGAGCTGACGTGAACGAGCGCCCCGCCCCTGCATCTCGCGGGGAGCGGGGCGCTCGCGCTCGACGGGGCGGAAGACGCCGCCTGCGAGCATGATCGCACGCGATCTGTTCCCAGAGCGGAGCTGCGCATCCTACGACGACGAAGAACCCCGCACCTGGCACCAGGTGCGGGGTTCTTCGTCGTCCTGTTCACGTACGTCTCTGACCAGGCGGGACGGAAACGGTTGAAGACCGCTTCCCGGTCAGCCGGAGATCGTTGTCCCGTCTCGAACCATCTGGCCTCGAGTCGGGCCCGTGACCTGCTGCGACCCGTTCAGCTGAGACATGGAGACGCACGAACCCAGCGCGGGCCCGCTCCGTCCATCGCCACCCGCCAGGTCGCCCGGCCGAACTCACCGCCGGCCGTGGCGCTCTGCACGTGCCGCCCGCGCACGGCGACCGCGCAGCGGGCGGGCCTGACCGCCCTGCTCGCCCAGAGTGATGCTGATGACAGGGTTCTGACCGAGAGGCACCTCGACCGTCTTCCGGGATCTCAGGCTCGGCCTTGCCCTCGTCGCCGCCGCGCACCATACCGAACAGCACGACGCCGGGGCAGAGCACGAGGAAGCCGACGGCCGCGAGCAGAACGGAGCGGTCTGAGGAGATCCTGCGGTTGCCGTCCTCGGTGCCGGCCGGGGGAGCCCTGCTGTCTCCGTCGCTCCCGGCGTCGGCCGTCCCGGTCGTCTCCGGAGCGTCCGCGCCTGCCGCCGCCTGATCGAGGGTAGGCGTGGAAAGCCCCGCCTCGCGCGTCTCGCCGCCCACGCGAATTCCCTTCAACCGTGGGCCCGGACGGGCCCCGCCCGATCCGAGAGCCGTGGGGAATCCTCTGTCAAGCGATCTCGGCGCAACGGTCAGGGCTGCCCTGATCCCATCGCGTCGCTTTGCGGAACGATCCTGCGAAGAAGAGGAAACTCGCAGCTCAGGCAACAACTTACGGCTGGTATAGGTGAGTTGTGTCAATAGTCTGTGCGGTTGACATGGAAAGGGGGCCGCCTGTTAGGAATCACGGCTGACAACTGCCGTCTGGCAGATGCTCCTTGGTTCCTTCGAAGGGAAACCGATGTACAGACCACGGGTCGCAAGGCTCTTGGCCTCGAGTGCGGCGCTGGCGGTCCTCGCGACCATCGCACCGCTGACACCGGCATTCGCCGCACCACCCGACACGGAACGACTCGCCGACAGCCTGCGCGACTTCTTCACCGACGGGGACGCCGAACCGGCCGGTCCGCCCCGACTCCCCGACACCGACGTCCCGTCCAGTGACAAGCTCACCAAGGCGAAGGACGCGCCGAAGGCCAAGCGCGTCAAGGAGCTGACGGACCGGCGGACACCGTTCTCCCGTCACTGGCGCATGTCGGACGGGCGGGTCCAGTCCGAGGTCTCGGCCATGCCCACCGCCTACGAGACGGGCAAGGGCGAGGACGCCGAGTGGAAGCCGATCGACACCGCGGTCACGGACACCGACCGCAAGGGCTTCGAGAAGGCGAACACCACCAACCTCGCCCGCACCTACTTCGGTTCACGCCCGGGTGAGCTGGTCCGCTTCGAGCTCGACGAGGGCCACTGGGTCGCCATCGGCCTCAAGAACGCCGGTGCCAAAAAGCTGACGCCGGCGGTCGACGGCAACAAGGTCACCTACAAGGACGCCCTGGGCCAGGGGATCGATCTCTCCTACACGGTCGGCAACGGCAGTGTGAAGGAGGACATCGTCCTCAACGAGCGTCCGAAGGGCACGCCGTCCTTCGAGTTCACGCTCACCACTGGTGGCCTGACCGCGAAGTCGGAGAAGAACGGCACCATCTCGCTGTACGGCGAGAACTCACCCGTCGGCGCTCCCGCATTGGTGATCCCCGCGCCGTTCATGACGGACGCGAGGAAGGACGCCGCCTCGGCGTACGGCACCACCGGCACCGACGCCGTCCGTCAGACCCTGTCCGGCAAGGACGGGTCGTACGGCATCAGCCTGAAGCCGGACGCCAAGTGGCTGGCGGCGCCGGAGCGCCAGTACCCGGTGACGGTCGACCCGACCGTCACGATCGCGCCGACTCCGTCGCAGTCCGCGGACACGATGATCTCCTCGGACGACCCGAGCGCCAACTACGCGGACCTCTGGCGCCTCTCGGTCGGCAACACCAGCACCGGCACGTCGCGTGCGCTGCTGAGGTTCGGGCTGTCCGGCATACCCGCCGGCACGCCGTTGGATTCGGCCGAACTGAAGCTGTACTACGACCAGACGCACACCACCGGCGGCACCGAGGTCCAGCTGGAGGCCCACCGGGCCACCACGGCGTGGACCGAGACGGGCGCCACCTGGAACAGTGCCAAGGACATCACCGGGGAGCTGTCCGGCACGTCGGTCCTCGTCGACGACGGCGACGCGGGCACCACGGCCGCCCAAGGCGCCTGGCCCACCTCCGGGAACACCGCGTACACCCAGTACGCGATCGGGCAGGACTACCGGTACAACAAGGACGCCACGGCGGGTGACACGTACACCTGGCGGCCGAGCCTTCCCGAGGACGGCGAGTACCAGGTCGACGTGCACTACGTCCCGGCCTCCGACCGCGCCGCCAACGCTCCCTACACGGTGACGTACGACGGCGGCGCCAAGACCTACCAGGTCGACCAGCGGGCAGGCACCGAGGGCGTCTGGAAGCCGCTGGGCAAGCACCCGTTCAAGGCCGGCACCACCGGACGGGTCGTGCTCGGTGACGGCCCCGCCTCGACCTCCACGGCCGTCCTCGCGGACGCGGTGCGCTTCACCCAGGGCGGTGTGGTCACCAAGCAGCCGCAGGAGGCCAACACCTGGCACTCCTTCCCGGTGACCAAGACCGTCCAGCAGTGGCTCGACGGCACCTACGACAACCACGGCTTCGTGGTGAAGGCCGCCGACGAGTCCGCGAGCGCCCCCAAGGGCGGCCCGCGGTACGAGGCTGCCGAGTACGCCTACAAGGGCGAGGTCGCCAACTACCCGAAGCTGGTCCTCACCTGGGGCGACCAGGGCGTCGACGTCAATCCGCCGAAGGTCATCCACTCCACCGGTGCCGAGCTGAGCTGGCCCGCGTACACCGACCCGTCGACCTCGCCGGGCGACGACATCGCCGAGTACCAGGTCCACCGCAGCGTCTTCCAGCACTTCACGCCGTCCTCGCAGACGCTGGTCTCCCCGGTCGCCGAGGACACGCACACGTACACGGACACCTCGGCCCGGCCGACCCCGGTCGACTCCGCCGAGGAGTTCGGCGACGCGTACTACTACATGGTCGCGGTGAAGACCCGTGACGGACGGATCCTCCCGTCTGTCACGGAGCTGGTGCGTCTGCCCAAGGCAGGCCGCACCACGGTGGTGTTGCAGTCCGGGCAGAGCGACACCACGCTCTCCTCGGCGCAGCCGTCCACCGGCCACGACACGCTGACCGACGCGGGTGTCGCCCACCCGTGGCTGTCGGTGGGCAACAACTCGGCCACGTACGGAAACAGCCGTGCCGTGCTGAAGTTCCCCGGCGTCAGCGAGATCCCGGGCAACGCCCGGGTCCTCGAGGCGCAACTGAACATGTGGGGCTTCCAGACGGCGACCGACTCCAGCGGCGCGATCTACGAGGCGCACGGTCTGACGCGCGACTTCGACGAGGCGACCGCGTCCTGGACGAAGGCGAACTCCACCACCTCGTGGACGACCGCCGGCGGCGACATGGACGCCGCCGTCGCCGACACGGTCGGCACGGTCACCAACGACCCGGCACGGCAGTCCTGGTACATCACCTCGCTGGCCCAGAGCTGGATATCCGACCCGGCCGGCAACCACGGCGTCGCCGTCAGACTGCGCGACGAGTCGACGAGCGGCCCGCGCGAGCGGACGCTGTTCCTCTCCTCCGAGGCCGAGGAGCCGCAGCTGCGCCCCCAGCTGGTCGTGACGTACCTGACGAAGTCGACGGAGGCGACCTATCACGCCCCGTACACGCCGTCCCGGGTGATCCCGGGCGATGAGTACACCGTCGACGTCACCCTCACCAACACCACCACCAGCAGCTGGGCGGCGGGCAGCCACGCCCTGTCCTACACCTGGTCGCTCCCGGACGGCACCGACGCCACCACCGGCGGCAACCAGCTGCAGACGGCGCTGCCGGAGGAGGTTCTGCCCGGTGACTCGGTCACCGTGCCGGCGAAGCTGAAGGCCCCGATCAACTCGGACTCCGGCAACAAGCGCCTGGACTACGTGCTGAAGTGGGACCTGAAGAACACCACCACCGGCACCTGGCTGTCCCAGTCGGAGTCCATCGCCCCGCTGGCGCAGAACGTCCGCACCGAGGACCCGACGTCGAACCAGCTCGGTCTGGAGAAGTTCTACTCGTACGCGGGCAAGAACACGGGCGCGGGTTCGTCGTTGATGACGAACCTGTACGCGGGCAACAGCGTCTGGCAGTACAACGCGTTCTCCAACCCGGGCCGGGGCATCTCCACGTTCGCCCGGTTCGCGTACAACTCCCAGGACACCTCCGACACGGTCCTCGGGCACGGCTGGTCGGCTCAGGCCGCGATGCCGTTGCGTCTCGGCGCCGCGCTGGACTTCCACCCCAACCCGAACCCGACCGAGGTCACCCTCCCCGACGGTGACGGCACCGCCCACGTCTTCCGCAAGCAGGCGGACGGGACGTGGCTGGCGCCGGCGGGTGTGCACTACCTGCTGCGGCAGGGCACCGGCGTGGACTGCACGCCGGACAAGGACGGCGACCCGAAGGCCTGGTCGCTGACCCGGCCGGACCGCACCCAGTTCTTCTTCGACTGCGACGGCTACCTGACGTCGATCGTCGACAAGAACGGCAACACGCAGACGTACACGTACGCCGAGCGCAAGTCGAACAACAAGCCGGTCAAGTTCCTCACCTACATCGAGGACCCTGCCGCGCGTCAGTCGCTGACGGTCGAGTACTACACGAAGGACGACACCACCAGCCCGAAGATCATCGACCACGTCAAGTCGATGACCGACATCTCGGGCCGGAAGGTCACCTTCGCATACTCGGACAAGGGCCTGCTCACCACCCTCACCGACGGTGCGGGCAGCGCGCAGCCGAAGGTCTTCCGCTTCACGTACGACATGGAGCAGGGCAACAAGAACGCGAAGCTGGTCACGGTCACCGACCCCCGCGGCAACTCGACCTCGCTGGACTACTACTACCCGAGCGAGGGCGACGACCCGAAGTTCCACTGGAACACCCAGACCATCAGCGACCGTCTCGGCGGTGACACGGGGTACGTCTACACCGACCCGGACGGCACCGCGGGCTCCTTCGTCGAGACCCGGGTGACCGACGCCGAGAACCGCGACACGCAGTACGTGCTCGACGGGTACGGCCGCGCCACCCAGATGACCAACGCCAAGTCCGAGACCACCAAGACGGCCTGGGACACCGACAACAACGTGACGCGCCTGGAGGAGGCCAACGGCGCGGTCACCACGTGGAAGTACGACACCAGCACCGGCTATCCGCTGGAAATGAAGGACGCCGAGGCCAACAAGAACGGCACCGCGGCGCAGACCCTCACCTACTCCTACGGGCTCGACGGCCATATCGCGGACCTCTTCGAGAAGAAGTCCCCGGAGGGCCGCACCTACCGGTTCGGCTATGACACCAAGGGCAACCTGACCTCGGTCACCGACCCCAAGGGTGTCGCATCCGCCACCGAGGGCGACTACACCTCTCGCACGGAGTACGACGCGCTGGGCCAGGTCATCAAGGAGACCGACGCCAACGGGCACGCCACACGGTACGGCGAGTTCGAGCCGGTCGGCTACCCGAAGACCATCACGGACGCGGCCGGCAACCCCTCGCACTTCGTCTACGACGTGCGAGGCAACGTCACCAAGGTGACCAACGCCCAGGGCGCCGAGGTCACCCAGGCCTATGACGCGTTCGGCAGGCCGCTGGAGAAGCGCGAGCCCAAGGACCATCAGGCAGGCGAGTTCATCGTCACGCCGCAGCCGGTCTATGACGCCAACGACAACGTCACCAAGGCCTTCGCCCCCAACGGGACCGAGACCACGGCGGTGTTCGACAAGGCGGACCAGCGGATCGAGTCGGTCAAGCCGTCCGACGAGCCCGGCGGTCCGGTGCGCAAGTCCACCTCCGTCTACGACAAGGTCGGCAACCTCGTCTCCGGTACCGGCGCACAGGGCAACCTGACGGCGACCGAGGGCGACTACACCGCCACCACCAAGTTCGACGCGATCTACCAGCCGATCGAGATGGTGGACGCCGAGGGCAACAAGGCGACGGTGGAGTACGACAACGTCGGCAACGTCGTCAAGGTCGTGGACGCGCGCAAGAACGCCACCGCGAACGCCGACGACTACACCACGCGCTACGAATACGACCTGAACCACCGGGTCAAGCGCACGGTCGACGCCCTGGAGTGGGCCACCTCGGTCCGCTACGACAAGGACGGCCTCCAGATCGCGCAGACCGACGCGGAGGGCAACGAGTCGCTCGCGACGTACGACGAACGCGGCGCGCTCGTGGAGTCCAAGGTGCCGGTCAAGAAGGACACCTCCGGCAGCATCACCTACCGCACGACCAAGTACGCGTACGACCAGGTCGGCAACCGTACGAAGACCACCACCCCGCGCGGTGTCGCCACCGGTGACGACGACGCGGACTTCATGTCGGAGACGGTCTACGACGAGCTGAACCGGGTCAAGGAGGAGCGCTCGCCCTACGACAAGGACGAAGCGGTCTACTCCTCACCGGACTCGGTGTTCTACGCGTACGACTCCGTCGGCAACCTGCAGTCGGTCTCGGCTCCCCCGTCGGACGGCCAGACGGTCCGCAACGTCACCGAGTACACGTACTTCGACAACGGCTGGACACGTACGGCCAAGGACCCGTGGGACATCACCACGGCCTACGAGTACAACAAGCTGGGCCAGCAGACGAAGAACACGCTGACCTCGGCGGGCGGCTCCCAGCAGCGCACCATGACGTGGGACTACTACCCGTCGGGCAACAAGAAGGCCCGCTCGGACGACGGTGTGCCGGTCGGTAACCAGGTCGTCCTGGTGGACAGCTCGGACTTCAACAACACCGCGACCCAGGGCAACTGGTCGCGGACGCAGGCCGAGCAGCAGTACGGCTACGACACGTACTCGCACCCCGCGGGTACCGGCACCTCGTCGCTGTCCTGGCAGTTGAACGTCCCGCAGAACGGCACCTACGAGGTGTTCGTCCGCTACCCGAAGCTGACGGGTGCCGCCTCGGACGCCAAGTTCAAGGTCGACCACGACGGCGGCAGCGCCACCAAGACCGTCGACCAGACCGCGAACACCGGCGCGTGGGTCTCCCTCGGGTCCTACGCGTTCGTGGAGGACGGTCCGCAGAAGGTCACGCTGACCGACGCCGCCAACGGCACGGTGCTCGCGGACGCGGTGAAGCTGGTCCGCTCGAATTCCGGTGAAACGGACAACGAGAAGAAGGACTTCACCTACAGCTACAACGCGAACGGCAACATGACCGAGGTCCGTGACCTCTCGCCGGGCGCGAAGATCGACACGTACAAGATCTCGTACGACGGCCTCAACCACATCACCAAGGTGGAGGAGTCCGCGGGCGGCACGGTGAAGAACACCACCTCGCTGACCTACGACGAGAACGGCAACCCCGTCACGTCCACGCACGATCTGACCTGGACGAAGATCGAGTACGACGAGCGCGACATGGTCAAGAAGGTGACCAACGCCGATTCGCCCACCGCGGGCGATCAGCAGATCACCACGATGACCTACACCGGGCGCGGCCAGCTCCTGAAGCAGACCAAGCCCAACGGCAACACGCTCGATATGCGCTACTACCCGGACGGGTCGGTGGAGCAGTCGCTCGAGAAGACCTCGGGCGGCGCCGTGGTGGCGCAGCACGACCTGGAGTACTCGCCCAACGGGCACCGCTCCAAGGACGTCCTGAAGCTGATGAACGCCGATGACAACGCGGCCTACATCAACAACACGTACACCTTCGACTACGACCCGCAGGACCGCATCACCAAGGTCACCAAGAGCGGCGACGACGCGTCCACCGAGTCCTACCGCTACGACCGCAACAGCAACATCGTCGAGCAGACGGTGGACAACGTCACCACGACCCAGCGCTACGACCGCAACCGCCTGTTGTCGGCGAGTTCGGGCGGGGTCACGTCCACCTACAACTACGACCCGCTGGGCCGGCTCGACACCGTCAGCACCGGCGGTCAGACCGTCGAGAAGCACTACTACGACGGTTTCGACCGTGAGGCGAAGGCCCGGCAGGGCGTGGGCGCCACCGCGGTGACCACCTCGTACGTCTACGACCCGTTCGACCGGACGGTCTCCCAGACCACCTCGGGCGACCAGGGCAAGACCACGGCGTTCACCTATCTCGCCATGGACAAGACGCTGCTGCGCGAGACGGTCGACGGCAAGGCGGACAAGGACTACCAGTACATAGCCGGTGGTCAGCGCGCCACGCAGATCAAGCACAAGGACGACGGCAGCAAGGAGGTCTCGCAGTACGTCACGAGTCCGCGCGGCGACGTCGAGGCGATCACGAAGGAGGACGGCAAGACCCGTTCCACGTACGGCTACACGGCCTACGGTTCGGACGACTCGTCCCAGATGACCGGTGCGGACAAGCCGGGCAGCGGCACCGAGGGCAAGAGCGACTACAACGCGTTCCGCTTCAACTCCTCGCGCTGGGACGGTGCCTCGGGCACGTACGACATGGGCTTCCGCAACTACGACCCGGGGCTGAACCGCTTCCTCACCCGGGACTCGTACGGTGGAGCTCTGGCCGACATGTCCCTGGCCACCGACCCGTTCACCGGCAACCGGTACGCGTTCGCCGGCGGCAACCCGATCAGTTTCGTCGAGCTCGACGGGCACCTGTTCGGTCTGTCGCTCTCGGACATCGGCCATGCCACGCTCGACGTGGTCGGCCTGATCCCCGTCGTCGGTGAGGTCGCCGACGTCGCCAACGGCATCTGGTACGCCGCCGAGGGCAACTATGTCGACGCCGCGCTGTCGATGACCTCGGCGATCCCGCTCGCGGGGTACGCGGCAACCGCCGTCAAGGCCGGCCGCTACGTCGAGAAGGGTGTCGAGGCGGTGGACTCCGCCAACGACGTGCGCAAGACGGTGGACAACGCCGGTGACGCGGCGAACGCCGCGGGCGACGCCCGCAAGGCGGACGGCGTGGACGCCCCGACGACGAAGTCGCCGGACAGTCCGCAGGCGTCCACCTGCAAGGTGAACAGCTTCCTGCCGGGCACCCAGGTCGTCCTCGCGGACGGCACCACCCGGGCCATCGAGAAGCTGGAGGTCGGCGACCTGGTCGTGGCCACCGACCCGGAGACCGGGGACACCCGGGCCCGGGAGGTCACCGGGACGCGTGATCACGAGGGCGCCAAGGACCTCGTCACCCTGACCGTCGACTCCGGCGGCAAGGGCAAGGCGCTCAAGCTGACCTCGACGGCCGCGCACCTGTACTGGCTGCCGGACTTCGGCAGGTGGGTCCCGGCCAAGGACCTCAAGTCCGGTATGTGGCTGCAGACCTCGGCCGGTACCTGGGTCCAGATCAGTGCGGTCGACACCGCCCACCGCTCGGCCAGGGTCTACAACCTGTCGGTCGAGGGCGTCCACACGTACTACGTGGGGTCGGGTGCCGCCGCGGTCCTGGTCCACAACTGTGGCTACAAGGACGAGGCGGTCAGGGCGCAGCAGCGCGCCCAGGAACTCGCCGGTCAGCTCCACTTCTTCAAGGAGTCCATGACGACCGTCGCGGTCATCGGGGTCCGGAAGAAGGGCACCAAGGACATCATCGAGAAGGTGGGCATGAGCTCCGGTCAGAAGGGCGACCTTCTGCAGCTCTCCGACGGCGAGTCGTTCGTGCCCGGCAACCTGGTGCCCGGACGTGTGACCAAGAAGGGCAATCCCGCCTACGAGCACGCCGAGGAATCGGTGTTCAGGTGGCTCGAGGAGAACCCGGACTACGAGGTGCTGTACGGCGGCACGTCGAAGAACGTGTGCTCCGACATCTGCGCACCACTCGTCGAGCAGAGCAAGATGAAGCTCGACGGTGAGGTGTTCGGCGGAGCGTCCGACAAGACCGACTTCCGGACGTTCTGGCGCATGAGGCGCTAGGCAACACCGGCGCCACCTCCAGTGGCGCCGCCGGACACGCAAGCAGGACGCCCGGCCGGGGAGCTTCCCCGGCCGGGCGTTCGCGTCACGGGACGAGCTCAGCTCGCGTCGGCCAGACTCCACAGGTGCACGGCCGTACGGTCCTCGGCGAGGGTGGCCCACAGGCCGGGCCCGGCCGGCAACGGGCCGCCCGAGACCGGCAGGGAGTAGACGATCCGCCCGCGGAGCGCGAGTGTGCCCGGGTCCACGAGCCAGTGACGGGGCTCGGCGGTGTCCCCATCGGTGCTGACGACGGCGCCGTCCTCGTAGGGGTAGGCGCCCTCGTAGTCCCAGCGCGCCATGTCCTCCCCCGGCGCGGGTGGCACGACATCCCTGGCGTTGAGGCGTCCGGCTTCCCGCGCGCCGGGTGACTCGTGCAGATACAGCGCCCACTGGCCGGGATCCGTACACAGGAACTGCCCACCGGACGGACTGACGTCCTGCAGCAGTACCCCTTCGATGCGTTCGAAGCTCAGGTCGGTACCGTCCCAATGCCCCCACAGGGAAGGGGAGTCCTCATGCCCCTCACCGACGGTCAGTCCCATGTACGAGCCGTCGGGATGCGGGAAGTGGGCGGACGCCGAACCCACGGTCGAGGTCCTGGTCCGGCCGAGCACCGACCCGTCGGCCGCGTCGAGGACCAGCCACTCCTCGTGCGGCCAGTCCTGTGCGTGCCGCACGTGGGCCCACACCAGCGTGCCGTCCGGGCTGAACGCGGCGGAACCGCGGTCTGCGCGCCGATGCCGCGGGTCGTCCGCGTACTCCTCGAACGAGGCTTCGGGCGCCGTGCACTTGGCGGCGGACCAGCACCCGTGCGGGAGCTCCCAGTGGACCTTGCCTGTCCGGTCCACGGCCCGTACGGCGTGCACGCCGCTGAACACGGCGAGGTCGCCGGTGGGAGAGACGGTGACATCGCCGAAGGGCCGAGGCCAGGGGGCGGGGAAGCGGAACTCGGCGCCGTGCTCCTGCCCTGTGGGGCCGAGCCCGACCACGGCGAGCTCGTCGTCCCCGCGCTGGACGAGCAGCCTGTGGCCGGGCCAGTGCTGGATGCGCGGAGCGTCGGCGTCCGCGGCGCCGAGGGGGGTGGGGACCGTGGCAACGAGGCGGGCCGTGTGTGCCACAGCGGCCGCGTCTATGGGATCGGTGGACATGGCCGGCATGCTTCCACACCCGAGTGGCAGGTAGCGTGCCGCCGCGGGGAGAGTCGCGGGATCCGGACCACGCCGGCGTCCTCGAGATCCTGCAGAACTACCGTGCAGCGGGAGCACGTCGCAGCACGTGCTGCGCAACCTGGTCCGCGGCTGACGCATCAGGCGACAGTCGGTCACGAGGGCCGCATACCCGGTTCCGGGGGTGCGGCCCTCGTGCCGTTCGCGAGCCGGTCCGGCGACCTCTCAGCCCAGGTCGTCCAGCACTATGATCGCGCGCTCCAAGTACGCCTCGAACGCCGCCCGTTCCTCCGGCGTGTACGCCTCCGCCAGCGCGCCCTCCACCCGCAGCGCCGCCTCGTCCGCCTTCCGCAGCACCGCCCGTCCCTCGTCGGTCGCGCGGGCCACCTGGACCTTCTGGTGCAGCGGCGAGGAGTGCCGTTCGATCAGGCCGCCCTTCTCCAGATTGGTCAGGACCGTCGACATCGTCTGCGGCGTGACCATGCACTCGCGGGCGAGTTGAGCGGCCGACATGCCGTCCGAGTGCGCGAGCAGCAGCAGGGCCGCGTACTGCGGCACGGTCAGGCCGTACGCGCGCAGCACCTGCGTCTTCCGGCCGATCAGCGCCTGTTCGGCGCGCTTGAGGGTGTGCCCGATCCGGCCCGCGGCCACCGCGCTCACGGCGTCTCCGCTCATGGCGTCCCTGTGTGAGTCGGCCATCGTCCCTCGCCGTCCTTCCCCGGAGTTCCTGTCCTCAGCAGGCTACGGCCACCCTGACGCATCAATCACCGATGTAACAGGGGTCTGTCATAGGTTAGAGTTCTGGCACTTGCCACTCGAACGGGAGGAACTGGCATGCGTACGGCGACACTTGGGCGTGACACGACGACGGAGATCGGCGTGATCGGGCTGGGCTGCATGGGGATGTCCTGGGGGTACGACGAGCGCGGCCGCGACGAGCGGACCTCGATCGAGACGGTGCACCGCGCCCTCGACCTCGGCTGCACCCTGATCGACACCGCCGACCAGTACGGCCCCTTCACCAACGAGGAGCTCGTCGGCCGCGCGATCGCGGGCCGGCGCGACGAGCTGGTCCTCGCCACCAAGGGCGGGCTCGTCGTGGACGACCCGGCCACCTTCCGCGCCCACCGCGACGGCCGGCCCGAGCACCTCCGTGCCGCCTGCGAGGCGAGCCTGCGGCGGCTCGGCGTCGACCACGTCGACCTGTACCAGCTGCACCGCGTGGACACCGAGGTCCCCGTGGAGGAGAGCTGGGGCGCGATGGCCGAGCTCGTCGCCGAGGGCAAGGTCCGCGCGCTCGGCCTCTCCGAGGCCACCGTCGAGGAGATCCGGCGCGCGAGCGCCGTGCACCCGGTGGCGAGCGTCCAGAGCGAGCTGTCGCTGTGGAGCCGGGAGCCGCTCGCCGACGGCGTCCTGCAGCACTGCACCCGCGAGGGCATCACCTTCGTCGCGTACGCGCCGCTCGGCCGGGGCTTCCTCTCGGGGCGCTACCGCACCTCGCAGGACCTTCCCGAGGTGGACGGCCGGCACTTCATCCCGCGCTTCACGCCGGAGGCCCTGGCCGCCAACCAGGCCGTCGTCGACCCGGTCCGCAAGGTCGCCGAGCGGCGCGGGGTCACCGCCGCGCAGGTGTCGATCGCCTGGGTGCTCGCCCAGGGCGAGCGGGTCGTCGCCCTCCCCGGTACCAAGACGCCGAGGTACGTCGCGGAGAACGCGGCCGCGCAGGCGCTGACGCTCACCGCGGAGGACCTCGCCGAGCTCGCCGACCTCCCCGCCGTCACCGGCACCCGGTACTGAGGCGCGCGCCGTGCTCGTCCTCGGATTCCCCGCGGGGTCGTTCGGGACCCACGCGTACCTGCTCGCCCCCCGAGCGGGGGCGGGCTGCGTGATCGTCGACCCCGGGCAGCGGTCCGCCGGGCGGATCGCCGAACTCGTCACCGAGCACCGTCTCGTCCCCGAGGCGGTCCTCGTCACCCACGGGCACATGGACCACACCTGGGACGTGGTCCCCGTCGCCCGGCGCCACGGCGTGCCGGTGTACATCCACCCCGAGGACCGGTTCATGCTCGGGGCGCCGGCCGCCGGGCTGCCCGCGGACTTCCCGCCGGAGCTGCTCGCCGGGCACCCGAACGAGGAGCCCGCGGACGTACGGCCCTTCGCGCCCGACCGGGGTGTCCTGCACCTCGCCGGACTGACCCTGCACACCGTCCACGTGGCCGGGCACACCCCCGGCTCCGTCGTCCTGCACTGCGAGGCCGACGTGCCGCTGCTGCTCAGCGGCGACGCGCTGCTCGCGGGGGCGCTCGGCCGGACCGACGGCCCCGGCGGCAGCGCGAGCCGGCTGCGGGCGGGTCTGGCGAGGGCCTGCGCGCCGCTGGACGACACCACCGTCGTCCTGCCCGGTCACGGCGCGAGGACGACCCTGGGGCGGGAACGGGAGGTGCACGCCTTTCTCCGGTAGCCGGCGCGGAGGAGTTCACCGGGGCCGTGCGTGATGAACCGTCAGGAATTGCCGGGAGGTCTCAACTCGGGAAAGACCGCCGACCAACCTTGCTTTCGATCTTGCTCTCCTGGCGGGAAGTGGACTATACCTGTCGCGTCCGACCCGTCGTACCGCACACGGCGGCAGTACGACGGCAGAGCGACCGCATGACCGCACGACCGCACGACTGCACGAACCCAGCTGCAATAGACCGCGGTGGCGGGGCCCTTCGCCTCAGGCGAGCAGTACGGGCGACCGGTACACCGCCTGAGTCCTGACGAAGGCGAGGACTTGAGCATGGGATCCACCTCCGCCCACACCAATGAGGGCCTCGGCCGCCGCGATCTGATCAAGCGTTCCGTCGCACTCGGTCTGATCTCGGTACCGACGATGAGCTTCCTGTCCGCCTGCGCCTCCAGTGGTGGCGACAGCTCGGAGGACAAGAAGCCCAAGGGGCAGACGTCCAAGGACAATCCGTTCGGCGTGGCCAAGGGCGGCAAGATCGATGTCGTGATCTTCAAGGGCGGATACGGCGACGAGTACGCCAAGGTCTGGGAAGCCGCCTTCAACAAGAAGTGGGGCGTCACCGCCACCCACACCGGCACCCAGGAGATCACCGGCAAGCTCCAGCCGCGCTTCAACGCCGGCAACCCGCCGGACCTCGTCGACAACTCCGGCGCCCAGAAGATCAAGATCGACGTGCTGCACAAGAACGGGCAGCTTCTCGACCTCGCCGAGGTCCTCGACGCGCCGTCGGTCGACGACCCGTCCAAGAAGGTCCGCGACACCCTCATCCCCGGCACCATCGACCCGGGTCTGCAGGAGGGCAAGGTCGTCGCCCTCAACTACATCTACACGGTGTGGGGCCTGTGGTACTCCGGCAAGCTCTTCAAGGAGAAGGGCTGGACCGAGCCCAAGACCTGGGACGAGTTCCTCGCCATCTGCAAGGACGCCACCTCGCAGGGCATCGGCGGTCTCGCCCACCAGGGCAAGCACCCGTACTACATCAACGTCGCCATCATGGACCTGATCGCCAAGAAGGGCGGTCTGGAGGCCATGAAGGCGATCGACAACCTCGACCCCAAGGCGTTCGTCGGCTCCGACGCCGCCAAGGCCGCGGTCGAGGCGATCTACGAGGTCGTGGAGAAGGGCTATCTGATGCCCGGCACCAACGGCCTGACCCACACCGAGTCCCAGACCCGGTGGAACCAGTACAAGGCCGTCTTCATCACCTCCGGCTCCTGGCTGGAGAACGAGCAGCTCAAGCAGACCCCGGCCGACTTCGACATGAAGTTCATGCCGATGCCGCTGCTGCCCGGCAGCACGATGCCCTACGAGGCGATCCGCGCCGGCTCCGGCGAGCCGTTCATCATCCCCGCCAAGGCCAAGAACCTCGCCGAGGCGAAGGAGTTCATGCGGATGATGCTGTCCAAGGAATGGTCGACGTCGTTCGCCAAGGAGGCCAACTCCCTCACCATCCTGCAGGACGGCGTGGACCCGAGCGTCAAGCTGCGCCCCGGCACCCAGTCCACCGTCGAGGTCGCCAAGAAGGCCGGCACCAACACCTTCCGGTTCCTCTACACCGAGTGGTACAGCGAGATGGACACCGCCATCCAGAACGCGTCCAACGAGCTGATGGCCAAGCGCATCCAGCCCGCGGAATGGCTGAAGCGGGCACAGGCCGCGGTCGACAAGGCGGCCAAGGACCCGGCGTCCAAGAAGAACCGCCGCGACTGATCGCGCGCCGACCGCAGCATCCGCCGGGAACACCAGGAGCAGGAACGCCATGCGCAAAGGGCAGTACCAGTTCGTCGCGGGATTTCTCTTCGTCCCCGTGGCGCTCTATCTGGTCTTCGTCATCTGGCCGTACATCCAGACCTTCGGCTACTCGCTGACCGACTGGAAGGGGCAGTCCCAGGAATTCTCGTTCGTCGGCCTCGACAATTACGTCGCGCTGTTCAAGGACGACATCTTCCTCAGGGCCATCTGGCACAACATCCTGTTCCTGGTGTTCATCCCGGTGCTCACCATCCTGCTCGCGCTGTTCTTCGCCTTCATGGTGAACGCGGGCGGCCGGAGCCGGGCCGGCGGTGTCTCCGGCGTCACCGGGGCCGGCTTCTACAAAATCGTCTACTTCTTCCCGCAGGTGCTCTCGCTGGCGATTCTCTCGGTGCTCTTCGGTGCCGTGTACCGCAGCGACACCGGCGGCATGCTCAACGGTCTCCTGGAGAAACTCGGACTGGTCGACGCGGGCAAGCCGGTCGAATGGCTCAACGAGCCGAACTTCGTGCTCTGGGCGCTGATCGCGGTCGTCGTCTGGCACGGCGTCGGCTTCTATCTGGTGCTGTTCTCGGCCGCCATGCAGTCCATTCCGCGGGACATCTACGAGGCCGCGCTGATCGACGGCGCCGGCCGCGCCCAGTCCTTCTTCAAGATCACGCTGCCGCTGCTGTGGGACTCGGTGCAGACCGCCTGGGTCTACCTCGGCATCGTCGCGATGGACATGTTCATCCTGGTCTCCACGATGACGGGGCCCGGCGGTGAGTTCGGTGGCGGCCCCGACCACGCCAGCGAGACCATGTCGACCGTTCTGATGCGCAACTTCCTGATTTACGGCAAGAGCGGCTACGCCTGCGCCATGGGCGTGATCATGCTCCTGCTCACCCTGATCCTGTCCGCGGTCACGCTGCGCGCCAGCCGCCGCGAGCGCATCGAGTTCTGAGCGGGAGAGCCACGATGAACGCAATCACCAAAGAGACCGCCTCGGGCGGCGGCACGATCCCGAAGCAGCGCGCGGTCCGCAAGGACGGCTCGGGCGGCCCGAAGACCGAGGGCGTCGTCCTGAACGTCTTCTCGCACGGCTTCCTCGCCCTGTGGGCGCTGATGATCGTCCTGCCGCTGCTGTGGCTGGTGCTCAGCTCCTTCAAGACCGATTCCCAGATCGCCGGCTCCGCCTTCGGCTGGCCGCAGAACTGGACCTTCGACGTCTTCGGCCGAGCCTGGGACAAGGGCATCGGCGACTACTTCCTGAACACCGTGATCGTCCTGGTGTTCTCCGTGCCGCTGACGATGCTCTTCGGCTCCATGGCCGCGTACGTGCTGGCCCGCTACCAGTTCTGGGGCAACCGCCTCCTGTACTACTTCTTCGTGGCCGGCGCGATGTTCCCGGTGTTCCTGGCGCTCGTCCCGCTCTTCTTCATGGTGAAGCTGCTCGGGATGCTCAACACGTACCAGGGGCTGATCCTGGTCTACGTCGCCTACTCGATGCCGTTCACCGTGTTCTTCATGCACGCCTTCTTCCGGACCCTGCCCACGGCGGTCTTCGAGGCGGCGGTGCTCGACGGGGCCTCGCACACCCGGACCTTCTTCCAGGTCATGATGCCGATGGCCAAGCCCGGACTGCTCAGCGTCGGGATCTTCAACACGCTCGGCCAGTGGAACCAGTTCGTGCTGCCGACCGTGCTCATGCAGCCGCAGAGCGGCGACGACCCCGAGCGGTACGTGCTCACCCAGGGCCTGATCCAGCTCCAGCAGCAGCAGGGCTACGAGACCGACCTGCCGGTGCTCTTCGCCGGTGTGACGATCGCCATGATCCCGATGCTGGTGGTGTACCTCTCCTTCCAGCGCCAGGTCCAGGCCGGACTCACCTCCGCCACGCTGAAATAAGGCCGAAAACGCTCTACGCACCGAGCCCCGGCGGTCCCACGGACCGCCGGGGCTCGGTTGCGTCTGTGTACACCACCCCCACCAGGTCTTGACGGGGACGGAGGCCAAAGCGTCGACTTAGAGTTCACATGTTGGAGAAAACGGCAGGAGTGAGTGAGTCGATGGAGACTCCCGGGTCGCAGACGTCTCTGCACAGGGCCAACCTCGAACGCGTCGTCCGTGCGGTACGCATGGCCGGATCCCTGACCCAGGCGGAGATCGCCCGGGCCACCGGCCTGTCCGCCGCCACGGTCTCCAACATCGTGCGAGAACTGAAGGACGGCGGCACCGTCGAGGTCACCCCGACCTCCGCCGGCGGCCGCCGGGCCCGCAGTGTCTCCCTCTCCGGCGACGCCGGCATCGTCATCGGCGTCGACTTCGGCCACACCCATCTGCGGGTCGCCGTCGGCAACCTCGCCCACCAGGTGCTCGCCGAGGAGTCCGAGCCGCTGGACGTCGACGCCTCCTCCGCGGAGGGCTTCGACCGGGCGGAACGCCTGGTCACCCGGCTGATCGCGAGCACCGGGATCGGCCCGGACAAGGTCGTCGGGGTGGGCCTCGGTGTGCCCGGTCCGATCGACCTGTCCTCCGGCACCCTCGGCTCCACCTCGATCCTGCCGGGCTGGAGCGGCATCAACCCGGCCGAGGAGCTCTCCGGCCGGCTCGGCGTGCCCGTGCACGTCGACAACGACGCCAACCTCGGCGCGCTCGGCGAGCTGGTGTGGGGGAGCGGGCGGGGGGTGAAGGACCTCGCGTACATCAAGGTGGCCAGCGGTGTCGGCGCCGGCCTGGTGATCGACGGCCGGGTCTACCGGGGCCCCGGCGGCACCGCCGGCGAGATCGGCCACATCACCCTGGACGAGTCCGGCCCCGTCTGCCGCTGCGGCAACCGGGGCTGCCTGGAGACCTTCACGGCCGCCCGGTACGTGCTGCCGCTGCTCCAGTCCAGCCACGGCCCGGACCTGACGATGGAACGGGTCGTGCAGCTGGCCCGCGAGGGCGACCCGGGCTGCCGGCGCGTGGTCGGCGACGTCGGCCGGCACATCGGCAGCGGTGTCGCCAACCTCTGCAATCTGCTGAACCCCAGCCGGGTGGTGCTCGGCGGCGACCTCGCGGAGGCCGGTGAGCTGGTCCTGGGGCCCATCAGGGACTCCGTCTCGCGGTACGCGATCCCCAGTGCCGCCCGGCAGCTCTCGGTGGCTCCCGGGGCCCTCGGGCAGCGCGCCGAAGTCCTGGGCGCGCTGGCCCTGGTGCTGAGTGAAATGGGCGATTCGACCCTGTTGGAGAGTGCGTTGCCGGGGGCTGCGCCGACGGCCGGGCGTGCTGCCCAGCCTGCGTTCACTTAGAGAACGATTGCCGTCGTTGTCATCTCGTTAAGGTTTCACTTCTTGACGCCGGGACTGCGGCCGAGTTGACTTCGAGCCACCTCGGCCGCAAGGACGCGGCCTCGTCAGGGAGGCAACCCCACATGAACGGAATGACGCGCCGCGTCGTCATAGGCACGGCCGCCGTATCCATGGCCCTCGCCCTCTCCGCCTGCGGCAAGGCGGGCGGCGACGGTGCTGCGGAGGACAAGGGCGACGGCAAGACCATCGGCCTGCTGCTCCCCGAGAACAAGACCACGCGCTACGAGACCTTCGACCGCCCGATCATCGAGGCGAAGATCAAGGCTCTCTGCGCCGAGTGCGAGGTCAAGTACAACAACGCCGCGCAGGACACCGAGACCCAGAAGAAGCAGTTCGACGCCCTCGTCACCCAGGGCGTCAAGGTGATCATCCTGGACTCGGTCGACTACAAGGCCACCAAGTCCTGGGTCCAGCAGGCCGAGAAGAAGGGCGTCAAGGTCGTCGCGTACGACCGTCTGGCCGAGGGCCCGATCTCCGCCTACGTCTCCTACGACAACGAGAAGATCGGCCGCCTCCAGGGCGAGGGTCTGGTCAAGGCGCTCGGCGCCAAGGCCAAGGAAGCCAACGTTGTCATGATCAACGGCTCGCCGACCGACCCGAACGCGCCGCTGTTCAAGAAGGGCGCCCACAGCGTCCTCGACGGCCAGGTCAAGAAGGTCGTCTACGAGCAGGACATCCCGGACTGGTCCCCGGACGAGGCCAACAAGAAGATGGGCGCCGCCATCGACTCGCTGGGCAAGACCGGCTTCCAGGGCGTGTACTCGGCCAACGACGGCATGGCCGGCGGCATCATCACCGCCCTGTCCAAGCAGGGCATCAAGGTCCCGGTCGGCGGCCAGGACGCCGAACTCGCGGGTCTGCAGCGGATCCTGAAGGGCGACCAGTCCTTCACCATCTACAAGCAGATCAAGCCCGAGGCCGAGACCACCGCCGAGATCGCGGTCGCCCTCCTCAAGGGCAAGGACATCGCGGCCTACACGCCCACCAAGGTCACCAGCCTCACCGGCGAGTTCAAGGACATCCCGGCCCGGCTGTACGACGCGCAGATCGTGACCAAGGAGAACATCGCCTCCACGATCGTCGCCGACGGTGTCTACAAGGCCGCCGAGATCTGCACCGCCGACTACAAGGCGGCCTGCGACGCGGCCGGCATCAAGTAAGCCCGTCCCCCTCATACCGGTCCGGCGGACCCCGCCCCGTTCATCGCCCCGCAAGCGGGGGCGGGGCCGCCGGACTCGCACCCCCCTCAGCACCCCTCATCCCCGCCGGTCAGGCGGCAAGGAGATGATTCACGTGTCCGCTACGCCCGTGCTGGCGTTGCGCGGGGTCTCCAAGCGGTTCGGCGCCGTCCAGGTGCTCACCGACGTCGATCTGGAGATCCATGCCGGAGAAGTCGTCGCCCTCGTGGGCGACAACGGCGCCGGCAAGTCGACCCTCGTCAAGACGATCTCGGGCGTCCACCCGATCGACGAGGGCGTCATCGAGTGGGAGGGCCGCCCGGTCCAGATCACCAGGCCCCACGACTCCTCGGACCTCGGCGTCGCCACCGTCTACCAGGACCTCGCGCTCTGCGACAACCTCGACGTGGTCGCCAACCTCTTCCTCGGCAGCGAACTGCGCTCCGCCTCCGTCCTCGACGAGATCGCGATGGAGAAGCGGGCCCGTGAGCTCCTGGACACCCTGTCCATCCGGATCCCGTCGGTCCGCATACCCGTCGCCGCCCTCTCCGGCGGCCAGCGGCAGGTCGTGGCCATCGCCCGCGCCCTGATCGGCGACCCGAAGATCGTCATCCTGGACGAGCCCACCGCCGCCCTCGGCGTCGAGCAGACCGCACAGGTGCTCGACCTCGTGGAGCGGCTGCGCGAGCGCGGCCACGGAGTCATCCTCATCAGCCACAACATGGCCGACGTGCGCGCCGTCGCCGACAAGGTCGCCGTGCTGCGCCTCGGCCGCAACAACGGCGTCTTCCCGGTCGCCCAGACCTCCCACGAGACGATCATCGCCGCCATCACGGGCGCCACGGACAACGCCGTGACCCGTCGGCAGGCCCGCACGGCCGCGAAGGGGGACGTCCTGTGAGCGTCACCAAGAAGGCTGCCCCGTCGCACCGCGCCGCCGCCCCCGTGCCGGCCGTCGACCCGCGCCTCCTCGTCCGCGAGGAGGGCCTCAAGGGGTACCTGACCGAGTTCACCCGCAAGATCCGCGGCGGCGAACTCGGCTCGCTACCCGTCGTCCTCGGCCTGATCGTCATCGCGATCGTCTTCCAGGCCCAGAACGCCAACTTCCTCTCCGCGAGCTCCGTCGCCAACATCGCGGTGTACTCCTCCGGCCTCGGCATCATGGCCGTCGGCATCGTCTTCGTCCTGATCCTGGGCGAGATCGACCTGTCGATGGGCTCCGTCGCGGGCGTCGGCGCGGCCGTCTGGGCCGTCCTCAGCGTCACCAACGGCATGAACGACCTGCTGGCCGTGCTGCTCGCGGTCGCCTCCGGCCTGGTCATCGGCCTGCTGCACGGGTTCTTCTTCGCGAAGATCGGCGTCCCGGCCTTCGTGGTCACCCTCGCCGGCTTCCTCGGCTGGAGCGGTCTGCAGATCTGGCTGATGGGCAAGGAAGGCTCGATCAACGCCCCCAGCGGCTCGATCGTGGAGAACCTCACCCAGTACTACTTCGAGGACAAGGCCGCCGGGTACGGCCTGGCCGCGGTCGCCGTCCTCGCGTACGCCGTCTCGCTGCTCCTCGACTCGAAGCGTCGCCGCGCGGCCGCCCTGCCGGCCCGCCCGGCCGGTGAGATCGTGCTGCGCACCGGCGTCGTCGCGGTCCTCTGCTTCGCCGGCGCCTACATCCTGAACGAGCCCGAGGGCGCCCGCGGCCTGCCGCTCGCCCTGGTCCTCTTCCTGGCCGTCCTGGTGATCGCCGACTTCGTCGCCCGCCGCACCCTGTTCGGCCGCAAGGTCTTCGCGGTCGGCGGCAGCGCCGAGGCGGCCCGCCGCGCCGGCATCAACGTCGACCGGGTCCGGATCATCGTCTTCGGTCTCTCCGGCATGCTCGCGGCCTTCGGCGGCCTGTTCGTCGCCAGCCTCTCCGGCGGCGCCACGAAGAGCCTCGGCTCCGGCAACACCCTGATGCTGGTGATCGCGGCGGCCGTCATCGGCGGCACCAGCCTCTTCGGCGGCCGCGGCAAGGTCTGGTCGGCACTCCTGGGCATGATCGTGATCCAGTCGATCCAGCAGGGCCTGAACATGATCGGCATGGCCAACGAGATCCAGTACATGATCACCGGCGCGGTGCTGCTCGCCGCCGTCGTGATCGACTCGGTCTCCCGCCGTACCCAGAAGACCGCCGGTCGCGCATAGCGGCAGGCACCACGTAACAAACCCCACAGTGTCCCGGCGCCGCGAACCGGCGCCGGGCACTGCTGCGTCCGGACCAGTGGGGTCGCCGCCCGGGGCACCGGCGTGTCGGCCACCCGAGTGGCACGGAACCTCCGGCCCGGAGACCCCGGCGTCCGGGCGGAACATTAGACTCGACAAAATCGGCAAGCTTCGACCAGCTCAAACGCAAGGAGGCACGGGTGGCATTGCTGACCCGTATCAAGGAGCCGCGCGATCTGGACCGGCTCTCGCCGGAACAGCTGGAGCAGCTGGCCGCGGAGATCAGGACGTTTCTCGTGGACGCCGTCTCCAAGACCGGCGGCCACCTCGGCCCCAACCTCGGTGTGGTCGAGCTGACCATCGCCCTGCACCGCGTCTTCGACTCCCCGAAGGACCGGGTCCTGTGGGACACCGGCCACCAGAGCTACGTGCACAAGCTGCTCACGGGCCGCCAGGACTTCTCCCGGCTGAAGATGAAGGGCGGCCTGTCCGGCTACCCCTCGCAGGCCGAGTCCGAGCACGACGTCATCGAGAACTCGCACGCCTCGACCGTCCTCGGCTGGGCCGACGGCCTCGCGAAGGCCAACCAGATCCTGAAGAAGGACGACCACGTCGTCGCCGTCATCGGCGACGGCGCCCTCACCGGCGGCATGGCCTGGGAGGCGCTCAACAACATCGCCGACGCGAAGGACCGCCCGCTGGTCATCGTCGTCAACGACAACGAGCGCTCCTACGCCCCCACCATCGGCGGCCTCGCCAACCACCTGGCGACCCTGCGCACCACCGACGGCTACGAGCGCTTCCTCGCCCGCGGCAAGGACATCCTGGAGCGCACCCCGGTCGTCGGGAAGCCGCTGTACGAGACGCTGCACGGCGCGAAGAAGGGCCTGAAGGACTTCATCGCCCCGCAGGGCATGTTCGAGGACCTCGGCCTGAAGTACGTCGGCCCCATCGACGGCCACGACATGGAGGCCCTGGAGTCGGCGCTCACCCGCGCCAAGCGCTTCGGCGGCCCGGTGATCGTCCACTGCATCACCCAGAAGGGCCGCGGCTACCAGCCCGCGCTCTCCGACGAGGCCGACCGCTTCCACGCCGTCGGCAAGATCCACCCGGACACCGGTCTGCCGATCTCGGCCTCCGGCGCCGACTGGACCGGCGTCTTCGCCGACGAGATGGTCGAGCTCGGCAAGGAGCGCGAGGACATCGTCGCGATCACCGCCGCCATGCTCCAGCCGGTCGGCCTGGACCGGTTCGCCAAGGCGTTCCCCGAGCGGGTCTTCGACGTCGGCATCGCCGAGCAGCACGGCGCGGTCTCCGCGGCCGGTCTCGCCACCGGCGGGCTGCACCCCGTCTTCGCGGTGTACGCGACCTTCCTCAACCGCGCCTTCGACCAGGTCCTGATGGACGTGGCGCTGCACAGGTGCGGCGTCACCTTCGTCCTCGACCGGGCCGGCGTCACCGGCACCGACGGCGCCTCCCACAACGGCATGTGGGACATGTCGATCCTTCAGGTCGTGCCCGGACTGCGGCTCGCCGCCCCGCGCGACGCCGAGCAGGTCCGCGCCCAGCTGCGCGAGGCCGTCGAGGTCACCGACGCCCCGACCGTCGTCCGCTTCTCCAAGGGCGCCGTCGGCCCCGCCGTACCGGCCGTACGCCGGATCGGCGGCATGGACGTGCTGCGCGAGACCGGCGGCGAGAAGGCCGACGTGCTGCTCGTCTCGGTCGGCGCGCTCGCGCCGATGTGCCTGGAGATCGCCGACCTGCTCGACAAGCAGGGCATCTCCACCACCGTCGTCGACCCCCGCTGGGTCAAGCCGGTCGACGAGGCCATGGCCCCGCTGGCCGCGCGGCACCGCGTGGTCGTCACCGTCGAGGACAACAGCCGCGTCGGCGGCGTCGGCTCGGCCGTCGCGCAGGCGCTGCGCGACGCGGGCGTGGACGTGCCGCTGCGCGACTTCGGCATCCCGCCGCAGTTCCTCGACCACGCGTCGCGCGCCGAGGTCATGGCCGAGATCGGGCTGACCGCCCCGGACATCGCCCGCCAGGTCACCGGCCTGGTCTCGCGCCTGGACGGCAGGTACGACACCGACGCCGCCGAGGCCGCCGTGGAACCCGCGCGCGACTGACCTCCCGCGCCCGCGCATTGGGCCGGTCGGGCTCCCCCAGGGGAGTGTCGACCGGCCCGTTCGTGTGAATGGGGCTCAGCTCGGCGCGCGCGTACGGCGGTCTGCCTCGATCATGGGCGTACGGCCATGGGTACGGAGGTACGCCGGTGAGCGTGGACCAGCAGTCGAACGGGAACGGGAACCAGTCGCTGTTCCGGACCAAAACGGTCGAGCAGTCGATCAGGGACACCGAGGAACCCGAGCACGCACTCAAGAAATCCCTGTCGGCATGGGATCTGACCGTCTTCGGCGTCGGTGTCATCATCGGCACCGGCATCTTCGTGCTCACCGGCAAGGTGGCCAAGGAGAACGCCGGACCCGCCACCGCGCTGGCCTTCGTCGCCGCCGGCATCGTCTGCGCGCTGGCCGCCCTGTGCTACGCGGAGTTCGCCTCGACGGTCCCGGTGGCCGGATCGGCGTACACCTTCGCGTACGCCTCCATCGGCGAGCTGCCCGCCTGGATCATCGGCTGGGACCTGGTGCTCGAGTTCGCGCTCGGCACGGCGGTGGTCGCGGTCGGCTGGTCCGGCTACGTACGGTCCCTGATGGACAACGTCGACTGGCATCTACCAGCGGCACTCGAAGGACCGGACGCACCGGGCGGCACGTTCGACATCCTCGCCTTCCTGCTGGTCCTGGTGCTGACCGCGATCCTGGTCGTCGGCATGAAGCTGTCCGCACGGATCACCGCGCTCGTCGTGGCGATCAAGGTCACGGTCGTGATGATCGTGATCATCGCGGGTCTGTTCTTCATCGTGGGCGACAACTACGAGCCCTTCATCCCGCCCGCGGTGACCCCGGAGGGCGGCGCCGGCTGGCAGGACGCCCCCCTGGTCCAGCTGATGTTCGGCTACGAGCCCACCAACTTCGGCGTGATGGGCATCTTCACCGCCGCGTCCGTCGTCTTCTTCGCCTTCATCGGCTTCGACGTGGTGGCCACCGCCGCCGAGGAGACCAAGCTGCCGCAGCGCGACATGCCCCGCGGCATCCTCGGCTCGCTGCTCATCTGCACCGTCCTGTACGTGGCGGTCGCCCTCGTCGTCACCGGTATGCAGCACTACACGGAACTGTCCGTCAGCGCCCCGCTCGCCGACGCCTTCAAGGCGGTCGGCCACCCCTTCTACGCGGGCGTGATCAGCTTCGGCGCCGCCGTCGGCCTCACCACGGTCTGTCTGATCCTGCTGCTCGGCCAGACCCGCGTGTTCTTCGCGATGAGCCGGGACGGGCTGCTGCCGCGGTTCTTCTCCATCACCCACCCGAAGTTCCGCACCCCGTACCGGCCGACCATCCTGCTGGGTGTGATCATCGCGATCGTGTCCGGCTTCACCAGCATCAACGAGCTGGCGACGCTGGTGAACATCGGCACCCTGTTCGCCTTCGTGGTGGTCGCCATCGGCGTGATGGTGCTCCGCCGCACCCGCCCCGACCTGCACCGTGCCTTCCGCACCCCGTGGGTGCCGGTGCTGCCGATCCTGTCCATCGCCGCCTCGCTGTGGCTGATGCTGAACCTGCCGGGCGAGACCTGGTTCCGGTTCGGCGTGTGGATGCTCATCGGCATCGTCGTGTACTTCCTGTACGGCCGTCAGCACAGCCGGCTCGGCAAGCTGGGCCGCGGCGCGGAGTACTGACAGGGACGCTGATCCCCGGGCCGCTCAGCGGCCCCGTACGGCGCGCGGGCCCAGGCACCGCGCGCCGTGCCGTTCCACCCGCTCCCGCAGCTCCCGGTCGGCCGTGATCACGACGCACGGCCGACCGTCGCGCTCCGCCTGCCGAGCGAGCTCCACGATCAGGTCGTCGCCGCTGCCCGGCGCGGACTCCACCCGTACTCCCGGCACCGACTCCACGCCCCGCGCCGCGCCCTCCACGACCAGCACCAGCTCCACCGGACCGGCCACATCGGCGACGCCGCCGTCGGCCCGGCCGGCGAGTGCGTCGCGCAGTCGCTCGGCGGCGCCGCGGCGGTCGCGCCACCAGCCGTCGGGCACGGAGCCGACGACGTTCGCGCCGTCGACGACGATCATGGGGCGGATCGGCTCGGCCATGGAGCCAATGTTATTGTCGCCAGGATTTCAAGGGTGTCAGGGAAGGTGGTCGGCAGACCATGGCAGGGTGGTCCCCGCGCAGGTCACAGGGGCGGAAAGCCGAACAGCGGCGGTCCGGTTCCGCACCCGGAGCTCCCGGCGGTCCGCCCGGCGCGAGCGTCGAGGGTCTGAAGCCCGGGGTCCCCACGGAGACCCCGCTCCCGGCCACGGTCAACTGGCTGCTCCGCGGCAAGGACGGCCGGCTCACCGCGTACGCGCCCGTCGACGGCGGCGTGCTGCGCTGGACCGAGAGCGTCGCCGGGGGGCCCGGCTGGAGCGCCCCCGACGTGCTGCCCGCGCCCGGCCTGGTGCCGTACCTCTCGATCGTGCAGAGCACCGAGGGCTATGTGTTCCTGACCGGTCTGCGCCGGCTGCCCGGCGCGGACGGGCTGCTCGACGTGGACGTCGTGTACGGCGTGCAGTACCAGACCGGCCGCCCGATGCGCGACTGGCATCCGCTCGCCAACCCGTACCCGGTGGCCCGGGTCAAGCACTTCGCCGCCCAGATGGGCGTGCCGGTCACCTTCGTGGACGAGGCCGGTTCGCTGCACGTGTTCCTCAACAACGCGGGGGGCGGCGTCAGCTCCCGCAGCCAGAACCCGGTGCGCTGGCAGCCCAAGTGGGCCGACCTCAAGGGCAGCGACGTCACCGGGACCCTCGGCGCCACCGTCAACGAGGCCGGTCACATCGACGTGTTCGCGCCCAGTGCCGGCCACGTGCTGCGCTGGAGCCAGGACGCCGCGGGCGCGGTCTTCCCCCGGCTCGACGAGGACCTCGCCGGGGCGGCGGTCGCCGACGGCACGTTCACCGCGCTGCGCACCGGCGCCACGGGCGTCACCCGCTTCTGGCGCGACGCGCACTCCGGCGAGGTGATCGCCTGGCGCCCGGACACCGGCCCGCGGTCCCTCGGCGGCGCCACGGGCACCGGCCCGGTCGCCCTGCTGCGCACCCCGGTCGACGGCGTCGACTGCACCCTGCTGGCCCAGCGGGACGCCTCGGGCCGGGTCGCGCTCGCCGCGTACCCGACGGAGCACGAGGACGCCGGACTCGACTGGACCCTGACCGGCCCGGTCACGACCGGCGCCCCGGCCCTGTGCCTGGACGGCCGCGGCCGCATCGTCCTGGCGGCGCTCGCCGAGGACGGCGGCCTGCTGGTGACGCGCCAGAAGGACGAGTCGGGCCTGGCCCTCGAGGAGTGGACCCGCGCCTGACGCCCTGTACGACGCAAGCGGCCCCGGAACTCCATGAGTTCCGGGGCCGCGTCGTGCACCGGGGCGATCAACCGCCCGTGGCGGGCGACTTCTTGGCGGACTCGGGGATCTCCGCGTCCTCCCGGATCGCCTTCCACAGCGCGGAGGCGTTCGGCTCGTGGGCCACGACGCGGTTCGGGTCCTTCTTGTCGTACGCGACCGGCAGCATGATCGTCTCCATGTTCTGCGGGTCGACGCCCTGCATGCTCTGCGCGAACTCGCTGAGCGACTTCAGGGAGGCCAGCCCGGAGTCGGTGGTGAGCGCCTTGGTGGCGGAGCCGGCGATCTCGTACGCCTTGGCCGGGCTGCCCAGCAGGTCCTGCCGCTTGACCTCGCTGAGCAGGGCCATCAGGAACTGCTGCTGGAGGCCGATGCGCCCGAGGTCGCTGCCGTCGCCGACGCCGTGCCGGGTGCGCACGTACGCGAGCGACTGGGTGCCGTCCAGCTTCTGCGGACCGGCCTCCAGGTCGAGCCCGCTGGCGCCGTCCTTGATCGGCTCCTTGACGTCGATGGTGACGCCGCCGATGGTGTCGACGAGGTCCTTGAACCCGGCGAAGTCGATCTCGAGGTAGTGGTCGAGCCGGACGCCGGACATCGCCTCGACGGTCTTGACCACACAGGCCGGGCCGTACTGCGCGTACACGGAGTTGAACATCACGCGCTGTGCGGACGGCGCGGCCTCGCCGTTCGCGCGGGTGCACTCGGGCCGGGTCACGAGCGTGTCGCGGGGGATGCTGACGGCCACGGCCTCGGTGCGGCCCTCGGGGATGTGCACCACGAGCGCGGTGTCCGACCGGGCCCCGCCGACGTTGCCGCCCGCGATGTCCCCGTTGGCCCCGGCCCGCGAGTCGGACCCGAGCACCAGCAGATTCTGCCCGGCGGTCGGCAGCTTCTGCGGCCGGTTGTCACCGAGCGCCTTGTCGATGTCGACGCCCTTGATGTTCGAGTCGAGGCTGCTGTACATCCAGTACAGCCCGCCACCGGCGGCGAGCACGAGGGCGAGCAGCACGAGCAGCACGATCGTCCCGGCCCGCCGCTTCTTCCGCCCCCGCCCGCGGGAGGAGGACTCCCCGCGCTCGCTGCGGGTTTCGGGCGTGCGTATGTCCTGGGTCATGGTGTGGTGAGTCCTCGAATCGTGGCCCGGTCGGGCATTGGGGAACCCTGTACCCCCCCGGGGCTCAGGATCCGCAGGCTCCTGTAGATCGTGCAGTATAGGCAGCTCCGACCACCGTGTTCTGGTCGGCCGGGTGACCGTGCGCGTCGAGCCCGGCTGACCTCTCCGCCGAACGGCCGGTGGCCCGCACCCCCTCGTGGGATGCGGGCCACCGGCGTGCGTGTGACCGGGTGTTACGCCGGGACGCTCGCCACGCCCTGGGCCAGGAAGCGCTTGCCGTTGGCGCGCTCCGAGACGCCCTCGCGGTCCAGGTACGGCGTGATGCCGCCCAGGTGGAAGGGCCAGCCGGCACCGGTGATGAGGCAGAGGTCGATGTCCTGCGCCTCGGCGACGACACCCTCCTCCAGCATCAGGCCGATCTCCTGCGCCACCGCGTCCAGGACGCGGTCGCGGACCTGCTCCTCCGTCAGGACGACGTCGCCCTGCTTGAGGAGGGCGGCGACCTCCGGGTCGAGCTCCGGCTTGCCGGAGTCGTAGGTGTAGAAGCCGCGCTTGCCGGCCTCGACGACCGCCTTCAGGTTGGGGGAGACCTTGAAGCGCTCCGGGAAGGCGCGGTTCAGGGTCTCGGAGACGTGCAGACCGATCGCCGGGCCGACGAGCTCCAGGAGGACCAGCGGGGACATCGGCAGGCCGAGCGGCTCGACCGCCTTCTCCGCCGTGGCCACCGGGGTGCCCTCGTCGATGACGTTCTGGATCTCGCCCATGAAGCGGGTGAGGATGCGGTTCACGACGAACGCCGGGGCGTCCTTGGTGAGGACCGCGGTCTTCTTCAGCTTCTTCGCGACGCCGAAGGCCGTGGCCAGCGAGGCGTCGTCGGTCTTCTCGCCGCGGACGATCTCGAGCAGCGGGAGGATCGCGACCGGGTTGAAGAAGTGGAAGCCGACCACGCGCTCCGGGTGCTGGAGCTTGGAGGCCATCTCCGACACCGACAGCGAGGAGGTGTTGGTGGCGAGGATCGCGTGCGCCGGGGCGACCGCCTCGACCTCGGCGAACACCTTCTGCTTGACGCTCATCTCCTCGAACACGGCCTCGATGATGAAGTCCGCGTCCGCGAAGCCCTCGGCCTTGTCCAGGACACCGGTGACCAGGGCCTTCAGGCGGTTGGCCTTGTCCTGGTTGATGCGGCGCTTGCCGAGCAGCTTGTCGATCTCGGCGTGGACGTAGCCCACACCCTTGTCGACGCGCTCCTGGTCGATGTCGGTGAGGACCACCGGCACCTCGAGGCGGCGCAGGAAGAGGAGGGCCAGCTGCGAGGCCATCAGACCGGCGCCGACGACGCCGACCTTGGTGACCGGGCGGGCCAGCGACTTGTCCGGCGCGCCGGCCGGGCGCTTGCCGCGCTTCTGCACCAGGTTGAAGGCGTAGATGCCGGCCCGGAGCTCGCCGCCCATGATCAGGTCCGCGAGGGCCTGGTCCTCGGCGTCGAAGCCCTTCTGGAGGTCGCCGTCCTTGGCGGCCTCGATGATCTCCAGGGCGCGGTAGGCGGCCGGAGCGGCGCCGTGCACCTTGGAGTCGGCGACGAAGCGGCCCTTGGCGACGGCCTGGTCCCAGGCCTCGCCGCGGTCGATCTCCGGGCGCTCGACGGTGACGTCGCCCTTGAGGACCCGGGCGGTCCAGAGCAGCGACTGCTCCAGGAAGTCCGCGCCCTCGAAGATCGCGTCGGCGATGCCGAGCTCGAAGACCTGCTTGCCCTTGAGCTGGCGGTTCTGGTTCAGCGAGTTCTCGATGATGACCTGGACGGCCTTCTCCGCGCCGATCAGGTTCGGCAGGATCGCGCAGCCGCCCCAGCCGGGGACGAGGCCGAGGAAGACCTCGGGCAGCGAGAACGCCGGCAGCGCCTTGGAGACGGTGCGGTAGGTGCAGTGCAGGCCGACCTCGACGCCGCCGCCCATGGCCGCGCCGTTGTAGTACGCGAAGGTCGGGACGGCGAGGGCCGAGAGACGCTTGAAGACGTCGTGGCCGCCCTTGCCGATGGCGAGCGCGTCGGAGTGCTGCTTGAGCAGCTCGACGCCCTTGAGGTCGGCGCCGACGGCGAAGATGAACGGCTTGCCGGTGAGGCCGACGCCGACGATCTCGCCGTTCGCGGCCTCCGCCTCGACCTGGTCGATCGCCGTGTTCAGGTTGGCGAGGGACTGCGGGCCGAAGGTGGTCGGCTTGGTGTGGTCGAAGCCGTTGTCCAGCGTGATCAGCGCGAAGCGGCCCGCGCCGAACGGCAGCTCGAAGTGCCGCACGTGGGCGGAGGTGACGACCTCGTCCGGGAACAGCTCGGCCGCGCCCTTCAGGAGCTCTGCGGTGGTGCTCACTTGTTGCCTCCGGCGTCCTTGTGGTGCGGGTTCTCCCAGATCACGGTGGCGCCCATGCCGAAGCCGACGCACATCGTGGTGAGGCCGTAGCGGACCTCCGGCTGCTCCTCGAACTGGCGGGCCAGCTGCGTCATCAGACGGACGCCGGAGGAGGCCAGCGGGTGACCGAACGCGATGGCGCCGCCGTACTGGTTGACGCGGGCGTCGTCGTCGGCGATGCCGTAGTGCTCCAGGAAGGCCAGCACCTGCACGGCGAAGGCCTCGTTGATCTCGAACAGACCGATGTCGGAGATCGACAGACCGGCCTGGGCGAGGGCCTTCTCGGTGGCCGGGATCGGGCCGTAGCCCATGACCTCGGGCTCGACACCGGCGAAGGAGTACGACACCAGGCGCATCTTGACCGGGAGGTTGTTCTCCCGGGCGAAGTCCTCGGAGGCGATGAGCGAGGCGGTGGCGCCGTCGTTCAGGCCCGCGGCGTTGCCGGCGGTGACGCGGCCGTGGACGCGGAACGGCGTCTTGAGGCCGGCCAGGCTCTCCAGCGTGGTGCCCGGACGCATCGGCTCGTCGGCGGTGACCAGGCCCCAGCCGGTCTCGCCGGCGTCGGCGCTGGTGCGGCGGACGGAGATCGGCACCAGGTCCTGCTGGATCTTGCCGTCCGCGTACGCCTTGGCCGCCTTCTCCTGCGAGCGCACGGCGTACTCGTCGGCGCGCTGCTTGGTGATGGTCGGGTAGCGGTCGTGCAGGTTCTCGGCGGTCATGCCCATGAACAGGGCGGACTCGTCGACGAGCTTCTCCGACACGAAGCGCGGGTTCGGGTCGACGCCCTCGCCCATCGGGTGGCGGCCCATGTGCTCGACACCGCCGGCGACGGCGATGTCGTACGCGCCGAAGGCCACGCCGCCCGCGACGGCGGTGACGGCCGTCAGGGCGCCGGCGCACATGCGGTCGATCGAGTAGCCCGGAACCGACTGCGGCAGCCCGGCGAGGATGCCGGCGGTGCGGCCGATGGTCAGACCCTGGTCGCCGATCTGCGTGGTCGCGGCGATGGCGACCTCGTCGATCTTCGCGGGGTCGAGGTCCGGGTTGCGGCGCAGCAGCTCCCGGATGGCCTTCACGACGAGGTCGTCGGCGCGGGTCTCGTGGTAGATGCCCTTCGGGCCCGCCTTGCCGAACGGGGTGCGGACGCCGTCGACGAAGACGACGTCCCTGACGGTACGAGGCACGATGGCTCTCCTCCAGGGTGCGGGATGGCACTGCTGCGGCGCGCGGGACTAAGCGCGCGCTTGCTCCCCCCATGCTACTTGCGGGTAACCAGGCTGCCCAGTCCCGTGGGCCGGAGCGGCGAACGTCACACCGGGCCGGGGTGCGCGAAGGCCCCCGGCACCGGGTGCCGGGGGCCTTCACACGGGGGTCGGAGGCGGTCACGCCGTCGCCCGCATCGCCTTCGCCAGGAGCGGCGTCACCAGGTCCACCTGCCAGGGGCGGGCGCCGTAGCCGCGCAGGGCGGTCGCCACGTCGCCGTCGACCGGCGGCTCCCAGCAGACCCGGCGGACCGTGTCCGGGGTGATCAGGTTCTCCTGGGGCAGGTGCAGCTGCTCCGCGAGCGCCGAGACCGACGTACGGGCGGCCGACAGGCGTGCCGCGGCGATCGGGTCCTTGTCCGCCCAGGCGCGCGGCGGGGGCGGGCCCGCGGCCGCCGCGCCGGGCTGCGGGAGCTGCGCGTCGGGCAGGGCCCGGGCGCGGTCCACCGCGGCCTGCCACTGCTCCAGCTGCCGCCGGCCCATCCGGTGCCCGAAGCCCGGCAGCGCGGACAGCGCCTGCACGTTCACCGGCACCGCCAGCGCGGCCTCGACGATGGCCGCGTCGCTCAGCACCTTGCCCGGCGACACGTCGCGCCGCTGCGCCACCGCGTCGCGGGCCGTCCACAGCTCCCGTACCACCGCCATCTGCCGGCGACGGCGGACCTTGTGCATGCCCGACGTACGGCGCCAGGGGTCCTTGCGCGGCGGGGCGGGCGGGGCCGAGGCGATGGCGTGGAACTCCTGCAGGCCCCACTCCAGTTTGCCCTGCCGGTCCAGCTCCTTCTCCAGTGCGTCACGCAGGTCGACGAGCAGCTCGACGTCCAGCGCGGCGTACCGGAGCCAGGGCTCGGGCAGCGGGCGGGTGGACCAGTCCACCGCGGAGTGCCCCTTCTCCAGGGCGTACCCCAGCACGCTCTCCACCATGGCGCCGAGACCCACCCGCGGGAAGCCCGCGAGCCGGCCGGCCAGCTCGGTGTCGAACAGGGATGTGGGCAGCATGCCTATCTCGCGCAGGCAGGGCAGGTCCTGGGTGGCGGCGTGCAGGATCCACTCGGTGCCGTCGAGCGCCGCACCGAGCCGGGACAGGTCGGGGCAGCCCACCGGGTCGATCAGCGCCGTGCCGGCGCCCTCGCGGCGCAGCTGGACCAGGTAGGCCCGCTGCCCGTACCGGTAGCCGGAGGCCCGCTCGGCGTCGACGGCCACCGGGCCGCGGCCGGCGGCGAAGGCGGCGATCACCTCGTCCAGGGCGTCCTCGGTCGCCACCACGGGCGGCACGCCCTCGCGGGGCACCAGAAGGGGGGTCGGCAGCCCGTTCGCAGGGACATCTTCGTCCGGGGGGCCGCCCCCGGTGGTGCGCAGTGCGGTGTCTGCTGCGGTCTCATGGGCGTCGGTCACCAGTCAAGGGTATCCGTGAACGGACGCCGCCCGTCGACGGAACGTTCCGTCGACGGGCGCGGCTGCCCGGCCGGGCGTCAGTGGATGATGCCGGTGCGCAGGGCGACGGCGACCATGCCCGCGCGGTCGCCCGTGCCGAGCTTGCGCGCGATACGGGCGAGGTGACTCTTCACGGTGAGTGCGGACAGGCCCATCGAGACGCCGATGGCCTTGTTGGACTGGCCCTCCGCGACCAGGCGGAGCACCTCGACCTCTCGGCCGGAGAGCTCGCGGTAGCCGCCCGGGTGGCTCGGGGCACCCGGGGGGCGGCGGTGCATACGGGCGGCCGCGGAGCCGATGGGGGCGGCGCCGGGGCGGGTGGGGTGGCCGATGTTGGTACGGGTTCCGGTGACCACGTAGCCCTTCACGCCGCCGGCGAGGGCGTTGCGTACGGCGCCGATGTCGTCGGCCGCGGAGAGGGCCAGGCCGTTCGGCCAGCCCGCCGCGCGGGTCTCGGACAGCAGGGTCAGCCCGGAACCGTCGGGCAGGTGGACGTCGGCCACGCAGATGTCGCGCGGGCTGCCGACGCGGGGACGGGCCTCCGCGATGGACGACGCCTCGATGACGTCGCGCACGCCGAGTGCCCAGAGATGACGGGTGACGGTGGAGCGGACGCGCGGGTCGGCCACGACGACCATGGCCGTCGGCTTGTTCGGGCGGTAGGCGACCAGGCTTGCGGGCTGCTCGAGGAGAACGGACACCAGGCCTCCTGGGGGAAGGTGCGGGACGGAGCCGGCTCGGGGAAGAAGCCGGGGGGTGGACTCCTGCGTGAGGGGTCACTGACCTCTTCGGCAGCTCGGCCGCCCGCCTTTAGGGAAAGATCACGATTTGGTGAGTAACATTCAGGGCAATTCGGACACGTGATCGATCATCCTACGAGTGAGCCGGGCCCAGGACCCGCCCCCGTTTAAGCACGGGAGCGCTCCCGTGCCGGCGCGCCGAAAAATCCGGTCAGGGCTGCTGCGGGCCCCGCCGTTGCGGCAGCGACACCACGCCCGCGCCCGGAGCCGTCCCCGCCCCGCCCTCCGTCTGCCCCAGCGGCGACGGCGGCAGCCCTGCGATCTGGCACAGCAGATCGCACCAGGCCGCCAGGTGCGAGGCGGTGTCCGGGGCCCCGCCGAGCACCTCGTGCGGCGTCCACGACGCACGGATCTCGATCTGGCTGGCCGGCCGCCGGTCCGCGAGCCCGCCGAAGTAGTGCGAGCCGGCCTGGGTGACCGTCCCACTCGCCTCCCCGAACCCCAGACCGCGCGCCTCCAGGGCCCCGGTCAGCCAGGACCAGCAGACCTCCGGCAGCAGCGGGTCGGCCGCCATCTCCGGCTCCAGCTCCGCCCGTACCAGGGTCACCAGGCGGAAGTTCCCCTGCCAGGCCTCGTGCCCGGCCGGATCGTGCAGCAGCACCAGACGGCCGTCCGCCAGGTCCTCGTCGTCGGCGACGACCGCCGCCTCAAGTGCGTACGCGAACGGCGCCAGGCGCTGCGGCGGCCGGGTCGGATCGATCTCGATCTCCGGCCGCAGCCGGGCCGTACACAGTCCGTCGACCGCCCTGCGGAAGGCGGGCGGCACGGGTTCCCGTCCCGTGCCGCCCGTCCCGCCGTTGCCGCCGTCGGACCGATCGGAGTGATCGGAGTCGTCGGACCGATCGGATGGATCAGGATGATCGGAGAACTTTCCCTGCGCCGCAGCCATGCGGGGAAGAGTAGGCGGAACGGGGCCCTCGCGCAGGGAGGGACACCCGGCCCGCGCGGGCGGCTTCCCGGCACATGCGAAGATTCTGGGCGTGAGTGCCAACGGAAGCCCCTCGGGCCAGAAGACGCAGATCGACGCCGTCAAGGATTCAGCCTTCCTGAAGGCGTGCCGCCGTGAGCCCGTACCGCACACCCCGGTCTGGTTCATGCGGCAGGCAGGGCGCTCCCTGCCCGAGTACCTCAAGGTCCGCGAGGGCATCCCCATGCTCGAGTCGTGCATGCGGCCCGAGCTGGTCACCGAGATCACGCTGCAGCCGGTGCGCCGCCACAACGTGGACGCGGCGATCTACTTCAGCGACATCGTGGTGCCGCTGAAGGCCATCGGCATCGACCTCGACATCAAGCCGGGCGTCGGCCCGGTCGTCGCCGACCCGATCCGGCGCCGTGAGGACCTGGCCCGGCTGCGGGACCTGACGCCCGAGGACGTCTCGTACGTCACCGAGGCGATCGGCATGCTCACCGGGGAGCTCGGCGGCACCCCGCTCATCGGTTTCGCCGGCGCGCCTTTCACCCTCGCGAGCTACCTCGTGGAGGGCGGTCCGTCCCGCAACCACGAGCACACCAAGGCGCTCATGTACGGCGACCCGCAGCTGTGGGCCGACCTCCTCGACCGGCTCGCCGAGATCACCTCGGCCTTCCTGAAGGTCCAGATCGAGGCCGGCGCGTCCGCCGTGCAGCTCTTCGACTCGTGGGTGGGCGCGCTCGCCCCGGAGGACTACCGCCGCTCGGTGATGCCCGCCTCGGCGAAGGTCTTCGACGCGGTCGCCTCGTACGGCGTGCCGCGGATCCACTTCGGCGTGGGCACCGGTGAGCTGCTGGGCCTCATGGGCGAGGCGGGCGCGGATGTCGTGGGCGTCGACTGGCGGGTGCCGCTGGACGAGGCCGCGCGCCGCGTCGGCCCGGGCAAGGCGCTCCAGGGCAACCTGGACCCGGCCGTGCTGTTCTCCACCCCGGAGGCCGTGGCGGCCAAGACGGACGAGGTCCTGGCCGCCGCGAGCGGGCTCGAGGGTCATGTCTTCAACCTCGGTCACGGGGTGCTGCCGACGACCGATCCGGACGCGCTGACCCGGCTGGTGGAGTACGTCCACACGCGCACGGCCCGCTGAGAACGCCGCCGCCCGCCGCCGGTGCGGCGGCGGGCGGCGGCGGGCCGGTTCAGCCCTCGCAGCTGACGGGCGGGTTGCCGGAGGCGACCCGGCAGAAGTCGATCCCGAGTCCGCCGTTGACGCTGCCGGCGTTGGGGCCGACGCGGAGGAAGTCGTTGCCCGCGTTTCCGTTGACGGCTCCTGTCCCGGTGGTCCCGGCGTCCGCCGTGACGAAGTCGCGGCCGTCGCCGCCGGCCACGAGGCCGGCGACGGCGCCGGTGATGACGATGTAGTCGTCACCGCCCAGGCCCTGGACCGCGTTGAACGAGGGGACCGCGCCACAGCGGATGAAGTCCGGGCCCGCCGTTCCGTTGACGATGTCGGCGGAGACGGGAGCGCCGTTGACCGTGCACGTGACGGCGGCGTGGGCGGGGGTGCTCAGGGCGAGCGGGGCTATGACGAGGGAGGCGGCGCAGAGCGCTCGCACGGTGTGTTTGATCATGCGATCAGTGACGCATGGTGCCCGGGCGCTCGCAAACCGTCACCGGGCGTCATGGTCCGGTCGAGTCAGTCTGCCGCCCGAACGGCGGCCACCGCCTTGCGCGCCGCGATCAGGACCGGGTCCCAGACCGGGGAGAACGGCGGCGCGTAGCCCAGGTCCAGGGCGGTCATCGCGTCCACCGTCATCCCGGCCGTCAGGGCCACCGCCGCGATGTCCACGCGCTTCGCCGCGCCCTCGCGGCCCACGATCTGGACGCCGAGCAGGCGGCCCGTGCGCCGTTCGGCCAGCATCTTCACCGTCATCGGGGCCGCGCCCGGGTAGTACCCGGCCCGGCTCGTCGACTCGATCGTGGCCGTCACGTACTTCAGGCCCACCTCGCGGGCGTCCTTCTCGCGCAGGCCCGTCCGGGCGAGCTCCAGGTCGCACACCTTGCTGACCGCCGTGCCCACCACGCCCGGGAACGTCGCGTACCCGCCGCCCACGTTCGAGCCGATCACCTGGCCGTGCTTGTTCGCGTGGGTGCCCAGCGGCAGGTAGCGCTCGCGGCCCGACACCAGGTCGAGCACCTCCACGCAGTCGCCGCCCGCCCAGATGTCCTCGTGGCCGCGCACCCGCATCGCGAGGTCGGTGAGCAGGCCGCCGTGGCCGCCCAGCGGCAGGCCCGCCGCCCTCGCCAGCTCCGTCTCCGGGCGCACCCCGATGCCCAGGACGACCACGTCCGCCGGGTACGTGCCGTCCGCCGTCGCCACCGCCCGCACCCGGGCGTCCGGGCCCGTCAGGATCTCGGTGACCTCCGCGTCCCCGACCGTCGTGATGCCGAGCCCGTCCATCGCCTTGTGCACCAGCCGGCCCATGTCCGGGTCCAGCGTGGCCATCGGCTGCGGCCCGCGGTTGAGCACCGTCACCTCGTAGCCGCGGTTCAGCAGTGCCTCGGCCATCTCCACGCCGATGTACCCCGCGCCCACCACGACCGCCCTCCCCCGAGCTCTCGGCTGCGCCCGAGCAGGGGGGACCCCCGTGCCGCCGTTCCGCTCCAGGGCCGCCAGCGAGTCGAGCAGCGCCTGCCCGTCGTCCAGGGTCTGCACCCCGTGCACGCCCGGACTGTCGATCCCCGGCAATGGCGGCCGCACCGGACGCGCCCCGGTGGCGATCACCAGCTTGTCGAAGCCCGTCCAGGACTCCGCGCCGCTCTCCAGGTCCCGCGTCCGCACCCGCCGCCCGGACAGGTCCAGCTCGGTCACCTCGGTCCGCATCCGCAGATCGATGTCCCGGGCCCGGTGCTCCTCGGGGGTACGCGCGATCAGCTCGTCGCACCCCGCGACGTCGCCGCCCACCCAGTACGGGATCCCGCACGCCGAGTACGAGGAGAAGTGGCCGCGCTCGAAGGCGACGATCTCCAGCTCCTCGGGGCCCTTGAGCCTGCGGGCCTGCGACGCGGCGGACATGCCCGCCGCGTCGCCGCCGATGACGACCAGTCGCTGCCTCATACGAACACGCTACGTCGGCGCGGGGGTTCAGTCCTCCCCGGGTTCCCGGGCGGCACCTGCGGCCTCGTCAGGCCGCGGTGACGGCACCGGCGTCGGGGTGGCCGGCCACGCGGGCCGGGTCGCACCCGCCGCTGCCGGACGCTGCCGCCGCCGCGGCCGGATCACCAGCCGCCAGACCGCGTACAGCGCGGCCAGCACGGCCAGCCACGGCGCGAGCGCCGCGAGCACGACCGCCAGCCAGGCCAGCGAGGTCACCAGCGCGTCCCAGCCCCCGGCGAGGGCCTCCAGGACGCCCGGCCGGTCGTCGCCCCGAGGCTTCCCCGGCGCCTCCGGCTCGGTCAGCCCCAGTGTGATCGTCGCCAGCGACGTCCGGTCCTTCAGCGACGCCTGCTGGGCGAGCAGCGACTCCAGGTCCGCCTGACGGCGGCTCAGCTCGCCCTCCAGGCTCACCACGTCGCTCAGCGCCGTCGCCCGCTCCATCAGCTCGCGCACCCGCTCCACGCTGGCCCGCTGCGTCGCGATCCGGCTCTCGACGTCCACCACCTGCTCGGTGACGTCCTTCGCGTCCGCCGAGCGGGAGAGCAGCTTGCCCGTGCCGGAGAGCTCCGCGAGCACGGAGGCGTACTTCTCCTGCGGGACGCGCAGCACCACGCGCGAGGTGATGTGGGTGTCGTCGACCCGCTCCGTCGTCTCGTCGGCGACGTGCCCGCCGGCCCGTTCGACGACGCCCTTGGCCGCGGCCAGCGCCTTGGCCGCGTCGGCGACCTCCACGTGGAGCTCCGCCGTCCGCACGATGTGCTGACGCGGCAGGGACGCCTGGCTCTTGCCGTCCGCCGGCTTCTGCGCGCCGCCCGCGCCGGACTCCGCACCGGACGCCGAGTCCGCCGCCCCCTCCCGCGCGGCCTCCTGAGGAGCCGTCAGGCCCCTCTTGCCCGCCGTCTTGGCGTCGCCGCCGCTGTCGTTCGCGCCGCAGCCCGCCAGGGCCAGCGAGGCGGCGAGCAGCGTCGCCGCGACGATCCGTGTTCTTCGCATGAGGTCCCCCCAGGGATCCGCCGGATGATGCCCCTTCGACGTGCGGGACGGGGCAGCGGGTTGCCCTCTCCCGATAGCGATGCGGTCACGTTCAGGACTCGGAACGTGACCATGGGGGGCCGTCGAGGACGGTGCCGTGCTTTGAGAGAGTGGAGGCATGAACGCGGACACACGCACGGGCGCCTCCGCGCCCGCCGGCCGTCATGTCGTCGTCGTGGGCGGCGGCATCGCCGGACTGGCCGCCGCGCACCGGCTCGCCGAGGCCGGGGTGCGGGTGACGCTCCTGGAGGGCTCCGGCCGGGTCGGCGGCAAGCTGCAGGCCGGCGAGCTCGCCGGGGCACCCGTCGACCTCGGGGCCGAGTCGCTGCTCGCCCGCCGCCCGGAGGCCGTGGCCCTGGCCCGGGCCGTCGGCCTCGGCGACCGGATCCTCGCGCCCGCCACCACGACCGCCTCCGTGTGGACCCGCGACGCGCTCCGCCCGATGCCCAAGGGCCACGTCATGGGCGTCCCCGGCGACGCGGCCGCGCTGGCCGGGCTGCTCTCCTCGGAGGGCCTGCGCCGGGTCGAGCAGGATCGCGAGCTGCCGCCGGCGGAGCTCGGCGAGGACGTCGCCATCGGCGCGTACGTCGCCGAGCGCATGGGCCGCGAGGTCGTCGACCGGCTCGTAGAACCGCTCCTCGGCGGGGTGTACGCGGGCGACGCGTACCGGATCTCCATGCGGGCCGCCGTGCCGAAGCTCTTCGACGAGGCCCGCGCCCACGGCACCCTCACCGACGCCGTCCGCGCCGTCCAGCGGGCCGGCGCGGCCACCCCGGCCGACGTCGCGGGCGCGGCGACCGGCCTGGGCGGCGCCGCCTTCGCCGGCCTCGCCGGCGGCATCGGCCTGCTGCCCGGCGCGGTCGCCGACGCGATCCTCGCCGCCGGCGGCGAGATCCGCACCCACGCCCCGGTCACCGAACTCCGCCGCGTCCAGGACGGCGACGCCGCCCGGTGGCGGATCGTCGCCGCCGACGAGGTCCTGCACGCCGACGGTGTCGTCCTCGCCGCCCCCGCCTGGGCCGCCGCCGAACTGCTCGCCGCCGAGTCGCCGGCCGCGTCCGCCGAGCTCGGCGCGGTCGAGTACGCCTCCATGGCCCTGGTCACCCTCGCCTTCCGGCGCGCCGACGTCACCGGCCTGCCCGGCTCCGGCTTCCTCGTGCCGCCGGTCGACGGCCGCGCCATCAAGGCGTCCACGTTCTCCAGCCAGAAGTGGAGCTGGGTCGCCGACGGCGCCCCCGACCTCTTCCTCCTGCGCACCTCCCTCGGCCGGCACGGCGAGGAGGAACAGCTCGACCGTGACGACGCCGAGCTCGTCGACGCCTCCCGCACCGACCTGCGCACCGCCGTCGGGCTCACCGCCGCGCCGGTCGCCACCACCGTGACCCGCTGGATCGGCGGCCTGCCGCAGTACCCCGTCGGCCATCTCGCCCGCGTCGCCCGGATCCGCGCGGCCGTCGCCGAGCTGCCGGGACTGCGGGTGGCGGGCGCGGTGTACGACGGCGTCGGCATCCCCGCCTGCATCGCCTCCGCCCGCCGCGCCGCGGACGAGATCATCGCCACGTCCGAAACGGCACACCCCGGTGCAGGGCACTGTCCGTGACGGGCGAGAATGGACGCATGAGTGCGCCCGAAAAGATCCCGAACGCCGGTAAGAAGGCGAAGGACCTCAACGAGGTCATCCGCTACACCCTGTGGTCCGTCTTCAAGCTGCGCGACGTTCTTCCCGAGGACCGGAGCGGCTACGCCGACGAGGTCCAGGAGCTGTTCGACCAGCTCGCCGCCAAGGACATCACGATCCGCGGCACGTACGACCTGTCCGGTCTGCGCGCCGACGCCGACGTCATGATCTGGTGGCACGCCGAGACCGCGGACGAGCTGCAGGAGGCGTACAACCTCTTCCGCCGCACCCGGCTCGGGCGCGCTCTGGAGCCGGTGTGGTCGAACATGGCCCTGCACCGCCCGGCCGAGTTCAACAAGTCGCACATCCCGGCCTTCCTGGCCGACGAGACCCCGCGCGACTACGTCTCGGTCTACCCCTTCGTGCGCTCCTACGACTGGTACCTGCTGCCGGACGAGGACCGCCGCCGCATGCTGGCGGACCACGGCAAGATGGCCCGTGGCTATCCGGACGTGCGGGCCAACACGGTCGCCTCGTTCTCGCTCGGCGACTACGAGTGGATCCTGGCCTTCGAGGCCGACGAGCTGCACCGGATCGTCGACCTGATGCGCCACCTGCGCGCCTCGGAGGCGCGGATGCACGTGCGCGAGGAAGTGCCGTTCTACACCGGCCGCCGCAAGAGCGTGGCCGAACTGGTGGCGGGCCTGGCCTGACCGTCGTACGAACCTGGTGGCGGCCCGGCTCCCAGCCGGGCCGCCGCCCGTTGACCCGGAAGATCAGACGGCGGACGGGGCATCGTCCACCGCTCCAGCGACACCGGGTCCGGCTCCGGGTGCGGCGCGCAGTTCACTGCGCGTCGCACCCGCCGTCATTTCCGGGTTCTCCTTCTCAGCTGGAGCTGCCGCAGCTGGAGCCGCTGCTCGACGAACAGCTCGAACTGCTGGACGAGGACGAGCAGGACGAGCTGCTGGAGGAGCAGGTCGAGCCGCTGGAGCAGGCGGAGCCGCCGTCGCCCCCGCCGCCTCCGCAGCCGCCTCCGCCGCCGCTGATCCCCGCGCACCAGACGGTGGCCGCGTAGGCGGCGTCGTCCGAGGAGCTGCCGCGGTGCGCCGGTGTCCGGGGCATCCGGGCCGCGGTGATCAGCTGCGCCTGGAGGTCCGGGTCCGGCAGCGCGCCGAGGCCGCGCAGCGCGACCAGGTACCCGGCGTCGGTCCGGTACGGGAACTGCTGCCGGTAGGAGAGGAGCGCGCGGTGACCGGCCGCGGTCACCCGGCCCGCGGCGATCGCCCCGCAGATCAGCGCGCTGACGATGCCGATGCCCAGGGCGGGGATCACCTTCACGATGAACGGCAGCGGCGCGTCCGTGCCGGTGTCGAGGACGATGAAGGTGACGAGCAGCGAGACGAAGATCATCACGAACGAGCCGAAGCCCTGGATCATCGCCCAGCGGACCACGCGCCTGCGTTCGGCGGGCGCGACCAGCAGCCGGCGGGCGGCCAGTCGGTTGCCGATCTCCTGGACCGACGGGTGCCGCATCACCGCGAGCCGCAGGGTGTGCAGCGCGCCGTGCGGGGCGGCGGCCAGCTCGGCGAGGACGGCCTGTTCGACGGGGTGCCGGGGGCCGGGGCCGAGCGGGACGACGATGCCGGGGCCGCCGATGCCGATGAGGCCGTCGGCGTGCATGGTGGCCAGCACGGAGTCGACCACACGGGCCGGGCCGCCCTGGACGAAGGCCGCCTCCGGGAGGTCGTGCAGCGGACCGCCGGGGCCGCCGCGGGCGTTCGAGAGCCGGACGATCAGCAGGACGACGCTGGTCGCGACGGCGAGGTAGACGAGTACGGCGAGTGCGTTGGCGGCCATGACGGTCACCTTCCTGCCAGGACGGAGCGGGCGGCGCGGACGAGCCGGGCGGCCCGGCCCGGCGGGCGGGCCCCCACCCGGTCCTGCCACCAGTGGGTGAGCCTGCGGCGGGCCTCCTGGTCGGAGGGGCGGCCGGCGACCAGCAGGTGCTCGGCGAAGTCGAGCGCCTCGCGGCGGTAGCTGCCGGGCATCGGCCGGGAGGCCGCGTACGCGAAGAACGCAGGGCGGTACTCGGCCCCGAGGATCTCCTTCAGCTCGGGCGCGACCTTGGCGACGACGGCCGCCCGCTTGGCGATCAGGGCCCGGCTCTGCACCCTCAGGCGCCGCGCGTCGAAGCCCTCCGGCGCGGGCGTCCCGGCGACCAGCGCCGACAGCAGCGCCGCCTGCGCGAGCCCGACCCGCTCCCGCGCGCCGGGGCGCGGCGCGGGTCGGGCGGCGGGGGCGACGTCGTCGGGCGTGATGTCGGGAGTGACGTCGTCGGGCGCGGTGTCGGCCGGTGCGGGCATCGGTCCGCCGGAGACGCGGGCGCCCGCGCCCACCAGGAGCGGGCGGTGCGCGTCCTGGGTCCGGCGGGCCGTCGCCGTGCGAACCGTCTCCGCGATCCCCGTCAGCTCCGAGGCCAGCTCCTGCGCCGGGGGGAAGTCGTCGTCCCGCTCCAGCAGGACGCCCGGCGGGGAGATCCGGGAGGCCAGGTCCGCGAGCACGTCGAGGACCTGACGGGGGACCGGGTGGGCGTGGGTGTCGTGCCAGACGCCGTCGCGCTCCTCGCCGCCCGCGACATGCACGTACGCGATCGCCTCCACCGGCAGCTCGGCGAGCGCCCGCGCCGGGTCCTCGCCGCGGTTGACGTGGTTGGTGTGCAGGTTGGCGACGTCGATGAGGAGCCGTACCCCCGTACGCTCCACCAGCTCCGCCAGGAACCGCCCCTCGGACAGCTCCTCGCCCGGCCAGGAGACCAGCGCCGCGATGTTCTCGAGGGCCAGCGGGACCGGCAGCGCCTCCTGCGCGATGCGGACGTTCTCGCACAGCACGTCGAGGGCGTCCCAGGTGCGCGGTACGGGCAGCAGGTGGCCCGCCTCCAGGGCGGGGCTCGCAGTGAGCGGCCCGCCGGCGCGGACGAACGCGATGTGCTCGGTGACCAGCGGCGAGCCGAGCGCCTCCGCCTTGGCCGCCAGTTCGGCGAGCCGCGCCGGGTCCGGGCGGTCCGCGCCGCCCAGGCCGAGCGAGACGCCGTGCGGGACGACCCGGACGCCGCGCTCGCGGAGCCGCGTCAGCGAGTCGGGGAGGTGCCCGGCGCAGATGTTCTCGGCCACCACCTCCACCCAGTCCACGCCGGGCAGTTCCTCCACCGCCTGCGCGATCTCCGGCCGCCAGCCGATGCCGATGCCGAGTTCCGCCATGTTCCCCCTCCTTCGGTCCCTGAGCTGATGGCCCCGCGGCGCGGGTTCGAATCCAGGGAGGGGGACGTTCAGAGGTTGATTTGAGGTTTCGGCCGGACCGGCGCGGCCTAGGGGGTGTCTGACAATTCCCCGCGGCGTCGCGACGCCCGGCACGCACGCTCGCCGCGTTGCCGAAAAGCCCTAGTAGCTCCGCTACGAGGGCTCTCCGGCGCCTTGCGATCGCACGCACCGGACGCCGCTCCTTCTTCCACGGGGAATTGTCAGACACCCCCTAGGGCCGGTCGGTGTTGATGACCGGTCCCGGCACCGGCCGCGAGGTGAACGACTGGTCCTCGCCGGTCGGGACGGCGGGCGTCGGCGCGGGCGGCAGGTTGCCGTTCGGCGGCGGCGGACCGGACGGGCTGGCCGTCTTGCGGCCGGCGGCCTCGTTGGCGATCGCGTCGAAGTCGACCAGGCCGGTGGCCTCCAGCATCGTGATGTGGTCGAGGACGGTCTGGTTCGCGTCGCTGGCCAGCTGACGTATCAGGGTGTTGCGGGTGGTGTGCCGGACCTCGGCGACCAGCGCGAAGACCTTGCCGTGCGCGTTGCGGAGCAGGTTCGCGAACTTGCGCTCGTACTCCTCGCCGCTCGCCGCGGACAGCTCGCGCAGCCAGCCCTGCTGCTGCTCGTTCGCCTGGTTCGGCAGCTCGACGCCCAGCTTGGCCGCGACGTCCCGGGCCCGCCGGTCGAGGTCGGCGTGACCGACCACGAGGTGGTCGCCGGCGTCCCGTATGGCCTGGCTCGGCGCCCGCTCGATGGCCTGCTGCCCGGCCGGCAGCTCCCACAGTCCCGCCAGCCGCACCTTGATCAGGAAGTCCCGGTCGGTGGCGGACAGCGGCCCCCACTGCGTGGCCACGGAGGAGGCGGCCAGATTGGCCTCGCCTGTGCCGGAACGGTCGGCATAGGTCCACACGGGGAACGCGAGCGCGCCGACCGTGGCGACCAGGGCCGCGATGATGAGAGCCGTTCCGTTGACGCGTTGCAACACTGTGGCGTGCCTCCCGGGGTGAGTCCAACACCGCAGACTGAACCGCCAACCGCCCGGAGGTTCAACCCGCTTGCCGATATGGGGAGGTACGTACGCCCCGGGCCCCGCGTTCAGCCTCCGCAGGACGAACCTCGGCCGACCGGATGCAGCGCAATCGTCCAAAGTTCAATCATCATTCCACGCCGGACGCCACCAAAAGGGCCGAACGGGGCGTAAGGGGAGGGCGTTCGATATTGGCTTCCCATCCCTGGATGATCACTGCTACTGTCGATCGACTTTTCGATTTTCGGACCGGGGGAGCCTCGGTAATCGGAAAGGTATTGGGGAGGGGATTCCGTTGGCAGGAAATCGTCTGCGCAAGGCGGGTTTCGTCGTCGGAGCTGCTGCGGCTTTCACGCTCGCCGCATCTACGGGTGCCTGGGCGAACTGGACCGCGAACGGTTGGGTGGGAAACGAGGGGAAGCTCTCCCAGCAGTGGGTTGACGAGTCGTACAACGAGATCAACTTCACCGGCTGCAAGGACGTTTACGGTCGGACCAGCGTGGATGTGGCGCTGTGGCAGCAGATAGACTGGGGGTCTGACAAGAAGCACGACACCTCCACGCTCACCAACTGTTTCAAGGGCTCGGGCTACAAGAGCACCGCCACTGAGACGGGTCTGCCGTACGACAGCTACTACTTCGAAATCGACAAGATCGGTTCGGGGTGCATTTCTTGCGCTGTCGCCGTTAACACGGTCAACGTGGACACCACTCAGGCGGACTGATCCTGCCGGGCCTCCGCGCGTTCTGCGCGGAGGCCCGGATTTGCTCTCCATAAGAGGCCTCATGCGAATTTCCACCTCTCTCCGCACGCATCCCGCCGTGCTGGCCATGCCTTTTATCGGCCTCTTCTTCGGCTACATCTTTTTCACGAGCACCCGGCATATCGAGCAGCTCATCACCCTGCCCTGGGCGGTGCAGGCGGCGTCGTACGCGGTGCATGCCCCCGTTCCGATGGCCGCCGCGGCCGCGGCGGGGCTGAGTGCCGTGGAGGCGACCCGGCTCAAGGCGCTGGGGACCTGGGAGTTGGGTGCCGCCCAGCCCACGTGGCGCATCGCGGTGCGACCCGTGCTCATCACCGTGGTGACCCTGTCGACGCTGACCGCCGGAGTCATGGCGGGCGGGCTCTGGGTGGTCGGCGTCCTGCCCGACCTGTACGTCCTGCAGCTCATGGCCATCGTGGTCGTCCTGCTCACCGCGCACGCGGTCATCGGATTCGTCATCGGCCGCCGGCTCCACGCGCTGTACTCCGCGCCGCTCCTGTCGGTGGCGGTCTTCGTGGGCATCAGCTTCCCGCTGGGTACGGACGCCTTCTGGGCGCACCACATCAGCGGATCGATCGAGTGGGTGGGATTCGGCGAGGCGTACTCGCCGGCCATGACGGTGGCCGTGCTCCTGCCCACCGTCTGCCTGGCCCTCGCCTGCGTCGTCCTGGCGGGGCCGAGCCGCGTCCGGATCCCCTCCGTCGGCCTGTCCCTCGTCCTCGCGGTCGGCGGCCTGCTCGGCGCCTACAGCATCACCATGGACTGGCGCTCGATGCCGCCGACCTCCACGGGCCTGGCTCCGGTCACCTGTGAAGGAAAGCGGCCCGAGGTCTGCCTGCCGGAGGCCGGCGCCGATCACCTCGGTGACGTCCAGGCCGAACTCGCGCGGATGACGGGCCGGCTGGAGGCCAAGGGCATCGTCGACCGGCAGCCCCGGCGTATCACCGACGCCGCCGTGGCGGACGATCCGCGGATCGACACCGACGGAGAGGACTGGACACTCGCCCTCGCACCGGGCGACGCCAGCCAGGTCCTTCGCGAGAACATCGCCATCTCCGTGGTCGGCATGCCCTGCGAGCAGCCGGACTGGAACGTTCTCCACTACAACACCCTCTGGGCGGCCCGGACCATCGGCGTCGAGAACGACTATCTGGCATGGCTCTCCCGGGAGACCAAGGGGTTCAGCCAGGGGCAGACCAAGGCTCAGCTCCTGACCGAGACGGCCCGGGTGAGCAAGCTGCCCCCGCAGGAGCAGAAGGCCTGGTACGCGCAGCAGCTCCGGTCCGCCTGCCGGGCAGGTCGCTGAACATGATCTGGTGGCTGCGCCAGCGAGGCGCCTTCGGACTGCTGCCCGGTGCCCTGCTCGCCTTCGTCCTGGGTGTCGTCATGACCGGCGGTGTGGAGCTCGTCTTCCCCGCCTTCATCGGGCACTACGCGATGGTGACGGAGCTCAGCAACTTCGTCTCCCTCGTCCCGAGCGTCTGCCTGATCGCCTGCCTCGAGAGGCGGATGCCCGGTGTGGAGCGCTCCGCCGTCCGCCGGATCGACGCGCGCGACATCATGCTGGTGTCCGCCTTCGCGCTCCTCGCGTCGGCGGTGGCCGCCGGAATGTCCCTCGTGGGTTCCGAGGCCACGCTGACCGCCGCGCGGAACAACCTGCTCTTCTGCGGACTCGCCCTGGGCGTCTGGCCCCTGACGGGGCACCGCGCGCCCCTGCTCCCCGTCTTCTGGATGATCCAGGCCATGTTCGTCGGCGGCCGCAGCCGCGACGACCCGTACCCCTGGGTGATCGTCACCGAGGCGGCCGACGTCACTCACGCCTCCGTGGGGGCCGCCGCCGTCTTCCTGGCCGGGATTCTCTCGCTCATGTGCCTCGCACCAAGGACCGACCGATGACTCTGCTGCTCAACCACGTCTCCTTCCGCTACCGCCGCTGGGAGCGCCCGGTTCTCCGCGACTTCAGCTACGAGGTCCCCGGCGAAGGTCTGACGATCCTGCTCGGCCCCAACGGAGCGGGCAAATCGACCACGATGTCGCTTCTGGCCGGAACCGCGGTACCCCTGGCCGGCCGCGTCCGCTTCAAGGACTCGGACCTCACCTCCGCCAGCCGCGAGTACCGCCGCCACGTGGCCTGGCTGCCCCAGCGGGTGCCGACGTCACGCCAGTTGACCGCCCGCGAGTACGTGGCGTACGTGGCCTGGCTGAAGGGCGAGGACCGCACCGGCGCATGGGAACGCGCCGGAAAGGTCCTCGACCAGGTGGGCCTCGCGGAGCAGAGCGGCCGGAAGACGGCCAAGCTCTCCGGAGGCCAGCTCCGCCGGGTCGGCATCGCCTGCGCCCTTGCCCATGACGCGCGGGTGATCCTCCTCGACGAGCCCACCGCCGGCCTGGACCCCCACCAGCGCACGGTGTTCCGGGACGTGGTGCGGGAGGTCGCCGCCCGGGTCCCGGTGCTGATGTCCACGCACGACATCGCCGACCTGGCCGACGAGGCGAACACCGTCTCCCTCATGGACCAGGGGCGCATCCTCCACCACGGCGGAACCCGGAGCTTCCTGGACCACGCACGCGACGACGCCGCTCCCGCCCGCCGGGCCGAGTCCGCGTACTCCGTCCTCATGGGGCTCGACGGCAGCTAGCTGACCGAGCCGGCCGGCGACCGGTCCCGCAGACCCGGAGGTCAGCCCCGCAGGCCCGGGAAGTCGCCCGCCACCGTGTACGAGCCGGGCGCGATCTCCGTGAAGCCCGCGTCGCGGACGACCGGCAGGTCGCCTGTGGTGAGCTCGGCCCAGCGTTCGGCGGACGGGGCGGTGCGGACCGACAGGGGGAAGCCGGCCTCGCGCCAGGACGTGCGCTGCGCGTCCGACAGGCGCCACCAGACGAGCTGCGCGCCGTGCCCGGCCTGGGCCATCGTCTTGCCCGCCGACATGCCGAGCTCCGGGTTGAGCCAGAGCACGGGCGTGCCTTCCGCCGGCTCCGACGGTGCGGCCGGGTCGTCGAGTTCGGTACCGGAGACCTGGAGCTTGACCAGGTCCTTGGGCCAGCCGTCCAGGGGGACCGGCGGGAAGACCCGTACCTCGGCGCGCTCCCCGGTCACCGTGATGCCCGGCAGCGCGGAGGCGCGCCGCCACTCCGCGCCGCGGGCGCGGCGCACCACCTTGCGGATCCGGGCGTCCTGCCAGTCGCGGATCGCCTCCGCCCACTCGCCGTCGCCGTTCGACCGCTCGTCCGCGAGGATCTCCAGGACGGCGCGGGCCGCGGTCTCCAGCGCGTCGGTACGGGCCGGGGGGTCGGCCTTCTCGATGTGGACGACGAGCGGCAGCACGAACTGCGGGGCGTCATCGCGGGGATCGGCAGGGGGCCGTGCGGGGGTGTTCGAGGTGTCGTCGCTGCTCACGGAGGCCCAGTCTGCCATCACCGGGATCTTCGGCCCGATCGTTCTCCACAGGGGGGCTTTGCCGGAACTGAGTATTCCGGGTCAGGATGCCCGACATGAAGAGCGATCTCTTTGCAGCAGACAATCTGGCGACGCAGGCCACCGCACCCGGCATGACCCTGCAGAACGCCAAGTCCGTCAAGTACGCGGTGAACGGCGAGATGCACGCCCGGCAGGGCGCGATGATCGCGTTCCGCGGCAATCTGCAGTTCGAGCGCAAGGGGCAGGGCATCGGCGGCATGCTCAAGCGCGCCGTCACCGGTGAGGGCCTGCCGCTGATGGCGGTGCGCGGCCAGGGCGAGGCCTGGTTCGCGCACGAGGCGCAGAACTGCTTCATCGTCGAGATGGAGCAGGGCGACGCGCTCACCGTCAACGGCCGCAACGTGCTCTGCTTCGACGCCACCCTCTCCTACGAGATACGCACGGTGAAGGGCGCCGGCATGACCGGCGGCGGGCTGTTCAACAGCCTCTTCACCGGCTACGGCAAGCTGGCGCTGGTCTGCGAGGGCAGCCCGATCGTCATCCCCGTCGCCCCGCACGCCCCGGTCTTCGTCGACACGGACGCGGTGGTCGGCTGGAGCGCGTCGCTCAACACCTCGCTCCACCGCTCCCAGTCGATCGGCTCGATGATCCGCGGCGGCTCGGGCGAGGCGGTCCAGCTGCGCCTGGACGGCGAGGGCTTCGTCGTCGTCCGCCCGAGCGAGCTGACCCCGCAGAAGCACGCGGCCAACTAGCCCCCGTCAGCCGGACCCCGCCCGTCGGCTCCGTCCTGCCGTCAGGTCCGCGCCCCGGCCATCAGCTCCGAGACCTTCACGAAGCGGTAGCCGCGGGCGCGCAGTTCGGGCACGATGCGGCGGATCGCCCGCTCGGTGACCGGGGCCGCGCTGCGCGTGCAGTGCATGACCACCAGGGAGCCGGGCTTCACGCCCGCCAGGACCTGCTCGGCGACGGCGTCGCCGTCCTTCGCGAAGGCGTCCCCGCTGACCACGTCCCACTGCACCGCGGTCACCTTCGCCGGGGCGAGGGCGCGCAGCGCGTCGTCGTCGTAGCAGCCGCCGGGGAAGCGGAAGTACGGCACCACGTTGCGCGCCCCGGCCCGCCGGAACGCGTCGAACGCCCGGCGCACGTCGGCCGCCATGTCGCCGCGCGCCACCGTCGGCAGCCCGTAACAGGGCGCGGCGAAGGCGTAGTGGCTGTAGGAGTGGTTGGCGATCTCGAAGAGCGGATCGGTGCCGATGGACCGGGCCTGGTCGGGGTACTCCTCCGCCCAGCGGCCGGTCATGAAGACCGTGGCGTCCACCTTCAGCCGGCGCAGGGTGGCGATGAGCTGTGGGTTGTCGAAGTGCTCGCCGCGGGCGGCGCGCGGTCCCTGGTCGGCCGTCATGTCGGCGTCGAAGGTGAGCGCGACGACCTTGCCGGACGAGGCGGCGCCCCGTTCGAACACCGCCGTGCGGCCGCCGGGGCCGGGGGCGATCGTCGGCGGCGCCTGGCGCGCCGCCGTCCCCGGTCCGGGCGCGGCGCTCGCGGAGGGCGCGGACGGGGAGGGCTTCCCAGCAGGCGCGGGGACGGGAGGCTTCGCCGGGGACGCGGACACGGGCGGGCGTGCCTTGGTGCCGGAACTCGCACCGGCACCGGTGCCTCCGCCGTCGTCCGTGCCGCAGCCGACGAGCGTAGCCGCCAGCACGGCCCCCAGAACTGCCCCCGAAACGGCACGTGCCGTCAGTCTTCGTACAGAGATGGTCACGACCGGAAAATATCCGATCATCACCTCTCACTTGCGACCCGACACCTCGGGCAACCGGGCGGGGGGCTCGACCAGGCTGTCGAGCAGCAGCTGCTTCCGCGACGCCGCCACGTCGAAACTCCCGGGTGGATACGCCGGGTCCAGCGCCTCCAGATGTTCGAGCAGCAGCGTGCTGACGGCCCAGTTCCGGTACCACTTGCGGTCGGCCGGGACCAGGAACCAGGGCGCCTCCTCGGTCGAGCAGCGCTCCAGGGCGAGCTCGTACGCCTCCTGGTACTGCGGCCAGAGCACCCGCTCCTCGATGTCGCCCGGGCTGAACTTCCAGTGCTTGTCCGGGTTGTCCAGCCGCTCCAGGAGCCGGCGGCGCTGCTCCTCGTACGAGATGTGCAGGAAGACCTTGACGAGGGTGACCCCGTCCTCCGCCAGCGCCTCCTCGAAGCGGTTGATCTGCTCGTACCGACGGTCGAGCACCGGCCGCGGAGCCAGCCCGTGGACCCGGGCGATCAGCACGTCCTCGTACTGCGAGCGGTCGAAGATGCCGATCTCGCCGGGCCGTGGCACCGCCTGCATGACGCGCCAGAGGAAGACGTGGTTCAGCTCCTCCTGCGTGGGTGCCTTGAAGGCCTTGATCCGGCAGCCGGACGGGTTGAAGAAGCCGATCACGTGCTTGACCGTGCCGCCCTTGCCGCTGGTGTCCATGCCCTGCAGTACCAGGAGCAGCCGCCGGCGGTCGCCCGCCGTGCTCGCCGCGAACAGCCGCTCCTGCAGCCCGGCGAGACGCGGGCCCATCGCGGCCGTCGCCGCGAGCCCCGCAGCCTTGTCGCGCGGGCCGCCCGGCGTGGCGGAGGCGTCGTACACGGAGAGGTCGACCCGGGAGCCCGGCGGGACCCGCAGCAGCTCGCTCAGGCCCCTGTCCTTCTTCGGCGGCTTCCTCGCCGCCGGCTTCTTCGCCACCGTGTGCCCCTTCCGGTCCGCTTTCTCGATCCTGCGACGGAACCGCCGGGCCCGCGACCGCGAGCCCGGCGGACGGATCAGGAAGGAGGCGTCAGCGCCAGGGGCCGGTGACGGCGAAGGTCGTGCCGGGCGTGTAGCAGTTCACGTACATCGTCCGGCCGTCCGGCGAGAAGGCGACCCCCGCGAACTCGCCCCACTCCGGGGCATCGGGGGTGCCGATGTTGTTCGCCCCGCGGGCCACCGCGTAGACCTGGCCGCGCCGGTTCACGCCGTACACGTGCTGCGCGCCCTCGCCGTCCTCGCAGACCATCAGCCCGCCGGTCGGCGCGAGACAGATGTTGTCGGGGGACTCGCCCGGCAACTGGATGTCCGTGCTCGGCCCGAACACCACGACCAGGGTGAGCCGGCGGCGGTGCGGCTCGTACTTCCACACCTGGCCGTAGTGCGTCGCGGCCGAGCCGTCCCTGGCGCGGGCGAAGCTGGACACGAAGTACACGGCGCCGCCGCCCCAGTAGCAGCCCTCCAGCTTCTGCGCGTGGGTGATGCCCTTCGGGCCGAAGTCCTGCAGCCGGATCGGGGTCTCGACGGCCTGCGGATCGGGTACGGGTACCCACTCGACGCCCTCGAACCGCGCACCGGTCTCCTGGATCGCCGACAGGTCCGGCACCCCCGGCACCCGCATGGCCTCCAGCGTGCCGCCGGCCCGCAGGGAGCCCGTACCGCCCAGCGGCCGCTCCGGCAGGAAGCGGTAGAAGAGCCCGAACGGGTGCTGGAACGCGTCCTCCGTCTCGTACACGATGCCGCTCTCGGGGTCGACGGCGATCGCCTCGTGCTGGAAGCGGCCCATCGCGGTGAGCGGGACCGCGCCGGTGCGGTGCGAGTCGGCCGGGTCGACCTCGAAGATGAAGCCGTGGTCCTTGGCGTAGCCGTTCGTGCCGGCCTTGTCCTCGGTCTCCTCGCAGGTCAGCCAGGTTCGCCAAGGAGTGGGCCCGCCCGCGCAGTTGACGGCGGTGCCGGCGATCGCCACCCGCTCGTCGAGCACGTTGTTCCGGCCGTCGAGGGTGAGCGCCGTGCAGCCGCCCTTGGCGGCCGGGTCGTAGGTCAGGCCCTTCACCGTCGGCACGCCGATTCTGGCGGTGGACCGGTTCTCGTGGTTGCGGACGAGATGGACGCGGCCGCGGCGGCCGGGCAGGGCGGTCATGCCGTCGTGGTTGCTCGGGACCGGCCCCTCGCCGGAGCGGAGCGGGTCGCCCTCGCGGGAGAGGACCGCGTACCGGAAGCCCTTCGGCAGGTCGAGCAGCCCGGCCGGGTCGGGGACGAGGGGGCCGTAGCCGGCGGCGGGGGAGTGGCCGCGGGCGGCGGCGGTGCCGGCGAACAGCTCGGCGAACGCACCGGAGAAGGCGATGCCGGCGACGGCCGCGCCGGTGCGGGAGAGGATCTGACGTCGTGTTGCGGACATGAGGCAACTACCCACTTCCTCTGGGGGCACCCCCTGGACGAAGCCTTGGGGGAGGACAGGCAGACGTGGTTCGTGTGACGTGTGACCCGCATGTGTGTACCACGCACGGTGGTGACACGTGAACCATGCGGGTCCACGTCGCCTCAAGTGACGGACGAGCAGCCGGAGATCAGGCGAGTTCGGCGGTCAGCGTGATCGTCACGCCGGTGAGGGCCTGGCTCACCGGGCAGTTCTTCTTGGCGTCCTCGGCCAGCGACTGGAACTGGTCCGCGTCCAGACCGGGGACCTCGCCCCGCACCGTCAGGTGACTGGTGGTGATGCCCGTGCCCGGCACGAACGTGACGTCGGCCTTGGTCTCCAGACGGGTCGGCGCGTTGCCGGCCTTGGCCAGGATGTTGGAGAACGCCATGTTGAAGCACGAGGAGTGCGCGGCGGCGATCAGCTCTTCCGGGCTGGTCTTGCCGTTCGGCTCCTCGGTGCGGGCGGGCCAGGACACGTCGTACGAGCCGAGGCCGGAGGAGTCGAGGGAGACGACGCCCTTGCCCTTGAGGAGGTCGCCCTCCCAGACGGCGTGAGCGCTGCGCGTTGCGGCCATGGTGGATCCCTTTCGATCGGGTATGGCCCCAACCTACTGCGCCACCAGGCCCTTGGCGTCGCGAGCGAGCGCGGTGAGCCGGGAGATCGCCCGGAAGTACTTCTTCCGGTACCCGCCCTTCAGCATCTCTTCACTGAACAGCCGGTCGAAGGGCAGCCCGGAGGCCAGCACCGGGATCTCACGGTCGTACAGACGGTCGGCGAGGACGACGAGGCGCAGCGCCGTCGACTGGTCGGGCACGGCCGTCACGTCGGTGAGGCAGACGGCGGTCAGCTCGTCGGTCAGCGCGCCGTACCGGCTGGGGTGCACCTTGGCCAGGTGGTCGAGCAGGTGCGGGAAGTCGTCGAGGCTCGCGCCGGGGGTGGCGTACGCGGCCTTGGTCACCGCCTCCTCGGAGTACGGGGCGGGCGCCTCCGGCAGTCCGCGGTGCCGGTAGTCCTCGCCGTCGATCCGCAGCGGGCGGAAGTGCGCCGAGAGGCCCTGGATCTCGCGGAGGAAGTCCGCGGCGGCGAACCGGCCCTCGCCGAGCTTGCCCGGCAGCGTGTTCGAGGTCGCGGCGAGCGCCACGCCCTGCTCGACGAGGCGGGCGAGCAGGCTGGAGACGAGCACGGTGTCGCCCGGGTCGTCCAGCTCGAACTCGTCGATGCAGAGGAGACGGTGTCCGCTCAGGGTCTGCACGGTCTGCTGGAAGCCCAGCGCGCCGACCAGGTTCGTCAGCTCGACGAAGGTGCCGAAGGCCTTGAGCGCGGGCTCGGCCGGGGTGGCGTGCCAGAGGGAGGCCAGCAGGTGGGTCTTGCCGACGCCGTAGCCGCCGTCGAGGTACACCCCGCGGGGTCCGGCCGGGGCGGTCTGCTTGGGGGTGCGGGAGAACCAGCGGCGCCGGCCGGAGCCGGAGGCGTGCGCTCCGCCGAGTCCGTCGGCGAAGCCGCTCAATATCTTGACGGCCTCGGTCTGGCTGGGCTGGTTCGGGTCCGGGATATAGGTGTCGAACCGCACCGAGTCGAAGCGCGGTGGCGGCACCATCTCCCTGACCAGCCGGTCTGCGGGGACGTGGGGCTCGCGGGCGCACAGGGACAGGGGCGTCGCCTCGTTGGGGGACGCGTCGGTGAGGGCACGGGTCGACACGTTCCCCACTGTAAGGGGCGTGCCAGACTGCGAGGATGCGCCAACTGTTCCCTGTGACGGACATGACAGCAGCCGAGCCGGACAGGGAGTGGTCCCTCGACGAACTCGCCGACGCCTACGCCTACCCCGAGGAGGCCGACGGCCCGGACGGCGTCTGGCTGCGGGCCAACATGGTCTCCTCCCTCGACGGCGCGGCCCAGCACGACGGCCGCTCCCAGCCCCTCTCCTCCGACACCGACATGCGGATCTTCGGCACTCTGCGGGCCCTCGCGGACGTGGTGGTCGTGGGGGCCGAAACGGTACGTCAGGAGCAGTACCGCCCCGCCCGCGCCCGCGAGGTCTTCGCCGCCCGCCGGGCCGCCGCCGGGCAGGCTCCCGCGCCGGTGATCGCGATCGTCAGCTCCTCCCTCGACCTCGACTTCTCCCTTCCGCTTTTCACCTCGCCCCTGGTCCCCACCCTGCTGCTGGCCGGCGAGGCCGCGCCGCCGGACCGGGTGGCGGCGGCCGAGCGGGCCGGGGCGCAGGTGGTCACGGCGGGTGACGGGACCCGGGTGGATCCGGAACGCGCGAAGCGCGAACTGGCGGCCCGCGGGCTGCGGCGCCAGCTCACGGAGGGCGGTCCGCGGCTGCTCGGGCAGTTCGTGGCGTCCGACGCCCTGGACGAGCTGTGCCTCTCGGTGTCTCCGACCATGACCGCCGGAAGTGCGCAGAGGATCACCGGAGGCCCTTCCGTGACCGTCCCTGCACGGTTCTCGCTCGCCTCCGTGCTGGAGGAGGCCGGGTTCCTCTACACCCGCTACCGTCGGTTCTGACACGAAGCGGAATATCCCGTTCCGCTTCGCTTCCGCTGGGCACACTTACTCACGGCAACCCCGTGCGGGCACGGGGAAGGATGGTTTTTGCAGAAGGGCTTTGAAGTGTTCACAAGCGTTCTGATGATCGAGAAGCCCCTGACGAACGTCGACGTGGAATTCGTCACCACCCTGCACGGCGACGAGACCGTCTCGTTCATCGTGCTGATGCAGCCCAGGGGCGACCAGGCCGATGTCCTGCTGCGCGCCATCGACGACGTCGCGATGGGTGAGCTCAAGGAGGCGGCCCACGAGGGGGACGAACCGGAGGGGACGGAGGCGCGGACGCTGGCCGAGCGGGCCCTGGAGGCTTCGCTGCACAGGCTCCGGGAGACGGGCTGCGAGGCGGTCGGACAGGTGGTCGAGGACCACCCCCTGAACAAGATGAAGGCCGTGGTGGAGGAGTCGGACGCGGACGAGGTCATCGTGCTGACCGCGCCGCACTACGTGGAGGAGTTCTTCCACCGGGACTGGGCGTCCAGAGCCCGTCACAAGGTGGGCGTCCCGGTCCTGAAGCTGTTCGCCCACGCGGACGAGGAGGAGTAGGGCGCGGTCCGCAGAGGTACGGTCCCGCAGAGGTGCGGCGCGGGGTCGGTCCCGGGAGGAGCACGGGGTTCCGGGGCGGGCCTCGCGCCGCACGTGCGGGCGCGGGCGCGGAGTACAAGCGGAGTACGAGCTGAGTACGAGCGGAACGCAGGGCGTACGGCCCGGCGCTCAGCGCGGTCCCGCCCCGCCCGCACCCTGCTGTCGCCCCCAGCCACTACGCTGGGGGCTCTGAGTACATGTACGCCGCACCTCGGGGAGACAACCGCATGGCCTCCGCCATCCCTGCCGCCGCCGTTCCCGCCGCCATGGAGCGGCCGCACTTCATCGGTATCGGCGGTGCCGGAATGTCGGGCATCGCGAAGATCCTCGCCCAGCGCGGCGCGAAGGTCGCCGGCAGCGACGCCAAGGAGTCCGCGACCGCCGAGGCACTGCGGGCGCTCGGCGCGACGGTCCACATCGGCCACGCCGCGGCGCACCTCGCGGACGACGCCAGCTGCGTCGTCGTCTCCAGTGCCATCCGCTCCGACAACCCGGAGCTGGCCCGGGCCGCCGGGCTCGGCATCCCGGTGGTGCACCGCTCGGACGCGCTGGCGTCCCTGATGGACGGCCTGCGCGCGGTCGCCGTCGCCGGTACGCACGGCAAGACCACCACCACCTCCATGCTGGCCGTCGCCCTGACCGAGCTGGGCCTGGACCCCTCGTACGCGATCGGCGGCGACCTCGCGGGCCCCGGCACCAACGCCCGGCACGGCGCCGGCGCGGTGTTCGTGGCGGAGGCGGACGAGAGCGACCGCAGCTTCCAGAAGTACGACCCCGAGGTCGCGATCGTCCTCAACGTCGAGCTGGACCACCACGCCAACTACGCGTCGATGGACGAGATCTACGAGTCCTTCGAGGCCTTCGTCGCGAAGATCCGTCCGGGCGGCACGCTGGTCGTCGGCGAGCACGCGGGCGCGCGCGAGCTGGCCCGCCGGGTGGCGGACCGCGAGGGCCTGAGCGTCCTCACGGTCGGCGAGTCCGAGGACTCCGACGCCCGCATCCTGGCGATCACCCCGAACGGGATGAAGAGCGAGGTGACGGTCGCCCTCGACGGCGTCGAGCACACCTTCACCGTCTCCGTCCCCGGCCGCCACTACGCGCACAACGCGGCCGCGGCCCTCGCCGCCGGCTCCCGCGTGGGCATCGACCCGGCGGAGCTGGCCCAGGCCCTCACCGCGTACACCGGCGTCGGCCGCCGCCTCCAGCTCAAGGGCGAGGCCGCGGGCGTGCAGGTGATCGACTCGTACGCGCACCACCCCACCGAGATGACCGCCGACCTGGAGGCGATGCGCGGCGCGGCCGGAGCGTCCCGGCTCCTCGTGGTCTTCCAGCCGCACCTGTTCTCGCGCACGCAGGAACTCGGCAAGGAGATGGGCGACGCCCTCGCCCTCGCCGACGCGTCCGTGGTCCTGGACATCTACCCGGCCCGCGAGGACCCGATCCCCGGCATCACCAGCGAGCTGATCATCGACGCGGCCCGCGCGGCCGCCGCCGACGTCACGCCCGTCCACGACAAGGACACCGTCCCGGACGTGATCGCGGGAATGGCGAAGCCGGGCGACCTCGTTCTCACCATGGGCGCGGGCGACGTCACGGACCTGGGACCGCGGATCCTCGCCCGCCTGTCGAGCTGAGCTGCGGAGGAGCGAACGATGGCGTACGAGGTCGAGAAGCCGGACGAGGAATGGCAGGCGCAGCTGACCCCGTCGGAGTACCAGGTGCTCCGGCTGGCCGGCACCGAGCCCGCCTTCCGCGGTGAGTACACCGACACCAGGACGAAGGGCGTCTACTCCTGCCGCGCCTGCGGCGCGGAGCTCTTCACGTCGAACGAGAAGTTCGACTCGCACTGCGGCTGGCCGTCGTTCTTCGACCCGAAGGACAGCGACGCCGTCGAACTCCTCGCGGACACCTCCCACGGCATGGTCCGCACCGAGGTCCGCTGCGCCCGCTGCGGCTCCCACCTCGGCCACGTCTTCGAGGGCGAGGGCTACCCGACCCCCACGGACCAGCGCTACTGCATCAACTCCATCTCCCTGCGCCTCACTCCCGACGAGGGCTGAGGCCGGGGCCGGTCAGGCCTTCGCCGGTGCCTCGTCCTTGCGGCGGACCATTTCGGTGATCCAGGCCGGGGCGAAGGGGGAGGTGCAGCCGGGGGAGGTGGGGTAGTCCTTCAGGACTTCCAGGCGTTCGCCGATGGCGAGGGCTCGGGGGCGGTGGGCGGGGTGCTCGATGCCGATCTGGGCCAGGCAGGCGTTCATGGCCCACTGGAGGCGGTCGGGGGCGGACTTCATGTCCGCCTCGACCTCGTCCAGGAGGGCGGTGAGGTCCAGGCCCTCGGGCTTCTTCACGACGCGTTCGGCCGTCAGGGCCCAGCCGGCGCTCGCGACCACCGGGTCCGGGTCGGCGGTCCAGGTCAGGCGCAGGTCCTCGGCGTGCGGGCTCTTCTTCACGACGTAGTTGACCAGCCAGTCCTGCACCTTGGGGGTGCGGGCCTCGCGGAGCATGGTGTCCAGCTCGTCGCGGGTGAACGCCTTCGGGCGGCAGATCAGGAGGGCCAGCAGGCGGGCCGCGGTGTCGCCCGTGGCCCACAGGGCGCGGGCCAGGTCCTGCTGGGTCTTCAGGCGCTTCGCGATCGCGCGGAGCCTGCCGAGGTTCACGCCGTGGTCGTCGCCGTGCCGCTCGTTCACCTCGCGGATCTTCGGGTCCTCGAGCCCGGCCAGCTCGGCCAGCAGCTCGGTCACCTGCGTCTCGGTGGGTGTCGTCTCGGCCACCGCGGTCTCCTGTTCCTCGCGTGCGGCCTTCAGCGTACGACGGGACCGGGCCCCGGCGGACGTGACGTCCGCCGGGGCCCGGCCGCAGGCGGTCAGGCGCAGTGGTGCGCGCCGCTGGTGCTGGAGGCGAGGGTCACGTCCACGCCGCCCGGGGCCGTCAGGTGCACCGCGTTCACCGTCAGGCCCTCCGCGGTCTCGGTCTGCTCGTTCACCACGAGCCGCACGCCCACGCCGAGGTCGATCGTGTGGTTCGGCGTGTCCGGCACCGTCACCGGGGTACCCGCGATGCTCAGGTCCAGCGAGGCCGAGCCCTCCTTCGCGGTGCAGCTGCTGGCCGAGGTGGCCGTCACGCCCGAGACCCGGATCACCGGCAGCCCCGGCAGGCCCACCGTGGCCCGCGCGAGCGTCGCCGTGGCCGTCGAGCGGCTCGGGCCGGTGGTCGTCACGACCTCGGCGCAGGGCGCCTCGGCCGACAGGACCAGCGCGTTCACGTTCTGCGTGCAGGGCGGCGCCTTGCTCTCCGCGCCCGCCGTGCGCACCGCGCCCGTGTCCGGGGTCGGCGCGATGGTCAGCGGCAGGATCAGGACCGGGACGCGGGCCGAAAGGCCGTACGCCCGGCCGGAGACGTACTGCAGCTTCAGGGACGCCGTCGTCTCGGACGCCTTGTAGTCCTTGTCGCCGGCGAACGCCGCCGCCACCGGCACCGTCGCGTCCGCGTTCAGCGGCTGGTCCACCGACGGCACCGTGCAGCTCGCCGCGCCCCGCGTGTCCGTCGTGCCCTCGCAGCCCTGCGCGCCCGCGCCGGACCCGAGCGTGAAGGCGACCTTGCGGCCGGCGACCGGAGCGTCGCCGTCCTTCTCCTTCAGCGTGGCCGACAGCCGGGCCGCCGAGCCGTTCGAGGTGCTCGCGGGACCGGTCCAGGCGAGCCGGGTCTCCTTCTGGACCGGCTCGGGCGGCTCGGTGCCCCCGCAGCCGTTGGTGCTCTTGATGAACTTCTGGCCGTACTCGCCGGGGTACGGCACCAGCGAGCCGCCCTCCAGCTCGATGTCCTGCAGCGCGCCGTTCAGCTTGTGCTGGAGGTGCAGGTGCGGACCGGTGCTGCCGCCCGTGCTCCCCACCGTGCCGATCTTCTGGCCCTGCGTGACTCGCGCGCCGTCCTCGACGCCGTACGTGTCGAGGTGCATGTACTCGGTGACCCAGCCGTCCCCGTGGTCGAGCACGATGTACTGGCCCGCGCCGCCCTCCTGGTACCGCCGGGTGGCGACGCCGGGCGCGGAGGCGAGGACCGGCGAGCCGAGCGAGGGCTTGCCGTCGGAGCGGATGAAGTCCAGGACGTTGCCGTGTCCCGGGTACGTGGAGTACGTCCACTGGGAGCCGCACTCGAACGGCGCCAGGAAGGTCGGCTTGGCCAGCGTCCCCGTGGCCGGCGGGTCCGTCGGCTCCGCGGCCGCCGCTCCCGCCGGGGCGGTCAGCGTCAGGCCGACCGCCGCGGCCAGGGCGGCGAGCAGCACGCCTCCGCGTTTCACTCGTGCGATCAGTTTCCTCATGGTGAAGTCCCCCTTCCTCACGCGCAGTTGTGTGCGGCGGCGGTGGTCGACGCGACGACGACGTCGATGCCGCCGGGCGCGGTCAGATGCACCGCGTTGACGGTGAGCCCGCCGGCCGTGCGGACCTGCTCGTTGACGACGAGCTTCGCGCCGAGCCCCAGGTCGACCGTGACGTTCGGGACGTCGCCGACCCGGACGGGCGCCCCCGCGACCGTGAGCGTCAGCTTCGTGCCGCCCGTGGCCGCCGTGCAGCCGGCGGTGGAGGTGGCCTCGACCCCGGAGAGGCCGACGACCGGCAGACCGGGCAGTCCGATCCGGGCCTCCTCCACGCTCGCCGTGGCCGTGGCGCTGCCGGGTCCGGTCCTGGTCTCGACCCGGGCGCAGAGCGTGTCGGCGGACAGGATCAGGGCGTTGACGCCGCTCGCGCACGCCGGTGCCTTGGTCCCGGCTCCGGCGGTAAGGACCGGGCCCGTGTCGGGCGTCGGCTCGATGCGGACCGGGAGGCCGAGCAGCGGGACGTCGGCCTTGAGCCCGTACGCCCGGCCCGACACGTACTGCAGCCTGACCGTGGCGGTGGCCTCCGACTCCTTGTAGGCGTCGTCGCCCGCGAACGTCGCCGCCGCCGGGACGGTCGCGTCCGCGTTCAGCGGCTGGTTCACCGACGGTACGGTGCAACTCGCCTTCCCCGTCGCGTCGGTCGTGCCCGCGCAGCTCTGGGCGCCCGTGCCCGTACCGAGCGAGAGGCTGACCTCGCGGTCGGCGACCGGCGCGCCGCCGTCCTTCTCGGTGAGCGTGGCCGCGAGCGCGGCCGGCGAGCCGTTGGACACGGTCGCGGGGCCGGACCAGGCGAGTGAGGTGTCCTTCTTGGCCGGCGGCTGGACGACGCCCTCGCCCACGTCGAGCAGATTGGCGTCGATGTCGAGCGTCACCCCGCCGTGCGTCTCCCGGATGTCGCCGGAGTACTGCTTGATCCGCTGGTGGTCGGCCCACATGGCGGCCGGGATCCGCGGGTCCTGCGTCGTGGGCTCGTCGTCCCACTTGGCGAAGTCGATGACGTCGGGCTGGAGATAGCCCTCGTCCGCCGCCACCAGATCGATGATCAGCGACATCAGGCTGCCGTAGACGCCGGACCGGTACCCGAGTCCGTGCAGCGTCGAGGTCCAGGACTGGATGAACGGCAGGACCTTGCCGGTGTGCGTCGGGGAGGCGTACGCCTCCATGTTGTAGTAGAGGACCGAACCCGCGGGCAGGCCCAGCGCGTTCGCCTGGGCGACGGCGTCCCGTGCGGCGGCCGCGCCCTCGGGCACCGGGTCGGTGATGACCTCGCAGTCCTCGTCGCAGCTGCCCGCGTCGTGCGAGGCCTGCGGACCGACGTAGATCGGGAAGTAGCGCCAGCCCTTGTCGTACTGGGCCTGCATCCAGGCCGCGTCGACGGTGACGCCGCAGCCCGCGTTGACCCCGCCGATGTACACGCCGACCGCGCCGTACGGCGAGGACTGCCTCCAGGTGTCCATCTGGCCCGACGGCGGTGCGGCGCACCGGTCGAAGCCCTTGCCCTGGAAGGACGTGGCATCCGCGGGGAGCGCCGCGAGCGGTCGTGTGCCCGCCGTCTCGGCGCGAGCGGTGTCGACGGGCAGCGAGGCGCTGCGCAGCACGCGCCGGATCAGCTCGCGGTCGCCGCCGTACGAGGCGGTGACCGCGATCCCGCGGGCGGTGGCCCGGTACGTGTGCGCGGCGCGGTTCTCCGTGACGCGGGCCTGCGACGCGGCGGTGTCCGGGCCGGCCGGGGCCGGGCGGACGTGCAGCGCCTCGGCGCGGCCGAACGCCTTGGCCGGACAGTCCTGTCGGCTGCCCGCCTCGCCCAGGTACACCGCCGGCCGGTCGAACCGGACACAGGCGTCCGGGTCCTTCTCCAGGTCGACGACGTCCCAGGACGCGGGGACGGTGAACTCATGCCCCCGGTAGGTGAGTTGAGTGGTGGCGGCCGATTGCCGGCCGGCGGTGGGTTGTGGACTGCTGACCGGTTGCGGAGCCGGCGTCTCGGCCGCCTCCGCCCGGCCGAGCGATCCGGCCGCGAGGGCCGTGACGGTGGTGAGTGCGAGGAGTGCGCCGCGAAGAATGGTGCCGGCGCTCCGTGATCGTCTGCGCTGAGTGATGGTTCCCCCCAGAACCAGGCGTCGCCGGCGAGTGCAGCGACGCGCTCGGGCAGTGACCCGGCGAGACTGTGCGCAGTGACGTGTATCAGTCAATTGACGATTCATCGATCCGGTCGGGGCTACCGACGGGTCACCGAAGCGGGGTCGACACATCCCCCGCAACGTGTTCGAACGTGGCGTGTGAGGGCCCGGTGAAGCACCGGGTCAGCCTTTCGCCCCCGGACGCCCGCACGGCGCCCCGCCACACATGCGCCACGCTCTCTTCACCGGACGGGCTTGTCCGGATGTCGATGCCGGTACGGTTCATTCCGCGGTGGTGGGCGGTTTCGCCGCCGGTGTCCGCGCCCCGCGCCGCTGCGGCAGCCAGAACGACAGGGCGGCCAGGACGGTCGTCCCCGCCGCGCCCGTGAGCACCGGCACGTTCCCCAGCCAGGACGCCAGCGCCCCGCCCGACAGCGCGCCCACCGGGACCGTGGTCAGCAGCGCCGCCTGGGCGAAACCGGCGACCCGGCCCTGCAGGCCCGGCGGGGCGATCAGCTGCTGCGTCGTGGTCATCGAGATCGCCCAGACCGTTGCCGCGCCGCCGAAGACCAGCTGGTACGCGAGCAGGGCGGGGAAGGCGAGCCCCAGCGAGGCCGCCGGCACCAGGAAGATCGCGAGCGCGGCGACCAGGGCGCAGATCCGGGTCGCCCGGTACAGCCCGATCGTCCGCGCGAACCGGCCCGCGAGCACCACCCCGGCGACCGTGGCCACGCTGAACGTCGCGTACACCGCACCCAACTGCCACGGTTTCAGAGCGAGCTCCCGGCCCGCGTACAGCACGAACAGCGCGTCCGCCGCCCCGCTGCCGAGATTGAACCCGGCCCCCGCGAGCACCTGCCGGCGCAGCACCGGCTCCGCCCGCACCACGGCGAAGCCCTCGCACAGCCCCGAGAACCGGGGCCCGGCGGCGACGGGCGCGGCCGGCCGGTTCAGCGCCGCGGGCAGCGCGAACAGCAGCACCGTCTCCACGCCGTACGCGACCACACCGGCCAGCAGCGCCGGCGAGGCGCCGACCAGGCCGACGAGGACCCCGCCGAGCGCGGGCCCGCCGATCTGCCCCGCGGTACGCGCCCCGGTCAGCGCGGCGTTGCCCGTCAGCAGCAGCTCCGGGGGCACCACCCGCGGCAGCGCCGCCTGCAGCACCACCGAAAGCGTCCAGGTCAGCGCCCCCGACAGGCCCGCGACGACGTACAACTGCGGCAGCGTGAGCCGCCCCAGCGCCCCCGCCAGCGGCACCGAACCGACCACGAGCACCTGCAGTCCGGTGAGCGTGACCGCCAGCGCGCGCAGCCGGGCCCGGTCCGCGAGCAGCCCCGCGAACGGGCTGAGCACCGCACCCGGCAGATACGTCAGCGCCAGCAGCGCCGACGCCCCGAACGGCCCGGCGTTCAGCTGCGTCACCGCCAGCAGCGCCAGCGCGAGCGCCGTGATCTGCCGGCCCACCGAACTGGCCGCCTGCTCCCCGCAGAGCAGCAGGAACGGGCGTTGCCGGCGCAGCGCCCGCCAGGGCGCGGGGCGACCGGCGCCGGCCGCCTCGTCCTTGTCCTGGTCCGCCGTGGAAGGGCCGTGCGCACCGGTCACGGGTCAGACGCTCGTGCAGGGGACGGGCCAGCGGCGCAGCCGCGGCGGCAGCGCCACCGCCCAGCCGTCCGTGACCAGGACCAGCCGCTCCTCCGCCAGCAGCGCCACCGACTCGCGTACGGAAGCGTCCAGCGCGTCGAGCTCCGCCGGCTCCTGGACGGACAGGAACGCCTCCACCAGCGCGGGCGCGTCCAGCGTGAACCGGGCCGACGCGGCCGGGTCCCGGCGGTCCATCACCGTCACGAAGCCCGGCCCGCGCCGGTGGTACAGGAGCCCGTACGCGTACCGCTCCCGCCACGCCGGCGCGCCGGTCTCCGGCGGCGGCAGGTGGTGCAGAAGCGCGGTGTCGAACGGCGGGTCGTCGGTGTCCGGCGCCCAGCGCAGGGTCCGCGCCGCGCTCTGGCAGTCGCGCAGCAGCCGTACGGCGTCGGCCGTGTCGCGCCCGCCGGCGCCGAGGGGGAGGACCGTACGGCTCACACCGTCACCGCCTCGGCGTCGTGCACCGGTGCGCCGATCGGGGCGTGGCGCAGCGGCAGCGCGACGTACGCGCGGCCGTCGAAGAACAGCAGCCCGAGCGCCACGCCCTCGTCCAGCCACTCCGCCAGCCGCCCGGCCGGCACGTCCGTGCCGTCCTCGGCGAGCAGCCGCCGCAGCGCGGCGGCCGAACGCCCGTCCTCCAGGCGGCGGAACGCGGCGGCCTCCCAACCGGGGAACCGGTGGGTGCGCTCGGGCCAGCCGGAGCGCCGGTCGTGCACCAGGAGCGAGCCGTCCGGTTCCGTCTCCCGCAGCAGCGTCGAACCGGCGTGCCCGGCCCGCCAGTCGGCCACCGCCGCCACGAGCCGCTGCTCGGCCGGGCCGCCGAGGCCGCGCGGCGGGGCGTCGAAGAGGTAGACCAGATCGGCGAGTTCGGACTCGGGCAGGTCGTAGACGTGCCCGTACATCTCGGCCGGCCTCCGCTCCGCGAAACCCAGCGCCGGATCGGCGAAGTGCGGGCTGAAGCGCTCCAGCTGGATGCGGAACGCGCCGCCGGGCGGCTGGAGATGGACCAGCGCGGGGAACTGCGCCACGACCGGGTCGTAGTCCGCGGCGGTCTCGCCGGGGAAGCCGTACAGGTAGTTCCACGTGCACGTCAGCGACAGATCCGCGCACGCGCGCAGCGTCCGGACGTTGCGCGCGCCGGTGACGCCCTTGTCCATCAGCCCGAGAACCCGGTTGTTCAGGCTCTCGATACCGGGCTGGATGTGCACCGCGCCCGAGCGGGCCAGCAGCTCCAACTGTGCCTGCGTCAGGTTGGACTTGACCTCGTAGTGCATCAGCAGGTCCCAGTCGCTCTCGACGGCGCGCGGCAGGAAGTCGGTGAAGTAGGCCATGTCGATGATGTTGTCGACGGTGACGACGTCGAGGATCCGGTGCCGCCGGACGAGCCGCTCCACCTCCTGCCACAGCCGCTCGCCGGGCTTGGCGCGGAACGCCATCGCCGAGCCGTTGAGCCCGCAGAACGTGCAGTGGTGCTTCTCGCCCCACCAGCAGCCCCGCGCGCCCTCGACGACGAGCTTGGGCCGGACGTACTCGGCGACGGGGGAGGCCTCGACCTCGGCGTGCCAGACGTCGTAGTCCGGCGAGGGGATGTCGGCCGGGGCGACCGTACGCCGCGACTCCTCGTTCGCCCGCGAGACGTCGCCGTCCCACCAGCACAGCCCCGGCACGTCGCGCGGCGCCGTGCCGGCGGCGATGTGGGCGAGGAGGGCGGGGAACGCGTACTCGCCCTCGCCGCGCACGACATGGTCGACGAACGGATGGTTGCGGTGCAGGGCGTGGCCCATCGGCCCGTCGCAGTTGCTGCCGCCGAAGACCACGGTGAGGCCGGGGCGGCGCCGCTTGAGCTCGGCGGCGAGCGCGAGCGAGGCGACGTTCTGCATGAAGGTACTGGTGAACCCGACGACGTCCGGCTCACCGGCAAGGATCTCGGCGGCGGTCCGGTCGACGAACGCGCCCGCGTGCGCCCGCATCGCACGCGCCTTGTCCACGGGGATCCCGCGCCGCTCCGCGTACGCGCCGAGCCGCTCGACGCCCCAGCCGGGGTCCTGGTACAGCACCCCGGAGAAGACCCAGTCGCCGAGCCCGTCGAAGATCGCGTCGCTGCCGACCTCGACATGGTCGGCGGGCCGCAGCAGCCCGCCGGTCCGCTCCAGCAGGAACTCCGCCCAGCGCAGCGACCCGTGGAACTCCCTTACCTCGTCGTCGGGCCGGGTCCGGGCCAGCAGCGCGCGCAGCAGCCCGATCTGCAGCGACGGCAGATCGACCGGCTGCCAGGGCATCGTCACGAGACGCACGCGCAGGGACGGGACGCCGGCGCCCGGCGCCCGGGAAACCGCGACGGACGCCGGCTCCCGCCCGCTCAGGACGCCGGCCGCTTCTCGATGGTGAGCCGGTCGCGCTTCCTGCCCTCGTCCCGGACGGCGACCTTCTTGATCTCCGGCTTGGTCGGGGCGTCGTCCTGGGTTCGCTTGCTGCTTTCCACGGTTCCCTCCCGTTCCTCGAGTCCGCTGACCGTAGGCAGCGTTACCACTGGTACGCAAGGGACGCTTTCGGTCAGCGGAGGCGCTGGACGGCCCACGTGGCGCGCTGGGCGAGTTCGCCGAGGGCGTCGTGCGGACCGCCCCTGACCGCGAGCAGCTCACGGGCCTCCCGCAGCGCCGTACGGGCCGCCTCCGGGTGGCCGGACTCCGCTTCCGCCAGCGCCAGTTCGAAGTACTCCTCGGCGACCATGCGGCCGATGCCGAGGCGGCGCCAGTTGCGGGTGGAGGTGTCGGCGGCCGGTTGCGGGAGGCCGAGGTCAAGCTCCTCCTGGCCGTCCGTCCGGTCGACGGCCGGGCGGGGGTCCAGGGCCGCCACGGCCCCGTCCAGCGCGCGCCGCGCGGCCTCCGGGTCGCCCGCCAGGCGCTCCAGGCGGGCGAGGGTGCGGCCCGCCGAGCCGCGGTCGAGGGCCGTGTCCTGGAGGGAGAGGAACAGGCGCTGGGCGCGGGCCGCCTGCGCCGGGTCGCCGGCCGCCTCCAGGGCCGTCGCGATCCGGCCGAGGCGGACCGCGTCGGGGCCGGTGTCGTCCAGGAGGCGGATCAGGCGGACGCGGGCCTCCGCAGCCAGGCCCGCCGCGGTCGCCGTCGCGATCCAGGCGAACTCGTCCTCCTCGGGCGGGAGTTCCGCCGGGACGCCCGCCGCGCCCGTCCCGCCCGCCGCGAGCAACCGCTCCCGCAGCGTCGGGCGGGGCAGTTCGTCGAGGAGCTCGTACGCCATGCCCTCCTCCACGGTCAGCAGCGTGTACTCCGGGTCCGTGCGCAGCAGCGCCCCGTGCAGCCGGGCGAGCAGCTCCTCGGGGGTGCGCTCGGGGAGCCCCAGGCCGGTGCGGAGTTCCGCCCGCGCCGCCTCCGGGTCCGGGCCGTACGGGATCACCGCCGCCTCCCCGGCGTCCGCGTCCGGGACGAGCACGTCCCACCAGCCCGGCAGGCCGATCAGGAGCTCCAGGGCCTCCGTGACGCTGTCGCCGATGAGCCCTGCCTCGCCTTCCGACGAGGCGTACAGCACCGCCCCGCCGTCGCACAGGAAGTACGTGCCGCCCGTGTCGTCCCCGGCGATCGGCTCCAGCGGGGCGCCGGAGGCCAGGACGACCTCCTCGCCGTGATCGGCGCGGGCCACGTCGAAGTTGAAGGGGTACGCCGCCAGCTCCGCCAGCCGGGGGCGGGCGCGCAGCGTGCTCAGCAGGACATCCGTCATGCCGCCGAACGTAACAGCGCCCGCCCGCGGCCCGGCGGGCGGGCGACAATGGCGCGCATGGAAGCCGCCCGCATCGACCAGCTCGCCGCCCGTGCCCGCCGCCTCGCGGTCCCCGGCGTCCGTCGCATCCTGGGCCTGGCCGGGCCGCCCGGCGCGGGCAAGTCCACGCTCGCGGACCGGCTCGTCGCCCGGCTCGACGGGCTGGCCGTGCTCGTCCCCATGGACGGCTTCCACCTTGCCGGGGCCGAGCTGCGCCGCCTCGGCCGTACCGAGCGCAAGGGCGCACCGGACACCTTCGACGCGGCGGGCTACGCGCACCTCCTCGCCCGCCTCCGCACCACCGCACCCGGCACGACCGTGTACGCCCCGGCCTTCGACCGCTCCCTGGAGGAGCCGGTCGCCGGGTCGGTCCCCGTCCCGGCCGACGTACCGCTGGTCGTCACCGAGGGGAACTACCTGCTGCACGACGAGGGCGACTGGGCCGCCGTCCGCGCCCTGCTCGACGAGGTCTGGTACCTGGAGCTCGACGACCGCCGTCGCATTCCCCGCCTCGTCGAGCGCCACGTCCGCTTCGGCAAGGACCCCGACCACGCCGCACGCTGGGTCCACGACTCCGACGAAGCCAATGCCCGCCTCGTGGCCCGCGGCCGCCACCGCGCCCACCTCGTCGTGCACATGACGTGAGTTCCGGCGCACGGCGACGCCCATGACTCCGCCCCCACGTGGGTAACTCACCCCTCGGTAGGGTGGCGCGACAGGGTTCGACGGAAGGCGGCGGGCGTGGGTCTGTTCCGGCGGAAGGTCAAGCGGGACGGGGACGAGGCTCCCCGGGACGGCGAGTTCGGCTACTTCTCCGAGCGCGAGGGGGCGCTCTTCCGCGGTCAGGTCCGCGAGGCGTTCGCCGAGCACGGGCTCGAGGTGACCGTCTACGCCGACATGGTGAGCGACGACAGCGACCGGCACTTCGGGCTCGGGAACCTCGCCGCCGTCTGCCACAACGACGACCGCGGACCACGGGTCTGGCCGGACCTGATCCGCAAGCACGTCGAGCGGGTGCTGCGCACCCTGGACGCGCCGTCCGCGCTCGACACCCTCTCTCCGGAGCAGATCCGCGCCCAGCTGTACCCGCGCGTGGTCGGCGCCGACGGCATCGACCCGTCGGCCTTCCGCTACGCCCGCAGCGTGGCCCCCGGTCTGTACGAGATCCTCGCGCTCGACCTCCCGGAGAGCGTCATGATGCTCACCGACGAGGCCCTGGAACCCCTGGGCGACCTCCAGCAGCTGCGCGACCGGGCGTTCGTCAATCTGCGCGGGCTGCCCTACGAGGGCCACGAGACCGTGCAGGACCGCGACGGCATGCGCTTCGAGGTGCTGCTCGGCGACTCCTTCTACACCGCCAGCCGGGTCCTGGACCTCGACGCGGTGGTCCGCCGGGTCACCGGCGAACCGCTCGGCGAGCACGGCGCGCTGGTCGCCATGCCGTTCCGGCACCAGCTCGCCTTCCACCCCATCCGCGACACCGGGATCATCCCGGCCCTCGGCGCCATGGCGTCCTTCGCCGCCGCCGGCTACGCGGACACCCCGGGCGCGATCAGCCCGTACGTGTTCTGGTGGCGGCGGAACGGTACGCTCACCCAGCTCAGCGACCACGACGAGGACGGCGAGGGGCTGCGGATCGTCGTCGGCGGCGACTTCGAGGACCTGCTGGAACGTCTCGTCGCGGAGAACCCCGGACCGGAGTGACGCGGTCGCGCGTTCCCGTGCCGACGGGCAGGATGCTGTACGTCGACGAGGAGGCACCCCGCCATGCCCAGCACGCACGAGTCCGAGTCCGCGCCCGTCCCGTTCACCGTCGACGACTACCGCGCCCGCATGGACCGCGCCGCGCGGTCCGCCGCCGACGCCGGGCTCGCCGGGGTGCTCGTCGCACCCGGACCGGACCTGGTTCATCTGACCGGCTACCAGCCGACCGCGATCACCGAACGCCTCACCGTCCTCGTGCTCGCCGCCGGCCGGGACCCGGTCCTCGTCGTTCCCACCCTGGAGGCCCCGGACGCCGGGAAGGCCGTCGGCGCGGGCGCGCTCACCCTGCGGGACTGGACCGACGGCAAGGACCCGTACGCCGTGACCGCCCCGCTGCTCGACGCCGGGGGCCGGTTCGGGGTCAGCGACAACGCCTGGGCTATGCACCTGCTCGGCCTGCAGAAGACGCTGCCCACGACCTCGTACGTCTCGCTCACCGAGGCCCTGCCGATGCTGCGGGCCGTCAAGGACGCCCACGAGCTGGCCCGGATCGAGGCCGCCGGCGTCGCCGCCGACCGGGCGTACGAGGAGATCCTGAAGGTCCGTTTCGCGGGCCGCAAGGAGACCGAGGTGGCCGCCGACCTGGCCGCGCTGCTGCTGCGGTTCGGCCACTCCCAGGTGGACTTCACCGTCGTCGGCTCCGGCCCGAACGGTGCCGACCCGCACCACGAGGCCGGCGACCGGACCATCGAGCGCGGCGACATGGTCGTCCTCGACTTCGGCGGGCTGAAGCACGGCTACGGCTCCGACACCACCCGCACCGTCCACGTCGGCGAGCCGACCGGCGAGGAGCAGCGCGTCCACGACCTCGTCCGTACCGCGCAGCAGGCCGGGTTCGAGGCGGTACGGCCCGGCGTCGCCTGCCAGGAGGTCGACCGGGCGGCCCGCGCGGTCATCACCGACGCCGGCTACGGCGAGTACTTCATCCACCGCACCGGCCACGGCATCGGCGTCACCACCCACGAGCCGCCCTACATGATCGAGGGCGAGGAGCAGCCGCTCGTCCCCGGCATGTGCTTCTCCATCGAGCCCGGCGTCTACCTGCCGGGCCGCTTCGGCGTCCGCATCGAGGACATCGTCACCGTCACCGACAACGGCGGCCGCCGCTTGAACGCCACCCCGCACACCATGGCGATCGTCGAGTAACGACCGCCCACAGACACCGCCTCACACCCGCCGGCCACCCTCGTCGCACGGGAGCGTCGCCCGCGGGTGGTCCGCGGCGAAGTCCTCCGAGATGTCCCCGGCGGTGTCCCTCATCGCCTGGTCCGAGATGCGGATCCGGCCGTCGAAGGGCCGGTCGAGGTCCTGGATCAGCAGCAGCGAGCCGGTGAGCAGCGCGGCGAGCACGCACAGCAGGAGGAGGTGCGCCGGGCCGCGTCTGCGGGGCAGCCCGAAGGCGAAGGCGCCGACGGTCGCGGCCAGCGACAGCACCATGAACCAGTAGACGACCGTGGGGATCGCGGGCGTCGCCTCCCCGAGTCGGGTGTGGCGGGCCGTGGACCGCTCGTCGTCGGCCTGGACGAGCAGTTCGAACGTCGTGTCCTCGCGGTGGGCGAGTTCCTTGAAGGACGCGCGGAACTCGGTGGACCACTCCGAGGCGCGGGGCGAGGGCCCGGCGTCCTCGGCCATGGCGGGCCACTCCGCGGCCGGGATGGCCCGCGCGTAGCAGACCGCCGCCGCCTGGAGGCGTTCCCGCTGGGGCTCGGGGGCGTAGTCGGCCACCTCGTAGAGCTGGTCCACCCGGCCGGCCTCCGCGCCGACGGCCGTGTTCGCCGCGCTGAAGGACTCCGCCGCGACGACGATGACGAACGCGACCAGCAGCACGGCGAGGGTCTCCAGCGGACTGACCAGGTCGCTGACGGACGCCTCGGCGTCCTCCGTCTCGTCCGCGGTGCGGTTGCTCCGCACCCGGTTGGCGAGGAGGCCGACGACGAGCGCGGCGACGATGGCGGCGACGGTGAGAAACGTGGTCATGTGCGGGGCCCCGAGCGCAGATCGACGTCCTACCGGACACCGCCCGGCGGGGCTTCAGCCCACCATGGTCCGACGGCCGCGGATCACAGACAGGCCGGACCGTGATCCGACTGGCCCAGAGGCGTCCCACCTACCCCCGCGACAGGCCGTTCGCGAGCACCACGCACGACTCCGCCGGCAGCCGCAGCAGCCCGTCCGGACCGGGCGCCTCGACCGGCTCCCACGCGGCCAGGACCCGGTGCCGGCCGCCCAGCGGGATCTCCGCCGGACGGTCGGCGAGGTTCACCACGATCCGCAGGTCGCCGCGGCGGAACGCCAGCCAGCGGGCCTGCTCGTCGAAGGCCGCGCGCACCGAGGCGAGGTCCGGGTCCGTCAGGTCGGGCTGGCTGTGGCGCAGGGCGATCAGCTCGCGGTACCAGGCGAGCAGCCGGTCGTGCGGCGCGCGGTCCCGCTCGGCGCGGTCGAGCACGGACCGGTCCCGGGTCGCCGGGTCCTGCGGGTCCGGCACCTGCTCCTCCGTCCAGCCGTGCGCCGCGAACTCCCGCCGCCGGCCCTGCCGGACCGCCTCGGCCAGCTCGGGGTCGGTGTGGTCAGTGAAGTACTGCCAGGGCGTCCGCGCGCCCCACTCCTCGCCCATGAACAGCATCGGCACCGCAGGCCCGGTCAGCACGAGCGTCGCCGCGCAGGCCAGCAGGCCGGGGGAGAGGGAGGCGGAGAGCCGGTCGCCGAGCGCCCGGTTGCCGACCTGGTCATGGGTCTGGGCGTAGCCGAGGAAGCGGTGCGCGGGCGTGCGGACCCGGTCGACGGGGCGGCCGTGGTGGCGGCCGCGGAAGGCCGACCAGCTGCCGTCGTGGAAGAAGACATGCCCGAGGGTCTTGCCGAGCGCGGCCATCGGGGCGCGCGCGAAGTCCGCGTAGTAGCCCTGCGCCTCGCCGGTCAGCGCGGTGTGCAGGGCATGGTGGAAGTCGTCGTTCCACTGGGCGTGCATCCCGAGGCCGCCGGCCGCCCGCGGGCGGGTGGTGCGCGGGTCGCCCTGGTCGGACTCGGCGATCAGGAACAGCTCCCGGCCCTCCTCCGCGCCGAGCGCGTCGACCGCGGCCGACAGCTCCTCCAGGAACGTCAGCGCCCGGGTGTCGGCGAGCGCGTGCACGGCGTCGAGCCGCAGCCCGTCGATCCGGTAGTCCCGCAGCCAGCCGAGCGCGCTGCCGAGGAAGTACGCGCGGACCTCGTCGGAGCCCGGCGCGTCCAGGTTCACCGCCGCGCCCCAGGGCGTGTGGTGGGTGTCGGTGAAGTACGGGCCGAAGGCAGGCAGATGGTTCCCGGACGGGCCGAGGTGGTTGTGCACCACGTCCAGGACCACGCCGAGCCCGAGGCCGTGCGCCGTGTCGACGAATCGCTTCAGCGCCTCGGGCCCGCCGTACGGCTCGTGCACCGCCCACGGCGCGACCCCGTCGTACCCCCAGCCGTGCACCCCCGGGAACGGACAGAGCGGCATCAGCTCGACGTGCGTGACGCCCAGCTCTGCCAGTTCGCCGAGCCGGGCCGCCGCCGCGTCGAGCGTGCCCTCCGGGGTGTAGGTGCCGATGTGCAGCTCGTACAGGACCGCGCCGCGCAGCGACCGGGGCGGGACCGGGTGCCGCCAGGCGTACGCGGAGTGGTCGACGACCGCGCCGGGGCCGTCCGGTCCGTCCGGCAGCCGGCGCGCGCGCGGGTCGGGCAGCAGCGGCCCGCCGTCCAGGCGGTAGCCGTACCGGTCGCCGTCGGCGGCCTCCGCCTCCGTCAGCCACCAGCCCTCCCGCACCGGATCCCGGTCCAACGGGTGCCTCCCCCACTCTCGGCTTCGCTCGAGCGGGGGGACCCCCATGCTGCCCAGTTCAAGGACGACCTCGTCGCGGGCGTGCGGCGCCCACACCTCGAAGAGCACTGGCGGATCCCCTCGCCGACGGATCGGAGCACGACGGAACCCATCCTGGCAGCGGACGCCGCCGCGCGGTCAGGAACCCGAGGGGTCCGGCGCGTCCCACACGAAGTCGATCGCCCGCTGGAACGTCGTGTACCCGGCCCGTGCGAAGGAGCGCGCCATGGGCACGTTGCCGACGTCGGTCGCGGCCCGGATGCGGGGCACGTCCTCGGCCGCGAGGACCGCGGTGCCCTCGCGCAGCACCTCGTCGATGTAGCCCTTGCCTCGGTGGGCCGGGAGGACGCCGATGTAGGCGATGATCGGGTGGTAGTTGTTGCGGGCCGGGATCACGAAGCCGACCGGCTCGCCCGTCCCGGGCAGTTCCGCGATCCGCCACCACTCCCGGGGCGTGGTGTAGTGCGCGAGTTCGTCGTCGTAGTGGAGCTCCGCCGCCTCCCGCGCCGAGAGCCCGGACGCGAGGTCGGCCTGCCCGTGCGCGTCGAGGGTGCCTTCCATGACCGGGGTCATCAGCTCCAGCAGGTCCTCCCGGTCCCGTACGGGACGGAAGACCAGCCGGCCGGACGGCTCCGGCACCGGCGTCCCGGGCCGCCACTCCAGGCGCAGCCGCTCCACCAGGGGCCTGGCGCCGGACTTCTCCAGGACCGCGAACAGGGTCTCCAGCTCGGCGCGGACGGTGTCGTCCTCGCGCCAGTCCGCGGGCAGGAAGCGCCCGAACTCGGGGCGCCGCGTGCCCGCCGGGATCACCGCGGCGGTCGCCGTCTCGAGGAGCCGCAGCCCGATCGCGCCGCGCTCCTCCTCGGGCAGGGCGGCATCGAGGTCGAAGAAGTCCAGGAACATGGGCGCTTCGCCCCGGGCCTTGGTCCACCAGGAGAGCCGGGCCACGACCCGGTCGCCGCGCAGCGCGACCCACATCCACGCGGGCAGCCGGCGGCCGGTCTCCAGGTCATCGGCCAGTTCCTCGTCGAGGACGTAGTCAAGGCCGAGGAACAGGTCCAGTTCCTCGGGTCCGGCCAGCGGGCGCAGCACGATGTCGTCGCGGTCGCCGGGCACGGGGGTTCGATCAGCAGTCAACAGGGGGTTCCTCCACGGAAGTCGAAAGCGCGACCGTATCAGCGATCTTGGAACGGGCGTGCGGAATTCGGCTTCTGGACACTTCGGGCCGTTCGGGCCGACAATCACGATGTGACGACCCCTTTCGAGCTCCCCACGCAGTCCGCTCGCGTCTCCGACGCCGAGCGGGACCGGGCGTTGGTGATACTGCGGGAGGGCGCGGCGCAGGGCCGGCTCTCGCACGACACGTTCCTGTTCCGTATGGAGAAGGCCCTGGCGGCCCGCCGCCCCGACGAACTGGCGGTGCTCACCGCCGATCTGCGCACCGACGGCCGCTGGACCCGCAAGGTCGTCGGCGCCGTCGAGAAGGTGTCCGCGTTCACCGCCCGCCTCGGCCGCGCCTGGTCGGCGGAGCGGCTGCCGAAGCTGCTGCTGCCCGCGCCGGGCCCGCACCCGCTGCGGATCGGCCGTGACCCGGTGAACGGGCTGCGGCTCAGCCACGAGACGGTGTCGCGGCTGCACGCCGAGCTGGGGCAGCAGGGCGGCCTGTGGCTGCTGCGTGACCTGGGCTCGACGAACGGCACGACGGTCAACGGCCGCCGGGTCACCGGCACGGTGGTGGTGCGGGCCGGCGACGTCGTCGGCTTCGGCCAGATGAGCTTCACCCTCGCCACCGGCTGAGACCGCCCCCGGCGTCACCCGTTCGGCGCAACGCGGACTGCGGGCGCCGCGCTCCGGTGGTGAGCTGGGGCCAGGCGTGCCGCGACGGAGCGGCCGTCCTCCCGGCGGCCGCACCGAACCCAGGGGGCCCGCATGACGCAGCACCTCCCCACCGGCGTGCCCGGCGCGCCCGTCCCCCGCACCGTGCCGCCCAGCCCCGTGCAGCCGGGCACCGGCCGCGACCCGTACCGGCTGTACCGCACGCTGCGCGAGGAGTACCCGCTCGCGTACGACCCGCTGCTGCGGGCCTGGCTGCTCAGCCGGTACGCGGACGTGGCCGCCGCCCTGACCGACGCCCGCTTCGGCCACGGTCACCGGCCCGGCGACCCGCCCTGCGCCACCGGCCACCAGGACGTGGACGAGACGGAGCTGCGCGAGGTCGCCGAGCGGACCGCGTACGTGCTGGCCCGGCGGATCGCCGGCCGGCCGCAGGTCGACCTGGTCGCCGAGTTCTGCCACTGGCTGCCCGCCGGCACCGTCGCCGCGGCGGTCGGTGTGCCCTACCGCGACATGATGCGGCTGGTCCGCGGCCGGGCCGCGAGCGCTCTCGCCGGCCGGTGCACCGCCCAGCTCGCCGTCCGCGAGAAGGCACTCGCCACCTTCCTGGCCCACGCCCTCGACGACCCGGACCGCGCCGCCGCACTGCGCGACGCCCCGGACGACGACGTCGCCCGCGCCTGGACCGAGGCGCTGCGCCGCGACCCGCCCGTCCAGATCGCGATGCGCCGCACCTCCTCGGAGGTCCCGGTCGGCGGCGGCGTCCTCCCGGCCGGCGCGCCCGTCGCCCTGCTGATCGGTTCGGCGGGCCGGGACCCGGAGCGGTTCCGTGAGCCGGACGCGTTCGACCACCGGCGCGACGACGCCGGCCAGCTCACGTACGGCACCGGCCCCTGCCCAGGCGTGCTGCTCGCCGCGCTGGAAGCCCGGTACGCCCTGCGCGCGCTCTTCGATGCGATGCCGAAGCTGCGCCCGGCGGACGGCTTCCGGCCGGAGTTCACCGGCCTGATCACCCGCGCCCCGCGCAGTCTGCTGGTCCGGCCGGGCGGCTAGGGCCTGTCCGGCGGATCATGGCCGGGCCCTGGCCCCCGCGGCCCGCCCGCGGCCGCGGCGCGGCTCAAACGGGCCCGTCGATACCTGCGCATGCCCGCCGCATTTCCCTCACACTTCTGCCTCTAGTCTTGAGGCCTCTGGGTTGACAGATCACGAACGGCGAGGAACGGGGCATGCGGTGACGGCGGGGGATGCGAACGCCACGGACCTGATAGGCAGGTTGCTCGGAGGGCGTTACCGCGTGACGTCCGTGATCGGACGCGGCGGCATGGGCGTGGTCGCCCGGGCAGTGGACGAGCTGCTGAACCGCGAGGTCGCCGTCAAGGTGCTGCGGGCCTTCACCGACGCCTCCGCCGCCGAACTGGCCGATCTGCGGACCCGGATGCAGCGGGAGGCGCAGGCCGCCGCCCGCATCCGGCACAGCGGCGTGGTCACCGTGCACGACGTGACCGAGGAGCAGGGCCTGCCGGTCATCGTCATGGAACTCGTCGAGGGCGGCTCCCTCGACGACGTGCTGGCGGAGCGCGGCGCCCTGGAGCCGGGCGAGGCCGCGGCGATCGGCGCCAAGCTGATGGACGCGCTCGACGCCGCCCACCGGGTCGGCGTGCTGCACCGCGACGTCAAGCCCGCGAACGTGCTCCTGGAGCACGGCGGGCGAAGCGAGACGGGGGTCCCCCCGGCCGGAGGCTGGGGGAGGGTCGTCCTCACCGACTTCGGCATCGCCACGATGGAGACGTCCGGCGACGACCCCATGGCCAAGCTGACCCGCAGCGGCGAGATCATCGGCTCGCTCGACTACCTGCCGCCGGAGCGCGCACAGGGCCGCGAGCCCGGTCCCGCGTCGGACATCTGGGCGCTCGGCATGACGCTGTACGCGGCCGTGGAGGGCGCCGCGCCGTTCCGCCGCACGTCCGCCTGGTCCACCCTGTCGGCGATCGTCACCGAACCCCTGCCGGAGCCGCTCCGGGCGGGCCCGCTCGCGCCGGTGCTGCAGGCGCTGATGGCGAAGGACCCGCAGGACCGGCCCACCGCCGAGCAGGCGCGCGAGATGCTGGAGCGGGTCGCCTCGGGAGGGACGGTGTCCCTCGCCGCCCCGGCTCCCGCTCCCATGCCGGCACCCATGTCGGATCCCACCGCCGCCACCCCCGGCTTCGGCCCCCCGCTGTACCCGCAGCAGCAGCCCGTGCAGCAGACCCCGTCGTACGGCTACCCGCCCCAGGCCGTCCCGCCGCAGTCCGGTCCGCCTCCGCAGGCCGCCGCTCCGGGCGTGGCCGCCGCCGGATTCCCCGCTCCCGTGACGAGCCGGACCGCGGCCCGCCGCGCCCGTAAGAGCAGCGGACGCCCGCTCCTCGCGGCCGCGGCCGTCGTCGTGCTGATCGCCGCCGGCGGCGGCATCACCTACGCACTGACCTCCGGGCCGGACGGCACGCCCACCGGCAACGCGCAGGAGGCCCCGCCCGCCACCGACTCTCCGGCGGACACCCCCTGGCCCAGCGCCGGCGGCGACCCGTCGTCCCTCACGTCCCCCGACGCGTCGTCGAAGCCGTCGGCCTCGAAGGCGCCGGACGGCGAGAAGGACGAGGAGAAGGAGCCGGATCCGACGCAGAAGCCCGGCGGCGCGGGCGACAAGCCGGCCGAGACCCCGTCGGCCCCGCCGACGGCCGAGCCCACTCCGACGGCGACCAAGCCGACTCCGGTCTCGACCGCCTGCACCGGCTGGGCCCACGCGAACCGCAGCGACGCGTTCGGCACGGTGGCCTCGACGACCCACCTGTACAGCGGGCCGTACGCGGAATGCGGGCAGAAGAGCGAGATCAAGACCGGCGTGAAGCTCTACTACCACTGCTACATCACCAACGCCTACGGCAACAAGTGGATCTACGCCCGCGCCGAGGGGACGTCGAACGAGGGCTGGGCCTCCGCCAGCAAGCTCTCCAACGGGACCGTGAACCTGCCCCGTTGCTAGGGAGTGTCTGAAATTCCCCGCGGCGTCGCGACGAATCGTCAGACACCCCCTAGGGCCGGCGTTCCAGCAGGGCCACCGGCCGGTCCGCGAACAGCTCCGCCAGGGGCAGCGGACCGCCGGTGAACGCCCGGCCGTCGAGGAGTGCCGACCACTCGCCCGCCGGCACCGTCAGGACCGTGTCCCGCCAGCCGCCCGACTCCGCGAGGCGCAGCGAGAGCCGGGTGACCGCGGTGACCGCGCCGTCGCCGCGGGCGAAGGCCAGGCAGTGGCCGGCCGCCGGGCCCTCGGCGGGCAGGGGCGTGTAGCCGCCGGTCGGGCCGAACAGTTCCGGGCGGCTCCGGCGCAGCGCCAGCGCCGCCCGGGTCAGCAGCGTCTTCTCGTCGTCGGCGCCGATCGCGAACGGCGCCCGGTTGTCCGGGTCGACCAGCGCCCGGTACTCCCGCTCCGTGTTCTGGTACAGCTCCGGCACTCCCGGCATCGTCAGCTGCACCAGCGCCGCGCCGAGGAACTGCGCCCGGATGTGCGGCTCCAGGGCGAAGGCCGCCTCCGACGCCGTGCGCAGCGGGATCCGGCCGGGACCCTCCGCCACGAACTCCGTCACCGCCTTCTCGTACGCCGGGTCCGGCTCCGTCCAGCTGGTGTGCAGGCCCGCCTCCCGTACGGACTTCAGCAGGGCGGGCCCCAGCCGGTCCGGGTCGGGGGCGCCGAACCCGAACGCGGTCTGCCAGGCCGTCCACGCCAGGTGCGGGTCGGGCGCGGGGATCCCGGCGACCTCCTCCAGGAGCTCCGCCCACCGGTCCGGGCACTGCGCGAGCACCGCGATGGCCGCCCGTACGTCCGCGCTGCGCTTGGTGTCGTGCGTGGTCAGCACCGTGCCGGTGGCCGGCCAGTCGCGCGCGAGGTGCGCGCAGTACGCGTGGAACTCCTCCGGAGTGACCGCGGGCCTGCCCGGATCCCCGCCGACCTCGTTGGCCGACAGCAGCGGGGTGTACCGGTAGAACGCGGTGTCCTCCACCGACTTCGCCCGCAGCGCCGACGACGTCTGGGCGAACCGGGTCCGGAACGCCCGGTGCTCGGGCCCGTCGCCGAGCAGGCCGAGCGCCAGGTCCCGTACGAGGTCGACCGCCGCGGCCTCCTCCGGCACCGCGAACGCCGCCTTCGCGCCGCGGGCCGCCTCCTCGGTCAGCACCTCCTCGCCGCCGCTCCGGTACGTGCGGTACACCGGCACCCGCACCAGCAGTTCGCGCACCGCCGTGCGCAGCGCCCAGGGCGCGTGGTCGCGCAGCGCCGGGTCGGCGGTGCAGATCCGGGCGGCGGTGCGGGTGAGCGCCGCGGTCTCCGCCGCCAGCTCGTGGGTGACCACCTTGTACGCGGCGCGGCGCGCCGTCGCGTCCCAGTGGCCGCCCCGGTCGCCGGCGCGGCCCGCGAACTCCCGGTACAGGTCCTGCAGTTCGTCGAAGCCCGTCGGGTCGGTGAGGACGCCGTCGACGTGCCGCAGCGCGTCGTATCCGGTGGTGCCGGCGACCGGCCAGCCGGACTGCAGGCGCTCCGGACCGGTGAGGATCTTCTCGACGACCGTCCAGCAGCCGCCGGTCGCCGCGTGCAGCCGCTCCAGATAGCCGTCGGGGTCGGCGAGCCCGTCGGGATGGTCGATCCGCAGCCCCTCGATCACCCCGTCCCGCACCAGGTCCACGATCGTGCCGTGCGTGGCGGCGAAGACCTCCGGGTCCTCGACCCGCACCCCGATCAGGTCCGAGATGGTGAAGAAGCGCCGGTAGTTGAGCTCCGTGCGGGCCAGCCGCCACCAGCCGAGCCGGTACCACTGCGCGTCGAGCAGCTCCGGCAGCGGCAGCCGCTCGGTGCCGGCGCGCAGCGGGAACTCCTGCCCGGCCACGTGCAGCGCGCCGTCCGCCACCCGCATCCCGTCCAGGACCCCGCCGACCCGGCCCGGCAGCACGGGCAGCAGGATCCGCCCGTCGCCGGCCGCCCAGTCGACGTCGAACCAGCGGGCGTACGGCGACTCGGGCCCCTCCCGCAGCACCGCGCGCAGCGCGTGGTTGTGCCGGGGCGAGGCCGCCATGTGGTTCGGCACCAGGTCCACCACCAGGCCGAGGCCGTGCGCCCGGGCGGTCCCGGAGAGGGACCGCAGTCCCTCCTCGCCGCCCAGCTCGGCGCGGACGGCCCGGTGGTCGGTGACGTCGTAACCGTGCGTGGAGCCCGGAACGGCCTCCAGGACCGGTGACAGGTGCAGGTGCGACACGCCGAGCCGGGCCAGGTACGGCACGGCCCGTTCGGCGGCCGCGAACGGGAACGCGGGCTGGAGCTGGAGCCGGTAGGTGGCGAGGGGCGCAGACGTCATGCGAACGTACGTACCCGCCGGAGCGCCGCACCTTTCCTCCGGTCATACGTCCGATCGCATGTATCACCCCTTCGGGTCACGCCGGCCGGCGCAGCACCGTCAGGCTCAGCGGGGCCAGCGGCACCCGTTCGCCCGCCGAGACCTCCGGTCCCTCCCGCGGTGGCATCCCCTCCGGGTGCGAGGTGTCCACCACCATCCGCCAGCTCCGCCCGTGGTCGTCCGGCACCGCGAACGACAGCTCCTGCTGCGAGGCGTTGAACATGAGCAGGAACGAGTCGTCCGCGATCCGCTCGCCCTGCGGCCCCGGCTCGGAGATCGCGTTGCCGTTGAGGAAGACCGTCAGCGCCTGCGCGTGCGCGGCCTGCCAGTCCCGGGCCGTCATCTCCTCGCCCTCCGGGGTGAACCAGGCGATGTCGGTGAGCTCGTCGTGGGTGCCCTCCACCGGCCGGCCGTGGAAGAAGCGCCGCCGCCGGAACACCGGGTGGTCGCGGCGCAGCCGCACCATCGCCCGGGTGAAGTCCAGGAGCGTGCCGTCCGCCTCGGAGCCCGGCTTGGGCCACTCCACCCAGGAGACCTCGTTGTCCTGGCAGTACGCGTTGTTGTTGCCGCCTTGCGTGCGGCCGAACTCGTCGCCGTGGCTGAGCATGGGCACGCCCTGCGACAGCATCAGCGTGGCGATGAAGTTCCGCATCTGCCGGGCCCGCAGCTCGACGATCCCGATGTCCTCGGTCTCGCCCTCGGCGCCGCAGTTCCACGAGCGGTTGTGGCTCTCGCCGTCCCGGTTGCTCTCGCCGTTCGCCTCGTTGTGCTTGCCGTCGTAGGACACCAGGTCGCGCAGGGTGAAACCGTCGTGGCAGGTCACGAAGTTGACCGAGGCGAGCGGCCGGCGGCCGTCGTCCTGGTACAGGTCCGAGGAGCCGGTGAGCCGGGAGGCGAACTCGGCCAGCGTGCGCGGCTCGCCGCGCCACAGGTCCCGTACGCAGTCCCGGTACTTGCCGTTCCACTCCGTCCACAGCGGCGGGAAGTTGCCCACCTGGTAGCCGCCCTCGCCGACGTCCCACGGCTCGGCGATCAGCTTCACCTGGCTGACCACCGGGTCCTGCTGGACCAGGTCGAAGAACGACGACAGCCGGTCCACCTCGTGGAACTGCCGGGCCAGGGTGGCCGCCAGGTCGAAGCGGAAGCCGTCGACGTGCATCTCGGTCACCCAGTACCGCAGCGAGTCCATGATCAGCTGGAGCACGTGCGGGGAGCGCATGAGCAGCGAGTTCCCGGTGCCGGTGGTGTCCGTGTAGTACCGGGGGTCGTTGCCGAGCCGGTAGTACGAGGGATTGTCCAGGCCCCGGAAGGAGAGCGTGGGGCCCAGGTGGTTGCCCTCGGCGGTGTGGTTGTAGACCACGTCGAGGATGACCTCGATGCCCGCCTGGTGCAGCGCCCGCACCGCCGACTTGAACTCGAGCACCTGCTGGCCGCGGTCGCCCCAGGAGGCGTACGCGTTGTGCGGGGCGAAGAAGCCGATGGTGTTGTAGCCCCAGTAGTTCGACAGCCCCGCGTCGACCAGCCGGTGGTCGTTCACGAACTGGTGCACCGGCATCAGCTCCAGGGCGGTGACGCCCAGTTCCTGGAGGTGGCCGATGACCGCCGGGTGCGCGAGCCCGGCGTACGTGCCGCGCAGCTCCTCCGGCAGGTCCGGGTGGAGCATCGTCAGGCCCTTCACATGGGCCTCGTAGATCACCGTGCGGTGGTAGTCGGTGCGGGGCCGGCGGTCGTCGCCCCAGTCGAAGTACGGGTTCACCACCACCGAGGTCATGGTGTGCGGCGCGGAGTCCAGGTCGTTGCGGGAGTCCGGCCGCCCGAAGTGGTAGCCGTACACCGCCTCGGCCCAGTCCACCGCGCCCGCGACCGCCCGCGCGTACGGGTCGAGCAGCAGCTTCGCGGAGTTGCAGCGCAGCCCGCTCTCCGGCGCGTACGGGCCGTGCACCCGGAAGCCGTAGCGCTGTCCGGGCATCACCCCGGGCAGATAGGCGTGCCGGACGAACGCGTCCGTCTCGCGCAGCTCGACCGCGGTCTCCGAGCCGTCGTCGTGGATCAGACACAGCTCGATCCGCGCGGCGGCCTCGGAGAAGACCGCGAAATTGGTACCGGCGCCGTCGTAGGTGGCGCCGAGGGGATACGCCTGTCCCGGCCAGACCTGCATAGATACGACTCTTCCACTTCTGATCCGGGTACTGGGCCTTTCGGCCAGATCCTGCCGGAAAGACGCGCAACCTCCTAGGACTTCGGCCCGTCCTACCGGGTGACCAACGCTCCATAGGGGGACAGAGGGGGATACGTGTACGAAAAAGTACGTCGCCATCTGGGGAAGGTGGTGGCGGGTACGGCCCTGGCGGTGACGGCGACGGCGGCCATGGTCGCCGTCACGCTGCCGGGTCCGGCGGGCGCGGACGAGAGCCCGAAGGGGCTCGCCGGGGGAGCCGCGCAGCCGGAGCAGCAGGGGGAGACGGCCGCGCAGGGCGCGCCGGCACCCGGGACCGTGGCGAGCGTGCCGCCCGCCGGGGCGAAGGGCGTGGGGACCGATCCGCTCACCGACGACGAACTGAAACGCGCCGAGGCGCTGGCGCTGACCCCGCCCGCGCGGGCCGCGTACCGCAACGTCGACGGGGCGCGCGGCCCGCAGCACCTGGCCACCGTGCTCGCCGAGCCGCCCGCCGCGGAGGCGGACGCCCCGGCCCCGCCGCGCCGGGCCGAGGTGCGGTACTACGACTACAAGTCGGACGCTCTGGTGACCCGCACCGTGAACCTGGACACCGGCACGGTCGAGGGCGCGCGGGCGCTGCGCGGCGTCCAGCCGTCGGCGCACCCCCGCGAACTGCGCGAGGCGCTGGAGCTGATCCTGGCGAGCCCGCTCGGCACGGGCGTGAAGGAGGACTACCGGGACGCCACCGGCAAGGTCCTCGCCTCGCCCGACCAGCTCTGGTTCAACGGTGACGTGTACCGGACCTACCGCGAGGCGAACGTGCCCGCGGCGCTGGAGAAGTGCGGCGAGCACCGCTGCGTCCGGCTCGTCACCAAGATCCGCAACGGCTCGTGGATCGACACCCGGAACCTGATCGTCGACCTCAGCGCCCGGACCGTGACCCGCGTCGGCTGACCACCGCCGCCTGCCTGCGCTGCTTCAGCGCCTCCGTACGAGGGAGTTCGTCCGTCATGCTCGTTTCCCGATTCCGCCGTGCCCGCCGGCGCGGCGCCGTCCTGGCCGCCGCCGCGCTGCTCGGCACGACCGCCGCAGCCGCGGGCCCGGCCACCGCCGCCCCGGCCGCCGGTCCCGCCGCCGCCCCGGCCGCACCCGCGCCGCCCGCCGCGCCCGACTGCTCCGCCGCGTACCGCATCGAGCAGAAGCTCGACGGCGGCACGACGTGGCGCATGTGCTGGCGCTACGACACCGACCACGGGCTGATCCTCAACAAGATCACCTATCAGCCCAAGGGCGCCGCCGCGCCCATCCGCGTCCTGAACAGCGCCAAGCTGGCGCAGATCCACGTCCCGTACGACGACGGCAACGCCGAGTACGACGACCTCACCGGCGCCGGCTTCGGCTGGGGCCTGCAGAACCTGCGCCCGGCGGAGTGCCCCGGCGGCACCCTCACACCCGTGAAGATCCCCGAGACGGGCACCGTGAACGGCCTGTGCACCACCACCCGGGCCCGCGGCCACGCCTACCGGATGGCGAACGACGAGGGCACCAAGGTCTGGCAGTCCCAGGGCAAGGACCTGCTCGTCTACACCGTGAACAAGGTGGCCTGGTACGAGTACATCACCGAGTGGCGGTTCTCCTCCGACGGCCTGATCTCCGCCAACGTCGGCGCCACCGGCAGTCTTTCGCCGGGCGACTACAACGCCACCGACGGCCGCGGCTGGCCCATCGGGCCGGGCGCCCGCTCCTACGCCACCAGCCATGCCCACAACGTGTTCTGGCGGCTGGACTTCGGCCTCGACGGCAGCGTGAAGGACCGGATCGAGCAGTTCGACTCCACCGTCACCCCGCCGCGCGGGAACGGGCAGCCCACCGTGAAGACCACCCGGACCCAGGTCACCAAGGAGACGGCCGGGGACGCGAAGACGATGCGCTGGTGGAGGGTGGTGAGCGCCAACGGCAAGAACAAGGACGGCCACCCGCGCTCGTACGAGCTCGTGCCCGGGCCCTCGTCCAAGCACGCGGGCCGCGGCTTCACCCGGCACGACGTCTACTTCACGCAGACCAAGCCCTGCGAGCAGTTCGCCAGCAACAACATCCGGGACTGCGGAACGGGCGCGCCCGACAGCGTCGACAAGTGGGTGAACGGCGAGACGCTGACCGATCCGGCGGTCTGGGTCAACATCGGGTTCCACCATGTCGCCCGGGACGAGGACCAACAGCCGATGCCGGTCCACTGGCAGGGATTCCAGCTCGCACCCAGGGACGTAACCGCTATGAATCCCCTCACTCCGGCAGATCTCGCCAACCAGAACGGGGCTCCGCCGCTGGGCAGTTGAGCCCCGAGCCTGTCGATCCTGCTGCACCGCCTCCTTCTCCCGGAGTAACCTTCCTTGATCGTTGGAAACGGGCGTCCAGGAGCAGAAGGCGGTGCGTGGGTGAGCTCGGGAGGTCTGGAGCTTCCCCCAGGTGACGCGGGTCACGAGGGGGACCCCGTGAACCCTGTCGACCCGGACGTCGTCATCGTGCCCCCGGGCACGGTCCCGCTCGTGCGGCCGCTGGAGATCGGGGCGGAGCTCGACTGGGGCGCGGAGGCGTGGAGCGAGGTGCGCACCCGCGCCCAGCGGGCCGGCCGCGCGTACATCTGGCTGAATCTCGTCGAGCAGCGGCTGCGGGCCGTGGTCGCGGCCGTGCTGCGCCCGGTGTACGAGCCGGTGCACGGCGACGACTGGGTGGTGGCCGCGGCGGGGCCGGCCGGGCAGGAGTGGGTGCAGCGGGCGGTCGCGGTGCGCGAGGTGTCCCGGCGCAAGGGGTATCTGCTCGACCCGGCGGACGACAACGTGCTCAGCTTCCTGACGCTGCCGCAGCTGCGGGAGCTGATGGTGCAGCACTGGCCCTGCTTCGAGCCGTACTTCGACGACCGGCGCGAGGTCGAACTGGCCCTGGACGAGCTGGAGGTCGCCCGGAACGTGGTCTCCCGCAACCGGGCACTGTCCCTGACGGTCCTCGCCCAGTCGGAGCGGGCCTCGGCGCGGCTGCTCGAGATCCTGGGCACCGGCGCGGACGTGCCGTCCGCCGACCGGCTGCCGGTCGACGCGGTCGAGGACCTGGTGGGGGACCGGTACGCGGACGTGGTCCAGGTGCACCCCGACCGGGTGCGGCTGCAGCGACAGCTGCCGGCCGAGGACCTGTTCGGCGGGGCGCGCCGGCTCGACGCCACGGGCATAGGCCTGAACCTGCTGGTGCAGAACTTCTCCGGGCGGCGGATGGTGCGGCTTGCCGAGTCTGGCTGCCGGATACGGCTGCTGTTCCTCAACCCGGCGAGCAGCGCGGTCAAGCGGCGCGAGCGGGAACTGGGGCTGAAGAAGGGCGAGCTGAGCCGCTCGGTGGAGATGAACATCCTGCACATGCGGCGGGTGCGCTCCAAGCTGCGTGATCCGGGCGCCTTCCAGATCCACGTCTTCGACGAGACCCCGCGGTTCACGGCGTACCTGGTGGACGGCGACGGGCCGGACGGCGTCGCGGTCGTGCAGTCCTATCTGCGCCGGGCGCGGGGCATGGAGGCGCCGGTGCTCGTGCTGCGCGGCGGCGGGCGGAACGTGCTCCGGGAGGGGCGGCCGGGGAGTCTCGGGGAACACGGACTCTTCACCACCTACCGGGAGGAGTTCGAGTCGGTCTGGCTCGATTCCCGTCCGGTTTCCTGACTGTTTGTCCGTTTCTGTCCTCGGGTGGCGGGCCGGTCCGGGGGCGTTGTCAGTGGCCCGTGCGAGGGTTGTTTCACCACGGGGGAGATCACGTAAGGAGGACCCGATGGCCTGGCATGGGGAATTGCTGGTCGGCTTCGACCTGGAGACGACCGGCACCGATCCGCGGGAGGCGCGGATCGTGACCGCCTCCGTCGTCGGTGTGGAGGGCGGCCGGGTGGTGCACCAGCGCGACTGGCTCGCCGATCCGGGCATCCGGATCCCGGAGCAGGCGTCCGCCATCCACGGCATCACCAGCGAGCGCGCGGCCGCCGAGGGGCGGCCGGGGCGCGAGGTGGCCGAGGAGCTGGCCGAGACCCTGACCGGGTACTGGAACCGGGGCGTGCCCGTCGTCGCGTACAACGCCTCCTTCGACCTGACGCTGCTGGAGGCCGAGCTGAGCCGGCACGGGCTGCCCTCGCTCGGGGACCGGATCGGCGGGGCGATAGGCCCGGTCGTCGACCCGTACACCATCGACCGCTCCGTGGACCGCTACCGGCGCGGCAAGCGGACGCTGGAGGCGGTCTGCGCGGAGTACGGCGTGGTCCTCGAGGCCGCGCACCAGGCGGCCGCGGACGCGCTGGCGGCGGTGCGGGTCGCGGTGGCGATAGCCGAGCGGCACCCGGCGGTGGCCGCGCTGGCCCCCGCCGAGCTGCACGAACGGCAGATCTCCTGGTACCGCGAACGGGCCGAGGACTTCCAGGCCTTCCTGCGCAGGAAGGGAGACCCGGACGCCGTCGTCGACCCGTCGTGGCCGCTGCGGGAGCTCGTCCCCGCCGCCAACTGAGCGCGCTCAGCCCAGGGGGTGCTCCGCGAGGAAGTCCAGGAGCAGCGCGTTCAGCCGCTCCGGGGCGTCCAGCTGGAGCCAGTGTCCGGCGCCCTCGATCCGCTCGTAGCGCCAGGAGCCGTCCACGTGCTTCGCGGTGCCGGTCATCGACCGCTCGGTGAGGAACCGGTCGCCGGTGCTCCACACGCCCATGACCGGGCCGGGCAGCGGAGCGGGGTCCTGCACCGGGGCGAACATCTGGTCGGCGGGCAGCGCCGCCCGGTAGATGTTCAGGGCGGCGGTCAGCGCGCCGGGCTCCTTCAGTGTCTCCAGGACGGCCTCCGCGTCGCGGTGCTCGCCCAGCATCTCCTGGAGGTTGGCCCAGCCGTCCCGGGTCATCCAGTCCTCGGCCACGCCGGCGAACTGGAACAGCAGCATGTACCAGGACAGCTGCTTCTGCTCCCAGCCCGCGTCCTGGATCGACGCCCAGTGGCCCACCGACAGAATGCTCAGCGAAGCCACCCGGTCCGGCACGGTCTGCGCCAGACCCTGCGCGATGCCCGAGCCCCAGTCGTGGCCGACCAGATGGAAGCGGTCCACCTCGAGCCGGGCCAGCAGTTCGAGCAGATCGCCCACGTGCTTCCCGGGGTGGTACGCCTCCGGGCCGCCCTCCGGCCGGTCCGAGCCGCCGAAGCCCCGCAGGGTGGGAGCGATCGTCCGGTACCCGGCCGCGTTCAGCGCGGCGACCTGGTGGCGCCACAGCTCGTACGAGTCGGGGAAGCCGTGGACCAGCAGCACCGCCGGTCCCTCACCGCTCACCTCGACGTCCAACGTCACCTGGGACAGTTCCACACGCATCGCAACACCCCGTCCTGACAAGCGATTTCGGTCCCGGCCATGATGTCAGAACGGGTACCAGCGCACCTCGGGGTCGCCGTCCCGCAGCGAGGCCACCCGCCGCTCGAACTCGGCCAGGGCCTTCGGGTTCGACGGCGCGTGCTGGGCCACCCAGGCGCAGCTCGCGGTCTCCCGCGCCCCGCGCAGCACGGCGCAGCCCTCCCACTCCCGCACGTCCCAGCCGTACGCCTCGGTGAACGCGTCGTACGCCGCCGGGTCCAGGCCGTACCGGTCGCGGGAGAGCGCGAGGACCACCAGATCGTGTTCCCGCAGATCGGAGGAGAAGGTCTCCAGGTCGACCAGGACCAGCCCGTCCGGGCCGACGTGCACATTGCGGGGGAGCGCGTCGCCGTGGATCGGGCCCGGCGTCAGACGCGGGGTCAGCGCGGCGGCCGCCGGGGCGAAGGAGTCCCGGCGCTCCCGCAGGAAGGCCGCGTCCGCCGGGTCGATCGCGTCGCCGGCCAGCCGCAGCCAGCGCTCGACCCCACCGAGCAGTTCACGGCGCGGCAATGCCAGGCCCGCCGGTTCGGGCAGGGCGTGCACCTGCCGCAGCAGCGGCGCGAGGTCGCGCGGCTCCGCCGGGCGGACCGCCTCGGGCAGCCGGTGCCAGACGGTGACCGGATGCCCGTCCACCAGCCGGGCCTTCGGCTCGGCCGCGCGGACCGCCGGCACGCCCGCCTCCGCGAGCCAGCCGGCCAGGGCCAGCTCCCGCTCGGCGCGTGCGAGCAGCTCCGCGTCGCGGCCGATCTTCACCACCAGACCGCCCGCGGCGAACACCGCGTTCTCGCCGAGAGCCAGCAGTTCGGCCCCGGCCTCCGGCAGTCCCGCGGCGGCCAGGATCTCCCGGGCCCGCGCCTCGTCCATCGATGTCTCCCCAGCTCAGGTGCGAATCGCGACAAAGTCTCGCACCGGCGCGGGCCACCTTGACGAACCGACGGACCGTCAGGACCATGACGGAGGCGGAAGCGAGATCACAGAAGGCCACAAAAGGGGTCGAACAGTGAGTTCAGTGACCGCGACCAAGCCGTCCGGCGTCACGGAGCCGGCCGCCGGACGAAGACCGGAACGAAGACGGCGCGACCACGGCGCCTGGTTCCTCGTACTGCCCGCCCTCCTCCCGATCCTGCTGCTCAGCGTCGGCCCACTGCTCTACGGCCTCGCCCTCGCCCTCACCGACGCCCAGTCCGGCCGCACCCAGGCCACCCAGTGGGTGGGCCTGCTCAACTTCCGGGACCTGCTCCACGACGGCCTGTTCTGGGAGTCCTTCCGGATCGGCCTGCTGTGGGCCGTCGGCGTCACCGTCCCGCAGTTCCTGCTCGGCCTCGGCCTCGCCCTGCTGCTCAACCAGCCGCTCCGGCTGCGCTGGCTGGCCCGGGCGCTCGCGATCGTCCCCTGGGCCATGCCCGAGGTCGTCGTCGGCATCATGTGGCGCCTGGTCTACAACCCCGACGCCGGCGTCCTGAACGAGACGATCCGCGACCTCGGCCTCGGTGACGGCCGAGACTGGCTCACCGGACTGGCCACCGCCCTGCCCGCCGTGATCCTCGTCGGCATCTGGGCGGGCATGCCGCAGACCACCGTCACCCTGCTCGCCGGCCTCCAGAACACCCCGCGGGAACTCCACGAGGCCGCCGCCCTCGACGGCGCCGGCGCCTGGCGGCGCTTCCGCACCGTCACCTGGCCCGCCATCCGCCCGGTCGCCCTGGCCATCACGGCGCTCAACTTCATCTGGAACTTCAACTCCTTCGCCCTGGTCTACGTACTGACCAGCGGCGGACCCGGCGGCCGCACCCGGCTGCCGATGCTCTTCGCCTACGAAGAGGCCTTCCGGTACGGGCAGTTCGGCTACGCCGCCGCGATGGGCTGTGTGATGGTCGCGGTGATCTCCGTGTTCCTCGCCCTGTACCTCGTCGGCCGGCTCAGGGGAGGGGAGGAACGATGAGCGCGTTCCGTACCGGCAGAGCCGCCCGCGCCGGCCAGTACCTGGCCCTCCTCGCGTACCTCGTCTTCCTCGCCTTCCCGTTCCTCTGGCTGGTCTCCACCGCCTTCAAACCCGCCCGCGAACTGGGCTCGCTGCACCCCACCTGGATCCCCCAGGACCCCACCCTCGACAACTTCCGCCAGGCGTTCGACGAGCAGCCGCTGCTCCGCGCGGCCGGCAACAGCCTCCTCGCCGCGCTCCTCGCCGCCCTGATCGCCGTCCTCGTGGCCACCCCGATGGCCTGGGTGATCGCCCGCCGCCGGAGCAGACTCGCGACCGCCGCCACCGGCTGGGTGGTGGTCAGCCAGGCGTTCCCGTTCGTCCTGGTGATCATCCCGCTGTTCCTCGTCCTGAAGAACCTGCATCTGATCAACACCCTGGCCGGTCTGGTCCTGGTGTACGTGGTGTGGGCGCTGCCGTTCGCGCTGTGGATGCTCGTGGGCTACGTCCGCGCCGTCCCGGCCGAGCTGGAGGAGGCGGCCGCGGTCGACGGCGCCGGCCGGCTGCGCACCCTGGTCTCGGTCACCGCGCCGCTGCTGGCCCCCGGCATCGTGGCCACCGCGCTGTTCGCCTTCATCACCGCATGGAACGAGTTCTTCTTCGCGCTCGTCCTGCTCAAGACCCCGGAGAAGCAGACCTTGCCGGTCGTCCTCACCCACTTCCTCGGCGCGGAGGGCGTCGCCGACCTCGGGCCGCTCGCCGCCGCGGCGTTCCTCGCCACCCTGCCCTCCCTCGTCATCTTCGCGATCATCCAGAAGCGGATCACCGGCGGAATGCTGACCGGGGCGGTGAAGTCCTGATGCGGGCCCGCGGGTTCGCCGCCGCCGTCGCCGCGCTGACCCTGCTGCTCACCGGCTGCGCCGCGGACGGCGACAACCGGGACGGCGACGGGAAGGTCCGGCTCCGCTTCCAGTCCCTCGCCTGGCAGAAGGAGTCCGTCGACGCCAACAAGCAGCTGGTGGCCGAGTGGAACGCCGCCCACCCCGACGTCCAGGTCGAGTACGTCCAGGGCAGCTGGGACAGCGTCCACGACCAGCTGCTCACCTCCTTCGAGGGCGGCGAGGCCCCCGACGTCATCCACGACGCCTCCGACGACCTGGCCGACTTCGCGTACGGCGGCTACCTCGCCGATCTGCGCGGCCTGCTGCCCGAGCGGCTGCGCGCCGACATCCCGGCGGGCAGCTGGGAGACCACGACCTTCGGCGACGGGATCTACGGCGTGCCGTTCCTCCAGGAGCCGCGCGTGATCATGGCCAACCGGAAGATCCTGGCCTCCTCCGGCGTCCGCATCCCCACCCCCGAACAGCCCTGGAGCTGGGACGAGTTCAGACAGGTCACGAAGGACCTGACGGCGAGGATGGGCGAGGGGAGGCACGCGATCGCCTGGCCGCTGAAGGAACCCGTCTCGGTCAGCCTCAACCTCGGCCTCTCCGCCGGCGGCCGGCTGTTCCACCGCGGCGAGGACGGCCGGGTCACCATCCGCTTCACCGAGGCCGACGCCGTCGTCCCCGGCACCGTCCGCGATCAGGTCAACTCCGACGGCAGCGCCTCACGTTCGACGCTGGGCAGCGGTGGCTCCGACACCCTGCCCGGCTTCTTCGCCGGCAAGTACGCGATGGTCCCGCTGGGCTTCTCGTACCGGCAGCAGATCGTCCAGCAGGCGCCCGAGGGCTTCGACTGGACGGTGCTCCCCGCGCCCGCGGGCCCGGACGGCCTCGCCCAGGGCGTCAGCCCGCAGACCCTGTCCATCGCCGAGGATAGCCCGTACAAGCAACAGGCCGCCGCCTTCCTGGACTTCCTGTTGCAACCGCACAACATGGTGAGACTCGCCCGCGGCGACTGGATGCTGCCGACGGGCACGGCCGCGCTCGCCGATCCCTCTCTGCGCACCGCGAAGGACGGCTGGGCGACCGGCGCGGCGATGGCCGCCCAACTGCGTTCCGCACCTGCCCAGTCGGTGCGCGGATATCCCGAGTGGAAGGACAAAGTCGCGACGCCCGCATTCCAGGAGTACTACAGCGGTGCGATCGATTTGAGGGAGCTGCGTAAAAGGCTTGTGAAGGACGGAAATCGCGTTCTCGCCCGCTACCAGCGGTAGTAGGCAGGCGAGTTGAGAGGTACGTCCGACTTGTTATTGCGAAGTGTTGTTGAGTAAATCACAGCTGTATGAAGGTCTTGATCTGAGCGCGTCATTGGGCAAGGGTCGTTTGTCAGTCGCCGGAGATTTTCCTGCCGGCGGCCCAACCCCCCACACATGCTCACGAGGAGACCCCTCTTCATGGCAACTCACAAGCGTGCCCGCAAGCTGACGCTGACCGCCGGAATCACCGCTGCGGTCGTCACCGCGGGTATCACCGCGATGACCATGCCGTTCGCCGGTGCAACGTCCGCCCCCGCCGAGGGCAAGGTCTACGGCCTCGATGCCGCAGGCGCGGTCGAGGGCAGCTTCGTCGTCCTGCTCGACGAGAAGGCCGACAAGAAGAAGCTCGCCGCCGAGTACGGCGGCACCCTGCGCCGCACCTACAACTCGTCCGTCAACGGCTTCTCGGCCAGCGGCCTCTCGGAGACCGAGGCCAAGCGCCTCGCCGCCGACCCGGCCGTCGCCAAGGTCGTCCAGAACAAGAAGTTCACGATCAACGAGACCCAGGACAACCCGCCGTCCTGGGGCCTGGACCGCGTCGACCAGGCCGAGACCGCCGGCGACAAGAAGTACACCTACCCGGACAAGGCCGGCGAGGGTGTCACCGCGTACGTCATCGACACCGGCGTCCGCATCAGCCACGAGGACTTCGGCGGCCGGGCCTCGCACGGCTTCGACGCCGTGGACAACGACGACAGCGCCGACGACGGCAACGGCCACGGCACCCACGTCGCCGGCACCATCGCCGGCACGGCCCACGGCGTCGCCAAGAAGGCGAAGATCGTCGCGGTCCGCGTCCTCGACGACAACGGCTCCGGCACCACCGAGCAGGTCGTCGCCGGCATCGACTGGGTCACCAAGAACCACCAGGGCCCGTCCGTCGCCAACATGAGCCTCGGCGGCGGCGCCGACGAGGCCCTGGACGAGGCGGTCAAGAAGGCCATCGCCGCCGGTGTCACCTTCGGCGTCGCGGCCGGCAACGAGTCCTCCGACGCCGGCCAGGGCTCCCCGTCCCGCGTCCAGGAGGCCATCACCGTCGCCTCCTCGACCGAGGACGACAAGCAGTCGGACTTCTCCAACTTCGGCTCGGTCGTGGACATCTACGCCCCGGGCTCGGAGATCACCTCCGCCTGGAACGACAGCGACACCGGCACCAAGACGATATCCGGCACTTCCATGGCCACCCCGCACGTCGTCGGCGCGGCCGCGATCTACCTCGCCGGACACCCGGACGCCACCCCCGACGCGGTCGCCAAGGCCCTCGTCGACGGCGCCAACGAGGGCAAGATCTCGAACCCGTCCGAAGGCACGGCCAACAAGCTGCTCAAGATCGTCGAGTAGTGGTCGCGCCGTAGTCACGGCACACCGATGACCGGGCGGCCGCCGTGCCCTCCCCCACGGGGCACGGCGGCCGCCCTATCGTGTGCCCATGACAACCACCTACGCCGCCCTGCTGCGCGGGATCAACGTGAGCGGTCACCGCAAGGTGCCCATGGCGGAACTGCGCCCGCTGATCGAGAGCCTCGGCCACACCGGGGTGCGCACCTACCTGCAGAGCGGCAACGCCGTCTTCACCACCGAGGCCGACGACGCCCGCGACGAGGAACTGGCCGCCGAGCTGGAGCAGGCGATCGAGGGGCACTTCGGCTTCCGGGTCGACTGTCTCGTCCGCGACGCCGGCTACCTCGCGGCCGTCGCCGACGCCTGCCCGTTCCCGGCCGCGGAGCTGGAGGGCAGGCAGCTGCACGTCACGTACTACTCCGCGCCCGTCGGCCCCGAGGCCTTCGCCGACCTGGACGCGGCGGCCTTCCTGCCCGAGGAGTTCCGGCTCGGCGACCGGGTGCTGTACCTCTACGCCCCCGACGGCCTGGGCCGCTCCAAGCTCGGCGAGGCGCTCCACCGGCCGTCGCGGACCAAGGGGATCGTGGCGACCTCGCGCAACTGGAACACCGTCGTCAAGCTCCTGGAGATGACCCGCGACTGAGTGGATGGCCCAGTTGACGGAGTGCGGATTGGCCCGCTGACACAGGCCACATGCTGACTAGGCTCGCTGTCATGACCACCGAGACCGCACCCGTCGCCCCGCCCGTCGTCGACTTCTGGTTCGACCCCGCCTGCCCGTTCGCCTGGATCGCCTCCCGCTGGATGCTGGAGGTCGAGCGGCAGCGCGAAGTCGAACTCCGCTTCCACGTGATGAGCCTGTACTTCCACAACGAGGGCAACGAGCTCCCGGACTGGTACCGCACGCTCGTCGACAAGTCGATCGGCCCGGTGCGGGTCGCCGCCGCGGCGGCCTCGCTGCACGGTCCGCAGGTGCTGCGGGACCTGTACACCGCGTACGGGACCCGGATCCACGAGAAGAAGATGGAGGACTTCGACGAGGTCGTCGCCGAGTCCCTCGCCGAGCTGGGCCTGCCGGCCGAACTGGCCGCCGCGGCCCACGACTCCGCGTTCGACGACACCGTGCGGGTCAGTCACGACGCCGGCCAGGACCCCGAGGCGGGCGGCTACGTCGGCACCCCGACGATCCATGTGGACGGCACGGCCTGGTTCGGCCCGGTGCTGCGGGCCATCCCGCGCGGCGAGAAGGCGGCGGAACTCTTCGACAGCTTCCGCGTGCTCGCGAGCCACCCCGACCTGTTCGAGCTGAAGCGGACCCGTACCGGCGGCCTCGACTTCGGGTGAGCGGCACCGCGCTAGGCGGCCAGCCGCTCCTCGGCCCGCGCGCCGTCGTACCGTTCGAGCAGCAGCCGGGCCAGCTCCGGCGACGGGCCGAGCACGTCGGCGAGCACGTCCGCGCCGCCGTCCCGGGCGCCTGCCGCGATGCGGTCCGGCAGCCGCCCGGGGGCGATCACGTACGGGGCGACCGCCACCCGGCGGACCCCGTCGGCGCGCAGCGCGCGCACCGCGTCCTCGGTACGCGGGAAGCCCCCGGCAGTTACAGCGGAGGCGAACGCAGGACGCACGGAGCACCAACCGGTGCGCCGCAGCTCCCGCGCCGTGTGTGCGATCGCTGCGATCGCCTCCGGGTCGGTGGAGCCCGCCGAGGCCAGGACGACCCCGGTCGCGCTCTTGTCGGCGGGCGTCAGGCCCGCCTCGTACAGCCGCCGTTCGACCGCCGCCGGCAGGAGCGGCGACGGGCCGAGCACCTCGGCCTGCCGGATCCGGAGCGAGGCCGGGGCGGCCCGCAGCACGGCGGGCACGTCCGACTTCGCGTGGAAGGCCCGGGTCAGCAGCAGCGGCAGCGCCACCACGTCGCGGACCTCCTCCGCCGCCAGCCGGTCGAGCACCCCGGACACCGACGGCAGGTCGAAGTCGAGGAACGCCGTCTCCACGCGCAGCCCCGGCCGCAGCGCCGCGGCGGCGCGCACCAGCGCGTGCACGGTCGCGGCGTGCCGCGGATCGCGGCTGCCGTGGGCGATGACGAGGAGGGTCGGCGCGCTCATGGGATCAGCTCTTCACCAGCAGGCCGCGGCGGCGGAGCACGGTGCGCTCGAGCGGGCTGAAGATCAGCAGGTCGATGGCGACGCCGACGAGCAGGATCAGGATGATGGCGAGGAAGATGCCGGGCATGTCGAAGTTGTTGCGGCCGTTCTCGAGCAGCTGGCCGAGGCCCAGGCCGAGGTCGGGGGAGGAGGCGATGATCTCGGCGGCCATGAGCGAGCGCCAGGAGAAGGCCCAGCCCTGCTTCAGGCCCGCGAGGTAGCCGGGCAGTGCGGCCGGCATGACGATGTGCCAGGCGCCCTTGAGTCCGGTCGCGCCGAGGGTGCGCCCGGCCCGCAGGAACAGCGGGGGGACCTGGTCGACGCCGGCCACCAGGCCGTTGGCGATCGAGGGGACCGCGCCGAGCAGGATGACGGCGAACATCATCTGGTCGTTCAGGCCCAGCCACAGCACGGCCGGGGCCACCCAGGCGACCGACGGCAGCGACTGCAGTCCGGACAGGATCGGGCCGATCGCCGCCCGCACGGCGCCGACCCGGGCCACGAGCAGACCCAGCGGGGTGCCGATGGCGAGGGCGAGCAGGAAGCCGAGCAGGGCCCGGGACACGCTGGTCCACAGCACGTCGAGCAGCGTGCCCTCGAGCCACATGGTCTCCAGGCTGGCCCAGACCGCGCCGGGGGAGGGCAGCTTGCCCTCGTCGGCGACCTCGGCGATGACCAGGGCCTGCCAGACCGCGAGGACCAGCACGACGGCGATGACCGGCGGCAGGACCTTCTTCAGCAGCACCTCGCGCACCGGGGTACGGCGGATCTGCACGCTGTCCAGCGCGTCGAGCCCGGCCTCCAGACCCGCGAGGTCGTCGCCCTTCCGGGCGGGTGTCTCAGTGCTGGCCATGACGGCGGATCTCCCCACGCAGTTCTTCGGTGATCTCGACGGAAAGCTCCGCCACGGCGGCGTCCTCGATGCGGCGCGGCTGCGGGATGTCGATCGTCCACTCGCGGGCGATCCGGCCCGGCCGGGACGACAGCAGCACCACGCGCTCGGCCAGCCGCACGGCCTCGCGCACGTTGTGGGTGACGAAGAGGACCGACAGCTTCGTCTCCCGCCAGATCCGGGTCAGCTCGTCGTGCAGCACGTCCCGGGTGATGGCGTCGAGCGCCGCGAACGGCTCGTCCATCAGCAGCAGATCGCTGGCCTGGGCCAGTGCCCGGGCCAGGGCGACCCGCTGCCGCATGCCGCCGGACAGCTCGTGCACCCGCTTGCCGTACGAGCCGCCGAGCCGCACCAGTTCGAGCAGCCGCTCGGCCTCGGGGCGGCGCTCGGCCTTCGGCACCCCGCGCAGCTTCAGCGCGAGTTCGATGTTCTTGCCCGCGGTGAGCCACGGGAACAGGGCGTGCTCCTGGAACATCAGGGCCGGCCGGCCGCCGGGGGTCTCGATGGACCCCGCGGACGGCCGGTCGAGCCCGGCGACCAGGTTGAGCAGCGTCGACTTGCCGCAGCCCGAGGCACCCAGGAGGGTGACGAACTCGCCCGGGGCGACATCCAGCGAGATGTCGTCCAGCACGAGCTGGCCGCCCGAGGGGCCGCCGAAGGACTTCGAGACGTGCGCGATGCGCGCGGCGTGACCGAGCGCCTCGGCGCGGTCCTCGGCCTTGGCGAGCGTCGTGGTCGTGGCCATGGTCGTCACCTCCTGGGGTTGGGTGTCTGCCGGCTTACTTCGCGCCGAGGCCCGCGTCGGCGACCTCGGGCCGGCCCGCGGTCTTCAGGACCTTGTTGAGCGGCTTCAGGTCGTAGATGCCGGCCAGGTCGGGCTTGTCGAGCAGCCCGGCCTTCACCGCGTGCTCGGCCTGGGCCTGGAGCGTGGCGGCCAGCGGGTCGTCCGTGAACTGGATCGACGGCCAGGCGCCGTCGATGACCTTGTCGCCCAGGGGCTTGCCGGTGAGTTCCTTGAGCTTGGCGTTGGCCGCGGCCTTCGCCTGCTCCGGGTTGGCGTTGATCCAGGCGTTGGTCTTCACCGAGCCGCGCAGCACCGCCTCGACGACGTCCGGGTGCTCCTTCAGGAACTTCTGCGACACGATGATGTTGGTGATCACGAACTTCTTGTCGGGCCACAGGTCCGACTCGTCGAGCAGCACCTTCGCGCCCTCGCCGACCAGCTTCGAGGCGGTCGGCTCCGGCACCCACGCGCCGTCCACGGAACCGGACGTGTACGCGTCGGGGGTCACCTTGTTGTCGGTGCGGAGCACCGAGACGTCGCCCTTGCCGGACTGCGAGTCGACCTTCCAGCCCTGCTCCGAGATCCAGTTGAGGAAGGCCACGTCCTGCGTGTTGCCGAGCTGCGGGGTGGCGATCCGCTTGCCCTTGACGTCGTCCAGGGTCTTGATCTTCGTCGGGTTGACCACGAGCTTCACGCCGCCGGATGCGGAGCCGGCGACGATGCGCAGGTTGGAGCCCTTGGACTTGGTGTAGCCGTTGATCGCGGGGGAGGGGCCGATGAAGCCGATGTCGATCGAGTCGGCGTTCAGCGCCTCGATCTCGGAGGGACCGGCGTTGAAGGTCGAGACCTTCAGCTCGGTGCCGCCCAGCTCCTTCTGGAAGATGCCTTCCTGATGCCCGATCAGGGCGGTGGCGTGCGTCAGGTTGGGGAAGTACCCGAGTCGTACGGAGTCGGCGGAGAGCTTCTTGCCCTCGGCGGCCACCTTCTTCTCGTCACTCTTGGCCTGGGAGCCGTAGCCGCACGAGGCCAGGGCGCCGATCAGCAGAGGCAGAGCGGCGGCTGCGGCGAGGCCGCGGCGCAGGGCGGTACGGGTGGTGGCAGACACGGGAGTGGTCCCCTCCGGTTCAGGGTCTTCTGGATCTTCGTCTGTGTCGATGTCGCGCGGGGCGGAGCGGGAGCGCGCCGCGTACGGCGCGCAGCGGTGTCAGCACGCACATCGCGTGACACCTCCCGTGCCCGCGCCGAGGGTGCCGGAGCCGACCCGGCCGCCCTCCTTGGCGAAGGTCGCGTAGACGTCGGTCATCAGAAGTCCCACCCGTCCTCGTCGTCGGTCGCCTTCGCCTGCGCGGTGGAGGCGAACGACTCACCGGCCATGCCGGCCGCGAGGGTGGTGCCGTCGGCGGGGTCGATCAGCAGGAAGGAGCCGGTGCGGCGGGAGTCCGCGTACGCGTCGAGCGCGAGCGGCTCGGCCGTGCGGACCGTGACCTGGCCGATGTCGTTGGCGACCAGCTGCCCCGGGTTCGGGTGCTGGGAGAGGTCGTCCAGGGTGAGCCGGGACGGGATCTCCTTCACGATCGCCTTGACGGTGCGGGTGGTGTGCTTGAGCAGCACCCGCTGGCCGACGGTCAGCGGCTGGTCCGCCACGTGGCAGACGGTCGCCACGACGTCCTGGCTGGTCGCCGGGGCGTCGCCGCTCGGGGCGAGCAGGTCGCCGCGCGAGATGTCGATGTCGTCCGCGAGGCGGATCGTCACCGACTGCGGGGCCCAGGCGATGTCCACCGGCTCGCCGAGCGCGTCGATCGCGGCGATCGTGGACTGCTTGCCCGACGGCAGGACGGTGATCTTCTCGCCGACCCGGAACGCGCCGGCCGCGATCTGGCCCGCGTAGCCGCGGTAGTCGGGGTGCTCGGCGGTCTGCGGGCGGATCACGTACTGGACCGGGAAACGGGCGTGGCAGGCCGTCAGGTCGTGGCTGACCGGCACGGTCTCCAGGTGCTCCAGGACCGTCGGGCCGCCGTACCAGTCCATGTTGGCGGACGGCTCCACGACGTTGTCGCCGGCCAGCGCGGAGATCGGGATCGCGGTGATCTCCGGGACGCCGAGGTCGGTGGCGTACGCGGTGAACTCCTCGGCGATGGCGGCGAAGACGGGCTCCGCGTAGTCGACGAGGTCCATCTTGTTCACGGCGAGGACCACGTGCGGGACGCGCAGCAGCGCGGCCACGGCGGCGTGCCGGCGGGTCTGCTCGACGACGCCGTTGCGGGCGTCGACCAGGACCACGGCCAGCTCGGCCGTCGAGGCGCCGGTGACCATGTTCCGGGTGTACTGCACGTGCCCCGGGGTGTCCGCCAGGATGAACCGGCGGCGCGGGGTCGCGAAGTAGCGGTACGCCACGTCGATGGTGATGCCCTGCTCGCGCTCGGCCCGCAGACCGTCGGTGAGCAGCGCCAGGTCCGGGGCCTCCTGGCCGCGGGACCGGGAGGCGTGCTCCACGGCCTCCAGCTGGTCGGTGAGGACGGACTTGGAGTCGTGCAGGAGCCGGCCCACGAGGGTGGACTTGCCGTCGTCGACGGATCCGGCGGTGGCGAAACGCAGCAGGGTGGTCGCCGCGACGTCGGCGAACTGCTCGGTCGTGCTCGTCATGGCTAGAAGTACCCTTCGCGCTTGCGGTCTTCCATCGCGGCCTCGGACATCTTGTCGTCGGCGCGGGTCGCGCCCCGCTCGGTGAGGCGGGAGGCGGCGATCTCGGCGATGACGGCGTCCAGCGTGGTGGCGTCGGAGTCGACGGCGCCGGTGCAGGACATGTCGCCGACGGTGCGGTAGCGGATGAGCCGCGTCTCCACCGTCTCGGTGTCCTTGGGGCCGCCCCAGTCGCCGGCCGTCAGCCACATGCCGTTGCGGGCGAAGACCTCGCGCTCGTGGGCGAAGTAGATCTCCGGCAGTTCGATGCCCTCGCGGGCGATGTACTGCCAGACGTCCAGCTCGGTCCAGTTGGACAGCGGGAACACGCGGACGTGCTCGCCGGGGGCGTGCCGGCCGTTGTACAGCTGCCACAGCTCGGGGCGCTGGCGGCGCGGGTCCCACTGGGAGAACTCGTCGCGGAGGCTGAAGACCCGCTCCTTGGCGCGGGCCTTCTCCTCGTCGCGGCGGCCGCCGCCGAAGACGGCGTCGAAGCGGTGCTGCTGGATCGCCTCGGTGAGCGGGACGGTCTGCAGCGGGTTGCGGGTGCCGTCGGGGCGCTCGCGCAGCTTGCCGGCGTCGATGTACTCCTGCACGGAGGCGACGTGCAGCCGCAGCCCGTGCTCGGCGACGACGCGGTCGCGGTACTCGAGGACCTCGGGGAAGTTGTGCCCGGTGTCGACGTGCAGCAGCGTGAAGGGGATCGCCGCGGGGGCGAAGGCCTTCAGCGCCAGGTGCAGCATGACGATGGAGTCCTTGCCGCCGGAGAACAGGATCACCGGCCGCTCGAACTCGCCCGCCACCTCGCGGAAGATGTGGACGGCCTCGGACTCCAGCGAGTCGAGGTGCGACAGCGCGAACGGGCTGTCCGTCGCCTCGTGGACATGAGCGACGGTCGTCATGCTGCAACCCCTTCGTTCGCTTCTCCGCCCGCGCGGCGCACCGCTGCGGCTTTCGTGCTTGTCTGCGGGCCGGTGGCCGCGCGTGCGTCGCTCACAGCAGACCCCTCTCGGTGAGCAGCGCATGGACGGTCGCTGCCGACTCCTGCACGGTCTGGTTCTGTGACTCGATCCGCAGATCGGGGTTCTTCGGCTCGTCGTACGGGTCGTCGACACCGGTCAGTCCGCTGAGCTCGCCCGCGGCCTGCTTGGCGTACAGCCCCTTCACGTCGCGGACCGAGCACACCTCGACCGGAGTGGCGATGTGCACCTCGACGTACGCGGTGCCCTCGGAGGCGTGCCGCTTGCGGACCGCCTCGCGGCTGTCCTCGTACGGGGCGATGACCGGGACGAGGACCTTCACGCCGTGGGAGGCGAGCAGTTCGGCGACGAAGCCGATCCGCTGCACGTTGGTGTGCCGGTCCTCGCGGCTGAAGCCGAGGCCCGCGGAGAGGAACTCGCGGATCTCGTCGCCGTCGAGCACCTCGACCCGGTGGCCCTCGCCGCGCAGCCGTCCGGCCAGTTCGTAGGCGATGGTCGTCTTGCCGGCGCTCGGCAGACCGGTGAGCCAGATGGTGGCACCCGTCACGTGCTTCTCCTGAACTTCCTGAGTGTCCGTCATCCGTGCAGCCCGCACTCCGTCTTGGCCCGGCCCGCCCAGCGTCCGGCGCGGGCGTCCTCGCCCTCCAGGACCCGGCGGGTGCAGGGGGCGCAGCCGACGGAGGCGTAACCGTCCATCAGCAGCGGGTTGGTGAGCACGCCGTGCTCGGCGACGTACGCGTCCACGTCGTCCTGCGTCCAGCGGGCGATCGGGGAGACCTTGACCTTCCGCCGCTTCTCGTCCCAGCCGACGACCGGGGTGTTCGCCCGGGTCGGGGACTCGTCACGGCGCAGACCGGTCGCCCACGCGGCGTACTCGGTCAGGCCCTCCTCCAGCGGCTTGACCTTGCGCAGCGCGCAGCACAGGTCGGGGTCGCGCTCGTGCAGCTTCGGGCCGTACTCGGCGTCCTGCTCCGCCACCGTCTGACGCGGGGTCAGGGTGATGACGTTGACGTCCATCACCGCGTCCACCGCGTCCCGGGTGCCGATGGTCTCCGGGAAGTGGTAGCCGGTGTCGAGGAAGACCACGTCCACGCCGGGCATGGCGCGGGCGGCGAGGTGGGCGACCACCGCGTCCTCCATGGACGAGGTGACGCAGAAGCGCGGGCCGAAGGTCTCGGCCGCCCACTGCAGGATCTCCAGCGCGGAGGCGTCCTCCAGCTCACGGCCGGCCTGCTCCGCGAGTGCCTTCAGGTCGGCCGCGGTCGCGTCCTGGGTGATCGTCATATCTCTTCCCCTCCGATGGAGTTGCTCGAAGCGCCCGGGGCGAGGAGCCCCAGGAACTTCAGCTGGAAGGCTCGACTGCACGCCCGGCATTCCCACGCGCCGTGACCGCCCTGCTCGTGCGGGCGCAGATCCTCGTCGCCGCAGTACGGGCAGTGGAACGGCGCGGCCCGCCCGCTCACGACAGGGCCTCTTCCGACGCGCGCGCCGTCCAGGTGGCGAAACGCTCGCCGTCCTCGCGCTCGGCGAGGTAGCGGCGGAGCACCCGCTCGACGTAGTCGGGCAGCCCGGCGGCGGTGACCTTCAGGCCGCGGACCTTGCGGCCGAAGCCGGCCTCCAGGCCGAGGGCGCCGCCCAGGTGGACCTGGTAGCCCTCGACGCGGTTGCCGTCGTCGTCCAGGACCAGCTGGCCCTTGAGACCGATGTCCGCGACCTGGATACGGGCGCAGGCGTTCGGGCAGCCGTTGATGTTGATGGTGAGCGGCTCGTCGAACTCGGGGATACGGCGCTCGAGTTCGTCGATGAGCGAGGAGCCGCGGCCCTTGGTCTCGACGATCGCCAGCTTGCAGAACTCGATGCCGGTGCAGGCCATCGTGCCGCGGCGGAACGGCGTCGGGGTGACCCGCAGGTCCAGCGCCTCCAGGGCGGAGACCAGCGACTCGACCTGCGCCTCCTCGACGTCGAGGACGAGCATCTTCTGCTCGGCGGTGGTGCGCACCCGGCCGGAGCCGTGTGCCTCCGCGGTCTCGGCGATCTTCGTCAGGGTGGCGCCGTCGACCCGGCCGACCCGCGGCGCGAAGCCGACGTAGTAGCGGCCGTCCTGCTGCTTGTGGACGCCGACGTGGTCGCGCCACCGACCGGCGGGCTCCTCCGGCGCGGGGCCGTCGGTGAGCTTCCGCTTCAGGTACTCGTCCTCCAGGACCTGACGGAACTTCTCCGGGCCCCAGTCGGCGACCAGGAACTTCAGCCGGGCGCGGTTGCGCAGCCGGCGGTAGCCGTAGTCGCGGAAGATCGAGATGACGCCCTCGTACACGTCCGGGACCTCGTCGAGCGAGACCCAGGTGCCGAGGCGCACGCCCAGCTTGGGGTTGGTCGACAGACCGCCGCCGACCCAGACGTCGAAACCGGGGCCGTGCTCCGGGTGGTTCACGCCGACGAAGGCGATGTCGTTGATCTCGTGCGCCACGTCGAGCAGCGGCGAGCCGGAGATCGCGGACTTGAACTTGCGGGGCAGGTTGGAGAAGTCCTTGTTGCCGATGATCCGGCGCTGGATCTCGTCGATGGCCGGGGTGCCGTCGATGATCTCGTCCTCGGCGATGCCGGCGACCGGGGAGCCGAGGATGACGCGCGGGGTGTCGCCGCAGGCCTCGGTGGTGGACAGGCCGACGGCCTCCAGGCGGTTCCAGATCTCGGGGACGTCCTCGATCCGGATCCAGTGGTACTGGACGTTCTGCCGGTCCGTGATGTCGGCGGTGCCGCGGGCGAACTCCTCCGAGATCTCGCCGATCACCCGGAGCTGCTCGGTGGTCAGCCGGCCCCCGTCGATGCGGACGCGGAGCATGAAGTACTCGGCGTCCAGCTCCTCAGGCTCCAGGACGCCGGTCTTGGTGCCGTCCAGACCTTCCTTGCGCTGGGTGTAGAGGCCCCACCAGCGCATGCGGCCGCGCAGGTCGTTCGGGTCGATCGAGTCGAAACCGCGCTTGGAGTAGATCGTCTCAATACGTGTCCGTACATTGAGACCGTCGTCGTCCTTCTTGAACTGCTCATTGCCGTTCAGCGGGGTGAAGTGCCCCGCGGCCCACTGGCCCTCACCACGGTGACGGCTCACCTTGCGGCGGGGCGTGGCGGGGGTGGGGTTTTCCGGGGTGGCGGCCATGGCGTTTCGTCCTTCGGGACTGCAGGAGGGCGGCTCTGACCTGCACCTTCAGGCAGGCGTCAGAGGATGGCGCGACGGTGCGCAGCAGAATCGGGCAGAAAGGGAATCGCGGTGTTGCTGGTTCTCTCAGCGCACCGGACACATGGCGCTGGACATGCGGCCTAGGTCGACGTGCCGCCGACTCACCAAGGCAATTCCAGTTCCAGACATGACCGCAGAGTGTCACGGGACTTTGGACCCAGTCCAGCTTCATCCATCATGTGGACATCACCGTCCCGCATCGCGAGACGGTGTGCTCTGGGTCACGTCGGGCCCTCCTGCGGGCCCAGGGACGCCGCCCGGACCCGGGCGGGCGAGAGGTGCGCGTGCGGTGTGCGTCAGGCGTGCGCGCCGGGCCAGGGGCCGGGGGTCGCGGACTCCTCGACCTCCTCGACCTTGGTGTCGAACAGCCGGAACCCACGACGCTTGTAGTTGTCCATGGCGTGCGGCCCGTCCAGCGAGCAGGTGTGCAGCCACACCCGCCGGGTCGGCTCCCGGTCCGGCCAGCGCTCGGCCAGGTCCCAGGCGCGCCGTACGCCCTCGGAGAGCAGATGGCCGCCGATCCGGCGGCCCCGGAAGGCCGGGATGAGGCCGAAGTAGACGATCTCCACCACACCGTCGTCCTGCGGGTCCAGCTCCACGTACCCGGCCGGCGTCCCCTTCTCGTACGCCACCCAGAGCTCGGCGCCCGGCTTCTCGACGATCTGCTGCCACTCCTTGTACGTCAGCGGCAGCCGGTCGTTCCACCGGATGTCGCCGCCGACCGCGGTGTAGAGGAAGCGGCTGAACTCCGGCGAGGGCAGTTCCGCCCGCACGACGGTTATGTCGTCGCCCTCGGGCGGGGCGGCGGGGTGCAGGTCGGACGGGGCGGTCTGTTCGAGGGACCAGGTGGTGAGAGTGATGGTGCTCATGGGCCCATCGCATCATGCGGAGGGCGAGATTCCCAGGCCGGGTGGGTACGGGGCCGACCCCGCCCGGCCCCGGGCCGGGCGGCTCCGGGGCTCGGCAGCCGGCCGCACAGCCCGGCCATCCGCTCTGTGAGCCACCCGTCCGTATGGCGGACACCCTCGGCTAGGGGGCGCCCTCCGACGGGAGGTCCGTGCGGGCCGCCAGGACCGCGGGAGCCGTCGAGTGGGGGAGGAGACCGTCGGGGTCGTCCGGCGCGATCAGTTCCACCGCGACCTCCTCGCGGAAGCGGTACGGACGGTGCGCCAGCACGCCCGCGAGGTTGCGGCGGACCCGGGACATCTCCGCCCGCACCGTCACCGTCCGCGTCCGGTCGCCGAACACGTCCTCCGCCAGCTCCGCGGCCGTCCGCCCCTGCGGGCTGCGGGCCAGCACCCACAGCAGCTCCGCGTGGCGCGGGCTCAGCTCCTGCGTCCAGCTGCCCGCCGCCCCGGACACCGCGACCGTCCAGCGGCGCGGCCGGCTCAGGTCGAGCACCACCCGGCTGCCGGCCGTCTCGGCCGGCGTCCCGTCCTCCACCCGCAGCAGCCAGCCGCCCGGCAGCGGCTCCACCGCGCACATCCCGAGCGCCGGCAGCCACACCCGTCCGGCCCGGAACGACTTCGGCAGCGTCACCCGGTCCACCGGCGCCATCCCGGTCACCGCCGCCGTCCAGCCGTGCGCGTCCACCGCGATCGCCCGGCCACCCACCCGGCACAGGATCGGCGCGGCCACCGCCCGCAGCCGCTCGACCGACCGCAGATGCCGCTCCCGCAGCTCCGCCTCGGCCAGCTGCGCCACCGAACCCACCAGCGCCAGCGTCGCCGGGTGGAAGCTCGACGCCGGACCGCTCACGTCCACGATCCCGAGCAGCCGCTGGTCGCGCGGATCGTGCACCGGCGCGGCCGCGCAGGTCCAGTTGTGCAGGGTCTGCAGATAGTGCTCGGCCGAGTGGACCTGAACGGCCTTCCGTACCGCCAGCGCCGTGCCCACCGCGTTCGTGCCGGTGCTCGCCTCGGCCCAGGCCGCGCCCTCCTCCAGGCAGATCCCGTGCGCCTTGCGCAGCACCGACAGGTTGCCCTGGCGCCACAGCACCCGGCCGTGCTCGTCGGTGACCACCATGATCTGCAGCGAGGCGTCGGCGATCCCGGCGAGACCGGCGCTGAGCGTCCGCATCACCTCGCCGATCGTCGTCGTCCGCCGGCGTTCCTCCAGCTCGTCCAGACGCAGCAGCTCGGACGCGCTGCTCTGGTCCGGGTCCAGGCCCAGCCGCGTCATCCGCCGCCACGACGCGCCGATCACCGGACGCGGTGCGATCGGCGGCCGCCGGCCGGCCAGTGTCTCCTCCCGTACCCGGTGGAGCAGCCGGGAAGCCTGGGCGGCGTCCATGGCGGCCAGCCGGCGCAGGTCGAGCGCGGTGTCGTTCATCGGTATCCCCCGGGCACCGGTGGTGCTGTATCGGTTCTGCACTGCGCGGCCTTGCAGGGCCATCGTGCCGCCCCGGCCTCCCCGGCGCGGGGCGGTTCGGACAATCCTGCAACTGTCTGCAACTCTGGCGGATCCCCCGAAGGTGCGTGAATCTGATGCACCAGCGGAGGGTGGTGCCGTGTCGGCGCAGCACCACCCTCGGCTTTCACGTTCCCGGAGGGCTCAGACGGCCACCCGCGCCCGCTCCACCACCTTCGCCAGATCGAGCGAGTGCGGAAGCGTCCCGAACGCCGTCCCCCAGTCCCTGCCGAGCCGCGAACCGCAGAACGCGTCCGCGACCTCCGGCGGCGCGAACCGGACCAGCAGCGAGCCCTGGAGCACCAGCGCCATCCGCTCCACCACCCGCCGCGCCCGCGCCTCGATCCCGTCCAGATCGGCCAGCTCGGTCAGCAGGTCCTTGATCGCCCGGTCGAGCCGATGGTCCGCCCCGCGCGCCCGCCCGACCTCCTGCAGCAACGCGTTCAGCGCCTCCGGCTCGCTCTGCAGCGCCCGCAGCACGTCCAGCGCCTGGACGTTGCCCGAGCCCTCCCAGATCGAGTTCAGCGGCGCCTCGCGCAGCAGCCGCGGCATCCCCGACTCCTCGACGTACCCGTTGCCGCCCAGGCACTCCAGCGCCTCCGCCACCATCGGCGTACAGCGCTTGGTCACCCAGTACTTGGCGGCCGGCACCGCGAGCCGCAGGAACGCCCGCTCGGCGTCGGAGCCAGTGCTCTGGACGGAGTCCGCTGCCGCCGCCAGCCGCATGCCCAGCGTCGTCGCCGCCTCCGACTCCAGCGCCAGGTCCGCGAGCACGTTGCGCATCAGCGGCTTGTCGATCAGCGGCCCGCCGAACGCGCTGCGGTACGCGGCGTGGTGCACGGCCTGCGTCAGCGCCTGCCGCATCTGCGCCGCCGAGCCGAGGACACAGTCGAGGCGGGTGGCCGCCACCATCTCGATGATGGTGCGCACCCCGCGGCCCTCCTCGCCGACCCGGCGCGCCCAGGTGCCGTCGAACTCCACCTCGCTCGACGCGTTCGACCTGTTGCCCAGCTTGTCCTTGAGCCGCTGGATCGCGAACACGTTCCGGCTGCCGTCCGGGAGCACCCGCGGCACCAGGAAGCACGTCAGCCCGCCGGGCGCCTGCGCCAGGACCAGGAACCCGTCCGACATCGGCGCCGAGCAGAACCATTTGTGACCGGTCAGCAGATACTCGCCCTCGGCGTCCAGCCGCCGCGCCCGCGTGGTGTTCGCCCGGACGTCGCTGCCGCCCTGCTTCTCCGTCATGCCCATCCCGAAGAGCACGCCGGCCTTCTCCGCGGCCGGCCGCAGGCCCTGCTCGTACACCTGCGAGGTCAGCCGCGGCTCCCACTCGGCGGCCAGCTCCGGGTCGACCCGCAGCGCGGGCACCGCGGCGTGCGTCATCGACAGCGGGCAGCCGTGCCCGGCCTCCACCTGGGTCCACACCAGGAACCCGGCGGCGCGCCGCAGATGACCGCCCGGCCGGCCCCAGGCGTTCGTCAGGCCCGCGCCCACGGCGTGGCCGAGCAGCCGGTGCCAGGCAGGATGGAACTCGACCTCGTCGATCCGGTGCCCGTACCGGTCGTGGGTGCGCAGCTTCGGCGGGTACTCGTTGGCGAGGGCGCCCCATTCCTGGGCCGGCGCGGAACCGGCGGCGAGGCCGAGCGTGGAGAGCTCCTCCCGCGCCTCGGGCAGCAGCCCGGGGTCCAGATGGCGCTCCAGGGCCTCGACGAGTACCCGGTCGGACGTGAAGACGTCGTGTCCGACCAGGGGCGGAGCCTGGTTGGTCACGGTGTGGGTGGTGGCTGCCATGCCGATACGGTAAGGAGGTGCAGGCAGCAAACGAAACACCCGAGCGGCCCCCGGGACGACTTCACCGGGCCAGAGTCCTCTACCGCAACGTCTCGAAGCGGAAGCTGGTCTGGCTGCTCCTGAAGGACACCGTCAACTCGTGCATCGAGTACCGCATCCTCGGGCTCGCGGCCGAGGCGGCGTTCTTCACCCTGCTGTCGCTGCCGCCGCTGATGCTGGGTCTGCTGGGTCTGCTCGGCTACGTCGACGACTGGACCGACACCACGACCGTCGCGTCCATCCAGGAGAACATCCTGAGAGCCTCGGGCACGGTGCTGTCCGACCGGGGCGTCAACGACATCGCCAAACCGCTGCTCGAGGACGTCACCCGGGGCGGCCGGCCCGACCTGATCTCCATCGGCTTCGCGATCGCCCTGTGGTCCGGCTCGCGGGCCGTGAACGTCTTCATCGACACCATCACGGTCATGTACGGGCTCGACGGCCACCGCGGGATCGTCGCGACCCGGCTGCTGGCCTTCCTGCTCTACATCGTCGCGCTGCTGATCGGCGCGGTGGTGCTGCCGCTCGCGGTGGTCGGCCCCGACCGGGTGGTGGAGCTGATCCCGTGGGGCACGGAAGTGGTGTCGGTGCTGTACTGGCCGGCCGTCATCCTGCTCTCGGTCGCCTTCCTGACCACGCTGTACCACGTGTCCGTACCGGTTCGCTCGCCGTGGATCGAGGACATCCCCGGCGCGCTGGTCGCCCTCGGGATGTGGGTGCTCGGTAGCTTCCTGCTGCGGATCTACCTGACCAGCCAGGTCGAGGGCCCGACGATCTACGGCTCGCTCGCCGCGCCGATCGCGGTGCTGCTGTGGATCGGCATCTCGGCGTTCGCGGTGCTGGTCGGCGCGGCGGTGAACGCGGCGATCGACCGGGTCTGGCCCTCGGTCGCCACCGCCGCCGCCCGCGAGGCCACCGAGCGCGCCCGCGCCGCGCAGGCGGCCGAGCTGCTGGCCCGCGCCCGCGCGGAGGCGGACGACGTCGACGAGGACGACCCGGACATGCCCTCGGAGTTCCCCGAGCGCTGGTCGCGGTTCCTCCCGCCGGACGACGTCAAGGCCCGTCTGCACAGCGGCTGGGAACGCGACTGAGGACGCCCCTAGGCTGGGGGCGTGTACGCGGAACGGGCGTCCCGTCTCGACGGGGCCGTGGTCTGGACGGTCGGCCGGCGGCCGGCCGGTGACGCGCGCCCGGTGCTGCCCGACGGCTGCATGGACCTGCTGTGGACCGAGGGCCGACTGCTCGTCGCCGGGCCCGACACCCGCCCCCATCCGCCCGCCGACGGCGGGGCCTGGGCCGGGGTGCGGTTCGCGCCCGGCGACGCGCCGGGGCTGCTCGGCGTCCCCGCGCACGAGCTGCGGGACCTGCGGGTCGAGCTCGCGGACCTGTGGGGAGCCGCGGAGGCGCGACGGCTCGGTGAGCGGATCGCGGTGGCCCCCGACCCCGCGGCCGCCCTGGAGGAGCTGGCCCTGACCCGGGCGCCCGCCCCGGATCCTGTCCTGCGCGCCGTGGTGGCCGCGCTGCGGGCGGGGCGGCCCGTGGCCGAGACGGCCGACGCGGTGGGGCTGGGCGCCCGCCAGTTGCACCGGCGCTCGCTGACGGCCTTCGGGTACGGGCCCAAGACCCTCGCCCGGATCCTCCGGATGCGCCGCGCCCTGGCGCTGGTCGCCGCCGGGGTCCCGTTCGCCGACGCCGCCGGCGCGGCGGGCTGCGCCGACCAGGCCCACCTCGCGCGCGAGGTCCGGGAGCTGGCCGGCACCACGCTGAGCGCCTACGTGGCGTCCGCGAAGAGGCTGACCCCGCAGCCGTCCGGGTCGAGCACCACCGCGTAGCGCTGCCCCCACTCCGCGTCCCACGGCTTCAGATGACCGCGGTGCCCGGCGGCGACCAGCTCCTCGTACACGGCGTCCACCTGCGCGGGGGAGTCGCAGCGGAAGGCGAGCCCCATGCGGTCGCCGCCGCCGGGCCGGGTCCACTGCGGGTCGAAGGACCGCACGACCTCCTCCGTGTCCCAGGCGATCCGCAGACCCCCGGGCAGCACGGCCTCCACGTGCGGGGCGTTCTCGGCGCCGGCCGGGAGGTCGAGTCCCAGCCGCCGGTAGAAGGCGAGCGACGCGGCCATGTCGGCCACGACCAGTCCTACGAGATCAAGTCGAGGTGCGTTCATGCCCCCACGCTAGGTACCCGACCCGGCCCCGGTCTTGAACGATTCGGACGCGGAGGCCGTAGCGCCGGCCCGGCCCGGCCGGCCTCCGAAACCGCTCCCGGCAGGCCCCGGTGGTACCGTGAGAGCGTCGTTTTTGCGGTGGAAAGTCCGAATCGTTGACCGGTCGCGACGCTGCCGCACCCGGCCGCTGTTCCCAGAGAGGCGACCGTCATGGGCACGCGTCGCATCCCGCTTCCCGGCGTCGGCACCCAGTACGACGTGACCACCGAGTCCGGCGAGCACCTCTCCGTCGTCGTGCACCACGACGGGCGGCGGTTCGTCGGGGTGTACCGGCACGACGACCCCGACTCCTGCGAGTCCGTCGCGCTCGAACCCGAAGAGGCCACCCAGCTCGCCCACTTGATCGACCCGGCCCGTCTCGAAGGCATCGAGACCGACGGGCTCGACCTCGTCACCGAGCACATCCCGGTCGGCTCCCGCTCCCCGTACGCCGGCCGGGTCCTCGGCGACACCCGCGCCCGCACCCGCACCGGCGCGTCCGTCGTCGCCGTACTGCGCCGCACCAGCGTCCACCCGTCACCCGGCCCCGAGTTCCGGCTCGCCCTCGGGGACACGCTCGTCGCCGTCGGCACCCGCGACGGCGTCGACGCGCTCGCCGTGATCATCGGCGGAGGCGGAGGATGACGTGCACGACACCACCGCCCTGCTGCTCGAACTCGGCACGCTGCTCCTCACCCTCGGGCTGATCGGACGGCTCGCCGCCCGCATCGGACTCTCGCCCATCCCGCTCTACCTGCTCGCCGGCCTCGCCTTCGGCAAGGGCGGCCTGCTGCCGCTCGACGCCAGCGAGGAGTTCGTCGCCGTCGGCGCGGAGATCGGCGTGATCCTGCTCCTGATGACCCTCGGCCTGGAGTACTCCGCCTCCGAACTCGTCGGCAGCCTGCGCACCCAATACCCCTCCGGCCTCGTCGACTTCGTGCTCAACGCCGCCCCCGGCGCGGTCGCCGGCCTGCTGCTCGGCTGGGGCCCCGTCGGCGCCGTCGCGCTCGCCGGCGTCACCTGGATCTCGTCCTCCGGCGTCGTCGCCAAGGTCCTCGCCGACCTCGGCCGGCTCGGCAACCGCGAGACCCCCGCCGTCCTCGGCGTCCTCGTCCTCGAGGACCTCTCCATGGCCGTCTACCTGCCGCTGCTCACCGCCCTCGTGGCCGGCATCGGACTGGCCGGCGGCAGCATCGCCCTCGTCGTCGCCCTCGGCACCGTCGGCATCGTGCTGTACGTCGCGATCCGCCACGGCCACCACCTCAGCCGCGCCGTCTCCTCCGACAACCCCGAGATGCTGCTGCTCGTCGTGCTCGGCCTCACCGTCCTGGTCGCCGGCATCGCCCAGCGGCTCCAGGTCTCCGCCGCGGTCGGCGCGTTCCTCGTCGGCATCGCGCTCTCCGGCGAGGTCGCCGAGGGCGCGCACCGGCTGCTCACCCCGCTGCGCGACCTGTTCGCCGCGGTCTTCTTCGTCTTCTTCGGACTGTCCACCGACCCCGGCGCCATCCCGCCGGTCCTCGGCGTCGCGACGCTGCTCGCCGTCGTCACCGTCCTCACCAAGGTCGCCACCGGCTGGTACGCGGCCCGGCGGGCCGGCGTCGGCGCGCGCGGCCGGCTGAGAGCCGGCGGGGCGCTGGTGGCCCGCGGCGAGTTCTCCGTGGTGATCGCCGGCCTCGCCGCCGCCACCGATCCGCGGATCAGCCCCCTCGCCACCGCCTACGTCCTGCTCATGGTGCTCGTCGGCCCGCTCGCCGCGCGCTGGACCGAGCCCTTCGTCACCCGCCTCAGAGCCGCCCTCGGACGCGGAACGGCGCCGGCTCCGCACCCGCGAGGGGTGGGAGCCGGCGCCGCCCGTCCGACGCTGCTCAGCGCAGGTAGACGAGACCGTCGGTGGTGACCGTCGGCCGGCCGGCCGTGCCGACCACCACGATCTTCACCGTGTGCTTGCCCGCCGAGGACCAGTTGCGGGTCCAGACCGCGTCCCGGTACTTCGTGGTCGTCGACCGCAGGTCGACCGTCGCGAGCTTCACCCCGTCCACGTACACGTACGCCTGGCCGGAGTTGGACGCCCGGGACACCACCCACGCGACCGAGCGGCCGGTGAACGTCCAGCTCAGCGAGGCGTTCTTGGTGCCGCTGGACAGGGACTTGCCGCCCAGGTAGCTGGTCGACGACTTCGCCGCCCAGGTGCCGGAGCGGACCGCGGAGGTCTCCTGCAGGATCATCGGTGTCGAACCGACCGACGCGGTGGTCCGGTTGCCCGCCCGGTCGTACGCGTTGAGCGTCCACGTCGTGGTGACGGCCGGCTTCGCCGTGTGCGCGGCGGTGGTGACCGTCGGGCCGTACGTGGCGGCCACCGGCGTGGTCAGCCGGACGTCGCGCAGCGAGACGGCGTCCGTCGCCTTCCACACCAGGCTGACCGGCGCGGCGGTGGCGTTCACCGTGCCGGCCCGCAGGTAGACCCGCGGGGTGGTGGAGAAGACCGGTGCGGTGGTGTCGCCGACCGCGGTCAGCGCGGGCGTCGTCACGGTCTTGCGCGAGGTGTGCACCGCGCGCACCGCGACCGCGTGGCTGCCGGCCGGGACGGTGACCGAGGCGGACGTCGCCGAACCGGTGGCGGTGGCGGCCACGTTGCCGTCGACCAGCACCTCGTGCCGGATGACGAAGGCGGACGGGGTGGTCGACGTCCAGGCGACGGTCAGCGGACCGCGCGTGTAGTACGAACCGCCGGACTGCGTCGCCCCGGTGACCGAGGTGACCTTCAGGCCCGCCACCGGGCCGGCGGCCCAGGAGCGGATCGTGGCCAGCTGGCCGTACCCGGCCGTGCCCGGGCACTGGGTGTTGAAGCCGTCCCGGTGACCGAAGACCGTCGAGAACGGCAGCTGGGCGCCCTTCGCCCACGACTTGCCGAAGTAGTTGGTGCCGACGTCACCGGCGGTCAGCGTGGTCGTCCCGGCCGGGTCCACGCCGTACTGGCCGAGCTTCCACGCGGCGATCCGCGCGGCCGAGATCAGCTGCGACTTCGACGGCACGGTGGTCGAGTAGTCGCCGATCAGCGAGACGCTGGTGGTCTCGCTGTTGAAGCCGTACGTGTGCGCGCCCACCACCGGCAGGTCCACGCCGCCCTTGCGGCCCTCGAAGATCGTGCCGCACTTGTCGACGAGGAAGTGGTAGCCGATGTCCTTCCAGCCGTTGCCGCCCTGGCTGGCCGGCTTGATGTGATAGGCGTAGATGCCGCGCACGATGGCGGCCGAATCGGCGCAGGAGTAGTCGTTCGTGGCGGCCGTGTGGTGCACGGCGACCGCCTTGATCTTCCCGCCCGGCAGGTACGTCGGCGCCTCGGGGCTCAGCGACTCGTCCGCGCCCCAGCCGGCCCGCGAGGTGATCGCCGGCCGGGCGGCCGTCGACGGCGGAGGCGTCGGGCCGGTCGCGGTGGGCGCCGGGGCCGGGGTGGTGGAGGCCGAGGGGGACGGCGCGGCCGACTCCGACGTGCCGGTGCTCGGCTCCGGCGGCGCGGGCTCGGTGGACTGCGCCGGCGGCGGCTCCTCCGTCGTGGGCGTCGCGGTGGGCGTCGACGGCTCGGGTGCGGGGCTCTCGGTGCCCGGCTCGGGAGCGGTCGGGGTCGGGGTCGCGCTCTCCTCGGCCGAGAATCCGGCCGGCGCCATCGCCTGCGGCTTCGCGCCGCCGCCCTTACCCGGGTCGACCAGCGTCAGCCGCAGGTCGGACGGCAGCACGGCGGTCGCCCTGCCGCTCGCGACCACCCGGACCTCGACGCCGTCGGACGCGCCGAACCAGGCGGGCTCGGTGCCGCCGCGCTCGGCCGTCGGGTCGGAGGTGCCGTGGTCGTCCAGCTCGATCCAGCGCGACCACTCGCCGGACTCCGTGCCGCGGGCCCGCGCCTCGACCTTGCCCGGCATCCGGGCGGCCGGGTCGGCCCAGGTGACGCCGAGCATGCTGAACGGCTCGGTGTCCTCCTGCGACAGCGAGGCGCTGCGCCCGCCGTCGGCGGTCTTCAGCGCCACGCTGCTGGTCTTCGTGTCGACAGGGCCCTGCGCCTTGCCGTCGTACTCCCCGTCCGCGTTCCCGGTGATCCCCCCGAACACCAGGACCCCGGAGATCCCCGCGACCACGGCGATCGCCGTGCCCCACACGCGCCGCCGCTTCATGCGGCCCCACCCCTTGTGTCCGTGCCCCGCGCGTCGGCGCGCGGGCGTCGCGCGCAACCTATCGGGTAACGGAAAGGTTTCTTCCGGCGGGGGCGGGGTAGGGGCCTCCCTTTTGCCGAAGCCGCTGGTCAGCGGTGCCGGAGCGCTTCAGCGGGAATTCATCGGAATTGCAGCGCGCCGCGAGACGCTTCGGCACGTCGCGCCCGGGCCCGGCACGTACCCGTGCCGAGCCCCGGCCCCCCCAAGGACGGCTCACGCCGTCCCCGACGCCGACAGCCGAACGGAGAGCGGGACACCCCGTGAGCGAGACCCCGATGCACCCGCAGCAGCCGCCCGTCCCGACGGGCCCCACCCAGCCGCTGCCTCCGGCCGGCACCCCGGCGCCGACCTCGGCGTGGACGCAGCCGCTCCCGCCGGTCCCGGGGCAGAACGGCGCGACGGGCACGGGACGTCCGGGGGGCGTCCCGATGCCCTGGCTGATCGGGGGCGCCGTGGCGTTCGTGGCCGCCGTCGTCATCGGGGTGGTCGTCGCCACGTCGGGCGACGACGGCACGACCGCCGCGCCGGGGAACCCCGCGGGCATCCCGGGAGGCCCGGGAGCCGCCCGGCCGGAGCCCGGCGGCAAGGCGTACACGAAGGTGCCCGAGGGCTGCGACCTGCTCAAGCCGGCCACCGTCGCCCGGCTCGTGCCCGGCGGGGAGTGCACGCCGTCGCCCGTCGACAACGCCACCCTGTCCACGATGATCACGAAGATGCCGCACTGGACCACCCGCATGGGCTCCGGCGGCCCCGCGCTGAACCTGCGGGTGGACCTGGTCGTCAGCCCGCACGCCAAGGGCCTGTACGACATGAAGAAGAAGTCCGCCCTGACCGCGCTGAAGGACATGCGCACCAACACCGGCCGGGCGCTCGACGGATTCGGCCAGGAGGCCACGGTCGTCCACCACGTCGACAAGGCGCCCTTCGACAGCGCCCAGGCGGAGGTGCTCGTCCACGAGGGCAACGCCGCGCTCAGCGTGCAGTTCGACTACAACCCCAAGGAGACCGGCACGACGCAGCAGCAGGCCGAGGAGTCCGTGATCGCGGCCGCCCGCGAAGTCCTCGGCGCGCTCTCCTGACCCGCCCCGGGCCACCGGTGACCTCCCCGACGCACGCGTACACGTTCCCGTACGCCGCCCCGCGGCCGCCCGCGTTCACCCCGCACCGCATCGGCCCCTACGAGGTGTTCCAGCTCCTCGGCGAGGGCGGCATGGGCGAGGTGTACCTCGCGCGGTCGCCCGGCGCGCGGCTCGTCGCGCTGAAGGTCGTCCGTGCCGCGTACGCCGAGACCCCCGACTTCCGCGGCCGCTTCCGCCGCGAGGCCGACGCGGCCCGCCGGGTCAGCGGCTTCTTCACCCCGCCCGTGCTCGACGCGGACGCCGACGCCGAACGGCCCTGGCTGGCCACCGCGTACGTCCCCGCGCCCTCCCTGCACGAGGCCGTCCACCGCCACGGCACCCTGTCCGAGCCGGCGTTGCGCGCCCTGGGCAGCGGACTCGGCGAGGCGCTGCTCGCCATCCACGCCGTCGGCGTCGTGCACCGCGACCTCAAGCCCGCCAACGTGCTCGTCACCGACGACGGGCCCCGCGTCATCGACTTCGGCATCAGCCGGGCCGTCGACGCCACCCAGGTCACCCGCACCGGCGCGGTCATCGGCACGCCCGGCTTCATGGCCCCGGAGCAGATCGTGGCGAGCCGCGAGGCCGGGCCGCCCGCCGACGTGTTCGCCCTCGGCTGCGTGCTCGCCCACGCGGCCACCGGTACCGGCCCGTTCGGCTCCGGCACCGGCGCCGAGGTCCTGTACCGCGCCGTGCACGCCCCGCCCTCCCTGGACGAGGTGCCCGGGGGACTGCGCCCGCTCGTCGCCGCCTGCCTCGACAAGGACCCGGCCCGCCGGCCCTCCGTCTCCGAGGTACTGGCCGCCCTCGGGCCCGCCGACCCGGCCGCGCTGCTCACGCCCGGCCTGCGCCAGGACCTCGCGGCCCGGGAGGCGTACGCCGCCGCCCTGGCCGCCGCCCCGCCGGTGCCCGTCACCCGGCCCGGCGGCCCGGCCGGCATGGGGGTGCCGCCGGGCCGCCGCAGCGTCCTGGGGCTCGCCGCCGCCGGGACCGTCCTCGCCGGGACCGCCGCAGGCGGCGTCTTCTGGTGGTCCCGCCGCGACCAGGCGGCCGCCGGCCCCGCGCCGGGCACCACGGTCCGGGCGAGCAGCCCCGCCGTGGCCCCCGCCCCGAAGCCGCTGTGGACGCGGCCGCTCGCCCGCCGGCTCGACGACGGCCGCGTGGCCCTGCTCGGCAGCACCCTCGTGTACTGGAACGGGCAGACCGCGGTCGGCCACGACGCCGCCACCGGAGCGCCCCGCTGGACGGCAGCTCCCCGGCTGCCGTCCGACGTCGACAGCCCGCCGAAGTGGCTCGGCGTGCACGGCTCGCTGCTGTTCGGCAGCGCCCGCGGCGACGACCGGGAGTACCTGATCGGCCTCGACGCCCGCGGGACGCTGCGCTTCGCCCACACCGCCACCCGCCGCAGCGCCGCCTCGTACGCGGAGAGCGTCAACGGCGTGTTCGACGTCGCCGGCTCCGTCGCCGTCCTCAACACCCTCGGCGACGCCTGGGGCGTCCGGGCCGTGGACCTCGCCACGGGCAGACTGCTCTGGTCCCGCACCGCCGGCGGCAGCGACTACCGCGCCGTCGCCGACGGCGGCAGCTGCTACCTCCAGGACGACGGCGACCTGCTCGGGCTGAACCTGCGGACCGGCGCCGTCCGCTGGACGGCGAAGGGCGTCAGCCGGCCCGGCGACTACCCGAAGCTCGCCGTCGGCGGCGGCGCGGTCCTCCTCACGACCGTCAAGGTGCAGGCGTACGGCGCCGCCGACGGCCGCGCCCGCTGGACCGCCGTCAACGAGACCACCCACCTCAACGGCACCGCCGTCGTGGGCGGAACGGGCTACGTCGCCGACGGCCAGGACACCGTCTTCGCCCTCGACCTCGGCGACGGCCGCCAGAAATGGCACGTCCCCAGCCCGTCGAACCTCGCCCCCGGCGGCGGCACCCTCCCGGGTCCGGCGGCCACCGCCTCGCTGGTGGCGATCCCGACGTTCGGCACCCAGGGCGTCATGGTGTTCCGGGCCTCCGACGGCCGCCCGCTGTGGGCGCGCCGGGCGGCCGGCGCCGAGACGGCGAGCACGAACCAGTGGTCCGTCACGGCCGCCGGAACCACCGTGTACGCCGCGTCCTCCACCACTCTGTACGCGTTCCGGAGCGAAACCTGATGACCACGCCCGCCGCACCCACCCCCGCGGCTCCCGCCGGTGCCACCCCCACCGCTCCCGGCACGTACATCGGCCCGTACCGAGTGCTCCGCGAGCTCGGCGCGGGCGGCATGGGCCGGGTGTACCTGGCCGCCTCGCGCAGCGGCCGGGCCGTCGCCGTGAAGGTCGTCCGGCCCGAACTGAGCGCCGACCCCGGCTTCCGGCGGCGGTTCCGGGCCGAGGTGGACGCGGCCCGCGCGGTGGGCGGCGCGTTCACCGCACCGGTCGTCGACGCCGACCCGGAGGGGTCGCAGCCCTGGCTGGCCACCGCGTACATCCCCGGCCCCTCGCTCACCGCCGCCGTCGGCCGGCACGGGCCGATGCCCGAACCGACGCTGCGGGTGCTCGGCGCGGGCCTCGCCGAGGCGCTGGCCGCCGTCCATCGCGCGGGGCTGATCCACCGGGACCTGAAACCCTCCAACATCCTCCTCGCCGCGGACGGCCCCCGCGTCATCGACTTCGGCATCAGCCGGGCCGTCGACGGCACCGTGCTCACCGCCGACGGCCAGATCGTCGGTTCGCCCGGCTTCATGTCGCCCGAGCAGACCACCGGGGCCGAACTCACCCCCGCCGGCGACGTGTTCTCCCTCGGTGCGGTCCTCGCCTACGCCGCCACCGGCGAACCGCCCTTCGGCACCGGCCAGTTGCACGCCCTGCTCTACCGCACCGCCCACGAGCCGCCGCGCCTAGACGGCGTGCCGCCCGCGCTGTACGGACTCGTCGCCGCCTGCCTCGACAAGGACCCGGCCCGCCGGCCCAGCGTCCCCGAACTCCAGGTCTGGCTGCGCCCGCGGACGACCGAGGGCTGGCTGGGCGCCGTCCGGCAGCAGGTCGACGACTCGGAGGCCGAGCTCCGCGACCGGCTGCGCGGCCCGCTGCTCAGCCGCCGCCGGCTGCTCGGCGGCGGCGCGGTGCTCACGGCCGCCGCGGCCGCCGGCGGGCTCACCTGGTGGCTGCGGCAGCCGGAGACACCCGACGCCGACCTCCCCGGACTCCTGTGGACCGCGACCCTGCCGCAACCCGGCATGGGCCTGATCGCCCACACCCCGAACACCCTGCTGGTCGCGGGAAAGACGTCCGGCGGGGCCCTCGACCGCGGCACCGGCAAGCTGCTCTGGAAGGACCTCGGCGGCCAGAACACCGATGCTCGCGCCGACGACAGGCGTGTCTACACCCTGCGTACCGACGGCAGGATCCACGCCCTCGACGCGCGCTCCGGCGCCGAGCTGTGGGCCGCGGCCCCGGCCGGACGGAACGCCCCGCGCCTGGAGTTCGCGAACGGCTCCCTGCTCGTCGCCGCCACCGGCGGCGACCGCCTGCACGGTGTGGACGCGGCGAGCGGCGCGGTGAAGTGGCAGGCGGACGTGGACGGGGTGCTGTCCGTGGACGGGGCCACGAAGGACGGCGGACTCGTCGTCTGGGGCAGTGCGTCGCAGACGACCGGGACCGCCGACCTCAACGGGTACAGCGTGCTCGATCCGGACACCGGGGTCCGCCGCTGGTCCAAGGACCTCGTCGTGCTGTACGCGCCGCCGAGCGGAGAGGTGCTCTTCGGGCTCGACGGCACCATGAGGCTCGTGGCCCTCGATCCGTCCGACGGCACCGAACGCCGGGGCCGGCCCACCTCGCTGCCCCCGACGAACAGCCGCCTGTTGATGTGGAACAGGGCGCTGACCCTCGACGGCGACACCCTGTTCGCCTACCCCGGCACCGGCGCGAACGGCTCCACCGGCGGCCTGCTCGCCGCCTTCGACCCCGAGACCGGCGCGACCCGCTGGACCGTGAGCACCTCCGCCCGCGGCAGCCGCGGCTGGGCCCGCTCCGGCGACACCGTCTGCATCCTGGACGCGGGCGCCCTGCGCGCCGTCGACGTCCGTACGGGGGCGTCCCGCTGGACGGCCGGAAGCGGCCTCGTTGGACTCCAACTCATCGGTGGAGTACGGGACTTGTACCTGGCGACGGACGCGAAGGGCCTGTACGCCTTCCACGTCGCCACCGGCGACCGGCTCTGGCACCACCCCGTCACCGGAGGCTCCGCGGACGCGTACTGGTCGAGCGCCCTCACCGGCGACCGCCTCTTCGCCGCCCGCTCCGGGACGCTGCTGGCGTTCGAGGTGTGACCCGCGGGAGCCGTGCGGGCCGTGGGAGACGTGCGAGCCGTGTGGCGGTGCGGGCCGTGTGGGCGGTGCGGGCGGTGCGGGCGGTGCGGGAAAAAGAGTTGGCGGGCCGGCGGAAGGCAGGGGTAACGTACCCGTCGTTCCCGCAGCGGCCGTCGGCCGCCGCGGCCGGTGAAGCGAACCAGGAGGTGTGACCGATGGCTGTCGTCGCGCAGGGCACTGCCCGCATCCAGAAGACCGTCCACACCACCTCCGTGGCCGCCGGCTGAACTCACCCAGACTTTCCCGCGCCCGTGTGCGCGTCGCCGGGGCCGCCCTTGTGAAGGGTTTCCCTTGTCTCTCCACGCGTCATCCGCTTCTTCCGCTTCATCTGCTTCCGCCTCTCCGCTCGCCCCGTACGACTGGGACGAGGACTGGCAGGCCGCCTTCGCCCCGTACGCCGCCGAAGGGCTCGTCCCCGGCCGTGTCGTCCGCGTCGACCGCGGCCAGTGCGACGTCGTCACCGCGGACGGACTCGTCCGCGCCGACACCGCCTTCGTCACCCCGCACGACCCGCTGCGGGTGATCTGCACCGGCGACTGGGCCGCTGTCGAGACCGCCGGCAACCCCCGCTACGTCCGCGCCTACCTGCCGCGCCGGACCGAGTTCGCCCGCTCCACCTCCTCCCAGCGGTCCGAGGGGCAGATCCTCGCCGCCAACGTCGACCACGCGATCATCACCGTCTCGCTCGCCGTCGAGCTCGACCTCGGCCGGATCGAGCGCTTCCTCGCCCTGGCCTGGGAGTCCGGGGCGACGCCGATGGTCGTGCTCAGCAAGGCCGACCTGGTCCCCGACCCGGTCACCCTGTCGCACCTCGTCGAGGACGTGCAGCGGGTCGCCCCCGGCGTCGAGGTGCTGCCGCTCAGCGCGCGGACCGGGGAGGGCGTCGACACGCTGCGGGGACACGTCTCCGGCGGCACCAGCGTGCTCCTCGGCGTCTCCGGCGCCGGGAAGTCGACCCTCGCCAACACCCTGACCGGCGAGGACACCATGGAGGTGCAGGCCGCCCGGGACGTCGACGGCAAGGGCCGGCACACCACCACCACCCGCAACCTGCTCCTGCTGCCCGCCGGCGGCACCCTGATCGACACGCCGGGGCTGCGCGGCGTGGGCCTGTGGGACGCGGAGAGCGGCGTGGGCCAGGTCTTCGCGGAGATCGAGGAACTGGCCGAGGACTGCCGCTTCCACGACTGCGCCCACGAGCAGGAGCCCGGCTGCGCCGTCACCGCGGCGATCGAGGACGGCACGCTGGCCGTGCGCCGCCTGGAGAGTTACCGCAAGCTGCTCCGAGAGAACGAGCGCATCGTCGCCAAGACCGACGCCCGGGTCCGCTCGGAGATGCTCAAGACCTGGAAGCGCCGGGGCGCGGAGGGCCGCGCCGCGATGGCCCTGAAGCGGGGTGGCCGCATCCGGTGAGCCGCGGGGACGCAGGGCGGTGACACGCCCGTCGGCGGCTCGCTGTCCCGTCCGGCACGGGGCGGCGAGCGCGGTGTCCGAAAACCGCGAGTCGCCCCGTGCCCCGTCCCCCACACTGGGGATGTGAGGGACGACGACGTGACGGACGACGACAGCAGGTACGAGGCGGTCAGCAGCCGGGACGCCCGGTTCGACGGGGCGTTCTTCTTCGCGGTCCGGACCACCGGGATCTACTGCCGCCCCAGCTGCCCCGCCGTCACCCCCAAGCGCGCCAACGTGTGCTTCTTCCCGACCGCCGCCGCCGCGCAGGGCCACGGCTTCCGGGCCTGCCGGCGCTGCCGGCCGGACGCCGTGCCCGGCTCCGCCGAGTGGAACGCCCGGGCCGACGTCGTCGGCCGCGCCGTGCGGCTCATCGGCGACGGCGTCGTGGACCGCGAGGGCGTGCCCGGCCTCGCCGGCCGGCTCGGTTACAGCGCCCGCCAGGTGCAGCGCCAGCTCACCGCCGAGCTCGGCGCAGGGCCGATCGCCCTGGCCCGCGCCCAGCGCGCCCACACCGCGCGGCTGCTGCTCCAGACGACCGCGCTGCCGGTCACCGACATCGCCTTCGCCGCGGGTTTCGCCAGCGTCCGGCAGTTCAACGACACCATCCGCCGGATCTACGCCCGCACCCCCAGCGCCCTGCGCGCCGAGTCGGGTACGGGCGCCGGCACCCGCACCGGTACCGCGGCCGGCGTCCCGCTGCGGCTCGCCCACCGCGGCCCGTACGCGGCCCGCGAGGTCTTCGACCTGCTCGCCCTAGAGGCCCTGCCGGGCGTCGAGGAGGTCACCGGCCCGTCCGGCGCCCGCACCTACCGGCGCACCCTGCGCCTCCCGTACGGCCACGGCGTCGCCGCCGTCGACGAGGCGTCCCCCGGGGCCTGGCTGGAGGCCCGGATCCACCTCGCCGACCTGCGCGACCTCACCACCGCCGTCCAGCGGCTGCGGCGGCTGTTCGACCTGGACGCCGACCCGTACGCGGTGGCCGAACGGCTCGCCGCCGATCCCCTGCTCGCCCCGCGCGTCGCCGCCCGGCCCGGTGTCCGGTCGCCCGGCGCGGCCGCGCCCGACGAGTACGCGCTGCGGGTGCTGCTCGGCCCCGACGAGGCCGCCCGCTTGGTCGGGGCGTACGGCACGGCCCTCGACACCCCGTGCGGCGGCCTCACGCACCTGTTCCCGGAGCCCGGCGCGCTCGCCGGGCACCCCGTCGCCGGTCCGCTGGCCGCCGCGCTCGCCGCCGGGGCCGTACGGCTCGACCCGGGCGCGGACCGGGACGGGGCCGAGCGGGCGCTGCTCGCCGTCGACGGCGTCACCCCGGCCGCGGCCGCCGCGATCCGCCGGCGCGCCCTCGGCGACCCGGACGTCGGCCCGGCGGGGGAGCCGGCGCCGGAGGCGTGGCGGCCCTGGCGCTCGTACGCCGCCAGGTATCTGGAGGCCGCGTACGCGGGGTGACGCGTCAGCCCCAGATCACCGCCCCCAGCCATGCCCCGACGATCAGCAGACACGCGAACAGCTCCACCAGCACGCTCGTGCCCACCGCCCGCATCAGCCGGCGCGTCGACGCGCGGGCCTGACCGTGGCCGCCGAGCCGCTGCCGTTCCGTGAGGTACACACCGCCGACGAAACCCGGGATCGCGCCGATCACCGGAACGAGGAAGAAGCCGAGCAGCGCCCCCAGGCCGGCGGAGGCCACCATCCGCCGGGTGATCCCGAGGCCGCGGATCTTGCGGGGCGGCAGCTGCCACACCACCACCTGGGTGACGAGCAGCAGCGCGGTCGAGGAGACCAGCAGGATCCAGGCCAGCTTCGTCTGCTCGTTCAGCGACCACCACAGCATGCCCGCCCACACCAGCCACGGTCCCGGCAGACCGGGAACCAGCACGCCGAACAGGCCGAGCAGCATGACCATCGCGATCAGCAGGAGCTGCCAGACACCCATCTGCCCCATCTGCCAAGGGTGACCGAGTTCCCCTGTCCATGCAGGCCGGCACCCCCCGAACGGGCTGCGAGGAGGGACCGACTCGGCCCGCGCCGCCGGGCCCGCCGACGAACGCCGCAGCCACCCGGCCGGCGCCACGCCCCCGTCAGTGGCGCGAGACCCACCCCTTCTCGTAGGCGTGCCAGCCCAGCTGCAGCCTGGTCGTGACGCCCGTCAGTTCCATCAGGCCCTTCACCCGGCGCTGTACCGTCCGCAGGCCCAGGTCCAACTGCTTCGCCACGCTCGCGTCCGTCATGCCGGCGAGGAGCAGGGACAGCACCTCCAGGTCCGTGGCGTCCGGGCCCGGGGTCTCCGCCTGGGTGACCTGCGCGCCCGCCCCGAGGCGCAGCGGCAGCGCCTCCCGCCACACCGACTCGAAGAGGCCCATCAGCGACTCGAGCAGCCCGCTGGCGTGTACCACCAGGGCCGCCGGCTCCACGCCCCGGCCGGTCAGCGGCACCATCGCCAGGGTCCCGTCCGCCACCACCAGCTTGGTCGGCACCTTGTCGACCACCCGGATCTGCTCCTCGCGGCCCAGCGCCGCCGTCAGCTCGCCGAGCCCCGAGGGCGCCATCAGCACCTCGCGCTCCAGGACCACCCGGTACGACACGCCCCGGCTGGCCGCCCGCTCCTCCGCGTCGTTCTCGATCGCGGTCACCGCGATCGGCTTGCCGGTGACCAGCGCGCAGACCTCCTCCGTCGCCCCCAGCTGAAGCTGCAGGAAACGGTGCGCCACCGCGCTCCGCCCGGTCACCACCTCCACCAGGTCGTGCACCGCCGGCTCGGCCGCCTCCGCGCGGTACTCCTCCGCCAGCAGCGCCGCCGCCAGCTCCGCCTGCTCCAGCTCGTGCCGCTGCTGCGTCAGCAGCGCACCCAGCGCCACCCCGGGTGGCGCGGCCACCCACCGGCCGGTCCGCGCCGTCGACTGCGCCGCGAGCCCCTGCGCCTCCAGCCGCCGCAGCGCGCGTTCCGTGTCGTACTCGGGAAGCGCCAGGTGGTGGGCGAGATCGGCGACCTCGGCCGCCCCCAGGGCGACCAGCGCGCGGTACGCGGACTCCTGGCGTTCGTCGAGACCTATCGCTCCCAGCACCGCTGCCCCACCCCTCACCGGACCCACACGTTCCAACCTGCGCCTGGCGGGAATCGGCCACGGCGCATTCCCGCCTCGGCTCATCATCGCTGCACCACCCGCTCCTCTGCCAATGTGGCGCCACCGCAGCACCAACAGCCTCCGGGTTCGCGCCGTTTCGGCGGTGCATGCCCGGTTTCATCTGGGGAGAGCGATGCGTCCGATATCGCGTACGGCGCTAGGCGCGGCGACCGCTGCCGTCCTGGCCGTCACCGCGGTCGCGCCGTCCACCGCGGCCATGCCGCAGGACGACCCGGCCGAGAAGCGTCCGCCGGTCGGCAGCCAGGCCGCCCGCACGGGGGAGAGGTCGAGCACCGTCACCCTCGTCACCGGCGACCGGGTCGTGGTCACCCGCGACGCCGCCGGCACACCGGCCGCCGCGGCCCTGCCCCGTGAGGACGGCACCGTGCCGTTCGTACAGACCCGCCGCACCGGCGAGGACCTGTACGTGTACCCCGAGGGCGCGACCGCCGCCCTCGCCGCGGGCCGCGTCGACCACGAGCTCTTCAACGTCACCGGACTGATCCGGCAGGGCTACGACGACACCGCCACGGCCACCCTGCCGCTGATCGCCGTGTACGGCTCCGACGTCGCCCGCTCCGTGCCCGCCGCCCCGCGCGGCGCCACGCGTGGCAAGGTCCTCAAGACCGTCCACGGCGTCGCCCTCGCCGCCGACAAGAAGCAGGCCGCCGCGTTCTGGAAGGACGTCGAGGCCCCGACCGCCCGCAACGCCTCCGGCCTGAAGAAGCTGTGGCTCGACCGCAAGGTCCGGGCCACCCTGGAGCGGTCCACCCAGCAGGTCCACGCCCCCGAGGCCTGGGCCGCCGGCTACGACGGCAAGGGCACCAAGGTCGCCGTCCTCGACACCGGCGCCGACGCCGAGCACCCGGACCTCAAGGGCCGCATCGTCGCCGCGCAGAACTTCACCGACTCCGACAGCGCCGACGACCGCCAGGGCCACGGCACCCACACCATCTCCACCGTCGGCGGCTCCGGCGCAGCGAGCGGCGGCAAGAAGAAGGGCGTCGCGCCCGGCGCCGAACTCCTCAACGGCAAGGTCCTCAACGACTACGGCTCCGGAGCCACGTCCTGGATCATCGCCGGCATGGAGTGGGCCGTCGCCCAGGGCGCCGACGTCGTCTCCATGAGCCTCGGCAACCCGTCCGAGACCGACTGCACCGACCCGATGAGCATCGCCGCCGAAGAACTCGCCCAGAACAAGGGCACGTTGTTCGTCGTCGCCGCCGGCAACACGGGCCCCTCGCTCAACACGGTCTCCTCGCCCGGCTGCGCGCCCGGCGTCCTCACCGTCGGCGCCACCGACCGCGACGACTCCACCGCGTACTTCTCCAGCCGCGGTCCGACGACGCTGAGCCACACCCTCAAGCCGGAGATCGCCGCCCCCGGGGTCGGCATCTCCGCCGCCGCGGCCGGCGGCCGGGGCGTGTACGCGTACCAGGGCATGTCCGGTACGTCGATGGCCACCCCGCACGTCGCGGGCGCCGCCGCGATCCTCAAGCAGCGCCACCCCGACTGGACCGCGCAGCAGATCAAGGCCGCGCTCGTCTCCTCCGCCGAGAACGGCGTCCCCGGCGACGTCCGCGAGGTCGGCGGCGGCCGGCTCGACGTCAGGGCCGCGATCGAGCAGACCGTCCTCGGGGCCTCCGCCGTCCAGGGCGGCACCTACCACTGGCCGCAGAACAGCTCCGATCGCACCACGGTCGCCGTGCCGTACACCAACACCTCCGACAAGCCCGTCACGTTGACGCTGGCCGTCGAGAAGGTCACCGGCAACAACGGCTCGGCCGTCAGCTCCTCCGTCGCCCGCCTCGGACAGCGCACCGTCACCGTCCCGGCCGGCGGCACCGCCGAGGTCCCGCTGAAGCTCGACCCCGCCGCCGGCCTCGACCGCGCCCAGTACGGCGACGTCACCGGCCGCGTGGTGGCCACCGCCCCCGGCGGCGTCCACGTCTCCACCCCGTTCTCGCTGTACGTCGAGCCCGAGACCGTCAGCCTGCGCGTCAAGCTGATCGACCGTCAGGGCAAGCCCGCGGCGGGCGCGTCGTCCCTCGACGTCATCGGGACCGACACCGCCTCCGGCGAGCGCCGCTTCAACGAGGGCGCCACCGACCAGGTCTACCGGCTGCGCCCCGGCAGCTACTTCCTCTCCTCCTTCGTCACCACCCCCGACGCCGGAGCGGGCGCCGAGCTGAACGACTCGGTCAGCTACCTCGGCCGCCCGCAGCTGGAGCTGAAGAAGGACACCGTCGTCACCCTCGACGCCCGCAGGGCCCACAAGCTGTCCGTGCGCACCGACAAGCCCGGCGAAGTCCGCGGCGCGACCCTGGCGTTCGCCCGCTCCTGGGACGACACCTGGCTGCACGCCGGCACCGCCGCCGGACCGCGCACCCTCCGCGGCTACTACGCCTCCGTCGAAGGCGCCGCCGAGAACGGCGACTTCGAGTTCGGCAGCTACTGGCGCACCGCCGCCCCGCAGGTCTCCTCGCTGACGACCGCCGACGGCCTCACCCTGCACCCGGTCACCGGCTCCACCGGCTCCGACAACCTCGACGGCACCGGCACGGCCGGTCTGGTCGACGCGGGCGCGGGCACCCCGGCCGAACTGACGGCCGCCCAGGTCAAGGGCAAGGTCGCGCTCGTCCGCTTCCCGGACGACGACACCTTCTCGGCCACGATCGCCCGCAACGCCAAGGCCGCCGGCGCGGTCGCCGTCCTCGGCCACCGCGCGGCCCCCGGCCGCTGGTACCCGTCCGCCGGCTTCGGCAGCGCCGGTCTGCCGGTCCTCGCGGTCGAGACCGCCGAGGCCACGGCGCTGCGGGAGAAGCTCGCCGCGGGCGAGGTCACACTCCACTGGAAGGCCACGGCGAAGAGCCCCTACGTGTACAACCTCGCGTTCCCCGAGTCCGGCGCGATCCGCGACGACCGGGCGTACCGCGTCCGGGACGCCGAACTCGGCCGCACCGAGTCGACGTACACCGCCATGGGCATCGCCAACGACTTCCTCGACTTCGGCTCCGCCCGTCGTCCGAGCGGCGCGGCGGTGGGCTTCGCCGGCCTGGAGACGGCTCCGGCGCCCGGCGCCCGCACCGAGTACTACACGGCCGGGGACACCGTCTGGGACAAGATGCTCTGCTCCAGCTTCCCGTTCGGCGAGTTCATGATCGGCACGCCGCACGCGTACCGGGCGGGCGAGAAGCGCACGGAGAGCTGGTACGACGGTGTGGTCGCCCCCACCGCCCCGCGCGACGCGGCCGGCAGGCCGGTCCTCGTGTCCGAGCGCCAGGGCAACCTGATCGGCTTCGCCGACGCGATGTGGGGTGACAACACCCACCACGGCGAGCCCGGTTCCTTCGGCGACGTCGGCAACCTCCGGCTGCGCAAGGGCGACGAGGTGCTCGGTGCGAGCGCATGGCCGTTCGGGGTCTTCGAAGTCCCGTCCGAGAGTGCGGAGTACACGCTCGAACAGAACGTGATGAAGTTCAGCAGCAAGGTCTGGAACCGCTCGACTTCCGTCAACTCCGTCTGGAAATTCACCTCCAAGGCGGATGAGAACGTCTACTCTCAAGGCATCCCGATTCTCTTCCCCCGGTACGACCTTCCGGAGGACGGCCTCAAGACCCTCGCCGCGACCGACGGCCGGCACATCGGCCTCACCGTGACCGGACACGCGGGCTACACGCCCGGTGCGCTCACCTCGGCGAAGCTCTCCTACTCCTATGACGGTGGCGCCACCTGGACGGCGGCGCAGGTCAGCCGGCAGGGCGACGCCTGGACCGCGACCGTGAACCACGCGGGCGCGTCCGGCAAGCAGGTCACCCTGAAGTCCGAACTGACCGACGCCAACGGCAACTCCGTCACCCAGACCGTGGTCCGCGCTTACGACGTGCGCTGATCACGCCGGTCCGCCGGGCGACCTTCCCGTGGGGGGTGGGGCCGCCCGGCGGACCACTTTTTCCTGATGTCCCGTTTTCGCATGCCCCTCGGGGTGGACAATAAGGGCATGACTCAGCAGGGGGACAACTGGTGGGACAAGCTCTACGACGGAACGGCCCCGGACACGGCGCCCACGTCGTCGGGCGACACCTTGGACGACCGCTTCGCCTCGGCGACGAGAGCGACGGGGAAGCCGGGGGAACCGGGGGAACCGGGGGAGCCGGGCCTCCCGGACCCTCCGGCCGACGGCCCGCCCGCGCCGCCCGTGGAACAGACGCGGCCCGGAGGCGAGGTTCCCCCGCCTCCGACGACTCCGCCGTCACGGCGAGGTGAGGGTCCTCCCCTTCCGACAGCCCTGCCGTCGGGGGGAGCCGAGGTGCCCCGGCCCCCGACGGCTCCGCCGCCGCCCAGTGCTCCGCCGTCGTCCGGCGGCGTGGACACGGTGACACCGGGAGCAGCGACCCCGGCGTGCCCCGAGCCACCGGTGTGCCCGCCGCCCTCCTCTCCCGCCTCGCCCCCGTCCGCCCCCCTGGGCCGGGCGCCGTGGGAGGTGCCGGTGACCGGGGCGCGGGTGCCGCGGACGTTTCCCTCGCGGCCGGCGCAGCCGCCCGTACCGCCGGAGCCCCCCGTGCCGCCCGCCCCCGCGCCCGAATCCGCGACCGCCGCCGTGCCCCGGCCCCGTACCGGCCATGTCGGGGACCGGCCGCCCACGTACGAGGCCGAGCCCACCGCGCTGCCCCCCGCCCGCCCCGGCGAGCTGGCCGAACTCGTGGCGGACACCGTGCTCGACGGGGCCCGCTACGGAGCCTGCACCCTGCGCGCCGCATCCGTCCGGGGCGACTCCGCCCGGTACCGCGGCGAGCCCCGCCGCGACGCGCTGCTCACCGCGCGGTTCGGGCACGACGAGGCCGCGCTCGTGCTCGTCGCCGTCGCCGGAGGTGTCCGCGCCGCCGAATGCGCCCATCTCGCCGCCGCCGACGTCTGCCGCTGGATCGGCGAGGCCGTGGGCCGCAGCCACGCCCGGCTCTCCGAGGACATCCGGGCCGGCCGACGCGGCGACCTCAAGTCCGGACTGCACCGGCTCACCGACCGCACCTACGGCCGGCTGCGCAACCGCGCCGCCGAACGGGGCGTGGACCCCGAGGAGTACACCGCCACCCTGCGCTGTCTGCTGATCTCCGCCGACCCGGAGTGCCGCACCCGTGTGTTCTTCGGCATCGGCCGCGGGGGCCTGTTCCGCCTCCGCGACGGCGCCTGGCACGACATAGAGCCCCTGGTCCCGGAGTCCGGCGCGCTGACCGGCGCGGCCGTCGTGGCGAGCGAAGCGAGATGGGGGTCCCCCCGGCCGGAGGCCGGGGGAGGTCCGCCGGTGGCCGCACCGGAGGAGGCGCCCCCCGCCGAGGGGCTCACCGTGGACCTCGGCATCGTCACCCCACCGGGCCCGTTCGTCGAGGACCCCCTGCCGCCGCCCGCCGAACCGTTTCGGTTCCGCGCCTCGGTCGCCCGCCCCGGCGACATCCTGCTGCTCGCCTCCAACGGCTTCGCGGAGCCGCTCCGCGGCGAACCCGCGCTCGGCACCGAGCTCGCGGCCCGCTGGGCCGACCGGGAGCCGCCGGGCCTCGCGGCCTTCCTCGCCGACACCCAGATGCGGGTGAAGGGCTACGCGGACGACCGCACCGGCGTCGCCGTCTGGGAGGCGTGACCGTCTGGGAGGCGTAACCGCACAGGCGCGATCCCTCGGCCCGTGGGTTGATGGACCCATGGCCAGACAGAACGTCGCAGAACAGTTCGTCGACATCCTCGTACGCGCCGGGGTCCAGCGGCTCTACGGGGTCGTCGGCGACAGCCTCAACCCGGTCGTCGACGCGATCCGCCGCCACTCCGGCATCGACTGGATCCAGGTCCGGCACGAGGAGACCGCCGCGTTCGCGGCCGGCGCCGAGGCGCAGCTCACCGGGAAGCTCGCCGCCTGCGCCGGCTCCTGCGGCCCCGGCAACCTGCACCTGATCAACGGCCTCTACGACGCTCACCGCTCCATGGCCCCGGTGCTCGCCCTCGCCTCGCACATCCCGTCCGGCGAGATCGGCCTCTCCTACTTCCAGGAGACCCACCCCGACCAGCTGTTCCGCGAGTGCAGTCATTACAGCGAGCTGATCTCCAACCCGCGCCAGATGCCCCGCGTGCTGCAGACCGCGATCCAGCACGCGGTCGGACAGGGCGGGGTCGGGGTCGTCGCGCTGCCCGGCGACATCGCCTCCCAGCAGGCGCCGGAGCAGTCCGTCGAGACCGCCCTGGTCACCACCCGGCCGACCGTCCGGCCCGGTGACACCGAGATCGACGCCCTCGTCCGGCTGATCGACTCGGCCGACCGGGTGACGCTGTTCTGCGGCAGCGGCACCGCCGGCGCGCACGCCGAGGTCATGCAGTTCGCCGAGCGCATCAAGGCGCCGGTCGGGCACGCCCTGCGCGGCAAGGAGTGGATCCAGTACGACAACCCCTTCGACGTCGGCATGAGCGGACTCCTGGGCTACGGCGCCGCCTACGAGGCCACCCATGAGTGCGAACTCCTGATCCTGCTCGGCACCGACTTCCCGTACAACGCCTTCCTGCCCGACGACGTGAAGATCGTCCAGGTGGACGTCCGGCCCGAGCGCCTCGGCCGGCGCTCCACGCTGGACCTGGCCGTCTGGGGCGACGTCCGCGAGACCCTGCGCTGTCTGATCCCGCGGGTCCGGGCCAAGACCGACCGCCGCTTCCTGGACCGGATGCTGAAGAAGCACGCCGACGCGCTGGAGACCGTGGTCAAGGCGTACACCCGCAAGGTCGAGAAGCACGTCCCGATCCACCCCGAGTACGTCGCCTCCGTCCTCGACGAACTCGCCGACGACGACGCCGTGTTCACCGTCGACACGGGGATGTGCAACGTCTGGGCGGCGCGCTATCTCTCGCCCAACGGCCGGCGCCGGATCATCGGTTCGTTCACCCACGGCTCGATGGCCAACGCGCTGCCGCAGGCGATCGGGGCGCAGTTCACCGACCGGCGGCGGCAGGTCGTGTCGATGTCCGGCGACGGCGGATTCTCCATGCTGATGGGCGACTTCCTCACCCTCGTCCAGTACGACCTGCCGGTGAAGGTGGTGCTGTTCAACAACTCGTCCCTCGGCATGGTCGAGCTGGAGATGCTGGTCTCCGGGCTGCCCTCCTACGGGACGACCAACGTCAACCCCGACTTCGCCGCCGTCGCCCGCGCCTGCGGCGCCTTCGGCGTACGGGTCGAGAAGCCCAAGCACCTGGCGGGCGCGCTGAAGGACGCCTTCAAGCACCGCGGCCCGGCCCTGGTGGACGTGGTCACCGACCCCAACGCGCTGTCCATCCCGCCGAAGATCAGTGCCGAGATGGTGTCCGGCTTCGCGCTCTCCGCGAGCAAGATCGTGCTGGACGGCGGGGTCGGCCGGATGCTCCAGATGGCCCGCTCGAATCTGCGCCATGTGCCCCGTCCCTGAACTCCCGGCGTGCGCCGTGGTGGAGCGACTTACCCCGATGCATCCGCTCGTCGGCGATCGGTCAGGAATGCGGGCGTTCTGTCGGGGCATGCATCCCCGTGAGCGTGTTCGAGAGAAAGGGTCGTTCCGACGTGTGGGTGGGGGTTATGAACGGGGAGGCAGGGCGACCGACTCAACTGCGCAGAAAGGTGGGTTGCGCCGAGATAGCGGCGATACCGGAGGTGAGACGTGCCCTGCGGACGATGCTCCGGCACTGGGGCGAACCCGGAGCCAGCGACGTCGCGGAGCTGCTCACCAGTGAACTGGTGACCAATGCGCTGATCCATACCGACCGGGGAGCGGTGGTGACCGCCACCGTCGTCCCCGACACCCGGGACACCCTGCGGGTGGAGGTACGGGACTTTGTCCCCGAACTGCCGGAGCCGTACGCACCGCACGCCGACAGCGGTACGCACGGCCCGGCCGCCGGGGAGGGACCCGTCGCCCACGAGTCCACACACGGCCGGGGGCTGGTCCTGGTCGAGGCCCTGGCCGACGCCTGGGGGATCAGGGCCTCGGGGCCCGGGAAGGTCGTCTGGTTCGAACTCGTCGGCGCGGCCGCGTGAGCGTGCCGCGCCGACGAGTCGTCTCCGGGCGGGGGCTCACCCGAACTGCTGCTCCAGATCGGCGAGTTTGCGCTCCAGGGAGTCGAGCCGGGGCAGTGTCTGGGTGTCGTCCTCGGCGGTGAGGTCCACCGTCCGGGACTCGGCGCCCCGTACGGCCTGCAGGGAGGGCCGGGGCCGGAGCGGCAGCTGTCCGGGGTCGGTCGGGTCGGCTATGGCGGGCTCCGCGACGGACGGGCCGACGCCCGTCGCCGCGGAGGCCGTGCCGGGGGCCAGCGGCGCCGCACCCGCGGCCAGCGGAGGCACCACGACCTGACGGCCGCCCCGGCCGAGGCCGAACGCCCGGTGCTGGCCGCTGATGGCCCGGAGCCGGGCCCGGTCCAGCTTCTGCTGCTCGCGCCGGCGCATCCGGTTCTGCTGCTTCTCCCGCCGGTCCTCGCGCACCTCGTCGACCGCCTCGTCCAGGGTGCGGACGCCCTCCAGGAGCATCAGCGACCAGGCCGCGAAGGTCTCCCTGGGGGCCCGCAGCCAGCGGACGATACGGATCTGCGGCAGCGGGCGGGGCACCAGGCCCTGCTCGCGGAGCGCCGCCCGGCGGGTCTGCTTGAGGGCCCGGTCGAAGAGGACCGCCGCCGACAGCGACATGCCGGCGAAGAACTGCGGGGCGCCGTCGTGGCCCAGGCCCCGCGGGGCGTGCACCCAGTTGAACCAGGCGGCCGCGCCGGCGAAGGTCCAGACGAGGAGCCGGGAGCCGAGGGCCGCGTCGCCGTGGCTGGCCTCGCGGACGGCGAGCACCGAGCAGAACATCGCCGCGCCGTCGAGGCCGAACGGGACGAGGTACTCCCAGCCGCCGGTGAGGTTCAGGTTCTGCCGGCCGAAGCCGACCAGACCGTGGAACGAGAGCGCGGCGGCGACGGCCGCGCAGCAGAACAGCAGGACGTAGGAGGCGGTGCCGTAGATCGCCTCCTTGCGGCGGCGGCGCTCCTCGCTGCGCTCCCAGGAGTCCTCGGCCGCGGCCTGGTCACCGGCGCGCTTCCCGCGCGCGAGCACCGCAACCGCCGTCAGGACTCCGACGAGCATCACCCCGCCCGGAAGCAGCCAGTCCAGCGATATGTCGGTCAGTCTCATGCGGTGTCCCTTGCATCGCGTAAGGCGTTTCGGCCGCCCATATTGACCGAAGGCCGGGGCTCCTCAGGGGGTTTCGGAGCAAGAGCACGCCAATGAGGCGGCGAGGCATACGAATAGGTGCGATCTACTCGAACTGCCGTACTGGACGCACGAGTTACGTTCGATTCATGCCACCCGGACGGGTGGCATGAAGTACCCCGGGACGGGTGAGCCTGTCCGTGGATCAGGCGGCGGCGGTGAGCCGCCGCAGCCGCTCCGCGTCGCAGGTGCGCGGGCAGGTCACGCAGGTGTCCTCGGGACGCAGCGTGTAGAACAGGCAGCAGCTCGCCCGGTCCCGGGTCGGCAGCGCCGCCCCGTCCGGCCCGGCCAGCTCGCGGAAGCCCGCGGACCCCACGTACGGCTTCGCCGTGCCCGGCAGCAGCAGCTCCAGCTCCGCCATGGCGCGCGGCTCCTCGCCGAGCAGCGTGCCGAGGTACCAGAGGCCCTCGACGATCTCGTCCGTCGCCATGCCCCACAGGGCCCGCCGCCCGCGCCGCATCCGGGGCCCGAAGCCCGCCAGGACCGGCTCGAGGTGCTCGGCCAGGGCCGCGCGGACCTCGGCGCGCAGGGCCTCCTCGTCCGGCACGACCCGCGCGCCGGGCAGCGCCGCGGCCGGGTCGCCCGACAGGCAGGCGAAGTCGGCGACGCGGACGGTCATCCGGCCGCGCGCCCGCTGGTAGGCCACGTCCGCGACGGGGATCCGGGGCACCCGGCGGTGCAGGAACCAGGGGATCGTCACCAGCAGACAGGCGGGCCAGGCGTACCGGTGCAGTCCGAAGCTGGCGACCACGTCGGGCCGGGCCTGTGCGCCGTAGTCGCGCAGCACCTGCGCGTCGTCCCAGGCGAGGAACGCGTCGAGCGCGGGGCCGCCGGCCGCGAGCTCGTCCGCGCCGACCCAGCCGCCGCCGCGCGGGGCGCGTTCGCCGGGCCCGAGCTCCTCTATCCGCAGCCCGGGGAACACCTCGGCGAGCCGGGCGTACGCGGCCGCGACCGGGGAGGCGGGGACTGCGGGCACGGCGGGGAGCAGCGTGGGGACGGCCATTCAGGGACCACCGAATCGCGATCGTTAGCAGGTTAGCCTTACCTTACCCGACGCCTTCGATGTTTGAACTCCCGGTCTGTCCGCCTATGGTGCACAGGGGAACCCGGTACCGCGAGCCGGGCTCGGCACGAGGCCGCAGGAGGACCCGGGTGGAGCAGGGCAGAGCGCGCGAGCGTGCGGCGGAGCAGCCGTACGCCGCGTACGGCGGCGCCGACGTCGCGCCCCGGGTGCCGGAGCAGGTGCGTGGTGAGCACACCCACAGCGAGCCGCCCGCGCCCGCCGCGCGGGTCGTGCGCCGGCATTCCGTACGCGGACAGATCCTCGACGCCCTGCGCACCGCGCTCGTCGGCGGCGAGCTGGTCCCCGGCGAGGTGTACTCCGCGCCCGTGCTCGGCGAGCGCTTCGGCGTGTCGGCGACCCCGGTGCGCGAGGCCATGCAGCAGCTGGCCCTGGAGGGCGCGGTGGAGGTCGTCCCGAACCGCGGCTTCCGGGTGACCGAACGCACTCCCCGGGAGCTGGCCGAGCTGGCGGCGGTACGGGCCCTGATCGAGGTCCCGGTGATGCTGGACCTGGCCCGCACGGTCCCGGCGGACCGCTGGCGCGAGCTGCGGCCGCTGGCCGAGGCGACGGGGGCCGCCGCGGCACGCGGCGACCGGGCGCACTACGCGGAGACCGACCGCGCCTTCCACCGCGCGGTGCTCGCGCTGTCCGGCAACGCCCAGCTGGTGGCCGTCGCGGACGACCTGCACCGGCGCTCCCAGTGGCCGCTGGCCAGTGCGCCGGTGGCCCGCCACGCGGACCTCGTGGCGGACGCCGCGGAGCACAGCGCGCTGCTGGACGCGCTGATCGCGCAGGACCTGCCCGTCGTACGGTCCCTCGTACGGGAGCACTTCACCGGATCGGAAGGCTGACGCCCCTTGCCCGAGGCTCTTCTGCGCGCCTGGCTCGCCGACCCGCGCGCACCCCGGCTCTGCCTGGTCCCCGAGCTGCCGCCGGTGCGGCTGCCCGGCGTGACGGTCCTGTCGCTCGCGGGGCTCGGCGTGCCTGGCGCGGTCTGGTCGCTGGCCAACACGCTGGGCGTCGCCGCGCGCACCCCGGCGGAGCTCCTGACGGCCCTCCTGTCGGAGGGCCGCCGCCGCACCCTGGCCCTGCCCGGCCTCGGGGACGCGGACGATCCGAAGGGCCTGGCGGAACTCATCCTCTCCCTCGCCGACCTGGGCTGCCTTCGCCTCCTGGTCGAGTCCCCGGACCCGCTGACGCCCCGGCTCTCCCAGGGCCCGGCGATCCTGCTGGAGGAACTGGAGCGGGCCCACGGGCCGGAGGACGACGACCTGACGAGCCTGATGGACGACGTGCCCGTGCCGGGGGAGAGCGTCGCGCCGCTGCGGCGCGCCGTGCCTCCGCCGGCCTCGCCCGCGGCGCCGGTGCGCGTGCCGGTCGGCGCGGGGCCGGCCGTGCCGGGCGGCGAGGGGCAGCCGTCGGCCGAGGGCGTGACTCCCGGATCGGGCGAGCTTGCCCCGTCCGCCTCGTCTGTCGCGCCTGTCGCGCCCGTGCGCGGGACGTCGGCGGCCTCGGCGGTGACGGTGGAGCAGGACCCCCGTTCCTCCCTGCCCGGTGCGCGGCGGCCGGAGGATCTCGGCGAAGGGCTGGATCTCGGGGCCGCCGGCGCCGTCTGCGCGGCGGATCCGCGGTACGTCACCGTGGCGTACGACCGTGAGGCGGCCGCGTACGGGGGCCTGGGGCCGGCCTGGCTGCGGGCGGGGCAGGCGGTCGTGCGCGACGTGCCCGCCGGCGTTCGCGCCTTCGCGCTGCTCACCGCGCTCGGGGAGGACGCCGACCCGGGGCTCAGGGCCGAGCTGACCGCGCTGGCCGCGGACGAGCCCTGGTGGCTCGTCGCCGCGCGGGTCCGGGGCGACCGCGCCCCCGCCTGGCCGGGGGCCGCCGCCGCGCTGGCCGTGGACGGCGACGGGCGGCTGCTGCTGGCGGACGACCTCGGGACCGTGCACGTCCTGGACGCGCTCGACGCCGCCCCCGCCGCCGAAGCGGTCACCACCGCCGTACGACGCCCCCGGTCCCTCGCCGCCCTCGACGACGGCACGCTGCTCCTGCTGGACGAGCGGGGCCGGCTGCGTAGCGAGCGGGGCCCCGGGAGCTGGCTCACGCGCGCCGTCGCCGACACCCTGGCCGTGCACCCGGGCACCGCGCTGACCACCGCCGACGGCGCCGTCCTGGTGGGCGACCGGATGGGCTCGGTCCACGCCTTCGGCATCGACGGCGTCCACCAGGCCGCCCTGCACGCCGGACGGGTGACCGCCCTGGCGTACGTCGCCGGTCCGTCCCCGCTGGCCTGCAGCGGCGGCGCGGACGGCGCGGTCCGGACCTGGCGCCCCGGCTGCACCCCGCGCCCGGCGCCCGTCGCGGAGCGCGCCTGCGCGGTCGTCGCGCTGGCCGCCGCCCCCGGCCCGGACGGCCCGCTGCTGCTGGTCGCCTGGGCGGACGGCCTCGTCGAACTGCACCGCCCCGGCGGCCCGGCCCCGGTGCCGTTCCGCCCGGGCCCGCCGGTGCGTGCCGTGGCGCTCGTGCCGGACGGCACGGCGGTGGTGGGCACGGACGAGTCGCTGATCCTGCTGCGGACGGGCTGACGGGCCGTCAGGGAGCCGGCGAGTCGAGCCCCGTCAGCAACTGCGCGACGTCGAGCCCGGTCTCCAGGTACTGCACGAACACCTGGTTGTGCAGTGACCACCGCGACCGCCGCCGCCGGATCAGCGCGACGGCCTCCTCCGCGTCGAGCCCCAGCTCCACGAGCGCCTGCGCGACGACCAGACCGGAGCGGTTGTATCCGGCGAAACAGCGGACGAGCGTGGGCCGGTTCTCCCGGACCGCGGCCGCGGTGCGCGCGGCCGCCTCCCGTACCGACCCCAGTTGTTCGAACGTCAGCGGACTGTCGGGGATTTCATGGACGAGATGATCCACTCCGTCGTCCGGACCATGACCCGAACGAGTGAACATACTCACGACCAGCGAGAATTCACTCCTCGCGACGGCCGGCCGGGGAATTCCCGAACCATCGTCCCAGAAGTGCCCGCCCATCCACAGCCCCGGAATGATCTCGCTCCAGGGAGCACCGGGCTCGGGCACCTCGTCGTCCTTTCCGCGCCCCGCGATCATGCGTTTCTCTCCCGCTTCCCCTTCCGGGCCTCAGACCGCCGGCCGCGCGGACAAATGCGCGGCCAGCCACGTCGGCACCCCGCCGAGCAGATGGAACAGCCGGCGCGCCTCGGCCCGCAGCCGCCCGGCCTCCGGCTCGGTCTCGGTCGCCGCGAGCGAGGCGAGCGCCGGGGCCGTACCGACGAGATAGCCGAGCTCCTCCCGGATCCGCAGCGACTCGGCGAAGCCGTGCCGGGCCTCCGCCAACTCGCCCTCGTGCAGGGCGATTCCGGCGAGATGACGCCAGGTGGAGGAGAGCAGCAGCGTGTCGTTCTGCGCGGTCGCGCCCGCGTGTGCCCTCCGGTACGCGGCGCGCGCCGCCTGCGGCGAGTCGCCGAGGTTCTGCGCGATCAGGCCGCGCCGGAAGTCCAGCAGCGGCCGTCCCTGCGCCGAGGGCCCGATCAGCGCGGCCGCCCGGCCCAGCGCGGCCCGTGCCTCGTCGGCCCGGTCACGGACGCCCAACAGCGTGGAGGCGTACGCGAGATACCCCCGCTCGCAGGCGGCCGCCCCGCGCTCCTCGTCGTCCTGGGCCACCGCCTCGGCCGCCCGCAGCGCCTCCTCGGCCTCCGCCCAGCCCTTTTCCGTGTACAGACACCGCTCGATCAGCAGCGCGGCACGCTGCAGCGCGGCGGCCGGATCGTCCGTGTGCGGGAGGAGCAGCGCGGCCGCGTCGGTCCAGCAACCACGGGAGCGCAGCCGCCATATGGCGGTCTGCACGGGCGTCTCCTTGCCATGTGCGAGGGACGGATCGTCGCCATCCCTTGATTCGGAACCGGAACCAGACATGGCGGTGTCCGCCACATTGCCCTCCCCGAGCGCGCCATTGAGCTGTTGAGTCAGATCGAATCTCAGCATGAACGGGCGGGCTCGGCCAAGAGGTTAGGTGAATCAATTCACAATCACCGTTCACTTACCGGTAATCGAACATGAATTACCGGTCGGTGCGATCTTGTGAACCCCTTCGGCGCCTCCGGGCAACAACGACTGCGGGCAGCGCGTGAGCACACGCGCCGGCACGTCGGAAACGGAGGCCACGTTGAACGATCCACTGGAGCGTGACGAGAACGGCGATGCCGCGGTCGTCGTCCGGTCCTTCGCGCACCCGGAGCTGTTCGCCGAGCTGTACCACCGGTACGCCGCGGACATCCACCACTTCTGCGGCCGCAGACTCGGGGACGAGGCCGCCGACGAGATCACGGCGGAGACGTTCCCGGCCGCGGCCCGGGGTTCGCGCGGGATGTCCGGACGGACCTGACCCCGAGGAGGCGGGGCGGGGGCGCCGTACGGAGTCCGCGGCGACGGATAATTCGACGATCCCCGTCGGCCGTTGATCCCCGGTGGCGCGGTCGACGTCCGGTTCGCCCGGGGCTGACCGTCCTCCGCCGGCCTGACCGCACGCGACCACACCGGAGTACCGATGAAGCTAGCCGTTCTCGTCCATCAGGCCCGTCTGGGAGCCGAGGAGTTCAGGGTCGTCCGGCCCGCCCGGCCGCCGGCCGGTGCCGCGTTGGTCGACCGCGACCGGTACCTGGACCTCTACGTGGACGAGGACGCCGCTCGAAGCGTCGCCGGGTTGTGGCTGCTCGCCGCGCGTTCGCCCCGCTCGCTGGTTCACGTGCCGATGCGCGCCAACCGCCCACCGGCCGAGGAGGTGCCGGACGACGCGGCCCCCCGGCTGCTCGGCCTCGTGCTCCTGCACCACTCGCTCCAGTTCGCCCCCGCGCGCTGGAAGCAGCTCCGCGGCCGCCTCGGCCCCGGCCGCCCGCAGACCGTGAGGCTGCCCGAGGCCGAGCACGACGGCGCCACGGCGATCGACCACGTGACCCGCCACCACCGCGAGAACCGCGACCTCTTCCACCAGCACCTGCACGCCGAGACGCTGTTCATGACCGGCAGCGCGAAGGTCTTCCGCGATACCGCCGGCCGCTTCCTGGAAGTCGCCCGCGAGGGCCCCCGCTCCACCGACCCGCACGTCTGCACCCGCCTCCACAGCGACGACGGCACCCTCGGCAACGCACGCGAACTCCACATCGAGTACCGCGTCGGGTGACAGGACGGGCAGGGGTGTGTGCCTGTCACGTGCCGGGGTTCAGACGGCGAACAGGAGGGCCGCGCTGAGGAGGACCACCGCGGCGGTGGCGAAGTGGATGCCGAAGGCCACCGCCTTCTTGCCGCCGTTGCGGAGGACTATCAGCGTGTCGCCGAGCGGCACGAGCGCGACGAGCAGCATGAACCACGCCTCGGCGCGGGCGCCGGCGAAGGCCAGGAGGGCCAGGCCCAGGAGGCCGAAGGCGAGGTCGCGGAGGCCCTTGACGGTCAGGTACGCGGGGTCGCCGCCGCTCGGGGAGGCCGGGACGCCGTAGCCGGCGGCGGACGGGGCGGGCTGGAGGAGGAAGCGCGCTCCGATGTAGACGACGAACAGGTCGAGGACGACGGCGAGGGTGTACGCGGTCACGGTCATGACGGGTCTCTCCTTGGGCTCGCTCTGACTGCTAGCGGCGCTAGCGGTGAGAGTGACGCTAGCAGTCGCAGTGGCAGGAATTCTAGCGCTGCTAGAATTTCGGCTATGACGATTCGGACGCGCCGGGAGCGCGAGCGGGCGGAGCGGGAGCGGCTGATCGTGGCGGCCGCGCGGCGGGTGGCGGAGACGGAGGGGTGGAACGCGGTGACCACGCGGCGCCTGTCCGCGGAGGTCGAGTACAGCCAGCCGGTCCTCTACAGCCACTTCAAGGGCAAGGAGGCGATCATGGCGGCGGTCGCGGTGCAGGCGTTCGCCGAGCTGGCGACGGCGCTGCGCGACGCGCGTACGGGCGCGGACGACGCGCGCGGCGCGCTGGCCGCGGTCGGCGAGGCGTACACGGCGTTCGCCCGGCAGCGGCCCGCGCTGTACGACGCGATGTTCACGCTCTCCGTGGACCTGCCGTTCGCCACCGCCGACGTCCCCGCCGAACTGCAGGCGGGGTTCGACGAACTCCGCCTCGCCGTCGCGCCGACGGCGGCCCCCGGCGAGGACATCGGTCTCCTCACGGAGACCTACTGGGCGAGCCTCCACGGCCTGGCGGCCCTGACCCGCAGCGGCCGTCTTCCCGCGGAGGCCCACGACCGCCGGCTGGCCCTGCTGGTGGGCCACTTCGCGGCCTGAATGCGGGCGCGCAAGCCCCGCACCGCCCTACGACATGCGCAGCGCCAGGAAGAAGTCCAGCTTGTCCTCCAGACGGGACAGGTCGCGGCCCGTCAGCTGCTCGATCCGGCCCACCCGGTACCGCAGCGTGTTCACGTGCAGGTGCAGGCGGGTCGCGCAGCGGGTCCAGGAGCCGTCGCAGTCGAGGAAGGCCTCCAGGGTGGGGATGAGCTCGGCCCGGTGGCGGCGGTCGTAGTCCCGCAGCGGGTCCAGGAGGCGGGCCGTGAAGGCGCGGCGCACGTCGTCCGGGACGAACGGCAGCAGCAGGACGTGCGAGGCCAGCTCGTGGTGGCCGGCCGCGCAGACCCGCCCCGGGCGTGCCGCGGCGACGCGCCGGGCGTGCCGGGCCTCCTCCAGGGCGCCGCGCAGCCCCTCCGCCGAGTGGACGGCCGCGGAGACGCCCAGCGTCAGCCGGCCGTCGTCGGCGAGGCCCGCGGTCAGCGGCTCGCGGACGGCCGCGAGCAGCGCGTCCGCGTGCAGCCCGAGCTCCGGCGCGGACTCGTCCTCGCTGTCCGGCAGCGGCATCGCCGCCAGGGGTACGAGCGCGATCGCCTCCTCGCCGGTGTGCGCGACGGCGATCCGGTCGGCGGACTCCGCCCCGGTCGTCCCGGGGTCGACCAGGATCTCCTCCAGGAGCGCCTGCGCCACCGGGCCGGCCTCGACCGCCTGGCCCGTCCCGCCGTCCCACTCCACGCGGGCCACGACGACCTGCCAGTGCGGCGCGGTGCCCAGACCGGGCAGCAGGACCGGCGCGGCGACCCGCAGACGCGCCGCGATCTCGGCCGGCGCGGCACCGGTCTGCACCAGCTCCAGGACCTCCTGCGCCAGCCGGCGGCGCACCGTGCGCGCCGCGTCCCGCCGGTCGCGCTCGACCGCGATCAGCTGGGTGACGCCCTGTAGTAGATCGAGCCGCGCGGCGGGCCAGTCGCCGGCGTCCGCCTCGACGGCCAGCAGCCAGTCGGAGAGCACCGTCTCCCGTACGTCGCGCGAGGCGGGCGTGGCCGCGCGCCCGGTGTTTCGGATCGGGAACAGCGAGTAGGTGGATCCTCCGACGGAGACCCGGTGCGGACCGCGCCGCCCGGTGCGGGTGGCGGCCAGGTGCTCCCCGGCCAGGGAGGCCGCGCGGGGGGCGTCGAGCGCCTCGCCCGCGCCCGCGATCCGGCGCCCGGTGGGGGAGAGTACCCAGGCACGGAGGTCCAGGTCGGAGCCCAGAAGATCCAGTACGGCCTCCGGCCCGCCGCCCGCCGGACCGGACGTCATCAGCCGCCGGTGCCGGTCGACGACGGCCGCCAGGTCGCCCGCCCGCTCGCCGGAGACCTGTCGAACAACGTGCTCCGTAATCGTCGCGAACGCAACGGACTCGTGAACTGCGAACAGCGGAAGCCGGTGGCGCAAACACGCCTGCACCAGATCGTCGGGGATGTCGCCCAGCTCCGCCTCGCCGACCGCCAGCCCGGCCACGCCGGCGGCCGCAAGGATCCGGACGAACGGCTCCGCGTCCTCCGGCTCCCGGAACCAGGCGAGGCCGGTGAGTACCAGCTCGCCGCCGGACAGGTAGCGGCTGGGATCCTTCAGGTCCGTCGTCATCACGCCACGGACCGTGCGGTCGAGCTCGTCCTCGCCGCCGAGCAGTCGCAGGCCCAGCGCGTCGGTGTCCAGCAGTGCGCGCAGCCGCATCTCGTCGCCGCCGTTCTTCTCGGAAGTGGTCTCAAAGGTGTCTGGTGCTCGGCGGTGATCGGGTACTCATGTTTCCGGAGGGAAACAGCGAGCCCTCAGTGCTCCGCCTTTCGTTCGAATCTACAAGACGAGACCGGACACCAGCCAACTCCTTCATGGTTTCGGTGACTGCACCCGGGCGATCCCGGCTTGTGTACTAGGCCACACACCGCGTTAACGGCACATGAACAGACGTCGGGACCGGTCCTCCCCACCGGAACCTCACGATCCGCGCCGCCCCGAAGCAGTGGAGACCCCGCCGCCTTCCCCGCAGTACCGATTCACCCGTTCGTCTCGGGCCGTCCCCCGGGTCGTGCAGCCAGTTCCATATCCCAAATCCCGCCCCAGAGAGCGGCGGGTGCCCCTGTGAACCTTGGGAGTAGGCCCCATGACCCAGTCGTCTGTGGAGCCCAAGACCGCCGCGGAGGACGCGGGCTCCGGCTCGAACGTTCCCGCCGGCCGTTCTTGGCTCGACCGGTACTTTCACATCTCCGAAAGAGGATCCACCGTCGGTACGGAGGTGCGTGGCGGCGTCACCACCTTCATGGCGATGGCGTACATCCTCCTGCTCAACCCGCTGATCCTCGGCGGTAAGGACGTGGACGGCAACGTCCTCAGCCAGCCCGCGCTGATCACCGCGACCGCGCTCTGCGCCGCGGCGACCACGCTGCTCATGGGCTTCTGGGGCAAGGTGCCGCTCGCCCTCGCGGCCGGCCTGAGCGTCTCCGGCGTGATGGCCTCCCAGGTCGTCCCGCTGATGACCTGGCCGCAGGCGATGGGCATGTCGGTGGCGTACGGCGCCGTGATCTGTCTCCTGGTCGTCTCCGGCCTGCGTGAGATGATCATGAACGCGATCCCGCTCGCGCTGAAGCACGGGATCACCATCGGCATCGGTCTCTTCATCGCCATCATCGGCTTCGTGAAGGCCGGATTCGTGCACGAGAACCCCGCCCCCGGCGGCGGCCCCGTGACCCTGGGCCCGCTCGGCGAACTCCAGGGCTGGCCCGTCCTGCTCTTCGCCGTCACCCTGCTGCTGATCTTCGCGCTGCAGGCCCGCAACGTCCCCGGCGCCATCCTCATCGGCATCGTCGTCGGCACGATCGTCGCCGTGATCGTCAACGCGATCGCCGACATCCCCGCCAAGGGCGCCGGCTCCTGGTTCGCGGGCGCTCCCGAGCTGCACGGCAGCGCGGTCTCCGCACCCGACTTCTCGCTGATCGGCCAGGTCTCGTTCAGCGGCTGGGGCGACGTCGGCTACATCACGGTCACCATGATCGTGTTCACCCTGGTGCTCGCCGGCTTCTTCGACGCCATGGCCACCATCCTGGGCGTCGGCACCGAGGCCAAGCTCGCCGACGAGCGCGGCCGCATGCCGGGTCTGTCCAAGGCGCTGTTCATCGACGGCGCGGGCGGCATCATCGGCGGTGGCGGCGGCGCCTCCGGCCAGACCGTCTTCGTCGAGTCCGCGACCGGCGTCGGCGAGGGGGCCCGTACGGGTCTCGCCTCGGTGGTCACCGGCGGCTTCTTCGCCCTCTGCCTGTTCTTCACCCCGCTCACCGCGATCGTCCCCGCCGAGGTCGCCTCCGCGGCCCTGGTGGTCATCGGCGCGATGATGATGCAGAACGCCAAGCACGTCGACTGGAGCGACCGCTCCGTCGCCATCCCGGTGTTCCTCACCGTGGTGCTGATGCCGTTCACCTACACCATCACCACGGGTGTCGCGGCCGGTGTGATCTCCTACGCGGTGATCAAGACCGCGCAGGGCAAGGCGCGGGAGGTCGGGGCCTTCATGTGGGGCCTGACCGTGATCTTCCTGGTCTACTTCGCCATCCACCCGATCGAGAGCTGGCTCGGCGTCGGCTGACGCCGATAGCGTCGCCCTCCACGTCACCCGCGAGGAGAGGCCGAGATGCTGGACATCGCCGAACAGCTCGACGCGTTGGTCCGGCAGGGCCGTGATGTCGCCGTCGCCACCGTCGTGGCGGTCGGCGGCAGTGCGCCCCGGCCACCGGGAGCCGCCCTCGCCGTCGACGGCGAGGGCACGGCGATCGGCTCGGTCTCCGGCGGGTGTGTGGAGAGTGCCGTGTACGACCTGTGCCGGCAGGCCCTCGACGACGGCAGGACCGTCGTCGAGCGGTTCGGCTACAGCGACGAGGACGCCTTCGCGGTCGGCCTGACCTGCGGCGGCACCATCGACGTCCTCGTCACCCCGGTCCGTGGCGGGGTCGTCCCCGCCGCCCTGGCCGCCGCGGCCTCCGGCGAGGCGGCGGCGCTGGTCCGGCTCGTGGAGGGCCCGGAGGAACTGCGCGGCGCTGCGCTGCTCGTCCGGCCCGACGGCTCGTACGAGGGCGGTCTCGGCGGCCACCGCGAGCTGGACCGCACCGCCGCGGGCGAGGCCCTCGCCCTGCTCGACGCCGGGCGCACCGGCACGGTGGAGATCGGCGCCGACGGCAGCCGCTGCGGCCGACCGGTGACCCTGCTCGTCGAGTCCTCCCGGCCCGCGCCCCGGATGCTGGTCTTCGGCGCGATCGACTTCGCGGCCGCGCTGACCCGGGTCGGCGCGTTCCTCGGCTACCGGGTGACCGTCTGCGACGCCCGCCCCGTCTTCACCACCCCCGCCCGCTTCCCGGACGCCGACGAGATCGTCGTCGAGTGGCCGCACCGCTATCTGACGGCGGAGGCCGAAGCGGGACGGCTCGACTCCCGTACCGTGCTCTGCGTCCTCACCCACGACCCCAAGTTCGACGTGCCCCTGCTCGAACGGGCCCTGCGGCTTCCCGTCGCCTACATCGGCGCGATGGGCTCCCGCCGCACCCACGAGGACCGCGACCGGCGGCTGCGCGAGGCCGGTGTCGCCGAGCCGGAACTCGCCCGGCTGCGCTCCCCGATAGGACTCGACCTCGGCGCCCGCACGCCCGAGGAGACGGCGCTGTCCATCGCCGCGGAGATCGTCGCGCACCGCCGCGGCGGCAGCGGCGCCCCGCTGGCCGGCGCGCACACCCCGATCCACAAGGACGCCGCACGGCGATCGAGCCACACCCTCGCGGGTACGCCCGGGTGACGTGCGGCCCGGTGCGGCGCGGCGGAGCGTGAATCCGGGAGCGCCCGGCGGAAGGTTCCTCCGGAACCCCTGCCCCGTGTGCCGAAGGACGGTTCATGCGTCGTCGCCGCCTCATCGCCGCTCTCGGCCTCGCCCTCGCCGCCGCGCTGTCGCCCGGCGCCGCCGGAGCCGAGGAACCCGTACGGTTCCACACACCCGAGGCCTCGGCCGAGGCGCACGCCCAGTACCGCGAGCTGCTGACGAGGGGCGAGACGCGCGACGCGGCCGGGCTCCTCGCGATGATCCGCACGCCGCACGCCGTCTGGCTCGGCGACGGGGGACCGGCGCGGACGGAGGCGGAGGCGCGCACGGTCGTCCGGGCCGCCGCCCGCGCCGGCACCGTGCCCGTCCTCGTCGCGTACGACATCCCCGGCCGCGACTGCTCCGGCTACTCCGGCGGCGGCGCCGGCACCACCGCCGAGTACCGCGCCTGGATCGACGCCGTCGCCCGCGGCATCGACGGCCACCGCGCGCTGGTCGTCCTGGAGCCCGACGCGGTGGCACTGCTGCCGTCGGACTGCGGCCAGGACGACGCGACCGGCGGCAGGACCACCGCCCGCTACGCCGAACTCCGGTACGCCGTCGACGCGTTGGAACCGCTGCCCGGCGTACGGGTCTACCTCGACGCGGGCCACCCCGGCTGGCACACCGTCAACACCCTGACACCGCGGCTGATCGCGGCGGGCGTCGAGCGGGCGACCGGCTTCGCGGTCAACGTCTCCAACCACCACACGGACGACGCCACCACCTGGTTCGGCCGCCTCCTCGCCTCCTGCCTCGCGCACGCGGCGGACGGCGGCGACCCCGCGGCCTGCCCGAACCAGCGGTCGCCCCGCGACACGGCCCGCGCCTGGCTGGCCGGGCACGCCGGCACCGCACACTTCGTCACCGACTCCAGCCGCAACGGGCGCGGCCCGTGGACGGCGCCGGCCGGCAGGTACACCGATCCGCAGGACTGGTGCAATCCGCCCGGCCGCGGCGCCGGCGCCCGGCCGACGGCAGTCACCGGGGACCCCCTGCACGACGCCCGGTTGTGGATCAAGACCCCGGGCGAGTCGGACGGCCGCTGCCTGCGCGGCACCGAGGGTCCCGAGGACCCGGAACGGCAGACGGTCGACCCGGCGGCGGGGGAGTGGTTCCCCCGGCAGGCCCTGGAACTGGTCCGCCTGGCGAACCCGGCGTTCCGGGAGGCCGCGGGTTAGGGCCTGCGGCCCGGACGGACCGCGGCATCCGGCCGATGCGGCGAGGTGCCCGCGGACGAGCACCTGCCGGCGGCGGAGGGGAGAGCCACGCGCCCCCGCCGCCCGCCCCGGCGAGCGACCACGCCACCGCCCGAACCCGCCTCGCGCCGCCCCGGCCGCTCGGCCCCCCGGCCGCGCCGACCGCTCGGCCGCCCCTCCGGAGCGCGCCGCCCTCGCCTCAGGCCTTCCGCAGCCCGCTCAGCAGCAGTTCCGCGAGCTGTTCGTACGCCTCGGCGTCCTTGAGGCCGGTGGCCGCGGCGACCTGGCGCTGCTGGATGCGCACCATCACCGAGGAGATCACGTCCGCCGCGAAGGCGACGTGGACCTCGCGGAAGACACCGGCGCGGACGCCCTCCTCGATGAGCTGCTGCACCCGGCCCGCCGCCGCGCGCGTATTGCGCTCGTACACCTCCGCGGCCGGCTCGAAGGCCGCCACGTCATCGAAGAACTGCGGGGACACCGGGGCGAGTTCGGCCGCGACGGCGCGCAGATAGGCGGACAGCCGCTTCGCCGGCTCGGTCTGCGCGGCCAGGACCGCTTCCACCCTCGTCGTCGCCCGGCGGAAGAACTGCACGACCGCCGCCCGGACCAGTTGCTCCTTGCTGCCGGCGAGCCCGTACAGCGTCCGCTTCGAGCAGCGCAGCCGCGCCGCCAGGTCGTCCAGCGTGAAGCGGGCGAAGCCCTCGCCCACCAGGAGCGCCACGAGCTCGTCGAACAGCTCGGTCCGGCGGGCCGCGCCGCGGCCCGTCAGCTTCGGTGCGTCGGCTCCGGGGGTCTCGATCACCCGAACAGTATGCCGGGAGGCCCTTCCGGGGGTTACTCCGCAGGCCGTCTGCGCTACGCTTGACGGTACTGCGGTACCGCTCGCAGTACCGGTTCACCCGCCGCCCTTGCGCCACTGGAGTCGTCATGGACGTCGACCGCCTGCTCCCCACCCCCGAAGCAGCGGACCTGATCGCCCTCACCCGGGAGATCGCCGACAAGGAGCTCGCCCCCCGTGTGGACGAGCACGAGGCCGCCGAGTCGTATCCGGAGGGCCTGTTCACGACGCTCGGGCAGGCCGGCCTGCTCGGTCTCGCCTACCCCGAGGAGTACGGCGGCGGAGGCCAGCCGTACGAGGTGTACCTGCAGGTCCTGGAGGAGCTCGCGGCCCGCTGGGCGGCGGTCGGCGTCGCCACCAGCGTGCACACCCTCGCCTGCCACCCGCTGCACTCGTTCGGCACGGCCGAGCAGAAGGAGCGCTGGCTGCCCGCGATGCTCGCCGGCGAGGCCGTCGGCGGCTACAGCCTCTCCGAGCCGCAGGCCGGCTCCGACGCCGCCTCGCTCACCTGCAAGGCCGAGCCCACCGAGGACGGCTCGGCGTACCGGATCACCGGCAACAAGGCGTGGATCACCCACGGCGGCAAGGCCGGCTTCTACGCCCTGTTCGCCCGCACCGCCCCGGGCAGCCGCGGCGTCTCCTGCTTCCTCGCGCCCGGACAGACCGAGGGCCTGAGCTTCGGCCTGCCCGAGCGCAAGATGGGCCTCCAGGCCGTGCCCACCACCTCCGCCCACTGGGACGGCGCGCTGCTCGACGCCGACCGGCGCATCGGCGACGAGGGCCAGGGCCTGCAGATCGCCTTCAGCGCCCTGGACAACGGTCGCCTCGGCATCGCCGCCTGCGCCACCGGCCTCGCCCAGGCCGCGCTGAGCGCCGCCGTCGCGTACGCCAACGAGCGCACCACCTTCGGCCGGAAGATCATCGACCACCAGGGCCTCGGTTTCCTGCTCGCCGACATGGCCGCCGCCGTCGACTCCGCCCGCGCCACGTACCTCGACGCGGCCCGCCGCCGCGACCTCGGCCGCCCCTTCAGCCGCCAGGCCAGCGCGGCCAAGCTGATCGCCACCGACACCGCCATGAAGGTGACGACCGACGCGGTCCAGGTCCTGGGCGGGTACGGCTACACCCGCGACTTCCCCGTGGAGCGCTACATGCGGGAGGCGAAGATCATGCAGATCTTCGAGGGTACGAACCAGATCCAGCGGCTGGTCATCAGCCGCCAGCTCGCCGCCTGACCACTCCACTCCACCCATCGAGTCAGCCTTCGAGGAGTTCCATGGACATCGCCGGTTCCGCCGCGCTCGTCACCGGCGCGGCGTCGGGCCTCGGCGCCGCCACCGCAGCCGCTCTCGCCGCCCGCGGCGCCACCGTCTACGGCCTGGACCTGGACAAGGCGGTCGACGCGGCCGGGCCGCAGCCCGACGGTGTCACCCTGCTGGCCGCCGACGTCACCCGGGAGGACCCGGTCCGCGAGGCGCTCGCGCGGATCGAGGCCGACGGCGCGGAGCTGCGGCTCGCCGTCAACTGCGCAGGCATCGCCCCGTCCGCCCGCGTGCTGGGCCGCAAGGGCCCGCACGACCTGGACCTGTTCCGTACGGTCCTGGACGTCAACCTGCTCGGCACCTTCAACGTGATGCGGCTGGCCGCCGAGGCCATCGCGAAGGCGGAGCCGGACGCGCACGGGCAGCGCGGCCTCGTCGTCAACACGGCGTCCATCGCCGCCTTCGAGGGCCAGGTCGGCCAGATCGCGTACGCCGCCTCCAAGGCGGGCGTCGCCGGCATGACCATCACCGCGGCCCGTGACCTCGCCCAGTACGGCATCCGGGTGGTCACCATCGCCCCCGGCATCGTCGACACGCCGATGATGGCCGGGTTCAGCGACGAGATCCGCGCCGGTCTCGCCGCGGGCGTCACCTTCCCGCAGCGCCTCGCGGAGCCGGCCGAGTACGCGAAGCTCGTCACGATGGTCGCCGAGCACGACTACCTGAACGGCGAGACGATCCGGATGGACGGCGCCCTGCGCATGTCCGCACGCTGATCCCAGCGTGGCACCAAGTGCCGCCGCGCGAGGGGTCTGAGTGTTAGGTTCGGGGCATGAGCACCAGCCCCGCAAAGTCCCCGATGCGCGACGCCCTCGTCGCGGCGGCCTTCCAGCTCTTCCTCGAGCGCGGCTACGAGCAGACCACGGTCGACGACATCGTGAAGACCGCGGGGGTCGGCCGGCGGTCCTTCTTCCGGTACTTCCCGTCGAAGGAGGACGTGGTCTTCCCCGACCACGAGCAGGCCCTGGCGCAGATGCAGGAGTTCCTCGCCGCCAGCGCCGACACCGACGACCCGCTGGTCCGGGTCTGCGACGCCACCCGCCAGGTCATGCGGATGTACGCGGACAACCCCACCTTCTCCGTCCAGCGCTACCGGCTCACCCGCGAGGTGACCGGGCTGCGCACCTACGAGCTCTCGGTGGTCTGGCGGTACGAGAAGACCCTCGGCGACTACCTGCGCACCCGCTTCGCCGACCGCCGCGACGGCACGCTGCGCGCCAATGTCGTCGCCGCCGCCGTGGTCGCCGCCCACAACCACGTGCTCCGCTCCTGGCTGCGCTCCGGCGGCCAGGGCGACCCGCTCGCCGAGGTGGACCGGGCGCTGCAGTTCGTCCGCGACACCTGGAACCCGGCCGGCGCGGGCGCCGAGGACCCGGCGGACCGGGCCGACGAGGACGTCGTCGTGGTCATCACCCGGCGCAACACCCCGATGTGGCGCGTGGTGCGCGAGATGGAGTCGAGCCTCGGCGACGGCTGAGGGCCGCCGAATCCGGCTGAGAATTGATAACAGAGGGAACTGAGTGCTTTCTTTCGTGGCACTCAGTGCCATATCTTTGCTCCATGCACAGTCGAGCCGTCGAGTGCAAGGAGAAGGCATCGTGTTCCACACGGGATTCAGGAACGGGACCGCCACCCGGACCGACGAGCCGGTAGCCGGTTCGGACCTCTACTTCCAGCGCTGTCAGTGGTGTCAGAACACCACCTTCCAGCGCCTGCTCTGCCCGACCTGTGGGTCGACCGACCTCACCCCCGAACTCAGCACGGGCGAGGGCATCGTCTCCGTCCGCCGCGGCGTCTCCGCGGCCGAGGCGGATCTGTGGCCCGTCCACATGACCGAGGGCTTCGTGGTGCGCTGCCGTGTCGACGGCCCGCTGCACGCGGTACGCCCCGGTGTCCGGGTGAAGCTCGCCGCCGCCTCCGCGCGCCCCGGCACCGAGCCGGTCGTCCGGCTCTGCGAAGAGGTCCCGCTCGACGGCTGGATCTGAAAACGGACCGCACGACGAGAGAGCCGGCCGGGGCCCAGGGCCCCGGCCGGCTCTCTCGTACGTGAGACCGTCAGCGCGTACCGATCTCGTCCGTCAGCTGCGGCAGCACCTCGAACAGGTCGCCCACCACGCCGTAGTCGACCAGGTCGAAGATCGGGGCCTCCGGGTCCTTGTTGACCGCGACGATCGTCTTCGAGGTCTGCATGCCCGCGCGGTGCTGGATCGCGCCGGAGATGCCCGCCGCGACGTACAGCTGCGGCGAGACCTGCTTGCCGGTCTGGCCGACCTGGTTCGAGTGCGGGTACCAGCCCGCGTCCACCGCGGCGCGCGAGGCGCCGACGGCCGCGCCGAGCGAGTCGGCGAGCTTCTCGACGACCTCGAAGCCCTCGGCGGCGCCGACACCGCGGCCGCCGGAGACCACGATGGCGGACTCGGTCAGCTCCGGGCGGCCGGAGGAGACCCGCGCGGTGCGCGAGACGACCTTCGCGGCGTTGCCGGTGAAGGCCACGGTGACGTTCTCCACCGTGCCGGCGGCCGGAGCGGCCTCGGGTGCGGCGGAGTTCGGCTTGACGGTGATGACCGGCGCGCCGTGCGAGACCGTCGACTTCACCTGGTACGAGGCGGCGAAGACGGACTGGGTGGCGACCGGGCCGTTCTCGCCGGCCTCCAGCTCCACGGCGTCGGTGATCAGACCCGACTCGAGGCGCAGCGCCACGCGCGCCGCGACCTCCTTGCCCTCGCCGGACGAGGTGACCAGGACGGCCGCGGCGCCCTTGTCCTTGGCGATCTGGGCGAGCGCGTCGACCTTCGGCACGACGAGCTGCTCGGCGAACTCCGGGCCGTCCGCGACGTACACGGTGGCGGCGCCGTACTCGGCGGCGGTGGCGGCGACCGACGCGGCGGCGTCGCCCGCGCCGAGGACGACGGCGCTGGGCTCGCCGATGCGGCGGGCCAGGGTCAGCAGTTCGAGGGCCGGCTTGCGGACCGCACCGTCGGCGTGGTCCACGAGAACCAGGATCTCAGCCATGATTCATTGCTCCTGAAACAGTGAACAGCGGTGCGGTCAGATGAACTTCTGGGTGGTGAGGAACGCGGCCAGCTGCTTGCCGCCGTCGCCCTCGTCCGTGACGATCGTGCCCTGCGTACGCGCCGGGCGCGGGGTCGCCGAGTCGACCAGGGTCCAGGACCCGGCGAGGCCGACCTCGTCGGCGTCGATGTCCAGGTCGTCCAGGTCGAGTTCCTCGACCGGCTTCTTCTTGGCGGCCATGATCCCCTTGAAGGAGGGGTAACGGGCCTCGCCGGACTGGTCGGTGACCGACACGACGGCCGGCAGCGGGGCCTCGAGCAGCTCGGTGGCGGCGTCGCCGTCGCGACGGCCCTTCACCACGCCACCCTCGACGGAGACCTCGGAGAGCAGCGTGACCTGAGGCAGGTTCAGCCGCTCGGCGAGCAGTGCCGGCAGTACGCCCATGGTGCCGTCGGTGGACGCCATGCCACAGACGATCAGGTCGAAGCCGGTCTTCTCCAGGGCCTTCGCGACGATGGCGGAGGTACCGAAGACGTCCGAGCCGTGGATGTCGTCGTCGTTGACGTGGACGCCCTTGTCGGCGCCCATCGAAAGCGCCTTGCGCAGCGCGTCCTTGGCGTCGTCCGGGCCGACCGTGATCACGGTGACCTCGGCGTCGTCGGCCTCTTCCGAGATCCGCAGCGCCTGCTCGACCGCGTACTCGTCGAGCTCGGACAGCAGACCGTCGACCGCCTCGCGGTCGGTGGTCAGGTCGTCGGCGAAACCGCGGTCGCCGGTGGCGTCCGGTACGTACTTCACGCAGACAGCGATCCTGAGGGTCACGGCCTGGCTCCTTTCAAGAGGCGGTGGGTTACGGGAGGTTGCGGGCCATGACGATGCGCTGGACCTGGTTGGTGCCCTCGTAGATCTGGGTGATCTTGGCGTCGCGCATCATGCGCTCGACGGGGTAGTCGCGGGTGTAGCCGTAGCCGCCGAGGAGCTGGACGGCGTCGGTGGTGACCTCCATGGCGACGTCGGAGGCGTAGCACTTGGCGGCGGCGCCGAAGAAGGTGAGGTCGCCGTCGACGCGCTCGGACTTGGCCGCGGCGGCGTAGGTGAGCTGGCGGGCGGCCTCGAGCTTCATGGCCATGTCGGCGAGCATGAACTGCACGCCCTGGAAGTCCGCGATCGGCTTGCCGAACTGCTTGCGCTCCTTGACGTAGCCCTTGGCGTAGTCCAGGGCGCCCTGCGCGACACCGATGGCCTGCGCGGCGATGGTGACGCGGGTGTGGTCCAGGGTCTTCATCGCCGTCTGGAAGCCGGTGCCCTCGGCGCCGATCATGCGGTCGGCGGGGATGCGGACGTTGTCGAGGTAGACCTCGCGGGTCGGGGAGCCCTTGATGCCGAGCTTCTTCTCCGGGGCGCCGAAGGAGACGCCCTCGTCGCCCTTCTCCACCACGAACGCGGAGATGCCCTTGGAGCGCTTCTCCGGGTCGGTGACGGCCATGACCGTGTAGTACTCGGAGACGCCGGCGTTGGTGATCCAGCGCTTCACGCCGTTCAGCACCCAGTAGTCGCCGTCACGCACCGCGCGGGTCTTCATGCCCGCCGCGTCCGAACCGGCGTCCGGCTCGGACAGGCAGTACGAGAACATGCCGTCGCCCTTGGCCAGGGGGCCCAGGTACTTGTGCTTGAGCTCCTCGGAGCCGGAGAGGATCACCGGCATCGAGCCGAGCTTGTTCACCGCCGGGATCAGCGAGGAGGAGCAGCAGGCGCGGGCGACCTCCTCGATCACGATGACCGTGGCGAGGGCGTCGGCGCCGGCGCCGCCGTAGGTCTCGGGGACGTGGACCGCGTGCAGGTCGGCCGCGACCAGCGCGTCCAGGGCCTCCTGCGGGAACCGGCCCTCCTCGTCCACGGCCGCGGCGAACGGAGCGATCTTCGCCTCCGCGAGCGAACGGACCGTCTCGCGGAGCATGTCGTGCTCCTCGGACGGCCGGTACAGGTCGAAGTCCTTGCCCATCCTGGCGTTCTCCCTACAAACACGGCTTCAGCGTGGCTTTTGGCACTGAGTACCCTCAGCAAAACACACTCAGTGCCACGATGCCAGCGAGTCGGGGAACGCCGTTCCGTGACGAAGGTCGCGCCCGCCCGCCGGATGCGGCCGATCGTAGGGCAATGTCCCGCTTTAGGCGGGTTATAGGTTTTCTCGGATCGTCGGCCCGGTACAGAGCCGTGCGACGCCTCGCACTCGCACCGGGAGCACCGAGTACCCATGGCACATGCACGCACCCTGACCGCGGCGACCGCGGTGGTGGGGGCCGCGGCGGCCCTCCTGTCCCTGTCCGCGGCGACCACCGCCACCGCCACCAAGAGCCCGGCCGGCCAGCCGCCCGGCCGCCCCGGGTCCGTCCACTCGGTCCCCGTTCCCACCGGCGCCGACCCGGGCTCCCGAGCCCTGCCCGCGCGCAGCACCGGACCCTTCAGCATGATCGGCCTCACCTGGGACGACCCCGGGGTGACGCTGGAGGGCACCGCCCGGATCCGCACCCGCGACGCGCGCACCGGCCTGTGGAGCACCTGGCGCACCCTCGACACCGACGCCCGTGTGCCCGAGTCCGGCCGCGAGGGCGTCGCCGACGGCGTACGCGCCGGGGCGCAGCCGCTGTGGACCGGGGCCTCCGACGGCGTCCAGTTCCGGGCCACCGGCGACCGGCTGCCCGCCGGACTGCGGGTGGAACTCGTCGACCCGGGCGACCCGGAGCTGCCCTCGCCGACCCCGGAGGCGGTCCCCGAGACCGAGGCGCCGACCGAGACGGGGCCGCCGCCGGTCACCTCACGCGCGGGATGGGGCGCCGACGAGTCCCTGGCGGGCTCCCCGGTGTACACCCAGGAGGTCAAGGCCGTCTTCGTCCACCACACGGCCGGCACCAACGCGTACGACTGCGGCCAGTCGGCCTCCCTGGTCCGCGGGATCTTCCTCTACCACGTGCAGAGCCAGGGCTGGCGGGACATCGGCTACCACTTCCTCGTCGACAAGTGCGGCACCGTCTTCGAGGGCCGCTCCGGCGGCATCGACCGGCCGGTCCAGGGCGCGCACACCTACGGGTTCAACACCGACACCACCGGCATCTCGGTGCTCGGCAACTACAGCACCGCCACCACCGAGGCCGCCGCGCGGAACGCCGTCGCCCGGGTCGCCGCCTGGAAGCTGCGCCTGCGCGGGTACGACCCCGCCGGGACCGTCACGCTGACCTCGGGCGCGAGCAACGGCCTCTACACCAACGGGCAGAAGGTCCTTCTCAACAGGATCTCCGGCCACCGCGACGGCTACCCGACGGAATGCCCCGGCAACAACCTCTACGGAGACCTCCCCGCGATCCGGCAGACGGCCCACGCCGCCGGCTGAACACGCCGAAGTCCGGCCGGGGCCTCGGGCGCCCGGCCGGACTTCGCTGTGTGTGCCGGCTCAGCCCTGCTGCAGGGCCTCCAGCTGCCGGATCAGCTCCAGGCGCTTGATCTTGGTGGTGGCGGTCTGCGGCAGGTCCTCGAGCCGGTACAGCACCGGCTCCGCCAGCGCCGGCAGGTCCGCGACCGCGGCGCGCCAGGCCACCGGGTCGATCGGCTTGTCGTCCTTCGTGGAGACGACCGGCACCGCGCGCCCGTCCGGACCGGGCACGATGATCGCCTCGGTCAGCTCGGGCAGCCGGGCGAACAGCTTGTCCTCGATCTCCAGCGTGCTGTCGATGCCGTCGATCCGGTCCACCTCGCGGTCGAGCAGGTGCAGACAGCCCCACTTGGTGCGGTAGCCGAGGTCGCCCATCCGCCACCAGCCGTCATTGACCTGCTTCGCCCAGCGCTCGTGCTCGCCCAGGTACGTGACGATGCGGCCGTCGCTGCGGACCTCGATGAAGCCCGGGTTGGACTTCGACACCGGCTTGCCGTCCCGGCTGACCACACGGACGCCCGTCATGCCCGGGAACGGCGAACCCACGCAGCGGCCGTCGGCCTCCGCACCCCGCTTGTGGCTGTAGGTGCGGCCGGCGATCGGTCCGACCTCGCTCTGTCCGTACATCTGGATGAACAGCGCGCCCTTGCGGCGCGAGGCACCGAGCAGCGCGTGCACGGTGCGCGGGTGGATCGCGTCGAAGGTGGAGCTGAAGTACTTCACCTTCGCCAGCGGCCGGCGCGGGTCGTCGACCAGCTCCTCCCAGCGCATGAAGGTGTTCGGGTGCGCCTCGATCAGGCCCGGTGGGATCTGGCTGAACAGCTCGCCGACGACCTCCGGCTCGTCCTCCTTCAGGATGATCACCGGGTGGCCCTGCAGGATCGAGATCGGCAGCGCGGTGAACATCCGGGAGTGCACGAACGAGACGTGGATCGCGACCGGCTCGTTCGGGCCGACCAGCTTGGCCACCGTGCCCTGCGGGCGGTAGCGCGACTGGAAGGTGCGGCCCGTGTGCACGGCCAGCTTCGGCACGCCGGTCGTGCCGGACGTGTGGGTGATCAGCGTCGGGTGGTCGGCCGGCATGACGACCGGCGCGACGCGCGGCGAGCCCGCCAGCGAGGCGAACGTGGTCGTGCCCTCGTACGCGCCCGAGGTGAGGAGCGTCTTCACGGACAGCTTCAGCACCTCGGCCGGCAGGTCCTCGGCGAGCTTGGCCTCGTCCGTGATCAGATACGGCTGGTCCACGCGGCGCAGCAGCTCGGCCACGGTGTCGCCGTCGAGCTTCGGGGACAGCAGCACCGGTACCGCGCCGACCCGGTTGACGGCGCAGGCGAGCAGGGTGATGTCGAAGCCGTTGGTCTTGTGGACCACGACCCGGTTGCCGGGGCGGACCCCGGCCGCCCACAGTCGGGCGCCGAAGTCGGCGATCAGAGCGGCCACTTCGGTGAGCGTCGGACGCCGGCCGAGTTCGGGGGCGATGTCGAGGTCGTGGTCGAGGACCACGGGGCTCGCGGGGTGTTTCGCGGCGGCCCTGTCGAAGAGTGTTGCCAGGCGTATGCCCTTGTTACCTATGCGCTGCAGGATCATCGCGAGCACATCCCCTCGGTGTGAGTGTCGGTGATTTCCTTGCTGCGCCGCGGCGTCGCGGCGAGGTCGTCCGCGGGGTCAGCGGGTGAAGAGGACGACCTTCCCGGTCGCCTTGCCGGACTCGACGAGCCGGTGGGCCTCCGCCGCCTCGCTCAGCGGCATCGGCTCGACCGCCGGCGGGCGCAACCGCCCCGAGGCCAGCAGCCGGTTGAGCCCCGCCGCCGCCTCCGCCAGCTCGTCGATCGACGCCTGCGAGATCGCGAAGCCGACGATCGAGCAGTCCTTGGTGTACAGCGGACCGGCCGGCAGCTCCGGACGGGTGGTCAGGCCCGAGAGCAGGACGATCCGGGCGCGCCGCGCCAGCACGTCCACGGCCTCGGACAGGTCGTTGCGCGCGGAGGTGTCGACGAACATGTCGACGCCCTTCGGCGCCAGCTCCTTGATGCGCCCGGTGACGTCCGGGTCCCGGTAGTCGACGAACTCCGCCGCCCCGAGCCTGCGGACGTCCTCCGCGCTGCGCGCGCCGGCCACCGCGATCACCCGCGCGCCCGCCAGCGCCGCCATCAGGACCAGGGCGCTGCCCACGTTCCCGCCGGCGCCGAGCACCACCACGGTCTCGCCCATCCGCAGCCGGCCGTGCGTGAACAGGGCCAGGTACGCGGTCGTCGCCGGGTGGGCGACGGCCACCGCCTCCGCGGCGGCGACGCCGTCCGGCAGCGGGTAGAGCCGGTCCACGGGCACGACCGCCCGCTCGGCGGCGGCGCCCTGCCGGCCGGCGTAGCCGAGGCTGTTGCACCAGACCCGGTCGCCGACGGCGAAGCCGACCGCGCCCGGGCCCACCGCGGCGACGGTGCCCGCGAGGTCCCGTCCGACCACCAGCGGCATCGGGACGGGCGTGCGCCAGGCTCCGGAGCGCACGAAGGTGTCGACATGGTTGACGGCCGAGACCTCGACGTCCACGAGCACGTCGCTGGGTCCCGGCTGAGGCGTCGGCAGCTCCCCGTACCGGATGACCTCCGGCGGCCCGAACTGCGCGATGTAGGCAGCACGCATGGCTCGGATTGTGTCCACCCGAGGAGGCCGCCGGTCGGCCCGCGGGGCGACTGTGTCAGGTTTTTGAGCCGCTCCGCTCTACTCCGTCAACTCCGTTCGCCGGAGCCCGTGTTACGCCTCGGCGGCGCTCAGCGGCAGGGTCCGGAGGTCCTTGCGGAGGATCTTGCCGGCCGCCGACTTCGGGACGGCGTCGGTGAACTCCACGATGCGCACCTTCTTGTGCGGCGCGACCCGCTCGGCCACGAACGCGACCACCTCGTCGGCGGTCAGCCCCGCGCCCTCCCGGCGCACCACGAACGCCCGCGGCACCTCGCCGGCGTCCTCGTCCGGGTAGCCCACGACGACCGCGTCCACGATGCCCGGGTGGGTGAGGAGCAGCGCCTCCAGCTCGGCCGGCGGCACCTGGTAGCCCTTGTACTTGATGAGCTCCTTCAGCCGGTCGACGATGTACACCTCGCCCTGCGGCCCGAGCCGCGCGATGTCGCCGGTGCGCAGGAACCCGTCCGGCAGGATCGTCTCCTCGGTGGCCCGCGCGTTGCCCAGGTACCCGGCCATCACGTTCGGCCCGCGGACCTGCAGCTCGCCCGTCCCGCTGTAGTCGCCCTCGACCGCCTCGACCTCGCCGCCGGTCTCCGGGTCGACGAGCCGGAACTCCACGTTCGGCACGGCGAAGCCGATCGAGCCGACCGACAGCGAGCCGTCCACCGGGGTCAGGTGGGAGACCGGGCTCAGCTCCGTCATGCCGAAGCCCTGCATCATCCGGCAGCCCAGCTTGGCCGCCAGCGCGTCGCCGAGCGCCTCGTCCAGCGGCGCCGCGCCGCTGACCACCGTGTCCACCGACGACAGGTCGAACTGCTCGGCCATCGGATGCTTCGTCAGGGCCACCGCGATCGGCGGCGCGACGTACAGGAACGTGCAGCGCCGCTCCTGCACCGTGCGCAGGAAGTCCCCGAGGTCGAAGCGCGGCAGCGAGGCGAGCGTGCCGCGGGCCTTGAGCGTTCCGTTGAGCAGCACGTTCATCCCGTAGATGTGGAAGAACGGCAGCACCGCGAGGACCGTGTCCTCGGCCGACATAGGCAGCACGTACTCGTTCTGGCACATGTTGGCCACCAGGTTGGCGTGCGTCAGCATCACGCCCTTGGCGCGGCCGGTCGTACCGGAGGAGTACGGCAGCACCGCCAGATGCGTCGCCGGGTCGATCGTCACCTCGGGCGCCGGACGCCCCTCCGCGAGCATCGCGCCCAGCGTGTCGTGTCCCTCGACGGGGTCGAGCGCGTACACGTCGGAGGCCGGCATCCCGACCTCGTCGGCCGCCGCGAGCGCGGCCGCCAGGAGCGGGCTCACCGTCACGTACCGCACGGCACCCGAGTCGCGCAGCTGCGTCGCGATCTCCCGGGGTGTGTAGAGGGCGTTGACGGTGGTGACGGTGCCGCCGGCACGCAGGATGCCGTGGAACGCCACGGCGAACTCGGGGCAGTTGGGCGCGTGCAGCGCCACGACCTCGCCCGGCTTCAGCCCGCGCTCGGCCAGCGCCCCCGCGAACAGCTCGACCCGCTCGGCGAGTTCCCCGTACGTCAGCGCCCGCCCGGACGGCCCGTCGACGATCGCGACCCGGTCCCGGTCGGCCGCGTCGATGGTGCCGAACAGCAGCTCGTGCACGGTGACATCGGGAATGGCGACGTCGGGGTGGGGACTGCGGAAGATCACGATGGTTCTCCTCGAGGGTGGTGACCGCGGCGCTACCGTGTCGCCTGCGGGGCCGGGCCGAGAATACGGTCCAGGTAGGGGTTGGTGAAGACGCCCGTCGGGTCGTGCGTGTCGCGCAGGGCGACGAAGTCGTCGAAGTGCGCGTACCGGGGGCGCAGCGCCGCCGCGTCCAGGTCGTGCATCTTGCCCCAGTGCGGCCGGCCGCCGTACCCGCCGAGGATGTCCTGGCAGGCCCGGAAGTACCGCTCGTACGGCATCCGGTGGTACTGGTGGAACGCGATGTAGCAGCTCGCGCGGCCCTGTGCGGTGGACAGCCAGATGTCGTCCGCGGCGGCGAACCGGACCTCCAGCGGGAACGACACCCGCTCGCCGGTGCTGTCGACCCAGCGCTTGATCTCCCGCAGCGCGTCGACGGCGTGCTCGCGCGGGATCGCGAACTCGCCCTCGTGGAAGCGGACGTCGCGCGCCGAGGCGAAGACCTTGTAGGAGTGGTCCGTCCACTCGCGTGCCGACATGGCGCGGGCGGCGAACCGGGCGATCGGCGGCACGAGTGCGGGGACGCGGGTGCCGAGCCGGTTGAGCGCCTCGAAGCCGAGCCCGCTCACCGTCTCGTCGAGCCGGCGGGCGAAGTCGCCGATCGGTGCGAGCGGCGCGTCGCCGGGCAGCCGCCGGAAGCGGCGGGTGAGCGTGGTCGTGCTGTGCGGGAACCAGAAGAACTCGAAGTGGTCCTCGGCGTCCGCGAGTTCCTGTGCCCGCGCGAGGGTCTCCTCGACCGGCGCCGCCGTGTCGCGGGCGTGCAGCGCGAACAGCGGCACGCACTGGAGCGTCACCCGGGTGATCACGCCGAGGGCCCCGAGGCCGATCCGGGCCGCCGCGAACAGCTCCCGCCGCTCGGTGGCGGAACAGGTCACCACCGAGCCGTCGGCGAGGACCAGCTCCAGGGCCCGCACCTGCGTGGCGATGCCGCCGAACGCCGTACCGCTGCCGTGCGTGCCCGTGGAGATCGCGCCGGAGATCGTCTGCCGGTCGATGTCGCCGAGGATCTCCATGGCGAGGCCGTGCGCGGCGAGCAGCGGGTTGAGCTTCCACAGCGGCATGCCCGCGCCGACGGTGACCAGGCCGGACTCCGCGTCGACCGAGACCGCTTCGTCGAGCAGGTCGAGCCGCAGCTGCACGTCCGGCGCGACGGCGGCGCCCGTGAAGGAGTGCCCGGCGCCGACGGCCTTGACCCGCAGTCCGTCCCCCACCGCGTCCTTCACGGCCGCGGCCACGTCGGCGGTGCTCGCCGGACGCAGGACGAGCCGGGGGCGTGCCTCCTCGTTGCCCGCCCAGTTGCGCCAGATGCTGCTCGTGCCCGTCATGCCAGGTGTCCTCTCGGCCGGTCGGCGGTTGGGAGCAGCCTGAACTTGGTCAAGTGTCCCGGTCAAGAGTCCGGAACTCTTGACTTGGACGCTTGACCAAGCGACGGTGGCGAGGCGCAGCGAACGATCACGGACGTCACGGACAGCACGCGTCATCACGCAGAGAGGCGGTACGCCATGGGAAGCGCCGTTCCGGAGAACGCCACCCGGCGCCCGGTCGCCCCGGCCGGGTTCGCGCAGCTGCAGGCGGCCACCGCCGGCCTCCAGCCGCCGTTCGCCGTGGTCGACCTGGGGGCGCTGCGGGCCAACGCCGCCCAGATGGTCCGCCGCGCCGGGGGCAAGCCGATCCGGCTTGCCAGCAAGTCCCTGCGCTGCCGTCCGCTGATCGACGACGTGCTGAGCATGCCGGGCTTCGCGGGCGTCCTGGCCTTCACGCTGCCGGAGGCGTTGTGGCTGGCGGGCGGCTCGGACGGCCCCGAGGACGTCCTCGTCGGCTACCCGACCGCCGACGTGCCCGCCCTGCGCCGTCTGGCCTCGGACGAGCGGGCCGCCGCGCGCGTCACCCTCATGATCGACTCCGTCGAGCACCTCGACCTGATCACCGACGCCGTCGGCCCCTCCGGCCCGCCCGTTCGCATCTGCCTCGACCTCGACGCCTCCCTGCGGCTCCTCGGCGGCCGGGTCCACCTCGGCATGCGCCGCTCGCCGCTGCACGCGCCCGAGCAGGCCGAGCGGCTGGCCCGGGCCGTCGTGGCCCGGCCGCGGCTCCGGCTCGTCGGCGTCATGTCGTACGAGGGCCAGATCGCCGGCCTCGGCGACAACCGGCCCGGCGGGGGACTGCGGCAGACCGCCGTACGGCTCGTGCAGCGGATCTCGGCGCAGGAGCTGCGGGCCCGCCGCGCCGCCGCGATCCGGGCGGTGCGCGCCGTCGCACCGCTGGAGTTCGTGAACGGCGGCGGGACCGGCAGCCTGGAGTCCACCTCGTCGGAGCCGGCCGTCACGGAGCTGGGGGCGGGCTCGGGGGTCTACGCCCCGGTGCTGTTCGACCACTACCGCGGCTTCCGCCCGCTGCCCGCCGCGTACTTCGCGCTCTCCGTCGTACGCCGCCCCGCGCCGCGCCACGTCACGGTGCTGGGCGGCGGCTGGATCGCCTCGGGCGTACCCGGCGGGGACCGGCTCCCCGTCCCCGTGTACCCCGAGGGCCTGCGCCTGCTGCCCTCGGAGGGCGCGGGCGAGGTCCAGACCCCGCTGACCGGCGCGGCCACGGACGGTCTCCGGCTGGGCGACCGGGTGTGGTTCCGGCACGCGAAGGCGGGCGAACTGTGCGAGCGGGTGGACCGGCTGCACCTGGTCGAGGGCGACCGGATCGTGGACGAGGTCCCGACGTACCGCGGAGAACGGCACGCGTTCCTGTAAGGCTGCCTGGGATACGTTGACGGCCACAGCCCCCTGCCCCGAGGAGCCGTAGAGATGCCCCGCCTGTCAGCCGACGACCGACGCGAGCAGCTGGTCGAGGCGGCGATCCGGGTCATGATCCGCGACGGCGTGGCCAGGACGACCACGCGCGCGGTCGTCGCGGAGGCGGAGGTGCCGCTGGGTGCCTTCCACTACTGCTTCCGCTCGAAGGAGGAGCTGCTGCAGTCCGTCACCGAACGGATCATGGAACGCACCCTCACCCCGCCGCGCGAGGTCCCGGAGGGCACCACGCCGTACGAGGCGATCCGCGCCAACCTGCACGTCTACTGGGACCGGGTGCGCAGCCGCCCGGACGAGCACCAGGTCACGTACGAACTCACCCAGTACGCCCTCCGCCAGCCGGGCCTCGCGGAGGCGGCCCGCCGCCAGTACGGCCACTACCTCGCGACCAGCACGGACTACCTGGACTCCATGGCGCGCGTCCTCGGCATCCGCTGGACGATCACCCTCCCGGTCCTCGCCCGCTACGGCATGAGCGCCCTGGACGGCCTGACCCTGACCTGGCTCGTCGACCGCGACGACGAGGCGGCCACAGCGGCCCTGGACGAGTTCGCCCGCTACCTGGCGTCGGTGGCGACGCCTATGGACTCCGCCGAAGGTACGGGTCGTCGAGCCGCGGGTCGGTGACGCGCTCGCGTACATCGGTGAGCAGCCAGTCGAGCAGCTCGGTGGTGGCGTGGTACTCGTCGTAGAAGCCCATGCTCAGGTCGGTGATCTCGAACTCGATCAGCACGTCGCGGACGAGGTCCGCCAGCTGTGCGTCGGCCGCCGGGGTACCGGTTTCGGTCCACGTGTCCAGCCACGGGCGGAGGCGGTCGGTGGCGACGGTGACGACGCTCAGTACGTCCCTGACCGGGATCGGACCGGGATGGACGTGCAGCGTGCGCCGCCACCACGCGGACCAGACGTCGCGCAGAGCCTGGGCCAGGGGCGGGTCCCAGGTGGTCCAGCCCGCCTGCACCAGGCGGCTGGCGACGAGCTCCGGCTCGACGTGCAGCCGGCCGGTGACGAGCGGGCGGATGATGCGCGGGACGAACCGGCGGTACAGACGCGGGAAGTCGTCCCAATGATCGGGTCCTTCTCCCGCGACCGAGGCCACCAGGTCATCCGTGACGAGATGCAGGGGGCCGGAGAGCTCGGCCAGGCCCCGCTCGCCGTAGCAGTACGTACAGCCCGTGACGGGGAACGGCTCTTCCGAGGCGAAGGCGTGATCCAGGGTGTCGAGAGCGGTCATGAGCTTCTGCTCGAAGCGCGACATGAAGACCTGCCGGGGGACTCCGTCCGGGCGACCGGCGAAGATCGCAGGGTATCAGGGGGGCGGTGACGCGTCCCGCTATCCGGTCGCGAAGTGCACGGGGGCGCGGGACACTTCCGGGGTGATCGTGATGCATCCGGTGCTGGAGGATCCGAGCCGCGCCGCCTTCCCGCTGTGGCCCGTCGTCGCCGACCGGGCGTACGGCTTCCTGCCGCTCGGTGGGGGGATGTCCGAGGCCGAGATCGGTACGGCGGTGATGCTCGTCGCCGCGTGCAACGACCTCGATCCCGGTGTCGACGGGGACGAGCGGCCGCCGCGGCCCGCCGACCCCGTGGGGTCCTTCCTGCACGGTCTGCTCACGTTCGACACTCCGTTCGCGTCCGGCGGTCTGCGGGTCACCGACACGTCCACGGGCATCGCCCTCGTCCCGGGTGCTGCAGCGGACTGGAGGACTGGCGGGAGTGGTACGACGTGTTCGGTGACGGAAGCCCCTGGCTCGGCCACGATCCCGATCCCACCGCTCAACGGCTCGGTGAGACGGTGCGGTTGACCCTCGACGTCGAGCAGGCCGACAGCCCCGTCGTCGAGGTCCCGGCCGTCGAACTCCGCCGACTCCTGGCCGGCGCCGAGCGTGATCTCACCGCGTTCCTCGACAGCGCCGTGGCGTGGGCCTCCCGGCACGTTCCCGGCCACGCCGGGCCCGTGGGCGAGGCCCTCGCCCGCGTACTGGCGCTCACGCCTACCAGTAAGTAACGTGCGGGTAGGGAGAGTTGGCGTCCCGGCGGCTGACGAGAATCCGCTCAGGAGCGTCACAGGGGCTGCACAGACTCTTCCGATCATCTGGCTAGCGTTGCTGACCGTTCGGTTCCACTCGCGAACGTGATCAGGTCGTGGCCGGTGCGTCGGCCGACGGCGGAGTCGACTCAGGAAGACGCAGATGGACTACTGCTCCGCGTGTCGTCGGCACCTCAACGGTGCCCTCGTCTGCCCCGGCTGCGGCGCCTACGCGCCCGACATCGCGCCGAACATCGTGCTGCCGTCGGCCGCGAGCGCCGATCCGACGTGGGACACCGCGTTCGCGAGCGCATCGCCCGCGCCACCGCCCCCGACGCCCGCGTCCGGTGATGTCGAGGAGGCGGCCGACGCCGCTGCCCCGGACGGGCGGGCCGCGCGACGCCGGCAGCGGGCGCGGTGGCAGAAGAGCCGGCGCCGTGCCGTCGTGGCCACGGCCTTCGCCCTCGTCGGCGGCGGCCTGACCGTCGCCGCGCTGGAGCGCGAGGGCTCCGGCCGCGCCCTCGCCGCGTCCGCCCCGCAGGAACTCCCCACCACCTCGCCGGACCAGCGGACGCCGTCGCACGAACCCACGCCCGACACCCCGTCCGCCGGGCAGCCGTCCACGCCTCCGTCCGTCGCCGCCGACTCCGCGCGGGACCGCGACACCCCGCCCCCGGCGACGGCCCCCGGGCACACCGAGCGGGACGCCCACCGCGCCGCGACGCCCGCCGCGCCCAAGGCCCCCTCCGTCGCCCCGTCCGCCGACCGGCCGGCCACCCTCCTGCCCTCCGCTCCGCCGCCCGCCGTCGCCGACGAGCCGGAGCAGGCCACCCAGCCCGCCGCGACCGCCCCGACCACACCGCCCACGACCGGGACGACGGAGCCGAATCAGCCCACCCGGCCGGACCGCTCCGACCAGCAGCTCTGCCTCCTCGTCATCTGCGTCGGCTGACGCGTACGGCAGGACGGGGCGACCGAAGGCCCTCAGGTACTCCTGAGGATCACCAGCCGCTGCGTCGCCCGCGTCATCGCCACGTACCGGTCCACCGCGCCCGCGACCCCCGTGCCGAACCGCTCCGGATCCACCAGCACCACCAGGTCGAACTCCAGGCCCTTCGACAGCCCCGGGGTCAGCGACCGCACCCGCTCCGACCGCGGCCGGTACCCGGGGTCGCCGATCACGCAGGCGACGCCCTCCGCGTGCTCGGCGAGCCACTCGTCGAGCACCGACTCCAGATCCGCGACCGACCCGTGGACCACCGGAACGCCACTGCTCCGCACCGACGTCGGGACGTTCGCGTCCGGCAGCGCCGCACGGATCGCCGGCTCCGCCTCCGCCATGACCTCTTCCGGCGTGCGGTAGTTGATGCTCAGCGACGCCACCTCGATCCGGTCGAGACCGACCCGCTCGAGCCGCTCCCGCCACGACTCCGCGAACCCGTGCCGCGTCTGCGCCCGGTCCCCGACGATCGTGAAGCTCCGCGACGGGCACCGCTGCAGCAGCATCTGCCACTCCGCGTCCGTCAGTTCCTGCGCCTCGTCCACCACGATGTGCGCGAACGGCCCGACGAGCGGCTCCCGGTCCGCACCCGGCAGCGCCGCCCCGTCGACCAGCGTCTCCTGCAGGTCCTGGCCGAGCAGCATCGTCACCGCGCCCTCGCCGTCGGCGTCCGACGCGACGATGTCGTCGATGACCCGCGCCATGCGGGCGCGCTCCGCCGACACCGCGGCCTCGCGCCGCCGCTGCCGCAGTGACGCCTCCGGATCGCCCAGCCGCCGCCGCGCCGCGTCGAGCAGCGGCAGGTCGGAGACCGTCCAGGCCCGGGGCGCGTCGGCGCGCTGCAGCCGCCGCACCTGGTCCGGGCCGAGCCACGGCGCGCACAGCCGCAGATACGCGGGTACGGACCACAGGTCACCGACCAGGTCGGCCGGATCGAGCAGCGGCCAGGCCCGGTCCAGCGCCCCGGTCAGCTCCTCGTCGAGCAGCACCTCCCGCCGGAAGGCGTCCTCCGGCACCTCGTCGTCGCCCAGCCGGTCCAGCAGGATCGCGACGAGTTCCTCCCGGATGCGGTCGCGCGCCTCGTTGTGCGGCGTCCCCTCCACGGACTCGAAGGCCTCCGCCCAGTCGTCGGCGGTCACCCGGAGATCGGCCCAGGACGTCGAGACGGTCAGCGTCTCCGTCGGCGGCTCCTCGTAGAACCGGACGGCCAGCTCGACCGAACGCACCATCTCCGCGGACGACTTGAGCCGCGCCGTCTCCGGATCCCGCTCCGTCCCGGCGGTCGCGCCCTCGGCGACGAGGTCCCGCACGGTGCAGGTCAGCACGCCCTCCTCGCCGAGACTCGGCAGCACGTCGGAGACGTACGCGAGGTACGGCTGGTGCGGGCCGACGAACAGCACCCCGCCGCGCCGGTGGCCGAGGCGCGGGTCGGAGTACAGCAGGTGCGCCGTACGGTGCAGCGCGACGACCGTCTTGCCGGTGCCCGGACCGCCGTCCACGACCAGCGCGCCGCGCGAACCGGCGCGGATGATCGCGTCCTGGTCGGCCTGGATGGTCGCGAGGACGTCCCGCATCCGCTCCGAGCGCTCGCCGCCGAGGCTCGCGATGAACGCGGACTGGTCGTCGAGAGCGGCATGACCTTCGAGCGCGTCGGCGGTGAAGACCTCGTCCCAGTAGTCGCCGATCCGGCCGCCGCTCCAGCGGTAGCGGCGCCGGCTCGCCAGGCCCATCGGGTCGGCGTGGGTCGCGGCGAAGAACGGTTCGGCCGCGGGGGAGCGCCAGTCGAGCAGCAGCCGGCGCCCGGTGCGGTCGGTCAGCCCGAGCCGTCCGATGTACGCGGGCTCGGCGCCGTCCGCGCCGACGATCCGCCCGAGGCACAGGTCGAGGCCGAACCGCCGCAGGGTGCGCAGCCGCGCGGTCAGCCGATGGATCTCGCTGTCCCGCTCCAGGGCCTCCCGCCCGACGCCGCCCGGCGCCCTGCGCAGCTCGGCGAGCCGGTCGGTCAGTTCGGCGACCGACTCCTCGACGCACTCCGCGACGGCCGCGAAGTGCTTCTCGTCGTCGCCGATGAGCGCGGGATCCGCCTTGGCGGAGAGCTGCGCGGGCAGCAGGAAGGCGGATGCGGACGCGGACTCGGATGCGGGCGTGGACTCGGACGCGGGCGTGGACTCGCACGATGCGACAACAGACATGGATGAACGCAAGACGTAAATCTCCCAATCCCCGGCTTCCGGCTCAGGCGAGCGATTGTGCGCCACCACGGGGGCCTTGCCGCAAGCCCCCCGGTGCGCTATACCTTGAGAGTGGCAAGGAGTGCATGAGCACCTTGCCCTTTCTCATTTCCGCGCCTTTCGCCCCTCCGCCTCACTCGTTCGGTGGGCCCCGGCCTGCGGGGCGGGGCGATTGTGGGAAGCCTCGAAGACGTACGAGTCGCCGCGCGCGCCGAGGAGACCCCGTGATCACGAAGCTGGACGGCATGCCCGAGGGCGTCGTCGGATTCCAGGCGACCGGCGAGATCGCCGCCGTGGACTATCGCAGGACGGTCATCCCGGCCCTCACCGAGGCCGCCCGCGCCGGCGACGTGCGCTTCCTGCTCGTCGTACCGTCCTTCGACGGCATGAGCGGCGGGGCGCTGTGGGAGGACCTCAAGGTCGGGGTCGAGCATCTGCGTGCCTGGAAGCGCATCGCGCTGGTGACGGACATCGAGTGGATGACGCACGCCACCGCCTTCTTCGGCTGGATGAGCCCGGGCGAGGTCAAGGTCTTCCCGCTGGCGCAGTGCGCCGAGGCGACGGAGTGGGTCGCGGGCTGAGTGAGCCGACAGCGGGTACGGACCGGGTGAGCGGCGCGGAACCGGTGTGTTGACGACCGGGTGTTCCCCACCCCACACAACCCGGTGATCATGAAGCCGTACGGGCACGGACGGCGCGATCGGGCCCTGTGCCGTCCCTAGACTCCCCGCACATGTCCCTCTGGCTGCTCAACAATGTCAGCACCTTCACCCTGGCCCTGATCACCGTCGGCGGAACGGTCGCCCTGGCCCTGGCCGGCAGCGTGCTGGCCCGTCGCCGCTACCCGTCGCTGGCCGGCGGCGAGCACAACGAGATGGTGGGCGTCGCGCTGGGCATGTTCGGCGCGATCTACGGGATCATCCTGGCGTTCGTCATCGTCACCCTCTGGACGCAGCTGGAGAACACCCAGACCGTGGTGGCCGCCGAGGCCACCGACGTCGCCCTGATCGCCCGCGACGCCGCTGCCTTCCCGCCCCCGGTGCGCGCCCGCCTGGACGACGCGCTCAGCGGCTACGTCCACGCGGTCGTCGAACAGCAGTGGCCGCGGATGCGCGCGGGCGCCCCGGCCTACGGGGCCACCGAGGAACGGCTCCTGGCCGCGTACGACGTCCTGCAGGCGTACGAGCCGAAGACCGTCCGCGAGCAGGTCTTCTACGAGGAGGCCGTCGCCCGGCTCAACGACGTCACCGCCCAGCGCCGCGCCCGCCTCACGATGGCCGAACAGCAACTCCCGGCCCTGCTCCAGATCCTGGCGTTCGGCGGCGCACTGGTCCTCATCCCGCTCACCTTCCTGTACGGCATGCGCCGCCTGCGCATCCAGCTCCTCTTCGTGGCCTCGGTCGCCGCGCTGATCGGCTTCAGCCTCCTCCTCGTCGTCGTCCTCGACCGCCCCTTCTCCGGCGAACTGAGCGTCACCCCGGCCCCGTACCGGGAGGGTGCGCTGGCCCGTTACTGGAGCGGCTGACGGGCGGCCGCGGTCCTCAGCGGCCCGCGCCGGCACGCCGGCCGCGTGCGCGCAGGACGGTGACGGTCCCGGCGACGGCCGCGAGCACGCAGCCGCCCGCGATCAGCCACGGCCAGGACCGCGGTTCGGGTGCGGCGGTGGGCTTCGTGCCGGAGGCGGTTGGCGACGCGGCCGTCGCCGGCGATGCGGCGGTCGACCGGGGCGTGGGGGCCGTGGTCGGGAGCGGGGCCGTGGTCGGTGACGCGGGGGTGCCGGGGGAGACCGTGATCTCCTCCTCGTCGCGGCCGAGTGCCGGGTATCCGGCCTCCACGACGATCGTCCACCGGCCGGGCGGCAGCGCCTCGGAGGTGGTCCAGCCGGAGGCCGACGACGGTTCGCGGACCAGTTTCCACGGGCCCGCGGTCCGGCCGTCGGCGCTGCGGGCGTTGACCGAGGCGGCGACGCGTCCCTCGACGGGGTCGTCGTCGTTCTCCCAGACGACGTTCGCGCGCACCTTGCCGAAGTCGTGCCCGGTGATCTCCACCTTCAGGGTGTCGCCGTGGGCGTGGGCGGTTCCGTCGGCGAGGGCCAGGGAAAGGGCCGCCCCCGCCAGGGCGGTGGCGACGGCGGCGGAAAGCGTTCGGCGCATGAGGATGTACTCCAACGCAGGAGGGCTACGGGTGGCTCGGGTGGTGGGGCATGGGGACGGCCGGCGGGACGGAGCCCGCCGGCCGTCGGGATCGGCGGCTCAGGACGCCTTCTGGACCGTCCAGGTCTGGGCCGGAGCGCCCGTCGCGTTCTGCAGCTCGATCAGCCAGGACCCGTAGTACGGGCGGTTGCTGACGCCGAGGACGTAACGGCTGGTGCCGGAGGCGATGGTCATGCCGCGGCCGTTGCCGGCCGCCGTGATCCGCCACTGCTGGGAGGCGACGTCCCGGCAGGGCTGCTGCGCCACCCACATGCCGGCGCTCGGGGCGCCGCCCACCTGGAGGCACTTGCCGGAGACGGCGGAACGGATACGGCTGAGACCGTTGCCGGCCGCGTCGACGTACCACTGCTGCTGGGCGTAGCCGTTGCGCTGCGAGCCGACCAGCACGGTGTTGTCCGCGCTGCGTCCGCCCCAGATCTCCGCGGCCGCGCCGGTGGCCCCGTTGACGAACAGCTGGCGGGTGCCGGGCGGGGGAGTCGTGCCCCCGCCCCCGCCGCCCACGGTGCGGAACGAGGTCGCCCTGCTCCGGGCGCCGTCCCGCCCGGAGGCGTCACGGGCGGAGACGGCCACGGTGTAACTCGTGGCGGCCTTCAGGTTGTAGAGACGGACGCTGTTCGTCTGAACCCAGCCGACGGCCCGCCCGTCGAGGAAGACCTGGTACCAGGCCGCGCCGGCGACCGGCTTCCAGGTGGCGACGGCGGAGTCGGCGGCGATCTGCCCGACGGTGACCGTGGGCGTGGTGTCGGTCCCGCCGGTGGGCGACGGCGTCGGCGTGGGCGTCGGCTTCGGGGACGGCCCCGGGTCCGGATTCGTGCCGCCGCCGCCACGCGTCAGGAACTGGTTGTCGGCGATGTTCCAGTGCGTGGCCAGGTAGCTGCCCGGCTTGGGGTTGGTGTGGAAGTAGTCGTCGTGGTTGCAGTCCAGCCGGTTCTCGTAGTTCTGGTCCTGGCAGACGGTGCGCATCCGCGGGTAGTACGGGCTGTCCGAGTAGCACATCACGTCCCACTCGTCCGTGCAGTGGGCGCCGCGGCTGGTGTTGGGCGCGCTGTTGTTCACCGCGCCCAGGTTGTGCCCGAGTTCGTGCGCCGCGGTGTGGCCGCCCCAGCAGCCGGAGTCCGTACGGCCGTACGAGGGGCCGAAGTTGCTGAGGTTGTTCTGCCCGGGGCGCTCGTCCCCGGCGAAGGTGCCGATGCCGCAGTACACCTGGGTGTCGGCGAAGATCATGTACTTGCGGTCGCGGCGGTCGAGGCCCTTGGCCGCGAGCGCCCTGTTGGTGGCGCTGAACTCCGCGAGGGCGGAGTCGGGGAGCTCGATGTTGAGCACGGTGGGCGTGCAGTCGGCGGCCGTGACGTAGCGGATGTGCCGGACGCCGCCGGTGTCCTTGGCGCTCTCGGAGTAGATGAGGTCGGCGTCGGCCGCCCACTTGCGGAACGACGCGACGTACTGCGCGTACCGGTCGCGACCCGGTCCGTGGACGTACACGACCTGCACGCGGTTCCCGGTGCTGCCGTCGCCGTCGCACTGCACGGTCTGCCCGGCGGGTCCTGCCGCCGGGGCCTGGGCGGCCGATCCGGACGGGTTCTCGGCCGGGGCCTTCTGTGCGGCGCCGCCGGACGCGGCGGCGTCGAGCGCGCCCGCCGCGGAGGTCGGGAGGCCGCCGGTGGCGGAACCGCCGCGCCCGCTGCCGGACTTGGTGGGGTCGTCCGCGGGTGCGGTCGCCGGGACCGCCGGCGGGATGTCCTTCTTGATGTCGACGCCCTTGGGCGGGGCGTCGGGGCCGTGCGTGCAGGCGCCGGCGGCCGTGCGGTACACCCCCGCGCACCGGTCGCCCTCGGGCGCGGCGGCCAACCCCTTGTAGACGAGGCCCCGCTCGGGCTCGCTCTTCGGTACCTGCTTCAGCGGCTCGGGCTGCTTCTCGCGCTCCGGCTCCTTCGCCGGCTCCGCGGCCGCGGCGGGCTCCCCCTGGGCCAGCGGCTGCGGACGGTTCTCCCCCGGTCCGGATCCCCACGTCTCGTACGCGACGGATCCCATCACCGCCATCGCGGCGACGGCCGCCGTGGCGAGTATGAGCCGGCGGGGTCTGCGGCGCTGGGGCTTCCTGAGTCTTCGTCTTCCGGACATGTCTGCACCTCTTCCTTGGTCAGGGAACGGTGCGCGCAGCCTGCCAGATCGCTTTTGCGAAGCATTCAGGCAAATGGGATACGGCCCCGTGCGGGCCGTCCGGTCACGAAGTCTCTCGATTTGATGACACGTCAATTCGCTTATAGATAAAGGGAGTTACGCGCGTCACCGGTGACTGGTCCAGCCCAATCCGGAAACGTCGTGACCAGATCGTGACCTATAAGCGGGTTTCAATTAGCACACCCTCAACTTTTGCTGACACGGCGCGAATTGGTGTGATCACGAAGGGTGCGCGAGGGAGAGTTCGAGAGAAGGCGGGGCGGGGTCTGTGTACGGCTGCAAACGGCTGGTGGGCGGAGCCGAGGGTTCAGCGGACGGGGTAGCCGCAGGTGTAGCCCTGTTCCTTGAGCCGGGGGAGGATCCGGCGCAGGGCCTGGACGGTCTGGGCGCGGTCGCCGCCGGCGTCGTGGAAGAGGAGCGTGGGCCCGTTGGGGAGTTCGCGCTCGACGGTGGCGACGATGGCGTCGGCGCCGGGGCGTTCGAAGTCCTTGGTGTCGACGTTCCAGCCGAGGGGGCGCATGCCGCGGGAGGCGGCCAGCTTGCGGCTGTAGGGGGTGAAGGCCCCGCCGGGTGCCCGGTAGTAGACGGGGCGGACGCCTCCGGACGCCTTGGTGATCATGCGCTCGGCGTCGAGGATCTGCTGCTTCTGGTAGGCCTCGGAGGCCTTGTCCATGGTGGTGTCGTGCGAGACGGAGTGGTTGCACAGCCGGTGTCCGGCGGCGACGACCTTCTTGACGAGGTCGGGGTGGGCCTGCGCCTGCGTCCCCACCATGCAGAACGTGGCCTTCACCCCGTACTCCTCCAGCACGTCGAGCACTTGCGGGGTCCACACGGGGTCGGGGCCGTCGTCGATGGTGATGTTGACGCCCCGCGCGCCGGCCTCCGAGGCGTGCGCGATGACCGCCGAGACCGGCTTGACGACCTGGCTCGGCGTGGCCGGCCTGCTCGCCTGCGGCGGTGCGTCGTTCGCGGGACCGGCCTGCGCGGCCCACACCGAGGCACCGGTGGCGAGGAGCGTCACCCCCAGTGCCGCCCCGACCAGCTTGCCGTACCAGTTCCGCCCCGCACCGTGCCGCGCCATTGTCCGCCCCCAGTCCGTCCCGCAGTTCGCCTCACCGGCTCCCGGTCGCCTTGCGACCACTCGTCAGGACGACGCCCGACGGCCGGCGGCTGCGCCCGTTACGGATCACGGACAGATCCGGGAGAGTTCAGGGACAACTCGACGTCGCCAGGGTCGGCTCGCTGCCTATCCTGGCGACCATGACCGCCCAGCCTTCGAAGCCCTCTCGCTGCCCCCTTCCCTCGGACTTGCTCCGCGCCTCCGACGACGAACGGGATGCGGTGGTGGAGCAGTTGCGTGATGCGGCGGCCGAGGGACGCATCGACTTCGACGAGCTGGATGCGCGCGTGGGGCGGGCGCTGAAGGCCAGGACACACGCCGAGTTGGCAGTCCTGACCGCCGACCTGCCGAGACCGGCTTCCCCCGAACCCCAGCCGCCTCTGGTCCTCAAGGGCGGCATGTACGGCGCCTCTCGGGGCCCCGCACGATGGGAGGTGCCCGGGCGCGTGATCGCGCACGGAGGAGTAGGGGGTGTGAAGCTCGACTTCACCCGCGTCGAGTGCCGCCTCACGGAGGTCGTGGTGGAGGCGTACGGGGAGACGTCCGGCGTCACGATCGTCATCCCCGACGGCTGGGCCGCCGACACCCGCGGCATGGATCCCGGCCGCGGCGGCCTGAGGAACGAGACCACTCCCGACCGCCTCCCGGGCACCCCTCTGATCCGCCTCACCGGCTCCGGCGGCATGGGTGGAGTGATCATCCGCCACCCCGACCGCCGAGAACGCCGCAGGCTGCAGGGCAACCCGACGCAGGGCTAGAAGCCCCATCTCCCTGAACAGGCCCCGGTCCTGCGGAGTCGATCTATCCTGCCATGCGCGAGTCGCGCGAACAGGGGGCGGGAATGAAGCGGTCGGCAGGGAGACGCACGGACCGGTACGGGCGGAGCGTGTGGACCGGGGTCACCGGTTGGGGCATGGTGCTCAGCGCCGCCGGAGCGGTCGGGTGCGTGCTGTGGGGCGTCGGGCCGTACCCGCCGCTGTACGCCGAGACGGCGATGGCCGCACTGTCCCTGCTCTTCGCAGCCGCCTGGATCGTCTCTTCGCGCCGGGCCCCTCGGCGGAAGTCCTACTGGCCGCGGCGCGGCCCCGCGAGTACCAGGCCCTTCCGCGACACCGCGGGCGACGGTGGCGAGTACGGCGGCCGCGTGCTGGTGTGGTTCGTCGCCCTGCTGGTGCCGCTGGCCACCCTGGCCTCCCTCGCCGTCGCGTTCATGGTCACGCCGGAGTACGGACGGGAGACGGCTCGGCTGGACGCGGCCGGATGGGGGGAGCATCCGGCGACCGTGGTCCGGCTCGCCGGGGATCCGGTCCGCAGGCAGGACGACTCGGACGGGCCGGTCTACCACCAGACCGACGTCGTCCTGCGCATCCCCTACGACGACGGGCCCCGCGAGGTGACCAAGCGCGCGATGACCACCCGGAGCGCTCCGAAGGCGGGCGCGACGATCCGGCTGTACTACGCGCCGGGCGACCCTCGCCCGGATTCGCCGGTGCTGACCGACGGCCGTCGCCAGCGGCCGGGCCTGGCCGGCCTCAACTTCTATCTCCTCCTCGGACTCGTCCTGACCGTTCCGCCGGCGGCGATCCTGAAGGGGGCCCTCGACTGGGACATGACGCCCCGCGTACGGAGGTTCAGACCCGTCGTCCACCTTCCGGCCCTCGGGATCCTCGTCCTCGGACTGCTCCTGCTGCTGCCGACCGCCCTCGCGTGGCAACCGGCCGGTCCGGCCGCCTTCCTTTCCTGTTTCACCCCTGGGGCGGCCCTGGCCTGGGTCTGGCGTACCGCCTGACCCTCGCGAAGTGGCCCGATCGCGCTGTCGTGCACCGCGGCTCTTGCCTCCCGGCTGGGCGAGCGCTTAGCCTCGCGAGGGGTCGTACCGACCAGTAGGTATGCCACTGTGTCCGCGGACGACCGACCGCCGACCAGCCGAGGAGCCGCGGAAATGAGCCGAGTCAACCGTCAAGTGCGCCTTGCCGCGCGTCCCGTGGGACAGCCCCGTCCCGGCGACTGGGAGCACACCGAGGAGCCGGTGGGCGAGCCCGGCGAGGGTGAGTTCCTGGTCCGGGTGAAGTACCTGTCGATCGACCCGGCGATGCGCGGCTGGATGAACGACGCCAAGTCGTACATCGCGCCGGTCGGCATCGGCGAGGTCATGCGCGCGGGCGCGGTCGGCGAGGTCATCGCCTCCCGGCACCCCCGCTTCGCGGTCGGCGACCATGTCTCCGGCGCCTTCGGCGTCCAGGAGTACTCCCTGTCCGACGGGAGGGGCGTCACCCCGGCCGACCCGGACCTCGCGCCCCTGCCGGTGCACCTCGGCACGCTCGGCATGTCCGGCATGACGGCGTACTTCGGGCTGCTCGACATCGGCCGTCCCGAGGCCGGGCAGACCGTGGTGGTGTCCGGTGCGGCGGGAGCGGTCGGCAGCGTGGTCGGCCAGATCGCCAGGATCAAGGGCTGCCGGGTCATCGGTATCGCCGGTGGCGAGCGCAAGTGCCGTGCCCTGGTCGACGACCTCGGCTTCGACGCGGCGATCGACTACCGCTCGGAGGATGTGCGCAAAGCCCTGCGCGAGCACGCCCCCGACGGCGTGGACGTCTACTTCGACAACGTCGGCGGCGACATCCTGGACGCGGTGCTGACCCGTCTCGCCCGCGGGGCCCGGATCGTCCTCTGCGGCGCGATCTCCCAGTACAACAACACCGAACCGGTCAAGGGTCCGAGCAACTACCTGTCGCTGCTGGTGAACCGGGCCACCATGACCGGCATGGTCGTCTTCGACTACGCCGACCGCTACGCCGAGGGCGTCAGGCAGCTGGCCCAGTGGCGCGCCGAGGGCAGCCTGACGTCCGTGGAGGACGTGGTGGACGGAGGGGTGCGCGCGTTCCCGGACACCCTCCTCAAGCTCTTCCGCGGCGAGAACCACGGCAAGCTCGTGCTCGCCGTCGCAGGAGAGTGAGCCCGATGGCAGCCATGGAGCTCAAGGGTGCGGGGGTCGTCGTCACCGGAGCCGGCTCGGGCATCGGAGCGGCGCTCGCCCGGCGCTTCGCCGCCGAGGGTGCCCGGCTCGTGATCAACGACCTGGACGCCGATGCCGCCGGCCGGGTGGCCGACGAGGTCGGCGGGCTCGCCGTACCGGGCGACGCGGGGGCCGAGGAGAGCGTGGCCGCCCTGATATCCGCGGCGCGTGACCATCTCGGCGAGATCGACCTGTACTGCGCGAACGCCGGGATCGAACCCGGCGGCTCGGAGCACGCCCCGGAGGAGGTGTGGGAACGCGTCTGGCAGGTCAACGTCATGGGCCATGTCCGGGCCTCCCGCCATCTGATCGGACCGTGGCTGGAGCGCGGCCGCGGCCGGCTGATCGCCACCGTCTCGGCGGCCGGTCTGCTCACCCACCTCGAATCGGCGCCCTACTCCGTGTCCAAGCACGGTGCGCTGGCCTTCGCCGAGTGGCTGTCGGCCAATTACGGCGAGAAGGGCGTCACGGTCCAGGTCGTGTGCCCCCTGGGTGTGCGTACCGAGATGTACGAGCAGTCGGACGCCGCTGCGAAGGAGGTGCTCGGCGGCTCGGTGCTCGACCCGGAGGACGTGGCCGACGAGGTGATGAAGGGGCTCGAGGACGGTCGCTTCCTGATCCTTCCCCATGCGGAGGTGCGCGACCACTACGCCTTCCGCGCGGCGGACACCGACCGGTGGCTGCGCGGGATGCGGCGCCTGCGCCGGCGTATCGACGACGTCGCCGCGGGCTGAACACCGCGGGCTGAACGCGGCACGCGGCCGGTGGGGCGAGTGAGGACGCTCCACCGGCCGCCGCGTCCGTGCGTCAGGCGCCGGCGGGCTGCCGCTCAGGCAACGCGGCCGCCCGCCGCTGCCCCGTGACGCTCCCCAGCCAGCCGAGCAGGAACGCGACGGGCAGCGACACCAGGACGACCGTCTGCAGCGGGAACCAGGCGATGTCCCACTCGGGGAACAGCGCCGCCGGGCTCCCGGAGAACACGGGGCTGACGACCTGGAGCCCGAGCGCGCAGCCGAGACCTCCGTACAGCGTCCACAGCAGCCCCCTGCGCGTGAAGCCGCGCCAGAACAGGGAGTACACCAGCGCCGGGAGCAGGCAGGAGCTCGCCACCGCCAGGGAGATCGTGGACAGGAAGCCCATGTTCCAGCCCTGCACCCACACCGCGAGGCAGATGCTCAGCACTCCGACGAAGGCGGAGGTGAGGCGGGCCGCGGCCACCTCCCGGCCCTCGGTCGTGCGCCCGGGGCGGACGACGTTGGTGACGAGGTCGTGGGCGACCGAGGCCGCGGCCGCCAGCGTCACGCTCGCGACGATCGCCAGCGTGGTGAGGAACACCGCGCAGGAGACCAGGACGACCAGCCACGCCTCGCCCGCCTGCGCCGACGAGCCGCCCGCCAGTTCGCCGGTGAGCATCAGCAGGCTGCTGGTGCCCGCGGGGTCGGCGGCGAGGACCTTCTCGGCGCCGATCAGCGCCGCGGCCCCGAGACCCAGCACGGTGGTGAGCAGACAGATGGCGCCGACGAGGGCGATGGTGTGGCGGACCGTACGGCGTGCCGCGTGGGCGTCGGGCGCGGTGTTGAGCTGGGTGGCGACATGGGGCATGCACGCGACGCCCAGGACCACGGTGATCATCAGACCGAGGAAGTCGAGGGTCCCCTCGACCGGGCCGCCGGCGGCGTACCGCAGGCCCGGACGCATGTAGCCGTCGGGCCGGCCACTGCCCTGCCCGGCGGCCTCGATGAGGGAGTCGGGGCTCCAGTGGAAGCGGTGGAGCAGCACCGCCGCCACGGCCACGGCCATGGCGAGCAGGATCACCGTCTTGACCACCTGGATCGCGATCATCGCGCGCATCCCGCCGAAGGCCGTGGCGCAGACGACGAGAGCGCCGATCATGACGATGGCGGTCTGCTCGGCGCCGGGACCGGACAGGCCGAGCAGCATGGCGGTGGTCCTGCCCGCGCCGGAGAGCTGAACGATCAGATACGGCACGCACGCGCTCAGCGTGACGGCGGCGACGGCGATTCTGACCGAGGGCCCCGGGGCCCGCAGGGCGAACGTGTCGCCGAGGGTGTAGCCGCCGCGCTCCCGCAGCGGGCCGGACAGCAGGAGCAGGACGCCGAGCGACAGCACGGTGCACAGGGCGATGAGCAGGCCGTCGAAGCCGAAGAGCGCGACGGCTCCCGACGTGCCGAGCACCGTCGCGGCCGAGAGGTAGACGCCGGTGAGGACGAGGGCGCCCTGGGCGGGCCGCAGCCTGCGGCCCGCCGTGTAGAAGTCGTCGACCCGGTCCCGCTCGGGGCCGCCCAGCACGCAGAAGAACAGAACCGGGACGATGAAGGTGAGGAAGCCGACGAGCACCCAGGAGCGGGTGTCCACGTCCAGGTCGAGCGTGCCGGGTTCCCCTGCGGCGAGGAGGATCTGAGAGAGCATCAGTCGTCCTCCGTCGGCGCGTACGCGGCCTCCTCGTGGGCGGCGCGGTCGTACCGCGCGGCCGTCCACAGCAGGAGCGAGCCCTGCGCGAGAAGGGCGACGACGCCGAGGCTGACCTGACCGACGACAGGGGTGGCCATCAGGTCCTTCGCGGCACAGGCGAGCAGGAGATGGACCACGAAGGTCACGCCGTTGACGAGGGCGAAGGACCTGCCCGGCCGGAGGGGCCGGGGTCTTTCTCGGAACCGAGGGGTGTGCGGCCGGGTGTGCGGATGGGCCATGGAGCTCTCCTGGCGGACAGGGACGCGGGCGGGTCGCCCTGCCCGGGCGATGCGCGCGCGAGGGCATTGCCCCTGACGGCATTGCCCCTGATGAGGGCTCACCAGAGCACGTACCGACGGGGTCGGTCCATGCGCCCGGGGCACCTCGTTGTGTGCTCCCAACGCCGTGGGTGACCGGCTGTGCAGATGCCCATGCGCCCGGCCGCGGGAAGGGCGTACCGCCGTCCGGCCTCAGCCCTCCGGGGCGGAATCCCAGCCGTCCCCGCAGCCGAGGACGGCCTCCGGCCCGAGCAGCCGGAGTGTGTCGAAGGCGAGCGTGAGCCGTACGAGATCGCGGGGGCGGGACAGTTCGAGACCCGTGATCTGCTCGAAGCGGCGCAGCCGGTTCAGCACCGTGTTGCGGTGGCACAGCATGTGCCGGGCCGCCTGGGCCGCGGAGCCGCCCTTCTCGATCCACACTCCGAGCGTGTCGATCAGTATGTCGCGGTCGGCGGGCTCCAGGTCGTACAGCGGCCGGAGCACCCGCAGGGCGAGCTCGGCGGACAGATCCGGGCGTGAGACCAGCAGACCGTCGGGCAGACGCGTGTCGAGCCGGGCGACCTCCCCGTCCGCCCGGCAGGTACGGAGGGCGAGTCCGGCCATGTCCCGCGCCCGCGGGAGGTTCTCCAGGCCGTGGACGACGGGGCTGATGCCGATGCGCAGGCCGGGTCCGGCGTCGAGGGCGGAGACGAGCGCGTCGACCGGGCGGTCGCCGAGGTGGGCGACGAGCACCTGGCGCTGTGCGCCGACGTGACGCAGCACGCGTATGCCGCGGACCTCCGGACCGGCGTCGGGTACCCGCCCGAAGGGCGGCGTGGCCCGCAGCTCCGCCACGACGAAGCGTCCGTCGGGCGGCAGATCGAGGATCGACGCGGCGTCCCGGAGGAACGCGGGGTCGCCACGGCTCTCCAGGACGGAGGCGAGGATCAGGCGCACCCGCTCGTCGTGCCGGCTGGCCACGCCCTTGGCGACCTGGCGGTAGGCGTCGGCGAACAGGACGGCGTCGCGGTCGTTCATCTTCCACACCACCTCCGCCACGTGCACGAGGTGACGGGGATCGCCGAGCCCGTCCCGCTCCACGACACCGACGATCCCGCTCCAGACCCCCGAGCCGGCGACCCGGAAGGCGTGCATCACCTCGTCGAGGGGGCGGCCCTCCTCGGCACGGCGTCTGCCGAGCTCACGGGTGTAGCGCTCGATGTCCACGATGCGGCCCGGGTCGAGGGCGGCCTCCAGTGCCAGGCGGATGCCGGTGTCCACGGACTGATCGAGGTCGGGCGGCGAGAGCACCGGATCGGCGTAGTACGGCACTTCGGCGCGGATCCGGTGGCCCACGGAGTCGGTGAACGAGGCACCCCGCCGAAGAAGGAGGCGGCAGGCGTGGTCGAACAACTGGAGCGGCGACGGATCGGCCACGGCCCGGGGCCGCGGGCCGACGGCGGTGCCACGGTCGGAACTGGTGTGCATGGGCCCTCCCGACGGACACCCCTTCAAGGAAGCCACATGCTAAGCAGTCGGTCACTCCTTGGGGGAGGCCTCGGCCGATTCGTGATGAACCGCGCACAGCGGGACGACGTCGGGGTGCCGAGCGCGTGATCTCGTATGGCAAGACGACCACTTGAGGACACAGAATGATCAACTTATAGTCATGCGGGGCCGGGTGACGTGGCAGTAGATCCAGGCCAGGAGGGCATCACGCCACTGACGTCGTGAGCCGGGTAACTCGGCGAAGGGCGGAAATGTACCAGCGTGGCCATGCCGAGTCACGTCGGGACGCGGGCCTTCGGTCGGCCGTCGTGCCAGGGGTGCCACTCCCGGGGAGCGTGACCACCTCGCCCGAAACGGCCCTCGTGGATCTGCTGGAATCCCAGAAGCGATCCCTCGACCGCTACTCCAGTGAAGTCCAGCAGACGCGAGTCCTGTTCCAGGCGATAGCCGAACAGCTGTCGGCGGCGCGTACGGGAGATCTGAACTGGGCACATGCGACCGTTCTCAGCGGTGGAGAAGAGATATCCCGCGCCCTCGAAGAGGCCGTGGGTCTTGCCCGCAGCGAAGTGATCGGAATGCATCCCGGAGTACCCATTTCTCCGGAACGGCTCGCGGAAGGCCGCATTCGAAACAGGAAATTGCTGGAGCGGGGCATCGCCATGCGCTCCTTGCATCTGTCGGCGATGCTGCGCACCACATTCGGTCCGGGGCATCTCCGGGACCTTGAGGGCATCGGGGCGACCGTTCGCATCGCGCCGGTCCTGCCGATCCGGCTCGTCATCACCGACCGGCGCGTGGCGTTGGTTTCCACGGCTTCCATGGAGCAGGAAAGAACCGCCGTGCGCCTGGAATACGGTGCCGTTCTTGAAATCCTGGTCGGATTCTTCGACCACCTCTGGGTGCATGAAGCCGTCCCGCTCGCCGCGGCGATGGAGGGCACCCTGGAGAGGGAGAGCGAACCGGAGGACACGGACGGCGACCCGGAGCGACCGTCCGGACGGGAGCTGGCGCTCCTGCGGCTCATGGCGAAGGGGCTCAAGGACGAAGCAATCGCCCGGGACCTGGGTGTATCGCCGCGGACCCTGCGCAGACTGATCGCCGACCTGATGCGACGCCTCGACTGCGACAGCCGGTTCCAGGCCGGCGTGGAGGCCATGGCCCGCGGCTGGCTCGACACCGCCCACCGCGGCTAGCGCACCGCTCCTTTTCCCTTTCGAGAACACCCCGACGGCCGTGTGGCCGTCGGGGTGTTCTTCGTGTTTCCCGGCGATCCGGCCGGCCTGACCGCCTGCGGCCATGGCCTTACGAGGTCAGTGCGAACATCTGGACCCCGGACCGGCGGTCGGCCAGTGTTTTCACCGCTGGAGACATGTTCGACGGAAAAAGGGGCGCAGTCGTGGATCAGCGCAAGAAGAAGATGCGGAATGTGACGAGGAGAGCCGCCCTCGGGCTGACGTTCGCCGTTCTCTCCGGAGCCGCCCTGGTGATTTCCGGGCCCTCCTCCCAGGGCGAGGTGCGGGCTGCCGAGCCTGCGGTCGTTCTGCTCGACACCTCGTGGCCCGCGCCCACCCCGTGACGCCCGCGGAACGTGAACGCGGAGATCAGGAACCGAACGTGAGCGGGAGAGAAATGCTTCTCAGTGAAGAGCAGGTCGGGACGTACCGGGAACAGGGCTTTCTTGTACTGGATTCGCTGTTCGCCCCGGACGAGGTGGAAGCCCTGTGCGACGCCTTCCGCCGGGACGGAGAGATCCCGGGGGAACACCGCATCGTCGAGGAGGACGGCCGGGCCGTCCGGGCGGTGTACGCCTCGCACCAGCGGCAGTCGGAGTTCGCGGCCCTGGTGCGACACCCCCGGGTCCTGGGGCCGGTACGCCAACTGCTCGACGCGGAGGTCTACGTATACCAGTTCAAGATCAACGCGAAGCCCGCGATGGGTGGCGGTGGCTGGGCCTGGCACCAGGACTTCGCCGCGTGGCGCGTCGCCGACAACCTGCGGGCTCCGCGGCTCGTGAACGTGGGGGTGTTCCTCGACGACGTCACGGAGTTCAACGGACCCGTCATCTTCGTACCCGGCTCGCACCGGGACGGTCTGGTGAGCAGCGCCCGTCGCCACGACACCGCCCGGTCCGAACAGCACCTGGACCCCGACGACATCGCACTGAGGCCCTCCGACATGGTGTCGCTCGCGGCACAGCACGGCATGACCAGCCCCAAGGGCAAGGCCGGCTCGGTGGTCTTCTTCGACCCTGAGATCGTCCACGGCTCCGCGCCCAACATGTCGCCCTACGACCGTCGCCTCCTGATCCTCACGTACAACGACGTGACCAACGAGCCGCGGCCCCTGGGCGAGCCCAGGCCGGACTACGTCGTCTGCCGTGACACCACACCCCTGCAGGTCCTCGACGGGACGCCGGTGCTCGCGACGGCCGGGGAGGCGGTGTGAGCGGGCAGGAGCGCAGCCGCGCGGTGGTGCTCGAGTCCTTCGGCGGCCCGCTCGCCCTACGGGAGTTCGAGCTTCCCGGCCCTCCGGAGGGCGGCATGGTCGTCACCGGCGGGTACGGCGGCGTCTGCGGCACCGACCTGCACCTGCGGCAGGGGCACCTGCCGGTGCCGGTGCCGCTGGTCCTCGGCCACGAAGGTCTGGGCACGGTGCACAGCCTCGCCCCCGGCACGCACCGCGACGCGTCCGGTGCTGTCCTCGCGCCGGGCGACGAGGTGATGTGGGCGTCCTCGATCGCCTGCGGGACCTGCTCGCCGTGCCGGCTGCATCGCGAGCCGACGCTGTGCGAGCAGCGTCGTACGTACGGAGTGAACCGGCCCGCCACCGGCGCGCATCCGCTCGCCGGCTCCTGGGCCGACCACATCGTGCTGCATCCCGGCACCACCGTGGTGAAGGTCCCCGAGGGCGTCGATCCGCGGGCCGCGATGGCCCTGGCCTGCGCGGGGCCGACCATGGTCCACGCCTACTTCGAGCGCAGGCCGGTACGGGTCGGCGAGACCGTCGTGGTGCAGGGGTCCGGCCCCGTAGGCCTTGCCGCGGCCGCCCTCGCGCAGCTCGCCGGGGCCGCCCAGGTCATCCTCGTCGGGGGCCCCGCGCAGCGACTCGAACTCGCCGCGCGGGCGGGCATCGGCGACCACCACGTCAACCTGGTCGAGGCCGCGGACACCGACGCCGCGCTGGCGGAGGTCGTATGGCTCACGGGAGGTGCGGGCGCGGACCTCGTCGTCGAGTGCACCGGCGTGCCGGCGGCCATCGGGCAGGGGCTCGGACTCGCCCGGCGGGGTGGCTCCTATCTGGTCGTCGGTCAGTACACCGACAGCGGCGACACCTCGATCAATCCGCATCAGATCGTGTACCGGCAGCTCGACGTCGTCGGTTCCTGGGCGTTCACCGGGGCCCATCTCGTGGAGTACGTACGGCTGCTGCCCGCCCTGGCGCGCCGGTTCGAGCTGGCGGACCTCGTGACGGCGTACCCGCTGGCGGACCACGAGAAGGCTTTGGCGGCCGTCGCGGACGGCTCGGTGATGAAGGCGGTACTGGCCGGTTCCGGCCGGTCCTGAAGGGGAGGCATGCGATGACGGCGACAGCATCCGTGCGCACGGGGGCGCCCCGGCGGCTCACGGCGGACACGGTCGTGGAACTGGTGGTGCGGCAGGCCGGGCGACACCCCGGGGCCGTGGCCGTACGGCACGGCGACCACACGCTGACGTACGGTCAACTTCACGACCTGGCCGCCGAGATGGCTGCGGATCTGGTCCACGACCACGGGGTGGCCGCCGGTCTGCGGGTGGGGCTCGCCACCCGGCGCGGCATTCCGCAGATGGTGTCCGTCCTGGCGATCCTCATGGCGGGCGGCTGTTACGTGCCGCTGGACCCCTCGCTGCCCGAGGAACGGCTGCGCGGCATGATCGAGGACGCCGGTCTGAAGCTGATGGTGAGCGACGACGCGTACACCGGGCCCCGGCCGTCGGGTGCCGTGGTCGCGGCACCCGAGGCGTCCGCGGCGCCGAAGTCGACCGCGGCGCCGGAAGCCGCCGGCCGTCCCGTCCGGCGCGCTGTGCGGTCCGGTGACGTCCGGCCGAGCGCGCACGCCGAGGCGTACGTGCTGTTCACCTCGGGCTCCACCGGCCGGCCCAAGGGTGTCGTCATGCCCCACCGCCCGCTGGTCAACCTGATCGAATGGCAGCGGGACTCCTCGACCGCGGGGGTCGGGACCCGCACCCTGCAGTTCGCGCCGATCGGCTTCGACGTCTCCTTCCAGGAGATCTTCTCCACCTGGTGCAGCGGCGGGGAACTGGTGCTCATCGGGGAACGGGACCGCCGCGACCCGGCCCGGGTGCTCGAACTCGCCCACCACCACGGAGTGCAGCGGATCTTCGTGCCGTTCGCCGTCCTCCAGTCCATGGCCGACTGGGCGTTCGACGGCGGTCAGGCACTGCCCCGCCTGACGGAGATCATCACCGCCGGCGAGCAGCCGATCGTCACCCCCGCCCTGGAGCGCTTCGTCGAACTCACCGGACGCCCCACTCTGGCCAACCAGTACGGGCCGACCGAGACCCACGCGGCGACGCAGAGCGTGCTGCGCGGCGCGCCGGGGGACTGGCCGCGGGTTCCCCCGCTCGGGGAGGTGCTGGACAACTGCGAGATCCGTCTCCTCGACGACGCGCTGGCCCCCGTGCCCGAGGGCACGGAGGGCGAGATCTGCATCTCGGGGATCTCCCTCGCCGACGGCTACACCGTCGACGACGACCGTACCCGGGGCCGGTTCGTCCGGTCACCCCACCACGACGGCGCCCAACGGCTCTACCGGACGGGCGACTTCGGGATCGTCGAGAACGGTGTCCTGCTCTATCGCGGCCGCCGCGACGACCAGGTGAAGATCAGCGGACACCGGATCGAGATGGGCGAGGTCGAGGCCGCCGTCTCGGCCCACCCCGGCGTCGGACAGGTCGCGGTGGTCCCCGTCGGTGACGGACCCACCACCCGGCACCTGGCGGCCTTCGTCGTCCCACGCCCCCGGGCGACACCCGACGAGGACGGTCTGCGGGCCTTCACGGCCCGGCTGCTGCCCGCCCACGCCGTGCCACGGCGCTTCCTGCTGACCGACGTCCTGCCCCGGACCGCCACCAACAAGGTGGACCGGCGGGCCCTCGCCGCGACCGCCGCCCCGGCCTCGCCGGACACGGACACGGCCGACACCCCCCAGGGCACCAGGGAGACGGTACGCGCGGTGTGGCAGCGGGTCCTGGGCACGGCCGTGCCGGACGGCGCCCAGTTCTTCGGTGTCGGCGGGGACTCGCTCACGGCCGTACGCCTCGTCGTCGAGCTCAACAAGTGCTTCGACCGCAGGATCTCCGTCGGCGATCTGCTGCTCTCGCCCGACTTCGAGGAGTGCGTGGCCTTCTTCGAGTCGGCGACGACGAACGACGCGTTCCGGCCCGCCGCGCCCACGGGCGACACGCCGCGCGGGGACTGGCTGCCGGTCGCCCTCACCCAGGCGCATCGCATGAACCGGGAGGCATGGCGCTCCCGCCACGGACTGCCCAGCATCAGCAACGTACCCATGGCCCACCACCTGTACGGGCCACTGGACACCGCGGCCCTGGAATCGGCGCTGCGGCGGTTCGTCACCCGCCACCCGGTGCTCGGACTGGAGGTCGACGACACCCCGGGCGCACACCGGCAGCGCCTCACCGACTGGACGCCCACGCTGCGCACGGTGACACTCCACCCGGAGCTGTCGGGCGACGCGGCCCGGGAGCGGGCGCTGGCCCTCGTCCAGCAGGACGCCGAGCAGCCCTTCGTCCGGCACGGCGCGGGGTACGACGGACTGCTGCGCGCGACGCTGATCCAGGTCGCGGAGCATGAGCACTACCTGTTCCTCTGCGCCGACCACATCGTGTTCGACGGCTGGTCGGCCGGGGTGCTGAACGAGGACCTGTCGGCCTTCTACCGCGCGGCACTGCGGGGCGAGACACCCACCGCGCCCGAACCGGACCTCACCTTCCTGGACTGGGCCAGGGCCGAGCACGCCTGGACGGGCGAGGAGCTCGCCCGTACCGTCCGCGAGGACTTCGGCCGGCGGCCCGGGGCGCCCGAGGACCCGGCCGCCGCCCTGCTCTTCCCCGCGATCGAGCCCGGCCCGCCCGAGCACTACGCGCGGGAACAGCTGATCCGCAGGCGGCTCGACCCGGCGCGGACCTCGGCCGTGCACGAACTCGCCCGTACCACCAGGCACCCGATGGGCTCGGTGCTCACGGCGCTGTACGCGACCGCGTTCGCCCGCTGGTCGGGACGCGACGAGATCGCCCTGGTCTCGACCTTCGCCAACCGCACCATTCCCTCCGCCGACCGCTCCGTGGGCTTCTTCGCCAACAACGTCCCGGTGTTCCTCGGCCGCGCCGCCGGTTCTTCGCTGCACGCGGTGATCGACCGCGCCGCCCGCGAGGTGGGCCGCGCGGCACAACGGGAAGCCGTTCCGTTCCCGTTCTGGCTCGACACGATGCTGCCCGGGCACGAGGACCTCGCGGGCAGCGCGCGCTACGCGTTCCTGAACGTCCGCAGCCAGGACCGGTCGGGCCTCGACCGCCTTGAGCTCGACGGCACCACCTCGCGGCCGGTACGCGTCGACATCGCCCTCACGCCGTCCTTCGCGCTCGGCCTGAGGGCCGGCGACAACGGGGATCACATCGCGCTCGAACTCGCCTTCCTGCCCGGCCTCGTCGCCCCGGAGCGCGCCGAGGCGCTCATGGCGGAACTCGACCACGTCATGTCCTGCCTCGGGCACATCCAGGGAGAGGAGGACCGGTGATACTCACCGAGATCGAGGACCTCGACGCCGACAGGGAATGGCAGCGCCTGTGGCAGGCGGACGACCACCAGCACGCCAACTACACGGTCACCTCGCTCGCCGCCGGCGCCGCCCACTACACCCGGCTCTACTACCTGCCCGACGAACACGACGTGAGCCAGTACCGGCCGAGCGCCGAGGAGTTCATCCCGCACCACCTGCTGGCGACCGGCCCCGAGGGGCCGGTGGCCGGACTCGCGCTCACCGTCGAGGTGCTCCCCGGACGCCGCAGGCTGTCCGCCTTCGGCCGGCCGCTGATGCTGGTCGAGGACCGCACGGCACCCGCCCGGCTGCGCCGACAGGCCGCCGCCGCCATCCACACCCGGCTCCAGGAGCTCACCGAGCGGCACGGCGCCGAGCGCTACCACGCCAGGGACTACCTGGTCGGCGGGGAGATCTCGCCGCTCACCGAGGTGATGCTGCGACACGGAGGAGTCAGCCACCACCACTTCACCCAGACCGTCGACCTGCGCCCGCCCGCCGAGGAGCGCTTCGCCGAACTGCGGAAGAACTTCCGCAAGATCCTGCGCAGACCGCGCGACGGCTTCGACCTCGACGTGGTGACCGGACGCGATGTGACCTCCGCCCACCTGGACACGTTCGTCCGCCTGCACCTCGACTTCTACGGCAAGACCTTGCGGACGCGGGCGTCGTGGGACGCGATCCTGGCCTCGGTCCGGGCCGACGAGGGTTTCATGGTGGTCGGACGGCAGGACGGCAGGACCGTCTCGATGGCCTACTTCGCGGTGTCCGAGCGCTACTGCCTGTACGCCTCGGGCGTCAACGACACCGCCGACTACGGCAGCGGGCTGAGCCACCGGGTGCTGTGGCGGGCCATGGAGCACGCTCGCGCGCTGGGCTGTGTCCGTTTCGAGCTGGGTGAGCAGCTCTACCTCGGCATGTATCCGGACCTGCCGGAGAAGTTCCGGGCGATCGGCCACTTCAAGGCCGGTTTCAGCAACACGACGGCCGTTCGGCTCGACGTGTTCTCCGCGGGGGTGGAGGCGAGGTGACGGCCAGCACCCGCCGCTCCGAGTTCGCCCTGCACTCCGTCACCCTCGTCAACGCCGTCGGCAACGGTCTGTTCACCGTCGCCGGCACGCTGTTCTTCGTCCAGGCCCTGGACATGACGCCGGTCCGGATGGGGCTCGGCCTGACTCTCGCCGCCGCCCTGGGGCTCGCCGCCAGTGTGCCGGTGACCCGCGCCCTCGACGGCCGTCCGCTGCGCGCCGCGTACATGACGCTGCTCGTGGTCCAGGCCGTGGCCATGGCGCTGCTGCCACTGTCCCGTTCGTTCGGCGTCCTGGTCGCCGTCCTGGCTTTGGGGGCCGTCGGCCAGAAGAGCGCGAGGGCGGTGAACAACGCGCTCATCGGCCAGGTGGCGGGGGAGCGACGTGCCGAAGTGCGCGCCACCTCACGGTCCGTGAACAACCTGGGGACCGCGGGCGGAGCGCTGCTGTCCACGACAGCCGTGGTGAACGGAACCGACCAGGCGTACGAACTCCTCGTCTACGCCGATGCCGTGACCTTCCTGCTGGCTGCGGCGCTCGTGCCCGCGGTGCGCGCCGGGGGCCGGCTCGCCACGGCCGGGCGGGGTACCCGCAGCCCCGCGTCCACCCCCTCCTCCACCTCCTCGTCCACCTCCTCCTCCGGCTCCGCGCTGCGCGACCGCCGCTATCTGTCGGTCACGCTGGCCGACGGCGTGATGTGCCTGGAGTACTTCGTCATCACCCTGGTGCTGCCGCTCTGGGTCGTCGAGCACACCTCGGCGCCACGGGCGGTGGTACCCGCCCTCTTCGCGCTGAACATGCTGCTGGTGGCGGTCTTCCAGATCAGGATCAGCCGAAGGGCCCGCACGGTGCTCTCGGCAGCCCGCTCGGTCCGCCTCTCCGGCGGGATCTTCCTCATCAGCCTGACCCTGCTGGTGCTCGCCGGATCGGCGCCCGCCGTGCCCGCGGTCGTGCTCCTGGTGACCGGCATCGGACTGCACACCGTCGGCGAGATGTGCCACGCGGCGGGGGCGTCGGAGCTCAGTTACGGACTGGCGCCGGAAGACCGGATGACCGAGTACCAGGGGGTGTTCGGGCTCGGCATGGGCGTGGCCGAGATCATCGCCCCGTACGCCCTCGTCGTGGCCTGCCTGGACGGCGGCCGGCTCGGCTGGGCAGGTCTCGCCCTGCTCCTCTTCGGCACCGGCGCGACCCTGCCGCTCCTCGTCGCCCGGCCGCGCGTGACCGAACCCGCCCCACTGGTCGACCACGCCCTGCAGGGCCGCTGAGGGTCACTCACCCCCAGGCAGGCACCGGTCCTGGCCCCCGTCTGCCCGCGTCCAAGCGATTCATCCCACTTTCCACTGTTTTCTTCACCGTTCCAGAGCGAGGTGTCTTACGTTGGGTCTCCTTCGTACAGAAGGGTTTGCGAAACTCCTCGAGCGCATCGCCGAGGAGGCCGACACGCTGGACTCGGCGTACGCCGCAGCCCTGCACACGGCGACGCTCGGCGGCCGTCTCCAGACAGAGGTGGGCCTCGGCGCGCTGAGCCGGACCGAGTCCCTCGTGCTCGCCGAAGCGCGGGAGCACCGCGCCCGGCGCCACCTCACCCTGATGCCGGGCACCGTGGGCGAACGCATGGCCCTGACCGGCACCGGACGGCTGCGCATCCTCACCGACGGCGAGCCGGCACCCGTGGGCGCCCTGGAGATCGGCCGGATCGACTGGGGCGGCCGCCGCCCCGCGGACCTCGACCGACGTCTGGACCTCCTGCGCCGGGAGGAAGAGGCCGAGTTGGCCACGGTGCACGACTGGCTGCGCGCCCGCCCGGGCACCGTGGCGGACACCCTGGTCGGGGATCTGCGCACCACGCTCGACCACGTGGGGCCCATGCGCGTCTACATCGGCCCCCACTGCTACACCAACCTGGGCCGGGAACACGGCAATCTGATCGGCAAGTCGGTCTCGGCCGACTCCGACAAGTGCCGGCTCAACGGCATCAGCGGAGTGGCGGTCGAGCACTGGACGTCCCACGACGCCGCCTTCGTCGTCTGCATGTCCGCCCTCATCGCCTCCGGAACACCCTCCAGAACCGAGGAGTTCAGCGGGACCCAGTTGACGGCCGAGCGGCTGGAGACCTTCATACGCGCCAAGATCGCCTCGTACGACGGCGAGGTCGACCCGTCGGTCGGGGAACTGCCCCTGGTGGACCGCCTCTTCGTCCTTGCGGCACAGGCGAAGGAGCTGCGCCCCCGAAAGCTCGAGCGAGGCCCGCAGATCTACCGCACGGTCCAGGCCATGACGATCAACAAGCAGGAGCGGTTCCTCGACCGCCCGGTGACCGCCGCCGACCTGCCGGCCGCCTTCGCCGCGCGGGTGGCGGAACTCCTGCCGCTCGCGGACCTCTCCCGACCGGACGGACTCGTCGACGCCTGGTCGGAGTCGATGCCCGCGCTGCACTCTCCCGCCTCGGGCGGCTTCACCACCGGTCTCGAGGAAGTGATCCACGATCTCGTGCAGGCCGGCACGGAGGCGACGGGGTCCCACGTCGGGATGTCCCGCGGCCCCCGCGACATCACCGCGCTGGCCCGGCTCGTCGCGCTGCGCAGCACCGAACCCGGCCACTGGAAGACCAGCGACTACTACTGCTGCGTGGTGCCCGGCCAGGACTTCACCCGCCGCTTCGACCAGGCCCCGCAGGAACTGCCGCAGGTGATCAGGGCCATCGCCGCCCGGATGCGCTGGAACGGATGGCACTTCATGCCGCACGCCAGCGGCGTGAGCGACGACCCGAGTTTCGAGGGCCGCGACTGGTTCTACGCTCCGACCATGCCCGACATGACGGAGTGGACGTCCCACCACCACCAGGGCCATGTCGCGAACGGGGTACGGCACGCCATCCGCGTCCCGCTCGGCCTGACCCTGGCGGGTGCCCATCGGCCCGGGCTGCACGACTTCCGGCTGATGCGCACGGACGGCGAGGTGTACGGGATCCCGGAGCTGCGCGCCGCCATCGCCATCGGGCAGGTCCTGCAGAGCCTGTACCAGGCGCACGCGCGCCGCTCGGAGCGGGCCCGGTCCGGTCCCGTCGTCTCGGACTTCGGCAACACCTGGTACCAGCAGCGGTACGCGCCGGCGGCGGCCGCGCTGTGAGGCCCGTTCGTGAAGCTCGCCCGTGAATCCCGCCCGGTGAATCCCGCCGCGTGAACCCTGCCCTGTGCCACCCGCTCCCTCCGTCCCGACCGACTCACCTAAGGAACCCCACATGACCGTCTCCCGTTCGGTGCTCTACCTCGGCCTGCGCCGGCCCGATCCCGAGTGGCGGGCCGAGATCGACGCCGCGGCCGAACTGGGCCACGCCGTCTACGTCCACTCGGACACCGGCCTCGGCCACACCGGGCTGCCCGACGACCGCATCGCCGCGTTCTCCCGCTCCGAGCCGGCCGAGGCCGTGGCGGCCCGGGCCCTGGAGCAGGCGCGGGACGCCGGGCACACGCCCGCCGCGGTCCTGTGCTGGGGTGACAGGTACGTGGACATCGCCGCCAAGGTGGCGGCGGGGCTCGGACTGCGCGGGCCCGGCGACACGGCCGCCGCCGTCTGCCTGGACAAGACCGCGCAGCGCCGGGCGCTCGAACCGCACGGTCTCAACCCCCGGTGGCGCGGCGGGAGCACGCCCGAGGAGCTGAAGGCGGCGATCGGGGAGCTCGGACTCCCCTTGATCTTCAAGCTCGCCCACTCCTCGGGCGGCCGCGGCTCCACCGTGATCGAGGCGGACACGGATCCCGACGACCTCATGAAGCTGACGTCCCTCAACTACGAGGACTCCGACGCCTTCCTCGTCGAGGAGTTCGTCGACGGCAGCGAGCACTCGGTCTCCGGCCTCGTCCACGACGGCGACGTGGTGATCCTCGCCGTGTCCGACAAGACCCTGGAGGAGGCGGAGCTGCGCACCACCACGACGGTCGTCCCCTCCGCGCTCTCCCCGGAGCGGCTCGCGAAGGTGCACGAGGCGACCGAGCGGGCGATCCGGGCGGTCGGCATGGAGACCGGCGGCTTCCATGTGGACCTGCGGTACTCGACGGCGGGCCCCGTCGTGCTCGAGGTCGGGGCCCGTCTCGGCGGCGACCTGATCAACTCCCATCTCGTGCCCCTCGCCACCGGCGGCGCGGCCCAGCCGTACCGCGCGCTCGTCGAGACACTCGCGGACGGCGCACTGCCGCGGCCCGCCCCCTTCGTGACCACCGCGGCCATGCGCCTCCTGCCCGTGCCGGGCGACAGCGACCTCCCGGCGCTGCTTGCCCGCCTCGAAGAGCACCCTGCCGTACGGATGGCCGTCGAGTGGCCCTCGCCGGAGAACGAGGTGGCGGTCGTCGTGACCGCGCCGGACCCGCGCGCCATTCCCGCGATCCTCGACGAACTCGGCCGGCTGGTCGGACGGTAGAACCACGTGGCATCCCATCTGACGCACCGTCACGACTCGTCCCGACCGGACGGCCCGGACGCCGACCTGCCCGTCGTGGGCGTGCTCGCCTGCCGCAAACGGCGTGCCAACGGCACCAGTTACTCCAGGGTCAACGACGTCCTGGCCGACAGCCTGCTGCGATACGCCCGCGTTCTGCCGCTCATCGTGCCACCCGCCGAAGCCGCCGCCGGGACCCTGGGCGACCTCGACGGGCTCGTCCTGCCGGGCAGCGGGTCGTTCGTGCACCCCCGCTTCTGGGGCGAGCCCGACGAGGAGGTCGAGGGGCGGGAGTACGACCCCGACCGGGACGCCGCCGCCCTGGCCCTGCTGCACCGCGCCCGCGAGCTGCCGGACCTGCCGGTCCTCGGGAGCTGCCGGGGCATGCAGGAGATCGCCGTCGCGGCCGGCGCGCACCTGAGAGACGCCGAGGGCCCCGAGGCGGCGGTGCACCGCTTCACCCCCGGGGCGCCGGGCGGCGACCGGTGGGCGGACGCCCACCCTGTGCACATCCGCCCGGGCGGACTGCTCGACGGCATCCCCGGATCCCTCGCCGGGACCACCGCGCCCGTCAACTCGCAGCACTCCCAGATCGTTTCGGCCCTCCCGGCCCACGTACGCATCGAGGCCCGGGCCCCCGACGGGGTGCCGGAGGCCGTCAGCCTCGACTGGCCCGAACGGTACGTCCTCGGCATCCAGTGGCACTTCGAGCAGCACACCGAGGACAGTGCGCTGAACCGGGCCGTCCTCGCATCATTCGGGCGGCGCTGCCGCCTGCGCAGAGAGAAGAGAAAGACGTGCTGAACCTCTCCCGTGAGACACCGAACCTCTCTCCGTCGTTCCTCGACACCGTGGCGCGGACGGCACTCGCGGCCGTCGGACACCCCGAGGACGGCGTGCTGTTCGTCGCCGGCTCGGTCGTCGACGGACTGGCCAACCGCAACTCCGACCTGGACGTCTACTTCCTGGGCGGCGACGCGGCCCCGGTCGTCGGATCCGACACCACGGTCCGCAAGGGCGAGAAGAGCGGCACCGTCGCCGTGCTCGACGGTCGGGAGATCAGCCTCTCCGTCCTGGAACCCTCCGGGATCGAGGAACTGGCACGCTCCTTCCGGGAATGCCTGACCGCGCTCTCGGCCGACAGCGGAATCGTCCAGCTGGAGAGCCAGAACGATCTGAAGGTGCTGCACCGCCTGCGCACCGGCGTCCCGCTGCGCGGCGGCGAACGGCTGGAGCAGCTGCGCCGGTCGACGGGCACCGACCGGCTGGCCGAGTACCACGTCAACGTCCAGGCCGTCGCCGCCGTCAACCGGCTCACCGATGTCGAGGGCGAGCTGGCCGAGGGCAACGACGCCTCGGCGTCCTGGATGTTCCGGGAGGCCGTCGCCCACGTCGCACGCCTGGTGCTCGCCCTCGACGGGGAGACCAACCCGGCGCCCAAGTGGCTCGTCCGGCTGCTGGAGCGGGGCGGTCCGGAACCCCGGCTCAGGTCCCGCCTCGCGCAACTGCTCACCGAGCACGAGGAGGACCTGCCCGCGGCACTGGCCGAGATCAGGGAGCGGTTGCGCACCGTGGTCGACCACGCCCCCGGCGCCGTAGTCGGCCCGTACCTGCGGCGCGTCGTCGACCGGAAACTGGGCTGACATGAGCACTCTCCTCAGCCTCCCCATGCTCTCCCTGCACGAGATACCGGACCATCTGGTGCCGGGCGAGCCCCGGCTCGGCGCGGCGGCCGTACCCGTGCCGCCGGCCCGGATCGCGGCCCTGCACAGCACCGGTTCGGTGCTGCTCGGCCGTCGGCCGGAGGACCGTCACCTCATCGAGTTCCGCGCATCGGTCCTCGCCGAGACCCGGTCGCTGCTCCAGGTGCCGGACGGCCACGCGCTCGCCGTCGTGGCCGCGACCCCGGCGGAGCTGTGCCAGGCCACCGCCGCCCAGCCGTGGGCCGCCGGCCTCGACGTGGCCGGCTCCGGACCGGTCGCCGAGGCCTGGCGGACCGCCGCCGCGGGCCCCCGGCGGGCCGACGCGCCGCCGCCGCTCGCCGTGGTGGCCCGCGAGGAGCCGCGATGGCGGGAGCGGCTCGACGCCGCCCCCGAGGGAACCTGGCTCGCCGCGGAGCTGTCCGGCACGGCCGATGTGCTCACCGGGGCCGGGCCGGACAGGGCCGACGTCGCGTTCCTCTGCCCCAGCGGACTGCTCGGGGTGGGAGTCGGCCTCACCGTGGCCGTCCTGTCACCCCGGGCCTCGGCGGTCTCACCCGGACTGACCCGCGTCCTCGACTCGGCCGGGAGGGCGGTCGGTGCCGGCGACCTGATCATGTTCGCGCACGCCGTACGCGCCCTGGCGGAGAGTGACACCGCGCGGGCGGCTGCCGAGCGTGCGGCCCGCCGCGCCCTGGTCGTCGACTGGGCGGCCACCCGTGACTGGATCGTTCCTCCCGTGCCCGGAGGCGGCGGTGAGCTGACGATCCGGCTGGCCACCTCCCTGGCGCCCCGCGTGGTTGCCGCGACGGGCCGGTTCCTCGAGACGAACCATCTCGCCTACGGGCTCACCGATCCCGCCGATCCGCGGGCGTTCGGCATCGGCCTGTACGACGCGCTGCACACGACCGACCTCGAGCGCCTGCTCGGCCTGCTCGACTTCGTCGTCGAGCGCCTCGCGCAGACCACGGACCATGGGGAGGAGGGGTGATGACCCCCCGTTCCGACGCTGTCGTCATCCTCAAGCCCGATGTTCTCGTCGGCCCGCACGCCGAGTGCCCCCGACCGGTTGCCAGGGACGCCGTGCGGGGGCTCGTCGACATCTACACCGGACGGCCGCCGGGACCGTACGAGGTGGAGACGTCCGGCGCAGCGGTCCGCTGGGCCCGGCGGAACGTGGACCGGAAGACCGCGGCGCGCAGTTGGTACGACAAGGAGCTGAACGACCCGCGCGAACACCTGGATCGCCTGGGCGACTTCCTCGGTTCGCCGTCCCTGGCGGGCGAGTCCGGTGTGCCGACGGCTGACCTGGTACTCGGTATGACGGACGCTCTCGGCTTCCAGGTCGGCGAACGCCGCCGCCGCCGCTTCACCCACCGGGACGTCCTCGGCCTCTACGCGCACAACACCCACTACACGAGACTCGCCGGCGACCTGACCGCGTACCTGTCCGGCAAGGAGGGCGAGATCCTCCTCCTCGAAGGCGACCAGAGCCTGAGCAGTCTTCACATCCTCAAGGAGGTGGTACGTCGCGTCGTCCGCTACCCGACGACGCACTACGACGCCCTGGAGAACCTGCTGCACGTCTCCGACCCGGGAGCGACGGACTGGGTGTACTTCGAAGGGGTCATGGCCGAGGACGGCGAACAGCTCGCGCGGCTGCGCAGCCGACTGCGCGTCCGTCGTACGGCGTCCTAGAACACCACCCGCACGATCAGTCCGCCGCCCTCCGTGCCGGCCGTCGCCGTCGCCTTGGCCCTGTGGGCCCGGGCGACGGCGACGACGCTCGACAGACCGGGTCCCGCGCCCTCCCGGGCGCAGGGGCGCCGTCGGTCAGGCTGTGACCGCGGCCGGGGTCTTGTCGGAGAGGGCGGCGAGGTAGCGCTCGGCGTCGAGCGCGGACTGACAGCCGGAACCGGCGGCGGTGATGGCCTGGCGGTAGGTGTGGTCGACGACGTCGCCGGCGGCGAAGACGCCGGGGAGGTTCGTGCGGGTGGAGGGGGACTCCACCGTGATGTAACCCTCGTCGTCGAGGTCGACCTGGCCGGTGAAGAGCTCGGTGCGCGGGTCGTGGCCGATGGCGATGAACAGGCCCGTGGCGTCGAGGTCGCGGGTCTTGCCGGTGAAGGTGTCGCGCAGGACGACGCCGGCGAGCATGCCGTTCTCGGACTTGATCTCCGCGATCTCGCTGTCGAAGGCGAAGGAGATCTTGTCGTCGGCGAACGCGCGGTTCTGCATGGCCTTGGAGGCGCGCAGGGTGGAGCGGCGGTGGACGACGGTGACCGAGCGGGCGAAGCGGGTGAGGAAGGTGGCCTCCTCCATGGCGGTGTCGCCGCCGCCGACCACGACGATGTCGCGGTCGCGGAAGAAGAAGCCGTCGCAGGTCGCGCACCAGGAGACGCCGCGGCCGGAGAGCTCGTCCTCGTTCGGGAGGCCGAGCTTGCGGTAGCCGGAGCCGGTGGCGATGACCACCGTCTTCGCGCGGTGGACGGTGCCGGCGGAGTCGGTGAGGAGCTTGATGTCGCCGGTGAGGTCGACTTCGACGATATCGTCGTCGATCATCTCGGCGCCGAAACGTTCGGCCTGGGCCCGCATGTTGTCCATGAGGTCGGGGCCGTCGACGCCGGTGGGGAATCCGGGGAAGTTCTCGACCTCGGTGGTCGTGGTGAGCGAGCCGCCGACGAAGATCGAGCTGCCGAAGAGCAGGGGCTTGAGCTGGGCGCGGGCGGTGTAGAGGGCGGCGGTGTATCCGGCGGGGCCGGAGCCGATGATGACGACGTCGCGTATGCCGTCGGTCCGGTCGATGTCGCTCACGCCGGTCACGCCTTCTTGGCGTCGATGTCGGCGATCAGGCCCTCGATGAGGGTCTTGATCTCGTCGCGGATGGGGCGGACGGCCTCGACGCCCTGGCCCGCGGGGTCTTCCAGCTGCCAGTCGAGGTAGGTCTTGCCGGGGAAGTACGGGCAGGCGTCGCCGCAGCCCATGGTGATGATGTAGTCCGACGCCTGGGCGGCCTCGGTGGTGAGGACCTTGGGCTTCTGCTCGGAGATGTCGATGCCCAGCTCGGCCATGGCGGCCACGGCGGAGGGGTTGATCCGGTCGCCCGGGAGAGAGCCCGCGGAGCGGACCTCGACGCGGTCGCCGGCCAGGTGGCGCAGGAACCCGGCGGCCATCTGGGAGCGGCCGGCGTTGTGGACGCAGACGAAGAGCACGGAGGCGAGCGGAGCGGTCATCGGTTCTTCCTTGGGGGCAGGGACGGTGCGGGGGACGGAACGGTTCAGGAGCGGGACGGAAGGGTGTCCAGCAGGGCGGTGATCCGGGCGTCGAGGGCGTCGCGGATCTCACGCACGACGGCGATCGGGGCCGTCGGGGTCGGGGACCGGCCAGTCCAGGTAGCGGTGGCCGGGGAAGACGGGGCAGGCGTCGCCGCAGCCCATCGTGATCACGATGTCGGCGGCCTGGACGGGTGCGAGGACGCGGTCATGGCGAGAACCCCCTGGGTCCAAAGAGGTCAGCCCAGACTGGTATCAGCTCCGGGTGATGTGACAGTATCAGCCCATGATGACGTCAGTCGATACTGATCTGATTCGGGTGCTGGGTGACCCCCTGCGCCTCCAGATCGTGAGCCTGCTCGCCCGCGAGACGCTGTGCACCACCCACCTCGTGGAGGAGACCGGTGCCAAGCAGACCAACCTCTCCAACCACCTGAGAGTGCTGCGCGAGGCCGGGGTCGTCGAGACGGAGCCGTGCGGCAGGTTCACCTACTACCGGCTCAAGCCGGACGTCATCGAGGCCCTGGCCGGTCAGTTCGCCGACCTGGCCGCAGCCGCCCGCGCCAACGCCGACGCCAAGAGAGCCTGCCCGTAGCCTCTCGCCTCACCTGCCGAGGAGTACCTGCCCGTGACCGCCACCGAGCCCGCTGCGAGCGACGTCGTAGCCATCGCCCCGTCGCCGCGGCCCGCACCCGGCGCCACCCCGCCCCGTACCCCGCTCGCCGCCCGCGCGGCCGCCGAGCTGGTCGGCACCGCCGCCCTGGTGGCGATCGTCGTCGGGTCCGGCATCCAGGCCACGGACCTCACCGACGACGTGGCACTGCAGCTGCTCGCCAACTCCACCGCCACGGTCTTCGGCCTCGGCGTGCTCATCGCCCTCCTCGGCCCGGTCTCCGGCGCCCACTTCAACCCGGCCGTCAGCCTCGCCGAGTGGTGGACCGCCCGCCGCGGCGGCGCGGGTGTGACGGGCCGCGAACTCGCCGTCTACGTCCCGTCCCAGATCGTCGGCGGGATCCTCGGCGCGATCCTGGCGGACGCGATGTTCGGCGAGCCGCTGGTGAAGTGGTCCACGCACGACCGCTCGGCAGGGAACCTCCTGCTCGGCGAGGTCGTGGCGACCGCCGGCCTGATCCTGCTGATCTTCGGCCTGGCCCGCACCGACCGGCTCCGCTTCGCGCCCGTCGCGGTCGCCTCGTACATCGGCGCCGCCTACTGGTTCACCTCGTCCACGTCCTTCGCGAACCCGGCGGTGACGATCGGCCGCGCCTTCACCGACACCTTCGCGGGCATCGCCCCCGCCTCCGTGCCCGCATTCATCGGCACGCAGATCATCGGAGCGGCTGTCGGCCTGGCGCTGGTCGCGGTCATCTTCATGCGCGGGAAGACGGACGCCGAGTGACCCAGGCCGTGGACGTCGTGGTGATCGGCGGCGGCCAGGCCGGGCTCGCCGCCGGCTACCACCTGCGCCGCCTCGGTCTGGACTTCGTCATCCTCGACGCCCAGCCGAGCCCCGGCGGGGCCTGGCAGCACACCTGGGACTCGCTCCACCTGTTCTCCCCGGCTGCGTTCTCATCACTCCCGGGTCGGCTGATGCCGCCGCAGCCGGGCGAGACGTACCCGGATGCGGCCCACGTCGTCGACTACCTCACCGACTACGAGCAGCGGTACGAGCTTCCCGTCCACCGCCCCGTCCGCGTGGCCGGCGTGCACCGCGACGGCGCACTCCTGCGGGTCGAGACCGACTCCGGTACGTGGCGGGGACGGGCGGCCATCAGCGCCACCGGCACCTGGTCACGCCCCTTCGTCCCCGCCGTCCCCGGGCGTACGGCCTTCCAGGGAACCCAGCTCCACACGGTCGAGTACGCCGGCCCGCGCGACTTCGCCGGACCGGGGGTCCCCCCAGGGCGAAGCCCTCGGGGGAGGGTGATCGTGGTCGGCGGGGGCAACTCCGGCGCGCAGATCGCCGCCGACCTCGCGTACGACACCGACCTGACCTGGGTCACCCTGCGCGAGCCGCGCTACCTCGCCGACGACATCGACGGCCGCGCCCTCTTCGACCACGCAACCGCCCGCCGCCGAGCCCTCGACGAAGGCCGCACCGACACCGGCGGCGTCGCCTCCCGCGGCGACATCGTCGCCGTCCCGCCCGTACGCGAAGCCCGCGATGCCGGCCTGCTCAAGGCCCAGCCGATGTTCACCCGCCTCACTCGGACCGGGGTGGAGTGGGCCGACGGCACGGCCACCGGGGCCGACGCGATCATCTGGTGCACCGGCTTCCGCCCGGCCCTCTCCCACCTCGCCCCACTCGGCCTGCGCGGCCCTGGCCGTCACATCCCCACGGCCGGCACCCGGGCGATCGGCGAGCCCCGCCTCCACCTGCTCGGCTACGGCGACTGGACCGGCCCCGCCTCCGCCACTCTCATCGGCGTCGGCCGGCCGGCCCGAGAAGCCGCCCGGGCGATCGCCGAGTCGCTGCGCTGAGTACTGCCCGGTCCCGGAAAGTGCCGGCGGGCATGCGGCCACGCTGCCGTCTCATGAGGCGGCGGCCTTGGTGAGGAGCGCGCCCATGGCGGCGAGGACGGCGGGCTCGACGCGGTAGTAGACCCAGGTGCCGCGCCGCTCGGAGGAGAGCAGCCCTGCCTCCTTCAGCTTCTTCAGGTGGTGGGAGACGGTCGGCTGGGAGACGCCGACGTCGGAGATGTCGCAGACGCACGCCTCGCCGCCCTCGTGCGAGGCGACCGCCGAGAACAGGCGCAGCCGGACCGGATCGCCGAGGGCCTTGAACATCTTGGCGGTCCGCTCGGCCTCCTCGGCGTTCAACGGGCGCTCGGTGAGCGGCGGGCAGCAGGGGGCGGCCTCGGCGGGCTCAAGGAGCGGCAGCGCGGTGACATTCGACATGCATCTATGTTGACACATGTCGAAGCAGCCGCCCAAGGGGTGCTCGACGCGCGATTCATTTCGATGAATGTCTATGTTGACGGGTGTCGATCCAGGTGCCATGCTTGCAGCGCAAGAGATCGACAGATGTCGAAACAAAGGGGAATCGTCGTGAACACCACCGCCACCGACCAGCTGCCCGTCGTGGTCATCGGGGCCGGGCCCGCGGGCCTGGCCGCCGCCGCCCACCTCGTCGAGCGCGGCCTCGAACCGCTGGTCCTGGAGGCCGGACCGGCGGCTGGTGCGGCGGTACGCGAGTGGGCCCACGTCCGTCTCTTCTCCACGTGGGGTGAGGTCACGGACCCGGCCGCCGAGAAGCTCCTGGCCGCCACCGGCTGGGTGAAGCCCGACGCGAAGACCTACCCGTCCGGCGGCGACTGGGCGGAGAAGTACCTTCAGCCGCTCGCCGACGTCCTCGGCGACCGCGTCCGCACCGGCGCAACGGTCACCGGCGTCTCGCGCGCCGGCCGCGACCGGATCGTGGACGCCGACCGCGAGGCCCAGCCGTTCGTCGTCCACGTCGCCTACGCCGACGGCCGTGAGGAGCGGCTGTTCGCCCGCTCGGTGGTCGACGCCTCCGGCACGTGGTCCACCCCGAGCCCGGCAGGAGCGTCCGGCCTCGCCGCCCTCGGGGAGAAGGCCGCCGCCGACCGCGTCACCTACCGCGTGCCCGACCTCAAGGACCCGTCCGTCCGCGCCCGGTACGCGGGCAGGCGCACGGCTGTCATCGGCTCCGGCGCGTCCGCCTTCACCGCGCTCGCCGCGCTGGCGGACCTCGCCCGGGAGCAGGAGGGGACGAGGGCCGTGTGGATCCTGCGCCGGGGCATCTCCGGCTCCACCTTCGGCGGCGGTACGGCCGACCAGCTTCCCGCCCGCGGCGCACTGGGTCTCGCCGCGAAGGCGGCGGTGGACGAGGGTCACGCGGACGCTGTCACCGGCTTCCGTACGGAGGCGATCGAGCGCGACGGCGACCGCCTGGTCCTCGTGGCCGAGGACGGCCGCCGGCTCGACCCGGTCGACGAGGTCATCGTCCTCACGGGCTTCCGCCCCGACCTCTCCTTCCTCTCCGAGCTCCGTCTCGGTCTCGACGAGCGCCTCCAGGCCCCGGTCGAGCTCGCCCCGCTGATCGACCCCAACCAGCACTCCTGCGGCACGGTCTACCCCCACGGCGTGAACGAGCTGTCCCACCCCGAACAGGGCGTCTACCTCGTCGGTATGAAGTCCTACGGCCGCGCCCCGACCTTCCTCGCCCTCACCGGCTACGAGCAGGTCCGCTCCGTCGTCGCCGCCATCGCGGGCGACCGGGAGTCGGCCGAGCGCGTCGAGCTCGTCCTCCCGGAGACCGGAGTGTGCGGCGGCGCCGGCCTCTTCGACCAGCCGCAGACCGACGAGGCGGCCGAGGGCGGTTGCTGCGCCCCCGCCCCCGCGCTCATCCAGCTCGGCGTCGGGTCCCCGGCCACCTCCGGCGGCTGCTGACCTGCCCCCACCACACACTCACAGCAGGAGGTTCGTCATGACTCGTGTACAGCTCGCCCTGCGCGTCCCCGATCTCTCGGCATCCGTCGCCTTCTACACCAAGCTCTTCGGCGCCGAGCCGGCCAAGCTCCGCGACGGCTACGCCAACTTCGCCATCGCCGAACCGCCGCTCAAGCTCGTCCTCATCGAAGGCGCCGACGGCGAGGACACCCGCCTGGACCACCTCGGCGTCGAGGTCGACAGCTCCGAAGCCGTCCACGCAGCCACCGCCAGGCTGGCCCAGGAAGGTCTCGTCACCACGGAGGAGACCGACACCACCTGCTGCTACGCCCTCCAGGACAAGGTGTGGGTCCACGGCCCAGGCCGTGAGCCGTGGGAGGTGTACGTCGTCAAGGCCGATGCCGACACCCTGGCCAAGCAGCAGGCCGGCACGTGCTGTTCCAGCCCGGCCACCGCCGGCGCCCAGGCGGGTGGAACGACCACGGTCACCGCCGGTGGCTGCTGCTGATCGATGACCCCACTTCACCCCCGTGAGGCCGCGACCGGAACCGGGGACCGGTCGCGGCCCCGCGCCGTCCTACTCGGTGAGACGTGCAGGGGACGGTGAACGGGCCGGCGGGCGGGCTTGATGGCGCAGGTGTGTGCTGTGTGTGAGGCGGTCGCCTCCTAGAGCCAGTCCCGGCGCTTGAAGATGGCGTACAGACTGACGCATACCGCCCCCATCAGGCCGATCGCGAAGGGGTATCCGAGGCCCCAGTGGAGCTCCGGCATCGAGTCGAAGTTCATGCCGTAGACGGTTCCCACGAGCGTGGGAGCAAAGAGAATCGCCGCCCAGGCGGAGATCTTCTTGATCTCCTCGTTCTGTTCGAAGCCGGCTTCGGCCAGGGCGCGCATTTCGGCGTTCTGTTGCTGGCTGACCAGGGTGGAGTTGACCGTGAGGATCTCGCTGAGGGCCTGGCGGAAGCCGTCGACGCGTTCGCTGGTGTGGGTGACGTGGTCGGCCACGTCGCGCAGGTAGCGCTGGAGTTCCTCGTCCGTGCCGTACTTCGCGAAGCCGGCCATCAGGCCGTGCAGCATGCCCACCAGGGGGCGGGTGGCGCGCTGGAACTCGACCATCTCGCGGGAGAGTTCGTAGATGCGGCGGGAGACCGCCGGGTCGCCGCCGAAGACCTCGGTCTCGATCTCGTCGATGTCGTTCTGGACGCCGGCGACCACGGGGGCGTACCCGTCCACCACCGCGTCCAGGATCGCGTACAGGACCGCCTCCGGGCCCAGCGCCAGCAGCTCCGGGTTCTCCTCCATGCGGCGGCGGACCGCCGAGAGGTCCGGGGCCGCCCCGTGGCGGACCGTGATGACGAAGTCGGGGCCGACGAAGACGTGCAGCTCGGCGAAGTCGACCTCCTCCTGGGCGTCCAGATAGCGGGCCGCGCGCAGGACGACGAACAGCGTGTCGCCGTAGCGCTCCAGCTTCGGGCGCTGGTGGGCCTCCATCGCGTCCTCGACCGCCAGCTCGTGCAGGTCGAACTCGGCCGCCAGGGAGTGCAGTTCCTCCTCCGTGGGGTGCTGCAGGCCGATCCACGCCATGCCCTCCGGCTGCTCCCGCAGCTGCCGGAACGTCTCCGCGAGCGTGGTCGGGGAGGATACTCGCCGGCCGTCGCGGTACAGCGACGCCTGCACCACGCTCCGCTGCGGGCCCTCCTGCGCCTGTTCCTCCGCGTCCGAGGAGTGCTCGGGCTCCGTCTGGCGGCGCCAGGAGTGCTTCAGGGGGGACAGCGAGGCCCGGGGGCGGCGCTCCGACATCGTGGGATTCACCTCCGCGGGTACGGTGATCGGCGTCTCGGAGCAGGATAACCGGGGGCTTTTTCCGCGGCGTCGGCCACGCTCCGCACTGTGGTGCGGGCAAGACTTCTCGGTTCGCGGACCGGATCTGTCCGCTACTGCCCGTAGCTTCGTCTCCATGGCCGCCCACGCTCAGCCCGTCCTCAGCCGTCGCGCCCTCAACCGGGCCACCCTCGACCGGCAGTTCCTGCTCCGGAGGCAGTCCCTCCCCGCCGTCGACGCCGTGCGGCACCTCGTCGGTCTCCAGGCGCAGAACACCAAGCCGCCGTACTACGCGCTCGCCGCCCGCATCGAAGGGTTCCGGCCCGAGGAGCTGTCCTCGCTCATGGAGTCCCGGGCCGTCGCGCGGCTCGTCACCATGCGGTCGACCATCCACACCCACACCGCCGACGACTGCCTCGCCCTGCGGCCCCTCATGCAGGCCGGCGGGCCCGAACGGGAGCTGAAGGGCTTCCGGAAGGGGCTCGTCGGGGTCGACCTCGACCGGCTCACCGCGCTCAGCCGGGAGTCCGTCGAGGAGGCGCCCCGGTCCGTCAAGGAGCTCCGGACGCTGCTGCTCGCCGAGTGGCCCGACGCCGACCCGCTCGCGCTCACCGTCGCCGCCCGCATCCTGCTGCCGCTGGTCCAGGTCACCCCGCGCGGGCTCTGGGGGCGCAGCGGCCAGGTCGAGCTGACCACCGCCGAGCAGTGGTTCGGGCGGCCCGTGGCCGACCCGCCGCCCGCGCCCGACGAGACCGTACGGCGCTACCTCGCCGCCTTCGGGCCCGCCTCCGTCAAGGACTTCCAGACCTGGTCGGGACTGACCCGGACGCGCCCGGTCTTCGAGCGGCTCCGGCCCGAGCTGCTGGCCTTCCGGGACGAGGACGGCACCGAGCTCTTCGACCTGCCCGACGCGCCGCGGCCCGACCCGGACGCCCCCGCCCCGCCGCGCTTCCTGCCCGAGTTCGACAACCTGCTGCTCTCGCACGCCGACCGCAGCCGCGTCGTCCCGCCCGAGTACCGCAGCCGCACCTGGACGGGGAACCAGGCGCACCGCACCTTCCTCGTCGACGGGTTCCTCGCCGGCATCTGGCGGATGGAGGACGACGGCGGTCGTACCGAGATCGTCGTCGAGCCGTTCCGGCCGCTCTCCGCCGCCGGGCGGGACGCCCTCGAGGCCGAGGCCGCCCACACCCTCGGCGTCCTCGTCCCCGACCCCCACGTGCGGTTCGCTACCTGAGGACCCCCGCCGCCCGCGCCGTCACCACCGCCTCCAGCCGGGTGTGCGCGCCCAGCTTGCGCATCGCCGAGCGCAGGTACGCCTTCACCGTCTCCGGGCGCAGGCCCAGCCGCTCCGCCGCCACCGCGTTCGTCGCGCCCGTGGCCACCGCCGCCAGCACGTCCCGCTCCCGCGGGGCCAGCGCCACGGCCGGCCGCGGGTCCGGCGGCGGGGCCGCCGAGGCAAGCCGGCCGCACACCGCCAGGAGCCGTTCCCGCAGCTCCGGGTCGTCGACCTGCGGAGCCAGGTCCCGCAGCTCCCCCTGGGCCCGCCGCACCTCGTCCCACGACGGGGCGCCCGCCTCCCGGGCAGGCGCCGCGTCCCGCACCGCGAGGGCCTGCTCCACGTCCCGCGCCGCCGCCACCGCCGCGTCGAAGACGCGCTCGCCGATCGGCAGGGCGTCGCGCAGCGCCCCGTACAGCACGCCCCGCACCTTGCGCCGGACGACCACCGGCACCGCGATCACCGAGCGCAGGCCCTCCGCCGAGACCGGTCCGTCGTACTCGTGCGTGATGTGCCGCGCGGACGGATAGTCCGTCACCGCGCACGGCCGCGAGAGCGCCAGGCACTTCCCGCCGAGCCCGCTGCCCGTCGAGATCGCCAGGCCGTCCAGGGCCGCCGTCGCCGCGCCGCTCAGCTCGGCGATCCGCAGCCGCCGGCCGTCGGCGTGCAGCAGACCGCCGAAGGCGACGGGGAGCCCGGTCGTGCGGCGCAGCCGCAGCAGCGCGCCGCGCAGTTCCGCCGCACCTTCGCGCGCGTCCCACCCGAGCCGTCCGTCCCGTCCGATCACGCCGATTCCTCCACACGACACACCGACGAAGCACCCTGACCACCCCCGAACGGGGGTAGTGAGACCTGGGTCACTGATTACACGATGTTCCGGATCGGCCCCGCAACGGTCCGGAACGAGGAGGACGCATGTCGGAACGCAGCGAGACGACGAGGTTCCGGGCCGCCCGGGACTTCCTGCTGCAGCACCGCGAGGACTACGAGACCGCGTACGAGGGCTTCGCCTGGCCCCGGCTCGGCAGCTTCAACTGGGCGCTCGACTGGTTCGACGTCATCGCCCGGGACAACGACCGCACCGCGCTGCACATCGTCGAGGAGGACGGCAGCGAGGTCCGGCGGAGCTTCGCGGAGCTGTCCGAGACCTCCGACCGGGTCGCGAACTGGCTCCGCGGGCTCGGCGTCCGCCCCGGCGACCGGATCGTCGTCATGCTGGGCAACCAGGTCGAGCTGTGGGAGACCGCGCTCGCCGCGATGAAGCTGCGCGCCGTCGTCATCCCCGCGACCCCGCTGCTCGGCCCCGCCGACCTGCGGGACCGCGTGGAGCGAGGCCGGGCCCGGCACGTGATCGTGCGGAGCGAGGACACGGCCAAGTTCGCCGAGGTGCCGGGGAACTACACCCCGATCGCGGTCGGCGAGCGCGTCGCGGACTGGATCGCGTACGAGGAGGCGTACGGCGCCTGCGCGCCGTTCGAGCCCACCGGCGTCACCCAGGGCGACGACACGCTGATGCTGTACTTCACCTCCGGCACCACCGCCCGCCCCAAGCTCGTCGAGCACACCCACACCTCGTACCCCGTGGGCCACCTGGCCACCATGTACTGGATCGGGCTCAAGCCCGGCGACGTGCACCTCAACATCTCCTCGCCCGGCTGGGCCAAGCATGCCTGGTCCAACCTGTTCGCCCCCTGGAACGCCGAGGCGACCGTCTTCATCCACAACTACACGCGCTTCGACCCGGCCCGCCTCATGGCCGAGATGGACCGCAACGGAGTCACCAGCTTCTGCGCCCCGCCGACCGTGTGGCGGATGCTGATCCAGGCCGATCTGACACTGCTCGCGACGCCGCCGCGCGAGGTCGTCGCGGCCGGCGAACCCCTCAACCCCGAGGTCATCGAGGCCGTGCGGCGCTCCTGGGGCGTCACCATCCGGGACGGCTTCGGCCAGACCGAGACGGCCGTCCAGGTGTCCAACAGCCCCGGTCAGCGGCTCAAGGAAGGCTCCATGGGCAGGCCGAGCCCCGGCTTCCGGGTGGAGCTGCTCGACCCCGTCACCGGCAAGCCGGGCGCGCAGGAGGGCGAGATCTCGCTCGACCTGTCCGCCGATCCGGTCGGCCTGATGACCGGCTACCACGGCGACCCGGAGCGCACCGCCGAGGCGATGGCCGGCGGCTACTACCGCACCGGCGACATCGGCTCCCGCGACGACGACGGCTACATCACGTACATCGGGCGCGCCGACGACGTCTTCAAGGCCTCCGACTACAAGATCAGTCCCTTCGAGCTGGAGAGCGCGCTGCTCGAGCACGAGGCGGTCGCGGAGGCGGCGGTCGTGCCCGCGCCCGATCCGCTGCGGCTCGCCGTGCCGAAGGCGTACGTGGTGCTCGCGGCCGGCTGGGAGCCGGGACCGGAGACCGCGAAGGCGCTGTTCGCGCACTCGCGCGCGGTGCTCGCCCCGTACAAGCGGATCCGGAAGCTGGAGTTCGCGGACCTGCCGAAGACCGTGTCCGGCAAGATCCGCCGGATCGAGCTGCGGGAGCGCACCGCCGAGGGCGGGGGCGTCGAATTCGACGAGGGGGAGCTGCGATGAGCCGGATTCCTGCGACTGTGTCCTACGCGCACGGCACCAGCGGGACCGCGCTGCTCGCCGACACCATCGGCGCCAACCTCGACCGGGCCGTCGCCGCCTGGCCCGACCGGGAGGCTCTGGTCGACGTGCCGTCCGGGCGCCGCTGGACGTACGCGCAGTTCGGCGCGGACGTCGACGAGCTGGCGGACGCGCTGCTCGCGAGCGGGGTGGCGAAGGGCGACCGGGTCGGGATCTGGGCGGTCAACTGCCCGGAGTGGGTGCTCTTCCAGTACGCCACCGCCCGGATCGGCGCGATCATGGTGAACATCAACCCGGCCTACCGCGCCCACGAGCTGGCGTACGTGCTGCGGCAGGCCGGGATCACCTTCCTGGTCGCCTCGCTCGCGCACAAGACCAGCGACTACCGGGCGCTCGTCGACCACGTGCGCGGCGACTGCCCGCGGTTGCGGGAGGTCGTGTACATCGGCGACGCGAGCTGGGACGCGCTCGTCGCCCGCGCGGCCGACGTCGGCGAGCTGCGGCCGGCCGCGCTGAGCTGCGACGAGCCGGTCAACATCCAGTACACCTCGGGCACGACCGGCTTCCCGAAGGGCGCCACCCTCTCCCACCACAACATCCTCAACAACGGCTATTTCGTGGGCGAGATGATCGCCTACACCGAGCAGGACCGGGTCTGCATCCCGGTGCCCTTCTACCACTGCTTCGGCATGGTGATGGGCAACCTGGCGGCCACCTCGCACGGCGCGTGCATGGTCATCCCCGCGCCGTCCTTCGACCCGGCCGCCACGCTGCGCGCCGTCGAGCAGGAGCGCTGCACCTCGCTGTACGGCGTGCCGACGATGTTCATCGCCGAGCTGAACCTGCCCGACTTCGCCTCGTACGACCTGTCCTCGCTGCGCACCGGCATCATGGCGGGTTCGCCGTGCCCGGTGGAGGTGATGAAGCGGGTGGTCGCCGAGATGAACATGGCCGAGGTGTCGATCTGCTACGGCATGACCGAGACCTCGCCGGTCTCCACGCAGACCCGGCGCGACGACGACCTGGAGCGCCGCACCGGCACCGTCGGCCGCACGATGCCGCACGTCGAGGTGAAGATCGTCGACCCGGCGACCGGCATCACCGTCCCGCGCGGCGAGGCGGGGGAGCTGTGCACCCGCGGCTACAGCGTGATGCTCGGCTACTGGGACGAGCCCGAGCGCACCGCCGAGGCGATCGACTCCGGGCGCTGGATGCACACCGGCGACCTCGCGGTGATGCGGGAGGACGGGTACGTCCAGATCGTCGGGCGGATCAAGGACATGATCATCCGGGGTGGGGAGAACGTGTACCCGCGGGAGATCGAGGAGTTCCTGTACGCCCACGAGAAGATCGCGGACGTGCAGGTGGTGGGCGTGCCGGACGAGAAGTACGGCGAGGAGATCCTCGCCTGTGTGATCCCGCGGGATCCGGCCGACCCGCCCACCCTGGAGGAGCTCACCGCCTTCTGCCGGGACCGGCTCGCGCACTACAAGGTCCCGCGGCGGGTGGAGATCCTGACCGACTTCCCGATGACGGTGAGCGGCAAGGTGCGGAAGATCGAGCTCCGGGAGCGGTACGGGACGGCCGGCTAGCCCCCGCGCTGGGCGGGTACGAGGTCGCGCCGCATGCAGACGCGGGGCCAGACGTCCAGGCCGTGCGCGGCCTCGGCGCGGCGGATCTCCCGCAGCCCGTCGGTCAGTTCGGCCTCCGCGAGGGTGCGGAAGCCGAGCCGGGCGTAGTACGGGGCGTTCCACGGCACGTCCGTGAACGTGGTGAGGGTCAGCGCCGTCAGGCCCTGCGCCGCGGCGTCGGCGGCCACGTGCTCGATGAGCGCCCGGCCGATGCCGCGCCGGGCCGCCGCGGGGTGGACGGAGACCTGCTCGATGTGCGCCGCGCCGTCCACGGTGTCCACGAGCAGGTACGCCACGGGGCCCGCGCCCCCGTCCGGCTCCGCGACCCAGGCCCGGCCCGCCGCGCGGTAGCTCTCCAGGACGTCCGTCGGGAGGGGGTCGTCCTCGGCGATCTCCGTCATCCCGAGCGAGCGGAAGGGCTCGCCGGCGGCGCGTTCGATGTCCTGGAGCAGCGGGAGTTCGGCGGAAGAGGCCGGGCGGATGCGCATGGGTCGAGTATCGCGCCGGAGACCGCCGACGGGCAGGCGCATTTCACCGGCCGGCCGACGGGTGGCCGGTCGTCGTCGGCCGCTGCGGCGGTGGTGCGGCGGTGGTGCGGGCCCTCGCCGCCCGCGGTGCGGGCCGTCGTCAGTCGCCTCCGCCTCCGCCGCAGCTCGCCCCGTGGTCGCCGCCCTCGCCGAGTTCCCGGTACGCGCGCAGGTGCAGCTTGGGGACGGCGTGGACGCGCTTCCACGGCAGGCCGTCGTCCGGGTTGCCGCGGCCCCCGCCGAGCAGGCCGCCGTCGCGGGCGAAGTGCGGGTAGAAGAGGGCGAGCGCGGCGTCGCCGTACAGGGCCACGTACAGCTGGATCCGCTCCGCCGTCCCCGTCTCGCCGGTCGCCGCGCGGCGGTGTGCGGGCAGCGGGTGGCGGGCCCGCTCGGCGGCCAGGGCGCGCCGGGCCTCGGCGGTGGTGGGCGGCACCCGCCAGAGGAGTACCGCGACCGGCGCCGTCACGGCGGCGAGCACGTAGGGCAGCGGGGTGGCGTCGCCGCGCAGGGTGATCACGGCGAGGCCGGCGGCCGGCGTGACCGGTACCAGGGCGAGCAGCATGCGGGCAGCGCGCCAGCGGCCGGGGCTGCGCAGCAGGCCGGCCAGGCCCAGCTCGGCGCGGAGCGCGTCGACGGCCTGCCGGGTGCGGGGCCGGTTCACCAGGGCGCCGATGCCGATGGCGCGGTGCAGGGAGGCGTGCACCCCGCGCTGGAGCGGGTCGCGGGTGGCGCCGGGTCCGCCGTTGGCGCGAATCGTGCGGCGCCGGGCGGCGGCGACCGCGCCGCGCTGGTGCAGGGCGACGAGCGCGACGGTGACGGCGGCCCGGTTGCCGCCGCGCAGCAGCGCGAGCGCGGAGGGCGCGAGTTTCGTGGGCCTGGCCCGGCCGGCGCGCAGCAGCGCCCCCGCGATCAGCAGCTGCGCGAAGGCCGTACCGATGCACCACCACATCACCGTCGGCATTTCAACCACCCCCAGGAGTGATGTGCCCGGGGGAGGGGGCTCGTCACCCGCGAATGGCCGGATTCAGAGCTGGATTTGAGGTTTTGGGCAGCCGCTCGCGCTCAGGGCCGCTGCAGGGCCTCGGCGTGGGTGTTGAGGGGCTGCGGAGTGCCGGTGAGGTCGACGACGAAGAGGGCGACGCCGACGTCCTCGGCGCACGACCGGGCGTCCGGCGCGTACCCGGCGAGCGCGAACACCGCCCCGGCGGACGAGGTGCTCAGCCCGTTGAGCCAGAGGCATTCGACGGCCCGCAGCTCGACCGGCCGGGTCGTGGCGTCGACGTGGGCGACGAGGCCGGGGCCGCGCAGATCGACGCCGTCGGCGAGCCGCTCCTCGGGTCGTACGACGTCCCGGAAGCCGAGCCACCGCAGGTAGTGGGCGGCGGCGTCGACGGCGTCCCGGGCGGTCCTGATCGTCACCGGCCGGTACGGCTCCCGCGCCGCGTCCGGGGCGGGGACCGGCGCGGGCCGGGGGATCCGCCGGGTCGGGCCGGTCTCCGGGGAGGGCGTGGGCTGCACGGGGTCCAGGGGCCGTACCCGTACCCGCAGCACCGTCCCGCAGGGGCACCCCAGCTCGGGCTGGGGCCAGTCGGCCTCGCGCCGGCAGGCCCCGCAGCGGACCCTGACCCACTCGTCCGCCCAGCTGCGGTGCGTCACGGGCTCCCCGGGCGCCCCGGGGACGAGCGGCGGCACCACGGGGGCGCCGCAGACGCAGGGGTACGCGGGCGGGGTGTACGGGTGCGTCGTGCGGCACTCCGGACACTCCACCCGCACCGTTTCGGACACGTCCACCCGCCCCCGCCCCCTCGTCCCCGCTCCCCGGCGCCGGTCCGCCGTCCCGCGTCCCATCGTCCCCCAGGAGGTCGCCGCGGGGGGCCGCTTCGGGACTCCCTTGACGACTCTCAGGCGCCGCGCCTACATTGCTTCCGTATAGCAGAACAGTATTTCCGCATTACGGAAACGACCGGAAACGGATCCCGTCTCCGCCTGGCCGAAGCAGGAGCACTCCATGCCCCGTATGACCGCCGCCGCAGCGGCCGTTGAGATCCTCAAGCGCGAAGGCGTCACCAACGCGTTCGGTGTGCCCGGCGCGGCCATCAACCCCTTCTACCGCGAGCTCAAGAACGTCGGCGGCATCAGCCACACGCTGGCCCGCCACGTCGAGGGCGCGTCCCACATGGCCGAGGGCTACACCCGCGCCGAGGCCGGCAACATCGGTGTCTGCATCGGCACCTCCGGCCCCGCGGGCACCGACATGATCACCGGTCTGTACTCCGCGATCGCGGACTCGATCCCGATCCTGTGCATCACCGGTCAGGCCCCGGTCTCGAAGCTCCACAAGGAGGACTTCCAGGCCGTCGACATCGCCACCATCGCCAAGCCGGTCACCAAGGCCGCGACGACCGTCCTGGAGGCCGCGCAGGTCCCCGGCGTCTTCCAGCAGGCCTTCCACCTGATGCGCTCCGGCCGCCCCGGCCCGGTCCTCATCGACCTGCCGATCGACGTCCAGCTCACCGAGATCGACTTCGACCCGGAGACCTACGAGCCGCTGCCGGTCTACAAGCCGACCGCGACCCGCGCCCAGGCCGAGAAGGCCCTGAGCTTCCTCCTCGAGTCGGAGCGTCCGCTGATCGTCGCCGGCGGCGGCATCATCAACGCCGACGCCTCCGACCTGCTGGTCGAGTTCGCCGAGCTGATCAACGTCCCGGTCATCTCCACCCTGATGGGTTGGGGCACCATCCCGGACGACCACGAGCTGGCCGCCGGCATGGTCGGCGTCCAGACCGCGCACCGCTACGGCAACGCGACCTTCCTCGAGTCGGACTTCGTCCTGGGCATCGGCAACCGCTGGGCCAACCGCCACACCGGCTACAACATGGACGCCTACACCCAGGGCCGGAAGTTCGTCCACGTCGACATCGAGCCGACCCAGCTGGGCAAGATCTTCGCCCCGGACTACGGCGTCGCCTCCGACGCCAAGGCCGCCCTGGAGCTCTTCGTCGAGATCGCCAGGGAGTGGAAGGCCGCGGGCACGCTCCCGGACTTCTCCGCCTGGGCCGCGTCCGCGCAGGAGCGCAAGGCCACCCTGCAGCGCCGCACGCACTTCGACAACGTCCCGATCAAGCCGCAGCGCGTGTACGAGGAGATGAACAAGGCCTTCGGCCCGGAGACGCGCTACGTCACCACCATCGGCCTCTCCCAGATCGCGGCCGCGCAGTTCCTGCACGTCTACAAGCCGCGCCACTGGATCAACTGCGGCCAGGCCGGCCCGCTCGGCTGGACCATCCCGGCCGCCATCGGCGCCGCCACCGCGCAGCCGGAGGTCCCGGTCGTCGCCCTGTCCGGCGACTACGACTTCCAGTTCATGATCGAGGAGCTGGCGGTCGCCGCCCAGCACAAGGTCCCCTACGTCCACGTCCTCGTGAACAACGCCTACCTCGGTCTGATCCGTCAGGCGCAGGGCGGCCTCGGCATCAACTTCGAGGTCAACCTCGAGTTCGAGAACATCAACACCCCGGAGATCGGCGCCTACGGCGTCGACCACGTCAAGGTCGCCGAGGGCCTGGGCGTCAAGGCCATCCGCGTCACCGACCCGGAGAAGCTGGGCGAGGCCTTCGAGCAGGCCAAGAAGCTCGCCGTCGAGCACCAGGTCCCGGTCGTCGTCGAGGCCATCCTGGAGCGCATCACGAACATCGCGATGAGCAAGACGGTCGACATGAGCGACGTCACCGAGTTCGAGGAGCTCGCGACCGAGCCCGGCCACGCGCCGACCGCGATCAAGGCCCTGAAGGTCTGATCCCCCGCCAGGTCACGGCCCTCGCCCCGAAGAGCACCGGGGCGGGGGCCGCTCCGCATTGTGCCGGCGGACTCACCGCTGCGCCCGTACGAGCATCTCCCCGGCCTCCGTCCAGTAGTAGAGGACGGACCGTCCCGAGCGCCGCCGCCGGACCAGCCGGGCGTCGAGCAGCACCTTCAGATGCCGGCCCACCGACCCCAGGCCCTGCCCGGTGAGCGCCACCAACTGGCTCGTGGACTTGGGGGACTCGAGCCGTACGAGCACCCCCGCACGGGCCGTGCCGAGCAGCACCCCCAGGGCCTCCGGCACATTCGGCGCGTCCGGCTCCGTCAGCGTCCCGGAGCAGGGGTAGACGATCGCGGAGCGCTCCGCTCCCTCCCAGGAGACCCAGCCCCGGCTCGGCGTCACGGGCACGAACATCAGCAGACCGCCCTCGGCCGAACGCGGCGGATAATCACGGGCGTTGACCTGCAGTCGGCCGTCGCCGAGCCAGCGCAGCTTCCCCGGGCAGAGCTCGTCGAGCGCCGCCGCCCAGCCGCCCTGGCTCAGCCGCGCGGTCCGGGCGACGACATCGGCCTCCAGGATCCGCCGCCGGCGCGGCCAGGTCGGCAGGACCGTCTCCCGCCACACCCACGTCAGCACCGCCGCCATCCGCTCCGGCAGATCGACCGCCGAGCGCAGCGGCTCCGGCACCGGGCCGCCCAGCGAGAGCGCCAGATCCGCCACGGCCGTGGCCGGGTCGGCGTCGCGGACGGCGGCGATCTCCTCCCCGAAGCCCTGCTCGCCGTCGCCGAGTGGCGTCGGGGTGAGGAAGTCCGCGTTCCAGGTGGGGCCTATCGCGGCCCGGACGAGCAGCGCGTCCATCGGGTCGTGCGCCAACCGGGCCCGGTAGCGGGAGAGATGGGCGCCCAGCCAGATCCGCTCGCCGGGGTCCGCGGCGGACGGGCGGTTCAGCGCCATGAGCGCCGCGATCGTCTCGGTGAGCGGCGACACCATGAAGCGGCTCTTCGCCAGTGCGTCCGCGTCGATCTGCCACCAGCCCATGTTTCGCCTCCCTGCGAAACTCTAACGGCAACGCGCCCTCGCTTCCCAGACTCCCTGGCATGCGCACCTACCGCGAGCTGTTCCGCACACCCGAGTTCACGCCGCTCTTCGTCACCCTGTCCACCCAGATCGCCGCGATGACCGTGGCCGGCCTGGGACTTGCCACGCTCGTGTACCGCGACACCGGGTCGCCGCTGCTCTCCGCGCTCGCCCTGTTCGGCCCCTCGCTCGCCCAAGTCATCGGCGCGACCACGCTGTTGTCGGCCGCGGACCGGCTGCCGCCACGCGCCGCCATCGTGGGTATCGCGCTGCTCTTCGCGCTCGGCACCGCCGTGCAGTCCCTGCCGGGGCTGCCCGTCGCCGCGGTGTTCGTGATGCTCTTCTGCCAGGGCCTGATCGGCTCGGTGGGCGGCGGGGTGCGCATGGGCCTGCTCAACGACATCCTGTCCCGCGAGGGTTACCTGCTCGGCCGCTCGCTGCTCAACATCGCGGTCGGCGTCTGCCAGATCGCCGGCTACGGCGCGGGCGGACTGCTCGTGGCGCTGCTGTCGCCGCGCGGAGCGCTGCTGACCGGCACCGTGCTGTACGTCTGCGCCGCGCTCTGCGCCCGCTTCGGGCTCTCCCGCCGGGCGCCTCGCGCCGCGGGCCGGCCGTCGGTCGCGGAGACCTGGCGGGTCAACCGGCGGCTGTGGTCCGTGCCCGCCCGGCGCCGGATCTACCTGGCGCTGTGGGTGCCCAACGGGCTGATCGTGGGCTGCGAGTCGCTGTTCGTGCCGTACGACTCCGCGCACGCGGCGCTGCTGTTCGGCTGCGCGGCCGCGGGCATGCTGGCCGGCGACCTGACGGTGGGGCGTTTCCTGCCTCAGCGGTGGCGGGGCCGGCTGGCCTCGCCGCTGCAGGTCCTGCTCGCGGCCCCGTTCCTGCTGTTCGCCCTCCGGCCCGCGCTGCCCGTGGCCGCCGTCGCGGTCGCGGTGGCCACGGTGGGGTACGGGGCGAGCCTGCTGTTCCAGGAGCGGCTGATGGCGCTGACGCCGGAGGAGCTGAGCGGTCAGGCGCTGGGGCTGCACTTCTCGGGGATGCTTACCCTGCAGGGCGTGAGCGCCGTACTGGCCGGCGTGCTGGCGCAGCACACGTCGGTGCCGACGGCGATGGCGGTGCTCGCCGGGCTCTCGCTGGCGGTCACGGCCGCGCTCGCGCACGCAGAAGAGCGCGGAACCAGGGACCGTAAACCTGGTTCCGCGCTCTTGCTGGTGACCGCCCGACGGAGCGAGGCTGGCGCGACAGGACGTTCGCACCGCCGGGCGGAGTCTTCGGAGTCGTGAGACTCGTACAAGCGGTGAGGCAGTCGGGACCGCGGCGACGGCGACGGGCTCCCCCGTTCCCCTTCCTTCAGGTCAAGAAGGGGGCGACGGGCCCTTACCACCGCACTGGCTCGCACGCCGCCGCGGTCCTCAAGCCGTCCGGTTCCCGACCACCCCTCATCCGGGCCGGGATCCGGACTGCGCACGGAACATGACCTCCCGTCAGGTCCCGTACGCGGTCTGGGTGTTGCTCAGGCGGAGACGGATCAGTCGCGCAGGGCGCGGACCGCCTCCTCGACGCGCTTGCCGTAGTCCGCGTCGGCGGCGGCGAAGTGCGCGAGGTTCTTCTCGATGACGTCGTCGCGGGAGACCTGCGCGAGACCGCCGGCGATGTTGGCGACCAGGCGCTGCTTCTCGTCCTCGGACATCAGCCGGTACAGCTCGCCGGCCTGGAAGAAGTCGTCGTCCTTGGTGTGCTGCGGGGCGGCGTGGGTGCCGGTCCAGCCGTGGATCGCGAGCGGGGCGGAGAGCGCCGCGTCGGTCTGGGCCGGGCCCTGGTACGAGTTGGGCTCGTAGTTCTTGTCGTGACGCGAGCCGTTGCGGGTGGCCATGAGGCCGTCCCGGCCGTAGTTCTGGGCCGTGGTCGCCTTGGGGGCGTTGACCGGCAGCTGGGTGTGGTTGACGCCGAGGCGGTAGCGGTGGGCGTCCGCGTAGGCGAACAGGCGGCCCTGGAGCATCTTGTCCGGCGAGGGGCCGATGCCCGGGACGAAGTTGTTCGGGGAGAACGCGGACTGCTCGACCTCGGCGAAGACGTTGTCCGGGTTGCGGTCGAGGACCATCCGGCCGACGCGCTGCAGCGGGTAGTCGGCGTGCGGCCACACCTTGGTGAGGTCGAACGGGTTGAAGCGGTACTCGGCGGCCTCGGCGGCCGGCATGACCTGCACGTACAGGGTCCAGGAGGGGTACACGCCCCGCTCGATGGACTGCAGCAGGTCGGTCTGGTGCGAGTTGCCGTCGCTGCCGACGAGCTCGGCGGCCTGGTCGGCGGAGAGCGAGCGGACGCCCTGGTTCGTCTTGAAGTGGTACTTGACGAAGAAGGCCTCACCCGCCTCGTTGGTCCACTGGTAGGTGTGCGAGCCGTAGCCGTTCATGTGCCGGTACGAGGCCGGGATGCCGCGGTCGCCCATCAGCCAGGTCACCTGGTGCGTCGCCTCGGGGGCGTGCGCCCAGAAGTCCCAGACGTTGTCCGGCTCCTGACGGCCCGTGAACGGGTCGCGCTTCTGCGAGTGGATGAAGTCGGGGAACTTGATCGGGTCCTTGATGAAGAACACCGGGGTGTTGTTGCCGACGAGGTCGTAGTTGCCCTCCTCGGTGTAGAACTTCACCGCGAAGCCGCGCGGGTCGCGGACCGCGTCCGCGCCGCCGAGCGAGTCGGCCACGGTGGAGAAGCGGATGAACAGCTCCGTCTTCTTGCCGACCTCGCCGAGGAAGTCGGCCTTGGTGTACGCGGTGACGTCGTCGGTGACCTCGAAGTACCCGTACGCGCCGGAGCCGCGGGCGTGCACCACACGCTCCGGGATCCGCTCGCGGTTGAAGCGCGCGAGCTTCTCGAGCAGGTGCTGGTCCTGCAGGAGGAGGGGGCCACCGACGCCGGCGGTGGCGGAGTTCTGGTTGTCGGCGACCGGGGCGCCGGACTCGGTCGTGAGCACGCGCTTCGACATGGAGACCTTCCGTACGGGGAGCTCTGCTGACATCTGCGGGACGGTGCGAGGAGCGTAGATACGCCGCGAACGAGACGTCAACAGTTTGTTGAAAATGAAGGAGGGTGTTCCGGACGGCGGCGGCGCCTGGGCGCGACAGGACAGGTGTCAGCGACACCGCCGCCCGGAAATCTGGGCCCCGTCAGACGGGGTGGCCGATCAGACCTGCTGGCCGGAGAGGCGCTCGACGGCGCGCAGCAGGGCCGAGTGGTCCAGGCCGCCGTCGCCCTGGGCGCGCAGGGAGGCGACGAGCTGGGCGACCACGGCGCCGACCGGGAGGGCCGCGCCGACGTTGCGGGCGGCGTCGGTGACGATGCCCATGTCCTTGTGGTGCAGGTCGATCCGGAAGCCGGGCTTGAAGTCCCGGTTCAGGAAGTTGTCCTTCTTGCGGGTCAGCACGGTCGAGCCGGCCAGACCGCCGTTGAGGACGTCCAGGGCGGCGGTGAGGTCCACGCCGGACTTCTCCAGGAAGACCACGGCCTCGGCGCACGCCTGGATGTTGACCGCGACGATCAGCTGGTTGGCGGCCTTCACCGTCTGGCCGGAGCCGTGCGGGCCGCAGAGCACGATGGTCTTGCCGAGGGCCTCGAGGATCGGCTTGGCCGTCTCGAAGTCGGCCTTCTCGCCGCCGACCATGATGGACAGGACGGCCTCGATGGCGCCCGCCTCGCCGCCGGACACCGGGGCGTCGATGACGCGGATGCCCTTCTCGGCGGCGTTCTTCGCCAGGTCCACGGAGGTCTGCGGGGTGATCGACGACATGTCGATGATCAGCGCGCCCTGCTTGGCGTTCTCCAGGATGCCCTCGGGGCCGTAGGAGATCGCCTCGACCTGCGGGGAGGCCGGCACCATCGTGATGACGACGTCGGCGTCCTTGACGGCCTCGGCGATCGAGCCCGCGGCGGTGCCGCCGGCCGCGGTCAGGCGGTCCAGCTTGTCCTGCTCCAGGGTGAAGCCGGTGACGTCGTAACCCGCCTTGATCAGGTTCTCGGACATGGGGGAGCCCATGATGCCGAGGCCGATCCATGCGATCTTGGGGAGGGTGCTCATGAGGTGCCTCTCAAAACAGGTGGTGCGAAAGGAAGTTGGGGTCAGCGGGCCGCGCGGGCTTCGGCCGGGAGCCACGCGAAGGACGCGGCGGCGTCGGCGGCCTTGTACTCCAGGCCGACCCAGCCGTCGTAACCGGCCTTCTTGAGCTCGTCGAGCAGCTGCTCCAGCGGGAGCGCGCCGGTGCCCGGCGCGCCGCGGCCCGGGTTGTCCGCGATCTGGACGTGGCCGGTCTTGTCCGCGTACTGCGCGATGACCTGGCTGACGTCCTCGCCGTTCATCGACAGGTGGTAGATGTCGAGGAGGAACTTGGCGTTGCCGAGACCGGTGGCCGCGTTCACATTGTCGACGACCTCGATCGCGGCGGGCGCGCTCACCAGCGGGTAGAGCGGCGACTCCGGCTTGTTGAGGGTCTCGACGAGCAGGATCGCGCCGACGCGGTCGGCGGCGCGGGCCGCCAGGACGAGGTTCTCCAGGGCGAGGGAGTCCTGGACCTGCGGGTCCACGCCCTCGACGCGGTTGCCGTAGAGCGCGTTGAGCGCCTTGCAGCCGACCGAGGCGGCGAAGTCCGCGGCCACGTCGATGTTGGCGCGGAAGCGGTCCGACTCCTCACCCGGTACGGAGAGGGCGCCGCGGTCCGGGCCCGGGAGCTGTCCCGCGTAGAAGTTCAGGCCCACGAGCTGGGTGCCGGCGTCGTCGAGCGCCTTCTTGAGGGCGTCGAGCTCGCTCTGCTCGGGCGTGGCGGTGTCGATCCAGGGCCACCACAGCTCGACCGCGGTGAAGCCCGCCGCGGCGGCGGCCGCGGGGCGCTCCAGGAGCGGGAGTTCCGTGAAGAGGATCGACAGGTTCACATCGAAGCGCTGGTCCGTGTATCCCATGAGGGGCGGCGCTCCTTCCGTATTGCGGAAGTAACTTTCTGTCTGACGGAATGTTGCACGGGCGGGCGGCGAGGTGTCAAGGGGGCCTCGCGGGCGGGGCGACCCGCGCGGGGTCGAGCGGAGGGCTCGGGGTGGGCCCTACCGACCGGTCGGGAGGCGCAGGCCGCGGCCTGACGCGGGGGTCTCCCGCCGAGGCCCCGGCGGGAGGCTGCCGCTTCTCGCGCCCCGCCAGTAGCGTGGGGCCATGGTGCGTTTGAGAGTGGAGTTCACGACCGAGCCGTTCGACCTCGACGAGGCGCCGGCGCACGCGGTCGTGGCCCGGGAAGTCATCCAGTCCGCCGAGCTGGACAAGGTCGACGTCGGCCCCTTCGGCAACACCGCGGAGGGTGGCGCCGACCAGGTGCTGACTGCCGTCGACGCGCTGCTGCGCAGGTCGCTGGCGGCCGGCGCCACGCGGGTCTCGCTCCAGGTGAACGTGATCGGGGAGGACGGGCAGTGACCGAACACCCCCTCGTCGCGGCCGTGAAGCCGCTGGTCGACGCCATGGGCGCGGAGATACTGGGTCCCGAGCAGGCCGGGGCGGACGACGTCGTGCTGTCCTGGGAGGGCGAGGACGTCCTCGCCGTACGGCTGCCGCAGCTGTCCGAGTCGCTGGACCACATCCTGGCGGCCATGGAGCGCCGGCACGGCAGGCCGCTGGCGGAGCTGGACCGCAAGACCAAGCAGGAGATGGTCCGCGCCCTGGAGGCGCGGGGTGCCTTCTCGGTGCGGCACGGCGTGGAGACGGTGGCCGGCGCGCTGGGCGTCAGCCGGTTCACCGTCTACAACTACCTGAACAGGGAGACGGCCCTGAGCAGGGAAAAGTCGCCCAAGAGCGACTAGTCGATCATGTTCTGCCACGAGCCGTCGTCCACATGTCGGGACGACGGCTTCTGTGCAAGCAGATTTTCAACAAAGTGTTGACGTGGTGTTGCGGAGGGCGTTAGCTATCCGCAGCCCGTCCGACGCACAGCGAAAAACAGCCACGGAGGCTTTCCCGTGACTTCAGGTACGACACCGGGCCTCAACCGGTTCAACACCTCGGCGGACAGCGACGCCGTCGCGGCCCTGCACGAGGTGTGCTCCAGCTCGGCGTGGGGGAGCAAGCTCCTCGCCCAGCGCCCGTACGCCACCGCCGAAGACCTCTTCCGCGCCAGCGACGCCGCCATGGCCGAACTGACCGCGGAGGACCTCGCCGAGGCGATGGCGGGCCACCCGCCGATCGGTCGTCCGAAGGCCGGGGACCCGACCTCCTCCCGCGAGCAGAGCGGGATGGCCGGGGCCTCCGAACAGCTCAAGGCCGAGATGCTCGAACTCAACCTGGCCTACCAGGACAAGTTCGGCCACGTCTTCCTGATCTGCGCCACCGGCAGGTCCGGTGAGGAGATGCGCGACGCGGTCCGGGAACGGATCGAGAACTCGCCCGAGCGGGAGCGGGAGATCGTCCGCACCGAGCTGGGCAAGATCAACCGGATCCGGCTGACCCGTCTCGTGGAGGAAGAGAACTGATGAGCACGGCAACCACCGCTTCGGTGTCCACGCACATCCTGGACACCAGCATCGGCCGCCCTGCCGAGGGCGTCGCCATCTCCCTGTCGGCCCGTTCGGGCTCGGACAAGGAGTGGACGGCGCTCGGCGGCTCCGCCACCGACGCCGACGGGCGGTGCAAGGACCTGCCGGCCCTGCCGGAGGGCACCACCCACGTACGCCTCGACTTCGCAACCGAGGCGTACTTCCTGAGCAAGCAAGACAAGCAAGCCGAGGCGCAGCAGGACGCCCCCGCGAATCGGGACAGCGGTGCGTTCTTCCCGGAGGTGGCGATCACGTTCGCCGTCGTTCCGGGCGAGCACTACCACGTACCGCTGCTGCTCAACCCGTTCGGCTACTCCGTTTACCGAGGGAGCTAGCAGACATGCCCACGATTCTCGGCCAGAACCAGTACGGCAAAGCAGAGAACCGCGTCGTCAAGATCACGCGGGACGGCGCCACCCACCACATCAAGGACCTGAACGTCTCGGTCTCCCTCTCCGGCGACCTCGACGACGTCCACCTGACCGGCTCCAACGCCAACTGCCTGCCCACCGACACGACCAAGAACACCGTGTACGCCTTCGCCAAGGAGTACGGGATCGAGTCGGCCGAGCAGTTCGGCATCCACCTGGCCCGGCACTTCGTGTCCAGCCAGGAGCCCATCAAGCGGGCCCGGATCCGGATCGAGGAGTACGCCTGGGAGCGCATCGCCGCCTCGGAGGCCAACTCCCGCTTCATCGGCGCCGACGAGGTCGCCCACTCCTTCGTCCGCAAGGGCCAGGAGACCCGGGTCACCCAGATCACGTACGACGGTCAGAACTGGGAGGTCATCTCCGGCCTCAAGGACCTGATCGTCATGAACTCCACCAACTCGGAGTTCTGGGGCTACATCAAGGACAAGTACACGACGCTCCAGGAGGCGTACGACCGCATCCTGGCCACCCAGGTCTCCGGCCGCTGGCGGTTCAACTGGACCGACGACGAGCAGCGGATGCCCAACTGGGAGAAGTCCTACGCCGAGACGAAGAAGCACATGCTGCACGCCTTCGCCGAGACGTACTCGCTCTCCCTGCAGCAGACGCTGTACCAGATGGCCACGCGGATCATCAACCACCGCGCGGAGATCGACGAGGTGCGCTTCTCGCTGCCGAACAAGCACCACTTCCTCGTCGACCTCGAGCCGTTCGGCCTGAAGAACGACAACGAGGTCTACTACGCCGCGGACCGCCCGTACGGCCTGATCGAGGCCACCGTGCTGCGCGACGGCGCCACGGCGCAGATCCCGGTCGACATGACCAACCTGTAAGCGGCACCGAGCAGCGGCCCTGCCCGCCCACCGACGGGCGGGGCCGCCGCCCAGGGCTCTGCCGTGCCCATCCGCCCTCCTCGCATGAAGGAAGCACCGTCATGGCAGCACCTTCGGCAGCGCCCCCACGCCTCGTCGTCGAGAACGCGGCGATCGCCACCGTCGACGCGCACGACACCGAGTACGCCTCCGGCCACCTCGTCGTCGCCGGCAACCGGATCGAGTCCCTCGGCCCCGGCCGGGCCCCCCAGGGGCTGGAGAACGTGGTCCGCCGGATCGACGCGACCGGCCACCTGATCACGCCCGGCCTGGTCAACACGCACCACCACTTCTACCAGTGGATCACCCGCGGACTGGCCACCGACCACAACCTGTTCGACTGGCTCGTGGCCCTCTACCCGACCTGGGCACGGATCGACGAGTCGATGGTCCGGACCGCCGCGCAGGGCTCGCTCGCGATGATGGCCCGCGGCGGCGTCACCACCGCCATGGACCACCACTACGTGTATCCGCGGGGCTCGGGCGACCTGTCCGGCGCGATCATCGGCGCGGCCCGGGACATGGGCGTCCGCTTCACCCTGGCCCGCGGCTCCATGGACCGCAGCGTGAAGGACGGCGGTCTGCCGCCGGACTTCGCCGTCGAGACCACCGAGGGCGCGCTCGCCGCGACCGAGGAGACCGTCCGGCAGCACCACGATCCCTCCTTCGACGCGATGACGCAGGTGGCCGTGGCCCCCTGCTCCCCGTTCTCCATCTCCACCGAACTGCTGCGCGAGGGCGCGGCGCTCGGCCGCCGGCTCGGCGTGCGCATGCACACCCACGGCTCGGAGACGGTCGAGGAGGAGAAGTTCTGCCACGAGCTCTTCGGCATGGGCCCGACGGACTACTTCGAGTCCACCGGCTTCCTCGGCGAGGACGTGTGGATGGCGCACTGCGTCCACATGAACGACTCCGACATCGCCGCCTTCGCCCGCACCGGCACCGGTGTGGCGCACTGCCCGTCGTCCAACGCCCGCCTGGCCGCCGGCATCGCCCGGGTCCCGGACATGCTCCGGGCCGGCGTCCCCGTCGGCCTCGGCGTCGACGGCACCGCGTCGAACGAGTCCGGCGAACTGCACACCGAACTGCGCAACGCGCTCCTGATCAACCGGCTCGGCGCCCACCGCGAGGCCGCGCTCACCGCCCGCCAGGCGCTGCGCCTCGGCACGTACGGTGGCGCGCAGGTCCTCGGGCGCGCGGACAGCATCGGCTCCCTGGAACCGGGCAAGCTGGCCGACTTCGTGCTCTGGAAGGTCGACGGCCTCGGCCACTCCTCGATCGCCGACCCGGTCTCGGCGCTCGTACTCGGTGCCGCGGCCCCCGTGACCGCCTCGTTCGTCGACGGCCGTCAGATCGTCGAGCTGGGCCGGCTGCTGTTCGCGGACGAGGAGCAGATCGCCCGCGACGCGCGCGCCGAGGCGCGGCGCCTGGCCCGGATCACGGCCCAGGGCTGAACCAAGGATTTCCACGGCCCTTCCCGGGTCGTGGAGGCAGCGTCCGGTCGAGGGGGACGGCCCTCGACCGGTCGGCCACGGACCCGAGCGGGGCCCGTGGCAGCCGGACGGGGAGCGTCCGTACCGCCATCGGTGCGGCGCTCCCCGGACGGTCACCCCCCACCGCCGTACCGCTCGCTCCACCCGCCGTGTGCTCCCCCTCGTCACGCGGACCGCACCACACCTCATGAGCCGCACCCGTGAGGCGCACCACTGCACCACCAGCACCACCCTCCCTGAAACCTGCGTCACCGCCGACGTGTAATCGACCGGAGGAACCGCCGTGGCCGCTGAGCCCCAGGTTCACAATGCAGACAGCGCCGAACCCGCCGACCGGAGCAAGCATCCGGTCGACGAGACCCTGCCCCCTTTGAAGATGCTCACCAGTGGCCTCCAGCACGTGGCCGCGATGTACGCGGGCGTGGTGGCCCCGCCCCTCATCGTCGGAGCGGCCGTGGGCCTGTCCGGCGCCGAGCTGACGTTCCTCACCGGAGCCAGCCTCTTCACCGCCGGACTCGCCACCTTCCTGCAGACGCTCGGCGTCTGGAAGATCGGCGCCCGGCTGCCGTTCGTCAACGGCGTCACCTTCGCCGGCGTCGCGCCGATGCTGGCGATCGTCGACACCACCGACGACAAGGCCGACGCCCTCCCGATCATCTTCGGCGCGATCATCGTCGCCGGACTGCTCGGCTTCATAGCCGCCCCCTACTTCTCGAAACTGGTCCGCTTCTTCCCGCCGGTCGTGACCGGCACGGTGATCACGCTGATCGGCGTCTCGCTGCTGCCCGTCGCCTTCGGCTGGGCCCAGGGGCCCAACCCCAAGGCAGAGGACTACGGGTCGACCACCTATCTGACGCTCGCCGCGATCACCCTCGTGGTGGTGCTGGTGCTGCGCCGCTTCACCACCGGCTTCCTCAAGCAGATCGCCGTACTCGTCGGCCTGGTCATCGGCACCGTCATCGCCGTCCCCTTCGGTGTCACCGACTTCAGCCCGGTCATCGAGGCGGACATCGTCGGCTTCCCGACCCCGTTCCACTTCGGCGCCCCGCAGTTCGCGCTCGCCGCGATCATCTCCATGTGCGTCGTGATGCTCGTGTCGATGACCGAGTCGACCGCGGACATGCTCGCCCTCGGCGAGATCGTCGACCGGCCGGCCGACGAGAAGACCATCGCCGCCGGACTGCGCGCCGACACTCTCGGCTCCGCGATCAGCCCGCTGTTCAACGGCTTCATGTGCAGCGCGTTCGCGCAGAACATCGGCCTGGTCGCGATGACGAAGATCCGCAGCCGGTTCGTGGTCGCCTGCGGCGGCGGCTTCCTGGTCCTGATGGGTCTGTCGCCGGTGGCCGCCTCGCTGATCTCGGTCGTGCCGCGGCCGGTGCTCGGCGGCGCGGGCGTCGTCCTGTTCGGATCGGTCGCCGCCAGCGGCATCCAGACGCTGGTGAAGGCCGGCCTGGAGAAGGACAACAACGTCCTGATCGTGGCCGTCTCGCTCGCGGTCGGCATCATCCCGATCACGGTGCCGGAGTTCTACCACGCGTTCCCGGAGACCGCGAAGATCATCCTGGACTCGGGCATCTCCACCGGCTGTGTCGCGGCGGTGCTGCTGAACCTGGTCTTCAACCACATCGGCAACAACCGGGACGACGACCAGGTCACCGCGCCCATGGAGCCGGGCGAGGAGATCTCCGGCACGGCCACCGCGAAGGCGGCGCACGCGCATTGAGCATGAGGACTCCTTCCTCTTCTGCGGAGCCGGTCCCCGCCGCTGGTGCGGCGGGGGCCGGCGTCGTGCTGATCAACCCGAACACCTCGGTGGCGACGACGGCGATGATGGTCGCCCTCGCCCGCCGCGAACTGGCCGCGTCGGGCCTCCCGGTCCACGGCGTGACCGTCCGCCGGGGCCCCCGCACCCTCACCGACCCGGCGGCCCTCGCGGCCGCCGCGCCCCAGGTCGTCACCGCGGGCCTGCGGTCCGTGGCGAGGGGGCAGTGCGCGGCCCTGATCGTCGGCGCCTTCGGCGACCCGGGCCTCGCGGAACTCCGAGCCCGGGCCGGAGTACCGGTCGTGGGCCTGGCGGAGGCGTCGTTGCGAGAGGCCGCGGCGGGCGGCGCCCGCTTCGGCGTGGCGACGACCACCCCGGAACTGGCCGGGGCGATCGCCGCGCGCGTGGCGGGCCTGGGCCTGACACCGCGCTACACCGGCATCCGCCTGACGACGGACGATCCGTCTCACCTGGCAGCCCACCCGGACCTCCTCCTCGACCAGCTGGCAGTCGCCGTCCGCCGCAGCCTGACGGAGGACGGCGCCACCCGGGTCGTCATCGGCGGCGGCCCGTTGGGCGAGGCGGCGGAGGCGCTGCGGCCCCGCTTCCCCACCGAACTGATCGCCCCGGTCCCGGCCGCCTGCCGTGCCGTCCTGACCGCCCTCGGCAGGACGGCCGAGTAGCCCCGGAGCCGTGCGCGCCTCACGACCCGCGCCGAGGAACCCCCAGATCCCCACCGCCCCCGCCCCGCGCGGGCACGTCACCGAACGCGCCCACCTCCTCCCCGGCCACGATGCGCCGCCGGCACTCCTCCGCCAGCGCCGGATAGGCGCCGGCGATCGCCTCGTACAGCCGCCGGTCGAGCAGCCGCCGCGCCTCCGCGAGGCCGACGTCGCCGAAGAGACCGTCGAGCAGGGCCTCGTAGCGCTTCAGGGCGTGACGCAGGTAGTTGACCTGCCAGCGGACGAGCAGGACCGGCGTGATCTCCTCGGACCCCCGCGCCCCGAGCAGCCGGCGATGACGCACCGCACGACGTTCGAGGTCCGGCGGGGGAAGACACGGTACGGCGACGGGCTCGGCGCGGATCGCCGCCAGTACGGCCCGTCGCCTGGCCTGCGCGCCCGCGGTCGCCGCGGCGGACCGACTGCCCCCGGGAGCCCGGGCGCAGAGCGCGAACTCCTCCGTCCGCTCCACCGCTTCGACCCGCGCGAGCAGATACAGCCGCACCGGCGCGAGCGACCAGAGCCGCGGGCTCCGCCCCTGCACGTCCGGCTCGCCCAGCAGGCTGCGCACCATCGTGTCCGTCCAGCCGCGCCTGCGCAGCCCGGTCAGCGTCGTGTACGTCGTACGGTCCGTCATGATTCCCCCACATCCGACTACGGAGAGTGACGAATTCAGTGAAGCGCACGCCACTGACAACGCACCCTTGCCGGGCGTCCCGCAGGTGTGCGATATAGGTCTGGACCAAATAGCCGGACGTTCGACGGACGGAGGCATCCAGGTGCAACGCCCGCGCACCGCACCGCAGTTGACCGCAATGGCCGTCGCCGCGGCCCTCACGCTCGCGGCCTGCGCCACGTCCCCCGACGCGGACACCCGCGCCCCCACCGCCCCCCGCGGCGTCACCGCCCAGTCGGGCAGCGCGACCACCGTGCACGTCATGTGGAGCGCCTCCGCCGACGACCGGGGCATCACCGCGTACGAGATCCACCGACAGGGCCGCAAGGTCAAGGAGGTCCCGGCGACGACCCTCATGACCGACATCGAGGGCCTCACCGCGCAGACCCCCTACGCCTTCACCGTCCTGGCCCGTGACGCCGCCGGCAACCGCTCCCCGCACAGCACGAGCGTCCCCGTCACCACCCTCGCCGCCCAGGCCGAGGACCGCACCGCCCCCACCAGCCCCACCCGCCTCGCCGGCAGGGCCACCGGCCCCCGCACGGCCACCCTCACCTGGCAGGCGGCGAAGGACGACACCGCGATCACGGCCTACGACGTCTACCAGGCCGACACCCGCATCCACACGGTCCCGGGCGCCGCGACGAGCGCAGAGGTCACCACCCTCCGCCCCGGCACCATCTACACCTTCACCGTCCGCGCCCGCGACGCCGCCGAGAACAGCTCCCCCGACAGCACCCCCCTCGACCTCACCACCCCCGGCGGCAGGATCCCCACCTCGACGGCCCCCACGGACCTGAAGGCGACCGCCGGGAAGAACGCCATCACACTGACCTGGGCCCCGCCGAAAACCGACGGGGCCCAGATCAAGGAACACCAACTCCACCTCAACGGCCGCCTGACCACCACCATCGTCTGGGGCTCCACCCCGCCGACCCGCCGGGCGACCTACACCTTCACGGTCCCGGACCCACCCGGCACCCGCTACTCCGTCATGCTCCGGGCCAAGCTCCCCGACGGCACCTGGGGCGCCTTCTCGGCGCAGCGCACCGTGGTCACGCGCTGAGGCGGCCGCGGCGCCAGGCGTCCGAGCCGCGTGCGCAGCGCGAGCAACAAGGCCGTCGGCAGGAACACCGCGTCGCACACCACCATGATCAGTGACAGGAACGGGATGCCGAGCAGGACGGCGATGCCCAGATGCTCCGCGATCATCACGGCCAGCAGCACGTTCTTGACCCTGCGGCTGCCGAGGGTGAACGGGAAGGCCACCTGCGCCGCGACCGTCAGGTAGGTCAGGGCCAGGACCAGCACGGCGTTGGCGGCCACCGTGGCCGAGAGCCAGGGCCACGGGGTGAAGTAGTCGAGGTGCAGGGCGTAGTGGAGGGCGGAGCCCTCCTGCCAGCGCAGCCCCTGGATCTTGTACCAGCCGGCCGTCGAGTAGATCAGGCAGACCTGCACGGCGATCACGAGCATCGCGGCGTTGTGCAGCATGGCCGCGCAGTCGTCCAGTACCGAGCGCACCTCGTGCCCCGGCAGCCGCCGGTTCACCACGTACCAGACGCCGTGCACCGCCCACAGCAGCCACAGGACCAGTGGCCAGCCGCCCTGCACGGGAAGTCCGAAGGCCCAGAAGAGCAGGGCGCCCGTCACCGACCACAGGGCGATCCCGGTCCGGTCGGCGGTCGACTCGGTGCCGCGGGCACGGGCGGCGCGGGCGCGCCGGGCGTCCAGGGACCACACCTGGGCACAGCGGGTGAACACCAGGTAGATCACCATGATGCGGATGATGTTGTCGCCGCCGTCGCCGACCAGGGTGTTGCGGTTCTCCAGCGACATCACCCCGACCATGAACAGGACGGTCGTGGTCCTGGTCCGCCAGCCGACCATGACGGCGAGCGCCGCCACGATCGTCAGGGTGTAGACGATCTCGAACCAGAGCTGTCCGCCCCACCAGCTCAGTACGGTGAAGGTCCCCTCCTGCTCGATCAGGGTGAGGGCCATGTCGTACGACAACGGGCTGCGGTCGCCGAACAGGACGCGGCGGTGCGGCCATTCGCGCAGCAGGAACGCCGCGACGACGGCGGCGAGTCCGATCCGGAACAGCGCGGCCTGGTAGGGGGCCCGCGTGGCGCGGACGAACCGGGCGAGCCGCTGGAGGGGTACGGTGCTCAACTCACAGCTCCCTGTAGTCCTGGTCCGTCACCGGCCACCAGGGCAGCACCCGGTAGGTGGTGGTGTCCGGGGCCTGTTCCGGATGCCACGACGGCGGTGCCACGGCGGTGAAGCGGCCGGCGACCTGGATCCCGACGATCTGCCGCCCCTGCCACTCGCGGCCCATCCGCTGGAGGACGACGCGCTTGAGGTACGTGCGGGACAGCTCGCTGAGCGGGCCCCTCCGCGGCCGGTCCTTGGGGCTGTGGCTGTTGACGTAGCCGTCCCACGCCCGGCGGAGCATGTTCTGGTGGGCGTGACTGGGCGCGAGACTGCCTCGGATCCTCTCGACGTCCTCGGCGGTGAGGTTGACCCAGCCGGAGAGGACGGGAGTCCCGTTCGCGCTCGTGGTGCGCAGCCGGACGCCGACGGCCTCGTTGCGCTGCTGCGGGTTGGGCGCGAACAGCCGCCAGTCCTGGCCGAACTCCGGCTGCACGTAGGCGTCGATCCTCGCCCGGTGCTTCGAGCTGACGGCATTCGTCGGAGCCAGGCTCAGGAACACCATGGCCAGATGCGTCAGCAGGGCAGCCGCCAGCACGACGGCGGTCAGAGCGAGTGCCGCGACCGACCAGGGGGACCGCGGACGGTGGTTTCCCTCGGGGGGCGCGATGCTCGCGCCGGCGTCCGGCGTGGACCGGGGTGGAGGGAATTTCGCTGTCGTGGTCGTTCCGCTCTCCGGGTGCGGGGGGAGGGCCGGTCCGTCCGTACCCCTGGATGGTTCCATCGGGTTCCTTCGGCTCCGACGGCTCGTGCGGTGAGCGGTCGCCGCCCACCGCACGAGCCGTGTGTCCACGTGGGTCAGTTGCCGTTCGCCTCGTCAGCGCTGAACGGGCAGGTGGCCCCGGCGTGGTTCTCCGGGTCGGTCCACTGCAGACCGGCGGCGTCGCTCAGCAGGTCGGCGATCTGCTCCCGGCGCTCACCGGGGGACGGCGGGCCCTCGTAGTACTCGGCGTTCAGCAGCATGTACCGCAGGGACGGGTTGAGCGGCACGTTCCCCGCGTTCTCGCCGGCCTGCGAGAGCACGAGGGGATCCTCGTCCGGGAACGAGGCGAGGTAGGCCGAGCCGGGCGGCACGGTCAGGGCCGGGTTGTACGGGGTGTCCCCGCGGTTCGGGTCCATCCACGCCCCGGGGTTCTGAGCCCAGAATCCGGGGGAGCACCACTGGTTCGCGGGCGGCGTCGTGGTGCCGTTGGTCGTCGGCGGGGTGGTGGTGCCGTTGGTGGTGGGCGGAGTGGTGGTGCCGTTGGTCGTCGGCGGGGTCGTGGTGCCGTTGGTGGTCGGCGGCGTGGTGGTCGTGCCGATGAGGCCGATCAGACCCGTGGTGAGATCGCCGATGATCGTGGGGCTGAACTCGACCTTCTGCGTGCAGTAGCCGAACGTCTTGCCCTTGCAGCTGTGGTCCAGATCGTCCTTCGAGATGTGGACCTTGTCGCCGCCCTTGCCGTGGTGCTTGCCGTGGTCCTTGTGATCGCCGTCGGCGGGCGCGGACGAACGCGTCTGGGCCACGCCGGGGTGATTCAGGTCGAGCGCCTGCGAGATCGCGGTCGTGCCCAGGGTGAGGGCGCCGACGGAGACGGCGACGACGAGGGCCTTGATGGAGCGCATGAATTCCCTTCCTGCTTGGGTGAAAAGGAAGTGACAAACTGCGCTCCGAGAACGAAGCGTGACCTGCCGGGTCACGTCACATATGGGCCGTATGGGTCACGCAACGTCACCTTTCGCCTGCATGGCCCATCCCGAGCCGGTGGTGAAACGAAAAAGCAGGGCGCGTGGGGCGGTTCCGCTCCCGAGGAGCGGCCGCGCCACGCGCCCTGTCGTCCGGCCGTCTAGGAAAGGCTGGTCAGGTACATCCCCGACGCCCCCGCGCCCGCCGTGTTGCGGCAGCTGAAGTCGCCGGTCGGCTTCGCGTTCATGAGGGAGAGGCAGCGGCCGAGGGCCTGCTGGCCGTAGTGGTTGGGGTGCATGTTCTCCTGGATGGGGCCCTGGGTCTCGTTCTGGTCGATCCAGCGCGCCCACTCGCTCGTCGTCGCCGACGCCGGGACCGTGGGGCTGACCAGCTTCGACGCCTTCGCGCACACCTCGCGGCCCTGGAGCATGTCGCGCAGGTCCATGAACTGCGCGCCCTTCGCCGTCGCCACGGCCTTCAGCCGGTTCGAGATCTGGGGGACCAGGGAGTCGCGGGCCCAGTCGGAGTCCTTGTTCCAGAAGGGACAGCCGCCCGTGTTGGTGCGCGTCCAGCCGCTCTCGGAGTAACGGTTGTCCGCGCCGCGGGGGATCGGGGACGGGTACGACTGGAGGATCACGCGGTAGTCGGAGGCGGAGTACCCGGCGGCGCTCATCACCGCGCGGATCTCGTCGATCGACTTGCCGACGTTCGTCATCACGCCGTTGATCTTCGAGTCGACCACGGGCTGCTGGTCGTCGTGGCAGTACGAGTACCAGACGATGTAGTCCGTGGCGCACTTGCGGATGATGTCCGCGAAGCCCAGGTCGTTGCCGCCGATCGACAGGACGACGGTGTCGACGTCGTGCGAGCTTGCGATCGCCGCCAGCTGGTCGGCCTGCGGGGCCTCGCCCTTGAAGGAGACGCCGCCGTTGGAGGCGCGGAAGACGTTCTGCGTCGTGGCGCCCGAGCACGCCAGGTTGATCAGGGCGTCGGCGATCGCGCCCGCGCTGCGCACCTCGGAGCCGTCGGAGCGGTGACAGCCGTTGGCCGCCGTCGTGCCGTACACCCGGCTCGGATCGTATGCGGAGCCCGTCCAGGCGCGGTCCGTGCCGTCGCGGCCGCCGGTCTTCGTCAGGCTGTTGCCCTGCCAGCGGCCGCCCTCGCCGGAGATGTAGCTGTCGCCCATCGCGACGACGGCGGTGGGGCCCGAGCCGGGGCTTGCGGCGGAGGGGGAGATCCCGGCCGTGAGCAGGCCGCCGGTCGCCAGCGAGAGGGCCAGCAGGCCGCGGGCGAGGCGGTGACGGGGGAGAGGCATGGCTGTGCTCCTGCGGGTGCGCAGTGACGTGGGGGACAGCCGCCGGCCGGTGGCATGGCGGAATCTGGCACGTCGTGGCTTGTTACCGCTAGGTAGCGTCAGGTTTCGCTTTCGTCACGGAGGAGACCGGTAAGTCGGTCCGTGAATTCGGCCCCGGCCGCCTCTTGGCGGTTGCGAAGAGCGGAAGCGCGGAGCGCGGGGGAAGGGCGGATGCAAGAGCTCCGCCCCCGGTGCTGTGCGTCACCGGGGGCGGAGCTGTTCGTGCGGGAGGTGCTGTTCGGCTGGCTGTGCGGGTCAGCCGACCAGCTGGTCGTACGCGGGGAGGGTGAGGAAGTCGGCGTAGTCGGCGTCCAGGGAGACGTGCAGCAGGAGGTCGTGGGCCTGCTGCCACTTGCCGGACGCGAAGGCCTCCTCGCCGATCTCGGCGCGGATCGCGGCGAGCTCCTCGGCGGCGACCTTCCGGGCCAGCTCGGGGGTGGCCTGCTCGCCGTTCTCGAAGACGACCTGCGCGTTGATCCACTGCCAGATCTGGGAGCGGGAGATCTCGGCGGTCGCCGCGTCCTCCATCAGGTTGAAGATGGCGACCGCGCCGAGGCCGCGGAGCCACGCCTCGATGTAGCGGATGCCGACCTGGACGGCGTTGCGCAGCCCGTCGTACGTGGGCTTCGCGTCCAGCGAGGCGATGTCGATGAGCTCCGGGCCCTCGACGCGGACGTCCTCGCGCAGCCGGTCCTTCTGGTTCGGCTTCTCGCCGAGGATCGCGTCGAAGGAGGCCATGGCGATCGGGACGAGGTCCGGGTGGGCGACCCAGGAGCCGTCGAAGCCGTCGCCGGCCTCGCGGTCCTTGTCGGCCTTGACCTTCTCGAAGGCGACCTTGTTGACCTCGGCGTCCTTGCGGGACGGGATGAAGGCCGCCATGCCGCCGATCGCGTGTGCGCCGCGCTTGTGGCAGGTACGGACGAGGAGTTCGGTGTACGCCCGCATGAACGGGGCCGTCATGGTGACCGCGTTGCGGTCCGGGAGGACGAACTTCGGGCCGCCGTCACGGAAGTTCTTGACGATGGAGAAGAGGTAGTCCCAGCGGCCGGCGTTGAGGCCCGCCGCGTGGTCGCGCAGCTCGTAGAGGATCTCCTCCATCTCGTACGCCGCCGTGATCGTCTCGATCAGGACGGTCGCGCGGACGGTGCCCTGCGGGATGCCGACGTAGTCCTGGGCGAAGACGAAGATGTCGTTCCAGAGTCGGGCCTCGAGGTGCGACTCCGTCTTCGGGAGGTAGAAGTACGGGCCCTTGCCGAGGTCGATCAGGCGCTGGGCGTTGTGGAAGAAGTACAGGCCGAAGTCGACCAGGGCACCGGGGACCGGGCGGCCCTCGAAGGTGAGGTGGCGCTCCTCGAGGTGCCAGCCGCGGGGCCGCATCACGACGGTGGCGAGTTCCTCGGCCGGCTTCAGGGCGTACGTCTTGCCCGAGCGGGAGTCCGTGAAGTCGATGTTCCGGGTGTACGCGTCGATCAGGTTGACCTGGCCGAGGACCACGTTCTCCCAGGTGGGGGCGGAGGCGTCCTCGAAGTCGGCGAGCCACACCCGCGCACCGGAGTTCAGCGCGTTGATCGTCATCTTGCGGTCGGTCGGACCGGTGATCTCGACCCGGCGGTCGTTCAGCGCCGCCGGGGCGGGGGCGACCTTCCAGGAGTCGTCGGCGCGGATCGCGGCGGTCTCCGGCAGGAAACCGAGGGTGGAGGTGCGGGCGATCTCGGCGCGGCGCTCCGCCCGGCGGGCGAGGAGCGCGTCCCGGCGCGGCGTGAACCGGCGGTGCAGCTCCGCCACGAAGGCGAGGGCCGCGTCGGTCAGCACCTCCTCCTGCCGGGGCAGGGGGGCGGCGTCGACGACTGCCAGGGGGGACGGCGCTGGTGCGGACATGAACTGTCACTTCCTTCAGCGGACTTCACGGGCGGTGCCTGTCGGCCGCCGGGCGTCGTCATGTGGCACGCGGTGCCACAGGCGCCGAGATACGGCCGGGAGCGCCGTCACAGGCGATCAGGCGCTTCTGAACAGTGGATACTAGTTTCCTTATGGTGGAAGTTCAATCGTTTGTTGATATCGAGATTCTTTGGGTCGACAGAACGTGGCGCTGGGTGCCACGCTCCTCACGCGGCGCCACGCCCCTCACCCAAGGTGCGCCAGATCCGCCTCCGTGTCGATGTCGTACGGTTCGGCCACATCCGAACAGTCCACCAGCGTGATCGCATCCCGGTGCGCCCGCAGATGGTCGCGGGCTCCCTTGTCCCCGACGGCGCCCGCCGCGACCGCCGCCCAGCGGTCCGCGCCGAACAGCACCGGATGGCCGCGCCTCCCCTCGTACGAGGCGGCCGCCAGGCTCGCCCGCGAGCGGTACGCCGCCCGGACCCGGGCCACCGCCCGCGGACCGATGCCCGGCTGGTCCACCAGGCTCACCAGTGCCGCGTCCGCTCCGGTCTCCTTGAGTGACGCCAGTCCGGCGCGGAGCGAGGAGCCCATGCCCTCCTCCCACGCCGGGTTGTCGACCAGGACACAGCCGGGCAGCTCCGCCCGCTCCCGTACGAGCTCCGCCGACGCGCCGAGCACCACATGGATCACCGCGCAGCCGCCCTCCCGGAGCGTGCGCACGGCGTGTTCGACGAGCGGGCGGCCGCGGTACGGCAGCAGCGCCTTCGGCCGGCCTCCCAGGCGCCGGCCGCCCCCGGCCGCGAGCAGCAGACCGGCGACGGGAGGGGCGGCCGGCGGACCGGCGGAGAGGGGGTGGCGTGAGGTGGCGTCCATGCAATCTGCATACCGCATGAACCCGTGGAAATCGCCCGCCGAATTCCGTCGCCGGAGTGGCGCGCGGAGCGCGCGATGGGGTTGACTGGCGGCGACCCCCGGCGCCTGACCACCGTTCGCAGGGTCCGATCGGTGCGAACTGCACAGCGAGCACGCATACGTGCGAGGGGGAGAGCTTTGTTGCGGAGCATGGGGCAGATGCCTGTGACCGGTGGCGAAGAGGATCCGAGGGTGCCCGGACTGCGCGCGGCCGTGGCCCGGCTGCGGCGCGAACTGGCGGGCTACCCGGTCGAGTTCACCGACCGCGGGATCGCCGAGGACGAACTGGCGGCGATGGACGCCATGGCCATGGGCGGAGTGCCCGAGGTACGGCGGCTGCGCCGCTCGCTGCTGCTCGTGGCCGGTTCGGTCGGCTCGGTCAGCGCCCTCACCCGTGCCCTCGGCGCGGTCCGTGACGCCGTCGAACTCTTCGGCGAACCGCCGCGCGCCTGAGCGTCCGGCGGCATCCGCGAGCCTCCGGCAGCACCCGGCCGCCTACCTCCTGATCAGCCGCCGCTCCCGCGCCGCCGCCACCGCCGCCGTGCGCGAATCGACGCCCAGCTTGGCGTAGATGTGCACCAGATGGGACTTGACCGTCGCCTGGCTCAGGAACAGCGCCTTGCTGATCTGCAGGTTCGACAGACCCTCGCCCACCAGCTGCAGCACCTCCAGCTCCCGCTTCGTCAGTGCCTCCGCCGGGGTGCGCATCCGGTCCATCAGCCGGTGCGCCACCGCCGGCGCGAGCGCCGACTGGCCCGCAGCCGCCGTGCGGACGGCCGCGGCCAGCTCCTCCGGCGGGGCGTCCTTCAGCAGATAGCCGGACGCCCCCGCCTCCACCGCCGCCAGGATGTCCGCGTCCGTGTCGTACGTGGTGAGCACCAGGACCCGCGGCCCGCCGGTACGGGACGTGATCGCCGCGGTCGCCTCCGAGCCGTGCATCCCGGCGCCGAACTGCAGGTCCATCAGGACGACGTCCACGCCCCCGGTCGCGGCCCGCTCCACCGCGGCCTCCGCCGTGGCGGCCTCCGCGACCACCGCGAAGTCCGGCTCGGTGTCCAGGACCGCGCGCAGCCCGGCCCGTACCACCGGATGGTCGTCGGCCAGCAGCAGACGGATCGTCATGACGTCGCTCCCGTCACTTCAGTCACTCCCGTACTCCGCAGTGGCAGCGTGACCGCGATCGCCGTGCCCTGCCCCGGGCCCGACTCCACCGTGAACGTCCCGCCCAGCGACTCCGCCCGCGCCCGCATCGCCGGCAGTCCGAAGCCGCCCTCCGACGACGGGCTCACGGCGGCCGGGTCGAAACCCTTGCCGTCGTCCACCACGTCCAGCGTCACCGAGGCGTCCATGAAGGTCAGCGTGATCTCCGCCCGCGACGCGCCCGCGTGCCGCACCGTGTTGGCCAGCGCCGACTGCGCGATCCGCAGCAGCGCCACCTCGTACGGCGTCGGAAGCTCCGCCGGTGTACCGCTCACCGAGAACCGCACCCGAGGCCCGCCCGGCCCGGCCTGCCCCGGCTCGCACAGCCGCTCCAGGGCCCCGGCCAGCGAGCCGTGCTCCAGGTCCGGCGGCGACAGTTCCCGCACGAACCGCCGCGCCTCCGCCAGATTGTCCTGGGCGGCCCGCCGCGCCTGCTCGATGTGCCCGGCGGCCGGTGAGCCCTCCGGCAGCGCCCGCTCCGCCGCCCGCAGCAGCAGCTGGATCGACGAGAGCCCCTGCGCCAGCGTGTCGTGGATCTCCCGGGCGAGCCGCTCCCGCTCCGCCAGCGTGCCCGCGTGCCGCTCGGCCGCCGCCAGTTCCGCCCGTGTCGCGATCAGCTCCTCGACCATCCGCCGCCGCCGCTCGCTCTCCCGGTACAGCGCCTGGTAGCCGAGCACCGTCGCCACCGCGACCGCCGCCCCGAGCAGTGGCCCGATGAACACGCCCGGGTTGAGCGCCGCGCCGTGGCGTACGTACGACAGGATCGCCAGGCACGCCGTCAGCCCCACCGCCGGCAGCGACCAGCGCACCGGCAGCAGGTGAAGCTGCAGGAAGTACAGCGGGAACGCGACCCACAGGCCCTCCGGGGTCAGCCACAGCAGCACCAGCCACGACGCGCACAGCGCCGCAAGCCACAGCGCGGCCGCCCGCGGGGACCGCCGTACGACGGGGAGCGCGGAGCCCGCCGCGTACACCGCGCCGGTGACCACCGCCGCGGCCACCCCCGCACCGTCGTCCGACCGCACCGCCGCCAGGACGAGCAGGCCGGCCATCAGGAGATGCAGACACACGCGGAGCGCGCGCAGGGCAGGGGTGAGCGAACGGGGATCCATGATGCGACCAGCCTAGGCGGGAGCAGACAATCCGGACTCAACCGAAAGTTTGATTGCGGAGCCATCCGTGGCGCGATGCCCGCGGGCGTCCGCGCGCAGCAGTCTGGTGACCATGTTCGTGGCATGGAGAGACCTGAGATTCGCCAAGGGGCGATTCACCCTGATGGGCACGGTGGTCGTACTGATCACCCTGCTCGTCGGACTGCTGTCGGGGCTGACCGCCGGGCTCGCGCGGGAGAACATCTCCGCGATCACCGGACTGCCCGCCGACCGGCTGGCGTTCGCCGCGCCGCCCTCCGGCCAGTCGGTCTCCTTCACCAACTCGGCCGTCACCGAGCAGCAGTGGCGGCAGTGGGCCGGGCGGCCCGGGGTGACCGCCGCCGACCCGCTCGGCATCCGCACCCTCAACGCCGCCGCCGGCGACCGCACGGCCGCGGTCTCCGCCTTCGGGTCGGAGCCGTCCGCCCGGCTCGCCCCCGAGAGCGGGCGGCTCGCTCCCGGACAGGTGGTGCTCTCCGCGTCGGCCGCCGAGGAGCTGGCCGTCGCGGAAGGCGACGCCGTACGCCTCGGGCCGCTGCAGGCCCGGGTCGCGGCGGTCTCCGGCGACGCCTCGTACAGCCACACGCCCGTCGTGTGGACCTCGCTCGCCGACTGGCAGAAGCTCGCCGGCCCCGGCGGCGGGCAGCAGCCGACCGCCACCGTCGTCGCGCTGCGGGTGGACGGCGGCGCGGACCTCGCGGCCGGCGACGAGGCGGCGGGCACCGAGGCGCGGACCCTCGACGGGGCGCTCACCGCCATAGGGTCCTACCAGGCCGAGAACGGCTCTCTGCAGCTGATGCGGGGCTTCCTCTTCGTCATCTCCGCGCTCGTCATAGGGGCCTTCTTCACCGTCTGGACCATTCAGCGCAGCGGCGACGTGGCCGTCCTGAAGGCGCTCGGCGCGTCCACCCCGTACCTGCTGAGGGACGCCCTCGGGCAGGCGGTGCTGATGCTGAGCGCCGGTACCGCGCTGGGCACGCTGTTCGCCGTCTCCTTCGGCGCGCTGATCAGCGGCGGGAACGTGCCCTTCGTCCTCGAACCGCTGACCGTGCTCGGCCCGGCCGCCGTGATGATCGTCCTCGGGGTGCTCGGCGCCGCCCTGTCCATCCGGCGGATCACCGCCGTCGACCCCCTGACCGCGCTCGGGAGCGCCCGATGAGCCTGCTGCTTGACGACGTCACCCTCACCTACCCCGACGGGGACGGGCGGCTCACCGCCCTGGACTCCGTGGGCCTGGAGGTGCCGGCCGGCACCCTCACCGCCGTGGTCGGCCCGTCCGGCTCCGGCAAGTCCAGCCTGCTCGCCGTGGCCGCGACGCTGGTGACCCCGGACCGCGGCCGGGTGGTCGTGGCGGGCACGGACACCGCGTCGCTGGACGCGGCGGGCCGGGCGGCGCTGCGGCGCGAGCGCATCGGCATCGTCTTCCAGCAGCCGAACCTGCTGGCCTCGCTGACGGCGGTGGAGCAGCTGCAGGTGATGGCGCACCTGTCGGGCGCCAAGCCGAAGACGGTACGGGACCGGGCCCTGGCGCTCCTGGACGCGGTGGGTCTCGCCGGCCAGGCGGGCCGCCGCCCGCACCAGCTCTCCGGCGGTCAGCGGCAGCGCATCAACATCGCGCGGGCCCTGATGAACGAGCCCTCGGTGCTGCTCGTGGACGAGCCGACCAGCGCGCTGGACCACGAGCGGGGCGCGGCGGTCGTCGCGCTGCTGGCCACGCTGACCGAGGAGCGGGGGACGGCGACGGTGCTGGTCACGCACGACCGTACGCACCTGGACCGGACGGACCGGGTCGTCGCCGTGCAGGACGGCCGGCTGACGGAACGGGCCGCGGCGGTCTGAGTCGACGCCACGTCTGTACCCGCCGGCACAAGGAGCCGCCCACCCCAGGACGAGGTGGGCGGCTCCGTGTGCCGCAGCGAGCAGGCGGCGGCCCGCATCCCCGGCAGGGCCTGCGTACGCGAGAGCGCCGGCCGGGTTCGACCCGGCCGGCGCTCTCCGTGTGCCCGCGTGGTGCCTGCCGTGTGCCTCAGGCGCCGTTGCCGTTGCCCGTGGTGTTCGCGAGGGCCGTCGACAGCTCCTCGGCGACCTGCTGGAGGACGGGGACGATCTTGTCCGTCGCCGCCTCGGTGACCCGGCCCGCCGGGCCGGAGATGGAGATGGCCGCCGCGGTGGGGGAGTTGGGGATCGGCACCGCGAGGCAGCGGACCCCTATCTCCTGCTCGTTGTCGTCGACCGCGTAGCCGGTCTCGCGGACCGCGTCCAGCGCGGCGAGGAAGCCCTCGGGCGTGGTGATCGTCTTCTCGGTCGCGGCCGGCATCCCGGTACGGGCGAGGAGCGCGCGGACGTCCTCCGCCGGGGTGTTCGCGAGCAGCGCCTTGCCCACGCCCGTGGAGTGCGGCAGTACGCGCCGGCCGACCTCGGTGAACATGCGCATCGAGTGCTTGGACGGCACCTGCGCCACGTACACGACCTCGTCGCCGTCGAGCAGCGCCATGTTCGCCGTCTCCCCGGTCTCCTCGACGAGCCGGGCCAGGTACGGGCGGGCCCAGGTGCCGAGCAGCCGGGAGGCGGACTCGCCGAGCCGGATCAGGCGGGGTCCGAGGGCGTACCGGCGGTTCGGCTGCTGGCGGACGTAGCCGCAGGCGACCAGGGTCCGCATCAGCCGGTGGATCGTGGGCAGCGGCAGCCCGCTGCTCGCGGAGAGCTCGCTGAGACCGACCTCGCCCCCGGCATCGGCCATGCGCTCCAGAAGATCGAAGGCACGCTCAAGGGACTGGACGCCCCCGCTGGCGGCGGGTTTGGCGGCGTCGGTGGTGCTGGCGCTGGACGTCGGCACGTCAACGGTCCTTTCGAGGCGGGCGGGCAAGGCAGCAGCCTACCGGGCCGCTCCCCCCGACACACGGCCACGGTCTCGGTTACGTTCTACTGTACGAAATCCTTCTTCCACTTTATGGAAACCTCCAAGAGGGGTGCGCTGAGGGTCATGCTGGTAGGCGGGCTCTTGACGTCGTCTCGTCGGGAGTGAAAACTCCTTCAACAGTTCGTTGAATTTCTGTTTCGTGAGAAGGGGTACGGGTGGACGTCAACCTGGTCCTGCGTTCGTCGCGTGTGGTCACCCCGGAGGGGACGCGTGCGGCGTCGGTCGCCGTGTCCGGTGGGACGATCACGGCGGTCCTTCCCTACGATGCCGAGGTCCCGGCCGGTGCCCGCCTGGAGGACGTCGGTGACGACGTCGTCCTGCCCGGCCTCGTCGACACCCACGTGCACGTCAACGACCCCGGCCGCACCGAGTGGGAGGGCTTCTGGACCGCCACCCGCGCCGCCGCGGCCGGCGGCATCACCACCCTGCTGGACATGCCGCTCAACTCGCTGCCGCCGACGACCACGGTCGAGCACCTGCGGATCAAGCAGGACGTGGCCGGTCCGAAGGCACACATCGACGTCGGTTTCTGGGGCGGGGCGCTGCCCGACAACGTCAAGGACCTGCGCTCGCTGCACGACGCCGGGGTGTTCGGTTTCAAGTGCTTCCTGTCCCCGTCGGGGGTGGACGAGTTCCCCCAGCTCGACCAGGAACAGCTCGCCGCGTCGCTGGCGGAGATCGCCGGGTTCGACGGGCTGATGATCGTCCACGCGGAGGACCCGCACGAGCTGGCCGCGGCACCGCAGCGCAGTGGTGAGAAGTACGCCGACTTCCTCGCCTCCCGCCCCAGGGTCGCGGAGAACACGGCGATCGAGAACCTGATCAACCAGGCCCGCCGCCTCCGCGCCCGCGTCCACGTCCTGCACCTGTCCTCCTCCGACGCGCTGCCGTTGATCGCGGCGGCGAAGGCGGAAGGCGTGCGGGTGAGCGTGGAGTCGTGTCCGCACTTCCTCACGCTGACGGCCGAGGAGGTGCCGGACGGGGCGACGGAGTTCAAGTGCTGCCCGCCGATCCGTGAATCGGTGAATCAGGACGCCCTGTGGGAGGGGCTGGCGGACGGGACGATCGACTGCATCGTCTCCGACCACTCCCCCTCCACCGCCGACCTGAAGACCCCCGACTTCGCCTCCGCCTGGGGCGGCATCTCCTCCCTCCAGCTCGGCCTGCCCGCGATCTGGACCGAGGCCCGTCGCCGCGGTCACGGCCTGGAGGACGTGGTCCGCTGGATGTCCACCGCCCCCGCCCGGCTCGCGGGCCTGACCCGCAAGGGCGCGATCGAAGCGGGCCGGGACGCGGACTTCGCCGTGATCGACCCCGACGCGACGTTCACCGTCGACCCGGCCGCGCTGCAGCACCGCAACCGGGTCACCGCCTACGCCGGCAAGACCCTGCACGGCGTGGTCACCTCCACCTGGCTGCGCGGCGAACGCGTCCACCACCGCGGCACCCTCACCGACCCCACCGGCCGCCTCCTCGAAAGGAACCAGTGACCGTGACCGTCATACCGTCCTTCACCGGTGACGCCAGCCCGTACGGCGGCGGTGACCCGTACGCCGACTACCGCACGGCGGACTTCCCCTTCACCCGGTACGCCGACCTCGCGGACCGCCGGCTCGGCGCCGGGGTGATCGCCGCCAACGACGAGTTCTTCGCCGAGCGCGAGAACCTGCTCAAGCCCGAGGCAGCCGAGTTCGACCCCGAGCACTTCGGCCACAAGGGCAAGATCATGGACGGCTGGGAGACCCGCCGCCGCCGTGGCGTCTCCGCCGCGCAGCCGCACCCGACCGAGGACGACCACGACTGGGCGCTCGTACGCCTCGGCGCGCCCGGCGTGATCCGCGGCATCGTCGTGGACACCGCCCACTTCCGCGGCAACTACCCGCAGGCCGTCTCGGTCGAGGCCGCCTCCGTACCCGGCTCCCCGTCGCCCGAGGACCTCCTCGCCGACGACGTGAAGTGGACGACCCTCGTCCCGCGCACCGCCGTCGGCGGCCACGCCGCCAACGGCTTCGCCGTCGACGTCGAGCAGCGCTTCACCCACCTGCGGGTCAACCAGCACCCCGACGGCGGCATCGCCCGCCTGCGCGTGTACGGCGAGGTCGCCCCGGACCCGCGCTGGCTGTCCGTACTGGGCACCTTCGACCTCGCGGCGCTGGAGAACGGCGGCCGGGTCGAGGACGCCTCGGACCGCTTCTACTCGCCGGCCACCAACACCATCCAGCCGGGCAGGTCCCGCAAGATGGACGACGGCTGGGAGACCCGCCGCCGTCGCGACAAGGGCAACGACTGGATCCGCTACTCCCTGGCGGCCGAGTCCGAGATCCGCGCGGTCGAGATCGACACCGCGTACCTCAAGGGCAACAGCGCCGGCTGGGCCGCGCTGTCCGTGGCCGCCGAGGGCTCCGAGGACTGGACCGAGGTCCTTCCCCGGACCCGGCTGCAGCCGGACACCAACCACCGCTTCGTGCTCGACGCGCCCGTGGTCGGTTCCCGGGTCCGCATCGACATCTACCCCGACGGCGGGATCTCCCGCCTCCGCCTCTTCGGCTCCCTGACCGAGGACGGCGCGGCGCGGCTGGCCGCGCGCCACCAGGAACTGGGCGGGTAACGACAGCCCGCCCGGCACGCGAGGACGCACGGGCCCGACAGCACCGGTGCGTCCTCGCGCCCTCTCCGTACGGCGGTCGGGCCGACTCGTGCGACGCTCAGGCCGCGTGGCCGCCGTCCACCGCGAACTCCGCGCCCGTCACGTACGCGCCCTCCGGTCCCGCCAGGAACGCGACCATCGCGGCGACCTCCTCGGCCCGCCCGAAGCGGCCCAGCGCCGTCATGGCCGTCTGGCCCTGTGCGTAGGGGCCGTCCGCCGGGTTCAGGTCGGTGTCGATCGGCCCGGGGTGGACGAGGTTCGCGGTGATGCCGCGGCCGCCCAGCTCGCGGGCCAGTGCCTTCGTCAGCCCGGTCAGCGCGGCCTTGCTCGTCGCGTACAGCGTGCCGCCCGGCCCCGGCACCCGCTGCGTCATGCAGGTGCCGACGCCGACGATCCGGCCCCCGTCCGCCAGCCGCGCGGCCGCCGCCTGCGCGGCGAGGAACGCGCCCCGGACGTTCACCGCGAGCACCCGGTCCACGTCCGCCAGGCTCAGCGACTCCAGCGGGCCGAGGACGCCGATCCCCGCGTTGTTGACCAGCACGTCCAGTCCGCCCAGCGCGTCCGCGGCCCAGTCGACCGCGCCCGCCGCGTCGCCGGCGTCGGCCGCGTCCGCCCGCAGGGCCAGGCCGCGGCGGCCCGCCGCCTCGATGCCCCGGACGACCTGCTCGGCGGCCTCCTTGTCCCGTACGTACGTGAACGCGACGTCGGCGCCCTCCCGGGCCAGCCGCAGCGCCGTCGCCGCGCCGATGCCCCGGCTGCCGCCCGTGACCAGGACCTTCTTGCCGTTCATCCCGGAACCTCCGCAAAAGAGTAGGTAATGGTTGCGGGCTCAATGAAACGCGGGCGGGGCTTCGGCCGCTGGCGGCAAACGGACATCCAGGCGGCGCGCGCCCCGGAAACGATGTAGTCGCCACGCTTCTCCGCCGGGTACGGTGATCGCCCCGCGTGTGAGCCGCCGAAGTCTCCACCCCGTCCATCGAGTTGGAGCAGGCCGCCCGTGTCCTCGATCGCCGCGCCCGTCCCCCTGTCCGCACCCCGCCGCACCTGGCTCACCGACCTTCCGGTGCTGCTCGTCGCGGTGGTCTGGGGCACCAGCTATCTCGCAGCCAAGGGCATCACGACCACCCACACTGTCGTCGCCGTGCTCGTCCTGCGCTTCGCGGTCGTGCTGCCGGTCCTGGTCGCGGCGGGATGGCGCCGGCTGCGCGCCCTGAGCGGCGCGCAGTGGCGCGGCGCGGGCGTCCTCGGGCTGATCCTCGCCGGGATCTTCCTGCTCGAGACGTACGGCGTCGTCCACACCTCCGCCACCAACGCGGGCCTGATCATCAGCCTGACGATGATCCTCACCCCGCTCGCCGAGGCCGCCGTCACCCGGACGCGGCCGCCCCGCGCCTTCCTCGCCGCCGCCGCGCTGTCCGTCGCCGGCGTCGTGCTCCTCACCCAGGGCGCCGGGTTCACCGCCCCGTCGACCGGTGACCTGCTGATGCTGCTCGCCGCCGTGGCCCGTACCGTCCACGTGCTGGCGATGTCCCGGATCAAGGCCGTGCGGAGCGCCGACTCGCTCTCCCTCACCACCGTCCAGCTCGGCGGCGCCGTCGCCGTCTTCGCGCTGCTCGCCGCCCTCCCCGGCACCGGCGCATCGCCCTGGACGGTGGCCCTAGGCTTCGGCCCGCGCGAATGGGCCGGGCTGATCTTCCTCTCCGTCTTCTGCACGCTCTTCGCCTTCTTCGTGCAGATGTGGGCCGTCCGCCGCACCTCCCCGTCCCGCGTCAGCCTGCTCCTCGGCACCGAACCCCTGTGGGCCGCGGCCGCCGGCATCGCCCTCGCCGGCGACCGCCCCGGCGCCCTCGGCCTCGCCGGCGCCCTCCTCGTCCTGGCCGGGACGGCCTGGGGCCGCCGCGCCGCGGAGAAGGCCGCCTAGCCTCAGCTCTTCCGCACCCGGTCCGAGACGATCATGAGAACGACACCGACGACCGCGAGGACGATGTTCGCGAAGAGGGCGCGGTCCTGGAGGAACCAGACGTGGTCCGTCAGGTGCCGGGTGATGCCCATGAAGCGGAACCAGCCGTCGGTCAGTTCACGGATCACCCCGCACACGGCGAAGATCGTGATCAGGAAGCCCGTGGTCTCCAGAAACTTCTTCATGCGCCGATCATGATCCGCGGCGCGGCGCCGTCGCGTCGGCCGAGGGCACATCGGCGGGCGACCGAAGTAGCGAACCGCGCGACTTTGGTAGCCGGACCGCTCCCATGACCGGTCGTACGGGGTCCCACCTGCGTACTTTGGACCGTATGACACGTACGGACCGCCTCGCCTGGCTGCTGCCCTCGGCCATGGCCGAGCCTCCGGCCGAGGGGGCCGGGCGGCCGCGGCGGACCGTGCGGGACTGGGTCGTCGACACCACCCTGTTCCTGCTCGCCGCCTTCGTCGGACTGCTCGCCTCCGAGACCAGCGCCAAGTACAACAGCGACGTCGTGGTGCTCGCCGACCAGCTCCTGGGCGCCGCGGCCGTCTGTGCCCTGTGGCTGCGCCGGCGCTGGCCGGTCGGGCTCGCCGTGGCGCTGTCACTGGTCAGCATCGTCGCGCCGGTCGCCGGCGGAGCCATGCTGGCGAGCCTGTTCAGCCTGGCCGTGCGCAAGCCGTTCCGCGAGGTCGCCTGGATCGGGGCGATCGCCGCCGCCGCGTCCGTGGCGCAGGTGTTCATCCGGCCCGACCCCGAGACGGGCACCCTGCTCTCCATCGGCATCGGCTTCGTGCTGATCCTGCTGGTCACCGCCTGGGGCATGCTCGTACGCTCCCGCCGCAAGCTCGTCGAGGCGCTGCGCGAGCGGGCCCGGCGTGCCGAGGCCGAGGCCGAGCTGCGCGCCCAGCAGGCCCAGCGGCTGGCGCGGGAGGCGATCGCCCGCGAGATGCACGACGTGCTGGCCCACCGGCTCACCCTGCTCAGCGTGCACGCCGGGGCGCTGGAGTTCCGGCCCGACGCCCCGCCCGAGCAGATCGCCCGCGCCGCCGGCGTCATCCGGGACAGCGCCCACGAGGCCCTGCAGGACCTCCGAGAGATCATCGGCGTGCTCCGCACCCCCGGCGAGTCCACCGCCACGGGGGAGGAGAACCGGCCGCAGCCCACCCTGGAGACCCTCGGCGCGCTGGTCGACGAGTCCCGGCTGGCCGGCATGAAGGTGGTCCTCGACTCCGACCTGGACGACCCCGCCGCCGTACCCGTCGCCACCGGCCGTACCGTCTACCGCATCGCCCAGGAGGGCCTGACCAACGCCCGCAAGCACGCCCCCGGCGCCGAGGTCACCGTCACCGTCCGCGGCCGGCGCGGCGACGGGCTCACCGTCGACATCGCCAACCCGGCACCCGACGGGCCCGTCCCGCACGTCCCCGGCTCCGGCCAGGGCCTGATCGGGCTGACCGAGCGGGCCATGCTCGCCGGTGGCCGGATGTCGCACGGACCGGCCCCCGGCGGCGGCTTCGCCCTGCACGCCTGGCTACCGTGGCCCGCATGACCATCCGGCTGCTCATCGTCGACGACGACCCGCTGGTGCGCGCGGGACTCACCTTCATGCTCGGCGGCGCCGAGGACATCGAGATCGTGGGGGAGGGGACGGACGGCGCGGAGGTCCCCGACCTCGTCGGCCGGCTCGTCCCCGACGTCGTGCTGATGGACATCCGGATGCCGCACGTCGACGGACTGACCGCCACCGAGCGGCTGCGCGCCGCCCCCGGCGCCCCCGAGGTCGTCGTGCTCACCACCTTCCACGCCGACGAGCAGGTGCTGCGCGCCCTGCGGGCCGGGGCCGCCGGCTTCGTCCTCAAGGACACCCCGCCCGTCGAGATCGTCGCCGCGGTGCGCCGGGTCGCGGCCGGCGACCCGGTCCTCTCCCCGGCCGTGACCCGCCAGCTGATGAGCCATGTGGCGGCCACGGCCCCGGAACAGCCGGAGCGGACCCGCCGCACCGCAGCCGCCGCACGGCTCGCCGAACTCGCCGACCGGGAACGGGAGGTGGCACTGGCCGTGGGCCGCGGCGCGTCCAACGCCGAGATCGCCGCCGCCCTTTACATGAGCGTGCCGACCGTGAAGACGCATGTCTCGCGGATTCTGGCCAAGCTGGGCCTCAACAACCGTGTCCAGATCGCACTCCTGGTGCACGACGCGGGCCTGTCCGAGGACGGGGACGGCGCCTAGGCTCGGACGATGTCCGTCATCGATCTGGGGGAGTACGGCGCGGACTTCACCGCGAACCCGTATCCGTACTACGCGAAAATGCGCGCGGCCGGTCCGGTCCACCGCGTGCGCACGCCCGACGGGGCCGAGGTGTGGCTGGTCGTCGGCCACGAGGAGGCGCGCGCCGCGCTCAACGACCCGCGGCTGTCCAAGTCGGCGTCCGTCCTGGGGCTGACCATGCTCGACGAGGAGGTCATCGGCCCGAACCTGCTGGGAGTCGACCCGCCCGACCACACCCGGCTGCGGAAGCTGGTCGCGGGGGAGTTCACGGGGCGGCGCGTCGAGGCGCTGCGCCCGCGCGTCCAGCGGCTGACCGCCGACCTCGTCGACGCGATGGAGCCCGCCGGCCGCGCCGACCTCGTGGACGCCCTCGCCTTCCCGCTGCCGATCATCGTCATCTGCGAACTCCTCGGCATCCCCGCCGAGGACCGCGACACCTTCCGCCGCTGGTCCCGCGAGGTCGTCACGCCCAGCGGCACCGGCGCGGAGCAGGACGCGATCGAGGGCCTGGCCGCGTACCTCGACGAACTCGTCGAGGACAAGCGGGCGGCGGGGCCCGCCGACGACCTGCTCTCGGCGCTGATCGCCGCCCGCGCCGAGGACGGCGACCGGCTCACCCTGCCCGAACTGCGCGGCCTCGCCTATCTGTTGCTGATCGCCGGACACGAGACCACGGTGAACCTCGTCACCACCTCGGTACGGGCGCTCCTCACGCACCCCGACCAGCTTGCCGCGGTCCGGGCCGAACCGGCGCTGCTCGACGGGGTGATCGAGGAGGCGCTGCGCTGGGACGGCCCGGTGGAGGCCGCCACGTACCGGTTCAGCCGGGAGGCCCTGACCGTCGGGGGGACGGAGATCCCGGCGGGCGAGCCCGTGCTGGTCTCGTTGGCCTCCGGCGACCGGGACCCGGAGCGCTTCCCCGACCCGGACCGGTTCGACGTCCGCCGTGACCCGCGCGGGCACCTCGCGTTCGGGCACGGCATCCACTACTGCCTGGGCGCGCCGCTGGCCCGGCTGGAGGCGAGGATCGCGGTCCGGACGCTTCTCGACCGGTTCCCGCGGCTGGAACTCGACCCGGACGCCGGGGCGTGGGAGTGGCTGCCCGGCATCCTGATCCGCGGCGTGCGGAGACTGCCCGTCCGATGGTGAGCGGGCTCGCGCGTGGGCGGCAACCCCGTCGGCGGGCAGCCCGCCCGTGCTCGTCGGCGGGCGCCCGCCCGCCTGTGCGTCGTCGGCCGGCGCCCGCCTGTGCGTCGTCGGCCGGCAGCCCGCCGCAGGTCGTCGGCCGGCGCCCGCCCGTCCGCCTTCGCGCCCCGGCGCCCGCGTGCTCAGCCGACGTCGGCCAGGGCCACCGGGCGGTGCTCGCGCCGTGAGCGCTCGCAGGCCTCCGCGATCCGCAGCGCCTCCAGGGCCTCGCGGCCGTCGCAGGGGTTGGCCGCCTCGCCGCGCACCAGGCGCACGAAGGCGTCCAGTTCGGCCTCGTAGGCCGGGGCGAACCGCTCCAGGAAGCCGGGCCACGGCTTCTCCGCGGGCTGCGGGCCCTGCGGCTCGACCGAGGCCAGCGGGGTGCGGCCGTCCAGGCCCACCGCGATCTGGTCCCGCTCGCCGGCCAGCTCCATCCGCACGTCGTAGCCGGCCCCGTTGCAGCGGGTCGCCGTGGCCGTGGCGAGCGTGCCGTCGTCCAGGGTGAGCACCGCGGCCGCGGTGTCCACGTCGCCGGCCTCGCGGAACATCGCGGGCCCGGCGTCGGAGCCGGTCGCGTACACCTCGACGACCTCGCGGCCGGTCACCCAGCGCAGGATGTCGAAGTCGTGCACCAGACAGTCCCGGTACAGCCCGCCGGACAGCGGCAGGTACGCGGCGGGCGGCGGGGCCGGGTCGGAGGTGACCGCCCGTACGGTGTGCAGCCGGCCCAGCCGGCCGGAGCGCACCGCGTCGCGGGCGGCCAGGTAACCCGCGTCGAAGCGGCGCATGAAGCCGAGCTGGAGCTCCACGCCGGCCTCCTCGGCGGCCCGCAGCGCGGCCCGCGTACCGGGCAGGTCGAGGGCGATCGGCTTCTCGCAGAAGACCGGGAGGCTCGCCCCGGCGGTCCGGACGACGAGCTCGGCGTGCGAGGCGGTGGCGGAGGCGACGACCACCGCGTCCAGGGCGTGGGCGAAGAGCGCCTCGACGTCCGGCGCGGCCTCCGCGCCCAGCGCGCCGGCGACCTCGGCGGCCCGGACGGGCACCGCGTCCGCGACGACCAGCGACTCGACCTCCGGATGCCGGGCGAGCACACCCGCGTGGAAGGCTCCGATCCGTCCCGTCCCGATCAGTCCGATGCGCATGGCCCCAAGGTGCGGGCGCCCGGCCCGGCTGTCAAGAGTTTGTCCGGACAATCGGACTTCACGACTTCCCGTCATGATGTCCGCGGACTACGCTCCTGCCGTGTCCAAGCAGTCGCCCCCGCCGCGTTCCCGGCCGCTCCACCTCTCGGTGGACCGGACGAGCCCCGTGCCCCTGTACTTCCAGCTCGCCCAGCAGCTGGAGGCGGCGATCGAGACCGGTGTGCTGACCCCGGGCAGCCTGCTCGGCAACGAGATCGAGCTGGCCGGCCGGCTCGGCCTGTCCCGCCCCACCGTCCGCCAGGCCATCCAGTCCCTGGTCGACAAGGGACTGCTGGTGCGCCGGCGGGGCGTCGGCACCCAGGTGGTGCACAGCCAGGTCAGACGCCCGCTGGAGCTGACCAGCCTGTACGACGACCTGGAGGCGGCCGGCCAGCGCCCCGCCACCTTCGTCCTGGCCAACCGTATCGAGCCCGCCTCCGCCCGGGTCGCCGCCGCGCTCGGCGTGGCCGAGGGCAGCGACGTCCGGTACGTCGAGCGGCTGCGCTGCGCGCACGACGAGCCCATGGCCCGGCTGCGCAACCACCTGCCGGCCGGCCTGCTCGACCTCGACGGCGAGACCCTGCAGGCCACCGGCCTGTACCGGCTGATGCGCGGCGCGGGCATCACCCTGCACAGCGCGCGGCAGACCGTCGGGGCGCGGGCCGCCACGGAGGCCGAGGCCGAGCTGCTCGGCGAGCGGCCGGGTGCGCCGCTGCTCACCATGGAGCGCACCACCTTCGACGACACCGGCCGCGCGGTGGAGTTCGGCGCGCACGTGTACCGGGCCTCCCGCTACTCCTTCGACTTCCAGCTGCTGGTGCGGCCGTGAGCGGGCTGCTTCCGGCCGTCAGAATGTTCTGACAAATGCATTGACGGGTCCGCGTCAAAGTCGTAGAACCGGAACGGCATGACCGATACTGCAGTGCACACAGCAGGACAAGCGGGACAGCAGGAGGGGCGCGCGTCGTGACCAACGCTCGGACAGGGGCTCGGACCGGGGTACGCCGGGGACACGGGGTACGCGCCGTCGGCGCCGTGCTGGCGGCGACGGTGCTCGCCGCCGGACTGACGGCCTGCAGCAGCACCGGCGGCAAGCGGGCCGAGGACGCCCGCAAGGCCGCCGCCGCCCAGGGCCGGGCCGCCGTGAACACGCCCCGGTGGACCTTCGCGATGGTCACCCACTCCGGTGACGGCGACACCTTCTGGGACATCGTCCAGAGCGGCGCCAAGCAGGCCGCGGTCAAGGACAACATCAACTTCCTGTACGCGCACAGCGACGAGGCCCAGCAGCAGGCCCAGCTGATCGACTCGTACGTCGCCAAGAAGGTCGACGGCCTCATCGTCACCCTCGCCAAGCCCGACGCCATGAAGGCCTCCGTCGAGCGGGCCGTCAAGGCCGGCATCCCGGTGATCACCGTGAACTCCGGCTCCGAGGTCTCCAAGGCGTACGGCGCGCTCACCCACATCGGCCAGGACGAGACCGTCGCCGGCGAGGCCGTCGGCGAGGAACTCGACCGGCGGGGCAGGAAGAAGGCCCTGTGCGTCCTGCACGAGCAGGGCAACGTCGGCCACGAGCAGCGCTGCGCCGGCGTGAAGAAGACCTTCGGCGGCGACCTGCAGAACCTCTACGTCGACGGCACCAACATGCCCGACGTCCAGGCGTCCATCGAGGCCAAGCTCCAGGCCGACCCGGCCCTCGACGCCGTCGTCACCCTCGGCGCGCCCTTCGCCGACGCCGCCGTCCAGGCGAAGAAGACCGCCGGCAGCGACGCCGAGGTCGACACCTTCGACCTCAACCCCAAGGTCGCCACCGGCCTGCAGTCGGGCACCCTCGGCTTCGCCGTCGACCAGCAGCCGTACCTCCAGGGCTACGAGGCGGTCGACCTGCTCTGGCTGTACCGCTACAACGCCGACGTCCTCGGCGGCGGCAAGCCCGTCCTCACCGGACCGCAGATCGTCACCGAGGACGACGCCGCGGCCCTGCTCGAGTACACCGAGCGGGGCACCCGGTGACCGCCGCCCCGCCCGCCGACGACCTCGACCACGTCGACGAACGGCTGCTGCGCACCTCGCCGCTGAAGAAGCTGCTCGCCCGCCCCGAGCTCGGATCGCTGGTCGGCGCGCTCGCCGTCTTCGTCTTCTTCGCGCTGGTCGCCGACGGCTTCCTGCGGCCCGCGAGCCTCGGGACCGTCCTGTACGCGGCCTCCACCCTCGGGATCATGGCCGTGCCCGTGGCGCTGCTGATGATCGGCGGCGAGTTCGACCTGTCCGCCGGCGTCCTGGTCACCAGCTCCGCGCTGGTCTCCTCGATGTTCAGCTACCAGATGACCGCGAACGTCTGGGTCGGTGTGGGCGTCTCGCTCCTGGTCACCCTCGCCGTCGGCGCGTTCAACGGCTTCGTGCTGACCCGCACCAGGCTGCCCAGCTTCATCATCACGCTCGGCACCTTCCTGATGCTGACCGGCCTGAACCTCGGCCTCACCAAGCTGATCACCGGCACCGTCTCCACGAAGTCCATCGCCGACATGGAGGGCTTCTCCTCCGCCAAGGCGCTCTTCGCCTCCACGCTGACCGTCGGCGGCGTCGACCTCAAGGTGACCGTCCTGTGGTGGCTCGGCCTGGTCGCCCTCGCCACCTGGATCCTGCTGCGCACCCGCTTCGGCAACTGGATCTTCGCCGTCGGCGGCAGCGCCGACGCCGCCCGCGCGGTCGGCGTCCCCGTCCGCCGTACGAAGATCGGCCTCTACCTCGGCGTCGCGTTCTGCGCCTGGATCTCCGGCCAGCACCTGCTCTTCTCGTTCGACGTCGTGCAGTCCGGCGAGGGCGTCGGCAACGAGCTGATCTACATCATCGCCGCGGTCATCGGCGGCTGCCTGATCACCGGCGGCTACGGCTCCGCGATCGGCTCCGCCGTCGGCGCGCTGATCTTCGGCATGACCAGCAAGGGCATCGTGTACGCGGAGTGGAACCCCGACTGGTTCAAGTTCTTCCTCGGCGCGATGCTGCTGCTCGCGACCCTGCTGAACGCCTGGATCCGCAAGAGGGTGGAGGCGACCAAGTGACCACGGCCGACGGCACGATCACGACGCCGCTCGTCGAGCTCGACGGCGTCAGCAAGTACTACGGCAACATCCGCGCCCTCGAAGGGGTCTCCCTGGAGGTGGACGCGGGGGACGTCACCTGCGTCCTCGGCGACAACGGCGCCGGCAAGTCCACCCTCATCAAGATCGTCGCGGGGCTGCACCGGCACGACGCCGGCGCCTTCCGGATCGAGGGCGAGGAGGTCTCCCTGGCCAGCCCGCGCGAGGCCCTCGACCGTGGCATCGCCACCGTCTACCAGGACCTCGCCGTCGTCCCCCTGATGCCGGTCTGGCGGAACTTCTTCCTCGGCTCCGAGCCCACCCGGGGCAAGGGCCCCTTCAAGCGGCTCGACGTCGAGCGGATGCGCGGGACCACCCGCGCCGCATTGCTCCGCATGGGCATCGACCTGCGCGACGTCGACCAGCCCATCGGCACCCTGTCCGGCGGGGAGCGGCAGTGCGTCGCCATCGCCCGCGCCGTCCACTTCGGCGCCAAGGTCCTCGTCCTCGACGAGCCCACGGCCGCCCTCGGCGTCAAGCAGTCCGGCGTCGTCCTGAAGTACGTGGCGGCCGCCCGCGACGCCGGACTCGGCGTGGTCCTCATCACCCACAACCCCCACCACGCCCATCTGGTCGGCGACCGCTTCGTCCTGCTCAAGCGGGGCACCATGGTCGCGAGTCACACCCGCGACTCCGTCACCCTGGACGAACTGACCCGCCAGATGGCCGGCGGCACCGAGCTGGACGACCTCCGCCACGAACTGGAGCGCGACGCGTCCTCATAACCGCTTGACACCGCACCTGGCAGAATCGAACCGATGAGTACGTACCGCGACCCCGACGCCCGCGCCGCCGCCAAGGCCGGCGTGCTGCGGACCGTGGGCACCCGTGAGCGGCGCTCGCACCTCAGCGCACCCCGCGTACCCACCGTCGGCATCGACATCGGCGGCACCAAGGTCATGGCCGGGGTCGTCGACGCGGACGGCAACATCCTCGAGAAGATCAAGACCGAGACGCCCGACAAGTCCAAGAGCGCCAAGGTCGTCGAGGACACCATCACCGAACTCGTCCTCGACCTCTCCGACCGGCACGACGTGCACGCCGTCGGCATCGGCGCGGCCGGCTGGGTCGACGCCGACCGGGCCCGGGTGCTCTTCGCCCCCCACCTGGCCTGGCGGAACGAGCCCCTGCGGGACGCCCTGCAGGACCGGCTCGCCGTCCCCGTCATGGTCGACAACGACGCCAACACCGCCGCCTGGGCCGAATGGCGCTTCGGGGCCGGCCGCGGCGAGGACCACCTCGTCATGATCACGCTCGGCACCGGCATCGGCGGCGCGATCCTCGAGGACGGCCGGGTCAAGCGCGGCAAGTACGGCGTCGCCGGCGAGTTCGGTCACATGCAGGTCGTGCCCGGCGGGCACCGCTGCCCCTGCGGCAACCGGGGCTGCTGGGAGCAGTACAGCTCCGGGAACGCGCTGGTCCGCGAGGCCCGCGAGCTCGCCGCCGCGGACTCCCCGGTCGCGCACGGTCTCATCGAGCGGGTCAAGGGCAACGTGCCCGAGATCACCGGCCCGCTGATCACCGAGCTGGCCCGCGAGGGCGACGCCATGTGCGTCGAACTGCTCCAGGACATCGGCCAGTGGCTCGGCGTCGGCATCGCCAACCTCGCCGCCGCCCTGGACCCGTCCTGCTTCGTCATCGGCGGCGGCGTCAGCGCCGCCGACGACCTGCTCATCGGCCCCGCCCGGGACGCCTTCCGCCGCCACCTCACCGGCCGCGGCTACCGCCCCGAGGCCCGGATCGCCAAGGCCCAGCTCGGCCCCGAGGCCGGTATGGTCGGCGCCGCCGACCTCTCCCGGCTCGTGGCCCGCCGCTTCCGGCGCGCCAACCGCCGCCGCGTCGAGCGGCACGAACGGTACGAGCGCTACGCCCAGGCCCTCCGCACCGGCGGCAACGGCCGCCCGTCCCGCACCTCCCAGGAACCCCCCGCATGACCATGACCGTCCCGCCCCAGTCCACGCCGCCGCGCGAGGAGGAGCCCCGGCCCCCGGAGAACCGGTGGCGCATGCTGCGCCGGCGTTTCCTCACCGCGTTCGTCATCGTGCTGCTCATCGGGGTCCCCGCCGGCTATCTGGTGATCTCCGCCGAGCAGAGCCGGGACAGCGGCCGGGACAAGGAGCGCGAGTCCTCCTCGGACGGGCTGCGGGACAGCTGGCCCTCCCAGATGAAGCGCCGCGTCTTCGAGGTCCCGATCCCCACCGGGGCCGTGGACGTCGCGTACTACGAGACCAGCAACTGGAAGTCCAGCCGGCTGTACGTGCAGTTCACCACCACGGCCGGCCGGCTCGACGAGTTCCTGCAGAAGGTCGGCTCCAGCCGCTCCGACCTGCGCGACGGCGAGGTCGGCATCAGCGACCGCGACGCGGGCATCGCCGGCTGGGACTTCGCCGACGGCCACGACTGGACCAGCACCTACGTGGAGCGCACCGACCCGCGCCCCGACCAGGACATCACCATCGATCTGACGGATCCGGCGGCCCCCCGCGTGTACGTCGTCTCGACGACGGCGCCCTGATCCGGCGAGGGGGTGTCGCTCCCGGAGGGGTCCGCGGACCATACTGGTCGGGCCCAGGTCGCCCGCGCTCACAGAACGAATCCATGGCCAAGAACACCACTTCTTCGACCACCGTCCCCGACACCGCCTGGCTCGCGCGTGGATGCCACCGCGGGCCCGAGCCCGAGCAGGACGTCCGGCGCAACCTGATCGCCCTCAAGGCGGCCGGGGTGCTCGACGACTTCCTCGACCTCGACCCCGTCGAGGCGGCCCGCTCCACCGACATGTTCCCCCGGGACGAGTCCGCCGACCCCGGGCCGTCCGCCCGCCGGCTCTTCGAGGCCCGCTGGCGGGTCGCCGACGACGTCACGGTGCGCGCGCAGCTGACCACGTACGAGCCCGAGTCCCGCCGCAAGGACGGCGAGGGCGTCACCTGGGTCCTCGCCGCCGAGGCGGAGCGGGCCTGGGACACGCGCTGGCCCTCGCCCGCCACCGTGTTCTGGCCCGACAGCGACCGGGTCGCCTGGGACCACGACACCGTGCCCGGCATCAGCCTGCGGACGCCGAACCACCTGCCGAAGGACGACGGCGAACTCCGCCGCCGACTGCGGGACTGCGCCAAGCAGAGCTGGTTCATCCATGTCCTGGTGCACGAGGCGATGACGCCCGGCACCCGGGGACGGCAGCCGATCACGGCGTTCCTGCCGCCGAGCCTGCGGCACCGCGTGATCGAGCACCGGGGCACCCCCGAGCAGGCACAGATCGCGGACTTTGTGGTGAAGCGGGAGCTGGGCGTGGGGGTACCGCGCGGCGGCGCCGTCGTGCTGCCCATGACGCCGCAGATCCCGGGGTACGAGGCGGAGCGCTTCACGGTGCGCAACGTCTTCCTGGACGGCACGGAACCGACCGAACTCCTCTGCAAGATCGTGGAGTTCGCCGCCCTGCCGCGTCCGCTTCCGGCCGACGCCGAGCAGGCCCTGACCCGGCTCCGGCAGGGCTGGCACCTGCTCACCCCGGACGAGGAGCTGGTCCACGCCCGGGCCATGGTCACGCAGTACGCCCGGGCGCTGGAGTCGATGACGGCCTCCTGCGATCTGTACCGGGAGGCGGCCGAGTCGGCGATGGCCGCGCTCGCGGACGCGACCCGCGGCGACGGTGTGCCGCGGCAGCCGCTGCCGGAGGCGGCCAGGGAGGAGGCCTCGCCGCTGAAGGCGCTGACCAAGGCCTTCGGGCGCTTCCGGGACCCGAACCGGCAGTGACAGGGTGGTCGTTCCGGAAAATGTGCGGTTCCGGTTCGCTTCCGCGGATGTTCTTCCGGTGATCCATTGACTCGGGCGAAGACACCCGGATAGAAAGATCACGACCACGAGTCCGGTTCAACACAGCTCTGCCCCGGGGGATTTCGCTTTGCCGCGCACTGATGCACTCCGTCCTGCCCGCATCCTGGTGGTCGAACCCGCCTCCTCCGGGGGAGCGACCCTGATCGGCGTCGCGGCCGACATGGGGCTGCGGGTCGTCGTCGCCACCGCCGACTCCGGCGACCGCCGGCTCTCCGACACCGTCCGCGCGGCGGCCGACTCGGTCCTGACGGTGGAGACCAACGACCAGGCCGCCCTCGAGGCGGCCGTGCTCGCCCGGCACCGGGCCGAGCCGTTCGAGGCGGTGCTGCCGGGCTCCGACATCTACGTGGCCGCGACCGCGCGCGTCGCCGCGGCACTGGGCCTGCCCGGCCTGCCCGTGGCGACCGTCGACCGGGTCCGGGACAAGAGCGTCATGCGGGCCGCCGTGGCGGAGGCCGGACTGCGCACCCCGCGCTTCGCGCAGGCCACCACGGACGCCGAACTGCACGCCGCGGCCGAACACGTCGGCTTCCCCTGCGTGATGAAGCCGGTCGCCTGCTCCGGCAGCATCCACGTCAGCCGCGCCGACGACCTCGACGGGCTCACCGCCGCGTTCCACCGGCTGGTGAACGACCCGGAGCCCGACATGGGCAAGCTGCACGAACACCGGGTGCTCGTCGAAGAGTACGTCCAGGGACCCGAGTTCAGCGCCGACGGCTATGTCCTGGAGAACGGCGAGGTCACCGTCGTCGCGCTCAGCCGCACGCTGCTCGGCCCCGAGCCCGACTTCGTGGAGATGGGCCACCTCACCCCCGCCCTCGTCGACGACGCAGACCTCAAGAGCATCGAGGCGTACGTCGGCGACGTGGTCCGCGCGGTCGGCATCACCGGCGGTCCCTTCCACTGCGAACTGCGCCTGGCCGCCGACGGTCCGGTGCTCATCGAGATCGGCGCCCGGCTGCCGGGCGACCGGATCGTGGAGCTGCTGCGGCTCGTCACCGGCGTCAGCCTGCCCAAGGTGGCCGTCGCCACGGCGCTCGGCATCGCCCCCGAGGCCGCCGGCGCCTTCGCGCAGCCGCAGGCCGCGAGCGCCGGCATCCGCTTCTTCTCCGCCGCGGGCCGCTCCTCGTACCAGGAGCTCGCCGGCTGGCCGGAGCTGCAGGCGCTGCCCGAAGTCACCGAGAGCGCCGTGTACTTCGCGCCCGGCGAGACCATCCCGGGCGTCGAGGACTGCCGCTCCCGCCTCGGCCACGCCCTGTTCACGGCCGACTCGCCGCAGGGCGCCCTCGACCGCTGGCAGGCGCTCGGCGACCTCGTCGTCCCCGCCTGACCCCGGCGGCCCCCATGAACGCACCCATACTCGACTACGCGGCCGTCGGTGTCGGCCCCGCGAACATGAGCCTCGCGGCCCTCGCGCATCCGGTCGAGGGGCTGCGCGGCGTCCATCTGGAACGCCGCGACAGCTTCTCCTGGCACCCCGGACTGCTGCTGCCCGAGGCCACCCTCCAGGTCTCGATGCTCAAGGACCTGGTGACGCTGGTCGATCCGACCAGTCCCTTCTCGTTCCTGTCGTTCCTCGCGAGCGAGGGCCGGCTCTACCGGTTCCTCGCCGCGGACTTCCCGGCCGTGCTGCGCGCCGAGTTCGACCAGTACCTGCGGTGGGTCGCCGGGCGGCTGCCGAGCCTGACGTTCGGCGCCGACGTACGCAGCGTGGACTTCCGCGACGGGGCCTTCCGTCTGCGCACCGGCGAGCAGGAGGTGGCGGCGCGTCATCTCGTGCTCGGCACCGGGCTCACCCCGTCCGTCCCCGAGCCGTTCCGGCCCCATCTCGGGCCGACCGTCTTCCACTCGGGGGAGTTCCTGCTGCGTGCCCCCGACGTGTCCGGACGACGGGTCGTCGTGATCGGCGGCGGCCAGAGCGGCGCGGAGCTGGTGCGCCATCTGGCGGCCGGCGCGTCACCCGACAGCATCACCTGGGTGAGCCGGCGCATGTCGTTCCTGCCGATGGACGACTCGCCGTTCGCGAACGACCTCTACACGCCCGACTACGTGCGCCGCTTCCACGCGCTGCCCGCCGCGCACAAGGCCCGGCTCCTGGAGCAGCAGAAGTACACCAGCGACGGCATCGACCTCGAAGTCCTGCAGGACATCTACCGGTTGAGCTACCGCGACGAGTTCATCGAGGACAACCCCGGCAGGCTGCGTTTCCTGGCGGACTGCTCGGTCACCGGGATCGAGGGCGGCCCCGACGAGTGGAAGCTGACCGTCGAGTCCTCGGGCCCGGCCGCACCGGCCGTGCTCGCCGCCGACGTGGTGATCCTGAGCACCGGATACGCCTACGCGCTGCCGGACTTCATGGCCCCGCTGGACGCGCGGCTGCGACGCGACGACGGGATGCTCGTCGTCGGCGACGACTTCTCGGTCGCGTGGGACGGGCCCGCGGAGAACCGGATCTACCTCCAGAACGGCGCCCGGCACTCCTGGGGCGTTGCCGATCCCAATCTCAGCCTGCTCGCCTGGCGCAGCGCTGTCATCCTCAACAGTATGCTCGGCGAGACGAGGTACCCGATATGACGAAGCGTCAGGTACCGCAGTTCCAGGCCGAGTCGGACGGCTTCCTGGTCCCCTTCGGGCCGACCGAGGTGGAGCCCGACGGCGTGACCGTCACCGAGGCGGAGTTCGCCCGGTCGGTCTTCCCCGGCGTGCCGTTCAAGGCGGCCCGCTTCGTGGTGCCGGCGGGTGGGACCAGCGCGCCCGACCAGCACGCCGTCCAGGAGATCTGGGTCGTCCACGCCGGAACGGGCACCCTGGAGGTGGACGGCCGACGGTCGCTCGTCGGGCCCGGTGCGATGGTGGGCTTCGCCTCGCGGGCCGTCCACGAGATCTTCGCCGACCAGGGCGAGGACCTGGTCGTCTACTCCTTCTGGTGGTCGGCGCCCGATGAGTGAGCGCACCACGGGGACCGGCGAGGCGCCTCCCGAGGCGGGGGAGGCGCCCCACATCCCTGAGGCCGGGGAGGCGCCCCACTACGACCTCGCCGTCGTCGGCGCGGGCGTGGTCGGCGCCCTCACCGCGTACTACGCCGTGCAACGCGACCCGGGCCGCCGCGTCGCCGTGCTCGCCCACACCGGGCGGGGGAGCGGCGCGACCCGGCTCTCGGCCGGGTTCGACACGCCCACCGGGCACAACCCGGCCCAGCGCGCCCTGGCCGCCCGCAGCACGGCGCTCTTCCACAAGCTCGCCGCCGCACTGGGGGACGCCGGACGCACGCCGGTCGACGTCCGCTGGCTGGTGGCCCGCGCGCACACGGCCGCGCTCGACGCGACGCTGGCCGACGGCGGCCGCACCCTCCCGGTCACCGGGGAACAACGGGATCTGCTCGACCGGGCGTTCCCCGGACTGGCCCACGGCGACGACGAAGTCCTTCTGTCCACCGACCCGATGACGGCAGGTCAGCCGCAGTGGCTGACCGACCGGCTGCTCGACGCGGTCCTCGACGGCCCGGGCAACACCCTCCTGGAGGGGTTCCGGGTCACCGGCGTACGCCGTTCGGGCGGGCGCGTCGAACTGCTCGCCGCCGACGGCAGCCGGATCACCGCCGACCGGGCCGTGATCGCGCCCGGCCCCTGGGCCCTCGACGGCCCGGTGGCGGCGGCCGCCCGCGAGCGCGGCGCCCGGGTCAAGAAGGTGGTGGCGTTCCACATCATGACGCCGCCCCCGCCGGACGCCCCGGCGCTGGTCCTGGAGGATGCCGACGCCTTCCTGCTGCCCCACCGCCCCGGCGGCCACTGGATCTTCAGCATCACCTCGCCCGACTGGGACCGAGGCCCCGACGAGCCGCTCGCGATCGACGCCCGCGACCGGGCACTCGCCCGCGACCTGCTGGCCCGGTACGTCCCCGGATTCCTGCCGCACCTGCTCGGCGGCCGGGTCTTCAGCGACTGCTTCACCCCCGGCCACCTGCCGGTCGTCGACACCGTCGACGGCGACGACGTGGTCATGGCGATCGGCGGCTCAGGCTCCGGCTACCGCCTCGCCCCGGCCATGGCCGAGGACGCACTGAACCTGCTCGACGGGAGAACGCGGACATGAACCTGCTGCTGACCGGGGACACCCGCACCCCCCGGCACTACCTCCTGGTACCGCCCGAGGCCACGCCCAACGGCCCCCTGCACCTCGGGCACATCGGCGGTCCCTTCCTGTGGTCGGACATGATCGCGCGGCACCTGCGGGTCCGGGGCGATCTGCCGCTGGTGATCACCGGCAGCGACGTGTACGAGTCGTACGTCACGCTCAAGGCGCACGCCGAGGACTCCACGCCCACCGAGGTCGCCGCCCGCTACGGCCGGCGCATCCAGGACGACCTGGCCGCGCTGCGCATCGGCGTCGACGTGTTCATCACGCCCGACCAGGAGCCGTGGCGCGAGCAGTTCGAGCAGGAGGTCACCGCCTCGATCGAGCGGCTCGGGGCCCGGGGCGCGGTGCTGACCCGCACCGAGCGGGTGCCGCACTGCGCGGCGTCGGACCGCTGGGTGGTGGGCGGCTGGCTGCAGGGCCGCTGCCCCGAGTGCGGCGCGGGCATCGCCAGTTACTTCTGCGAGGAGTGCAGCGCGCACTTCCTGCCCGAGTCGGTCGTCGAGCCGCGCCCCCTGCTCGACGAGGGGCCGCTGACCTGGCGGGAGATCTCCAGCCTCTTCCTGCGGGTGCCGGAACGCGACGTCCTCGACGCCACGCTCGTGGACCTCGGCATCGCCGACCGCCACCGGGCGACCGTGGGCCGCTTCCTGGAGCGCGACGGCCTGACCGTGCGGCTGAGTGCCCCGCAGACATGGGGACTTCCGCTGCCCGCGCCCGAACCGGACGTGCCGCACGCCCTCTTCCCGTACGCCGGGATCTTCATGTTCGCCCGCCTCGCCGGAGCCGTCCACGGCCGGCTCTCCGGCACCGGCGTGAACGCCTTCGACCCGGACTCCGGCGTCACGACCATCACCACCCTGGGGATCGACAACGTGATCCCCACCCTGGTCTCGATCGTCGGCACCAGCCTGCTGCACGGCGACATGAAGCCGTACGACCGGTGCCTGATCAACAACTTCTACCGGCTGGCCGGGCGGAAGTTCTCCACCAGCGCCCGGCACGCCATCTGGGCGGCGGACATCGCCGCGTCGCCCGCCATCGGCGTGGACGCCGTCCGGTACTTCCTCGCCGGCGCCGACCTGGAGTCCGAGGCGGCGAGCTTCGAGACGGCGGACTTCCTGCACACCGCGAACGCCACGCTCGCCGACGGGCTCGGCAAGCGGATCGACACCGCCTGGAGCCTGCTCCCCGAGGGGCCGCCGCAGGCGCCCGCCCCCGCCGCCGTCGAGCTCCTGGAAGCCCTGCTCGCCGAGCAGTCCGCGGCGCTCGACGCCCCCCGGGTCTCCACCCGGCGCGCGGTCGCCGCGCTCGACCGCTGGTGCGCCGGCGCCGACGACGGGGCCGTCCACGCCGCCGAGGACGGCGCCTACTGGTGGCTCAAGGGCCTGTCCCTGCTGGCGTTCCCGGTGATGCCGGACCTCGCCGAGCTCGTCTGGCAGGGCCTCGGCGGCACCGGGGAGCCCCGCGCGGCGGCCTTCCTCGCCAGGACCCCGGCCCACCGGGACCGGCCCGCGCCCGCCTTCGGCCGGGTGAGCGCCGCCGATCTGGACGCCTGCCTGCCCGAGACCCTGCGACCGGGAGCGGACACGTGACCGACCGGACCCCACCGCTGTACGTCGTCCTCAACCGCTCCGGCGACGAGTTCGGCGAGTACCACCGCTTCCTCGACGGCCACCCCGGCCGGATGGTGTACCTGACCACGCCCGGCGGGCTGCCCGCGCTCGACCAGGACGGGGCGACCGAGGTCCATGTGTGCGACAGCCTCGCCCACGACGACCTGCTGCCCCTCGTCCGGGAGATCGCGGACCGGCACGGCACGCCCCAGGCCGTCTTCGGCCAGTCCGAGTACGACATCCTGACGGCCGCCCGGCTCTCGGCCTCACTCGGCGTCCCCGGCGGCTACGGCCTCGACCTCGTCGAGCGGTTCAAGGACAAGCCCGCCATGAAGAGCGCGGTCGGCGCGGCGGGCCTGCGGGTGCCCCGGTTCCGGCACCTCGACGACGCGCCCTCCGCGGAGTCGGTCGTCGAGGCCCTCGGCGGTCTGCCCCTGGTCCTCAAGCCGCGCGCCGCGGCGGGCTCCCAGGGCGTCTCGGTCGTCCACAGCACCGGCGAACTGCGCGACGCGCTCCGGGGCGTCGACCCCGAGGCGTACGAGTGCGAGGAGTACGTCGACGGGGAGATCTTCCACGTCGACGGCGTCCGCCGCTCCGGCCGCCTCCACTTCGTCACCGCCTCCCAGTACGTCCACACCTGCCTGGACTACGCCCACGGGCGCCCGCTCGGCTCGGTCCTGCTCGACCCGGGCCCCGAGCGCGACGAGCTCACCGCGTTCGCCGACGCCTGCCTGGGGGCGCTCGGGCTGCGCGACGGCGCGTTCCACCTGGAGGTGATCCGCCGCCCGGGGGGCGAGCTGGTGTTCCTGGAGGTCGGGCTGCGGCCGGGCGGCGCGCAGGTGCCGTTCCTGCACGTCGACCTGTACGGCATCGACCTGTTCGCCGAGGCGTTCCGGGCGGCCCTGGACCTGCCGCCGCTGTGGCGGCCGTCATCCGGACCGGCCGAGCCGCGGGCCGGCGGCTGGCTCATCTACCCCACCCCGCGCGAGCTGCCCGCACGGGTCGTCGCGCGCACCTCGCCCCGGGCCGCTGTCCCCGAGGTCTACCACGAGGAACTGCCCGCGATCGGCCAGGTCATGACCGGGCCCGGCAGCTACGACGAGGGCTGCGGGATCTTCCGCTTCCGGGGGGAGAGCGCCGCCGGGGTGCGCGCCGCCGTGCACTCCGCGATGGAGGCGTACAGGCTGCGGACAGAGCGGACAGAGCGGACAGAGCGGGCCGAGGAGGCCGGGAAGACGCTGGACGCCGGGGCCGAGACGGGGAAGGCGCCGGACGGCGGGGCCGAGGCCGGGGAGGCGCCGGACGGCGGGGCCGAGCAGTCGCATGGCTGACACCCGCCGGTACGGAGCCGTCCTGCGCGCCTGGTTCCGGGAGACCCTTCCGGCCGCCGGGAACGCGCGCCGGCTCGGAGTCCTCACACTCATCCAGTCCCTGGGGCTCGGGGTGTTCCTCACCTCCAGCGCCGTGTTCTTCACCCGGACCATGGGCATCCCCGCCCAGCGCGTCGGCCTCGCGCTGTCGGTGGCCGGGCTGTGCGGTCTGCTCTGCACCGTGCCCATCGGCCGGCTCGCGGACCGGATCGGCGCGGGCCGGGTGCTCACCGCCAACTTCCTGCTCGCGGCCGTCGGCTTCACCGCGTACTGCCTGGTGGACGGCTTCACCGGCTTCCTCGTGGTCGCCTGCGGCATCGCGGTCCTGGAGACCTCCGCGGGCGCGCTCCAGGCGTCGCTCACCGACGCGCTGGTGGGCGAGGAGGAGCGGGTTCGGGTCAGCGCGCAGATGCGCAGCCTGTTCAACCTGGGCTTCCTCGGCGGCGCCGCGCTGGCCGGCGCCGCCATCGCGGCCGGCACCCCGACCGCCCTGTACGCCACGGTCCTCGCCAACGCCGCCCTCCAACTGGTCTCCGTCGCCGTGCTGCTCGGGATGCGGCTGCCCGCGGGCAAGGGGCCCCGGGAGAAGGCCCCCGAGGCGCCGGGCGGCGTGCTGCGCAGCGCTGCGCTGCGGGACGTGCGGTACGTGGCCGTCGCGCTGGTGTGCGGCGCGCTGGAGCTGTACCACCCGCTGCTGACGGTCGGTCTGCCGCTGTGGATCGTCACCAGCACCGACGCGCCCGCCCTGATGGTGTCGGGCCTGCTGATCCTGGACACCGTGCTGGTGCTGCTGTTCCAGGTCACGGTCAGCAGAGGCGCCCGTACCCCGGCGGGAGCGGCCCGCATGCTCCGCTGGGCGGGGTGGGCGCTGGGCGCGTCCTGCCTGGTCTTCGCGGTCAGCGGCGGGCACGGCGCGCTCGTGGACAGCGCGGTGCTGCTGGGCGGCGCGCTGGTGCTCGTCCTCGGCGAGCTGTACCAGGCGTCGGCGGGCTGGGGCCTGTCGTTCGGGCTCGCCCCCGAGGGCCGGCAGGGGGAGTACCAGGCGGTTTTCTCCCTGGGGCGCGGGCTCCAGCAGTTCGCCGGGCCGTGGCTGATGACGTCCCTGGTCGTCGGCGCGGCGGCGACCGGCTGGCTGGTCCTCGCCGCCCTGTTCGCCCTGCTCGGGCTCGCCGCACCGCCGCTGGTGCGCGGCCTGGAGAAGGCCCGCGCCCGGACGGAGCCGGTGCCGTCCTGAGCGGACCGGCCGGCGCCCGTCCGGACCATCTGTCACACCCGCACGACCGAAACGAGTATGTGAGCCCCATGACCGTAGAGCGACGACACGACCCGGACGCGCGCGGCTTCGCCAGCGACAACTACGCGGGGGCGCACCCCGAGGTCCTCGCGGCGATCGCCCAGGCCAACGGCGGTCACCAGGTCAGCTACGGTGCCGACGTCTACACCGAGCGCCTCCAGGAAGTGGTGCGCGGCCACTTCGGCCCCACCGCACAGACCTACCCGGTCTTCAACGGCACCGGTGCGAACGTGGTCGCGCTCCAGACCATGCTCGACCGCTGGGACGCCGTGGTCTGCGCCGAGTCGGCCCACCTCAACGTCGACGAGGGCGGGGCGCCGGAGAAGGTCGCCGGGATCAAGCTCCTGACGGTGCCCACCCCGGACGGCAAGCTGACCCCCGAGCTGATCGACCGGCAGGCGTGGGGCTTCGAGGACGAGCACCGCGCCCGGCCCAAGGTCGTCGCCATCGCCCAGTCCACCGAACTCGGCACCTGCTACACGCCGGACGAGATCCGGGCGATCTGCGACCACGCGCACGACCTGGGCATGCTCGTGTACCTGGACGGCGCCCGGCTCGCCAACGCCAGCGCCTACCACGGCTTCTCGCTGCGCGAGATGACCACCGACGTCGGCGTGGACGTCCTCTCGCTCGGCGGCACCAAGAACGGGCTGCTCTTCGGCGAGGCCGTGATCGTGCTCAACCCGGACGCGGCGCGCGGCATGCCCCACATCCGCAAGGCGAGCATGCAGCTGGGCTCCAAGATGCGCTTCGTGTCGGTGCAGTTCGAGGCGCTGCTCGGCAGCGACCTGTGGCTGCGCTCGGCTGTGCGCTCCAACGCGATGGCCCGCCGCCTGTACGAGGCGGTGCGCGACCTGCCGGGCCTGGAGGTCCCCCGCCCGGTGCAGGCCAACCAGGTCTTCGCGATCCTCCCGCCGGCCGTCACCGAGCGTCTGCAGAAGCGCTTCCGCTTCTACGTCTGGGACGAGGCGGCCGGCGAGGTCCGCTGGATGACCTGCTTCGACACCACCGAGGCCGACGTGGACGCCTTCGCGGCGGCGATCGCGGAGGAGCTGGCGGCGGGCTGAGCCCCGGCGGGTTTCGCGCCGCCGTCGGCGCACGACGAGCCCCGAGGCCGTTCGGCCCCGGGGCTCGTCCGTCCGTCGTGGGCGCGGGACCACCGCGCCGCGTGTCCGGGGCCGGCTGCTTCAGCCCGAAGGCCCGGACGACCTCCTGGCCGACACGGAGACCGCCGGAGCCCTCGGCGGACACCCCGTCGTCCGATGTCTCGCACGCCGCCCTGCCCGGGAGGTCTTTCACCTGGTCGGACCCGCCCGGTCACGGCCTCGTTTCCGGGGCGGCCGTGAGAGATGAGAGGGTCTGGCGGGTGAGCGAGACACCAACGAACACCTTGCAGTACCGCCTTGACGGCCCGGAAGACGCACCCGTCCTGATCCTGGGGCCCTCCCTGGGCACCACATGGCACATGTGGGACCGGCAGATCCCCGAACTCAGCGAACAATGGCGGGTCGTCCGCTTCGACCTCCCCGGACACGGCGGCGCGCCCGCCGAGCCCGCCTCCTCCGTCGCCGAGCTCGGCGACCGGCTGCTCGCCACCCTCGACGAGCTGGGCGTCCAGCGGTTCGGGTACGCGGGCTGCTCCATCGGCGGCGCGATCGGTCTCGACCTGGCGCTGCGGGCCCCGCAGCGGGTCGCCTCGCTGGCCCTGGTCTCCGCCTCGCCCCGGTTCGGGACGGCCGACGAGTTCCGGCAGCGCGGCGTGATCGTACGGACCCACGGCCTCGACCCGATGGCCCGGTCCGCGCCCGAGCAGTGGTTCACGCCCGGCTTCGCCGGAGCCCAGCCGGCCATCGTCGAATGGGCCGTGCAGATGGTCCGCACCACCGATGCCGCCAGCTACATCGCCGCCTGCGAGGCCCTCGCCGCCTTCGACGTCCGCGAGGCCCTCGGCAGCGTCGGCGTCCCCGCGCTGGTGCTCGTCGGCTCCGAGGACCAGGTCACCGGCCCCGCCGAGGCCCGCACCCTGGTCGCCGGGATCGCCGACGCCCGGCTCGCCGTCGTGCCCGGTGCCTCCCACCTGGCGCCGGTCGAGCAGCCCGCCGCCGTCACCGACCTGCTGGTCCAGCACTTCGCCGGCACGGCGATCGACCCCCTCGCCGCCGTGCCCGCCGCCGTACCGGCGCCCGTCGTCCCGGTCCCCGCGCCCGCCGCCGGCGACGCCCCGGCGCCCGAGGTCCCGGTCGCCGAGACCTCCGGGCCGGTGCGCCCGGACCCGTACGACACCGGGCTCAAGCTGCGCCGCGAGGTGCTCGGCGACGCGCACGTCGACCGTGTCCTCGACGAGGGCGCCGCCTTCGCCGCCGACTTCCAGGGCCTGGTGACCCGGTACGCCTGGGGCGAGGTGTGGTCACGCGACGGACTGGACCGGCGCCTGCGCAGCACCGTCACCCTCACCGCCCTGATCGCCGGCGGCCACCTCGACGACCTCGCCGGGCACACGCGGGCCGCGCTGCGCAACGGTCTGACGCCCGACGAACTCAAGGAGATCCTGATGCACACCGGGGTCTACTGCGGGCTGCCCGCAGCCAACGCCGCCCTGCGCGTCATGCAGGACGTCGTCCGGGAGGAGACCACGCCCCGGGCGTAGGCTGAGGGCGATCATGACCGAGGCCCGGCCGCGTCGCCCGTGAGGTGGAGTCCCGTGAAGCTGACGAAGATGTCGCACGCCTGCGTCCGTCTGGAGAAGGACGGGCGGACGCTCGTCATCGACCCGGGGGTCTTCAGCGAGGAGGACGCCGCGGTCGGCGCGGACGCGGTCCTGGTCACCCACGAGCACCCCGACCACTTCCACGAGGGCCGGCTGCGGGCCGCCCTGGAGGCGAACCCGGCCGCGGGGATCTGGACGCTGCGCAGCGTCGCCGACAGGATCTCGGCGGCCTTCCCGGGCCGTGTCCACACCGTCGGCCACGGCGACACCTTCGGCGCGGCCGGCTTCGACGTACAGGTGCACGGCGAGCTGCACGCGGTGATCCACCCGGACATCCCGCGGGTCACCAACGTCGGGTACCTCGTCGACGGCGCGGTCTTCCACCCGGGCGACGCGCTGACCGTCCCCGAGCACCCGGTGGACACCCTGCTGCTGCCGGTGCAGGCCCCCTGGAGCAAGATCTCCGAGGTGATCGACTACGTACGGGAGCTGAAGCCGCGCCGCGCCTTCGACGTGCACGACGCCCTGCTCACCGATCTCGCCCGGCCGATCTACGACAACCAGATCGGGGCCCTCGGCGGCGCCGACCACGGCCGGCTGGCACCGGGAGAGTCCGCCGAGCTGTGAGCACGGTGACTGTCACACCCCGCGGTTAGGCTTGCGCCCATGCGCATCGCCACCTGGAACGTCAACTCGATCACCGCCCGTCTGCCCCGGCTGCTCGCCTGGCTGGAGAGCTCCGGCACGGACGTGCTGTGCATCCAGGAGACCAAGTGCACCGCCGAGCAGTTCCCCGCCGACGAGCTGCGCGAGCTCGGCTACGAGTCCGTGGTCAACGCCACCGGCCGGTGGAACGGCGTCGCCCTGCTGTCCAAGGTCGGCTTCGAGGACGTCGTCACCGGCCTGCCCGGCGGGCCGGAGTACGAGGGCGTGCAGGAGCCCCGGGCGATCTCCGCGACCTGCGGCCCGGTGCGGGTCTGGTCGGTGTACGTGCCCAACGGGCGCGAGGTCGTCCACGAGCACTACGCGTACAAGCTGCGCTGGCTGGAGGCGCTGAAGGCGGCGGTCGCGGAGGACGCGGCGGGCGACCGCCCGTTCGCGGTGCTCGGCGACTACAACATCGCCCCGACCGACGACGACGTCTGGGACATCGCGCAGTTCGAGGGCGCCACGCACGTCACCGAGCCCGAGCGGGCCGCGCTCGCCGGACTGCGCGATGCGGGCCTGAACGACGTGGTCCCGCGCCCCCTCAAGTACGACCACCCCTTCACGTACTGGGACTACCGCCAGCTCTGCTTCCCGAAGAACAAGGGCATGCGCATCGACCTGGTCTACGGCAACAGGTCCTTCGCGGACGCGACGAAGGACAGCTACGTCGACCGCGAGGAGCGCAAGGGCAAGGGCGCCTCCGACCACGCCCCCGTCGTCGTCGACCTCGAGGTCTGAACCGGGCGTGATAGCTCCGCGTCCGGGCCGAGCTTGATCGTTCCGCCCGGGCCGGGGCCCGCGCGCCCTGTGGTGCGCGCGGCCCCCGAGTGCGACGCTGGAACGATGCGTATCCCTTTCCTTGACGCCTGGCGCCGACGGCACGGAGAGGAGCGGGAGGACTCGCTCGCCTCCGCATTCGCCCGCGACCCCGACGGGGTCGCGGAACTCTTCGCGGAATGCGAGCTGCTGCGGGCCCGCGTCGCGCAGGCCGGGGTGGAGCTCGACGACTCGCCGCGCTCCCTCGAACGGCTCGACCAGCTGCCGCCGCGCTGGCGCGACGATCCGGAGGAGCTGCCCTGGATCGGCAACGACGCCGGTCTGTACCTCGGCACGGTGATCGTGCGGACCGTGCCGGGCGCGGCCTGGGGTGTGTGGCCGGGTGGCCGCCCCGTGGTGCGGCTCGCCTCGGGGCGGGAGATCGACGTGGTGGACGCCGGGCTGGACTGGGCGATGACCGGCTCGCCGGAGCTCTCGCAGCGGTACGCCGAGGCCGCCGAGAGCTGAGCCGCCCTCGGCAGACCGCCGGCTCCGTTCCCCCGAGCCACCCCGTTGCAGTAAATACGGCTTATGTGGCCTTTATGTGTGTCGTCCCATAAGTCCCCTTCTGTCGTGAATAGTTTGCGCTGACTCGACAGCGTGGAACACGCGGGCCCGCAGGCCCCCACGGACATCAGTGAGGAGCCCGGCCCGTCCGGCGCCAGCCGGTGATCACTCCGCCCGAGGGGGAGGAGAAGGTCAGCTGCGCGCCGGCGGGTTGTGCTCGAGCAGCGCGACGGCCTCGGCGAGGTCGGCGTACGCCGGCTCGAAGGCCCCGGTCACCAGGCGGAACGTGGCCCTGTCGGTCAGCGCCCGGGCGAGCCGCGCGGGATCGTCGGACAGCTGCCGGGCCAGCGCCACGCCCTCGTCGAAGTACGGCCCGAGGCGCTCCTGGAGCCGATAGTGGTGGTCCCCGTGGCGCCGCACCACGCGGATGCAGATCCTGCGCCGCACGTCCGCCAGCGCGGACAGCCGGCCCGCCTCGCGCAGGCGCGCCGCCTCTTCCTCGAGCTGCGGCAGGGCGTCGAGGAAGGCGCGGGTCACGTCGCGCGACCAGTGCATGCCGTGCGTGCCGAACGGCGGCGCCGGCGCTTCCGGGGTCGCGGCCGGCTCGCCCGTCCGCCCCGACAGCAGGAACAGGGTGGACCACCAGGCCAGATACATGCCGTCCCCCTTCGGCCGGTCCGGCGCGGCCAGTTCCTCCAGCACGGTCAGAGCCTCCCGCCGGGTGGCCGTGGCCTCGGTCCGACGGCCCGCCGCCTCCTGCATCAGGGCGAGGTGCAGCAGTCTCCCGGTGAGCGCCGCCGATGCCGCGCCACCCGCGGCGGCCTCCCGGCGGGCTTCGTCCACCAGCTCGCCGAAGACGTGCACCGCCTCCTCGTGCCGTCCGGCGCCCTCCAGGTTCGCCGCCCACTCCACCGTGGACCAGAAGGAGGACTCCGTCCCGTTGCGGACGAAGCCCTCGTCGAGCTTCGCGGCCTCCTGGAACCGCCCTTCCTCGGCCAGGACGTTGGCCAGCCGCCCCTTCCGCCCCGCTTCCGCCATCTCCTCGCAGGCCGCACGCCCCTCCGCGCGCCGCCCCGCGGCGAACAGGACCCTCTGATAGGCGTCCAGCGCGTGGCACAGCGACGCCGTCCGGGGCGTCACTCCCGCATCGATCCTCCGCGCGGTGTCGACCGCCTCGGCGCACAGGGCCAGCTCCACCTCCGGGTCCTGGGCCCGGTGGCTGAGCGAGACGAGCGCGCCGGCCAGCTTCGGCAGATACGCGTTCGGGCTCACCTCCGCCAGGACCCGGTACGCGTGGACCTCTTCGAGCAGGTCCGGCCGCTCGGACCCCAGCAGCAGCACCCGCGCCCGCAGCACCGCGTCGTGATCGAAGTTCCCCATGTTCCCCCTGTTCTCCGAGTGATGCACGACGGAGATTCTGGGAGTCGGGGAGCGTACCGGACAAGGCTCTCCAACTGTGCGTTCCGTCCTACGAAAAACGCCGCTGACCTGTCATGATGGATGTGCTTTCACCCTTGTCGCCGAGGCGGAGCGGGCCGGTGGAGAACACGAGCGAGGCGCAGCCCGACGTATTCGACCCGCGGATCTACGCCGCAGGCATCCCCCACGACCGGTTCCGCGCCCTGCGCGACCGGTGGCCGGTCGCCCGGCAGGAGGAGTACGAGGTGCTCGGCTGGCCCGCCGGGCCCGGGTTCCTCGCCGTCACCCGGCACGCCGACGTCGTCCGGGTCCTCAGGGACGCGGGCACGTACTCCTCGCACCTCGGGGCCACCCAGATCCGCGACCCGGACCCCGCCGACCTGCCGTTCATCCGGCGGATGATGCTCAATCAGGACCCTTCCCCAGGCTCTCCACTTCGTTCGAGCAGGGGAGACCCCAATGACCACGGGCGGTTGCGCCGGCTCGTCAGCCGCGCCTTCACGCCCGGACGGATCGAGCGCTTCGAGGCGACGGCGCGGAGCCGGGCCAGGGAACTCCTCGCCGCCGCCCGCGAGTCCGGGCCCGACGTGGACCTCGTCCGGGCCGTCACCGACGACTACGCGCTGCTCAACCTGACCGACCTGCTCGGGGTGCCCCCCGCCGACCGCGGGCTGCTGCACACCTGGACCGAGCGGGTCATCGCCTACCAGGACCCCGACGAGCCCCCGGTCCTCGACGCCGAGGGGCGGCCGGTCAACCCGCGGTCACCCGCGATGCTGGCCGAGATGTTCGGGTACGCGCAGGAGCTCGCCGCCCACAAGCGCCGGCACCCGGCCGACGACATCATGACCGTGCTGGCACAGTCCCCGCTCCAGGACGCCGAGTTGGAGATGTTCTTCTTCCTGCTGACGGTCGCCGGCAACGACACCGTCCGCAGCGCCGCCCCCGGCGGCCTGCTCGCTCTCGCCCGACACCCGCAGGAGCAGCGGCGGTTGTGGAGCGGCGAGGTCGGCATGGACACCGCCGTCGACGAACTGCTCCGATGGCACCCGCCCGTTCTGTCCTTCCGCCGCACCGCACGCCGGGCCACCGAGCTCGCGGGCGTGCCGGTCGCCGCCGGGCAGAAGGTCGTCGTCTTCCACGCCTCCGCCAACTACGACGAGCGCGTCTTCGCGGACCCGCACCGGCTCGACCTCGGCCGTACGCCGAATCCGCACGTCTCCTTCGGCGACGGCCCGCACGTCTGCCTCGGCGCGCACTTCGCCCGCCTCCAGCTGCGCGTGCTCTACGAGGAGACGCGCGCCGCGCTGCCCGGCCTCGTACCCGCGGGGCCGCCGCGCCGCCTGGTCTCCAACTTCATCAACGGGATCAAGTCGCTGCCACTGGCGCCGGCGCCGTGCGCGCCTCGCGCGTGACATCGGCGACCAGCTCGACGACATCGGGCCCGTACGCCTCGGAGTTGACGACCTTCAGGAGCAGCACGAACGAACCGTTCGTGCCGTGCTTGCGGGTCAGCTTCTCGTGGTGGCGGGCAAGGTACCGGGTCGCCGCCTGGTTGTTGATCGCCCGCTGACCGCAGAACAGGAAGACCGGCCGGGCGCCCTCACCGGCGGTGAGCCGGGCCAGGATCACGTACTCGGCCCTCCCCCTCTCCATCCGGTACTCGTCCGACCCGATCAGGAACGCGCCCCGTTCCGCCTGCGGTTCCGCGTCGACGTTCACCCGCACGCCGGGCAGCAGCGAGGCGAGGTGCGCCACCATGCGGCGGTTGGAGCGCGGGCCGCCCACGCAGAACTCGGTGCGGTCGCCGAAGCCCTGGTGCGCGAGGTCGTCCTGGATGATCTGCGCGTGCGCCCCGCAGTCCTTGATGAGCGCGGACAGTTCGAGCAGCGCGAACACGTCGAAGCGGTGCACCGACCGCTCGGTGCCCGCCGAGCGGTTGACGATCAGCAGGCACTCGGAGCCCCCGGGCAGCCCGAAGAAGGCCTGCTTGCGGCGGAGCCGGCGGCGCCAGAGGTAGGTGCGGGTCAGCCAGCCCAGGGAAGCGCTCACCCCGGTGGCCAGCACACCGAGCACGACGTTGCGCAGGTCTTCGTTCATGGGGGGCGATGGTAGCGGGGATACGCAGATGTGTTCGAGGGTCCGGGCGGAGCGCGGACGAGGCGCGCGGTGTCGCGGTCCTGACGGCGGCCGGGGGCGGAAGTTACGCTGCGCGGACGGTTGTTGACTGGAGGTACGGATGCGTCGCTCCGCAGCACGGTATGTCGCGGTTCTCGCCGTCACCGGCACGGTCCTGTCCGTCGGGGCGGCCGCGCCGCCGACGGACCAGGCCGCCCTCGCGAAGGTCCCCGTCGCCGCCGGGTACGGGGGAGCGGTCGCCAGCGTGGACGCGGACGCGTCGGCGGCCGGCATCGAGGTCCTGCGCAAGGGCGGCAACGCCGTGGACGCGGCGGTCGCGGTGGCCGCGGCGCTCGGCGTCACCGAGCCGTACTCCGCGGGCATCGGGGGCGGCGGCTTCCTCGTGTACTACGACGCGAAGACGCGCCGGGTGCACACGATCGACGGCCGGGAGACCGCGCCCGGCTCCGCCGACGCCTCGCTCTTCCTGGAGAACGGCGGGACGATCCCGTTCGAGGAGGCCATGACCAGCGGCCGGAGCGTGGGCGCGCCCGGCACGCCGGCCACCTGGAAGACGGCCCTGGACGCCTGGGGGAGCAAGCCGCTGTCCCGGCTGCTCGCACCGGCCGAGCGTCTGGCACGGGACGGGTTCGCCGTGGACGCCACGTTCCGTGCGCAGACCGCGGCCAACGAGGCCCGGTTCCGGGACTTCCCGGCCTCCTCGGAGCTGTTCCTGCCGGGCGGTCAACTGCCCGTCGTCGGCTCGGTGTTCAAGAATCCGGACCTGGCCCGTACGTACCGGACGCTGGCCCGGGAGGGTGTCGGCGCGCTGTACCGCGGCCCGCTGGCCCGCGACATCGTGGACACCGTGCGGCGGCCGCCGGTGCGGGACGGAGCCGTGCGACACGTCCGCTCGGGTGATCTGACCGAGCGGGACCTCGCGCGGTACACGACCGAGTGGCGGCGGCCGACGAAGGTCGAGTACCGCGGGCTCGACGTGTACGGCATGGGTCCGGCGTCCTCCGGCGGGACGACCGTGGGCGAGGCGCTGAACATCCTGGAGGGGACCGACCTCGCCAAGGCCACGCAGGCGGACTATCTGCACCGGTTCGTCGAGGCGAGCCGGATCGCGTTCGCGGACCGGGGACGCTGGGTCGGCGACCCGGCGTTCGAGGACGTGCCGGTGAGGGAGCTGCTGTCGCAGCGGTACGCGGACTCCCGCGCCTGCCTGATCCGCGACGACGCGGTGCTCACCAGCCCCCTCGCGCCGGGCGACCCGCGCGACCCGGCGCCGTGCGCGACGGCCGGCGCGGCGGCCCCGACCACGTACGAGGGCGAGAACACCACGCACCTCACGACGGCCGACAAGTGGGGCAACGTCGTGGCGTACACGCTGACCATCGAGTCGACCGGCGGCAGCGGGATCACCGTGCCCGGGCGGGGCTTCCTGCTCAACAACGAGCTGACGGACTTCTCCTTCGCCCCGGCGAACCCGGCGGTCCACGACCCGAACCTGCCCGGTCCCGGCAAGCGTCCGCGGTCCTCGATCTCCCCGACGATCGTGCTCGACGCCCACGGCCGGCCGGTGCTCGCGCTCGGCTCGCCCGGCGGCGCGACCATCATCACGACGGTGCTGCAGACGCTGACCGGCGTCGTCGACCGCGGCCTTCCGCTCGTCGCCGCCATCGCCGCCCCGCGCGCCAGCCAGCGCAACCAGGCCACCACCGAGCTCGAACCGGCCCTGTGGGGCAGCCCGTTGCGCGCCGAGCTCGAGGCGCGCGGCCACGGCTTCCGGCAGAACCCGGAGATCGGTGCCGCGACCGGGGTGCAGCGACTGCCCGACGGCCGCTGGCTCGCGGCCGCGGAGACGGTCCGCCGGGGCGGCGGCTCGGCGATGGTGGTCCGCCCGGCGGGGTAGCGGCTTTTCCGCTACAGCGCGGTGAGGATGCGCGGGCCGTCGTCCGTGATGGCGACGGTGTGCTCGGTGTGGGCGGCCCGGCTGCCGTCCAGGGTGCGCATCGTCCAGCCGTCGCCGTCGGTGCGCCAGTCGTCCGCGCCGCCGGCGAGGAGCATCGGCTCGATCGCGAGCACCATGCCGTGCCGCAGCCGCACCCCGCGGCCCGGGCGTCCCTCGTTGGGGACGCCCGGGTCCTCGTGCATGGTGCGGCCGATGCCGTGCCCGCCGAAGCCGTCCGGGATGCCGTAGCCCGCGGCGCGGCAGACCCGGCCGATGGCGTGCGCGATGTCGCCGATCCGGTTGCCGACCCGCGCCGCCGCGATGCCCGCCTCCAGGGCCTCCCACGCCGTGTCGATCAGCCGGGTGTCCTCCGGCCGGGCCCGGCCGACCGTGAAGCTGACCGCCGCGTCGCCGGCCCAGCCGTCCAGGATCGCGCCGCAGTCCACGCTGACCAGGTCCCCGTCGGCCAGCGGCCGCCCGTCCGGGATGCCGTGCACGATCGCGTCGTTCACCGACACGCACACCACCGCCGGGAACGGCACCGGCGCCCAGTCCGGCCGGTAGCCCAGGAACGGCGAACCGGCCCCCGCCTCCGCCAGCACCGCCCGTGCCGTCCGGTCCAGTTCGTGCGGCGACACCCCGGGCGCGGCCTGCTCCCGCACGGCCGTCAGCGCACGGGCGACGACCCGGCCCGCCTCACGCATCGCCCGCAGCGACGCGTCCGTCTTCATCTCGATCATGCCAATTACTATACCGGTATTAGAATGGTCCGCATGGTGCGCACACCCCTCACCCCAGAAGAGCGCGAGCGCGGCGAACGCCTCGGCGCCCTCCTCCGCTCCGCCCGCGGCGACCGCTCGATGGTCGAGGTCGCCGCCGCGGCCGGCGTCTCGGCCGAGACCCTCCGCAAGATCGAGACGGGCCGTGCCCCGACCCCCGCCTTCTTCACGGTGGCGGCGCTGGCCGGGGCCCTCGGACTGTCCCTGGACGAACTCGCCGTCCTGGCCGCGCTGGAGCTCGCGTGAACGCGTCCGTGATCCCGGAGGAGCTGCGCCGGGCCCGCTACGTCAGCCTCACCACGTTCCGCAAGGACGGCACGCCCGTGGCCACGCCCGTGTGGTTCGCCGTCGACGGCGACGAGCTGTACGTGTGGACCAAGGCCGACACCTGGAAGGTCAAGCGGCTGCGGCGCGACCCGCGGGTCGTGGTCGCCGCGTGCGACGTGCGCGGACGGATCGCCGACGGAGCCGTGCGACTGGAGGGCACCGGCCGGCTGCTCGACGCCGAGGGGCTCAAGCGCGTACGGAGGCTCCTGGGGCGCAAGTACACCTGGCAGTACTGGCTCGTCGACTGGCCCGCCACGATCGCCCGGCTCGGCAAGCGGCCGCACGAAGGCATCGCCGTGAGGTTCTGAACCTGCGCGTTCCTGTGGCAGTGAGCCACTGCGTGTCCGCCCGAAAACACTCCGTAGCCGTCCCGTAACACGACTGAGGTCCAATACCACCCGGACCGGCGGATTCCAGTCGACGGGCGGACGGTGTCATGACGGTGCAGCAACAGACGGCGGAGATCGGCGCGTTCGTGCGCTTCCTGCGCGACGTCGAGGCACGCTCGGTGCCGGACGCCGGGTGGTACGGGGTCTTCGCCGCCCGCGACCCGGAAGGGCTGCGGGCCTGCCTCGACGGGGTCGAGATCCTGCCGTGGGACGTCGTCGAGTCGCTGCTGCGCGACCTGGGGGAGTCCCCGGAGGCCGCCGCGCACGCCCGCGCCCTGCACGCCGCGGCCGCGGCCGCGTACGACCGCCGGCCGGGCGGAGCCGAGTCGCTGCGGGCCCGGCGGGCCCTGATGGACGGCGAGCGCCGGGGCGCGGAGGCCCGCGCCCGGGAGCTCGCCGCGCGGCTGCGCACCGCCCCGCCCGCCGAGGCGGCCGGACTCTCGGCCGAGCTGTCCTGGGCCCACGACGACCTGCTCCGCGCCGCCGCCCGCGTGGTGGAGCTGACGTCCCGGCTGGAGGCCGTGCCGGCGCCGGTGCCGGAAGCCCCGCCCGTACCGGAAGCGGCGCCCCGACCGGCGCCCGAGCCCGCCAGGCGGAAGCCGCGGGGGGCGCGGTACGCCTGGCTGGAGGAGGACGCGCCGGCCACGCCCGCCGCGCCCGTACTGCCCACCGTCCAGGCCGCACCGCCGCGCGGGGCGCGCTTCGGGGGCGCGCCGGAGACCCCGACGCCCGCGCCCGCGAGGCCGGCGGTCCCGCCCGCCGACCACGCCGGGGCCGGGCGGGCCGCCGGGAACGCCGTGTACGCGCTCCAGCGGCTGCGCGCCCAGGGCCGCAGCGGCGAGGCGTACGCGCTGCTCTGCGAGGCGCTCGCCGGCCCGCCCGGCTGGCTGCCCGCGCTGGCGTACGAGCTGGGCCGTGCCGGGCTCGCCGCGGACTGGGCAACCCTGCTGTGGGAGGCGGCCTCGCTGCCGCCGCAGCCGTACGCCGCCGTCGTGGGCGCGCTCGCCGACGCCGGCCGGGCCGAGGACTGCGAGCAGCTGCTGCGCCAGGGCGTCGCCCGGCCCGTCGACGAGCTGGCCGAGGCCGTGACGGCCCTGGAGGCCGGCGGGCGCGCGGAGGAGACCCGTACGCTGCTCGCCGCGCTGGTCCGGACCCGTACGCCGGAGGAGGCGGCCGAGTTCGCCGGGGTGCGGCCCGGGCACCTCGTCCCCCTCCTCCTCGCCGCCGTCCGCACCTCCGCCCCGGCCCACGAGCCGGCCCTGCTCCACGCCCTGCGCGCGGCCGGCCTCCCGACGGCCTGAGGGCCTGACGGCCTGAGGGCCTGACGGCCTGAGGCTCCGACGGCCTGAAGCCCCGGCGATCCGAGCTCCCGGCGCATTCGAACACCCTGCCTGTGCCGGTGTCAGGACGTGTCGGTACGTGTCGGACGTGGACCACTCGGGTATGAAACATGATCGACTCCGCCGGTTCACGGCGGTGGTCTTGCTCCGGGGTGTGACGGGGCTTACGTTCTCCATCTACGCACCGCGTCTACGTGCGTAGAGGCTCTCTGACGCCGTGCCGAAGGAGCAGCTCATGTCCCACGTCGTACGCGCCGCGCTCGTCCAGGCGACCTGGACCGGCGACACCGAATCCATGATCGCCAAGCACGAGGAACACGCCCGTGAGGCCGCCCGGCAGGGCGCGAAGGTGATCGGATTCCAGGAGGTGTTCAACGCCCCCTACTTCTGCCAGGTCCAGGATCCCGAGCACTACAAGTGGGCCGAGCCCGTCCCCGGCGGCCCGACCGTGACCCGGATGCAGGCGCTCGCCCGTGAGACCGGGATGGTGATCGTCGTCCCCGTCTTCGAGATCGAGGATGCCGGTTTCTACTACAACACCGCCGCCGTGATCGACGCCGACGGCACCTACCTCGGCAAGTACCGCAAGCACCACATCCCGCAGGTCAAGGGCTTCTGGGAGAAGTACTACTTCCGTCCGGGCAACGCCGGCTGGCCGGTCTTCGACACCGCCGTCGGCAAGGTCGGGGTGTACATCTGCTACGACCGGCACTTCCCCGAGGGCTGGCGACAACTCGGCCTCGGCGGCGCCCAGTTGGTCTACAACCCGTCCGCCACCTCGCGCGGCCTGTCCGCGTACCTGTGGCAGCTGGAGCAGCCCGCCGCCGCCGTCGCCAACGAGTACTTCGTCGCCGCGATCAACCGCGTCGGCCAGGAGGAGTACGGCGACAACGACTTCTACGGCACCTCGTACTTCGTCGACCCGCGCGGACAGATGGTCGGCGAGACCGCCTCCGACAAGGCGGAGGAACTCCTCGTCCGCGACCTGGACTTCGACCTCATCGAAGAGGTCCGGCAGCAGTGGGCGTTCTACCGCGACCGCCGCCCCGACGCCTACGACGGGCTGGTGCAGCCGTGAGCAGTCTGTACGAGCGGCACCGCGCCGTCGCCCCCGACTGGCTCGCGCTCTACTACCGCGACCCCATCGAGCTCACCCACGGCGAGGGCCGGTACGTCTGGGACGCCGACGGCAACCGGTACCTGGACTTCTTCGGCGGCATCCTCACCACCATGACCGCCCACGCCCTGCCCGAGGTCACCAAGGCCGTCGCCGAGCAGGCCGGACGCCTCATCCACTCGTCCACGCTCTACCTGAACCGCCCCATGGTGGAGCTCGCCGAGCGGATCGCCGCCCTGTCCGGCGTCCCCGACGCCCGGGTCTTCTTCACCACCTCCGGCACCGAGGCCAACGACACCGCCCTGCTCCTGGCCACCGCGTACCGCGGCTCGAACCAGATCCTGGCGATGCGCAACAGCTACCACGGGCGTTCCTTCTCCACCGTCGGCATCACCGGCAACCGCGCCTGGTCCCCCACCGGCCTCTCCCCGCTGCAGACCCTGTACGTGCACGGCGGCGTCCGCACCCGCGGGCCCTACGCCCAGTACACCGACGAGCGGTTCGTCGACGCCTGCGTCGCCGACCTCGAGGACCTGCTGGGCCACACCCGCGACGTGGCCGCGCTGATCGCCGAGCCGATCCAGGGCGTCGGCGGCTTCACCTCCCCGCCCGACGGGCTGTACGCGGCCTTCCGCCGGGTCCTCGAACGGCACGGCATCCTGTGGATCTCCGACGAGGTGCAGACCGGCTGGGGCCGCACCGGCGACCACTTCTGGGGCTGGCAGGCCCACGGCCAGGCCGGACCGCCCGACATGCTCACCTTCGCCAAGGGCATCGGCAACGGCATGGCCATCGGCGGCGTCGTCGCCCGCGCCGAGATCATGAACTGTCTCGACGCCAACTCCATCTCCACCTTCGGCGGTTCACCGATCACCATTGCCGCCGGCCTCGCCAATCTCACCCACCTCCAGGACAACGACCTCCAGGGCAACGCCCGCCGCGTCGGCGCCCTGCTCATGGAGCGGCTGCGCTCCGCCGTGATGGGCGTCGAGTTCGTCCGCGAGGTCCGCGGCCGCGGCCTGATGATCGGTCTCGAACTGGTCCGCCCCGGCACCGACCAGCCCGACCCGGACGTCGCCTCCGCCGTCCTGGAGGCCGCCCGCGAGCGCGGACTGCTCCTCGGCAAGGGCGGCGGCCACCACACCACCGCGCTGCGCATCGCCCCGCCGCTCTCGCTCACCGCCGCCGAGGCCGAGGAGGGCGCGCGCATCCTCGAAGAGGCGCTGCGCTCCGTCCAGAACGAGGGGGCCTGACCCATGACCACGACTCGTACGCTGATCCGCGGCGGCCTGGTCGTCACCGCCGCGGACGAGGTGCACGCCGACGTCCTGATCGAGCACGGCCGGGTGGTCGCCCTGGCGGCGCCGGGAAGCCAGCCGTGGACGGCGGACCGGGTGATCGACGCGTCGCAGAAGTACGTGATCCCTGGCGGGGTCGACGCGCACACGCACATGGAGCTGCCGTTCGGCGGCACGTTCGCGTCGGACACCTTCGAGACGGGGACGCGGGCGGCGGCGTGGGGCGGGACGACCACGATCGTCGACTTCGCGGTGCAGTCGAAGGGCGAGCCGCTGCAGGCCGGCCTGTCCGCGTGGCACGAGAAGGCGGACGGGAAGTGCGCGATCGACTACGCGTTCCACATGATCATGTCGGACGTCAACGAGTCGACGCTCAAGGAGATGCCGAAGCTCATCGAGCACGGCGTGACCTCGTTCAAGCTGTTCATGGCGTACCCGGGGGTCTTCTACTCGGACGACGGGCAGATCCTGCGGGCGATGCAGAAGGCCGGTGACACCGGCGGGCTGATCATGATGCACGCGGAGAACGGCATCGCGATCGACGTCCTGGTGGAGCAGGCCCTGGCCCGGGGCGAGACCGACCCGCGCTACCACGGAGAGGTCCGCAAGGCGCTGTTGGAGGCGGAGGCGACCCACCGGGCGATCCAGCTCGCGCGCGTCGCCGGGTCCCCGCTGTACGTGGTGCACGTGTCGGCGGAGGAGGCGGTCGCGGAGCTGGCGGCGGCGCGCGACAAGGGCCTGCCGGTCTTCGGCGAGACCTGCCCGCAGTACCTCTTCCTGTCCACGGACAACCTCGCGGAGCCGGACTTCGGGGGCGCCAAGTACGTGTGCTCGACGCCGCTGCGGCCGAAGGAGCACCAGGCGGCGCTCTGGCGCGGACTGCGGACGAACGACCTCCAGGTGGTCTCCACGGACCACTGCCCGTTCTGCTTCGTCGGCCAGAAGGAGCTGGGCCGGGGCGACTTCTCGAAGATCCCGAACGGTCTGCCGGGCGTCGAGAACCGGATGGACCTGCTGCACCAGGCGGTCGTGGACGGGCACATCTCGCGCCGCCGCTGGATCGAGATCGCCTGCGCGACCCCGGCGCGGATGTTCGGCATGTACCCGCAGAAGGGCACCATCGCGCCCGGCTCGGACGCGGACATCGTCGTCTACGACCCGCACGCGACGCAGACCCTGTCGGCCGAGACGCACCACATGAACGTCGACTACTCGGCGTACGAGGGGAAGACGGTCACCGGCCAGGTCGAGACCGTCCTCTCCCGCGGGGAGGTCGTGATCGACCAGGGCAAGTACGTGGGCCACGCCGGCCACGGCACGTTCGTGCCCCGTTCCCTCTGCCAGTACCTGGGCTGAACCACCCCCGAGAGCTCACCGCACCGACTTGAACTTGGAGGTCCCGTCGTGGACTTCGGACTCGTCCTGCAGACCGACCCGCCCGCCTCGCAGGTCGTCGGGCTCATGCGCCGGGCGGAGCGCAACGGTTTCCGTTACGGCTGGACCTTCGACTCCGCCGTGCTCTGGCAGGAGCCCTTCGTCATCTACAGCCGCATCCTGGAGCACACCACGAAGCTCCACGTCGGCCCGATGGTCACCAACCCCGGCACCCGCACCTGGGAGGTCACCGCCTCCACCTTCGCCACCCTGAACGAGATGTACGGCAACCGCACCGTCTGCGGCATCGGCCGCGGCGACTCCGCGATGCGCGTCGCCGGCCGCAAGCCGAACACCCTGGCCCGGCTCGGCGAGGCCATCGGCGTCATCCGCGACCTGGCGGAGGGCCGCGAGGCGGAGGTGGACGGCAACCCGATCCGGCTGCCGTGGGTGCAGAACGGCAAACTGCCCGTCTGGATGGCCGCGTACGGGCCGAAGGCCCTCGCCCTGGCCGGCCAGAAGGCCGACGGCTTCATCCTCCAGCTCGCCGACCCGTTCCTGACGGAGTGGATGGTCAAGGCCGTCCGCCAGGCGGCCGTCGACGCCGGCCGCGACCCCGACGCCCTCACCATCTGCGTCGCCGCCCCCGCGTACGTGACCGAGGACGCCTCGCCCGAGGCCCTGGCCCACGCCCGGGACCAGTGCCGCTGGTTCGGCGGCATGGTCGGCAACCATGTCGCCGACCTGGTGGCCAAGTACGGCGAGCACTCGGCGATGGTCCCGGACGAGCTGACGGCGTACATCAAGGACCGGCACGGCTACGATTACAGCCACCACGGCCGCGCCGGGAACCCCGACACCGAGTTCGTCCCCGACGAGATCGTCGACCGCTTCTGTCTCCTCGGCCCCGCCGAGGCCCACATCGAGAAGCTGCGCCACCTGCGGGAGCTGGGCGTCGACCAGTTCGCCGTCTACGACATGCACGACGCGAAGGAGGCCACGATCGACGCCTACGGATCCGACATCATCCCGGTCCTCGGCTGATCGCGCCCTCCTCCCGGCCGTGCCCTAGTCGGTGATCTCGACCGGTGTCGCGGCTTCCGGCGCCGGCTGCTTCCGGGTGATGCCCTGGAGGAGTGTGGCGAGGTCGACGCCCGTGGCGGAGGAGAGCAGCTCCATGCCCTGGGTGACGTTGTCGGTGACGGTACGGGTCAGCCGGCTCGCTCCGTCGGTGGAGATGACGGTCATCCTGTCGACGGCGGCGAGCGGTTCGGCGGCCTTGCCGACGACCTGCGGCAGGACCTCGACGAGCATCTGCAGGACCGCGGCGTCGCCGTACTGGGCGAAGGCGTCGGCCTTCTTCCGCATCGCCTCGGCCTCGGCGGAGCCCTTCGCGGCGATGGCGGCTGCCTGGGCCTCGCCCTCGATGCGTACGGCCTCGGCGAGCGCCGCGCGGTGGGCCTTCTCGCCCTCACCGGTGAGCCTGGCGCGCTCGGCGTCGGCCTCGGCCTCCTTGACCAGGCCGACGCGGCGGGCCTCGGCCTCCTGCTCGGCCTGGTAGCGGGCGGCGTCGGCGGGCTTGCGGACCTGGGTGTCGAGCTGGCGGTCGGTCAGGGCGGCCTGGCGGGCGGCGACCTTCTCCTGCTCGGTGAGGATGTCCTGTTGACGCGCGGCCTCGGCGAGCGGGCCGGCGGCGTTGGCCTGGGCGGTGGCCTCGTCGGTCTGGGCCTTGATCTCGGCCTGCTTCAGGTAGAGGGTCCGCTGCGCGACGGCGATCTCCTCCTCCGCCTTGAGCCTGGCCTGCTCGGCGGCGCGCCGGGCGACGGCCTCGGCGATGTCGGCCTCCTGCCTGGCGCGGGCGGCCTCCGGCCGGCCCAGGTCCTCCAGGTAGGAGCCCTCGGTGGTGATGTCCTGGATCTGGAAGGCGTCCAGGACCAGGCCCTGACCGGACAGGCTCGCCTCCGCCTCCTCGGCGACCTGGCCGGCGAACGCGGCCCGGTCGCGGATGATGTCCTCCACCGACATCCGGCCCACGATCGAGCGCAGGGCGCCGGAGAGCACTTCCTGCGTGAAGCCGACGATGCCGTTCTGCTGCATCAGGAACCGCTGGGCCGCGGCCCGGATGGAGTCCTCGGTGCCGCCGACCTTGACGATCGCGACGCCCTCCAGGTTGGCCTTGACGCCGCGCAGGGTGACCGCGCCCCGGACCGCGACGGGGATGTGGCGGCTGGAGAGGTCGAGGGTGAACTTCTGCTGCACGAACGGGACGACGAACACACCGCCGCCGACCACGACCTTCTGGCCGCTGTTGTCGGTGTAGACGCGGCCGGTGGCCGGGTCGGTGGACTTCTTGCCGCGCCGTCCGGTGATGATGAACGCCTCGCTGGGCCCCGCGACCTTGTAGCGCGTGATGACGACGAGTCCGAGCAGGACGACGAGCACGACGATGCCGAGGACGGACAGGAGCACAGGGCTCATGACGGAACCCCTTTCGGTCAGGAAGGAAATCTGAGAAGAGCGGAGGGTGCCGGGGGCGCGTCAGCGCTCGAGCGGGCGGACGGCGACCGACGTGGGCGAGAGCACGGACTCGACCCAGACCTCGGTGCCGCGCGGGACGGCGGCCTCGGACCTCGCGGCGAACTTGACCGGCTGATCCGCGAGATACAGCAGCACCTCGCCGTAGCCGTCCGCCGGAATGGCCGTCACCACCGAGCCCGACGTCCCGGTCAGGTCCTCGCCCCGCGGTGCGGGCGCGCTCCCCCCGCGCAGCAGCGCCCGGCTGAACCTCCAGGTCAGCCAGGACACCACGACCCCCGCGGCCACGCCCGCACCGGTGGCGACCCCCGCCCCCGTACCGGTCGTCCCGAGCACGATCGCCCCCGTGAACCCGAGGGCCGACACGAACCCGGCGATCACCGGCAACGACAGAAACCCGTCCAGCCCTCCGCCGATCCCGTCGAGGACCCCCTCCAGCACCCCGTCGAACACGAGGGACAGGACCAGAAGCACGAGACCCGCGATGCCGAGACCGAGAAGCCATCCCATGTGCGTCACCCGTTTCGTGCACCGTTTCCGCCGCCAAGGGGAGGGTTCCACGGACTGGTACACCTGTTCACTGCCGGACTCCGGCAATCTTTACGCGTTCTTGATGCCGTGATCGTATGGACGCCGGATGTCCGGCCGCCCGCGGCCTGACGACGCGGGACCTTGAGGGCGGGGAGATGAGGGGCGGATTCGTGGAGGAGTACGAGCAGCTGTTCGCGGACGTCGCGGCGAGCGGGCGGCGGCTGAACCGGGACGAGCTGGAGCTGCGCCGCGAGGCCGGGGAGCGGGCGGCGCGGGAGGGGCTCGCCCTGCGCGCCCTGATCGGCCATCATCTGGCCGCGGTCCGGGCCGCCTGGCCCGAGCGGCCCCTGTCCCGGCGGACGACCCTCGATCTGCTCGGCGTCGTCGAGCAGTCCGTCGACGCCTTCTCCGGAGGATTCGAGCGGGCACAGCGGCTGGCGGTCCGTCAGGTGGAGGCGGACCGGCGGGAGTTCATCGACGACCTGCTGTACGGTCGCAGCGACATCGGGCGCATCGCCGAGCGCGCCGAACGCTTCGGTCTGCAGCTCTCGCAGGCGCACGCGGTCGCGGTCGCCCGCGGCCCGCGGCTGTACAGCGAGGCCGATGCCGTGCCGCAGCAGCTGGAGCGGGCGCTGATCGGGAGGTTCGGCGACCGTCACATCCTGCTCACCACCAAGGGCGGCCGGATCGTGTGCGTCGCCCCGGGGGACCAGGAGGACGTGCTGACGTACTTCGCCAAGCAGGCGTTCGCCGCCACGGCGGGCGGTCAGGTGGCGATCGGCCGCCCCCAGCCCGGCCCCCGCGGGGTGGTCCTCTCCTACGAGGAGGCCCTCAGCGCGCTCGAACTCGCCGACCGGCTCGACCTCGACGGGCCCGTCCTGCGCTCCGCCGACCTGCTCGTCTACCCGGTCCTGGCCCGGGACCGGCAGGCCATGGAGGACCTCGTGCGCAGCGTCCTCGGCCCGCTCCGGTCGGCGCGCGGTGGCGTCGAACCGCTGCTGGAGACCCTGACCGTGTTCTTCGAAGCCGGCTGCGTCACCACTCAGGCCGCCCGGCAGCTCAACCTGTCCGTACGGGCCGTCACGTACCGTCTCGAGCGCATCCACCGGCTCACCGGCGCCGACCCCGCCGACGCCGCGGACCGCTACACCCTCCAGACCGCCGTCATCGGCGCCCGGCTCCTCGGCTGGCCCGCCAAGTCCTTCTGAACGTACCGGTCTTGAGGGAGTCCCGGACGCGGGAAGGGCGGCGGCTCCGGCGGCAAGAAATGGGTGTCGGCCCCGATGCGGACAGAAGGGGCGAAAGGGGATCGTGAGGCAAGGAGTACGGCCATGGCACGAACGGAGCCCGCGCCGATGGCCACCCCGCCCCCGCGTCCCTCGCGTCCCTCGAGTCCCCTTGTGTCCGCACCCGACGGGCCGAGTCCGCCGTGAGCGTCACCGCGTGGCTCGCCGTGGCGGTGTTCACGACCGAAGGAGCTGGAGGCGATGGGTGAGCCCGAAGAGGAGAGGGACCCCGAACCCGCTGCCCGGGAGTCCGGACGTCCCCCGCCGCCACGGAAGCCCCGGCGCCTCCGGGCCTGGCCGGCCCTGGTCGTCGCCGTGTCCGCCGTCGTCACCGGCTTCCTGCTGCCGAACGGCCTGCTGCTGGCTGCGGGCCTCGTCGCGGCCGCACTTGCGGTGAGCCACTTCGACCCCTCCCACGCCGCGGATCACGACGCAGACCCTGAAAGATGGGTGCCTCGGTGGAGGACGACGAGAGGCAGCGCATGACATACCTGGGCCCCCTTCTCTTCATGTCCCTCGGACTGCTGTACATGATCAATCCGTGGGGGCTCGGCGACGCCGTCTTCCGGCAGCTGAACGCGTACCCGAAGATCGACTGGTCCGCCGAGGGGGCGCGACGGCAGGCGTTCGCCCTGGGGCGGACAGGCTTCGCCCTCGGTGCCGGTGCGCTGGTCTGGATCCTCCTCCTGGAGTTCGGGGTGAGCCACCTCGTCCTGGTGGCCTTCCTGGCGGTCGCCGCTCCGTCCGCGCTCGGGCTCGTCCTCTTCACGATCATCGACACCAACCGGCGCGCGGCGTCGGAACGCCGCCGACCGTAGAAACCTCCACCGAACGCGCGGCTCGGATCCTCGATAACGGATAGTGGATAGCGCTATTATCCATGTTGTCGGGTGGCGCGTGCGGCACGCACGTCGCTGCGTTCCTCTGTGCCGCCCGCCCGTCGACGACCGAAAGGATCTGCTGCCATGTTCGGCACTCTCATGCTGATAGCCGTTCCCTCACTGGCGTTCCGACTGCTCGGCGCGATCGGGATCGGACGGTTCGCGACCTGGCGGGTGTCCGTCCTGCACGGCCTCGCGGTCATGCTGGTGTTCACGGCGAGCGCCCACTTCGTGCCCTCCGCCCTCGGCCCCATGCCCGGCCACCACGACCTGGTCGCGATGGTGCCGCCGTTCGTCCCCTTCCCCCGTGCCGCCGTCTACGCGACGGGTGTCCTCGAACTCCTCGGCGCCGCCGGGCTCGTGTGGACGAAGTACCGGCCGGCGGCCGGGATCGGGCTCGCCGTGCTGTTCTTCCTGATGCTCCCCGCCAACATCCACGCCGCCGTCGCCGAGATCCCCTTCAACGGCGAGCCCGCGACGCCGCTGTGGTTCCGGATCCCCGAGCAGGTGCTCTTCATCGGCGTCGCGCTCTGGGCCTGCCTCCCGGCCCGCGCCGCGGCGCGGACCGTCAGCCCGTCACCGGCCAGTTGAGCTCGGTCCGCAGGTCGCGCGGGTCCATGTCGGGGGAGGGCTCCGTCACGTAGACCTCCCACCGGTCCTCGCCGGCCGTCATCCCCCGCGCCACGATCCAGGAGCGCAGCCGCTCCCAGGAGGAGCCGAGGCCGTCGAACGACCCGGAGTGCGTCAGCCGCGCGACCCGGCCACCCGGCAGCGCACCGGCCACCACCTCCGCCTCCGGCCGGACCGCGCCGTCCGTGACGAAGCCGACCTCCAGGTCCACGGTCTCGCCGACGGGCCCGTGGTAGAGGCCGAAGGCGGGGCTCAGCAGAGGGATCCGCTGCGCCCCGACGGTCTTCGCGAGAGCGGTGAAGGAGGTGTCGAAGAAGTCCCGCAGACCGGCCATCGGGACGATGCCCCGGACGACCGCCGTCGTCACGGGCTCCAGCGTCACCAGCTCCGGCTCCGGGGCACCGGCTCCACCGTCGGATTCATGCGTGTGCGTGTTCATGCTGCTCCCGTCCACGTTCCACGGCTGTCGCCGCTCAGGACGTGTAGACAGGGCGCGGACGCAGGACTCATCGGTTCACTCGAACGAGAGCACCTCGGACACCGGGCGGCGGGGCGTGGCCTGCCCCCGCGGCCCGTACCCCAGGCGGAACACCATGTGCACATGCCCCGTGGGGGAGCCGGGGTCCCTCGCCTGGGAGCGGAGCTCGGGCCACTCCAGCGGCTGGGACATCAGCGAGGTGGAGAGGCCGTCGAGGGTGGCCTGGAGCAGCACCCGCTGCATCGCCTGACCCGCCCGCAGCCAGTCCGCCGGGGCGTCCTCCGCCGTGCCGAGCAGCGCCAGCTGGGGCCGCTCCTCGAAGCGCGCCGCGCCGCGGCCGGCGTCGCGGCGGGGCGTGTCGAAGTCCCGGATCGGCGAGGTCACGTCGTACTGCCGCGGACCGAGGGCGTACGCGGGGATCCCCTCCGTCTGCGGGCCCTCGCCCTCCGCTCCGGTACGGATCCAGGCGGCGATCTCCGCGCGGACGGCCTCGTCCGCGGCCTCGAGCAGCTCGGAGTCGTGAACCAGCTCCATCACGGTGTCTGCGTGCCATTCGCCCGGTACGACCAGCCGGCAGCCCTCCAGGAGCGCCGCGGCCGCGAGCGCGTCGAGGAGCTCGGACGGGATCCGCTCCGCGGTGAACGGGAAGCGGCTGGTGTGCCGTTCCCGCAGCGCGGGCCAGAGCACGGCCAGCTCCTCGTCCTGCGTCTCGGCGTCGACGAGCCGCACGTCGGCGAGGCGCCAGGGGTCGTCGGGATCGGGCAGCAGCCGGGTCTCCGCGTGCAGGCCGTGGTGCGCGGCGGCGACCCGGAGACTGAACAGCGCCGCGCCGCAGCCGAGGTGCAGGGCGCGGTGGTCGGGATCCTCGCGGGGCATTTCGCGCCCGGGATCGCCGTACAGCTCGACGGTGTCCGTGCCCGTCCGGTGGACGAATCTCCACGGTTGGGCGTTGTGCATCGACGGGGCGGTGACGGCGTCGGCGACCAGCGCGGTCACGAGCGGTCGGGTCGGAGCGGTGGTGGACATCGTTCGTCCTGTCTGTGGGCGCACAGGTGGCCTCACCGGTCGGTGGACCGTCGGGGCGCGCCGTCCGCCGGGGCTCCCGCTGCCGGTGGTCCGGGCGGGGGACCGCCCCTCTTCCCCCACTGTCCCCCGACCCACCGCCGACTGCCAGGGCCGTTCGGCCCGTACGGACGGCCCTGCCGCCCGGGGGCGTCAGTCGCCTGGGGCGGGTCGGTCGTCCGGGTCGGGCCGGTCGGCGATCAGCCGGACGCCGGTGACCAGGTCGGGGTGGATCCGGACCACGTGGTCAGTCTGCCGGTCGGACCAGGGCCGCAGCAGCGCCCGGTAGCGCGCGGCCTCCTCGCGATCGGTGACCGGGCTGCAGTAGCCGGTGACGACGACGCTCCAGCCGAGGCGCGCCTCGGGATCGATCTCGTCGGCCTCGTACGCGACGACGACGCCCGCCGTGCCCGCCTGCAGGGTGAGCGCCGCGACCTCGTGGGTGCGGACGACGACGTCGCCGCCGTCCACGAGGTGATGGACGGGACGGACGGCGGGCAGCGCCTGGCGCGTGAACACGATGCGGCCGAGCGGCACGCCGGCGAGCAGCCGCAGAGCCTCGTCGGCGTCCAGTGCGACGGTGCGCCGCCTCGGCTCCGAGGCGGATGCGGAGGCTGCTTCCTGATGCACGGCGTCTTCCTGGGCTGTCGGCGGACGGGGACACGGGCCCGAGCTTCAGTACAGGCCACGTGGACAGCACGGGAAAGGGCCGTTCGGCCCCTGCCGACGGGTCGGCCGGGGCCGCAACCGCCTGCCGGTAGGCGAGGCCCATGGTGCGGAGCGTGCTACGCGCGTACATTCGTCGGACCCCCGCGCATCGCACGGCCCGTACGCCTCGTTCCGCTCCCGAACGAAGGGTTCCGCCGCATGACCGCGACCACTGACTCCGACAGAACCGGCACGACCGACGGGCGGGTCGAACTCGCGCCCGGTGCGGTCCCCGCCGACGGCCGTTTCGTCAACGACGACCTGCTCCCCGTCCCCGTCGCCCGGCGCCGCTGGACCACCTACAACTTCGCGGCCCTCTGGGTGGGGATGGCGCACAACATCCCCTCCTGGCTGCTCGCCTCCGGCCTCGTCGCGCTCGGCATGGACTGGAAACAGGCCGTGTTCACCATCGCGCTGGCCAACGTGATCGTGCTGCTGCCGATGCTGCTGACCGGGCACGCCGGACCGAAGTACGGCATCCCCTTCCCGGTCCTCGCCCGCGCCTCGTTCGGGCTGCGCGGCGCGAACCTGCCCGCGCTGATCCGGGCCGGCGTGGCCTGCGCCTGGTTCGGCATCCAGACCTGGATCGGCGGCCAGGGCATCTTCGTGCTGCTCGGCAAGATCTTCGGCGGCTGGGCGGAGGCGGGTGAGATCGCCGGCCAGCCGTGGACGCTGTGGCTCTGCTTCGTGCTGTTCTGGGCGCTCGAACTCGCCATCATCTACCGGGGGATGGAGGCACTGCGCCGTTTCGAGAACTGGGCCGCTCCGTTCGTCATCCTCGGCGCGCTGGTGCTGCTCGTCTGGATCGCGGTCAAGGCCGGCGGCTTCGGCCCGCTGCTGGACCAGCCGTCGCGGCTGGGCTGGGGCGCCGAGTTCTGGCCGGTGTTCTTCCCGTCCCTCATGGGCATGATCGCGTTCTGGTCGACGCTGTCGCTCAACATCCCCGACTTCACCCGCTTCGGCGCCGGCCAGCGCTCCCAAGTCCTCGGCCAGAGCCTCGGGTTGCCCACCACGATGACGCTGTTCGCGCTGCTCTCGGTGTTCGTCACCTCCGGCTCGCAGGCGGTGTACGGCGCGCCCGTCTGGGACCCGGTGGCGCTGGCCGCGAAGACCGACAACGTCTTCGGGCTGCTGTTCGCGCTGGTGACCGTGCTCGTCGCGACGATCTCGGTGAACATCGCGGCCAACGTGGTCTCGCCCGCGTACGACCTCGCCAATCTCGCCCCGCGGCTGATCAACTTCCGTACGGGCGCGCTGATCACGGGCATGGTGGGCGTGCTGATCATGCCGTGGAAGCTGACCGAGACGCCCGAGCTGTACATCTTCACCTGGCTGGGCCTGGTCGGCGGGCTGCTCGGCACGGTCGCCGGCATCCTCATCGCGGACTACTGGCTGGTGCGGCGCACCGTCCTCGACCTCCCCGACCTGTACCGGCCGGGCGGCCGCTACTGGTACGCGGGCGGCTGGAACCCGGCCGCCGTCCTCGCCTTCGTGGTCGGCGGCGTCCTCGCCGTCGGCGGCTCCCACTCGGCGCCCGGCAAGGGCCCGTTCCCCGCGGACGGACTGGTGCCGTTCCTGAAGCCGCTCGCCGACTACGGCTGGGCCGTCGGCCTCACCACCTCGCTGCTCCTCTATACGGCACTCATGACGGGCCGCCGACGCGGCTGACCCGGCCTCACCTCAGGGCCCCGTTCCCGCCGGCTGGTCAAAACCGCCTCGCGGACCGTGCGGGCTGACGCCGAGCCTGCGCGGGCCTGGTCCAACCGCGTCAGGGCCTCGGTGTGCGCCCGCATGCGCGAGGCCCGGGAGGCCATCGACGCGGCGGTCGCGGCCGGCGGCGACGGCGTGGACGAGGACCTCGCCTTCCACCTCGCCCTGAGGCCCTGAGCCCCTGCCCGAGTCCCCGTCCCCGCCCGTCGCGGACAGGGGCTGACAGCAAGGTTACGCTCCAGTAGGGTTCCGGCAGCCGACGAGACGAGGGGGCTGCCGTGACCGCGGGCGAACACACCGGACTGGCCGCACAGGCAGCGCGGTTGGCGGACGGAGCGGTCACCTCGGCCGCCCTCGTGCAGTCCGCTCTGGACCGTATCGAGGCCGCTCGGCCCACCCTCAACGCCTTCCGTGTCACCCGCGCCGAGGCCGCGCTCGAAGAGGCTGCCGAGGCCGACCGGCGCCTCGCCCGGGGCGAGCGGCTGCCGCTGCTCGGCGTACCGATGGCCGTCAAGGACGACACCGACGTCGCCGGACTGCCCACCGCCTTCGGGTGCGGCGGCGACCTCCCCGCCGTGGGACAGGACGGCGAGGCGGTACGGCGGCTGCGCGCCGCCGGAGCGGTGATCGTCGGCAAGACGAACTCCTGCGAACTCGGCCAGTGGCCGTTCACCGAGGGCCCCGCCTTCGGCGCCACCCGCAACCCGTGGAACCCCGACCACACCCCCGGCGGCTCCTCCGGAGGCTCGGCCGCGGCCGTCGCCGCCGGACTCGTGCCCGCCGCCCTCGGCTCCGACGGCGCCGGCTCCATCCGGATACCCGCCGCCTGGACCCACCTCGTCGGCATCAAGCCCCAGCGCGGCCGGGTCTCCGTCCACCCGTACAACGACTGCTTCCACGGCCTCACCGTCAACGGCCCGCTCGCCCGAACCGTCGCCGACGCCGCCCTGCTGCTCGACGCCGTCGCCGGCTCCCACCCCAGCGAGCGCTTCCAGCCCACCCCCGTGGACGCCTCCGCCGCAGCCCGCCGCGAGCCCGGGCGGCTGAGGATCGCGCTCGCCTGGCGCCCGCCGTTCACGGCCACCCCCACCCCGCTGCACCCCGGCGTCCGCCGGGCCGTCGCCGACCTGGGCGACGCGCTCGCCCGGCTCGGCCACACCGTCGAGGAGGCCCGGCCCCGGTACGGGCTGATCGGCCTGAGCTTCCTGCCGCGGGCCGCCGCCGGCGTCGCCGAGTACGCCGGCCGGCACCCCGAGCCGCGGCTGCTCGACCCGCGTACCCGGGAGACCGCCCGCTCCGGCCGCCTCCTCGGCGGCCGGGCGCTGCGCGCCGCGCGCGGCCGGGAGGCGAGCCAGCACCGCAGGATCGGCGCCATCTTCGACACGTACGACGTCGTCCTCGCCCCCACCACCGCCGCGCCGCCGCCCCGGATCGGGACCTTCGACGACATGCCCGGCTGGCGGACCGATCTGGCGATGGCCTCGGCCTGCCCGTACGCCTGGCCCTGGAACGTCCTCGGCTGGCCCGGCGTCAACGTCCCGGCCGGCTTCACGGCCGACGGGCTCCCGGTCGGCGCCCAGCTCCTCGGCCCCGCCGGCAGCGAACCCCTGCTGATCTCCCTCGCCGCCCAACTCGAGGACGACCTACGGTGGTTCGAGAAGCGACCGCCCGCCTTCGCGGACTCGTGACGGGGCCCGTCCCCGGCGGCTAACCTGCACGAGGACAGTCCTGATGCGGGGGAGGCGGGGGATGGCTCCACGGCTGGTGTTCGTGCACGGAATCGGCGGGCCGCGCGACCCGGCCGCCGAACTCGCCCACTGGTCCGCCGCGCTCGCCGCCGGAATGCGGGCCGCCGGACACTCCGCGCTCGCCGCGTCGCTGGAGGCCGCGCCCGGCGCACACGCCGCGTTCGTCCCGTACGCCGACCTCTTCGGCCGCCCGCAGGCGCAGGGCGGCGACGACACACTCGACGAGGCCGGGCTGCTCGCCGCGCTCGTCACCGAACTCGTGGACGAGGCAGCGGAGTTGGCCTCCGCGGACGACGATCCGGAGGCGCTGGGGATCCTCGCCCACGCCCGCGCCGAGGCGGCGCCCACCGGACAGCAGCAGGGCGCACCGGACCTGGCGCGCCGCGCCCTCAACGCGGTCACCACCCTGCTCTCGCTGCGGCCCTGGGACGGCGCGGGGGAGTGGCTCACCCCGAAACTGATGGTACGTCAACTGGGGCAGGTGGCCCGCTACCTGGCCCGCGCCGAGGCCGACGCCGACGGGGCGACCCTCGACGAGAGGATCCGCGCCCGCCTCGCCGCGGCCCTCGGCGACGGCCCCGCCGTCGTCGTCGCGCACTCCCTCGGCACCGTCGTCGCCCTGGAGACCCTGCACGAACAGGGAGCCGACGTCCCGCTGTTCGTCACCCTCGGCTCGCCCATCGCCATGCGCACCGTCGTGCTGCCCCGGCTGCGGCCCCAGCCGCCCGCCGTCCCCGACGGCACCGCCCGCTGGCTCAACTTCTGGGACCGCGACGACGTCATCGCCGTACGCCCCCGGCTCGAACACGCCCTCGCGCCCGGCACGTCCGGCGTCCGGCCGGTCAGCGCCCGCGTCGACTCCGACGGCCTGTGGGTGCACACCGCCACCAAGTACCTCGCCCAGGCGGCCGTCGCCGGACCCGTCGCCGAGGCGCTCGCCGGCGCGACCCCGGGCCGCGGATGACGAACCGCCCGCGCGGCGGCCGCCCGCCCGGCCGCCCCGACACCCCCCGCCACCTCCTGGTGATCGCCCCGCAGTGCCGGCAGATGGAGCACCTGGACCTCCTCGAACCGGCCGCCACCGGACTGTACGAGGTGCTCACCGACCCCGCCCTCGGCGGCTGCGACCCCGGACTGCCCGACGGCCGGTCCGCGCTGCTCACCGGCGACGGAATCACCAGCGCCGACGTGCGCGCCGCCGTCTCCGACGCCGTGCGGCACGCCGCCCGGCGCCGCGCCGTCCTCGTCCTCGCCCTCCTCGGCCACGGCTTCGTGCCCGGCCGCAGCAGCAGCCTGTACCTGATGACGGAGGAGTCCGTCGAGGACGTCCGCAACGGCTCCGTAGGCGTCGGGGAACTCCTGACGGACGCCGCCGACGACCCCGGCGTACCCGGCGTGCTCGCCCTCGTCGACACCTGTCACGCGGGCGGCGCACCGCCCCCCGTCCACGAGCTGACCGGCGGCACCCGCAACGGACGTACCCGGCTCGCCCTGCTGATGGCCTCCGCCGTCACCCAGCCCGCCACCGGACTGTCCTTCACCCGCGGCCTGACCGACCTGATCGTCCACGGACTGCCGAACACCGAGGACGAGTTCGGCGTCACCGACGCCGCCCGCGCGCTCAAGGGCGCCCTGCCCGGCCAGGACGTCACCGGCCTCGACTACGACGCCGACGGCGCCGCCCGCGCACCCGTCTGGATCGCCCGCAACGTCCGCGAGCGCCCCACCCCCGGCGGACTGTGCGGCCGGCTCGCCGTCGACGAACTCGCCGCCGCCTTCCGCGCCGTCGACCCGCGGCTGCGCGCCCCCGACGCGGCCGGTGACGCCGCCGGCCTCGCCGCCGCCCGCGAGGACCTCCTCGCCCGCCCCGCCGGACCGGCCCGCGGCCACGCCCTCGCCGTCCTGGACGCGCTCATCGTCGCCGTGCGCACCGTCGCGTTCCTGCGCGGCTGGCTCGGCGCCGACCTCACCACCGCGCGCATGCGGCACGCCCTGCACACCCTGCTCGCCGCCGAGGGGCGGCTGCCGTCCGGGGACCGGCTCCGCACCGACGTCGACATCGTCGACGAACTGGTCTTCAACCACCCCTCCGCCGACGACGACTGGCGGCCCGGACTGACCCGGTTCGTCGCGCTCCTCGGCCGCGTCTGCGGCCGCCCGCCCGACGCCCCCGAACTGCACAACTGGGGCACCCGCTGCGGCGCCACCGCCGAGCTCAACGCCGCCCTCGCGTACGCCACCCGGCGCGCCGGCGGCCGGCGGCTCGCCCTCGTCGTCAGCCTGCACGCCGCCCTCGCCGACGACTGGCCCGAGGAACTCGACGCCTGGCTGCTGCGCGACGGCGACCTCCTCCACCACGAGCGCTTCCCCTGCCCCGGCGCCGACCGGACCGGCGCCGAGGTCGCCGTCGAGGACGCCGCCGCCTGGGCCGAGGACCACGGCGCCGCACTCGACCTGCCGCTCGAACGCGTCGACATCGCCCTGCCCGCCGGACTGCTCCTGGACTGGCGGCCCGAAGAGGCAGGAGTCGCCGCACTTCTGGGTATCCGCTACGAGGTGAGACTCCACTGGAGCCGCCGGCTCACTCCCGACGCGGTGCTGCGCAGCATCGAGCGGGTGGTCGGCGCGCGCTGGGACGTGCTCTCCGACCCGCTCGGCGAGGACCGGCGCGCCCCCGTCGACTGGCTCGGCCGCGACGACGTCGCCGAGGCGCAGGTGCTGCGCGCCAAGCTCCGTACCGGCCGCTACCGGCGCGGCCTCGGCCTGCTCCACCACCCCGGCGCCGACGCGCCGCTGCTCGACCTGCTGCTCGCCTACACCCCCGTCCTGCTCTGGCCGCACGACCCGGCCGGAGCCGACCCCGGCTGCGCCGAGGACGGCCACCGCTGCCTCGACCGCAAATGGTGGGCCATGCCCGCCGCGCTCGCGTACGCCTACCGGGACCGCTGGGCCGACCGGGAGGCCGACGACGACCTCGCCGACCTCCGGGCCGTCTGGGACGACCCGGACTGGCTCCGCTTCTGCGGGGCATTCCGGAACGGGCCGCCGCCCGCCCGTGCCTCCGACACCGCTGCCGAAGGGATGTCATGACCTGGAACGCGTACTACCGGGGCGACGGAACGAGCCGGCCCGACACCCGGCTGCCCGACCCGCCGCCCTGGCGCAACTTCTTGGACCGGCGCCCGGTCGCCGAGGTGTTCCGGCCGCCGGACGGACTCGTCGAGGCGGTCAACGCGGCGCTCGCGCTGAGACGGCCGCTGCTGATCACCGGCACGCCCGGCTCCGGCAAGTCCACGGTCGTCGAGCAGGTGGCCGCGGAGCTGGGCCTCGGCCCCGTACTGCGCTGGCACATCACCTCCCGCTCCACGCTCGCCGAGGCGCTGTACCGCTACGACGCCCTCGGCCGCATCCACGCGCACCGGCTCCAGCAGGAGAAGGCCCGCGCCGGATCCGACACCGGCGACGGGGACGACATCGCGGCCTTCATCGGCCTCGGCCCGCTCGGCACCGCGCTGCTGCCCGCGGGGCGGCCGCGTGCCCTGCTCGTCGACGAGATCGACAAGTCCGACCTCGACCTGCCCGGCGACCTCCTGGAGGTCCTGGAACGCGGCGAGTTCCGCATCCCCGAACTGCTGCGCGAGGGCCAGGACGTGGCGGAGCTGCGGATGTGGGACAGCGCGGACCGGTTCCGGGTGGAGCGCGGCCACGTCCAGTGCACCGAGTTCCCGTTCATCGTCATGACCAGCAACGGAGAACAGGAACTCCCCGCGCCCTTTCTGCGCCGCTGCGTGCGCTACACGATGCCGAAACCCACGGCCGCCCTGATACGCGAGGTGGTGAGCGGGCATCTTCAGCTGGAGATACCCGAATCCGGCCCCGAGGCGGACCTCGTGAACGACTTCGTACGACGCGTGGCGGCGGGCGAGAGCGTCGCCGTCGACCAGCTCCTGGGCACCCTGCACCTCCTGCACGGCGACGCCGCCCAGGGCGCGGCGAGGGTCCGCGGCCGGGGCGAACGCGACCGTCTCATCGCCCTGTTGATGAAGGACCTCTCCGGTGCCTGACGACCGGGGGCCGGGGGCACGGCGACTGGACTCCGTGGTCGGCGCCGTGCACGCTCTGGGCCGCGGGCTCGACGGCGTGTCCCTGGCCGAACTGCTGTGGCTCGCCGCGCAGTCGGATGCCGGCCAGCCGGAGGACGGCACCCCCGCGCGGACCCCGGCCGGAGGGGGCGGGGAGCGGGTGGCCGTCGACCCGCGGGAGACCGAACGGGCCGGCCGGGACCCCTCCCTGCAGCCCGTCTACGAGCCCACGGCCGCGCCCGGCGGCCGCGGGCTCACCGGACGCAAGGTCTCCCTGCCGCGCGCCGCGGCCCTGCCCCGTGCCCGTGAACTCGCCACCGCACTGCGCCCGTTGCGCCGCCCCTGGCGCAAGGGACGGCGCGAACAGCTCGACATCGCCGGCACCGTCGCCGACTTCGCCCGCAGCGGCGAACTGCTCCCCGTCTTCGGGCCGACGCCCGAGCGCTGGTTCGACCTGACCGTCGTCCTCGACCGCTCGCCGACCATGGCCGTGTGGGCCGACACCACCGGCGAACTGCTCCGGCTGCTCGCCAGCACCGGAGTGTTCCGCACCCTGCGGGTCCAGGAGATCAACACCTGGGAGCCGGAACCCGAGCCGGAGCCCGAACCCCCGTCCGCGACGGCGACGTCACCGCTGCCCCAGGCCCAGTCCCGGCGCCTCGTCCTGGTCGTCTCCGACTGCGTCGCCACCGCGACCGGCGACAGTCGCCTGTGGGACCGCATCCACCGCTGGGCCCGCGCCGTGCCGACCGTCCTCGTCAACCCGCTGCCCCCCGCGATCTGGCGGCACTCCGGCCTCGACCTGCCGGCCGTGCGCACCGCCCCGCCGCCGCGGCCCGGTGCGGCCAACGCCCGCCTCCCGTACGCCGAACCGCCGCTGCTCGAAGAGCTCCTGTATGCGGCCGAGGGCATCCGCGAACCCTGGGTGCCGGTCCCCGTCGTCTCGCTCACCCCGCGCTCCGTCGACCGCTGGGCCCGCACCCTGATGCGCGGCGCGCCGGAGGGCTGTGCGGCCGTGCTGGTGCCGCAGCCGGGGCTGATGGAGCGGCCCGGGGTTCTGGGGGACGCCGAACTGGACGGCGAGAAGCTGGTCGAGTCGTTCCTGCACCGCGCGTCCACGACCGCGGTCCGGCTGGCGGCGCTCTGCTCCTCGTACGCGGAACTCAGCGTGGCGCTGCTGCACCTGGTCCGCCAGGAGCTGGTCCCCGAGGCCACGCCCGCGGACCTCGCGGAGGTGGTGGTCGGCGGGCTCGTCTCCGTCGACCAGGGCGAGGAGGAGCGCAGCGGACCCGTACTCCGCTTCCACGCCGGCGTCCGCGAACGCCTCGCGCACCGGCTCGGCGCCCGCGACGCCCGCCGGGTCCGCGACGCGATCACCCGCTTCGTCGAGGCGAACCCGAACGCCCGCTCCCGCTTCCCGGCGGTCACGCCGTCCCCGTCCGGCGACACGACGATCGCCGCGACCGAGGGGCGGCCGCCGATCGCGGACATGCCGGCGGAGGCCGTGGAGACGGGGGAGACGGCGGAGGGGTCCGAGACGGCGGACTCCGTGGACACGGCGGAGACGCTCGCCGCGTGGAAGCGGGCCCGCGTCGCGCTGCGGGGGACGCCGACGGGGCCGCGGCCCCTGGACGAGCCCCCGCCGGCGCCTCCGCAGCAGCGGCGGGAGGCCCGGGCGGCGGGCCTGTCGCATCGCCGCGCGGACACCCCTCCGCCGTACTTCTTCCTCAGCTACGCGCACACGCGGACGACCGGCCCCGCGGGCCGGGACCCCGACCGGTGGATCGAACGGCTCTTCCGCGACCTGACCGGCCACGTCATGGCGCTGACGGACCTGCCGGCCGGGGTCCCGGCGGGTTTCATGGACCGCGAGCTCCGCCCCGGCGAGGGCTGGTCCGAACGCCTCGGCGAGGTCCTGGCGACCTGCCGGGTCTTCGTCCCGCTCTACTCGCCGCGGTACTTCGCCAGCGAGACCTGCGGCCGCGAGTGGTACGCCTTCGACCAGCGCACGATCTACGAGCAGGCGAAGCGCGACCGGACGGTCCACGCGGTGGTGCCGGCCCTGTGGGTGCCCGTCCCGCCCGACTCCCTGCCCACGGTGGCGCGCCGACTGGGCATGCCGGGGCGGGAGTTCGGCGACGTGTACGCGAGCGAGGGCCTGTACTCGCTCCTCAGACTCGACGCCTATGCGGAGGAGTACGAACGCGCCGTCTACCAACTGGCCAAGCGCATCGTCTCGGTGGCGCAGGAGACGGAGCTGCCGCCCGGCTCCCCGGTCGACTACCTCACGTCCCCCAGCGCCTTCGGCGGCTTCGGCGCCCCGTCCGAACGGGTCCGGGTGGTCGTCGCCGCGCCCTCGGGACGCGAACTCCCGCCCGGCCGCACGCCCGACCCGTACGGCGCGGACGCGCTGAGCTGGAACCCGTACCACCCGGAGTCCCGACGGCCCGTCGGCCAGGTCGCCGCGTCCCTGGTGCGCTCGCTCAACCTGGACGCGACGGTCGGCTCCTGGGAGGAGTCCGAGAGCTGGCTCGCCGGCGACGAGCCGCCCCCGGACCCGGTCGTCCTGCTCCTCGACCCCTGGCTCCTCGGCGACCCCGCGTGGCGCCGCCGGCTCGCCGACCTGGACGCCGGCGCCTGCCCGTGGGTACGGGTCGTCGTCCCGAGCCACGCCCGCGACGACCAGTGCGTGGCGGCCCGGCGCGAGCTGCGCGAACTGTTCGCCCGCGTCATGCCGTACACGGCCGGAGCCGCGGCCGGGACGCCGGAACCCGACACCCTGGAGTCCCTGGGTCCCCACCTGGCCCACACGGTCGCGGAGGCCCGAGCGTCCCACGCGGGCGAGACGCCGACGCCGGCCGCAGGCAGACGCGACCCGGTCTGAAGGGCGGTCCCGGCCCCGACCCGACCCCCGCCGGAAGCCCGGCCCCCGCCGGGAGCCCGGCCCCCGTGTGGAGGCCGGGGCCCGTGTGGAGGCCGGGGCCCGTTTCTCAGCCGCCCGTCACCGGGGCGTAGCCCGACGGGCGGGTCGTGAAGGTGCCTCGGCCCTGGGTGCGGGTGCGCAGGCGGGTGGCGTAGCCGAAGAGTTCGGCCAGGGGGACCGTCGCCGTGAGCGCCGTCGAGCCCGACTCGGTCGTCGTGCCCGAGATGCGGGCGCGACGGGACGCGAGGTCGCCCAGGACCGCGCCCACCGACGCCTCCGGCGCGGTGACCGTCACCTCGGCCACCGGCTCCAGCAGCGTCAGCTCCGCCGCGCGCAGCGCGTCACGCACCGCGAACCGGGCCGCCGTACGGAACGCCAGCTCCGACGAGTCCTTCACGTGCGTGGCCCCGTCCGTCAGCGTCACCCGTACGCCGGTCACCGGGTGGCCGCCGAGGGGACCCTCGGCGAGGGCGTCCCGACAACCCGCCTCCACCGCGCGCACGTACTCCGCCGGCACGCGCCCTCCCGTCACCGTCGACGCGAAGGCGAACGCCCCGTCGTCCGTACCCTCCAGCGGCTGCACGTCCAGGACCACCTGAGCGAACTGGCCCGCCCCGCCGTCCTGTTTGACGTGCTTGTACGCGAAGCCGGTCACCCCGCGCACCACCGTCTCCCGGTACGCCACCTGCGGCCTGCCCACCGTCACCTCCAGTCCGTGGACGCGGCGCAACTGCTCCGTCGCGACCTCCAGATGCAGCTCGCCGAGACCCGACAGGACGGTCTGACCCGTCTCCGGATCGGACCGCACGACCAGCGACGGGTCCTCCTCCACCAGGCGGCCCAGCGCCGTCGCCAGCCGCTCGGTGTCGAGGCTCCGGCGCGCCTCGACGGCCACCGACACGACCGGCGTCGCCGACCGCGGCGGCTCGAACTGCCGTGGCGCGTCGCGGTCGCACAGCGTCGAACCGGCGCGGGCCGTCTTCGGCCCGACGACGGCGACGATGTCGCCGGCCGCCGCCTGCTCGACCTCCGTGTTCCGGTCCGCCTGGACCCGCAGGATCCGTGCGACCCGCTCCGTACGGCCCGCCGTCGCGTCCAGCACCACGTCCCCCTTCCGGACCGTGCCCGAGTACACCCGCAGGAACGTCAGCCGCCCGGTCGCGGTCGACTGCACCTTGAACACCAGCCCCGCGAACGGCGCGTCCGCCTCGTCCGCAGGCGCCGGCAGGTACGCCGCCACCGCGTCGAGGAGCGGTTCGACGCCACGGTTCCGGTACGCCGAGCCGCACAGCACGACCACGCCGTCGCCGGCCGCCGTCACGTCCCGCAGCGCGTGCGCGAGCGTGCGCTCGCCGAGTTCGCCGCGGGCGCAGTACTCCTCCAGGGCGCCCGGATGCAGTTCCGCCACCGTCTCCTCCAGGAGCCGTCGCCGGCGTGCCGCCTCCTCGCGGAGCTCCTCGGGCACGGGGCCCTCGGCGAGGACCTCGTCCGCGCCCCAGACCAGCGCCCGCGGACGCAGCAGGTCGACGACGCCGGTGAACCCGTCCTCGCGGCCGATCGGCAGCTGGACGACGAGCGGTACGGCGCCGAGCCGGTCCCGGATCGAGGCCACCGCCGCGTCGAGGTCCGCGCCCGCGCGGTCCATCTTGTTGACGAACGCGATCCGCGGTACGCCGTGCCGGTCGGCCTGCCGCCACACCGTCTCGCTCTGCGGCTCGACGCCCGCCACCGCGTCGAACACGGCGACGGCACCGTCGAGGACCCGCAGCGCGCGTTCGACCTCGTCGGTGAAGTCGACGTGGCCCGGGGTGTCGATCAGGTTGATCCGGTGACCGTCCCAGTCGCAGCTCACGGCCGCCGCGAAGATCGTGATCCCGCGGTCCCGCTCCTGCGGGTCGAAGTCGGTGACCGTCGTCCCGTCGTGGACCTCGCCGCGCTTGTGGGTGGCGCCTGTCAGGTACAGGAAGCGCTCGGTGAGCGTGGTCTTGCCGGCGTCCACGTGCGCGAGGACACCGATGTTGCGGATACGGGAGAGGGGAAGCTGCGTGCGCATGGCCCAGGGCCTTTCGTGCGTGTTCGGGAAAGGGCAGCGCGATGTCCCGGACGAGCGGCGAAAGACGTCGACAGCCGACGTCAGCGGTGCGTCACGGGATTCCGCCGGCGGGCGCGCAGCCGCCGCCGGGCGGAGGGAGAGGCCAGGATCACGTCGTACCGGAACGGCGACCGGACACGGGTGCGGGCGGGGGGAGCGGAGACGGGCGTACGGGAACAGCGCACGGTCGTCCTCCCCCTCTCGGTCGCACAGCGATCACTCCAGGCGCCACCGGACCCTTCGCCGGGGCGCGGTGCGAGTGTAGGGAGCGGGGGCACGGGGGCGACAACGATTTTTCGGGTACGGGGCGGGGGTGGGTCGGGGCGGCCCCACGCCGCCGCTGCGCGGCCCGCCACGGCCGGACCGGCAGAACCGGGTGGAGCGGGGCCTGCCGCACCACCGGCCGGAGGCGGGTGCCGGTGGGGCCCGTAGGACCCACACGGCACGGCACCCGGCCCACGCTCGTGGCGGGCCGGGTGCCGTGGTCGGGTCGGGTCGGGGCGAGGGTCAGCTCAGGAAGTCGCGGGCGAGCTGGGCCGCCGTCTCCTCCAGGAGCGGGCCCGCGTTCGGCATGGACTTCGCCGGGTCCGGCTCCAGGGCCGTCAGCGGGTACGCCCGGCGGATGCCGGCCGCGCCGAGGGCCTCGGGGGCGAGGGCCAGGCGGCCGCAGACCGCGACGACCTCCTTGCCGGCCGCGCGCGCCGCCGCCGCGACGCCCGCGGGCGCCTTGCCGTGCAGGGTCTGCTCGTCCAGGGAGCCCTCGCCGGTGATCACCAGCGTGGCGCGCTCCAGCGCCGGAGCGAAGCCCAGGACGTCCAGCATCAGCTCGATGCCGGGCCGGAAGCTCGCGTCGAGGCCCACGAGCGCCCCGTACCCGATGCCGCCCGCCCCGCCCGCGCCGGGCGCGACCGCGCACTCCGCCGCCTTCGGGCCGATGGCCTTCTCCAGGACCGTCACGAAGTGCGCCAGCGCCGCGTCCAGCGTCTGCACGTCCTCCGGCGACGCGCCCTTCTGCGGGCCGTACACCGCCGGCGCGCCCTTCGGGCCGGTCAGCGGGTTGTCGACGTCGCTGGCGAGGATCAGGTCGACGTCGCGGAAGCGCGGGTCCAGGCCCGACAGGTCCGCGGAGGCGAGCTCCGCGAGCGCCGCGCCGCCGGGTCCGACCGGCTCGCCCGCCGCGTCCAGGAACCGCGCGCCCAGCGCGGCGAGCATGCCCGCGCCGCCATCGGTCGTCGCGCTGCCGCCGACACCGAACACGATCGTCCGCGCGCCCGCGTCCAGCGCGGCCGCCAGCAGCTCGCCCGAGCCGTACGTCGTCGCCGTCAGCGGCGCGAAGACGCCGGCCGGCAACAGCTGCAGCCCGGAGGCCTCCGCCATCTCCACGACCGCGGTGCCGTCCCGCAGCGCGAACGCCGCCGTCACCGGCTCGCCGAGCGGACCGGTCACGGTCAGCTCACGCCGCTCGAACCCGGCCGCCACCGCCGCCGCGACCGTACCGTCGCCGCCGTCCGCGACGGGCAGCGTCTCCACCTCGAGCTCCGGGACGACCCGTCGCAGCCCTGCTGTGACCCGCTCCGCGACCTGCACGGCCGTGAGCGAACCCTTGAACTTGTCGGCCGCCACGAGCACACGTGCCCGCGAGTCCGCGACCTGAGTTACTGCTCCGTCCGTCACCTTGCATCCCTTGCTTTCGAACAGGCAGTCGCGCCAGGGCTGACCCTATCCGCACCCCCAGAGGGCGTGCCACCCCCTGATAAGGGGATATTCCGTACTATCACGGGGCGATTCGCCCCCAGTGGGTACACGGGGAGCATGGGCCTACCGCACAGCGAACTCGCCGACCGGATCCTCGGCGGCTGGACCGGGCGGATCGCCGGGAACATGCTCGGCAAGCCGGTGGAGCGCGGCGACCACTGGACGCCCGAGCGGATCGACCGCTACCTGCGGCTGACGGACGCGCTGCCGCTCACCGACTATCTGCCACCACCGCCCGCCGCCGGCGCGGACGGTTTCGAGCTGCGCCCGGAGTGGCCGCAGTGCGTCCGCGGCCGGATCCGCGGCAGCTGCCGGGACGACGACGTGGACTACTCCATCCTGGGCCTGCACCTGCTCGAGACCCGCGGCTTCGACTTCACCACCGAGCAGGTCGGCGAGCACTGGCTGCTGCGGCTGCCGTACCTGCAGACCTTCACCGCCGAGCGGACCGCCTACCGCAACCTCGCCAACGGCCTGAAACCGCCGCTGACGGCGACGTACGACAATCCGCACCAGGAGTGGATCGGGGCGCTGATCAGGGCGGACGTGTACGGCTGGACCTCGCCGGGCGACCCGCGCCGGGCCGCGTCCTTGGCCCGCCGCGACGCCGTCCTGTCGCACACCGGCAACGGGGTGTACGGCGCGATGTGGGCGGCGGCGCTGATCGCCGCCGCGTTCACCGAGCCGGGTCCGCGGGAGGCCCTGGAGACCTCGCTGGAACGCATCCCCGCGAGCAGCCGGCTCGCCCGCACGGTCCGGCACGCGATCGCCCTGCACGAGGCGGGGGTCGACTGGGCGGACGCGGTGGCGGAACTCGGCTCGGACCACAACCACCTCGGCTGGATCCACACCGTCCCGAACGCGGCGGTGCTCACGGCCGGACTCCTCTATGGCGAGGGCGACTTCACCCGCACGATCACGCTCACCGTCCGCGCCGGCCTGGACACCGACTCCAACGGCGCGACGGCCGGCTCGGTCGCCGGCGTCATGTGCGGAGCGCGGGCGATCCCGCCCCAGTGGTCGGAGCCGCTGCAGGACCGGGTGCGCAGCGCCGTGTTCGGCTTCGACGGCGTGCACATCACGGAACTGGCGAAGCGCACCCTGCGCCTGGCTACGCTGACGGGATGACACAGACGGACTACGCTACGTACATCGCAAGCCTCCCGAAGGTACTCGCGGGCGCCGCGGCCCTGTTCCGCGACGAACAGGGCCGTGTCCTGATCGTCGAGCCGAACTACCGCGAGGGCTGGACGCTGCCAGGCGGCACCATCGAATCCGACCAGGGCGAGACGCCCAGGCAGGCGGCGCGGCGCGAAACCGCGGAGGAGATCGGCCTGGACCTCGCACTGGGCCCCCTCCTGGCCGTCGACTGGGTCCACAGCACGCCGGGCCGCGTCCGCCCCCCGCTGGTGGCGTACGTGTACGACGGCGGGGTGCTGACGCAGGAGCAGCTGGCGTCGATCCGCCTCCAGGAGGAAGAACTCCTGTCCTGGAAGCTCGCTGCCCACGACGAACTCCTCGCCCACCTCCCGCACGCCCTGGGCCCCCGCGTCCTGGCAGCCCTGGACGCCCTCGCCGCGGGCACCGGCCCGGCGGAGCTGGAGAACGGCCACCGACCGAACTGACGCGGTCAGCCCTGCGGCGGCTCCGGCGGAAGCAGGCCCTGGCCGGTGCGGTGGGACTCCTCGCGGGTCGCCGCGCGGGCCTCGGTGCGGTGGCCGCGGGCGATGTAGTCGCGGACCACGAGTTCCACCGCGTCCTGCGGGTTGCCGACCCCCGCGAGGACCATGACTTCCACCACGAGCTCCGCGTCCAGCGCGATGTTCACCTTGGCCATGGCGGGAACGTAGCAGGCGGATTATCCGTTCGCGCCCGTTCCGCCGATCCGCCTACCCTCGCCGCATGACCATGATCGCGATTCTGAGCGGTGCCGGCATCTCCACGGACTCGGGGATCCCCGACTACCGGGGGCCGAACGGCGTGTGGACGCGTGACCCGGAGGCCGAGAAGCTCGCCACGTACGAGCACTACATGGCCGACCCGGAGATCCGCCGCCGTGCCTGGCGGGTACGGCTCGACGGGCCGGTCCTGAAGGCCGAGCCGAACGCCGCGCACCGCGCCGTCGCCGCGTTTGAGAAGATCAGCGGGCACGCGCTCCGCGTCATCACCCAGAACGTCGACGGCCTCCACCAGGCCGCCGGCATGCCGGACCGCAAGGTGTACGAACTCCACGGCTCCGCCCGCTCCGTGGTGTGCACGGCCTGCCACGCCCGCTCCTCCATGGCCGACGCCCTGGAGCGCGTGAAGGCAGGCGAGGACGACCCGAAGTGCCTCGCCTGCGGCGGCGTCCTCAAGTCCGCGACCGTGATGTTCGGGCAGCGGCTCGACCCCGTCGTCCTCGGCGAGGCGATGTCCGTGGCGAAGGCGGCCGAGGTGTTCATCGCCGTCGGCACCAGTCTCCAGGTCCAGCCCGCCGCCTCCCTCGCGGGCATCGCGGCCGAACACGGCGCCCGCCTGGTCATCGTGAACGCCGAGCCCACCCCGTACGACGAACTCGCCGACGAGATCCTCCGCGAGCCCATCGGCACCGCGCTGCCCGCTCTGCTGGACCGGTTGCGTTAGACCTGGCCGCACCCGGCACAGCCGACAGGCGCAAACAGGGCATCCGATCGGGTTGTCGGGGGCGCCCGGCGCGGCGGGCCTGAGGCTGTCCGGTCGGCTTCCTCCATACGCTCGCAGGCGATCAAGGGACGCTGTAGCGCATGCGCGTCTGCGTGCGCATGCGCACGCAGACGCGGGTTTCCCCGGCTCCGGCTCCGGCGATTCCGCTCCCTCTCCCTGCCGAAAGGTCGCATTGTCGTGCCCGAAACCGCCCTGACCGGAGCGCCGCCGTCGGCCGGCCGCATCCGGCGCCGCCGGACCCGCGCCACGTTCTTCGCCGTCCTGTGCACCCTTCTGCTCGTCCTGCCCGGGTCGTTCACGGCGGCCGCGGCCGACGAGCGCCCGGTCCTGCTGAGGGTTCTGACCCGCAACATGTATCTGGGGGCTGATCTCCGGCCCGTCCTCGCCGCCACCGACACCTCGTCGCTCATCGCCGCCGTGACCCGGGTGTACGCACAGGTCCAAGCCACGAACTTCCCTGAGCGCGCCGAGGCCCTGGCGGACGAGATCGCCGAGTCCGACCCCCATCTGGTGGGCCTGCAGGAGGTCAGACTCTGGCGGAGCCAGAGCCCGGCCGACTTCAGTCCCACGCCCAATGCCACCGATGTCGAGTACGACTTCCTGCAGACCCTGCTGGACGCGCTCGCCGCGCGGGGCAGGCACTACGCCGCAGTCGCGACCATCACCAACAGTGACCGCGAGATTCCCCGGTCCACGCCCGACGGCCTGCAGGACATCCGCTCCACCGACTACAACGTGATCCTGGCGCGCACCGACCTGCCCGCGGCGAGGTTCTCCGTCGCCAACCCGCAGCAGGGTGCCTTCGCGGCCCGCCTGGTGATCCCCCACCCGGTGCTCGGCAGCATCGCCTTCCCGCAGGGCTGGGCGGCCGTCGACGCGACCCTGGGCGGCCGCACCATGCGCGTGGTCGACACCCACCTCGAAGCCCTCAGCCCCGCCGTCCAGGTACGGCAGGGCGCCGAACTGCTCGACGGGCCGCTCGACACCGACCTTCCCACCGTGCTCCTGGGCGACCTCAACTCGGCTGCCGGCGGCGTCGGGGCGGTGCCGGGCATGAGCGACACACCGACCTACGCCGACTTCCTGGCAGCCGGCTTCCGCGATGTCTGGACGGAAACCCGCCGCAGGGACCCCGGCTTCACCTGCTGCCAGGCTCCTGACCTGCGCAATGCCGCATCGACCCTCAGCCAGCGCATCGACTACGTCCTGTTCCGCAACGGCTTCGAGGCGGTGCGGGCCGAGCGCGTGGGCGACGAGCAGGCCGACCGCACTCCGTCAGGGCTGTGGCCCTCCGACCACGCCGGCGTCGCGGCCGCGCTCAGGTTGCCGCGAGGCTGACGGTCAAGGCACTCGGCGACATCGAGAACCACCGCACGGATCATGAGGGGATCCGTCGGATCGGCCCTGTCCGCCGTCGGGCCCGCCGGTGGTCAGAACAGCACGTCGCCCGCCTCGAAGGCCAGGAGACGCTTCTTCCTGTCCAGGCCGCCGCCGTACCCGGTCAGCGAGCCGCCTGCGCCGATCACCCGGTGGCAGGGGACGACGATGCTGACCGGGTTCTTGCCGTTGGCGAGGCCCACCGCGCGGGACGCGCCGGGGTTGCCCAGGGCTTCGGCCAGTTCGCCGTACGTGCGGGTCTCGCCGTAGGGGATCTCGGTCAGCAACTGCCAGACCCTGAGCTGGAATTCGGTGCCGATCAGGTTCAACGGGAGCGTGAATTCCTTCAGGTCGCCGGCGAAGTACGCGTCCAGCTGGCTCATCGTCTCGCCGAAGGGGCTCGGGTCGGGTGCGCCGAACGTCTCCTCCGCCGGGCGGTGGCGCTGGTCGGTCATGTGGATGCGGCTGAGGACGCCGTCGACGGCGACGAGTGTCAGCGCGTCGTACGGGCTGTCCACCACCCAGTGCTGAATGGTCGGCATGGCGCGGCAACTTCCTTACTCGGGGAGATAGTTGATCGGGTGGGACTCCGTGGCCCACAGGTACTGGACCGCGTACGCGCGCCACGGACGCCACTGACCGGCGCGGGCCGTGAGCGCGGCCGGGGTGGCGGGCAGGCCGAGGCCCTGCGCGGCGCGCCGGACGCCGAGGTCGCCGGGGAGGAACGCGTCCGGGTCGCCCAGCGCCCGCATCGCGATCACCTCCGTGGTCCACGGGCCGAAGCCGGGGAGGGCCGAGAGCCGGGCGCGGGCCTCGTCCCAGTCGCTGTCCACGTCCAGGCGCAGTGAGCCGTCCGCCAGCGCACCGACCAGCGTGAGCAGCGTGGTGCGCCTCGACCCGGGCAGGGCGAGGCCCTCCGGGTCGAGGCACGCCAGCGCCTCCGGCCCCGGGAACAGGTGCGTCAGGCCGCCCTCCGGGTCGTCCACCGGCGTGCCGTACGCGGCGACCAGCCGTCCCGCGTGGGTGCGGGCGGCCGCGGTGGAGACCTGCTGGCCGAGCACCGCCCGGACGGCGAACTCCGCCGCGTCCACCGTCCGCGGCACCCGCCGCCCCGGCTCCTTGTCGACCACCGGGGCGAGCAGCGGATCCGCGCGCAGCCGCTCGTCGACGGCGACCGGGTCCGCGTCCAGGTCGAGCAGCCGGCGGCAGCGGGCGATGGCGACGGTCAGATCGCGGGGGTCGGTGAGCGAGAGCCGGCAGGCGATGTGGTCCGGCCGCGGGGCCAGCGCGACGATGCCGTGCCCGTACGGCAGGCTCAGCGTCCGCCGGTACGCGCCGTCCCGCCACTCCTCCACGCCCGGGACGGCGGTCGCCGCCAGGTGCCCGAACAGGTTGGACGGCGCGAGCGGTGCGCGGAACGGCAGGCGCAGCGCGATCACCCCCGGGGCGGGCGGGCCCGCGGCGGGGCGGCGGGCGGCCCGGGCGCGCAGCTCACCGGGGGTGAGCGCGAACACCTCGCGGACCGTGTCGTTGAAGGTGCGGATGGACGAGAAACCGGAGGCGAAGGCGATCTCCGCCATCGGCAGCGGCGTCGTCTCGATCAGCAGCCGCGCCGTCTGCGCCCGCTGCGAGCGGGCCAGGGCGAGCGGCCCCGCGCCCAGCTCGGTGAGCAGCTGGCGCTCGATCTGCCGGGTCGAGTACCCGAGCCGGGAGGCCAGTCCCGGTACGCCCTCCCGGTCCACCACCCCGTCCTGGATCAGCCGCATCGCCCGGGCGACCGCGTCGGCGCGGGCGTTCCAGGCGGGCGAGCCGGGGCTGGTGTCCGGTCGGCAGCGCTTGCAGGCCCGGAACCCGGCACGCTGACAGGACGCCGCGCTGGGGTGGAACTCCATGTTCTCGGCCTTGGGCGGCACGACCGGGCAGCTGGGCCGGCAGTAGATGCCGGTGGTGCGGACGGCGGTGAAGAACACGCCGTCGAAGCGGGCGTCCTTCGACCGGACGGCACGTACGCAGCGCTCGGTGTCGGTGTGCATGGCTCAAGGATGGGTGACGCCGACCCCGCCCGGCTGGCGGAAAAACGACATCACCCTTGCGCTGCCAGGGCGGCTTCGAACGCCCTGTACGCGGTCTCGTCGAACAGGACGAACCTGACCTCCTCGACGGACGTCCCCGCACCCGTCTCCCGCACCGTCTCCACCGCGATCCGCGCGCCGTCGTCCAGCGGCCAGCCGTAGATGCCGGTCGAGACGGCAGGAAAGGCGACCGAGCGGGCACCCAGCTCCCCGGCCACCCGCAGGGACTCGCGGTAGCAGGAGGCGAGCAGCTCGGAGCGGTCCTCGGAGGAGCTGTGGACCGGTCCGACGGTGTGGATCACATGGTCGGCGTGGAGTTCGCCGGCGGTCGTCGCCACGGCCCGGCCGGTGGGCAGGCCCTTGCCGATTGGGGTCTCCCCTGCTCGAACGGAGCTGAGAGCTTGGGGAAGCGAGGCGCGGAGCCTGCGGCAGTCGTCCAGGATCGCCGTGCCGCCGCGACGGTGGATGGCGCCGTCGACCCCGCCGCCGCCCAGCAGGGAGCTGTTGGCGGCGTTGACGATGGCGTCCACGTGCTGCTCGGTGATGTCGCCGAGGACGAGGGTGATGGTGGGGCCGGTGGGTTCCGAGGGTCCTGTCGATCCGCTGCTCATGGCTCCATCATCGTCCGGCCGACGAGCCCCCGCCCAGCGATTTCCCGTCCCACTCGCCCTACCGCCCCGTCGACCTCAGGTGCCGCCACACCGCCTTCGCCGCGTTGTGGCCCGACATGCCGTGCACGCCCGGGCCGGGCGGCGTCGCGGCGGAGCACAGGAAGACCGCCGGGTGCGGGGTGTGGTACGGCCGCAGGGTCAGCCGGGGGCGCAGGATCAGCTGGAGTCCGCGGGCCGCGCCGCAGGCGATGTCGCCGCCGACGTAGTTGGCGTTGCGGGCGGCCAGTTCGGGCGGGCCTGCGACGGCGCGGGCCAGGATCCGGTCGCGGAAGCCGGGCGCGAAGCGTTCGATCTGCCGCTCCATCGCCTCCGTCAGGTCGCCCTCCCAGCGCTGCGGGACATGCCCGTACGCCCAGAAGACGTGCCGGCCCTCGGGCGCCCGGCCGGGGTCGACGAGGCTGGGCTGGGCCGTGATGAGGAACGGGGTGCGCGGCGCGGTGCCGGTGGAGGCCTGGCGCAGCGCGAGGCCGATGTCGCGGCTGCCGGGGCCGATCTGGACGGTGCCGGCGTGGCGCGCCTCCTCGGCGGTCCACGGGACGGGGCCGTCGAGGGCGTAGTCGATCTTGAAGACGGAGGCGCCGTGGCGGTAGCCGTCGTACAGCCCGCCGAAGCCGGCGATCCGCGCCAGGGCGGAGGGCGCGGTGTCGAAGACGTACGCCCTGGCCGGCGGCAGGTCGTCGAGCCGCTTCACCTCGTAGTCGGTGTGCACGGCCCCGCCGAGGTCCTTCAGGTACGCGGCGAGGGCGTCGGAGATCGCCTGCGAGCCGCCGCGCGGCAGCGGCCAGCCGCCGGCGTGCGCGGCGAGCGCGAAGACGAGGCCGATCGCGGAGGTGGCGAGGCCGTCGAGCGGGGCGATGGCATGGCCGACGAGCCCGGCGAACAGCGCACGGGCCTTGTCGTCCTTGAACCGGCGCAGCAGCCACGTGGACGGCTGCAGGCCGCCGATCCCGAAGCGGGCCAGGGTGACCGGATCGCGGGGCAGCGCGGTCAGCGGCAGCGACATGAAGTCCCGCGCCAGGGTGTCCCACTTACCGAGGTACGGCGCCACCAGGCGGCGGTACGTCCCGGCGTCCCGCGGTCCGAAGGAGGCGGCGGTCTCGGAGACCGAGCGCGCCAGCACGGCGGCGGTGCCGTCCTCCCACGGGTGCGCCATGGGGAGCCGCGCGTGCAGCCACTCGAGGCCGTACCGCTCCAGCGGCAGGTCCTTGAACGCGGGGGAGCCGACGCCGAGCGGGTGGACGGCCGAGCAGGGGTCGTGCCGGAAGCCCGGGAGGGTGAGCTCCTCGGTCCTCGCCCCGCCGCCGACCGTGGACTTGGCCTCGAACACGGCCACCGAGCAACCGCGGCGGGCCAGTTCGACGGCGGCGGTCAGTCCGTTCGGCCCCGCTCCCACGACGACGGCATCGAGCATCGACGGCACCTTGGACTCCTTCGTCAGCCGGGGCCAGGGCCGTCAGGATATGCCTCCCGGCCCGGGCCGGACCCGGCGGGCTGCGGCTATCGGCCGGCCAGGAGGTCGACGATCCGATGTGCCGTCGCCGTGTCCCGGGCCGCGGTGAACGGCAGCGCGTTGCCGCCGGTGATGCGGTACGGCTCGCCCGAGAGTGTCAGGTCGGTCCCGCCGGCCTCCGTGACCAGCAGCAGCCCCGCTGCGTGATCCCACGCGTACTCCCAGTTGAAGGCGATGCCGTCCAGCTCTCCGCGGGCCACGTCCAGGTACTCCAGGCCGGCCGAACCGCACGGCCGGGCGGCCACGCCGTCCGTGTACAGGCCGAGCAGCGCGCGCTTCTGCTCGGGGGTGGTGTAGTCGGGGTGCGACGTGGCGACCCGCAGCACGGCGCCGGGCTCGGGCGAACCGGCCTTCAGCGGCTGCCCGTTGAGCGTCGCGCCGCGGCCGCGGACGGCGACCGCCAGCTCTTCGCGCGCGGGCGCGTACGTCCACGAGGCGTGGATCCGGCCGCCCTGCGCCAGCGCCACGAGGGTGCAGAAGCCGGGCTCGCCGTGGACGAACTGGCGGGTGCCGTCGACCGGGTCGACGATCCAGACCGGCGCCTCGCCGTGCAGCGCCTCGTACACCGAGGGGTCGGCGTGCACGGCCTCCTCGCCGACGACCACGGAACCGGGCAGCAGGGCGGTCAGCGCCTCGGTGAGCCGTGCCTCGGCGGCCCGGTCGGCGACCGTGACCAGGTCGTGCGGGCCGTTCTTGGTCACGATCTCGTCCGCGCCGAGCTGCCGGAACCGCGGCATGATCTCGTCCGCCGCCGCCTTGCGGACCGCCGCCTCGACGGCGTCCGTGCCGGAGTCCAGGAACTCGTCAACCCTCGCATCGATCATGCGTCCAGCTAAGCACGTCGCCCCCCGGGTCCCCGCGAGGGGCCGTTGTGCGCGTGCACAGGGCCGGGCCTTTCCCGCTGGTCACCGGCAGCGTTTCGGCCACCAGGCGTGGACGGGCGGCCTCCGTGCTGCTGGGGTGAGCGCCACTGAACAGGCCACGGAGGTGAACCATGGGGGCCATCGCCCTCGAAGTGGCGGATCTGTCGGCGGGGTACGGGCCGGTCCGCGCCCTGCGGCAGGTGTCGCTGGAGGTGCCCGAGGGCGCCGTCGTCACCGTCCTCGGCGGCAACGGCGCCGGGAAGTCCACGCTGTTGCGGGCGATCTCCCGCACGCTCGCGTTCCACGGCGGCGCCGTCGTCTCCGGCAGCGTGCGCTTCGGCGACCGCAGCCTCGACGGGCTGCCGCCGGACCGCGTCGTCGCCGCCGGAGTGTGCCAGGTCCCGGAGGGGCGCCAGGTGTTCGCCCGGATGACCGTCGAGGACAACCTGCGCGCCGGCGCGCTCGGCGGGACCCGCGACCGGACGGCCCGGGCCGCCGCGCTGAAACGGGTCCACGAACTCTTCCCGGTGCTCGCCGAGCGGGCCGCGCAGCCCGCCGGGCTGCTCTCCGGCGGCGAGCAGCAGATGCTGGCGGTGGGCCGCGCCCTGATGGCCGCGCCGAAGCTGCTGCTGCTCGACGAGCCCTCTTTGGGCCTCGCGCCGCTGATGGCCGCGCGGATCGCGGACACGATCCGCGAGATCAACGCCCAGGGCACCGCGGTCCTGCTCGTCGAGCAGAACGCCGCGCTGGCGCTGCGCCTCGCCTCGCGGGCGTACGTCCTGGAGGTCGGCGAGGTCACCCTGTCCGGCCCGGCCGCCGAACTCGCCGCCTCCGACGAGGTCCGCCGCCGCTACCTCGGCGTCGTCGACGAGACGGCCGCCGCGGACGCCGCCGACGCGACCGCCCACCACCCGACCCTGTCCCGCTGGCAGGAGGCCGCCGGATGACGCCCGACCCGACCGACCACACCGACCAGGCCCCTGTGACCCCGGTGGCGGGCCGCACGGCCCGGCCGTTGCCCGCGCCCGCCGACGCCGTCGTCGCTGCCGCTGCCGTGCACGCGGTGCGGCCCGGACGGCAGGAGGCCACCCGATGACGCACGACCCCACGGACGCCCGCACCGACGCCCCCACGGACGTCCCCGCCGACTCCGCCCCGGCGGAGTCCGCGGCGGGCCGCCCCGACGCCGACGCCGCCACGGCCGCACCCGCCGGCACCCCCGCCCGGACCGTCCCCGTCCAGGCCGTCCCCGCCCTCGAAGTCCGCGACGTCACCGTCAGGTTCGCCGGGCTCACCGCGCTCGACTCCGTCGGCTTCACCGTCCGGCCCGGCACCGTGCACGCCGTCATCGGGCCCAACGGCGCCGGCAAGTCGACCTGCTTCAACGTGCTCTCCGGGGTCTACAAGGCCACCTCCGGCTCCGTCCGCTTCGGCGAGCACGAGCTCACCGGGCTGCCGCCGCACAAGATCGCCGGGCTCGGCGTCGCGCGGATCTTCCAGAACCTCGCGCTGCCGCCCCTCGCCACCGTCGAGGACAGCCTGCTCCTCGGCCGCCACCGGCTCACCCGCACCGGCTTCCTCGCCGCCGGGCTGCGCCTGCCGTCCGCCGCCCGCGAGGAGGCCCGGCACCGCGAGCGGGTCCGCGAGATCGCCGCGTTCGTCGGGCTGGAGAAGCAGCTCGCCCAGCCCGCCGGCGCCCTGCCGTACGGGCAGCAGAAGCTCGCCGAGCTCGCCCGCGCGCTCTGCATGGAGCCCAAGCTGCTGCTGCTCGACGAGCCCGTCGCCGGCATGACCGCCGACGAGCGCCGCCGCACCGCCGCCGTCATCGCCGGCGTCCGCGACAGCCTCGGCATCTCGATCGTCCTCGTCGAGCACGACATGGGCGTGGTGATGCGGCTCGCCGACAGCGTCACCGTCCTCGACTTCGGCCGCCGCATCGCGGACGGCGCCCCCGCCGACGTACAGAACGACCCGGCGGTCGTCCGCGCCTATCTCGGAGAGGAGGCCGCCGGATGACCACCTTCGCCGAATTCCTGCTCAACGGCGTGTCCCTGGGCTCCATCTACGCCCTGATCGCACTCGGCTTCGTGGTGATCTTCCGCGCCACCGAGGTCGTCAACTTCGCCCACGCCTCGCTGCTGCTCGCCGGCGGCTACACCATCGCCGTGCTCCACGAACCGCTCGGCTTCTGGCCGGCGCTGCTCGTCGGCATCGGCGGCGCGGCCCTGGTCGGCGCGGCCGTCGAGTTCCTCGTCATGCGCCGTTACCGCGGCCGGGACCAGAGCGTCCTCGCCATCGTCACCATCGGCGTCGACATCCTGCTCGCCACCGAGCTCACCCGGCGCATCGGCACCGACATCCTCGCCCTCGGCGACCCGTGGGGCGACGCCGTCGTCACCGTCGGCGGGATCTCCGTGGCCGAGACCCGGATCGCCGCCTTCCTCGCCGCCGGCCTGCTCATCACCGCCTTCCTGCTCGCCTTCCGGTTCACCTCCTGGGGGGTCGCGATGCGCGCCGCGGCCGAGAACCAGGAGACCGCCGCCCTCATGGGCATCCGCCTGGGCCGGGTCTCGCTCGGCGCCTGGGCGGTGGCGGGCGGCCTCGCCGCCGTCGCCGCGCTCTTCCTCACCGTGTTCCCCACCCCCGGCCTGGAACGCTCCACCTCGCTCGCCGCGATGAAGGCCTTCCCCGCCGCCATCCTCGGCGGCCTCGACTCCACCACCGGCGCGCTCGTCGGCGGCCTCCTCGTCGGTATCACCGAGTCCCTCGCCACCGGCTACCAGGGCGACCTGACCTTCCTCGGCCGCGGCATCGGCGACCTCGCCCCGTACCTCGTGATGGTCGCGGTGCTGCTGATCCGCCCGGCCGGACTCTTCGGGACGAAGGAGCTCGCCCGTGTCTGAGACCGCCTCCGTGAGCACCCTCCCCGCCGTCCTCGCCCGGCCCCGCGTCTGGGGCTGGGGTGCCGCCGCCCTCGTGCTCCTCGCCCTCCCCTTCTACCTCGACCGCTTCTGGCTCCAGGCCGGTCTGTTCGCCATGGCCGCCGCGCTCGGCGCGATCGGCATCAACCTGCTGACCGGCGCCACCGGCCAGCTCTCCATGGGCCACGCCTTCTTCCTCGCCGTCGGCGCGTACGGCTACTGCGCCTTCGCCGGCGACGGCAGCGACGGGCTCGCCGGGCTCGGGCTGCCCGGGTGGCTCGCGGCCGTCCTCGCCGTCGCGCTCGCCGGCCTGGCCGGCGGGGTGTTCAGCCCGATCGCGGGCCGGCTCCAGGGGGCGTACCTCGGCATCGCCACCCTCGCGCTGATCTTCATCGGCCAGCACGTGCTGTTCAACGCGCACGACCTCACCGGCGGCTTCAACGGGCGTGCGGTGCCGTCGCTCAGCCTCTTCGGGATCACCTTCGACGACAGCGAACTCCTCGTCGCCCAGGTCCCGTTCGGCTCGGCCGAGAAGCTCTGGTACCTCGGGATCGCGCTGCTCCTCGGCGGCGCCCTGTTCGCCCGCGGGGTGCTCCGCGGCCGTCCCGGCCGCGCCATGAACGCGATCCGCGACCACCGGATCGCCGCCGGGGTCATGGGCATCCCCGTGGCCCGCTACCGCGCCGCCGTGTTCGTCCTGTCGTCGATGTACGCGGGACTCGCCGGGGTGCTGCTCGCGCTGGTCTTCCAGCGGACCGTGCCGGAGTACTTCGGCATGCTGCTCTCCCTCGAATACCTGGCCATGATCGTCATCGGCGGTCTCGGGTCGGTCGCCGGAGCGGTGATCGGAGGCGTCTTCGTCTCCCTGCTGCCGCAGCTCCTCAACCGGTACAGCGACGCCCTTCCCCTGGTCTCCGCCCCCGGGACGGGCGGGATCGCACCGGGGGAGGCCGCCCGCTTCCTCTACGGCGCCGCCGTCGTCGCGGTGGTGCTCTTCCTGCCCGGCGGCCTGGTCCGGCTCGCCGCCCGGCGCACTCGGCAACAACCCTCTGGGGAGGAACGATGAACCACCGACGACCGGCCGTGCGGGGCCTGGCCGCCGCACTCGCCGCCCTGGTCGCGCTGACCGCGGCCGGCTGCAGCTCCAAGGCGAAGACCGAGGGCTCCGACGCGGCCGGGAAGGGCGGGGTCAAGGCGGGCGAGGGCGTCACCGACTCGACCATCTCGATCGGCGCGCTCACCGACATGACCGGGGTGTACGCCACCCTCGGCAAGAGCATCACGCAGGCCCAGCAGCTGTACGTGAAGCAGGCCAACGCGGCCGGCGGGATCTGCGGCCGCAAGCTGGAGCTGACGGTCCGCGATCACGGCTACGACCCGCAGAAGGCGCTCGCCGCGTACACCGAGCTGGAGCCGAAGGTCGTCGGCTACGCCCAGTTCATCGGCTCGCCGTTCGTCGCCGCGGCCAAGCAGCGGATCGACGCGCAGGACAAGGTCCTCGTCCTCCCGCAGGCCTGGTCCGCCTCGCTGCTCGGCAGCCCGTACATCCGGGTGCTCGGCTCGACGTACGACGTGGAGACGATCAACGCGGTGGACTTCCTCGTCGCCGAGAAGGGCCTCAAGAAGGGCGACAAGGTCGGCCACGTCTACTTCGAGGGCGACTACGGCGAGAACGCCCTGACGGGCTCGAAGTACGCGGCCGGCAAGGCCGGGCTGACCGTCGTCGAGCAGAAGATCAAGCCGACCGACAGCGACATGTCGGCGCAGGTCGCGGCGCTCAAGCAGGCCGGGGTCAAGGCCGTCGTCATCAGCGCGGGCCCGAAGCAGGCGGCGTCCCTGGTCGGCGTGGCGGCGGCGACCGGGCTGAAGGTGCCGGTCATCGGCAACAACTCGGCGTTCTCGCCCCAGCTGCTCGGCACCCCGGCCGGACCGGCCCTGGAGCAGATGTACTGGGTCGCCTCACCGAGCCTGCCGATCGGCGCGGACACGCCGGTCGCGAAGAAGCTGGTGGCCGACTACCAGGCGGCGTACCCGAAGGACAGCCTCGACAACGGCATCGTGGCGGGCTGGACGGCGGTGACGGTCTTCGGCGAGGCCCTGAAGAAGGCCTGCGAGGCGAAGGACCTCACGCGCGAAGGCGTGGACAAGGCGCTCCTCTCCCTCACCGCCCACGACGCCGGCTTCGGGATGAAGCACGACTTCGCCGACCCGAAGGCCCCCTCGTCCAAGGAGAGCGCCATCCTCCAGCCCGACAAGTCCCTCCCCGGAGGCATGCGCACGGTCCGCGAACCGTTCGTCTCCGAGGCGGCGAAGGGCTTCACGCCGAAGGCCGGCTGACGGCACTCGGCAGGCCGACGACACCGCACCCCGCCGGGCGAAGGCGCGCCCGGCGGGGTGCGGGCGTCGGGGTGGCGGCAGGCTCAGCGGTCAGTGGGCGCGGCTTACGCGTCCTGAGCGGTGAAGCCGGTGCGCCAGGTGGGGTGGGTCGGGTGCCAGCCCAGGGCGCGGGCCCTGGTGTTCGAGGCGCCGCGGGCCCAGGGGGTCGCCCCCTCCGCGGGGGCGGGGGCGGGGACGCCGAGGGCCGCGGCCAGGACCGGCAGCCAGTCGCGGGCGGGAGCCGGTTCGTCGTCCACCACGTTGTACGTGCCGGGCGGCCAGGTCAGGGCCTCCGCCGCCGCCCGGGCCGCGTCCGCGACGTGGACGAAGGACGAGACCGAGCCGTCCGCCGTCAGGCTGCCCAGGTACCGGGCCTCCGGGGCGCCGCCCAGCGCCGCCGCGACCGCGCCCCCGGGCGCGTACCAGGTGCCGGGGCCGTACAGGATCCCGTACCGCAGCACCACCGCCCCGGGCAGCTCGGCGGCCTGCTCCTCCAGTGCGCGGGCCCCGGCGACGATCCGCGCCCGCGGCAGCGCGTCCGTGCCGTCGAGGGGGACGGACTCGCCGGCGGGTCCGGCGCCCGGGGCGTACGTCCAGGAGATCGACTGGGCGACCAGCCGCTCCACGCCGGCCGCCTCCGCCGCGTCCACCAGGTTGCGCGTGCCCTCGCGCCGCAGCCGGTCGTTCGCCGCGCCGTCCGCCGCGGACAGGTCGGTGAGCTGGTGCACCACCGCGTCCGGCGCGGCCGCCGCGACGGCGGCCCGCAGCCCGTCCGCGTCCAGCGCGTCGACCCGCACGCCCCGCGCCCCCTGCGCCCGCACGCGCTCCGCGCCCTCCTCGCTCCGCGAGGCCCCGACGACCTCGTGCCCGGCGTCGAGCAGCAGCGGTACGAGCACCCGGCCCACGGCGCCCGTGGCACCCGCGACGAAGATCTTCACGGCTCCAGCCTAGGCACGGCCCCGCCGTCACCCGCGCGAAACAACGAAATGTGAAGGTCGGGCCATGACTGACACCGGTATCGAGACCGTCAAGACCGACCGCTGCGTCGTCGAGCGCCTCGACCCCGCGCAGATCCGGGCCCAGGCCGCCGGCGGGCTCGCCCGGCTGCTCGTGGACGCGGTGGACGGCGGCGCGTCCATCGGCTTTCTCGCGCCCCTGGAGGAGGCCGAGGCGGCCTCCTGGTGGCGGGCGGCCGCCGAGGAGGCGGAGCGGGGCGTACGGGACGTCTGGGCGGCCTACGGGCCCGGCCGGCGACCGCTCGGGGCGGTGACCCTGGTCCGCGGCGACAAGGCGAACGCACGGCATCGCGGCGAGATCGCCCGGCTCGTCGTCCACCGCGAGGCCCGCGGCCGGGGCCTGGGCGCACGCCTCCTCGCCACCGCCGAGGCCGCGGCGGCCGAGGCCGGGCTGACCCTGCTGGTCCTCGACACCGAGACCGGCAGCCCCGCCGAGCGCCTGTACCGCGCGGCCGGCTGGACGCCCGCCGGCGTGATCCCGGACTACGCCGCCGACCCGTCCGGCGTGCTGCGCCCCACGACCCTGTACTACAAGCGCACGGCGTAGGAGACGCGGAAGGGCCCGGAGGCGATCGCCTCCGGGCCCTTCCTGGAAAACCCTGCCTACTGCGCCTGTGCCTGGGCGGCCTCGCGGGCCTCCCGGTTCTCGCGCCGGTTGTCACGGAAGGTGTTCACCCGCCGTGCCGTGGCGAAGAGCGGGATCACCGCGCCCATCACCACCTGCAGCGCGCAGCCGGTCTGGAGCAGCAGCTGACCGCCCGGGGCGTCGAACGCCCAGGCCGCCAGCATGCCCATCGCGCCGATGATCCAGCTGAGCATCGCCACCGCGAGGACACCCCGCGGCTTCGGGTACTCGACCCGGCTCACCATGAGCCAGGCCACGCCGATGATCGCGAGCAGCGTCGGGACGAACGGCAGATCGAGCAGCACGATCGACACGACGGTCAGCGCGCCGAAGGGGCTCGGCATGCCCTGGAACATGCCGTCCTTCATCGTCACGCAGGAGAACCGCGCCAGTCGCAGCACCACCGCGAGCAGCACCACGACCGCGGCCACTGCCGAGACCTTCTGCTGGGCGGGATCCGAGACCGCGACCATCCCGTACACGAGCACGAAGTAGGCCGGCGCCAGACCGAAGCTGATGAGGTCCGACAGGTTGTCGAGCTCGGCGCCCATGGGGGAGGAGCGCAGCTTGCGCGCCACGATGCCGTCGAACAGGTCGAAGATCGCCGCGCACAGCATCAGGATCACGGCGGTCGCCGCGCTGTTGCGCGCCATGCCGGTCTCGTTACTGCCCGTGAGGTGCGGGATCAGGATGCCGGTGGTGGTGAAGTACACCGCCATGAAGCCACAGGTGGCGTTACCGAGCGTGAGGGCGTCCGCTATGGACAGCCTCAACGACAGCGGCATCTCCTCTTCCTCGGCCTCCGCCTCGGCTTCCTTGACCCAGTTCGCCTGCGTCTCGGGATCAATCACGGTCAATGCGAGTCACCCCCGCGGTCGTCTTCTGACCGACCTCGACGGCGACCTCGACCCCTTCCGGAAGGTAGATGTCCACCCGCGAGCCGAAGCGGATCAGACCGATGCGCTCGCCCTGCTCGACCTTGGTGCCCTGCGGGATGTAGGGCACGATGCGCCGGGCGACGGCGCCGGCGATCTGCACCATCTCGATGTCGCCGAGCTCGGTGTCGAAGTGCCAGACGACGCGCTCGTTGTTCTCGCTCTCCTTGTTGAACGCCGGGACGAACCCGCCGGGGATGTGCTCCACGGACGTCACCGTGCCGGCCAGCGGCGCGCGGTTGACGTGGACGTTCAGCGGGCTCATGAAGATGGCGACCCGGGTCCGTCCGTCCTTCCACGGCATGATGCTCTGCACCACACCGTCGGCGGGGGAGATGACCCGGCCCTGAGCGATCTCGCGCTCGGGGTCGCGGAAGAACCACAGCATGCCCGCCGCCAGCGCGGTGGTGGGCACGGCCAGGGCCGCGGCGCGCTTCGACCTGCGCGAGCGCGCGAGGCTGAGCGCCGCGGTGGCGACGGTCGGCAGAAGCCACGGCGATGCTCCGCGTGCGATACGTACGCCGAGGTGGCTGTCGCGAGGTGCAGAGGTTTGGCTGTGGGGCATGGATGACCTTCGTAGCGGATGATGCCGCGCGGGCAATCGGGGGACGGCGGCTTTCCGTCGATGCTATCGGTTGCGGGCCGCAACTGGGAAAGCCAGAAACCGAGTCGGAGGCCGGAAGACGATGACGGGGTGTGATCTTCTTCGCGGCCTAACCGACCCAAACCCGACAATCAGCCCTGGAACCGGTACTCCTCGAGCAGCCGACGTCCAATGATCATTTTCTGGATCTCGGCGGTACCTTCGCCGATGAGCAGCATCGGAGCCTCTCGGTAGAGACGCTCGATCTCGTACTCCTTCGAGAACCCGTACCCGCCATGAATGCGGAACGCGTCCTCCACGACTTCCTTGCAGTACTCGGAGGCGAGGTACTTCGCCATCCCTGCTTCGAGGTCGTTTCGTTCCCCGGAGTCCTTTTTGCGTGCTGCGTTCACCATCATGGCATGAGCAGCCTCGACCTTGGTAGCCATTTCGGCCAGCTTGAACTGGATCGCCTGGTGCTGAGCGATCGGCTTGCCGAAAGTGTGACGCTGCTGGGCGTACTGGACGCCCAGTTCGAAGGCACGCTGTGCGACACCGCAACCACGCGCGGCCACGTTGACGCGGCCGACCTCGACGCCGTCCATCATTTGGTAAAACCCTCGGCCGGTCTCCCCGCCGAGGACCCGATTGGCCGGAATGCGCAGTCCGTCCATGATGAGTTCGGTCGTGTCGACGCCCTTGTAACCCATCTTGTCGATCTTCCCGGGGATGGTGAGGCCGGGGCGGACCTCTCCGAAGCCGGGCTCCTTCTCGACGAGGAAGGTCGTCATCGACTTGTGGGGCGCCGTGCCCTCGGGGTGTCCTTCGTCACTCCGGACCAGAACGGCCACCAGAGACGAGGTTCCACCGTTGGTCAGCCACATCTTCTGGCCGTTGAGGACGTACTCGTCGCCGTCCTTCACCGCCTTCGACGTGATGGCCGACACGTCCGAGCCGAGAGCCGGCTCCGACATCGAGAACGCGCCACGCGTCTCGCCGGCCGCCATCCGCGGAAGGAAGTACTCCTTCTGCTCCTGGGTGCCGTGCTGCTTGAGCATGTACGCCACGATGAAGTGCGTGTTGATGATGCCGGAGACCGACATCCAGCCGCGGGCGATCTCCTCCACGCACAGCGCGTAGGTGAGCAGCGACTCACCCAGGCCCCCGTACTCCTCGGGGATCATCAGACCGAAGACACCGAGCTCCTTGAGCCCGTCGACGATCTGCTGCGGGTACTCGTCGCGGTGCTCCAGCTCCGTCGCGACCGGGATGATCTCCTTGTCGACGAAGTCCCGGACGGTGGAGAGGATCTCCTGCTGCACATCGGTCAGACCGTGGGTCTGGGCGAGTCGCGCCATGACTACTTCCCCTGTTCCTTCAGCTCGGGGCGGCCGGCCTGCTCGCCGCCGCGTGCCTCGATGTACTCGGCGGTCGGGACCATCACCTTGCGGCGGAACACGCACACCAGGGTGCCGTCCTGCTTGTAGCCCTTGGTCTCGACGTAGACGACGCCGCGGTCGCTCTTGGACTTCGACGGCGTCTTGTCGAGGACGGTCGTCTCGCCGTAGATCGTGTCGCCGTGGAAGGTCGGCGCGACGTGGCGCAGCGACTCGATCTCCAGGTTGGCGATCGCCTTGCCGGAGACGTCCGGCACGGACATGCCGAGCAGCAGCGAGTAGATGTAGTTGCCGACGACGACGTTCTTCTTGAAGTCCGTCGTGTTCTCGGCGTAGTTCACATCCATGTGCAGCGGATGGTGGTTCATGGTGAGCAGACAGAAGAGGTGGTCGTCGTACTCGGTGACCGTCTTCCCGGGCCAGTGCTTGTAGACGGCGCCGATCTCGAACTCTTCGTAGGTGCGGCCGAACTGCATGGTTCTCAGGCCTCCGGGATCTCGAACTTGCTGGTGCGCTGCATGCCGGCGGCGCGGCCCTTGCCGGAGATGACCAGGGCCATCTTGCGGGAGGCCTCGTCGATCATCTCGTCGCCGAGCATCGCGGAGCCCTTCTTGCCGCCGGCCTCGGACGTGTAGTAGTCGTACGCGTCCAGGATCAGCTCGGCGTGGTCGAAGTCCTCCTGCGAGGGCGAGAAGATCTCGTTCGCCGCGGCGACCTGGTCCGGGTGCAGCACCCACTTGCCGTCGAAGCCGAGGGCGGCGGCGCGCTGCGCGACGGCCTTGTAGCCCTCGGGGTTGCGGATCTGCAGGTAGGGACCGTCGATCGCCTGGAGGTTGTTGGCGCGGGCGGCCATCAGGATGCTCATCAGGATGTGGTGGTACGCGTCCGCCGGGTAGCCGGGCGGCTGCTCGCCGACGACGAGGGACTTCATGTTGATCGAGGCCATGAAGTCGGCCGGGCCGAAGATGATCGTCTCGACGCGCTGCGAGGCCTGGGCGATCGCGTTGACGTTGGTCAGGCCCTGGGCGTTCTCGATCTGCGCCTCGATGCCGATCTTGCCGACCTCGAAGCCCATGGTCTTCTCGATCTGCGTGAGCAGCAGGTCGAGGGCGACGATCTGCTGGGCGTCCTGGACCTTCGGCAGCATGATGCAGTCGAGGTTCTGGCCGGCGCCCTCGACGACGGTGACGACGTCGCGGTAGGTCCAGTGGGTCGTCCAGTCGTTGACGCGGACCACGCGGGTCTTGCCGGTCCAGTCGCCCTCGTTCAGGAACTTGACGATGGTGTGCCGGGCCTCCGGCTTGGCCAGCGGCGCGCAGGCGTCCTCCAGGTCGAGGAAGACCTGGTCGGCGGCGAGTCCCTGGGCCTTCTCCAGGAAGCGCGGGTTGGAGCCGGGGACCGCCAGGCAGGAGCGACGGGGGCGGAGCCGGTTCACGGGGCTGGTCATGCGGAGACCTCCAGGGGATCGAGCTTGTTCGCTTTCCGGATCTCGTCGACGATACGGCCGATGATCTCGGTGATACCGAAGTCCTTCGGTGTGAAGACGGCGGCGACACCCGCACGCTTCAGTTCTGCGGCGTCGGCGTTGGGGATGATGCCACCGACGATGACCGGGATGTCGGGCGCGCCGGCCTCCCGGAGCCGGTCGAGGACGTCCGGCACCAGCGCGGAGTGCGAGCCGGACAGGATCGACAGGCCCACGCAGTGCACGTCCTCGGCGAGGGCGGCGTCGACGATCTGCTCCGGGGTGAGCCGGATGCCCTGGTAGACCACCTCGAAGCCGGCGTCACGCGCACGCACCGCGATCTGCTCGGCGCCGTTGGAGTGGCCGTCCAGACCCGGCTTGCCGACCAGCAGCCGCAGCCGTCCGGCGCCCAGGTCCTCGGCGGTGCGGGCGACCTTCTCGCGGACCTCGGCCAGCGGCGTGCCCGCCTCGGCGGCGACGGCGACCGGTGCCGAGGAGACGCCCGTGGGGGCGCGGAACTCGCCGAAGACCTCGCGCAGCGCCCCGGCCCACTCGCCGGTCGTCACACCGGCGCGGGCGCACTCCAGGGTGGCCTCCATGAGGTTCCCGGTGCCCTTCGCGGCCTCCTTCAGCAGCTCCAGCGCCTTGCACGGGCGCGGGTGGTTGAAGGGCGGCTGGTAGCGGTTGTCGCGCCAGGTCTTCATCGAGCCGACCACCCGGGCCTCGACCGCCGGGTCGACCGTCATGATCGCCGTGTCGAGGTCCGCGGTGAGCGGGTTCTCCTCGGTCGTCTCGAAGATGTTGACACCGACGATCTTGTCCTCGCCGGCCTCGATCCGGGCCCGCCGCTCGGCGTGCGAGGAGACCAGCTGGGACTTCAGGTAGCCGGACTCGACGGCGGCCATCGCGCCGCCCATCTCCTGGATCCGGTCGATCTCCGCCAGGCACTCGGCGACCAGGGCGTCCACCTTGGCCTCGATGACGTGCGAGCCGGCGAAGATGTCCTCGTACTCCAGCAGGTCGGACTCGTGGGCGAGCACCTGCTGGATGCGGAGCGACCACTGCTGGTCCCACGGCCGGGGGAGGCCCAGGGCCTCGTTCCAGGCGGGGAGCTGCACGGCGCGGGCGCGGGCGTCCTTGGAGAGCGTCACGGCCAGCATCTCGAGCACGATGCGCTGGACGTTGTTCTCCGGCTGGGCCTCGGTCAGCCCGAGCGAGTTGACCTGGACGCCGTAGCGGAAGCGGCGCTGCTTGGCGTTCTCGATGCCGTACCGCTCCAGCGTGATCTTGTCCCAGATGCGGCCGAAGGCACGCATCTTGCACATCTCCTCGACGAAGCGGACGCCCGCGTTCACGAAGAACGAGATACGGGCGACCACCTCGCCGAAGCGCTCCTCGGGCACCTGGCCCGAGTCGCGCACCGCGTCGAGCACCGCGATGGCGGTGGACATCGCGTACGAGATCTCCTGGACCGGAGTGGCCCCCGCCTCCTGCAGGTGGTAGCTGCAGATGTTGATCGGGTTCCACTTCGGGATGTTGTTGACCGTGTAGCAGATCATGTCCGTCGTGAGGCGGAGCGAGGGGCCGGGCGGGAAGACGTGCGTCCCGCGCGACAGGTACTCCTTCACGATGTCGTTCTGCGTGGTGCCCTGGAGCCGGGTGATGTCCGCACCCTGCTCCTCGGCGACGACCTGGTAGAGCGCCAGCAGCCACATGGCGGTGGCGTTGATGGTCATCGAGGTGTTCATCTGCTCCAGGGGGATGTCCTGGAACAGCCGGCGCATGTCACCGAGGTGCGAGACCGGGACTCCGACGCGGCCGACCTCGCCGCGGGCGAGGATGTGGTCGGGGTCGTATCCGGTCTGCGTCGGCAGGTCGAAGGCGACCGAGAGACCGGTCTGGCCCTTCGCCAGGTTGCGCCGGTACAGCTCGTTGGACGCCTCGGCCGTGGAGTGGCCGGCGTACGTCCGCATGAGCCACGGCCGGTCCTTCTGACGCTCTGTCATCGCAGTGCTCTCGCCTCTCAGAGGTTCCGTCAGATGTTCCGGAAGCGGTTGATCGCGTCGATGTGCTGCGCGCGCAGCTCCTGGTTGCGCACGCCCAGGCCCTCCTCGGGGGCCAGCGCGAGCACGCCGACCTTGCCCTGGTGGAGGTTGCGGTGCACGTCGTACGCGGCCTGGCCGGTCTCCTCCAGGGAGTAGACCTTCGACAGCGTCGGGTGGATCTTGCCCTTGGCGATCAGGCGGTTGGCCTCCCACGCCTCGCGGTAGTTGGCGAAGTGCGAGCCGACGATGCGCTTCAGCGACATCCACAGGTAGCGGTTGTCGTACTGGTGCATGTAGCCGGAGGTCGAGGCGCAGGTGGTGATGGTGCCGCCCTTGCGGGTGACGTAGACCGAGGCGCCGAAGGTCTCGCGGCCCGGGTGCTCGAAGACGATGTCGATGTCCTCGCCGCCGGTCAGCTCACGGATCTTCGAGCCGAAGCGCTTCCACTCGCGCGGGTCCTGGGTGTTCTCGTCCTTCCAGAACTTGTAGCCCTCGGCGTTGCGGTCGATGACCGCCTCCGCGCCCATCGAGCGGCAGATCGCGGCCTTCTCCGGGGAGGAGACGACACAGATCGGGTTGGCGCCGCCGGCCAGCGCGAACTGGGTGGCGTACGAGCCGAGGCCGCCGGAGGCGCCCCAGATCAGGACGTTGTCGCCCTGCTTCATGCCGGCGCCGTTGCGGGAGACCAGCTGGCGGTACGCGGTGGAGTTGACCAGACCGGGCGCCGCCGCCTCCTCCCAGCTGAGGTGGTCGGGCTTCGGCATCAGCTGGTTGGACTTGACGAGCGCGATCTCGGCGAGGCCGCCGAAGTTGGTCTCGAAGCCCCAGATGCGCTGCTCGGGGTCGAGCATCGTGTCGTTGTGGCCGTCCGAGGACTCCAGTTCGACGGACAGGCAGTGCGCGACGACCTCGTCGCCGGGGTTCCAGGCGTTGACGCCCGGGCCGGTGCGGAGCACGACGCCGGCGAGGTCGGAGCCGATGACGTGGTACGGCAGGTCGTGGCGCTTGGTGAGCTCGGACAGGCGGCCGTAGCGCTCCAGGAAGCCGAAGGTGGAGACCGGCTCGAAGATCGAGGTCCAGACCGAGTTGTAGTTCACGGAGCTGGCCATGACGGCGACCAGGGCCTCGCCCGGGCCGAGCTCCGGCAGCGGGACGTCGTCGAGGTGCAGCGACTTGCGCGGGTCCTTGTCGCGGCTGGCGAGCCCGGCGAACATCTCCTGCTCGTCCTTGTGCACGGTCACCGCGCGGTAGGACTCGGGCAGCTTGATGTTCGCGAAATCGGCGGACGTGGCGTTCGACGACTGGATCGCGTCCAGGATGTCCTTCACGGTGTGCCTCCGGCGGTGCGGGTGCGAGGGGGACCGGTGAGGGAGATCCCCCTCGGAGCGAGGGTTGAGGGGTGCTGCTGTGGAGGTGTGCCGTCGGTTCGGCGGGTGGTGCGGTGGCTGCGCGGTGGTGGGGCGCAAAGGGTGCCTGTGACGCAGGCGTCCGGGCGCGCGAGACGATCTTGCGGGGACAGCCGGCGCACGAGGTTGGACTCTGCGCGCCGGCCGCCCGGACACTCTCAACGTATGGCACGGCGTGTCACCGCGCAAGGCACTGGGTGCCAACAGTTTCACTCAGATGCAATCTGCCATTCACACATGAGCGATGATCGATCAGGATGGCCCCTCACCAGCGAAAACGGCCGCCCCGGAAGGGGCGGCCGTCGTTCTGATCGATCGTCTCGAGGAGGCTCAGCCGTCCGCGAGCGCCTGCCGGATGGTCCGCATGACCTCGTCCAGCGGCGCGTCGGTACGTGCCACGGCGACCAGCACGCCGCCCTCCGTGGACGCCTTCGCTGCGGGCTGCGCCGGCTCCGCCGGAGCCGCCGGGGCGGCCGTCGAGGGCCGCGCGCCTATCCCCGAGCCGAAGGTCTCCCGCACGATCGCGAAGGCGTGGTCCAGCTGCGCCTCCACGTCGCCCTGGCCGCCCGCCCGCAGCCAGCGCCGCAGCACGTGGTTGTGCGCGGTGACGACGGCCGAGGCGGCCACCTCGGCCAGCAGCGGGTCGTCGTTGCCGTCGTGGTGGTCGCGCTCGTCGAAGTGGCCGAGCAGGTACCGGGTGAACAGCCGCTCGTAGCGGGCCACCGAGGCGATCTCCCGCTCGCGCAGGGTGGGCACCTCGCGGGTCAGCCGGTAGCGCTCCACGGAGACCGCCGGGGACCCCGCGTACATCTTCATGACTTCCTTGATGCCCCGGCAGACCGTGTCCAGCGGGTGCTCGTGCGGCGGCGCGGCGTTCAGCACCGCCTCCGCCCGCACCAGGGTGTCGTCGTGGTCCGGGAAGATCGCCTCTTCCTTGGAACGGAAGTGCCGGAAGAAGGTCCGGCGGGCGACGCCGGCCGCAGCCGCGATCTCGTCGACGGTGGTCGCCTCGTAGCCCTTGGTCGCGAAGAGCTCCATGGCCGCGGTCGCGAGCTCGCGGCGCATCTTGAGCCGCTGGGCGGCGGCGCGGCTGCCCGCGGCGCTCTCCGGAGCATCGGGCTGGGCGGTGGCACGGGGTGTCTTGGCGGCCTTGGACATGTCCTGAACGTACTGCATCGGCGCCGCGGAGTGCTCCTGCGGGGGCGGACCGCCGGTGGGCTCGAGCAGCCCGCCCCACGCCGTGTACGGGTCAGCGGCGGGCATATTCGCGGAAGCCGCGCCCCGTCTTGCGGCCCAGGCAGCCCGCGGCCACCAGATGCTCCAGGAGCGCCGCCGGGGCCAGGCCCTGGTCGCGGAACTCGCCGTGCAGCACCTGCTCGATGGCGAGCGAGACGTCCAGGCCGACCACGTCGAGCAGCTCGAAGGGGCCCATCGGGTAGCCCGCGCCCAGCTTCATCGCGGTGTCGATGTCGTCCATCGTGGCGTAGTGCGCCTCGACCATCTTGACCGCGTTGTTCAGGTACGGGAACAGCAGCGCGTTCACGATGAAGCCGGCCCGGTCGCCGCAGTCCACCGGGTGCTTCTTGATCTTCGTGGTGACCTCGCGGACGGTCGCGTGGACGTCGTCCGCGGTCAGCGCGGTACGGACGATCTCCACCAGCTTCATCGCCGGGGCCGGGTTGAAGAAGTGCATGCCGATGACGTCCTGCGGGCGCGAGGTGGCGCTGGCGCAGGCGACGACCGGGAGCGAGGAGGTGGTGGTGGCCAGCACCGCGCCCGGCTTGCAGATCTTGTCGAGCGTGGCGAAGAGCTGCTGCTTGATCTGCAGGTCCTCGGCGATCGCCTCGACCGCGAGGTCGACGTCCGCGAAGGACTCCAGCGAACCGGCCGGGGTGATCCGGGCCAGCGTCTCGTCGCGCGCCTCCGGGGTCATCCGGCCCTTGTCGACGGAGCGGCCCAGCGACTTGGCGATGAACGCCTTGGCCGCCTCGGCCTTCTCGTCGGAACGGGCGGCGAGGATCACGTCGTAACCGGCCTTGGCGAAGACCTCGGCGATGCCGGAGGCCATCGTGCCCGAGCCGGCGACGCCGACGGAGCGGACCTCACGGCCGGCGCCGCCGGTGGAGGACGCGGCCGGGGTCAGCGCGTCGGCGACCACGGTCGCGGAGCCGGGGGCCTCGTACGTGTAGAAGCCGCGGCCCGACTTGCGGCCGGTCAGACCCGCCTCGCTGAGCTGCTTCAGGATCGGCGCGGGGGCGTGCAGCCGGTCCTGGGACTCGGAGTACATCGCCTCGAGCACCGTACGGGCGGTGTCGATGCCGATCAGGTCGAGGACCGCGAGCGGGCCCATCGGGAGGCCGCAGCCCAGCCGCATGGCGGCGTCGATGTCCTCGCGGGAGGCGTACTTGGCCTCGTACATCGCCGCGGCCTGGTTGAGGTAGCCGAAGAGCAGACCGTCGGCGACGAAGCCGGAGCGGTCGCCGACCGCCACGGGCTCCTTGCCGAGGTCCAGGGCGAGCGAGGTGACGGCCTCGACGGCGGTCGGGGCGGTGAGCACCGAGGAGACCACCTCGACCAGCTTCATGGCCTGGACCGGGGTGAAGAAGTGCAGGCCCAGGACCCGCTCGGGACGCGCCGAGTCGGCGGCCAGCCGCGTGACGGACAGCGCGTTGGTGCCGGTGGCGATGATCGTGTCCGGGCGGACGATCGCGTCCAGCGCCCGGAACACCTCCTGCTTGGCCTCGTACGACTCGGGCACGACCTCGATGACGAGGTCGGCCTCGGCGGCGGCCTGCAGATCGGTGAAGGTACGGAAGCGGGCCAGGACGTCCTGCCGCTCCTCCTCCGTGATGCGCTCACGGCTCACGGCGCGGGCGGTGGAGGCCTCGAGGGCGGCGGTGGCGCGGGTGGCGGCGGCCTCGCTGATGTCGATGCCGATGACCTCGCGGCCGGCCCGGGCGAGCACGTCGGCGATGCCGGTGCCCATGGTGCCGAGGCCGACGACGGCGATGGTGGAGAGAGGGGTGTCCATCCGGGGACTCCAGGAAGTGAAGAGTGACGACTGAGGGCGGCGAATACGGAGCGCACGAACGCTCGGGAACACACGGGGCGCGGTCGCGGGAAGAGATGCGAGATGCGCGGGGAACGCGTGTGAAAAGAGCGACGGACCCTGTCCCGGAGTCACGCCGAAAACTGCCGAACCGACAAACTCGAACCCACAACGGCTGCGTCACCAGGCCGTGGTGGGAGGTGCGGGGGGTGGCCCGCTCACTTGAGATTAACTGCCGGGTAACGAGCGCGCCAGCCCTGATGAGTCCGGAAAATGTGATCTGGATCGCGGATACGCTGAACGCCATGGATATCGCTCGGGATCCCGAATTCCTATCGATGATCGATCGATTGCGGGAGGAGATCCAGGAGGAGCCGGAAGGCGTCCGCGCGGATTTCGAGGAACTCGTCACGACCGGGGACGAAAGGGAGTTCGCGCGCGTCCTGACCGCACCCGGGCAGCCGCTCTGGGCCCGGGAGCTCGCTTCCTTCCGGCTCGGACTCGCCGGTGACCCGCGCGCCTTCGAGGCCCTGGTGCTGCTCCTCAACCACCGCGATCCCGAACGCTGCGTCTCCGCCGCCTACGCCCTGACACGGCTCGGCGACCCGCGCACCGCGCGGGCCGCCGCCGCCCTCGCCACCAACGAACTCCGCGTCGCCTACGCGCTGCTGCCGGTCCGTCTGCTCGCCACGCTGCGCGCCCCCGAGTCCGTGCCCGCCCTGATCACCGTCCTGGAGCGGCGGCTGCAGGACGACGACCCGCACTGGCGGGTCGGCGTCGCCTGCGTCGAGGGCCTGGGCGCGCTGGGGGACCGGCGCGCCCGGCCGGTCCTCATGGAGGCCGTCCGGAACCCGCGGCTCGGCGGGGCGGCACGGACGGCGCTGCAGCGGATCGAGGGCTGAGCGCGAGGTGGTTCGCCCTCGGTGCCGGGGTCCGCGGGGCCGGATCCTCAGTGCCGGTGGCCGAGCAGCCGGTGCAGTGCCGCGCCGCCCGTGGCCGGGGCGGGGGCCGGAACCGCACGGGACTTCGCGGCCTTCTTCGCCGGCGCAGGCTGCGGGCCCGGGAGCGCCGGACAGACCGCGTCCGCCTCGCCGGAGCCCTCCGCCGCCCGCGGCACCGTGCCCGACTCCAGGTACCGCACCAGATGCGCGTCCAGGCAGGTGTTCCCGCCCAGCGTCACCGCGTGGTTCCCGCCGCCCTCCTCGACCACCAGCCGGGAGCCGCCCACCGCGCGGTGCAGGCTCACGCCGCCCTCGTACGGGGTGGCCGCGTCGTCCGTCGCCTGGAACAGCAGCATCGGCGGGACCTCGGCGTTCGTCACGTCGACCGGCGTGCGCGGCTCCACCGGCCAGAACGCACAGGGCGCGTTGTACCAGGCGTTGTTCCAGGTGGAGAAGGGCGCCTTCGCGTGCGCCAGCCAGTTGTCCGCGCGCCACACCCGCCAGTCGCGCGGCCAGGCCGCGTCCCGGCACTGCACGCTCGCGTAGACCGAGTAGCCGTTGTCGTCCGAGGCGTCGGACGCCCCCAGGTCCTCGTACGCGCCGATCAGCGGCGCGGTGTCCTTCTCGTTGACGTACGCGGCGAACGCCTCGGCCAGCTGCGGCCAGTACCCGTTGTAGTAGCCGCCCGGCAGATAGGTGTCCTCCAGCTCGGCCGGGCCGACCTTGTCCCCCGCCGGCACGGAGCGCAGCTCGTCGCGCATCCGGTACCAGGCGGCCTCCACGGCCGCCGGGTCGGTGCCGAGTCCGTACGCGGCGTCGTGCTCGGCCACCCAGGCCATGAAGGCCTTGTGCCGGGTGTCGAACGCGAAGTCCTGCGCCAGGTTGCCCCGGTACCAGACGCCCTTCGGGTCCACCATCGAGTCGAGCACGAACCGGCGCACCCGCTCCGGGTACAGCCTGGCGTAGACCGCGCCGAGGTAGGTGCCGTACGAGTAGCCGAAGTAGTTGACCCGCTCCGCGCCGAGCGCCCGGCGGATCGCGTCGAGGTCCTGCGCCGCGCTCACCGTGTCGATGTGCCGCAGCAGGGCCCCGTACTTGGTGCCGCACGCCTCCGCGAAGCCCCGGGCCCGCTCCAGCGCGGCGCTCTCGGTGGCGGCGTCGAGGGGCACGGACGCGTGGCGCACCGGCTCGAAGTGGCCGGGCCTGCAGTTCAGCGCGGGCTCGCTGCGGCCGACGCCGCGCGGGTCGAAGCCGATCACGTCGTACTGCGCGGCCAGCTTCGGCGGCAGCGAGGCGGCCACGAAACCTGCCATGCCCAGTCCGCTGCCGCCCGGGCCGCCGGGGTTGACCAGGAGCGGGCCCTGGGACGTCTTCGCGGTGTGCGGCACGCGGGAGAGCGCGAGCGAGATCGTCCGGCTCTTCGGGTCGGCGTGGTCCAGCGGCACCTTGAGCATGCCGCACTCCAGGCGGGGGTAGCGCGTGGAGCCGCAGCTCTTCCAGATCACCGGGGCGGCGGGGCGGGTCGTCGGGTCGTCGGCGGGCGTCGTCGTGGGGGTTTGCGGTGCCGGCGACGCGGACGCGGGCAGGGCGGTGACCGTCCCGGCCAGCAGCGCCCCCGCGGCGAACAGCACTCCTGCGCGTGGGTTCATAGGGCGTCCGTGCCCCGGGGGCCGGACGGAGGGACCTCTTCCGGCGAGAGTTGACCCCATAGGAGGAGGGCGATCAGAGCAGGGTGAGCTGCGTCGGGCCCGCGAGCGCCGGCGCGTCCGGCTCGGGTATGCGCCGGGCCGCGCCCCGATGCGCCGGTCCGATCCCGAACTCGGCGGCGAGCTCGTGCACCTGACGCGTGATCCGGCGCTGGTACCAGGTCGGGGCGTAGGCGCCGTCCGCGTACATCCGCTCGTACCGCCCCACCAGTCCGGGGTGGTGCTCGCGCAGCCAGGCCATGTACCACTCGCGCGCCCCGGGCCGCAGATGCAGCACGAGCGGGGTCACCGACGTCGCGCCGGCCTCCGCTATCGCGCGGACCGTCTCGCGCAGCTGCTCGGGGCGGTCGCCGAGGAAGGGGACGACCGGGGCCATCAGGACACCGCAGCCGATGCCGTGGCCGGTCAGCGTGCGCACCACGTCGAGCCGGCGCTGCGGCGAGGGGGTGCCGGGCTCGACCGTGCGCCACAGGTCCTGGTCCGTGAAGCCGACGGAGACGGAGATGCCGACCTCGGTCACCTCGGCGGCCTGCACCAGCAGGTCCAGGTCGCGCAGGATCAGCGTGCCCTTGGTGAGGATCGAGAACGGGTTGGCGTGGTCGCGCAGCGCCGCGAGGATCCCCGGCATCAGCCGGTAGCGGCCCTCGGCGCGCTGGTAGCAGTCCACATTGGTGCCCATCGCGATGTGCGCGCCCTGCCAGCGGCGGGAGGCGAGCTGGCGGCGGAGCAGCTCGGGGGCGTTGACCTTCACCACGATCTGGCTGTCGAAACCCAGGCCCGTGTCGAGGTCCAGATAACTGTGGGTCTTGCGGGCGAAGCAGTACACGCAGGCGTGCGTGCAGCCCCGGTACGGATTGACCGTCCATTCGAACGGCATCCGGGAGGCGCCCGGCACGCGGTTCAGGATCGACCTGGCCCGGACCTCGTGAAACGTGATCCCGCGGAACTCCGGGGTGTCGAACGTGCGCGTGCGGACCGCGTCCGTGCCGAACAGGACGGGGTCGGCGGTCGCGGCGGGCTCCTCGCCCAGATGGTCCCAACGCATGGACGCCTCCTCGGTAGCACTTCCTCGGCCCGGATCCGAGAATAGAACACTTGTTCCCTTGATCGCTGCAACCCCGATTTCGCGCGGCGCCGCACAGGTGATGGGATGGCCCCCGGTACCCCCGTACCGCCCGAGCACCCCGGAAGCTGGAGGAAGTGGAATGGCGCAGGTCGAGGCCACGACGGAACGGATCATCGCGGCGGACGCGGAGACCGTGTTCGATGCGCTGGCCGACTACCGGAACACCCGTGCGAAGCTGCTCCCCGAGCACTTCAGCGAGTACGAGGTCCGCGAGGGCGGCGACGGCGAGGGCAGCCTCGTCCACTGGAAGCTCCAGGCCACCAGCAAGCGCGTCCGCGACTGCCTCCTCGACGTCACCGAGCCCACCGACGGGCAGCTGGTCGAGAAGGACCGCAACTCGTCCATGGTCACCACCTGGACCGTCACCCCGGCCGGCGAGGGCAAGTCGAAGGCCGTCGTCACCACGGTCTGGAACGGCGCCGGCGGCATCGGCGGCTTCTTCGAGCGGACCTTCGCGCCCAAGGGCCTCGCCCGGATCTACGACGCGGTGCTCGAGAAGCTGGCCGCCGAGGTCGAGAAGTAACCCTCGCCCTCCGGCTCGCGTCACGGCCCGGCGCTCACCGGTTCGAGCGGTTCTCGCTCATGAACCGGGAGCGCCCCCGGTGCGCTCCCCGGGGCGCGGGAAAGCCGCTGACGGGCGCGCCAACTGCGCCCTCACGCCGGGTCGTTCACCCCGCCGTCGGCCCGCCGGCCGGACGGCACGTTCCGCTTCGTGGACCTGTCCTCCGGCGAGTACACGGTCGTCGCGGCGGGTTACCCGCCCATCGCCACGGTCCTGCAGGTCGCGAGCGGCGGCCGGACGGAACGCGACGTGCAGCTCGGGCACGAGGACTGAGCCTCAGGCACGAGCCGCGCAGCGAGCGGCTCCAGCCGCACCCGCTCTCCGTCGACCACCGGCCCCTCGAACACGAGAGTCATCGGGCCTTGCTCGCCGCCCGGCAAACCCCGTGTCATTCCCCTGCCGAGGCGGCTACGGTCGAGGGCGTGTGCGTCTACGCGATGACCTCCTACAAACTCCACTACGCCTGCGTCTCCTGCCGCGTCAGCTTCAAACGGCACCCGCCGGAGCCGGACACGCGGCACAGCTGCCCGAACTGCTCCGCCCCCCTCCTCTGCGCCGGCCACGACTTCGCCGCCCCGCCGCGCCGCGACACCCGCGCCTGGTCCGTGGTCGCCGCGCTCCTGGCCGAGGGCCTCCGCTACGAAGGCCGCACCACCTGTGGCTGCTCCCGCGAACCGAAACCCCGCCCCCGCAGCCGCGCGGAGCTCCGCGCGGACAGGACTGCCGCCGAACGGGCGGGCGTGCCGTTGGCGGAGTTGCTCGGAAGGTGACAGGCGCCGGGCCGGTCGACAAGGATGCCGTTCGGCGGCAGGCGGGTGTCCGGGCGGGACGGCCGGGGAACGGAAGTGGCATGAAGATCCTGATCAGTGCCGACATGGAGGGCGCCACCGGGGTCACCTGGCCGGGAGACGTGCTGCCGGGGACGCCGCAGTGGGAGCGGTGCCGGGGGATGTTCACGTCGGACGTCAACGCGGCGGCGCTCGGGTTCTTCGAGGGCGGGGCCGACGCGGTGCTCGTCAACGAGGCGCACTGGAGCATGCGGAACCTGCTCCTGGAGCGGCTGGACGAGCGGGTCGAGATGCTGACCGGGCGGCACAAGTCGCTGTCCATGGTCGAGGGCGTGCAGCACGGTGACGTGGACGGGATCGCGTTCGTGGGGTACCACACCGGGGCCGGGGCGGAGGGCGTGCTCGCGCACACCTATCTCGCCAACTCCATCACCGGCGTCTGGCTCGACGGGGTCCGGGCCAGTGAGGGGCTGCTCAACGCGCATGTCGTGGCGGAGTACGGGGTGCCCGTCGTGCTGGTCACCGGGGACGATCTGACCTGCGAGGACGCGCTCGGGTATGCGCCCGAGGCGCACAAGGTCGCCGTCAAGGACCATGTGTCGCGGTACGCCGCCGTCTGCCGGACGCCGAGTCGCACCTCCGCCGCCATCCGGGCCGCCGCCACCGCCGCCGCGGGCCTGGCCGTGCGCCACGAGCCGCTCGCCCGGGGGCCGCACACCGTCGAGGTCGAGTTCGACGCCGAGCATCTGGCCGCCGCCGCGACGGTGGTTCCCGGCGTGGCGCGTTCCGGCGAGCGCCGTGTCGCGTACACCAGCGCGACCATGTACGAGGGCATTCGCACGTTCAAGGCGGTCACCACGATCGTCTCCGCAGCAGTGGAGGAGCAGTATGGGTGAGCAGCAGGACCCGCAGTCGGTCGACGCCGTCGCGCTCGACGAGGTCGTGGCGTTCACGTCCGAGCTGATCCGGATCGACACCACCAACCGCGGCGGCGGCGACTGCCGCGAGCGGCCCGCCGCCGAGTACGTCGCCGAGCGGCTCACCGACGCCGGGCTCGACCCCGTCCTGCTGGAACGCACCCCGGGGCGCGGCAACGTCGTCGCCCGCATCCCCGGCACCGACCCCTCCGCCCCCGCCCTGCTCGTCCACGGTCATCTCGACGTCGTGCCCGCCGAAGCCGCCGACTGGACCGTGCACCCCTTCTCCGGCGAGGTTCGCGACGGCGTCGTCTGGGGCCGCGGCGCGGTCGACATGAAGAACATGGACGCGATGGTGCTCTCCGTCGTCCGCTCCTGGGCCCGCCAGGGCGTACGCCCCCGCCGCGACATCGTCCTCGCCTACACCGCCGACGAGGAGGACAGCGCCGCCGACGGCTCCGCCTTCCTCGCCGACCGGCACGCCGAACTGTTCGAGGGCTGCACGGAGGGCATCAGCGAGTCCGGCGCCTTCTCCTTCCACCCCGAGCCCGGCATCACCCTCTACCCCATCGGCGCCGGCGAACGCGGTACCGCCTGGCTGGAGTTGACGGCCCGCGGCCGCGCCGGACACGGCTCGAAGATCAACGACGAGAACGCGGTCACCCACCTCGCCAAGGCCGTCGCCCGCATCGGCGAGCACCACTGGCCGGTCCGGCTCACCGCCACGACCCGCGCCTGCCTCGCCGAACTCGCCGCCGTGTACGGGCTCGACGTCGACGTCCACGCCCCCGGCTTCGACCCCCTGCCGCTGCTCGACAAGCTGGGACGCGCCGCCGCCCTCGTCGCCCCCATCCTGCGCAACAGTGCCAACCCCACCATGCTCAGCGCCGGTTACAAGGTGAACGTCATCCCCGGCAGTGCCACCGCCCGCGTCGACGGACGCACCGTGCCCGGCGGCGAGGAGGAGTTCGCCGCCACCATGGACGAACTCACCGGGCCGCACGTCGACTGGGACTTCCACCACCGCGAGCCCTCGCTCGAAGCCCCGGTCGACTCCCCGACGTACGCCAGGATGCGTGCCGCGCTGGAGCACTTCGACCCGGACGGACACGTCCTCCCGTTCAGCATGGCCGGCGGCACCGACGCCAAGCAGTTCTCCCGACTGGGCATCACCGGCTACGGTTTCTCCCCTCTGAAGCTGCCCGTCGACCTCGACTACGGGGCGATGTTCCACGGGGTCGACGAGCGGGTGCCGGTGGAGGCCCTGCACTTCGGTGTCCGGGTGCTCGACCGGTATCTGCGGTCCGCCTGACGCGGACCCCGGGCAGTCAGTGACGCACCGAACGCACAGGGGAGTTGCGATGGTACCCACGGCGGCCTACGGCACCTGGCCGTCCCCGATCGACGCCCGTCTCACCGCCGCGCACGACGGCCGGCCCGAGTACCTGGACGCGGTCGGCGACGAACTGTGGTGGACCGCTCCCCGCCCCGCGGAGGGCGGCCGCCGGACGCTCGTGCGGCGCCGGACGGACGGCACGGAGGAGTCCGTGCTGCCGGAGCCGTGGAACGTGCGCAGCCGGGTCATCGAGTACGGCGGCCGGCCCTGGGCCGGCGCCGTGCGCCCCGCCGGCGGTCCGCTGATCGTCTTCAGCCACTTCCCCGACCAGCGCCTGTACGCCCACGAGCCGGACGGCGACGCCCCGCCGCGCCCGCTCACCCCGGTCTCCGGCCTCGGCGGCGGACGGCGCTGGGCGGACCCGGTGATCCACCTCGACCGTGGCGAAGTCTGGTGCGTCCTGGAGGAGTTCACCGGCGAGGGGCCCGGCGACGTGCGCCGCGTCCTCGTCGCCGTCCCCCTGGACGGCTCGGCCGCCGACGACCGCGGCGCCGTACTCGAACTCGCCGCCGAACGGCACCGGTTCGTCACCGGACCCCGGCTCTCCCCGGACGGCCGCCGTGCCGCCTGGATCGGCTGGGACCATCCGCGGATGCCCTGGGACGGCACGGAGGTGCTGCTTGCCGACGTCGGCGAGGACGGCGCCTTCCACGACGTGCGCACCGTCCTCGGCGGGCCCGAGGAGTCGATCCCGCAGGTCGAATGGGCCCCGGACGGACGCCTGTTGTACGTCGGCGACCGCAGCGGCTGGTGGAACCTGCACCGCTATGACCCCGCCCGCCCGGACGAGCCGCCGGTGGCGCTCTGCCCCCGTGAGGAGGAGTTCGGCGGCCCGCTGTGGCGGATCGGCCTCAGCTGGTTCCGCCCGCTGGCCGACGGGCTGATCGCCGCCGTCCACGGCAAGGGCGCCACCGCGCTCGGCATCCTCGACCCCGAGTCCGGCGAACTCGTCGACGCCGCCGGGCCGTGGACCGAATGGGACGCGTACATCGCCGTGCACGGCACCCGCGTCGTCGGCGTCGCGGCCAGCCCGCGCAGCGCGTACGAGATCGTGGAACTGGACACCCGCACCGGCCGGACCCGTGTGGTCGGCCGGGCGCACGACGACCCGGTCGACCCGGTGTACTACCCCGAGCCGCAGATCCGCACCTTCACCGGCCCCGACAACCGGGAGATCCACGCCCACGTCCACCCGCCGCACAACCCCGACCGGGTGGCGCCCGGCGACGAACTGCCGCCGTTCGTGATCTGGGCGCACGGCGGCCCCACCGGGCACGTGCCGCTCGTGCTCAACCTGGACATCGCGTACTTCACCTCGCGCGGCATCGGCGTCGCCGTGGTCAACTACGGCGGCTCCACCGGGTACGGCCGCGCGTACCGCAACCGGCTGCGCGAGCAGTGGGGCGTGGTCGACGTCGAGGACTGCGCCGCCGTGGCCGAGGCGCTGGCCGCCGAGGGCACCGCCGATCCGGCGCGGCTCGCCATCCGCGGCGGCAGCGCGGGCGGCTGGACGACCGCGGCGTCCCTGGTCGCCACGGACGTGTACGCCTGCGGGACGATCGTGTACCCGGTCATCGACCTGGAGGGCTGGGCCGGCGGCGGCACCCACGACTTCGAGTCCCGCTACCTGGACACGCTCATCGGCCCGTACGACGAGGTGCCGGCGCGTTACCGGGAACGCTCACCGGCGTCCGGGGTGAACCGGATCCGGGCGCCGTTCGTGCTGCTGCAGGGCCTCGACGACGTGATCTGCCCGCCCGCGCAGAGCGAGCGCTTCCTCGCCCGGATCGCCGGGCGGGGCGTCCCGCACGCGTACCTCGCGTTCCCGGGGGAGGGGCACGGCTTCCGCCGGGCGGACACCATGGTGCGGGCCCTGGAGGCCGAACTCTCCCTGTACGCCCAGGTCTTCGGGGTCGAGCGGCCGGACGTGCCGCGACTGGAGCTGAAGCCGTGAGTGCCGCCCCGCCGCTCGTCCCGCTGACCCGGCCCCGGCGGCTGCGCTCCGGTGACCGGGTCGCCGTCGTCGCGCCCAGCGGTCCGATCCCCGAGGAGCGGCTCGCGCGCGGCCTGGCGATCCTGCGCGGCTGGGGCCTGGAGCCGGTCGTCGCCCCGCACGTCCTGGACGCCCATCCCCGCCACGACTACCTCGCCGGCACGGACCGGGCGCGCGCCCGGGACCTCCAGGACGCCTGGTGCGACCCGTCGGTCGCCGCGGTGCTCTGCGGGCGCGGCGGCTACGGGGTGCAGCGCATGGTGGACCTCCTCGACTGGACGGCGATCCGCGCGGCCGGCCCGAAGGTCTTCGTCGGGTACAGCGACGTCACCGCGCTGCACGAGGCGTTCGCGCTGCGCGCCGGACTCGCCACCCTGCACGGGCCGATGGTCGCGGCGGCGACCTTCCTCGACGACGCGCCCACCCAGGAGCACCTGCGCGCCACGCTCCTGGAGCCCGAGTCGGTCCGCACCGTGCCCGCCCTCAAGACCGCCCGCACCCTCGTCCCCGGCCGGGCCCGCGGTGTCACCTTCGGCGGCTGCGCCTGCCTGCTCGCCGCGGGTCTCGGCACGCCGGACGACCGGCCCACCGGCCGCGGCGGCCTGCTGCTCCTGGAGGACGTGGGGGAGGAGCCGTACCGTCTCGACCGCATGCTCACCCAACTCCTGCGCGCGGGACTGCTGGAGGGCGTGACCGGGATCCTGCTCGGCTCGTGGGAGGAGTGCGGCCCGTACGGCGAACTCCACGCCCTCTTCGAGGACCGCCTCGCGGGGCTCGGCGTCCCGGTGGTCGAGGAGTACGGCTTCGGGCACTGCCCGAGCACGCTGACGATCCCGCTGGGCGCCGCGGCTGCCTTCGACGCGGACACGTGCACGCTGACGCTGGACGCCCCGGCGCTGGACTGACGGCGGGGGCCGCGCCCCGTGCGGCCGGTGGACGTCTCCACTTCGCCCGCGGCCGGTGTACGGCGGCTTAAGCGCTGCCCTTCGACGGCCGGACACGGCTGCCGACGCGCCGCGCGTCGGTCCGGACCGTCGCCGGTGGGAGGTCCGGCACACCTGGACCCCGGCGCCCTCGCCTTCACTGAATCTCCGTCAACTCCCACTGTCCGACGCGTTGACGCTGCCCTGACACGTGTCACACCATGAGGCCGCCCGCTGCCCTACCGGTCGGTACGTCGGCCGGCGAGTGATCCGTGTCGTCCGCATGGAGGTACCCGTGTCCCGTACCGTGCCCCGCACTCGCAGAGCCCTCGCGCTCGCCGCCGCAGCCGCGCTGGCCGGCCCGCTCGCGCTCGCCGCGCCGGCAGCGGCGGCCGAAGACGGCTCGTACACCGTCACGCCCCTGACCTTCACCGTCCGCGCCGGTGACCGGACCTGCGCCGTCGACGCCGACCTGTACCGGCCCGCCGGCGCGGACGCCGCGCACCCCGCCCCCGCCGTCCTCACCACCAACGGCTTCGGCGGCAGCAAGTCCGACGGCTCGACCGCCGCGGCGGGCAAGGCCTTCGCGGCGCGCGGCTACGTCGCCCTCGTCTACTCCGGCCTCGGCTTCGGCAAGTCGGGCTGCCTGGTCTCGCTCGACGACCCGCGGATCGACGGCCGGGCCGCCGCCCGGCTCCTCGACTTCCTCGGGGGCACCGGCGCCGCCGACGACGGCACCCGCGTCGACTACGTGCTCCGCGACGGCACGGGCGACCCCCGGGTCGGCATGATCGGCGGCTCGTACGGCGGCGCGATCCAGCTCGCCACCGCCTCCGTCGACCCCCGGCTCGACGCCCTCGTCCCGCTCATCACCTGGAACGACCTGGCCTATTCGCTCGCGCCCAACAGCGCCGACCGGACCACCCCCGGCGTCTTCAAATGGCAGTGGGCGAACGGCTTCTACCTGATCGGAGAGGGCCAGCCGCTGCTTTCGCCCTCCCTCGACCCGTCCCGGATCAACTCCCTCGGCTGTCTGCACTTCGTCAGCGACGCCTGCGACACCGTCCGTCTGCTGAACTCCGGCCGCTACCCCGAGGCCGAGTCCCGCGACATGCTCGCGTTCGCGCGCAGCGTGTCGCCCGTCTCGTACCTGCACCGCGTCAAGGCGCCGACCCTGGTCGTCCAGGGCCAGTCCGACAGCCTGTTCAACCTGAACGAGGCCCGCGACACCTACCGGCAGCTGCGCCGGCAGGGCGTCCCGGCCAAGCTGATCTATCAGTCCTGGGGCCACAGCGGCGGCCTCACCGACCCGGCCTCGGGCGAACTCAACCTGGGCCAGGGCAATCTGGAGACCAGTTACGTCGGGAAGCGCATCCTCACCTGGTTCGACCGATACCTGAAGAAGCGTCAGAGCGTCGACACGGGGCCCACGTTCGCGTACTACCGGGACTGGACGAGCGGGTACGGCACCGCCCCCTCCGTCCCCGCGCTCAGCCAGAAGCTGTACCTCTCCGGCGACGGCAAGCTCGTCGACAACCGCGCCAAGGTCGCCCGCGGCTCCCGTCAGTACGCCAACTGGCTGGTGCCGACGAGCCATTCGGAGTCGTCGCTCGCCGGGATGATCGGACTGCCCGACCCGAAGCCGTACGACATCCGGGGCACGTACCTCGACTGGACGAGCGCCCCGCTCACCGCGCCCGTCGACCTCGTGGGCGCGCCGAAGGCCACCCTGAAGGTGATCTCGCCGAAGACCGAGCGGGTCCAGCACTCCGGCGACGCCGCCGACAAACTGGTCCTCTTCGCCAAGGTCTACGACGTGGCCCCCGACGGCACGAAGACCCTGGTCAACCGGCTGGTCGCGCCCGTACGCGTACCGGACGTCACCCGGCCGTTCACGGTCGAACTGCCCGGCATCGTGCACCGCTACGAGACCGGCCACCGGCTGCGGTTCGTGATCGCGGCGAGCGACACGGCGTACTTCGGCAACCGCGGCGTCAAGCCGGTCACCGTCACCAGCGCCCCCGAGGACACGGGGACGCTGGAACTGCCCCTCGTCCGGGGCAGGGTGGGCTAGGGCCTGGCCGGACGGCCCTGGAGCGCCGCGTACCCCGGGCGGACGACCTCGTCGATCAGCCGCTGCCGCTCCGGCAGCGGCAGGAAGGCGGCCTCGAGCGCGGCGACGGTGAACTCCTCGAAGACCTCCGCGCCGTAGCCGAAGGCGTTCGCCATGTGCTGGAACTCCTCGCTCATGGTGGTGCCGGAGACCAGCCGGTTGTCCGTGTTGAGGGTGATCCGGAAGCCGAGCCGGCGCAGTTCGTCGATCGGGTGCGAGGCGTAGTCCTTCGCCGCGCCCGTCTGCAGGTTGGAGGTCGGGCAGACCTCCAGGGCGATCCGGTTGTCGCGGACGTACGCGGCCAGGCGGCCCAGCGTGCCGTCCTCGGCGATGTCGTCCGTGATCCGCACCCCGTGGCCTATCCGCTCGGCGCCGCAGACCTGCACGGCCTCGTGCACCGACTCGGCGCCGACGGCCTCGCCCGCGTGGATCGTGTAGTGGCAGTTCTCCCGCTTCAGGTGCTGGAAGGCGGGCAGGTGGCGGGCAGGCGGGTTGCCGATCTCGCCGCCGGCGATGTCGAAGCCGGCCACGCCCTTGTCCCGGTGCGCCACGGTGAGCTGCGCGATCTCCAGAGAGCGGTCGGTGTGCCGCATGCCGGTGAGCAGGGCGCGGACGGTGATCCGCCCGCCCGCGCGACGCTCGCCCTCGCGGAAGCCCGCGTTCACGGCCTCCACGACCTCGTCGAGGGTCAGCCCGCCCTCCAGGTGCTGCTCGGGGGCGTACCGGATCTCCGCGTACACGACACCGTCGGCCGCCAGGTCCTCGGCGCACTCGGCCGCGATCCGCTCCAGCGCCTCGCGGGTCTGCATCACCGCGCAGGTGTGCGCGAAGGTCTCCAGGTACCGCTCCAGGGAACCGGAGTCGGCGGCGTCCCGGAACCAGACCGCGAGCTCGGCCGGGTCCTCGGTGGGCAGCGCGGTGTAGCCGCAGGCCCGGGCCAGTTCGACGATGGTGGCGGCGCGCAGCCCGCCGTCCAGGTGGTCGTGCAGCACGGCCTTGGGGGCGCGGCGGATCCACTCGGCCACGGGGGCGGAGGCGGCGACGGAGTTGTCAGACAAGTGCATGGCGCGGAAGTGTACGGCAACGGGGGAGGGAGCGCTGTGACGGTGACGACAGGGTGGGCTACGCAGCCGGGACAGAGGCCCCGCAGCCGGGGCGCGGCCTCAGTTCGACTGGAGGAGGGGCAGCGCCGGGGCGCCCGTGGGCAGCATGTGCTTGGCCGCCAGGATCGGCACGTCGTCCACCCGGACCACCTGTGTGACCAGCACCGCCGGGGTGTCGGCCGGCCGCGCCAGCTGCTCGCCCCGGCGCTGCCCGAGCAGCGTCGCCGTGACGCTGCTGTGCGCGCTGAGCCGCACGTCGCGGGAGGCGGCGGTCAGGACGGCGAGCATCGAGGTGCGCTCCGGCGCGGCCGCGGTGCGCAGCGCCTCGGCGAACGCGGGGTGCGCCCGGTCCAGTACGTCGTCGGCGGCCGCCCACTCCTGGCTGAGCGCCGCCGCGATGCCCTCGCCGGTCAGCAGCGATTCCCAGAACCGCAGCTCCGCGCGGGCCGGGGCCAGCAGGTGCTGGGTGGTGAAGTCGGTCGGTTCCTCGACCGCCCGCAGCAGGGCCCGGACGCGCAGCGGTCCGCCCGCGCCGATCAGCTCCTCCAGCGGCTGGACGTGCTCGAAGCCGCGCCGCGGCGGCCGGTCGTTGACCGTCCGGCCGACCCCGCGGCGCACCGTGAGCAGCCCGTCCTCCTGGAGCAGCAGCAGCGCCTCGCGCAGCGCGGGGCGGCTGACGCCCAGCTCGGCGGCGAGCCGGGGCTCGGAGGGGAGGGTGGAACCGGGCGGGTAGGTGCCGTCGTGCAGGGCGTCGGCGATGCGCTCGTACAGCACCACGACCGGCCGCATGCGCCGGCCGCCGGCGTTGCCGCCCCCGCTGCCGGATCCGTTGACGCTTCCGCTTCCGCTGACTGCCACAGGCCCTGCTCCTCCCACTTGTCGGCAAGCTAATCCCACGAGCGGCCGCCGGGCAATGTCTGGCACATCTCACAGACCAGGGTGACTTGACGTTTTACGCGCGTAGAACCGAACCTGTCTCCGCATCGCTTGTCTGACAAGCTCGAAACGGACGAGGCAAAGGGGCCCGACATGTCCACCCGATCCGATCTCGCGGGCCGCGGGCCGCTGCTCCTGGCGCTGGTTCTCGCCGTGCTCGGCTACCAGATCAACGCCACGATGCTGAGCCCCGCCCTGCCGGACGTCATCGAGCGCCTCGAGACGAGTCCCGCCGCCGCGGGCCTCTCGCAGACGCTGTTCTTCCTGATGGCGGCGATCGGTCAGGTCACCCTCGCCCGGCTCGGCGACCTGCGCGGCCGCAAGCCGATGATGCTGCTCTGCGCGGGCGTGCTGATCCTCGGCAACCTGCTCTGCGTCTTCGCGCCGAACATCGAGGTCTTCATCGCGGGCCGCGTCCTCCAGGGCGTCTCCGCGGCGATGTTCACCCTGGCCTTCCTCACCCTGAACCAGCTGCTCACCCCGGCCGGCTTCGGCAAGGCCGCGGGCATCATCACCGCCGTCAACGGCGGCCTCGCCGGCATCGACGCCATCGCCGGCGGCCAGATCGCCGACACCATCGGCTTCCGAGGGATCTTCGTCTGCTCCACCGTGATCGCCATCGCGGGCCTGCTCCTCGTCCGCAAGCACGTCCCGGACACCCGGCCGGCCACCGCCGGCGGCCGCTTCGACGCCCGCGGCATCACCGCCCTCGCGCTCGGCCTCACCGGCGTCCTCGTCGGCCTCGCCCAGGGCGCCGCCTGGGGCTGGACCTCCGCGCTCACCCTCGGCTTCCTGCTCGGCGGCGTCGCCTCGCTGGTCTTCTTCGTGGTCTCCCAGAAGAGCGCCGCGGACCCGGTCATCGACATCGCGGTGCTCGCCTCCCGCCGCGCCTGGCCGCTGCTGCTCACCACCGTCTGCACCCTCGGCGGCGCGTTCGGCGCGGTCGCCCTGACCATCCCGCTCTTCTCGCAGGACGCCCGGGTCGGCCTCGGCCTGTCGGCGGTCACCGCCGCCGTCCTCTTCCTCACCCCGATCCAGCTCATCGGAGTGATCTCCGCCCCGCTGACCGGCCGGATCGGCCCGCGGATCGGCTGGCGCAGGATCGTCGTCGCCGGCGCCGTCGCCAACTTCGCGCTCTTCCTCGTCGCCACCCTCTTCCTGCAGCACGAGTGGATCCTGATCGCCGCGCTGGCCGCGCTCGGCGTCACGTACGGCGGCTTCATGCTCACCGGCCTCAACGGCCTCGCCGTCACCAGCGCCCCGAAGGACAAGCCGGGCTCGCTCTCCGGTCTGAACGGTGCCTGCTTCGGCATCGGTGCCTCCCTCGGCATCGCCCTCGCCTCCGCGATGATCACCGCGGGCAGCGACGCGGGCGGCCCCACCACGGCCGGCTACCAGAACGCCATGTACACGGCCCTGGCGCTGCTCGGCGTCGGTGTCGTCACCGCCTTCCTGATCAAGCGGCCCGACCCGGCCGAGGCCCCGGCCGAGGAGCCGCAGCGGGTGCTCGTCCACCACTGACGGGCCCGCACGCCCCGGCCGGGCCCGCCGGGCATCACCCGTACGGCTCCGCCCACCGCCCCCGTACGGACCGGATCCGCGCATCCTGGTCTGAACACACGGGGGCAGTGGTGCAGGACGGACGAGAGGGCGGCCCATGGGTCCCAAGGAGACATCGGACGCGGGACGCAGCGGCGGCGTCACCTCGGGCCGGATCGCGATCGCGGTCCTCATCGTCCTCACGCTGATCCTCATCTTCGAGAACACCACCCGGGTGGAGATCCGCCTGCTGATCCCGCTGGTCACCATGCCGCTGTACCTCGCGCTGCTCGGCACCGCGCTGATCGGGGCCGTCTGCGGCTGGTACGGCGCGACCCGGAGGCGGCGCCGGTGAGGCGCGTGGCAGCGGTCTGCGCGATCACGGTCGTCGCCCTCGCGGTGGTCGTGGCCGGGACGGCCGAGCAGACGGACGAGGACGACGAGGCCGGGACACGGACCCCGCCGCAGCCCATGCCGGACCTCACCGGGCGCAGCCTGCTGCGTGCCTTCGCCGCCCTCGACCACCGCACCCGTGTGCACGTCCACGACGCGAGCGGCGGCGACCGGCGCGTCCTGTGGCCCCCGCGCTGGACGGTCTGCACCCAGTACCCCCTGCCCGGCGCGAGCGGCGGCACGGGCGGCAGCGTCACCCTCGGCGTCGTGAAGCGGACCGAACGGTGCCCCTCCCGGGTCCTGGAGTCCCGCCGCTGAGCGCTCCGCCCGCCTAGTCTGAGCCCATGGCCGATGATCATGAGTCGTACACCGTCGTCGGGGAGCGGGTCGCCCTGCGCCCCTACTCCGCATCCGACGCCGAGGAGTTCACCGCGGCGGCCCGCGACAGCCGCGCCCTGCACCGGCCCTGGCTGTTCCCGCCGGAGACGGCCGAGGCGTACGCGACGTACCGGCGCACCCTCGACGAGGACCCCGCGCGGCTCGGCCTGCTGGTCTGCGAACGCGCCGCGGCGGGGCGGATCGCCGGCTTCGTGAACATCAACAACATCGTCCGCGGCGCCTTCCGCAACGGCGCCCTCGGCTACGGCGCCTTCGCCCACGCGGCCGGGCGCGGACTGCTCGGCGAGGGGCTCGGACTGGTGGTCCGGCACGCCTTCGGCCCGCTGGAGCTGCACCGGCTCGAGGCGAACATCCAGCCGGGGAACGCGGCGTCCCGCGCCCTCGTCATGCGGTCCGGATTCCGGCTCGAGGGCTACTCGCCCGCGATGCTCTTCATCGACGGCGCCTGGCGCGACCACGAACGCTGGGCGATCACCGCTTGCGATTGATCTTCATGGTGTCGAGGTCCGTCACCGTGGACCTCAGGTCCCGGTAGCCGTGACCCAGTGCGCGCAGCGCGCCTTCCACCCGGTCCTCCGCGAGGGCCGCGGCCATCTCCTCGCCGTCCTCCGCGTCCGAGCGGACCACGACGCGGTACGAGAAGTGCTGCAGCGCCCGGTCGTACGCGAGGGCGCCCTCCTCCGTGAAGCGCAGCGCCGACAGGCCGTGGTCGTCCACCTCCGCGAGGAGCCGGGTCCGGCTGTCCTGCGACAGCGCGTCCCACCTGCCGCGCACGATCACCCGGTAGGTGTGCTGGGTGCTCATTCCTGCGTCCTCACGTCGTCCGGGCACGAAGGCCCCACCCTACGAAGCCGCCGCCCGCCCGGCACCGCAATTTCCGCCGGGGCGGGCGGTGCCGGGGCGCGGGCGGCCCGGGGCGGTCCGGGTGACGTCGGGCGTTCGGCCGGCCTCAGGCGTTCGTACGCCGGTCCACGTACTCGAAGACCGACCCGTCCGGGTGGACCGCGATCAGATTGCGGCCCACCGGTGTCGGCACCGGGCCGGCCACGACGCGGGCGCCGGCCTCGGTCAGCGTGGCGTGCGCCTTGTCCACGTCCTCGACGGAGATCGTCGCACTCACCTTCCGCAGCACCTCCAGCTCCGACTCCGGACCGCTCATCAGCAGGAAGCAGCCCACGGCCGCGACCGACACGCCGCCGCGCTCGAAGCGCTGCGCGCGGGAGCCGGTGAGCCGTTCGTAGAACGTGATGGCGGGTTCGAGGTCGTCGACACAGATGCGCAGTGTGGTGCCCAGAATCTCCATGCGGGCGAGCCTAGTTGGAGTCGCCGGACGACGACACCCGGCACAGGATCTCCCCGTGCGGCACCATGAACCAGGCGTCCTCGCTGCGGCCCCACTCCCGCCAGCCCTCGGCGATCTCCGCCAGCAGCTCCGGGGTGGCGTGCCCGCCGGCCACCGCCAGCTCCGCGTACACCGACGCCACCGTGCGGTCCGCCCACAGACCGCTCCACCAGGCCCGCTCCTCCCCGGTGGCGAAGCACCAGTTCGTGGCCGTGGCCGTGATCTCGGTGAAGCCGGCCGCCCGCGCCCAGGCGAACAGCCGCCGCCCGGCGTCCGGTTCGCCGCCGTTGTGCCGGGCGACGGTGCGGTACAGGCGCAACCACTCCTCCAGAACGGGCGGTTCGGGGTACCAGGCGAAGACGCCGTAGTCGCTGTCCCGGGCCGCGACCACGCCGCCGGGCCGGCACACCCGGCGCATCTCGCGCAGCGCCTGCACCGGGTCGCCGACGTGCTGCAGCACCTGGTGGGCGTGGACCACGTCGAAGGAGTCGTCGGGGAAGTCCAGCGCGTGGACGTCGGCGACGGCGAACTCGACGTTGTCGAGGCCGCGTTCGGCGGCGACGGCGGCCGCCTTCTCCAGGACGTCCGGCGCGGGGTCCACCGCGGTCACCCGGCCGGGGGCGACCAGCGCGGCCAGGTCGGCGGTGATGGTGCCGGGACCGCAGCCCACGTCCAGGACGTCCAGCCCCGGCTTCAGTTCGGGCAGCAGATAGGCGGCCGAGTTGACGGCGGTGCGCCAGGCGTGTGAGCGCAGCACCGACTCGTGGTGCCCGTGGGTGTAGACGGCATGGGTCATGGCCGAACGTCCTCTCGCAGGGGCTCGTGAAGCGGTGTGATCACGGTAGCGGGATGCGGTCGTATCATGAGACGTGAATCTTGCCATGTGGACAGATTCTTGATGGCGTCCCACCAGCCGGACGGCACGCCAACGGCCCCTGCGGCACCCCTCCGATACCTCCTCCGCCCCCTCCCTCACCCGCTCCGGCGGCGAAACGGGCGATTCCTCCGTATAAAGGGGCGTGGGACCACGTCACGCAGCGTCGCTCGGGAGGTCACGCCATGCGTCAGGCGGCGTCGGAAGGGCGCGGACCGGTGCGGTACGGGCCGCTCGCCCCGGAGTCCGGCCTGCCCGTGCCCGAGTCGCTCGCCGGGGTGCTCGCGGCGGCCGCCGGCCGGGCGCTCGCCGAGCCGTCCGGCGGCGGGCCCGTCCTGCGCGAGGCCGCCTGCGGCTACTGGTGGCGGCGCGGCCTGCACGCGCACGCCGAGGACGTCCTCGCCGCCCCCGGCGCGCAGCCCCTGCTCTTCTCCCTGCTGGCCGCCCACGAGGGCGACGTCCTGATGCCGAGGCCGTGCCCGGCGTGGTGGACCCCGCACACCCGGCTCCTGGGACGCCCCGCGTACCACGTGCCCACCCCCGCCGAGTGCGGCGGCGTGCCCGACCCGTACGCGCTCCTGGAGACCGTCCGCCGGGTCCGGGCCGAGGGCGGGCGGCCCGCCGTGCTGCTGCTCTCCGTCGCCGACGACCCGACCGCCACCGTCGCCCCGCCGGAACTCGTCCGCGAGGCCTGCGAGGCGGCCGTGGCCGAGGGGCTGCACGTCATCAGCGACGAGACCTGGCGCGACACCCTGCACCGGCCGCGCGACACCGTGCTGCTCAGCCCCGCGGAGATGTGCCCCGACGACATCACCGTCCTCACCGACCTGTGCGGCGCGCTCGCGCCCGCCGCCTGGCCGTGCGCCGTCGCCCGCTTCCCGCCGGCCGCCGACAGCCCGGCCCGGCGGGCGCGCGCCCTCGACGTGCTCACCGCCCTCGGCGCGCACGTCGCGGCCCCCGTCGCGCACGTCGCCGCGCACGCGCTCGACGAGCCCGCCGACGTCGCCGCCCACGCGGCGGCCGGCGCCGCGCTGCACGCCCGCGTCGCCTCCGCCGTCCACCGCGCCGTACTCGCCTCCGGCGCGATCGCCCGGCCCCCGCAGGCCGGCCGTCACCTGTACGCCGACCTCGGCCCGCTGCGGACCGGGCTCGCCGCCCGCGGGGTCAGCGACTCCATGGAGCTGGAGGACCACCTGAGCGGCCGGCTCGGTTTCGCCGTACCCGGCGGCCACCGGTTCGGCGACGAACTGGGCGCGCTCCGCGTGCGGTTCGACACCGGGCCGCTGCTCGGTGCGACCCGCGAGGAGCGCGCCGAGTCGCTCCGCTCGGCCGAGCCGCTCGAACTGCCCCATGTGGCGGAGGCCTTGCGCGCCTTCGTGGCCGTACTGGAAGAACTCCGCTGACCCCGGCCCCTCTTGGAAGCGACCCGCGCCGAAACGGAGCACGCAGATGACGGAACAGACGGAGCGGACACCACAGCCGCCACAGACGAACCGCATCCCCGCGACCGGCCCCGAGAGCCCGCCCGCCTCCGACGGCTCCTCCCCGGCGGGTACCGGCGCCCGGTTCGCCTTCGCCGGCCCGACCGCCTCCGCCGCCTCACCCGCCCCCGGCCAACCCGCACCACCCGCCCCGGCCCACCCCGCCCCCGGCCGGCCCGCCCCCGTCGTCCTGCACCCCGTCGGACGCACCCGTACCGACTGGCCGCGCTCCTTCGTCGACCGGCTCACCGCCCCGCTGCCCGGGGTCCGGGCGCTGGCGCGGTTCGCCCGGGAGGGGGCCGTGCGGCCCGGGCCCGAGGGGCTGCGGGACATTCCGGAGCTGCCGTTCGCGCCCGGGCCGCTGCCCGTCGCCGGGCCCGACACCCTGGCCGTCACCTGGGCCGGGCACGCGAGCTGGGTGGTGCGGATCGGAGGGCTGACCGTGCTGACCGACCCGGTCTGGTCGCGGCGGATCTTCGGGACGCCCGCGCGGATCACGCCCGTCGGGGTGCGGTGGGAGGACCTGCCGCCCGTCGACGCCGTGGTCATCAGCCACAACCACTTCGACCACCTCGACGCCCCCACCCTCCGGCGGCTGCCCCGGCACGTCCCCGTCTTCGTCCCCGCCGGGCTCGCCCGCTGGTTCCGTCGCCGCCGGTTCACCCGGATCACCGAGCTCGACTGGTGGGAGGCCGCCGAACTCGGCGGCGTGCGCTTCACGTTCGTTCCCGCGCACCACTGGTCCAAGCGCACCCTGCTCGACACCTGCCGCTCGCTGTGGGGAGGCTGGGTGCTCACCGACCGGTCCGGCCGCAGCGTCCACTTCGCCGGGGACACCGGCTACGGCCACTGGTTCGCCGAGATCGGCCGCCGTCACCCCGGCATCGAGCTGGCCCTGCTGCCGATCGGCGCGTACGCCCCGCGCTGGTGGCTCCGCGACGTGCACACCGACCCCGAGGAGGCCGTGCGCGCCTTCCAGGACCTCGGGGCCCTGCGGATGGCCCCCATGCACTGGGCGACCTTCGTGCTCTCCGCCGAGCCGGTCCTCGAACCCCTCACCCGGCTCCGCGCCGCCTGGACGGCGGCCGGCCTCGCCCCCGACCGCCTGTGGGACCTGCCGGTCGGCGGCTCACGCGTGCTCGTGCCCTGAACTCCGGCGCCGCAGCCTGCGCCACAAGGCCGGCGCCGCACTGATCAGCATCGTCAGCGCGACCGCCGCCACCACGCCCTCCCACGGCTCGTCGAACAGCGAGCCGCCCAGGATCCCGATCAGCCCGTACGTCGCCGCCCACGCCAGACACGCCGGCAGATCGCCCCGCAGGAACCGCAGCAGCGGCATCTCCGCCAGCAGGCACGCCAGCATCACCGGGATCCGCCCCGCCGGCACCAGCCGCGACAGCACGAGCACCGACACCTGGTGCGACTGCAGCCGGTCCTGCGCCCAGGCCAGCCGCTCCGGCGCCGCCCGGGCCCGCAGCGCCTCCAGCCAGCGCGAGCCGTTGCGCGAGCGCACCCCGCGCTGTCCCAGCCAGTACAGCGCCAGGTCCCCGAGCAGCGCCGCGCCCGCCGACACCAGGAACACGAACAGCAGCGACAGCGGCGCCGTCTGGTGGAAGGCCACCACCGCCGCCGAGCTCACGATCGCCCCCGTCGGCACCACCGGCACCAGCGCCCCCAGGGCCACCAGCAGGAACAGCGTCGGAAGGCCGACCGCCTGCTGCGTCGACTCCGGCGGCAGGTCCCCGAAGGCCGCCGCGATGCGTTGCGCCGCCGCGATCGGCTCGATCACCGGGCGACCTCCGGCCGCACCCGCTCGCCGTGCCCCAGCCGGTGCACCGCCACCTTCGGCGCCAGCCGCGCCGCGTGCCGGACGAACTCGTCGCCCGGCGCGTGGAACTCGTGCGGCCGCACCGCGTCCATCCCGATCGGCCAGTACGTGCCGTAGTGCACCGGCACCGCGGCCGCCGGCCCCAGCGCCGCCAGCGCCTGTGCCGCCCGTCCCGCGTCCAGATGGCCGTGCCCGAGGTACGGCCCCCAGCCGCCCACCGGCAGCAGCGCCACGTCCACCGGGCCCACCGCCTCCGCCATCCCCTCGAACAGCCCGGTGTCCCCGGCGAAGTACGTCCGCGCCTCGCCCTCCACCACGTACCCGAGCGCGGGCGAGCGGTGCGGCCCCACCGGCAGCCGGCGCCCGTCGTGTCTCGCCGGCACGGCCCGTACGGTCAGCCCCTCCACCCGCACCTCGTCGCCCGGCGCCACCTCGGTCAGCCGCAGCCCGTCCAGCTTCCGCAGCGCGGGGACCGACCGGGCCGCGCCGCGCGGCACGACCAGCAGCGTCCCCGGTGCGAGCCGGGCCAGCGAGGGCAGGTGCAGATGGTCGGAGTGCAGATGCGAGACCAGCACCGCCTCGGCGACCGCGGCCTCAGGCGGCGGGAGTTCCCCGCGCCGCCGCCGCAGATGGGCCAGCCGCCGCACGAACAGCGGATCGGTCAGGAACCGGACCCCGGAGTCCTCCACCGTGCAGGTCGCATGACCCCACCAGGTGATCTCCACCGTCGCCCGCCCTTCTCACGGAACCGAACCCCGCCGACCCCAGTCCTCCCGTACGAGCCTAAATGTCCGGGGCCGACGGCGGGGGAGAAGCGATCACGAGGGGGCGTCGCGCGCGGCGCGGCGGGTAGCCATCGAAGAGCAAGGGATGGGAGCCGCTGTGAGGACCACGAGCAGCATCGGGACCGTCCGGCACTCGGCGCAGTGCCCGCGTTGCGGGGGCGTCCTCGCCGTCACGCAGGACGGCTGGAGGATCTGTCACACCTGCGGATACTCCTCACCGCCGTGAACGTGCCCCGAGCGCGCCCTCCTCGCCCCGGCCCGTTCGGAGTAGGGTCGGCGCATGGACGACGTTCGGGTGGCGGCGATCGCCAGCCTCACCCCGCTCGAGGAACTCGACAGCGACCCCTTCCTGGTGGACACGCGCAGCCAGCACGCGATGTGCGCGCGATGGGCCGGCGACAAGGGTTACGTGATCACCCGGCAGCTGCTCTTCTACGGGATCAGACCCGACCACAGCGCCCTGTGGGTCGACGTCGAGTCCGGTGACGTCGACCTGTTCGTCGCACCCAACGAACGGGTGCTCGCGCGCGCGTTGACCTCGGTCTCCGGCTTCTTCGCGGAGTGCGAGCGGCGCGGGGTGCGGCTGGAGACGGCGGGGCTCGACGAGCCCTCGTACGGTGCGGCGGACAAGGCGGGTGTGCACCGGCGGCTCTCGATGCCGACCGCCGGCTACGACGGCTGCTGAGCACGCGCGTTTCGCCCGAATCCACCCGAGCGGGTGTTGTGCCACGCTTGAGTCGGATAACGGGTGAAAGGCGAACCTGGCGTGGGCGTGGGGAAGGTGCGCGGGCGGTTCACCGGCCGCTGGCGGAGCACGGGCGGCGCGCTGCTGCGGGTGCTCGTGGTGTGGGCGGTCTCGACGCTGACCATGCTGGCCCTGGCCGGGCTGCTGCCCGACTTCCGGCTCCGCTCCGAGGACGGCGAGAGCCTGACCCGTACCGCGCTCACCGCCGCCACCGGCGCGGGCGTGTTCGGTCTGCTGAGCGCGCTGGTCTGGCCGGTCGTCGTGCGGGCGCTGCTGCTCGTACCGGCACTGGTCCTCGGCCTGTTGGTGTTCTTCCTCAACGGCTCGCTGCTGCTGATCGCCCTCTGGCTGGTCCCCGACAGCCGCGGCGTCGTCGCCCCCGAGACCGCCGTCGTGGTCGCCGCCGTGATGTCCGCCGTCGCCTCGGCGACCTCCACCGGCCTCGCCGTCCGCGACGACGACGCGTACCGCCGCCGGCTCTACCGGCTCGCCGACCGCAGACGGCCGCGCGCGGTCACCGGCGGCCCGCATCCCGAGCCCGGCACCCTCTTCCTGCAGCTCGACGGCGTCGGCCACCGCGTCCTGCGCGACGCCGTCCGCGCGGGCCTGATGCCGACCGTCGCCGGCTGGCTCGACACCACCCACCGGCTCACCCCCTGGCGCACCGACTGGTCCAGCCAGACCGGCGCCAGCCAGCTCGGCATCCTGCACGGCTCCAACGAGGACGTGCCCGCCTTCCGCTGGTACGAGAAGGACACCGGCCGGCTCATGGTCAGCAACCGTCCCGCGAGCGCCGTCGAGCTGCAGCGCCGCGCCATCGCGCGCACCGGCGACGGCGGGCTGCTCACCCTCGACGGCGCGTCCCGCGGCAACCTGTTCAGCGGCGGCGCCGACCAGCTCGCCCTCGTCCTGTCGATGGCCGCCCGGCGCGGCCGGGCCAACCGCTCCCGGTCCGGGTACTTCGCATACTTCTCCGACCCCGCCAACGCGGTCCGCACCGCCGGCTCGTTCCTCGCCGAGGTCTTCCGGGAGCTGTACCAGTCGGTCCGCGCGAGGCTCCGCAAGGAGACCCCGCGGGTGCCGCGCGGCGGTCTCTACCCGTTCGTCCGCGCCTTCGCCACCGTCGTCGAGCGGGACGTGGTGGTCGCCGCGGTGATGGGCGACCTGCTGGCCGGCCGTACCGCCGTGTACGCCGACCTCGTCGCGTACGACGAGGTGGCCCACCACTCCGGCCCGCACGGCCGGGACACCGACCAGGTCCTGCACCGCCTCGACCGGGTGATCGCGCTGATCGCCAAGGTCGCCGAGCACGCCCCCCGGCCGTACCGGATCGTGCTCCTGTCCGACCACGGGCAGAGCCCCGGGCCCACCTTCGAGGGCGCGTACGGACTGACCCTGAAGGACCTGGTCCGGGCCGGCTGCGGGCTGCCGGTTCCGCGCCGGGTGCGCCGCACCCACAGCGGGGCCGAGGCCCGCGACGCGGCCCGGGACGCGCTGCTCAGCGCCCTGCACCGGCCCGTGGACGGGCGCGAGGAGGAGGCGGAGGCGGCGCGCCAGCTGCGCGGCCGGCCCTCCGAGCCGATGGTGCTCGCCTCCGGCAATCTCGGCCTGGTCTCCTTCCCGGAGGTGCCGGGCCGGATGACGCGGGAGCAGATCGACCTGCGCCACCCGGCGCTGCTGCGGACCCTCGCCAACCATCCCGGGATCGGCTTCCTGCTGGTCGCGAGCGAGGAGCACGGCTCGGTGGTGCTGGACCGGGACGGGCGGCAGACGCCGGTCGCGGAGCTGGAGGACGACAAGGGGCCGCTGGCCGGCTTCGGGCCGGGCGCGGCGGACGCGGTGCGCCGCACGGACGGGTTCCCGCACGTCGCCGACATCATGGTCAACTCGATGCACGACCCGGCCGCCGGCACCGTCCACGCCTTCGAGGAGCAGATCGGCTCGCACGGCGGGCTCGGCGGCGAGCAGTCCCGTCCCTTCCTGCTCTCCCCGCTCACCCTGTCCGCGCCGCCTGCCGTCCTGGCGGGCGCCGAGCAGGTGCACGAGGTGCTGCGCGGCTGGCTGCGGGAGAGCTCGGGGCCGCAGGTGCCGATGGTGGAGGATTCGCGGTCCAGGGCCGTACAGGAAGGACTTCTTCCGGTGGACGGCCCGCCCGGACGGGACGAAAGCGGCTGATTTGTACGTGCGTTCGTCGTTGTCCCAGCATGGCCGGGTTGTACGACGGAAGGCGCACCACCCCTCATGAGCACGGCCACAACTCCACAGCAGCGGACCGGCGACCCCGGGAACGCGGCACCGCACACGGACACCGGCGACACCCGGGACCGGCACACGGAAGACCGGCACACGGAAGACCGGCGCGCGGAAGACCCCCACACCCGGCGCTTCGGACTCCCCGTCGCCACCGCCCTGGTCATGGGCAACATCATCGGCGGCGGCATCTTCCTGCTGCCCGCCTCCGTCGCCCCGTACGGCACCGTCAGCCTGGTCGCCTTCGGCGTGCTCACCCTCGGCGCCCTCGCCCTCGCGCTGGTCTTCGGCCGGCTCGCCCGGCGCGACCCCCGCACCGGCGGCCCGTACGTGTACGCCCGCGAGGCCTTCGGCGACTTCGCCGGCTTCCTCTCCGCCTGGTCGTACTGGGCCACCGCCTGGGTCTCCAACGCGGCCCTCGCCGTCGCCGCGGTCGGCTACCTGGACGTGCTGATCCCCTTGGAGTCGACGGCCGCCACCCTCGCCGCCGCCCTGACCCTCCAGTGGCTGCCCGCGCTGGCGAACTTCGCCGGCACCCGGTACGTCGGCGCCGTGCAGATCGCCGCCACCGTGCTCAAGTTCGTCCCGCTGCTGCTCGTCGCCGTCGGCGGGCTGTTCTTCTTCGACTCCGCCAACCTCGGCCCCTTCGAGGCGAGCGGCCGGAGCACCCTCGGCGCGCTCTCCGCCTCCGCCGCGATCCTGCTCTTCAGCTACCTCGGCGTCGAGTCCGCGGCCGTCAGCGCCGGAGAGGTCCGCGACCCGCGGCGCAACGTCCCGCGCGCCACCGTCCTCGGCACCCTCGCCGCCGCGGCGCTCTACCTGCTCGGCACCGTCTCCGTCTTCGGCCTCGTCGCCCACGACAAGCTCGTCGACTCCGACGCGCCGTTCTCCGACGCCGTCGACGCCATGTTCGGCGGGGCCTGGGGCGGCGCCGCCGTCGCCTGCATGGCGTTGGTGTCCATGGTCGGCGCGCTCAACGGCTGGACGCTGCTCAGCGCCCAGACCCCGTACGCCGCCGCCCGCGACGGACTGTTCCCGAAGGTGTTCCTGCGCAAGCGGCGCGGCGTCCCGACGGCCGGCGTCGCGGTCACCGTCACCCTGGCCTCGCTGCTCACCGTCTACAACTACACCGCGGGCTCCGGCGGCGTGTTCGAGATGCTCGTCCTCGTCACCACGTTCACCGCCACCGTCCCGTACCTGCTGTCCACGGCCGCCCAGATCCACTTCCTGGCCTCCGGCCGCGGCGACCGGGTGCACCGCGGCCGTCTCGTCCGCGACGCCGCCCTCGCCGTGCTCGCCTTCGGCTTCTCGATGTGGCTGGCCGCCGGTTCCGGGTACGCGGCGGTCTACCAGGGTGTGCTGTTCCTCTTCGCGGGTGTGCTCGTGTACGCGGTGCTCTCCGCCCGCCGGAAGGCCGCCGCGACCGCGGAGTGACGGCCGCCCGGCGGCTACTCGGGGGCGGTCTGCGCGGGCACCGTCGCGGTCCGCTCCCGCCGGGCCGCGACGCGGCCGTCCACGGCCACCGCCGTCGCCACCGCGCAGGCCAGCAGCGCCAGCGCCAGGAGCGCCGGGACCAGCGTCACCGCCGCGCCCGCCACGAGACAGAGCGCGCCGCCCGCGAGCAGCGCGGCGGAGGGCCGGCCGGTGGTGCGGTGCGCCAGCGCCGCCGCGCCCAGCAGGTACACCCCGACGCCGCCGGTCAGCGACCAGGCGGCGACGCCGTGCAGGGGCTCGGCGAGCCCGTAGTGCCCGGTGTCGGAGACCTGCTGGAGCACCTTCTTCATGCCGAGCGCGGTGAGCACCACCCCGGCGACCAGCGGCAGATGCAGGAAGGTGTACGCGTCCCGGGCGAACCGGGTGCGGTCGTCGCCGTCCAGCGCGGAGAGCCGGTGCTCGGCGGACTCGCCGAGCCGCCGGAAGTACAGCCGCCACAGCCCGGCCGAGAGCAGCAGACCGGCCGCCGACGCGCCGAGGACGGCCACCGTCAGCGGGAGGTCGGACACCCCGATGCCCATGGCCATGAACGACTCGCCGAGCGCGATGATCACGATGAGCCCGTGCCGTTCGGCGAAGTGGCCGGGGGAGTTGACCCGCCAGCCGGACGCGCCGGTGACGTAGATGCCCGCGTAGTCGATCACCACCGCGAGCAGCCACAGCAGCAGCTGCGTGGTGCCCTCGGCCAGCGTCGCCCCGATCAGCAGCGGCACCAGCGGCGGCAGCACCGAGGCCAGCGCCGTGCGGCGCAGCGTCGCCCGCAGCACCGGGTCACCGGGGCTGGAGAGCCAGTACGAGACGAGGTGCAGCACCCGCACGGCGGCGTAGCAGAGCACGAACAGCAGCGGTGCGGGCAGCCCGTCGGCGGCGTCCTCGAAGACATCCGGCACCGCGAGCGACACGATGAAGACCACCGCCATCACCGCGACGAGCACCGCGAACAGCGCGCCGGAGTCCGCCCGTACGACGTTCCCGAGCCAGGCGAAACAGCACCAGCACCACCACAGCAGCGCCAGCACCACCATCGCCCCGACGACCCGCGTAGGCGTCGGCGACGCGGCCATCAGCGCGGTGACCTGAGTGATCGCGTACACGAAGACGAGATCGAAGAACAGCTCCGCGGGCGTGACCTTGTGGTCGTCCGCGGTCGCCACCATGCGCGAACCCTGCCTGCCCCACCCCACGGCGTTCCCCCTCCGGACCGACCCGCGCGGCAGCATACCCACGCAGCCCACGACCGCACCGGCATATCGCGCAGGCCCGCATTACCTCCGACGTAATCGACCCCCGCCCCCGCACCCGGCATCGTGAAGTGCACCGGGACCCGGGCGGCGCACTCCGCCCGGGCACCGGACCTCACCCGCACGTACGCCTTCCGAGGAGGCTGATCCGTCATGTCCCAGGCCCTGATCGCCGGCATCTCCCGCACCACCCGGCCGCAGTCCGCGCTGCGCCGTTTCCTGGCCCTCGACGCCGTCGTCACCGGCGGCAACGGACTCGCCTACCTCCTCGCCTCCGACGCCCTCGGCGAACTGCTCGGCCTCGACGCGGGGTTGCTGTTCGACCTCGGGCTCTTCCTCACCGCGTACGCGATCGGCGTCGCCCTGCTCGCCGCCCGCCCGCAGCCGCCGGCCGCCGGGGTGAAGGCCGTCATCGACTGCAACATCCTGTGGACGGTGGGCAGTCTGCTCGCCCTCGCCGGCTGGCTGGAGCCGACCACGGCCGGCCTGCTGTGGATCCCGATGCAGGCGGCGACGGTCGCCGGCTTCGCCGGCCTGCAGTGGGCCGCGCTCCGTGCGACTACCCGCGCATAGCCGCGGCCACGCCCTGCAGATACGCGACCGTCGCCGGGTCGGCCGGCAGCAGCGTCTCGATCGCCAGCTCGGAGACGGTCACGTCCATCGGGGTGTTGAACGTCGAGATCGACGACACGAACGACAGCACGTGCCCGTCGTGCTCGATCCGCATCGGCAGCGCGAAGTACGGGTACGGATGCGGGTCCTCGCGGTCCTCCGGGTCGCCGCCGTCCGGCAGCGGATAGGCGGCGACCTCCTCGTACAGCGCCCGCAGCGCCTCCGAGCGGGCCAGCCCGATCTGCCGCTCCATCTGCGCCAGGAGATGGCCCCGCCACTCGCGCAGGTTGCGGATCCGCGGCGCCAGGCCCTCCGGGTGCAGGGTGATCCGCATCGCGTTCAGCGGCGGCGTGAGCAGGTGCTCCGGCAGGCCGTCCAGCAGCATCCCGATGGCCCGGTTGGCCGCGAGCACCGTGTACGCGCCGTCCACCACGAGCGCCGGGTACGGGTCGTAGCCCTGCAGCAGGTTGTCGATGCCCTCGCGCAGGGTGGCGAGGCCCGGGTCGTCGAGCGTCGACTCCGCGTACTTCGGCGCGTACCCCGCGGCGAGCAGCAGGGCGTTCCGGTCGCGGACCGGCACGTCCAGGTGCTCGGCGAGCCGAAGGATCATCTCCTCGCTCGGCCGGGACCGGCCGGTCTCGATGAAGGAGATGTGCCGGGACGAGGACGCGGCGCGCAGCGCCAGCTCCAACTGGCTCAGCCGTCGTCGCTCGCGCCATTCGCGCAGCAGCTGCCCTACTCCCGTACCGGACGCGACAGTTGTCATGCTCCGAAGGTAACCCACCGGCTCGGCCGATCGGGCGACGCGCATGTGTTGACCTGGGGAGCGGGGCCCGAGACCGTATCGTCACCGCTGTCGGCCACGAACCGGAGGGAGTCCGCGCATGCCCACTGAGCCGCTGTCGCAGAAGGAGATCGAGGACCGGCTGCGGGAACTCCCCGGCTGGTCGTTCGCCGAGGACCGGATCCAACGGCTGTACCGCCTCGGCGACCACTTCGCCGCCACCGCGATGGTCGTGCATGTGGCGCAGATCCAGCAGGAGCTGAACCACCACTCGGACCTGACGCTCGGTTACAACACCGTCTCCGTCTCGGTGAACAGCCACGACGCGGGCGGCGCCGTCACGGAGAAGGACTTCGCGCTGGCCGCCCGTGTCGAGGAGATCGCCCCGGGGCACGGCGCGAGCTGACCGCCCGCACCGCGCCCCGGGGCGTCCCCGTCAGCGGCCGTGCACCCCTTACGGCCGCGACAGGCCGAGGGTGTACGCGCCGGAACCGCTGTAGGCGTGCACCTGGTAGCGGTAGTACCCGGCCGTCCCGTTGTACGTCAGGGTCTCGTCGGCGGCCGGCGTGGTGCCCTGGGCGACCGTCGCCCAGGTCGAGCCGTTCCACTTCTGCAGGTACAGGTCGAAGTCCGCGCCGGACGGGCCGGCCAGGCAGCCGGTGTGGGTGCCGGAGGTCGTCGACTGGTAGTACGAGCCGCCCGGCTGGACCGCGACACCGCCGCTGGTCAGGCTGCCGTCGTACCGCTGCTGGGCGGAGCTGCAGGAGCCGCCGGGCGGCGGGGTGGTGCCGCCGTCGGTGACCAGCGTCAGCCCGTACGCCTGCAGGATCTCGTTGACCGGCTGGAAGTAGGTCTCGCCGCCGGACGAGCAGTTGCCCGAGCCGCCGGACGTGACGCCCTGCGCCTGGCTGCCGGAGATGTACGAGCCGCCGGAGTCGCCGGGCTCGGCGCAGACCGTGGTCCGGCTGACCCCGGTGATGGTGCCCTCCGGGTAGGTGACGCTGGTGTTGTGCTGCTGGATCGTGCCGCAGTGCCAGCCCGTGGTGGAGCCGGAGCGGCAGACGGACGCGCCGACGGCGGCGAGCGTCGAACCGGACACGGTCACGTTCCCGCTCGGGCCCTTCACCCACGGGCGGGGCGTCCAGGACGAGCCGGCGGCGACCCAGGCGTAGTCGTTGCCCGGGAACGACGAGCCCTGGAAGCTGCCGATCGACGAGCCCGCGGCGTCGGTGACGGACGCGCCGGCGGTGCCGCAGTGCCCGGCGGTGACGAAGCCGCTCTGGCTGCCGCGGGTGATCGGGAAGCCTATGGAGCAGCGGCCGGAACGGTTGATGTAGTACGGGTCGCCGCCGCGCAGATCGGCGAGCGCGCGGGGCCGTACGTCGGACTTCACGACGCGCACGAGGGCGCGGTCGGCTCCGCTGCGGGCGACGTAGGCACGTGCGGCGGCCGGGTCCGCGGTCTCGACGACGACGCTGTTGGTGCGCACGTCCACGTACCGCAGCGGGGCCACGGCGGCGGTCGGACCGGCCTTGTCCAGCGCGGACTTGGCGGCGTCGAGGGCGCTCAGGCCGTGGGCGACGAGCTTCGCCTCGGCGCCGGCCGCGGTGATCCGGCGGACGTCGGCGCGGTCGGTGGTGGCGACGACCAGGCGGGCGGTGTCCCCGCTGGTCCAGGAGCCCGCGAAGTCGGCGCCGAGGGCCCGGCGCAGGTTCTTCTCGACAGGTGCGGCGGCGGCCTCGTTGGCGAGCCGGGTGCGGGCCTCGGCGGCGGTCAGGCCGAGGTCGCGCTGCATCGCGGCGAGCATGCCGGGCGGCGTCTGCACGGTGCTCGCCACGGGAGCGGGAGCGGGCGCGGGAGCCGGGCCGGCGGCGGCCGGGGTGCCGGCCAGGGTGAAGGTGGCGGTGGCCAGCAGGCCGGATGCGGCGGCGGCCAGAGCACGTCTGCGGAGCATGGGTGGGGTCTCCTCGGTGTCGGGTGGGTGGCGTCACCGTAGGGCCGCCCACCATTGCCGCGGACCTGTCAACCAGGTCATGTCACGGTGTTATGGGCTCCCCGAACCGCGGGTGCGCGGCCAGCCACTGCCGGTACGAGGCGCTGCGCGCGACCGCCTCCGCGTACGCCGCGCGGGTGTGCCCGGCCACCGTGCCCGACGCCTCGGCCGCCGCCGACCCCGGGTGCCAGCCCAGCAGGTGACGCCAGGTCAGCGGCGTGCCGGCGAGCGGCCGGGTCACGATCCCGGGGGCCGGCGGGAAGGTCGCCCGGCACAGGCCGACCGCCCGCGCCACCTGCACCAGATGCACGCACGAGGCGGTGTCCGTCTCGTACACCTGCACCGGCGCGAACCCCGCCCGCGCACACGCCGCCTCGAAACAGTCCCCGAAACAGCCCTCGCCCGGCACGTCCGTCCAGCACTCGCCGGCCAGGGCCGCCAGCTCGACCTCCTCCTCGCCGGCCCGTGGATGGGACTCCGGCAGCATCACGAACACCGGGTCGACGCCGATCAGTTGCCAGGCGAGCCGGTCCGGCTCCGGCGGGGCGCTCTCGCCGCACGTCCCGATCAGGGCGAAGTCGAGACGCCCGTCGGTCAGTTGGTCGGCGATCTCGGACACCGACCACGTCGTGTGCGTCGTGACCGGCGCCCCCGGATGCGCGGCGAGCAGCCGGTCGACGAGGCCGCCGAGCAGCGGCCCGTGTGTGCCGCCGAGCCGGAACCGGTCCCAGCGCGCCCAGGTGTTGGCGAACCGCACCGCCTCCTCCTGCAGTTCGCGCACCGCCGGGAGCACGAACCGGGCCCGGTCCAGGACCAGTTCACCCAGCGGCGTGGGCCGCGAGCCGGTGTGGTCGCGGACGAACAGCGGCCCGCCCAGGGCCCGTTCGATCCGGCGCAGCTGCGTGGAGAGGGCCGGCTGGGCCAGGCCCAGCGTGGCCGCGGCACGGGTCAGACTGCCCGCGTCGGCGATCGCGCGCACGGTCCTCAGATGCCGCAGTTCCAGCTCCATGCCGGAAAGGTATGGTCCAGACCTGGGCCCGGCAAGGCATGTGCCTAACATCGGAGGCATGGGGGACACGCTGCTGGACTACGACGCCGAGGCCGCGCACTACGACCGCACCCGCGGCGGTGTCCCCCGCGCCGCCGCCGCGGCGGACGCCGTCCTGCGGCTGGTGCCGCCCGGGGCCCGCACCCTGCTCGACGTGGCCTGCGGCACCGGACTCGTCACCGAACGGCTCGTCCGCCCCGGACTGCGGGTGTACGGGGCCGACGCCGCGCCCGGCATGGTCGCCCGCGCCGCCGGACGGCTGCCCGGCCGGGCGTTCCGCGCCGACGCGCGCCGCCTGCCGCTGCCGGACGCGTCCGTGGACGCGGTCAGCGCGGTGTGGCTGCTTCATCTGGTGCCGTCCACCTCGGAGTTCGTCGCGGAGGCGGCGCGGGTCCTGCGCCCCGGCGGCGTGCTCGCCGTCACCGTGGACAAGGACGCCGCCCACGACGTCGGCAGCGACATCGACGCCGTCCTGCGCCCGTACCGCTCGTTCACCGCGGCCTCCGACCGCGCCGACCGGATCGGCGCGTACGCCGCCGCCCACGGCCTGACCCCCGCCGGCGCGACCGGCTTCACCGGCCACGGCCAGGGCAACAGCCCCCGCGGTGCGGCCGAGAAGCTCCGCGCCGGTTACTTCGCCTCCTGGTTCGACGGCGGCCCGGCCCTCACCGCCACGCTCGCCGCCGAACTCGTCGTCCTGCCGGAACCGGACCGCCGGCGCCCCGACCCGGAGTACCGGCTCGTCGCGTACGTCCGGCGCTGAACGTCCGTACCGCACGGGGCGCTCAGGCGTTTCCGTCGCCCCACGCCCGGCGGGCGAACTCCGTGAAGTCGCGCGGCTCGCGGCCCAGGACCCGCCGCACGTCGTCCGTGACCGAGGCGTTGTGCCCGTCGAGCAGCGTCGTGAACAGCTCCGCCAGCCACCGGGCCTCGGCCCCCGGCAGGCCGAACTCCTCCAGCATGCCCGCGTAGTCGGCCCCGCCCATCGGGACGTACCCGACCTCGCGGCCCGACGCCTTGGAGATCTCCTCCGCGACCTCGACGAAGGTCAGCAGCCGCGGACCCGTCACCTCGTACACCGCGCCCGCGTGCCCGTCCTCCGTCAGGGTCCGGACGATCACCTCGGCGAGGTCGTCCGCGTCGATGAACGGCTCCGCCGTCCCGCCCGCCGGGAAGGCGATCGTGCCCGCCTCGACACCCGCCGCGATGAAGCCCTCGTCGAAGTTCTGCATGAAGAACGAGCCCCGGACGACGGCGAGTTCGACTCCCGCCGCTCGCAGCGCCTCCTCCGCGCGGAACCCCTCCGGCTCACCCCGCCCCGACAGCAGCGTCAGTCGTCGCACTCCGTGGGCCGCGGCCAGCTCGCCGAAGGTCCGCATCGCCTCCTCCCCGCCCGGCGCGGCGAGGTCGGGGTGGTAGTTGACGTACGCGGCGTCCGCGCCGCGCAGCGCCTCCGCCCAGGTCTCCGGGTCCTCCCAGTCGAAACGGGTGGCGCCGGTCCGGGAGCCCGCCCGGACGGTCAGCCCGCGTTCGACGAGGCCCGCCGCGACCCGTCGGCCGGTCTTGCCGGTGGCAGCGGTGACCAGCACGGTCTCTGTCTGGTTCGTGTGTGTCGTCATGGCTCAAGATTCCCGTCCCCCGCCCGCCGTTCCCATGCCGTACAAGCTCACGCGCATACGCGTGCGTCTACGCTCGGGAGCATGGACGCACTCGCCGGACTGCTCGACGGACCGCGGGCCAGAGGGGCCTTCCTGCTGCGCATGGTCATGGAACCGCCGTGGTCCGTACGGATCGAGGACCGCGCCCCGCTCTGCCTGATGACCGTCCCCGAGGGCGAGGCATGGATCGCCCCCGATGTCGGCGAGGCGGTACTGCTGCGCCCCGGCGACATGGCCCTGGCGCGCGGCCCGGAGCCGTACACGATCGCGTACGCGCCCGGCGCCCCGCCGAGCGCCCTGGTCCACCCCGGCGGGACCTGTACCACGCTCGCCGGGGAACCGCTCACCGAGATGACCCACTTCGGAGTACGGACCTGGGGCAACGCCGCCGACGGAGGGACGACCGTGTTCGTCGGCACCTACCAGATGGAGGGCGAGGTGAGCCGCCGGCTCCTGGACGCGCTGCCCGCCCTCGTTCATCTGCCCGGCGAAGCGTGGAACTGCCCGCTGATGCCGTTCCTCGGCGACGAGATCTCCCGCGACGAGCCCGGCCAGAGCGTGTTCCTCGACCGCCTGCTCGACCTGCTGCTGATCGCCGTGCTGCGGGCCTGGTTCGCCCGTCCCGGCGCGGAGGCCCCGGCCTGGTACCGGGCCATGGGCGACCCCGTCGTCGGCCGGGCGCTGCGGCTGCTGCAGAACGACCCCGCCCACCCGTGGACGGTCGCCTCGCTGGCCGCGAAGGCGGGCGTGTCGCGTGCCGGGCTCGCCCGCCGGTTCACCGAGCTGGTGGGGGAGCCGCCGATGACGTACCTGACCGGCTGGCGGCTGGCGCTCGCCGCGGACCTGCTGCGCGAGACGGACGCGACGATCGAGTCGGTGGCCCGGAAGGTGGGCTACAGCAGCGCCTTCGCGCTCAGTGCCTCGTTCAAGCGGGTCCGGGGGATCGGTCCGCAGGAGCACCGGCGCCTGGGCTGACCTCCGAGCGGGGGAACACCTTGCCGGAACGGCAACTTTTCTCGCGTTCCCGGGGCGGGGCCGCGCACGCTGTCCGCATGACCGACGACCACGACCACGGGCACAGCCACAGCCACGGCCACACCGGCACGCACGGCCCTCACCACCACGACCACACCGACATCGACTGGAGCTCCATGGCCCCGCTCCTGGAGCGGCAGGCCGAGGTCCAGAGCTCCGCCTACGCCGAGGCGGCGGCCTGGCTCGGCACCCTCGTGCCGGTCTCGGGCGTCCGCCGCGTCCTGGACGTCGGCAGCGGGCCCGGCGTCCTCACCTGCCTGCTCGCCGAGGCGTTCCCCGGGGCCGAGACGGTCGCCGTGGACGGCACCCCGGAGCTGCTGGCGCGGGCGAGCGCCCGCGCCGAGGCCCGCGGCCTGAGCGGCCGCGTCAGCACGCTGCACGCCGAACTCCCGGAGGAATTCGCCAAGTTGGGCGAGGCCGACGTGATCTGGGCGGCCGAGTCGCTGCACCACCTCGGCGACCAGCGCGCGGCCCTGAACGCCCTCGCCGGCCTGCTGCGCCCGGGCGGCCTGCTGGTCCTCGTCGAGGGCGGACTCCCGGCCCGCCGGCTGCCCCGCGAGCTCGGCTTCGGCCGCCCCGGCCTGGAGGCCCGCCTCGACGCGCTCAGCGCCGAATGGTTCGGCGAGATGCGGGCCGCGCTGCCGGGGGCCAAGGCGGAGGTCGACGACTGGCGCGCGCTGCTCGCGAGCACCGGCCTCGTACCCGCCGGCACCCGCTCCTTCCTCAGCGACATCCCCGCACCCGTGCCGCCCGTGGTGCGGGAGCAGATCGTCTTCCAGTTCGAGCGGACCAGCCAGTCCGTCGACGAGCGTCTCGCGGCCGACGACCGCGAGACGCTCGCCCGTCTCCTCGACCCGGCCGACCCGGGCTCCCTGCACCACCGCCCCGACCTGTTCCAGCTGGTCGCCCGCACGGTCCACACCGCGCGGAAGGGCTGAGCGCCGGGTCCTTGGGTCAGGCTCAGCGGGTCAGGCTCCGGAGGTCAGGCTCCGGCGTTGAACTCGGCCGGGTTCGGGCCCAGGCGGCGGTTCTCGTCGAGGGCGGCGATGCCGGCCAGGTCCTCCGCGTCCAGCTCGAAGTCGAAGACCTCGATGTTCTCCCGGATGCGGGACGGCGTCACCGACTTCGGGATGACCACGTTGCCGGTCTGCAGGTGCCAGCGCAGGACGACCTGGGCCGGGGTGCGGCCGTGCTTCTGCGCGATCGCGACGATCGCCGGGACCTCGAGCAGCCCCCGGCCCTGGCCCAGCGGCGACCAGGCCTCGGTGGCGATGCCGTGCCGCGCGTGCGCCTCGCGGGAGGCACGCTGCTGGAGCTGCGGGTGCAGCTCGATCTGGTTGATCGCCGGGACGACGGACGTCTCGGCGATCAGCCGCTCCAGGTGCTCGGGCAGGAAGTTCGACACGCCGATCGCGCGAGCCCGGCCGTCGGCCAGGATCTTCTCGAAGGCGCGGTAGGTGTCGACGTACGCGTCCTTCGCCGGCACCGGCCAGTGGATCAGGTACAGGTCCACGTGGTCGAGGCCCAGCCGGTCGAGGGAGGCGTCGAAGGCGCGCAGGGTGGAGTCGTAGCCCTGCTCGCTGTTCCACAGCTTCGTGGTGACGAACAGCTCGTCGCGCGGGATGCCCGAGTCGGCGAGGGCCCGGCCGGTGCCGGTCTCGTTGTCGTAGATCGCGGCGGTGTCGATGGAGCGGTATCCGGCCTCCAGAGCGGCGGTGACGGCCCGGGTGGCCTCGTCGTCCGGCACCTGCCAGACGCCGAAGCCGAGCTGGGGCATCTCCACGCCGTTGTTGAGCGTGAGAGCGGGGACCTTGCTGCCGTCGGTGGCGTTGCTCACGAGCGGTCGATCCTTACGGTCGTCGATGGGTACTCCCCCCTTCAACGAGGATCCGGCGGAGCGCATTCCGTCACACCCGCCTCCGTGCTGCCGAGATACGCGTCCCGGACGGCGGGATCGGCGCGGACCCGCGCGGGGGAGCCCTCGGCGAGCACCTCGCCCAGGTCGAGCACGACGACACGGGAACACAGGTCCATGACGAAGCCGACGTCGTGCTCGACCAGCAGCACTCCACAGCCCTCCTCGGCGGCGAGCCGCCGTACGACGCCGGCGAGGCGCTGCCGCTCCTCCTCGGTCATCCCGGAGGCGGGCTCGTCCAGGAGCAGCACGCGCGGCGGCTCGGCCAGCGCCCGGGCCAGCTCGGCGGTCCGGGCGAGCCCGACGGGCAGCGTGCCCGGGTACGCCCCCGCCAGCCCGTCGAGCCCGCAGGCGGCGAGGACCTCGGCGGCCCGCGCCCGGGAGCGCGCGGTGCCGCCGCGCCGCCACCGGCCGCCCTCCTGGGCGACGACCAGGTTGTCGGCGACGGTCAACTGCCCGAAGAGCTGCTGCCGTTGGAACGTGCGGCGCATCCCGTGCCGGGCCCGCCAGACGGGCGACCGCGCGGTGACGTCGACACCGGCGAGCCGTACCCGCCCGGCGTCGGGCCGGCGCATCCCCGACAGCACGTCGAACAGCGTGGTCTTCCCGGCGCCGTTGGGCCCGATGAGCCCGCAGATCTCGCCCGGGCGGACGGCGACAGAGACGTCGTGCAGCGCACGCACGCCGCCGAACCGCACACCGATCCCCGACGCTGCCAGCACGGCGTCGTTCATACGCCTGCCTTCCATCCCAGATAGGCCTCGGTGAGCCGCTCGGGGTCCACCTCCGCGCGGGGGCCGCACCAGGCGACCCGGCCCCGCGTCAGGTACGCGACGGTGTCCGCGATGCCCAGCACCTCGGCGGCCTTCTCCTCGACGAGGAGCAACGCGGTGCCGGCGTCCCGGAGTTCGGTGAGCAGACGGTGCACCTCCTCGACGACCCGCGGGGCGAGCCCGAGCGACGGCTCGTCGGCGACGAGCACGGCGGGCGGCCGCTGCAGTAGTGGTGCGAGCGCCAGCAGTTGCTGCTCGCCACCGGACAGCGCCCCGGCGGCGACGGCCCGCCGCGCGGCGAGCGCGGGGAAGCGCGCGTACACCGCGGCGCGGTCGTCGGGGTCGGACAGCCGGAGCGCGAGGTTCTCCTCGACGGTCAGCCCGGCGAAGATCCCCCGCCCCTCGGGCGCCAGCAGCACCCCGCGCCGCGCCCGCTCCACGACGGAGTCCCCGGTGGCGGCCCGCCCGGACACGTACACCTCCCCGTGCGTGGCCCTCAACACCCCGGCGGCCACCCGGCAGACGGACGACTTCCCGGCCCCGTTGGCCCCGAGCAGCACGACGATCTCCCCCCGCCGCACGGAGAGATCGACCCCTTCCACGACAGCGGCCCCGCCGTACCCGGCCCGGACGCCCCGCAACTCCAGCGCGGGCGTCTCACCACCGTCCGCAGCGGTGGCAGGGACCCGGCGACCCGCCCCCGGTTCCGGGAAGGGGCGGGGCGGGGGAGCGGCCGCGCCGGCGCCGCCCGCCCGCGCCCGCCGCCGCGCGTGCAGCCGCGTGGGGACCGCCGCGCAGTAGCCGTCCGGGTCGTTCGCCAGGGCGAGGCCCGCCAGGCCGAAGAGGATCACCGGCAGATGCGCGGACTCGGTCACGTACTGCGACAGCAGATGCGGGACCAGCGCGTACACCAGTCCCGCCACCACGGCGAACTGCGGCCGGCGTACCCCCGCCGCGACCACGACCGCCAGCCACACCAGCCCCGTCATCGCGGTGAAGTCCGTCGCCGTGATCCGCGTGTTGTACGAGGCGTACAGCACGCCCCCGAACCCCGCGAGCCCCGCCGACACCGTGAACAGCAGCAGCTTCGTCCGTACCACCGACACCCCGGACGCCGCCGCGGCCGCCGGCGCCGAGCGGACCGCCAGCATCGCCCGGCCCCACGGTGACTCCCGCAGCCGGGTCAGCCCCCAGACCACCGCGCCGCACAGCACCACCAGCGCCACCCCGAACGCCCGGTCGTCGCTCAGGTCCAGCGGCCCGAGCACCGGCCGCGGCACCTCCCACCCGGTGTCACCGTTCCGCAGCCACCGGAACTGGAACAGGACCTGGTCCGCCAGGAACGCCAGCGCCAGCGTGGCGAGCGCCAGTGACCGCCCGCCCAGCCGCAGCGCAGGCAACGCCACCACCGCGCCAAGGAGCGCCGCCGCGACCGTCCCGACCAGGGCCGCCGCCGCGAACGGCACCCCGCGGCTCATCAGCAGCCCCGCCACCAGCGCCGCGCCCGTCACGAACGTCGCCTGCGCCAGCGACACCATCGCGCCGAGCCCGGTCACCACCGTGAACGACAGGAACACCAGCCCGATCGCCAGCCCCTGCGCCAGGATCCCGCTCCAGAAGGGCGTGGTCACCGTGTAGAACGCGAGCGCCGTCAGCGCTCCCGCCGCCGCCCACACGCCCCACCGCCGCGCCCACGACCGGCCCTCCAGATAGTCCACCGGCGGCGGGTCCACCGCCGCCGTCCCCGCGGCCCGCTGCCGCCGGGCCAGGACCAGGAGTCCGCCGAACAGGATCAGGAACGGCACCGCCGTACGGAAACCGGTCAGCGACTCCGCGAACGACGCGTACCCCGCCACCAGGTTCTGCAGCACCCCGAGCCCGAGCCCGCCCGCGAACGCCAGCGGCACGGACGTGAACCGCCCCAGCACCGCCGCCGTCGCCGAGACGAAGAGGAACAGCGTGTAGTCGTGCGCCGAGAGCCCGAGCAGCGGCGTGGCCAGCACGCCCGCCAGGCCGGCGAGCCCCGACGACAGCATCCACGCCACCGACGACAGCCGGTCCGCGTCGATCCCGCGCAGCTCCACCAGCGCCCGGTCGTCGACCGACGCCCGCAGCCGCAGCCCGAGCCGGGTGTGCCGCAGCAGCAGCCACAGGGCGGCCGCCGCGACGGCCGTCGCCAGCCAGGTGATCAGCTGGTCGGAGTCCACGCCGACCCCGTCCAGCGGCTGCCAGGACACCGCCGGGCTCGGCCCGACCCCCGGCAGCCCGAACTGGTTCTCCGCCGGCTTCACCGGCGCGCCCGCCCGCTCCAGCAGTTCCACCAGTCCGAGCCCCGCCGCCGGCAGCGCGACGAGCAGACCGATGGTGGCGACGATCTGCGCGGTCTCGCCGACCTTCGCCAGCTTGCGGAACATCAGCCGGTCCAGCCCCCAGCCGATGCCCGGCGCGACCACGAACACCAGCAGCAGCGCCGTCGGCACGGCCGGCCAGCCGAAGCCGGAGTGCAACTCGTAGAAGGTCAGCGCGCACAGGTACGCGGTCGCGCCGTGCGCGAAGTTGAACAGCCCGGAGGCGGAGTACGACAGCACGAGCCCGGTCGCGAGCAACGCGTACAGCGCACCCGAGACCAGACCGCTCAAGCCGAAGCCCAGCAGGTCGCCCACGGTCGCCGGCCCCTATCCGAAGGGGATCGGCTCGTAGCACGTGAACGGCACGGCGATCTCGTACCGCCCGTTCTTCAGCCGCACCAGGGCCCCGCAGCCGAAGCTCTCCTTCTGCCCGCGCGGCTCGGCCCGGTCGCCGACCAGCGTGCCGTTGTCGGAGAAGCCCGCGGCGGCCTTCTGGAAGGACTCCACGGTGAGGTCCTTGCCGGCCTCGGCGGCGATCGACAGGAAGAGGTCGGCGCTCATGTACCCGGTCATCATGTGCATGTTGAGCGGTACCTCCTTGCCGCCGGCCGCCTTCCTGATGTCCGCCTTGAACTGCCGCATCGCCGGTGTGTCCGCCTCGAAGGGCTGGAACTGCAGCAGGACATGCACCCCGTCGAGGGCCTGCCGGGTGGCGTCCTTGGCGAGCAGCCCGGGGTCGTAGTCCGTCGGGTCGGACAGCACGCCCCGGTACCCGGCCCGCTTCAGCGCCGTGAACAGGCCGATGTTGTACGGGGTCTGCATCACCGAGATCACCGCGTCCGGCGCCCCGCCGTTCGCCGAGCGCAGGATCTCCTTGGTGTACGCCGACCAGTCGCTCGGCAGCGAGGTCGCGGGCACGGCGGCCTTCGCGTACGCGACCCGGTAGCCGGCCGCCTTGAAGCCCTGGGTGAACGTGCGGATGCCGAACTTGCCCGCGTCGTTGTCGTTGGCGAGCAGCGCGACCGACTTGCCGCGGGCCCCGCCGAGCACCGTGGCCAGGCCCTCCGGCCAGGTCTGGTTGAGGGTGCCGCCCGGCATGGGGACGAGGCAGCCGTTGAATCCGTAGATGTGCTTCGGTCCGCAGAACGACGGCAGCGTGCCCCAGCCGATCGTGGGCACTTTCTGTCTGTCGAGGAAGTCCGCACCGGCGAAGGTGACCGAGCTCATCGGCGCGACCGCGAACACCTGCTCCTGCTGGACGAGTCTGCGGGCGGCGGCGAGGTTGCGTGCCGGGTCCTGGCCGTCGTCCTCGGCGCCCAGGTACTCGATTCTCCGGCCGTTGATGCCGCCTTCGGCGTTGGCGCGCGCGTAGCGGGCGCGCGCCCCGAGGTCGGTGTCCTTCTTCGAGTAACCGCTCGCGGTGGTCATGGAGACGATGCCGCCGACCTTGACCGTGTCGGCGGTGACTCCGCGTACGGAGTCGCCGGGCTTCTGGGAAGTCCCGCCGGTGGAGGCGGAGTTGCAGGCGGTGGCCAGGAGCAGCGCCGCTGCCGCGGCGGCCAGGGTGCGGATCGGTCGCAACACGTCGGTCGTCCCTCCGTCGAGTGACCGCATTCTGTGACCGACCTGATGAACCGTCAATAACTGATGCAGCGTCAATTGACGATGCGTCAGGCATGCTGTCCCCGGCGCGCCGGGGGAGCCGCCGCGGCGGCACGCCCTCACCCGTACAGCGCGTCGACCTCCGTCGCGTACGCCTGCTCGATCGCCTTCCGCTTCAGCTTCAGCGACGGCGTGAGCAGCCCGTGCTCCTCGGTGAACGGATGCGCCAGGATCCGGAAGGTACGGATCGACTCCGTCTGCGAGACCAGCGTGTTGGCCGCCACCACGGCCCGCCGGATCTCCGTCTCCAGCGCGGGATCGCGTACCAGCTCCGCCGGTGTCAGCGACGTACGCCCCTGGATCGACAGCCAGTGCTCGACGGCCTCCGGGTCGATGGTGATCAGCGCCGCGATGTACGGCCGGTCGTTGCCGACCACGATGCACTGGGCCACCAGCGGATGCTGGCGCACCCGCTCCTCCAGACCCACGGGCGAGACGCTCTTGCCGCCCGAGGTCACCAGGATCTCCTTCTTGCGCCCGGTGATCGTCAGATAGCCCTCCTCGTCCAGCGCGCCCAGGTCCCCGGTGGCCAGCCAGCCGTCGTTCATCACCTGCTGCGTGGCCTGCGGATTGTTCAGGTACCCGGAGAACACGTGGCCGCCGCGCAGCCACACCTCGCCGTCCTCCGCGATGTGCACCGTCGTCCCCGGCACCGGCATGCCCACGGTGCCGTACTTCGTGCGCTCCGGCGGGTTCGCGGTCGCCGCGGCCGACGACTCCGTCAGCCCGTACCCCTCGAAGATCGTCACGCCCGCGCCCTCGAAGAACAGCCCGAGCCGCCGCTCCATGCCCGAACCGCCGGACATCGCGTGCCGCACCCGTCCGCCCATCGCGTCGCGGACCTTCGTGTACACCAGCTTCTCGAAGAACTGGTGCTGCACCCGCAGCGTCGCCGACGGCCCCGGCCCGAGCCCGAACGCCTTGTGCTCCAGGGCCTCCGCGTACTTCACCGCCACGTCCACGGCCTTGTCGAAGGCGCCGGCCTTCCCGCCGCCCTCCGCCTTGCGCCGCGCCGCGTGGAAGACCTTCTCGAAGATGTACGGCACCGCCAGGATGAACGAGGGCCGGAACGCCGCCAGATCCGGCAGCAGCGCCGACGCCTGCAGCACCGGCTGGTGCCCCAGCTTCACCCCGCTGCGGATCGCCGCCACCTCCACCATCCGCCCGAAGACGTGCGCCAGCGGCAGGAACAGCAACGTCGACGCCTCGTCACCGGGCTTCGAGTGGAACACCGGCTCCCAGCGGCCGGTCAGCATGTCCGACTCGAACATGAAGTTGGAGTGGGTGATCACGCAGCCCTTCGGGCGGCCGGTCGTGCCCGAGGTGTAGATGATCGTGGCGGTCGACTCCGGCGTCACCGCGCGGCGGTGCCGGTGCACGACCTCGTCGTCGATCTCCGTGCCCGCGTCCGTCAGTTCCTCGACCGCGCCCGCGTCCATCTGCCACAGGCGCTGCAGCCGGGGCAGCCGGTCCACCACCGAGCCGATGGTCATCGCGTGGTCCTCGTGCTCCACCACGCACGCCGTGACCTCGGCGTCGTGCAGCATCCACAGCACCTGATCGGCGGACGAGGTCGGGTACACCGGTACCGACTGGGCGCCGATCGCCCACAGCGCGAAGTCGAAGAGCGTCCACTCGTACCGCGTACGCGACATCAGCGCGACCCGGTCGCCGAACCGTACGCCCTGCGCGATCAGTCCCTTCGCCAGGCCCAGCACCTCGTCGCGGAACCGCGCCGCGGTCACGTCCTGCCACACACCCGACGCGTCCTTGCGTCCCAGGACCACCTTGTCGGGTGTCGCCGAGGCGTGATCGAAGACGGCGTCCGCCAGACCCCCGACCTGAGGCGCCGCCTCGACCGGCGGCACGGTGAACTCGCGCAATGAGCTGCTCCTCGCCCTGCTCCCCGGAGCGACTGGTGACGCCCCGCACGGCGCCGGTGACGGTACCCCACGGGGAAGCCGGGCGGGAGGGCCTTCACCAAGTCCGGACATCCGGCATCAGTACAGGTCAGCGCCGGAAACACGGCCAAGGAACTGGCGTTCGGGGCCGGTTGCCGACCGGTCGGTACGTCGCGCGCAGCCGAATCTCCACAGAATCCGTACCTGCCTGTCACGCGGCGACCAGGGGTGAGCGATTTCGGCCACCGCTCAAGGTGGGTGCTCCGGACCGCCCCTCAGCGCGGGCGCTGCAGCCGGTCGCCGCCGGCCAGGATCGCCGTGGCCAGCGCGTCCGCCGCCTCCTGCGTCGCGCCGCCGCGCCGCCCCTTGCGGAGGACGAAGTCCACGCCGCCGAGCTCCGGCAGTCCCGCCCGCGCCGGCACCGGCTCCAGGCCCGGCGGCACCAGGCCCCGGGTGTGGGCCATCACGCCGAGGCCCGCCCGTGCCGCCGCCACGTTCGCGCTCAGGCTGCTGCTCGTGCACGCGATCCGCCACGGCCGGCCCTGCGCCTCCAGCGCCTCCAGGGCGCGGGCCCGGGTGATCCCCGGCGGCGGGAAGACGATCAGCGGCACCGGACGGTCCGGGTCGAGCCGCAGCCGGGGCGCCCCGATCCAGATCAGCGCGTCCTGCCAGACCAGCTCGCCCTGGGTCTCCTCGCCCCGCCGCTTGGCCAGGATCAGATCGAGCCGCCCCGCCTCGAGCCGGGCGTTCAGGATCCCCGACAGCTCGACCGTCAGCTCGAGGTCGACCTCCGGGTGCGCGCGCCGGAAGGACTCCAGGATCTCCGGCAGCCGGGTCAGCACGAAGTCCTCCGACGCCCCGAACCGCAGCCGCCCGCGCAGCCGGGTCCCGGCGAAGAACGCGGCGGCCCGCTCGTGCGCCTGCAGGATCGTGCCGGCGAAGCCGAGCATGGCCTGGCCGTCCTCGGTCAGCTCCACGCTGTGCGTGTCCCGCGTGAACAGCGGCCGCCCCGTCGCATCCTCCAGCCGCCGCACGTGCTGGCTCACCGTCGACTGCCGCAGCCCGAGCCGGCGCGCGGCCTGCGTGAAGCTCAGGGTCTGCGCAACGGCGAGGAAGGTGCGGAGCTGGGAGGTCTCGTACACCTCGCCAGGCTAACGCGGTCATCGCGATCCGTGATGACAGTCAGTGCGCTGTACGGGATTCCCGATCGGCGGCGGGTCGAGGAGGATGGCAGAGCAATCGAACCGAGAGCCGTCGCACATGAGCCGCCGCACCACCCTCCTGCCGTCCCGGCTGCCGATCGACCCGTACATACTCCTGTTGCTCGGGACCGTGGGCCTCGCCGCGCTGCTGCCCGCGTCCGGCACGGCCGCAGACGTCGTCGGCGGGGCGTCGACCGCCGCGATCGCGCTGCTGTTCTTCCTGTACGGGGCGCGGCTCTCGACCCGTGAGGCGCTGGACGGACTGCGTCACTGGCGGCTCCACCTCACCGTCCTGATCTGCACCTTCGCGGTCTTCCCGCTGCTCGGTCTGGCGGCGAAGGGGCTGGTCCCCGCCGTCCTCACCCCGCCCCTCCACAGCGGACTGCTCTTCCTCTGCCTGGTGCCGTCCACCATCCAGTCGTCGATCGCCTTCACCTCGATCGCCCGCGGCAACGTGCCCGCCGCGATCTGCGCGGGCTCCTTCTCGTCGCTGGCCGGCATCGTGCTCACCCCGCTGCTCGCGGCGGCGCTGCTCGGCGGCAGCGCGGGCGGCTTCTCCGCCGACTCGCTGCTGAAGATCGTCTTCCAGCTGCTGGTCCCGTTCCTCGCCGGCCAGGCCCTGCGCCGCTGGATCGGCGGCTTCCTGCTGAGGCACAAGAAGCTCCTCGGCTACGTGGACCGCGGCTCGATCCTCCTCGTGGTCTACACGGCCTTCAGCCAGGGCATGGTCCAGGGCATCTGGTCCCAGGTCACCCCGGCCAGGCTGGCGCTGCTGCTCGCCGTCGAGGCGGTGCTGCTCGCGGTGATGCTGGCGCTGACCTGGTACGGCGCGAAGCGCCTCGGCTTCGGGCGGGCGGACCGCATCGCGATCCAGTTCGCCGGCTCGAAGAAGAGCCTCGCCGCCGGACTGCCCATGGCGAGCGTGCTGTTCGGCGCGCAGGCCGCCCTCGCCGTGCTGCCGCTCATGCTGTTCCACCAGATGCAGCTGATGGTCTGCGCGGTGATCGCCAGGCGCCGGGCGCGCGACGAGGAAGGAGCGGAGCCCGGCGAGGAGGAGGCGGAGACGGTGGGGCGACGGCCCGATCCCGCCACCACCGTCCAACGATGATCATCCGGGCGGCTACGGTGCTGCCATGCCCGCACTTGATGCCCCGGACGCGGACGGCGCCGCGTGAACCGTCCCCCGATACGCGCCTTCGGCCCCCGCCCCTGCAGCCTGGTCGTCTGCCGGGGCTGCTGCTGCGGCGACCCGCGCAAGAACCCCGGCACCGACCACGCCGCCCAGCTCGCCCGGCTGCGCGCCGCGGCCGCCGCCTCCGGCGGTCGGCTCGTCGTCCGCACCAGTGACTGCCTCGGGCCGTGCGCCCAGGCCAACATCGTGGTCGTCCAGCCGTCCACGGAGGGCCGCCGGCGCGGCGGCCGGGCGGCCTGGATCGGCTTCACCCTCGACGACGACGCCCTGGACGACATCCTCGCCTGGACCGAGGCCGGCGGCCCCGGCATGGCGAAACCCCCGGCCACCCTGGAACTCCAGATGGTCGACCCGCCGAAGAACTGACGAGTCCGACCCATCAGGCCCTGGCGGCGCCGGTCCCGGCCCCGGCCTCCAGGGCGATGCGGTGGTCGCCCGCGTACACGTTCATGTCGTCCCCGCGCAGGAAGCCGACCAGCGTCAGCCCGGTCTCCGCGGCCAGGTCCACCGCCAGCGAGGACGGCGCGGACACCGCGGCGAGCACCGGGATGCCGGCCATCACGGCCTTCTGCGCCAGCTCGAAGGAGGCCCGCCCGGACACCAGCAGCACCGCCCGCCGCAGCGGCAGCAGCCCCGCCTGCAGCGCCCGGCCGACCAGCTTGTCCACGGCGTTGTGCCGGCCCACGTCCTCCCGTACGTCGAGCAGCTCGCCGTCCTCCGAGAACAGCGCCGCCGCGTGCAGCCCGCCCGTCCGGTCGAACACCTTCTGCGCGGCGCGCAGCCGGTCCGGGAGTGCGGCGAGCAGTCCGGGCGTCAGCCGCAGCGGCGGCTCGTCGGCGATCGCGAAGCGGGCCGTGGTCCGTACCGCGTCGAGGCTCGCCTTGCCGCACAGCCCGCACGACGAGGTCGTGTAGACGTTCCGCTCCAGGGTGATGTCGGGGACCGCGACGCCCGGCGCGAGCTGCACGTCCACCACGTTGTACGTGTTCGTGCCGTCGTCCTTGGCACCGGCGCAGTACACGATGTTCCGCACGTCCGAGGCCTCCGCGAGCACCCCCTCGCTGACCAGGAACCCGGCGGCCAGCGCGAAGTCGTCGCCCGGCGTGCGCATGGTGATCGCCAGGGGCCGGCCGTTCAGCCGGATCTCCAGCGGCTCCTCCGCGACCAGGGTGTCGGCGCGGGCGCCCGCGTCCACACCGCCCCGGATCCTTATGACGCGGCGTCGTTCGGTGACCCGTCCCATGCCCACACCCGATCCTGCGAAGACTCGACGTCACCCATTGTCCTGCACGCGCGCGGCCGGCCCCGCCGCGGAGCGGCCGTTGTGGCGGTCTCCCAACCCGCTCGGGGGAATCTTGGTGGTTTACCTCAGGGGTTACTGATCAGTCGCTGGCAAGACTGGGAAATTCCTGCACGCCGAGGAAATTCCTGCACGCCGTACGAACGTCAAGGGGGTCCCGGGCATGACCGGCTCTCGCATCGCCGGGCTCGGCCACTATCAGCCCGCCAAGGTGCTGACCAATGCCGACCTGGCCGCGCTGGTCGACACCAGCGACGAGTGGATCACCAGCCGGGTCGGCATCCGCACCCGGCACGTCGCGGGCCCCGACGAGCCGGTCGACGAGCTCGCCGCGCACGCCGGCGCGAAGGCGCTGGCCGCCGCCGGCCTCGCCCCGGCCGACGTCGACCTCGTGCTCGTGGCCACCTCCACCGCGATCGACCGCTCCCCGAACACCGCCGCCCGCGTCGCCGCCCGGCTCGGCATGACCGCCCCGGCCACCCTCGACCTCAACGTGGTCTGCGCCGGCTTCACGCACGCCCTGGCCACCGCCGACCACGCCGTACGGGCCGGCTCCGCGCGCCGCGCCCTGGTCATCGGCGCGGACAAGATGACCGAGATCACCGACTGGACCGACCGCACCACCTGCGTCCTGGTCGGCGACGGTGCGGGCGCGGTCGTCGTCGAGGCCACCGACGGCACCGAGGAGACGCCCGCGATCGGCCCGGTGCTGTGGGGCTCGGTCCCGGAGATGGGCCACGCGGTCCGGATCGAGGGCACCCCGCCGCGCTTCGCCCAGGAGGGCCAGGCCGTCTACCGCTGGGCCACCACCCAGCTCCCGCCGATCGCCCGCCAGGTCTGCGAGAAGGCCGGGCTGGCGCCGGAGGACCTCGCCGCGGTGGTGCTCCACCAGGCGAACCTGCGCATCATCGAGCCCCTCGCGCAGAAGATCGGCGCGGTGAACGCGGTCGTCGCCCGCGATGTCACCGAGTCCGGCAACACCTCCGCCGCGTCCGTCCCGATGGCGCTGTCCAAGCTCGTCGAACGCGGGGAGATCCCGTCCGGCGCCCCGGCCCTCCTCTTCGCCTTCGGCGGCAACCTCTCGTACGCGGGCCAGGTCGTCCGCGTCCCCTGACCCGCGACATCCCCTGACCCGCGCCGCCCCGGCCGGCTCAGCCGATCCCCTGGCGGTCCGGCTCCAGGGCGAAGATCCGGTCCGCGGGTTCGACGGTCGTCCGCTCCACGATCTCGACGAGGAGCGCGCGGTGGCGCAGCAGCGGTTCCCGCCGCTCCTCCGGGGCGAGCGTCAGCAGGTCGTCCAGCCCGGCGAGCATGCGCCGCGAGATCTGCGGGTTGCCGGGGGCACAGCCGCGCAGCTCGGTGAGGCCGAGGTCGACGAGGTCCGTCCAGCCCGGCACCTCCTGCACCAGCCGCACCACGCCCTCGCGGTCGAGGTGCCCGACCGTGCCGAGCGGCCGCCGGGCGAGCGCGGCGAGGAACTGGACGATCCGGTCCAGGCACTGCACCGCGGTGGTCGGGTCGTTGACCGCGGGGGAGAGGGCCCGCAGCCCGATGTCGGCGAGCTGCCGCAGGCCGAAGCCGAGGTCCTGGTGGAAGGTCCGCTCGACGCCGACGTACACGGTGGACCTCAGCCGGCGGCGCAGCCGCCCCCCGTGCACGGCCAGCAGCGGCGTCCCGGGCACCACGAAGTCCCCGATCCGCGGCACCAGTCGCAGGACGACGCCGTACCGGCGCGCGGCACGGACGAGCAGGGCGACGTCGACGTCCCGTACGACTCCGGCGCGGCCGCGGTGCATCAGGTACTCGTCGGGCTCCCCGAGACCCTCGGCGACGTCGGCGTCGGACCGCGGGGTCTTCGCCAGGACCCGGAACGACTCGGTGGTGATCCGGTCCACCACGTGTGCCACGCGCATCAGGCGCAGCGTGGAGTTCACGTACGCCACGAACAGCATCAGACTCAGCAGCACCATGATCAGCGTCAGCAGCGACTGGATCAGGGGCACGGTCGCGACGAGCCGCGGGTCGGCCGCGGCGTCGTACGAGGTGAGCACCAGCAGCGACAGCAGGAAGGTCGCCAGGAAGACGGAGAAGGTCGCCTTGGTGATCCGGCTCCGGATGAAGATCCGCACGATGCGGGGGCTGAGCTGCCCGATCGCCATCTGCAGGGCGACGAGGGAGATCGAGAAGACCACACCGATGAAGGTCAGCATGGCGGAGCTGACCGTGGTGACGATGGTCTTCGCGTCCTGGGTGATCCCCATCAGCTCGCGGACGGCCTCGTGCTCCCCGGAGTCCTTCAGCGACGCGATGATCGCCTCGTCCAGCTCGGCGCAGCCCCACCACAGCAGGAACACCGCCGCCATGGCGGCCATCGGCGCGAACCAGAAGGTGTCCCGCAGATGCTCCCGCACCGGGGACAGCATCCTGGGCCTGCGGTACTCGGACAGGTAGCTCACCGGCGCAGGCTAAGGCTCCCTCGCACCTCTCGCTACCGCAGGCGCACAGTCTGTCACTCAGCGTCCACCGCAAGCCACGAGATCCCCCAGACCCCGACAATCCGGTCCCCGACCCCCCACTGACCACGGAAAACGCTGGTGAAAGCCGCCGGGAACCCCTGGTAGAGTTATCCATGTCGCCGCGGGGAACACCCCAAAGCGGCAAAAACACCTAGTCCGGGTGGCGGAATGGCAGACGCGCTAGCTTGAGGTGCTAGTGCCCTTTATCGGGCGTGGGGGTTCAAGTCCCCCCTCGGACACTCTCTGTAGTGCATGGATGAGGGTTGTGACGCAACGTCGCAACCCTCTCTCGCGTTTTCCGCACTCGCCCGCCGTCCTCCGCTCGCCGCGCGCCGGTCGCTGTCCTCCGTCCGCCGTCCGCCGTCCTCCGCTCGCCGTCCTCCGCTCGCCGTCCGCCGTCCTCCGCTCGCCGTCCTCCGCTCGCCGTCCGCCGTCCTCCGTCCGGCTCCGGTCGGCCGATCGCGTTCTCGCCCCGCGACGATCACCTAGCTCATACGATCCAAGTCCGAACTGACGTACTCAGGAGTCGACTTGAGACCTCAACCCGCAGGGCCGCCCGGACCGCCGCCGGGATGCCCGGCCCACAACAGTGGCGGCCGAGTGCCGCTGTACGGGCCGGAGTTCGCGGCCGATCCGCAGGGGTACTACGCCTACCTGCGCCACTACGGTCCGACGGCGCCCGTGGAGCTCGCCCCCGGGGTGGAGGCGACGCTCGTCACCGACTACGCGACGGCACGGCAGTTGCTGCAGAACTCCGGAACCGCGTTATCCAGGGACTCGCGCCGCTGGCGCGATCTCGGCGAAGGTCGGATCCCCCTCGACAGCCCGGTCCTGCCGGTGCTCGGGTACCAGCCCCACTGCGTGTTCGCCGACGGCGCGGAACACCACCGGCTGCGCCAGGCGATCACCGACAGCATGAACCGCGTCGACGCGGGCCGGCTGACCCGGACCACCGAGCAGGTCTCGGACTACCTCATCGCCCGGTTCAGCCCCCGCGGATCGGCCGATCTGCTCGGCGACTACGCCGGGCAGGTGCCGCTGATCGTGTTCAACGAGATCTTCGGCTGCCCCGCCGAGATCGGCGACCTCATCGTGTACGGCATCACCGGCATGTTCGACGGGGTCGACGCCGGCCGGGCGATCCGGGTCCTGCACGAGGCCGTCGGCGAACTGGTGGCGCTCAAGCGGGCCGCGCCGGGCGACGACGTCACCACGTGGCTGACGCAGCATCCGGCGGCGCTGAACGACGGGGAGCTGATCAACGAGCTCTGCGTGCTGTTCGTGGCGGGCAACGAACCGCTGCGGAACCTCATGGGCAACACCCTGCACCGCCTGCTCACCCTCGACCGGCGGGCCCGCGTGAACGTCCTGATCGACGACGCGATCAACGACACGCTGTGGGAGAACCCGCCCATCCAGAACTTCTCGGCGCACTACCCGGTCGCCGACATGGACCTCGGCGGCCGGGAGGTACGCGCGGGCGACCTGGTCCTGGTCAGCCTGGCGGCCGCCAACACCGACCCGGCCCTGGCGGCCGCGCGCCAGGCGCCCGGCAACCGGGCCCACCTCGCCTGGAGCGCCGGACCGCACGCCTGCCCCTCCAAGGAGCCCGCCCGGCAGATCACGGTGACCGCCGTCGAGAACCTCCTGAACCAGATCCCCGACGTCGAACTCGCCGTACCGGAGACCAGCCTGACCTGGCGCCCCGGCCCGTTCAACCGGGCCCTGGCGGCACTTCCGGCCCGCTTCACCCCCGTCCAGCCCATGCGCCGCCGCGTCGCCCCCGCCGCCCCCGAGCCGTCCCGGATCGAGAGCCGAAGCACTGAACACACCGGCCTGTGGAGCCAGTTCCTCACCTGGTTGAAGGGATGACGATGCACACGGACGCAGCCCTGGTCCTCTTCTCGGCCGGGCTCATCCTCCTCGCCGCCATGCTGCTCGGCGTGTGGAAATGGCGTGCCATGGCGTCGTCACCGGACGGCCGAGCGCACCGCTACATCGACGTCGCCCACCAGGCCGCCCTGCTGTACTCCTTCGCAACGGCCGTCCTGGCAGCCCTCGTCCAGTTCTCCGCCTGGCCACAAGCCGTGAACCTGACGGCGGCCGCGGTGGTCGTCACCCTCTTCGCCTCCGCGATCGCCAAATACACCTGGCTCGGCCTCAAAAAGACCACCCAGAACCAGATGCACAACGCCCCGAAGAGCACGAACCGCATCATGTACGTCCTCGCAGCCGGCGAAATAGGCGGCCTCACCGTCCTCCTCACCGGCTACGCCACAGCCCAGCTGTGAACCCAGCCTTCCGAGGCCCCGCGCGTGCCCGCATCTCTCCGCAGGGATGGCGGGCACGCGCGTCATGACGGCGACGCCGTCGGGCGGCAGTTCGGAACGTTGCTCCCGCACGGACGACCGCATGCGCTGTTGATCTGCTCGGCTTACGCTGACGGTGTCGAAGTGCGCCGTTCTGAGCGGCGGAGGCATGCATGGCCAAGGAGAAGGTTCCAGGTCCGCCGCCGGGCGGCAGCGCCGGAGGTCCCGCCGGGCCGCCGGCCGGGCCGTTGCAGAGTCGGCCGTCGCAGGCGCCGCCGCCACGGAGGCGGTGGGTCGTCGCCCTCATCATCGCCTGCGTGGTGGCCCTGACGGTGGGTGTTGTGGGGATTTTGGTCGGCGTCGGCGCGTTCGGGGAGGACGAGGGCGGCAATGGGGCCTCCCGGCAGACCGCCGGGCCCCCGACCGAGGCAGCCACCAGCATTGCGCCGTCCGCGGCGGACAGTCCGTCGCCGGCCGGTGGCACTGCTGACGTCCATGCCTTCGGCGATACGCAGAAGTATCCGGACGGGATCGAGGTGACCGTGTCCGGGCTCAAAACCTTCACGCCCTTCGAAGGCGCCGCCGGACACAAGGCCGGATACAAGGCGGTGTCCGTCGACGTTGCGGTGACCAACGGCAGCGACGCGAGGTTGGAGCTGGCGACCGTGGCGGTACGGGCTCGGGACGGGGACGGCCGAGAGCTCGCCACCGTCGCCGACGCGGAGAGCAATGTCCTGGGCCTTTCCGGAGCCGTGCTTCCAGGTAAGAAGGCCATCGCCACGTACGGCTTCGACCTGCCACCGGACGCCGGGCAGGTGGTGGACGTCGAGGTCACCGTTGGGTTCAGTAGTAGGCCGTCCGCCTTCTGGAGCGGCAAGCTGCCCTGACCGCGCCCGCCTCCTACACCTTCCGCGCCGCCACCAGCCGGCAGGCCGGGCTGCCGTCGTCGCGGCGACCCAGAGCCTCCATCGGGTACAGGTCGACCTCGAAGCCCGCGTTCTGGAGGTCGTGCAGGACGTCGGTCAGGGGCCAGGTGCGGTAGTACATGACGAAGGGCGGGCTCCAGATCGCGTTGCGTACGCGCATCACCGCGTCGAAGGCCCACAGGGTCCAGTACTCGCGGGAGCCCACGCGGGGTGGGGCCGGTTGGGGGAAGGCGAGGAGGGCGCCGGGGCGGAGGCTCGCGTGGATCTCGGTGAAGACGCGGGGGCGGTCGCGGGGGAGGAAGTGGCCGAAGGCGCCGAGGCTGATCGCCAGGTCGAAGGAGTCCCTGAAGGGGAGGGACAGGGCGTCTGCGCGGATCAGGGTGGCGTTCGGACGGGCCTGCTTCGCCTTCTCCAGCATGCCTGTGCTGAAGTCGACGCCGGTGACCCTGTCCGTGCAGACGGACTCCAGGACCGACAGGCCCGCGCCCGTGCCGCAGCAGACGTCCAGGCCGGTGGCGAAGGGGCCCAGCTCCTTCAGGGCGTCCGTCGTCGCCTGCAGCAGGCGGTCCGAGGTGCGGAACGGGGTGGCGTCGAACTTGGGGGCCAGGAGGTCGTAGCCGTGCTCCACCGACGACAGGGCCTGGACGGTGAGTTCGCGGAAGCTGGGGCCGTCTTCGGAGTACATCGCGTCAGTCTGCTTTCGGGAGGACCTGGCGGGGCCAGGGGCCCTGCTGGGCACGCTTGCGCCATTCTCTGGGGTAGCCCACCGAGACCTCCTCGAAGCGGACGCCGTCGTGGTGCGTGGTGCGCGGGATGTGGAGGTGGCCGTAGATCATCAGCTCGACAGGGTGGCGGACGTGCCAGTCCGCCGTCCGCTCCGTGCCGCACCACTGGGCGAACTCCGGGTGCCAGAGGACCGAGGTGGGGTCGCGGACCAGGGGGTAGTGGTTGACGAGGACGATGCGTTGATCATCCGTCAGTTCCAGCTGCTGCAGGCGTTGTTCCGTGTAGCGAATGCGTTCCGCGCACCATGCCTCGCGCGACTCCCACGGGTCCGGGTGCAGCAGGTACTCGTCCGTACAGACGATGCCCGCCTCCTTCGCCACCTCCAGCGACTGCTCCTTGGTCTCGGTGCCGGCCGGGCGCCAGGTGTAGTCGTAGAGGGTGAAGAGGGGGGCCACGGTCAGACGGCGGCCGTCCGGGTGCTGCCACACCGGGTACGGGTCCTCCGGCGTGTGGACGCCCAGGCCGCGGCAGATCTCGACCAGCCGGCGGTAGCGCGCCTCGCCGCGCAGCGTCACCGGGTCGCGCGGGTGGGTCCACAGCTCGTGGTTGCCGGGGGTCCACACCACCGTGTGGAAGCGGTCCGCGAGCAGCGCCAGCGTGCGCTCGATGTCCCCGAGGAACTCGGCCACGTCGCCCGCCACGATCAGCCAGTCGTCCTCCGCGGCCGGTTTCATCGCCTCGACGATCGCCCGGTTGTCCGGATGTCCGACGTGCAGGTCGCTCACTGCCAGCAGGCTGCCCATGCCGTCACAGTAATCGAGCGGGCCTCCGCGAGGTGGCTCAATCAGTCGATCACGCAGTGGCCCCGGCCCGCCGCCGGCGTCCAGTCCGGGGCCGTGCCCGTGAGCTGGCAGGCCAGGAGGTACAGGGGGATCGGGCCGGTGTAGGGGGACGTGCCGTCCGGGCGGTGGATCAGGCGCGCGCCGCGGTCGGGGATCACCGCGCCGGGCGCGTAGCAGGCCGGCAGCGGCCAGGTCAGGTCCAGGTCGGAGCCCTCGGGGACCAGCCACCACCACCAGTCACGGTCCGCGTACACACAGCCCTTGGCCGGCAGCCGGGACAGCACGCGGAAGCCGTGCCGGGCCGGGACGCCCACCGCGTCGCAGCCGAGGTGGGTACGGAAACCGGGTGGGGGTACGAGCCGTACCTCGCCCCGCGAGCCGACCGCGACCGCCGCGACCCCGTCCTCGAGCGAGGTACGCGACGACGGGATGCGGCCGACGGGTCCGCCGCGCCGCCCGAGCAGCGTGGCCATCGACCTCAGCACGGCAGCTCCGTGCCGTGGGCCAGCTCCGCCCACACGACGCGTCCCGTCCCGTGGCCGGTCGGTTCAGCGCCCCACGCGCTGCACACCGCGTCCACCAGGATCAGTCCGCGGCCGCGCTCCTCCTCGCCGCAGTCCCGGATGCGGGGGCCCGCCGCGCCGCCCTCGTCGTGCACCGATATCCGCAACCGGTCCTGTCCTTCGCGGAGTTCGCAGACCACGCGGGCGCTGCCGGTGTGCACGACGGCGTTGGTGACCAGTTCGGAGACGACCAGCGCCACCGTGTCGCGGACGTCCTCCCCGCAGCCCCAGAGCGTCAGCCGTTCCTGGGCGAGCAACCGGGCCCGGGCCACCGAGGCGGTGCGGGCGGGAAGCTCGAAGGCGAACCGCCGGACCTGGGGACGGGGCCGGAGGTCGTCGATGTGCGGCCGCGGGTCCATGAGACTCGGGGTGAGCGCATTACCAGAGGCCACGACCGGTTCCTAACAGTGGGGAAGCAGTGCAGAGCCCCGCCCCGACCCGGGCGTGACGCGGCAGCCGCGTGAACTGGTTCACCGGAATACTGTCCTCCCGACTCGGACACTTGGCAAGTGGCACTCTGAAAATTCCAGAGTGCGGTGTTCTCTCTGACGGGCTCGCGTGGCACACTCGTCGAGAACCAGCGCGTCGGGGAGGTCTGAGAGTGAGCGAGCCGCGGTCCGCCCCCACGGTGGGACAGGTCGTACTCGGCAAGCGCCTGCAGGACCTGCGCGAACGCGCGGGCCTCAAGCGCGAGGAGGCGGCCAGGATCCTGCGGGTCGCCCCGGCCACCGTCCGCCGGATGGAGACGGCCGAGGTCGCGCTGAAGATCCCGTACGTGCAGATGCTGCTCAAGGCGTACGGGGTCACCGACGAGGAGGCCGACGGCTTCGTCCTGCTCACCGAGGAGGCCAACCTCCCCGGCTGGTGGCAGCGCTTCCACGACGTCCTGCCCGGCTGGTTCTCCATGTACGTCAGCCTGGAGGGGGCGGCCAGCCTCATCCGGGCGTACGAACCCCACTTCGTTCCCGGACTGCTGCAGACCGAGGACTACGCGCGCGCCGTCATGCGCAGCGGAGCCGTCGGCGCCAGCCGGGCCGAGGACATCGAACGCCATGTCGCCCTCCGCATGGAGCGCCAGTCCCTGCTCACCCGGGACGACGCCCCCAAGTTCTGGGTGGTCATGGACGAGACGGTGCTCCGCCGGCCCGTCGGGGACGGCCCGGAAGTGATGCGCGCCCAGCTCGACCGGCTGCTCGAGGCGAGCGAGCTGCCGAACGTCACCCTGCAGATCGCGGAGTTCGCGTCCGGCCACCACCCCGGCACCTACGGACCGTTCGTCCTCTTCCGCTTCGCCATGCCGGAACTCCCGGACATGGTCTACAGCGAGTACCTGACCGGCGCCGTCTACCTCGACGCGCGCCCGGAGGTGGCCTCCCATCTCGAGGTCATGGACCGCATGGCGGCGCAGGCCGCGACTGCACAACGCACGAAGGAGATTCTCCGGAGTCTCCGCAAGGAGCTGTGAATGATTCGCATATACAACGGCATGCCCGCCGCCGAGCTGGGTTCCGAGGGCTGGCACAAGCCCTGGAGCGGCGGGAACGGGGGCAACTGCGTCGAGGCCATGAAGCTGGCCGACGGCAGAATCGCCGTGCGACAGTCCGCAGACCCCGACGGCCCCGCGCTCATCTACACCCACGGCGAGATCGCCGCCTTCATCCAGGGGGCCAAATCCGGTCAGGCCGATTTCCTGCTCACCTGACCCTTCCGTCATCCCCCTCGCGTCGCATACCTGTAGTTCTGTACTCCCGCACCAACGACCCATGGAGCGCCGATGACCGGGCAGGACCCCGCCGCAGTTCGCATCGACACCAGCAAGCCGCACCCCGCGCGCATGTACGACTGGTTCCTCGGCGGCAAGGACAACTACCCGGTCGACGAGGAGATGGCCCGTCAGCTGCTGACGGTCGACGCGCGCGGCCGCGAAATGGCGCTGGTCAACCGGGCGTTCATGCACCGGGCCATCCGCTGGCTGGCCACCCACGGGGTCCGGCAGTACCTCGACATCGGCACCGGCATCCCGACCGAGCCCAACCTCCACCAGATCGCCCAGGGGGTCGCGCCCGAGTCGCGGATCGTCTACTGCGACAACGACCCGATCGTGCTCGCCCACGCGGCCGCGCTGCTGCGTTCCACGCCTGAAGGCGCCACCGAGTACATCCAGGCGGACGCCCGTGACCCCGAGGAGATCCTCGAACGGGCCGGAAAGACCCTTGACTTCACGCAGCCGATCGCGCTCTCGATGCTCGCCCTGCTGCACTTCGTCGGCGACGAGGACGGTGCCGAGGACATCGTCCGGAAGCTCGTCGAGAAGCTCCCTTCGGGCAGCTACCTCGTCCTGTCCCATGTCACCGGCGACTTCGACCCGGAGGGCGCGGCGAAGGCCGTCGGCATGTACAAGGCGCGCGGGCTGACGCTGCGGCCGCGTTCCCGCGACGAGCTGGCCCGCTTCTTCGACGGCCTCGAGTTCGTCGAGCCGGGCGTCACCCTCACCGCGGACTGGCACGCGGAGCTGGGCGAGCCCGTCCCGGTCGCCGGCGACGAGCCGATCCCCGGCTGGGCCGCGGTGGCCCGCAAGCCGTAGGGCTCACGGGCCGTACACGACCGGAGGATCAGCGACCCGCCGGGGGCGTCAGGGTGACGAGGAAGCTCCTCGCCGCCCCGGTGTTCCCGGCGGCGTCGATCGTGCGGTACTCGATCCGGTGCGTTCCGTAGTCCGGCGTCGCGTCGTCCCACGGCACCGCTCGGCTGCGGCCCAGCTTCCCGTACACCAGGCCGTCCACCTCCGTGCCCGACGGGGTGAAGCGGAACGGCGCGTCCGCGTCGGTCGGCCAGCCGTAGTACGTGTACCAGCCGTCGCCGTCGACCCGGAACTGGGTGACGACATGGCCCTCGCGGTCGTCCCGCGCGGTCAGCCGCATGGTGAACGGGCCGTCGTAGACGTACTCGACGGGCCGGCCCGGCCGCTGGACGGTCCGCAGCGGCTTCGACAGCTCGTACGCGGCCGTCGCCGGCCGGGCGTCCACGGTCCACCTCAACTCGGCCGCGGAGCCCGGGATCCGTGCCGTCAGCGTGTGTGTCCCCGCCGCGAGCCGCAGCGAACGAAGGTCCAGATCGCGGTCATTGCCCGGATTCGACACGTCCCGGCCGTCCAGCCGCCACCGCACCGGCAGGGCACGGTCCACGGGGTGCGTGGTGTCGGCGTGGACCACGGTCCGCCCGCCCACCGGGCTCGCGGTGGAGGTGTGACCGGTGAACGCCGGTACGACGGGCTGCGGTTCGGTCGTCAGCGCCGGGTCCACCGTCCAGCTCACCGTCCGGGTCAGCGCCGGGGAGGACCGGATCGCCGGGTCGCGGACGAACGGCGTCGGGTCGGTCACCGTGGCGGTCAGGGTGTGCGCGCCGGGGGAGAGGTCCAGCCGGCGCAGGTCGACGGTGCGGGCGTTCCCGGTGTCGAGCCGGCGGCCGTCCAGCCGCCAGACGACGGCGAGTTCGCCGCCGGCCGGGTGCAGGGTGTCCACCCAGACCGTCCGGTCCGCGCCGATCGGGGCGGAGTCGGGCGTGTGGTCCTGGACGAGGTTCACCCGCGCGGAGATCGCCTGCACCATCACCTCCCGCTCCACCTGGTCGAAGGCGTAGCCGAGGGTCTTCATCAGCGAGTGCCGGCTGGGCCGCCAGACTCCCTTCGTGCTGTACATCCCGCCCTCGTGCCGGCCGACGACCCCGCCGGACTCGCTCTCCTCGCCCAGCCAGCGCCACCACTTGGCGCGCTGCTCCTTCATCTGCCGCTCGGTGAGCAGGGTGTGGTGCGCGGAGTCCGGCTCCGTCCCCTCGTACGCGCCGCCGGGCACGCCGCGGCCGTAGTAGTCGTACTCGTCCTGGAGCCCGCCGAGCGAGTGGCCGATCTCGTGCGGGGTGATGAGCGCCGACAGGGCGTTGCCGCCGGAGGCGGTGGCGTAGCTGCCGCCCGCGCCGCCGTAGGTGTCGCTGTTGGCGAGCGCGACGATCTGCCGGTTCAGCGGGGTCGCGCCGGGAACGAGGTCGGCGAGCCGGCCCGCGAGCCGGCTGTCCACGGTGAGCAGCCGCTGCACGCTCGACGGGTTGCAGCCGCCCCAGAAGGCCATGCCGAGCGCGGTGTCCCGCAGCGGCGCGTCCAGGCCCGGGTCGCAGTCGACGCCGGACTCCGGCGAGGCGACCTCGACCGCCCACACGTTGATGTACGGGCGGTACGAGGCGAACGGCTCGATGCTCCACAGCACGTTGAGGTGCTTGTCGACGTCGGCCCGGAACGCGCCCAGCTCGCCCGCGGTGTAACCGTCGCCCATGACCACCAGGTTGAACCGCTTGTCGGCCGGACCGGTGGTCTGGATCGGGACGACGACGGCGGGCGGGTCGGCGGACGACGAGCCGGTGCCGGCCACGGCGTGGCCCGCCGCCGCGGGACCGGCGCCGACCAGGCCGGCGGCCAGCAGCAGGACCGTGGCCAGCGCGGCCGCCGCTCTGCGAAGACGAGTGCCAGGAGAGGTCATGGGGCGCGAGGTTAGGCGGCGACCCGAGCGTCGTAAAGGTGTTCGTCGGCCGTCCATGGAGTCGGTACCCAGCCGTTGCGGCGAGGTGGCAGGCTGCGGGCCGCGCGCTCTCGTACGCTGCCGTCATGCACGTACTGAGCAGCAGGATCCTGCTCCGGCCGGCCGACCCGGAGCGTTCCCGCCGGTTCTACGGCGAGACCCTGGGCCTGGCCGTGTACCGGGAGTTCGGCACGGGCACGGAGCGGGGCACCGTGTACTTCCTCGGCGGCGGCTTCCTGGAGCTGTCCGGCCGGGCGACCGCACCGCCCCCGCCCGAGCTGCGGGTCTGGCTCCAGGTCGCGGACGTCCGCGCCGCGCACCGGGAGCTGGTGGCGCGCGGCGCGGAGATCCTGCGGGAGCCCGTGGTGGAGCCGTGGGGGCTGGTCGAGATGTGGCTGGCCGATCCGGACGGACACGAAATCGTTATCGTGGAGGTCCCGGAGGATCACCCGTTGCGTTACCGGCCAACCCTCTGAACTGAGGGCACACGAAGGCCCCGGCCACCCTCCGCAGGGAGGATGACGGGGGCTGCGTCAGTGCGTCCGCGCCGGCTCATGCACGGACGGGACACGGAGCCGACCTCATATCCGCTGCCGCGCCCCGCCCGCTCTCCGCCCGGACTGTCGCGAGCAGCTCCAGGCGGGCCTAGCCCGCTCCCTCGGCGCCGACGGGGGTTCTCTGCCGAGGGAGCGGAGTTTCATTCGTTGCGGACGACGACGGCGACGTCCTCATAGGTGCGCGCGAAGATGCCGTGCCCGGTGAGCCCGGTGTGCTGCATGCATTCGACATCCACGGCCTTAGCGCTGGATCGCGCATGAACTTCCCACGGGCAGTCGCCGTGCAGACACCGGGCCGACACCGCGGGATCCGAGTCGGGGTGCGCGGTGATCCGGTGCGAGACGTACCGGAGGACGGCCCGCGTCACGACGACCCCGCTACCGGCGTCGTGAACACTTCGATCTGCGCCATTTCCTCGGCCGTCAACGGGCGCAACTCGCCCATGTCGACGTGCCATTCCCGTCCCCCGCCCGGAGGACGGAGGTAGGCAGTTCCGTGGACGACGTCCACCAGGCACCCAATGCGTCCACTCCTGTCCGCGGCGTAGCGATCAGGATCCAAGTCTCCGACCATGACTCACCGTCCCCTTTGGTTCCCGCCCTGATGGTCGGTCTGAGGCGGCGTCAGCCGTAGGGGCATCGGTAGGGGCATGTACCCCCGTACCCTCCTTATCTCGCTGTCTAGGGGCATCTGTAGGGGCACACTGGGGTCATGGCGATCGGGAAACTGATTAAGGATCTGCGTGAGGCTCACGGGTGGAGCCAGGGGAGACTAGCGTCCGAGATCAACGACGCCTTCAGGACGAACCTCGATCGGGAGTACGTCAGCCGCTGGGAGCGTTGCAAGGTGACGCCGGGGCCTTTCTACCTCCGGTGTCTGTCGGCCGTCCTGGACGTGCCCCTAGCGGTCTTAGAGGGTGAAGTGAAGCGCCGTACGTTCCTGACCGATGCCGTGGGGGCCGCGATAGCTCCCGTGGTTGCCTCAGACCTCCTCAGTGCCGGCTTCGCGGCCCGGCTCGCCGGAGGCCCATCCGTCGACGAGTGGGAGGCCAAGCTCGCCACCTACGGCACGGAGTACATGAGTCTTGGGGCGGCCGACATCCAGCGCCGTGTGTCCGGTGAACTCGTCGTCGTTCAGCAGCAGCTCGACGACCCGCGTCTCTGGTCCGTGGCGTCGCGGCTCATGACGCTGTATGCCAAGACATTCCCCGGCTCCGACGGCTCGAAGGCGGTCCACTGGTACCGCATGGCTGCACAGTCCGCCGACCAGTCCGGCGACGATGACGCGCGGGTGTGGGTGCGTGGTCGCGCAGCCATCGCACTCGGATATGAGGGAGCGTCCCTAGGCGTGGCGGATGTCCTGGCGGATCAAGCCATCGCCGTCACAGACCGTCCTTCTCTCGGCCTCCTGAACGCGATCTACGGCAAGGCGCACGCTGCCGCACTGCGGGGTGACCGTGCTACGGCTCTTGCCCTGGACACACAGGGCCGGCGCATCTTCGATCACTCCGGCAGCTACGAGCAGACCAGCGACTACGCGGTGCCGTGGTGGCGCCTGAACGTTTTCCGGTCGTTGCTTCTGGCGCGGCTCGGGGACGAGAAAGGCGCGATCGAAGCACAGGACCAGTCGCGTGCCGAACTGCCGGACGAGCTGCCCCGGTTCTCCACGCACCTGGAGTTGCACCGGGGCCTCATGCTCGCGAGAGCAGGCGACAAGGCCGGCGGCTTGGCTTACGCCACGTCCGCGATGGCTCAGCTCCCTCCGGAGAAACACTCATTGACGCTGCGGATGCTGATGAGCGAGATTTCCGCCTAGACCGTCAGATCCAGCCGTAGAAGCGGGCTCGACGTCGCCACATTTTCCCGTGCTCAGGCGTGCAGAACCGGCGCACGCGTCCCCGGCCGCTCTTCTGCTCGACGTCGGCCCCGCAGTGGGCGCAGGCAACGTGCTGGCTCTTCGCTGGAGCGCTGTTCATGGTGTTGTCCTCTCGTCAGTGGTACGGGAGCGGCCCGCCTCCAGGTCGGAAGCGGGCCGCTTGTGGTGTGCGTCAGACGTACCCTCCGGTGTTGAGTGCGGCGGCAGTGTCCGTGTCGTAGACCTTGATGCGGTGGTCGATGATGCCGGTCACTTCCTGGCCGTCCAGGTAGGTGTGGGACTCGACGGTGATGTTCGGTGTGCCAACGCTCCCGGCTCCGGGCAGTGCCTTCAGGCTCGCTGCGTCCCGGGCCATCGCCAGAGAGTCACGGTTGCTGTAGACCTGCGCGGGGTGGAGCCAGCGGACGAGCTCCGGGCCGTTCTCGCCGACCCACGAGAGCTCGCCGAGCTCCGGGAAGCCGCCCGTCGCGTAGCCGCCTGGCCTGCCGTATGCCGTCGGCAGCGATCCATAGCGGCTCATCGCGTAGCGCATGGACGAGTACACGTTGGCCAGCGGGTTCGTGCTGACGCCGTGCAGCTTCGGGCCGACGCCGCGCATGTGGCCGGCGTAGGCGTCGAACGTCGGTCGGATGAGCTGCATGAGGCCGACCGATGGCGTGCCGTTCTTCGCGTTGATGTCCCAGTTGTTCACGGCGTTGGGGTTGCCGCCCGACTCCTGCCGCATCCGTCGAAGCGTGAGGTCCGTGTAACCGGCCGGGTTGCCCGTCATGCGGAGCGCTTGCTGCACGACTCCGCGCCAGCGCTGGACACCCGAGCCGCCGCTACCTCCACCGCCACCCGCGAGGTACGTCATCGGGTCGACGGAGCGCCCGTTGAGCCGCGCCTCCAGGTGGAGGTGAGGCCCGGTGACGTTGCCCGTCGCACCGACGCGGCCGATCGTCTGACCCTGCTGCACGGTCTTGCCGACCGTCGTCAGGATCCGCGAGAGGTGTGCGTACAGCGACGTCAGGCCGCCACCGTGGTTGACCATCACGTGGTTGCCGTAGGGCCCGCCGCTCTGCGCCATGCTGACGCGTCCGCTGGCTACGGCCTTCACGGCTGCGCCGACGGCCGCAGGGAAGTCGAGACCACCGCGTCGGCCGGACGCCCACATCGAGCCGCGCTTACCGAAGGGAGTGCCGTACGGAGCGTCCACGGGCTTCGCCCATCCGCCTCCGCCGGCTCCGCCCGGTCCTCCGCCGAAGCCGAGGAAGTCGAGCGCCTTGTCCTTCAGGCTGTCGAGCATCTTCCGCGGCATGTTGGCCCTCTCGCGCGCCCATGGGTTGGTGAGCAGCGACGTCATCTGACCCATGACGAGTTCCTTCGCCTTGCGGAAGACGCTCGTCGGGTCACTGAAGAAGTCGGCTGCGTCGCTGGCTCGGTCCTTCAGCCATCCGACGATGCCGCCCTCTGCGTAGCCCTGGCTCTGGAAGCGGGAGAGGCTCTGCCCGTTCATCGCTGCCTTGTTCACCGCGAAGAGGCGGGCTCGCTCGTAAGGGTCGCGCATCGCTTCCGAGACGTAGACGCCTTCGCCCTCGCGCATCGGGCGGAGGTGCGTGTCTCCGCCTCTCCACGAAGAAGAGCCGGGGAGGATGCCACCTCGTGCAAATCCGCGGAGGTCGAGAGGCTTCAGCTTATCCGCGCCCGTGATGTCGGCGACCTTGTTCCACAACGGGACGATTCCGCCGTTGTAGACGTGCTCAATGATGAACCTGACGGGCTTCTTCGCGATGTTCTGGACTTCCGTCCACGCTTCGTCGATGAAGCCCTTTGCCTCCTCGAAGGAGTCGGCGACCATGCGGACAGCCTTCATGATGCTGTCGAACGCGGGCTTGATGGCCTTGTCGTACAGCCACCCTGCCTTGTCTGCGATCCATCCGAAGATCGGCGAAACGCGGGTTTGCCAGAACCATTTGAGGAGGGCGGCGAGGAGTTCGAACTTCTCCTTCCACTCCTGGAGTTTCGGCTTCAGGACGTGGTCCCAGACGAGTTTCACCTTCTCGGCGATCCACCCGAAGACCGGAGATATGACGTGGTCCCACAGCCACATTGCGACGGCTCCGATGGCCTGGAACGCCGGCCCGATCGCGTTCTCCCAGAGCCACATTGCTACGGCTCCGAGTGCCTTGATCACCAGCCAGATCGGGAGGAGTACCACCGTCACGAGGGCAGTGAACAACCACTGCGCGAGCTTCCCAATGAAGCGGAAGGCAGGTCCGATCGCGACTTCCCACAGCCACATGGCGAAGTCGCCGATCTTCTTGATCCCCCACCAAATGCCGTCGAAGACGGGCTTCAGGATGGTGTTCCAGAGCCACGAGATCGCGGTACTGATGCCGCCCGCCACGGTGTCGACGGTCTCCCGGAACCAGTCCCAGTTGTTGTAGGCGTAGATGACGGCCGCGACAAGGAGACCGATCACCAGAACGATGGCTCGGATAATCGGAACGATGCCCGTCGAGCTCAGCGCCAGAGCCCAACCACCGGTGACGATTTGCGCCGTCAGTACAACGGCGTTGTATAGCGCCATTGCGGCGCCGAACGCCGCCATTCCGATGACGATCGCCTTGTTGGCTGCCCACATCGCCCAGAGGTAGACGACGAGTTCGGGAATATTCTCCGCGAGCCACGAAATGCCGTCGAACAACGGAGCCAGAGCGGCCATCGTTGCGTCTGATGCTGGTCGCAACGCCTGAGCCGTCGAGAGCAACGCCCCGAAAACGGAGCTGATGACCCGTTCGACGGAAGGCGCAGTGTCCTTGACGTACTTCAGGAACCGCTCGAAGTCCGGCGACCCTTTGAGCTTCGTCGCCCAGAGTGCGAACCGGCCCGTGATCGAGTCGGACCGCGAAGCGATGCCGTCCATCTTCGGGAGGAAGGCGTCGATGATGCCCGCCACACCCTTGACGACCTGGCCGAAGGCGACGCCGAAGCCGACGATCGCCGGCTCAACGTTGTCCTTGAGGTCGGCCTTGAACTCCTGCCAAAACGGCGTCTTCAGCTCCGCGGAAGCCTTGTCCATCAGGGTCTGGATGGCGGTGGCTGCCCCGATGACGAGCGGAGTCAGGCCGGGCAGGGACGACTTCGCCCCCTCCACTCCCCTCGTGAAGATCGGGAGGGTGTGTGGCTGGAGGGTCTTCTGCCAGTCCGCGAAGGCGGACTTGATGCCCTTCGGGCCGGCGATCGAGTCGTAAAGCTCGCGCTGCTCGGGGGTGAGCTTCGCCAGTGCCTTTCGGTGCTCCTCAGCCTTGCTCGTCGACGTCTGAGTCACGCGGGCGGACGAGAGCCGGGCGGCAGCGATGCCGCGCTCTGCCGACTTGATGGCGTCCGCGGCCTGGAGGTGAGCCGTCGCTACCGCGCGCTGCGCCTTTGCCAGTGCCTCCGCCTGGACGCGGGTGTTGCGCTGCGCGTTGGCGAGGCGCTCCTGAGCCTGACGCACCACGTCGGATCCGGCTACGCCGGCCTTGCGCTGCTGCTCGGCGGACCGCTGGAGATCCTTGTAGTCCTGTTCCTGCTCGCGCGCATGGTGTTGCGCCTGGTCGAAGACGAGCTGTGCTTGAGCTATCTGGAGCTGCGTCGCCTTCGGGTTGCTGCGCACCTCCTGGAGACGGAGCTCTGCCTCCTCCACGCGAAGCGCGGCCTCACGCTGGTCGAGGGCACCGTTTGCAAGCTGGCCGTTCAAATCTCGAAGCTGCTGCGCGGCAGTCTTGCGGGCCGACGTCAGCGCCTCCTGTGCCTGGTGCTCCGCGCGCTGCGCGTCGGCGAGTGAGCGCTCAGCGCGCGTCACGCCGTCGTTGGCGTTGGCAATGGCCGTCGCCGCCTGACGGTGCGCGGAGGCGAGCTGCTGCTGAGCGGCAGCCATCTGAAGCGCGCGCTGCTGCGACTGGACGTCGGCGTTGATGCCCGCGTTCGTCTCCTGCGTCGCCGCTTGCTGCGCAGCCGTCTGCGCAGCAAGCGCGTCCCCCACGCCCTTCACGGCGGGGACAGCAGCCAGGGCGAAGGCTCCAAAGCCTGCGCCGGCAGCCGTGGCCATACTGACGACACTGCCGAGACCCGCAGCGAGCACCGGCCCCCCAGCGGGATGGCCGTCAGGGCGAGCATCTGAATACCCAACGACATCAGGGCGGAGCGCGCGCCGGTCGTGTCGACGTCAACGTCAAGGTTGATGTCCTTCGCGTCGACGGCCGCGATCTCGGCCCGGAGCTCCGCCAGTGCCGCGCGAGCGGTCGCGGTGTCGGCGCGGACAGCGATGTTCGGGTGCTGGGCGCCGAGACGCTCCAACTCCTTTTCGATCCGCTTCACTTCCGCTTCCGCGGCAGCGACGTCGACGTCAACGTCGATGCGCTTACCGGCGAGCGTCTCCATGCGGGCACGAAGCCGCGCAAGCTGGGCGTCCACACCCGTATCAGAGAGCCGGACGTCCAGCTTCGGCATGGCGCGGAAGGCGGCTTCAAGTCGCGCCTTGAGCGACCGGGCGAAGGCGCCACCCGTGTCTGATCCCTGGCGCGTTGCGGCGCGTGCGGCAGCCGCGCCACCCTGGATCACCGCGTTAGGGATCGACACCACGATGTGGTTGGAGATCGCCCGTCCCATGCGCTCGCCGGCGTCACGGCCGACGCGGTCCGCGGCAGCAAGAACGATCGCCTGCAGCTTCGCATGGAACTGCGGCGCGATCGGAACGACGTCTACGCCAGCACTGCCGACGATGTCCAGGTCTGCCATCACGCACCGCCCAGTAGCGGGCCGATGTCCGACGGTTCACGTCGAGCGTCGAGCAGCCGGCGAAGGTCGTCGAGTACCTCCAGCGCTGCGGCCGTCTCCGGTGTTGCTGGGGCGTCCGCGAGCATGCGCTCCAACCAGCGGTAGTCAGCGCAGGCGTGGGAGCAGTGCACGGCAGGAAGAGCGCTTCCGTCGATCATGACGAGCATCGGCATGAACGGGCACCCGTCTCGCGGGCATCGGTCGTCAAGGGCTGAGATGATGTCGCCTCTCTGGGGATACGACAAAGGCCCGCAGCAGGTCGGCTGCGGGCCTCTGATGAGCGTTTGGGTCAGTTGCGCCGGCGGCGCTTCGCGGGGTCCTTCGGTGCGGGGCCTCGTCCGGCCATCAACCCTCCCAAGCTCTGCTAGATTCGGAACGCGCGTAAACGAGGCGGCACCTGACGGCCTTTCTCGTACTGTGCGCGCGAGCACTGCCTGCAAGACCTTTCGAGACTCGTCTTGGAACGCAGCGACGGATTGGTAATCCAACGCACGAACCTCACGTCAGGGGGCGACCTCGGTTCGACCATGCATCAGTTCGCATGGGTCGGATCGAGCGCCCATGCCCGGTCCGGCCCCGCAAGAAGGGTTGAAGGACCGGATGGACACCTACGGATGGCTCGTCGGCGTGCTAACTGCGGCGTTCTGCGCGCTGCTCCTCGTCTTCAAGCGGGCACCCGTGCTACTGCGTGAGGCCCGGAAGACGGTGCGCGCCTACTACGACCTCCGCCTAGAAGTCGTGCGGGGCCGTCAGCGTGCTGGCGTCAGCAAGTCAGCCCGGTAACCAGCGTCGAGACGTTCGCGAGGATTGACGGGGCGTTGCCGTGTCGGCGTCCCGTCATTGCGATGTACCGGCCGGTCCCGTAGATCTCCACGGCCGTACCGTCGGAGCGTCGGATGCGGCGTCCCTGTCGGACGTCAGCGCGACCCCAGATGTGCAGTCCGTCGCCGGACGGGGACACCTCTACGTAGGTGGCGCCCGCGTCGCGGAGGATGGCTGCGGCCCACGGAGCGAGTCGCCCGGTGAGCGGGTTGAGACAGTGGTCCAGGTCGATGCACACGACGTCGTCAACGTCGCTAAGCACGAAGCGGAGACCGACGCCGGCCGACGAGGCGACGGCGTCCTTGTAGCTGCTCCAGGTCCGCGGGTCCGTCGACGAGGCCGGCATGTCGCCGACCGTCAGGGGGACCTTCGCCGCGGAGCGCCGGACCCACCTGTCGCGGGTCTTCAGCTCGTCCGGGAGCGCGTTCCTCTTCGCCGCTCGATGCGCGGCAACCCTGCACCGGGTGGAGCACGTGCGGGCGTCCGCGCGAGCGGTGATCGGCATGTCGCCTCCGCACCGCGTGCACTTCCGCTCCGTCCTCATCATGGCTCCAGTCTAGCAAGGGGCGTGTAACACTTACAGCCGTTTGACCTGCAAAGTTCGTATCCGTCAGGCGGTAGCGGCGGGTAACACTTAGGGCCCGCGACGCTTCCCAGTACCCCCTAGGACTTGTCCGGCCGATCATGTGCGGAGCCAGATGGTGAGGGCTGCGGCGGTGGCGGTGCCCAGGTAGACGTAGCGGCGCTTGTCGTAGCGCGTGGCTACCGCCCGGTGCTGCTTGAGCCGGTTGATGGCGCGCTCGACGGTGTTGCGTTTCTTGTACCGCTCTTCGTCGAAGCCGGGTGGCCGCCCGCCACGTGAGCCCTTGCGTAGGCGGGCGGCCTGGCTGTCGGCCTTCTCCGGGATCGTGTGCCGGATAGCTCGGCGCCGTAGGTACTCACGACAGGGCCCGTTGCTGTATGCCTTGTCGGCGGCGACGCTGTCGGGCTTCTTGCGGGGCCTGCCCGGCCCGATCTTCGGGACGCGGACCTTCTCCAGCACCGGTTTGAACTGTGTGCAGTCCGCCCGCTGACCTGGTGTGACGATCAAAGACAGAGGGCGGCAGCGGCCGTCCGCGCTCAGGTGGATCTTGGTGGTGAACCCGCCCCTCGAGCGGCCCAGGCCCTCGCCTCCAGCACCACCTCCACCAGGCGGGCGTACAGGCTCTGCCACGGCGTCTCGTCCTGATGTTCTGGCCCTTCGGCCCCCTTTGAAGCGAGGGCGGCGGCGGGTCGGTGCGGGCACCCGCCGCATGCTGATGCGCACGAACGATGGTGGAGTCGACCGAGACGTCCCAGTCGATCTCGCCTGCGGCGTCGGCCGCGGCCTGGACCTGCTGGAGCAGACGCTCCCACGTGCCGTCGGCCGACCACAGCCGGTGCCGTTCGTAGACGGTCTTCCACGGCCCGAACCGTTCAGGGAGGTCACGCCACTGCACGCCGGTCCGCACCCGGTGCAGAATCCCGTCGATCACCTGCCGGTGATCCCGCCACCGGCCACAACGCCTGTTGCTGACCGGCAGGAACGGCCGCAGCTGTTCCCACTCGACATCCGTCAGATCACCCCGCCCCATGCCCCCATCAACGGGCTGGACACGGAGTGGTCACCAGCGCGACCGGACAGGTCCTAACCGGATGGTCGGATCGCGGCGAACCGCGCGCTCATGGTGGGACCAAGGTGGTTGACAAGGCCGTATCCGGGCTGGTCCGGCCACGGCAGACTGAAGAGGAACGAGGTGACAATCACCTTGGTCACTTCGGGGACGTCGAGCCGAAGCTGCTCTTCCAGGAACCGCAGCGTGACACGCCAGTCTGTCTCATCCCCGCCGAGGAACGACGCGACGGTCTCCTGAACGACATCCCAGAAGAACACGTGGGACAGGACACCGTGCTCGTTGAAGACGTGAGCATCAAACAGGTCCTCGAAGCCCGGCGAGGCCGCCACCAAGTCCCGCACCAACTGAACATCCCGCTCCACAGCACCCCTCCCTGGCCGCTCAGGATAGATCCACTCCGGCTCCGAACATGATCGGCCGGACAAGTCCTAGAGGGGGCTGCGTGGCCGTCTCCCGGCCTCCCGCGGAACGGGGTCCGGCGCGCGCTTCCAGATCCCCCAGACCCGTACAGGGCGCGAGGCCCAGCACCTTAACGGTCTGGAGGGTGGCCGGCAGGGGGTCACCCCCCTGGTCAGGCGTTGTGAGCGCTGGCGTCATGGCCAGCAAACCGGACGCATTGGCGCCTGAACTACGTCCTGCAGCCCGTCCGTTGGTCCTGCTACTGTGAAGGAGTCTGTCCTCACGCCCTTTTGGAGGGTCTGTGTTTGCTCCCTTGCGCGCAGGGCGAACGGCAACCGGTCGTTCCCAGGCTCCGTAGAGCCTGCCGCGCGTCGCATCAGATCGCTACGGCGTCCCGCCGTGCCGCGATTCGATGTGCCCGCACGCAGACCACGCAGGAGGACAACTTCATGACTACCACTCAGGCGACGCCCCAGGCTTGCACTCATCCTGGCCGTGACCTGGCGATCGTGGCGCTCAGCGCCGCTCTCGTCGGCCTCTTCGCCTTCACCGTGGTAACTCTGCTCAACGGCTCGCCGCTGGACGCCTTGAAGAGTGGCGGCGTCGCTCTCGGCGTAGCCGGCGCTGCGGGGCTCGCCGCGCTTAGCTACCTGAAGCGCAGCCACTAGCAACGCCCAAAGGGGCGGTCTCGCGGAGGCCGCCCCTTAAGCGTGTCCACCCGCCCGTCAGGGCCGAATCCTGACGTCAGCCGGCGACGGTCATCGACACTCCCAGGTAGCCCGGTTCTCCGTAAACAGATTGCGGGTGGACGTCGGGAGGGGCTTCCTCTCGGGCCGCTTGCCCTCGTCATCCAGGCCGTGCCGCGCCCGGTACGCAGCGGCACCCGCAGCGACCGTGCCTGTTCCACATCCGGCGTCGCCCCCGCGGGGACCACCGGAGCGCGGCGCCGGAGGCGTCGGGTTGGCCGCGTTCAGCTCCGCTGCGAAGGCCGTTGCGTCGGCGCTGAGTTCGTCGGCCGTCGAGCCGTTGAGCCGGGCGCTCTGCTCGACTGTGAGGCCGGCAGCCAGACCGGCACGGAGCTTCATGAGCTCCAGCTCCGCGGGGTGTGGCTGCTGAGAAGTCTGCTCATTGGGTTCCACGTCTGTACCTCTCTGTCAGTAGCGCCACACGGGCGGCTCAGGGTCGCCCGGGGTGGCGTTGGGGATGGGCGCCGCCGGAGTGGGGGCGCTGTAGTCGAGGTGTGCTGCGCGCGAGTGCGGGAAGACGTCGGCCGCCTTCGGCTCGGGGATGGGCGTTTCGATGGGGGACATGTCCCTGATCGGTCCGTGGTCGTCGTAGAGGACCGGGGCGGGAGTAGAGGATTCGACCTCCGCCTCCAGGTCCTCTACGGACTCCAAGGAGCTCGGGAAGGGGTCTGAGCGCCTCTCAGGCTGCCTCGTAGCGGCCGATCGACTCGAAGTGCGCCGTGCGCTCCCGTCGACGCTCACGGACCCGCTCAGCGAACTTCTGCGGGTCCTGTGCGTAGTTGCGACGCGCAGTCGCGTTGCAGCAGTCGGCACAGCGCCGCTTGAAGCCGTCGACTCGAAGGCTGTCCTTATGGAAGTAGTCCGCCGTCACGGGCAGGCTCCGCCCGCAGTCAGGACACTCGCGACGGGGTGGCGTCAGTACGTCATGGGTGCGCATGGGTTCTCCGGAGTTCTGTCGTCCCAACGTTCAATCGGGTACAGGCAAAGGAAAGAAGCGCCGTCCGTCGGACAGCGCTTCGAAGTCAGAGCCCCTGCGGCGGATCCAGCCGATCGCGCGCGGAGGAGAGAACGCGGCAGGCTCGGCGGCTCGACGTCGCAGGGGCAGCGCCGCCCGCGAGAGGTGGACGGGGGCGCAGCAGACGAGGGAGGGACGCCGCGCTACACGCTGGCGTCGCACTGCCCCTCTACCTTAGTTATGTGGTGCATGTAACGCGAAATCGCGACTTTGAGGCATTTACACTCTGATTCTTTACCGAATCATGCTATTCATCTCAGCATGCGAGACCATGCCATCCCCACCCCTCCCCGCGCTCGACGTCGGCCGGAGGTGCAGGGTCGGAACCGGGGTCCAAAGTGCCCGACCAACTGGCTTTTTCTCTTTCTCCTTAACGCGTGTTAGAGAAAATAGAAGTAGGGGTCTGTTCGGGCACTCTGGCACCGAGTCTGGCCGGGAGGCGGCGACGTGGAGCGGCAACCGTCGGGAGCCGCGTCCTCCCCGGAGGGTCGAACCGAAGCCAAACCGCCAAACTGAACGTCACTTCCGGAAACCCTATAGAGGGTCTCTAGGCTTTCTTAAATTCTCTTCCAATCTGACACTAGAAGAGAAGAAGAGACCCTAGAAACCCTCGCTGACCAGCGCAAACGCCGTTCAGACGCCCGTGTCGAATCTGGCACGCCTCCAGGCCAGTTCGACACCACGAAGCCCCGTCAGCCGGCGTGGCGGACGGGGCTCCGGTCGACGAGGGCGGTCAGGCGGCGCGGGACATCGCGAAGCACGAGTCACAGACGCTGGTGGTCCACTCATTCCCGAAGCGGCGCGGCTGGGCGGTCGGGTCCTCCTCCCCACAGTGGCCGCACTGGGTGTCCCACGAGAACGACGCGATCGCCGCGAAGTCCAGGCACATCCGGTCGGCCTCCCGCGCCTCCGTCGCAAGCACCGCGGACGCCACGTCGTCGAAGGCGGAGTCCAGGGTCACGGACCCCTCGTACGACTCGACGTCGTGGTGCATGCCGACGAGGACGCGCACCGGGAAGCGGAGGCGGTCCGCGACGTCGAGGGCGAACGCGCGCGTCTCGTCCAGCGCCTCCGGCGTCGACGTGTCGCCAATGACGGCAACGAAGCCGTTGGTGTGGCCGTCGAGGCAGTGAGGGTGCGCGAACACCTGGCACCCGTCCACGAAGCCGGCGGGGGTCATGCAGCCGTCCTCTTCGGCGCAGACGAGGCAGGCCACCCCGTCGCGCTGCGCAGGGGTGAGGGTGGCAACGTCGACACTGAGGGCGTTGGGGTGTGTAAGCATGGTGGACGCTCCTTCGCTGGAGTCAAAGGGCCCGTCGCTCCGCCAAGATCAGCGGGCCCTTTGCCGTTCCTTGTGGCCACAAAGCGAGACCCGCTTGTAGCTACAAAGCAAGCGACTTGCGAAGGTTTCTTGTAGCTACGAGATGGCGCGTTGGGCGGGTCGCCTTGTGGCTACGAAGTCGCTACGGTGGTGCCATGACTGAACAGCCTGATGGTGAGTACGACACTCCGCGTCGCGTTCGGATGCCCGACGACGAGTGGGAGCCCTTCCTCGACGCCACGAAGGCCATGCACCCCGACGGGAGGAGTCCACGCGGCAAGGTGCTTCGGGAGTTCGTCCGCTGGTACCTACGTCGCCCCGGAGCGAAGCTGCCCGAGCGTCCGCCCGCGGGGCCGTGGTCGACGTCGGCCGGCGACTGACAGCACGAAGGGGGCCCATGATGTGGGCCCCCTTGTCTGCCGGACCGGCTTACAGCTCCGCTTGGTGACGCGCCTCTTCCAGTGCCTCCGCCTCCGGGTCGGCATGCTGGGCAAGCGTGAACGTCAAGCGGGACTCATCGGCTCCATACCGACCGCCTCCGCGGCCTTGGCGGACGTCTACGCGAGCTCCGGCATCCAACAGCATGTTGCGGCGGCCGGCGGGGGTCTGAGCAGCCCACACGTCGGCGTAGGTCCGGCCTGTACGGACGGTTTCCTCCCTCGGGGGTCGGCGCGGTGTTGCCTCCAGCTCTTCGAGCCGTGTCTCCAACGCCGTTGCCTTGGCCTCCCAGACGCGCTTACCAGCAACCGACCGGAACCGTCCCGACTGTTCCATGTGCGCGTCGAGTTCATCAGTGATCTCGCTGATCTCTGGACCGGGGTCGTAGCCGGGAATCTTGCGGATCTCGATGACTTCCAAGGATCCGGCGACGGCAAGGAACTGTCGTTCCGCGTACTCCTCCAGCCATTCCGCCTTCATCGTCGCGGGTTGGTTGCACACGCGCCCCTGCGCGGCGGCGCGGCATCCGTAGATGTTGGTCTTTCGCTTGCCGCTGGCCTTCGTGTAGTACATGCGCCCGTCGCAGCCGGCGCAGTGGACGACACGGAGTAGGAGCGCATTCGTGTCGCTCCGCTCCACGGGACGGGTGTCGCGGGCCCGGGAGTCCAACAGTGCTCCGATGTTGTCGTACTCCTCGCGGGTCAGGATGGGCTCTGGTGTCGCCAGGACAGGTTTGCCGCTCGCGTCCCGCACAGGCGCTCCCCGGTGCAGCTTGTAGCCCAACAGCGTGGGGGACCGCAGGAGCGCGTTGATCGACGCCGAACCCCACTTGAAGCGCTCCACCTCTGAGCCCGACACGTAAGCCTTGCCGCCCGTCTTGCCGCCGGTCGTGCGGCTCCGCTTCAGTGCCCAGTGATCACGAGGGCTCGGGATCGGAGGCTCGGCGGTGTTCAGCTTTCGCGCTATGGCCGTCGGATTGCTGCCGTCGACCAACTCTCGGATGATCAATTCCACGACCGCGACGGCGTCCGGGTCGGGGACGAGTGTCTTCCCGCCGCCTTCGGGCATGGGTGCGGGCATGTACCCGTACGGGGGGCGGGCTCCACGCCAGCGCAGCGGCATTGCGCGCAGCGCCTCAGTGGCTCCCCGTACCCGTTCGCGGATAGCTTGCGCCTCCATCTGCGCGGCGAACGCCAGCAGTGTGACCATGATCTCCGCCACCGGGTCCAGCGGGTTCCTGAAGTCCAGCTTCAGCATCCCGCCGGGACCCTCAGCGAACACCAGCATCTTGCGATGATGGCGTGCCCATCGGGCGAGCTCGTGCATGTCTGCCATCGATCGAACTGCCCGATCGAGGCGCCACCACAGGATTGCGTCAAAGCGGCTCGGCTCGGCAAGCCACTGTCCCAACTGTGGGCGCTCGAAGGGAGATGTCTTTGACGCGGAAACGTCCAGATCCTCCGCTTCGCCAATGATGCGCGCGGGTATCGCCCTCGCTGAGCGCTCGTTTGCCTCCCGCTGACGGGCTGGGGACGTCGTCTCGTCAGTCTTGACACTGAGGCGGATGACAGACAGGGCCTCTATCTGCTCGCTTCCAAGGAGAACGGTCATGGATGCAGTCTGACCTAATAACTGAGTCTATGTGGCTGGCCGATCCGGACGGGGTGCGGATCGCCGTCGTCGAGGTGCCGGAGGAGCATCCGTTGCGGTACCGGCCCTGAGCTCCGACGTCAGCCCAGGTCGAGGCTGTTGGGCAGGCCGAGGCGGTAGCGGAAGCGGTCGTGGCGCTTGAGGGCCTCGATCTCGGGGGCGCGGAACAGCTGCCGCACGGTGCAGCGCGGGGCCGTCGAACCGGTGCGGTCCAGAAGGGCGTTGACCGCCTGCCGCGCGGAGGTGTTCGCGCCCTCCATCGTCGCGAGGTCGATCGGTACGGCCACGTAGTCCCCGGCCAGGTACAGGTTCGGAACCCTGGTCGCCGCCGAAGGGCGCAGGTGGTACGTCCCGACCGGGTGGATCAGCAGCTCGTCCTCGTTGACCGGGTGGGGCCCGCCGATGCCGGAGACGCCCGGATCCAGGAACCAGGAGTGCAGGTCGGAGTCCTTCAGGACCGTGCGCCCGGTGTCGTTGAGCGCCGCCTTCAGCTGCGCCCAGACCTCCTTGGCGACCTCCTCGCGGGTGCACTGCTTGGCCGTCTTCCCGTACAGGATCCCCGGCTTGTCCCACTCGGAGACGTCCACGGACAGGCAGTCGACGACCGTGCCGTCCCCGTACACCTCCGCGAACGAGCCGCCGGCCCAGTGCCGGGCCTGGGCGATCGCGGTCAACGACCAGGGAGAGTCGATGCAGTTGACGTGTCCGTCGACCATCGGCGGCCGACTCGTCAGATAGAACTGGATGCCCGTCATCCAGTCGGTCTGGAGGCGGTCGCAGCGGGCCAGCATCGGGTCGGCGGCGCGTAGCGCCGGGCCCCAGGTGCGGCGGGCGTGTTCCACGGGGAGCGCGCAGACGTAGTGGTCCGCGACGACCGTGTGCCGGGCCTCGTCGGGGTCGTCGACGAGCGCCGCGGTGATCCGCCCGGAGCCGTACACGAGCTCGCGCAGCGACCAGCCGACTCTGAACTCCACGCCCAGCGTGCGCAGATGATCGACCCAGGGGTCGATCCACGCCTCGTTGGTGGGGCCGTCGAGGATCCGGTCCGGCGGGCCGTCCGCGCCGCGGCCGAGCAGGTTGAACACGAACGCCTCGCCGAGCGTCCCGACCGTCCGCGTACTGGCCTCCTCCGCCTTGGTCGCCACGATGTTGCGGGTGACGCCGATCGCGAGGATCCGCTGGTACGCGTTCGACATCTGCGCGGCCCGGGTGAACGTCCACCACGGGGTGCGCTCCCAGACCTCGTCGCGCCGTTCGTCGCAGCTGGTCAGGAAGACCAGGGCGCGGTTCACGAAGTACGCCGCCTCGTGCAGCGGGAGGCCGCGCACGGTCTCCACGAACGCCGTCAGCGCGCGGCGCACGTCCTCGAGGGTGAGCTCGGCGGGCTGCTGCCCCGGCCAGGGAATCGGGGCGCGCAGGTCCTCCGCGCCGGAGCGGGCGAACATCATCTCCGGCGGGGCCACCAGGTTGTCCCACACGCCGTGCGCGTTGCCGGGAAACGGGATGCGGCGCATCGTGTCGGGGAGGTTGTGGTAGATGCCCGGGATGAACCGGAAGCCGTGCTCGGCGGGGAGCGGCCGGCGGCCGCCCCGGGCGCTGCCGGGCACGTCCATGGAGCGGGCCTTGCCGCCGAGGGCGCGGCGCTCGTAGACCGTGACCCGGAAGCCGCGTTCGGCCAGCTCGTGCGCGGCGGTCAGTCCGGCGACGCCGCCGCCGAGGACGGCGACGGTGGGGGCGGAGCCCCGGTCGGCCGCGGCGGCGGGGCCGGTGCGGATCGCCATCGCGGCGGCGGTGGCTGCGGCGCCCGCCGCCACGAAGGTGCGTCGAGAGGTGCCCGTACGGTCCATGCCCAACCCCTTTACCGGCGGTAACTAGCGCGTCCGGCGCAGGAATATACGGCCGCCCCTCGCCCCCCGGAAGCACCGCGCGGGCCCAAACCCACGATGGCCCGAACCCCACGATGGCCCGAACCCACCGTCCCTCACGCGACAATGGGCGCATGGCACGTCGCACCCGTCGCAGTACTCGTCCCACCGCCGCCCGCACCCCGGCGGCCCCCACCGTCACCGCCGCCTCGCCCTGCCCCTGCGGGCTGCCCGAGCCGTACGGGGACTGCTGCGGGCGCTTCCACTCCGGTACCGCCCATGCGCCGACCGCCGAACGCCTGATGCGGTCCCGCTACGCCGCCTTCGTCGTCCGCGACGAGGCGTACCTGCTGCGCACCTGGGCCCCGCGGACCCGCCCGGCCGAGGTGGACTTCGACCCGGGCATGCGCTGGACCGGCCTGGAGATCCGGGAGACGACGGACGGAACGGCCTTCCACCAGTCGGGCACGGTCACCTTCGTCGCCGGCTACACCCACGACGGCCGGGCGGGCTCCCTGCACGAGCGCAGCCGCTTCGAGCGGCACGAGGGGGCGTGGGTGTACGTGGACGGGGACTTCATCGACTAGTCGACATCCGCACCCGTCGGCGAGCCGAAGCCCCCGGCGAATCGCCCCGCGCCCTCAGGCCGCCGTCGCCCCCGCCGGTTCGCGTCGGGGCAGCCCCTGCTCCAGGTCCTCCGCGACCAGCCGCTTGGCGATCGCGTCCGTCGCGGCGCGCAGTTCCGGACCGCTGGGGCGGCCGCGCTCGTGCTCGACCTGTGCGGTGAGCCACTCGCCCCAGGCGCGGGTGATCACCTCGGCCTCGCGCCGCCCGGCCTGCGTGTGCGAGAGCAGGCTCCCGTCCCGCTCCAGGAAGCCCTCGTCGACCATCCGGTCGAAGACCGGCAGCAGCACCTCGGGCGGTACGCGGCGGCTCGCCGAGATCAGGCCGAGGCTGGCATGGCCGACGATGCGCGTGTACAGCTCCACCTGCATCACCGCCCACGCGCCGGCGATGTCGAGCCGGGTGTCCGAGGCGTCGACGATCCTGCGGGCGGTGTCGAAGTCGGAGCGGCGCAGGATGCGGGCGACCGACAGTTCGAGCAGCTTGGCCTTGTCCCCGCTGGTCGTCGGGGACGCGAAGCCCTCGCCCATGTCGGGCGCGGCCTCGCGGGCGGTGTCGCGCAGCTCGACCTGCTTCAGGAACAGCGCGACGACGAAGCCGATCGCGGCGACCGGCACGGTCCACAGGAACACGGTCTGGAGGGTGTCCGCGTACGCCTGGACCAACGGCTCGGCCTGGTCGGGCGGCAGGTTCCGCAGCCCCTCGGGGCTCTGCGCGGCGCGGGCGAGCGCCGCGGGGTCGGTGGTGCCCGCAGCGATCCGGGCGGCCTCGGCGACGCCCTCGGTGAGATTGGGTTCGAGGGAGTTGGCGTAGATCGTGCCGAAGACGGCGGTGCCGAAGGAACTGCCGAGGGTGCGGAAGAAGGTCACGCCGGAGGTGGCGGTGCCGAGGTCGGCGTAGTCGACGGTGTTCTGCACGGCGATGGTGAGGACCTGCATGCACAGGCCGATGCCGGTGCCGAGCACGAACATGTAGAGGGACGCGAGCCAGGTGCTGGTCTCCGGGCCCATCAGGGACAGCAGGAACAGACCGACGCCCATGACCAGGGAGCCGACGATCGGGAAGATCCGGTACTGGCCGGTCTTGCTGACGACGTTGCCGCTGAAGATCGAGGCGATCAGCAGGCCGACGACCATGGGCAGCGTACGGATGCCGGAGACGGTGGCCGAGTCGCCGTCCACGTACTGGAGGTACGTCGGCAGGAACGTCATCGCGCCGAGCATGGCGAAGCCGACGACGAAGCTGAGCACGGAGCAGACGGTGAAGACCGGGTTGCGGAACAGCCGCATGGGCAGCATGGGTTCGGCGGCCCGGGTCTCCACCCAGCAGAACAGCCCCAGCGCGACGACCCCGCCGGCGAACAGCCCGATGATGACGCCGGAGGTCCAGGCGTACTCGTTGCCGCCCCAGCTGGTCGCCAGGATCAGCGCGCTCGCCCCGGCCGAGACCAGGCCGATGCCGGCGTAGTCGATGACCGGGCGGCTCGCGGAGCGCACGGAGGGGATGGAGCGGGCGGCGGCGATGACGACGAGGATCGCGATGGGGACGTTGACGTAGAAGGCCCAGCGCCAGGTCAGATGGTCGGTGAACAGGCCGCCGAGGAGGGGGCCGATCACGGTGGAGACACCGAAGACGGCGCCGATCGCGCCCTGGTACTTGCCCCGCTCGCGCAGCGGGATGACGTCGGCGATCAGTGCCATGGAGGTGACCATGAGGCCGCCGGCGCCGATCCCCTGCAGTCCGCGCCAGACGATGAGCAGCGTCATGTTGGACGCCAGGCCGCAGAGGAACGAGCCGGTGATGAAGACGACGGCGGAGATCTGGAAGATCACCTTGCGGCCGAAGAGGTCGCCGAACTTGCCGACGAGGGCGGTGGAGACGGTCTCGGCGAGCAGATAGGCGGTCACCACCCACGACATGTGGGCTCCGCCGCCGAGGTCCGCGACGATCGTGGGCAGTGCGGTGCCGACGATCGTCTGGTCCAGCGCCGCGAGCAGGACCCCGAGCATGATCGTGCCGAACACGACATTGCGGCGCCGGCGGTCGAGCACGGGCGGCTCGGCAGCCGGCGGTGCCGGGGCTGCGGCGCTGGTGGTGGTCACCTTCGCACCCTCACACCGCGCGGGCGGGGCCGCATGCGGAGAGGTCCGAACCGGTGTACGGTCCGGCGGTTCTACTGGCCGGGGCGCACCGGCAGCAGCGGGTGGTGCTTGGCGAGGACCTTGTTGGCCCGCGCCAGCGCGGCCAGCGCGTGCTCCCGGTCCGCCCGGTCCTCCGCGCACAGCGGTCCCCGGAACCGGTTCACCTCCCGAGCGGCGCACACGGCGTCGAACTCCGCCTGCAGCACGTCCTGCGGCAGACAGGACCCGATGAGCGCGGCGACGCGGTCGGGGATCGGGACGGGCACGAGCGGCGAGGTGATCACGGGGCGTTCCTTTTGGGTGCGAGTGGAGGACAGGGTGGGGTCTCCTCCTCCCATACGTACCGGATCCCCTTCCGCGTTCCACGACGGGAGTGTCATCGGCGGGCAACAGCCCCGCGGGGTCGTGGCGCTGAGTGATCGGCGACGGCGCCGGTACCTGCGGGAATGGGGTGCGGGCGTCCGGACGGCGACGAAGGGGTGTGTCCCATCTCACGTTGCCATGCGGCACGTATCATCGGGCGCGCGCGATCGGGACGAACTGAGGGGGAGCGAGATGCGGGCCGAAGCGGAAGCCGACTCCGGCGCGGACGGGGCGGGTGGGGCGGACGGGACAGACGGGACCGGCCGCTCGGACATACCTCGCGGCACGGGGACGGACCCCGCGATGACGGAGACGCCCGAGCGGACGGCCGAGGAGCCCGGCACCGTACCGGCCGAGGAGCCCGTACCCGCCGAACCCCGCCTGGCCCGGCTGATCGTCGCCGCGGCCGCGGTCGCCGTGGTGCTCGCGGTCGTCGCCCACGCCGGCATGATCTTCTTCCACGTGGCGCCGAAGAACGCGGTCAGCACGCAGCACAAGAGCACCATCGACGCCTACGTGTTCCCCGAACTCGCGCAGAACTGGGCCGTCTTCGCGCCCAACCCGCTGTTCACCAACACCCGCGTCATGGCGCGCGCCGAAGTGCGCACCCCGCGCGGCGGGACGTCGGTCACGCAGTGGGTCGACATGACCGCGTACGACCTGCGCACCCTGCGCGGCACCTTCGTCCCGAGCATGACGATGGAACAGTTCCGCCAGGGCTGGAACAACTTCAACCGCTCGCACGACCGCGCCGGCCGCCCCGTCGGCAAGCTGGGCCGGCTCACCGAGCAGAACCTCAAGCGGCTCGCCCTCGAACGGCTCCGGCCGGTCCTGGACGGGCGCCCCGTGCGGCGCGTCCAGTTCCGTCAGCTGACCCAGGCGATCCAGCCGCCGGAGTGGACCGGCCGCACGGTGAGCGACGTGTGGAAGTCCCGGGCGTACCCCTGGCTCCCGGTCACCCGTGACGACCTGGAGGGAACGGTGGACGGACGATGAGCGCGGCGACGAGCCTGATGCGGCGGACCGAGCGGCTGATCGACCGGGCCGCCGCCGCGTCCTACGCCCCGTACCAGACGGCGGTCCTCCGGATCGGGCTGTCCGGCGTGTGGCTCTTCTACCTGCTCCGCCACTGGCCGGACCGCCACGAGATGACCGGCCCGGACGCCTCGTGGAGCTGGTCCATGGCGCGGTGGTGGGAGAGCCCGGACGCGTTCGACGCGCTGCTGTGGTGGCCGGGGCGGGCGTACTACGAGTTCTTCTACGTCCTGGCCGTGGCGGCCGCGGCGGCGGTCCTGCTGGGCTGGCGGACCCGTACCGCCTCCGTCGTGATGGTGCTGGGGATCCTCTCCTTCCAGCACCGCAACGAGTTCGTCACCAACGCCGGCGACCGGCTGCTGCACATCCTCGCCCTGTACCTGGTGTTCACCCGCTGTGCCCAGGTGTGGTCGCTGGACGCCCGCCGCGCGCGGCGGGACGCGGAGCGAGGCTCGCCCCGGCGGGACCGCACGGGCATCGCGGTCTGGGCGCTCTCCGGGGTGGCGATCGTGTTCCTCGGCGCGACCGGCCGGCTCATCGTCCCGTGGGTCGTGACGCTCGGGGTGCTGTGGCTGGCGCACACCATGTGGTGGGCCGTGACCACCTACGCCCCGGGCGTGCCGCGGTCCGTCTGCGACCGGATCGCGCACCTGGTGCACAACGGGGCGCTCGTGGTGATCGCCTTCCAGATCTGCATCGTGTACGCCTGCGCCGGCTGGTACAAGATCCCGGGCTCCAGCTGGAAGCAGGGCACGGCCGTGCACTACGCCCTGAACCAGGAGTTCCTGACGTCCTGGCCGATACTCAGCGAGGCCCTGACCTCCAGCAGCCTGCTGGTGCTCGCCATGACCTACGGCACGGTGATCGTCCAGGTCGCGTTCCCGTTCGCACTGCTGCGGCGCAAGGCGAAGAACGTGCTGCTGGTGCTGCTGATCGGCGAGCACATCGGGATCGGCGTGCTGATGGGACTGCCGTACTTCTCCCTGGTGATGGTCGCGGCGGACTCCGTGTTCGCCCCGACGGTGTTCCTGGTCTGGCTCGGCCGGACCGTCGGCCGGGCCGGCCGACGGCTGGCCGACGGCCCGGACGAGGAACGGAGCGGGGGAGGGAAGGTCTCCGGGGAAGCATCCGAGGAAGCCGCGGAGGAAGCCCCCGAGGCGGCCTCCGAGGAGGCGACGGAGCCCGCCACGGTGCCCGCGCGGTCCGGCGCGTCCCCCGGCGCCTGACCGGCGTCAGCGGATGTGGCGGCCCGTGAGGGCACGGGCGAAGCCGCCCACCCGGTCGCGCAGATCGCGCTGCTCCTCGGTGAGTCCGAGGGAGAATCCGCTCATGTCCGGTGCGCTCCTCAGGCCTTGGGGATGTCGAAGTAGCGAGTGAGCCCCGAGGCCAGGGCGACATCGCCGGCGATCTTCAGCTTGCGCATCATGAACATGGTCACGGGGTTGGCGTTGCCGGAGACCAGTTTGAGGAAGTCCGCGTCGGCCAGGATCAGGGTGGTCCGCGCCTCGGTCTCGGTGCGGCCCTCGGTGACCTCGCACCGCCCTTCGGAGATCCGGGTCTCGTACACCGCGTCGCTGCTCACGCCGGTGATCTTCCAGCGGATCAGGGCGTCGAGGGTGCCCGCGGCCTCCGGCCTGAACTGCTGCTTCATCCGGCCGAACACCTCGGCGAGCACCCGTTCGCGCAGCGCCTCGTCGGCGGCGAGATCCTTGATCTGCTGCGCCGACAGTCCCTTGACCAGCCGGGCGAACTCGGCGGGGGAGACGGCGGCGAAGTCGAGCGAGGCGAGGTGGGCACCGATGTCGTCTGCCACGGCAATTCCTTACTTCCGAGTAAGCTTACTTGTAAGTAAGGTAAGAGGGCTCGCATCGCCGCGCAAGCCGTCGTGCGCGACCCGTTGAATTTCCCTTACGTATGAGTAAGTTGACTGCTCGGTAAGTCCAGAGGTCCCGGTCACTCCCCGCCCGCACGCCGCGAACAAGGAGCCACCCATGGGCGTACGCAAGGATCTGCGGCAGGCCGCCAGGCACAGTGAGCTCGCCGCCCGCCACCAGGTCGAGCTGATCCGCGAGAACGGCGTGGTGCGCGAGGCGCACAGCGCGCCCCTCGTCCCGCCGCCCGCCGCCGGCGCTCCCGCCGACGTCCCCGACATCCCGTTCGCCAACGCCGCCGAGGCCCCTGACGCCGTCGTCCTGCGTCGCAAACAGGACGGCGTCTGGCGGCCCGTCACCGCCGCCGCGTTCGCCGCCGACGTCAGCGCCGCCGCCAAGGGCCTCGTGGCCTCCGGACTCGAACCCGGCGGCCGCGTCGCCCTCATGGCCCGCACCAGCTACGAGTGGTGCGTCCTCGACTTCGCCGTGTGGGCGGCCGGCGGGCAGACCGTCCCCGTCTACGCCACCTCCTCCGCCGAGCAGATCGCCTGGATCCTGGAGGACTCCGGCGCCCGCCACGCCGTCACCGAGACCGCCGAGAACACCGCCGCCGTCGAGGAGGCCGCCACCGGCCTCCCCGTCGCGGAGAGCGTCACCCTCTGGCAGCTCGACGCCGGCGGACTCCACCAACTCGGCCTGCTCGGCGCGGACATCACCGACGAGGAGCTCACGAAGCGGCGCGCCGCGCTCACCGCCGACTCCATCGCCACCGTCTGCTACACCTCCGGCACCACCGGCCGGCCCAAGGGCTGCGTCCTCACCCACGGCAACCTCCACGCCGAGGCCGCCAACACCGTGGAACTCCTCCACCCGGTCTTCAAGGCGATCACCGGACAGACCGCCTCCACCCTGCTCTTCCTGCCGCTCGCCCACATCCTCGGCCGCACCATCCAGATCGCCTGCCTCATGGCCCGCATCGAGCTCGGCCACTGCCCCAGCATCAAACCCGACGAACTCCGCCCGGAACTGCGGGCGTTCCGGCCCACCTTCGTCGTCGGCGTGCCGTACCTCTTCGAGAAGATCCACGACACAGGCCGGGCCACGGCCGAGAAACTGGGCCGCGGTGCCTCCTTCGCCCGCGCCGACGCCATCGCCGTCCGCTTCGGCGAGGCCGCCCTCGACCGCTTCCTCGGCAAGGGTCCCCGGCCCGGCGTCGGCCTCACCCTCGCCTGGGCCCTGTACGACCTGCTGGTCTTCCGCCGAGTCCGCAAGGAGCTCGGCGGCCGGCTGCGGTACGCCATCAGCGGCGGCTCCCCGCTCGACCGCCGCCTCAGCCTGTTCTTCTACGCCGCCGGCGTCCTCATCTACGAGGGCTACGGCCTCACCGAGACCACCGCCGCCGCCACCGTCACCCCGCCACTGCGGCCCCGCCCCGGCACCGTCGGCCGCCCCGTGCCCGGCACGTCGATACGGATCGCCGACGACGGCGAGGTACTGATCAAGGGCGGCATCGTCTTCCGTGAGTACTGGAACAACCCGGCCGCCACCCAGGAGGTCCTGGGCGACGGCTGGTTCGCCACCGGCGACCTCGGCGCCCTCGACGACGACGGCTATCTCGTCATCACCGGCCGCAAGAAGGACATCATCGTCACCTCCGGCGGCAAGAACGTCTCCCCGGCCGTCCTGGAGGACCGGCTGCGCAGCCGCCCGCCCGTCGGCCAGTGCCTCGTCGTCGGCGACAACCGCAGCTACGTCGCCGCGCTCGTCACCCTCGAACCCGAGGCCATGGAGCACTGGCTCGCCGTACGCAAACGCCCCCGGGACACCCCGCTCACCGCACTCTGCGCCGACCCCGAGCTGATCGCCGACGTCCAGAAGGCCGTCGACTACGCCAACAAGGCCGTCTCCCGCGCCGAGTCGATCCGCCGGTTCCGCGTCGTCCCGGGCGAGTTCAGCGAGGAGAACGGCATGCTCACCCCGTCCCTCAAGGTCAAACGGCACGCCGTCACCACCGCGTACGCGAAGGAGATCGAGGCCCTGTACGAGTGAGGCAGGACCGTCGCTACGGCGCGAACACCTCGGCCAGGTCGTACGACACCGGCTCCTCCAACTGGGTGTACCCGCACGACTCCGGAGTCCGGTCCGGCCGCCACCGCTTGAACTGGGCGGTGTGCCGGAACCGGTCGCCCTCCATGTGGTCGTAGCCGACCTCGCACACCCGCTCCGGCCGCAGTGCCACCCAGGACAGGTCCTTCTTGCCCGACCAGCGGCTCGGCGCCCCCGGCATCCGCGCCCCGGCGTGGGCGGCCTCGTCCGTCCACGCCGCCCACGGATGCCCGTCCGGCGGGTCCATCCGCAGCGGTTCCAGCTCCTCCACCAGCTCCGCCCGCCGCTTCGCCGTGAACGCCGCGCACACGCCGACGTGCTGCAGCCCGCCGGAGTCGTCGTACAGCCCGAGCAGCAGCGAGCCGACCACCGGACCGCTCTTGTGGAAGCGGTAGCCCGCCACCACGACGTCCGCGGTCCGCTCGTGCTTGATCTTGTACATCAGTCGCTCGTCCGGCCGGTACGGCAGGTCCAGCGGCTTGGCGATCACCCCGTCGAGCCCCGCGCCCTCGTACTGCTCGAACCAGCGCGCCGCCAACTCCGGGTCGGTGGTCGCGGGCGCCAGATGGACCGGCGGCTCCACCCCGCGCAGTACGGACTCCAGCGTCGCCCGGCGCTCGCTCAGCGGCGTGTCCAGCAGCGCCTCGTCGCCCAGCGCCAGCAGGTCGAAGGCCACGAACCGGGCCGGGTTCCGCTCCGCGAGCGTGCGCACCCGGGAGTCGGCGGGGTGGATCCGCTCGGTCAGCCGGTCGAAGTCGAGCCGGCCGCCGTGCTCGATGACGATCTCGCCGTCCACCACGACCCGCTCCGGCAGCCGCGCCCGCAGCGCCTCGACGAGTTCGGGGAAGTACCGGGTCAGCGGCTTGCCGGTACGGCTGCCGATGACGACTTCGGCGCCGTCGCGGTGCACGATGGCCCGGAAGCCGTCCCACTTCGCCTCGTACTGCATCCCCGGCGGGATCTTCTTCACGGCCTTCGCCAGCATCGGCTTCACCGGCGGCATCACGGGCAGATCCATGGGGAGATTCTCCGCCATGGTCACGAAATGCGCCGGTTGTCCGCCCGCCCTACGCTGACGGGCATGGCAGCCAAGGCGGCGGGTGCGGTGGAGCTGGAGGTCGGGCAGCGGACGGTACGCGTCTCCAACCCCGACAAGGTGTACTTCCCGGAGCCCGGGTACACGAAGCTCGACATGGTCAGCTACTACCTGGCCGTCGGCGACGGCATCACCCGCGCCCTGCGGAACCGCCCGACCACCCTGGAGCGCTACCCCGACGGGGTGACCGGCGAGTCGTTCTTCCAGAAACGCGCGCCCAAGTACCTGCCCGACTGGATCCCCACCGCGCACATCACCTTCCCCAGCGGGCGGTCCGCCGACGAGATGTGCCCGACGGAGCCGGCCGCCGTGCTCTGGGCGGCGAACCTGGGCGCGGTGACCTTCCACCCCTGGCCGGTACGGCGCGACGACACCGACCACCCGGACGAGCTGCGCATCGACCTCGACCCGCAGCCCGGCACCGACTACGGCGACGCCGTCCACGCCGCCCACGAACTGCGCGCCGTCCTCGACGAGCACGGGCTGCGCGGCTGGCCCAAGACCTCCGGCGGTCGTGGCCTGCACGTCTTCGTGCCGATCGAACCGCGCTGGACCTTCACCCAGGTCCGGCGCGCGGCCATCGCCTGCGGCCGCGAACTGGAACGGCGGATGCCCGACCGGGTCACCATCAAGTGGTGGAAGGAGGAGCGCGGCGAGCGGATCTTCGTGGACTACAACCAGACCGCCCGCGACCGCACCATCGCCTCCGCGTACTCGGTACGGCCCCGGCCGCACGCCCCCGTCTCCGCGCCGCTGCGCTGGGAGGAGATCGACGACGCCGTCCCGCAGGACTTCGACATCCGCACGATGCCGACCCGGTACGCGGAGGTCGGCGACGTCCACGCGGACATGGACGACCATCGCTTCAGTCTGGAGCCGCTGCTCGAACTCGCCCGCAAGGACGAGTCCGAACACGGCCTCGGCGATCTGCCGTACCCGCCGGAGTACCCGAAGATGCCGGGCGAGCCGAAGCGGGTGCAGCCGAGCCGGGCGAGGAAGGAACCGGACGCCGGCTGACGGGTGCCGCGGTTCACCAGCCGATGCGGTTGCGGCCGGAGCCGCACTCGACCCAGCGGATGACCGCGTCCACGGTCGTCGCGTCGAGCACCGACAGGACGTCGATGGCCGAGGTGTCCCCTGCGCGCGGCGGGATCCCGGCGGCGGTGAGCGCGCTGTGCAGGTCCACGCGGCGCTGGTCGGCGGGGGAGAGCGGGTAGGGCAGCCGGGCGTTCGCGTCGGGAGCCGGGAGCAGGTAGTCGTCCAGACCGGCGAACGCGTCGAGGCTGCCGAGACCGAAACCGGTGTCGAAGGTGGTGTGCGTCATGGCCACTCCCTGGTGCTGTTGGTGTCAGAGGAGAGGCCGGAGGACCGGTTCCCGGTTCCGGCTCCCGCCGCACACCACCGGAACGCAGCAATGCTGTGCTTGTCAGCTCAGCGGGTGGTGCTGATGTCGAGGACGTTCCATGCGGTGCGGGGTTCCGCCTGAACGTAGATCCGCGGGCCGCGGGAGACGACCCGGCGTCGGCCGACGGGGCTGCCGTCGGGGCGGGTCAGGCCGCTGGTGATCAGGGGCCGTGCCTCGCCGTCGGTCAACTCGGCCGTCCTGAGCAGGGCACGGTCGAGGAACGCGATCCGGTCACCGTGCACGGCCAGCGCCGTGGCGCCGCGAATCGTGTTCCGGTGAGCCGCGGTGGTCCCGGGGCCGGACCGGACCTCCAGCAGGGCGAACAGGTGGTACGTGCACGCCCAGGCGTCCGTGCCGTGGACGTTGAGGGCGTAGCAGTCGGAGATCTCGCCGTTGGCACGCCAGTCGTACGTCCACAGGGCCTCGCCGTGGACGCTCCAGCGACGCAGACCGGGTGCGCTCAGCGGATCGCCGAAGATCCCCTCGTCGAAGTAGCCGACCCACAGAGCGCCGGACTCGTCGACCAGCAGGTGTTCGATGGCGTCCCCGACCCGGAAGTTCCAGGACTCCCGGCCGAGCGCGTCGAAGACCTGGACCTGCCGCTCCTCGTCGCGGGAGCTGCGCGAGGCGGCCACGACGAACCCGCCGTCCGGCAGGGCGTCGAGCTTCGCGAACCTCGCTCCGACGGAGCTGAGTTCGGTCGTCGTGTGCCGGCCGTCGTCGACCGTCACGACCACGGCGTCGTACGGCTCGTGGCCCTGCGGCTCGCGCTCGGCGAGCAGCCAGTGCGCGCGCCCGAACGCGTCGACGGTGCTGCTCGCGATGTGGTGCCCGTGGTACGCGCGGGGCAGGTGGGCGTACGGGGCAAGTGCGGTGGTCTGCATGGTGCGTTGTCTCCTCGTGAAGGGGCTGCGGCGCGGCGGTTCGTGGCCGGACGGCGGCGCGCGGGGCGAGGAGAGCGGGACGGGGGGCCTAGGCCGCATCGGCCTTTCTGGTCGTCATGGGATTGATCTTCGCCCGGAGGGGGCAGTCTGGGCAAGGCGGCGACGGCGAAGCGCTCGCGCGGCGCGCCGCGTTGATCGAACGTTGACGGCGTGTTTATGACCGCCCGGCAGCATGTCCGCCATGCACACGGACACCATCGAACCCATCACACTGACCGAGGCCGACATGTCGTGGCGCGAGGACGCCCTCTGCGCCCAGGCGGGCCCCGAGTTCTTCTTTCCGGCGCCCGGTTCGTCGACCCGCGAGGCCAAGCTGCTGTGCGGCGCCTGCGAGGGCCGGCTGGCCTGCCTGGAGTACGCGCTGCGCAACGACGAACGCTTCGGCGTCTGGGGCGGTCTCTCCGAGAAGGAGCGGCTGCGGCTGCGCCGCGACCAGGGTCAGGGCTGAACGGGAGCGGGGCGTCACGGGGGCGCCCCGGTCTCACATCAGCTCGTCGAGCCGACTGCCCTGCGACCGCGGGGCGGTCGGCGCGTCCGGATCGGTGAACGCGACGGTCTGGCCGACGGCCAGCAGGATGTCGGTGTACCCCGCGGCCTGTTCGGCCGCCGGCGTGGTGAGGTCCATGAGGACGGCCTCGGGCCCGGCGGGCCGTGCGACGGCCAGCCGCGCCTGGAAGGTCCCGTCGGGGAGCAGGGACGTGACGAGCGCGGCAGGGGTCCCGCACGTCAGGTGTACGAGCGCCCGCTCCCGTACGAGCCCGGCTCCGGCGCCCGCCAGCGCGAGCGCGCAGCGGGCGGCCGCGGCGGCCGGACCGGGCGCGCGGGTGTCGACCTCGGCGACGCTGAGCAACGAGACGCAGAACGTGCCCGCTTCGGAGGGGTGGAGTCCGAACGCGGCGTAGGTGACGCCGTGTTCGGTGAGCGAGCCGAGGAGGCGGCGCAGCGTTGCCGTCCCTGGGGCTTCCGGCGGCTCGGTGGCGTCCTGGAGCAGCGCCGTCGCGGCTGTCAGGCGTTCCTGCCAGTCGTCCAGGTCCTCCAGGTCGACCGGGAAGTAGCCGGGTGGCAGGCGGAACCAGATCACGGTGGGCCTCCTACGGGGCGCGGGTGAAGAGGTCGGCGCCGGTCTTGACGTGGTTGCCCAACTCCGGGACCGCGCGGGCGCCTTCGACCGCGGACGCGGTCCCGCGGGCCGTGGTGTCGTCCTCGTCGGCCACGAGGCCCGTGCCGGAGGCCGCCACGCCGGCGGTGGCCGAGCCGACGTCGATCGCGGTCGCCGCGCCGGGGCGGCCCGTCCGGGCGGCCACCCAGGTCGCGACCGGTGTGCCGCCCTCGGTGAACGAACCCATGGCCGCGCCGGACTCGGACGCGAAGCGGCCCGCGAGGCCCGTCGCCGCGCCGCCCTCGCGGGCCGCGGCCGCCGTCACGGCGGCGCCCTTGGCGACGGCCCCCACGCCCGGCAGGGTGCCGACGGCGTCGCCGGTCAGCGTGGCCGCGGAGGTCCAGAAGCGGGCGTCGCCGGGGCCCGCGGCGAGGCCGGCGCGGAGCTTCGGGTCCCGGCCGTGCAGGAGCAGCGCCCCCACGCTCGCCCCGGCCGCGACGAACAGCAGCGGCACGGCGAGCGGTCCCGCGAACAGTGCGACCAGGCCGAGCGTCGCCGACGTCGCGGCGAGCACGTCGCCCAGGTTGTCGTCCAGCCAGCCCAGGGCCTTGTCCAGCGCGCCCGGCTCCTTCGGGGCCAGCCGGTCCGTGGCGGCGTCGAGTTCCTTCGCGATGCGGGCCGCGGTCGTGCGGTGGGTCTCCTCCAGCTCGCGGGCGAGCGCGCGGGTGCCCGCGAGGGCGGTGCGGGCGCGGTTCACCGCGGTCACGGCGGCCCTCAGGTCGGCCTCGGGCGTCTCCGGGTTGCGGGCGGCCGCCGTCCAGCGGGCCTCCGCGGTGCGGACGGCGCCGGCCTGCAGGCCGGCCCGGGTGTCGTAGCGGCGGGCGGTGGCCTTGAGGCCCACGAGGTCGTCGTGCCAGGCGCCGAGCCGGCCGGCCGCCTTGGTCAGGGAGCGGTGCGCGTTCCTCAGGTACCGGGGCAGGTCGCCGTCGAGCGCGGCGCGGAAGGCGTCGGCCGCCTCGCCGGTCCAGTACGAGCTCTCCGAGAGCAGCCGGTCGACGAGCCGGTGCGCCGTGCCGAGCGAGGTCGCCGAGGCCGTCAGGCGGGCCCGCAGCGCGGCGAGCTCCGCGGGGCTGCCGGGTGTCGGGTCCCAGCCCAGGTGCGGGTAGGTCTCAGCCATGCCGGCCGACCGTACGGAACGCGTCCGCCAACGCCCGGTTCAGCTGGTCGTAGCCCTCGCGGCTGAGCGACACGCCCTCGTGGACGGCGGTGATCCGCGCGCCCAGCAGGTCCGCGCCGTGTTTCCAGCGGTCCTGGAAGCGGTCGCAGGCAGCGTCCAGCTCCGCGGTGCCGAGCTGGTCCGCGCGGGCCTGCTCGAGCGCCCGCCGCGCGGCGGCGAGCGAGGTCAGGGACTCGGTCAGGGCGCGCGAGAAGCGGCCCAACTGGTCGGTGTCCACCCGGAGATCGCGTTCCATGGCGGACCACCCTGGCAGACTGCCGGTGCGAGCGGAGAATCCCGATCACACAGACGAGTGAGGCCGGCCCGTCCGCGTGGTTGACGCGGCCCGGCCGGCCCCGGACGGTCAGCCCGCGGCGCGCGCCGCCATCCGCGCCTTGCGTGCGGCCAGCTTCTCGTCGAACTTCCGCGCCTCGGTGTCCAGGCCGTTCATGTACAGGCCCAGCTCGTCCTGCGCCTTCAGGCCCTCGGGGCCCAGCCCGTCGATCTCCAGCACCTTCAGGAAGCGCAGCACCGGCTGCAGCACGTCGTCGTGGTGGATCCGCATGTTGTAGATCTCGCCGATCGCCATCTGCGCCGCGGCCCGCTCGAAACCGGGCATGCCGTGGCCGGGCATGCGGAAGTGGACGACGACGTCCCGCACGGCCTGCATCGTGAGGTCCGGGGCGATCTCGAAGGCGGCCTTCAGCAGGTTCCGGTAGAAGACCATGTGCAGGTTCTCGTCGGTGGCGATGCGCGCCAGCATCCGGTCGCAGACCGGGTCGCCCGACTGGTGGCCGGTGTTGCGGTGCGAGATGCGGGTGGCCAGCTCCTGGAAGGACACGTACGCCACCGAGTGCAGCATCGAGTGCCGGTTGTCCGACTCGAAGCCCTCGCTCATGTGCGCCATCCGGAACTGCTCCAGCTTGTCCGGGTCGACGGCGCGCGAGGCCAGCAGGTAGTCGCGCATCACGATGCCGTGCCGGCCCTCCTCGGCGGTCCAGCGGTGCACCCAGGTGCCCCAGGCGCCGTCACGGCCGAACAGTGACGCTATTTCGTGGTGGTAGCTGGGCAGGTTGTCCTCGGTGAGCAGGTTGACCACGAGGGCGATCTTGCCGATGTCGGTGACCTTGGACTGGGACGGGTCCCAGGCCTCGCCGTCCTCGAAGAGGCCGGGGAAGTTCCGGCCGTCCGACCACGGGACGTACTCGTGCGGCATCCAGTCCTTGGTGACCTTCAGGTGCCGGTTGAGTTCGGTCTCCACCACCTCCTCCAGCGCGTACAGCAGTCGCGCGTCGGTCCACCCTTCAGAGCTGCCGAGGTGGGGAGAGGTGAGCGTCACGGGGACTCCTGGGGAGGGGAGGCACGCGTCGGGGAGAGCATGCGGGATTACCTACGGGTTCGTAGGTTACGAGACCGTAGGTTAAAGGGCCGATAAGGAGGCGTCCAAGCCCCGCCCCCGGCCTGTCCGATTACGTTCAGTTATGTCCCCTGCTCACCCGCGCACGAAGGAGACGCAGGTCACCTGTTATTCGTCCAGCAGTCGGCTGAGATTCCGGTCCACGTCCAGGTACTGGTACTCCCGGCCCGCCGGTACGAGCAGCTGCGCCCGGTCCAGGAAGCGCCGCACCTCCGAGGTGCGCACGTGCACCACCGCGATGCCCTCCGGCGCGTGGAACTCCACGACCGTGCGGTCGTAGCCGTACGGGCGCACCCGGACGTCCCCGAGCCCGGCCGGACCCTCCACCCCCTGGGTCAGCAGCTCCCGCGAGAACGCCCAGGACACCTCGACGCCCTCCAGCGTGGCCGGCGGCGGGAAGGCCATGCTCACGGCGTACGGGTCCCCGCGGTCGTACCGGAGGGTCGCCGGGACGGACTCCATGCACGGCGCGGACGCGACCAGCCGGGCCTCCAGGGGCTGCTCGATGACAGTGGACATGGCCTGCTCCTCACGCGCGGCACCGGTGGACGTCCCCCCGACACCCGGAAGGACGGGAAATCCGTCCGGGGCGTGCTCCCTACCCCGCGTGAGCTGTGTCACCGGACCCCGTCGAGGCGGTCTGGACGGGGCCTGCCGGGTGCACTAGCTTCCCGCGCCATGACGTCCAAGGGGAACAAGGGGAACAAGAGACGGCTGGTTTCGGTGGGGCTGTGCGCGGCGGTGCTGGCCGCCGTGCTCGCGGTCCCGGCGCAGGCGGGGGAGCCGGGGAACGCCCCGGAAGCCGGACGGCCCGGCTGGCAGCTCACGACGACCGGTACGGACGCGCGCTTCCGCGGCCTCGCCGCGGTGAGCCGGGACACCGCCTGGGCGGCCGGCTCCAAGGGCACCGTGCTGCGGACCACCGACGCCGGCCGGAGCTGGCGGGACGTCTCACCGCCCGGCGCGGCCGAGCTGCAGTTCCGCGACATCGAGGCGTTCGACGCGCGGCGCGCGGTGGTCCTGGCGATCGGCGAGGGCGAGGCGTCCCGGGTCTTCCGCACCGAGGACGGCGGGGCGACCTGGACCGAGTCCTTCCGCAACACCGACCCGCGCGCGTTCTACGACTGCATGACCTTCTTCGACCGCCGGCACGGTCTCGCCATGAGCGACCCGGTCGACGGCCGCTTCCGCATCCTCGCCACCCGCGACGGCGGCCGCTCCTGGCAGGTGCTGCCGGACGCCGGGATGCCCGCCGCGCTGCCCGGCGAGGCCGGCTTCGCCGCGGGCGGCCAGTGCCTGGTCTCCCCCGGGCCCAGGGACGTCTGGCTGGCCACCGGCGGCGCCGCGACCGCGCGGGTGCTGCACTCCGGCGACCGGGGGCTGACCTGGACCGTCGCCGAGTCCGGCCTGCCGGCCGGCGACCCGGCCCGCGGGGTCTTCGCGCTCGCCTTCCGCGACCGCGCCCACGGCCTCGCGGTCGGCGGCGACTACCGGCCCGACCAGGCCTCCCCGCGGGCGGCCGCCGTCACCGGCGACGGCGGCCGGAACTGGCGGGCCGCGACGGCGCCGCCGCCCGCGTACCGCTCCGGCGTGACCTGGCTGCCGCACAGTCGCGCCGCCGCGCTCGCGGTCGGCCCGACCGGCACGGACCTGACGACGGACGGCGGCCGCACCTGGCGGACCGTGGACACCGGCTCGTACGACACCGTCGACTGCACGTCCGACGGCGGCTGCTGGGCCTCCGGGGAGCAGGGCCGGATCGCCCGGCTCGGCCGCGTCGCGGACTGAGTCAGGAGGGGAGCTGCTGCCGGTACGGGGCGAGCTCGGGCGCGGTCTTGGTCGCGACGAACTCCGTGATCCGGTACGCGCACACCCCGCCGGTGCTGAAGGGGTCGGCCGCCGCGATCCTCTCGATCTGCGCGCGGTCGTCCCCGACGGCCAGGATCACGCCGCCGTCGCGCGGGTTCTTGCGGCCCGAGGCGATGAACACCCCGGCGGCGTACTGCGCGTCCAGCCACTCGACGTGCGCGTCCATGAGCGCGTCGGCCTGCGCGACGTCGGCGGTGTAGGTCAATTCCAGAACGAACATGGACCGCAGGCTAACCCGGGGGCCCGACAGGAAACCGGGGGTGTCCGGGGAACGGACCGGCCGTAGGCTGGCGATCATCATGAGGATCATCGAGACGCCCGCCGGCTGGCCCGCCGACGAGACCGCCGCCCGCGCCCTGCAGGACGAACTCCGCGGCCGGGTCGTCCTGGACGAGCCCGGCCCGCCGCCCGGAACCGGCCATGTGACCGGGCTGGACGTGGCGTACGACGACGAGCGGGACCTCGTCGCGGCGGCCGCCGTGGTGCTCGACGCGGCGACCCTGGAGGTCGTCGAGGAGGCCACCGCGGTCGGCCGCGTCTCGTTCCCGTACGTGCCGGGCCTGCTGGCCTTCCGCGAGGTGCCCACCGTCCTCGCCGCCCTGGAGGCGCTCTCCGCCGAGCCCGGACTGCTGGTCTGCGACGGGTACGGGCGCGCCCACCCGCGCCGCTTCGGGCTCGCCAGCCACCTCGGGGTGCTGACCGGGCTGCCGTCGATCGGGGTCGCGAAGAACCCCTTCACCTTCACGTACGAGCAACCCGGCCCGGCCCGGGGCGACTACAGCGAACTCGTGGCGGACGACGACGAGGGCCGCGAGGTGGTCGGCCGCGCGCTGCGCACCAGCGACGGGGTCAAGCCGGTGTTCGTCTCGGCGGGGCACCGGGTCGACCTGGAGACGGCCTGCGCGCACGCCCTGCGGCTGAGCCCGGACTTCCGGATCCCCGAGACGACGCGGCGCGCGGACGCGCTCTGCCGGGCGGCGCTCAAGGAGGCGCTGGGCGACGGTGGGTGAGTACGCGTCACCCGCTGAGTACCCGAGCTGAGTACGCGTACGGATGCCCGTTGTCAGTGGGGCAGGGCAGGGTGATCACCATGACGACGCCCACCCAGGCCGCCACGGCCCCGCTGCGCCGCGCCGAGCGCGCCACGCTGTCCGCCCTCGCCGTCGCCGCGGTGCTTGCGGCCGGCTGGCTCGTGGCGATGATCTACATCGTGGCCGTCTGGGTGACGGCCCTCTGACCGGAACCGGAACGGAGGACGGGTGATCGGCTCCCTGCAGTGCGTGGTGCTCGACTGCGCCGACGTACGTGAACTGGCGGTGTTCTACCGCGGACTGCTCGGCGGCGAGGTCGACCGCCCCGACCCCCGCTGGTCGCTCGACGACGACTGGTCGACGCTGCACCCGCCCGCCGGTCCGGTCCTCGCCTTCCAGCGGGTCGCCGACCACCGGCCGCCGCTCTGGGGCGATCCCGCCCGGCCGCAGCAGTCGCACCTCGACGTGGACGTCGTCGACCCCGACGCCGCCCACGCCGAGGCCCTGGCCCTCGGCGCGACCCTGCTCGAGGACTTCGGCGGCACCCGCTCCTGGCGCGTGTACGCGGACCCGGCGGGACACCCGTTCTGCCTCGTACGACACAGGAGTTGACACGGTGAAGCTCGATCAGGCCCTCGTGGACGCCGCACTCGCGCAGTTGGAACGCCGCTGGCCGGCCGACGAGCCGGGCGGAGCGGCCGCCGTCTACCTCGACGACGGCCGCATCCTCACCAGCGTCGGGCTGGACAACCTCAACGGCAGCGTGACCCTCTGCCACGAGACCGGGGCGATCTGCCAGGCGTTCACGCTCGACGCGCGGATCACGGCCTCCGTGTGCGTCTTCCGGGACCCGGACGACGGGCGGACCATCGTCTTCCCGCCGTGCGGCATCTGCCAGGAACGGCTGGCGCTGTGGGGACCGGACGTGGAGGTCGCGGTCCCCGATCCCGGGGACCGGACGCGCTGGCAGGCCCGTACCCTCGCCGAGGTGAACCCGTACTACTGGGGACGGCAGTTGGTCGACGAGGGCTGGCCCTCGGCGCAGATGCACAGCGAGTGAACGGGGCCGCTCAGCGGGCGTGCGCCACCCGGAAGCGGATGCCCGCCGCGCTCAGCCGCTCGATGAGCGCGTCGCCCATCGCGACCGCCGTCGTCACCTGGCCCGCCGTCTTCGGCAGCGGGTCGATCGCGAGGCAGAGCGCGGCCTCGGCGAGCATCTTCGCCGTCTCGTCGTAGCCCGGGTCGCCGCCCGAGACCTCGGTGAAGACCCGGCGGCCGCCACCCTCGCCGACGAAGCGGACGGTGAACCAACTGCGCGCCCGGCGCTCCTCGCTCGGCCCCTGGCCCGGCTCGTAACGGCCCATCAGCCAGCGCCGCACCGCGGGGAGTTGGGCCGCTGCCACGCCCGTGCCGATCGCGGCGACGCCGCCGAGCGCCATCGGCAGGGTGCGGACCGAGGCGTAGTGGCGGTAGCGGAAGTCCGGGCCGTACCGGTCGAGGGCCGCCGCCGAGCGCGCCACGACCTGCGGGTCCAGGGTGGGCAGCGGCAGCGCCCAGGTGCCGGTCTCGGCGCTGAACCGCGGCCCGCCGAACGGCGCGCGGGCGCGGCGGCCCACGAGGCGCGGCTCGTACAGCCGGCGCTCCTGCGCGGCCCGCAGGATCTGCCGGCCGCGGCCGAACGCGGTGAGCGCGGAGGCGAAGGTGCCGCCGGAGAAGATCGCCCCGGCGCGGACGAAGCCGTCGACGGTCAGCGGAACGCCCTCGGGCAGCTGCTGCACCGTGAAGTACGCGCCCAGGTCGTGCGGGACCGAGTCGAAGCCGCAGGCGTGCACGATCCGGGCCCCGGTCTCGCGGGCCCGCGCGTCGTGCAGCACGTACGTCCGGTCGACGAACTCCGCTTCGCCCGTGAGGTCCAGATAGTCGGTACCGGCCTCCGCGCAGGCGGCCACCAGACCGTCGCCGTACCAGACGTACGGGCCGACCGTCGTGGCCAGCACCCGCGTGGACTCCGCCAGTTCGCGCAGCGAGCCGGCGTCCTCGGCGTCGGCCGTCAGCAGCGGCAGCTCCGCGCAGTGCGGCCACAGGGCGGCCAGCCGCTCGCGCACCGCCTCGAGGCGGACCCGGCTGCGCCCGGCGAGCGCCCAGCGCAGGCCCTCGGGCGCGTGCTCGGCGAGATACCGCGCGGTCAGCTCGCCGACGAACCCCGTCGCCCCGAAGAGCACCACGTCGTGCGCGCGCCCGCCGCGCTCCGCCGCCGTCCCGTCCCCTGTGTCCATCCGGCCCTCGCCTTCCGTGTGACCCGCCCGCGCGGGCGATCGGAGGCGGAGCCTAGCGGTCGGTCAGCGGTAGTCGTCAGGGTGGTCCTGCATCCAGGTGTTGATGCGGTCCCGGGTGCCGGTCAGGTCGCCCTTGTGCTTCTCCAGGTTGGCGGTGGAGGTGTCGCCGCCGAGCTCGGTGCGCAGGTCGGCGATCCACTTGATCGGCTCGGGGAAGTGGCCGGGGCCCTTGGGGTCCGCGTGCATGGCGCGGTCCAGGCCGTCCAGCTCGTCGTGGACCCGGCCGAGGAAGTAGGCGCAGTCCCCGGCGCCCGGGGTGCAGGTGTCGTTCAGGGTGGCCTGGAGGCCGGCGAACGCGTCGCGCACCTTCTCGGGCGCGGGGGACGCGGCCGGCTCGGGCGACGCCGCCGGGCCGGGTGCGGAGCTCGCCGCGTCGGTCGCGGGGCCCGCCTGCGACGGAGCCGCGTGCCCGTCGGGCGTGGGCGTGGCCCTGGGGCCGGAGGGGTCCGCGGCCGAGCACGAGACGAGGAGGGCGAGCAGGGGGGTGACGAGCGCGGCAGCGGTCCGCGGGTGGGATATGCGCATGCGCCGCACCCTATCCGTGATCTTGGTCGGCGACGGCGCGGACGGCCCCGCAGATCACCGCGCAGATTTCTGAGCGCTTGCTCGGCGCAGCCCCTTGTGCGGAGTGGAACACGTTCCTAGCATCACTGGTGTTACATCACTTGTGTCACAAAGCCTGGGGGCCTGATGGCAGCGACAGCGAACGGCGGCGAGGGGCCGCTCTCCGGGGTGCGCGTGGTCGAGCTGGCGGGCATCGGCCCCGGCCCGTTCGCCGCCATGCTCCTCGCCGACCTCGGCGCCGACGTCGTCCGCGTCGACCGTCCCGGCGGCGCCGGGCTCGGGATCGATCCCGCGTACGACATCACCAACCGCAACAAGCGTTCCGTCCTCGTCGACCTCAAGGCCGAGGGCGGCCCCGCCACCGTGCTCGACCTGGTCGAGCGGGCGGACGTGCTGATCGAGGGGTACCGGCCCGGGGTCGCCGAGCGCCTCGGCGTCGGCCCGAAGGAGTGCCTGGCCCGCAATCCGCGGCTCGTCTACGGCCGGATGACCGGCTGGGGACAGGACGGCCCGCTCGCCCCGACCGCCGGCCACGACATCGGGTACATCGCCGTCACCGGCGCGCTCGGCATGATCGGCCCCGACCCGGACGGGCCGCCGACCGTCCCCGCCAACCTCGTCGGCGACTACGCCGGCGGCTCGCTCTACCTGGTCGTCGGCGTCCTCGCCGCACTCACCCACGCCCGCGCCCACGGCACCGGGCAGGTCGTGGACGCCGCCATCGTCGACGGCACGTCCCACCTGACCAGCATGATCCACGGCATGCTCGCCGCCGGCGGCTGGCAGGACCGGCGTGGGGTGAACCTGCTCGACGGCGGCTGCCCCTTCTACGGCACGTACGAGACCGCCGACGGCGGACACATGGCCGTCGGCGCGCTGGAGCCGCAGTTCTACGACGCGTTCGTACGGCTGCTCGGCCTCGACGCCGGCACCGCCTCCGCACGGGACGACGTCGCCCGCTGGGGCGAGCTGAAGGACGCCGTCGCCGCCCGCTTCCGTACCCGGACCCGCGACGAGTGGACCGCCGTCTTCGACGGCAGCGACGCCTGCGTCGCCCCCGTCCTCTCGATGCGCGAGGCCCCCGCGCATCCGCACCTCGCCGCCCGCGGCACCTTCGTGGAGCACTCCGGCCTCACCCAGCCCGCGCCCGCGCCCCGCTTCTCCGCCACCCCCGCCGCCGTGCGCCGCGGCCCTGCCCTGCCCGGCGCGGACACCGCCGCCGTCGCACGCGACTGGAACACGCCGTCCCTCGCCGCTCCCCAGGAGTCCACCGCATGAAGCGTCAGATCCTCGACCCCGACCACGAGGCGTTCCGCGAGACCGTCCGCACCTTCCTGACGAAGGAGGTGCTCCCGCACTACGAGCAGTGGGAGAAGGACGGCATCGTCTCGCGCGAGGTCTGGCGCGCCGCCGGCCGCCAGGGCCTGCTCGGCCTCGCCGTCGACGAGCAGTACGGCGGTGGCGGGAATCCCGACTTCCGGTACAGCGCGGTCCTCGCCGAGGAGTTCACCCGGGCCGGTGTGCCCGGCCTCGCGGTCGGGCTCCACAACGACATCATCGGGCCCTATCTGACGTCGCTGGCCACCGACGAGCAGAAGGCCCGCTGGCTGCCCGGCTTCTGCAGCGGCGAGACGATCACCGCCATCGCCATGACCGAGCCCGGCGCGGGCTCCGACCTCCAGGGCATCCGCACCGGCGCCGAGGACCGCGGCGACCACTGGCTGCTCAACGGCTCCAAGACCTTCATCTCCAACGGCATCCTCGCCGACCTGGTGATCGTGGTCGCGAAGACGACCCCCGAAGGCGGCGCGCACGGACTGTCGCTGCTGGTCGTCGAGCGCGGGATGGAGGGCTTCGAGCGCGGCCGCAACCTCGACAAGATCGGCCAGAAGTCCCAGGACACCGCCGAGCTGTTCTTCCACGACGTCCGCGTCCCCAAGGAGAACCTGCTCGGCGAGCTGAACGGCGCGTTCGTCCACCTGATGACCAACCTCGCCCAGGAGCGCATGGCCATCGCCGTCGCCGCCATCGCCGGCGCCGAGCACCTGCTCGAGGTCACCACCACGTACGTGAAGGAGCGCGAGGCCTTCGGCCGGCCGCTCTCCCGGCTCCAGCACATCCGCTTCGAGATCGCCGAGATGGCCACCGAGTGCGCCGTCACCCGCACCTTCCTCGACCGCTGCATCGAGGACCATGCGAACGGCGAGCTCGACCACGTGCACGCCTCGATGGCCAAATGGTGGGCGACCGAGCTGCAGAAGCGCGTCGCCGACCGCTGCCTCCAGCTGCACGGCGGCTACGGATACATGATGGAGTACCCGGTCGCCCGGGCCTTCACGGACGGCCGTATCCAGACCATCTACGGCGGCACGACCGAGATCATGAAGGAGATCATCGGCCGTTCCCTGCTCGGCTGACCGCCGCGCCCCCGCTCCTCCTCGTCCACCCTCTGAAAGCCTCCCGAAAGGCGTCCCGTGAGCACCGAAGCGTACGTGTACGACGCGATCCGCACCCCGCGCGGCCGCGGCAAGGCCACCGGCTCCCTGCATGGCACCAAGCCGATCGACCTGGTCGTCGGCCTCATCGACGAGCTCCGGGGCCGCTTCCCGGACCTCGACCCGGCGGCGATCGACGACATCGTGCTCGGTGTCGTCGGTCCGGTCGGCGACCAGGGCTCCGACATCGCCCGGATCGCCGCCATCGCGGCGGGTCTGCCGGACACGGTCGCCGGTGTGCAGGAGAACCGCTTCTGTGCCTCCGGCCTCGAAGCGGTGAACATGGCCGCGATGAAGGTCCGCTCCGGCTGGGAGGACCTGGTCCTCGCCGGCGGTGTGGAGTCGATGTCCCGCGTCCCGATGGCGTCCGACGGCGGCGCCTGGTTCGCCGACCCGATGACCAACTTCAACGTCAACTTCGTCCCGCAGGGCATCGGCGCCGACCTCATCGCCACCCTGGAGGGCTTCTCCCGGCGTGACGTCGACGAGTACGCCGCCCTGTCCCAGGAGCGTGCCGCGGCGGCGGTCAAGGACGGGCGCTTCGACCGTTCGATCGTCCCCGTCAGGGACCGGGCCGGCCTCACGGTCCTCGACCACGACGAGTTCATCCGCCCCGGCACGACCGCCGACTCGCTCGCGAAGCTGAAGCCGTCGTTCGCGGACATCGGCGAGCTCGGTGGTTTCGACGCGGTGGCGCTGCAGAAGTACCACTGGGTCGAGAAGATCGACCACGTCCACCACGCGGGCAACTCCTCCGGCATCGTCGACGGCGCCTCTCTCGTCGCGATCGGTTCGAAGGAGGTCGGCGAGCGGTACGGGCTGACCCCGCGCGCCCGGATCGTCGCCGCCGCGGTCTCCGGCTCCGAGCCGACGATCATGCTCACCGGCCCCGCCCCGGCGACCCGCAAGGTCCTCGCCAAGGCGGGGCTGACCATGGACGACATCGACCTGGTCGAGATCAACGAGGCGTTCGCCGGCGTCGTGCTCCGCTTCGTGAAGGACATGGGCATCAGCCTCGACAAGGTCAACGTCAACGGCGGCGCGATCGCGCTCGGCCACCCGCTCGGTGCCACCGGCGCGATGATCCTCGGCACCCTGATCGACGAGCTGGAGCGGCAGGACAAGCGCTACGGCCTCGCCACGCTCTGCGTCGGCGGCGGCATGGGCATCGCCACCATCGTCGAACGCGTCTGACCGTCCGTCCTGTTCGAAACTTCTTCGGAGACTTTCCAATGACCGAGAGCACCACCATCCGCTGGGAGCAGGACGAGACCGGGATCGTCACCCTCGTCCTCGACGACCCCGACCAGTCCGCGAACACCATGAACCAGGCGTTCAAGGACTCCATCGCGGCGATCGCCGACCGCGCCGAGGCCGAGAAGGACTCGATCCGCGGCATCATCTACACCTCCGCGAAGAAGACCTTCTTCGCCGGTGGCGACCTCAAGGACATGGTCAAGGCCGGACCCGAGGACGCCCAGCAGATCTTCGACGCCGGCACCGGCATCAAGCGCTCGCTGCGCCGCATCGAGACGCTCGGCAAGCCGGTCGTCGCGGCGATCAACGGCGCGGCCCTGGGCGGGGGTTACGAGATCGCGCTGGCCTCGCACCACCGTGTCGCGCTCGACGCGCCGGGCTCGAAGATCGGTCTGCCCGAGGTGACCCTGGGCCTGCTGCCGGGCGGTGGCGGCGTCGCCCGCACCGTGCGCCTCATGGGCATCGCCGACGCGCTGCTCAAGGTGCTGCTCCAGGGCACCCAGTACACCCCCAAGCGCGCCCTGGACGACGGGCTCGTCCACGAACTGGCCGCCACGCCCGAGGAGATGCTGGCCAAGGCCCGCGCCTTCATCGACGCGAACCCGGAGTCGAAGCAGCCCTGGGACGTCCCCGGCTACAAGATCCCCGGCGGGACGCCGTCCAACCCGCGGTTCGCCGCCAACCTCCCGGCCTTCCCCGCCAACCTGAAGAAGCAGCTCAACGGCGCCCCGTACCCGGCCCCGCGCAACATCCTCGCCGCGGCCGTCGAGGGCTCCCAGGTCGACTTCGAGACCGCCCTGACCATCGAGTCCCGCTACTTCACCGAGCTGGTCGTCGGCCAGACCGCGAAGAACATGATCCAGGCGTTCTTCTTCGACCTGCAGGCCGTCAACTCCGGCGCCAGCCGCCCCAAGGGCATCGAGCCCCGCAAGGTCCGCAAGGTCGCCGTCCTCGGCGCCGGCATGATGGGCGCCGGCATCGCGTACTCCTGCGCCCGCGCCGGCATCCAGGTCGTCCTCAAGGACGTCACCGCCGAGGCCGCGACCAAGGGCAAGGCGTACTCCGAGAAGCTCTGCGCCAAGGCCGTCTCCCGCGGCCGCACCACCCAGGACAAGGCCGACGCCCTGCTCGCGCTGATCACCCCCACCGCCGACCCGGCGGACGTGGCCGGCTGCGACGCGGTGATCGAGGCGGTCTTCGAGAACCCGGAGCTCAAGCACAAGGTCTTCCAGGAGATCCAGGACGTCGTCGACCCGGACGCGCTGCTCTGCTCCAACACCTCGACGCTGCCGATCACGGCGCTCGCCGAGGGGGTGTCCCGCCCGGCCGACTTCATCGGCCTGCACTTCTTCTCGCCCGTCGACAAGATGCCGCTGGTCGAGATCATCAAGGGCGAGCGCACCGGCGACGAGGCGCTGGCCCGCGCCTTCGACCTGGTCCGCCAGATCAACAAGACCCCGATCGTGGTCAACGACTCGCGCGGCTTCTTCACCTCGCGCGTCATCGGCCAGTTCATGAACGAGGGCGTGGCGATGGTCGGCGAGGGCGCGAACCCGGCGTCCGTCGAGCAGGCGGCCGCGCAGGCCGGCTACCCGGCCAAGGTCCTCTCCCTCCTGGACGACCTGACGCTGACCCTGCCCCGCAAGATCCGCAACGAGAGCCGCAAGGCGATCGAGGAGGCCGGCGGCACCTGGCCGGAGCACCCGGCGGAGGCCGTCATCGACCGCATGGTCGACGAGTTCGGCCGCGAGGGCCGCAGCGGCGGCGCCGGCTTCTACGACTACGACGAGAACGGCAAGCGGACCGGTCTGTGGCCGGGCCTCGCCGAGCACTTCGCCAAGCCGGACGCGGCGGAGCTCCCGTTCGAGGACATGAAGGAGCGGATGCTCTTCTCGGAGGCGCTGGACACCGTCCGCTGCCTGGAGGAGGGCGTCCTCACCTCGGTCGCCGACGCCAACATCGGCTCCATCATGGGCATCGGCTTCCCGGCCTGGACCGGCGGTGTGCTGCAGTACGTCAACGGCTACGAGGGTGGCCTCGCGGGCTTCGTGGCGCGGGCGCACGAGCTGGCCGACACGTACGGCGAGCGCTTCCTGCCGCCGGCGCTGCTGGTGGAGAAGGCCGAGCGCGGCGAGACCTTCACGGACGCGTAAGGAGCGGGACAGGACCGAGGCCCCGCCGCGAGGCGGGGCCTCAGTCCTTCTCGTCCCCGAACGCGGACCGCAGCTCCTCGCGCAGCGATCGCTGGAACGCCGTCACCAGGGCCTGGATCACGATGGGCTGCATGTGCGCGGAGAGGGACTTCATCGCCGCGACGTGGTCGGGGTCGCCCTCCCGCTCGCGGTACGGGTCCCACACCTCCTCGCGGAACAGCCGCGACAGTTCCTGGGCCGCCTGGCGGGCGTGGTCGAGCAGCACCGTGCGGGAGGCGAGCAGCGTCTCGTGCGGGATGGGCACGTCGAGCAGTTCGACGCCGAGCCGCAGCAGCGTGCCGTCGAGGCGGTGCGTCCCGGGTTCCGGGCCGCGTTCCAGGACGCCCATCGCGGCGAGCCGGGCCACGTCCGTGGCGGACAGCGGCCGCCCGGCCCGCCGCTCCAGCTCGGGGTGGTCGACCTCCTCGGCGGACTCCGGCGCCCACGAGGCGACCAGGGCCCGGTGGATCGCCAGGTCCCGGGCGCTGAGGTCCGGCGGCAGCTGCTCCAGATACCGTTCGATCGCGGCCAGCGTCATGCCCCGCTGCTGGAGCTCCTCGATCAGCGCGAGCCGGGACAGGTGCTCGGGCCCGTAGTGCCCGACCCGCCGCGGTCCGATCACCGGCGGCGGCAACAGCCCGCGCGTCCCGTAGAACCGCACGGTCCGCACGGTCACCCCGGCCCGGGCGGCCAGCTCGTCGACCGTGTACGTCGGCGACGAGGGCTGCCCTCCGGTCCCGGTCGCCGTGTTCCCGGTAGCCATCCGAGGTGCCTCGCTCTCCCTGTGCCCTGGTGGAACAGTATTGCTGTCTCAGCGGCGTTGTAAAAGTGTTCGTCCGTTGTCAGTGCCGGTCCGTACGGTGGAGCCATGACGGGGATCACGTACGTGCGGGGGGACGCCAGCGCGCCGCAGGGCAAGGGCGTCAAGATCATCGCGCATGTCTGCAACGACCTGGGCGGCTGGGGCAAGGGCTTCGTCCTGGCGGTCTCGCGGCGCTGGCCGGAGCCCGAGGCGGCGTTCCGGCGTTGGCACCGGGAGCGGTCGGGAAACGACTTCGGCCTGGGCGCGGCGCAGTTCGTGCAGGTGGGGCCGTATCTGTGGGTGGCCAACCTGGTGGGGCAGCGGGGGATGCGGACCGGGCGGAGCACGGGCGTCCCGGTGCGGTACGAAGCGATCGACACGGCCCTCGGCGCGCTCGCCGACAAGGCCGCGGAGCTCGGCGCGTCCGTGCACATGCCGCGGATCGGCTGCGGGCTGGCCGGCGGGAAGTGGTCCCGGGTCGAGCCGCTGATCGAGCAGCGGCTGGTCGCCCGGGGGATACCCGTGACCGTGTACGACTTCGGCGACTGAAGCCCCCGGCGCGGCGCTGTCGGTGGCGGCCGCTAGAGTCACGTGCCTGTTCGAATCCGGGGGCGGGGCACGAGGAGGGGTATGTACGCGCAACTCAAGGAGACCGCGGGGGAGTTGGCCGGTCTTCTGTGGCGGGAGCACACGGTCTACCGGGAACGCGGCGGCGGCGTCGTGATCCGCGGCGAGCACGTCCGCCGCTGGATCAGCCTCGCGCCCACCGGCGGCAAGGACCGCGCCCTGCTCCGGGCGGGGCGCATCCTGGACGGCGGCACGACCGCCCCGGCCCGTTCCGAGGTCGTCATCGACCTCACCGCGCCCACCACGGAGCTGGCGACCGTCTGCCGGCGCCTGCTCGCCGATGTCACCGCCGCCGCCGACGAGCAGCGTCACGTCACCGTGCCGCCGCCGCGCAACGGCCGCGAGCGCCGGCCGAGCGCGCCCCGGGCACCGCGGGCGCCCCGGCCGGCCAGGAGCCGGCACACGGGCTTCGGCTCCTGGGTGGTGCTCCTGTGTACCGCCGGGATCATCGGCCTGTACGTGTACTCCGTGTACGGCCGCTACTGACCGGACCGCCGCTCCTGGCGGAGCGCTCCGCCGCACGGCGAAGGGCCGGGACCCCCGCACGGGTCCCGGCCCTCCTGCGTGCCGCGGCGCCGGTCAGCGACCGGACGCCACGACCGGGTAGTGGTCGGAGAGGTTGCTGTACGTGTACGCCTTGCCCCAGCTGTAGACCGTCCACGGCGTGGTGCTCTCGAGGATCACGTCGTTGGTCCAGCCGGCCGGACGGGCGTGGCCCGCGCGGTGCAGCACGTAGTCGAGGTCCTCGCGCGGGTCCGTCGGGTAGCGGTCCGCGGCGATCGAGTTGTCCCGCGTGTCGAAGGAGTACGGGTGACCGGTGCGGGCGTCCGCGCCGGCCAGGCCCGCGTCGGCGAGCATCGAGGCGTACTCCGGCGTGCGGGAGTCCACGTTCATGTCGCCGGCCACGACGACCTGCTCGTTCGCCGGGATGTTCTTGGCGTCCAGGAACGCGTCCATCGCCTTGAACTGGCGGCTGCGCATCTGCGCCGCCTCGCCCGCCGAGCAGCCCGGGTCGGTGGACTGCGCGTGGGTGCCGACGACGTGCACCTTCGTGCCGTTCACGTCGAGCACCGTGTAGACGAAGCCCTTGTTGGAGTACCAGTCGGCGCCGCAGGCGTCCTTGTAGACGTACTGCTCCTTGCGGACGATCGGCCACTTGCTGAGGATCGTCACACCGCCGTCCTCCGGCGTCGTGGCGGAGTACGCGCCGCTGGTGGCGTCCCAGCCGGTCTTGCTGCGGCCCATGACCGGGGTCTGGTACGGGTACCGGCTCGCGGCCTTGGCCTTCAGGGCGTCCGAGGAGGAGTTGTCGAAGGCCTCCTGGAGCACGACCACGTCGTTGCCCTGGAAGAAGGAGGCGGCCGGGATGGCCGCGGCCCGGTGGTCCTGGCCCCAGTTCGGGTACAGGCTCTTGCTGAACAGGAACGCGTTGTACGTGAGCACCTTCAGGCTCGGCGTCGAGGCGGTCTCGGCGGCCGCGGCGGAGGGCGCGGTGACACCCAGGGTCGCGGCGGCGAGCGCCAGGGACACGGCTGCGCCGGGAACACGGCGGAGCGGGCTGTGCGACACGTGAACTCCCGTGATTGTGGGGGGTTTGGTTCGGCGCGGCACATCAAAGCAGCCGTAGTTACCTTCCGGTAGCCATTGGACGGCGGGAATCTTGCGGACCCGACACGAACACGACAACACTGCACCGGAAGGACTCTCCGGGGCCTCCCTCCGCGCCTTCCCAGGGCCTCTCCAGGGCCTCTCCGGGGCCTCCCCGGGGGCGGGCCGGAGCCCGTCGGGCGAGCGGGTAGGATGCGCGCATGACCCTCGCGCAGAACTCGACGCTCTTCGACATGGACCTCGGTCCGCTCAACCCCGTCACCGCGGAGCTGATCCTCGGTGTCGTGCTGTTCGGCCTGACCTTCCTCCTGCTGGCGAAGGCCGTCCTGCCGAAGATCAGCAAGACCCTCGCCGAGCGTGAGAAGGCCATCGACGGCGGCAACGAGCACGCCGAGGACCTGCGCTCCGAGGCCGCGGACGTCCGCGCCCAGTACGAGGCCGAGCTCGCCGAGGCCCGCCACGAGGCCGCCCGCATCCGCTCCAAGGCCCAGGAGGAGGGCGCGGCCGCCATCGCCGCCGCCCGCGCCGAGGGCGTCGCCGAGCGCGAGGCCATCCTGGCCGCCGGCCACGAGCGCATCGCCGCCGAGCGCGAGACCGCCGAGCGCGAGCTGAACGCCGACGTCGACACCTGGGCCCGCGACCTCGCCGGCCGCATCGTCGGCGAGCCGGTCGGCGCCGACCGCTCCTGACACACCGCCGCACGCGCGACACGCACCGCACCGGGAGGGGGCGGGGGCCACGGGCCCCCGCCCCCTCCCGGCATGTGGCAGCCTGGAGCCCAGGACGTCCCACCGGCCCGGGAAAGCACCCATGACCAGCAGCGACACCGCTTCCGCGGCGCACCGCGCCACCGACCCCGCGCCGCCCCCGCCCGGCGGCGTCCTGTGGAGCGTCGCCGGTGACGTCCGCGCCCTGCTGATGCTCCCCGCCGCCCTGACCATGCAGGTCGCCCACCCCGCCGTAGGCGCCGGCGTCGACGACCACTCCGTCTTCCGCACCGACCCCTGGGGCCGAGGCGAGCGCTCCCTGCGCTCCCTCCAGCTCTGGGTCTACGGCGGCGAGGCCGCCGCCGAGGAGGGCCGCCGGCTGCGGCGGCTGCACCGCGACATCCAGGGCACCGACGCCCACGGCCGCGCATACCACGCGCTCACCCCGGCCTACTACTCCTGGGTCCACGCCACCGGCTTCCCCGTCTACCGCCACGGCCTCGGCATCCTCGCCCGGCCCCTCACCGAGGCCCAGGAACGACAGCTGTACGCCGAGTGGCTCCGGGTCGGCCGGATCCTCGGCATCCACGACCGGGACATGCCGCAGACGATCGAGGACTTCTGGCCGTACTACCGCCGGGTCCTCGACGAGGAGCTGGAGGTCAACGCCGTCGTCCGCGAGCTGATCGCCACGGACGTGACGATGCCCGTGCCCGACCGCGGCCCCCGGACCCTGCGCCTGCTGCTCCGCCTCCTGTGGCCGGTGATCCTGCCCCGCTTCCTGAAGCTGCGGGCCTTCCTCACCGTCGGCCTGATGCCGCCCGAGGCGCGCGCCGCGATCGGTCTGGAGTGGACCGACGCGCAGGAACGGACGCTGCGCCGCTTCGGCCGCGTCGTGCGCGCCGTCGTGCCCGTCCTGCCGGAGCGGCTGCGCTACCTGCCGCTCGCCCGGCGTGCCCGGCGGGAGGCCCGCCGGGCACGCCGGACGCGGACCGCCTAGTGCCCGTGGTCGTGGTCGTGGACCGAGTCCGTGGCCGCGATCTTCTTCCAGGACTTCGGCTGCGCCGGCTGCTCCGGGACCTCCGCCGCCGTCCGGGCCTGCGCGCCCGCCGCGCCGATGCCGCCCGTGCCCGCCGTCGGCTTCACCGGCTGGTACAGCCAGGTGTCGAAGAGCCCCGCCAGCGGCCGGCCCGAGACCCGCTCCGCGTACGCGACGAAGTCGCCCACCTTCGCGTTGCCGTAGGCCCGCTCCGTCGGCCAGCCCTTGAGGATCGCGAAGAAGTCCTCGTCGCCGATCTCGTTGCGCAGCGCCTGCAGGGCCAGCGCGCCCCGGTCGTACACCGCGCCGTGGAACTGGTTCTCCGGGCCCGGGTCGCCCGGCTTCACCGTCCAGAACGGGTCGTCCGCGGCGCGTGCCCCGTACGCGTAGTCGGCCAACTCCTGTGCCGTGCCCTCGCCCTCCTTCTCGGACCAGAGCCACTGGCTGTACCGGGCGAAGCCCTCGTTGACCCAGATGTCCTTCCAGCCGTCCACCGAGACGCTGTCGCCGTACCACTGGTGCGCCACCTCGTGCACCACGACGGACACGTTGGCCCCGTTGGCGAACTGCCGCGGGCTGTAGAACGGCCGGGTCTGCGTCTCCAGGGCGAAACCGCTGGTCACGTTGGGCACGTACCCGCCCAGCGCGTTGAACGGGTACGGGCCGAAGACCTCCTCCAGCCACTCCGCGACCTCGGTGGTGCGCTCCAGCGAGGCACGCGCCGCGCCCGCGTTGCCGCCGAGGTCCTTGCTGTACGCGTTGAGCACCGGCAGCCCGTTGGCCGTCGTGTCCGTGGTGATGTCGAACCTGCCCACGGCGAGCGTGGCCAGATACGTGGCCTGCGGCTTGTCGGAGCGCCAGTTGAAGCGGGTCCAGCCGAGCCGCGAGGACTGCGACTGCAGCACGCCGTTGCTGATGGCCTGGGTGCCGTCCGGGACGGAGACCGAGACGTCGAAGGTGGCCTTGTCGCGCGGGTGGTCGTTGGACGGGAACCACCAGACCGCGGAGTCCGGCTCCTGGGCCGCGACACCGCCGTCGGGGGTGCGGTGCCAGGCCGTCCAGCCGCCGATCTTCAGCTCGGAGGGCTTGCCCCCGTACCGCACCACCACCGTGACCGGGGCGTTCTTCCTGAGCGGCGACGCCGGGGTGACCTCCAGCTCGTGGTCGCCCGCGACGGCGAAGGCCGCCTTCCGGCCGTTGACCCGGACCTCGCTCGCGCGCAGTCCGAGGTCGAGGTTGAAGCGGGAGAGGTTCTGGGTGGCGGTGGCGACGATCGTCGCCGTGCCCTCCAACAGGTCGGTCGACGGCTGGTACTTGAGCCGCAGGTCGTAGTGGGAGACGTCGTATCCCCCGTTCCCGCTCTCCGGGTAGTAGGCGTCCCCGATGCCGGGGGAGCCAGGGCTGTAGCTCGCCGCCGATGCCGGGATCGCCAGCAGGACGGAGGCCGCGAGAGCGCCCGGGACGACAAGTCTGCGATGCACGACAGAGCTCCTGCCTTGTAAGACGTGTGGGTGGTCGTCAGTCCTTATCGACACTATTCAGAGGCCAGTTGTGGCGTCATGTCCACAGCCCCTCCCGTCACAGGATCGCCATTCGGCCGTCATGAACCGCGCGTTGCGGAACGCCTCACGACCGCACTCTTTTGCTCAGGAGCCGCCCGGGGTACGTTCCGTGGCCATGCCGATACGTGTTCGGAGAACCCGTGACGCCCGTCCCTCGCGCATCACTCTCGCGGCGACCGCCGCCGCCCTGCTGACCTCCCTCGTCGTGCCCGCGGGCACGGCCGAGGCCACGCCCGCCGCCCTCCCCGCCGCCCCGACCGCCGCTTCGGCCCGGGATTCGCAGCCGGTCCACTCGTACGACGGCGCCGTGCGCGAGTCAGTCTGGGTGGACACCGGCCTCGACGGCGACCGCGACGGCCGCACCGACCGTGTCGCCGTCGACATCGTCCGGCCCCGCGAACCCGCCGCCGCCGGGCGGAAGATCCCCGTCATCATGGACGCCAGCCCGTACTACTCCTGCTGCGGACGCGGCAACGAGAGCCAGAAGAAGACCTACGACGCGGCCGGGAACCCGGTCCAGTTCCCCCTGTACTACGACAATTACTTCGTGCCGCGCGGCTACGCCTTCGTCGCCGTCGATCTGGCCGGGACCAGTCGCTCCGACGGCTGCGACGACGTCGGTGGCCGCTCCGACGTGCAGAGCGCCAGAGCAGTCGTCGACTGGCTCAACGGCCGCGCCCGCGGCTACACCACCCGCACCGGCGGCCAACGCGCCCGCGCCACGGGCTGGTCCACCGGCGACGTCGGCATGATCGGCAAGAGCTGGGACGGCACGATCGCCAACGGGGTCGCCGCCACCGGCGTCGAGGGGCTGAAGACCATCGTGCCGATCGGCGCGATCTCGTCCTGGTACGACTACTTCCACTCCCAGGGCGCGCCGCTCTACAACGCCAACCCGAGCTGGCTCTCCGGCTACGTCAACAGCCCCGAGGCGCAGGGCCGTTGCGGCGCCGTGCAGGACCGGATCACCGCCGGCACCCCGTACAGCGGCGACTGGACCCCCGCCTGGAGCGAGCGGAACCACGTCTCCGATGCCTCCCGGGTGAGGGCCAGCGTCTTCGTGGTGCACGGGCAGCAGGACCTCAACGTCCGCGCCGGCCAGTTCGGTCAGTGGTGGGACGCCCTCGCCGCCCGCGGCGTCGAGCGCAAGATCTGGCTCTCGCAGACCGGCCATGTCGACCCCTTCGACTTCCGCCGCGCCGACTGGGTCCGCACCCTGCACCGCTGGTTCGACCACTACCTGCTCGGTCGCGACAACGGCATCGACCGCGAGCCCATGGCCGACATCGAGCGCGCCCCCGACCGCTGGTCCACCGACCGCGTCTGGCCGCCGCGCGCCACCGCCGCGACCACCCTGCGCCCCGGTAGGGGCGCCGCGCCCGGCGTCGGCACGCTCACCACGGGCCGCGCCCCGGCCGGCGCGACGGAGACCTTCACCGACGACCCGGCGCTCGGCGAGACGGAATGGGCCGCCGCGATCGACCGCCCGACCCCGGCGAAGGCGGGCTTCGTCACGGTGCCGCTGCGGCGCGACCTGCGCCTGTCCGGACCGTCGACGGTCACGGTCACCGCCACGCCGACGACCACCACCGCCCATCTCTCGGCCGTCCTCGTCGACCTCGGCCCCGACACCATCCGCGACTACGCGGCCTCCGGCGAGGGCATCACCACGCTCCCCGAGCGCACCTGCTGGGGTGCGAGCACCCCCGGCGACAGCGCCTGCTTCAAGGAGACCCGGGCCCGCACCGCGGACGTCGCGTACACGGTCGTCTCCCGCGGTTGGGCCGACCTCGGCACCTGGGCGGACCCGGGACGGGAGCGGCCGCTGACGCCCGGCCGGGCGTACCCGTTCACCCTGAAGCTGGCCTCCACCGACCACGTCGTCCCGGCCGGGCACCGGCTGGCGCTGATCATCGGCGGTACGGACCGGGACCTGCTCGACCCTCCGTCGACCACGCCGACCGTCACGCTCGACCTCGCCCGCAGCTCCGCCCGGCTGCCACTGGTCGGCGGGGCGGCGGCGTTCACGGCGGCGACGGCCGGCGTCCCGTCCGCCGCCCGCGCGACTCCCGACGCGCCGCTGCTGCACGGCGTCGCCGGCCCGCACCCCGCCCGCCCGCTCCCGAGAGGGGCCGCCCGATGACGACCCGAGCCCGTACGACCCGCACCCTCGTCCTCGCCGTCACCGCCGCCGCGCTCGGCGGGTCGCTGCTCAACGCGCCCGCCCGGGCCGCCGACTCGGAGGCCACCCCGCCGCGCACCGGCTTCGAGACGAGCCGGGGCGCGCGCTGGACGACCGAGGCGGAGGAGCGGGACTTCCTCGCCGCCGTCGACCGGAGCAGCGACCGCGTCTTGGTCCGCGACATCGGGATCACGGCCCAGGGCCGGCCGCTGCGGCTCGCCACCGTCGGCCGGGGCGGCACCGCGAACACGGTGCTGCTGATCTGCAGTCAGCACGGCGACGAGCCGTCCGGCCGCGAGGCGTGCCTCACCACCGTGCGCGACCTCGCGTACGCCACCGACCCCGCGACCCGGCGATTCCTCGCCCGGACCTCCGTCCTCGTCGTCCCCACCGCCAACCCGGACGGCCGGGCCGCCGACACCCGCGGCAACGCCGACGGTGTCGACGTCAACCGGGACCACATCGCCCTGCGGACCGCCGAGGGCCGCGCGCTGGCCGCCGTGATCCGGGACCGCCGGCCGGACGTCGTGTACGACCTGCACGAGTACGGCGGCACCTCGCCGTACTACGACAAGGACCTGCTCGCCCTCTGGCCGCGCAACCTCAACACCGCCCCGGACGTGCACGCCGAGGCGAACGCCCTCTCCGAACGGCATGTGCGCCCCGCCGTGAGCGCGGCCGGGCGCACCACCGGGATCTACGGCCTGTGGACCGACCCCCTGACCGGGGAGACGATCAAGCAGGTCGCCGGCGACGGCCAGGAGCGCATCCTGCGCAACACCGCCGGGATCAAACACGCCGTCGGGCTCCTGGTGGAGACCCGGGTCGACCCCCTGACCGCCGCGGAGAAGGCGGACCCCGCGCTCAACCACCGCCGCCGGGTCGACACCCACCTCACCGCCCTCGACGGCGCGTTCGCGTACGTGGACGCGCGACGCGGCGCGATCGAGGCGGCCACCTCCGCCGCCCGCCGGGCCGGCCTCGCCGACCGGGGCCCGGTCCACCTCGGCGGCGCCGACAACGATCCGGCGGAACCCGGCGAGACCCTGACGGACCCGCCGTGCGGCTACCGGCTCGACGCCGCGCAGTACGCGCAGTTCGGCGACGAGCTGGCGCTGCACGGGGTGACCGTCCGGGCCGGCGGTGACGGAGCGTACGTACCACTGCGGCAGTCGCAACGGGCGCTCGTACCGCTGCTGCTCGACCAGCGGGCGACATACCGGATCACCACGGGGCAAGCCGACGACGCCTGTTGATCCCGGGAGTTCGGCACCGCATGTGCTAGGCGTTACGGAGCGCGAAATTCCGCGCTGCGCAACCCCTGCGAAAGGTGCCTTCGTGACGCACGATCAGCCGGGACCGGACAAGCCCCGGGAGGGCGCGCGGGGAGGACTGCCGGTGACGGCGGACCTCCCCGCCGGCGCCGAGCACCATCATCGCGCCCCCACCGACTGGATCGTGTTCGGGGTCACCGCGGTGCTCACCGTCGCCTTCGTCCTCTGGGGCGCGGTGGCCACCGACAGCCTGGAGGACGTCTCCAGCACCCTGCTCACCGGCCTGATCCACAACGGCGGCTGGGCGTTCATGCTGGCGGCCTCCGGCTTCGTGGTCTTCGCGCTGTGGCTGGCGATCAGCCGGTACGGGCGGATCACCCTCGGCCAGGAGAGCGAGGGGCCCGAGTTCCGGACGGTGTCCTGGATCGCCATGATGTTCAGCGCGGGCATGGGCATCGGCCTGATGTTCTACGGGGTGAGCGAACCGCTCGCGCACTACGGCACCCCGCCGCCCGGCACCCACCCCGCGGACTCGGCCGAACGCATGCAGATCGCGATGGCCACCACGCTGTTCCACTGGACGCTGCACCCGTGGGCGATCTACGCCGTGGTCGGCCTGGCCATCGCGTACTCCACCTTCCGGCGCCGCCGCCGGCAGACCATCAGCGCCGTGTTCGTCCCGCTGATCGGCGAGCGGCACGCGTACGGGACGGGCGGCCGGATCATCGACATCCTGGCCATCTTCGCCACCCTCTTCGGCTCCGCCGCCTCGCTCGGGCTCGGCGCGCTGCAGATCGGCAGCGGCTTCCGGGAACTCGGCTGGATGGAGAAGGTGAGCACCGGGCTGCTCGTCGGCATCATCGCCGCGCTGACCGTGGCCTTCGTGGTCTCCGCGATCTCCGGCGTGGAGAAGGGCATCCAGTGGCTCTCCAACACCAACATGGTGCTCGCCGTGGTGCTCGCCGTCTTCGTGTTCGTCGCCGGCCCGACCATCGTCGTGCTCGACCTGCTGCCCACCTCGCTCGGCGCGTACTTCGAGCAGTTGCCGCAGCTCGCCGGCCGGACGGAGGCGGCCGGAGGCGAGAACGTGGCGGACTGGCTGGGCAGTTGGACCGTCTTCTACTGGGCCTGGTGGATCTCCTGGACGCCGTTCGTCGGCATGTTCATCGCGCGCATCAGCCGCGGCCGGACGATCCGCCAGTTCGTCGGCGGCGTCATCCTCGTGCCGAGCGCGGTCAGCCTGGTCTGGTTCGCCGTCTTCGGCGGTACGGCGATGAAGCTGCAGGAGAACGGGACGCTGGCGCAGGAGGACACCCCCGAGGGCCAACTCTTCGGCCTGCTGCAGCAGTTCCCCATCCCGACCGCGATGAGCATCCTGGTGATGGTGCTCGTCGGGATCTTCTTCGTCTCCGGAGCGGACGCGGCGTCCATCGTCATGGGCACCCTGTCGCAGCGCGGCACCTTCGAACCGACCCGGCCGGTCGTCGTCTTCTGGGGCGTGGTCACGGGCGCGGTGGCCGCGATCATGCTGCTCATCGGCGACGGGCAGGGCGACGCCCTGGCCGGACTGCAGAACCTGACGATCCTCGTCGCCGCGCCGTTCGGCCTGGTGATGATCGGCATGTGCGTGGCGCTGATGCGGGACCTGCGCAAGGACCCGCTGATCGTCCGGGGCGAGGTCGGCGTCGAGGTCGTGGAGCTGGCGGTGATCGCCGGCCACCAGAAGTACGACGGCGACTTCGAACTGCGCATCGGGCCGGGCACGCCGGGGTCGCCGGGCGGGCCGAACGGTGCGGACGGCGCCCGCTGAGGTGGCATTCTGTACTGGTTGAGTCACTTTCCGTATCGTCGGGCTCCCGTGGCCCCCGAAGCTGGAGCACCCCCATGCGTCGCACGCTGACGACCCTCGCCCTGTCCGCCCTCGCTGCCGGCACCGTGCTGACCGGGGCCGAGCCTTCGTTCCGGACGGAGCGAGTGGTCCCGGCGAGCGGTGAGATGGAGTGCGACATCGCGAGCATGCAGGCCGAGATCAGGCGCGAGCGCACCAGGGCCGCGGAACTGGACCGCCTCGGCGAGCGCGAACCCGCCCGGCGGGCCCGGGGGAAGGCCGACGCGACCGAGCGCCTGATGCAGGCGTGCGTCGCCGCCGAGGAGAACCTCTCCGGAGGCCGCTGGACGTAGCCTCCGCCCGGCCTGGTGCCGGCGCGGAATTCCGGTGGACGAGGTCCGGTGCGGCGGCGGATCCTGCGAGGTGCCCCGCAGGCCGCGCACGCACTGACCTAGGATTCCTCTCCTGATGACTGCAACCCTCGTCGCCAAGAATCTCGCCGCCGGCCACGGCGAGCGCTCCCTGTTCTCCGGCCTCGACCTCGTCGTCGGGGCCGGCGACGTGATCGGCCTCGTCGGCGTCAACGGGGCCGGGAAGTCCACGCTGCTGCGGCTCCTCGCCGGACTCGACACACCCGAGGACGGCGGGGTCGCCCTCTCGCCGCCGACCGCGACCGTCGGCCACCTGCCGCAGGAGCCGGAGCGGCGGCCCGGCGAGACCGTGCGCGCGTTCCTCGCCCGCCGCACCGGCGTCGCCGCCGCGCAGACCGCGATGGACGACGCCGCGCAGGGCCTCGCCGACGGCGCGCCCGGCGCGGACGACGCGTACTCCGTGAGCCTGGAGCGCTGGCTCGACCTCGGCGGCGCGGACCTCGACGAGCGCGCCGAGGAGGTCGTCGGCTCGCTCGGCCTCACCGTCGGCCTCGACCAGCCGATGACCTCGCTCTCCGGCGGCCAGGCCGCCCGTGCCGGCCTCGCCTCGCTGCTGCTCTCCCGGTACGACGTGTTCCTGCTCGACGAGCCCACCAACGACCTCGACCTCGACGGCCTGGAGCGCCTTGAGGCGTTCGTGCGCGGGCTGCGCGCGGGCACGGTCGTGATCAGCCACGACCGCGAGTTCCTGGCCCGCACCGTCACCAAGGTCCTCGAACTCGACCTCGCCCAGCAGCAGATCACGCTCTACGGCGGCGGCTACGAGGCGTACCTGGAGGAGCGGGACACCGCCCGCCGGCACGCCCGCGAGGAGTACGAGGAGTACGCCGACAAGAAGTCCGCGCTCGAAGGGCGCGCCCAGATGCAGCGCTCCTGGATGGACAAGGGCGTAAAGAACGCCCGTCGCAAAGCCACCGACAACGACAAGATCGGCCGCAAGTTCCGCAGCGAGTCCAGCGAGAAGCAGGCCGCCAAGGCCCGCCAGACGCAGCGCGCCATCGAGCGCCTGGAGGTCGTGGACGAGCCCCGCAAGGAGTGGGAGCTGCGGATGGAGATCGCCGCCGCGCCGCGCTCCGGCTCGGTGGTGGCGACGCTGCGGGAGGCCGAGGTCCGCCGCGGCGACTTCCGCTTCGGGCCAGCGTCGCTCCAGGTCGACTGGGCGGACCGGGTCGCCATCACCGGCGCCAACGGGGCCGGCAAGTCGACGCTGCTCGCCGCGCTGCTCGGCCGGCTGCCGCTGGACTCCGGCGCCGCGACGCTGGGCTCCGGCGTGGTGGTCGGCGAGGTCGACCAGGCGCGGAAGCTGTTCCACGGCCAGGAGTCCCTGCTCGACGCGTTCTGCGCGGCCGTGCCCGACACCGAGCCCGCCGAGGTGCGCACCCTGCTCGCCAAGTTCGGCCTCAAGGCCGACCACGTGCTGCGCCCGGCCACCACGCTCTCCCCGGGCGAGCGCACCCGCGCCGCCCTCGCCCTGCTCCAGGGCCGGGGGGTGAACCTGCTGGTCCTCGACGAGCCGACGAACCACCTGGACCTGCCGGCCATCGAACAGCTCGAGTCCGCCCTGGACTCGTACCGCGGCACCCTGCTCCTGGTCACCCACGACCGCCGGATGCTGGACGCCGTCCACACGACGCGCCGCCTGGAGGTCGCGGCCGGAAAGGTGATCGAGCACTGATGAACGCGACGGACCCGAGGATCGAGCGGCTGGTCGTCATGCTCGACGACCTCGAGGCGGACGTGGACGAGACGATCGACCTGGCCGACGAGATCGCCGCGGAAGCGGACCGCTCGGCCCTCCCGGCGCTGGAGGCGGCCCTCGCACGCTCCCTGACCGAGCGGAACTCCTTCGCCCGCGAGATGCTCGGCGGCATGATCGCCGCGATCGGTGGCGCGGACACACTGCCGGTCCTGGTCCGGGCCTCGTCGTTGGACCTGGGCGACGACCAGGACGGCTTGGCGACGGAGATCGCGGACCTCGTCGCCGCGCATCCTCAGCGGGCCCGCACAGTCCTCGCACCGCTGGTGACGGACGAGGACCTGGACGTCGTCCACCGCGCGGAGTGGGCCCTCAGGTTCGCCGGCTGAGACTCGCCGAACCGTTGTGGGCAGCCGTTCCGCCCAGCGGAACGACTGCCCACGACCCGGGGGGGCCTACCTCCCCCGGCGCTTGCCGCCCTCGCCGCCACCCAGCAGCCCCGCCTTGCGAAGCGCGTCGGCCATGGCGCTGTTCGCCGGTGCGGCGGCGCCCTGCGAGCGGCCGCGGTCCCGGTCGCCGCCACGACCGGCTGCACCCGCGCCGCCGCCACCGCGCCGCTGCTGCGGCGGCCGACCGCCCCGGTCGCGCTCACCGCGCTCCCGCTTCGGCGCGCCCGCGCCCGTCTCCGCCGCCGCCTCGTCGTCCAGGCGGAGCGTCAGCGACACCCGCTTGCGCGGGATGTCGACGTCGAGGACCTTCACCTTCACCACGTCGCCGGGCTTCACGACATCCCGCGGGTCCTTCACGAACGTCTTCGACATCGCGGAGACGTGCACCAGACCGTCCTGGTGGACGCCCACGTCCACGAACGCACCGAATGCCGCCACGTTCGTCACCACGCCCTCCAGGACCATCCCCGGCGCGAGGTCGCCGAGCTTCTCGACGCCCTCCTTGAAGGTGGCCGTCTTGAAGGCGGGACGCGGGTCGCGGCCCGGCTTCTCCAGCTCCTTCAGGATGTCCGTCACCGTCGGCAGACCGAACGTCTCGTCGACGTAGTCGTCCGCCCGCAGCGACCGCAGCACACCCGTGTTGCCGATCAGCGACGCGACCTCGCCGCCCGCCGTCTTCACCATCCGCCGCACGACCGGGTACGCCTCGGGGTGCACGCTCGACGCGTCCAGCGGGTCGTCGCCGCCGCGGATGCGCAGGAAGCCCGCGCACTGCTCGTACGCCTTCGGGCCGAGCCGCGCCACGTCCTTCAGCGCCCTGCGGGACCGGAACGGTCCGTTGGCGTCGCGGTGGGACACGATGTTCTCCGCGAGGCCCGCGCCGATGCCGGAGACCCGTGAAAGCAGCGGCGCGGAGGCCGTGTTGACGTCGACGCCGACGCCGTTCACACAGTCCTCGACCACCGCGTCCAGCGAGCGCGAGAGCTTCACCTCGGACAGGTCGTGCTGGTACTGGCCGACGCCGATCGACTTCGGGTCGATCTTCACCAGCTCCGCCAGCGGGTCCTGCAGCCGCCGCGCGATGGACACCGCGCCGCGCAACGACACGTCCAGGCCAGGGAGTTCCTGCGAGGCGAACGCGGAGGCGGAGTACACCGAGGCGCCGGCCTCGGACACCATCACCTTCGTGAGCTGCAACTCCGGGTGCTTGACGATGAGTTCAGCCGCCAGCTTGTCCGTCTCGCGCGACGCCGTGCCGTTGCCGATGGCGACCAGCTCGACCGCGTGCTCCTTCGCGAGCCGCGCCAGCTTCGCCAGCGACTCGTCCCACCTGTTCGCCGGGACGTGCGGATAGATCGTGTCGGTGGCGACGACCTTGCCGGTCGCGTCGACCACGGCCACCTTCACACCGGTGCGGAAACCGGGGTCGAGGCCCAGCGTCGCCCGCGTGCCCGCCGGCGCGGCGAGCAGCAGGTCCCTCAGGTTCGCCGCGAAGACCCGTACCGCCTCGTCCTCCGCGGCCGTGCGCAGCCGCAGTCGCAGGTCGATGCCGAGGTGCACCAGGATCCGGGTGCGCCAGGCCCAACGGACCGTGTCGAGCAGCCACTTGTCCGCCGCCCGGCCCCGGTCCGCGATGCCGAAGCGGTGCGCGACGATCGGCTCGTACGAGGACGGGCCGCCGCCCTCCGCCGGCTCCTCGGGCTCCAGCTCCAGGGAGAGCACATCCTCCTTCTCGCCGCGCAGCATCGCGAGGATCCGGTGCGAGGGCAGCGCGGTGAAGGGCTCGGCGAAGTCGAAGTAGTCGGCGAACTTCGCGCCCGCCTCTTCCTTGCCCTCCCGCACCTTGGCGGCGAGCCGGCCCCGGCCCCACATCCGCTCGCGCAGCTCGCCGATCAGGTCGGCGTCCTCCGAGAACGTCTCGGTGAGGATCGCCCGCGCGCCCTCCAGCGCGGCGGCGGCGTCCGCGATGCCCTTGTCCGCGTCCACGAACGCGGCGGCTGCCGCGAGCGGCTCCACCGACGGGTCGGCGAGCAGCCCCTCGGCCAGCGGCGCGAGTCCCGCCTCGCGGGCGATCTGCGCCTTGGTGCGCCGCTTCGGCTTGAACGGCAGGTAGATGTCCTCCAGGCGCGCCTTGGTGTCGGCGGCCCGGATCTGCGCCTCCAGCTCGTCCGTCAGCTTGCCCTGCTCGCGCACGGAGTCGAGGATCGCGGTGCGCCGGTCCTCCAGCTCCCGCAGATACCGCAGCCGCTCCTCGAGCGTGCGCAGCTGCGCGTCGTCGAGCATCTCGGTCGCTTCCTTGCGGTAGCGCGCGATGAACGGCACGGTCGACCCGCCGTCGAGCAGCTCGACGGCCGCCTTCACCTGTCGCTCGCGTACGCCGAGCTCCTCGGCGATCCTTGCTTCGATGGACGTCGTCACGGTGTCCCGACTCGCCTTCTCGTGCCTCCAGCTTGCCCGTGCATTCTGCCGGGTCGGCCGCCGGAACACCGCATGCGCCCCGCCGCTCGCCGTCCGTCGAACAGAGCTCAGCCCTTGCCGATGAGGTCGGCCGGGAACGCGCCCGCGCCGGCCGCCGTGATCAGGAAGCCGCGCGCGAGATCGGTCAGGCGCTCGACGCCGGCCGCGCCGAGGTGCTCGTACGGGGCGGAGTCCAGCCGGTCGGTGTGTTCCTCGATCTCCTCGCGCAGCGCCACGCCCGCCTCCGTCAGGCCGCCCTCCCCGTCGAGCAGCCCGCGCCCGGTCAGCCGCTCCACGGCGGCCTCCCAGTCGGTGCGCCGCCAGCCGCGGCTGGACAGCACCCAGCGCGGGTTCATGCCCTTGCCGGTGGCGGTGTGGCTGACCAGGGCCTCGACCGGGTCGAGCCCGCCGGACAGCAGTGCCACGAGGTGCGCGTCGCCGCGGTGCTCGCGCAGCAGCGTGGTGGCGTGCCAGAACCGCAGGTGCGGGGCCTCGGGCACGGGCAGGTCGGCGTTGCCGGAGTACAGCGGGCGGGCGTGCCGGGTGCAGCCCTCGGTGGCGCGCAGCGCCAGCTCGGCGGCCTCGGCGAGCTCGGCGGAGGCGACGGCCTCGTCGCCGAGCAGCCGCCGCAGGGTCGCGTCGACGACGCGCAGCCGGGCGTCGAGCACGGCGGCCGGGCCGGCGGTCTCCCAGACGGCGGGGAAGTGCCGGGCGAGCAGCGCGTGGTTGTAGTTGTAGAAGGTCGCGGCCACCGTGCCCGGGCCGACGGCCCCGAGCGGCGCGACCCGCGCGGCCAGCCGCATGGCGTTCGGGTCCGTGAACCCGAGCGCCCCGAACTCCCGGTCCAGGTCCGGGGAGAAGAACAGCGTCGCGTGCAGCGAATTGAGGGACCCGGCGCAACGGCGTACGGCGCGGGGCGGCAGAGGCGTACTCATGCCCGGGAGGTTACCGACTGGTCGGTATCACGTGGAACCCCCGGTATCGGGGATGGCAGGAAAGGTGGGGTCCTCGTCATTGCGGACACGACCGGCGCGGCGAACGATGGAGGCATGACGCAGCGACCCGTTCTCGCCGTTCTCTTCGACGGCGTGCAGAGCCTCGACGTCAGCGGGCCCGTGGAGGTGTTCGCCGGCGCCGCGCGCTACCTCCAGGACCCCGACGCCTACCCGATCCGCACCGCCTCGCTCGACAGCGGGCCCGTCCGGGGGCAGAGCGGGCTGCGGCTGCTGCCCGACACCGGGCTGGACGAGGCGGTCGCCGACGGCCCGCCGCACACCCTGCTCGTCCCGGGCGGCGAGGGCACCCGGCGGCCCGACCCGGCCCTGATCGACTGGCTGAGGGTCAACGCCCCGCGCGCCGAGCGGGTCGTCTCGGTCTGCACCGGGGCGCTGCTGCTGGCCGAGGCCGGGCTGCTCGACGGCCACCGGGTCACCACCCACTGGAGCGTCTGCGACCACCTCGCCCGCCGCCACCCCGAGGTCGAGGTCGACCCCGAACCGATCTACGTGCGCGACGGCCGGCTCTCCACCTCCGCCGGGGTCACCGCCGGCATCGACCTCGCGCTGGCCCTCGTCGAGGAGGACGTCAGCCACGACGCGGCGCTCGCCATCGCCCGCCACCTCGTCGTCTTCCTGCGCCGCCCCGGCAACCAGGCCCAGTTCAGCGCCCAGCTCGCCGCCCAGACCGCGCGCCGCGAACCGCTGCGCGACGTCCAGCACTGGATCAGCGAGCACCCCGCGGCGGATCTCTCCGTGGAGGCTCTGGCCGCCCGGGCCCGGCTCTCCCCGCGGCACTTCGCCCGCGCCTTCCGGGACGAGACGGGCACCACGCCCGGCCGGTACGTCGACCGGGTCCGGCTCGAACACGCCCGTCGCCTCCTGGAGGACTCCGTCCACGGGGTCCAGGAGGTCGCCCGCGCCGCCGGCTACGGCACTCCCGAAGCCATGCGCCGCGCCTTCGTCAAGGCGCTCGGCACGGCGCCGGCCGAGTACCGGCGCCGCTTCCACGCACCCGTACCTGTCACCGACTGAGCCCTGAAAGGGAGACCATGCAGATCGCCGTGCTCCTGTACGACAACTTCACCACCCTCGACGCCGTCGGCCCCTACGAACTCCTCGCCCGGATCCCCGGGGCCGAGACCGTCTTCGTGGCGAAGGAGCCCGGCCCGGTCCGCAACGACCAGCGCAGTCTCGCCCTGGTCGCGGACAAGGCCCTCGCCGACGTCCCGCACCCGGACATCGTGCTCGTCCCCGGCGGCCCGGACTCGCGGGAGGCCATGCACGACCCGGAGATCCGGCAGTGGCTGCGCACCGCCGACGAGACCAGCACCTGGACGACCTCGGTGTGCACCGGTTCGCTGATCCTGGGCGCGGCCGGCCTGCTGAAGGGCCGCCGGGCCACCACGCACTGGCTCGCGCACGAGGAGCTGCGGGCGCTCGGGGTCGAGCCCACCGGCGAGCGGGTCGTCTTCGACGGCAAGTACGTCACCGCGGCCGGCGTCTCCTCCGGCATCGACATGGCGCTGCACCTGATCGGCCGGATCGCCGGGGACGAGGCCGCGCAGACGATCCAGCTGCTCACCGAGTACGACCCGCAGCCGCCGTACGACGCGGGTTCGCCCGAGAAGGCCCCGGCCGCGATCGTCGAGCGGTGGCGGGGCGTGAAGGCGGAGGACCTTCCCCAGGGCGGCTGAGCGAAGGCCCGCCGGACCTCAGACCTCGTAGGTGAAGCGCGGCAGGCGGCGCTCCAGGAAGGCCGCGACGCCCTCGGCCGTGTCGCCGCTGCCGCGCGCCTCGGCCGTCCAGTGGGCGTCGCGGTCGGTTCGCCCGTCGGCGAACTCCTTCGCCGCCGCCTGCGTGAGCAGCGAGCGCGAGGCGAGGATCCGGGTGAACTCGGCGACCCGCTTGTCGAGTTCGCCGGCGGCGTGCACCTCGTCGACCAGGCCGGTCCGCAGGGCCCGCTCCGTGTCGATCAACTCGCCCGAGAACAGCAGGTACTTGGCGGCCGCCGGGCCCACCAGCGCGGCGAGCCGCCGGGTCGAGGCCGAGGGGTAGACGATGCCCAGCTTCGCCGGGGTGACGCCGAACCGCGCGCCCTCCTCGGCGAACCGCAGATCGCAGGCGGCGGCCAGCTGGCTGCCGCCACCCACGCAGTAGCCGCGGATCGCGGCCAGCGTGGGCTTCGGGAAGCCGGCCAGCGCCTCCTCGGCCCGTACCGCGAGGGACTGCTGCTCGTCGCCGGGCTCGCGCAGGGTGGAGATGTCCGCCCCGGCGCAGAAGGTGTCGCCGGACCCGGTGAGCACGAGGACCCGTACCGCGGGGTCGGCGGCGAGCTCCCCGAGCAGCTCCGGCAGGGCGCGCCACATGCCGGCCGTCATGGCGTTGCGCTTGGCGGGGTGGGTGATGACGACGGTGGCCACGCCGTCGGCGACGGTGTGCGTGAGCTGCGGGTCCTTGGGCTCCATGGGCCGGATGCTATCCGGGGGCCGTGGCCGGGCGACCGGTGCCCCCGGACGTCCCGGACGAGTCTTCGAAAACGTGAAAAGTCGGCGAAACCGTCAGCGGAACGTCACTCCCAGTCGAACAACTGACGCAGTCATACTCAATCGATCAATTTCCGGTCGATATATGTCGACTTCTGGTCAGTAGGACGGTCCTCCGCGGCCGGATGTCAAGACTCGACCTCGTGGCGACAATCGAGCACGAGGGCGGGAACCGGACCATGGAGAGCCGCGGGAGCGTTCCTGCCCGCCCGCCGTCCTACGAGGGCGTCTGGCGCTTCACCGCTCCCGCGGTCGACGTCTCCGTACCGCAGGCCAGGCGCGCCGTCCGGGAACTGATCGGCCGACAGGGCGTCCCGGCGCACGACGACATCTTGCAGGGCCTGCTCCTGATCGTCTCCGAGCTGGTCACCAACGCCGTCAAGCACGCCGCGCTGCTCTCCCCGGAGATCGCCGTCGAGGTCGCGATCGGCGCCGAGTGGATCCGGGTGTCCGTCGAGGACAACCACCCGTACCGCCCGAAGGCGCTGGAGGCCGACTACGCGCAGACCGGAGGGCGCGGGCTGCTCCTGGTGCGGGAGGTCGCCCGGGAGGCCGGCGGGGCCTGCGACGTGGAGCACACCGCGAGCGGCGGCAAGATCATCTGGGCGGCGCTGCCCCTTGCCCCGGGACTCCCGGGGCAAGGGGCAGCGCCCGGGATCACCAGCCCCCGGACGGACCCGTCAGCTCCTTGATCGCCGGGCGCGCGGCGTCCAGCACGGTCATGAACCAGGCCGAGAACGGCACCGCCGCGTGCCGCTCGGCCAGCTCGGCGGGCGTCACGAAGGCCGTGTCGTCGATCTCCTCCGGGTCGGGCCGCAGCGGACCCTGCACCAGACCCACGAAGAGATGGTTGTACTCCTGCTCCACCAGGCCCGACGCCGGGTCCGGGTGGTTGTAGCGCACCGTGCCGGCCTCCGCCATCAGCGACGGCGAGACGCCCAGCTCCTCGTGCACCCGGCGGGCCGCCGCCGCGAACGGTGCCTCGCCCGGGTACGGGTGCCCGCAGCAGGTGTTCGACCACACGCCGGGGGAGTGGTACTTGCCCAGCGCCCGGCGCTGCAGCAGCAGCCGGCCCGAGGCGTCGAAGAGGAACACGGAGAACGCGCGGTGCAGCTTGCCGGGCGCCTGGTGCGCGGAGAGCTTCTCGGCGGTTCCGATCGTCCGGCCCTCCTCGTCGACCAGTTCGAGCATGATCGACGGCTGCGTGCCGTTCGGCTGGACACCGTTCGACGCTTCGGTCGTCGCGGTGGCTGATGTGGTCGGCATACCCATCCTTCGCTTCGTTCCTCGGCCCGGTGAGGCGCATTCAGTCTGCCGTACAAAACCGGCATGCCCCCACTCCGACGGCCGGACGTGTCGGCCCCCGCCGCACCGGGGCGCACGGGTGCGCCCACAGTGCGACGGACGCGGACGGGGCGTCAGACCCCGAAGGCCGCCGGGTAGTGGATCATGCCCGCGGGAAGCGGACGGGAATCCTCCAGGACCAGCGCCATCATGGCCTCGTCCGGGACCGTGAAGCCCGGCCTGATTCCGTACCCCGAGGCCGGTACGAAGCCGAACCTCGGGTAGTACTCCGGGTGCCCGAGCACCAGCACCAGCCGCTCCCCCCGCCGCCGCGCCGCGTCCAGCACCGCCCGGACCACCGCGTCCCCGGCCCCCTGCCGCTGGTGCGCGGGTGCCACGGACACCGGGGCCAGCGCGGCGGCCGGCTCGCCGCCGACGGTGCACCGGGTGATCAGCGCGTACCCGGCGACCGTGCCGTCCGGGGCCTCCACCACGTACGACAGGCCGGGCAGCCAGGCGTCCGGGTCCGCGCGCAGCGCGTCGACCAGCTCGGCCTCCGCCGCGGTCTCGAAGGCCGCCGCGTTGATCGCGTGGACCGCGGCCACGTCCGCGGCCGTCTCCTCGCGGGTGCGCCAGCGGGTCTCGGACAAGGGGACCTCCATGGGTCGGCCGGGCGTCGGATCAGCGGCGCCGGATCAGTGGCAGAGCTTGACCTCGTGGGCGGCGTGGCCCACCGGCTCCAGCTGGAAGGTGCAGTGCTCCACGTCGAAGTGGGAGCCGAGGCAGCCCTGCAGGTCGTGCAGCATCTTCTCGTGGCCCACCGCGTCCAGCGCGTCCTGGTCCACCACCACGTGCGCCGACAGCACCGGCATCCCGGAGGTGATCGTCCAGGCGTGCAGGTCGTGCACGTCCTGCACGCCCGGCAGGGCCACGATGTGGGCGCGGACCTCGGCCATGTCGACGCCCTTGGGTGCCGCCTCCAGGAGGACGTCCAGGGTCTCGCGGAGCAGCTTGAGGGTGCGCGGCACGATCATCAGGCCGATGACGATCGAGGCGATCGGGTCCGCGTACTGCCAGCCGGTCGCCAGGATGATGCCGGCCGAGATCAGCACCGTCACCGAGCCGAGGGTGTCCGCGAGCACCTCCAGATAGGCGCCGCGCACGTTCAGGCTCTCCTGCTGGCCGCGCACCAGCAGCGACAGCGAGATCACATTGGCCACCAGGCCCACCGCGGCGAAGGCCATCGCCAGCCCGCCCCTGGTCTCGGCGGGCTCGACGAACCGCTGGATCGCCTCGTACAGCACATAGCCGCCGACGACGAGCAGCAGCAGACAGTTCGCCAGCGCGGCGAGGATCTCCGCCCGGGCGAAACCGAAGGTGCGGTTCTGCGAGGGCGGCCGGTTGGCGAAGTGGATCGCGACCAGGGCCATCGCCAGACCGACGGCGTCCGTCGCCATGTGCGCCGCGTCGGCGATCAGCGCCAGCGAGTCCGCGAGGACACCGCCGACGATCTGGATCACCATCACGGAGAGCGTGATGGCGAACGCGATCCGCAGCCGCCCCCGGTACGCGGCGGCCGCGGTACCCGTCGGCGGCGGGCCGCCGTGGCTGTGTCCGTGGTCGTGTCCGGCCCCCATGACCTGGCCTCCCGGTCGTGTCGTCTCCAGTGCCCCGAGTGGCCCAGTGAACTACGGGTGGGGGGTATGTGCAACACGGTACTGAACACCGTTGTCATATGCTCTGACCTGCAGTTATGTCCGCAGGTCAGAGATCGTCCGGCGAGCCGTCCGGATCAGCTCCCGGTGGCCTCCGGGTGCAGCAGCCGCCAGCCCTCCCAGGCCGACTCGACCATCTCGCGCACCCCGCGGGACGCCGACCAGCCGAGTTCCTTCGCCACCCGGTCCACCGAGGCCACCGCCCGCGCCGCGTCGCCGGCCCGGCGGGCCTCGACCACCGGCGGGCCCGTGAACCCGGTCACCTCGGACACCACGTCCGCCAGCTCGCGCACCGAGACGCCCCGGCCGCGGCCGATGTTCACCGTCAGGTCCCCGCCGTCCGTGTCCTCCGCGAGCCGGCGCGCGACCGCCAGATGCGCGCCCGCCAGGTCGGCCACGTGGATGTAGTCACGCACGCAGGTGCCGTCCGGCGTCGGGTAGTCCGCGCCGAAGATCCGCGGGGCCTCGCCCCGGGTGATCCGGTCGAAGAACATCGGGATGATGTTGAACACCCCGGTGTCCGCCAGCTCCGGCCGGGCCGCGCCCGCCACGTTGAAGTACCGCAGACAGGCCGTCGCGAGGCCGTGCGCCCGGCCCGTCGCCCGCACGAGCCACTCGCCGGTGAGCTTGGTCTCCCCGTACGGATTGATCGGCTCGGCCGGGGTCTCCTCGGTGATCAGGTCCACGTCCGGGACGCCGTACACCGCCGCCGAGGACGAGAACAGGAAGCGCCGCACCCCGGCCGCCACCACGGCCTCCAGGAGCACGGTCAGCCCGTGCACGTTCTCCCGGTAGTAATACAGCGGGCGCTCCACGGACTCGCCGACCTGCTTCTTCGCGGCGAGGTGCACCACACCCGTCACCGCGTGCTCCGCGAGCACCCGGTCGAGCAGCTCCCGGTCGGTGATCGAGCCGCGCACCAGCGGGACGCCCGCGGGCAGCCGCCCGGGCACCCCCGAGGACACGTCGTCCAGGACGACGGCCCGCTCTCCGGCCTCGCTCATGGCATGCGCCACATGGGCCCCGATATAGCCCGCTCCACCCGTGATCAGCCAAGTCATGACGACCACCCTAGGGGGTGGCGCAGGCTTCCCGGGCCGCGGTTTGTGGCCCGGGGCGGGGATCGCCCATGATGATCTCCGCGCACACGGGCACGGGCCCGCCGGACGGTGACGTACGGCGGCGGACCGCGGGGGGCCTGTGCGCAAAACCTCGGTGAACTCGCGCTTTCGTTCATCCGATAGCCTCTGCCGACGTGCCGCCGCCCGGGTCACGGGCCGGGCCGCCGTGCCATCAGCCCAGTCAGTTCCAAGGAGTGAGTCGTCTGTCGACCGCCATCCTCACCGGCCCGCCGGTCCCCGGATCGTCGCTCGACGACGATCTGAGGTCGCTCGGCTTCGACGTGCAGGTCGCCGCCGCCCCCGCGGACACCGCGGCGCTGCTCGCCGCCGTGCCGGCCGGGCGTCGCGTCGCCGTCGTCGACCCCCGGTTCGTCGGTCACCTGCACGCCCTGCGGCTCGCGCTCACCGACCCCCGGTTCCCCGCGGCCGCCGCCCCCGGCGCGCTCACCGCGCAGCCGGAGGCCCGGCCCGCCCTGGAGCGGGCGCTCGCCGGCACCCCGGCCGAGCCCGGCGTCCTCGCCGACGCGCTCGCCGCCGACGGCGTGGCCGTGCACCGCCCCGAGCTGGGCTCCCTCGTCGCGGCCGTGCCCGGCGACGCCGAGAGCCGGCACCAGGCGCGGGCGGCCGTCGCCGAGGTCGACGACGAGGCGGTCCGGCTGCGCAACGCGGTCAAGGCCCACGACGGCTTCTTCACCACCTTCTTCATCAGCCCGTACTCGCGCTACATCGCCCGTTGGTGCGCCCGCCGCGGCCTGACCCCGAACCAGGTCACCACCGCCTCGCTGCTCACCGCGCTGATCGCGGCCGGCTGCGCGGCCACCGGCGACCGCGCCGGGTACGTCGCCGCCGGCGTGCTGCTGCTCGTCTCCTTCGTCCTGGACTGCACCGACGGGCAGCTCGCCCGCTACTCGTTGCAGTACTCGACGATGGGCGCCTGGCTCGACGCCACCTTCGACCGGGCCAAGGAGTACTCCTTCTACGCCGGCCTCGCCCTCGGCGCGGCCCGCTCCGGCGACGACGTCTGGACCCTGGCGCTCGGCGCGATGGTCCTCATGACCTGCCGCCACGTCGTGGACTTCTCCTTCAACGAGGCCAACCACGACGCCGCCGCCAACACCAGCCCCACCGCGGCCCTCTCCGACAAGCTCGACAGCGTCGGCTGGACCGTCTGGGCCCGCCGCATGATCGTGCTCCCGATCGGCGAGCGCTGGGCCATGATCGCGGTGCTCACCGCCGTCACCACGCCGCGGACAGTCTTTTGGGCGCTTATCGTCGGATGTGCCCTCGCCGCCTGCTACACCACCGCCGGCCGCGTGCTGCGCTCCGTCACCCGCAAGGCCCGGCGCACCGACCGCGCGGCCCGCGCGCTGTACGACCTCACCGACTCCGGCCCGCTCGCCGAGCTCGCCGCCCGCCTCCTGGGCCGCCGGCTCCCGCTGCCGCCCCTGGTCAGCGCCGTCCTCGGCGCCGCCCTGCTGATCGCCGTGGCCTGGACGCAGCCGGTCGGCAGCGGCTGGACGATCGCCGCCGCCGGCGGCTACGCGCTGCTCGCCGGCTGCGCAGTGGCCCGCCCGCTGAAGGGCTCCCTCGACTGGATGGTGCCCCCGGTGCTCCGCGCCGCCGAGTACGGCGTGGTGCTGCTCCTGGCCGCCCGCTCCGGCGTCCCGCACGCCGTTCCCGCGGCATTCGGGCTGGTCGCGGCCGTCGCCTACCATCACTACGACACGGTCTACCGCATCCGCGGCGGCACCGGCGCGCCGCCCGCGTGGCTGGTGCGCACCGTGGGAGGTCACGAGGGCCGCACGCTCCTCGTGACCGTGCTGGCCGCCCTGACGGCGACCGCCGGCGACGACTTCACCACGGCGCTCGCCGCCCTCGCGGCAGCCGTGGCACTCGTGGTGGTCGTGGAGTCCGTCCGCTTCTGGGTGTCATCCGGAGCACCCGCCGTACACGACGAAGGAGAAACCGCATGATCGGCCTGGTTCTGGCAGCCGGTGCAGGACGGCGTCTGCGCCCCTACACCGACACGCTCCCGAAGGCCCTCGTGCCTGTGGACGGCGACACGACCGTCCTCGACCTCACGCTCGGCAACTTCGCCGAGGTCGGCCTCACCGAGGTCGCGATCGTCGTCGGCTACCGCAAGGAGGCCGTGTACGCACGGAAGGAAGCCCTCGAGGCGAAGTACGGGCTCAAGCTCACGCTGATCGACAACGACAAGGCCGAGGAGTGGAACAACGCCTACTCCCTGTGGTGCGCCCGTGACGTCCTGAAGCAGGGCGTCATCCTCGCCAACGGCGACACCGTGCACCCGGTCTCCGTCGAGAAGACCCTGCTCGCCGCCCGCGGCGACGGCCAGAAGATCATCCTCGCCCTCGACACGGTGAAGAAGCTCGCCGACGAGGAGATGAAGGTCATCACGGCCGACGGCCAGGGCGTGCAGAAGATCACCAAGCTGATGGACCCGGCGAGCGCGACCGGCGAGTACATCGGCGTGACGCTCATCGAGCCCGAGGCCGCCGAGCAGCTCGCGGACGCCCTCAAGACCACCTTCGAGCGCGACCCCGACCTGTACTACGAGGACGGCTACCAGGAGCTCGTCCACCGCGGCTTCCAGATCGACGTGGCCCCCATCGGCGAAGTGAAGTGGGTCGAGATCGACAACCACGACGACCTCGCGAAGGGCCGTGAGATCGCGTGCCAGTACTGACCCGGCTCATCCCGTCGCCGGTCGTCGTCGACATCAGCCGGGGCGCGATGGACGACCTGGCCGGCCTCCTGGCCGACCAGCGGATCTCCGCCTCCGGCAAGCTGGCCTTCGCGATCAGCGGCGGCTCGGGCCGGAAGCTGCGCGAGCGGCTCGCGCCGGCCCTGCCGGGCGCCGACTGGTACGAGGTCGGCGACGGCACGATCGACTCGGCGGTCAAGCTCGCCGACGACATCAAGGGCAGCCGGTACGACGCCGTGGTGGGCCTCGGCGGCGGCAAGATCATCGACGTCGCCAAGTACGCTGCGGCCCGCGTCGGCCTGCCCATGGTCGCCGTCGCGACCAACCTGGCGCACGACGGCCTGTGCTCCCCGGTGTCCATCCTGGACAACGACAACGGCCGGGGCTCCTACGGCGTGCCCACCCCCATCGCGATGGTGATCGACCTCGACGTCGTCCGCGACGCCCCGGTCCGGTTCATCCGCTCCGGCATCGGCGACGCGATCTCCAACATCTCCGCGATCGCCGACTGGGAGCTGTCCCACGCGATCACCGGCGAGCCGGTCGACGGCCTGGCCGCCGCCATGGCCCGCACCGCCGGCGAGGCGGTGCTCCGGCACCCCGGCGGCGTCGGCGACGACGAGTTCCTCACCGTGCTCTCCGAGGGCCTGGTGCTCTCCGGCATCGCCATGTCGATCTCCGGCGACTCCCGGCCCTCGTCCGGCGCCTGCCACGAGATCAGCCACGCCTTCGACCTGCTGTACCCCGAGCGCTGCGCCGCCCACGGCGAGCAGGTCGGCCTCGGCGCCGCCTTCGCGATGCACCTGCGCGGGGCCGGGGAGGACGCCGGACTGTTCACCGAGGCGCTACGCCGGCACGGCCTGCCCGTCCTGCCCGAGGAGATCGGCTTCTCGGTGGACGAGTTCGTCGCGGCCGTGGCGTACGCGCCGCAGACCCGACCCGGACGCTTCACCATCCTCGAGCACCTCGACCTCACCGACGACCAGATCAGGGACGCGTACGCCGACTATGCCAAGACCATCCGTAGCTGAACTCCGTCCGGTCGTGCACCCGGCGGGTGTGAAGGACCGGCGCAGCGGAGAGCACTGGGGCGGCCGCCTGTACATGCGCGAGATCTCGCTGCGCATCACCCGCCTCCTGGTCACCACCAAGGTCACGCCGAACCAGCTGACGTACCTGATGACCGTCTGCGGCGTGCTCGCCGCGCCCGCCCTGCTGATCCCCGGCATCTGGGGCGCGGTGCTCGGCGTCGTCGCCGTCCAGCTGTACCTGCTGCTCGACTGCGTCGACGGCGAGGTCGCCCGCTGGAAGAAGCAGTACTCGCTCTCCGGCGTGTACCTGGACCGGGTCGGCGCGTACCTGTGCGACGCGGCCGTGCTGGTCGGCTTCGGCCTGCGCGCCGCCGACCTGTGGGGCGGCGGCCGGATCGACTGGCTCTGGGCCTTCCTCGGCACCCTCGCCGCGCTCGGCGCCATCCTGATCAAGGCGGAGACGGACCTGGTGGGCGTCGCCCGCCACCAGGCCGGCATGACGCCGGTCAAGGAGGCCGCCTCGGAGATCCGCTCCTCGGGCATGGCCCTGGCCCGGCGTGCCGCCGCCGCGCTGAAGTTCCACCGGCTGATCCTGGGCATCGAGGCGTCCCTGCTGATCCTGGTCCTCGCGATCGCCGACCAGATCCAGGGAGACCTGTTCTGGTCCCGCCTGGGCGTCGCGGTCCTGGCCGGCATCGCGATGCTGCAGACCGTGCTGCACCTGGTGTCGGTCCTGGCCTCCAGCAGGCTGAAATGAGGACGACGACCATGAGCGACCGGACCGCGAACAAGCCGCTGAGGCTCGGCGCCGTCATCATCACCATGGGCAACCGCCCCGACGACCTGCGCGCCCTGCTCGACTCGGTCGCCCGCCAGGACGGCGACCCGATCGAGGTGGTCGTGGTCGGCAACGGCGCCCCCGTCACCGGCGTGCCCGAGGGCGTGCGGACCGTCGACCTGCCGGAGAACCTCGGCATCCCCGGCGGCCGCAACGTCGGCATCGAGGCCTTCGGCCCCGGCGGCACCGACGTCGACGTGCTGCTCTTCCTCGACGACGACGGCCTGCTGCCGAACACGGACACCGGGGAGCTGGTCCGCCAGGCGTTCACCGCCGACCCGAAGCTGGGCATCGTCAGCTTCCGGATCGCCGACCCGGACACCGGCCTCACCCAGCGCCGCCACGTGCCCCGGCTGCGCGCCTCCGACCCGATGCGCTCCTCGCGGGTGACCACCTTCCTCGGTGGCGCGAACGCGGTGCGCACCAAGGTCATGGCCGAGGTCGGCGGGCTGCCGGACGCGTTCTTCTACGCCCACGAGGAGACCGATCTGGCCTGGCGGGCGCTCGACGCCGGCTGGATGATCGACTACCGCTCCGACATGGTGCTGTTCCACCCCACGACGCCGCCCTCCCGGCACGCCTCGTACCACTACAACGTGGCGCGCAACCGGGTCTGGCTGGCGCGGCGTAACCTGCCCGCCCCCCTGATTCCGCTGTACCTCGGCATCTGGCTGCTGCTGACCCTGGTCAGAAGGCCGTCGGCGGCCGGTCTCAAGGCCTGGTTCGGCGGTTTCAAGGCGGGCTGGACCACCCCGTGCGGTCCCCGCCGGCCCATGAAGTGGCGTACGGTGTGGCGGTTGACCAGACTGGGCCGCCCTCCCGTCATCTGACACGCGCGCATCTTGAACACGAAAGTTTCCTCCTGTGAGTGACACAACCCACGACGGTGCGATCGTGACGACCGTCCCACCGTCCGTCGACGACGGCCTCTCCCCGGCGGAGCTGGCCGCCAAGTACGGCCTCGCGGTGAGCGGCGCCCGCCCGGGCCTGTTCGAGTACGTCCGCCAGCTCTGGGGCCGGCGGCACTTCATCCTGGCGTTCTCCCAGGCGAAGCTGACGGCCCAGTACAGCCAGGCCAAGCTCGGGCAGCTGTGGCAGGTGGTGACCCCGCTGCTCAACGCGCTGGTCTACTACCTGATCTTCGGGCTGATCCTGGAGGCCGACCGAGGCATGTCCAAGGAGGTGTACATCCCCTTCCTGGTGACCGGCGTGTTCGTGTTCACGTTCACCCAGTCCTCGGTGATGGCGGGTGTCCGCGCGATCTCCAACAACCTGGGTCTGGTCCGGGCGCTGCACTTCCCGCGCGCCTCGCTGCCGATCTCGTTCGCGCTGCAGCAGCTGCAGCAGCTGATGTTCTCGATGATCGTGCTGGTCGCGGTGGCCATCGGATTCGGCAGCTTCCCGAGCCTGAGCTGGCTGCTGGTCCTGCCGGCGCTGGCGCTGCAGTTCGTGTTCAACACCGGGCTCGCGCTGATCATGGCGCGGATGGGCTCGAAGACGCCCGACCTGGCGCAGCTGATGCCCTTCGTCATGCGGACGTGGATGTACGCCTCCGGCGTCATGTTCTCGATCCCGATCATTCTGGCGGACAAGCCGGCCTGGATCGCCGACGTCCTCATGTACAACCCGGCGGCGGTCTACATGGACCTGGTCCGCTTCGCCCTCATCGACGGATACGGCTCGCAGAACCTGCCGTCCCACGTCTGGTTGGCCGGCCTGGGCTGGGCCCTGGTCGTCGGCGTGGTCGGCTTCGTGTACTTCTGGAAGGCCGAGGAGAGGTACGGCCGTGGCTGACAGCAACCAGGGACGGGTTCCCACCGTCATCGCGGACGACGTCCACATCGTGTACCGGGTCAACGGCGGCGCCGGCGGCAAGGGCAGCGCCACCGCCGCGCTCAGCCGGATCGTCGGGCGGGGCAAGCGCGAGGAGCGCGGCGTCCGCAAGGTGCACGCCGTGCGCGGCGTCTCCTTCACCGCGTACCGCGGCGAGGCGATCGGCCTGATCGGCACGAACGGCTCCGGCAAGTCGACTCTGCTGCGGGCCATCGCCGGCCTGCTGCCGACCGAGAGCGGCAAGGTCTACACCGACGGCCAGCCGTCGCTGCTCGGCGTCAACGCGGCGCTCATGAACGACCTGACCGGCGAGCGGAACGTGATCCTCGGCGGTCTGGCGATGGGCATGAGCAAGGAGGAGATCCGGTCCCGCTACCAGGGCATCGTCGACTTCTCCGGCATCAACGAGAAGGGCGACTTCATCACCCTGCCGATGCGGACGTACTCCTCCGGCATGGGCGCCCGGCTCCGCTTCTCCATCGCGGCTGCCAAGAACCACGACGTCCTCATGATCGACGAGGCGCTGGCCACCGGCGACAACAAGTTCCGGATCCGCTCCGAGGAGCGCATCCGCGAGCTCCGCAAGGAGGCCGGCACGGTCTTCCTGGTCAGCCACAGCAACAAGTCGATCCGCGACACCTGCACCCGGGTCCTGTGGCTGGAGAAGGGCGAGCTGCTGATGGACGGGCCCGTCGACGAGGTGCTCAAGGCGTACGAGCGCGAGACCGGCAAGTAGCCGGACGCGCGTGCTGCGGGCCCCCGCCGGGAGCGAACCGGCGGGGGCCCGCGCACGCCGCGCCACGCACGGGTGACGTGCCGGATGGTGACGCCACGGCTACGTCGCCTTCGCGCCGGCCGAGCCGGCCGGAGGACCCCGAGGTACGGGCGTTCGCCCTGCTCACCGACGCCTGGCGGCCCTCGCGGCGGCCGGTCCGGTGCCCCGGCGGCCCGCGCCGGACCTCCAGGCGGCGGCCTGGTCGGCCGGCCGACGGAGAGTCACGAACCGGTAACGGCGGCCGTCCGTGCCAAGTGCCGCGGCGCGCCGGGCGATTGACGCCCCGGGGCGTCCCGGGCCTGGTGGGGCGCGCACCCCGACGAGGCGTCGGGCGTCGTACAACGTAAGCTGTAGCAGTGCTGATTCACGGCATGTGAGGCGATACCTCCCCAGGCGTCCCTCGGGGTGCCACTTCATGGCGAGGACCGGCGGCGTGTCCGAAATGGGATGTATTGGGTCGGCAGTGTAGAACGGAGATGTGACGGCAATGACGGATGATCTCCAGCTCTGCGAGGGTATGGCCGTCCCCGCGCCGGGAAACCCGCAGTGACGGGTGCCGGGCAGGTGCGCCCCGACGTCTCCACCCGCACCACTCTCGCCAAGGCCGCGCACGAGAACTTTTCCGTGGCCCCCTTCTTCCTGCCGCGCGCCTGGCGGGACGACCTCATGGCCGTCTACGGCTACGCCCGCCTCGTCGACGACATCGGCGACGGTGACCTCGCCCCCGGCGGCGAGGACGCCCGCTTCCTCGGCGTCGACCCCGAGTACGCCGACGACCCGCTCGCCCTGCTCGACGCCTTCGAGGCCGACCTCATGCGGGTCTTCGAGGGGACCCCGCAGCACCCCCTGCTGCGCGCCCTCCAGCCGACCGTACGGCGCCGCTCCCTCTCCCCGGGCCCCTTCCTCGGCCTGATCGAGGCCAACCGGCAGGACCAGGTCGTCCGCCGCTACGAGACCTTCGACGACCTCGTCGCGTACTGCGAGCTCTCCGCCAACCCCGTCGGTCGGCTGGTCCTCGCGATCACCGGGACCGCCACCCCCGAGCGGCTGCACCGCTCCGACATGATCTGCACCGCCCTGCAGATCGTCGAACACCTCCAGGACGTCGCCGAGGACCTGCGCCGGGACCGGATCTACCTGCCGGCCGAGGATCTCAAGCGGTTCCACGTCACCGAGGAGGACCTGGACCGGCCGAGCGCCAACGCCTCGGTGCGCAGCCTGATCGCCTTCGAGGCCGCCCGCGCCCGCGAGCTGTTCGACGACGGCGCCCCGCTGATCGGCAGCGTGCACGGCCGGCTCCGGCTGCTGCTCGCCGGCTTCTCCGGCGGCGGGCAGGCCGCCCTCGACGCCGTGGCCGCCGCGCGCTTCGACGTCCTGGCCGGGCCGCCGAAGGCGAGTCGCGCCCGGCTCGCCCGCTCGGTGGGCCGGGTCCTGCGCGGGGCGCGGAGAGAGGGGTGAACCGGACCGTGGAGCAGCACAGCGAGCTGTCCGCGCCGGTGCGGGCCGCCTACAGCTACTGCGAGACCGTCACCGGACAGCAGGCGCGCAACTTCGCCTACGGGATCCGGCTGCTGCCGACCGAGAAGCGCCAGGCGATGTCCGCCCTGTACGCCTTCTCCCGGCGGGTCGACGACATCGGCGACGGCGACCTCGCGCCCGAGACCAAGCGGGACCGCCTGGAGGCCACCCGCACGGTCCTGGACCGGATCCGCAAGGGCGAGGTCGAGCAGGACGACACCGACCCGGTGGCCGTCGCCCTCGCCGACGCGGCCGAGCGCTTCCCGATCCCGCTCGAAGGGCTCGACGAACTCATCGACGGTGTCCTCATGGACGTGCGCGGCGAGACGTACGAGACCTGGGACGACCTCAAGGTCTACTGCCGCTGCGTCGCCGGCGCCATCGGCCGGCTGTCGCTCGGGGTGTTCGGCACCCAGCCCGGCGCGCCCGGTGCCGAGCGCGCCCCCGAGTACGCCGACACGCTGGGTCTCGCGCTCCAGCTGACCAACATCCTGCGCGACGTCCGCGAGGACGCCGGCAACGGGCGGGTCTACCTTCCCGCCGACGACCTGGCCAAATTCGGCTGCACCGACGGCTTCCGCTCGGCCGTGCCGCCCGAGGGATCCGACTTCGCCGGGCTCGTGCACTACGAAGTCCGGCGCGCCCGCGCCCTGTTCGCCGAGGGGTACCGGCTGCTGCCGATGCTCGACCGGCGCAGCGGTGCCTGTGTGGCCGCCATGGCCGGCATCTACCGCCGGCTGCTCGACCGCATCGAGCGCGACCCCGGGGCGGTGCTCCGGGGCAGGGTCTCGCTGCCCGGCCGCGAGAAGGCGTACGTTGCGATGCGCGGCCTGTCCGGCCTGGACGCCCGGCACGTCACCCGACGCACCGCCGGGAGGCGCGCATGAAGCCGTACGCCCGCCCGGACGGGGACGCGCATGGGTACGGATGCGCGTCTTCGCACCGGTACGGCCGCCCGGACGGGTGCGCGGAACGGGGCCGGTCCGCGCATCCCGCCCGGTGTGCCCGTCACGGCCGGGCAACCCGTGTGCCCGGTCCGGCGTCCTGCACGTCGACGACCCGAGGGGAGGCCCTTTGAGCCCCGACCGCTCCGCACCGGCGGAGACCCCGCACGCCGTCGTCGTCGGCGGCGGCCTCGCCGGGACCACCGCAGCACTCCGGCTCGCCGAGTCCGGAGTGCGCGTCACCCTGCTCGAAGGCCGCCCCCGGCTCGGCGGGCTCGCCTTCTCCTTCCGGCGCGGCGAGCTGACCGTCGACAACGGGCAGCACGTCTACCTGCGCTGCTGCACCGCCTACCGCTGGTTCCTCGACCGCGTCGACGGGGCCGCGCTCGCCCCGCTGCAGAAGCGGCTCGACGTACCGGTGCTCGACGTCGGCCGGCCGCGCGGCCCCCGGCTCGGCCGGCTGCGCCGCAGCGCCCTGCCGGTACCGCTGCATCTCGCGGGCAGCCTCGCCACGTACCCGCATCTCTCCCCGGTCGAGCGGCTCGGCGTCGCGCGGGCCGCGCTCGCGCTGCGCCGGCTCGACCCCGCCGACCCCGCCCTGGACGGGATCGACTTCGCCACCTGGCTCGGCCGGCACGGCCAGTCGCCACGCGCCGTCGCCGCGCTGTGGGACCTCGTCGGCATCCCCACCCTCAACGCCCCGGCGCCCGACGCCTCCATGGGCCTGGCCGCGATGGTCTTCAAGACCGGGCTGCTCTCCGAGCCGGGGGCCGCCGACATCGGCTGGGCCCACGTCCCGCTCGGCGAACTCCACGACACCCGGGCCCGCAAGGCCCTCGACGCCCTCGGCGTCCGCACCGAACTGCGCACCAAGGCGGAGCGGATCTCCCGCACCGGCGACGGCCGCTGGACCGTCGCCACCGAAGGGGAGAGCCTCGAGGCCGACGCCGTCGTGCTGGCCGTACCGCAGCGCGAGGCCCACGGCCTGCTGCCCGAGGGCGCGCTCGACGACCCCGACCGGCTGCTCGACATCGGCACCGCGCCGATCCTCAACCTCCACGTCGTCTACGACCGCAAGGTGCTCAGGCGGCCCTTCTTCACCGCACTCGGCTCGCCGGTGCAGTGGGTGTTCGACCGGACCGACTCCTCGGGGCTCCGGGGCGGCGGTCAGTACCTGGCCGTTTCGCAGTCCGCCGCGCAGGACGAGATCGACGAGACGGTCGCGGCCCTGCGGGAGCGGTATCTTCCGGAACTGGAGCGCCTGTTGCCGGCCGCCCGAGGCGCCGGCGTACGGGACTTCTTCGTCACCCGGGAGCGGACGGCCACGTTCGCGCCCACCCCGGGCGTCGGGCGGCTCCGCCCCGGCGCCCGCACGTCCGCGCCCGGCCTCGTACTGGCCGGCGCGTGGACGGCCACCGGCTGGCCCGCGACGATGGAGGGTGCCGTGCGCAGCGGCTTCAGCGCCGCCGGCGCGGCGCTCTCGGACCTCGGCCGCCGCCAGGAACATCCGCTGCAGGAGGCGGTATGAGCGTGAGTACCGGAACAAGAGGAGAGACCGTGCCGACTGTGCCGCCGGGGAACCCGGTTGTCGACACCGCGGACGTGACCGCACTTCTGGAGCGGGGGCGGACCCTGTCCACCCCCGTGCTGCGGGCGGCCGTCGACCGCCTCGCCCCGCCCATGGACACCGTGGCGGCCTACCACTTCGGCTGGATCGACGCGCACGGCAACCCCACCGACGCCGACAGCGGCAAGGCCGTGCGCCCCGCGCTCGCGCTGATCTCCGCCGAGGCCGCCGGGGCACCGCCGGAGGTCGGCATCCCCGGTGCCGTCGCCGTGGAGCTGGTGCACAACTTCTCGCTGCTGCACGACGACCTGATGGACGGCGACGAGCAGCGCAGGCACCGCGACACGGTGTGGAAGGTGCACGGCCCCGCCCAGGCGATCCTCGTCGGCGACGCCCTGTTCGCGCTGGCCAACGAGCTGCTCCTGGAGCTGGGCACCGTCGAGGCCGGCCGCGCCACCCGGCGGCTCACCACCGCCACGCGCAAGCTCATCGACGGCCAGGCGCAGGACATCTCCTACGAGCACCGGGAGCGGGTGACCGTCGAGGAGTGCCTGACCATGGAGGGCAACAAGACCGGTGCGCTGCTCGCCTGCGCCGTCTCCATCGGCGCGGTGCTCGGCGGCGCGGACGACCGCACGGCAGACAAGCTGGAGGAGTACGGCTACCACCTCGGCCTCGCCTTCCAGGCCGTGGACGACCTGCTCGGCATCTGGGGCGACCCGGAGGCCACCGGCAAGCAGACCTGGAGCGACCTGCGCCAGCGCAAGAAGTCGCTGCCGGTCGTCGCCGCCCTCGCGGCCGGCGGGCCGGCCTCCGAGGAGCTCGGGACGCTGCTCGCGGCCGACGCCAAGAGCGCCGACTTCGCCTCGTTCTCCGAGGCGGAGTTCGCCGCCCGCGCCGCCCTGATCGAGGAGGCCGGCGGCCGCGAATGGACCTCCCAGGAGGCCCGCCGCCAGCACGCGATCGCGATCGAGGCGCTGCACGAGGTGGACATGCCCGGGCGGGTGAGGGACGAGCTCGTCGCGCTCGCCGACTTCGTCGTCGTACGGAAGAGATGATCACCATCACCCAGATATGAGTGCGCGGTCGCCGGCCGGCGCCACCCGGCGCCGGCCGACGGCAGACCCGAAGAAGCAGAAGCAACCGACTGCACGAAGGGGACGCCATGACAGCGACGACCGACGGAAGCGCCGGGGCCGTGGACCCCCGGGCTGCCGAGGCCGCACGGACGACCGACACACCACCCGCTCGGGGCCAGGACCGGGAGGCCGCCGCGCGTGCCGCGCAGCGCGCGACCGACCACCTCCTCGCCCGCCAGGACGCCGCCGGCTGGTGGAAGGGCGACCTGGAGACCAACGTCACCATGGACGCCGAGGACCTGCTGCTCCGCCAGTTCCTCGGGATCGGCGACGAGAAGACCACCCGCGCCGCCGCCGTGTACATCCGCGGCGAGCAGCGCGAGGACGGCACCTGGGCCACGTTCTACGGCGGACCCGGTGAACTGTCCACCACCATCGAGGCGTACGTGGCGCTCCGGCTCGCCGGGGACCGCCCCGAGGACCCGCACATGGCGCGGGCCTCCGCCTGGATCCGCGCCCACGGCGGCATCGCCGACGCGCGGGTCTTCACCCGGATCTGGCTCGCCCTCTTCGGCTGGTGGAAGTGGGAGGACCTGCCCGAGGTGCCGCCCGAGCTGAACCTGCTGCCCTCCTGGTTCCCGCTGAACATCTACGCGTTCGGCTGCTGGGCGCGGCAGACCATCGTGCCGCTGAGCATCGTCTCGGCGCTGCGCCCGGTGCGGCCCGCGCCGTTCGCGCTCACCGAGCTGCACACCGATCCGGCCCGGCCCAACCCGCCGAAGCCGCTCGCCCCGCCCACCGGCTGGGACGGCATCTTCCAGCGGATCGACAAGGCGCTGCACGTCTACCATCGTTTCGCTCCCCGCCTGCTGCGCGGGACGGCCATCGACACCGCCGCCCGCTGGATCGTCGAACGGCAGGAGAACGACGGCTGCTGGGGCGGCATCCAGCCCCCGGCCGTGTACTCGCTCATCGCCCTGCACCTGCTCGGCTACGACCTCCGGCACCCGGTGATGCGGGCCGGGCTCGAGTCCCTGGACCGGTTCACGTCGTGGCGCGAGGACGGCTCCCGCATGATCGAGGCGTGCCAGTCCCCGGTCTGGGACACCTGCCTGGCCACCATCGCGCTCGCCGACGCCGGGCTCGCCCCCGACCATCCGGCGCTGGTGAAGGCCGTCGACTGGATGCTCGACGAGGAGATCACCAAGAAGGGGGACTGGGCCGTGCGCCGGCCCCGACTGGCCCCCGGCGGCTGGGCGTTCGAGTTCCACAACGACACCTACCCGGACATCGACGACACCGCCGAGGTGATCCTCGCCCTGCGCCGGGTCCGGCACCCCGAGCCGGCCCGGGTCGAGGCGGCCGTCCGCCGCGCCGCCCGCTGGACCGTCGGCATGCAGTCGCGCAACGGGGCCTGGGGCGCCTTCGACGCCGACAACACCAGCCCCTTCCCCAACCGGCTGCCGTTCTGCGACTTCGGCGAGGTCATCGACCCGCCGTCGGCCGACGTCACCGCCCATGTCGTCGAGTTCCTCGGCTACGAGGGCAAGGCCGAACACCCCAGCACCCGCAGGGGAATCGACTGGTTGCTCGCCGAACAGGACGTGGACGGCGGCTGGTTCGGTCGCTGGGGCGTCAACTACCTCTACGGCACCGCCTCCGTGGTACCGGCGCTCACCGCGGCCGGGCTGCCCGGGTCGCACCCCGCGCTGCGGCGCGCCGTCGCCTGGGTGGAGTCCGTGCAGAACGAGGACGGCGGCTGGGGCGAGGACCTCCGCTCGTACCGCGAACGCGGCTGGATCGGACGGGGCGTCTCGACGGCCTCCCAGACCGCCTGGGCGCTGATCTCGCTGCTCGCGGCCGGGGAGGAGGACACCGAGGCGGTCCGGCGCGGCATCGCCTGGCTCGTCGCCACCCAGCACGAGGACGGCACCTGGGACGAGCCGTACTACACCGGCACCGGCTTCCCCTGGGACTTCTCCATCAACTACCACCTCTACCGGCAGGTCTTCCCGCTCACCGCGCTGGGCCGGTACCTGAACGGCGAACCCGTCCCCGCCGGTCTGCCCGCCCCCGCCGCCGGGGAGGGCTGATGCCCCGCGGACCGGAGCCCGCCGGTCCCGCACCGGCCGGCTCCGCGCCGCCGCTGGTGATCGCCTGCGCGCTCGGCATCGAGCAGCTCGCGCTCCGCAGCGGCGGCCTCGGCGGCGCGCCCGGGCCGGTCACCGTGCTGCGGACGGGCATGGGCCCGGCCCACGCCCGCCGCGCCGTGGCCCGGCAGCTGGACCGCGCCCCCTGGCGCGACGCCGCCGTCCTCGCCTCCGGCTTCTGCGCCGGCCTCGCCCCCGGCATGCATCCGGGTGACCTGGTCGCGGCCGAGGAGACCCGCGGGCCGGCCGGTGCCACGCCCTGCACCGCTACGGACCTGCTGGTCAAGGCGCTGGTCCGGGCGCTGCCCGAGCGCACCGTGCACACCGGCCCGATGACCGGCTCCGACCACGTCGTACGCGGCCACGAGCGGGCCGAACTGCTCGCCGGCGGGGCGATCGCGGTCGACATGGAGTCCGCCGCCACGCTGCACACCGCGCTGGCCGCCGGACCGCGTCCGGTTGCGGCCGTCCGGGTGGTCGTGGACGCTCCAGAGCATGAGCTGGTCCGGATCGGCACGGTACGCGGGGGAATATCAGCCTTCCGTGTTCTTCGTGCCGTCCTTCCCGCATTCTTCGAATGGCACCGTTCTTTGCTGCTCCCCAGGAGGTGAGCGAGTATGGCCATGCCGCTCCGTCAGTCGGTCCGGGTCGGGACCTACCTCTTCGAACAGAAGCTTCGCAAGCGGGACAAGTTCCCGTTGATCGTGGAACTGGAGCCGCTGTACGCCTGCAACCTGAAGTGCGAGGGCTGCGGAAAGATCCAGCACCCGGCAGGCGTTCTCAAGCAGCGGATGCCCGTTGCCCAGGCCGTCGGCGCGGTGCTCGAGTCCGGCGCCCCGATGGTCTCCATCGCCGGCGGCGAACCGCTGATGCACCCTCAGATCGACGAGATCGTGCGCCAGTTGGTGGCCAGGAAGAAGTACGTCTTCCTGTGCACCAACGCGCTGCTGCTGCGCAAGAAGCTGGAGAAGTTCACCCCCTCCCCGTACTTCGCCTTCGCGGTGCACATCGACGGGCTGCGCGAGCGGCACGACGAGTCCGTGGCCAAGGAGGGCGTGTTCGACGAGGCGGTGGCGGCGATCAAGGAGGCCAAGCGGCGCGGCTTCCGGGTCACCACCAACTCGACCTTCTTCAACACCGACACCCCGCAGACCGTCATCGAGGTGCTGAACTTCCTCAACGACGACCTCCAGGTCGACGAGATGATGATCTCGCCCGCCTACGCCTACGAGAAGGCGCCCGACCAGGAGCACTTCCTCGGAGTCGAGCAGACCCGCGAACTGTTCAAGAAGGCCTTCGCCGGCGGCAACCGGCGCCGCTGGCGGCTCAACCACTCTCCGCTCTTCCTGGACTTCCTGGAGGGCAAGGCCGACTTCCCCTGCACGGCCTGGGCGATCCCGAACTACTCCCTGTTCGGCTGGCAGCGCCCCTGCTACCTGATGAGCGACGGCTACGTCCCCACGTACCGGGAGCTCATCGAGGACACCGACTGGGACTCCTACGGCCGCGGCAAGGACCCGCGCTGCGCCAACTGCATGGCGCACTGCGGCTACGAGCCCACCGCCGTCCTCGCCACCATGGGCTCGCTCAAGGAGTCCCTGCGCGCGGCCCGCGAGACCGTGTCCCAGAACCGGGGGTGAGGACGTGAGCGCCGGCACAGCCGTCCCCCTGGGCCTTCCCCAGCCGCCGCCCCGGCCCCTCGCGGAGCGCCGCGTCTCCCGGCGCCTCCACGTCGGGCCGGTGGCGGTGGGCGGGGACGCGCCCGTCTCGGTGCAGTCGATGACGACGACCCGCACCTCCGACGTCGGCGCGACGTTGCAGCAGATCGCCGAGCTCACCGCGGCCGGCTGCCAGATCGTCCGGGTCGCCTGCCCCACGCAGGACGACGCGGACGCCCTGGCGGCCGTCGCGCGGCAGTCGACGATCCCCGTGATCGCGGACATCCACTTCCAGCCGAAGTACGTGTTCGCCGCGATCGACGCGGGCTGCGCCGCGGTCAGGGTGAATCCCGGGAACATCAAGCAGTTCGACGACAAGGTGAAACAGATCGCGCAGGCGGCCGCCGCGGCCGGAATTCCGATCCGCATCGGCGTGAACGCCGGCTCCCTCGATCGGCGGCTCCTGGAGAAGCACGGAAAGGCCACCCCGGAGGCGCTGGTGGAATCCGCGCTCTGGGAAGCGTCACTCTTCGAGGAGCACGGCTTCCGCGACATCAAGATCTCGGTCAAGCACCACGACCCGGTCGTGATGGTCAACGCCTACCGGCAACTCGCCGCGTCCTGTGAGTATCCGCTGCACCTCGGCGTCACCGAGGCCGGACCGGCCTTCCAGGGCACTGTGAAGTCGGCCGTCGCCTTCGGGGCGTTGCTCTCCGAGGGCATCGGCGACACCATCCGGGTCTCGCTGTCGGCCCCGCCGGTCGAGGAGATCAAGGTCGGCATCGAGATCCTGGAGTCCCTCGGACTGCGCAGCCGCCGACTCGAGATCGTCTCCTGCCCCTCCTGCGGCCGCGCCCAGGTCGACGTGTACAAGCTCGCCGACGAGGTCACCGCCGGCCTCGACGGCATGGAGGTGCCGCTGCGGGTGGCCGTGATGGGCTGCGTGGTCAACGGGCCGGGAGAGGCCCGGGAGGCGGACCTCGGGGTCGCCTCCGGCAACGGCAAGGGACAGATCTTCGTCCGGGGCGAGGTCGTCAGGACCGTCCCCGAGTCGAAGATCGTGGAGACCCTCATCGACGAGGCGCACAAGATCGCAGCCGCCATGGCGGACGCGGGGGAGCCCTCGGGCCCGCCCGCGGTCACCGTCGTCGGCTGAGCGGGCCGGACCGGACCGACAGGGGGCCGAGCATGACGATTCTGGAGACCATCAAGGGACCGCGCGACCTCTGGCCGCTGACCGTCCCGCAACTCGACGAACTCGCCGAGGAGATCCGCGCGTTCCTGATCCGGGCGGTGGCCAGGACCGGCGGCCATCTGGGACCCAACCTGGGGGTGGTGGAACTCTCCCTCGCCCTGCACCGGGTCTTCGACTCCCCGCAGGACAAGGTGCTGTGGGACACCGGCCACCAGAGCTACGTCCACAAACTCCTCACCGGCCGCCAGGACTTCTCCAAGCTGCGCGGCAAGGGCGGCCTGTCCGGATACCCGTCCCGGGAGGAGTCCGAGCACGACGTCATCGAGAACTCGCACGCCTCGACCGTCCTCGGCTGGGCCGACGGCCTCGCCAAGGCCAACGAACTGCTCGGCCGCCCGGACCACGTGGTCGCCGTCATCGGCGACGGCGCCCTGACCGGCGGCATGGCCTGGGAGGCCCTGAACAACATCGCCGCCGCGAAGGACCGCCCGCTCGTCATCGTCGTCAACGACAACGAGCGCTCGTACGCCCCCACCATCGGCGGCCTCGCCCACCACCTCGCGGCCCTGCGCACCGCCGACGGCTACGAGCGCTTCCTGTCCTGGGGCAAGGACCTCCTGGACCGCACCCCCGTGGTCGGCCGGCCCCTGTACGACTCCCTGCACGGCGCGAAGAAGGGCTTCAAGGACGCCTTCGCGCCCCAGGGGCTCTTCGAGGACCTCGGCCTCAAGTACGTCGGCCCCGTCGACGGCCACGACGTCGCCGCCGTCGAGTCCGCGCTGCGCCGCGCCAAGGGGTTCAGCGGCCCCGTCCTCGTCCACTGCATCACCGAGAAGGGCCGTGGTTACCAGCCCGCCCTGGAGGACGAGGCCGACCGGTTCCACGCGGTCGGCGCGATGGACCCGCAGACCTGTCTGCCGCTCTCGCCGCCGTCGGGCCCGTCGTGGACCTCCGTGTTCGGCGACGCGCTCGCGGAGGAGGGCGCCCGGCGGCCGGAGGTCGTCGCCCTCACGGCGGCCATGCTGCACCCGGTCGGCCTGACGAAGTTCGCCGAGCGCTTCCCCGAGCGGGTCTTCGACGTCGGCATCGCCGAGCAGCACGCCGCCGTCTCCGCGGCCGGGCTCGCCACCGGCGGCCTCCACCCGGTCGTCGCCGTCTACGCCACCTTCCTCAACCGCGCCTTCGACCAGGTGCTCATGGACGTGGCGCTGCACCGTTGCGGGGTCACCTTCGTCCTCGACCGGGCCGGCGTCACCGGCGCGGACGGGCCCTCCCACAACGGCATGTGGGACCTGTCGGTCCTCCAGGTCGTCCCGGGCCTGCGGATCGCCGCGCCGCGCGACGCCGACGAGCTGCGGGCCCAGCTGCGCGAGGCACTCGACGTCGACGACGCGCCGACGCTGCTGCGCTTCCCCAAGGAGTCCGTCGGCGAGCCGCTGCCCGCGCTCGGCCGGGTCGGCGGCATGGACGTGCTGCGCCAGGACGACGCGGCCGAGGTGCTGCTGGTCGCCGTCGGCGCGATGGCCGGGGTCTGCCTCGGCGCGGCGGAGCTGCTCGCCGGGAGCGGGGTGCGCTGCGCCGTCGTCGACCCGCGCTGGGTCAAGCCCGTCGACCCGGCGCTGCCGCCGCTGGCCGCCCGGCACCGGCTGGTCGCGGTCGTCGAGGACAACAGCCGCACCGGCGGCGTCGGGGCCGCCGTCGGGCAGGCGCTGCGCGACGCCGGGGTGGACGTGCCGCTGCGCACCTTCGGCATCCCCGAGCAGTTCCTCGCCCACGCCTCCCGCAAGGAGGTGCTGGCCGAGATCGGCCTCACCCCGGTGGAGATCGCCGGCCGCGTCGGCGCCGCCCTCGCCCGCCGTGAGGCGCTCGAACCCAAGGAGAACCAGGAATGACCGACCAGGGCTTCGACCTCGGGCGGCTGCTCGCCGAGCGCGGTGCGGAGCGGTACGAGCTGTACGGCAGGTACCTCAACCACCAGCTGCCCCGGATGCTGCACACCATCGGCTTCGACCGGGTCTACGAGCGGGCCGAGGGCGCCCACTTCTGGGACGCCGAGGGCAACGACCACCTCGACATGCTGGCCGGCTTCGGCGTGATGGGCCTCGGTCGGCACCATCCGGTGGTCCGCAAGGCCCTGCACGACGTGCTCGACGCCTCGCTCCCCGACCTGACCCGCTTCGACTGCCCGCCGCTGCCCGGGCTGCTCGCCGAGCGGCTGCTCGCCCACAGCCCGCACCTGGACCGGGTCTTCTTCGGCAACAGCGGCACCGAGGCGGTGGAGACCGCCCTGAAGTTCGCCCGGTACGCCACCGGACGGCCCAGGGTCCTGTACTGCGACCACGCCTTCCACGGCCTGACCACCGGCTCCCTCTCGGTCAACGGCGAGCGCGGCTTCCGGGACGGCTTCGCGCCGCTGCTGCCCGACACCGCGGTGCCGCTCGGCGACCTGGACGCCCTGGAGCGGGAGCTGCGCCGCGGCGACGTGGCCGCGCTGATCGTCGAGCCGATCCAGGGCAAGGGGGTGCACGAGGCGCCGCCCGGCTGGCTGCGCGCCGCGCAGGAGCTGCTGCACCGGCACAAGGCGCTCCTGATCGCCGACGAGGTGCAGACCGGCCTCGGCCGGACCGGCGACTTCTACGCGTACCAGCACGAGGACGGCGTCGAGCCGGACCTGGTCTGCGTGGCGAAGGCCCTGTCCGGCGGGTACGTGCCGGTCGGCGCGACGCTCGGCAAGGACTGGATCTTCAAGAAGGTCTACTCGTCCATGGACCGGGTCCTGGTCCACTCCGCCAGCTTCGGCGGCAACGCCCAGGCCATGGCCGCCGGGCTCGCGGTGCTGGCGGTGATGGAGCAGGAGGGGACGGTCGCGCACGTCCGGCGGGTCGGCGGGCTGCTCAAGGCCCGGCTCGAGGAGCTGGTGCCGCGCTACGAGCTGCTGCACGAGGTCCGCGGCCGGGGGCTGATGATCGGGATCGAGTTCGGCCGGCCCTCGTCGCTGGGCCTGCGCAGCCGCTGGACGATGCTCCAGACGGCCCGGAAGGGGCTCTTCGCGCAGATGGTGGTGGTCCCGCTGCTGCAGCGGCACCGGATCCTCACCCAGGTGTCCGGGGACCACCTGGAGGTGATCAAGCTGATCCCGCCGCTGATCGTGGACGAGGCGGACGTGGACCGGTTCGTCACGGCGTTCACGGCCGTGATGGACGACGCGCATGCCGGCGGCGGGCTGATGTGGGACTTCGGGAAGACGCTGGTCAGGCAGGCGGTGGCGCAGCGCTGAGCACCCTGCGGTGAGCCGGTGGGGGAGCGGGCGGCGGGAGTTTTTGCCTCTCGGGCAAGAAAGTTGCCTCTGAGGAAAGGTCCTGGCGGAATGGAGGCATGGAGCACGACCACCTCCCCGGGGAGCCCGCCCCGGACGCCCTGCCGGACGTCGCCCCCCAGCTGCGTGGACTGCGCCGCCGCCGGGGGCTGACCCTGGAGACCGCCGCCCAGCGCGCCGGTCTCTCGCCGGCCCATCTGTCCCGGCTCGAGACGGGCCGCCGGCAACCCTCGCTGCCGATGCTGCTGGCCCTCGCCCGTATCTACGGTACGACGGTCTCCGCGCTCCTGGGGGAGGTCTCCCCGGAGTACGACCCCATCGTCCGGGCCGGCCGGTCCGAGCCGGTGGAGGCGGACGGCTGGGTGTACCACCAGGCGGGTGGCGCCGGCCGGGCGCTGCAGGCGCTGCGGGTGCACGTCCCGCACGCCACCCGGGCCGACATCGTGCGGGTCCACCCCGGCGAGGAGTGGATCCACGTGCTGCGCGGCCAGGTGCGGCTGGCCCTCGGCGACACCGTGCACGTCCTCGACCCGGGGGACAGCGCGCACTTCGACTCGCTCACCCCGCACCGCATCGGCGCCGCCACTCCCGACGGCGCGGACGTGCTCTTCGTCCACACGCTGCTGCAGACCCCCGCCGCCGAGCTGTGCCTCGGCGACCCGGGTCCGCATCGCCGCTGAACTCTCGCCGTTGAACTCTCAGGAGGTACCCGACATGTCCGACAAGTCAGCCGCCGTCACCGGCGAGGAGCGCGGGGGCGGCAGGTTCCCCAAGGGCCTGGTGCTGCGCCTCTTCGCCTACCTGATCGCCGGCCACCTCTTCGCCGGCTTCCTGTACCTGCTCTTCGCCCTCGGCGGCCAGAACTAGCTACCCCTGCGTGAGCAGCCGGGCCCGCAGCAGCTCGCGGGTCCCGGCGGAGAGCTTCAGGCCCTCCGTGAGGTAGCCCTCGACCGAGCCGTACGTCTCGTCCATCTGGGCGAACGCGGCCCGCAGGTAGTCGACGCGGGCGTCGAACAGCGGGCTCAGCAGCTCCATGACCGCGGGCGACATCCCGTCCGGGGCGGTGGAGCTGCGGTGCACCTTGTAGCGGCGGTGCGGCTCGTTGGACTTCACGTAGTCGGCCTCGATGGCCTCCCGCTCGACGCCGACCGCGAGCAGCGACACCGCGATCGACAGTCCGGCGCGGTCCTTGCCCGCCGCGCAGTGCATCAGTGCCGGCACGCTGTCCTCGGCCAGGGCGTGCACGATCCGGCTGTGCTCGGGCGCCCGCTGCACAATCATCTTCCGGTATGAATCGGACATTCGGGCGGCCGCCTTGCCGTCCCCGAGCATCTCCCGCAGCGTCGCCAGGTCGCCCGACCGCACCAGCTTCCAGAACTCCTTGCCGTCCGCCGGATCGTTCAGGGGTATGTGCACGTTCCGCGTGCCGGGCAGCTCCACGTCCAGGCCCTCGAAGGCCCGGTCCGCCTCGTTGCGGAAGTCGAAGACCGTGTGCAGGCCGAGCGTCGACAGGAACGCCGCGTCCTCGGCGGTGGCGTGGGCCAGGTGACCGCTGCGGAACAGCCGGCCCGGCGCCACGGACCGGCCGTCCGCGGTCGGCAGGCCCGCCACGTCACGGAAGTTGCGAACGCCCGTCAGCTCGGGTTCGGTCGGCGGGGCCTGGGGCGTCTGCTGCGTCACGGCTGCTCCTGGTGCTCGATGGCGAGAAGAGATCGGTTCCTGGGGCAATCATCCAGGGTCGCCGCCCGGCGGCGCACCCCGCCGGGCGGTAATGGGCTTTCTGTCCGAATTGAGGGCTTCGATATAACGCGCCCTGATTGCAGGGGAGATGGGTTCGGGGGAGTGAGCAGCGTCATAACCGTGACCGTCCGTGCCTGATCATTTTTCCCAAATGCCGTGTGCGGAAAGGAACGCGAAGATCCGTCATCCACGGAGGGTGACCGGAATTCCGGAGGGAAATTCCCGGCGAAGAATGCGAACGGGAATTCGTGGCTTGTTCCTCGCGACTCGGCTCGTCTAGCGTCACGCTCACTCCGGTCGGACCCGCCGAATCCTGCCACCGTCCGGATTTCCGCACCCACCCACGTACGGCAGGAGCGGGGGACCCAGGTAACACGCCGTTCCTCGACCAAGGACGGCTCGGGGTGAAGTCGCGCATCGCGCGGCCGGACAACTCCAGTCCGAACCCGACAGCTCACCTCGCAGGCGACGGAGAGGAATTCGCCATGCCCACGAAGGGTAAGCATCGCCGTCCCAAGGCCAATCCGCTGACCCGCGGCATCGTCGCCGCCGGAGCGGGCGGCGCCGTCGTCGCTCTGCCGCTGTTCGGCGCCACCGGCGCCCACGCGGCCGAGCAGTCCGCCCCCGCGGCCGCCGAGCGCGTCGCCGCCGTGGCCGCCGCGCAGCCGGCCGCCGCCCCGCAGGCCGCCACCGCCAAGGCGAAGGCCAAGGCGAAGATCTACTCCGTCGTCCGCGGCGACTACCTGTCCAAGATCGCCGCGGAGCACGACCTCGCCGGCGGCTGGAAGAAGCTCTACGCGGACAACCGCCAGGTCGTCGGCGACAACCCGTCGCTGATCTTCCCGGGCATGAAGCTCACCCTCGGCGCCAAGTCCACGGCCAAGGCCCCCGCCGCCAAGCCCGCGGCCAAGCCCGCCGCCAAGGCCGAGCGCAAGGCCGCGCCGAAGCCCGCCCCGAAGGCCAAGGCCGCCGACGAGACCCGCAGCTCCCGCAGCGCCGAGCGCGCGGCCGCCCCGGCCGCCGCCTCCGGCTGGTTCGCCCCCGTCGAGGGCGGCGTCTCCACCGCGTACCGCGCCTCCGGCTCGATGTGGTCCTCCGGCTACCACACCGGTGTCGACTTCATGGCCTCCTCCGGCACCAACGTCCGCGCCGTCGGCGCCGGCACCGTGGTCTCCGCCGGCTGGGGCGGCGCTTACGGCAACGAGGTCGTCATCCAGCACGCCGACGGCAGCTACTCGCAGTACGCCCACCTCTCCTCGCTCGCCGTCTCGGCCGGCGAGAGCGTGCGCGGCGGCCAGCAGATCGGGCTCTCCGGCTCGACCGGCAACTCCAGCGGCCCGCACCTGCACTTCGAGATCCGCACCGGCCCGAGCTACGGCTCGGACGTCGACCCGCTGGCCTACCTGCGCAGCCACGGCGTCTCGATCTGACGCACGCCGCACGAGCGGCCCACGGGAGGCCCGGCACGTACCCACGTGCCGGGCCTCCGGCGTATTCCGAATTGGGGAGATCTTGACCGGTGGCGTATCTCACCCTGCGTCAACCCCTCCTTACGGTCGCGTAGGTCACATCCGGGACGGAATGATGCACCCTCGTGGCAGACGATTCGAGATCCAGAGACAGTGACGCATTCGGGTCGTACGCGGCGATCGGCGACAGCTTCACCGAGGGCGTCGGCGACCCGGCCCCGGACGGCACCTTCGTCGGCTGGGCGGACCGGTTCGCGGTCCTGCTCGCCGACCAGCTCCCCGAGCCCGACGCGTTCCGGTACGCGAACCTCGCGGTGCGCGGCAGGCTCCTCGACCAGATCGTGGAGGAGCAGGTGCCGCGCGCCAAGGAGCTCGCCCCCGACCTGGTGACCTTCTGCGCGGGCGGCAACGACATCATCCGGCCCGGGAGCGACCCCGACGACGTCGCGGAGCGGTTCGAGCGCGCGGTCGCCGACCTGACGTCCTCCGTCGGCACGGTCATGGTGACCACCGGCTTCGACACCCGGGGCGTGCCGGTGCTCAAGCACCTGCGCGGCAAGATCGCGACGTACACCGCGCACGTGCGCGCCGTCGCCGACCGCTACGGCTGTCCCGTCCTGGACCTGTGGTCGCTCAAGTCCGTGCAGGACCGGCGGGCCTGGGACGACGACCGGCTGCACCTGTCGCCCGAGGGCCACACCCGCGTCGCGCTGCGCGCCGCCCAGGTCCTCGGCGTGCCGGTGCCCACCGAGCCCGACCAGCCCTGGCCGCCGCTGCCGCCGCGCGGCACCCTCGAGGTCACCCGCGACGACGTCCAGTGGGCGCGCGAGTACCTGGTGCCCTGGATCGGGCGCCGGCTGCGCGGGGAGAGCTCCGGCGACCACGTGACCGCCAAGCGCCCGGACCTCATGCCGCTGTGATCGGTACGCCGGCGGCCGGGATCCGTTCCAGCACGCCGCCGGCGAACACGTCGTACAACGGCAGCGACTCCAGGTGGACGTACCCGATGTGGCAGTCGCACACCGCGAGCGGGCAGGCCCGGGGGCGCAGCGCGGCGCGGTAGGACCCGTCGTAGAGGTTGCCCAGCTCGGCCGGGACGAAGTGGCAGCGGCGGACCGTGCCGTCGCCGTCCACCGAGATCACCGACGCGCCGGTCCGGCACGGCAGCCCCGCCGAACGGTGCGGCTGCCGGCTGTACGGGAAGAGCGGGTCGAGGGCCGTCCACACCGCGGCCTCCTCGTCCGTGTACGTGTGCCCCTCCGCCGCGTTCACCCACAGGTACACCCGCTCCGGCAGCTCGGCGCGCAGCCGGCGGGCGTGCTTCAGATGGTCCGGCAGACCGACCACGCCCACGCTGAACCGGACGCCCCGCTCCGCCAGGTCGCGGCACTTGCCGAGGAAGCGGTCGTACGGCGTCTGGCCCGGGTGGTACGTGCACCACAGCGCCACCGTCTCCGGATCCGCCTCCGCCAGCCACTCCGTGCGGCAGCTCAGGTTCGTCTGGATCGCCACCCGCTCGACGTGCGGCAGCCGGGACAGCTCGACGAGCGCGCGCCGGTACCAGGAGCGGACCAGCCCCTCGCCCCACGGGGTGAAGAGGATCTTGAGCCGGTCGCCCGCCTCGCCCGCCGCGGCCGCCCAGGCGGCGAACCGCTCCAGCGCCGCCCGGTCGGCGCGCAGCTGCTCCCGGCTGTCCCGGCGCTTGGCGAACGGGCAGTACGGACAGTCGTAGTCGCAGGAGGCCAGCGGGCCGCGATAGAGGATCGTCAGGTCCATGCCCCGCCCTACTTCAGCTCGTACGCGGCCATCGCCGCCCGCACCGCCGGCGAGAACAGCTCGGGGCCAAGGCCGTCCGAGTACGCCAGGCCCTCCGCCGAGAGCCGCAGCAGGCCCGCCGGGGCGTCCCCGTCCAGCCAGCCCCGTGCCTCGAAGCGGGCCAGTTCGCCCGGGAAGTCCGCGAACGGCGAGCACCCGAAGCGCTCGGTGTACGTGTCGAGGGCCAGCCCCTCCGCCTGGAGCAGCGACTGCAGCAGATGGCGGCGGCGCGCCTCGCCGGCGTCGACCCGGCGGCCCACCTCGGCCCGCGTGAAGTCCTCGGTCGCGGTGTACGCGTCGATGATCCCGCGGACCTCGGGCATGCCGACGGCGTAGTCGAAGGAGTAGTGGAGCGTCGAGGTGTACGAGCGGGCGCCGCACCCGAGCCCGATCATCCCGTCCGTCTGGCAGGCGTGGTCGTCCGGGCCCTGCGGCCGGGCGTCCGCGCGCCGGAACATGCGCATCGACACCTGCTCGTAGCCGTGCACCAGGAGGTGGTCGCGGCCGTGGCGGTACAGGCGCAGCCGCTGCTCGTCCCACTCCGCGTCCGAGACGGGTCCGCGCCGGCCGAGGCCGGTGAGCGGGCGTACGTAGAGGGGATAGAGGTACAGCTCCTCCGGCCGCCAGGCGAGCGCCGCGTCGAGCGACCGCCGCCAGCTCCGCTCGGTCTGGCCGTCGATGCCGTAGATCAGGTCGATGTTGAGGACCGGCACGCCGCTGTCCCGGATGCGGCCCAGCGCCGCCTCCACGTCGGCCCGGCGCTGCGGCCGGACCGCCGCCCGCGCCTCCGACTCCTCGAAGCTCTGCACGCCGAGGCTCAGCCGGGTCGCGCCCCGGTCCGCGAGGACGGAGAGGCGGTCCGCGGTCGCCGTCGCCGGGGATGCCTCCACCGACAGGGGGATCGTCCGCAGGTCCGCGCCCATCCGCTTCTCGGCGATGTCGCAGAGCCGTTCCAGCTCGGTGGCGGTCAGGAAGGTGGGCGTGCCGCCGCCGAAGGCCGCCGTCGCGAAGCGGACGGGCGGCGTCGCGTCGCCGAGCGCCTCGCGGACCGCGGTGGCCTGCCGGTCGAGCGCGTCGAGGTACCGGCCGGTGAGCTCGTCGGGCGCGCCGATCCGGGTGAAGAGATTGCAGAAGCCGCAGCGGACCTCGCAGAACGGTATGTGGGCGTAGAGCGAGAGGGCGTCCTTGGGCTCGTCGGCCCAGAGCTCCGCGAGACGGGGGCGGTCGTCGAGCGTGCGGTACGCGGTCTTGTGCGGGTAGGCGTAGACGTAGCTCTCGTACGGGCGGGGGAGCGCGGGCGGGGTCATGAGCGGACCTCCGGGGTGTCGGCTCGGCCGGCCGGGCCGTCCAGGAGGAACTGCGCGTACGGGACCGTCCACACGGTCTCGTGGCCGATCCGGTGGCCGGTGTGGCCGTCCTCGCCGTACGCCGTGCCGTGGTCGGAGCACACGATCGCGAAGCAGGGGCGGCGGCCGCTCATCGCCGCGAACAGCCGCCCGATGTGCCGGTCCACGTACTCCAGCGCCGCCGCGTGGCTGGCACGGGAGTCGCCCGACTCGCGGGTCGCGCCGGGCAGATGGAACCAGTTCGGCTGGTGCAGCGCGGCCACGTTGACGAACAGGAACAGCCGCTGCTCGTCGGGGAGTGCGGCGACGACCTCCTCGGCGCGGGCGACCTGCGCCTCGAAGGAGGTCGGGGACGCGACGCCGAACTCCGGCTCCCAGTGGCTCTCCTGGAAGAGGCCGGGCAGCACGGAGCCCAGCGGGCCCTGCTTGTTGAAGAAGCCGACGCCGCCGATGCACACCGTGCGGTACCCGTGCGCGGCGACACCGGAGACCAGGTCCGGGGTGTCGTACACGAACGTGCCGCCGGCGGTGGTCTCGCTGCCCGCGAACCGGGCGGCGAAGAGCCGCGGGTGCGGCCCGGGGGACGCCGGCGTGGGCAGGAAACCGGCGAACATCGCCTGGTGGGAGGCGTACGTGAAACTTCCGGGCGCGTGCCGGCGCTCCCAGCGGCCGCCGGGCAGGTACCGGGCGAGGTGCGGAAGGCGGCCCGCGGCGGCGAGCTCGGCGGCGACGTCGTACCGGAGCGTGTCGAGGGTGACGAGGAGCAGGTCGTGGCTGCCCACGAGCTCGTTCATGTCGGGTGCTGCTGTGGTCATGGGCGGGTGGTTCCCGGGGTGGTGGTGCGGTTCGTGTGCAGGAGCGCGGCGACCTGGGCCGCGTACGTGTCGAGGCCCTCGGCGCCGCTGCCCGGCAGGCCGGTGAGCCCGGGCAGGAGGTCGCCGAAGGCGTTGACCTCGCCGACGGCGAAGCGCCGCCAGCCGGTCGCGGGCAGCAGGTCGACGCCCACGCAGCGGGTGCCGGGGAACGCGGCGGCGGCGCGCTCGCACACGCCGAGCGCGTCCGGCCAGCCGGCGCCCGCCGCGGCGACGGCCGTGCGGGCCGCGTCCAGGTCGCCCCGGGCGCCGCCGAGATGGAGGTTGGTGAGCGGGGAGCGGCTGGTGCGGACGAGGGCATGGGTGGCCCGGCCGTCGATCACCACCACCCGCAGATCGGCGCTGCGGCCGCCCTGCGTCGCCTTCGGCAGCCAGCGCTCCAGGTGCAGCCCGTCGGGGGCGAGGACGTCGACGATCGCCGCGACCTCGGACTCGGTGGTGTAGCGGCGCACCCGCAGCGAGTTGAACAGCCGTCCGTCCGGGGCGCGTTCCACCGAGGTGGTGGCCTGCACCCGGCCGGATCCGGCCGTCTCCACCGCGAGGACGCCCGAGGCGGAGGAACCGTGCGCGAGCTTCACGAACACCCGGCGCAGACCGGCCTCGGCCATCCGTGCCCGGACGTCCGCCCAGCCCGTGACGGCGGGCGCGCCGGGCCCGGAGGTCGGCGACTCGGGCACGGGCACGCCCGCCTCACGCAGCCGGCCGTGCGTCAGCCGCTTGTCGAACAGCACGGCGAGGTCGGCCGGATCGTCGAGGAGCGCGGCGCCGGCGGCCCCGGCCGAGGCGGCCAGCTCCGCGACCACCTCGGTGAAGCGCGCGTACCAGCGGCCGCTGCCCTCCACGCGGGTCGGGTCGTCGACCCCGCGCAACAGCCGGTCGACCTCCGGGTGTTCGCCCGGCGAGTCGAGCCGGACGGACTCGCCCGCGGCGAAGCGCGCCGTGCCCCGCACCACGTCCAGCCAGGGCATCACCCGGGCTTCGGGCAGCCCGGCGGCCCGCACGGCGGCGCGGAAGTACGCGACGCGGCGGTTCTCCGGGTGGCCGACGACGACGAGGCGCGGGGCGGCGGTCATTCGCCGACCGCGACGTACCGGTGCTCTTCGCCGTCCCACTCGTCCGGCTGCTGCGCGTCCTCGGCGACGACCCGCACGCCCTGGGGGCCGAGTTCGGCGACGATCCGCTCCAGCATCTCCTCGGACAGGTAGTGGTGGGAGAGGTCCAGCGAGGCCAGATGCGTCAGTGGCTGCCCGCCGAGCAGCGCCACCGCGCCGATGTCGCTGAGCGTGCCCATGGACAGGTCCAGGTGCTCCAGGCGGGCGACGACCGGCGCGCCCGCGACGGCCTCGGCGATCTCGTCCTGGATGGAGCTGTTGCGCAGCGCGAGCCGGCGCAGGGCCGGGACGTGCGTGCCGGCGAGCAGCGTCGCCAGGTCGCCGGGGACGCTGTCGGCGCCGTACTCGTCGGTGCCGAGCCACAGCTCCAGGTCCTTCAGGGCAGGCAGCTCGCTGCCGGCGATGCCGCGCACCACCTCGGCGCCCAGACCGCCCGACTCGACGAGGAGGGTCTCGAGGACGGTGTGCTTGACCGGCGGGAACGCGAGGTTCGACCCGCCGCGCACGCCGAAGCCGCGCAGCCCCGGGTAGGCGGCGAGCAGCGGGGTCACGTCGCTCTGCTGGATCCACGAGATCTCGCAGTCCTCGGAGTCCATGTCGCCGAGGAAGAGCCCTTCGAGGGCGGTGAGCCGGTTGTTGGCGGCGATCAGCCGCGTGACGATCGCGGAGGAGTCGGTGTCGTACGCGTCCTCCCAGCCGCCGACGACCAGCGCGCGGACGCGACGCGTGTCGACCGTCTCCAGGAAGCGGTCGAACGTCTCCGTCCACTCCTCCTCGTCCGCGTCGCGGTACGTAGGAGCGGAGACCCGCCAGACCACCGACTCTGGCTCGGGCAGGCGGACGCTGCTGCCGGGCTCGGGGAACTCGAACAGGGGCAGGTCGTGCAGCCCATCCAAGTGGAACCCAAGGGTCATGGCTGTGCTCCAGACACCGGCTGGCCGGCGGACGGCGGTGATTCGGACGATGCGAGAAGTTGTACCAAGAGCCGCTGACAACGCGTTGTCAGACCCTGCCTCTAGCGTCGTGGATGTTCGGAGGCGCCGGGTCGCCGGACGGGGAGGGGAGAGCCATGTACCGGCAGGGAGACGTGCTGCTCGTGCCCGCGGCGGAGGACGCCGTGCCCGCGCACGTGAAGCGGGCGAAGGGGGAGCCGCGGGACGCGCGGGGCCGGCTCGTGCTGGCGCTCGGCGAGGTGACGGGGCACGCGCACGCGATCCCGGGGCCGGGCCGGCTGGTGCGCGAGCCGGGCCCGTGGGGGCCGCTGCTGCTCGAACTGCCGGAGGGCGGCCGCCTGGTGCACGAGGAGCATGCGCCGATCGTGCTGCCGAAGGGCTGGTACCGGGTGCTCCGGCAGCGGGAGTACGTGCCGGGTGCGTACCGCGTGATCGCGGACTGACAGGGGGAGCGGAAAGAGATGAACGACGTATCAGTGACCGCGGTGGACCGCTGGCGGGCCGTCGCCGCCGCGACCGGGCCCGCCGACCGGGCCGCCGCCGAGGCCGGAGTCCGGCTCGCCTACCGCCTGGCCGGGCTGCCGGAGCCGCGGGAGATCCGCTGGGCGGACTCGCCGCGCGCGGCGCTCGCGCTGCTGAAGGAGCTGACGGGCAAGGGGCGTTCGGTGCGGGACGCGGTGCGCACCCGGCCGTGGGCGGAGGAGCGGCGCCGGGTCCACGACGAACTGGGCCCCGGTGGCTGGGCGGCCCACTGGTCCGTGACCGGCGCGCGGCTGTGGGACACCACGCGGGCGCTGGCGGACCGGATACGGGACGGGATCCTCGACGGGGGGCCGGACGGCGCCGGCGGTCCGGACGGCCAGGGGGTGGACGCGGCGTGGGCCGGCGAGGCGCGGCTGCTGCTCCTCGACGCGGTGCTCGGCCAGCACGACGCCGCGTGGCTCGCCGCCTTCGACGGGCGGGGCGAACGGCTCGCCGGGCTCGCGGAGGTGGCCGCGCACGCCGGCTGGTGGTGGCCGTACGAGCGGGTCGCCGTGGTGTGCGAGCGCCCCGTCGGGCTGCACCGGGACGAGGCGGGGCGGCTGGACCGCGGCGACGGCCCGGCGCTGGCCTTCGCGGACGGCTTCGCGCTGTACGCCTGGCGCGGCATGCCCGTGCCCTCCGACTTCCCCGAGCAGCTGACCGGCCTCACTTCGGAGCGGATACGCACCGAGGAGAACGCCGAACTGCGGCGCGTGATGCTGGAGTTCTACGGCTACGAGCGCTTCCTCGCCGAATCCGGCGCCCAGCCGGTGCACCGGGACGAGACCGGGGTGCTGTGGCGGATCGGGCTGGACGACGACGAGGACGTGGTGATGGTCGAGGTGGTCAACTCCACGCCGGAGCCGGACGGCACGTACCGCACGTACTGGCTTCGGGTGCCCCCGGAGACCCGGACCGCGCGGGCGGGCGTCGCCTGGACCTTCGGCGTGCCGGTGGAGGACTACCGGCCGCTGGTGGAGACCTGAGGCAGGCCGGGGAAGCCGTCGGGCAGGCCGAGCTCGCGGGCGAGCGCCTGGTCGGCCCACTCCAGCATCGCGGCGCGGGAGAGCGAGCCGGCGTACGAGGTCATCTGGACGCCGAGCCCGTCGAGGAAGGCGGTCAGCCGCCAGGCCGCGCCGGCGGGGTCCGGGCAGGGGAACTCGCCGGCCGCGGCGCCCTCGGCGATCACGGCGGTCAGCTCGGCCTTCCACTGCTGGTCCAGGTTCCTGGCGACCTCCCGCAGGGTGGGCTCGCGCAGGGCCGCCGCCCAGCCCTCGATCCACAGCCGCCAGCCCTTGGCCTGCCCCGTGGGCGCGTACCAGCGCACCGCGGCCCGCAGCCGGCGGGTGGCGGAGGTGCGGCGGCTCAGCAGTTTCCGCAGATGGGCCAGGTCGCTCTCGGCGGCGTAGGCGAACGCCTCGGCCAGCAGTTTCTCCTTGGTGGAGAAGTGGTAGAGGACGAGCGCGTTGCTCACGCCGAGCTCGGCGGCGACGTCCGCGATCCGTACGGCGGCGACGCCCCGGGCCTCGATCTGCGCGACTGCGGCGCGCAGCAGCTCCTCACGCCGCTCCGCCACGCTCAACCGGACTCTCGCCACGTCGTCACCTTACACAGCACATGACACGGTCATGATCATCTAGTCGGCCGGACGGGGCCCGTCCGTGCCGTACCAGCCGTGGCGTTCCGCCAGCGCCGCCATCCGGTCCTCGGCCAGGGCGTACGCGGCCGCGCGCGGCGTCGTGCCGTCCTTGTCCGCCCGGTCCAGCGTGTCCCCGACGAGGGTCCGCATGGCCCGCCGGGTGTACGTGAACACCTCCTCCGCGTCCGCGCCGACGTCGCCGAAGAGGGTCCACCACCACCAGGCGTTGGTCCCCGAATTCACCACGACGTCGGGCAGGACCGTGACACCGCGCGACGTCAGCAGTTCCTCCGCGTCCGGGAGCACCGGCAGGTTCGCCGCCTCCACGATCCAGCGGGCGGTGATCCATGCCTGGTTCGCGGTGTCCACCGCGTACGAGACCGCCGCCGGCACGAGCACGTCCACGTCCGCGGAGAGCCAGGCGTACCCGGCCTCCGCGCGGTCGCCCGGCCGGAGCGCGGCGCGGTTGACCGTGCCGTGCGCGTCCCGGGCCGCGAGCAGCGCGGTCACGTCGAGCCCCGCCGGGTTGGCGATGGTGCCCCGCTCGTCGGCGACCGCGGTGATCCGCATCCCGGCCCGCTCCAGGAACAGGGCCGTCGCCCCGCCCATGGTGCCGAAGCCCTGCAGGGCCACCCGGGCGCCCGCGGCCGGCTCCCCGGCCCGGTCGAGCACGGCCAGTACCGACTCGGCGACACCGAAGCCGCCGATCAGCGCGTCCAGGCCGAGCCCGTCGACCCGCAGCGCGAAGGCGTCGGCGAGCCGCCTGCGGGCCGCCGCCTCGTCGTCGAGCAGCGGGAAGACGGCCTGTACGGACGAGACGAGCCCGGCCTCGGCGGCCGCCCGGTCGATCAGCTCCTGCGACAGCCCCAGGTCCTCGCCGGTGGCCCAGAAGCGCTCGACGTACGGCCGCATCGCCCGCAGGTAGCGGACCAGGACGCCGTACGCCTCCGGGTCCCGCGGATCGCAGTCGATACCGCCCTTCGCCCCGCCCAGTGGCACGTACCGCGCCTCGGGGTCGTAGTGGAGGGCTTCCTTGTACGTCATGGCACGGGCCAGCCCGGCGACCTCGGCGCGGGTGCAGCCGGGCCGCATCCGCAGGCCGCCACTGGCGACCCCGCGCACCAGGCGGTCCACGACCAGGTGGCCGCGGCGGCCGGTGACGTGGTCCGTCCAGTCGACGGACAGAAGGGGGGCGGTGCTCATGAAACGTGCTCCATGGGACTTACTGAACCTGAAGTCAGTATTGGAGTGGTCCGCGCCACATGTCAAAGCCCCGAGGAATTCCTGGCGCCCGCCCGGCCTTGTTCCCTGAGCAGGGGCCCCGCGACGCTCGCCGCCCCGCCACTCCTCGTACGCCCCGGCCATAATGGAATCCCGACCCTCCAGGAGGTGCCGTGACCGGCGCTGACTCCGCTCCCTCCCTGCGCGACCGGCTGCGCGCGCTGCGGCCCGAGGCCTTCGGCGCCGACCCCGCGGGAGCACGGATGGAACGGATCCGCCGCTCGCCGAATTTCGCGGACGGCGTGTTCCAGAACCCCGTGTCCGCGCGCCACCGGCCCACCGGCTCCTCCGTGGAGTTCGCCAAGGTCTACTTCCGCAAGGAGTCGCGGGTCCGCCGCGCCCCCACGGGCGACATCCCGGTGCACCCCACGACGCTCGCCGACCTGTCCCGGCCCCCGGCCTCCGGGCTCCGGATCACCTGGATGGGCCATTCCAGCGTCCTCGCCGAGATCGACGGCCACCGGATCCTCTTCGACCCGGTCTGGGGCGACCGCTGCTCCCCGTTCGACTTCGTCGGCCCCAAGCGGCTGCACCCGGTCCCGGTGCCGCTCGCGACGCTGGGCCCGGTCGACGCGGTGGTGATCTCGCACGACCACTACGACCACCTCGACCTGCCGACGATCAAGGCCCTGGCCGGCACGGACACGCTGTTCGTGGTCCCGCTGGGCGTCGGCGCCCACCTGGAGCGCTGGGGCGTCCCCGCGAGCCGGCTGCGCGAGCTGGACTGGCACGAGTCGACCGCGGTCCGTGACCTCACGCTCACCGCCACCCCGGCCCGCCACTTCTGCGGCCGCGGCCTGCGCAACCAGCAGCACACCCTGTGGGCCTCCTGGGCCGTCACCGGCCCGGAGCACCGCATCTACCACAGCGGCGACACCGGCTACTTCCCCGGCTTCCAGGACATCGGCGCCGCGTACGGCCCCTTCGACGTCACGATGATCCAGATCGGCGCGTACTCCGACTTCTGGCCGGACATCCACATGACCCCCGCCGAGGGCGTCCGCGCACACCTGGACCTCCAGGGCGGCCGCCCGCACGGCGTCCTGCTCCCCATCCACTGGGCCACCTTCAACCTGGCCCCCCACGCCTGGGCGGAACCGGGGGAGTGGACGAAGGACGCGGCCGAGGAGGCGGACCAGCCGGTGGCCCTCCCCCGCCCCGGCGAACCCTTCGAACCGGCGGGCAAGCTCCCCGTGGACCCGTGGTGGCAGCCGATCACCCACCCCCTCGCCCGCCCCTGGCGCCACCCCCACCCTGCCGAGGCCGTTGCGGATCCGCGCAGCGACGATCTCGACCTCGCGGGCGAGCGCTGACGCGCCGAGGGTTGCGCCGGTCGGGGCGGCGAGGCGTACGTGTCAGTCGAGCGGCCAGGGCTGTGGCCCGCGGCTCGAGTGGTCGCCGGACACCCTGACCGTCGACCACGTGCGGGTCACCGACGATCAGTTGGAGCAGCCGCCCGTCGGCGGCGTTCCTATCGGCGCGGCCGCCCAGAAGTGGACGGTCGGCTGAGCCCAAGCGACCCGGCGTGACCTGCTGGGGCCGGTCGACCCGCCATCGGCCGGGCTCCGCAGCCGGTCTGCTGCCGAGCCCCGAGGACGGCTAGGCTGGGGCCGGATCGAATCCGTCGGGCGCAAAGGCCGGCAACAATCCAGGCGGCGCAGAACGAGGAGTATCCGATGGCGGACGGCGAGCAGCCCGGTCCCGGCGACCCGATCCGGGTCTTCCTGCTGGACGACCACGAGGTGGTACGGCGCGGCGTGCGCGACCTGCTGGACGACGAACCGGACATCACCGTCGTCGGCGAGGCCGCCACCGCAGAGCAGGCCCTGGTACGCGTGCCCGCACTGCGCCCGCAGGTGGCGGTGCTCGACGTACGGCTGCCCGACGGCGACGGCGTCACCGTGTGCCGGGAGCTGTGCGCCCGGATGCCCGAGCTGGCCTGCCTGATGCTGACCTCGTTCGACGACGAGGAGGCCCTCCTCGACGCGATCATGGCGGGGGCGGCCGGTTATGTGCTGAAGCAGATCCAGGGCTCCGACCTGATCGCGGCCGTCCGTACGGTCGCCGGCGGCCAGTCCCTGCTCGACCCCAGCGCCACCGCCAGGGTGATGGCGCGCCTGCGCCAGAGCCAGGAGCCGGAGCCCGAGCGCGCGCCCGACGCGCTGTCCGGGCTGACCGAACGCGAGCGGGAGATCCTCGCGCTGATCGGGGAGGGGCTGACCAACCGGCAGATCGGCCAGAAGCTCTACCTCGCCGAGAAGACGGTGAAGAACCACATCTCCCGGCTGCTGGCCAAGCTCGGCGTCGAGCGACGCGTCCAGGCGGCGGTCATCGCCAGCCAGGTCCAGGAGCGGTAGGCCCACGGCCCGTCGTCCTACCGACGGCCGGCGGTCGTCGGCCGAGCGACCGGGGCGCTGCGCCGCCGGTAGACCAGGTACGGCCGGACCAGGTAGCCGATCGGCGCGCTCCACACGTGCACCAGCCGGGTGAACGGCCAGGCCGCGAAGAGCAGGCAGGCGGTCAGGGCGTGGAGGCGGAAGAGCAGCGGGGCGCCCGCGATGGCCTCGGGCTGCGGCTGAAGGGTGAACAGCCCGCGGAACCACACGGAGACGGTCGCCCGGTAGTCGTAGCCGCCGCCGAAGACGTTGTGCGCTGCGGTCGCCGTGATGCCGAGCACCACGGTGGCGCTGAGCAGCGGGAAGAGGACCTTGTCGGAGCGGTCGGTGCCGAGCCGGATCCGCCGGGTCAGCAGCCGGCGGGCGCACAGCATGCCGAGCCCGGCGACCATGGCGACGCCCGCCGCCGAGCCCGCCCAGACGGCCACCGTGTGATAGGTGTGCTCGCCGATGCCGGCTGCCTCCGTCCAGGACGCGGGGACCGCGAGGCCCGCCACGTGCCCGGCGATCACCATGAAGGCGCCGAGGTGGAACAGCGGGCTGCCCCAGCGCAGCCAGCGGTGCTCCAGGAGCTGGCTGGTGTGGGTGGTCCAGCCGAACTGGTCCTGCCGGTAGCGCCAGACGTGACCGACCACGAACACGGCCAGGCAGATGTAGGGGAAGGCGACCCACAGGACGAGGTCGGTGCCGGAGACGTTCATCGGGGACCCTCCACGAGGGTGGGAGCGGCGGGGACGGGCGGGGTGAAGGTGCCGGGCGGGGCGAACTCGCCGCCCGCGTAAGGGTCGAGGCCGACGTCCTCGTTCGGCGGGCCCTGGGCGGCCAGCTCGGCGACCGCCGCGCGGTCCGCGTCGGTGGGCGGCGGCAGCAGGGTGAGCAGCGCGGTCAGGATGTGCCGGTACGGGGAGTCCGCGTCGGTCAGCGCCCGCTCGATCAGCTGGAGCCCCCGCCGGTGCTGGCGCAGCGGCGCCTCGCCCGCGCCCGGCCCGCACAGCGCCGCGAACTCCAGCACCACCGGAAGGTGGTCGGGCAGCTCGCCGCCGTCGATGTCCCAGCCCGTGGCCCGGTAGCGCTGGGCGAGGGCGAGCAGGGCCATGCCGCGGCGGCGGGTGTCGCCGTGCAGGTAGTAGGTCAGGTAGAGGCTGCTCCTGCGGCGCAGGTCGAACGTCTCGACGTAGTGCCGCTCCAGGGCCTCCGGCTCCTGCCCGGCGAACCAGGTGGTGTACGCGGCCAGGCTCTCGGCGGCCGGCGAGGGCGGAAGCGCCTCGACGGTCGCGGTCAACACCGGGTGGGAGGCGGCGAGTTCGGCGTCCGGGTACTGCAGCAGCAGCGAGCAGAGCCGCAGCAGCAGCGCGCGGGCCTCGGCCTCCTCGCGGGTGAGCCGGGCCGGTCGGCGTACGAGCATGGGGGTCCCCCCGTTCGAGCGAAGCCGGGAATGGGCGAGGATGCGGGTGCGGACGACGGCCGGAACGGTGGCGGGCAGAGGGCTCATGGACGGCCTCCGGAGGGCTTGCGGCGCAGGGTGGGGATGCCGAGCATGACGCGGCCGCCGGTGTTCGCCGGTTCGCCGGAGGACTCGACCGGGCAGCGGTTCTCCAGCGCCGTCAGCGCGGCGGCGTCCTCCTTGTGCGCCGCGGGGACGACGTACCGGTCCTGGTACTTGGCGACGGCGAGCAGCCGGTGCAGGTCCTCGGCCTCACGATCGGTGAGGCCCACGGCCCTCAGCGCGGCCTCGTCGCCCGGCTCGCCGAGGGTGCGTTCGCGCATGAACGAGCGCAGCGCGGTGAGCTTCATCAGCACCCCGGCCACCACATCCGTGTCTCCGGCGGCGAACAGTTCCGCGAGGTACTCCAGCGGGATGCGCAGCCGGGTGACGGCGGCGAAGACGTGGTCGGGATCGTCCTGGTCGCCGCCCGCCGCGTCGACCGCGTCGAGGACGGGGGAGAGCGGGGGCACGTACCAGACCATGGGCAGGGTGCGGTACTCCGGATGCAGCGGCAGGGCCACCTTGTACCGGGAGACCAGGTCGTACACCGGGGAGCGGCGGGCGGCCGCCAGCCAGTCCTCCGGGATGCCCGACCCCCGTGCCGCCGCGACCACTTCGGGGTCGTGCGGGTCGAGGAACACGCCGCGCTGGGCGTCGAGCAGGTCCGTCTCGTCCGGGGTGGCCGCGGCCTCGCCGACGCGGTCGGCGTCGTACAGCAGCAGGCCCAGGTAGCGCAGCCGTCCCACGCAGGTCTCCGAGCAGACGGTGGGCTGGCCGGCCTCGATGCGCGGGAAGCAGAAGGTGCACTTCTCGGCCTTGCCGGTGGCGTGGTTGACGTACACCTTCTTGTACGGGCACGCCGTCACGCACATCCGCCAGCCGCGGCACTTGTCCTGGTCGACCAGGACGATGCCGTCCTCGACCCGCTTGTACATCGCACCCGACGGACAGGCCGACACGCAGGCCGGGTTGAGGCAGTGCTCGCACAGCCGGGGCAGATGGAAGAGGAAGGTCTGCTCGAACTCGAACCTCACCTTCTCGGCCCACGCGCCACTGAGGTTGGGGTCGGCGCCGGCGTTCTCGGCGGCGCCGCCGAGGCCGTCCTCCCAGTTGGCGCCCCAGGTGATCTCGGTGGGCTTGCCGGTGAGGACGGAGCGGGGGCGGGCGACCGGGATGTCCGGGCCGGCGGGCGCGCCGACCAGGTTGTCGTAGTCGTAGGTGACCGGCTCGTAGTAGTCCTCGATGCTCGGCAGATCGGGGTTGGAGAAGAGCGACAGCAGCCGCTTCACCCGGCCCCCGGAGCGCAGGACCAGGCGGCCCTTCTTGTCGAGCATCCAGCCGCCCTTCCAGCGGTCCTGGTCCTCGTAGCGGCGGGGGTAGCCGACGCCGGGCTTGGTCTCGACGTTGTTGAACCAGGCGTACTCGACTCCGGTGCGGTTGGTCCACGTCTGCTTGCAGGTGACCGAGCAGGTGTGGCAGCCGATGCACTTGTCGAGGTTCATCACCATCGCGACCTGTGCCATCACGCGTCCGACAGTGGCTTCGCCACGGGGCATTTCAGTACTCCACTCGCTGGCTGCGGCGGCGGATGACGGTGACCTCGTCGCGCTGGTTGCCGGTCGGGCCGTAGTAGTTGAAGGCGTAGGTGAACTGGGCGTAGCCACCCGCGAGATGGGTGGGCTTGAGCAACAGCCTCGTCAGGGAGTTGTGGATGCCGCCGCGCTTGCCGCTGACCTCGGTCTTCGGCACGTTCACGTTGCGGTCCTGCGCGTGGTACATGTACACCGTGCCCTCGGGCATCCGGTGGGTGACCACCGCGCGGGCCGCGACGACACCGTTGCGGTTGTACGCCTCGATCCACTCGTTGTCCTTCACGCCGATCTTCTCGGCGTCGGTGGTGGACATCCAGATCGTGGGGCCGCCGCGGGACAGGTCGAGCATGTACTTGTTGTCCTGGTAGTTGGAGTGGATGGACCACTTGGAGTGCGGGGTCAGATAGCGCACCGTCACCTCCGCCCGGCCGTCCTCGCGCAGGCGCTCGTCGCCGTAGTGCCGGGGTGTGTTCAACGGGGGCCGGTAGACCGGAAGTTGCTCGCCGAGCTCGGTCGTCCAGTCGTGCTGGACGAAGAAGTGCTGGCGGCCGGTGAGGGTGTGCCAGGGCTTCTTGTGCTCGGTGTTGATGACGAAGGGGGAGTAGCGGCGGCCTCCGGTCTCGCTGCCCGACCACTCGTACGAGGTCATCACCGAGCGCGGCTGGGTGCGCGTGTCGGCGAAGGTGATCCGCTCGGCCTCCCGTTCGGCGGCCAGCTCCACCAGGCCCTCGGAGCCCGTCTGCCGCTCCAGCTCCCGGAAGCCCTCGGTGGCCAGGCGGCCGTTGGTGGTGCCGGACAGGGCGAGGATCGCCTCGCACATGTCGCCGGCGGTGGCCAGGGAGGGCCGGCCGGCGGCGACTCCGTCGCGCACGGCCCCGTTGCGGCGGCGCAGGTCCTCGATCTCCTGGTCCGGGTGGACGGTGACGCCCTTCGTGGTCGTGCCCAGGGTGTCGAGGAGGGGCCCGACGGCGCGCATCTTCTGGGCGATCGCCGTGTAGTCCCGCTCGACGACGGCCAGCTTCGGCATGGTCCGGCCGGGGACGGGTTCGCAGGCGCCGGTCCTCCAGTCCCGGACGACGCCGCCCGGCTGGGCGAGTTCGTCGGGGGTGTCGTGCAGCAGCGGCACGGCGATGACGTCGGTACGGGTGCCGAGGTGCTCGGCGGCCAGCTCGCTGAACCGGTCGGCGATCGTGAGGAACGTGTCGTAGTCGGTGCGGGCCTGCCAGGGCGGGGCGATGGCCGGGGTGAAGGCGTGCACGAAGGGGTGCATGTCCGTGCTGGACAGGTCGTCCTTCTCGTACCAGGTCGCGGCCGGCAGGACGACGTCGGCCAGCAGGCCGGTCGAGGTCATCCGGAAGTCCATGCAGACCATCAGGTCGAGCTTGCCCTCGGGCGCCTCCTCCCGCCACACCACGTCCGTCGGGCGCCCCTGCGCCGGAGTCTCCTCCGAGCGGACCGCCGCGTCCGTGCCCAGCAGGTGACGCAGGAAGTACTCGTTGCCCTTGCCGGAGGAGCCGAGCAGGTTCGCCCGCCAGACGGTCAGCACGCGCGGGAAGTTCGCCGGGTCGTCGGGGTCCTCGACGGCGAACTTCAGCCTCCCGGACTTCAGTTCGTCGACGATGTGCTCCGAGACCTCCTTGCCGTGGGCCTTCGCCTCGTCGGTGAGGTCGAGCGGGTTGCGGTCGAAGCCGGGGTGACCGGGCGTCCAGCCGAGCCGTACGGCCTGCGCCAGACAGTCGGCGAAGCCCTTGCCCGCGAAGTGCCCCTTGCCGAGCGGGGAGGCCAGCTCCTCGGGGCCGAACGCCTCGTAACGCCACTGGTCGGAGTTCAGGTACCAGTAGGAGGTGCCCGCCATGTGCCGGGTGGGGCGCTGCCAGTCGAAGGCGAACGACAGGTGCTGCTGGCCGGTGACCGGGCGGACTTTCTCCTGGCCGACGTAGTGCGCCCAGCCGCCGCCGTTGACGCCCTGGCAGCCGGTCATCGTCAGCAGTGCCAGGAACGCCCGGTAGATCGTGTCGGAGTGGAACCAGTGGTTGGTGCCCGCACCGAGAGCGATCATGGAACGGCCGTTCGTGCGCTCGGCATTGCGGGCGAACTCGCGGGCGATGCGGGCGGCCTGCTCCGCCGGGACCGAGGTGATCGTCTCCTGCCAGGCCGGGGTGCACGGCTGTGCGGCGTCGTCGTACGACGACGGCCAGCTGCCCGGCAGCCCGGGGCGGTGGACGCCGTACTGGGCGAGCATCAGGTCGAAGACGGTGGTGACGAGCCGGCCGCCGATCCGGCGCACCGGCACGCCCCGCACCAGGACCGAGCCGCCCTCCGTGTCGCCCTCGTCGAAGCGGGGCAGCGCGACCTCGGCCGTCTCCTCGGCCCGGTCGAGCAGGCTCAGTTCGGGCACGACGTCGCCCAGGTTCAGGTTCCAGCGGCCCCGCTCCTCCTTCGCCCAGCGGAAGCCCAGCGAGCCGTTCGGCACGACCGGTTCGCCGGTGGCCGAGTCGACGAGGACGGTCTTGGAATCGGCGTGCTCCCCGTCCCGGCCCAGGTCGGCCGCCGTGAGGAACCCGTCCGGGACCAGGCCGCGCTCGTGCTCGCGCAGGGCGATCAGGAAGGGGGCGTCGGTGAACGTGCGCAGGTAGTCCTGGAAGTACGGCACCTGACGGTCGACGAGGAACTCGCGCAGGATCACATGGCCCATCGCCATCGCCAGCGCCCCGTCAGTCCCCGGGTGCGGGGCGAGCCACTCGTCGGCGTGCTTGACGTTGTCGGCGTAGTCGGGGCTGACCGCGACGATCTTGGTGCCGTTGTAGCGGGTCTCGGTGAGGAAGTGCGCGTCCGGCGTGCGGGTCACGGGGATGTTCGAGCCCCACATGATCAGATAGCCCGCGTTCCACCAGTCCGCGGCCTCCGGCACGTCGGTCTGGTCGCCGAAGACCTGCGGCGAGGCCACGGGCAGATCGGCGTACCAGTCGTAGAACGACAGCAGCGTGCCGCCGATCATCGAGTGGTACCGGGCGCCGGCCGCGAACGAGGCCATCGACATCGCCGGGATCGGGGAGAAGCCCGCCACCCGGTCCGGGCCGTACGCCTTGACGGTGTGCACCTGGGCGGCGGCGACCAGCTCGCTGACCTCGTCCCAGTCGGCCCGCACCAGACCGCCCTTGCCACGGGCCCGCTTGTACGCCCGGGCCTTCTCCGGATCGCCGGTGATCTCGGCCCAGGCCGCCACCGGGTCGCCGAGCCGCCTGCGCGCCTCGCGCCACAGCTTCAGCAGCGCGCCCCGGACGTACGGGTACCGCACCCGGCTCGGCGAGTAGGTGTACCAGGAGAAGGACGCCCCGCGCGGACAGCCGCGCGGCTCGTACTCGGGGCAGTCCGCGCCGATCGACGGATAGTCGGTGGCCTGGTGCTCCCAGGTGATGATGCCGTCCTTGACGTACACCATCCACGAGCAGGAACCGGTGCAGTTGACGCCGTGCGTGGAGCGCACCACCTTGTCGTGCGCCCAGCGGTCCCGGTAGAAGCCCTCCCACTGCGCGTCGCCCGTGCCGAACACGGCGCGGCCGTCGGCCGACACCTCACGGCGGCTGAGCAGCCTGCGGGCGGCCAGCGGCCAGTCGTCCCCGGCGCGCGGCGCCCGGCGCCGTCCTGTCTGATCGTTCTCCATGGCCAGGAAACTAGGCGGCGCGGAGACCCCTGTATCTGGGGCCTCCGGTCCCTGCCGGACGACCTTCCGGCCCAACCGGCCGCCGCGGGAGGGACCGATGGTCCCGGGGCCGGGGACCGGTCGGCCGAGGACCCGGCCGCCCCCGGCGGTGGATGCTGACGTCGACCGATCCGGAGGCGTCCCGTGCGCGACCACGGCATCCCGGTCACCGCCCTCGGCCCGCCCGACGCGACGTGACGCGTGCCGATGCGGGACTTCGGCGCCGTACCCGCGCTCCGACGCCCGGCGCTGCCGTTCGAACGCCATGTCCCGCTGGGCCTGTTGTGGACCTCCCGCGACCGGAGGAAGGACTGGCTGCGGGCCGGCGAGGCCCTGCGGTACGTGCTGCTCACGGCGACGGTCCACGGGGTGCGCACGTCGCTGCTGCACCAGGCCGTGGAGTGGCCGGACCTGCGCGGGCGGCGGCGCCGCCACGGCACGAGCGGTGCCACCCGCACGTGCTGATCCGGTTCGGCTACGGCTCGGACGGCACCGGCACGCCGCGCGACACCGGACGCTGACTCAGCCCGGCGGCACGCGCCTCAGCGCGCGCCGCCGGCCTCGTCGAGTACGCGGTCGGTCCCGGTGAGCGCGTCTTCGGTCCCGGTGAGGCGGGCGGCCCCCTTGAGCGCGCGGCCGGTCACCATCTCGGACTCGATCCGTACGAAGACGGCCTCCCGCAGCGGCATCCAGGACGTGGGGCCGGTCCGGGACAGCCGTGCGTGCTCGGCCGGGTCGGTCACCACGGCGGCCCGCCCGGTGACGACCACGCTCCAGCCGGACCGGGTCTCCATCTCGAACCGGTCCGCCTCGAAGGCGACCACGACGTCGTCGACAGCCCGTACGAGATCCGACTGCGACGAGGTGCACAGCAGGACGGACGCGTCCGTGTCCAGGCAGAAATTGACCGGGAGGACAGCGGGCAGTGCCTGCCGGGTGTAGACCACACGGCCGACCGGCACCGTGGCGAGCAGGCGCAGGCATTCGTGCCGCTCGAGCGCGCGAAAGGCGTCGTTCTGGAACATCCCCCCATCGTCGCCGCGGCCCACCCGCCCGGGTAGGGCCGACCGGCCCCAACCCCCTTACCGAGGTGCGGGGACATACGGGTCCCGCGTCGGGACCGTCCGTCCGCCGCCAGGGACTCACGGCCCATCCTCCGCGGAGCCCCGGCCGCGGAGAGTGGTGCCGAGGCGGATCACGCGGTGGTGCCGCCACGTACAGGGAATGGGGAGGACCACATGTCCCAGCCGGTGAAGGCGAGAAGCGGCGACGTGACTCCGGGCGCAGCGGTGCCCGGCAGGGCGTGGCTGATGCTGGCCCTGGCCACGGTCGGGTTCGCCGTGAACTTCTGGGCGTGGGCGCTGCTCAGCCCCCTCGGCCCGCGGTTCAAGGACGGTCTCGACCTGTCGTCGTTCGAGCAGTCGCTGCTGGTGGCGGTGCCCGTCGTGGTCGGCTCGCTGGGCCGTATCCCGGTCGGCGCGCTGACCGACCGGTTCGGCGGACGGGTCATGTTCCCGACGGTCTCCGCGGCCACCGTCGTGCCGGTGCTCTACCTCGGCCTCGTCGGGCACTCGTCGCTCCCCGCCCTGCTGGTCGGCGGGTTCTTCCTCGGCATCGGCGGCACCGCGTTCGCCGTCGGCGTGCCGCTCGTCAGTGCCTGGTTCCCGCCGGAGCGGCGCGGGACGGCCATCGGCGTCTTCGGGGCCGGCATGGGCGGCACCGCGATCAGCGCCCTGACCACGGTGAAGCTGGTCGACGCGCACAGCACGGCCACTCCGTTCCTGATCACCGCCGTGGTCCTCGCCGGGTACGCGGTGCTCGCCGCGCTGCTGCTGCGCGACGCGCCCGGACGGCCCGTACCGACCGAGCCCCTGTCCCGCCGCCTTGCCGCGACCGCCCGGCTGCCGATCACCTGGCAGGCGTCCGCGCTGTACGCGGTCGCGTTCGGCGGCTACGTCGCCTTCTCGGTCTACCTGCCCACGTACCTGAAGACCGGCTACGGCCTCGACCAGGCCGACGCCGCGAACCGCATGGCCGGGTTCGTGCTGCTCGCGGTGGCCATGCGCCCGGTCGGCGGCTGGCTGTCCGATCGCGTCGGACCGAAGCGGGTCCTGGCCGGCTCGCTGGCCGTCGTCGTGGCCGGGGCGCTCGCCCAGTCCTTCACGCCGGCCCTGGCGCCGGCCGGCACCGTCGCCTTCCTGTCCATGGCGGCGGCCCTCGGCGCGGGCAGCGGAGCGACCTTCGCGCTGGTGGCCCTGGTGACCCCGGCCGACAAGGTCGGCTCGGTCACCGGCGTGGTCGGCGCCGCGGGCGGCCTGGGCGGCTTCCTGCCGCCGCTGGTGATGGGCACGCTGTACGGCGCGTACGGGAGCTACGCGGCCGGCCTGGCCCTGCTCGCCCTGGTGGCCGCCGCGGCGCTGGCGTACACGGTCAGGGGCGTGCGCACCGCGTAACTACCCCGTGGCCTCCGTGGGGATCGGCACCGTCCATTCCAGGACGGTGCCGCTCGGCTCGTTGGGCGTGAGCACGAGGCTGCCGCCCAGTTCCTCGGCCCGCCGGCTGAGGTTGTCAAGGCCGCTGCGGCGGGTGACGGCCGGGTCGATGCCGCGTCCGTTGTCGGACACGCGCAGCCGCAGGAGGGCGCCGTCCGTCTCGGCCGTGACCTCGACAGCGGTGGCCTGTGCGTGCCGCGCGGCGTTCGACAGCGCCTCGCGCACTACCGCGAGCAGGTGTTCGGCGTGCGACGCGGGGACGTTGGTGTCGAGGAGGCCGGTCATGCGCAGGGCGGGGCTGAAGACGAGGGACTCGGCGGCCTGGTCGGTCTCGGACAGCAGCCTCGCCCGCAGCCCGGACCGTCCGTCCGCCGCCCGGTCGCCCTCGCGCAGCGCGTAGATCGTGGTCCGTACCGTCTTGATGGTGTCGTCGAGGTCGTCGACGACCCGGCGGACGCGTTCGGCGGCCTCCGGCCGGTCGGCGATCCGGCCGAGCACCGAGTTCAGCGTCAGCCCGGAGGCGAAGAGCCGCTGGATCGCCAGATCGTGCAGGTCGCGGGCGATGCGGTCGCGGTCGGTCAGGACCAGGAGATGCTCGGACTCGCGCCGGTGCTCGGCGATCTCCAGCGCCAGCGCGGCCTGGTCGGCGAAGCCGCCGATCATGGTCATCGTGGCCTCGGAGAGCTCCCGGCCGCCGGGCACGTTGGCGACCTGCAGGACGCCGCGTACGTGTGTGCGGCCGCCCAGCGGGAGCAGGAACCCGGACCCGAGGTCCACACGGGCCGCGGAGCCGCCCCCTTCCTGGGGCTCCTCGGACAGCGCGCTGCTGCTGATCCGCTCGTTGGAGTGGTAGACCTTCGCGGCCAGCGTGGTGGACGGCAGCGCAAGGCCGCGCACCCGCTCGGCGCCCTCCCCGTCGGCCGCCTCGATCACCAGCTCGTCGCCGCCCTCCAGCGGCACGGCCACCGTCACGAGATCGGCCTCGGCCAGGGCCCGTACGGTGGCGGCGATCTGATGCAGGACCTGATCCGGGTCGGTGCCGGACAGCAGGCTCCGGGTCAGCTCGCTGCTCGCCGCCAGCCACTGCTCGCGGCTGCGGGAGTCCTCGTACAGGCGCGCGTTGTCGATGGCCACGCCGGCCGCGGCCGCCAGCGTGCGCAGCACCGCCTCGTCCTCGTCGTCGAACTGCGCCCCGCCGTGCTTGTCGGTCAGGTACAGATTGCCGAAGACGCGATCGCGCACGCGCAGCGGAGCGCCGAGGAAGGTGGTCATCGGCGGATGCCCCGCGGGGAAGCCGACCGATTCGCGGTGCGCGCCGATGTCGGCGAGCCGCAGCGGTTCCGGCTCCCTGATCAGCAGGCCCAGGATGCCCTGACCGTCGGGGTAGTGACCGATCTTCGCGATGGTCTCCTCGTCGATGCCGACGGTGATGAACTGCTTGATCCTGCCTCCCTCGCCGACCACCCCGAGCGCCCCGTACCGGGCGTCCACCAGGGCCACCGCCGACTCGGTGATGCGCCGCAGCACCACGTCGAGGTCCAGGTCGGAGCCGATGGCCAGCACCGCGTCCAGCAGCGTGTGCACGCGATCCCGCGTCGCCCGCACCTGTGCCACCTGCGCCTGCAGGCCCTCCAGCAGCTCGTCCAGCCGCAACTGGGGCGCCGCCGGCCCGCCCCTGCGCTCCTCGGCCGGCTCGTACGCCATCCCCGCTCCCTCCAGAAGAGTCCCGCAATCCTATTCCGGCGAGACGGTGCGGACCGCAGGGCGGGGTGGGACCGGCGCCGACGCGAACGAGGGTCCGCTCCCCACGCGCGCCCCTCCGAGACCGAACCGGGTCGCGCGGGTCAGCCGGCCGTGGTCCCGTAATCGTCGTAGTAGCCCAGGAAGGCGCCGATGGCCAGGCCCAGGACGAGGAGGTCGACGGCGAGGCCAAAGAGGAAAATGCCCGCGCAGACGACGGTCCAGACGGACCTGCGCAGCAACGACTGGCAGGCGACCGCGGTGCCGGGATTCTGCGGGTGGTAGGCGACCTGGATGACCTCGGCGCGCTTCTGGGCGTACACGGCACGGCTCTTGCCGTCCAGGTCCGTGTACACGTAGTTCCCCGTCTTGCCGAACGGGTCGGTCATGTTCTCGTGCCGTACCGCCTCGACGGTGATGCCCTTCCGGGGCAGGTACCACTCGTCGCGGGCGATCTTCAGTCCCATGATGCCGAGCGTGGTGGCGGTCGCGCCCAGGGGGAGGGTGACCAGGATCGGGAGCGCGATGATCGCCGGCGCCGCGATCCAGACGGCCACGGTGAGCACGACGGTCAGGAGGGCGACGGCCCCGACCCAGCGCCTGAGCACGCGCGTCCCCCTCTCCTGCTGGGACTCGACGCCCTGCCGGGACTCGCTCACGGCACGGACGGTGACGAGAGCCGAACCGTCGGCGGTCTCCCCGGCCTCGTCGGCGCGCTCGGGCAGGGTCGCGTTGACCGCGTCGGCGAAGAAGGTGGCCGCCGCCTCGCTCACGCCGTCGACCCGGTGAACGGCCGGAGTCGTCCCGGCCGGGGCGGTGAGCTCCACGGCGACCGCGCGCCCCTCGGCGCGGATCCGCCGGACGGCCTGGAGCGGGATCCGCGTCTCGACGTCCGCCCGGTTCAGTACCAGGTCGTCGCCTTCGGATTGGAGGACGGCTCCGCCGGAACCACGCAGGACGGGTATCGGTGAGGTGAGGGACATGGGCGTGATCGTAGGCGCTGGACGTCTCGCGGACGACCTCGCGGGCCGTACGGAGGCGAGAGCGGGGGCTGGGCCCGGGGGCGAGGGCATTTGACGTGGGGTTGAACGAGTGCTGCCAAGATCTGACCAGGTCCTGAAAGGCCGTGGGTTGAACCGGCAGGCGGGAGCGAAGAAGCTTTAGCCAGGGTTCGGCGCGCTGTCACTGGCCCCCGGCGCAGGGCATGTTGATTCCGCCCCCCGCCGGCCGAGCAGTCCGAGGCAGGCCCCGCGCGCGGCTGGGCCCGGTGCCGCTCATGTCACGAGAAGACCAGTGAGACACGTCGCGCCGCGGTGCGCGGCGGGCATGGTCGAGCCCGCGTACACCCACTCCCGCCGAGGAAGGCGCGAGCGTGCCTTCCCCGACCCAAGAGGTGCATGTGACTCCGATGCCGTCTGACAGTCAGAAACCGAACCAGGCCGGGCCGGTCGAGGCGAAGCTGCTCCGCCGTGTGTGCGGCCATTTCGTGACCGGCGTGACGGTGATCACCAGCGGACGCGACGAGGAGGCGTCCGGGACGACGGTCAACTCCTTCACGTCGGTCTCCCTCGACCCGCCGCTCGTGCTGTTCTGCCTGCACAGCGAATCGCGGTTGCGCAGGGTCGTGGAGGAATCGCGCGCGTACGCCGTGAACTTTCTGGCCGCCGAACAGGAGCCGCTGGCCCGGGCGTTCGCCGGCCGGGCGACGGCCTCGATGCGGAACGCGGCGCACCGCCCCTCCGCGACGGGGGTCCCGGTGCTCGACGACGCCCTGGCCTATCTCTCCTGCCGCCTGGTCGACACCTCCGAGGTCGGTGACCACACCGTCTTCATCGGCGAGGTGGTCGACCTGGGGGTGCCGGAACGCGGTCAGCAGCCGCTCGTCTTCTTCCGCGGCGAGATGAGCTCCCTCCCGGCGGCGGTGTGATGGACTCCCTGACATCGGCCGCCGCCGCGGTTGCCCCGATCCCGACCCACGCGTTGATGATCCTGCTGCTGCAGGTCGGCGTGCTGCTGGCGGCGGCGATGCTGCTGGGTCAGCTGGCCCGGCGCCTGGGCATGCCGTCCATCGTGGGTGAGCTCGCGGCAGGTGTGATCCTGGGCCCGTCGCTGCTGGCCCAGGTGGCCCCCGGCCCGGCGCACTGGCTGTTCCCGCAGGACGCGGTTCAGATGCATCTGCTGGACGCGCTGGGCCAGTTCGGCGTCATCCTGCTGGTCGGGTTCACCGGCATGCACCTGGACCTCAAGCTGGTACGCCGCCAGGGGTCCCGCGCCGCGGTCGTGAGCGCCGCGGGGCTGATCCTGCCCCTGGGGCTCGGCGTCTGGCTGGGCTTCATGCTCCCCGGGGAACTGCGCGCCGAGGGCGCCGACGCCACGGTCTTCGCGCTCTTCGTCGGGGTGGCGATGTGTGTCAGCGCGATCCCGGTGATCGCCAGGACGCTGCTGGACATGAAGCTGATCCACCGGAACGTGGGCCAGATGATCCTGGTCGCGGGCACCATCGACGACGCCGTCGGATGGGTGCTGGTCTCACTGATCGCGGCCATGGCCACCACCGGCCTGCACACCGGCGACGTGACGCTCGCGCTCGGTCACATGGCGGTGCTCCTGATCTGCACGCTGACGGTCGGCCGGTACCTCGTGCGTACGGCCATGCGCGCGGCCACCCGCTCCGGCGTCGCCGGCCTGCCCGTGATGACCGCGGTCGTCCTGATGGTCCTGTCGGCGGCAGGCTCCCACGCGCTGGGCCTGGAGGCGGTGTTCGGGTCGTTCCTGTGCGGCATCCTCATCGGCTCGTCCAAGGACATCGACACGACGGCGCTGTCACCGCTGAACACCACGGTGATGGCGGTGCTCGCGCCGCTGTTCTTCGCCACCGCGGGACTGCGGATGGATCTCAGCGCCCTCGCCGACCCGCGCATCGCCCTGTGGGGCCTCGCAGTGTTCGGCATCGCGGTCTTCGGCAAGTTCCTGGGCGCCTTCGTCGGCGGTCTGTTCAGCCGGATGAACCGCTGGGAGTCCCTGGCCCTGGGCGCCGGCATGAACGCCCGGGGCGTGATCGAGGTGATCATCGCGATGATCGGCGTCCGGCTCGGACTGCTGACCGTCGAGATGTACTCCATCGTCGTCCTCGTCGCGGTGCTCACCTCCCTGATGGCGCCGCCCCTGCTGCGCATCGCCATGAACCGCGTCGAGCACACCGCGGAGGAGGAGATGCGCGAACTCCGGGTCATGTTGCCGCAGGACACCGCCGCCACCACCACCACCGCCTCCACCACCAGCGGCGGCAAGGACCGCGTCGCCCACCCCTAGGGCATCCCTGCCCCGTACCTCTTTCGAAAGGTGAACTGTGAACACGACCGACATCCAACCGCGGGACGACAAGCGCTACGACGTCGCCATCCTCGGCGCGGGCATGGCCGGCGGGACGCTGGCAGCGGTGCTCGCCCGCAACGGCGTGAAGGTGCTGGTGCTGGACGCGGGCGTCCACCCGCGTTTCGCGGTGGGCGAGTCGACCATCCCGTACACCTCGACCATGACCAAGGTCATCGCCGAGCGCTACCGGGTCCCGGAGATCCTGCCGCTCGCCACCTTCCGCGGCATCCAGGACAAGATCTCCCCGATGAGCGGCCGCAAGCAGAACTTCGGGTTCGTCTACCACCAGGAGGGCAGGCCGCAGGACCCGGAGCAGATCAACCAGTTGGTGATCCCCGAGTGGCAGCGCACCGAGAGCCACCTGTTCCGTCAGGACACCGACGCCTACCTGTTCAACCTCGCCGTCGGCTACGGCGCGGAGGGCCGGCTGGGCACCCGGATCCAGGACATCGACACCGGCCCGGACGGGGTCGTGCTGAGGTCGGACCGGGGGGAGGAGTTCCACGCCGAGTACCTGGTGGACGGCAGTGGCTTCCGCTCGCCGGTGGCGGACAAGTTCGGTCTGCGCGAGGAGCCGACCCGGGCGCGGCACCACTCGCGGACGCTGTTCACGCACATGGTCGGCGTCACGCCGTTCGACGACGCGGCGGCGGCCGCGGCGCACAAGCAGCCCAGCCCCTGGCACAACGGCACGCTGCACCACGTCTTCGACGGCGGCTGGCTCTGGGTGATCCCGTTCGACAACCACGACGGCGCGCTCAGCACGCTGTGCAGTGTGGGACTGACCCTGGACGAGCGGGTCTTCCCCAAGCCCGACGTCTCGCCGCAGGAGGAGTTCGACGCCTTCCTGCAGCGGTTCCCGCAGATCGCGGAACAGTTCACCGGCGCCAGGGCGGTGCGCCCCTGGGTCGGTACCGGGCGGCTGCAGTACTCGGCGACGCGTACGGTCGGCGAGCGCTACTGCCTGACCGCCCACGCGGCGGGGTTCATCGACGCGCTCTACTCGCGCGGCCTGACCAACACCTTCGAGGTCGTCAACTCGCTGGCGTGGCGGCTGATCGAGGCGTCGAGGGACGGCGACTGGTCCACCGAGCGGTTCGCCTACATCGACAGCCTCCAGCAGGGCCTGTTCGACGTCCATGACGACGTCGTCTACAGCTCCTTCGTCGGCTTCCGCGACTACGACCTGTGGAACGCCGTCACGCGGGTGTGGAAGGCGACCAGCATCATGCCGACGATGACCCTGGAGCGGGCCTACCGCGCCTTCCTGGAGACCCGGGACGACCAGGTGCTGCGCGACCTGGAGAAGACGGACACCCCGGGGTTGCCGGCCCCCGTCGGCCAGGACATCAGCCGGCTGCTGACCTTCACCCGGGAGCTCTGCCGGCAGGTCGAGGCCGGCACGGTGGCGCCCGGGGACGCCGCCGGGCAGATCCTCGCCCGGGTCCGGGAGACGGAGGCCCTGCCGGCGCCGTTCGAGCTGGGCAACCCGGACAACCGCTGCTTCGACGCCACCCCGGAACTCATGCGGCGTGCCGCGGAATGGGGCAGGAACGAGGCGCCCGAGCACATCAAGGGCCTGTTCGCCTGACGGTTCGCACAGGGCCTGGCCGCCGAAGCCGGCGGACAGGCCCGGCCCCGCCCTCTCAGCGGTCGGCCGGTTCCGACTCCGGCGACTGGGGGACCAGGCGCAGCAGCAGCTCCCAGACGCCGTCCACCGTCTCCTCCGTCCACCAGTGGGCGTCCTTGCGGCCCAGCACCTCCAGACCCACCGTGACCGCGGCGAGGAGGTGGGGCAGGGCGGCGAGGTCCCCGGGGAAGGTGAAGTGGCGGTCGAGGTAGCGCAGCCAGGCCTGGCGCAGAGGCAGCGGACCCTCGCCGTCGGCGGCGCGGTCCTCGGACTCCAGGCGCAGTCCCGCACGCAGCGTCGTGTCCTCGCGGAGCTCGGCGAAGAGCTGGGTCAGGAACCGGGCCAGCGTGGCGAGGTCGGGGTCCGGGCCGCACAGATGGCGTTCGGCCAGCCGCCGCACCCGCTGATGGGTCTCCTCGTGCACCGCGGAGGCCAGGCCCTCCTTGCAGGAGAAGTGGAAGTACAGCGCGCCCTTGCTCACGCCTGCGGCATTGCTGACCTCGACGAGTCCTGTGTCCCTGAGCCCCTTGAGGTCGATCAGCCCGGCTGCCGCGCTGATGAGGGCCTTGCGGGTCTGTTCGGCGCGTATCTGCATGTGGCGGCACCTGTCTCTTCGCGTCTGACAGATCTGTCGGCCAGTCGTCACCAGACGACCACTGTGCGTAAGTCTAGCGGGAGCACACCCCAAACAAACCAGCAATGCGGTCTGTTTATCCGAGGGCGTGAGGGGGTGGAGACGCTGTGCCGATACGGGATCAATCGGTGATTATGGGTCAATGATCGCCCTGGGCGGGTGGTCGGCCACGGAAAGCTTCCACCTGGAGAGGTCCCCTGTGGCGGCAAGTGAGCCCGAGAAACAGCCAGGTAGGTTTGTTATACTACCTGAGCGCATGACGGGGAAGACGCCTGAGCGTGTCGCGTGGGCTGTTTGAGGGGGAGACTGTGATCCGCTCGGACCTGACGGGTTCTCACCGGCCGCCCGCCGCCTGGCGGGTGCTCGTGGTGGAGAGCGACACGGAGGACGCGGAGAACCTGGAGCGGGGTCTGCGTCGGCACTGTCACGACGTCGAGCGGGCCGCCTCGGGGGCGGCCGCGCTGAGCGCCTTCGAAGGCGTCGACATCGTGCTCCTCGACCTCGAACTGCCGGACATAGACGGCCTCGAGGTCTGCCGGCGGATGCGTGCCGCCGGTTCCGGCCCGGTCATCGCCGTGACGGCCAGGGGAACGGAGTTGGACCGGGTCCTCGGTCTCCGGGCCGGCGCGGACGACTATCTCGTCAAGCCGTACGGGTTCCGGGAGCTGCTGGCCAGGATGGACGCGGTCATGCGCCGCGTCCGGGCGCACTCCCCGGCCGCCGCGCCGTTCATCTCCCACGGCGCGCTGAGCATCGACACGGCCGCACGCCGGGTCAGCGTCGACGGCAGGTGGATCGACGTGACGCGCAAGGAGTTCGACCTGCTCCACCTCCTCGCGTCCCACCCGGACACGGTCGTCCCGCGCAAGCGGATCATGCAGCAGGTCTGGGGGGACGCCTGGTCGCGGCGGACCATCGACACCCATGTGAGCAGCCTGCGCACCAAACTCGGAGCCAGTGACTGGATCATCACGGTGCGCGGAGTGGGATTCCAGCTCGGACGCCCCTGAGTGCTCGATCCCTCCGGTAATTGACACCGATCTGACATAGGTCACGTTCTCTCGCGAAATCTTCGCTCACCCTGACAATGCCTGACCTTGTTCTGAGTCTTCCTTTCTTGTCCGAACCCTTCCGACGGGCAAGACTTGTGGCCATGCCGCGGTGTGATCACGCGCCGGGCTCGATTCCCCTTCCTCTCCTTCATCCCAACCCTCCTGGAGGCAGGCATGCCCGAATCTGCGGAATACCAGGGTTTCACCGACGAGGTGGAACTGCGCCGGATCAACCGGGCCACGGTGGAGCGGTACATGGCCACCAAGGGCCAGGACCGGCTTCAGCGGCACACCCTGTTCACCGAGGACGGCAGCGGCGGCCTGTGGACCACGGACACCGGCGCCCCGATCGTCATCAACGGCCGTGACCGGCTCGCGGAGCATGCGGTGTGGTCGCTGAAGTGCTTCCCGGACTGGGAGTGGTACAACATCCAGGTCTTCGAGACCCAGGACCCGAACCGCTTCTGGGTGGAGTGCGACGGCCGCGGAAAGATCCGCTTCGCCGGTTACCCCGAGGGCTACTACCAGAACCACTTCCTGCATTCGTTCGCGTTGGAGAACGGGAAGATCAAGCAGAACCGCGAGTTCATGAATCCCTTCGAGCAGCTTCGCGCGCTCAGCATTCCCGTTCCCGAGATCAAGCGCGAAGGCATACCCACCTGACCCGGCTGTTCTGCCATCCCCTTGGAGACTCCTGTGGACGAAGTCTTGCGTGATATCCGCAACTGTCACGCCGTGCAGCAGCCCGAATGGACCGATGTGCCGCAGGTGGACCGTGTGGGAGACGCGCTGGCGTCCCGGCCCCCGCTCGTCCAGGCAGCCGATCTGCGCGTGCTGCGTGACGCCCTGGCCCGAGTGGCGGCCGGTGAGGCCATGGTGATGCAGGCCGGCGACTGCGCGGAGGACCCGGCCGAGTGCACGCCAGACGACGTCGCGCGCAAGGCGGGGCTCCTCGATGTGCTCGCCGGCACGCTGCGGATGAAGACCCACAAGCCCGTCATCCGGGTGGGGCGCATCGCGGGCCAGTTCGCCAAGCCCCGCTCCCGCCCCACGGAGACAGTGAACGGCGTCGAGATCCCCGTGTACCGCGGTCACATGGTGAACGGTCTCGAGCCCGATCCGGAGGCCAGGCGCCCCGACCCGCTGCGCATCCTGACCGGGTACATGGCCGCCGCCGACATCGTCGAGCACCTCGGCTGGCGCCACCGGCCGGCCGGCCGGCACGCCCTCGAACCGCCGGTGTGGACCAGCCACGAGGCACTGCTCCTGGCGTACGAGATCCCCATGCTGCGCACCGACGAGCGGGGCAAGCTGTTCCTCGGCTCCACCCACTGGCCCTGGATCGGCGAGCGCACCCGCCAACTGGACGGCGCCCACGTGGCCCTGCTCGCTCAGGTGGACAACCCGGTGGCCTGCAAGGTGGGCCCCTCGATGGAGCCCGCGGACGTCCTGGCCCTGTGCGAGCGGCTCGACCCCGGCCGGGAGCCCGGGCGGCTCACCCTCATCGCCCGGATGGGCGCCGACCGCGTCGCGGAACGGCTGCCCTCCCTGGTGGAGGCCGTGCGCGCGGCGGGCCACCCGGTCATCTGGCTGACCGACCCGATGCACGGCAACACCGTCGCGGCGCCGGACGGGACCAAGACCCGGCACGTGGAGACCGTCTCGCGCGAAGTCGCGGCCTTCCAGCAGGCGGTCGCCGCCGGCGGCGGCGTGTGCGGCGGGCTGCACCTGGAGACCACCCCCCACGACGTCACCGAGTGCGTCTCCTGCGAGGCCGATCTCGACCACGTCGGCGACAAGTACACGACGTTCTGCGACCCGAGGCTCAACCCGCGCCAAGCCGTTTCCGTGGTCTCCGCCTGGACCGCGTGATTCCGGACGGGCCCGAGCCCTGACGCAGGCACAGGAAGGCGATGCCATGCCCGGCATACCCACGATCGAGTCCTACCCGTTTCCGACCAGGGGCGACCTGCCCCCCAACACGGCCCGGTGGACCCCCGACCCGGACCGCGCGGTCCTGCTCGTCCACGACATGCAGCGCTACTTCCTCGCCCCCTTCCCGGCCGACGTGCGCGGCCGACTGGTCGGAAACTCCGCCGCGTTGCGCAACCGCTGCGCCGCCGCCGGGGTGCCGGTGGCCTACACCGCCCAGCCCGGCGGCATGACCGAGCAACAGCGCGGTCTGCTCAAGGACTTCTGGGGCCCGGGCATGCGCCCGGAACCGGCCGACCGCGCGGTGGTCGACGAACTGGCGCCCGCCGACGGCGACTGGATGCTGACCAAGTGGCGCTACAGCGCCTTCTTCGACTCCCCGCTCCTGGAGCGGATGCGCGCGGCGGGCCGTGACCAGATCGTCCTGTGCGGGGTCTACGCGCACGTCGGCGTCCTGATGACCGCCGTCGAGGCGTTCACCCACGACATCCAGCCGTTCCTCGTCGCCGACGCCGTCGCCGACTTCAACGAGCACTACCACCGGTTGGCCGTGACCTACGCGGCCGAACGCTGCGCCGCCGTCGTCACGGCAGAGGAGGTGTTCGCATGACCGGGCCACGCGCCACCGCTCCGGCGGCGGCAGGCGACCTGATCGGCCGCGTCCTGGCCGGCCACCCGGCCCCCTTCGCCCTGCTGCACCGGCCCGAGGCCGCGGGCGCGGACACCGTCGACGTACTCGTCGGCGACCTGTCGATGCCCGAGACGCTCGCGGACATCGACCTCCCGGACGGGCCGGGGCGGACCGCCGGGGCACACCACGAAGTCCTCGCGGTCATCCCGTACCGACAGGTCGGGGAGCGCGGGTACGCGGTGCCCGACGACGGCGCCCCGCTGCTCGCGCTGACCGTCACCGGCCAGCAGCGGCTGCCCCTCGCCGAGGTGCTCTCCCGCCTGCCGCGGGTGCCGACCGTGCTGAGCGGCGAGCACTTCGACGTCGCCGACGACGCGTACGAGGAGATCGTCCGCAGGGTCGTCGAGGACGTCATCGGCACCGGCGAGGGCGCGAACTTCGTCATCAAGCGCTCCTTCGTCGCGGACATCACCGACTACGGACCGGACAGCGCGCTGTCCTTCTTCGGCCGGCTGCTGGAGCGGGAGGCGGGCGCCTACTGGACCTTCCTCGTCCACACCGGCGAGCGCACCTTCGTCGGCGCCTCGCCCGAGCGGCACATCAGCGTCCGCGCGGGCAAGGCCGTGATGAACCCCATCAGCGGGACGTACCGCTACCCGCAGAGCGGGCCCAGCCTGCCGGAGGTCATGGAGTTCCTCGAGGACCGCAAGGAGACCGACGAGCTGTACATGGTCGTCGACGAGGAACTGAAGATGATGGCCCGGATCTGCGACGCGGGCGGGCGGGTCGTCGGCCCGTACCTCAAGGAGATGGCCCGCCTCGCGCACACCGAGTACTTCATCGAGGGACACACCACCCGCGACGTGCGCGAGATCCTCCGCGAGACCATGTTCGCGCCGACGGTGACCGGCTCGCCGCTGGAGAGCGCCTGCCGGGTCATCGGCACGTACGAGCCGGACGGGCGCGGGTACTACAGCGGAGTCGCCGCGCTCATCGGGCGCGACGAGCACGGCGACCGGGCCCTGGACTCGGCGATCCTCATCCGCACCGCGGACATCGACCGCGCGGGCCGGCTGCGCATCGGGGTGGGGGCCACCCTGGTTCGCCACTCCAACCCGGGGTCGGAGGCCGCCGAGACCCGCGCGAAGGCGTCCGGCCTGGTCGCCGCGCTGGAGTCCGGTGACGCCGCACGCTTCGCCGCCCACCCGGGCGTACGCGACGCGCTGGAGCGGCGCAACGAGCCACTGTCGGACTTCTGGCTCCGGGACACCGGCGACCGCGCGGAACCCCTGCCCGGCCCGGCCGGCCGCCGGGTGCTGATCGTCGACGCCGAGGACACCTTCACCGCCATGATCGGCCACCAGCTCCGCGCCATGGGGCTGGACGTGACGATCCGGCGCTACGACGAGGAGTACGCCTTCGACGGCCACGACCTCGTCGTCATGGGGCCGGGTCCCGGCGACCCGAACGACCGCGACCACCCCAAGATCGCGCACCTGCGCGCGGCGGTGGCGGCGTTGCTGGACCGGGGCGGCCCGTTCCTCGCGGTCTGTCTCAGCCACCAGGTGCTCAGCCTCGCGCTGGGCTTCCCGGTACGCCGCCTGGACGTGCCCAACCAGGGCGTGCAGAAGGAGATCGACCTCTTCGGCCGACCTGAACGGGTCGGCTTCTACAACACGTTCGCGGCCCGGAGCACCGAGGACAAGGCCGACGTCGACGGCATCGGCGTGGTGGAGGTGAGCCGGGACGCCGCCACCGGTGAGGTGCACGCGCTGCGCGGCCCGCACTTCGCGTCCCTGCAGTTCCACGCCGAGTCGGTGCTCACCCAGGACGGCCCGCGCATCGTCGCCGCCGCCGTGACGGACCTGCTCCGCCCATGACCACAGACCAGCCGGAGACCCCCATGCATTCCTACGTCGTCGTCGACGCCTTCGCGACCCGACCCCTGCACGGCAACCCCGTGGCCGTCTTCCTGGACGGCGACGACCTCACCGCCGAGCAGATGCAGCGCATCGCGGCGGAACTGCACCTGTCGGAGACCACCTTCGTCCTCGGTCCGAAGCAGGGCGGCGACGCCCACATCCGGATCTTCACGCCCGTCAACGAACTCCCCTTCGCGGGGCACCCGTTGCTGGGCACGGCCATCGCGCTCGGCAACCGCACCTCGGCGGACCAGCTGAAGCTGGAGACCGCCATGGGCCTCGTCCCCTTCGAGCTGGTGCGCCGGGGCGGCGTGGTCACCGCGGCCTGGATGCAGCAGCCCGTACCGGTCTGGGAGCCGTTCGAGCAGTCCGAGGAACTCCTGGCCGCGTTGGGCGTGGCGGACCCGGCGCTGCCCGTGGAGGTCTACCGCAACGGCCCGCGCCACGTCCTCGTCGGCCTGGGCAGCGTCGAGGAGCTCTCCGCCCTCAGCCCCGACCATCGCGCCCTCGCGCAGTTCCCCGACATGGCGGCCAACTGCTTCGCCGGGTCGGGGACCCGGTGGCGCAACCGGATGTTCTCGCCCGCGTACGGCGTCGTCGAGGACGCGGCCACCGGCTCGGCGGCCGGACCCATCGCCATCCACCTCGCGCGGCACGGGCTCATCGAGTACGGGCAGCGCATCGAGATCACCCAGGGCGTCGAGCTGGGCCGGCCCTCCCCGATGCGCGCGCTCGTCGAGGGAGCCGGTGACCAGGTCGTCTCCGTCGAGGTGGGCGGCGACGGCGCCGTCGTCATCGAGGGGACGCTGCGCCTGTGACCGCCGCACCCGTGACCACCGCACCGTCCGGCCACCCCACGCCCGCCCCACGGAGACACGCATGAGCAGCACCAGGTCGGAGACCCTGACCGGGTCGGTGGAGATCGCCTTCCCCGAGTTCGCGACCCCGCCGACGGAGCCGATGGGGCTGTTCGCCGCCTGGCTCGAGGAGGCCGAGCGCCGCCGGTTCCGCGAACCGCGGGCGCTGGCCCTGGCCACCGCCGACGCCCGGGGCCGCTGCTCGTCCCGGATCCTGGTGGTGAGCCGGGTGACCGGCGAGGGACTCGCCTTCGTCACCCACCAGGGCAGCCGCAAGGGCCGGGAGCTGGCCGCCAACCCGTGGGCCTCCGGCGTCCTGTACTGGCGGGAGAGCAGCCAGCAGATCACCGTCGCCGGCCCGGTCGAACGGCTCCCCGACGCCGAGGCCGACGCCCTGTGGGCCGCCCGCGCGGAGTTCACCCACGCCATGTCGACGGCGTCCCGGCAGAGCGAGCCGCTGGACGGACTCGGCGCGGTCGCGGAACTCCGCGAGCGGGCCGGACGCCTGGCCGGGGGAGGACCACTGCCCCGGCCGGACTCGTTCACCGCCTATCACCTGCGGCCGGAGAGCGTGGAGTTCTGGGCGAACGGCACCGGGCGGCTGCACGAGCGGCTGCGCTACGACCGGTGCGAGGGCGGCTGGACCATCAGCCGACTCCAGCCCTGACGGCCCTGACGGCCCTGACCGACCGCCCTTTCGACGACTCATTGAAGCGGAACGCGAGCACACCCATGCCGGACCATGCCTCTCACTTCCTCCACAGTGGCTTCCACTCCTCCGCGCGGGCCCATCCGGGCCGCCCGGCCCTGCTCCTCGACGGACGCTCCTGGACGTACGCGGAGCTGGACGCGGTGGCCCGCCGCTGGGCCGCCGCGCTCATCGACCTGGGGAAGCGGCCGAAGCGGGTGGGGCTTCTCGGCCACCGCAGCCTCGTCACGTACGCGGGTTTCCTGGCGGCCCTCTACGCCGGAGCCACGGCGGTGCCGCTGAACAAGAAGTACCCGGTCGCCCGCAACAAGGACATCGCCGAGCGCGCGGGCCTGGACGTGATCATGGCCGACGACGGTTCGGCCGGACAACTCGCCGCGCTGCTGCGCGAGATGGCGGAGGCCCCGCCCGCCCTGCTGCCGGACACGGACGAGGCGCCCTCGGGTCTGCCCGCCGGCGCCCAGGTCGTGACCCGGGCCGGTGCCGAGGACTGCACGCCGCTGTCCGAGCCGGTGTTCCCGGACCCGGACGACATCGCGTACCTGCTGTTCACCTCCGGCTCGACCGGCCGCCCCAAGGGCGTGCCCATCTCGCACGCCAACGTGGCCTGGTTCGTGCGCGTCAACGCCGAACGCTACGGGTTCACCGAGGATGACCGGTTCACGCACACCGCCGACCAGACCTTCGACCTGTCGATCTTCGACCCGTTCCTGGCCTGGGCCGGTGGCGCGTGCCTGCTGCCCATGGACTCCCACCAGTTGCTGTCGCCGCTCGGCTTCATCCGCGACCACGGCATCACCGTCTGGCTGTCGGTGCCCTCCGTCGCCGCTCTCCAGGCGCGCAGGGGGCTGCTCGAACCGGGCAGTCTGCCGTCCCTGCGCTGGAGCCTGTTCTGCGGCGAGGCGCTGCCGGCGCCGGTCGCCCGGGCCTGGCAGGAGGCGGCTTCGACGTCGGTGCTGGAGAACCTCTACGGTCCCACCGAGGCGACCGTCGCCTGCCTGGTGCACCGCTGGGACCCGCACACCTCACCGGACCGGTCGGTCAACGGGATCGTGCCGATCGGCGCACCGTACCCGGGCATGGAGGCCGCGGTGCTGGCCGCGGACGGCACCCCGGCGGCCGACGGCGAGACGGGCGAACTCTGCCTGTACGGACCGCAGGTGTTCGCCGGCTACTGGAACGCCCCGGAGCTGACCGAGGGCGCCTTCCACACCACCACCGGGGACGACGGAGAGCCGCGCAGGTGGTACCGCACGGGTGACCTCGCCCGCAGGACCGCCGGCGGGGAGTACGTGTACATCGGCCGCCTCGACGCCCAGGTGAAGGTCCTCGGCCACCGGATCGAGACGGGCGAGGTGGAGGCGCACCTCCTTCAGCAGCCCGGAGTGGCGCAGGCCGTGGTGCTGGCCGTTCCCGGCGAGGGGGGCGGCGACGCGGTGCTGGCCGCGGTCGTCTCCGGCGACGGCATCGACATGGACGCGGTGGACGAGGGGCTGGGGGAGTCCCTGCCCCCGTACATGATCCCGCTGACCTACCACCTCCTGGACACCCTTCCGCTGAACACCAACGGGAAGGTCGACCGCAAGTCCCTGCGCGAGCAGGTGATCTCGGGGGAGCTGGAGCCGTTCCCGCTGTGACCTGCGACGCCAGGGACAGCTCACGGACGAGCGACTGAGCAACGACAGCGGCCATCGGAGAAGGGGACACCAGTGAAGGTCGACAACATTCATCTCGCGGGCATCGGCACGTACGTGCCGGCGACCGTGCCCATGGCGGAAGCGGTGCGGCAGGGCTGGGTCGACAGCACCGCGGCCGAGGAATCGGGCATCACCGCCGTCGCGGTGGAAACGGAACTGCCGGCCGTGGACATGGCGGTGCACGCGGCCGGGAAGGCGGTCGAGCAGTCCGGCCACCGGCCCGAGGACTTCGCCGCCCTCCTGCACAGCGGCGCCTACTACCAGGGCCCCGAAGGCTGGTCGGCGCCGCACTACGTACTGAACCGGACGCTGGACCGGCCCGTCGTCGCCACCGAGATCCGGCACGGCTGCCTGTCCGTGCTGACCTCGCTGCGGCTGGCCGCCGGGCTCCTGGCCACCACGACGGACAGCGAAGCGGTCCTGATCACGGCCGCGGACAACTTCTCCACACCGCTGGTCGACCGCTGGCGGGACTCCGAGCACGCGATGTACGCGGACAGCGGCGCCGCGCTCGTGGTGTCGACCCGCCCGGGGTTCGCGCGCCTGCTCGCGGTCGGCTCGCGGTCCGAGTCCAGCCTGGAGGACATGCACCGCGGCGGCGAGCGGCTGCTGCCGCCCGCCCGCCACGCGGACCGCCCGATGTACGTCGCGCCCCGCCTCCAGGCCTGGGCCGAGCGGCCGGGGGCCCGGCCGCTCGACATGATCGAGGCGGTGTCCCGGTTCGGCGCACTCGTCGCCGAGACCGCCGAACAGACGCTGGCCGAGGCGGGCGTCGGATGGGACGACATCACCCGGGTCGCGCACATCGGCTTCAACGAGGACGCCCTGCACGCGATGATCCTGGACCCGCTGGAGACTCCGGCCAAGGTCGGCACCTGGGAGTACATCAGGACCATCGGGCACGCCAGCGTCAGCGACCTGGTCCTCGGCCTGGCACACCTGTGGGAGACCGGCCAGGTGACCGAGGGGGACCACGTGCTGCTCGTGGGAGCGACGGAGGGCATGGAGGCCGGCTGCGCCGTCGTCCGGATCACCGCGCCGCCCGCCGCCCGCGGCTGACCCACCCCTACCCGTACTGCTGAAAGGCCATCGTCATGACCAGCGTGACCACGCTCACCCCCGCCGAGATCAGGGAGGCCGTCGCGGCGGTGCTCGGCATCGCACCCGAGGAGATCGCCGACGACACCAACCTGGCCGAGCTGGGGCTGACGTCCCTGCGGCTGATGCGGCTCAGCGGCCGCTGGCGCCGCGGCGGCCTGGACGTGGACTTCGCCACGCTCGCCGTCGAACCCACCGTGCGGGCCTGGGCGCAGCACCTCGGTCCCGACCGGATCGCCCCCTCCGCGGGCTGAACGCACAGCGACCGTACGACCGAAAGGAACGCCCGCCATGAACAGCGCCACCGCCGCCGACGGCACCGGAGCGGCCGCCCGGCTCGGCGAACAGGTCCGGGGAACGGTGCTCGGGCCGGGCGACCCGGGCTTCGACGCCGGATGCTCGGGGTTCCAGACCGACTACCGGCACCGGCCGTCCGTCCTGGTCCAGGCCGCCGGAGCCGACGATGTCGCGGCGGCCGTGGCCCACGCCGCCGCCCACGGGCTGCCGGTGGCCGTGCAGGCCACCGGACACGGGCTGTCGGTCCCCCTCGACGGCGGCGTGCTCATCAGCACCGCCCGGATGACCGGGGTCACCGTGGACCCCGCCGCGGCGACCGCCCGGATCGCCGCGGGCACCCGCGTCGGGGCGGTCGTCGACGCCGCCGCGCGCTACGGCCTCGCCCCGCTGAACGGCTCCTCGCCCGACGTCAGCGCGGTCGGCTACCTCCTCGGAGGCGGACTCGGCCTGCTGGGACGGCAGTTCGGCTACGCGGCCGACCACGTGCGCGCCGTCGACGTCGTCACCGCCGACGGCTGCCACCGGCACGTCACGGCCGAGCGCGACCCCGACCTGTTCTGGGCCCTGCGCGGAGCCGGGGCGAACTTCGGCGCGGTGACGGCGGTCGAGATCGACCTGGTGCCGGTGAGCCGCATCTACGGCGGTGAGCTGACGTTCGACACGGCCCGGTCGCCGCACCTCCTGGAGGCGTACCGGCAGTGGACCGCGACGCTGCCCGAGGAGCTGACCTCCTCCGTGTCGACGATCGACTACCCCGACGTGGCGGCGTTCCCCGGCCACTGGCGGGGCCGCCACGTCGCCCATGTGCGCATCGCGTACACCGGTGACTCCAGGACCGGCGAGGAACTCGTCGCGCCCCTGCGCGCCGCCGGGCCCACGCTGACCGACACCCTCGGCGAGATGCCGTACACCGAGTGCGCCGACATCTACCACGACCCGCCGTACCCGCACGCCTACCTGGGCGACAACGTCCTGCTGCGGGAGTTCGACGCGGAGACGGCCGCTTCCCTCGCGGAGAGCACCGGACCCGGCGCGCCGGTCATGTGCGTGCTCGACGTCCGTCACCTGGGCGGCGCGCTGGGCCGCCCGCCCGAGGTGCCGAACGCGGTGGGCCACCGGGAGGCGCGCTACCTCGTACGCGTCCTGACCCCGCTGGACGGGACCGACCTCGATGAGGCACGGGCCACCCACCGCAAGGTGCTGGACGCCCTCGCGCCCGCCCGCGTCGGCAGGTTCCACAACCTGGTGTACGGGGGCTGTGCGGACGGTGCGGCCGACGAGCCGCCCGTGGACTACTGGGAGCCGGCCGACCACCGCCGGCTCGCCGCGCTCAAGGCGCGCCACGACCCGGCCAACCTCTTCCGGTGCAACCGCAACATCGTGCCCGGCCGGTGAGGGGATGACCGCACACGCCGCGGACGCCGTGGCGCGCTGGCCCCTGCGGAACCGGGAGTCCGAGCTCGAAGCCGTCGAAGGGCTCGCCGCCCGGGGCCGGGGCCTCCTGCTGACCGGCCCGCCCGGGGTGGGCAGGACCCGGCTCCTCGCGGAGGCCCTCGGGCGGCTGCGGCCGGACGGCGCGGCGGCGGACGGCCGGAACGGCGACCTCGACGGCGGGGCCCGACCGTACGCCGTGCTGGGCGTCGACGACATCCACCGGCTCACCTCGGCACGCGCCGAACCGCTGGCCGAGGCGGTACGGGAGGGCCGGGTGCTGCTGCTCGCGACGGCGCCGGCCGGCGTTCCGGTGCCGGCGGCCGTGGACGAGCTGTGGCGGGACGGCCTGCTGGAGCACCTCGAGCTCGCCGCCTTCGACCGGGCCGGCGCCGCGCGCCTCCTGCGGGCCAGGCTGGGCAGCCACGTCGCCACCGACACCACGGCCCGCCTGTGGGAACTGACCGGCGGCAACGCCCTGTTGCTGACCGAGCTCACCGAACAGGCCGTCGCCGAGGGCACGCTCCGCCCGGCCCGGGGGCTGTGGCGCTGGGAGGGGCCCGCCGGAGTGCCGGGCGGCCGGGCCGCCGAGACCGCACGGCGGATGCTGGGCGGACTCGACCCCGACGAGCAGGAAGTGGTGGCCGTACTCGCCCTGGCCGGGCCGGTGCGGGAGGACCTGCCGCGGCTGATTGACCTGGCGCCCGCGGCGGAGCGGCTGAACCGCAGGGGCGTCGTGGTCGCGGAGCGGACGGGCCGGCGGCTGCGCCTCGGTCAGCCGCTGTGCGGCCACGCCGTCGTCGCCGGCCTGCCGCCGCTCACCGCCCGCAGGCTCCGCCGCGAACTCGCCGACGAACTGGACCCGGCCGGAGCGGCACGGCCGTCCGCCGACACCGACCTCGACCTGCTGCGGGCGGTGTCCCTGCGGCTCGATGCCGGGCGAACCCCGTCGGCCTCCCGGCTGCGCGCGGCGGCGGCGACGGCGCTGCGGTGCTGCGAGTTCGGTCCGGCCGAGCGGTTCGCCCGAGCCGCGCTCGGCGACGGCCGGGCCGCCGACGCCGGGGCGCCCGATCCGGCGGCCGCGCTGCTGCTGGGCCGGGCCCTGGCCGGGCAGGGACGACACGCCGAGGCCCGGACGGCGCTGGCGGCCGCCGACGGCCGGTCGGCCGACGTCCTCGCCGCCCGGATCGGCAACCTCGCCTGGGGACTGGGCCGGATCGACGAGGCCGCGGGCCTCGCCGACCGGTGGGCGCAGCGGGCGCCGCACGGACCGGCACGCGGACTCCAGGAAGTGGTGAGGCTGTGGCAGGACCGGCTGCCCGACGTGGCGGCGACGGGTGACAGGGTTCCGCGCGAGACGTACGCGGCACCGGCGCTCCAGTCCTGCGTACCGCTCGCCGCGTTCGCCCGCACCGAACTCGGTGACCCGGCCGACGCATGGGCGATGCTGGAGCGCTGCCCGGCCGAGACCTGGCAGGACGAGGCGGGGCACGCGCACCGGGTGGTGAGCGCGCACGCCGCGCTGGAGTGCGGCGACCTCGCGCGGGCCCGCGGCGCGCTGGAGCGGCTGCGGCGCGCCGACCCGCCCTGGGACGTACGCCGTCGGCTCCGCGCCGATGCGCTGTGGGCGCGTCTGCACCGGGAGACGGGACGAGCGGCGGACGCGGTGGCGCTGCTCCGGCGGGCCGCCGCGGTACCGGACGGGCCGGACTGGTTCACCACCCGGGCCTGGGTCCTGGCCCAACTGGCCGGAGCCCTCGCCGAGTCCGGGCAGACCACGGAGGCCGTCCGTACCCTGATCGAGGTGCGGACGGCGGCGCGGCGGGCCCTGCCCTACCCCCTGGCCGACGACTCCGCCGTCCTGGAGGAGGCGCTGGTCCTGGGCCGGTCGGGCGACGGGCCCGGGGCGCTGCGGCGGGCCGGGGAGGTGGCGCGGCGGGCGGCCGCGGCGGGGCGGCTCAGGACGGCGCTGGCCGCCCTGCACCTGATGGCGCGCCTGGGCTCGGCGGGTCCGGCGGCGCAGCAGCTGGACGCGCTCGGCGACTTCGGCGGCGTCGGTGAGGCCGCAGCCGCCGGCGCGTTGCGCGCCGAGCACATCCGCGCGCTCGCCCGGCGGGACGGTGCGGTTCTCGACGAGCTCGCCGACCGCTTCGCCCGACTCGGCGCGTACCCGCTCGCCGCGGAGTGCGCGGGCCAGGCGCACCAGGTGTGGCGGGCCGCGGGCCGCCACCGGGCGGCCCGGGCCTCACTGGCCGGGAGCCACCGGCACCTCGCCGCCTGCGCCGGCACCACGCTGCCCGGCTGGGCCGTGGCAGCCGACCGCCCACCGGCCCCGGACGGCAGCGCGCTGACCGCCCGCGAGCGCGAAGTCGCCGCGCTGGCCGCCGGGCGGCTGACCAACCGTGAGATCGCCGCCCGGCTCACGGTGTCGGTCCGCACCATCGAGAACCACCTGTACCGGATCTACGGCAAGCTCGGTGTCACGTCCCGGGCGCTGCTCGGTGAACGCCTCGGGCCCGAGGCGGCCGCGGCTCAGTCCGCGCACGGCTGGTAGAGCGAGGACAGGCCGGCCAGGACCCGGGCCAGTTCCCGCAGGGCTTCCGGGGGGCCGAGCACCTCGACGTCCGTGCCGAACTGGAGCAGTTGGCGGACCGCGGCGGGAACCGGGTACATCAGCTCCGCCGTCACCCACGCGTCGTCGCCGGAGTCGGGGTCGGAGCCGTCGCCGGTGTCGTCGCCCGAGGCCGGCGAGGCGGGCCCGAGAAAGTGCGCGCCGGTGATCCGCCGGACCATGTCCAGCCGGTGCCGACGCACGCGTACCGTCACCCGCGTCCCCCCACTTCGGCCCTCCACCTCCTGCCGGAGCTCCTTCCACACCTGCGCCAGCTCCAAGCCCTCGCGGCGGCGCACCGGTTCGGCGGTCACGGTGGCGGCCGAAATCCGCTCGGCCCGGAACAGCCGAGGCCTGCCGTCGTGGTCGGCGACGAGGTACCAGGTGCCGGCCTTGGAGACCAGGCCGTACGGATCGACCGTGTAGAAGTTCCGTGTCGTGCTGCCGCTGTGCCGGTAGCCGATGCGCAGCCGCCGGTCGGCCAGCACCGCGGTGTGCAAGGCCTCCAGGTCGGACTCGTCGCGCGGCCCGGCCAGCCAGCGGTCGGGGTCGATCAGGACGCGGCGGCTGCTCAGCTCGGCCGCCGGCCGGTGCGGTGCGGGCAGCGCCGCCATCATCTTGCGCAGCGCCGAACCGAGGGCCCGGTCGAGCCCGAGCGCCGAGTGCGCGCTCTCCCCGACGAGGACGAAGAGTGCCCGTGCCTCATCGGTGGTCAGCCCGGTCATGTCCGTACGGAAGCCGGGCAGGAGCCGGATCCCGCCGTACTTGCCGCGCTCCGCGTAGACGGGCACCCCGGCCGCCGACAGCGCCTCGACGTCGCGGTAGACGGTGCGGACCGATACCTCCAGCCGTTCGGCGAGCTCGGTCGCCGGGATCAGATCGCGTTGTTGCAGCAGAAGCAGGGTGGACAGCAGCCGGTCGAACTTCATTTCCCGAGTCTCCTGCATACCTGACGGCAGGTGTCAGGTTTCAGCCTCATGATCGGGATCGCTGGACGAAGCGAACGGAGAACGCTGTGAAGCAGAACGACATCGATGCACTTGTCGCCCAGGTCGCGGGCCCGGTGTTCCGGCCCGGCGACGAGGGGTACGACCAGGAGCGGACGGGGTTCAACCTCGCGGTGCAGCACCGGCCCGACGTGATTGTCGGCGCCACCCGGGCGGAGGACGTCCAGGCAGCGGTCCGCTTCGCCGGGCAGCACGGGCTGCCCGTCGCCGTCCAGGCCACCGGGCACGGCTACTCGGTGGCGGCCGAGGGCGGCCTGCTGATCACGACCGGCCGGATGACCGGAGTGGAGGTCGACCCCGAGGCGCGCACCGTGACCGTCGAGGCCGGCGTCCGGTTCGAGCAGGTCATCCCGGAGACCGCCCCGCACGGGCTGGCCCCGCTGAACGGCTCGGCACCGCACGTCGGCGTCGTCTCCTACGTCCTGGGCGGAGGGATCGGCCTGCTGGTGCGCACCTTCGGGTACGCGTCCGACCGGGTCCGCAGCATGGACGTGGTGACCGCCGACGGCAGCCTGCGTCACGTCACCCCGGACGGCGAGCCCGACCTGTACTGGGCGCTGCTGGGAGGCCGGGACAACTTCGGCATCGTGACGCGGCTGGAAATGGGCCTCGTCCCGGTCGCCAGGCTGTACGGCGGCGGCATCTTCTACGACGCCGAGGCCGCGCCCGACGTCTTCCGGGCGTACCTCCGCTGGACGGCGGGCCTGCCGCGGGAGATGAACTCCTCGGTGGCGCTGATCCCGATGCCGGACGACGAGGACGTGCCCCCGCCCATGCGCGGCCGCCACGTCTACCACGTGCGGATCGCCTACACCGGCAGCCAGGAGGAGGGCGAGCGGCTGGTCGCACCGCTGCGTGACACGGCCGGCCCGGCGCTCTTCGAGGCGCTGGGGGAGATGCCGTACACGGAGAGCGCGTCCATCCACGACGACCCGCCGGTGGCGGTGCCCTTCCTGCGGGAGGTCGCCCTGTTCGAGGAGTTCGGCGAGGAGGCGCTGGACCTGATCCTGAAGCACGCCGGGCCGCAGGCGCCGGTGCCGTGCGTGGTGGAACTGCGCCACCTGGGCGGCGCCCTGGCCGATGAGCCCGCGCACCCCAACGCGGTGGCGCACCGGGAGGCGCAGTACCTCCTGTCCGTGGTCACCCTCCTGTTCGGTGTCACGGAGCAGGACACCCGGCCGGTCGTCCAGGGCCTCTTCGACGCGCTGGAGCCCTGGAACACCGGCAGCAGCCTGAACTTCATGGGCCACGGCGAGAACGCCGGCCGGGACCAGGTCCGTACCGCCTACGCGTCCGAGGCGCTCGAGCGGCTGGGTGAGATCAAGGCGGCCCACGACCCGGGCAACATCTTCCGCCTCAACTACAACATTCCCCCGGCGGGCGACGGCGCGGCCACCACGAGCTGACCCGCCCCCGCTCCCTCCGGCCGCCCCTCCGGCGGCCGGCCCTGAACTCCCGTCCCGGCGCCACGTCCCCCGAGCGCCGGGACGGGTTCCCCCTTTTCCTCCCTGGAGTCACCGATGAACCCCTCGCCCTCTTTCGCCGACGGTCTGTCGGCCGGTGCGGGCCGCGACGCGCACGCGGACGGGCCCACCGGCGGCCGACTGCGCCGGCTGATCGCCATGGACGCGGCCGGCATGGCCGTGGTCGGCGTCGTCTACCTGGCCGCCGCGTCCCCGCTGGGCAGCCTGTTCGGCCCCGGCACGGTCCTGGTGGCGGTCGTCGGCGCCGCCATGCTGGCTGCGGGAGCGGGCATCGCCCTGGTGGCCAGGCTTCGCCCCCTCCCGCCCGGCGCGGTGTTCGGCGTGATCGGCGGCGGCGTGTTCTGGATCCTGCTGAGCCTGGCCGCCCTCGCCCTCGGCCTGCTGGAGCTGACCACCACCGGCCTGGTGTGGACCTGGCTGCAGATTCTGCCGGTCGCCGTCTTCGCCTCTCTCCAGGCCCTCGGCCTCCGCGCCCACCTGCACGCCCGCTGAAGCCCGGGCTCCGGCGCGGCGGCAGGTGTCGCGGGGTCAGCTCGGGCGCGGGGGTGCGAGGGCCAGGCCGAGGCCGGCGAGGGAGGGGAGGCCGTGGTCGCCCTCGACGGTCGCCTCGACGTCGAACCACTCCCGGAAGTCCAGTGGCAGGCCGATCAGTTCGCCCGCGCTGCGCGGCAGTACGGCCGCTTCGGCCGCCTCCTTCGACTCCCAGACCATCACGGCGCCCCACCGGTTCTTCTCCGGGTCCGACACCCACACCTTCAGCAGCAGGCCGGGTATGTCCGACCAGTGCTGCTCGGCCTCCTCGCGCAGGAACTCACGCAGCGTCTCCGCGGAATGCCGTGACTCGGTGAGATCCCACCAGGCGATCATGGCCTTCATCGGGCAATACCTCCCTCTTCCGACGGCCGGTCCACTCAGCGTACGAGCGGTGCGACGGCACCGGCGGCCGGTACTCAGGGCCCGCGCCGCCTCCTGGTGGCCCCGGGAGTTGAGTACCGGCTACTCATGTGCCCGGGCGGTCCCGGGTGGTCGACTGCCGGAATCCGGCAGTTCGGCTTCGGCCCGGCGGCGGGGCCTCTCCCCGACGGGCCCGCCCTAGTAGAGGAGGACACGTGGCGCGTGCAGATCTCTCACCCCTGGACCTGCCCCATGACGCGGACCCGGACCCCGACGAGGTCGTCCGGGCCGCGATGCGCTGGCACTTCAGCCCCGAGACCGGCACCCCCTTCTGGCTCAGGCGGGCGGCCTCCCTGGGGTTCGACCCCCTCACGGACGTCAAGGGCCACGACGACCTGACGCTCTTCCCCAACGTCGCCAACGAGCTGCGGGACGTCCCCGCCGCCGACCTGGTGCCCCGCGGCTACGGCGAACACCCCGACATCGTCGGGGTGTTCGAGAGCGGCGGCACCACCGGCGCCCCCAAACGCGTGGTCTGCCCGCGCGACTGGCTGGACAAGCTCGTCGCCTGGAGCAACGCCAACCTGGACGTGCACGGCTTCCCGCGCGGCGTCGACTGGCTCGGCCTCACCCCGTCGGGACCGCACATCGTCGGCGAGATCTTCCGCCGCTCGGCGGTCACCCACGGCCGCTACGGCTTCCAGGTCGACCTCGACCCGCGCTGGGTGAAGCGGCTCATCGCCGGCGGCAAGGGCGCCCAGGCGGACGCCTACGCCGAGCACGTCGTCGACCAGGCCGCTCACATCCTGCGTACCCAGCCCATCGGCGTGATGACGGTGACACCACCCCTGCTCGAACGCATCGCCCAGCGCGAGGACCTGGTCGAGCTCATCAACGAGAAGGTGCGTGCGATCCGCTGGGGCGGTACCCAGATGGACGCCGACACCGAGCAGCTGTACCGCACGGAGATCTTCCCCGACACCGTCCTGTACGGCCACTACGGCAGCACCATGATCCTCGGCATCGCCGGCCAGCGGCACGGCACCCCGCCGGGCGAGCCGTGCGTCTTCGACACCTTCTCGCCGTACATCACCTTCCGGGTGGTGGACCCGCAGACCGGCCGGCCGGTCGGGTACGGCCGGCGCGGACAGGTCGTGATGCACCACGTCAGCAAGGCGCTGCTGCTGCCCAACAACCTGGAGCGCGACACCGCGGTCCGCGTCCCCGCCCCGGCCGGCCGCATCGGCGACTCGGCGGCCGGCATCGCGCCGGTGGAGCGCTTCGACAACGAGACCGTCATCGAGGGGGTCTACTGATGGACACGGCACCGCAGGACGCGAAGGAGCCCGAGGTGCCCGTACTGGACGCCCTGGGGCCGTCCGGCGCGTACCGCACGCACAACCGCCAGGAGGTCCGGGACGTCACCGGCGCGGTCATGGCCGAACTGAGCCTGGCCCCCGCGCTGTTCGTCAACCGCACCATGAAGGCGCTGCGCGCCGCCTCCCCGCTGCCCGCCGCGCAGCGGGCGGCCGCGCTGGCCCGGGCCGGCGACCTGTTCGCGAACGCCCGCCTGGGCGGCATGACGCCGGAGGAGTACGAACGGGCCGTCACCCGGGTCTCCGGACTTCCGGTGTCCGTCGTGCGCACGGCCACCCGCACGTGCGCCGCCCGGGTCGGCGAGGCCTACCGCAGCGTTCAACTGGCCCGGCCCGCCGGAGCCGTGGCCGACTGGCGCGACCCGCTGGCCCGTACCGGACAGGCGCTGTGGACCCGGCGCGGCGAGGTGCTGGCCGTCCACGTGCCGGGCAACCACCCCGGCACGCACGGCTTCTGGCCGGAGGCCCTGGCGCTGGGCTACCGCGTCGCCGTGCGCCCCTCGGCCCGCGAGCCGTTCACCGCGCACCGGCTGGTCCTCGCGCTGCGCGAGGCCGGGTTCGGCGACGATCAGGTGGCGCTGCTGCCCTGCGGGCACGACGCGGCCGACGCCATCGTCCGGGGCGCCGACCTCGCCTACGGCGGTGACGAGATCATCCGCCGGTACGCCGACGACCCGGGCGTGCTGTCGCTGCGGCCGGGCCGCTCGAAGATCCTGCTGACCGCCGGCACCGACTGGCGCGAGCACCTCGACATGATCGTCGATTCGGTCGTCCGGCACGGCGGCAGCGGATGCGTCAACGCCACCGCGGTGCTGGTCGAGGGCGACCCGGCACCGCTGGCCGGAGCCGTCGCGGAGCGGCTGGCCGCGCTGCCGAACCTGCCGCCGTCCGACGACAGGGCCCGTCTGCCGGTCCAGCAGACCAAGGCGGCGCGGGCGTTGGAGTCGTACGTGCTCGAACGCGCCCAGGGGACTCGGGCGTGGCTGGGCGGCACCGGCTTCGTCGACGAACTCGGCGACGGGAGTGCCGTGCTGCGCCCCACGGTCCATCAGCTGGACTCCGCCGACGCCCCGCAGCTCGGGGCCGAACTGCCCTTCCCCTGCGTGTGGATCGCTCCGTGGAGCCGGGCCGACGGCATCGAGCCGCTGCGCGACACGCTGGTCCTGACGGTCGTCACGGAGGACGAGACGCTCGTCGACGCCCTGGTCGCGGAACCCACGATCAGCAATGTGCACGTCGGCGGACGGGCCACGCACTGGCACCGTCCGGGACTCCCGCACGACGACTACCTGGGCGAGTTCCTGATGCGCAGCAAGACGCTGGTCCGCGTCTGACGTCCCCGGGGCCGTGCGGACGTGAGCCCCGCGTGACCGCCGGCCCGGCCGCCGTGCCACCGTCAGGGGGACGGCAGGACCGCGCTCGCGAGGTCCACGAAGGCCTGGCCGGCGGGGCTCGCCGGCCGCTCCGCCGACCACGCGAGCGCGACCCGCGCGCGGATGCGCGGCGCCACGATGTCCAGGCCCCGCAGCCGGTCGCCGTGGCTGCGGGCGAAGGGCGCCGGCAGCACCGCGACCCCGAGCCCGCGGCCGGCCAGCTCCACCAGCCGGTGCGGGTCCCCCGCCTCCATCGTGACCCGCGGCCGGAACCCGGCCGCCTCGCACGCCTCGTCCAGGCCGGTGCGCGCGCCCGAGCCCGGCGGCAGACAGATCAGCGGCCGGTCGGCCAGGTCCGCCAGCGCCACCTCGCCGCCCGCCGCCAGCGGGTCCTCCGGCACCACGGCCGCCACCAGCGCCTCGTCCACCACCAGGCGGGTGTGCAGTCCCTCGGGCGGCCGCGTGCCCGTACTGATCAGCGCCGCGTCCAGCCGACCGTCCCGCAGCCCGGCCGCCAACTCGTCGGAGGACGCCTCGGTGAGCCGGATCTCCACCTCCGGATACGTCCGGTGGAAATCCGCCAGCAGGTCGGACACCGGCACCGAGGACAGGGACGTCACGATGCCCGCGGTCAGCCGGCCACGGACCAGCCCCGCCAGCTCGTCGAGCGCCAGCCGGGCACCGGAGACCGCCGACAAGGCCGCCCTGGCATGGGGCAGCAGGGTCGACCCGGCCTGCGTCAGCCGCACGGCGGGACCGGTCCGGTCCAGCAGCTCCTGGCCCAACTCGCGCTCCAGCCGGCGGATCTGCGCGCTGACGCCCGGCTGCGCGACATGCATGCGAGCCGCCGCCCTGGTGAAGCTCCGCTCCTCCACCACGGCGAGGAAGTACTCCAGTTGACGCAGCTCCATAACCGTTCATTCTACGGCTCAGACGATCACGTTATTGGTCCGGCCCCCGGCCCGCGGCACACGATGACGGTGCTCGACAGGGCGGCAATTCAACGGGAAACCGGGAAGAAGACGGGTGGTTGCATGAATGCGCGAGCGGACGGCGTCCTCGGCGGTGGGGACGACTTGACGTCCCTGGTGTCCGAGCTGTGGTGCGAGGCGCTCGGGCTTCCCGAGGTGAACCCGTCGGACAACTTCTTCGACCTGGGCGGGCATTCGGTGCTGCTGCACACCGTGCAGAAGCGGCTGTACGAACGCCTCGGCCGCGACATCCCGCTGGTCGAACTGTTCCAGTACCCCACCGTCCGCTCGCTCGCCGACCACCTGGGCGGCGCCACGGCGGACGAGGGCCCGGCGGCGGGCGGACGGCTCGCCGGGCCGGCGAGCCGGCGCGTCGCCCGGCGCACCGGGCCGGGCACCCGGGCGACCGGGTACGGCGAGGAGGAAGAGGCATGGTGACCCCCACGAGCACGCGTCCGGACGGGGGCGACGAGGCCGCGTCCGACGAGGCCCTCTCCGGCCCCGGACAGCAGATCGCGATCATCGGCATGGCCTGCCGCTACCCCGGCGCGGACAGCCCCGAGGCCTTCTGGCGGAACCTCGCCGACGGCGTCGGATCCGTCACCGTCTTCCCCCCGGCCCCCGTCCCCGGGTCCCGCGCGGACGGCGCGGCCGCGCACTACACCCCGGCCCGCGGACTGCTCGACGACCCCGCCCACTTCGACGCCGGCTACTTCGGCTACTCGCCCCGAGAAGCCCGCCTCATCAGCCCCCAGCAGCGCCTGTTCCTGGAGTGCGCCGCCCAGGCCCTGGAGGACGCGGGCCAGGACCCGGCGCGCAGCGCGGCCACCTTCGGCATCTACGGCGGTGGCACCGAGAACGGCTACGGGCAGATCCTGCGCGACCGGCGGCACGAGCTGCCGGGCGTCACCGACTGGGACATCCTGATCGGCACCGCCCCCGACTACCAGGCCACCCGCGTCGCCTACAAGCTGGGCCTCACCGGCCCGGCCGTCACCGTCCAGGCGGCCTGCGCCACCTCCCTGGTCGCGGTCCACCTGGCCGTGCAGGGGCTGCTCCACGGCGACTGCGACGTCGCGCTCGCCGGCGCGGCCGCCGTCCACGTGCCGGACAAGGTGAGCCAGTACACCCCGGGCGGCATCATCTCCGCCCGCGGGGAGTGCCGTACCTTCGACGCCGCCGCGGACGGCACCGTCGGCGGCGACGGCGTCGGCATCGTGGTCCTCAAGCGGCTCGCCGACGCGCAGGCCGACGGCGACCGGATCCTCGCCGTGCTCCGCGGTACCGCCGTGAACAACGACGGCGCCCACCGCGTCGGTTACACGGCGCCAGGCGTCGAGGGCCAGACCGCCGTGATCCGCGAGGCCCAGCTCGTCGCCGAGGTCGACGCCGGCACCATCGGCTACGTCGAGGCGCACGGCACCGCCACCCCGCTGGGCGACCCCATCGAACTGGCCGCCCTCACCGCGGCGTTCCGCCGCGACACCGACCGCACCGGCTACTGCTGGATCGGCTCCGTCAAGACCAACATCGGACACACCGACGCCGCGGCGGGCGCCGCCGGGCTGATCAAGACGGTGCTGGCTCTCCAGCACCGCAGCATTCCGCCCAGCCTGAACTACGACAAGCCCAACCCGGCGATCGACTTCGACGCCGGCCCCTTCCGGGTCGCCACCCGGCTCACTCCGTGGACCGCGGACGACACCCCGCGGCGCGCGGCCGTCAGCGCGTTCGGCATCGGGGGCACCAACGCCCACGTCATCCTCGAAGAGGCCCCGCCCCGCCCGGCGTCGGCGCCCGCCCCCGCGCACCAGTTGCTGGTCCTGTCCGCCAGGACCCCCGAGGCGCTCGGCGACGTGGCCGGACGGCTCGCCGCACGGCTGCGCGACGATCCGCCCGGCGCGCTCGCCGACGTCGCCTGGACCCTGCAGACGGGCCGCCGGGAGCACGACCACCGCGCCTACGCGGTGGTGCGGGACACCGAGGGCGCGGTGCGGGCCCTCACCGGAATCGCCGCAGGGCATCCGGCGGACGCCATCAGCAGGCGGGCCGAGCATCGCGAGGCGGTCTTCCACTTCACCGGAACCACCGGGCGGGCACCGGCCCGTGGCCTGTACGAGGCCGAACCGGCCTACCGCAGGGCCGTCGACGCGTGCTTCGCCGCCGCCGAAGGCGACGACGCGGTCGTGCAGGCCTTCGCCCACGCGTACGCGACGGCCATGACGTGGATCCAGTGGGGCATCCGGCCGGCCTGTGTGCTCGCCACCGGTGCCGGCGTCGCGATCGCCGCCGCCGTCACCAAGGTCCTGCCGGTCGCCGACGCCGTGCGGCTCGCCGTCGCGCACGCCCGCAGCGGCGGCGCCGAGGCGCTGCGCGACTACGCCGAGCTGTTCCGCGAGGCGTCCCCCCGGCCGCCCCGGGTGCCACTGGTGTCCGCCGCGCTCGGCCGGCGGCTCACCCAGGAGGAGGCCGCCGACCCGCTCGCCTGGGCCCGCGCCGCGCTCCAGCCGGACCAGGAGCTGCTGGACCGGGCGCTGTCCGAACTGCGCGCCGACCCCCGGCTGGTCCTCCTGGACGTCGCGGCGGACGGCTCCCCGCCCGGTCCGGACGCCGACCCGCCCGCCGACGACCATGCCGCGGCGCTCGACACGCTCGGCAGGCTCTGGTCGGCCGGGTTCCCGGTGCGCTGGCGGCAGGTGCACGGCGGGGTGCCCCGGGCCCTGCTGCCGCTGCCCGGCTATCCCTTCCAGCGCGAGCTCTTCCTCGTGGAGCCCCTCGCGCAGGACGGCCCGCGGCCGGGCGAGAGCGCGGACGGGCCCCGGCCGGCCGGACAGCCGGACGGGGGAGGGGACGAGGTCCTGCCCACCGTGCTGCGGCTGTACGCCGAGATCCTCGGCTTCGACGAAGTCGCCCCGTCCGACGACTTCTTCGACCTCGGCGGCGACTCCCTCATCGCCTCCCGGCTCGCCGAACGCATCCGCGAGGTCTTTCCCGTCGACATCGACGCGCTGTCGGTCTTCGAGTCGCCCGAGCCCGTTCAGCTGGCGGCGGCGATCGAGGAGCTCCTGGCTCCGTGACGGCCCCGAGGCCGTCCGCCGGGCCGACACCCCCCTGTACCCGACCGACCACCGGACCCGGAGGAAACCCCATGCCACCCAGGACAGGGCCACCGCGCTGGCTGTCCCGCCGCCGGGAGCGCCCCGACGCCCCGCTCAACCTGTACGTCTTCGCCCACGCGGGCGGATCGCCGGGCGAGTACCTGCTCTGGTCGGACGCCCTGCCGGAACTCCAGGTGTGGGGCGTGCAGCTGCCCGGCCGCGGCGCCCGCCTCAGGGAACCCGCGCACACCGGTATCGGGGAGCTCGTCGAAAGCCTGGTCACCCAGGTCCGGTTCACCGGACCGTTCGTGCTGCTCGGCCACAGCTTCGGCGCCGTCGTGGCGTACGAGACCGCGCGAGCCCTGCGCACCAGGGGCCTGCCGGAACCCGAGCACCTCTTCCTCTCCTCCTGCCCGCCGCCGGACACCCTCGGCACCGCCGGCTCCGGCCGCCCGATGCACACGCTGCCCGACGACGCGTTCCTCGCGGAGGCCGAGGAGCGCTGGGGACCGATGCCCGAGGAGGTCCTCGACGACCCGCGGCTGCGGAGACTGGTGGTCGAGCCGCTCCGTGCCGACCTGGGCGCCCTGGAGACGTACACCCACGCCCCGGAGCCGCGCCTGCAGGTGCCGGCCACCTTGCTCACCGGCACGGGGGAGCGCGGCAGGCTGAGCGTGGACGGCTGGGCGGACCACCTCGGACCGGTCACCGGCCGGCACGAACTGCCCGGCGGCCACTTCTACTTCCGTGAGGATCCGGGCCCCGTGCTGGAGGTCCTCCGCACGACGACGCGACACATCGCCACCACCGGGCAGAAGGGAGTGGCGGCACAGTGGACCACATGACGTTCGGCCGCCGCTGCGGTCTGCGTGTCTCCGCCTACGCCCTGGGCACCGTCAACTTCGGCACCAGCTGGGGCGGCGGCACGGAGCGCGGCGAGGCCCTGAAGATCCTCGACCGGTTCGCCGAGGCGGGCGGCACCTTCCTCGACACCGCCGACTGCTACAACGACGGCGAGGCGGAGACGCTCCTGGGCGAGTTCCTCGGTTCCCGGCGCGACCAGTTCGCCCTGGCCTCGAAGTACTCCTACGGGACGGGCCCCGAAGCGGGCGTCCAGACCACCGGGAACTCCCGCGCCAACATGATCCGTTCCGTGGAGGCCAGCCTTCGGCGGCTCGACACCGACCACATAGACCTGTACTGGGTGCACTTCCCGGACACGGTCACCCCGGTCGACGAGATCGTGGCCGCGCTGGACGACCTGGTGCGCGCGGGGAAGATCCGCTACGCGGGCCTGTCCAACTTCCCCGCCTGGCAGACCTCGCGCGCCGTCACGCTCGCCGAGCTGCGCGGCTGGTCGCCGCTGGCCGGCATCCAGACCGAGTACAGCCTCGTCGAGCGCACCGCCGACCGGGAGCTCCTGCCCATGGCGGACGCCCTCGGGCTCGGGGTGGCGCTGTGGGGGCCGCTCGGAGGCGGGCTGCTCACCGGCAAGTACCGGCACAGCTCCGAGGGCCGGCTCACCGACTGGGGCGGCCGCATCATGCGTACCGAGTCCGACAGCCGGCGCACGGCCCTCGTCGACGAGCTGCTGGCCGTGGCCGACGAGGCCGGGGCGCCGCCCGCCCAGGTCGCCGTCGGCTGGCTCAACGCCCGGGCCGGCGCGGCCGGTACCGCCCACATCCCGGTCATCGGTCCGCGTACCGCGGAGCAGCTCGACGGATACCTGGCCGCACTCGACCTGAAGCTGTCCGACGAGCACCTGGAACGTCTCGACGCGGTCAGCGCCGTCCCGCTCGGCTCCCCGCACGAGATCGTGCAGGCGTCCCGCGGCGTGCTGCTGGGCGGCGACCCCGCCCGCTTCCGCCCGACCACCCCCACGGTCGCATGACCGGCGCCGGCCGCCCGCGGCCCGCCCCGGGGACCGCGGACGCGACGGCACTGGCCGGGGTGTGGCGTCTCGTCTCCTTCCACACCGTGGACGAACACGGCGCCACGAGCCCGGGGCCCCTCGGAGACGACCCCACGGGCCTGCTGTTCTACAGCGCTGACGGTCATGTCGCGGTCCACATGATGCCCGCGGACGGGCCGCCGCAGTACCTCAGTTACGCCGGCACCTGGCATCGCGAGGGGGACCACATCGTCCACTCCCTCGCCGTCGCCGCCGAGCGGGACTGGCTGGGCACCGACCAGAGCCGTCGGCTGCGCCTGGAGGGCGACCGGCTCACGCTCACCGGTACCTCGCTGTCCGGCCCGGACCGGCGCGTACTGGTCTGGCAGCGGCTCGGCCGCGCCACCGTCTGACCCGCGCCCGGCTCCACCACCCACCACCCACCGCTCCACCACCCACCGCTCAACCACCCATCGCTCCACCACCACACCGAAGAACCACCAACGGAGGCTTCGCATGGCTACCACTCCCGACTGGGTCCCCGCGGGCATCGACACCGACACCCCGAGCGTGGCCCGTCTGTACGACGTCTACGTGGGCGGCGAGCACAACCTGGACTCCGACCGCGAGACCGCGCGGTCCGCGCTCGACGCGCTCCCCGGCCTCGACATCGCCATCGGCGCCAACCGCGCGTTCCTGCGCCGCGCCGTCCGGTACGCCGCCGAGCTGGGCGTCAGCCAGTTCCTCGACATCGGCTCCGGCATCCCCACGCCCGGCAACGGCAACACCCACGACGTGGCCCGCGGTGTCATACCGGGCGCTCGGGTCGTCTACGTCGACCACGACCCGGTGGCCGTCGCGCGCAGCCGCGAGATCCTGGAGGGCGACCCGGCCGCGGCCGCCATCACGGGTGACTTCCTGGCCCCGAAGGACATCCTGGACCACCCCGAGGTGCGCGCCCTCATCGATCTGGACCAGCCGGTGGCGCTGATGCTCGTCGCCGTGCTCCACTTCATCGAGGACAAGGACGACCCGTGGGAGAAGGTCGCCCAGCTGCGCGACGCCCTCGCTCCCGGCAGCGTCCTGATCCTCTCCCACGCCTACGTCGCGAAGGACTCGGGCGTGGGGACGACGAGCGAGGAACTGCAGCGGGTCTACAGCGACTTCGGCGCCCAGCTGCAGAACCGTGGCCCCGCCGAGACCGGCCGGTTCTTCGACGGTTTCCGTCTCGTCGAGCCGGGCCTGACGGGCATGGCCGACTGGCGCCCCGACGCCGACACCCTCGCGGACCACCCCATGCAGCACACCGGTGTCGTGGGTGTGGGCCTGAAGGTCTGACGCCGGCCCTTTCCGCCCGCCGCCGCGAACGGTGCGCGGCCGCCGGCCGGCGGCGGGCGGGCCTGCCAGGATCTGACATTCCTCTCACCGGGATATGACCTGACGGTCGATACGATCGGCGCATGGAGTAGCGGCAGTTGGAGTTCTCCGTGCCGGCCGCGCACCTCCCCCTTTCTCTCACGGGAAGTCCCACGTGAACGTCGTTGACCTCGCTCGTCTCCAGTTCGCCGTCACGGCGACGCTGCATTTCCTGTTCGTCGCCCTCACCCTCGGGCTGGTCACGGTCGTGGCCGTCATGCAGACCCGGGCGGTACGGACCGGGAATCCCGAGCAGCGCGCCACGAGAATGCGCCGTGTCCGTTTCTGGGGCGGGCTCTACGTCATCAATTACGCGCTCGGCATCATCAGCGGGCTCACCCAGGAATTCCAGTTCGGGCTCAACTGGTCGGGCCTTTCCCACATCATGGGGAATGTCGTCGGTGCGCCGCTCGCCATCGAGACCATCGTCGCCTTCTTCCTCGAATCGACCTTCCTCGGCCTGTGGGCGTTCGGCTTCGACCGGGTGCCGCCGCGCGCCCACCTCGCGCTGATCTGGGGCGTCACCCTCACCGCGTACGCCTCCACCTTCTGGATCATGGTGGTGAACGGCTTCATGCAGAAGCCGGTCGGCTACGAGATGCGCGACGGCACGGCCTACGTCACCGACTGGGGCGCCATCCTCACCAACGGGGCGACCTGGTACGCGGTGGCGCACCTCGTGGGCGCCGTGACGCTCCTCGCGGGCGTGTTCATGGCCGCCGTCAGCTCGTTCCATCTGCGCCGCGACCGGCACCGGGACTTCTTCCGCCCCACGCTCGTCCAGGGCTCCCTCCTCGCGGGCTTCGGCGCGCTCGTCACCGCGGGCGCCGGCACCGTGCACCTGCTGCTGCTCGAGGGCTACCAGCCCGAGAAGTACACGGTGCTGATGGGCACCACGGGGCCGGAGCTGGACAAGGTGCGGGACGCCGCCGTGGCCGCGTACGGCCAGGGCGACTGGATGCCGCCCGCGTGGGTGGGCGGCGCCTCCCTGCTCATGCTGATCCTGGGCATCCTGCTGGTCGTCCTCACCTGGCTCCCGGCGACGGTCGCCCGCGGCAAGGGGCCGGACGTACCGCTGCCCCGGGGCGGTTTCCGGATGAAGCTGCCCACGGTGCTGCTCCCCATGACCGTCGTGGCGATGATCTGCGGATGGCTCAGCCGCGAGGTCGGCCGCCAGCCGTGGATGGTCACCGGCGAGCTGACGGTCCGCGACGCCATCGGCGACGTGTCCGTCGCCGGCATGGTCGTGTCGCTGGTCGCCTTCACCCTCGTGCTCGGCCTGCTCGCCGTCGTCGACTGGTCCCTGATCTCCCATTACGCCCGCCAGGGGCCGGACGCCGGACTCCTCGGCGCCGGGGACCTGTTCCCCGACGCGGCCCGGAGCGAGGACGAGCGGGACGACACCGACGAGTCGCCCAAGGCCGAGCTGCACCCCTCCTACTGAACCCCCGCCCCTCCACGTACGCACAGCTGACGGGAATACGCCGTGGATGTCTTTTGGTATGCCCTCGTCGGGCTGCTCCTCGCCGGCTATCTGGCGCTGGAGAGCGTCGACTTCGGTGTGGGGATGCTCCTCCCGCTCGCCGACACGGAGACCGGCCGGGCGCGCATGCGCCGTGGTGTCGTACCGCTGTTCCTCGCCAACGAGGTGTGGCTGGTCGCCTTCGCCGGCCTGCTGTTCGGCGCGCTGCCCCTGCTGGAGGGGGAGTTGCTGTCCGCACTGCGCATCCCCGTCGTCCTCCTGCTGACGGCCTGGTTCCTGCGGGACGCCGCGCTCTGGTTCCGTACCGCGCACCCGGGTGACCGGTGGCGGCGGGCCTGGGACGTCGTGCTGCCGGTGTCCAGCCTGGTGCTCGCCGCCGGCTGGGGCGCCGTCCTGGCCGCCCTGACGCGGGGCCTGTCCACGCACGGCAACGGCCACGCCGTGGCCACCGCCGGCGACCTGCTGCACCCCTTCGCCCTGCTGGGCGCGGCCGTCGCCGTCGTCGGCAGCCTGCGTCAGGGTTCCCTCTTCGCGGGCCGCGGCCTGCCGGCGGACACCTCCCTGGCGGTCAGGCTCGGCCGGCTCGACCGGGTCCTCACCCCGGTCCTGCTCGTCCTGCTCGCCGTCACCGCGGCCGTGGGCGCGACCGTCACCGACGCCCCGGTGGCCGTGGCCGTCGTCGCGGTCCTCGCCGCCGCCGTCGTGTACGGCTCCGGGCGCCTCCGGGCGGCCGGACGCACCACGGCCGCGCTGGTGCTCGGCGCCGCGCCGCTGATCGCGCTGCCCGTCCTGGTGGGCGCCGCCAACGGCACCACGGTCCTGGCGACCCGCTCGGGGGACGGCGTCCTGCACCTGTCCCGGGCGATCGCGGACTCCGCCTCGCTGGGGCTGCTCACGGTGACCGTGCTCCCGTTCCTGATCGCCGTCGTGCTCGGGCAGGTGTGGATCTGGCGGGTCTTCGGCCGGGCGGACCACCACCGTACGGCCTGACGGCGTCGGTCGGTTCACGGGATTCCCGGCACTTCACTCACGAGAAACGACCGACTGCCCGGCGGATCGCCGGCAGGAGAAGGAGGCTTCCTCATGACCGGGTTCTGCGAGCGGAACAGGGATCTCCCGGCTCCGCGGACCGTGACGGCGGAGCTGTGAGCACGCCGACGGTCCTGGTGCTGGGGGCCACCGGTTTCGTGGGCCGCCATCTCTGTGCGACGTTCACGACCGCCGGGTACCGCGTCGTCGGCGTGGCCCGTACCGGTGGGGAACACCTGGCCGTCCACCGGTTCGCCGCGTTCGACCTGGCCCGCACGCCCGCCGAGGAGACCGCCCGGTTCCTGGCGGACGAGCGGGTCGACGTCGTGGTCAACTCCATCGGCAGCATCTGGGGCGCCCCTCCCGAGGAGATGGCCGAGCGCTGTACCGCCCCCACCCGCCGGCTCCTCGACGCCCTGCGCCTGATGCCCCGGCGCCCACGGCTCGTCCAGCTGGGATCGGTGCTGGAGTACGGCTCGCCTCCGGCCACCGCCTACGGGCGGGCCAAGCTGGCCGCCACCCAGGCGGTGCTCGAGGCCGGCAGGCGCGGCGAGGCGGAGGCGCTCGTCCTGAGGATCGCCAACGCCGCGGGTCCCGGAACCCCCGACATCAGCCTGCTCGGCCAGGTGGCCGCCCGCCTCAGGGAGGCGTCCGCGCGGGCCGGGAGCGTCGCGGTCGTCGAGCTCTTCGCCCTGCGCGCCCACCGCGACTACATCGACGTACGGGACGTGGCGGAGGCCGTTCTGGCCGCCGCCGTGTCCACGGCGACGGGGCAGGTCATCGGCATCGGGCGCGGAGAGGCGGTTCCCGTGCGCACCCTGGTCGACGAGATCATCCGGATCAGCGGTGTCCCGGCGCGGATCGTCGAGCGGGAGGCCCCGCCCTCGCCGCGGGGCGCCGACGACTGGATCCAGGTCGACACCGGACCGGCGTACGACGTCCTGGGCTGGCGCCCGCAGCGTTCGCTGGAGACGGCGCTGCGGTCCTACTGGGAGGAGAGCGGCGGTGCCGCGATCCGCTCCCCGGCCCTCGAGGACCGGCGGTGACGTCACCGGATCCTGCCCTGCCCCGCCAGGGGCCCTCCGGGCTCCGCAGACCTCTGGAAAGGTTCACAGCTCGATGAAGATTCTGTTTCTCGGCGCCGGCAGCGCGGCGACCGTCTACGGCCTGACGCCCCTGGCGACAGCCGCCCGCACCGCGGGTCACCAGGTCATCATGGCGGCCCCCCGCAGTGTCCTGCCGGACATCGCGGCGGTCGGCCTGACGCCGTTCCCGGCGACGTCCACCCCCATTCCGCACTTCCGGACCAAGGACCGGGCCGGCAACCCCGTCACCGTTCCCGACAACCCGGTGGAGGGGCGGCTGTTCACCGGCCGCTGGTTCGCCCGGCTGGCCGTGGCGAGCATGGAACCGCTGCTCGGCCTCGCCGAGGACTGGCGGCCCGACCTCGTCGTGGGCGGCACGCTCACCTATGCGGCGCCGCTGCTGGCCGAGCGACTCGGAGTGCCGTACGTCCGGCAGACCTGGGACGGCAAGGACTTCGACGGAATCGACCCGGGAGCGAACGAGGAACTGCGCCCGGAGCTCGACGAGCTCGGCGTGGACCGGCTGCCCGACCCGGACCTGTTCGTCGACATCACCCCGCCGAGCCTCCGCCCGCGCAACGCGCTGCCCGCCCAGATGATGCGCTGGACCCCGGTCAACCAGCAGCGCGAGGTCGAGCCCTGGATGTACACCCGGGGCGAGCGCCGCAGGGTCTGCGTGACCGGCGGAAGCCGGGGCCTCAACTTCGACTTCCTGAAGGACATGGTGGAGAAGGTCGCCGCCCCGGACACGGAGGTCGTGGTGGCGGCGCCGGAGGAGCTGGCGGCGAAGCTGCGCGGCGAGCTGGAGGGCGTACGGGCCGGATGGATCCCGCTCGACGTCGTGGCGCCGACCTGTGACCTCATCGTCCACCACTCCGGAGGCGTCACGAGTCTGACAGCGCTGCACTTCGGCGTACCGCAGCTGTCCCTCACCGAGTCGCAGGACGCCGCCTCGCACGCCGCCGTCCTGGACCGCATGGCCGACTTCGGTGCGGGGCTCTCGCTCAAGCCCGGCGAGCTCACCGCCGAGCGCATCGGCGCCGCCTGCCGCGAGCTGCTCGACGACCCGTCCTACGCCCGGCAGGCACAGGCCCTCGCCCGGGAGATGGCCACGCTGCCGCTGCCGTCCGAGGTGGTCGGCGCGCTGGAGCGGCTCACCGCCTGACACCACGAAGCCTCTGTCACGCGACCTCACGAAGGGGACAGCACATGACCAAGCACCTGCGTATGAGCAGCATCGCCCTGGCGGGCGGCATCCTCGCGGCCACCCTGCTCGCCGCCGCGCCGGCGGGCGCCGACACGGCGTCCCACGCATCACCGGCCGGATGCTGGAAGGCCCAGGTGACCGAGGGCGACATGCCGCCCGCCGAGGTGGAGCTGACGTTCGACGCGGACCGCACGCTGAAGCTGACGGGACCGCGGGACGAGAACGGCACCCCGTACTTCACCGGTACCGGCACCTGGGCCCCCCTGTCCGGCGGCGCGTTCCGGTTCACCGTCAGGCACCCGCTCCCGGGCGGGCCGGCCGGCGAGGCCCGCTCCTCGCTGGACGGAGAGCTCTCCTCGACCCGCGCCTTCTCGGCCCAGGGGCAGACGTACCACCACTACGACGACGGCACGGTGGGCGGACCGAGCACCGTCACGATGACGGCGACGCGGGTCTCCTGCGTCTGACCTCCCGGCGACACCGGGGGCGGCGGCACGACGGCCCGCCCCCGGTGCCGTCCCGAACGTCCTTGACTTCAAGACGACTTGAAGTGTGAGCCTGTTTTCCGGTCGACAGCGAGCCGGCCGGAAGGCACGACCCCGTGCGCCGGCGGCTGGTGCTGTGGCCTCACCTGTGACCAGAACCCTCCAGGAGGAGACCCCATGAGCACACCCCCCACCCCCCTGCCCGTGATCAACCGTGACGACTCCGGCGTCGCCGTGCTCAACCGCTGGGTGACCGATACGCCCGACCAGCAGAAGGCGGTGGCGGACGCCGCCCTCGCCGCCTGGGCCGCCGTGTCCTGGCCGGGGGGACTGCTCGCCGTCACCTGCCTCATCAGCACCAACGGCGACACCGTCTTCACCTACGAGCAGTGGGCGGACGAGCAGCAGCTGCGCGCGTTCGACACGGCCACCGCTGCCACGCCGGGACGCGAGGGCATCGACCGCGCGGTCACGGGGGCGGCCGACAAGGTCGAGCAGTCCGCCCCCTTCGTGTGCCGCCTGCGCCGCAGCAGCATCACCGGTCCGCAGAGTGCGGCGGGGTGCGTCGTGGTCACCACGTTCGAGTTCGACGAGGCGGAGACGGCCCGCGCGTGGGCGGACGCGATCTGCCACGCCGAGGCCACCCAGCCCGAGCCCACACCCGGCGCGGTCTCCCGCCACTTCCTCCTGAGCCCCGACGACACCCAGGTCCTCAACTACTCGGAGTGGCTGGACGAGGAGTCCCACCGCGCGTTCCTGGAGAACCCCGCGCAGACGCCCGAGTGGCAGAAGGTCGAGGACTTCACCGGCCTGACGCACGGCCCCGGCCGGCGTTGCCGCCCGTACGGCGCGCTCGCCGCCCCGCTGCCCGGTACGGCCACGGCCTGAACGCCGTGGGTGCGGCAGGACGTCCGCGCACCACGGCGACCGGGTCGGCACACCGTACAGCCACAAAGAAATGGGATCTTCCGTGACCACAGTTGCTCCTCCCCGCGCGGGCCGGCGGGAGTGGATCGGACTCGCTGTCCTCGCCCTGCCCACCCTGCTCCTGTCCATGGACCTCAGCGTCCTGTACCTGGCGGTTCCGCATCTGAGCGCGGATCTGCGGCCCAGCGGCGCCCAACTGCTCTGGATCATGGACATCTACGGATTCCTGATGGCCGGCTTCCTGGTCATGATGGGAACCCTCGGTGACCGGATCGGCCGACGTCGGCTGCTGCTGACCGGCGCCGCCGCCTTCGGCGCCGCCTCCGCGCTGGCGGCCTTCGCCACCAGTCCCGAGATGCTGATCGCCACCCGCGCGCTGCTCGGCATCGCCGGCGCCACGCTGGCCCCCAGCACCCTGGCGCTGCTGCGCACCATGTTCCACGACCCCAAGCAGCGCACCGCTGCGATCGGTGTGTGGACCGTCTGCTTCTCCGCGGGCAGCGTGCTGGGCCCGCTGGCCGGTGGCGCGCTCCTCGCGCACTTCTGGTGGGGCTCGGTCTTCCTGGCGGGCATCCCCGTGATGCTGCTCCTCCTGGTGCTCGGGCCGGTCCTGCTGCCGGAGCACCGCGAGAGCGGAGCGGGCAGCGTGGACCTGGCCAGTGCCGCCATGTCCGTGGTCGCAGTCCTCGGCGTCATCTACGGGATGAAGGACATCGCCACGCACGGCCTGGGCCTGCCCAGCCTGCTGACGATCGTGGGCGGCGTGGCCGTCGGCGCGCTGTTCGTCCGCAGGCAGCGACGGCTGACCGACCCGCTGCTGGACCTCGGCCTGTTCACCAGCCCCCGGTTCGGCTCGGCGCTGGGCATCATGGGGCTCGCCGTCCTGGTGATGTCGGGCACCCTGTTCTTCGTGGCCCAGTACCTCCAACTGGTGCGCGGCCTCTCGCCGCTGCGGGCCGGCCTGTGGATGGTGCCGATGGCCCTGGGCGTCGTCGTCGGCGCGGTGACGACCGCCCAGCTCATCCGGAGGATCCGCCCGCCGTTCGTCATGGGAGCCGGGCTGCTCGTCTCGTGCGGCGCCTTCGTCGCGCTCTCGCAGATGGAGACCGACTCGCCCGTGGGGCTGTTCGCGGCCGGGGTGTTCTGCATGTCGTTCGGTGTCGCTCCGGTGATGATCCTGGGCCTGGAGCTGGCCGTGGGCTCGGCTCCGCCCGAGCGCGCGGGCGCGGCGTCGAGTGTCGCCGAGACCGTCCAGGAGTTCGCGCTCGGCCTGGGTATCGCGGCCGTCGGCAGCATCGGCACCGCGGTCTACCGCAGCGACGTGGACGGCGCGCTCCCGGCAGGAGTGCCCGCCGACGCCGCCCGGGCCGCGGAGGACACCATCGGCGGTGCCGTCCACGCGGCCGGGGAACTGTCCGGGGCCACCGGTGACGCGCTGCTCGCCGTCACCCGCGCCGCCTTCACCCACGGGCTGCAGACGGCGGCGACCCTTTGCGCCGTACTGGCGGCCGTCGGCGCCCTGGTCACCGTGACCGTCCTGCGCAACGCCCGCCCCGCGGAACACCCGGCGGAGGAGGAGGCGGAGGCCCTGGGCGGCACGTCGTGACACCCCGGGCCGCGCCCTCCCGAGGGGAAGGGGAGGGCGCGGCCCGGGAAGCACGGAACGCGGCCGCGCGGCTGGGTGCACACCCGGCCGCGCGGCCGCGTTCTTCGTGGGGTGGCGCCCCGCGTCACCCTCCGGTGAGCCGGGTGGGGCTCCTGCTCAACTGCCGGTGGATGTCCCCCGGGTTGACCAGCGCACAGCGGCCCAGGGACAGACAGCCGCAGCCGATGCAGGAGCTGAGGTCGTCCCGCAGCTCCTGCAGCTGCTTGATGCGGAGGTTGAGATCGTCCCGCCACAACTCCGAGACGCGTGCCCAGTCCTCGCGGGTCGGCGTGCGCTCGTCCGGCAGCAGGGCGAGCGCGGCCCGGATCTCGTCCAGCGAGATCCCCACGCGCTGCGACGCCCGGACGAAGGCCACGCGGCGCAGCATGTCGCGGCTGTAGCGGCGCTGGTTTCCCGGGGTCCGGCGGCTGGAGATGAGCCGCTGGTCCTCGTAGAAGCGCAGCGCCGACGTGGTCACTCCACTGCGTTCGGCCAGTTCGCCTACAGTCAGTTCGGCGGCCTTGCGGGGGGTGAGCGGCATGCCGACAACCTCGGTGACTGATGGATGCTAGCTTTCTGACCCGCCATTAAACCAGCAAGTCGGTTTGTTCTCCAGTGGCGCCCCGGGGCGTCGGGTGCTCAGTCCGAGCCGGCCCGAGCCGCGGGGCGGCTCACTCCGCGGGGCTCGCCGCCTCCATCGCGCGCTGCTTCATCACCGTCTCGTAGACCCGGACCCCGCGGTCCGGCGAGAAGTCGAGCCGCACGAGGACGCCCGGGACGGCGACGGTCGGCATGAGGTGCCGGTAGAGGTCGGTGACCCGCTCCGTCAGGTCCCTTCGTCCCGTCATGATCCGTGACAGGACCTGAACCCCGGTGAACGAGCCGACCAGCAGTTTCGCCAGGCCGTCCGTGTCGACGTGCGGCAGTGTCTCGCCGCACGCCTTGGCCTCCTCCAGCAGGGCCCGGGTGCGCTCCGTCCAGCCGTCCATCGCCGTCCGCCGCTGCAGGTTGTCGATCCGCGTGCCCTGGTCCACGGTCAGCCGTACGCCCGCCTGGATGATGGGATCGCCCGTCTCCGGCTGGAGCAGGTGCGCGAGGAGCAGCGCCTCGTCCATCGACTGCTGCAGCTTCAGTTCCTGCGGCGGGACCTGGGGGAGTGCGTCGACCTGCGCCGCGAGGACGGCCTGGGCGATGTCCTCCTTGGACGTGAAGTGGAAGTACAGGGCGCCCTTGGTCAGTCCCGAGCGTTTCAGGATGTCGGAGATGGTCGTCGCGTCGTAACCGGCCTCGTCGAACACCTCAGCGGCCACGGCGAGGATTCTCTGCCGTGTCCGGATGGCTCGTTCCTGCCGCACCACTGGTACCTCCGCACTGTCCCACCCAGTTGGAAAACCGCTGGGTCCGCATTTTAACCATCACCTACCGTGATGATCCGGCTACCGCGTGCAGCTCGTCCCTCGGGTGCGGCAGGCACTCTCGGGCGCGCGTGGGGTACGCCCCTGCTCGGCGCCGGCCGCTCATTGCAGCACGCCTGGGTGAGTTCTAAAAGCCCTTGAATAAAAAACCGCCTGTTCCGTATGTTATATCGCGTTCACCCCCCATGCTTCCTAGCTCTCGGAGAGGTCGATGGCCTTCCTGACACTTCAGACGTCCCAGGCGGACATACCTGGCGGCACGGCAGGGGAGCTCGCCGGATCCCCTGCCAGAGAGCTGATCCACCTGCTCTTCGACCAGGGCGACCGCGACCGGATCCACCAGCCCTGGCGCAGGCTCGTCTCGAGCCCCGCCTTCACCTACCGCCCCGGCCTCACGCCGGTCGAGCGGACCTCTCTCTCCTACGACCGGCTGAGACTGGTCAACAGCGCCGTCGACGGGGTGGAGGAATTCACGAACTCCCCCCGCCGGCTGGCGGCGCTGCACGAGTGGATCGGCGCCGTGGACGGCGGGCTGACGACCCTGGCGAGCATCCACTACAACCTTTTCCTCGGCAGCCTCCTCGACCACGGCGGCGACCGGCGCGACCTGTCGGCCTTCACCTCGCTCCGGCGCAGCGGAACGTTCCTGTGCACGGAACTGGAGCATGGCAACGATGTCGCCGCGATGGAGACCGTCGCCGTCTACGACCGTGCGAACGACGAGTTCGTCCTGCACACCCCGACGCCGGGTGCGCAGAAGTTCATGCCCAACACCAGCCTGATCGGCGGGCCCAAGAGCGCCGTCGTGGCGGCGCGACTCCTGATGGACGGTCAGGACCAGGGCATCTTCCTCTTCCTCACCCCCCTCAGCGACCGGAGCGGTCACCTGCCCGGCGTGACCGTCCGCCGCCTGCCGGACCGCACGGGCACCCCTGTCGACCACTCCCTGACCGCCTTCGACCACGTACGGCTGCCACGTGAGGCCCTGCTGGAGGCCGACCACGGCCGGGTGGCCGCGGACGGGACGCTGACCAGCAGCCTGGGCAACCGGCGCAAGCGGTTCCTGCGCTCCATCGGCCGGGTCACCGAGGGCAAGCTGTGCATGAGCGCGAGCACCCTGGGCATGGCGCGGGCGGCGCTGACCATCGCGGTGCGCTACTCCCACAGCCGCCTCATCGCCGCGACCAGGCCGGGCGAGCGCGTACCGCTGGCCGCCCACCGCAGTCACCACGGGCGGCTGCTGCACGCGCTCGCGACGGCCTACGCCATGACGTTCCTGCACCGGACGGTGGTGGACCGCTGGGCCGGGCACACGGACGAGGACCGGGGGGAGGTGGAGCGCCTCGTGGCGGTGGCCAAGGGCTGGATCAGCTGGCAGGCCCGCGAGATCACCGTCGAGTGCCGCGAACGGTGCGGCGCCCAGGGGCTCTTCCCCGTCAACGGCATCGCCGACCTGCCGCAGAACATCGAGGGCGCCATCACCGCGGAGGGCGACAACCTGGTGATCTGGGTGAAGGCCGCCGGTGAGATGGTCTTCGGGCACCAGGCGGTCCCGCCCGGCCACCTCGCTCCGCCGGCCGCCGAGCGCGACCTCACCGACCTGGCCTTCCTGCGCGGACTCCTCGCCGAGGCGGAGCGCATCTGGCAGGCCAGGGCCCGCACCGCCCTGCGGTCCGGCCCCACCGGCAACCCGCTCGGCCGGTGGAACGAGACCTCGTCGGCCGCCCTGGAGATGGTCTCCGCGCACGCGCGGCTGCAGGCCGCCGACGCCTTCCTGGCGGCGGCCGACCGGGCCGCGGAGCCCACGGCGCGCTACCTGCTGCACACGCTGTGCCGCCTCTTCCTGCTCAAGCAGATCGGTGAGCACACCGGCGACCTGCTCGCCGACGGACTCATGACCGCCGATCAGGTGCGGTCCCTGCCGAGGGCCGTCGACACCACCGTGGCCGAGCTCGCGCCGCACATGCGGACCCTCGTCGACGGGTTCGACTTCCCCGCCGAGATGCTGGCCGGCATTCCGATCGCCGGCGGCGCGTCCCTCGACCACGGTCGCGAAGACCGGGCCGACGGCGTCGTCTGACCGAGGCCACTTCGCCGCCGCCCACCGGTGTGGGCGGCGGCCGAAGCCTTTTCACGCCCGCCTCCGGAGAGCTCTTCAACGGGCGGATTTCCGCCCGGCACCACCACGGCCGGAGCGGAAATAGCCATTCCGTTTCTTCATCGAACCGACCGCCCCGGCGCGCCCCTTCCGGTTGCGGTGAAACGCGTTCTTTTCACTGCGCCGCACTGTTCTTCACCGGGACGTTTCCGATTCCCGACCCACGCATAACTCCTTTGACAAACCGGCATGCCGGTTTGTAAGTTCGGCGGCGACCACAGCTGTACAGCTAGGGGAGAAGATGAGCCAGCCTTCCACCTGCGTGTTGGGTCCCCATATACCTGCGCCCGGGACCTCGGGGGAGTCCCACCTGGCCGAGCCGGACGGTGGACGTTCCGTGCACCAGGGGCCGGGCCAGTCCGCCGCCTGGCGGGTCCTCGTCGTGGAGAGTGACACGGGACAGGCGGAAACCCTCGCCCGGAATCTGCGGCGGCACGGCCACGACGTCGACAGCGTTCCCACCGGAGGCGAAGCCCTCCACGCCCACGAGGACGCCGACCTGATCCTCCTGGACCTCGAACTGCCGGACCTGGACGGCCTGGAGGTCTGCCGGGGCATCCGCACCGCCGGCGACACCCCGATCATCGCGGTCACCGCGCGCGGCACCGAACTGGACCGCGTCCTGGGCCTGCAGGCCGGAGCCGACGACTACCTCACCAAGCCCTACGGGTTCCGGGAGCTGATGGCCAGGATGGACGCGGTGATGCGCCGCGCCCGCCCCCGGACTCCGGCCCCCAGCACCATCGTGCACGGCCCCCTGTCGATCGATCAGGGATCGCGCGAGGTCACCTTGGAGGGGAGGCGCATACCGATGACCCGCAAGGAGTTCGACCTGTTGTGCCTCCTCGCGTCCCATCCCGACACCGTCATCCCGCGCAAGCGCCTCATGCAGCAGATCTGGGGGGACTCCTGGTCCCGTAGGACCGTCGACACGCACGTCAGCACACTGCGCAACAAGCTCGGCGCCAGCACGTGGGTCATCACGGTCCGCGGCGTCGGGTTCCGGCTCGGGCACGGATGAATTCAGACGCTAGCTATTTGCGGGGGCAAAATGAATCGGAGCGTGACTTCCACAAGCTGGACCATGTGCCGGGGGGAGGGCTGCCGACGCGGCCGCGCCGAGGGGCGCGCACGCCGCCGCGCCGGCGAAGGCGCCCGGCTGTGCGAGGGGTGCAGGGACCGACTGGAAGCGGGCCTGCGGCAGTTGCCCGGGTTGTACGCGGAGTGTGAGCGCGTCCTCGGCGGCGGCGCGGCCGACGGCCTGCGCGAACGGACGAGCGGCGGGAGCCTGCCCGGACTCCCCTTCAACGGGGCCGCGTCCGAGGTCCGTGCCCGCATGCTCGCCACCCTCGGCTCGTGGAGCGGCCTCGTGGCCCAGCAGCGTGGCCTGCCGGCTCCCGGGCGCACCGTCGCCACGACGACCGCGTTCCTGTTGCGCAACGTCTCCTGGCTGGCGGCCCATCCCGCCGCCGCCGAAGCGACGGAGGAGATCGCGAAGCTGGTACGGGCCGCGGGCCGCGTCGCCCGGGTCGACGGCAGCCGCAGCGTGCGGGTGGGACGCTGCGCGGAATCCGGCTGTCCGGGAACCCTGAGCCTGACCCTGAGCGACCGCGCGCGGGCCGCCGAGCCCGAGATCCGCTGCGACGTCGACCCGGCGCACAGCTGGGCCGGCCACCGTTGGAGCGAACTGCACCGCGCCATGGAAGCGGGTGTCACGCGCGACGGGCCCGCGCCGGCCGCGGAGCGCTGGCTGACCGCCGCCGACATCTCCCTGCTCCAGCAGGTCCCGGTGGGGACCGTGTACCGGCTGGCGAGCGAGCAGCGCTGGCGGCGCCGTCACCGGGCAGGCCGCACGTACTACAGCGAGAACGACGTCCACGCGTGCTTCGGCAGCCGCTCGGGCCGCCGCTGACGTCCTTCGGCCGGCCGGGCGGCGGACCCGTGCGGCTCGCGGCCCGGCCGACCGAAACCTGACATTCGCTTGACCAGTTGCCGAGGCAGTCGGGCCCCGCTTGTGAAACCTGACCGACTCCTGAACGGGCGTGCATTGATCGGCCGTTCGCATTCGAAGATCCTTGGAAGCAAGATCCGGTGCGCTGTCTTCAGGGCGTGTCCGGAAGGTCCGTGCGGGGCCCGGGGACATGCGTGAGGAAGTGCCGGGAGGCCGGGAGGGGAACGCCGCCCCGCAGGCCGTCCCGCCGGCCGTTCCGACCCGAGGGGCCCGGCCCGCCGCCCCGGTGGCCTCGTCCGCGAGACCGACGCACGACGTCCGGAGACCGGCAAGACCTCCCTGGCCGTCCCCATCCGCTTGATGTCCCTCTTTGTCATCCCTCTTTGTCGTCCCCATCCCACGCGCGACGCCCGGACCAGTCCGGCCGTGAGGAGAGGTAACCCATGCACAGCACATTGATCGTGGCCCGGATGGACCCCGAGGCGAGCCTCGACGTGGCCGGCCGGTTCGCGGCGTTCGACGCCACGGAGATGCCCCACCGGATGGGCACGCGGAGGCGTCAACTGTTCGCCTACCGGGGGCTGTACTTCCACCTCCAGGACTTCGACGCCGACAACGGCGGCGAGTTGATCGAGCAGGCGAAGGCCGACCCCCGCTTCGTACGGATCAGCGAGGACCTGAAGCCGTACATCCAGGCGTACGACCCGGCCACCTGGCGCTCCCCGGCGGACGCCATGGCCACCCGCTTCTACAGCTGGGAGGCGTCCGCGTGACCGCTCGGCGTGTGGTCATCACCGGCATCGAGGTGCTGGCTCCCGGCGGCACCGGGGCCGGGAGATTCTGGAACCTGCTGAGCGAGGGCAGGACCGCGACCCGGGGGATCACCTTCTTCGATCCCACCCCGTTCCGGTCCCGGGTCGCCGCGGAGATCGACTTCGATCCGCGCGAGCACGGTCTGAGCCCGCACGAGATCCGGCGCATGGACCGGGCCGCGCAGTTCGCGGTCGTCGCCGCGCGCGGCGCGGTCGCCGACAGCGGCATCGACCTGGACCGACACGACCCGTACCGCGTCGGCGTCACCATCGGCAGCGCCGTGGGCGCCACCATGGGCCTCGACGAGGAGTACAACGTCGTCAGCGACGGCGGCCGGCTCCACCTGGTGGACCACGCGTACGCGGTCCCCCACCTGTACAACTACCTGGTTCCCAGCTCCTTCGCGGTCGAGGTCGCCCGGGCGGTCGGCGCGCAGGGCCCGAGCACCGTGATCTCCACGGGCTGCACCTCCGGCATCGACTCCGTCGGCCACGCCGTCGAGCTGATCCGCGAGGGCTCCGCCGACGTCATGGTGACGGGTTCCTCCGACGCCCCGATCTCGCCGATCACCATGGCGTGCTTCGACGCGATCAAGGCGACCACGCCCCGGTACGACGAACCCGAGCACGCCTCCCGCCCGTTCGACGGCACCCGCAACGGGTTCGTCCTCGGCGAGGGCGCCGCCGTGTTCGTCCTGGAGGAGCTGCAGAGCGCGAAGCAGCGCGGTGCGCACATCTACGCCGAGATCGCGGGCTATGCGACGCGCTCCAACGCGTACCACATGACCGGTCTGCGGCCGGACGGCGCCGAGATGGCCGAGGCGATCCGCACCGCGCTCGACGAGGCGCGGATGAACCCCACCGCGATCGACTACGTCAACGCGCACGGCTCGGGCACCAAGCAGAACGACCGCCACGAGACCGCCGCCTTCAAGCGGAGCCTGGGAGACCACGCGTACCGGACGCCGGTGAGCTCCATCAAGTCGATGGTGGGCCACTCGCTCGGCGCCATCGGCTCCATCGAGATCGCCGCCTCCGCACTGGCCATGGAGAACAACGTGGTGCCGCCCACGGCGAACCTGCACACCCCGGACCCGGAGTGCGACCTCGACTACGTGCCGCTGGTGGCGCGCGAACAGCTCGTCGACGCGGTCCTGACCGTCGGCAGCGGTTTCGGCGGATTCCAGAGCGCCATGGTGCTGGCCCGTCCTGAGAGGAGCGCGGCATGACCACCTCGGTGGTAGTGACCGGTCTGGGCGTCGCCGCCCCCAACGGGCTCGGCACCCAGGACTTCTGGGCGGCGACCCGCGGCGGGAAGAGCGGCATCGCCCGGATCACCCGTTTCGACGCCTCGTCCTACCCGGCGCAGCTGGCCGGGGAGATCCCCGGCTTCGTCGCCGAGGACCTGCTGCCGAGCCGGCTGCTTCCGCAGACCGACCGGATGACCCGGCTGGCGCTGGTGGCCACCGACTGGGCCCTGGCCGACGCGGGCGTGCGGCTCGACGAACTGGACCCGTTCGACATGGGCGTGGTCACGGCCAGCTCGTCGGGCGGGTTCGAGTTCGGCCAGGGCGAGCTGCGGAAGCTGTGGAGCCAGGGCAGCCAGTTCGTCAGCGCGTACCAGTCCTTCGCCTGGTTCTACGCCGTCAACAGCGGCCAGATATCCATCCGCAACGGGATGAAGGGCCCGTGCGGCGTCACCGTCAGCGACCAGGCCGGCGGCCTGGACGCGGTGGCGCAGGCGCGCAGACAGATCCGCAAGGGCACGCGACTGGTCGTCTCCGGCGCGATCGACGCCTCGGTCTGCCCGTGGGGCTGGGTGGCCCAGCTCACGAGCGGCCGGCTCAGCACCGGCGACGAGCCGTCGCGCGCCTACCTGCCCTTCGACGCCGAAGCCTCCGGCCATGTGGCCGGTGAGGGCGGCGCGATCCTGATCATGGAGTCCGCCGACGCGGCCCGCGAGCGGGGCGCGAAGATCTACGGCGAGATCTCCGGGTACGGCGCGACGATGGACCCCCGGCCCGGCAGCGGGCGGGAGCCCGGCCTGCGCAAGGCCATCGAGCTGGCGCTGGCCGACGCCGGGGCCGAACCCGGCGACGTCGACGTGGTCTTCGCGGACGCGGCGGCCGTGCCGGAGCTGGACCGCAGCGAGGCCGAGGCCATCACGGCGGTCTTCGGGCCGCGGGGCGTGCCGGTGACGGCGCCCAAGACCATGACCGGCCGGCTCTACTCGGGCTCCGCCCCGCTGGACCTGGCCGCGGCGCTGCTCGCCATGGAGGAGGGCCTGATCCCGCCCACCGTGAACGTCGAGCTCTCCGCCGAGTACGACCTGGACCTCGTCACCGCCCAGCCGCGCACCGCCGAGGTGCGCACCGCGCTCGTCCTGGCGCGCGGCCACGGCGGCTTCAACTCGGCCGTCGTGGTCCGCGCCGTCGACTAGGGCTCGGCCCGCCCCGCGCGGCAGGGGCACGCCTGCCCCGCGACAGACCATCCACCCTCCACCCACGAAGAAGAGAGAAGAACCCACGTGGCTACTCAGGAATTCACCCTTGACGACCTCCGGCGCATCCTGCTCGCGGCGGCGGGCGCGGACGAGGGCGTGGACCTCGACGGCGACATCCTCGACGTCCGGTTCGAGGCGCTGGGCTACGAGTCGCTCGCGCTGCTGGAGACCGGCGGCCTCATCGAGCGCGAGTACGGCATCTCCCTCGACGAGGACGCCCTGGCAGACGCGGACACCCCGCGCGCCCTGATCGCCGCGGTCAACGCGCACGTCGCGGTCGTCGCCTGACCGGCCCCTGCCCCCCGCCCGCAGCACCACCCCACCAGTGGAGAAGAGAGCATGTCCCAGCAGGAGAAGCGGGTCGCCCTGATCACCGGAGCGACCAGCGGCATCGGCCTGGCCGTCGCCCGGCTCCTGGCCTCCCAGGGCCACCGGGTGTTCATCGGCGCCCGTAACGCCGAGAACGTCGAGAGCACCGTCAAGCAGCTGTGCGAGGAGGGCCTCGAGGCCGGGGGCGCCCCGCTCGACGTCCGCTCCGAGGACGACGTCAAGGCCTTCGTCCGGGCGGCCGTCGACCGGTTCGGCACCGTCGACGTCCTGGTCAACAACGCGGGCCGGTCCGGCGGCGGAGTCACCGCCGACATCAGTGACGAGCTGTGGCACGACGTCATCGACACCAACCTCAACAGCGTCTTCCGGCTGACCCGTGAGGTGCTGACCACCGGCGGCATGCGCGACAAGAGCCGCGGCCGGATCATCAACATCGCCTCCACGGCCGGCAAGCAGGGTGTCGTGCTCGGCGCCCCCTACTCGGCCTCCAAGCACGGTGTCGTCGGCTTCACCAAGGCGCTCGGCAACGAGCTCGCCCCCACCGGCATCACCGTCAACGCGGTCTGCCCCGGGTACGTCGAGACGCCGATGGCCCAGCGGGTGCGCGCCGGTTACGCGGCCGCGTACGACACCACCGAGGACGCGATCCACGCCAGGTTCAGGGCGAAGATCCCGCTCGGCCGCTACTCGACCCCCGAGGAGGTCGCCGGCCTGGTCGGCTACCTGGCCTCCGACACCGCCGCCTCCATCACCGCGCAGGCGCTGAACGTCTGCGGTGGCCTGGGCAACTTCTGACCTTCCGTTTCCACAGACACCGAGGAGAACGAGCATGTCGCAGCAGGGCCTGCGTGAGGTGGAACACGAGATCACGGTCGCGGCCCCGGCCGCCGCCGTCTACCGGCTGATCGCCGAGGTGGAGAACTGGCCGCGGATCTTCCCGCCCACGATCTACGTCGACCACGTCGAGCGCGGCGAGAACGAGGAGCGCATACGCATCTGGGCCACCGCCAACGAGACGGCCAAGAACTGGACCTCGCGCCGCACGCTGGACGCCGAGGCCCTGCGCATCACCTTCCGCCAGGAGGTGCCGGCGCCGCCGGTCGCCGCCATGGGCGGTACGTGGATCATCGAGCCGGTGTCGCCCACGGAGTCCCGGGTGCGGCTGCTGCACGACTACCGGGCGATCGACGACGACGCGGACAGCCTGGCCTGGATCGAGCAGGCCGTCGACCGCAACTCCCGTTCGGAACTGGCCGCGTTGAAGACCAACGTGGAACGCGCGCACGCGGCCGAGGAGGTGACCTTCTCCTTCGAGGACACCGTGCAGATCGACGGGTCGGCCAAGGACGTCTACGACTTCATCGACGAGGCCGACCGGTGGCAGGAGCGGCTGCCGCACGTGGCGTCCGTACGCATGGAGGAGCCGTCGCCGGGTCTGCAGGTCCTGGAGATGGACACCCGCGCCAAGGACGGTTCCACGCACACCACCAAGTCCTACCGGGTGTGCCTTCCGGTCCGCACCATCGCCTACAAGCAGGTCACCCTGCCCGCGCTGATGTCCTTGCACACCGGCTACTGGACGTTCACGGAGAACGAGAACGGGGTCGCCGCCTCCTCCCAGCACACCGTCGTCCTCAACACGGACAACATCGCCCGGGTCCTCGGCCCGGACGCGACGGTGGCCGACGCCCGGGAGTACGTGCACAACGCGCTCAGCACCAACAGCCGGGCGACGCTGGGCCACGCGAAGGACTACGCCGAGCAGAAGCGCTGATCACGGTGACGCACAGCGAGGCACGCGTACGCACCCAGGTCGTCGTGGTCGGAGCGGGCCCGGTCGGGCTGATGCTCGCGGGCGAACTGCGGCTCGGCGGGGCCGAGGTGGTGGTCCTCGACGACCGCCCGGGCCCGACCACCGAGTCGCGGGCGTCGACCCTGCACGCCCGGACGATGGAGATCCTGGACGCCCGCGGCCTGCTCGAGGAGCTGGGCACCCCGGCGAACGAGCCGCGCGGGCACTTCGGCGGACTGCCGATGGACCTGACGCTGCCCAGCACCCACCCGGGTCAGTGGAAGGTCTCGCAGACCCGTACGGAGGAGCTCCTCCAGCGGTGGGCGGCCGGGCTCGGCGCCGACATCCGGCGCGGGTGCACGCTGCGTGCCCTGACCGTCGGAGCGGAGGGCGTGGAGGCCGAGGCCGCCGGCCAGGGCGGTTCCCTGCTCGTCCACGGCAGCCATCTCGTCGGCTGCGACGGTGAGCGCAGCACCGTGCGCCGGCTGACCGGGGCCCGGTTCCCCGGGCTCGACGCACGCCGGGAGCTGCTGCGCGCCGACGTGAAGGGCATCGGCGTACCCGACCGGCGGTTCCAGCGGCTGCCCGGCGGGCTGGCCGTCGCGGCCACCCGCGAGGGCGTCACCCGCGTCATGGTGCACGAGTTCGGCGCCGTCGCCGCTCCCCGTACCGGCGAACCCCGGTTCGAGGAGGTCGTCGACGTCTGGCGGCGGGTCACCGGTGAGGACATCGGAGGCGGCACCCCGCTCTGGGTCAACTCCTTCGGCGACGCGGGCCGGCAGCTGGAGCGGTACCGCCACGGCCGGGTCCTGTTCGCCGGGGACGCGGCCCACCAGCAGATGCCGATCGGCGGGCAGGCCCTCAACCTCGGTCTGCAGGACGCCGTCAACCTCGGCTGGAAGCTGGCCGCCCACGTCTCCGGCCGGGCGCCCGCCGGACTGCTCGACAGCTACCACACCGAACGGCACGAGACCGGCCGGCGGGTGCTGTCCAACATCCGGGCGCAGGCCCATCTGCTGCTCGGCGGTCCCGAAGTGGAGCCGGTGCGCGCGCTGTTGGGGGAGCTGATCGCCCTCGGCCGCGTACAGGAGCACCTGGCCGGAAAGATCTCCGGTCTCGACATCCGCTACGACGTCGGCGCGCCCGGCACGGAGCCGGCCCATCCGCTGCTCGGCCGGCGGCTGCCGCCCGCGGAGCTGACGACCGAGCAGGGACCCACCCGAACGGCGGCCCTGCTGCGCGGCGGCCGTGGACTGCTGCTGGACCTCGGCGCCGGCGACCGCGCCGGGACACCGCCCGAGGACGTCGCGGCGGGGTGGACGGACCGGGTCGCCGTCACCGCTGCTCGGCCGGCCGGTGGCGGTCCGCTGCCGGACGGGGCGGCACTGCTGGCGCGGCCCGACGGCCACATCGTCTGGGCCTCGACACGGTGGGAGGGAACGCGGTGGGAGGGAGCGCGGGCCGCGCTGCGGCGCTGGTTCGGCGAGCCAGGCCGGAATTGACAATGGCCTGACCTGAATTTCCTTGAAAAATCCCGGCAGCGCGAAGATCCTGGAATTCCTGGAATCGGCTTCCATCGGATTCCGTTGGATTCCGTCGGATTCCGTCGGATTTCGTTTCAGGGTGTCGCGTGAACTGCATGGAGGCAGAGGCGTGAAGGGAATCATTCTGGCCGGCGGTCTCGGTACCCGGCTGCAGCCAATCACTTTCGGAGTTTCCAAGCAGTTGCTCCCCGTCTACGACAAGCCGATGATTTACTATCCCCTGTCGGTACTGATGCTCGCCGGCATCACGGATATCCAGATCATTTCGTCGCCGGACGATCTGGGAGGGTTCCGCAGACTCCTGGGCGACGGGTCGCATCTCGGCCTGAACCTCAGCTACGCGGAGCAGGACAAGCCCCGCGGGCTGGCGGACGCCTTCATCGTCGGCGCCGACCACATCGGTGACGACTCGGTGGCCCTGGTCCTGGGCGACAACATCTTCCACGGCCCGGGGTTCAGCGAGGTGCTGCAGCGCTGTGTCCGGGACGTCGACGGCTGTGTGCTGTTCGGCTACCCGGTCCGCGACCCCGAGCGCTACGGGGTCGGCGAGATCGACTCGGCCGGCAACCTTCTCTCCCTGGAGGAGAAGCCCGCCGAGCCGCGCTCCAACCTGGCCATCACGGGCCTGTACTTCTACAGCAACGACGTCGTGGAGATCGCGAAGAGCCTGGCCCCCTCGGAACGCGGGGAGCTGGAGATCACCGACGTCAACCGCGTCTACCTGGAGAACGCCAAGGCCGAACTCGTCCAGCTGGGACGCGGCTTCGTCTGGCTGGACACCGGGACCCACGACGCGCTCGCCGCCGCCGGCCAGTACGTCCAGCTCCTGGAGCACCGCCAGGGCGTGCGCATCGCCTGCATCGAGGAGATCGCCTGGCGCATGGGATTCATCGACCGCAGCGCCTGCCACCGGCTCGGCAGCAGACTGGCCAGCTCTCCCTACGGCCAGTACGTCATGGAAACCGCCGCCGCCGGCTGAGCGGTCTTCCGCGAACCCGGGCACGGCCCCGGTCCCCGAGCCGGAAATCCCTTTCGAGAAGCGGAACAGTCATGCCTGGAACACGGATCGCCCGATGAGAATTCTGGTGACCGGAGGAGCCGGTTTCATCGGCTCCCATTACGTACGCGCCCTGCTGGCCGGCTCCTACGGCGCCGGCGCGAACACCCGCATCACCGTGCTGGACAAGCTGACCTACGCCGGCAACCGGGACAACCTGCCCGCCGCGCACGACCGGCTGGAGTTCGTGCGGGGAGACATCTGCGACGGCCCCCTGCTGCGCGACCTGCTCCCCGGCCACGACGCGGTCGTGCACTTCGCCGCCGAGTCGCACGTGGACCGCTCCGTGGACGGCGGCGGCGCGTTCGTCCGTACCAACGCCCTCGGCACCCAGACCGTGCTGGAAGCCGCCCTGCACAGCGGCGTCGAGCGCGTCCTGCACGTGTCCACCGACGAGGTGTACGGCTCCATCGAGAACGGCTCCTGGACCGAGGAGTGGCCGCTGCTGCCGAACTCCCCGTACGCCGCCTCCAAGGCGAGCTCCGACCTCATCGCCCGCTCCTACTGGCGCACGCACGGGCTTGACGTCTCCGTCACCCGCTGCTCCAACAACTACGGCCCGTACCAGCACCCCGAGAAGCTCATTCCCCGGTTCGTCACCAACCTGCTGGAGGGCCTCCCGGTCCCGGTCTACGGCGACGGCCGCAACCGCCGCGAGTGGCTGCACGTGGACGACCACTGCCGGGCCCTGCACCTGGTGCTGACCCGGGGCGGAGCCGGGGAGATCTACAACATCGGCAGCGGCGACGAACGGGACAACCTCTCCCTGACCCGACGGATCCTGGAACTGTCCGGCGCCGACGACTCGATGATCCGCCACGTCGAGGACCGCAAGGGCCACGACCTGCGCTACTCCCTGGACGACACCAAGATCCGGGAGCAGCTCGGCTACGCGCCGCGCGTCCCCTTCGACGAGGGGATCGCCGAGACCGTCGCCTGGTACCGCGACCGCCCCCAGTGGTGGAAGCCCGTCAAGCACCGTGCCGCAGAAGCCGCAGAAGCCGCAGAAGCCGCAGAAGCCGCAGAAGCCGCCGGGGCCGCGTGATGTCTGCCGCCCGGAACAGCCGGGAACCGAGAGAGGGAATATCCGTGGATGCGGACGTGATCATTGTCGGCGCGGGCCCCACCGGGCTGATGCTCGCCGGCGAACTGCGACTGGGCGGCGCGAGCGTCGTCGTCACCGAGCGCCTGGAGCGGCCCACCGGCCAGTCGCGCGGCCTGGGGTTCACCACCCGCGCCCTGGAGTCGCTCGAACAGCGCGGGCTGGTGCCGCGCTTCCCCGGCCTCGAGACCACACCGATGGGCCACTTCGGCGGTGTGCAGTTCGACTACACCGCCCTGGAGGACGCCCACTTCGGTGCGCGCGGCATCCCGCAGTCCCGGACCGAAGCGGTGCTGGAGGCCTGGGCGGTGGAGCTCGGCGCCGACATCCGGCGCGGCTGGGAGTTCACCGGCCTGGCCGAGGACGAGGACGCCGTCGAGCTCACCGTCACCACCCCCGACGGCGAGCAACGGCTGCGCGCCGCCTACCTGGTGGGCGCCGACGGCGGGAACAGCTCGGTGCGCAGGGCGGCCGGCTTCGACTTCCCCGGTACCCCCGCCACCCGCGGCATGTACCTCGCGGACGTGACCGGCTGCGGGCTGCGCCCCCGGTTCCTCGGCGAACGGCTGGACGGCGGCATGGTGATGTCGGCGCCCCTCGCGGAGGGAGTGGACCGCATCATCGTGTGCGAGCGCGGCACCCCGCCGGCGGACCGCAGCGAGACGCCCGAGTTCGCCGAGGTGGCCGCCGCCTGGCAGCGGCTGACCGGCGAGGACATCTCGGGTGGCGGCGCCGACTGGGTCAGCTCCTTCAGCGACGCCACCCGGCAGGCGAGCGAGTACCGGCGCGGCCGGGTGCTGCTCGCGGGAGACGCGGCGCACGTCCACCTGCCCGCCGGCGCACAGGGCCTGAGCACCGGCATCCAGGACTCGGTCAACCTCGGCTGGAAGCTGGCCGCGGTGCTGGAGGGCTGGGCGCCGCCCGGCCTGCTGGACACCTACCACTCCGAACGGCACCCGGTCGGCGCCCGGCTCCTGATGAACACCCTCGCCCAGGGCGAACTGTTCCTCGGCGGCCCCGAGACGGACCCGCTGCGCGAGCTGTTCACCGAGCTCGTCGCCTACGACGACGTCAAGAAGCACCTCGCGGGCGTGGTCAGCGGCCTCGACATCCGCTACGACATGGGCGTCGCCGAAGCAGCGGACGGCGGGCACCCGCTGGTCGGCCGCCGGCTGCCGCAGCGCACCCTGCTGACCGGCTTCGGGGAGCGGAGCACCGCCGAACTGCTGCACGCCGCCCAGGGCGTCGTGCTGGACCTCACCGACGACCCGGCGCTGCGCGAGGCGTCGGCGGGCTGGAAGGACCGGGTCCTCACCGTCACGGCCACGCCCGTCGAGCCGCGTGACGCCGCCGTGTTCGCGGGCGCCGCGACCGTCCTGGTCCGCCCGGACGGCTACGTCGCATGGGCGGGGGCGGACGCCGGGGAGCTGACCGCCGCGCTCGCGCGCTGGTTCGGCCCGGCCTCGCTCTGATCCCCGCTCGTTCCACCGATGCAGAAGGAACTGTGATGGCAACACGTCTGTTCACCTCGGAGTCCGTGACCGAGGGTCACCCCGACAAGATCGCTGACCAGATCAGCGACACCGTTCTCGACGCGCTGCTCCGGGAGGACCCCACCTCCCGCGTCGCCGTGGAGACCCTGATCACCACCGGCCTGGTCCACGTGGCCGGCGAGGTCACCACCAAGGCCTGGGCGGACATCCCCGCCCTGGTGCGCAACAAGATCCTCGAGATCGGGTACGACTCCTCGAAGAAGGGCTTCGACGGCGCCTCCTGCGGCGTCTCGGTCTCCATCGGGTCGCAGTCCCCGGACATCGCGCAGGGTGTCGACACGGCGTACGAGAAGCGGGTCGAGGGTTCCGCCGCAGGTGGAGAAGGCGACGAGCTGGACAAGCAGGGTGCCGGCGACCAGGGTCTGATGTTCGGCTACGCGTCGGACGAGACGCCGGAGCTGATGCCGCTGCCGATCTACCTGGCGCACCGGCTGTCGCGCCGGCTGACCGAGGTCCGCAAGAACGGGACCATCCCGTACCTGCGTCCCGACGGCAAGACGCAGGTGACCATCGAGTACGACGGTGACAAGGCCGTGCGTCTGGACACGGTCGTGGTGTCCTCGCAGCACGCCTCGGACATCGACCTGGACTCGCTGCTGGCGCCCGACATCCGGGAGTTCGTGGTCGAGCACGTGCTGAAGCAGCTCGTCGAGGACGGCATCAAGCTGGACACCGAGGGCTACCGCCTGCTGGTGAACCCGACCGGTCGTTTCGAGATCGGCGGTCCGATGGGTGACGCGGGCCTGACCGGCCGGAAGATCATCATCGACACGTACGGCGGCATGGCCCGTCACGGCGGCGGTGCCTTCTCCGGCAAGGACCCGTCCAAGGTCGACCGCTCGGCCGCCTACGCGATGCGCTGGGTCGCCAAGAACGTGGTGGCGGCCGGTCTGGCCTCGCGCTGCGAGGTCCAGGTCGCGTACGCCATCGGCAAGGCGGAGCCGGTCGGTCTGTTCGTCGAGACCTTCGGCACCCACACCGTCGAGACGGAGAAGATCGAGCACGCCATCGGCGAGGTCTTCGACCTCCGCCCGGCCGCGATCATCCGCGCGCTGGACCTGCTGCGCCCGATCTACGCCCAGACCGCCGCGTACGGCCACTTCGGCCGTGAGCTGCCGGACTTCACCTGGGAGCGCACCGACCGCGTCGACGCCCTCAGGAAGGCCGCCGGCGTCTGAGCCGGCAGTCCGCCCCCACGCCCTACCGAAGGAGCCAACCGCCGTGCGCATCGCCGTGGCCGGATCGATCGCAACCGACCATCTGATGGCCTATCCGGGCCGGTTCGCCGAGCAGATGATCGCCGACAGCCTGGACCGGGTCTCGCTGTCCTTCCTCGCCGACACCCTGGAGGTACGGCGGGGCGGGGTGGCGGCCAACATCGCGCTGGGGCTGGGCCGGCTCGGACTCTCCCCGCTGCTGGTCGGCGCGGCGGGCGTCGACTTCGCGGAGTACGAGCGCCGGCTGCAGGCCGACGGCGTGGACACCTCCGCGGTCCACGTCAGCGAAACCCTGCACACGGCGCGCTTCGTGTGCACCACGGACAGCGAACAGAACCAGATCGCCACGTTCTACGCGGGCGCCATGGCAGAGGCCCGGCACATCAGCCTCACCGCCGTCTCGGAACAGTGCGGTGGCCTCGGCCTGGTCCTCGTGGGCGCCGACGATCCCGCCGCGATGGTGCGTCACACCGAGGCGGCCCGCCGGCTCGGTCTGCCCTTCGCGGCCGACCCCTCGCAGCAACTGGCCCGGCTCGGCCGCGACGAGGTCCGCACGGTCGTCGACGGGGCGGCGTACCTGTTCACCAACGCGTACGAGGCGGCGCTGCTGAAGGAGCACGCCGGCTGGACCGAGGCGCAGGTGCTGGAGCGCGTCGGTACGTGGATCACCACGCACGGCGCCGACGGCGTCGACATCGCGCGCAGGGGCGAACCCCGCCTGCACGTGCCCGCCGTCCACACCGACGACGTCGTCGAGCCCACCGGCGCGGGCGACGCTTTCCGGGCGGGCTTCCTCGCCGGTACCTCCTGGGGCTGGACGCAGGAGCGGGCGGCGCAGCTCGGCTGCGGTGTGGCCACGCTGGTGCTGGAATCCGTCGGCACCCAGGAGTACGAGCTCACCGCCGCGGGCCTGCTGGCGCGCATCGTGCGGGCGTACGGCCCCGCGGCGGCCGATGCGATGCGGACGGCGCTGGCCGGTGTGCGCGGCCCCCTCGAACCCGTCGCCTGACCCTGCCGCCCTGCCGCCCTGCCGCCCTGTCGCCCTGTCCGCCGGGCGCCGCCCCCTTTGACGAGTACGACCAGTACCTGGAGGTACGAAAGTGACGACGCGAGTATGGGACTACCTGCCGGAGTACGAGAAGGAGAAGGCCGACATACTCGACGCCGTCGAGACGGTCTTCAGCTCCGGCCGGCTGGTCCTCGGTGACAGCGTCAAGGGCTTCGAGGCAGAGTTCGCCGCCTACCACGGCGGGGGGCACTGCACGGGTGTCGACAACGGCACCAACGCCCTGAAGCTCGCCCTCGAAGCGCTGGGCATCGGACCCGGCGACGAGGTCGTCACCGTCTCCAACACGGCGGCCCCCACCGTCGTGGCCATCATCAGCACGGGCGCGGTGCCCGTCTTCGTGGACATCCGCGAAGAGGACTTCCTCATCGACACCGACCTCGTCGAGGCCGCGATCACCCCCCGCACCAAGGCGCTGCTGCCGGTCCATCTCTACGGCCAGAGCGTCGACATGGCGCCCCTCAAGGCGATCGCGGCCAAGCACGGGCTGAAGATCCTGGAGGACTGCGCCCAGGCCCACGGCGCCCGTCACCACGGCGAACTCGTCGGCACCATGGGCGACGCGGCCGCGTTCTCCTTCTACCCCACCAAGGTCCTCGGGGCGTACGGGGACGGCGGCGCGGTGCTCACCTCCGACGAGGCGACGGACCGGGCCATGCGCCAGCTCCGCTACTACGGCATGGACAAGGTCTACTACGTCGTCCGCACCCCGGGCCACAACGCCCGCTTGGACGAGGTACAGGCCGAGATCCTGCGCCGCAAGCTCGGCCGGCTCGACGAGTACACCGCCGGCCGCAACGCGGTCGCCCGCCGCTACGAGGAGAAGCTCGGCGACCTCACGGGCCCCGGCGCGCTCCGGCTGCCGTCCACCAACGAGGGCAACACCCACGCGTACTACGTCTACGTCGTCCGGCACCCCGAGCGGGACCGGATCATCGAGGCGCTGGAGGCGTACGACATCTCGCTGAACATCAGCTACCCGTGGCCCTGCCACACGATGTCGGGCTTCGCGCACCTCGGGTACGAGAAGGGATCGCTCCCGGTCACCGAGAAGCTGGCCGGCGAGATCTTCTCGCTGCCGATGTACCCCTCGCTCGACGAGGCGACGCAGGACCGGGTCATCGGCGCCCTGCGCGAGGTGCTGACCGCCCTCTAGCCGGACCGCCCTGCCCGTCCCCCCGACCACCGCCCGACCCCCAGACCACCGCCCGGCCGCCGGCCGGCCGCCCCAGAGAGGGAACGCATGATCGACCAGGAGAACATCGGCATCTACGACGTCGGTGACATCTACGACGCCATCTACGGGGGCCGGGGCAAGGACTACCGCGGTGAGTCCGCCGCCGTCACCCGGCACATCCGCGCGCGCCACCCCCGGGCCGCGTCCGTCCTCGACGTCGGGTGCGGCACCGGCGGCCACCTGAAGTACTTCGCCGAGGACTTCTCCGTGGTCGAGGGCGTCGACCTGACCGAGGGCATGCTCGACGTGGCGCGCCGCAACCTGCCGGAGATACCCGTGCACCGCGGGGACATGCGTACCTTCGACCTGGGCCGCCGCTTCGACGCGATCGTCTCCCTGTTCGCCGTCATCGGCAACCTCGTCGGACAGGACCAGCTCGACGCGACGCTCGCCAACTTCGCCCGCCACCTGGCGCCCGGCGGAGTCGTCGTCCTGGAGCCGTGGTGGTTCCCCGAGAACTTCACCCCGGAGCACGTCGGCGCCAGCCTCACCACCGTCGACGGGCGCACCGTCTCCCGCGTCTCGCACACGGTCCGCCACAGCGAGACCGCCAGCCGGATGGACGTCCACTACCTGGTGGCCGAACCCGGCAAGGGCGTGCAGCACTTCTCCGACACCCACGTCCTGTCGCTGTACGGCCGCGAGCAGTTCGAGAAGGCCTTCGCCCGGGCCGGACTGTCCCTGGAGTACGTCGAGGGCGACTACGACGGCAACGGCCTGTTCGTCGGCGTCAAGCGGGAGAACTCCGGGCCGGAGCCGTCGTGAGCGGGGCCGTGCTGTGCCCCCGCACGGACGGGTCGTTCGCCGCGCGCCTCGCCCTCTCGGCCGCCGCCGACGACGGATCGTGGATCTCCACGGCCGACTTCCCCGCCTGGTTGGAGGGACGGCGCCGCGCCCACCACTTCAAGGTCGAACGGATCCCCTTCGCCGGCCTCGACGGCTGGTCGTTCACCGAGGACACCGGGAACCTGGTGCACCGCACCGGGCGGTTCTTCTCCGTGGAGGGGCTCTCCGTCACCGTGGGGGAGGGGCCCTTCCGCCACTGGGAGCAGCCGATCATCCGGCAGCCCGAGGTCGGCATCCTGGGCCTGCTGGCCAAGGAGTTCGACGGGGTCCTGCACTTCCTGATGCAGGCCAAGATGGAGCCGGGCAACCGCAACCTCCTCCAGCTCTCGCCGACGGTGCAGGCCACCCGGAGCAACTACACCAAGGTCCACCGCGGCGCCGGGGTGAAGTACCTCGAGTACTTCACCGACCCGGTACGCGGCAGGGTGGCGTTCGACGTGCTCCAGTCCGAACACGGCTCCTGGTTCTACCGCAAGACCAACCGCAACATGCTGGTCGAGGCGCTGGACGAGGTGCCCCACGACGACGACTTCTGCTGGCTGACCCTCGGGCAGATCGCCGAACTGCTGCGCCGGGACAACGTGGTCAACATGGACTCCCGTACCGTCATCGCCTGCTTCCCGACGGGCGGGGCGGCGCGGGGCGCGCTCCTTCCCGACGCGGCCGTGCAGTCCTGGGTCACCGTCGAACGGTCCCGCCACGACGTGGCCGCCGACCTGGTGCCGCTCGCCGGCATCAAGGGCTGGGAACGCGACGAGTTCGCGCTGGCCCGTCCCGACGGCCGCTTCTTCCAAGTGGTCGCCGTCTCCGTCGAGGCCGGCAACCGCGAGGTCACGGGCTGGTCGCAGCCCCTGCTGGAGCCGACCGGGCCCGCGGTGGCGGCCTTCCTGGTCCGCCGCATCGGAGGCGTCCCCCACCTGCTGGTCAGCGCCAGGGCGGAGGCGGGCTTCCTCGACACCATCGAGCTGGGCCCCACCGTCCAGTGCGATCCGGCCAACTGGCGCGGCGTACCGCCGCCGCCCTTCCTGGACACCGTCCTCGCGGCCGGTCCCGAACGAGTCCTGTACGAGGCGCTGCACTCGGAGGAGGGCGGGCGCTTCCTCCACGCGGAGATCCGCTACCTCTTCGTCGAGGCCGACGAGACCCAGGCCCCGCTCGCCCCGCCGCCCGGATTCCAGTGGGTCACCCCGGGGCAGCTGGCCGACCTGGCCGGGCACGCGCACTACGTCAACGTCCAGGCCCGCACGCTCCTCGCCTGTCTCACCTCCGGAGCGGCCCGGCTCGACGCCCTCGCATGAGAACCGGGCCCGGAGCGACCGCGCGCCCGGCGGCCGTCACCCCACCACCCAAGGAGGACACCATGAGCCGCGCCCCCACCCCCGCCCCGGCCACCGGGCGCGGCGCATGAGCACCGGCACAGCGGCGCCCGCCGCCACCGGAACCCTGTCCCCGGGTGTCCGGGCGGTCCGCCTGGACTGCGGCGACGGCATCGCCCTCTCTGCGCTGATCAGTGAGCCCGCGTCACAGACCCCCAGGGCGACGGTGGTCGCCCTGCACGGCGGGGGAATGCGTGCCGGCTACTTCGACGGCCAGGCCCACCCCGACGTCTCCCTGCTCACCCTCGGCGCCCGGCTCGGCTACACGGTCATCGCCGTCGACCGCCCGGGCTACGGGCTGTCCGCCGAGCGGCTGCCGCAGGGGCAGACGCTGGCCGAACAGTCCGCGTCGATACGCACCGCACTGGCCGAGGTCCTCACCGGCCGGCCCACCGGAGCGGGCCTGTTCCTGCTCGCCCACTCCTACGGCGGCAAGCTCGCCCTCACCTGCGCTGCGGACCCGCTGGGAGTCCCGCTGCTCGGGCTCGACATCTCCGGCTGCGGCCACCGCTACGCCGTCGACCCGGCCGACCTCAACGACATCCACCGGCGCGCCCACTGGACGCGCAACTGGGGCCGGCTGCGTTTCTACCCGCCGAACACCTTCCGCGACAGTGCGCCCCTGCTGGCCCCGATGCCGCCCAGGGAACGGTCGGAGGGGGCGCGCTGGCCGCGCTCGTTCGCCGAACTGGCCGCCCGGGTACGGGTACCGGTCCGGCTGACCTTCGCCGCGTACGAGACGTGGTGGCGGCACGACGAGGAGAGCGTCTCCGACCTCACCGCACGGCTCACTTCCGCTCCGTGGGTCACCGTCGACCGTCTGGACGAAGCGGGCCACAACATCAGCCTCGGCTGGGCGGCCCGTACCTACCACCTGCGCGCGCTCGCCTTCCTGGAGGAATGCCTGGCACGCGCCGGCCGGGCCGCCTGATGCGGCCGGCCGGCCGATGAGGAGCCGGACGCCATGAGCGAGGCGCCGATGCCACCCATGGCACTCCCGGGTCCGGGCGTCGTGCACGTGTGGACGGTGCGCGCGCCGCTGGACGACGGAGGCCCCCGTCCCCTCCCGACCGGGGAGCTCGGCTCCGCCGAGGCCGGGCGGATCGCGGCGTTCCGGCGCCCGCGCGACCGGCTGACGTACACGGTGGCGCACATCGCGCTCCGGCGGCTGCTGTCGGCGTACAGCGGCATCCCGCCGGGCCGGCTCCGGCTGGACCGGGCGCCGTGTCCGCGCTGCGCGGGAGAGCACGGCCCGCCGCTCCTCTCCGGCACGGCCGGGCCACCGCCCCACTTCTCCCTCTCGCACAGCCACGGCCTGGCGGTCGTCGGCGTGGCGTGCGCCCCGCTGGGCGTCGACGTCCAGCGACTGCCCACGGCCGGGTCGGCGCGGCGGTGCCTGCACGCGCTGCACCCGGCCGAGCGCCGGGAGCTGGCGGCCCTGCCCGAGGAGCGGCTGCCCACCGCGTTCGGTGAGCTGTGGGTCCGCAAGGAGGCCTACCTGAAGGGCCTGGGCACCGGGCTGTGCCGCGGAGCGGCCGCCGACTACCTGGGCGCGGGCGGGCCAGGCGCCCCGCCTCCGCCCGAGGGCTGGAGCGTGCGCAACCTGCCGGCCCATGGCGGCCACGTCGCGGCGACCGCCCTGCGGGCGGACGTCGTCCACCGCACGGTGGCCCGCCGCCTGCCCGAGGAGTGGCTGTACGCCGAGGACGCCACCGACCTGATCGACGGCGCGCGAACGAGGCACCGAACGAGGCACCGAACGAGGCACTGAACAAGACACCGAACGAGGCACCGAACGGCGACACGCCGACGGACACAGGGGGAAAACAGCATGCCGCCCGCCACACCGACACCCACCGAAGCACTCGCCGACCGGCTCAAGGACCTTCGGGACCGCAAGGACCTCGCCCGCCTGGGCGTCGATCCGAAGGCCACCGAGCGACAGCACGCCAAGGGCAAACTGACCGCCCACGAGCGCATCGACCTGCTCCTGGACAAGGGCAGCTTCTCGGAGGTCGAGCCGCTGCGCCGGCACCGGGCGACCGGCTTCGGCCTGGAGGCCAAGCGCCCGTACACCGATGGTGTGGTCACCGGCTGGGGAACGGTGGAGGGCCGCACGGTCTTCGTGTACGCGCACGACTTCCGCGTCTTCGGCGGCGCGCTCGGCGAGGCACACGCCCAGAAGATCCACAAGATCATGGACATGGCCATCGCGGCCGGCGCCCCGCTGGTCTCGCTGAACGACGGAGCGGGCGCGCGCATCCAGGAAGGCGTCTCCGCCCTCGCCGGCTACGGCGGCATCTTCCAGCGCAACACCCGGGCGAGCGGCGTGATCCCGCAGATCAGCGTCATGCTCGGCCCGTGTGCCGGCGGCGCGGCCTACAGCCCCGCCCTGACCGACTTCGTCTTCGCCGTACGCGACATCTCGCAGATGTTCATCACCGGCCCGGACGTCGTCAGGGCCGTCACCGGTGAGGAGATCTCCCAGAACGGGCTGGGCGGCGCGGACGTCCACGCGGGGGTCTCCGGCGTGGCCCACTTCGTGTACGACGACGAGGAGACCTGCCTCGCCGAGGTGCGCTACCTGCTGTCGCTGCTGCCCGCCCACAACCGCGAACTCCCGCCCTCCGCGCGGACCAGCGACGCTGCCGACCGGCCGTGCGACGCGCTCCTCGACCTGGTTCCCGCCGACGGCAACCGTGCGTACGACATCCGTCCCGTGATCGAGGAACTCGTCGACGACGGCGAGTTCATGGAGGTCCACGCGGCCTGGGCGCCCAACATCGTCTGTGCCCTGGCCCGCATCGACGGCCATGTCGTCGGCATCGTCGCCAACCAGCCGGCCGCCATGGCGGGCGTGCTCGACATCAAGGCCAGTGAGAAGGGCGCGCGGTTCGTCCAGTTCTGCGACGCCTTCAACATCCCGCTGCTCACCCTCGTCGACGTACCCGGCTTCCTGCCGGGCGTCGAGCAGGAGCACGAGGGCATCATCCGGCGCGGTGCCAAGCTGCTGTACGCCTACTGCAACGCGACGGTGCCGCGGATCTCGGTGGTGCTGCGCAAGGCGTACGGCGGCGCGTACATCGTCATGGACTCCCGGTCCATCGGCGCGGACATCGCGCTGGCCTGGCCCACCAACGAGATCGCCGTGATGGGCGCGGAGGGCGCCGCCAACGTCGTCTTCCGGCGGGAGATCGCCGCGGCGGACGACCCCGAGGCGATGCGCGCGAGCAAGATCGAGCAGTACAAGCAGGAGCTCGTGCACCCCTATTACGCGGCGGAACGCGGCCTGGTCGACGACGTCATCGACCCCCGCGAGACCCGGACGGTGCTCAGCCGCGCCCTCGCCATGCTCGCCACCAAGCACGCGGACCTGCCGCACCGCAAGCACGGCAACCCGCCCCAGTGAGAGTGAAGGACGTGCCATGACACAGCCGCATTCCACGCGCCCCTCGCCCGCAGCCCACCCCTCGCACCTGCTGCGCGTCGAGAAGGGCGACCCCGCCCCCGAGGAGCTGGCGGCCCTGACCGCCGTCCTCCTCGCCCGCGCCCTCGGCCCCGATGTCGAACCGGACGACCGAGCGCGCGGCCGCCGGGCCGTCGCCCGCTGGCGGCGGCCCGAGCGTGACACCGGGTTCGACGGTCCGCGCACCTGGCGCAGGGCGGGGCCCACCCCCGGCAGAGGCTGACCCCGACATCCCACCCACCCCCGTACCGAGAGCAAGGAAGACAGCCATGACCACCACCGCATCCCCCCATGACCTCCAGGCGCTCGGCCGCCGGCTCCAGGAGCTGACCGACCGCATCGAGCTCACCGAGCTGTGCGACCGCTACGTCCGGCATCTCGACAAGGACCGGGCAGACGACGCGTGGCTCGGCTCGGTGTTCACCGAGGACGCCCATCTGACCTTTCCGTTCGGGGAGTTCAACGGCATCGAGGGACTGAAGGGCTTCCAGGCGATGGCCCGCACGACGGTCGAGCGGACCCATCACCTCAGCTCCAACTACGACATCCGGCTGGACGGCGACCGCGCCCGGATCGGAGCACACCTGATGGCGGTGCATGTGCGCCGCAGCGAGGAGCCGAGCGGCCACTTCACCATCGGCGGTCACTACGAGGCCGACGCGGTACGCACGGACGAGGGCTGGCGGATCCGCACCTTCGTCTTCGACCTGGTCTGGAACGCGGGCGATCCGCCGACGGGCAAGGTCTGACCGGGAGACCGGGAGACCGGGAGACCGGACGCCCGGGGGCCGGGCAGGACCACCACGGTCCTGCCCGGCCCCTTTTTTGTCAGTGGTGGCCTGCGAGGACCTGCCGGGGGCTCCGCGTGGGCCGGATGTTCCGGTGGATCTCAAGGGCCGCGGTCGACCGGTTGAGGGTGATGTAGTGCAGGCCGGGGGCGCCTTCGGCAAGAAGACGCTCGGCCATGGCGGTGGCGTACTCGACGCCGATCCGATGACCGTCCTCCGGTGTGCCGCGGGCCGCTTCCAGCCGATGGGCCAGGTCCTCGGGGAAGGCGGCGTTGCTGAGGGCTGCGAACCGGGCGATCTGGCGCGCGTCGGTGGCGGGCATGATCTCCGGGATGATCGGAGTGTCGCAGCCCGCCGCCGCCACTCGGTCCCGCAGCCGCAGGTAGTCGTCGACGTGGAAGAACATCTGGGTGAGGGCGTAGTCGGCGCCGGCCCGGCATTTGGCGACGAAGTGCCGGATGTCGCTGTCCCAGTCCGCCGAGCGGGGGTGCCGCTCGGGGAAGGCCGCCACACCCACGCTGAAGTCGCCGATGCCCTTGACCAGGGTGACCAGCTCATGGGCGTACGACAGGCCCTGGGGGTGGGGGACCCAGGGGGCCTGGGGGTCACCGGGAGGGTCGCCGCGCAGGACGAGGACGTCACGCACCCCGGCATCGGCGTACTGGCCTGCGATGTGCCGCAGTTCGGTCACCGAGTGCCCCACGGCCGTGAGGTGGGCCACGGGCCGGAGGGTGGTCTCGGCCACGATCCGCCCTGTCATCCGGACGGTACGGTCCCTGGAGGAGCCGCCCGCGCCGTAGGTGACGGAGACGAAGGTGGGGCGCAGGGCCTCGACGCGGCGGACCGCGTGCCAGAAGGCGGCCTCGCCGGCTTCGGTCTTCGGGGGGAAGAACTCGAAGGAGAAGACCGGCTCGCCGGCGGCCAGAATGTCGCGCAGGGTGCTCACGCCCGCCCCCCGGCGTTGAAGTATCCGGCCTCGGGGTGGTGGACGACGATCGCGTCCGTGGACTGCTCGGGGTGCAGCTGGAACTCCTCGGAGAGGTGGACGCCGATCCGCTCGGGCTTCAGCAGCTCGGCGATCTTCGCCCGGTCCTCCAGGTTCGGGCAGGCCGGGTAGCCCAGCGAGTAGCGGCAGCCCTGGTACTCGGTGCGGAACATGCCGTCGACCTGCGCCGGGTCGCCGGCCGCGATGCCGAGCTCGGCGCGGACGCGGGCGTGCCAGTACTCGGCGAGGGCCTCGGCCAGCTGGACGGACAGGCCGTGCAGCTCCAGGTAGTCGCGGTAGGAGTCGGCGGCGAACAGCTCGGCCGTGGCCTCGCCGATCCTCGAGCCGACGGTGACGACCTGGAGGCCGACCACGTCGGTCTCCCCGGACTCCTCCGGGCGGAAGAAGTCCGCGAGGCAGAGGTGGCGGCCGCGGGACTGCCGCGGGAAGGTGAAGCGGGTCCGTTCGGATCCTGCCTCGTCCAGGATGATCAGGTCGTCGCCCTTGGAGACGCACGGGAAGTAGCCGTGGACGACGGCGGCTTCCAGCAGGTTGTCCGTACGGAGCCGGTCGAGCCACATCCGCAGCCGGGGGTGCCCGTCGGTCTCCAGGAGCTCCCGCTTCAGGCCCCACTGGCCCTTGAAGAGGGCGTTCTCGTCGAGCCAGGAGGCGTACTCCTTGAGCGGGATGCCCTTGACGACGCGGGTGCCCCAGAACGGCGGTACCGGGACGGGGCTGTCGACGGCCACGTCGGAGCGGGCCGGGAGTTCGGCGGGGCGAGGCGCCGGCTCGACGACCGTGGCCGCCTTGACGCGGCGCTGCTTGAGTGCGGGCAGGGTGGCTCCGGGGACGCCGCGCTTGACGGCGATGAGTGCGTCCATCAGGCGCAGGCCCTCGAAGGCGTCGCGGGCGTAGCGGACCTCGCCCTGGTAGATCTCGTGGAGGTCCTGTTCGACGTAGGCGCGGGTGAGGGCCGCGCCGCCGAGGATGACGGGGTACCTGGCGGCCAGCTCGCGCTGGTTGAGCTCCTCCAGGTTCTCCTTCATGATCACCGTGGACTTGACCAGGAGCCCGGACATGCCGATGACGTCGGCCCGGTGTTCCTCGGCGGCCTCGAGGATCGCGGAGACCGGCTGCTTGATGCCCAGGTTGACGACGTTGTAGCCGTTGTTGGACAGGATGATGTCGACGAGGTTCTTGCCGATGTCATGCACGTCGCCACGGACCGTGGCCAGCACGATGGTGCCCTTGCCCTCCGCGTCCGACTTCTCCATGTGCGGCTCCAGATAGGCCACCGCACTCTTCATCACCTCGGCCGACTGCAGCACGAACGGCAGCTGCATCTGACCCGACCCGAACAGCTCACCGACGACCTTCATCCCGTCCAGCAGCGTCTCGTTGACGATGTCCAGGGCGGGAGTGGTGGTCAGCGCCTGATCGAGATCGGCCTCCAGACCGTTCTTCTCCCCGTCGATGATCCGCCGCTTCAGCCGCTCCTCCAGCGGCAGCGCGAGCAGCTCCTCGGCCTTGCCCGCCTTCAGCGACTTCGCCGTAGCACCCTCGAACAGCGCCATCAGCTTCTGCAACGGGTCATAACCCTCCGCACGCCGGTCGTAGATCAGGTCGAGGGCCGTCCGCACCTGCTCCTCCTCGAACCGCGCGATCGGCAGGATCTTCGAGGCGTGCACGATCGCCGAGTCGAGACCCGCCTTCACACACTCGTCGAGGAACACCGAGTTCAGCAGGATCCGCGCGGCCGGGTTGAGACCGAAGGAGATGTTCGACAGACCCAGGGTGGTCTGCACGTCCGGATGACGACGCTTGAGCTCACGGATCGCCTCGATCGTGTGGACACCGTCCCTGCGGGACTCCTCCTGACCCGTGCAGATCGTGAACGTCAGCGTGTCGATCAGAATGTCCGACTCCAGAATCCCCCAGTTGCCGGTGAGGTCGGCGATGATCCGCTCCGCGATCGCGACCTTGTCCTCGACACTGCGGGCCTGACCCGTCTCGTCGATGGTCAGCGCGATCAACGCCGCACCATGCTCCTGCGCCAGCCGGGTGACCCTGGCGAAACGCGAATCCGGGCCGTCACCGTCCTCGTAGTTGACGGAATTGATCACCGCCCGGCCGCCGAGCTTCTCCAGACCGGCCCGGATCACCTCGACCTCGGTGGAGTCCAGCACGATCGGCAGCGTGGAGGCCGTCGCGAACCGGCCGGCCAACTCCTTCATGTCCGCGACCCCGTCACGGCCCACATAATCGACACACAGGTCGAGCATGTGCGCGCCCTCACGGATCTGATCCCGGGCCATCTCCACACAGTCGTCCCAACGACCGTCCAGCATCGCCTCACGGAACTTCTTCGAACCATTGGCGTTCGTCCGCTCACCGATCGCCATGTACGAGATGTCCTGCCGGAACGGCACCGTCTGATACAACGACGCGGCACCCGGCTCCGGCTGCGGCACACGGACCACCGGAGCCAGGCCCTTCACCCGCTCCACGACCTGCCGCAGATGCTCCGGCGTCGTACCACAGCACCCGCCCACCAGAGACAGCCCGTACTCGCGCACGAACGTCTCCTGCGCATCCGCCAGCTCGCCCGGACCCAACGGGTAATGCGCACCGTTCTTCCCCAGCACCGGCAGACCCGCATTCGGCATACACGACAACGGGATCCGGGAATGCCGGGCCAGATAGCGCAGGTGCTCACTCATCTCGGCAGGACCGGTCGCACAGTTCAGACCGATCATGTCGATACCCAGCGGCTCCAACGCGGTCAGCGCCGCCCCGATCTCCGAGCCGAGCAGCATCGTCCCGGTCGTCTCCACAGTGACCGAGCAGATCAGCGGCACGGTGTATCCGGCGCTCTCCATGGCCCGGCGCGCACCGATCACGGACGCCTTGGTCTGCAGCAGGTCCTGGGTCGTCTCCACCAGAAGCGCGTCCGCGCCCCCGGAGAGCAGGCCCTCGGCATTCTGCTGATAGGCGTCGCGCAGCGTGCGGTAAGGAGCATGCCCGAGCGTGGGCAGCTTGGTCCCCGGCCCCATCGAACCCAGCACCCAGCGCTGCCGCCCGTCCCCGGCCGCGAACTCGTCCGCGACCTCGCGGGCGATGCGCGCCCCGGACTCCGACAACTCGAAGTTCCGCTCAGGGATGTCGTACTCCGCCAGCGCCGCGAAGTTGGCCCCGAAGGTGTTGGTCTCGACGCAGTCGACACCGGCGGCGAAGTACTCCCGGTGCACATTGCGGACGATGTCCGGGCGGGTGACGTTCAGGACCTCGTTGCAGCCCTCCAGGTGCTGGAAGTCCTCCAGCGTGGGGTCCTGCGCCTGGAGCATGGTGCCCATGGCACCGTCCGCCACCACCACACGCGTGGCCAGCGCCTCACGAAGGGCCCCGGTCCGGGACCTGGCATCGGACAGGGGGTCGGGCAACGAGGCCATGCGAATGCTCCCAGGGTTGCGACGGCTGTCGGCTTTGGGGAAAAGCCTGATTCCTCACGGGGTGAGGGTCAACGCATCCCTGGTCAGATCTCAGTGAAGCTGCTTCACAGGCACGTCAACGTTCGGTCGGGCGCCACGCGTTGGACTCAACGGCCACTTCGCCACACAGGGGTACTGGCGGAGGGCCATCGCCGAACTGGGCACCGGGTGGCGGCACATCACGTACGACGAGCGGGCCCGCGGCAGGAAGTCGCACCGCTCGGCGGTCTACTCCGTCGAGGCCGCCGTCCGGGATGTCGATGCCGTGCTCGCGGCCCCGGGGCTGGACCGGGCGCCGGCGGTGGGCTGGTCCTACGGTGCGTTCGTCGCGGCTCACTGGGCCGCCCGCAATCCGGACCGGGAGGCCGTCGGCGCGGTGGTGGCCCGCGCCGGCCGGCGCGACACGGATGCCGTGGCGCGCCGACCGAGGGTCCGGCTCGGATCTCGCTAGCCGACGTGCACGCGGGGGCGGCGGTCCCGGTCGGGCTCCGCCTCGCGCAGGATCTCGCGGGTGACCGGGGCGATCTCGCCCTGGCCGAAGAGGAAGAAGCGGAGGAAGTTGGCGAAGGGGTTGCCCTCGGTCCACTCGAAGTAGATGTGCGGGCTGACGCCGGTGAGGTCACGGGAGTGGAGCAGGAGGGCGGCGAGGGCGTTGGGGACGGAGGAGCTCTCCACGGTCAGGACCCGGAAGCGGTCGTGGAGGACCTCGCCCTTCACCGTCAGACCGGCCTCGAACTCGGACGGGTCGGTGATCGTCACCTCGACGAAGACGAAGTCCTCGGTGCCGGGGAGGTCGTTGTCGCCGCGGATCTGGTCCTTCTTCGCCCGGTACTCGTCGGCGTCGCGATTGTCCGGCTCGTTGGCGATGAAGCGCGGGGTGCGATGGGAGATGTCGCGGATGAAGCGCTCGGCCAGTTCTTCCAGCTCGACATGGGTGACGCGCAGCTCGAAGGCGCGTCCGAGCCGGGAGAGCAGGGAGATGAGGATGATGCCGGCGATGAAGCAGGCACCGATCTTCACGCCGTCCGGGCGCTCGATGATGTTGACGACGGTCGTGTAGAGGAAGACGGCCGAGATGACACCGAAGCCGATCGTCCAGCCGCGCTGGCCCGCCTTGCTGGCTGCGATCGTCACGGCGATGGCCGCCGAGCAGATCAGGACGAGGACGCCGGTCGCGTACGCGCCGCCCTGGGCGTCGACGTCCGCGTCGAAGATCCAGGTCACCAGGAACGCGACGAGGGTGAAGACGATCACCATGGGGCGCACGGCGCGGGCCCAGTGCGGGGCCATGCCGTACTTGGGCAGGTAACGGGGCATGAGGTTGAGCAGGCCGGCCATGGCGGAGGCGCCCGCGAACCAGAGGATGAGGATGGTCGAGACGTCGTAGACCGTGCCGAAGGTGTTGCCGAGGTACTCGTGCGCGAGGTAGGCGAGGGCGCGGCCGTTGGCCTTGCCTCCCGACTCGAACTCCTCGTGCGGGATGAGCACGGTCGTGATGAAGCTGGTGCAGATCAGGAAGACGCTCATGATCAGCGCGGCCGTCGTCAGGAGCTTCTTCGTGTCGCGGATCCGACCGGAGGGCTTCGCCTCCGTGTCACCCGGGTCGCCCTTCACGTGCGGCATCACCGCCACGCCGGTCTCGAAGCCGGACAGGCCCAGCGCCAGCTTGGGGAAGACGAGCAGGGCCACGCCGATCATGACGAAGACGTTGCCGTGCTCCTGCGTCAGGGCGGCGGTCCAGTCGGTGACGACATGCCCCTCGGTGAGCACCTGCCAGAGGCCGGTGACCACGACGACCGCGTTCAGGGCGAGGTACACCCCGACGAGGGCGACGGCGACGCCGATGGCCTCCAGGAAGCCCTTGAGGAAGACCGCGCCGAGCAGCGCGATCAGGATCATGGTGATCAGGACCTGCTTGTCGTGCAGGGCCGATTCCAGGTGCGGGTTCTCCACGAGGTGGGTGGAGGCGTCGGCGGCCGACAGTGTGATGGTGATGAGGAAGTCGGTCGCCGCGAAGCCGAGCAGGGTGAGGACGAACAGCTTGCCCTTCCAGAAGGACAGCAGCCGCGACAGCATCGCGATCGAGCCCTCGCCGTGCGGACTCTCCTGCGCCACGCGGCGGTACACCGGCAGCGCGCCGGCCAGGGTCACGATCACGAGCACGATCGTGGCGATGGGGGAGAGCAGGCCCGCCGCCAGGGCCGCGATGCCCGGCTGGTAGCCGAGGGTCGAGAAGTAGTCGACACCGGTCAGACACATCACCCGGTACCAGGGCTGGCCCTTGTGCCCGGCGTCCGGGGCCGGTTCCTTGGGCCGGGAGGGTTTGCCCTTGCCCATGTCGGACAGCCCCTCCAGCATCCACGCGCGCAGCCTGCTGCCGCGCGTCTCGTGCGTGGTGGCCATGGAGTGCTCCGGGATTCTGCTCGACGAGGGGAATTCGGCCGCCGGTCCTGCGGCCGGGCAAGCGTATGCAGCGCGTTCGGCCGACGCCCCGGCGAGAGCGTCAGGGAAGCGTCAAGATGATCCGGCCGGGCGTCGGATGCATCACACCCGCAGCAGCCTTGAGGTGTACGAGGTGCACACGAGGCCACCGACGAGGCCGACGATGCGGGTCCCGCGCCGGGACGTCGCTGCCGTGGCGGCCGCGGTCCTCGCACCGTTCCTGGCGGCGCTCGCGCCGCTGCCGCTGCGTACGAGGGTCACCCTCACCGACCTCGCGCTGCTGATGGGCGTCGCCGTCTGGGCGCCCGCGCCCGAGGACCCGCCCGGGGGCGTCTGACCGTGGTCGTCTCACTGCCCTGCGCGGTCTCCCGGACCGTGTGCCCGCCCACGGTGCCGTAGGGGACGCGTCAAGAGGGGCGTCAACGACGTCAGGACGGCGTCAACGGAGACGGTGAGTGGCCGAAAAGGATGTTCCCTCAAGTCGTCCGAGTGTTCGTTCTTCTTCCTTCCGGGAGCTCACGATGGCCGACCTGGCCTTCGTCGTCACCACGGTCGCGGTCTTCGCGCTGGTGGCCTTCATCGCCAAGGGGGTGGCCAGGCTGTGACCGCCGAGAACATCATCGGCCTCCTCGTGGCCGCCGCCCTGCTGGGCTATCTCGTCCTCGCCCTCGTCAAGCCGGAGAGGTTCTGAGTACGGATATGAGTCCCGTTCTTTCCGGAGTCCTCCAGCTTCTGGCGCTGATCGTCGCCCTGGGCCTGTCCTACCGGCCGCTGGGTGACCACATGGCGCGTGTCTACTCCTCGGAGAAGCACTACAAGCCCGAGAAGTGGATCTACAAGGCGATCGGCGCGAATCCGTCGGTGGAGATGCGCTGGCCCGCCTATCTGCGCGGCGTCCTGGCCTTCTCCGCGGTGAGCGTCCTCTTCCTCTACCTGCTCCAGCGGCTGCAGGGCTCGCTGCCCGGCTCGCTGGGCTTCGCGTCGATCGACCCGGACCAGGCGTTCAACACCGCCGCCTCCTTCGTCGCCAACACCAACTGGCAGTCGTACTACGGCGAGCAGGCCATGGGCCACGTCGTGCAGACCGGTGGCCTCGCGGTGCAGAACTTCGTCTCCGCGGCGGTCGGCATCGCGGTCGCCGTGGCCCTCGTCCGCGGCTTCGCGCGGTCCCGTACCGGTGAGCTGGGCAACTTCTGGGCGGACCTGGTCCGCGGCACCGTCCGCATCCTCCTGCCCATGGCGGTGATCGGCGCGCTCGTCCTGGTCGCCTGCGGCGCCATCCAGAACTTCGCCGGCGTCCACGAGGTCGGCCAGTTCACGGGCGGTACGCAGCAGTGGAACGGCGGGGCGGTCGCCTCGCAGGAGGTCATCAAGGAGCTGGGCACCAACGGCGGCGGTTACTTCAACGCCAACTCCGCCCACCCCTTCGAGAACCCCAACGGGCTCTCCAACCTCTTCGAGATCTACCTGATCCTCGTCATCCCCTTCGCACTCACCCGCACCTTCGGCCGCATGGTCGGCTCGCTGAAGCAGGGCTACGCGATCCTCGCGACCATGGCCACCATCTGGCTCGGCTTCACCGCACTGATGATGTGGACCGAGTTCCACCACGGCGGCCCGGCGTTCGACATCGCCGGCGGCGCCATGGAGGGCAAGGAGACCCGGTTCGGCATCGGCGGTTCGTCGATCTTCGCCGTGGCGACCACCCTCACCTCCACGGGTGCGGTCAACTCCTTCCACTCCTCCTTCACCGGCTTCGGCGGCGGCATCACCATGCTGGGCATGCAGCTCGGCGAGATCGCGCCCGGCGGTGTCGGCTCCGGCCTGTACGGTATGCTGATCATGGCGATCATCGCCGTCTTCCTCGCCGGACTGATGGTCGGCCGCACGCCCGAGTACCTGGGCAAGAAGATCGGCACCCGCGAGATCAAGTTCGCCGCCTGCTACATCCTGATCACCCCGGCCCTCGTGCTCGGCTTCACGGCCGCCTCGTTCGTCCTGGACACCCCGGCGAACTCGATGACCAACTCCGGCGCGCACGGCTTCTCCGAGATCCTCTACGCCTACACCTCCGGCGCCAACAACAACGGCTCCGCCTTCGCCGGCCTGAACGCCGACACGCAGTGGTTCAACTCGACGATCGGCATCGCGATGCTGCTCGGTCGGTTCCTGCCGATGGTGTTCGTCGTCGCGCTGGCCGGCTCGCTCGCCGAGCAGAAGCCCGTACCCGAGACCGCGGGCACCCTGCGGACCGAGAAGCCGCTGTTCACGGGCCTGCTGGTCGGCACGATCACGATCGTCACCGGTCTCACCTACTTCCCGGCCCTCGCGCTGGGCCCGCTCGCCGAAGGGCTCGCGGCATGACCACCGATGTGAAGAAGCACGAGGACACCATGTCCACCTCCGCCCCCTCGACGAAGGCACCGCACGGCGACCTGTCCGGCGGCCACCCGTCGGCCGGCCGCGTCGGCGGCGGGCTCTTCGACCCGAAACAGCTGATCACGTCCTTCCCGGACGCGCTGCGCAAGCTCGACCCGCGCGTGATGATCAAGTCGCCGGTCATGTTCGTCGTCCTGGTCGGCTCGGTGGTCACCACCGTCCTGGCCGCGAAGAACCCGGGCGACTGGTTCGGCTGGGCGATCACCGGCTGGCTCTGGCTGACCACGATCTTCGCCAACCTGGCCGAGGCCGTGGCCGAGGGCCGCGGCAAGGCGCAGGCCGACACCCTGCGCAAGGCCAAGACGGACACCTTCGCCCGCCGGATCACCAAGACCGGCGAGGAGCAGGTCCCCGGCACGGAGCTGAGGATCGGCGGCCTGGTCGTCTGCGAGGCGGGCGACGTCATCCCGGGCGACGGCGACGTCGTGGAGGGCGTCGCGAGCGTGGACGAGTCCGCCATCACCGGCGAGTCCGCCCCCGTCATCCGCGAGTCCGGTGGCGACCGCTCGGCGGTGACCGGCGGAACGAAGGTGCTGTCCGACCGGATCGTCGTCAAGATCACCACGAAGCCCGGCGAGACCTTCATCGACCGCATGATCGACCTGGTCGAGGGCGCGGCCCGGCAGAAGACCCCCAACGAGATCGCCCTCGACATCCTGCTGGCGTCCCTCACGATCGTCTTCCTGCTCGCCGTCGTGACGTTGAAGCCGTTCGCGATCTACGCCGGGGCGGACGAGCAGACGTCCCTCATCGTCCTCACCGCCCTCCTCGTCTGCCTCATCCCGACCACGATCGGAGCCCTGCTCTCCGCGATCGGCATCGCGGGCATGGACCGCCTCGTGCAGCGCAACGTCCTCGCGATGTCCGGGCGGGCCGTCGAGGCGGCCGGCGACGTGTCGACCCTGCTCCTGGACAAGACCGGGACGATCACGCTGGGCAACCGGCAGGCTTCCGCGTTCGTTCCCGTCGCCGGGACGACGGAGGCCGAACTCGCCGACGCCGCCCAGATGTCCTCGCTGGCCGACGAGACGCCCGAGGGGCGTTCGATCGTGGTCCTCGCGAAGGAGAAGTACGGGCTGCGCGAACGCCACCACGGCGAACTCGCCCACGCCACGTGGATCGAGTTCACCGCCCAGACCCGCATGTCCGGCGTCGACGTCGACGGCCGCAAGGTCCGCAAGGGCGCGACCGGTTCGGTCGTGGCATGGGTGAAGGAGCACGGTGGCGAGGTCGCGAAGGACGCCCGGGAACTCACCGACGCCATTTCCCAGGCCGGCGGCACGCCGCTGCTGGTGGCCGTGGAGGACGGCAAGGGGGCGCGGGTCCTCGGCGTCATCCACCTGAAGGACGTCGTCAAGGACGGCATGCGTGAGCGGTTCGACGAACTGCGCCGCATGGGGATCAAGACCATCATGATCACGGGCGACAACCCGCTCACGGCCAAGGCCATCGCCGAGGAGGCCGGCGTCGACGACTTCCTCGCCGAGGCCACGCCCGAGGACAAGATGGCCCTCATCAAGCGCGAGCAGGCCGGCGGCAAGCTCGTCGCGATGACCGGCGACGGCACCAACGACGCCCCCGCGCTCGCTCAGGCCGATGTCGGCGTGGCGATGAACACCGGTACGTCGGCCGCGAAGGAGGCCGGCAACATGGTCGACCTCGACTCGAACCCGACGAAGCTGATCGAGATCGTCGAGATCGGCAAGCAACTCCTGATCACACGCGGCGCGTTGACGACCTTCTCGGTCGCCAACGACGTGGCGAAGTACTTCGCCATCGTCCCGGCGATGTTCGCGGTCGCCTACCCGAGCCTGGACAAGCTCAACATCATGGGCCTGGCCTCGCCCGAGTCCGCGATCCTGTCCGCCGTCATCTTCAACGCGCTGATCATCGTCGCACTGGTCCCGCTCGCCCTGAAGGGCGTGCGCTACCGCCCCTCCAGCGCGGACTCGATGCTCCGCCGCAACCTCGGGATCTACGGACTCGGCGGCCTGGTCGCCCCGTTCCTCGGCATCAAGCTCATCGACATGCTCCTCACCCTCATCCCCGGAATCGGCTGACCGATCATGAACAACACCGTAGGAAACACGGGCCGTGTGCTCGGAGCAGGACTCCGCGCCCTGCTCGTCCTGACCCTCGTGTGCGGCGTGCTCTACCCGCTCGCCGTGACCGGCATCGCCCAACTCGCCTTCCCCGGCGCGGCGAACGGATCCGAGATCAAGGACGCGAGCGGGAAGGTCGTCGGCTCCGCACTCATCGGCCAGCGCTACGACCTGCCGCTGCAGGACGGCGAGGAGACGCCCGCGCTCGACCTGCGCTGGTTCCAGCCCCGCCCGTCCAACGGCCTCGGCACCAACTCCGTCAACACCCAGTACTCGATCACCCTCTCCGGCGCGACCAACCGCGCCGGTGACAACGCGGACCTGATCCAGTGGGTGAAGGACGCCAAGGCGGCCGTGATCAAGGACAACTCCACGGCCTCGTACACGGTGAAGCCGTCCGACGTGCCCGCCGAGGCGGTCACCTCCTCCGGCTCCGGCCTGGACCCGCACATCTCCCCGGCGTACGCGAAGCTCCAGGTCCACCGCGTCGCCGAGAAGAACCACCTCACCGTCGCCCAGGTCGACCGGCTCGTCGCCGACCACACCGACGACCGCATCCTCGGCTTCATCGGCGAGCCGCGCGTCAACGTCCTCCAGCTCAACATCGCCCTCAAGGACCTGCTGGCCAAGGGCTGATGGCCTCGCCGCCACGCCGAAGTGTCGGCGGTCCCGGAAACCCACCGGGTCCGCCGGCCCTTTCGGCGCATCACACGACGTGCACGACACGTACGGCAGCACGCCGATGACGCGGGTGCTGGTGGTCGGGGACGACGCGCAGCTCGCACGGGCTCTCGTGCCCGTCGCCGTCGTCAGCCGCCGCCCAGCAGCTCGCTCGGCTCGTCGACGTCGCCGGCCTCGTCCGCGAGGTCGGCGAGCCGGTCCGGCGCCGCATCGTTCCCGGCGTTCGCCGACTCGCCCGGTGTCTCCCTGTCCACCTTCCCGTCGTGCGGACCGCGCGGGTGACTGGACCGGGCATTCGGGGAGCCGGCATCAGCGTGGTGGCCCTCGGTCCGGGGGGGTGGCGGCGCACAGTGGGAGCGTGGATGTCGAGGAGATCGCCGAGGAACTGTACGGGCTGAAGCCGTCCGACTTCGTCGCGGCGCGGGACGCGTACGTCGCCGAGGCCCGCGAGGCGAAGGACCCCGCTGCGGTGAGGGCGATCGCCGGGCTGCGGAGGCCGACGCTGGCGGCGTGGGCGGCGAACCTTCTGGCCCGTCAGAGGCCGGAGAAGGCGGCACAGTTCCTGACGCTGGGGGAGGCCCTCCGCGAAGCCCACCGGACGCTCGACGCCGAGCAGCTGCGGACGGCGAGCCGGCAGCGGCACCAGCTCGTCACCGCGCTCGCCCGTGAGGCCGCCACCCTGGCCCGGGCGGCCGGGCAGGCGGTCAGCGACACGGTGTTGTACGAGATCGAGCAGTCCCTCCACGGCGTGCTCGCCCACCCGGATGTCGCGGAGCTGTGGGCGAAGGGCCGTCTGGTGAAGGCGCCGGAACCCGGCGTCGACTTCGCCGCCGTCGCCCCGCAGACGGCCCCCGCCCGGCCGGCGGTCCCGGTGGAGGAGCCCCCGCCGAAGGAGAAGCGGGGCCGTGAGGAAGCGCAGCGGTTGCGGGACCTCGAGAGCGCCCGTACGGCGGCGGAGGACGCCGCATCCGAGGTTGCTCAGCGCGAGCACGAGTGCGGCGAGGCCCGGGAGGTACGGGAGACCGCAGCGGCGAAGGCCGAAGAGGCGGCCGAACAGGTCCGCCGCCTGGAACACGAACTGAAGTCGGCCCGACAGACCAGGCTCAAGACGGCGGAAGCCGCAGCAGAGGCGGGGGCGGCGGTGAAGTCCGCGGAGAGCGCCCTCCGCCAGGCCCGCCGGAGTGCCGAGCGGGCCGACCGTGAGGTGCGCCGCCTGGAGCGGCAGACCGGTCCTTAGGACCTCCGGGCAGGCGCCGGCCGGCCAGGAAGCAGGCGCCTCGAACGATGGCGGGGTCCCGTCCTGAAGGTCCGCGGTGTCTCGGCGCGGATTCGTGCGGCGATCCGCCGAGTCGAAGACCTGACGGGACGGGAGTTCAGGCACCCCTCCTGCGAGCCACCCGCCTGCATACCCACTTTTTTGTGGGTACTTGTCGCTTCCGCCGCGCCGGGAGAGTCTGGTGGTGGCCGGGAACGAGAGCGGGAGAGAGGAGTACCGGGTTCAGGACGCGGCGCGCTCGGCGGCGAGCCGGTCCAGACGGCGATGGCCCCAGTCGGACAACGGAGCCAGCGCCAGTGAGAGTTCGAGACCTGACGTGGTCAGCGAGTAGACGGTCTTCGGCGGCACCACGTCGTACACCTCGCGGTGGACGAGTCCGTCCGACTCCATCTCGCGCAGGGTCTGGGTCAGCACCTTCTCGCTGATCTCCGGGACCTTGCGGCGCAGCTCCCCGGGCCGGTGCGGGCCGGACTCGAGCAGCCACAGCAGCAGCGTCTTCCACTTGCCGTCGATGGCGGCGACGGCCGCGGCCACCCCGCAGACACCGGGGTCGCCGACCCGGATGCGTGTCATCTCTCCGCTCCATCCCCCGGCTGTGCTGTCTTTGCCTTTCCCACCTTATGTACAAGGGAGTTCTGTCATGTCTTCTTCCCCGGAATCCACGCCCGGGCGTGCCGCGGCCGCCGTCACGGTGCTCGGGCTCGGCCCGATGGGCCGGGCTCTGGCAGGCGCGTTCGTGGCCGCCGGGGTGCGCACCACCGTGTGGAACCGCACCCCCGGCCGGGACCGCGAGCTGGTCGAGCGGGGGGCGATCGGAGCCGCGAGCGCCGCGGAGGCGGTCGCCGCGAGTCCGCTGACCGTGGTCTGCCTGGTGAACTACGACGCCACGGACGCGGTGCTGCGCGACGACGCCGTCACGGCCGCGCTCAAGGGGCGCACCCTGGTGAACCTGACCGCCGACACCCCGGAGCGGGCCAGGGACACCGGGCGCTGGGCCGGTGAGCACGGCATTCGTTACCTCGAAGGCGCCATCATGACGCCGACGCCGACGATCGGCACGCCGGATGCGGTCCTGCTGTTCAGCGGCCCCGAGGAGCTCTACGGCGAGCACCGGGAGGTGCTCGGTGCCCTGGGCGGCGGCCACACCCACCTCGGCGAGGACATCGGCCGCGCCGCGGCCTACGACATCGCGCTGCTGGACATCTTCTGGACGTCGATGACCGGCTACATGCACGCGGTGGCCCTGGCGGGGGCGGAGGGCGTCTCACCGCGTGAACTGGCCCCGTTCGCGCAGGGGATCGGCGCGATCCTGCCGGCGATCTTCCAGGAGACGGCCGAGGACATCGAGGACGGCGGCTACTCGGGAGAGGGCAATCCGCTGACCTCCGCGGTGTCCACGATGGCCCATGTCGTGCACGCCTCCGAGGCCCACGGCATCGACGCGGGCGTGATGCGCGCCGCCGAGGGCCTGGCCCGCCGCACCGTCGCGCTCGGCCACGGAGCGGACGGGTTCTCCCGGATCGCGGAGGTCCTGGCCCGCCGGTAGGTCGTCTCTTCCGGACCCCGCCTGGCCCGCGGCACCCGGTACGGCGCTTCGGCGCCCGGTCGGAGCAGCTGAGTATGTGCGGTACTCGGCTGCTCCGCCGCCGCGCGATCCGGAGCTTCAGGCTGAGGCGGCTGCGAGGAGGGTCTCGGCGGCGGCCGTGCGGGCGTAGAGGACGGAGCGGCCGGCGCGGTGGGCGCTCACCAGACCCGCGTCGCGCAGCGCGGTGAGGTACTGGGAAACCCCGGCCGGGGAGAGTCCGGTGCGGTGGGCCAGTTCGGTTGTGGAGGCCGGGGTCTCCAGTTCGGTCAGCAGCAGGGTTCGCGAACGGCCGAGGACAGGGGTGAGGGCGGCGACTCCTGTGGCGGGCCGTGTCTCCCACAGGGCACCGACACCACGGGCCGGATAGGCGAGTTGCGGCGGCTCCGGCGGTCTCACCTGGGTGCGCAGGCCGGGGCCGGTGAATGCGGAGGGGATCAGCAGCAGGCCCGCGCCTGCGGACGCGCGGGGCATGTCTCGTTTCCGGCGGACCAGCCTGAGTGCGTTGTCGTTCCAACTCACCGAGTCGTGCAGGTCGTTGAAGAGGCGCCCCGTGCCGTGCTCGGCGACGGTGCGGGCACGGTGGAAGACGTCGGCGTCCAGCACGGCCCTGATCCGCGCCCAGTACGGGGCGAGTGCCAGCTCCCAGTACGTTTCGGCCTCTTGTACGACCTTGGCCAGACGGGCGGGCGGGTCGGCGTACAGGCCGGAGAGCCGGGGGCCGAGGTGTCCCTGATGGCGGGCGAGGTGCTCGAGGTCCCGGCGCACCCGGTCGGCGGGCGTGGCCGCGATCGCCTCCCACTCGTCCGCCGGTGCGACGGCCGGCCCTGCGGGGGCCGGGGTGAGGAAGTCGGGGACGTAGCCGGAGGGGCCGATCAGCTCGGCAAGCCATCCTCGGTCCAGGCCGGCGGCCGTCACGCGTGGCCGCACCTGCTCGATCCAGGGCCGGTGTACCGGATGCGTCGAGTGCATCGTGTGCGACGTCAGCAGCCGGAAGCCGGGCGCGACCTCCCACATCGGCGAGACGGCGAACCGCACCTGCGCGAGATCGTTCGCCGAGAACGCCAGTTCCGCCACGACACCACCCCCCCCGGCGGATTCGGATATGCGTGAATCAATGGCCCGCCAGGCTACCGCGCACCGATCATGCCGCCATGACCACGACCTCACAGACGATCACCGCGGCGGCGTCGGGTACTTGGAAACTCGGCGACCGCACGGTCAACCGGATCGGCTTCGGCACGATGCGCCTGCCCCAGCACGGCGAGGCGCTGGTGCCCGACGCCGTCCCACGCGACCGCGACGAGGCGATCAAGGTGCTGCGCCGGGCAGTTGAGCTCGGTGTGAACCACATCGACACCGCCGCGTTCTACTTCTCGCCGTTGCGCTGCGCCAACGAGCTGATCAGCCGCGCCCTGGCGCCCTACTCGGACGACCTCGTCATCGCCACCAAGGTCGGCCCCGGCCGCGACCCTGCCGGCGACTGGCTGCCGCACGCCACTCCCGAGCAGCTGCGCGGCCAGGTCGAGGAGAATCTGCGCCAACTCGGGCGCGACCACCTCGACGTGGTCAACCTGCGCATCGTCGGCACCGACTCCATCGCCGACCGCTTCGGCGCGCTCGCCGAACTGCGTGCCGCCGGACTCATCCGCCACCTGGGCCTGTCCAACATCCGCCCCCACCACCTCGCCGAGGCCCAGGCCATCGCGCCGGTGGTCTGCGTCCAGAACATGTACGGCATCGGCGTATCGCCCGAACAGGAGGAGCTTCTGCGCCGGTGCGGTGAACAGCGCATCGCGTTCGTGCCGTTCTACTCGATCGCCGGCAGCGGACGCACGGTCGGCGCACCCGCGCACGACAGCGGCACAGTTCAGGCCGTCGCCCGCGCCCGTGGGGTGAGCACCGCCCAGGTCCGGCTGGCCTGGACGCTGCACCGCGGCCCGCACGTCCTGGCCATCCCCGGCACCGGCGACCTCGATCACCTCGCCCAGAACGTGGCGGCGGGCTCTCTGCGCCTCACCGAGGACGAACTGGCCGACCTGGACTCCCTCCACCACGCAACGGCATGACCGCGTCCCGCCGTCCCTGCCTGCCGTACCCGCTGCCGCACGTCACCGCCTTCGTCCTCCGCGGCCGCGCCTGACGCTCACCGCGACCGCCGGCGTGTGGGCCGGCGGCGACGCGGGCGGGGTCAGGGGCGGTACTCGAGTTCCACGACGGGGCCTGGCTGATCGTGATCCATCTGCCCGTCCTCGTGCTCGCCTTCGAGGCCGTCCACCGCACGTACGGGCGGATCGGCGAGCGCCTGGGTGTCGGCCGCGTCCCCGAGCCGCCGCACCGCGAGCGCTCCCTCGTCCTCGTCCCCGTCTCCTCGCTCACCCGGCTCACCAGCGAGGCCCTCACCGCGGCCCTCACAGCGGCCGTCTCCCTCGGCGACGAGGTCCGGGCGGTCACCGTCTGCCACCCGGACGCCGAGGACCTGGCGGCCATCGAGGCCCTGGAGCGGGAGTGGGCCCTGTGGAACCAGGGCGTCGAACTCGTCCGGCTGCCCGCGGAGCGCCGCTCGCTCGGCCGGCCCGTCAGCGCGTACGTACGCGGGCTGCGCACCGCTGAACCGGGAACCCGGGTCACCGTCCTGATCCCCGAGGCCGAACCGGAACACCTGTGGCAGCGCCTCCTCCAGAACCAGCGCGGTGCCCTCGACTCCGCCGGCTCCGTCTACTCCGCCCGCTCCGCCAGCCGCGCCTCGAAGCCGTCGAGGACCGCGGCCAGACCGAACTCGAAGGTGCGGTCGGGGGCTGCGGTGTACTGGGCCGCGGCGGAGTCCAGGCGGTCCCGGAGGCGAGGGAAGGCCATGGCGACCTCGGTGGCCGCCGCCATCGTGTCCGCCAGCTCCTTCTCCGGGTCGCCACTCTTGCTCAGCCGCCGGGTCAGCGAGACCTGCGCGGCGGCGCCCAGCGCGCTGCCGAGGACGTACACGAAGACGGTGGCCGCCGCCCGGTCGGCGTCGGCGGGGGTGAAGCCGGCCTTCTCGTACAGGGCGAGGCTGTGGTCGTCGTGCCGGGCCTTGCCGGGGCCGTAGAGCAGGTGGCTGCCGAAGGCCTGGCCGAGCCACGGGTGCCGGTTGAGCATCGCGTGCATGCTGCCGGCCATGGCGGCCGCGGCCGCCCGCCACTCCAGCGCGTCGAGGTCGGGAAGCTCGACCTCGTTCCACACCGTGTCCCCGGCGAGCCGGACGAGCTCGTCCTTGGTCTTGATGTGCCAGTAGACGGCGGTCGCGGCCGCGCCGAGCCGCGCGCCCAGGCTGCGCATGTTGAGGCCGTCGAGTCCTTCCTGGTCGAGGAGTTCGATCGCGGCGCGGACGATCTGGTCGGGGGTGAGGGTGTTCCTGGCCATGCTCGCCACTCTACTTGAACTAAGTGCTTGAACTTGGTGAAGGTGTGTCGCAGTGGTCTTTCGCTCAGCTCAGGATTCGAGTCCGTCGACGGGCGCGTCACGGGTGTCGACCCGGGCGGCCGTCTGTTCGGCCGGACCGCCGCCGTCAGTGGGATGACGGGTGGGCGGCGTGGCGCGGGCCGGTGAAGTACTGGGCGTCCTTGGGGCGGGTGGCGCTGTCCTGAGGGGCGGGGCGCGGGGACTCCGTCAGGTGCGGGATGTACTTGGAGCAGTGGATGTACGCCTCCTCGACGCTCAGGTGCACCCACAGCTCGGGGCTGCGGCCCGGCGCGACGTCGGTCGGCAGTCCCGGGTGCAGCGCGCGCAGGTCCGTGTCGGCGTACAGGCGGGCCACGCCGTTGACGTGCAGTCCTATGCGGTCGCGGGTGAAGTCCACGAACAGCATGCCGAGATGGGGGTTCTCCGTGATGTTGCCGGCGCTGGCGAGCACGCCGTTCCCGCGGAACTCCGGGTAGGCCAGGGTGTGTTCGTCGATCACGTGGACGAACCCCGGCGGGCCCGCCCGGAAGCTGGCGTCGCACTCCCCGCGTGAGTCGGCGGTGGCCAGGAAGACCATGGTCTGGTGGCCGATGAAGTCCCGCATCTGCGGGGTGAGGCAGGGGCGTACCTGCTGGTCGTAGAACCTGTGGGCGCGGTCGGCGGTGCCCAGCTGCTGCTGCAGAAGGTGTTCGCCGGCTGATCCGAAGGGCGTCGGGCGCGAAGTCACGGAGTGTTCTCCAGCCAGGGATGAGGGGGGATGGGGGGTGCGGGACGGCGTTGGGGGGTGCGGGACGGCGTTGGGGGGTGCGGGACGGCGTTTCAGAGGGTGTCGCGTACGGGGGCGTCGAGGACGGGGGTGTCGAACGGGTCGTGATGGATGCGGTCCGGCGAGGTGCCGCCGAGCGTGAGCGTCTCCTTGGCCGAGGTGACCATGGCGGCCGGACCGCTGAGGAAGGCGTCGTGCTGGTACCACGGTCCGTACTCGGCGAGGACCTTCGGCAGGGAGCCCCGGATCCCGGGGATGTACTCGTCGGAGACCGCCCCCCTGACCGTCAGCCAGTGGTGCCGCTGCGCCATGCGCAGCATGTCGTCCACGCCGTACAGCTCGGAGCCCGTGCGGGCGCCGAAGAAGAGGTCGACCTCGTGCCGGCCGCCGCGGCGGGCCACTTCTTCGACGAGCGCGCGGATGGGCGCCAGGCCGGTGCCGCCGGCCACGCAGAGCAGGCGTTTGTTGACGGCGGCGTCCAGGACCATGTCGCCCATCGGCGGTCCGAGCCGGAGCACGTCGCCGACCTGGGCCCGGTGCACCAGCGCGCTGCTCACCGTGCCGCCGGGCACCGCCCTGACGTGGAGGGTGAGGGTGCCGTCCTCGCGGGGCGCGTTGGCGGGCGAGTAGTAGCGCCACTGCCTGGGGTGCCAGGGCGTCTCGACGCCGGCGAACTGGCCGGCGGCGTGCTCGTAGGGCGTGTCGGGAAGCAGGGTGAGCTCGCTGATGCCGTGCCCGCAGGGGACCTGGCGCACGATCGTGGCGGGCCAGACGGCCGGCCGGGCCTTCGCGTCCTCCTCCGCGGCGGCGATCATGACGTCGGCCACGATCCCGTACGCCTTGGTCCACGCGGCGGCGATGTCGGGGGTCCAGGCGTCACCGGCGTACCGGGCGAGAGAATCGAGGAGGCACGCTCCCACGGCGGGGAAGTGCTCGCGGACGGTGCCGAACTTCCGGTGGTCGCGCCCGAGGTGCCCGCAGAAGCGGACGAGGTTCTCGGGATCGTCGACCAGGTCGACGATGCGGAGCAGCGCGCGCAGCAGGCGACCGCGCTGGGTGTCCATTCCCGTGGGGAACAGGGGCCGCACCTCGGGGTGGCGGGCGAAGAGGATCGCGTAGAAGTAGACCGTCATGTCCGCGGCGAGTGGCTCCACGACGGTGACCGAGGCACGGATGAGCTGGATCTCGTGGGCGGACAGAGGCGCCTCGGCGACGGCGGGCTCGGCGGCGGGTTCGACCGGGAGCTCGACGGCGGGCGCGGGGGGCTCGCCGGGCGGCGGGGGTGGGGGCGGAGGCGGAGGCGAGGCGGGCGCCGGATCGTCCGGGTGCGGGCCGTCGGGCCTTCTGCCGGGGCGGCCGAGGCGAAACCTCATAGGATCCCCCCTTCGCCGCCCCCTATTCGGCGGCACCGGACCCGGACGTACCGCAGACCGGCAACGGGGCAGCCGCACCCCCGACGGGCACGACGGGCGGGGACTTCACTGGCGAGCATCGGGTCCTCACAGCGGGTGGGAGCGAGAAGCGGATCAAGCAGCTCCGGACCGTACCCGAACAGAGAGGTGACTCAGAAGTAACCGGGGGATACAGCGGGTGAATGCCGGCATGCTCCGTTTTCCCTCGCCATGGGGGACATCCGCCCCATGGGGTGGGGCGGATTCCGGTCCGCGTCCGGCTCCTACCGGGAGGCGGCGGCCACGGCGACGATCGCCCGTACCTGGGCGATGATGTCGAGCCGGTTCCGTACGAACTCGGTGTCGGTGACCGTGCCGGTCGCCGGGTCGGTGTTCCCCGCGCCGAACCGGAGGACCGGTGTGTGCACATGGCCGCCGGGCAGCCGGGTCAGGCCGAGGCGGTCGCGCAGCAGGGTGGCGCGGTAGGCGATCTCGTTGGACAGGTAGTCCCCGCCGCCGCCCGCCCGGGCGAGGGAGCCGGGCGTCGGCCCGTCGGGGCGGACCACGGGCTTGTCCGCCCCGGCCGGGAGCTCGGTCACCGAGGTGTTGTCGTACACCGGGAAGCGGCCGGTGGAGGCGGCGGTGATCGCCGCGTACGGGAGGGTCGTCGACGTCCACTGGGGCTGCGTGGCCGGATCGGCGACGGGCACCGTCTCCGTGCGGGACAGGTTCTCGTTGTCGGGGAAGCCGCCGCGCCAGGCCCCGTTGGTCCGCTCGATGTCGAAGCGGCCGGGCCGGCCCTGGCTCACCGTGGTGAACAGGTCCACGTTCGACAAGTGCGGGCGCAGCGTCCGTTCGACCGTGCCGTCGGTGAAGTCCTGCCAGCGGACGGGGAAGACGGCCGTCTCGACCCGGGCGAGGGAGCCGTCGGAGGTGCGCAGCCAGGTGCCGTCCAGGGCGAGAGCGGTGGCCCCGGAGGGGTTGCTGATGCGGGTGTCGCGGTCGAGCGTGAACGGGTCGAAGCCGGTCAGCAGGATCCGCTTCACGCCCTTCCCGGCGGGGTGGCGGATCGAGTCCTGGCCGCGTGAGGACCGTTCGAGCCGGTCGAGCAGCCGGGCCCGGCCCTCTTCGGTGATCGTGAACCCGGGTTGCCAGGCGCGCAGTTCACGGATGAGTGCGATCCGGGACCAGTACAGCGGCCGGTCGTCGTCCCGCGAGAGGTCGCCGCCCGCGTCCCCGCGCCCCTGCGCCCGGTCCACGGCCCGCCGCCAGAGCTCCGAACCGTACCGGCCCACCGTCCGCTCGGCCGCCGCGAAGGAGCCGGCGCCGGCGAGCGCGTCGGCGAACTCCGGTGCCAGGGAGGCGAATCCACTGCGCCGCAGGATCTCCTGGGGTGCTGCCCGGTCGAGCCGGGCCTCCTCGACGGTGACGGCGGCCGCCCCGGCCGCCGAGGCGGGCGGGGTCGCCAGCGCCAGGGAGACGGCGGCGAGGGGGAGGGCGACGGCGGCGCGTAAGGAAGCCACAGGAGTCCTTTCATGCGTACGTGACGGTGGTCAGAAGCAGCGGGGAACTCGTCCTACGGCGAGGGAGGACGCCTTGGCGCACGTCGGAGTCGGGGTCGCCGCTGCCGAACACCAGGCATTAGATCGAAGGCTCACCCGGACCCGCAATGAGGCGACGAGCCCTCGCCCATCACGCGGCGGGGCACCGAGGGGGTGCGCGGGCGGGCCCGTCGTCGGGGCGCCCGCCCGCGTCCGGCCAAGGGGTCTACCAGGAGGACTTGGTCACTCCGGGCAGGAATCCGGCATGGGCCTGCTCGCGGGTCCGGACCCGGGAGAGCCCGAACTTCCGGAGGTAACCCCGTGGACGGCCGTCCACGCTGTCGCGGTTGCGTACCCGGGTGGCGCTGGCGTCCCGCGGTTGCCGGCGCAGCTCCGCGAGCGCCGCCTCCCGCTCGGCTGGCGTGGATTGCGGCCGGCGAACGACCGCTTTGAGCTCGGCGCGGCGGGCGGCGTACCGCGCGACGACCGCCTTGCGCCGCTCGTTCTTGGCGATCTTGCTGCTCTTCGCCATCAGACCTTCCCTCCGCGTGCGCGGATGCGCGCCACGGCCGCCTCGACGCCGATCGCGTCGACGGTCTTGATCGCGCGAGCGCTGAGCGTCAGTCGGACGTATCGCCCCTCGCTGGGCAGCCAGTAGCGCTTGCGCTGGATGTTCGGGTCGAAGCGGCGCGGGGTGCGCCGGTGCGAGTGGGAGATGTGGTTGCCGAATCCCGGCTTGGTACCGGTCAGCTGGCAGTGGGCGGACATGGCTCGGTGCCTCTCTCGATCAGGGGTTTTCGGAAATGAAAACCGTTGTCATATACTAGCCCTCATGGCACGCAACGAGATCCGCCCCGTCATCAAGATCCGGTCCACTGCAGGCACCGGCTTCACCTACGTCACCCGCAAGAACCGCCGCAACGACCCCGACCGCCTGGTGCTCCGCAAGTACGACCCCGTCGTCGGGCGCCACGTGGACTTCCGCGAAGAGCGCTGACCCCTCCCCTCCGTATCCGACGTATCCGACTCCGCATCCGTTACCGAAAGGTCCCCGCCATGAAGCCCGGGATCCACCCGGCCTACGGGCCCGTCGTCTTCCGCGACTCCGCCTCCGGCACCGCCTTCCTCACCGGCTCGACGATGACCAGCGACAAGACGATCACCTGGGAGGACGGCAACACCTACCCCCTCGTCGACGTGGAGATCTCCTCGGCGAGCCACCCCTACTACACGGGCACCGCACGCGTCCTCGACACCGCCGGCCGCGTCGAGCGCTTCGAGCGCCGCTACGGGGCCCGCCGGTGAGCCACGTGCACCAGATGCCCGTCGCCGTCGTCGCCGGGCTCCATGCCGACGCGCGCAGGGAGGTCGTCGAGCGACTCCTGCGGACGGTGCCGGGCAGCGTGGCCCTGCACCACGACCTGGCCGGCGCCGCCGACGGGGTCGTGCGGCGCACGGTCCGCGACGCCGGCGGCGTCCTGTCCCGAGGGGAGACACCTCTGGTCAACGACTGCGCCTGCTGCGCGCTGCGCGAGGACCTCGTCCCCGAACTGCAACGGCTCGCCGGCGACGGCACGACCCGGCTCGCCGTCGTCGAGCTGTGGGACTCCGTCGAGCCGAAGGCCATGGCGGAGGTCATCGCCGCACACGGTGGCGAACGGCTGACCGTGACGGGCGTGATCACCGCCGTCGACCCCGCGCTCGTCCTGCCGTACCTCGGCAACGGCGACGACCTGGCCGAGGCCGGCCTCGCCGCCGCCCCCACCGACCGGCGGACCGTCGGTGACACGTGGGCCCGCCAGCTGGAGTACCCCCCGGTCCTCGCCGTCGTCGACAGCGCGGACGCCGACGACGAGGACCGCGCGCTCCTCACCCAACTGCACCCCACCGCCCGGCAGGTGCCCGCCGCGTCCGTCGACCTCGCGCGGGCGGCGCTCGCCGGCTTCGACGTCGCGGCCGCCGCGGCCGCACAGCACCCTGCCTGTGCGCTGCTGCCTCAGGACGCCGACGAGGCGGGCGTCACCACGCTCGTCTGGCGCCGGCACCGGCCCTTCCACCCCGAGCGCCTCTACCAGGCGCTCGAGGACCTGTGCTGTGCCGCCGCGCGCAGCCGCGGCCGGTTCTGGCTCGCCGACCGTCCCGACACGCTGCTCGCCTGGGACGCGGCCGGTGGCGCGCTGTCCGTGGAGAACACCGGCCCCTGGCTGGCGTCACTGCCGGACGCCGCCTGGGAGTTGGTGCCGCCCGTGCGCCGGGCGGCGGCCGCGCTCGACTGGCACCCCGAGCACGGCGACTGCTGCCAGCACCTCGTCTTCACGTCGCCCGGCCTCGACCGGGAGGGCCTGGAGCGCCTGCTCGACTCCTGCCTGCTGACGGACGCCGAGTACCGGGCGGGGCGCGAGGCGTGGAAGCGCCTGCCCGCCGCCTTCGACTCCCTCCTCGACGCCGCCTGACCCCCGTACGACCCGACCGGAACGCCCACCCGAAGGAGCCGCCCCGTGGCCCGACGCCCCGACCCCCGCAAGCCCGCCAAGGCCCGCCCCAACCCACTGGACGCGGCCGGCATCACGTACATCGACTACAAGGACACCGACCTGCTCCGCAGGTTCATCTCCGACCGCGGCAAGATCCGCAGCCGCCGCGTCACCCGCGTGACCGCGCAGCAGCAGCGTGCCCTCGCCAGGGCGGTCAAGAACGCCCGGGAGATGGCCCTCCTCCCGTACACGAGCCGCTGAGACCCGGCGCTACCGGTCCCGGACGGAATCCACGCCGGAGAAGAGGCTGTCGCGGGCGGCTTCGAGGCTTGGGGCGGCAGGGCGTACAGGGGCTCGACTCGGGGGAGGACGCGTAGGCGTCCGTCGGATTCCCTGAGCTGGACGGCGACTTCGCGGCGGTCCACCTGGGTGTCGTAGGGCGCGAAGTCGTCGCGCTCGTGCATGCGCACCACGTGCGCGGAGGTGGCGGTCTCGGGAGGTGGGAGAGCCAAGCCGACGGGGGCTGCGTTCCCGCGCGCCGCAGCTTCCCCTCCCCGGGACGCTTTCGTCCAGGACGTCCGGATCCACTGGACGGTGATCTCCATGGCCTTCATTGTCAAGGGGAACTGATCAGAAGTCATCTTCGCGTTAGCATGCCTCGCGCGGGGGTCGTGGGGGAGTCGATGGGGGGCGCGGTGCGGTTTTTATTCGTTCATGGGACCGGGGTGCGGCGGGAGCGGCACGACGTGTTGTTCGGGCTGGTTCGTGAGCGGGTGATGGCGCGGTTTCCCCGGGCCACCGTCGCGTCTTGCTACTGGGGGGATCGGTTCGGGGCCGAGCTGAGTGCTCAGGGGGCTTCGGTGCCGGGGCTTCACGGGACCCGTGGGGTGGGCGGGGACGCTCCGCCGGACCGGGTCGCCGCCGAGTGGGCGCTGCTGCTCACCGATCCACTGTGTGAAGTGCGGGTCCTCGCCGAGGTCGGGTGGGACAGTGCGAGCGGGTTCGCGATGCCCGGGGTGCGTCCGGCCGGGGCCGAGGTTCTGGAACTGCTCGGCAAGCTGCCGCCGGAGCCCGACGAAGGGGACGAAGTCGGAGCCCTGCTGCGGGACACCGGGTTGTACGAGCGCTTCGGCGCGGCGATCGAGGACGTCGCTCGGTCCGAGGAGGCCGACCGCGCCGCGCTGAACGCCACGGAGGACTCCCATGCCCGGGAGCTGGCCACCGCGCTCGCCCGTGCCGTGGTCGCCGCGGTGCTGGCCGCTGCCGGCGGGGACGCCGACTGCACCGGCGACGAGCGGGACCGGCTGGTGGAGCTCCTCACCGCCCGGCTCGGCGGGGACGCCCGGATGCCCGGCGGCCGCGCCGCCGCCGTGCTGGGCAGGCTCGCGATGCGGGTCACGACCCAGCCGGTGCTCAACGCGTGGCGCGGTTCGCTCACCACCGGAGCCACGCCGTTCGTCGGCGACATCCTCCGCTACCAGGCCCGGGGCGCGGCCCTGCGCGACTTCCTGCGCGAGCGGATCGCCGAGGAGCCGGGGCCCACCGTGCTGATCGGCCACAGCCTGGGCGGTATCGCGCTCGTCGACCTGCTGGCGCTGCGCTCCGCCGAGGGCGCACCCCTCTCCGACGTGCGCCTGCTCGTCACCGTCGGCTCGCAGGCCCCCTTCCTGTACGAGATGGGCGCCCTCACCGGCCTCGCGCCGGGCGAGGCGCTGCCGGAGGGCTTCCCCCGCTGGCTCAACATCTTCGACCGGCAGGACCTGCTCGCCTTCCTCGCCGAGCCGGTCTTCCCGGACGACCCCCGGGTCACCGACCACGAGGTGAGCAGCAAGCAGCCCTTCCTCCCCTGCCACAGCGCCTACTTCAAGCTCGGCACCGTCTACGACCGGATCGCGCGCGCCGTCGCGGAGACCGGGTGACGGTACGCGGTCTGCTGCCCCGACCCCTGTGCCCGGAGCGGACGTTCGCCTTCGTGGCCGGTGTCGAGCAGTACGCGATCAGCCCCGGGTGGAACCTGCGCGGGGCCGCCCGCGACGCCCTGCGCTTCGCCGGGTGGCTCACCGGGCCGGCCGGGGTGCCGCCGGGCAACGTCCGGCTGCTCCTGTCCCCGCTGCAGCCGGACGCGCTGGACTGGTCCGCCACCGACGGGCTGCGGGCCCTGCACCGCACGGTCCGGCCCGCGACCGAGGAGAACGTGAAGAACGCCCTCCAGGTCGAACTCCCGTCGTGTGACGGCGACTTGCTGTGGATCTTCTGGGCCGGGCACGGCTTTCTCGGCGCGAACCGGGAGATGCTGCTGCCCTGCGCCGACGCCCACGAGGGCCAGATCCGGCACCTCAACCTCGAGTCGATGCTCGGCTGGTGGCGCACCGACCGGGTCAAGGGGCACCGGTTCCCGCTCCAGGCCGCGCTCGTCGACGCCTGCCGCGTCGACGCGGGCCGCGACGGCCGGCTGAACTTCGGCGGCAACGACTACGGCGGCGGCACCACCCAGGTGGGCCGGCGGCAGTTCCGTCTGTACGCCGCCCGGCCGGGCGAGACCGCGAAGAACGACGCGGAGCGGGCCGCCGGCCAGTTCACCGACGCACTGCTCGGCGAACTCGGGCAACGCGCCCTGCCCGACGGCGTGGACGAACTCGCCCGGATAGGCCGCTCCCTCCACCGGCGGTTCCAGGACATGCGCGACCGCGGCGAGGGCTGGCAACTGCCGCAGTTCGTCGTCGACCGCGGCTGGGACGAGTGCTCCTTCCTTGACGACGACCAGTTCCCCGCGCCGGGCGCGGCCCGCCTCGACCAGGCCGCCTGGGACGGCATCGGGGCCCTCTTCGGGGACCGGCTCCTGCCCCGATGCGCGTACGACGCGTACGCCTGGGCCTTCACGGTCGCCGACTGCACGACACCGGTCCGTGGCGGGCTCCCGGGAGACACCCTGCTCGACGTCGCGAAGGACCTCGACGACCGCCAGGGCGGACGCGTCGACGTTCCGCTGGTCGTGCCGTTCGTGCGGTTCCTCGCCGACCGCTGCGGACAGGACGACCCTGAATGGGCCGCCGGGCTGCGGGCCTGGGTCGACACGACGCGGGAACGGCTCTCCGTCCCGCCGCTCCCGCCTCCGCCGCCCGCGCCCCGCACGACCGTGCTGCACCTGCGGCTGGACCCCGCCGCCACGGACGACGACCGGTACCTGGTCCGGATCTGGCTGCGGCGCGCGGTGACCGAGGCGATCTGGGAGTCCGAGGGCCGCCCGCTGAGCCTCGACGAGGTGCGGGAGGAGCTCGTACGCCAACTCGCCTACGTCGCCCGCACGTTGAACGGGCCCGACGCGGGCGGCGACGCGTACCCAGCCGTGACGCGCCTGGAGTTCCACGTGCCCTTCGAGCTGCTGGAGACCGACTTCGACCAGTGGGCGGTGCCCCGGGCGAGGAGGACGAGGCCGCTCGGCATGCTCTACGAGGTGGTCGTGCGCTGCCCGGAGGAGCGCCGGGGCGATCACGCCGCATGGGAGCAGTGGCAGCACAAGTGGCGCTGGCTGCGGACCCAGGGCGGCAGGCACGAACGGGCCGTGCGGGTCGTCGAGGACGAGCAGGTGACCGACGTGCTCGGCGTGGACCTCGGCGCGGACGCCGCCCCCGCCTGCGTGGTGGCCGATACGTCGCCGGACCGGACCTCCGACGTGCTCGACGCCGTCCTGGAGGGCGGCGTGCCGGTGGCCGTCTGGCGGCGGCCCGGGGCGCCCGAGGCAGACATCCCGGCGCTCCTGCCGCCCGAGGGCGTCGGACTCGACGGGCTGGACGTCCTCGCGCTGCCCCGGCGCATTCTGGAACTGCGGCGTGCCGGCGCCTCCGGCATCGGCCGACAGGGTTGCGGCGACGGCCGGTTGGCCCTGCTGTGGGACGATCCCGAGTACCCGATGGAGACCCGGTCCCTGGCATGAACGACGCACCGACGACGACAGACGTTCTCCGGCCCCGATGGAGGCAGTGGTGAAGGACTGGTGGCTCTACCGGGGAGCCGGCGACACCGAGGACCGGCTCCGCCGCCTCGAGGAACTGCCCCCGCCGCCATGGCGGAAGTTCCACGGCTCCCCCGACCCCGGGTACGTCCCGCCGCCGTGCAGCGGTCCGGCGTGGGAGCGGACCGTGGAGCGCGGCGAGGGGTACGTACCCGAGGAGCCGGAGACGGACATCGTCAACACCGCGCTCCACCTGCGCAGGCCGCTGCTGATCACGGGCAAGCCGGGTGTCGGCAAGTCGACTCTCGCGTACAGCGTCGCCGCCGACCTCGGCCTCGGACCGGTCCTGCGCTGGCCCATCTCCAGCCGCACCGCGCTGCATGACGGGCTGTATCTGTACGACGCCATCGGGCGGCTGCAGGAGGCCAACCTGGAGCATCTGCGGCCGGGAGCGAGGCACGCCGCCGAACGGACGACGAGGGGGGCCGCCACGGACCCCGTCCCGCCGCCCGCTTCCGCCGGTGCCATCGGCCGGTACCTGCGGCTGGGCCCCCTCGGGACGGCGTTCCTCCCGCAGGACCGGCCCCGGGTGCTGCTGATCGACGAGATCGACAAGAGCGACATCGACCTGCCCGGCGACCTGCTCACCCTCTTCGAGGACGGCGGGTTCGAGATCCCCGAACTCGCCCGCCTCGCCCGCGACGAACCGTCCGTCGGCATCGCGACCGACGACGCGCCGGACGCCTTCGTCACCATCGACGCCGGCCGGGTGCAGTGCCGGTACTTCCCCGTCGTCGTCCTCACGAGCAACGGGGAACGGGACTTCCCGCCCGCCTTCCTGCGCCGCTGCGTACGCCTCCACCTCGAACCGCCCGGCCCCGAGAAGCTGGCCCGCATCATCCTCCGACGGCTCGAGGTCGACGTCACGGAGCCGGGGAACGCCGCATACCTGGAACTCATGCAGGAGTTCATCGACCGCAGCGCCGACGGCGACCTGGCCACCGACCAGTTGCTCAACGCCATCCAGCTCCGGATGAGCAGGGCCTGGGCCGGCCCCGAGGAGCGCGACCGCTTCCTCGCGACGGTGCTGCAGCACCTGACGGGACCGTCGGCGTGAGCCGGGCCGTCGCGTGATCGAGGAGCTGCTGGCGGGCTTCGCCGAGGGCGGCGCGGACGCCGATCCGGCGGAGCTCGCCGACATCCTCTGGCTCGCCGCGCGGGTGGACGGCGCCTCCCGGCGCCCGGCCCACCCGGAGGCGGAGCCGACCGTACCGGACGAGAGCGAGCGGCACGGTACGGCGGGCGACGACAGCGCTCCCGTACCCGGTCGGCCGGCGGCTCAGCTGTTCCCCGGATCGGCGGGGCGGACGGGCGAGCGGACCGAGGGCCGCCGGGGTATGCCGGTACGGGTGCCCCGGGCCGCGGCGCTGCAGCACCCCCTGGACGTGATGCGCGCCCTGCGGCCGGTCGGACGGCGCGCGATCGGCGGGCCCGGGGACCAGCTCGACGAGCGGCGCACCGTGGAACGCAGCATCGAGCAGTTCGCGCTGTCCCCGGTGCTGCGCCCGGCCGAGAGCCGCTGGCTGGACCTGGCCCTCGTCGTGGACACGCACCACTCCATGCTGCTGTGGACCGACCTCGTCGACGAACTGCTGCGCACACTGACCCGCAGCGGGGTCTTCCGCGACGTACGCCGCTGGTTCCTGACGGGCACCGACGCGGACGGCACCCCCATGGTGTCCCACGGACGAGGGGCGGCACCGCGCCACCCGGCGGAGATCGCGGACCCGTCGGGACGGCGGCTGATCCTGGTCCTCACGGACACCGTGGCGGACGGCTGGCGGTCGTCCGCCCTCCACGACGTGCTGCGCCACTGGTCCGGACACAACGCGGTGGCTCTGCTCAACGTCCTGCCGGAACGGCTGTGGACGCGCGGCGCCGTCCGGCCGGCGCCCTTCGCGCTCCGCGCGGACCGGCCCGCCGCCGCGACCGGCGCCTGGCAGCGCGTCGCCACCGCGCGCCGGTCCCGACCGGGGCGCCGCCGGGGGAGGACGGCGGCCGCGGCGGGCGGGCCCGTGGTGCCCGTGCTGGACGCCTCGCCGGAGAGCCTGTCCCGCCTCGCCCGCCTGGTCTCGGGCGACGGACGGTGGCGGCGCATGCTCTGCCTGCCGCTCGACGCGACCCCGCGTACGGCGGAGCATTCCGGCCCCGTGCATCACGGCGTGCCCACCCCCGCCCTGCACGGTTCCGCCGCCGTCGAGCGCTTCCGGGCCAACGCCTCGCCCACCGCCCAGCAACTCGCCGCCCACCTCGCGGCGGTCCCGCTGACGCTGCCCGTCATGACCCTCGTCCGCCGGTCCATGTTCGACTCGTCTGAGCACGGCCACCTGGCGGAGGTGGCGCTCGGCGGCCTCCTCGCCCCCTGGGACTCCTGGCCCGCCGACACCTCGCCCGACGAGCTGGAGTTCGACTTCCTGCCCGGTGTGCGCGAGGTACTCCTGGGCTCCCAACTCCGCAGCGACGTCGCGGCGGTGCGCGAGCTGGTCCGGTACAGCGTGTGGGACTACCTGGAGGGCAACCGCGGCACGGGGCGGGAGTTCTCGGCGACGCGGGTCGGGGGCGGTGCGACCGAGGGCGTCGCGGGCGGGCGCCCGGTGCACGAGGACCGGCTGCCGTTCGCGGAGCAACGACCGGCGGCGGCAGGGGAGTCGGCCGCGAATGCCCCGGTGGCTGCGCCGGACCGATCCATCGCCGAGCGCATCGTCGACGTCCTGGGTTCGGACGGGAGGGTGCGCGGTACCGGCATTCTGCTGACGCCACGGCTCGTGCTGACGTGTGCCCACGTCGTGAGCGGGCACGAAGCCCCGTACCGGGTCCGCAGGGACGGCCCGGAGTTCGTCTGCCGACAGGTGTGGCAGGGGGGATGGCAGGGGGAAGGCGAACTGGACGCCGCCCTGATGATCGCTAACGGGAGCCTCCTCGACGGGGCCGAGTGGGAGCGACTGCTGCCGACCCGCCTCCGCTGGGTGAGCCCGTCCGGGGACAGCCCGCTGCCGGTGCGCATCGACGGCTCGCAGACGCCGGGTATGCGCGTCGTGCTGACCGGAGAGGCGGTTCCGGAGGCCGTCGACGAGCACATCATGATCATCCCCCACGGTGCGAGGTGGTCGCCGGTCTCCGGGGCCCTGGTCTCCCACGAGGGGGCCTTCCTCGGCATGCTCGCCAAGAGGCAGCACGACTTCTCCCGGCTCTACGCCGTGTCCGCCGCGAGCCTTCTGCGGGACCGGGGCTTCCGTAACGCCCTTGCCCGGTACATGAGCCGGCCGTACGAGCTGGAGGCTGTCGGCGGCGAGGGGCACGAAACGGCCCCGGCTGCCGACCCGCACCTCCCTGTCTGGCTGGCCGTCGAGGTGAAGGCGAACTGGAGGCGAGGATCCGTCGGCCCTTCGCGATCTCCCCTGGAGATCGAGCGAGGTGTCGCGGGCGTCCTGAGGGAGGTCATGCGCGAGGCGGGTGTCGGCGGGAGCGTGATCGAGCGGCCCGAGGGGTCCGGGATCCCCGACCAGATGGTCGTGATCGACGGCCCCGACGCGCTGCTCGGAGCGGGCCGGCTGCTCGCCGCTCTGCCGGAGGCGGTGAGCAGGTACAGCGCGGGGTTCCAGGACACCGTCGTGACGCTGGGGATCGCCGCCGCCGGCGAGGCGGCCGGGGAAGCGGCGGGCGAGGCGAGCGGCCTCGCCCGGCACGACGACTTCCGGCTGGCACTCCGCCGGGCGGTAGAGGATGCCGAGCCCGTCTTCCTCGCGCTGTCACCGTCGCTCCGGCGCGAGGCCATGGAGGTCCTGGGCCCGCCGGGGGGGCAGCAGTTCTTCCCGCTCACCTCCACGGCGCCGGACCGCCCGGACGGCTGGCTGTACACCGGTAGCCCTGCCCGCCTCGGTCTGGCCATCGTCGACACGCTCACGGAGGCGGGCGGCAGGACCGGACCGGGCCCGTCCTGGGCGTGCTGCGGAGTCGGGGCGACGGACGACGACCCGGTCGGCTGTACGGGTATCCAGCTCCCCGGGTACGAGCGGTGCCTGGCCCACGTGTCACCCGCCCAGCGGGCCGAGTATCTGGCGACGCTCGGACCCGGTGCGGCCGTCGACTTCTCCGGCACCTCGTTCACCCAGGCGCTGCTGGGCGAGCTGCAGGACGCGGTGCAGGATGCGGAGACTGCCGAAGTGCGGCTGGGCGAAGCCGTGTTCAGTCATGCCATCTTCGACGGCGACTGCTTCTGGGGCGAGGCGGTGTTCGCCGGTGACGTCTCCTTCGACTTCGCGGTGTTCGGCACGCCGTCCTTCACCCGGGCCGAGTTCCGTGGGGAGGCGTCGTTCCGCTACGCCACCTTCGAGGTGGCGGGGTTCCACCGGGCCACCTTCGGGGCCGGGGCCTTCTTCGACTACGCCTCGTTCAGCGGGACGGCCGACTTCGGCAGGGCCCGGTTCGGGGCCCGGGCGTCGTTCGACTACGCGTCGTTCAGCGGGCCGGCCGCCTTCGACGAGGCCAGGTTCAGCGCCCCGGCCCTGTTCAACTACGCCCGGTTCGCGATGCCCGCCGGGTTCCGGCACAGCGCGTTCGAGCAGGGCGTCTCCTTCTCCTACGTCGAGTTCGGCGACGAAGTGCTCATGCCCGGGATGCGGGCCACCGGGCGCGTGTCGTACGCGTACGCGGCCTTCGGCGGACGGGCCACGTTCGACGACAGCCGGTTCGCGGGTGTCGTCTCGTTCGACTACGCGGCCTTCCACGGTCTGACGACCTTCGACGAGACCCGTTTCGACGAGCGGGTCACCTTCGACTACGCGGACTTCGAAGGCCTCTCCGTCTTCCGACGCGCGGAATTCGCCGGGAACGCGTCGTTCGACTACGCCACCTTCTTCGGCACCGCCCGATGGCGGGAAGCCACGTTCCGGGGCAGGATGAGCGTCGCCTACGCCACCTTCGAGGGGCTCGCGGAGTTCAAGGGTTCCGCGTTCCTCGACCATGCGCACTTCGACCACATCATCTGCCGTGGGCGGTTCGCGCTGCGCGGATCGCGTTTCGACCGGGAGGCGACCTTCGTCGGGGCCTCGCTGCTCGGGAACGCCGACTTCCAGGACGCCACGTTCAGCCAGGGCCTCGACCTCTCCCAGCTCGCCCCGCTCCCCGCCGAACCGGAGGACACACCGCCGCCCGACGCACCGTGACCGGCGGCGGTGGACGTCCCGGCGGCAGCGTGGGCCCTGCCCTGGAGCGGCCGCAGCGGCGGGGCGGCGGGCCGCGGGGCAGGACCTCGCGACCCGATATTGCATGGTCATGCATCTTCATGCATACTCTTCCTATGTCCAAGGTCCTCACCTCTCTTCCGGTCGGCGAGCGCGTCGGCATCGCCTTCTCGGGCGGCCTCGACACCTCGGTCGCCGTCGCGTGGATGCGCGACAAGGGCGCCGTCCCGTGCACCTACACCGCCGACATCGGCCAGTACGACGAGCCCGACATCGCCTCGGTGCCGGGCCGCGCCAAGACCTACGGCGCCGAGATCGCCCGCCTGGTCGACTGCCGCGCCGCCCTGGTCGAGGAGGGCCTGGCCGCGCTCACCTGCGGGGCGTTCCACATCCGCTCCGGCGGGCGCGCCTACTTCAACACCACCCCGCTCGGCCGTGCCGTCACCGGCACCCTGCTGGTCCGCGCCATGCTCGAGGACGACGTCCAGATCTGGGGCGACGGCTCGACGTACAAGGGCAACGACATCGAGCGGTTCTACCGCTACGGCCTGCTGGCCAACCCGCACCTGCGGATCTACAAGCCCTGGCTGGACGCGCACTTCGTGACCGAGCTCGGCGGCCGCAAGGAGATGTCCGAGTGGCTGGTCGCGCACGGCCTGCCGTACCGCGACAGCACCGAGAAGGCGTACTCCACCGACGCCAACATCTGGGGCGCCACCCACGAGGCGAAGACCCTGGAGCACCTCGACGTCTCCCTGGAGACCGTCGAGCCGATCATGGGCGTCAAGTTCTGGGACCCCTCGGTCGAGATCCCGGCCGAGGACGTCACCATCGGCTTCGAGCAGGGCCGGCCGGTCACCATCAACGGCAAGGAGTTCGCCTCCGCCGTCGAGCTGGTGATGGAGGCCAACGCCATCGGCGGCCGCCACGGCATGGGCATGTCCGACCAGATCGAGAACCGGATCATCGAGGCCAAGAGCCGCGGCATCTACGAGGCCCCCGGCATGGCGCTGCTGCACGCCGCCTACGAGCGCCTCGTCAACGCGATCCACAACGAGGACACCCTCGCCCAGTACCACAACGAGGGCCGCCGCCTCGGCCGGCTCATGTACGAGGGCCGCTGGCTCGACCCGCAGTCCCTGATGATCCGCGAGTCGCTGCAGCGCTGGGTCGGCGCCGCCGTGACCGGTGAGGTCACCCTGCGGCTGCGGCGCGGCGAGGACTACACGATCCTCGACACCCAGGGCCCGGCGTTCAGCTACCACCCGGACAAGCTGTCCATGGAGCGCACCGAGGACTCCGCGTTCGGCCCGACGGACCGGATCGGCCAGCTCACCATGCGCAACCTCGACATCGCCGACTCGCGCGCCAAGCTGGAGCAGTACGCCGGCCTCGGCCTGATCGGCACCGGCGGCCCCGCCATCGGCGCGGCCCAGGCGGCCGCGACCGGCCTCATCGGCACCATGCCGGAGGGCGGCGCCGAGGCCATCGCCTCCCGCGGTGAGGTCTCCGCCGAGGACGAGGCCCTCGACCGCGCCGCGATGGAGTCCGGCACGGACTGACCGCCCGCACCCGCACGACGAGGGCCGGTCCGACGCGAGGAGCGTCGGGCCGGCCCTCGGCCGTTTCGCCGAACGTCCCCTCAACTCGCCCTCCTGATGCGCTCGTTCACCCGCTGTACACCACCCGCGGTGGCTGCTCGTCGCTCTGCGGCCGCCGTGCCGACACACTCGGGCAGCACGCTCACGCTCGGTCCGTCCACCCCCTACGGAGGAGAACCAGCGTGACGACTCGCAGAGTTGCCCGCCTCATCGGTCCCGTCGTGACCGTGGCCCTCGCGGCCACCGCCCTAGGCGTGCCCGCGCACGCCGACGACCGGGACGCCCCGCCCGCCGTGCACCCGCGCGCCGAGACGCCCGTGCTCCACGACGACGAAGCGGGCGGCAACGCCGACGCGGACGACCCCGCGATCTGGCGCAACCCCGCCGCTCCCGGCCGCAGCCTGGTCGTCGCCACGGCCAAGGAGGGCGGGCTGCGGGTGTACGACCTGGACGCCCGCCCCGTGCAGTCCATCGCCGCGCCCCCGCCGGCCGCGGAGGACGACGCCCCGGGCCGGTTCAACAACGTGGACCTCGTCCACGGGCTGCGCCTGACCACCGGCCGCTCCGACCTCGCCGTCACCAGCGACCGCGGCCACGACCGGCTCCGCTTCTACCGCATCGACCGCGACCGCACCGGCGGCCCGCTCACCGACGTCACCGACCCGTCCGCGCCGGCCGTCTTCTCCCGCGACCAGGCCGAGATCAACGACCAGCGCACCGCCTACGGCCTCGCCACCTGGACCGACCGCGCCACCGGCCGCTCCTACGCCATGGTCTCCCGGCGTGAGCGCACCAGCATCGCGCTGCTCGAACTGCTCCCCGCCCCCGGCGGCAAGGTCACCTATCGCAAGCTCCGCACCCTGGACCTGCCGTCGACGTTCAGGATGCCCGACGGCGGTTCCTGGTCGCCGTGCGGCGAGCCCGGCGAACTGCCGCAGGTCGAGGGCATGGTGGTGGACCCGGCGAACGGCACCCTGTACGCCGGTCAGGAGGACGTCGGCATCTGGCGGCTGCGTGCCGACCTGACCGGCACGCCGAAGCTGATGGACACGGTCCGCGAGTACGGCGTGCCCGGTGTGTACGACGAGGAGACCGAGGAGTGCGTCCTCGGTGCCGACCCCGGCTTCGGCGGCACGAAGCTCACCGCGGACGTCGAGGGCCTCACCCTCGTCACCGAGCCCGGCGGCGACGGCTATCTGCTGGCCTCCAGCCAGGGCGACGACACCTTCGTCGCGTACGACCGGGAACGCGCCGACGACAACGAGTACGAGGGCGGCTTCCGGGTCGCCGCGGCCGGCCCGGCCCTCGACGGCTCCGAGGAGTGCGACGGCGCGGCCGCGCTGAACGCCCCGCTCGGCGCGAGGTACCCGAACGGCCTGCTCGTCGTCCAGGACGGCCACGACAGCCCGGGCGACGGCGACCGCCCGGCGACGAACTTCAAGTTCGTGGATCTCGGCGACGTCCTGGAAACCGTGGAGGACTAAGAGAGCGTCACTATCCTTGAAGGTCCGACCAGTTGGGCCGGAAGAGGGGGAGTGCGTCATGCTCGTTCGCCTGTGGCGGTCACCGGACCTGCGCCGGAGACTGCTCGTCACGCTCGCGGTGCTCGTCCTGTTCCGGCTGGGGCAGAATCTCCCCCTCCCCGGCGCCGACGCCGCGGCCCGTGACCGGGCCGCGGACCTCGCCGGGGGCGCCGGGCCCTGGCGGGGTCTGGCCGAACTGCTCACCGGGGGAGGGGTGTCGCGGCTCTCGGTGTTCACGTTCGGCGTGCTGCCCGCGGTGGCCGCGACCTTTCTGACGGCCATGGCCGGCCTGCTCGTCCCGCGCCTGGCCGCGCTCGCGGAGCTGGGCCCGGAGGGGCACGCCCGGATCGCGCGCCTCGGCCGCCTCGTGGCGGTGCTGCTGAGCGCCGCGGCGGGCGTCGCCCTCTCGTACCGGGTGTTCCCCGATGCCGGCCTCCTCGCCCGTGCGGCCGTGATCGCCGCCCTGGCCGCCGGGACCGCGCTGGTCCTGCTGCTCGCCGGGTGGATCAGGCTCCGCGGCTTCGGCGAGGGGCTGTCGGTGCTGCTGCTCGCGCAGCTCGCCGCGGTCTTCCCGGGGCAGGTGCGGGACGCCGCCCGGGAGGCGGGCGGCGGCGCCGCGTACGCCGTGGTCCCGCTGGTCGTCGTGGCCGCGCTGGTGGCGATGACCGTGGCGGTGCTCGTCGTCCGGCAGTCCGTGCGCCGCGTCCCGGTGCAGGCCGCCCGCCGGATGGTCGGCCGGCGGGCGTACGGCGGGCAGCAGGAGTACCTGCCCATCCGGGGCGGCCAGGGCGGCTACGCGATGGCGGTCCCCGCCTCGCTGCTGCTCGCGCTGCCGGCGCCCGGCTCCGGATGGTACGCGGCGGCCTGTGCCGCGTACGTGCTGCTCGTGGTCGGGCACGCCTTCCTGCGGGCCGGGACCGACCTCGACGCCGAGGAGGCGGCCCTCGCGCTGAAGCGCGACGGCCGCTTCGTCCCGGGCATCCGGCCCGGCGCGCACACGATCGACTACCTCGTGTACCTGCAGAAGCGGATCGGCTTCGCCGCCGCCCTGCTGATGGGCGTGGTGGCGCTGATCCCGGTGGGCGTCGTGGCGCTGCTCGGCGGGTACGGGGCCGACGCGCCCTTCGGTGTCACCGCCCTGCTGATCGTCGCGAGCGTCGCCGCGGGCACGGCGCTGCCCGCCGTCCGGCAGATGGACTCCCGGCCGGCGCAGGAGACCTACGCGCCGCTGCTGCGCTGACGCCGCGCCGCCGTCAGGCCGCCGCCGCGCAGTCCGGGCAGAGGCCGCGGTAGGTGACCTCGGCGGCGGCCACGGCGAAGCCGAACCGCTCCGCCGAGGGCAGGTCGGCGAGCGGGTCGCCCGTCGGGTGGACGTCGCGGATGGTGCCGCAGCCCGAGCAGACCAGGTGCTGGTGGGGTCGGTGCGCGTTGGGGTCGTACCGCTTGGCGCGGCCGTCGGTGGAGACCTCGACGACCTCGCCCAGGGTGACCAGCTCGCCGAGCGTGTTGTACACCGTGGCCCGCGAGACCTCCGGCAGCCGCGCGGTGGCCCGGGCGTGCACCTCGTCCGCCGTGAGGTGGACGTGGTCGCCGTCGAGCACTTCGGCGACCACCCGGCGCTGCGCGGTCAGGCGCCAGCCGCGGGCGCGCAGCCGTTCGAGCAGGTCGCTCATGAGCATCAGCCTCACTGTGCGGCGTCCGACACCTTCTGTGCGGCGTCCGACACATGAATACGTACGAGTCTGGTCTTCGCATTGACTTGGACAAAGTCCATCGTAGGATCTATTCCGGCAGCAGCCAAGAGACAGGGCCATCGCCACCGTGATCCGTCCCATCCGGAAGGAATCCCATGCCTGAGAACCAGGACGCACCCGCCGTCGACGCGAAGCCGGAGGGCGGCTGCCCGGTCGCCCACGGCCGCGCCCCGCACCCCACTCAGGGTGGCGGGAACCGCCAGTGGTGGCCGGACCGGCTGAACCTCAAGATCCTCGCCAAGAACCCGGCGGTCGCCAACCCGCTCGGCGAGGACTTCGACTACGCCGCGGCCTTCCAGGCCCTGGACCTGGCCGCCGTGAAGCAGGACATCGCCGAGGTGCTCACCACCTCGCAGGACTTCTGGCCCGCCGACTTCGGCCACTACGGCCCGTTCATGATCCGCATGGCCTGGCACAGCGCCGGCACCTACCGGATCAGCGACGGCCGCGGCGGCGCCGGCGCCGGCCAGCAGCGCTTCGCGCCGCTGAACAGCTGGCCGGACAACGCCAACCTGGACAAGGCCCGCCGCCTGCTGTGGCCGGTGAAGAAGAAGTACGGCCAGAACCTCTCCTGGGCCGACCTCATGATCCTGGCCGGCAACGTGGCCCTGGAGACCATGGGCTTCGAGACCTTCGGCTTCGCCGGCGGCCGCGCCGACGTCTGGGAGCCGGACGAGGACGTGTACTGGGGCCCCGAGACCACCTGGCTCGGCGACGGCCGCTACACGGGCGACCGCGAGCTGGAGGAGCCCCTCGGCGCCGTCCAGATGGGCCTCATCTACGTCAACCCCGAGGGCCCCAACGGCAACCCGGACCCGATCGCCGCCGCCCGCGACATCCGCGAGACCTTCCGCCGGATGGCGATGAACGACGAGGAGACCGTCGCCCTCATCGCCGGCGGCCACACCTTCGGCAAGGCGCACGGCGCCGGCTCCGCGGACCACGTGGGCGCCGACCCCGAGGGCGCGACCATGGAGGACCAGGGCCTCGGCTGGAAGAGCGGCTTCAACAGCGGCAAGGGCGCGGACACCATCACGTCCGGCCTGGAGGTCACCTGGACCACCACGCCGACGCAGTGGAGCAACAACTTCTTCGAGAACCTGTTCAACTACGAGTACGAGCTGACCCACAGCCCGGCCGGCGCCCAGCAGTGGGTCGCCAAGAACGCCGAGGCGACCATCCCGGACGCCTTCGACGGCTCGAAGAAGCACCTCCCGACCATGCTCACCACCGACCTGTCGCTCCGCTTCGACCCGGTCTACGAGCAGATCTCCCGCCGCTTCCTGGAGAACCCCGACCAGTTCGCGGACGCCTTCGCCCGCGCCTGGTTCAAGCTGACCCACCGTGACCTCGGCCCGGTCGTGCGCTACCTCGGCTCCGAGGTCCCGTCCGAGACGCTGCTCTGGCAGGACCCGCTGCCGGCCCGCACCGGCGAGCTCGTCGACGCGGCGGACATCGCCTCCCTCAAGGAGCAGGTCCTCGCCTCCGGCCTGACGGTCTCCCAGCTGGTCTCCACCGCCTGGGCCTCCGCCTCCTCCTTCCGCGGCAGCGACAAGCGCGGCGGCGCCAACGGTGCCCGCATCCGCCTCCAGCCGCAGGCCGGCTGGGAGGTCAACCAGCCCGACGAGCTGGCGGACGTGCTGCGCACCCTGGAACGGATCCAGGAGTCCTTCAACGCGGCCGCCTCCGGCAAGCACCTCTCGCTGGCCGACCTGATCGTCCTCGCCGGTGCGGCGGGCGTCGAGAAGGCCGCGAAGGACGCCGGTCACGACGTCGAGGTCCGGTTCACCCCGGGCCGCGTCGACGCCACCCAGGAGCAGACGGACGTCGAGTCCTTCGCCGCCCTGGAGCCCAAGGCCGACGGCTTCCGCAACTACCAGGGCAAGGGCAACCGCCTGCCGGCCGAGTACCTGCTCGTCGACAAGGCGAACCTGCTCAACCTGAGCGCCCCCGAGCTGACCGTCCTCGTCGGCGGTCTGCGCGTCCTCGGCGCCAACCACCAGCAGTCCACGCACGGTGTGCTCACCGACACCCCCGGCACCCTCACCAACGACTTCTTCGTCAACCTGCTCGACCTGGGCACGGTGTGGAAGGGCACGTCCGAGGACCAGACCACGTTCGAGGGCCGCGACGCGGCCACCGGCGAGGTCAAGTGGACCGGCACCCGCGCCGACCTGGTCTTCGGCTCGAACTCCGAGCTGCGGGCGCTCGCCGAGGTCTACGCGAGCGACGACGCGAAGGAGAAGTTCGTCCAGGACTTCGTCGCCGCGTGGGGCAAGGTCATGGAGCTGGACCGCTTCGACCTGGTCTGAGCGCACAGGTTCTGAACACAGAGGTACGGACACGGCGTCCGGACCGGCCCCGAGCGGGCCGGACCGGGCGCCGTTCCCGTTCGCAACCAGTACAAACGCGGATTCGGACAGTGTTGGGCCGTACGGGCGACGGCGTCCGAAGCGTCCGCGGGGCGCATCGCAGAGGGGTACAACCCGCATGTCCGCGACCAATCCGGAACCCTCCGGTCCCCGACGTTCCCGCAGTCAGAGCGCCGTACGCCGGATTCCGCACGCGCCACTCCCGGCCCCGACGGCGATTTTCGGCCGACCCTGTCCCCGGATCGGTGCATGAGCTGCTAGCAGAGTGGAATGCTCGGTGGGACGAGTTTGCCAACTGCGCACCGCACATGAACGGTTGACGATTACAGTGTGTCCTCGATGATCATCGAAAGTCGCCACGCACCCCCCATCGCACGCCCTTTCGCACCCCCCGTCGCATCCGCTTCCCGCAGCCATCCGCTGCCCTCCGAGGACATCCATGTCTCAACTTCGCGCCCCCGCCGCGCGGTCTGACCGACGCGAGGGCGGACGGCACGGCCGACCGGGCGCCCGCCCCGCGGTCACAGGCCCCAGGTCCGCGCAGCCCGCACCGGACACCCGGTTACGCCCCCTGCTCCTGCGGACCTCCGTGCTGCCGGCCGTCGCGGTCGCACTCGGCGGCGCCGCCGCCGTGCTGTTCACCCTGCGCTCCACCGGCACCACCCCCTCGCCCGGCCTGTGGGCCGCGCTCGCCGGATCCGCGGCCCTCGCCGTCGCCGCCGTCACGGCGGCCGTCCTCGGCGCCGAGCGCGTCGCCCGGACCGTGCTCGCCCGGGCCGAGTCCCTGCGCCGCAGCACGGCCCAGAGCCAGAGCGAACTGCTCACCGTCGTCGACGCGCTCCGCCGCGGCGAGAGCCCCGCGGACCGCCCCGCCGTCCTGCGCGGCCCCCTCGCCGGCGACGCGTTCGACCAGCTCGCCGAGGAGCTGAACCGCTCCCACGAGGCGGCCGTCTCCGCCGTCGTCGAGGCCTCCAAGCTCTCCAGCAGCGTCGGCAACGAGCAGAAGGTCGAGGTCTTCGTGAACCTCGCCCGCCGGCTGCAGTCCCTGGTGCACCGCGAGATCCAGCTGCTCGACGAGCTGGAGAACGAGGTCGAGGACCCCGAGCTGCTCAAGGGCCTGTTCCACGTCGACCACCTCGCCACCCGCATCCGCCGCCACGCCGAGAACCTCGCCGTGCTCGGCGGCGCGATCTCCCGGCGCCAGTGGTCCAACCCGGTCACCCTGACCGAGGTCCTGCGCTCCTCCATCGCCGAGGTCGAGCAGTACCCGCGGGTCAAGCTGGTGCCGCCGATAGAAGGCACCCTGCGCGGCCACGCCGTCGCCGACGTCATCCACCTGCTCGCCGAACTCGTCGAGAACGCCACGGTGTTCTCCGCGCCGCACACCACCGTGCTGCTGCGCGCCCAGCGGGTCACCGCCGGGCTCGCCATCGAGGTCGAGGACCGCGGCCTGGGCATGCCGGTCGCCGAGCAGAACAAGATGAACGCGCTGCTCGCCGACCCCGACCAGGTCAACGTGGCGCACCTGCTGCAGGACGGCCGCATCGGCCTCTTCGTGGTCTCCGCGCTGGCCCGCCGGCACGGCATCGCCGTACGCCTGCAGTCCAACATCTACGGCGGCGTCCAGGCCGTACTGGTCCTGCCGCAGGGCCTGCTCGGCCAGGAGCGGGACAGCGCGCCCGCGCAGGCGCCGCAGCGGACGGCCCAGGCCCCGGCTCCCTACCAGGCCCCGGCCGCACCGACCGCCCACACGGCGGCGGCGCCGATCCCGGCGGCCGTGCCCCCGGCCACTCCGGCGCCCCAGCCCCGCACGGAGCCGCCCGCCCCGGCCGCCCGGCCGGTCGTCCCCGCTCCCGCCGCTCCGCCCGCGTACCCCTCGGCGCCCGCCGAGGAGCCGCCGGCCCCCGCGTACGTCCCCGCCCCCGTGGGCGTACCGCTCCAGGCGATGCACCGCTCCGCCGCCCCCGCGCAGGAACCGGCCCGCCCCCAGCTCCCCCGGCGCCGCGCCCAGGAGCACCTCGTCCCGCAGCTGCGCGACGAGCCCGCGGTCCGCCGCGACGAGGAGCAGCCCCTGCACGACCCCGGTCTGATGGCCGCGTTCCAGCGAGGCATCGGACTCGCCGAGGCGCAGCCGGCCCCCCAGCACCCCGACAAGGAGTAGATGCACCATGGCGAGCAATGTGCCCAACGGCCATTCCTCGGATCTCGACTGGCTCCTCAGCGGACTGGTCCAGCGCGTCCCCTACACCCGCAACGCGGTCCTGCTCTCCTCCGACGGCCTGGTGAAATCGGTGCACGGCCTGGACGCCGACGCCGCCGACCACATGGCCGCCCTGGCCTCCGGCCTGTACTCGCTGGGCCGCAGCGCCGGAGCCCGGTTCGGCGACGGCGGCGAGGTCCGCCAGGTCGTCGTCGAACTCGACTCCACGCTGCTGTTCGTGTCCACCGCCGGCTCCGGCACCTGTCTCGCCGTCCTCGCCGGCCGCGAGGCGGACGCCGCCGTCCTCGGCTACGAGATGGCGATGCTGGTCAAGAGCGTCCGGCCCTATCTGGTCACGCCCGCGCGGCAGACCGCCGCCGCGCCCGGCGGCCGCGACCGGTGAGCGTGCCGTCCCCCGCCCAGGACGGACCCTGGCTCGACGACGCGGCGGGCCGCCTCATCCGGCCGTACACCGTCAGCGGCGGCCGGACCAAGCCCACCACCGCCCTCGACCTGCTGTCGATGGTGATGGCCACCGGTTCGGCCCCGCAGCCGCACATGGGCCCCGAGCACTCCCTCGCCCTGGGGCTGTGCGAGGGGCCCACCTCGGTGGCGGAGATCGCGGCGCACTTACGGCTGCCCGCGGTCGTCACCAAGGTCCTGCTGTCCGATCTCGTGGACTGCGGGGCGCTCACCGCCCGCGCGCCCCGCTTCCACGCCCAACCGACCGACCGTTCCCTGCTGGAGGCAGTGCTCGATGGCCTACGACGACGGCTCTGAGCGCCACGACGCTCCCCCGACCCGCGACCACTTCCCCACGGCCCTGAAGATCCTGGTGGCGGGCGGCTTCGGGGTGGGCAAGACGACCTTCGTGGGCGCGGTCAGCGAGATCGAGCCGCTCAGCACCGAGGAACTGCTGACCCAGGTCAGCGCCGCCACCGACAGCCTGGTCGGTGTCGAGTCCAAGACCACCACCACGGTCGCCATGGACTTCGGCCGCATCACCCTGGACGCCCGGCACGTGCTGTACCTGTTCGGCACGCCCGGCCAGGAACGCTTCTGGTTCATGTGGGACGAGCTCTCCGAGGGCGCGCTCGGCGCGGTGGTCCTCGCCGACACCCGCCGCCTCGAGGACTGTTTCTCCGCCGTGGACTTCTTCGAGCGGCGCGGGATCACCTTCGTCGTGGCGGTCAACGAGTTCGACGGCGCGTACCGCTACGAACCCGACGAGATCCGCGGCGCGCTCGACCTGAAACCCGACGTGCCCGTCGTGCTCTGCGACGCCCGGATCTCCAGCTCCGGCATCCAGACCCTGCTCACCCTCGTCCAGCACCTGCTCACCACCACCCCGGCCCCGACGCCGAGCTACGGAGCGCCCTCATGAGCTACGACCCGACCGGCCACCTGCTGTTGACCCCCGTCGACCAGGAGGCCCCGCACCGGGTGCACCGGCTGCGCCAACTGGGCATCGGGGAGCGGCCGGACCCCGTGTTCGACGAGTTCGCCGACCGGCTCGCCGAGGTGACCGGCGCGCCGTACACGATGGTCAACTTCATCGACGAGAACCGGCAGTTCTTCGCCGGTCTGCACACCCCGGGCGGGGTCCGCTCCGGCGCCGACCTCGACGCGGCCGCGGGCGGCGCGGGCGGGGTCAGCCGGTACATGGACCGCGACCACGGCTACTGCCCGCACGTGGTGGTGCGGCGCAAGGCGCTGGTCCTGGAGGACGTCTGCGACTATCCGCGGTTCGCCGGGAACCCGGTGGTGGACGAGATCGGCATCCGCTCCTACCTGGGCGCGCCGCTGATCGACCGGACCGGCGTGGCCCTGGGCACGATCTGCGTCGTGGACACCGAGCCGCGCCCGTGGGGGAGGGCCGGCCTGGAGACCATCAAGGCGATGGCGGCGGAGCTGGTGGAGCAGATCCACCGGCGCGAGGACGGGCTGATCTGACGGCCGCGTGAGCCGGCCGTACGGGTCGGCTCACAGCGCCGGGACGGGCTCCCTGCGGACCACGTCCGACAGCTGCTCCGACCAGCTGCCCTTGGCGGTGCCGAGGGCGACCTCGGCGAGCCGGAGCAGCTGCACGTCGGACGTGCCCGCGGGGGCGAAGATGTGGTGGGCGTCCCGGAGATAGCGCTCGATCGGCCGGTCGGTGAACAGGCCCGCGGCGGCGTGGATCTCCATGGCGTTGCGCCCGGAGTCGATGGCCGACTCGACGTTGACCAGCTTCGCGTTCATCAGCTCCGCGTCGCACGCGAGGCCCTGGTCGAGCAGGTGCACGGCGTGGTACGCGGCGAGGCGCGCGGTCATGAGCCGGGACTGCATCTGGCCCAGCTTCAGTTTCACGGACGGCAGTTCGTGCAGCGGCTTGCCGTAGCGCAGCCGCTCGGAGGCGAAGCGGGTGGTCTCCTCGAGGATCGCCTGGTGGATGCCGAGCGAGACGGCGGTGAGGTTGGCCCGCCCGTACAGGACGCTGGAGGAGTACGCGACGGCCAGGCCGTCGCCCTCCTCGCCGAGCCGGTTGGCGGCGGGGACACGGCAGTCCTCGAAGATCAGCTCGCCGAAGCTGAAGCCGTGCAGGCCCATGGCGGGCTGCTGCGGGCCGGTGCGGAAGCCGGGGCGGTCGGACTCCACGAGTAACGCGGTGAGCCCCTTGGAGCCGGGACCGGTGCGGACCACGACGCCGTGCAGATCGCCGACGTGGCTGTTGCCGACGTACACCTTGCGGCCGTTGAGGACGTAGTCCTCACCGTCGCGGACCGCGGTCGCCGTCATGCCGAGGACATGGCCGCCGGACTCGGGCTCGGTGACGGCGATGGTCGGCAGGCACTCTCCGGAGGCGACGGCCGGCAGCCAGGTCTTGCGCTGCTCGTCGCTGCCGAAGTGGACGATCTTCGCGGTACCGAGCTGCGAGGCCTGCACCATGGCGCCCATCGCCCCGCTGACCCGGGACAGCTCCTCGATGATCACGGTCTTGGCGAGATGGCCGGCGCCCATGCCGCCGTACTCGCGGCTCACGGTCGCACCCAGCCAGCCCTGCGCGGCGATCAGCCGGGAAAGTTCCTTGTGGACGGTGCGGCCGGCCTCCATCTCCGGTATCCGCGGCCGGACTTCGCGTTCGGCGAAGTCGCGGACGGTCTCCCGGAGTCGGTCGTGCAGCCGGCTGGTGAAGTAGCCGTCCATGTGGAGCCCTTCCTGCAGAGTCCGCCCGGGCGGTCGCGCGGCCGACACCTCATGGTGTTGATCTTTAAGGGCTCGATCAACATCGTCGCCGAAGTTGTCCGAAAGCCGGGGCGTTGACGTTTGCATGTGTCCATGTTCCGGGCGTTCTCCGCCAGTTGGGCACCGTCGGCACAGGAATCCCCGAGGGTGCTCTCCCGCCCCTCCTCGACAGCGACGATGCCCCTGCAAACCGGGAAACAAGCGGAGTGTCCGCCTCAGCCGGGTGCCCGTCGGCGTCCGGGAGCGGAGGGTCCGATTCCGGCCAGCCGTGCGACGCCGGTGACCTCCGGGCGTACGGTCGGACCATGGCCACAGCCGACGATGTCCGCAGAATCGCGCTCTCCCTGCCCGAGGCGGTCGAGAAGCCCGCGTGGGGGATGCCCACCTTCCGGGTCGGCGCGGGCGGCAAGATCTTCGCCTCGCTGGACGACGACGACCTCGCGATGGGCGTCAAATGCCCCCAGGAGGACCGCGCGGAGCTCATCTCCGCCGAACCCGCGAAGTTCTTCCTCCGCGAGGGCCACGACGACGGCTACGCCTGGGTACGGGTCCGGCTCGCCGCCCTGGAGGACGACGACGAGCTCCGCGCGATCCTGGCCGACTCCTGGCGCCAGGCCGCCCCCCGCCGCCTGGCGGACCGGCACCCGGACGTGGGCGTCCCGCCGGAGGGGTGAGGGGGACGCCGGGGGAGAGGCGGGCGGTCCGCGGTCCGCAGGGGGAGCCGGGCGGCCTGCAGCCCCGCCCGGGAGAGCATGAGGCGTCTGAGTCCCGCCGCGGAGAGCCTCGCGGACCGTGTCCTGCAGTGGAGAGCCCGGGCGGCCTGAGGCCCGCCGGGAGAGCAGCCCCCGTGGACCGAGGCGTCACCCCACGAAGCTCGTGATCCGGGCCCGCAGCCCCGCCGGGTCGAGCCCGTGCGCCGCCACGTGCTCCGGGATCTGCCCGTACTTCCGCAGCTCCCGGCGGGACACGCCGAGCCCGAGGACCCGGTGCGGCACCTGGACGAGGGCGTCGTTGGCGGCGCCCGTCGAGGTCCCCGCCAGGTACGGCTCCACCAGCACCACGTCCGCCCGTGCCCCGTCCGCGACGGCCCGGCGCAGGGCCGCGCCGTCGAAGGGGCGCACGGTCGTCGCGTACAGCACGGTCACGTCCAGGCCCTCCGTCGCGGCCAGCACGTTGTCGAGCAGCGGGCCCACGGCGACCACGACGCCCCCGCGCCCCTCGCGCAGCCGCAGGAAGCCGTCCCCGGTGACCGGCCGGGCCTCCGCGTTGGACTGCTCGGAGAGCCGTACGTACACGGAGTCGTCCGCCGCCACGGCCCGCCGCAGCAGCGCCTCCGCCTCGTCCGGGTGCCCCGGCACGTGCACGGTCCAGCCGTCGAGGGTGTCGAGCAGGGCGACGTCGCCGGGCGCCATGTGGGTGTAGCCGCCGGCCGGCCAGTCGTACGAGGCGGCGGCGCTGACCAGCACGCCGTGCACGCCCTGGTGGCCGAAGTCCAGCTTGATCTGCTCGAAGGGCCGCTCCACGAGGAAGCTGGCGAAGGTGTGCATCAGGGGCCGCAGCCCGGTGAGGGCCAGCCCGGCACCCGTGCCGATCAGCAGCTGCTCGCGGATGCCGACGTTGAGCACCCGGTCGGGGTGGCGCCGGGCCGCCGGCTCGAAGCCGGCCGCGCTGATCTCGGCGAGCACCACGGCCAGGCGGGGGTCCTGGTCGAGGAGCCGGGAGGCAGTGGCGATGAAGCGGTCGCGCATGGTGTCCATGGAAGTCCTTGGTGAGGCGTTCGGGAGGCGGGGGTCGGTTCGTCGGCCGGTCAGTTCTTCGGCTCGACACGGGCGACGACCGCCCGCGGGCGCCCCGGGTGCGGGGCGGTGAAGGCGGCGTACAGGGCTTCGTGGTCCCGGCCGTCCACGGTCGCGGCGGACCATCCGGCCGCCTCGAACCGCGAGGCGATCCCGCCGGGCCAGCCGTGGGTCGCCGAGCTGTTGTCGATCACCAGCGTGTGCAGCTGCTCCAGACCTGCGGGCCCCGCGTAGGCGAGGGCCTCGTGGTTGCTGCCCTCGTCGAGCTCGGCGTCGCCGATTAGCACCCACACCCGCGGATCGGTCAGCCCCTGGGCCCGCAGCCCGAGCACGGTCCCCACGGCCAGTGGCAGTCCGTGCCCGAGCGAGCCGCTGCCGATCTCGACCCCGGGGACCAGGGTCCGGTCGGGGTGGTGGCCGAGCGGGGAGTCGTACGAGCCGAAGCCCGTCAGCCACTCCTCGGGCACGAAGCCCCGCGCGGCGAGCACGGCGTAGTACGCCATGGGCCCGTGCCCCTTGGACAGCAGGAACCGGTCCCGTGCCGGCGCGTCCACCGACCCGGGGTCCACCCGGAGCACCCGGTCGTACAGCACCCACAGCGCGTCGAGCGTGGAGGTCGCGGCGGTCGAGTGCTTCTCGTCACCGGTCATGAGCGCCATCAGCCGCTCGAGGCCGGCCGTCGTCGTGTGCGTTGCCTGCGTCGTCATGCGTCCCACCGTGCAACCTCAAGCAAGCTTGAGGTCAACCGACGGAAAGCGGTTCGTGACCACAGGTCGAAGTGCGGTATTGTTCTTCTGCGCGTCCGGCCAAGGGAAACCCCAGGTCAGACGGGTATCGGGACGTGGCGCAGCTTGGTAGCGCACTTGACTGGGGGTCAAGGGGTCGCAGGTTCAAATCCTGTCGTCCCGACTGTGCGGAAACGCAGGTCGGAGGCCGTTCTCTCATCCGTGAGAGGGCGGCCTTTCGTGCGTCCGGGGCCGTGGGGGTCGCCGTGTGGTCGCACGCCCGGACCGGGGCTGGTTCGCCGTGGTGCCGGCAGAACCCGCGTGCAGGGTCGGCTGCAGGGCGGAGGACCGGGCCGGGGCGGGTAGGGTGCGCGGGCACCAGGGCGACCGGAGGTCCGACCACGTGACGACGATTCAGCACAGCAGGGCGGGCAGACGGCAGGCGCGGCGCCGTATCCGTCCCCGGCGTTCCCCCGCCGTGCCCCTGGTGGTCCTCGCCTGGGCAGGCGCGGCCGCCGTGGCCGGACTGTGGTGGCGCAACACACCGGCCGTGCTCGCCGAGACCGGCGACCGCCTGATCCACGCGGGGCGGATCACCGGCCTCCTCGCCGGGTACGTGACCGCCTTGGTCATGGTGCAGATGGCACGGGTCCCGGCCCTGGAACGGCGGGTCGGCTCCGACCGCGTGTCCCGCTGGCACGCGGCGAGCGGCCGGTACGCGCTCTCCCTCACCCTGGCGCACGTGGTGCTGACCGTGTACGGGTACGCGCTGCAGGGCCGGATCGGCGTGGTGGAACAGACGGTGTCGCTGGTCACCGACTACCCGGAGATGGGCAAGGCGGCGATCGGCACAGCGCTCCTCGTGATCGTCGGTCTCGTATCGGCGGGGGTCGTACGGCGCCGAGTGCGCTACGAGTTCTGGTACTACCTGCACCTGCTCACGTATCTCGCCGTCTACCTCGCCTTCTGGCACCAGCTCGCCACAGGGGCCGAGTTCATCGCCGACCGGGCGGCCCGCCTGATCTGGTACGCGCTGTACGGAGCGGTCGGCGCGCTGCTCGTCTGGTACCGGGTGCTGACTCCCCTGCGACTCAACCTGGTCCATCGCATGAGGGTCGAGTCGGTGGTGCCCGAGGCGCCGGGTGTGGTGTCCGTCCTCGTCCGCGGGCGCCGGCTGCATCGGCTCGGGGCGGAGGCCGGCCAGTTCTTTCGGTGGAGGTTCCTCGCGAAGGGGCTGCGCTGGTCGGCCCACCCGTACTCGCTGTCCGCGCCGCCCCGGCCCGATCTCCTCCGGATCACGGTCAAGGCCGTCGGCGGACACAGCGCGGCCCTCGCCGGGCTGCGCCCGGGGACGCGGGTGTGGGCGGAGGGCCCGTACGGGTCGCTGACGGCGGCCCGGCGCAGCCGCGGCAAGGTGCTGCTGATCGCGGGCGGCGCGGGCATCACCCCGCTGCGCGCGCTCTTCGAGACGCTGCCGGGCGCCGGTCGCGATCTGACGTTGCTGTACCGGGCCCGCACGGCGGACGACCTCGCGCTGCGTGGGGAGCTGGAGGCGATCGCGGACGACCGCGGGGCGCAGCTGCTGTACGCCGTCAACGGTCCGGACGGCAGACGGCCGGAGATCAGCGCCGGGTTGCTCCGCCGGATCCTGCCGGACATCGCCCGGCACGACGTGTACGTGTGCGGGCCGCAGGGGCTCGCCGAGGAGTCGTACGCCGCCCTTCGGGAGGCGGGTGTCCCGGACCGGCGGATCCACCACGAGTCCTTCGCCTTCTGAGCCGTGCGCCCCTGGGCGGCTGAGCCCAGGTGTGACGCCTGGGGGTGCCGTGACGCTGAGCGGGGTGTGAGAAGGACACACCCGCTCCGTCGTGCGGTGCTCGCCGGTGCGGGCGCCGCATCCGCCGTCGTGCTCCTGCTGGCGCTCAAGCCGACCACGGATCCGTCGCTCACCCACGGCGCCGCGGGCCTGGCCACACCCTTGGCCCCCTCCGTACCGGCCGGAGCCGGCGGCGCATCCCCCGCCGCCACCGTGCCGTCGGCCTCGGCCTCGGCCGGCTCGGCCTCGCCTTCGCCGAGCACCGGCGCGACCGCCTCCGCCGGCGTGCCGCCCTCGGCGAGCCCTGCCGCGTCCCGTACGACCACCGCTCCGACGAGGACGAGTACCCCCACCGCGTCCAGGACCACGTCGGGCACGTCCGGCACCTCCGGCACGTCGGGCAGCACCTCGGGCGGGTCCACCACCCGGACCGTCGCCGGGGCCACGATCAGTACGCAGTACGGCTCCGTCCAGGTGCAGATCACGCTCAAGGGGAGCACGATCACCGGGGCCACGGCCCTGAAGTCGCCGTCCTCCACACCACGGAGCAGGGAGATCTCCGCCGACGCCGTCCCGCAGCTCAACCAGCGGACGCTGACGGCGCAGAGCGCGGACATCGACTCCGTATCCGGGGCCACGTACACCAGCGCGGGCTACCGCCAGTCGCTGCAGAGCGCCCTGGACAGGGCCGGTGTCTGAGCCGCGCCTCCGGCATGCGGAACACGTGATGGGCACGGTGTTCTCGTTCGACGTCCGCGGGTGCTCCGACCCCTCCCGGACGCGGCAGGCGCTCGCGGAGGCGGTGGACTTCCTGCACCACGTGGACCGGATCTTCTCCCCGTACCGTGAGGACAGCGAGGTCAGCCGCCTGGCGCGCGGGGCGCTCACCCCGGAGCAGTGCGGCCCCGAGGTCCAGGAGGTGACGCGCCTGTGCGAGGACATGGTGCGGCGCACGGAGGGCTGGTTCTCCCCCTGGTACGGGGGAGGCGCCGACGGATGGGACCCGACCGGGCTGGTGAAGGGCTGGGCCACGGAGCACGCGGCCCGCATGCTGGCCTCGGGGCCGGGTGTCGAGGCCGTGTGCGTCAACGGGGGCGGTGACATCCAGCTGCTCGGCGGGCCCTGGCGCATCGGCCTCGCCGACCCTCTCACCCCCGGAGCCCTGGCCGCGGTCGTGGAGGTGGGCGCCGGCACACCGGAGGCCGCGGTGGCCACTTCGGGCCCTGCGGAGAGGGGCTGCCACATCATCGACCCGCACACGGGCCGGCCGCCCGCGCACGCGCTCGCGGCGATGACGGTCGTCGGCTCCTCGCTCACGGTCGCCGACGCCTTCGCCACCGCCGCCTACGCCATGGGTGACGCCGGCCGCCGCTGGCTGGAGGACCAGCCGGACGCCGAGGGCCTCGGGACGACCGCCGCCGGCGCCACCTGGCAGAGCACCGGCTTCGCGCGCTGGACCGTCTGACGCGTAGGGCGGTCGACCGGATCACCAGACGAAGCGGAGCAGCCGGTTCTGCGCACCGGTACCCGCGCCCTTCACCCCGCCGCTCGTGGTGGCGGTCACCCGGTTGACGAGGTCGCCGCCCGGACCCCGCGGGCCGCTCTGCCGGCGCCGCACCCACCACCCCGCGCCTACGACGGCCGCCGCCGCCCCGTACGCGGCCGTCACGCCCGTGCTCCCGGTCACCGGCCCGGCCAGATACGCCGCCGCGCCGGCGAGCGCCACAGCGAGCCACTCCCACCGTCCGTCAAGAGCGACGAGCGCGACCAGCAGCAGTGCGTACCAGGAGTAGCCGGGCGTCAGCAGGAGGAAGGCCGTACCGGTGGTCAGCAGGGCGCCGTGCCACGGGCGTTCGGGGTCGCCGCGCCACCACACCGCCGCCGACACGGCGGCGATGCCCAGCATCGTCACGGGCAGCGCCCACGCGTCGGGCAGCACGAGACGGAGCAGGGCGTAGCGTCCGCCCGTCCCCGAGTCGTCGTAGCCCTCCTCCCGCGCGTAGCCGCCCAGGTAGCCGAGGACCGAAGCGTCGGAGATCAGGATGTACGGCAGGTACAGCACCGCCACCGTCGCCGCGGTGGTGAGTGCCACGGCCACGATCGTGCGGGGTCGGCGCACTCCGGACAGTGCCCCCGGCAGCAGCACGGCGGGCAGCAGCTTGGCCGCGACCGCCAGGCCGAGCAGCCCTCCGCCCGTCGGGTGACGGCCCCGTGCCACGAAGGCGAGCGCGCCGACCGACAGGAACACGGCCAGGACGTCGACGTGGGCGTTGTTGACCGCCTCGACGGGGACGGCCGGGCACCACGCCCACAGGGCGGCATGGCGCGGATCTCCTCGCCGGCGAAGAACGCCGAGCAGGAGGGCACCGACGGCCAGCGAGAGAAATGCCGCGGCAGCCTGGAGCCCCTTGTGGCGGACGCCCTCCGGTGACAGGGCGTGGACGAGGAGGAACCAGCCCTCCGCCACGGGAGGATAGATCGTGTGCACGGCGGGCCGGTTGATCCGGGTACACCCGCCGTCGCCGAGAGGTGCGAGGTCGCCTCCGCCCCCTCCGCAGGCCGCTGCGCGGGGGAAGAGCCAGTCGTCGCGGAGCCCGGCGAGCGCCCGGTCCGCGGGCGCGTGGTCGTACGGCGACACGCCGGACGCCTGCACCCGGCCGTCCCACGCGTACCGGTAGGAGTCCGTGCTGGTCCGCGGGGCCGCCACGAGGCCGGTCGCCGTCACCGCGACGGCCCCGGCGAGGACGAGCGGCACGACGTGCCGGCGAGGGACCCGGCGCAGGGCGACCGCGGCCGCCGCGAACAACGCCCACGCCCCTGCGTACCCGGCCAGGAATCCGGTCCCGTTCGCGTCCGCGTGGAGCAGGAGGACCAGCGAGGCGGTCAGGAGCGACAGCACGAGCGTGGTGACGACGACGGGGACTGGGACACGGCGGTCGCGGGTCATGGGCGCAGACTGGCAGCGCCCACGACGGACGAGGAGGAGACCCGGCGGGGCGTTCGGGTTTCGTAAGGTGTCGGACCGCCCACGACGCCGCTCGCGGCGGTGTCATGGACGACATGACGTTCCGCATGCCCCGGATGCCGCGCCCCGCGTTCCGGCCCCGAGCAGTCCGGCCGCCCGCCTTCGCCGGGCGACTGCACGACGCCCGAACGGCGACGGCGGTCGGCCGGTGGCTGGGCGCGGCCTTCGCCGTCTGCCTCCTGACCGGCCTCGTCAGCCACTACCTCCAGCGGCCGCCCGCCTGGCTCGCCGACCGGCTGCCCGCCCGGCCGGTGTGGGGCTACGCGCTCACCCAGGGCCTGCACGTCGCCACCGGACTCGCGGCGATCGTGCTGCTGTTGGTCAAACTGTGGGCCGTCTACCCCCGGTTGTTCGTGTGGCCGCCGGTGCGGTCCGTGCGGCACGCGCTGGAGCGGCTCTCGGTCGCGGTCCTCGTCGCATCGGCCGTCTTCGAGGTGCTGACCGGGTTGCTCAACATCGTCGAGTGGTATCCGTGGCCCTTCGCCTTCGTCCCCGTCCACTTCGCCGTCGCCTGGGTGGCGACCGGCTCGATCCTGTTGCACATCGCCGTCAAGGCCCCCGAGATCCGGGACCATTGGGCCAGGCGTTCGGCGGGGACCCGATCCCTTCCGGCCCCGGACGCCGCCGACCGCCGCTCCCTGCTCCTGGCCACCGGCGGGGCCGTGGGCGTGGTGACGCTGACGACCGTCGGCCAGGCCTTCACGCCCCTGAAGGCGTTCGACCTGCTCGCGCCCCGGCACCCCGACCACGGCCCGCAGGGGCTGCCCGTGAACCGGACCGCCGTCGCCGCGGGCGTGACGGCACGCGGTCTGGAGGGCTGGCGCCTGGACGTCGCGGGACCCCGCCCGTACGCCCTCACCCTGGAGAGCCTGCGGGCGATGCCCCAGGCCGCGGCCCGGTTGCCCATCGCCTGTGTCGAAGGATGGAGCGTGGACGCCGACTGGGGCGGGGTGCGGCTCCGTGACCTGATCGAGCGGGCCGGCGGACGGCCGGGCCGGGACGCGGTCCGGGTGACGTCGCTGGAGGTGAGCGGGGCCTACCGCGTGATGGAGATGGGCGCGGAGTACGCGGACGATCCGCTCACCCTCCTCGCGCTGACCGTCAACGGGCAGACGCTCACGCTCGACCACGGCTTCCCGGCCCGGATCATCGCCCCCAACCGGCCGGGGGTCCTGCAGACCAAGTGGGTGCACAGGCTGGAGGTGCTGTGAGGACGGCGGGTGTACTGCGGTACGGACTCGGGGCGTCGGGCATCGCCCTCATGGGGCTGGGAGCCTGGCTGGTGGTGACCGAGCCGGATCCGCTCGGTGTGTTCGTGTGGCTGGCGGGGGCGCTCGTCCTGCACGACGGGATCCTCGCCCCGCTGGTGTTCGCCGTGGGGCTGCTGCTCGTGGCACGACGCAGGCGGGGCCTGCTGCGCGGGGCGTTGCTGGTCGCGGGGAGCGTGGTGCTGGTGACGCTCCCTCTCCTCGTACGGCCGGGGGAGCCCCCCAACCCGTCGGCCCTGCCCCTCCCGTACGGGCGTAATCTCGCGATCGTGCTGGCGGCCGTGGTCGTGGTGACGGGCGTGCTGATCGCCGTCCGGCGGTGGCGGGAGCGGCGTCAGGCGCGGGCGGCGGCGGACGACTGAGGGGCGAGCGACAGGAAGGTACGCCCCTCCAGGGTCCACTGTTCGGAGACGTCCCAGCCCGCGCGTCGCGCGTACCGAGCCAGGGCGCGGGTGCCGACCCGGGCCCAGGGGAACGGGGCCCCGCGTTCGCCCCGTCCGTCGTCGACCCGTACCTCGCAGCACTCGTCGACGTCCACGGGCGCGCTTTCCGCGACGAGGCACCCGGAGGGCGACACGACCTGGCGCAGCCGGCCCAGTAGGGCGGCCGGGTCGCCGCCGATCCCTATGTTGCCGTCGATCAGCAGCGCCGTGTCCCAGCGCCCCTCGGCGGGCAGCGGCTCGAAGACCGACCGGCACAGGGCCGACCCGCCCAGCCGTACGGTGCGGGCGACGGCCTCGGGGCTGATGTCGATGCCCAGCGCGGGCCGGCCCCCGGCGGCCAGTGCGGCGACGAGCCGCCCCGGCCCGCAGCCGACGTCGAGGACCGTGCCGCGGCAGCGGTCGAGCACGGAGCGGTCGGCGCGGTCCGGTGCCTGGCACCAGCGCTCGACCTCCAGGGGCAGCAGCCAGCCGTCGTGCCGGCGCAGGAAGAGCGGGCCCCTGCCGGTGCGCAGGGCGCAGTCGTACGGGTCGGCCCGCCACGCGGTGGTCGTGGTCAACGGCCCGCTCCCGTGGTCGTGGCGGTCAGCTCGGCGTACCGGGCGGCGAAGCGGGTCCCGGGCGCGGCGGCCGCCACCTGCCGGGCGTCCTGCTCGGTGTCCACGTCCCGCAGGACCGGCAGACTGCCGATGCGCAGCCCGGCCGTCCGCAGACGGGCGTACTGGACGGCGCCGGTGTCGGGAGCGGACATGGGAACGCCGAGCAGGAGGGACGGGTCGGGACGTGCGAGGCCCAGGGCCCAGAAGCCGCCGTCGGCGGCGGAGCCGAACCAGGCGTCGTACGCGTCCCAGCGCAGGGCGGGGGCCAGGAGTTCGGGTGTGACCTGCGGCGTGTCCATGCCGATGAGCAGGGCCGGTCCCGGGCGGGCGGCGAACGCGGCGGCCAGGCGCACGTCGAGCCCGCCGCTCACCTGGGGGACGATCTCGAAGCCCGGTGGCAGCCACGGGCCCGGCCTTCCGTCGAGTACGAGGACGTGCCGGTCCGCGGGGACACGGGCCGCCGCGGAGAGGGTGTCGGCGAGGGCGGCCTCGGCGAGCACCGCCGCTTCCTCGGGGGCGAACGGGGGAGTGAGCCGGGTCTTCACCCGGCCGGGCCGGGGCTCCTTGGCGATGACGAGAAGGGTGGTCACGGGCGGCCACCGCCCGCCGGCGCGGGCTCGTCGAGCACCTTGCGCATGTCGTGGACCGCCTGCCACGTGCCTTTCCACGTGCCCGTGACCTTGGACCGGCCGGTCCGGGGAAGGTACGGGACGTCGACCTCGCGCACCCGCCAGCCGGCGTCGGCCGCCCGGACGACCATCTGGAGGGGGTAGCCGCTCCGGCGGTCGTCGAGACCGAGGGCGAGCAGCCCCTCGCGGCGGGCCGCCCGCATGGGCCCGAGATCGCGCAGCCGCAGTCCGGTGCGCCGGCGCAGCAGCCAGGACAGGGCGAGGTTGCCGGCCCGGGCGTGGGCCGGCCACGCGCCCCGCTCGGTGGGGCGCCGGCGGCCCAGCAGAAGATCGGCGGAGCCGTCGGCCAGCGCACCGACGAGGCCGGGCAGCAAGCCGGGGTCGAGGGAGGCGTCGCAGTCGCAGAAGCAGACGAACTCGGCGTCGGAGGCGAGCAGTCCGGCGTGGCAGGCGGCCCCGAAGCCACGCAGGGGCTCGTGCACGACGGTGGCGCCGAGCCCCGCGGCGACGGCCGCCGATCCGTCGGAGGAGCCGTTGTCGACGACGATCGCCCGCCATCCGGCGGGAACGCGCGCCAGGACCCAGGGCAGGGCTTCCGCCTCGTCGAGACAGGGAAGGACGACATCTACGGTCATGGGTGTCACGTGTTCACCGTAGGAACACCAGGGCCTTGTGGGGCCGCTCCACTCCTTACGAAACGCGGACGTCCGCCTTCGTCCCCCCGGGTGGCCGTGACCGCCCGTCGGGAAGGATGCGACGCTGTGCGGCATGAGCGAGCACAACGCCCCGTCGCTCCCCGCCCGGATCCTGGTGGTGGACGACGACCCGACCGTGGCCGAGGTGGTGTCCGGATACCTGCGCCGGTCGGGCTTCGCCGTTGAGCATGCGGCCGACGGCCCCGGCGCCCTGCTGCGGGCAGGGGAGCGGCGGCCGGACCTTGTCGTGCTCGACCTGATGCTGCCCGGTCTTGACGGACTGGAGGTGTGCCGGCGCCTGCGGGAGGCCGGGCCCGTTCCGGTGATCATGCTGACCGCGAGGAGCGACGAGGAGGACCGGATCACGGGCCTGGAGATCGGCGCCGACGACTACGTCACGAAGCCGTTCAGCCCGCGCGAGCTCGTACTGCGCGTCGAGTCCGTGCTGCGCCGCAGTCGTGCGGCCACCGGTCCGGCGGTACCGCGGACGGTGCTGCGCGCCGCCGGTCTCAGCGTCGACCCCGTCACTCGGAGAGCCACTCGTCGCGGCCGTGAACTCGCCCTTACCCTGCGGGAGTTCGACCTCCTGGCGCATTTCCTTGAGCAGCCCGGCACGGCGCACACCAGAGAGCAGCTGATGCGGCAGGTGTGGGGCTGGGACTTCGGCGACCTGTCGACGGTCACGGTCCACGTCCGGCGTCTGCGCGCCAAGATCGAGGACGACCCGGCGCAACCCCGGCTCATCCAGACCGTATGGGGCGTCGGATACCGTTTCGAGCCCGGCCAGGACGGGGGAGCGGCATGAAGGACATCCTGCTGATCGCCGGCTTCGCCCTGGCGGGAGCGGTCTGCGCCGGTCTGGCCGGGGCCATCGTCCTCCGTCTCGTACGGCATCGTTCGGTCGCGGTCTCCCTGACCGTGGTCGCGGCCGTCACGGTGACGGCGATGCTCGCCGGGACGCTCGCCGTCGCGCAGGCGATGTTCCTGTCCGCGCACGACCTGTGGGTGGTGACCCTCGTCGTCGCCATGGCGGCCCTCGTCTCGCTGGGCACGGCCCTCGTCCTGGGCCGCTGGGTCGTGGCCCGCAGCCGGGCCCTCGCGCGCGCCGCGCGCGACTTCGGCGACGGCGGCAGTTTCTCCGCCCCCGACGGCACCGCCACCGCCGAACTCGCCGCACTCGGCCATGAGCTGGCGACGACCAGTGCCAAGCTCGACGCTTCCCGCAGGCGTGAGCGTTCCCTGGAGACGTCGCGCCGCGAACTCGTCGCCTGGATCTCCCACGATCTGCGCACACCGCTGGCAGGGCTGCGGGCCATGGCGGAGGCCCTGGAGGACGGCGTGGCCGCCGACCCCGTCCGGTACCACCGGCAGATCCGCACCGAGGTCGAGCGCCTCACCGCCATGGTCACCGACCTTTTCGAACTCTCCCGCATCCACGCCGGCGCCCTGCCCCTCAGCCCGAGCCGCATGTCCGTGTACGACCTGGTCGGCGACGCCCTGAGCGGCGCCGACCCGCTCGCTCGCGAGCACGGGGTGCGCCTCGTGGGGGAGGAGGTCGCGGCGATCCCCGTCGAGGTGGACGGCAAGGAGATGACCCGGGTCCTCGCGAACCTCCTCGTGAACGCGATCCGCCACACGCCGGCCGACGGCACCGTCGCGGTGGCGGCCGAACGCCGGGAGGACGCCGTGGTCCTGTCGGTCACCGACGGCTGCGGCGGCATCCCCGACGAGGACCTCACCCGTGTCTTCGACACCGGCTGGCGCGGCACCGAGGCCCGCACTCCGCCGGCGGGCGCCGGGCTCGGCCTCGCCATCGTCCGCGGCATCGTCGAGGCCCACGCCGGCCGCGCCGAGGTCCGCAACGTCCCCGGCGGCTGCCGTTTCGAGGTCACCCTGCCGGCAGCGGCGGGCTGACCCCGGTCAGCCGAGGGCCGCCGACGCCCGCTGTGCCGCCCCGGCGAACTCCGTCATGCCCTCGGCGAAGCCCACCTCGGGCCGCCAGCCGAGCTCGCCGCGCAGCCGTGACGAGTCGGCGGTGATGTGCCGGACGTCGCCGAGCCGGAACTCGCCCGTGACCACGGGCTCGGGACCGCCGCATGCCCGCGCCAGGGCGGTGGCCATCTCGCCGACGGTGTGCGGTTCGCCGCTGCCGGTGTTGTACGCGGTGAACGCGCCGGCCGGCAGCCCGCCGACGGCTTCCAGCGCCAGTACGTTGGCCGCGGCCACGTCCCGTACGTGCACGAAGTCCCGGCGCTGCCCACCGTCCTCGAACACACGGGGCGCCTCGCCTCTGGCGAGTGCCGAGCGGAAGAGCGACGCCACGCCCGCGTACGGGGTGTCGCGTGGCATCCCGGGCCCGTACACGTTGTGGTAGCGCAGCGAGACCGCCGTGCCGCCCACCGCTCGGGTCCACGCCGCCGTCAGGTGCTCCTGGGCGAGCTTCGTCGTGGCGTACACGTTCCGTGGGTCCGCCGGCGCGTCCTCGCCGACCAGGCCGGGAGAGAGGTGGGCGGCGCATGCTGGGCAGCGTGGCTCGAAGCGGCCGGCCGCGAGGTCCTCGGGGCGGCGGGCACCGGGCCGCACGGCACCGTGTGCGGGGCACTCGTACCGCCCCTCCCCGTACACGACCATCGATCCGGCGAGGACGAGTCGCCGCACGCCGAGGTCTGCCATGGCGTCGAGCAGGACGGCCGTGCCGAGGTCGTTGCAGCTCACGTACTCCGGGGCGTCGGCGAAGTCCTTGCCCAGACCGACCATGGCGGCCTGGTGGCAGACCGCGTCGACACCGCGCAGAGCGGCTCTGACCGATACGGGATCCCTGACGTCCGCGTGGCGGAACTCGAAGGCCGCCGGCTCGGGAGCCACGGGGTGTGCGCCGGGCAGCAGGGCGTCGAGAACCACCGGCTCGTGGCCGGCCTTCGCGAGGGCGGTGACGATGTGCGAGCCGATGAATCCGGCTCCTCCTGTGACGAGTACACGCATGCGGGCGACGCTACGGACCACCGGCGCGTGCAGGAGGTGCCCGCGCCGGGCCGTAAGACTTCCGTCATCCCGGTGGGGCACTCCTCCTCCGGGACCGTGAACGACGCGCACGGCCCCGGCCCGCGTCCGCTACCGGTAGCGGATGTGCAGGTGGTTGTCGTGGTTGGGGTAGCTCGTGGTCAGCCCCTCCGCGATCAGCTGCGGGTCGTTGAAGTAGATCAGCTGGACGTGGCCGGGGGCCTTCGCGCGGATCTCCTGGACGAGCCTGCGGGTGGCGGCGCGGTCGTACGTCGTGGACTGCCAGGTGATGCGGCCCGCGGTGCACTGCGCCGAGTCGGTGCGGACCGGCCACACGTCGATGTCCATGCCCACCTCGTGGCTGGCGTGGCCGGGGATGTCCCCGCCGTGTTCGAAGCCAGCGTCGCCGACCGGCAGTCTGCCGTTTCCGGTGGTCGCGAACGTGGCGGCGGCGGCCTCCAGTTGGGCGACGGCGCCGGCTGTCGCCCAGTGGGCGTTTGCGTTGCCGTCGGGGCTCTGCGCGCACATCGTGCCGGTGCCGAAGCCGATGTTCTCGTAGTGCCAGAGCAGGTTCTTCCACGTGGTCGGCCCGACGACGCCGTCCGAGCCGATGCCCGCATGGGACTGGAAGGTGCGGACGGCGGATTCGGTGCCGGAGCCGAAGGCGCCGTCGACCGCGAGGCCGGCCCCCCGCTTGGCGGTCAGCAGGGACTGGACGGCTCGCACCGCCGGTCCGTTGTCGCCCCGGCGTACGGTCACGGCGAGCGCGCCCCAGGTGGCGGGCCCGACGACGCCGTCCGCGGTGAGGCCCTTGGACTGCTGGAAGCCCACCACCGCGCTGTGCGTGCCCGGGCCGAAGACGCCGTCGACGGGTACGGAGCGGCCGTGCGCGGCGAGCAGGTGCTGCAGCGCGACGACGTCGGAACCCCGGTTGCCGTTGCTCACCAGCGGGAACGCGGCCTGGGGGAAGGCCCGTGCGGGGGCGCTCAGGCCGAGGAGCAGGCCCGCCACCGCGGCGAACAGGGTCAGGATCCTTGCGAGTCGTTTCACGGTCGCTTCCTCACTTTCCCGACTGGAGGGCGCCCCAGGTGCCGGAGCCGACGACACCGTCGGCGCTCAGCCCGCGTGAGGACTGGTAGTCGCGTACGGCCTGACCGGTGCCGGAGCCGAAGACGCCGTCGATGGCGACCGTCCGGCCGAGCGCGGCGGTCAGGGCGCGCTGCAGCCTCGTGACGGCCTCACCCGTCGAGCCGCTCTGCAGGATGGGGGTGGAGCCGCGGGACAGCAGGGCGGTCCAGGTCTTCGGACCGACCACGCCGTCCGCGGTGAGACCCTTGCTCGCCTGGAAGTTCTTCGCGGCGGTGGTCGTCGAGGAGCCGAAGACCCCGTCCGGGGCGCCCGGGTCGTATCCGGCGGCCTTCAGCAGGCACTGGGCCGCCTTGACCTGGTCGCCGCTCGATCCGCTCTTCACGGTGGGGTAGGCGGTGAAGCTGAGGTTCGCTCCCGAGCAGGTGGGTGCGGGCGGAGTGCCGGTGCCCACGTCCAGGTAGTCGCGGTCGATGTTGATCGAGTAGCCGCCGTAGGACTCGGTGACCTCGCCCGCGTACTGGTGGATCCGCTGGTGGCCGGCCCAGTACGTGGACGGCACGTAGGTACCGGTGTCGGTGTCGGCCGCGCCGTTCCACCAGGCGTAGAAGATGTGGTCGACCCGCGTGTAGGCGCTGTTGCCGTACTCGTCGGCGGCGTCCCTGATGCCGGAGGCGGCGCTGGAGTAGAAGCCCGACAGGTAGTTGCTGCTGTGCAGCCGCTCGGTCCAGCCGGACAGGTACGACAGCACGGCCGCCTTGCAGGAGGCCGTGGAGGTGTAGGCCTCGATGTCGCTGTAGATGGCGCTGCCCGCGGGGATGCCGAGGTTCGACGCGGCGGTGACGGCGGCGGCGGCCGCACTGACGCCCTGGGACTTGGCTGTGGCGGGGTCGGCGGACATCTTGAGCGAGTAACCGGTGCACGGGGCCTGGCGGCCGACGTCGATGGGGATCAGCCGCCAGCCGTTGCCGGTCTGGGCGGTCACCCAGCTCGCGGTCAGGTTCGGCTGTGCGCAGCCGCGGAAGGAGCCGCTGATGTACACGCCGACCGCGCTGTACGGCGAGTTGGCCTGCCAGGCGTTCATGGCGGCTTGGGAGGGCGCGGTACAGGCGTCGAAGCCCTTGCCCAGGTAGCTGCCCGGTTGCGGCCCGGCCGCGGCCAGGGGGATGGCGCCGGACTGCTGCCGCGGGCGGGGCAGTTCGGTGCGCCGGGCGTCCGCGGTGAGTTCGGCCGAGCCGAGCACGCCGCGCACCAGACTCTCGGTCTCCGGGGTGTGGGCGGCGGTGACGAGCACACCGGCGTCCTCGACGGCGATCTGGATGGTGTCGTCGCTGGACACGGCCGTCGGGGCGGTGGCCCTGCCGCGCGGGGTCCGCGTGGTCGCCGCCGACGTGTGCCCGGCGGAGCGTGCGTTGACGGGTTCCACGACGATGCCCGCCGTACGCCCCACGACGTGGGCGGGGCAGTCGTTCTGCTCGGCCGGCTCGCCGACGTAGACGGCGGGTCTGTCGAACCGGAGACAGGCCCGCGGGTTCTCGGTGAGATCGACGACCTGCCAGTCGGCGGGCACCTGGATGCGGTAGCCGTGGTAACTGACGGTCTGTCGGTCGGTCTGCGGCGGGGAGGCCGCCGCGGGGGAGCCGGGCACGGTCAACGCGCCGATGCCGGCGAGGACCGCCAGCGCCGCGGTTCCGGCGCGGGCGCGCCAGGGGATGCGGGACGACATCAGGGCACTCCTACTCGGTGCGGGAGAGGGGCAGAGGGCCGTGTGCGGGGTGTGTCGTACGCGCTGTTCGGACGCCGCAGTCGGGTGCGGAGCGGACGGGTCGGGCCGAGTGTGACGCCTGCCCGCGGCGCGTGTCCACACTGTCACCTTCTGCCACAGGGCTAGACCTCCGGCACAACTGCCCTGCGGATAAGGGCTGTTGTGCCGGATGTTGCAGACTCCCCGGCGTCGCAGGGCCGGTCGGCTGCCGTCCTCCGCGTCACGGCACCTCGAGGAGCAGCGGGAACTCCGCTTCCGCGATGCGGCCCTTCGTCACCCGCACCACGGTCCGCGGGGAGCCGGTCACCCCCTCCGGCAGGTCCAGCGTGAGCCGGTACACGCCAGGTTCCACGTGGGCGAAGCCGAACCAGCCCGAGCCGTCGCTGAGTCGGGTGGTCCTCTCGCCGTCGGCGGTGAGCGGGTCGAGCGTCACCGGCACCTGGTCGAGCGCGGCACCGCCCCGCAGCGCGAGTCTGCCCGTCACATGTCCGTCCCCGGGCGCCGCCTTCCACGGCATGCCGGGCACCGCCGCCTTGTCCGCGACGTCGCGCGGCCCACCCGCCCCGTCGACCGGGCGCCGGATTTCGGCGCGAACCGAGGCGGTCCGCGCCGAACCGTGCCGGAGGTAGCTCGCGGCTGTGCCGTGCCTTCCAGAAGGGCGACGAACTGCGCGTCTGCGTGCGGCGATCCCGGAACGGAGCTGTGCTTCGTTCGCGGCGGGGACCTCTTCTGAGTCATTGACATGTCGTCACCCGTGCTCCACCATCATAGTCATCTGATCAAGTCAATTGACCGTGATGATCACCCCCTGCGAGATTCGCAGGTTCGCGCACTCGCCCGTCACCGCCGCTCCGGCGCCGGGCGCGACATCACCCTGCCCGAGACCCGGAACGGGCTGTGCCGCGCGACGCCGCGGCCCTGGTCGAGAACGCGCTCGACCCGCCCCGCGCTTCCGGACGTGCTCCCCGAGCCGTCCACTCCACACACCTCACTACCCCCATCACCCCTGACTGCCCGGAGGTTCCGTGCACTCGCCTTTCGTCCCCACCCCTGCCGTCCCACCCCCCGCGCCCCCAGGAGGCGACGGCACGTCCGGTGCCGGCCGGCGCGTCCGGCGGACGTTCCTGGCCCTCAACGCGGTGCTCCTCGGCGTCGGCGTCGTGCTGTCCTGCTCCACCACGCTCACCGGGATCACCGTCTACGGCCGGCTCACGCTCGGTGTCGTGTGGGGCGTTCTGCAACTCGGCGTCTTCCTCGGCAGCGTGTGGTGGTACGAGGACCGGTCGACGTGCGTCGGGACGGTGAGCCGGTGACGACTCCGCTCCTCCTGAGCTCGGCGGCGCTCGACCCGGTCGGCCCGGCCGCCCGCGGTCCCGTGATCAGCGCCTTCCTGATCTTCACGGGGCTGTGCCTGCTGTGGGTCCTCACCCTCGCGAGCCAGGACGAACGTCCGGAAGGGCTCTACACCGCGGACCGCTCCCTCTCGCCGGTTTTCAACGGCTTCGCCCTGGCGGGCGAGTACATCACCGTCGTCGCCCTGTTCGCGACGTCCGGGGCGATCGCCCTGTTCGGCTACGACGGACTCGCCTCCGCCGTCGACAGCGTCCTCGCCCTCGGCGTCCTGCTCCTGCTCGCGCGGAAGATCCGCGACAGCGGCCACTACACGCTCGGCGGCCTCTTCTCCCTGCGGGCGTCCGGCCGGGGACCGCGCACGGCGGCGGGCGTGGTGACGCTCGTCATCACGATGCCGCTGCTCATCGTGCAGCTGCGGGCCGCCGGCATCAGCGTGGCGCTCCTGATCGGCATGTCGAGCGACACGGCCCAGGTGGCCTGCACGGTCCTGATGGGCTGCCTCGTGGCCTTCTTCGCCGCGGTGGCCGACCTGCGGGGCACCGGCTTCATCCAGGTCGTGAAGGTGCCCGTCACGCTGGTGACGCTGGCCGTGGTCACCCTGCTCGCCCTGGAGAAGTTCTCGTGGAGCCCCGGCGGCCTGCTCGACGCCGCGGTGGAGCAGAGCATGGCGCCGGACGGGTACCTGAGCCGGGGACTCTGGGCGCACACGACGGGCCTGGGCCCGCTGAACACGATCAGCGACCACATCGTCGTGGTCCTCGGTATGGCGATGATGCCGCACCTCGTCCTCCGTATCGCCGCCTCGCGCACCGGATGGGGCGCGCGACGGGCCACGAGCATCGCCGTGGGGCTGACGGGCGCCTTCTACGTCCTTCTCATCACGACCGGATTCGCGGCGGCCGCCGTCGTCGGCGGCGAGAGGATCGGTGCGGTCGACGCGAACGGTCAGGCGGCCCCGATCCTGCTCGCCTCGGGAGTCCTCGGTCACGGATCGACGGCACGTGTGGTCCTCATCACCACCGTGGCCTGCGTCGCCTTCCTCGCTGTCCTGACGGCGGTGACCAGCCTGACCTTCGCCGCCGCGGTCTCGCTCACCCGGGACGTCTTCGCCCGCACCCGCCGTCCCCTCTCTGATGCCGGTGAGCTGTGGGCCCTCCGGGCCGGCGTCGCGGCCCTGTGCGTCGGAGGGGTGGCCCTGTCCGCCGCCCTCCACCGCTACCCCGTGGAGTTCCTGGTGACCTTCTCCCTGGGCGTCGCGGCGACCTGCGTGTTCCCGGCGCTCGTCTACTCCTTCTTCTGGCCGGGGTTCGACCACCGAGGACTGGTGTGGTCCGTGTACGGGGGACTGACGCTCTGCGTCGTCCTCACGTTCTTCTCCCCGACCGTCTCCGGCACCACGTACGCGCTGTGGCCGGACGCGGCCTTCGACTGGTACCCGTTCCACACCACGGGCCTGATCTCCGTCCCGGCCGCCTTCCTGCTCGGGTGGCTCGGCAGCAGGAAGCCCACGGACACCCGCGGCATCCGCGTGCACGCCGAAAGGGAGCTGTCGTGAGCGGCGAGGACCGCAGGACGGGCCGGGTGAACGAGAGGTGGAAGGCCAAGGGCGTCGCCTGGCGGGTCGGCTTCCACGTCGTCGGCGCCTACGTGTTCCTCGACGTCGTGGGCCTTCTGGGCCCGCACGCCCAGAGGTAGCGGGTGGCCACCGGAGCGCGGGCGGGTCGTACGCCCCGCCGGTGGGCGAACACGGCGGAGGGGCGGCAGTGATCGACTGCCGCCCCTCCGCCGTCCTTCAGTTCCTCACACCGTCCCGTCGTCCCGGCCCCGCGGAACGACGGCGGTACCGCGCGCCCGGGTGGCCACTATGGGCTCCGCGAGTACCTCGGCCCGGCCGGTGTCGTCGAGCGCGCGGCAGATGATGCGCAGCTCGAAGTCGACGGTCCGGCTGCGGGTGCCCTTCGACGCCAGCCGGGCCTCGGCCTCGACGACGTCGCCGCCCCGGACCGGGGCCAGGAACTCGACCGACGCGTATCCGGCGAACAGGCTCTCGTGGCCGTCGATGCTGATCGCCAGGTGCGTTCCGGCGTCTCCGAACAGCTTCAGCCCGAAGGCCCCGTCGACCAGGTTCCCCCCGTAGTGGGCCTCGGAGTGGGCGACGTAGCGCTGGTGCACGACCTTCATGCGATCTCCTCGTCGATACGGCCGATACGGCGGGCTACGGTCGTCCCGTCGAGCGCGATGCCCGGGTAGCCGTGCTTGGCGATCTCGGTGCACATCCGGCGGTACTTGCCGACACCGCCCACGTAACCGAGGAAGGTCGACGGCTTGCCGGCCACGTTCGAACCCCGGTACCAGGAGTCCGTGGTGGCGTACAGCGTCTGCCTGACCGTGTCCTCGGTGATCCTCACCCAGTCGTCCTGGGCCTCGGGCGTCGCCTCGATGACCTCGGCGCCGCCCGCCCTCGCGTGCCCGATCAGATCGGTGATCCAGTCGACGGCCTGCTCGATCGTGACGACGACGTTGCTCGCCAGCGCCGGGCTCTGCGGTCCGCCGATCATGAAGAAGTTCGGGAACCCGGAGGTCATGATGCCGAGGTACGTCCGGACTCCGTCGCTCCACGCGTCCTGCAGCCTGCCCGACTCCGGGGTGGAGACGCCGAGCCCGTACAGCGGGCCGGTGAAGGCGTCGAAGCCGATCGCCAGCACGATGGCGTCGACCTCGTACGAGCGGGCCGACGTGACGATGCCGCCGCTGGTCATGGTGGCGATCGGCTCGTCGCGCAGGGAGACCGCCGAGACGTTCGGGCGGTTGAAGGTCTCGTAGTAGTCCGTGCCGAAACAGCTGCGCTTGGCACCGAGCGCGTGGAAGCGGGGCTCGAGGACGGCGGCCGTCCCGGGGTCCTCGACGATCTGGCGGATCTTCTCGCGGACGAACTCCGCCGCCGTCTCGTTGGCCCTCGCGTCGGTCAGCAGATCGGAGAACTCGCCGCCGACGCCGTTGAATCCGCTGCGCTCGTAGGCCCTCTCGTAGCGCTCGCGCCGCTCCTCGTCGGAGACGTCGAACGCCGCGGCGTCCGGGATGCGGTCCGGGATGCCGCCGAGCGAGTGGCGGCACTCCTCGCGGATCGCCGCGTAGTTGCTCTTGATCTCGTCGACGACCTGGTCCGACAGAGGGGCGTTCCGGGCAGGGAACACGTAGTTGGGGGTGCGCTGAAACACCGTGAGGTGCTCGGCGACCTCGGCGATGAGCGGAATGCACTGCACCGCGGACGAGCCGGTGCCGATCACCGCGACGCGCTTGCCCGCCAGTTCGCTCAGCGGGATGTCCCAGCGGCTCGTGGAGACCGTGGTCCCGGTGAAGTTCTCCAGCCGCGGCACGTCGACGGCCTTGGGCGTCGAGAGGCCCCCGGAGCCGGCGAGCAGGTAGCGGCCCCGCCGGGTCTCGCCGGAGTCGAGGCGCACCTCCCAGAGCCGCTCGTCCGGGAGCCAGGTCGCCGAGGTGACCCGGGTGCCGAAGGTGAAGTGCCGGCGCAGGTCGAAGCGGTCCGCGACGTGGTCGATGTAGCTGAGGATCTCCGCCTGCGGAGCGAAGCGCTGGCTCCACGTCCACTCCTGCTGGAGCTCCTCGCTGAACGAGTACGAGTAGTAGACGCTCTCTACGTCGCACCGCGCACCGGGGTACGTGTTCCAGTACCAGGTGCCGCCGACGGTCGGAGCGGCTTCGAAGCCGGCGAAGGTCCAGCCCTTCTCGGCGAACTTGTAGGCGGCGTAGAGGCCGGAGAATCCCGCACCGACGCAGAGGACGTCGACGACGGGTGCGGCGGCTGGAGTCTTGTCTGTCATGCATCTGCCTTCGGGTAGGGGAATCGCGGGTGGCGTCCCGGGGGCGGCGTCTCGCCGGTGGCGTCTCGCCATCAGGGCTGCGGCGGGGGCGTTTGCCCTCGTTGCGCCGAGCAGAACTTGTTAGTCAGATGACTTAGTCATTTGACCAAAACAGGCTAGTCAGCGGCCCGAGCGGCCGTCAAGAGTCGAATCCGGATCGCCGGCGGTCCGGCGCAGGTGGCGCGCCACCTGCGCGATGGCCTCGTCCGTCCTGGCGAAGACGCCCACCTCGGTGAAGAAACCGTGGAACACGCCGTCGTAGCGGGTCAGGGTGACCTCGACGCCGTCGCGTCGCAGCCTCTCGGCGTACGCCTCGGCGTCGTCGCGCAGTGGATCGACCGCGGCGGTGAGGACGAGTGCCGGCGGGAGGTCGCTCAGCGATGCTGCGCGCATCGGGGCCGCGAGGTGGTCGACCGGTCCCGCGTGGTCCGGTCCGACGTACTGCTCCCAGAGCCAGCGGGCGTCTGCGCCGGTCAGTACGGGCGCCTCGGCGAACTCGGTCCAGGACGGGGTGGCGAACGAGTCATCGACGGCGGGGTAGATCAGCACCTGGGACACCGGCTGGTCGAGGCTGAGGTCCCGCAGCTTGAGGCAGAGCGCGGCGGCGAGGTTGCCGCCCGCGGAATCCCCTCCGACGGCGATCGTGTCCGCATCGATGCCGTACGCGGCAGCCGACCGGCGCAGCCAGGCGAAGGCGTCGAAGCAGTCGTCGAGCGCCGCCGGGTAGGGGTATTCCGGCGCGAGCCGGTACTCCACGGAGAGCACCGCCCACCCGGACCGGGCGCAGATCGCGCGGCAGACCTCGTCGACCCCGTCAAGGCTGCCGAGCACGAATCCGCCACCGTGCAGATAGACCAGCGCCGGGCGCGGACCGGGGGGCGCCGGTGAGTCGTCGGGGTGGTAGAGGCGGGCGCACAGTTCGCCGGAGCGGGCGGGCAGGGTCAGGTTCTCGACCCGGTCGAGGGGGGTGAGGGGCCGCTCCGCCGGAGTGGTCGCCAGCAGTTTCCGGGCCGCTTCCGCACCCAGTTCGCGCACCGGTTTCTTGAGGGTTCCGGCGACGGCATCGGCGACGAACTGCGCGTCGGCGTCCAGGTGATCCCAGTACGGGGGCTGCGCTTCGTTCACGGCGGAACCTCTCCGGAGTCATTGACATGTGGTAACCCGTGCTCCACCATCCTAGTCATCTGATCGAGTCAATTGACTATGACGATCCCCTCTGCGAGATCCGGAGCCGCCGGTGCCCGGTGCGCGTGATCTCCCGAAGTCGAAAGGACTGGAGGATGACCGAAACCACGACGGTCCCTGCGGTGTCCGGCGAAGAGTCGGCCCTGGCGGTCGACGTACGGATCGAGGACGATGCGTCGCCCCTCGTCCGGCTGATCGGCCGCACCCTGCGGGATTCCGCCCGCGCGGGCCATGCCCTCCCGACGCTGCGGAAGGCGGCCGCCACGGTGGCGATCCGGTCCCACGACACCCCGCAGGCCGCGACCATCGCTCTCGGCGGCGGCGTCATCGAGGTGTCGAGCGGACTTCCCGCCGAACCGGACGCCGCTGTCACCGTCGACCTGAACGCCCGTTTCGCGCCCGCCGAAGCCCCGTCCGGTGACGCCGAGCTGGCTGCGGACGTGCTGCTCGCACTGACTCCGCCGGTGCCGGAGTGGCAGGCGGCCGCCGAGCACTTCTGGACCTCCGCGCGCTCCGTGCCGGGGATTCCGGACGTGCTCATCGCGGTCACCGAAGGCCCCGACGGCGTGGAGCAGGTCGTGCTGGGCGAGGGCACGACGCAGTACCTGATCGCCGGAGAGCCCCAGACGCTCGCCGGCGTGTTCTCCGGAGCCGACGACCTGCTCGCCGTCCTGTCCACGGGTGAGCTCGGGGTTCTGGGCACCCTCTCTCAGCTGTCCGTCATGGTCGGCGCATCCTGGAAGGTTCGTTACGATGTCTGAACTCACCCTGCCGGTCACGGAAGTCGACGCCCGCGCTGCCGGAACGCGAGCCGTACGGCTGGAGGCGACGAACCATGACGGCTCGTTCCTCGGCAAGACCGTGACGCCGAAGAAGTTCGCCGCGGGCGCGGGCCCGGGGTTCCCCTTCGCCGACCTCCTGTTCGGGCTCGACCTCGGCAACGCCCCGGCCCTCGGTTTCGTCTTCCCCGACTGGCGCGGGCATCTGGACGACGTCTACTTCCGCCCCGACCTGTCGACCTGGGTCGAGTGGGAGCCGGGCCTCGACGCCGTGATCGGCGACTACTGGCTGAAGGACGGCACACCCGTCCCCATCTGTCCGCGCAACCTGACGCGGAAGATGGTCGAACGGCTCGGCTCGCTCGGCTTCACCGCGACCGTCGCCGTCGAGATCGAGGCGACCGTCTTCGAGGAGTCCGTCCACGAGGCGCGCGCCCGGGGATACCGCGACCTCACGCCGCTCGGCGGGAGTGCCGGCACGGCCTACCACCTCGCGAAGTCCAAGGACTGGAGCGGGTACATGAACGCCGTCGCCGACCGGCTCGACGCCGTCGGCATCGAGTGGGAGGCCTGGAGCGACGAGGACGCCGCCGGTCAGATCGAGATCAACCTGGCGCCCGGCGACCCGATCACGGTCGCCGACGCCTGGGCGCGGACCCGCCAGATCATGCGCGAGGTCGCGTTCGACCGCGGGCACACGGTCACCTTCATGGCGAAGCCCACCGCGGGTTACGGACAGGCCTCGCACATCAACCTGTCCCTCCAGCGCGACGGCGCCAACGCGTTCTATGCCGAGGAGGGGCCGTCGGAGACGATGCGCCACGCCATCGGGGGACTGCTCGCGACGATCGAGGGCAACTGCTCGATCGTGCTCCCGCAGATCACCTCGTACCGGCGCCTGGTGGACCTCAGCGGCCCGCCGGTCACCGTCAGTTGGGGCATCAGCAACAAGACCACCGCGGTCCGGGCGGTCTGCGGACACCCGTCGTACTCCCGCCTGGAGTACCGGGTGCCCGGCGCGGACGCGAACCTGTACCTCGCGCTGGCCGGCGTGCTGGCCGGTGTGATCGCGGGTGTGGAGCGCAAGATCGAGCCGCCGGCGCCGGTCTCGGACATGGCGTGGTGCATGCCGCCCGGGATTCTCACCCGCCTGCCGGACACGATCTCGAAGGCCGCTGCCGCGCTCGAAGCGGATTCGACCCTGCGCGAGCTCCTCGGCTCCGAGTTCGTGGACTACTGGGTCGGATCGCGCCGGTGGGAGTGGATGCAGTTCCACACCGCGGGCGGTGACCCGTTCGCAGAACTCTCCGCGTGGGAGTCCCACCGCTACTTCGAACTGCCGTGACCGGGCCGCGTGTCGGGGCGACCGCGGTGCGGCCGCTCATCGGCGTCACCGGCCGGCGGATCCGGCTTGACCTGATCAGGGGAGCGGACCGCCGGTACGGTGATCGCTGCGCCGACAGCTACATGTCCGACTACGGGATCCGGATCGCACGGGCCGGCGGCCTGCCGGTGAACCTCACGTACGAGACGGATCCGGAGGCGGTCTGCCACTGGCTGGCAGGAGTCGTCGTCACCGGCGGGCAGGACGTGCACCCCGCGTGCTGGGGCGGGGATCCGTCCGTGGTCCGCGACGTCGACCCGCGTACGGACCCGATGGTTCACGACGTCGAGCGGGACGCGCACGAGCTCGCACTCGTGCGGGCCGCGCTCGACCGGGGGATTCCCGTGCTCGCGGTGTGCCGGGGCATGCACATCCTCAACGTCGCGCTCGGCGGAACGCTCGTCGCCGACCTGCCGGCCGGCGAGGTGCGCCATCTGTCGCACGAGGCCGCCCTCACCGACGGCACGGCCGACCACCTCGTGGCCTTCGAGCCCGGCTCGATCGTGGCCGGACTGTTCGGGGCGCGGACCGTCACCAACTCCTGGCACCACCAGGCCGTCGACCGCTGCGGCGCCGGGCTCGTCGTGACGGGCCGGACGTCCGACGGTGTGGTCGAGGCGGTGGAGCTCCCGGGCGTACCGGTGCTGGGTGTCCAGTGGCACCCGGAATGGATGGAGAGCGACGATCCCACGATGACGTGGATCGTCGAGGAATCCGCGAAACGCCTGTGAGGAGGGGGATCCGAGTGCGTCCGTCCGCGGCCGGTGGCAGACGCACTCGGGTCCGCCTTCCACCGGCCGCAGCCGAGCCGACTCGGCGACGGCGCTCGCGGAGGTGTCCGTGATCAGGCGAGCTTCGCGGCCAGCCACGCATCGAGGACGTCGATGACGACCTCCGCCTGCTGGGCGGCCTGGGCGCGATCGCCGTATGTCAGCCAGTTCACGACGAAGCCGTCGGAAAGGGTACCGATGACGTAGCCGATCTGGTCGATCGTCTCGGGCGGGACCTCCTGTCCGGTGGCCGCTCTCGCGAGGATCGATCGCACGACATTGAACGCCTCGTTGTACACGGTCACGGCCGGATGCGCTTCCTGGCGTTGCGCCCAGCTGATCAGCTCCACGGTCGCGGACGCGAATTCCGAAGGGGACTCGAGATACCAGTTCGTGAGTCCGCGGAGGACCGCACGCGCAGTCGCGGCCAGCTCGCCGTGCACGTCGCTCTCGATCAGAACCTCGCGGTACCGCTCCGCCAGCCTCTCGAAAACGGCTGCGAACAGCAGCTCCTTGGTCTGGAAGCAGTAGTGCAGCGTCGCCAGCGGCGCGTTCGCCTGCTCGGCGATCCGGCGGGTCGTCGCACCGTCGACGCCGTGGGTCGCGATCACCTGGATGGCGGCGTTCACCAGATCTTTGCGTCGCTCGGCCGTCGGTACGCGAGCCACGTGTGCCTCCTGTCGAAGTTGGACGATCGATCAAGTCAGCGACAAGGCTAACAGGCCGCTCCTCCGCATCAGCCCAGGCCGCAGGGCCTGCTCCAAAATAGTTGGTCAGATGACTTGATCGGATGACCGTGATGAAGCAGCATAAACCTCACCCCCTCGCGACGGCCTGACTCCTCGGCCGGCGGGGGCCTCGACGAACTGAGGAACCCATGGAACTCAAGGACCTGCTCTTCCTGCTCGCCGACGTCTGGATGATCACCGCCGGATTCACCTTCGGATGGAAGTTCATCCGGAACTTCCGGAACTACCTGCTCGGCCTCGAATGGATCATCGTCGCCACGTCCGGGTCGAACTTCCTCGTCTACGCGCTCCTGGGGGCCGACGAGAGCAGCCCCATGTACACCGCGGCGCATTTCCTCGACGCGTTCTCCCGGTCGGTCGGCATCACGCTGATCCTCGTCCTGGGCCTGATGGGGGCGACGCACCGGTACAAGCCGTCCAAGGCGACCGACGTCGGGGTGTTCGCGTTCGCGGCCGCCGTCGGGCTCGTCCTGCAGCTGTTCGGCGAGCGGCTGGGTCTCGGCATGGCCGTCTTCTACGTCGTCGTCAACGTGCTGACCACGCTGTTCCTCGTCTACTTCTCGAAGCGGCTCTGGGCGATCGGCGAGAAGCGACTGGCCGTCGGCGCGGGCCTGGCGACCGCTGCCGCGTTCCTCATCGCCGCGACCTACGACTTCTTCCCCATCCCGGGTGACGACGAGGCGCACACCGTCTTCTACACCGCGGCGCTGAGCACCTGGGGATTCCAGATGTGCATGTACTACTTCGCCTACCGCGCACTCCACGCCCACAACGAGGCGACCGACGCGGAGCCGGAGCGGCGCGAACAGAGCCGCGTCGCCGGCGGCTGAGCAGCCGCGATCAGTTCGCGGCCAGGGGATCACCGGCCGCGCGACCAGGCAGAGAACCGAGCAGAACGTCCCATGCGGAGGAAGCACCCGTGGTCGTGAAAGAAACGCCCCAGCGAGAGGGAGAAATGGCCTCGCACCGTCCGCGACCGGCCGTCCGGCAGGAGCAGATGGGCGAGGACCCGTCCAGCGCGACGCTGACCGGGCTGTTGTCCGAGCGCGCGCGGCGATCGCCGGACCGGGAGTTCCTCCGCTTCGGAGACCGGTCCTGGACCTTCGCCGAGATCGACGCCTGGACCTCCAGGCTGGCGCACCGGCTGATCGCCGTCGACGGTATCCAGACCGGCGACCGCGTCGCGATCATGCTCCCGAACGTCGTGCACTGGCCGGTCGTGTGGCTGTCCGCGCTCAAGGCCGGCGCGGTGGCGGTACCGGTCAACTCCTCGTACAAGCGCGCCGATCTCACGTTCCTTCTTCGGGACTCGGGAGCCCGGGTCGTGTTCACCGACCACGAGCGGGCCGGTCTGCTGAAGGAAGTGGCTTCCGCGGAGGCCGACTTGACGGACCTGCGCATCGTGGACGTCGCCGCGGACGGCTCGGCTGGCTTCCCGGCGACCGCTCCGCCGGTGCCGGCCGGCGCCGAGACCCTGGCGAACCTGCAGTACACGTCCGGCACCACCGGCTTCCCCAAGGCCTGCATGCTCACCCACGACTACTGGGTGCGGCTGGGCTGGACCTGCGCCGCGGTGACCGGCCTCGGGCCCGAGGACGTCCTGCTCACCGCTCAGCCCTTCTCCTACATGGATCCGCAGTGGAACACCGTGCTCGCCCTGACGGTGGGGGCCCCGCTGGTCGTGCTGCCGCGGTTCTCCGCGTCGGGCTTCTTCGCCGACGTCCGTCGCCACCGCGCGACCTTCTTCTACGTGCTCGGGTCCATGCCGACCCTGCTGTTCAAGCAGCCGCCGAGCCCCGACGACCTGGACAACCAGGTGCGCCTGGTCCTCTGCTCGGGCGTTCCGGTCAAGATCCACGCCGAGCTGGAGCGACGCTGGGGCGCTCCGTGGCGGGAGATCTACGGCATGACGGAGTCCGGCGTCGACCTGTCCAGCCCCGTCGACGACGCGAGCGTGGTGGGGAGCGGGAGCCTCGGGCTTCCGGTGCCGACCAAGCGCGTCCGGGTGGTCGATCCGCAGGGCGCTGATGTGGCCGACGGCGAGACCGGCGAGCTGATCGTCTCGGGAAAGCCGATGATGCTCGGCTACTGGAACCGTCCGGAGGACACCGCCCGGGTGCTGCGGGACGGCTGGCTGCACACCGGGGACGTCGTCGTGCGCCGGCCGGACGGGGGCGTCCGGCTGGTCGGGCGGATCAAGGACATGGTGCGTCGTGGCGGCGAGAACATCGCGAGCGCCGAGGTCGAGGCCGTGCTCGAACGGGACGACGCGGTCGTGGCCAGCGCGGTCGTGGCCGAACCCGACGAGACGTTCGGCGAAGAGGTCAAGGCCTTCGTCCAGCTGGCGGCCGGGGTGCCGGCCGACCGTACGACCGCCGGGCGGATCATCGACCGGGCCGGTCGGCAGCTCGCCCGCTTCAAGGTGCCGCGCTACATCGAGTTCGTCGCCGACTTCCCGCGGACACCGTCCGAGCGGGTGTCCAAGCCGGCGCTCAAGGAGCGGGCCGCGGCCGAGCCGGGCGTCACCTACGACCTGGGCCCCCGGCGGAGCACGGCCGACACGGCCGCCGCCCCGCCCACGGACTTCCTGGACGTCAGGATCGTCCGCGAGGTGGCCGTGCTGACGCTGCGCCGTCCGGAGAAGCTGAACGCCCTGGACGTCCCCACGCGGCTGCGGCTGGCGAGCGTCGTCCGCGAGTACGGCACCGGCGACCACGTGCGCGGGATCGTGCTCACCGGCGAGGGCCGGGCGTTCTCGTCGGGTGAGGACCTCCGGTCCGTACCGGCCTCGTACGACGAGGTCCGCGCGGCGTTCGAGAGCTTCCACGACATCACCAGGGCCGTCGTCGGGACGCGGGTCCCCGTGATCGCGGCGGTGAACGGTCTCGCGGTGGGCGGCGCATCGGAGATCACCCTCTGCTGCGACGCACGGATCGGAACCCCGGCGACGGAGTTCTACCAGCCTGAGAACGGCCGCGGCATCACGATCTCGAACGCGTCGAGCCTGCTGCTGACCCGCCTCGTCCGCAACCACGCGATGCGCATGGTCCTCGGCTCGCCGCGGATCGGTGCCGAGGAGGCCCTGCGGATCGGCCTCCTGGACGAGATCGTCCCGCCGGACGAACTGGTCCGCCGGGCCGTCGACCTGATCGTCGAGTGGACGCCGGAGAGCATCACGACGGCGCTGCATCTCGCGCTCCTGCGCCCCCGGCCCGACGAGATCGAGCAGGCCTTCGCCCAAGAGGACATCGCCGCCCGGACGGCATGGGAGAGCGGGGTGTTCAGCGCCGGGATCAACGGCTTCTGGGCCTCGAAGGGCTCCGGCGCGCAGCCCCCGGTCGGGACCGACCCCGCACCGCACGACACGAACGACACAGGAGACCTGACGTGATCGACACAGAGGCCGCGGTGCTCACCGCGGTGAACGAGCCGCTCGAGATGACCGCGATCCAGGTGGACGAGCCAGAGCCCGACGAGGTGCGCGTCGCGGTCTCCCACGTGGGCCTGTGCCACAGCGACCTGCACTACATGACCGGAACGGTGCCGAGCCCCCTGCCGGTGGTGGTGGGCCACGAGGTGGCCGGCGTCGTCGAGGCGACCGGTTCCGCGGTGACCGGACTGCGCCCGGGCGACCGGGTGGTCGGGGCGCTGACGCCGTCGTGCGGCCAGTGCGTCAACTGCGAGGCCGGCCACTCGACGCAGTGCCTGCGCGTCGAGGAGATCCGGCGTCGCCCGCGGCCCGCCTTCCGGCTGGCGGACGGCCGGCCGCTGGAGCGGCTCGGGGACATCGGCGCCTTCTCGCGGCACACCCTCATGCGCGAGAACGCGCTGGTGAAGCTGGACGACGCGGTGCCGCTGCACGTGGGATGCCTCCTGGCGTGCTGTGTCATCACCGGCGTGGGCGCCGTCTTCCGCGGCGCCCGGGTCCGTCCGGGAAGCACCGTCGCGGTGATCGGCTGCGGCGGCGTGGGGTCCGCCATCATCCAGGGAGCCAGGCTCGCCGGAGCCTCGGCGGTCGTCGCGATCGACCTGGACGAGGCGCGGCTGAAGGCCGCACGCGGCTACGGCGCGACCCACGTCGTGAACGGAGGCGCCGAGGACGTCGCCGCAGAGGTGCGGACCCTGCTGGGCGACGGCGTCGACTACTCGTTCGAGGCCGTCGGTTCGGCGCGGACGGCCGCCACAGCCCTGTCGGTGCTGCGGGCGACCGGTACCGCCTGCCTGGTGGGCATCGCCCCGGCCGGCACCGAACTCACGCTGCCCGCCTCGGACTTCTTCTTCGGCGAGAAGCGCCTCATCGGCTCCTACATGGGCTCCGGCCAGGTGCGCCAGGACATCACCCAGCTCGCCCGCCTGTACCAGCAGGGGCGGCTGCTGCTCGACGAGATGGTCACGCAGGTCATCCCGTTCGGCGAGATCAACGAGGGCTTCAAGGCGATGCGCGGCGGTGACGTGACCCGCGTCGTCGTCGACCTCCAGGCCTGATGAACACGGATGCAGAGGTGACTCACATGTCGAGCATGTCGAGCGGCGAGACGGCGATTCCCCGGCCGTCGAACTACATCGCGGACGCCTGGAGCGACTGCGAGACGGTCCCGGGGGAGTGGAACGTCGACCCCAACACCCGGGAACCGGTGCACCCCATGGTCACGACCGGACCGGAAGACCTCGAACGGGCGCTGCGGCACGCCGAGCGCGTGTACAACGCCGGCCGGTGGGACGACGAGGCCCGCCACGAGCGGGCGGACGTGCTCGAACGCGTCGCCGTGCTGATCGAGGGCCGGGCCGAGGACATCGCCCGCACGGACTCCCTGACCAGCGGCGTGCCGATCGGCGTCACGCGGAAGGTGGCGGCCTTCCTGCCCGCCAGGATCCGGGCGACGGCGGCGGAACTGCTGGACATCCCGCGCGTACGGGCCCTGGAGGCAAACGGCCGCGACGTCCGGTTGTACAAGGTCCCGTGGGGGCCGGCCGCGATCCTCACCCCGTGGAACGGCCCGAGCTTCATCCCCGCGGCGAAGGTCGTGAGCGCGGTCGCGGCGGGCTGCCCGGTGATCCTGAAGCCCTCGGAGCACGCCCCGGGCAGCGCGCAGATCATCGTCGAGTGCTTCGTCGAGGCCGGACTGCCCGCCGGCGCCCTGCAGCTCGTGCACGGCCGGGGCGACGTGGGCGCCGCGCTGACCGGTGACCCGCGTGTCAAGATCGTCTCGTTCACCGGCGGACCGGCCGCCGGCCGTGCGATCGCCCGCGCCGCGGCCGAGGACTTCAAGGTCCTCCAGCTGGAGCTCGGCGGCAACAACCCCGCGCTCGTCCTGGACGACGCGGACGTCGAGGTCGCGGCCGCAGGGATCTTCGAGGGCATGACCAAGCTGAACGGCCAGTGGTGCGAGGGGCCGGGCAAGGTGCTCGCCCACCGGAGCCTGGTGGGGCCGCTGCTCGAAGCGCTGACCGAGCGCATCTCCAAGGTCGTGGTCGGTCACTCGCTCGACGAGAACGTCGAGCTCGGCCCGATCTCGAACGCGCCGCACTTCACGACGCTGGAGAGCCGGATCGAGGGACTGCGCGCCCTGGGGGCCACCGTCCACCGGCCGGCCCGGCTGCCGGACCTCGGCGGATTCTTCCTCTCCCCGACCGTCGCCACCGGGGCCGACCCGGCGAAGGCCACCGCGGAGCTGTTCGGCCCGCTCGTGTCCCTGCACACCGTCGACTCCGACGAGGAGGCGCTGCGCATCGCGAACGCCCACCCGTCGGGACTCGACGCGTACGTCTTCGGCGGCGACGTCGAGCGGGCGATCGACGTCGGCGCGCGGGTGCTGTCCGGCGAGGTGCGCGTCAACGGCGCGAAGATCGCGGACCTCGGCGACGACTCCGCGCAGAGCTTCTGGGGACCGGCCGGCATCGGAGGTCACGGCCCGGCCGAGTCGGTGCGGGTGTTCTGCGGCGACCGGGTGGTCGGCGTCGACTCGCCGGACCTTCCGCTCTGAGACGCGTCGCCCGATGACCGAACCCACCGCCGCTGGAGCACCCCCATGCTGAACCTCTCCATCCTCCTCGAAGACTCCGCCCGCGCGTACCCGGACCGGGACGCCCTCGTCCTCGGTCCGAACCGGCTGACCTACCGTCAGGTCGACGCGGCGGCGAACCAGGTCGCCAACCTGCTGGTGTCCCGCGGGATCCGGCCCGGCGACAAGGTCGCACTGAGCTGTCCCAACATCCCCTGGTTCCCGATCGTCTACTACGGCGTCCTGAAGGCAGGGGCGGTCGTGGTGCCGCTGAACGTCCTGCTCAAGGCCCGCGAGATCGCCTACCACCTCGACGACGCGGACGTCTCGGCGTACTTCTGCTTCGAGGGAACTCCCGAGCTGGCCATGGCCGCAGAGGGCCATGCCGGACACCGCGAGGTCAAGGCGGTGGAGCACTTCTTCGTCATCACCACCGACCCGGGAGCCCCTGGTCCCGTCGACGGAGCCGAGACGCTCGGCCAGGCCCTCGCCGGGATGAGCACCGCGTTCGAGTCGGTGGTCAGGGAGCCGACCGACACCGCGGTCATCCTGTACACCTCGGGAACGACCGGCCGGCCCAAGGGCGCCGAACTCTCCCACGCCAACACGATGATGAACGTGATGGCCAACAACCGGCTGTTCCGCAGCGAACCGGCCGCCGACAGCCAGTTGGTGTGCCTTCCGCTGTTCCACACCTTCGGCGCGACGGTGCAGATGCACGCCGGCTTCTCGGTCGCCGCGACGCTGCACCTCGTGCCGCGCTTCGCCGCCCGGGAGGTCGTCGAGCTGATGGACCGCGAGGTCATCACGTTCTTCGCCGGCGTCCCCACCATGTGGTGGGGGCTGCTCAACGCGCTGACCGACGACATCGACGTCCGCCGGATCGCCGCGAACCTGAGGATCGGCATCTCCGGCGGGGCCGCCCTGCCGGTCGAGATCATCAACCAGGTCGAGCAGCGCCTCGGCGTCACCGTGCTCGAAGGGTACGGGCTGTCCGAGACCTCGCCCGTCGCCACGTTCAGCGATCCCCGGCTCGACGCCCGGCCGGGCTCGATCGGCGTCCCGATCTGGGGCGTGGAGCTGAAGTTGATCCGGCCGGACTGGACGGAGGTCACCGAGGCCGGGGAGGTCGGCGAGATCGCCGTCAGGGGCCACAACGTCATGAAGGGCTACTACAACCGCCCGGACGCGACGGCCGAGGTGATCCGCGCCGGATGGTTCCGCACCGGAGACCTCGCACGACGCGACGAGGACGGCTTCTACTACATCGTCGACCGGGTCAAGGACCTCATCATCCGCGGCGGTTTCAACGTCTACCCCCGCGAGATCGAGGAGGTGCTGCTCACCCATCCCGCGGTGAGTCTGGCAGCGGTCATCGGTGTCCCGCACGACAGCCACGGCGAGGAGATCAAGGCTTTCGTGATCCTCGAGAAGGACGCCGTCGTCACCGGCGAGGAGCTCGTCGCCTGGGGCAGGGAGCAGATGGCCGCCTACAAGTACCCCCGCGTCGTTGAGGTCGTACCGAGCCTGCCCATGACCAGCACCGGAAAGATCCTCAAGCGCGAGCTGAGCTGAGCAGAGCCGGAACGGCGCCCCCGCCGCGTACGAAGCGAAACGAGGAACAGAGAGATGAAGACGGACGACGTCGAGTACACCACCTTCAGCGGGTGGGTCGACCCGCCCACCGATGTCCGGCCCGCCCTGGGGGACGACATCAGGTGCGAGGTCGCGGTCGTCGGCGGTGGCCTGGGGGGCATGTCGACGGCGCTGCGGCTGGCCGGGCGCGGCCGGGACGTGGTGCTGCTGGAGGCCGAGTTCTGCGGGCACGGCTCCGCCTCGCGCAACGCCGGGCAGGTGGCCGGCGCACCGGGGGGCGACATGCAACTCCTGAGCCTGCTCCACCCCAGGAGGTTTCCCGGCATCGTCCGGATGGCCGAGAACTCCGCGCACTTCCTGGAGCGGCTGATCGAACGGCTGGGCATCGACTGCGACTACGAGCCGACGGGCAACGTCTGTGCCGCCGTGTCCCGGGGGCAGATGGGCCGCGTGCGCCGCGTGACGAGGCTCCTGAGGAAGGCCGGCGCGAAGGTCGAGCTGGGCACGAGCGCGGAGCTCGGCATCCCCCGCGGATTCCTCGGCGGCATGCGCGAGTCGGTCGGCGGGATGATGAACCCCGGAAAGTTCAGCCTGGGGCTCCGCCGCGCCGTTCTCGCGTCAGGCGCCCGGGTCTTCGAGCGGACGCGCGTCACCGACGTCACGCGGAGCGGCGATCAGGTCGTCATCACGACGCCCGGGGGCCGGGTGCGCGCGAACAGGATCGTGCTCGCCACGAACGCCTTCGGCGGCGAGCTGGCCATCACTCCGAAGCGGCTCTCCGTGCCGATCTGGGTCAGCGAGGTGGAGACCGAGCCGATCGATCCCGCGCGCCTTGAGGCGCTTGGGTGGACCAGCCGGTCGGGGGTGGTCACCCAGCACAACATCATGGAGAACTACCGGCTGACCTCGCGCAACACCATCGTGTTCGGAGTCCGCCGGCTCCAGCGGGGGAGAAGCCACCCGCTTCCCCGGAAGGGGCCGGACGAGGCCGTCGTCGCCGACCTCGCACGCGCCTTCGCCAGGCGCTTCCCCGCGCTCGCCGACGTCACGGCCGCGCGCGCCTGGGGCGGATGGGTCGCCATCACCCCGTCGTGGCTGCCGGTCGCCGGAAAGGTCGGCGAGAACGTCTTCTACTCGATCGCCTGCAACGGCCACGGCCTGGCCCAGGCGCCCTACGTCGGCTCCCTCATCGCCGACCTGATCGTGGACGGGGAGCAGCACGAGGACCTGAAGGCGGTCTGGGTGAACAAGTCCCGGTTCCCGCGTCCTTTGATGATGGGCGCTCCGGGGCTGCGGACCATCTGGACCGTCGACCGGTTCAACGACCTGATCAACGGAAGCCGGCGGAACGCCCGGCGCGGCGCGACCCCGGTGAACTGACCGCGGTCCAGCGAGCCTTCGACGGCAGAGAGACAAGAGGAGTGGTGAGTCATGGCTGTAGAGCAGCATGGGGCAGAGGAGACCCGCGACGTCGTGGTCGTCGGTGCGGGAATGTCGGGCCTGATGGCGGCCACGACCCTCGCCGGCAAGGCCGACGTCGTCGTGCTCGAGGCGGAGGGCCGGCCGGGCGGACGCGTCGAGACGGTCCGGAAGGGCGACTACTGGGTCAACGTCGGGACCCAGTTCACCGAGGGGACCGGTCCTTTGATCGACGCTCTCCACCGGCATGGCATCGAGATGGGTTCCCTGGCCGGCACGAGCGTGGGCCTCGTCCTCAACGACGTACTGGTGGACACGTCCAGCGTGTCCGCCCTCATGTTCCGTACGCGGATGAGTGTCATGGACCGGGTCGGCATGGCGATGGTCGGTGCCCGCATCCTCGCCGCGGCCCCGTTCCTGGAGTCGGACAGCCGCCTGGCGCAGAAGGTGCGGGCCAGGCTCGACGGGCGTCGCGCCTCCGACCTCCTGCGCGGTGTCCGCTCCGAGTTGACCCGGGCCGTGGTCCGGTCCTGGTCGGGTCAGTGGATGGGGTGCGAGCCGGAGGAGACCGCGGCGACCCAGCTCGTGGTGTCCATCGGCCTCGCGCTGGCGGACCCGGCGAAGGTGCCGAACTTCGCCCTTCCGGTCGGTGGCAACCAGACCCTGACCGACATCCTCGCCGCGGACCTCGGCGAACGCCTCCGCCTCGACTCGCCCGTCCGGTCCGTGGAGCGGTGCGGAGACGGGGTCGTCGTGACCTACCTCGACGCGGGCCGCCCGGCGCGGATACGCGCGAAGCGCGCCATCGTCACGGTTCCCGGCGACATCGCGTCGCAGATCCTTCCGGAACTCCCGCAGACGCACCACAGGGCGTTCGACGACATCCGCTACGGCCGGTATGTGATCGTCGGCTTCTTCACCGAGGAGGAGGGGCCTCAGCCCTGGGACGGGCTCCTCGCCGTGTCCACGCCGCAGCTCTCCTTCCAGGCGGTGTTCAACCACGCCGCCGCCCTGCGCAAGAACGGCCCGCGCAAGCCGGGCGGTGCGCTGGCGTGCTTCGCCGGAGGCGCCTCGGCCGACGCCCTGTTCGAGCTCTCCGACGAAGAGATCGTCGCCCGGTTCTCCCGGGACCTGCTCTCGGTCTACCCCCAGCTCGAAGGGAAGCTCGGGGAGGGGATCGTGCGACGCCACCCTCGTGTGGTGCCGTTCTGGGCGCCCCGGGGGCGCGAGTCGCTGCCGACGCTGCGCGACGCCCTCGGACCGATCCACCTGGCCGGCGACTACCAGCTCGACATGCCGTCACTCGCCGACGCGGCGACGTCGGGCGAGAAGACGGCGAAGGCGGTCCTCTCGAGCCTGGGCCGCTGACCGCGCCGCCGAGCGGTTCAGCGGGCGCCCGACTCTGGCCGAGTTGCGCTGACGACGCGGCGGCCGGCGGCCCGCGCGGAGTCAGGCGTCCGGGTGGAGGGTCGCCGCCGCCGTGAGGGTGAGCTCCAGGGCGAAGGGGTAACCGCTGTGGCGCATGTCGGCGGCCAGCAGCGGGTACGTGGCGGCGATGTTCGGGTGGGTCTCCGCCGGCAGACGGCCGTAGGCGGCGTGCCAGACCCGGGCGTCCGCCTCGGCCGCGGCCTTGGGGAGGGCGGCAGCGGCGGCGTCCTGGGCGGCGAAGGCGAGGGCCTGGTCGACGAAGGCGTGGTAGATCCGGACGGCCAGGTCGTCGGGGAACCCGCCGTCGCGCAGGATGCCGAGGATCCGCTCGACCGCACGGGTCTCGTGCGGACGGCCGGTGGTGCGGTGGGCGGCGAGCAGGGCTGCCTGCGGCTGGGCCAGGTACGCGGCGTGGATGCGCAGGCCCATCGCCCGCAGGTCCTCCCGCCAGTCCCCGGACGCCCGCCAGCCCTCCTGGGCGCGGCCGATCATCTCGTCCGCCAGGGCCAGGAGCAGCGCGTCGGTGTTGCGGAAGTAGCGGTACAGGGCGCTGGGGTCGGCGCCCAGGGCGGCGCCCAGTCGCCGCACCGACAGGGCGTCCGCGCCGTGCTCGGCGACCAGGCGCAGCGCCGTGTCGACGATGAGGCGTTCGGACAGGACGGCGCCCTGCTTGGTCGGCCGGCGCCGGCGCCGGCTGCCTTCGGGTACCACGCGATCGGACATGGCCGGGACCTTACGACAACACCATTGACCTGTAAACGGCCCGCGGGCTTCCATGTCGCCCGTCAGTCGTCCGCGCCGCTCCGGCGCGCCGTACGCAAGGGAGCCGTCGTATGCCCCACGCCGATCTGGTCTTCACCCGGGGTCCCGTCCTCACCATGGACTCCGCCCGGACGCGGGCGAGTTCGCTCGCGGTCACCGGCGAGCGGATCGCGGCCGTCGGCCATGACGAGGTGCGCGAGCTGATCGGGCCGCGCACCGAGGTCGTGGACCTCACCGGCAAGCTGCTGCTGCCCGGCTTCCAGGACGCGCACATCCACGCGGTGGGCGGCGGGAGCGAGCTCGCGCAGTGCGATCTGACCGGGGTCCTCGACGCCGGGACGTGCCTGGAGCGGATCCGCGCCTACGCCGAGGCGCACCCGGAGCGGGAGTGGATCACGGGCGGCGGCTGGTCGCTGGAGACCTTCGCCGGCGGGCTGCCGACCCGTCGGCTGCTCGACTCCGTCGTACCGGACCGGCCGGTGCTGCTGGCCAACCGGGACCACCACGGCGCCTGGGTCAACACCCGGGCCCTGGAGCTCGCCGGGATCACCGCCGCCACCCCGGACCCGGCCGACGGGCGCATCGAGCGCGAGCCGGACGGCACCCCGAGCGGCATGCTCCAGGAGGGCGCGACCGGACTGGTCTCCCGCCACGTGCCGCCGAGCACGGTGGAGGACCGGCTCGCGGGACTGCTCCGGGCGCAGCGGCTGCTGCACTCGCTGGGCGTCACGGGCTGGCAGGACGCGCTGCTCGGCTCGTTCAACGGGATGCCCGACCCCTCCGACGCGTACCGGACGGCGGCGAAGGACGGTTCGCTGACCGCCCGGGTGACCGGGGCGCTGTGGTGGGACCGGGAGCGGGGCGCCGAGCAGATTCCCGAACTCGTGGCGAAACGTGAGGAGTTGAGCCATGGCCGGTTTCGGGCGGGCTCGGTCAAGATCATGCAGGACGGCATCGCGGAGAACTTCACGGCCGGCATGACCGCCCCGTACCTGGACGGATGCGGCTGCGCCACCGCCAACTCCGGCCTCAGCTTCGTCGACCCGGACGCGCTGCGCGGCTACGTCGCCGCGCTCGACGCGCTGGACTTCCAGGTCCACTTCCACGCGCTCGGCGACCGCGCCGTACGGGAGGCGCTGGACGCGGTCGAGGCCGCCGTGGCCGCCAACGGGCGGCGCGGCAACCGTCACCACCTGGCCCACCTCCAGGTGGTCCACCCCGACGACCTGCCGCGCTTCGCGGCGCTCGGCGCCGTCGCCAACATCCAGCCGCTGTGGGCCGCGCACGAGCCGCAGATGGACGAGCTGACCATCCCGTTCCTGGGGCCCGAACGCGCCGCCCTGCAGTACCCGTTCGGCGGCCTGCTGCGCGCCGGGGCCACGCTCGCCGCCGGCAGCGACTGGCCCGTCTCCAGCCCCGACCCGCTCGCCGGCCTGCACGTCGCCGTCAACCGCCGGGAGCCGGGGACCGCGGACGAGCGGGTGTTCCTGCCGGAGCAGCGCATCGACCTGCCGTCGGCCCTCGCCGCCTACACCGCCGGCACGGCGCACGTGAACGGCCACGACGACGCCGGCAGCCTGCGGCCGGGGAACCTGGCCGACCTGGTGGTCCTCGACCGCGACATCCTCGCCGCACCGCCGGAGGAGATCGCCGACGCGCGCGTGGAACGCACCTACGTGGGCGGCGTGCTCGTCCACGGCGCCTGAGCGCGCCCTTCCGAGCGGGGCACCTTCCCGCGTCCGTACCCCCGCTCCATCCCCCAGCACCCGTCACGACACCCGTAAAGGGGTGGGTTTGCATGCACATATCCAGACTCGGCGCGTCGGCCTGTGTCGCCGCCCTCGCGCTCTCCCTCACCGCCTGCTCCGGCGCCACCCGGCCCCCGGCCGGTACCACCGGCGGCGCCGGCCACGAGGTGACCCCGACCTCGCCCGCCGCCCGCGGGCCGCTGGACTCGTTCACCTGGTCCCTGTACGCCGAGCCGTACACCCTCGACTACGCCCTCGCGTACGACTACCCGCCCAACACCGTGCTCGCCAACGTCTGCGAGCAACTGCTCCGGGTCACCCCGGACCTGAGGATCGAGCCCGGACTCGCCGAGAAGTGGGCGCAGCCCGACGCCCGCACCCTCGTCTACACCCTGCGGTCCGGCGTCACCTTCCACGACGGCACCACCCTGACCGCCGACGACGTCGTCGCCTCCCTGAAGCGCCAGCAGGACCCGGCCACCGGCTCCCCGTGGGGATCGGCCTTCAAGAACGTCGCCGCGATCGAGAAGACCGGACCGCTGGAGGTGACGATCCGCCTCACCAAGCCCGACGTCCTCTTCCACGAGCTGCTGGCCGCCTCGCCCGGCACCGTCGTGAGCGCCGCCTCGCTCACCAAGGCCGGCAAGGACTACGGCACCCCCAAGGGCGAGCTGAACTGCACCGGGCCCTTCGCCCTCGACCGCTGGACCCAGGGCGACAGCATCACGCTCAAGAAGCACCCCGCGTACTGGGACAAGTCCCTCGCCCCGAAGTCCGCGGCCGTGAGGTTCACCTTCGTCGAGGACGCCGCCGCCCGCGCCAACGCCTTCCTCTCCGGCACCGCCGACGGCGGCTACATGGTGCCCTCCTCGTCACTCGCCCAACTGCGCACCAGTGGCAAGGGCACCGTCCTCTTCGGTCCCAACACCGCCGCCGCGAACCTCGCCGTCCTCGACTTCCACGGCACCCTCGGCGACCTCCGGGTCCGCAAGGCCCTGTCCCTGTCCCTTGACCGCGAGAACATCGTCAACGCGGCTGCGGGCGGCGTCGGTTCGCCCGCCAAGGCCCCCGCCGCACGCGGCGCCTGGGCCCTCGCCCCGGAGCGGACCGCCGCCCTGTACGACACGCTGCCCGAGCCCGCGTACGACATCGCGCAGGCGAAGAAGCTCGTCCGGGAAGCGGGCGCCATCGGCCGCACCGTCACCCTCGCGACCAGCTCCCTCGCCCCCGAGATCAGCGTCGTCGCCAACGCCGTACAGGCCGCCGGCCGCAGAATCGGGCTCGACGTGAAGCTGAAGCCCGTCTCCGCCGAGGCGTACAGCAGCATCTTCGTCGACCCGAACGCCCGCAAGGGCCTCGACCTGGTCATCACCAACGGCTACGACAACACGCCCGACCCGCTGGAGTTCTACCAGTACCTGCGCACCGGCGACTTCGGGAACTACGGCAACTGGTCCGACCCCGCTTTCGACGCCGCCTTCGACCGCGCCAACGCCGAACCCGACCCCGCGAAGCGGGCCGGCCTCACCGCCGAGCTGCAGCGGATCGCCCTGGCCGAACTCCCCGTCGTCCCGGTGTACGAGGCGCCCTACTCGGTCTTCCTCGGCAAGCGCATCACCGGCGCACCCACCGGCATCGCCCAGCTCTACTACCCCTGGGCCGCGACGATCGGGGCCGCACAGAGATGACCCGCCACCTCGTCGGACGGCTCCTCGGCCTGGTCGCCGTGCTGTTCGTGACCTCCGTCGTCGTCTTCGGCGCCGTGCACCTCGCGCCCGGCGACCCCGTGACGTTCCTGCTGCACGGCCGGCCCGCGACGCCCGAGGCCGTGTCCGCGCTGCGCGCCGAGCACCACCTCGACGACCCCCTCGCGGTGCAGTACGCCAAGTGGCTCGGCGGCGTCCTCGGCGGTGACCTCGGGCGCTCCGCCCAGTACCACCAGGACGTCACCGCGCTCCTCGGCTCACGGCTCCCCGGCACCGCGCTCCTCGTCGGCTACGCGGCCCTGCTCGTCGCCGTCCTCGGCGTGGGCGCCGGGATCCTGGCCGCGCTGCGCCCCGGCGCCCTCGACCGGGCCGTGCTCATCGGCACCGGCGTGGCCACCGCCACCCCGTCCTTCGTCACCGCCATCGCCCTCGTCTCGTTCTTCTCCGTGCAGCTCGGCTGGTTCCCCGGGCCCGGCGGCGGAGCCGCGGAAGGGCTCGGCGCCCGGCTGCACCAGCTGACCCTGCCGGCGCTCGCCCTCGCGCTCACCTTCGCCGGGCTGCTCGCCCGGGTCACCCGCTCCGCGATGCTCGACGAACTCGGCCGCGAGCACGTCGAGGTGGCCCGCGCCCGCGGCGTCGCCGAAGCGGCCGTGGTCCGCCGGCACGTGCTGCGCAACGCTCTCGGCCCGGTCGTCACCGTCGGCGGCACCATGCTCGCCGGACTGCTCATCAGCACCGCGATCGTGGAGACCGCCTTCGACGTGCCCGGCCTCGGCTCGCTGCTCGTCCAGTCCGTCACCGCCCAGGACTTCGCCGTCGTCCAGGCGGTCACGCTGCTCAGCGTGGCGGCCTTCGTCCTCGTCAATCTCGCGGTCGACCTGCTGGCCCCGCTGATCGACCCCCGTCTCGCCCCCGGGGAGGGCGCCCCATGACCACCACCCCGCTCGCCGCGGAGCCGTACCGCCGGCCGGGTCTGCGCGGACTGCGACTCCTCGGCCAGGGACCCCTGTTCACGGCCTCCGTCGCGGTGCTCGCCCTGCTCGTCCTGGTCGCCGTCCTCGCGCCCGTCCTCGCGCCGTACGACCCCGAGGCGCTCGACCTGTCCGCGAGTCTCGTCGGCACCACCGGCGACCACCTGCTCGGCACCGACCAGTCCGGGCGTGACGTCCTGTCCCGGCTGCTCCACGGCGCCCGCACCGGGCTCCTCGGACCGCTGCTCGTCGTCGCCGTGTCCACCCTGCTCGGCACCCTGATCGGGGTGGTCGCGGCCTGGCGCGGCGGCTGGGCCGACGCGTTCCTGTCCCGCTCGATGGACCTCGTCTTCGCGATCCCCGGGCTGATGCTCGCGATCCTGCTCGTGGCGGTCGTCGGCACCGGCATGACCGCGCCCGTGATCGCGATGTCCGTCGCGTACACCCCGTACGTGGGCCGGCTCGTCCGCGGCATCGCCCGGCAGGAGAAGGCACGGCCGTACATCGAGGCGTACGTGGTGCAGGGCTGGTCCGGGTGGACCGTCTGCGCGCGGCACCTGCTGCCGAACATCGCGCCGACCGTCCTGGCCCAGTCCGCGATGAACTTCGGCTATGCCCTGATGGACCTGGCGGCGCTGTCCTTCCTCGGCTTCGGGGTGCAGCCGCCCGCCGCCGACTGGGGCGCCATGATCAACGAGGGCCAGGCGGCCGTGCTCCAGGGCGCGATGCTGCCGGCGCTCGCGCCCTCCGCGTGCATCGTGCTCGCCGTGGTGGCGTTCGGCATCGTCGGCGAGGGGCTCGCCGACCGGATCGCGAAGCGGGAACGGTGAACGGCATGACGCGCTCTTCGACGCCGCCGGTCCTCGAGATCGACGCCTTGGGCGTGCGGCTGCCCGACGACCGGGCCGCCCGGCCCGTCCTGGACGGGGTGAGCCTGACGGTCCGCCCGGGGGAGACGGTGGGCCTGGTCGGCGAGTCCGGCTCCGGGAAGTCGGTGGCCTGCCGCAGCATCCTGGGCCTGCTGCCGGGCGGGGCACGGACGAGCGGCGCGGTACGGGTCTCCGGGCGGGACGTCCTCGCCATGAGGCGCACGGAGCTGACCGCGCTGCGGTCACGCGAGGTGGCGATGGTCCACCAGGACCCGCGCGCCTCCCTCAACCCCCTGCGGCGCGTCGGCGACTACCTCACCGAGGGGCTGCGGGCCTCCGGCACGCCCGCCGCGCGGGCCGCCGACCTGGCTCGGGAACTCCTCGACGCGGTCGGCATCCATGACCCGCGCGGGGCGCTGCGGCGGTATCCGCACCAGTTCTCCGGCGGGATGCTCCAGCGGGTCGTCATCGCCGCCGCCCTCGCCGCCGAACCGGCGCTGCTGGTCGCCGACGAGCCGACCACCGCGCTCGACGTCACCACACAGGCCGAGGTTCTCGCGCTCCTGGGCCGGCTACGGGCCGAACGCGGCACCGGCATGCTGTTCGTCACCCACGACCTGGAGCTCGCGGCGGCCGTCTGCGACCGGGTGTACGTGATGTACGCGGGCCGGATCGTCGAGAGCCGTTCGGCCGACGAACTCTTCGACGCCCCCCGCCACCCGTACACGGCGGGCCTGCTCGCCTGCACCCCGCGGCTCGAGGCGGGCGCGGCGCCGCCGCGGCCGATCCCCGGCCGGCCGGTCTCCCTCGCGGAGGCCCCGCCGGGCTGTGCGTTCGCCGCGCGCTGCGCGCACGCGGTGGCCCGCTGCACGCAGGAGAAGCCCGAACTGGCGCCGCACGGCGCGGGACTGGCCGCATGCCACCGCGCAGAGGAAGGACTGGAGCCGTGAACGAGGGACTGACGGTGGAGGGTCTGCGCAAGCGGTACGGCCCCCACACGGCCGTGGACGGCGTGTCGTTCACGCTGCCGCCGGGAGGCTCGCTGGCGCTCGTGGGGGAGTCCGGCAGCGGCAAGACGACGACGGCCCGCATGCTCGTGGGCCTGGAACGGGCGGACGCCGGAACGGTCCGCCTCGACGGCCGGGACCGCTCCGCCCGTGCCCGGGGCCGGGCCGAACGGCTCGCGCGGGCCCGGGAGATCCAGATGGTCTTCCAGGACCCGTACCTGTCCCTCGACCCGCGGGTGACGGTGAGCGGCTGCCTGGACGAGGTGCTCCGCCTGCACACGGACCTGGACGGCGCCGGGCGCCGGGCCCGCGCCGCCGAACTCCTCGACCGCGTCGGCCTCGGGTCCCGCGAGGCGTCGGCCCTGCCGCGCGGGCTGTCCGGCGGCCAGCGCCAACGGGTCGCGATCGCCCGCGCGTTGGCGGTGGAGCCGCGCGTGCTGGTCCTGGACGAGGCGGTCGCCGCGCTCGACGTGTCGATCCAGGCCCAGATCCTCGACCTGCTCCGCGAGATCCGCCGCGAGGCGGGCGTCGGCTACCTGTTCGTCACCCACGACCTGGCGGTCGTCCGGCACATCGCCGACGAGGTCCTGGTCCTGCGCTCGGGCCGCATCCAGGAGCACGGCCCGGTGAACCGCGTCCTGGACGCCCCCCGACACCCGTACACCCGACTCCTGTTGGACTCCGTCCCGAGACGGGGGTGGCGCCCGGTGGGGTGAGGGGCGAGGGACGGGGCCGTCGGCCCCGTCTCACTCCGCCCCGTCGGGCAGGGGCAGTTCGCACCAGATGACCTTGCCCTCCGGGGTGTAGCGGGTGCCCCAGCGGTGGGCGAGCTGGGCGACCAGGAAGATGCCGCGGCCGCCCTCGTCCATGGTGGCGGCCCAGCGCAGGTGGGGGGCGGTGCTGCTGCCGTCGTAGACCTCGCAGAAGAGGCTGGTGTCGCGCAGGAGGCGGACCCGGACCGGTGCGGTGCCGTAGCGGAGGGCGTTGGTGATCAGTTCGCTCAGGATCAGCTCGGTGTCGAAGGCCAGCTCGTCGAGGCCCCACTCGGACAGCCGCCGGGCGCAGGCGGAGCGGATCCGGCCCACCGCGGACGGGTCCATCGGGACGTCCCACTCCGCGACCTGGTCCGGTGCGAGGCGGCCGGTCCTGGCCACCAGCAGGGCCACGTCGTCCGCCGGGTGCGGGGCCGGCAGCGCCCGCGCGGCGGCCCGGCAGGTCTCCTCCGGGCTGCGCTGCCCGTCGCCGGCCAGCGCGGAGCGCAGCCGCTCCAGACCCCGGTCGACGTCCCGCTCACGCGTCTCGACCAGGCCGTCGGTGAACAGCACCAGGTGCGCGCCCTCCTCCAGTTTGAGCTCGGTGCTCTCGAAGGGGCGGCCGCCGACGCCCAGCGGCGGCGCCAGCGCCGTCTCGGGGTACTCGACCGCGCCGTCGGGCGTCACGAGCGCGGGCCCGAGATGGCCCGCGCGGGCGAGGGTGCAGATCCCGGAGACCGGGTCGTACACCGCGTACGCGCAGGTCGAGCCGGTGATCTGGTATCCGCCGCACTCCTCGTCGGTCTGCGTGACCAGCTCGTCGAGCCGGCCCATCATCTCGTCCGGCGGCAGGTCGAGCGCCGCGAACGTGCGGATGGCGGTGCGCAGCCGGCCCATGGCGACGGCCGCGTGGATGCCGTGGCCGACGACGTCGCCGACGACCAGGGCGGTGCGGAAGCCGGGCAGGGGGATCACGTCGTACCAGTCTCCGCCGACTCCGGCCTGGGCCGGCAGGTAGCGGTGCGCCACCTCCAGTGCGGTCCGCCGGGGCACGATGCGCGGCAGCAGGCTGTGCTGCAGGGCCTCGGCGGTGCCGTGTTCCCGGGTGAAGCGGCGCGCGTTGTCGACGGAGACGGCGGCGCGGGCGGCCAGCTCCTCGGCGAGCAGCAGGTCCTCGTGCTCGTACGGCGTGCCGCTCTCCGGCGACCGCCGGAACTCCACGAGCCCCAGCACCCCGTCGCGTACCCGCAGCGGCGCCACGATCGCCGCGTGCGGCCCGCCGGCCAGTACCGCCCGGCCGTCGTCCAGGCTCCGGGCCTGCGGCGACTCCTCGGTCACCACGAACACGCCGCCCACCGCCGCGGGCCCCGCCGGGCCGGGCTCCCCGCGCAGCGCGGTGCGCCGCAGCAGGCGGTCGGGCGCGGCGGGCTCGTCGCCGCGGGTGACGGCGTCGACCAGGTCGACCGTGACCGCGTCGGCGAACCGGCCGAGCGCCACCTCGGCCAGCTCCTCGCAGGTGCGGGTCATGTCCAGGGTGTCGCCGATCCGCATCCCGGCCTCGTACAGCAGCCGGCGGCGCCGTCCCGCGGCCTCGACCCGGCCGGCCAGCTCGTGCAGCTCGGTCGAGTCGCGCAGGGTGACCACACTGGTGGGCAGGCCGCCGAAGGGCGCGGTGGGCCGTTTGTTCACGGCCAGCATGCGGTCGCCGGCCTGGTGGATGCCGTCGGTCACCTCGTCGGGCGAGGACAGCAGCGCGGCCGTGGCCGGGTCGAGCTCCAGCTCGGCCAGCGGCCGCTGCTCGACGTCGGCCGGCAGGCCGAGGAGTCGGCGGGCCTCGTCGTTGGCGAGCATCACCCGCCCGTCGCCGCCGACGATCACCACGCCCTCGCGGACCGCGTGGAGGACGGCGTCGTGGTGCTCGTACATCCGGCCGAGCTCGGTGGGGCCGAGGCCCCGCGTCTGCCGCCGCAGCCGCCGCCCCGCAAACCCGGTCGCCACGACGGCCAGCGTCACGGCGGCCGCCGCGCCGCCGAGCAGCACGCGCAGATCGGCGCCGATGACGGATTCGACCGTCGCGACGGCGATGTTGACGGAGACGACGCCCTTGGGCGTGCCGTCCGCCGCGAACACCGGCACGGCCGTCGCGATCGAGTGGAAGTCGGGCTCCCGCAGCTCGAAGGTGACCGTGCGCCCCTCGCGGAGCCGCGGCATCACCTGCTCGGCGACGTGCGCCGGCGGGGTGTACGGGCGGCCCACGTACCCGGGGTGCGGCGAGGTGAGCTGGACGGAGTCGGCCGAGAACACGACCACGGAGTCCACCCCGGTCGCCTTCCGCACCGCCTCGGCCCGCGGCTGCAGCGCCGCGGCCGGGTCCCTGGCGTCCAGCGCCGGGACCAGGCCCGGAGCCTGCGCGAAGGACTCGGCGACGCCCCGGGTGACCCGCTTGGCGTCGTTCACGGTGCTGGACCGGGCCTGGAGCACCAGCGCGGTCACTCCGGCGGCCACGAGCAGCACCACGATGACGAACTCGACCATGAGCGTCCGGCCGGCCACGCTGCGTGGATCCAGCAGCGCCCGGACGCCGGTACGCCTGCGGCCCCCGTGGCTGGTGTGGGCGCGTGACCGCACCCGAAGACGCTCGAACACAGATCCACCGTGCCGCGAGCGCGCGATGATGGGGACGGAGAAACTACGTATTCGACTACGTATTCTCGAATTGTCGGAACAAGAACGGTTTGATTCCCAACCGATCGGTTCAGGAGGCGGGACACCGGGTGACTGCAGCCAGCGTGCGGGGGAAGGCCGGGAACCTGCCGGCCGACGTCACCAGTTTCGTCGGCCGGCGGCGTGAGATCACCGAGGCGCTGCGGCTGCTCTCCTCGTCCCGGCTGCTGACCCTCACCGGCCCCGGCGGCGTCGGCAAGACGCGCCTCGCGCTCCGGGTGGCGGAACGCGCCCGCCGGAGCTTCCGCGACGGCGTCTGGCTGGTCGAGCTCGCCGACCTCAGCGACCCGTCCCTGCTCGCCCACACCACCGCCGAGCGGCTCGGCCTGCGGGCCGAGCCCTCCCGCGACCGCGTCGACCTCGTCATCGACCACCTCGCCCCCCGCGAGGCGCTGCTCATCCTGGACAACTGCGAGCACCTGGTCGACCAGTGCGCGGCCTTCGCCGCCGCCCTGCTGCCCGCCTGCCCCCGGCTCACCGTCCTGGCGACCAGCCGGCAGTCCCTCGGCGTCTACGGCGAGAACACGCTGCTCGTGCCCCCGCTGCCGGTGCCCGACCCCGACCGGGCGCTCTCGGCCGCGGAGCTGACCCACTACGACGCGGTGACCCTGTTCGTCGACCGGGCACGGGCCGTCCTGCCCGGCTTCGAGGTTGCGGACGGCGCCTCGCCCGAGGTCCTGGCCCGGCTCTGCCGCGATCTCGACGGGATCCCGCTGGCCATCGAGCTGGCGGCCGTCTGGCTGCGCACCCTCTCCCTCGGCCGGCTCGAGGAGCGGCTCTCCGAGCGATACCGGCTGCTCACCACGGGCCCGCGCAGCGCGCCGACCCGGCAGCGGACGCTGCGCGCGTTGATCGACTGGAGCCACGAGCTGTGCTCCCGGCCCGAGCAACTGCTGTGGGCCCGGGCCTCGGTCTTCGCCGGCGGCTTCGACCTGGCCGCCGTCGAGCACGTGGGCGCCGGCGACGGGGTCAGTCCCGAGGAGATCCCCGACCTGGTGCACTCCCTGGTCGACAAGTCGGTCCTGATCCGGGAGGAGCACCGTGGCGAGGTCCGCTACCGGATGCTGGAGACCCTGCGCGAGTACGGACTGGAACGACTCGCGGAGGCCGGCGAGGAGACGGCCTCACGGCTCCGGCACCGCGACTGGTACGCCGACCTCATCGAGCGCTTCGACGCGGAGTGGATCGGCCCCGGCCAGGAGGCGTGGCTGGACCGCCTGGAGCACGAGCACGCCAACCTTCGCGCCGCCCTCGCCCACTGCCTGGCCCGGCCCGGCGAAGCCGTCGTCGCGCTGCGCATGGCCACCGGCATCGACGAGTACTGGAGCATCCGCGGCCTCAACACCGAGGCCCGCTACTGGCTCGGCCAGGCGCTCGCAGCCGCCCCGGAACCCGGCCGGGAACGGATCTCCGCCCTCTGCCTCAACGCCTGGTACGCACTGCTGCAGAGCGACGCCGCGTCCGCCCGGCCGCTCCTCGACGAGGCGGAGGCGCTGCTGGAAACGGCCGGCGGCCGCGGCCAGGCAGCGTTCGTCGCGCACGTACGGGGCATGGCGGCCCTGTTCGCCGGCGACCTGGACCGGGCGGCCGAGCTGCTGGACACGGCGCTGGCCGGCTTCCGTGCCGGACGCCCCCGCGGCGAGCTCTTCGCGCTGTCCATGCTGGGCCTGGCCGAGGGCCTGCGCGGCGCCCGCGCGCGGGGCCTGGAGCGCATCGAGGAGTGCCTGACCCTGGCGGACGAGCGCGGCGAGGCGTACTGGCGGTCCTGGGCGCTGTGGTCCCTCGCCTTCCTGGAGCTCGACCACGACCTGGGCCGCGCGGAGGCGGCGGCCAAGGAGGCGCTGGCCGTCCACGGCCGGATGGAGAGCCGGCTCGGTACCGCCTTCCTCGTCGACCTGCTCGGCTGGGTGAGCGCGCGGCAGGGCCGCGAGGTCCGTGCCGCGACCCTCTTCGGCGCGGCCGCCGCGGTCTGGCACCCGATGGGCACCAGCCTCGACGGCTTCGCCCCGATGGCCGCCGTCCACCACGAGCACCTCGCCCGGGTCCGGGCCGCCCTCGGCGACGAGCGGTACGACTCGGCCTTCCGGCACGGCAACGGGATGACCGCGCGCAGCGCGGTCGAGTTCGCCCTGGAGGACCGCGAGAAGCCGGCGCGCCGGGCGCCGCGGCACACCGACGACGAGACCCCGCTGACGCCGAGGGAGCGCCAGGTCGCGGCCCTGCTCGCCGAGGGGCTCTCCAACAAGGAGATCGCCGCCCGTCTCGTGGTGTCCACCCGAACGGCCGAGACCCATGTCGACCACATCCTGAGCAAGCTCGGCTTCACCTCCCGCGCCCAGGTCGCGGCCTGGGCCGCCGCCCACGACCTCACCCCGCCCGCCGACGCCTGAACCCCTCGGGGGCGTCGCGAAAAACGCTTGGACGGCGGGGCGCGCGCTACGGGACACTCCGGTTTCTCACCGCTGGTACCACAACAGAGGGTTGGGTTGTAAATGTCTGAATCAAGCGAGGGCTTACCGAGCAGCGGCTCGGTTCTCCTCGCCCTCCGCTACTACGGGCGCGAACTGGTCCGCATGCGATGGCTGGCCCTGCCGGCCCTGCTGCTGCCCGCGCTCGGCAACGTCGGCATCGCCTACGTGGCCCCGCTCGTCGTCGCCAAGCTCGTCGGCCGGCTCGCCGGCGGCGGGGGCACCGGGATCGACGAGATGCTCCCGTACGTCCTCGGCTTCGCCGGCGTGCTGCTGGCCGGCGAGGCGCTGTGGCGCATCGGGCTGCACTGCCTGAACCGCGTCGACGCCCGTGGCATCGAGAACCTGTACATCATCGGCATGGACGAACTGTTCGCCAAGGACGCGGCGTTCTTCCACGACAACTTCGCGGGCTCGCTGACCAAGCGGGTCCTCAGCTTCGCCTCCCGCTTCGAGGAGTTCGTCGACACCCTGACGTTCTCCCTGATGGGCAGCCTCGTCCCGCTGGCGTTCGCCTCGGTGGTGCTGTGGCAGTACGACCCGCTGCTCGTCCTGGGCCTGCTGCTGCTCATCGTGGTCACGGCCGTGGTCGTGACCCCGCTGATCCGCCGCCGGCAGGCGCTGGTCGCCGAGCGGGAGAAGGCGATCGCCCGGGTGTCGGGGCATGTGGCCGACAGCCTCATGAACATGGACACCGTCCGCTCGTTCGCCGCCGAGGACCGCGAGGCGGCCGAACACCGCTCCCGCGTGGCCGAGTCGCGCCGGCTCACCCTGCGGTCATGGGACTACGGCAATCTGCGCATCGACACCGTCGTCGCGCCGATGTCCGTGCTCACCAATGTGCTGGGCCTGGTGCTCGCGCTGTCCCTCGGCGCGGGGCAGCACGGCGTGGAGGCGGTCATCGTGGCCTTCACGTACTACGCCAACGCCACCCGGATCATGTTCGAGTTCAACCAGATCTACCGGCGCCTGGAGAGCTCGATGACGGAGGCCGCGCAGTTCACCGAACTGCTCGTGGACCCGCCGACCGTCGTCGACCCGCCGACGCCCGAGCCGCTCGACTCCCGGTCGGCCCAGGTGCGCTTCGACAAGGTGGTGTTCACGCACGGGGGCGCCGCGCGGCCGCTGTTCGACGGACTCGACCTGGACGTGCCCAGCGGCTCGAAGCTCGGTCTGGTCGGCCGCTCCGGCGGCGGCAAGACCACGCTGACCCGGCTGCTGCTGCGGATGACCGACGTCGGCGGCGGCCGGATCCTGATCGGCGGTCAGGACATCAGCAGGCTGCGCCAGGCGGAGCTGCGCAGTCTGATCGCGTACGTGCCGCAGGACCCGGCGATGTTCCACCGGACCCTGAGGGAGAACATCGCGTTCGCCCGGCCGGGCGCGACGGACGAGGAGATCCGGCGGGCCGCGGAGGCGGCGCACGTCACCGAGTTCGTCGACTCGCTGCCCGAGGGCTTCGACACCATGGTCGGCGAGCGGGGCGTGAAGCTGTCCGGCGGTCAGCGCCAGCGGGTGGCCCTGGCCCGGGCGATCCTGCGGGACGCGCCGATCCTGCTGCTCGACGAGGCCACCAGCGCGCTGGACTCGGAGAGCGAGATCCTCGTCCAGGACGCGCTGTGGCGGCTGATGGAGGGGCGGACCGCGCTCGTGGTGGCCCACCGGCTGAGCACGGTCGCCACGATGGACCGGCTGGTCGTCCTCGACCGGGGGCGGATCGTCGAGCAGGGCACGCACAAGGAACTGCTCGCCGTGGACGGGGCGTACGCGAAGCTCTGGCAGCACCAGTCGGGCGGCTTCTTCGACGACACGGCGGCGGGTGCCGTAGCCGAGAAGGAGGTGTTAGGTTAGCCTTACCTAAGTCATCTCGCCCTGTGAGGAGTCGCCGTGAGTGCTGCCCCCGATACCGCGCCGTCCGAGCCGACCGCCGCCGAGCGGGTCCGCTCCGTGCTGGCCCAGGCGGAGTCACTCTCCCTCACCACGCAGGGACAGAGCTACGACCTGATCGGGATGCTCTCCGTCGGCCCCAAGGGCCGGATCTCCCTCCACCCGCCGGCCGACAGCCCGCTGGCGGCCGGGATCGCCACCGCACCCTTCGGTGGCCTGGCCGCCCTGCTCGACTTCACCGACATCGCCCCGACCGCGATGCGCGACCGGGTCCGGAGCCGGGTGACGATCTCCGGCTGGCTCACCCGGGCCGAACCGGACGCTCCCGGCGGACCGGTCCGGCTCGACGTCGCCCGGGTCACCCTGCACACCGCGGCCGGGTCGCTGGACGTCGGGCTCGACGCGTTCACGCTCGCCGAGCCCGACGCCCTCGCCGTCGAGGAGGCCGCGATGCTGACGCATCTCGCCGATGCCCACGAGGACCTGGTCGCCGAACTGCTCCTGCTCGCCGGCCCGCAGGTCCCGTCCGGCGTCCTGAAGGTCGCCCCGCTCGCCGTCGACCGGCACGGCCTCACGCTGCGCTGCGAGTACGAGCGCGGCCACTGCGACCTGCGGTTCCTGTTCACCGCCCCGGTCCGCGACGGCGCCGAGGCCGGCGAACAGATCCGGCGGCTGCTCACCGGCCGCCGCTGCCCGCACCGGCACGACGCGGACGCCGGCGTCAACTAGCGCCCGTCCGGCGAACCGGCCCCTCCGGCGGACCGGCCCCTTCCCGAGGACCGGCCCCTCCGGCGGACCGGCCCCTTCCCGCGGCTCACGGCGGCGGATGCTCCGGCGGCTCCTCGTACGGGTCCGTGCCGGGATCCAGCTGGGTCAGCATCAGGGCGAACCGGTTGCACAGCCGGCTGAGCTCGTCGTGGGTCCGGTTGCGCTCGGTGATCACGGCCGCCAGCAGCAGCGCGGTCAGGGCCGTCGTCCCGTTGAACGCCTGCAGCGTGACCATCGTGGCGAACAGGTCCTCGTCGTCGAACGGCCCGGCACCGCTCGCGGCGGCCATGATCGCCAGGATCGAGACCGCCAGCGCGCACGGAGCCGCCCCCTCCAGCCGGAAGCGGAACGCGGCCCAGATCAGGCACGGGGAGACGAGGAAGAGCAGGCTGGAGTGCGCCGTACGGGTGGCGAGCAGCGTGACGAGCAGCGTCCCGGCCGCCAGCGCCGCCGCCTCCAGCCACCGGGCCGGTGACGCCCGCACCGGCCACCGGATCCTGCGCAGCACCAGCAGGAACGGAGTGACCACGAGCACCCCCATCGCGTCGCCCGTCCACCACACCGACCAGGTCGACCAGAAGTCCCCGGCGTCGACGGCCCCGGACAGCACCAGCGCCCCGGTGCCGATCGTCGAGCTGATCAGCATGCCGGCCAGGGCCCCCAGGAAGATCAGCGCCAGCACGTCCCGCAGCCGGTCCAGCTCCGGTCTGAAGCGGGCGCGGCGCAGCAGGAACAGCGCGCCCAGCGGGGCCAGGGTGTTGCCCGCCGCGATGGCGAGGACCGCGAGCACCGACGGGCCGAGGGTCACGTTCACCAGGAACGCGCCGAGCGCGATGCCGGGCCAGACCCGCGCCCCGAACACCAGCAGCGCCGCCAGCGCGAGGCCGGTCGGCGGCCACAGCGGCGTGACCTGTTCGCGCACGAGCTGCTGGAGCAGCCCGATCCGGGCTGCTCCGTAGTACGTGGCGGCGACGGCGAGCACGAGCACGACCTCGAAGCCGTGGCCGGCGAGAATGCGCCGTGCGCCGCCGGATCGGCGACGACCCTGTTCCGCGCTCCGCACGACAGCAGTCTGCGCTCCCGCCCGGGGACCGGCGACCTCAGCCGCCGTCGGCCGGGCCGTCGTAGCGGACGACGAGGACGGCCGCGTCGTCACGGTGGCCGGTCAGATCCGCCACCTTCACGACCGCGGACGCGAGCACGTCGGGATCGGCGTCGAAGCCGCGCCGCACCAGCTTCGCCACCTCCGCCAGCCCCGCCTCCATCGGGTACTGCGGGCCCTCCACCACCCCGTCGGTGAGCAGCACCAGCACCCCGGCCTCGTTCAGCCGCCGGTGGGTCACCGGGTACGTCTCGCCCGAGGCGATGCCCAGCGGCGGCCCGCCGCTGTCGAGCGCCACGCCGTAGCCGCCGCCGGCCGTCGCCCAGACCATCGGCACGTGGCCGGCGCGGGAGACCGTAAGATCCCGGGTCACCGGGTCGAAGCGCAGGAAGCAGCAGGTCGCGAAGAGGTCGCAGCCCATGGCGATCAGCAGGTCGTTGGCGCGGCTCAGCACCTCCCGGGTGTCGGACGTCGCCTGCGCGATCGCGCGCAGGCTGGTGCGCACCTGCCCCATGAAGGCGATCGCCTCCACGTCGTGGCCCTGCACGTCACCGATCGCGAGCCCCAGCGAGCCGTCGCTCATCACGAACGCGTCGTACCAGTCGCCGCCGACGTCCAGTCCGTCCTTCGACGGCGTGTACCGGGCGGCCAGGTGCAGGCCCGGCAGCCGCGGCAGGCCGGGCGGGAGCATGTGGCGCTGCAGCGCCATGGCCAGTTCGACCCTGGCCCGCTGGTACTTGATCCGGTCCAGGGCCTGATCGACGAGCTGCCCGAGCGCGACCAGGAGCTCCTGTGCGTTCTCGGGCGGCTCGGGACGGTGGTGTCCGCGCATCACGGGCTCCGGGTTCTCCCGCCGGCCCCCCACCTCACATTAGCCCGCGCGGGCGGGATCGGGGGCGCGGGCCTACGGTGGTCGGAGAGGCGGCGGCAGGCCGTCGCCCGCATGCGAGGAGGCGGCGATGGAGCAGCACTTTGTCTGGGTCACGACGCGCCGTATCCGGCCGGGCAGCCTGGCCGACTTCGAGCGGGCCTGGCGGCCGGGGATCCATCCGGACGGACTGCTGCACGCGTTCGCGTACTGGTCCGAGGACGGCCAGGAGATCACCGGCGTCTCGGTCTGGGACTCCCAGGACGCCTGCGAGGGCTGGCGTGCCTCCGACGCGGAACGGGAGCGGCGCGAGGTGATGGCCCCGTACGTCGTGGAGGAGAGCGAAGGCTTCTACCGCGGCGGCCGGCTCACGATCCCGGGCGGCTGACTCACGGTCCCGGGCGGCGGAGGCAGACCGGTGCCGCGCGCCGGACGGCGTGCGGGGCGTGACCCGTGGCGGCCGGCGTGCGCCGGGTGATCGGCGCCGTCCGCCCGCCGGTCACCGCAGCTGGCGGCGGACCAGGTCGTGGAGGGCGCCGCCCGGGTTCGCCAGGAGGGTGGCCGGGGGGCCCTGTTCGACGATGCGGCCCTCGGCCATCACGATCACCCGGTCCGCGTCCATCACCGTCGACAGACGGTGCGCGATCACCAGGCGGCTGGCGCTCAGCGTGCGGGTGCTGTCCATGACGACGCGCTGCGTCTCGTTGTCGAGCGCGCTGGTGGCCTCGTCGAAGAACAGGATGCGCGGCTTGCGCACCAGCGCCTGCGCGATCATCAGCCGCTGGCGCTGCCCGCCCGAGATCGCCCCGCCGCCGGAGATCATCGTGTGCAGCCCCATCGGCATCCGCTGGATGTCCTCGGCGAGCCCCGCCATCGCGGCCGCCTCCACGACCTCCTCCTGCGTGTACGCCTCGGTGCCGCGGATGCAGTCCAGGATCGAGCCGGACAGCGGCTGCGCGTTCTGCAGCACCACCCCGCACTGCCGCCGCACCTCCGCCTGGTCCAGCGCGGCCAGGTCCTGACCGTCGTACAGCACGCTCCCGGACGCGGGCCGGTCGAAGCCGATCAGCAGCCGCAGCAGCGTCGACTTGCCGCAGCCGCTGGGGCCGACGACCGCCACGAACTCGCCCGGCCGCACCTGCAGCGAGACGTCGTCGAGGACCAGCGGGCCGTCCTCGGTGTAGCGGAACGACAGGCCCCGGGCCTCGATCTCCCCGGTCAGCGCCCCCGGCCGGGCCCCCGCGCCCCGCACCTCGGGCTCCTCGTCCAGCAGCGGCCTGACCTGCTCGAACAGCGGCAGCGCCGCGGCCGCCGAGACCAGCGCCCCGGTGACCTGGGTGACGGACGTCAGCAGCATCGTCAGGGCGGTGCTGAACGTGAGGAAGCCCGACGCGGACAGTGTGCCCTCGGCCGGTCCCGCGAGCAGCACGAACATCGTCACCGAGCACAGCGGCAGACACACCGCGTCGAGCACCGAGCTCAGGTTCCGGATCCGCCCGGCCCTCTGGTGCAGCTCCCGCGACGTCGCGAACTCCCGCGCCCAGGCCGCGTACGCGAAGCTCTCCGCCGCCGCGACCCGCAGCTTCGGCAGCCCGCGCAGGGTCTGGTACGCCTGGTTGTTCAGCTTGTTGCCGAGCTCCACGAGCCGCCGCTGCCAGCGCAGCTGCCACAGCCCCATGCCGAGGAACACCGCGCCGACCACGACCAGCATCGCGAGCGCCACCAGTGCCAGCGACCCGCTGTACGCGAACAGCAGCACGACGTTCATCGCGCCGACCGTGCACGCCTGCAGGACCACCGGCCCCAGACCCGACAGCACCTGGCGCACGGCACTGACGCCCATGGCCGCGCTCGCCAGCTCGCCGGTGGAGCGGCCGGCGAAGAACCGGGTCGGCAGCCGCAGCAGCCGGTCCCACACCGCGGGCTGCAGCGCCGCCTCGATGCGGCCCTCCATCCGCAGCACCGTGAGGTTCTGCAGCAGCATGAACGCGGCCGTGACCAGGCCCGCGAGCAGCACCCCGACGGACACCTGCACGATCAGGTCGGTGCGGGCGTTCGGCACGTACTCGCCGAGCACCCGGCCGGTCGCGATCGGCACCAGCGCGCCCAGAGCCACCGTCACGAGCCCGCCGAGGAACAGGTTCCGCAGGTCCGCGCGGGCCCCGCGCAGACTGAACCGGAGCAGCCGCCACGGGGTCACCGGCCCCGGGGGCAGCGGCCGGTAGAACATCACCGCCCGCGGCTCGAACTCCTCCGCGTTGTCCTCGTCGACCCGGATCCGCCGCCCGGTCGCCGCGTTGACCGCCTCGTACCGGCCGCGCCGCCACAGCAGCGCCACCGGCGCGCCCGACCGGGCGCGGTGTCCGACGAGCGGGCCGCAGTCCTGCCGCCACCAGGAGCCGTCGAGCCGTACGTCGCGGGTGCGCAGCCGGGCCGCCGTCGCGATCCGCTCGACGGGGGAGACCCGGTCGTTCGGCTCGCCGCCCCGCGGGGCCTCGGGCAGCGTGATGCCGCTCGCCGCGGCGACCAGGCGGCAGACGGCGTACACCGCGTCGTCCGCCGCCCGGTCGCCGGCCGCGTCCGGTCCCGTCGCGCGCCCGTCACCGCGCCTGGACCGGTCGGGCCGCCCGATCGAGGCGAGGAGCGCCCGGTCCGCGCGGGCGCGGACGGCCTCTCCGGCCCTGATCCCCTCGGCCGCACGGTCCTCGTGGGCGCGGTCGAGGCGTTCGATCCAGCGGTCGACGGCGGACAGCAGCCGGTACTGCTGGTTGACCATCCGCTGCCACATCGCACCGTCGACGAGCAGGTCGGCGGCCGCCTCGTCGCCGACCGAGGCCCCGTACGCCACACTGCCCGGCTCGACGTCCATCCACAGGACGTCGTCGTCGGCCACGGCGTCGTCGCCGCCGGGGCGGCCGTCGAGCGGAGCCTCGAACAGCACGCCCAGGCCACGGCCGACGCCGAGCGCGAAGGCGTGCTCCAGGGGGCCCGCCTCGGGCGCCTGGGTCGTGTACGGCCGCTCGTACGGGTGCCAGACGCCCCACTCGTCGTACGCGCCGTACGCCTCGTGGCTCTCGTACGTCTCGTACCCGGACCGGTGCAGCTCCCGCAGGCCGATCCGGCGCACCAGACAGTCCTGCGAGGGCCGGCCGAGCAGGGTGTGACGGGGGCCCTCGACGGGGCCCAGCAGCAGCGTCCCGGTCTCGAGCCGGCCGAGGAAGTGCCAGGCGCCCTGCTCGACGGCGTCCACCGCGAACAGATCGAGCGCGCCGCCGACCACGAGCCACAGCACGTGTGGCCCCTCCAGGGGCAGCGTGCGCAGTCCGGTGCAGTCCAGGGGCGTGCCGAGCCCGCCGAGGGCGTGGACGACGGGGTCGAGGGCGACGACGGACTCGGCGGGCGGGGGGTAAGCGGACGACACGTCAGTGCTCCTTGACCAGCTCGGCGTACGCGCCCCCGGTGGCGACCAGCTCCTCGTGCCGGCCGCGCTCCACCACCGTGCCGTGGTCGAGCACCAGGATCTCGTCGCTGTCGCGGACGGTGCTCAGCCGGTGCGCGATGACCACGCAGGCGCAGCCGCGCCGCCGCAGGTTGTCGATGATGAGGCGCTCGGTCTCCGCGTCGAGGGCGCTGGTCACCTCGTCGAGGACCAGGACGCTCGGCCGGCGCACCAACGCCCGGGCGATCTCGAGCCGTTGGCGCTGGCCGCCGGAGAAGTTGCGGCCGTCCTGCTCGACGCGGCCGTGGATACCGTCGGGCCGGCGGGTGATCACGTCCAGGAGCGCGGCGTCCCGCAGCGCCGCGGTCACCGCCTCGTCGGGGATCGACGGGTCCCACAGCGCCACGTTGTCCCGGACGGTGCCCTCGAAGAGGAACACGTCCTGGTCGACGAAGGAGACGGACGCGGCGAGCGTGCCGCGCGGGATGTCGTCGAGCCGCTGGCCGTCGATGCGGATCACGCCCTCCCAGGGGCTGTACAGCCCCGAGATCAGCCGGGAGACCGTGGACTTGCCGCTGCCGGAGCCGCCGACGAGGGCGATCTGCTGCCCCGGTCCGAGACTCAGCGAGAAGCCGCTGAGCAGCGGCTTGTCGAGGGGGCTGTAGCCGAAGGTGATGTCCTCCAGGGCGATGTGGCCCTTGAGCCGGCGGGTGTCGGACTCGGGGTCCGGGCCCCAGTACACCGGGTCCACCGGGAAGTTCTCGACGTCCTTCAGCCGGGCCAGGTCCGCGGCGAAGTCCTGGATGCGGCCGGCGACGCCGTTGAGCCGGGTGATCGGGGCGCTGAAGCGCGCCACCAGCGCCTGGAACGCGACGAGCAGGCCGATCGACAAGTGGCCCTCCACCGCCCGCAGTCCGCCGATCCACAGAATCAGCGCGCTGTTGGCCGTGGCGAGCGTCGGCGCGACGACCGCGAGGACCGCGCTCGGCACGCCGAGCCGTTGCTGCACGTCCAGGGTGGTGGCGTGCTGGCCCGCCCAGCGGCGGAAGAAGCCCTGCTCGCCGCCGGTCGCCTTCATCGTCTCGATCAGCTGCAGACCGGTGTACGAGGTGTTCGTCAGCCGGGCGCTGTCGGCGCGCAGCTTCTGCGTGCCGGTGGCCCGCAGCCGGATCACGACCCGCATCGCGACCACGTTGAGCAGCGCGATCCCCACGCCCACGAAGGTGAGCTGGGGGTCGTACGTCCACAGCAGCACCGCGTACAGGATCACCACGACCCCGTCGACGGCGGCGGCCGTCAGGTCACGGGCCAGGGTTTCGGCGACGGCGTCGTTGGACTGCAGCCGTTGGACGAGGTCGGCCGGGCTGCGCTGGGCGAAGAAGCCCACCGGCAGCCGCATCAGATGGCGCAGGAAACGGGCGCTGCTGAGCGTGGACGAGATGATCCGCCCGCGCAGCAGATTGGCCTGCTGTAGTCCGGTGAGCACGGCGGTGAGCACCACCAGTGCGGCCATCGACGCGAACAGCGGGCCCAGCAGCGAGGACTGACCACCGATCAGGAACAGGTCGATGTACGTCCGGCTGAGCGCCGGCAGCGCCGCGCCGACCGCGACCAGGAGCAGGCTCGCGAGCAGTGTCGCGAGCAGGGTGCCGGTGGTGCCGCGCATCCGGGCGGGCAGGGCCTGCAGCACGCCCGGCCGGCGGCCGCCGGGGCGGAAGTCGTCGGTGGGCTCGAAGACCAGCGCCACCCCGGTGAAACTGGTGTCGAAGTCCTCGGCGGGCACGAAACGGCGGCCCTTGTCGGGGTCGTTGATGTGCACGCCCCGGCGGCCGAAGCGTCGCCCCGCGCCGTCGTACACGACGTAGTGGTTGAACTCCCAGAACAGGATCGCGGGCGGCCGCACCCCGGCCAGCGCCGCGGGCTCCATCTGCATGCCCTTGGCCTGCAGCCCGTAACTCCGCGCCGCCTTCAGCACGTTGCTGGCACGTGAGCCGTCGCGGGAGACGCCGCAGGCGATCCGCAGCTCCTCCAGGGGCACATGGCGGCCGAAGTGGGCGAGCACCATCGCGAGCGCGGCCGCCCCGCACTCCACGGCCTCCATCTGCAGGACGGTGGGGGTGCGGACGGCCTTCTGCTTCGGGGGCTGCGGCTGCCGGCGCGGCTTGCGCCGGCTCGCGGACCGCTGCGGCACGGCCGGCTCGGGGGCGCGGCGGCGCCGGCGGTCGGCCGGCGGCAGCCTTCGCTGGGCGGTCACGGCAGCAGCCAGTCGATCGGGCGCTGTTCGGCCAGGCGGACGACGGCGCTGAGCGGGGTCATGGAGGTGAGCGGGTGCGGCGGGCCGCCGGCGGACGACCAGGCGTACCCGGAGGCGTTGTCCGGCGCGCGCTCCAGGCGCACCAGGACGGGCAGGGTCCGGCCCTGTTTCACGAACTGGTCGGCGAGCTGGGCGTTGCCGAGGAAGGCCGCGAGCTGCTGCCGGGACTGGGCGGTGCGGGCCACCGACTCGACGCGGCCGCGCAGGACCCCGTACTCCTGCTGCGGGACGGACTGGACGGTGAGGTCGACGGACGCGCCGACGGGGACGGTCGGTGCGTCCTGCGCGGTCAGGTAGACCACGGCCTTCAGCGGGTCGTCGGAGCCCTCCGCCCGTTCGACGGCCGCCACGTCGGTGCCGACGGTGACGACGGCGCCGATGCCGGCGGCGAGGGCGGTCAGGCGGCCCGCGGCGAGGGTGCGGACGGTGGTGGCGCCCTGGGGGGTGCGCAGTTCGAGGAGCGGTGCGTCGGCGTCGACGCGGTCGCCCTCCTGTGCCAGGACGTCGGTGACCTGCCCGGCGACCGGGCTCTGCAGCACGTAGCCGCCCTGCCCGTGGGTGAGCAGCCCGGGGGCGGACAGCGTGGCGGACACGGTGCCGGTGACGGCCCAGACGGTGGCGGCGGCCATCGCGAGGACCGTGACGATCAGGACGAGGCGGCCCTGCGGACGGGCGAAGCGCACCGGCAGATCGATGTCGTCGCCGGACTGCAGCTTGTCGAGGGCCTGTTGGCGGAACTGCATGGAACTCTCCGGAAAGGCGGGCATGCCCCGGGGTCGTCAGGACCCCGGGGCATGCGACGCGACGCTACGGTCAGACGCCCGCGACGGTGGCGTTGAGCAGGCCGGCGACCGGAGCGGTGTTCAGGCCGGTGGCGCCCTCCACCGTGCCGATGACGGTACCCAGCAGCGGGGTCACGGCCGGGGCGATGCCGTCGATGGCAAGGGTGCCGTTGGCGACGACGCCGCCACCGAGACCGCCGGACACGTTGTCCAGGTCGGCGTCGGAGATCTCCATGGTCTCGATCTGGGGGTTCATGAAATTCCCTTCAAATGGGGACGTACTGAAACGGCCGCGGTCGCCGGACACCGGACCGGTGGCATCGGTCCGGAGGGGGAGCTTCCGTGGAGGTCTGGATCAAAGCACGCCGGTGCGTCGCCCAGCCACTCGCACGGAGCTCCCAACGGGCGTTCCCGTGTATGGAATTGCCTGTGGGTGCACAACCGTCCATCACTTGGAGGCACCTTCTTCACGAGTTCACCCGAGGTGGCGGCCGGCCGGACGGAGAGGTGCTGACATGGAATAAGACATTCCGCTCAGAGGTCGTCCGGCCGGGCCGCCGGCTCGTGCAGGACCTGGAAGAACCTCGGGAGGCGGTGTGACCTCTGCGCAATCGGTGTGCAGATCGCGCGGTCGTCGCGGCCCGTCGCCGCTCAGTGCCGCTCGGTGACCATGACCGCCGCCGCGGGGCAGAGACCGGCCGCCAGGCGGGCGGACTGCCGGTGCGCCGGAGCAGGGGCGGCGGTGAGCAGGAGCACGAGCCCGTCGTCGTCCTGGTCGAAGACCTCCGGGGCGGTCAGGGCGCACATCCCCGCTCCCTGGCAGCGGTCGCGGTCGACGGACAGTTCCAGCGGGTGCTGCTGGTCCATGGCCTCAGACCTCGTCCCAGGCGACCGGCAGGCTGTGCACGCCGTAGATGTTCATGTCGGTGCGCAGCGGTACGTCCTCGGGGCCGACGGCCAGACGCAGCGTCGGGAACCGGGTCAGCAGCGCCGGGAGCGCCACCGTCATCTCCACCCGGGCCAGTTGCTGGCCCAGGCACTGGTGGATGCCGTGCCCGAACGCCAGATGGCCGCTCCCGCCGCGCCGCAGGTCCAGCGCGTCCGGGTCGTCGAACCTCCGCGGGTCGCGGTCGGCCGCGTCGATCGCGAGCGTCACCGACTCGCCGGCGCGGATCACCTGCCCGGCCAGCTTCACGTCCTCCAGCGCCGACCGCACCGTGGTGTGCGCGATGCTCAGATACCGCATCAGCTCCTCGACGGCCGGCCCGGCCAGCTCCGGCTCCGCGCGTAGCGCCGCCGCCTGCGCGGGGTGGCTCAGCAGCGCGAACGTGCCGTGGGCCAGCATGTTCGCCGTGGTGTCCAGACCCGCGGCGAGCAGGAAGGCGCCGAGACCGGTCAGCTCCTCGTCGGTGAGGTCCGACTCCCGCGCCAGATCGCTCAGCAGGTCGTCGGTCGGCTCCGCGCGCTTGGCGACGACGAGGGCGTGCATGTACTCCGTCAGGCCCGTCATCGCCGCCCCGCGCTCCTCCAGGGAGGCGTCCTGCGACATGAGCGTGGCCGCCTGCCGCTGGAACGTCTCGCGGTCCGCGTACGGCACCCCGAGCAACTCGCAGATCATCAGCGCCGGGATCGGCTGGGCGAACACGGTGACCAGGTCCACGCCGGGCCCCTGCCGCTCCATCGCGGCCAGTCGCTCCGCGGTCACCTCCTCGACCCGCTCGGTCAGCAGCCGCATCCGGCGGACCGTGAACCGGCCCATCAGCAGCCGCCGGAAACGGGTGTGCTCGGGGGCGTCCATGCCCGTCATGTCCCCGGTCGGCGCGGGCGGCAGCGGGCCCTCGGGGCCGCCCGGGAAGGGCAGGAGCAGCAGTTCGTACCGCGAGCTGAACCGCGGGTCGGCGAGGATCGCGCGGACCTCCGCGTACCCGGTCGCCAGCCAGCCGGCGTGCCCGTCGGGGTATGCCATCCGGCGCAGCGGCAGCTCCTCGCGGAGCGGGCCGAGTCCGGCGGCCGGGTCGAAGGGGCAGCCGGCGGCGCGCTGGGTGGGCAGGGCGACGGGCTCTTCGAGGGCGGACATGTGTGCCTCCGGGGATAAGGGGTGTACGGGGCGGGCGGTGTCGTGTCGCATGCGGGTCACCGGGCGGCGGTACGGGTGAAGGCGCGGCGGGCCCAGAGGTAGCCGACGACCGTGAGGCCGGCGCACCACGCGAGGGCGAACCAGCCGCTGGTGCCGATCTCCGTGCCCATCAGCAGTCCGCGCAGGGTCTCGATGACGGGGGTGAAGGGCTGGTACTCGGCGAACCAGCGCAGGCCCGTCGGCATGGAGTCGGTCGGCACGATCGCGCTGCCGAGGAACGGCAGGAAGGTCGCCGGCAGCGGGATGTTGCTCGCGGACTCCGGGGTCTTGGCGATCAGGCCCACACCGGCCGACAGCCAGGTCAGCGCGAGGGTGAGCCCGGCGAGCAGACCGGCCGCGGCCAGCCACTCGACGAACGTGGCGTTCGGGCGGAAGCCGATGGCGAGCGCGACGCCGACGACCAGCGCGATGGCCAGCAGCGTCTGGATCACACTGCCGACGACATGTCCGGTGAGGAACGAGGCGCGGGAGATCGACATGGTCCGGAACCGGTTGACGATCCCCTCGGTCATGTCGACGCACACGCCCACCGCCGTCGCGACCGCGCCGGCGGTGGCGGCCATCAGGATGATGCCGGGGGCGACGTAGTCGATGTACGCGCCGCCCGAGCCGCCCTGTGCACCCGGACCGATGCCGGCCCCGAGGGCGCCGCCGAAGGCGTAGTTGAACAGCAGGAGCATCATCACCGGCATGACGACGGTGGAGACGGTCATGGCCGGGTAGCGCTGCGCGTGCTTGAGGTTGCGCCGCAGCATGGTGATCGAGTCGCGCAGGGCGTACGACTTCGGGGTCGTCCTGTTCGCCGTGTTCGTCGTACTCGCTGTGCTGATCGTGCTCATCGCGAGGAGTCCTTCGGGGAGTCGGAGCGGCCGGTGAGGGTGAGGAAGACGTCGTCGAGGTCCGGGGTGTGCTGGGTCAGCGACTCGGCCCGCAGCCGCTCGGCGTCCAGGACGTCGAGTACCGCGCGGAGCGTCGCGATGCCGCCGTCGCTCGCGATGCGCAGGCTCAGCTCCTCGTCGTCGCGGACCGAGCCGGCGAACCGCTGGGCGGCGGTGTCGAGTTGCGCGGCGTCGGGGAAGGTCAGCCGGATGTGGCCGCCGGGGATCAGGCGCTTGAGCTCCTCGGCGGTGCCCTCGGCGACGATCCGGCCGCGGTCGAGGACGGCGATCCGGTCGGCGAGCTGGTCGGCCTCCTCCAGGTACTGCGTGGTGAGGAAGACGGTGACGCCCTGTTCGACGACGAGCCCGCGGATGATCTCCCACATGGTGCGCCGGCTGCGCGGGTCGAGACCGGTGGTCGGCTCGTCGAGGAAGATGATCCGCGGGTCGCCGACCAGCGTCATCGCCAGATCGAGCTTGCGCCGCATGCCGCCGGAGAACGTGGACACCGGCTTCCGCGCGGCCTCGGTCAGCTCGAACCGGTCGAGCAGCGCGGCGGCCCGGCGGCGGCCCTCGGCGCGCGGCAGGTGCTCCAGGTCCGCCATCAGGAGCAGGTTCTCCTCGGCGGTGAGCAGCTGGTCGACGGCGGCGAACTGCCCGGTGACGCCGATCGCGTCGCGTACGCCCGGGGCCTCGCGCACGAGATCGCAGCCGGCCACCCGGGCCTGGCCGCCGTCGGCGGGGACGAGCGTGGACAGGATCTCGACGGTGGTCGTCTTGCCGGCGCCGTTGGGGCCGAGCAGGGCGAAGACCGTGCCTTCGGGGATGTGGAGGTCCACGCCGTTGAGGACCACCTTGTCGCCGTACGCCTTGCGCAGACCGACGGCGGAGATGGCGGGCGGAGTGCCGGTGCGGGAGTCCGGGAGAGCAATTGTTGTCATGGGCATGGCAAATCAACCTCCGTGCGGGGCTGGGGTCGGGTGAAGGGGAAGGGAGTGGTGAGCCCCGGGGGAGGTGGTCCCCTCCCGGGGGTCAGGGCGTTACCGGGGCGGGGGGTCAGGCCCGGCGGATGAGGATGTCCCCGACGCTGGTGCGGGCCTGCACCTCGACGGTGTCCTGCGCGCCGCCGGGACCCTCGGACGGGCCGAGGGAGTTCTCCACCCGGCCGAAGCCGGTGTGCAGGTCCAGCCAGGCGGCGGTGGCCTCGGGGATGCCGATCTCGATGTCGCCGGTCGAGGTCCGCAGCTCGACCCGGCCGCGCGGCGCCTCGCCGAGCCGGATGTGACCGTTGGCGGACTTCGCCTCCGCGCCCGCGTGTGCGACGCCGACGGTGATGCGGCCGTTGGACGCGTTCAGCTTGAGCGGGCCCGCGACCTCGCCGATCTCGGTGTCGCCGTTGCCGTTCTTGACGGACGCGGCGCCGCCGACGGTGCCGATCTCGACCCGGCCGAACGCCTGGATCTCGGCGTCGCCCGAGGCGTGCTCGACACTGACGTCCCCGTGCGAGGTGCGCAGGTCGACGGCGTCCGCCTCGCCGAGCCGGATGTCGCCCATCGATGTCTTGATCCGGCAGTCGCCGAGCGGGCCGGAGCACAGGACGTCGGCCATCGGGAAGGTGCCCCGGACGCTCGACCCGGCGGGCAGCTCGACGGTCACGTCGATCGACCCGGTGCGCCCGAAGAGGGAGCGCTTCCTGGGCCCCTTGAGGGTGAGCGTGCCGTCGGCGTAGGTGACCTTGGTCTGCTGGACGGCCTTGACGTCGGCCTCCTCACCGGCGTCGCGCGGCAGGACCTCGACGACGGTGGTGGTGCGCTTGCCCGCGAGGACCCGGGCGGTGCCGGCGTCGAACTCCAGGACCGCGGTGATGGGGTCGGGGGTGTCGTAACTGGGCATGGCTGTCCCGTCCTAGTGACTCGGGTGGGTGTTTCCGCAGGTGGGGGAGGGGCGTGAGGCGCGGGCTACCGAACCCATCCGGTGTAGCTCTGGCCGTGCTTGACGTTGCGGGCGGGGGTGGTCCGGCGGGCCGGCTCGCCTCCCTCCAGGGCCTGCGCCACGGCCCGTACCAGCCAGGCGTTGACGGACAGGCCCTCCTGGCCGGCCGCCTCCTCGGCGCGGGCCTTGAGGTGGGCGGGAAGGCGGAGGTTGATGCGGGCGGTGCCGCCTTCGTCGCCCTCGGGCACCACGGGTGCGGCGGGCGCCGCCGGGGCGGCGGACGGCCCGGCCTCCGGCTCCGGGGCGGGCGTCACGACGAACTCGGGGTCCAGCCCCCGCAGCCGTACGTCCACCGAGCCGGGCGCGAGCTCCCGGGTGATCTCGTCCGAGGCGGCCGACAGCGCGTTGAGGATGGTCAGCCGCGCGGCCGACTCGAGCGGTGCGGTCAGCCGCTCGGCGAGCGCCCGGGCCTCGTCCCCGCCGGCGTTCGCGGCGACGGCGAGCTCGTGGCGGAGGTGGTCGACGTAGGGGGTCAGGTCCATGACGTCATAGTGGCACCATTATGATGCCAATGCAAGTGCGTGTGGCACCGAATGGCACCAGGTGGCACCAGGTGGCGCCGCGGTGGCTCAGAGGGTGAGCCGGAGGGCGTGCAGATCGCCGTTCATGACAACGGTCAGGTACGGGTCCGTCAGGGCGAGAGCCGAGGCCGGCACCGGGAGGTGGATCTCGTGCACCTCGGGCTCGGTCCGGGACAGGTCCCAGAGCCGGGTGAGCCCGTCGGCGCTGGTGGAGACGGCGTGGGGGCGGCCCCCGACCACGCCGGTGACGACCGCGGTGACGGGCGCCTGGTGCTCCAGACGCTGCAGATGCTCGGTCGTGTGGAGATCCCAGACCTCCACGCCTCCGTCTGCGGTCGCGGCCACGCCCACCGGGCGGGCTTGGAACGCGGACACTGCGACGGCGGTCACGGCCGCCCGGAGGCGCCGCGACTGCCGCGTCACCTCGCCCTCCAGGGGTTCGACGACCACGTACTCCCCGGTCGCTGCGACGACGTGGGCGCTCCCGAACACACGGGCGACCGCCAGATCCGTGGCGGGGCCGTACCGGAGGTTCAGACGCTGCGTGATTCCGCCGCTCTCCGCGTGCCAGACGTGCAGGTCCGAAGTGGGGCCCGCCGCCACGATGTGCGGACCGCCCTCCAGGTCCGCCACGACCAGCGTTCCCGACTCGGCGGGCAGGGAGTGGTACGAGGCCACGACGAGTCCCTCCACGAGCCGGAACAGCGACACGAACCCGCCGGCCTCGCCGACCAGTGCGTGCGCGACCCCCTCGAAGTCCAGACACGTCACCGTGACCACGGCGGCGGAGCCGATTGCCCGCGAGACCGGGGCGGCGGTGGCCAGGCGACGCACCTCCATGTGTCCGTCCCGATGGCCCGAGACGACGACCGCCGCGGAGTGGGCGGTGGTGGAGTCCACTGCGGTGACGTCCCCGTGCGCGGCGCGCCACAGGGGGCTCCAGAACCGGCCTTCCGCGAGGAGGCCGGCCAGGACGTCGTGTCCCTTCGCGAGTGCCGTGAGCGCGAGGACGTCACGGCGCGCGTCCGGCGTCGGGGCCTGTCGGAGCCGGTCGTACGCCGACCGGTACACCTCGACGACGGGCGAGACGGCCGCGGAGGCCAGGGCGTCCAGGAACGCTCGGGAGGGCTTTGCGGAGACGAGGAAGCCGGGATCGTCCAGGAGGGCGGCCATGCCGCCCTCCACCGCGTGCGTGGCCAGGTGCTGTTGTACGTACGGGCCGGCGCGGCCCCAGTCGCGGCCGTTGCCGTCCGCGCGCGCCGGCACCGTCGCGGTCAGCGCCCGCGTGATCGCCGCCTCGTTCGCGACCTGGTCGTCGTCGACTCGCAGCGCCTGGGCGAGGACCGGATGAGGGAGCCGGAACGACACCCTGTCGGGATGCGTCGACATGTCCGTCAGTCCGTCGGAGCGCGTGGCGAACCACTCGATGTCCGCGACGTCGCACGGCTCGCCGTCCAGCGCGGTCGTCATGGCCTGCCAGGCCGCGCGCGGCACGCCGTCTCCCTGCGCGTACGCCAGGGAGTGCAGCAGCCGCCGGGCGCGAGGAGCGTCGTCGCCGAACTCCGCTAGGAACGCGGAGAGGGCCCTGCGTACTTCCAGCAGCATCACGCCGCCGTGCCGCTGCGGCATGGGACCGCGCCGTTCCCGGACCTCCTCGGCCAGCAGCCGGGCGAGCCTGCGGGAGCCCCCGGACAGGAGCGAGATCTGCTCGACGAGCACCTCGGCTTCGTCCCGCCCCGTCGAGGTCCCCACCAACAGGCCCCGGGCCAGGGGCTCCAGCGGCAGCCGGTACTGCTCGCTGTCCAGGTCCACGACGAGCAAGTCGCCGTCGAGCACGGGCTCCGTCCCGGGACGGGCCGCGACGAGGACGCGGACGTGAGGCAGGGCCGAGAGGTCCGCGAGCATGCCGTCGAGGGCCGAAGGGACCTCGTCCGCCAGCACGACGGTCTGCTGTCCGCTGTCGTCGGCCACGTCGTCGGACGGGGGCATGAACGAGTAGCGCAACTCCAGCGGCGGCAGAGCCTGCACCGGCAGGCTCCGCCGCAGCGCACTGTCCGGCTGGCCCAGCGTCATGACGGTGGCCAGCAGCGTCGTCTTCCCGGAGCCCGGCGAGCCGACGACGAGGCACGCGCTGCCGGCGTCGCTGCGCAACCACGACGAGACCGCCGTCAGGGCCGCGACGTTCGGGCCGCCGAACTGATCGGTCCCGAACCGCGGATTCGGGAAGAAGGAGGCCGGCTTGTCGAACGGCGCGAGGGCGAGGCTGGTCAGGTTGACCGCCCCGGGTGATTCGGCACGCAGCAGTGTCTCCTGCAGCAGGTTCAGGAAGTGCTCGACGGACACACAGGGAGCCGACGGGGCCGCGGACAGCGCGCCGAGCACCCGGTGCACGGCGCGGGAAAAGTAGCTGCCGCCCGCGTTGCCGAGGCTGACCGGCACCGTGACGGCCCAGAGGTTCGTCCCGTGGGGCACAGTCGCGAGCAGGTGTTCCAGTCGCTGCGGGGGATCGTCGTCGAGCGAGGCGTCGAGCAGCAGCAGCACCTCACCGACCCCGCTGCCGAGCAGCCCTTCGAACGCGAGCTCCAGCGGAATCCCTCCCTGCTGCGGACCGTCCGTCGTCACCAGGACCGTCCGGCCGTCCTCCTCGCCGAGGTAGCCGGTGTAGTAGAGGACCACGGAGTCGTCCGAACACAGCTCGCCCGACCGGGCCCACTCCGTGATTGCCTCGCGGATCCCGGTGGCCGGCGGATTCAGCAGATTCAGTACCGGCTCGTAGTCGAGCGGCTCGAACGCCTCGCGGATGCGGAGCAGGTCCGACGAGACCCCCTTCAGCGGTTCCGGCCGATAGTCGGACATACCGATCGTGATCAGGAACCGCCGGCCCTCCCGCACCTCCTCCGCGACCCGTACTTCCTCCGCGACCCGCACCTCTTCCGCGACCCGCGCCACCTCCCGTGGCGGCGCGATCCGCACCGCCACCCCCCGCCCCTGCTTCCGCCGGACCAGGTTGTGGACCTCCGCCCAGTGGCGGGCGCCGACCGGGAGGGCGAGGGGGCCGTCGGGGTCGGTGACGGCGGCGGTGAAGCGGGCGGCGAAGCCGGGGGAGTGGCGTTCGTAGTAGGCCGTGACCGCCTCGATGACCTCGTCGGCCTCGTCCTTGCGGAGCGTCGTCAGGAGGCGCTCGCGCACGCCGGGCGCGAAGTCGTACGCGCGGTCCAGCGGACCGTCCGTCCGCGCGCCCGCGCCCACGCGCCGGAGCAGGCCGCTGTAGACGATCTCCGCGAGATCCGACGGCGGGCTGTCCGGCAGCAGCGCCGACTGGACCGTCCGCATCACGGCCAGGTTCAGCGGCGCCGCCGCCAGGTACGAGGCGAGCCGGAACACGTCCGGATGGGCCTGCGCCCGGAACTCCTCGAAGCCCGCCCGGGGTTCGGGCGTCCTTGAGGGACCCGTCCTGGCCGCCGCCTCCGGGATCACCACCGCCGCGCTGTCGAAGGTCCCGGGCCCCGCCACCGCCCGGGCCCACGGCGCGAGCCACTCCGGCGTGAGTCCGAGCACGGGGACCGCCACCGCGCCCGCCGCGAGCGCCTCCGCGTCCAGGCGGTAACCCTCGTACACCAGGCGGGTGTTCGGCGCGCCGGCCTCCGTGCTGCGGAAGCGGCCCGGCTCGGGGGCCAGCGGGGTGCCGTCCCACACCCGCTCCGGCAGGGTCTGCAGGATCGCCGTCGGGCCGCTCGCGGCCCAGGCGCGCAGCGGCCCGAGCAGCGTCTCGGTCCGCCAGGCGGGGGACACCCCGTCGGTGAGGACCAGCGTCAGCGTCCGGCCCGTCGGGTCCAGGGGCGACGCCGGCGTCCTCAGCCGGGGCCCGGGCGTCGTCGTGGCCGTGCCCAGGCCGGCCGTGCCGTCCTCGCGCGCCAGCAGGTGGTGCAGCCGGACGTCGCGGAACGCGCCCGACTGCTCCAGCAGCAGCCGCAGTTCCCGGCCCAGCGGTTCCCAGAACGCCGCCCCGCCGTCGTACGCGTCCAGGACGAGCGAGGCGTCCAGCCACCGGTCCGCGGCCGGGACCAGGACCGGCAGCCAGTGCCGCCGCTCGGCGATCCGCGCGGCGGTGGCGTCCTCGTCGAGCACCGTGCGGACCGCCGAGGGGACCCGCCGCTTCAACGGGCGCAGGGCTCGGGCCAGTTCGCGGGTCCGGGGCAGCGACGTCGCCGGACCGGCCACCCGCACCGGTGTCGCCCGCTCGGTCGCGGTCTCCGGCGCCTCCTCCGGCAGGAACATTCGGGTGGGTTCGGCCGCCTCGGGCTCCACCTCCGCGTCCGCCTCCGCCGGTGCGACGAGGGGCGCGTCGACCGGCTCCGGCCCAGCGTCCCCGCCCGCCTCTGCGGCCGCCGCCCCGGCCCCCGGCCCGGGCGCCGCGTCCGTACGTCCCGCCGGCCCCGGCAACGCCCCTGCCAGCCACAGCAGTTCCGCGACGGTCCGGGCGTCCGGCGGCGGCGCGTCCCTCCCGTCCGGGTCGAGGGCGCGCAGCAGCGAGGCCAGCCGCTCGATCACGACTCGGCCGGCACCGTCACGTTGAGGTGCTGGAACACCAGCTCGCTCAGCCGGTCCAGGTCCGGCGCGCCCGCGCCGCTGGTCCGGCTGACCAGATAGACCGCGTTCAGCAGCTGGTCGGTGGCCAGTTCGCCCGAGGCGGCGTGCCGCAGGAACCGCTCCACGACCGCGTCCGCGTCGCCCTCGGCGGACGGCAGATGCGCGCGGACGATGGCGCGCAGCCGTGCCTCGTCGTCGACGGCCGGCAGATGCAGCCGGACGCAGCGACGCAGGAACGCCGGTGGGAACTCGCGCTCCCCGTTGCTGGTCAGGATCGTGAACGGGAAAGTCAGGCACCGGACTTCGCCCCGTACGACCGTCACCGGCGCGCCGTCGTCGGCCGGTCGTACCCGGACCTCCGGCTGGATGTCCGCGACCCGTGACAGCTCGGGGATCTCGAAGGAGCCCTCCTCGAACACGTCGAGCAGGTCGTTCGGCAGGTCGATGTCGCTCTTGTCGATCTCGTCGATCAGCAGCACCCGTGGCAGCGCGTACGGTGCGAGCGCGGTGCCGAGCGGGCCGAGCCGCACGTACCGGCCGAGGTCGGCGACGCTCCTCCGCTCGCCCTCGCCCCCCTGCTCCCGCGAGACTCCCGCCTCCTCGAGGCGCCCCAGCGAGTCGTACCGGTACAGCCCGTCGCGCAGCCCGGTCTTGCTGTTCACCGGCCAGCGCAGCACTTGACCCAGCTTCAGTTCCCGGGCGACCGCGTGCGCCAGGGTCGACTTGCCGACCCCGGGATCGCCGGTCACCAGCAGCGGACGGCGCAGGTACAGCGCGGTGTTGACGGCCTCGACGGTGCGTTCGTCGGCCCGGTACGCGTCGGCGGCGGGCAGCCGCCGGCCCGCGCCGCCGTCGTCCGCGGTCCGGTCGAACGGGGTCGGCGGCCCGTCGTGCCGGAAGTCCCGCCACGGGGGCGGGGCCGGCAGGCCGTCGATGCCGTCGTGCGGCTCGCTCGCGCCGCGGTAGATCCGCCACTCGCTCATCTGGGACTTCCTTCCTCGGCCGGAGCCAATGGCACGCGCGGGAGCTGCCGCCCGGGGTCGTCCCAGAGCAGCACGATGTCGCCGCCGATGTGTTCGCCGGGCCGCGACTGCATCAGCGCCTCTGCCCGCAACTTCCATACCCGCTCGGGGAGTTCCTCGCAGACGACGTCGCCGAGCTCCTTGCGAGCCGCCGTGTAGAACGCGCCGCCCCGGCACGTCTGCCGCCCCGGCAGCCCGCACGTCGCGCCGTCGGCCCGCTCGCAGGCGTCGCTGCCCCGGTGCCAGGTCATCATCGGGACGCCCGACGCCACCGCCACCCGGTACGCGTCCTCCACCGGCCCCGACCGCGGCGAGCCCGCCAGGGCCAGCGCCGCCAGCGTGGGGTCCAGGTCGAAGGACGCGCCCAGGGCCGCCTTGTGCTGGGCGTCCCGCCCGCACACGCACACCAGCGCCTCGTCCATGGTCCGGCCGTCCAGCTGCCGCCAGCGACGTTCCAGCGCACGGTGCAGCGAGGGGGCCTCGTGCCGTTCCAGCGGACGCACCACCACCTGCTGCTTCGCCCCGAGCCGGGTCCACTCGAACGGCTCCGGCAGCCGTAGCTGCGGGAAGTCCTCGTCGAGCGCCTCCCTCGGCAGGATCAGCTCGATCAGGCCGGTCTCCGCCAACCCACCCATGATCTCGACCTGTTCGGGCAGCAGCCCGGCCAGCAGGGCGACCGCCCGGTCCAGCGGGAGAGCCTCGGACTCGGGCCCGGCGGGCGTGATGTCCTTCGGCGAGCGGAACCGCCACACCATCACGTGGTACAGCCGGCGGTCCCGCATCGAGTGCCGGATCCGCCCGATCACCGAAGGCCGCACGCCGTCGGCCGGCGGCTCCCCGTCACCGCCGGCGACCGCGGCCCCGTCGCCGGGCGCCACCCCGTCGCCGAGCCGCCGCCGCGCCGCCTCCCCGAGCCGGTCGCCCGCGGCGGTGAGCACCCGGTCGCGCAGCAGCAGCGCCGCACCTGCCCAGCCGCCGGGCGCCCCGTCCCGGGCCGCCTCGCGCGCCCGGTCGGCGGCGAAGGCCAGCTCGTAAGGCAGCGCGCCGGACTGCGGCGGCATCAGCGCTGCCAGCTCCGTGAATACGTCGCGGTGGTCGAGCAGAGGCAGCTCGGCGCGCGGCGGCCTGCCCTCGGGCGACACGGCGACGAAGGCCGCGAGGTGCGATGCGGCCTCCGTCCGTAACGGAAGCTCGGCGAGCGCCCCGAGTAGCCGCCGCGCCGAGGCGGGCGTGAGCTGCGGACCGTCGTCGTTCGGCCCGGAGTCCCGCGCCACCCGGTCGGAGAGCGCTGTCCACTGTGTGTCCGCCGCGTGGAAGCGGTCGTGCGCCCGGATCACCGTCCGGTAGACCTCCGGGTCGAGCAGCCGTAGCGCGCCGACCGGCGCGCCGAGGCCGCCCATGGCGGTGTCCGCCTTGCGGGTCAGTTTGACGACGGCGCACACGCCGCCGGTGCGGTGGCTCAGCAGCGGCCCGCCGGACAGGCCGTGGTTCACCTCGCCGCCGGTCAGCTCGACCATGCGGCCGCCGTGGAACCCGTGCCGGCCGGCGGCCCTGAGCAGCGTCGTCCGCCCGGCCGCGGTACGGCGTTCGTACACGCTGGAGTGGCCGGTGGCGGTCAGCTCCGTGCCCGAGGGCGGTGCCACCGGGTCGAGCCAGACGCAGGCGTGCCCCTCCGGCGGCGCGGGCAGCTCCACGACCGCCAGGTCCGGGAAGGGCCACAGCCCCTGGCTCCGGCCCGCCTCCGAGGCCGCGCGGATCACGCCCTCGTACTCGATGCCGCCCCAGGCCACCGCCACCCGCGCCCCCGGCTCCGCGCCCGCGACGTGCGCGGAGGTCACCACATACCCGGGCGCGACGAAGAAGCCGGTGCCCTGGGTGACACCGGTGACGAGGACGCGGCACTCCTCCAGGAGCTCCTGGAGGAGTGCCAGCGGACTGTGTCTGCTCACGGCTGCGGCAGCCTCAAGACGAAGGGTCGCTCACGGTGACCTCCGGCGACGGGGCGCGCTCAGTTCCGGGCCGGCTGAGGCGCCGGCACGGTCGCGGCGGCTGTGGCCGGCGCGGCCGCCGTCGCCTGCTCGGCCGAGGAGCCGTTCCACGTCAGCGTGACCTTGAACGCCGCCTTGCCGCTGCCGCCCACCAGCGCGGCCACGACCCCGCTCTCGCCGGTCGCCAGCTCCAGGCCGAACTCGACGCTCACCTCGTCCGGCCGGGCCGCCGCCACCGCGTCGCGTACGTTCTCCGCCACGACCTGCAGGGACTCGTGGAAGCCGTGCAGTTTCTCCGCGAACCGGTCGCCGATCCCGGAGTCGCTCGGCCCGTCCTCCTCGGCCACGGTGGCCCAGATGACCTGACCGTCCGGCATCTCCAGCTGTACGAGCTGCGACGACATGACTCATCCCCCTCGACTGCCCGGTCCGACGGCCCCCATCGTAGGGACATGGCCCGCGCCCACGGGCAAGATCACGCAAACCCGTCCCCCGCCCCCGCCCGCCCCGAGTCCAAGATGCGCCCCCGCCCCGCCCTGGCGCATCCTGGCTGTGTGACCTGGTCCGGCGCGGCCGGGCCTGCCCCCTCGGCCGAACGCCCGTCGGACCGAGAGGCGACGGCCCCAGGGAACGCGCAAGACGACGGGCTCGTCCCGGGCGGGCTGCCGATGGCGCTCGCGGGGGCGACGGTGCAGGCCGTCGAGTCCGTCGGCGGCTCGGCGGGCGGCGTCTACCTGCGCTCCGGCACCCCGGGCCTGCTGCGACTCGGGCTCCTCGCCGGACTCCCCGGCGCCCTGTTCCGCCCCTGGTGGCGGATGCACGTGAACCGGCCCTTCCCGGTCGCCGAGGTGCACCGCTCCGCACAGCCCGTCTATCTCGGCGACGCCGAGGAGGCGATGCGGCGCTTCCCGCAGCTGGTGGCCAGCCTCCCCTTCCCGTTCGGCTCGCTGTACGTGCCCGTGGTCCACGACCGCGAGGCGTTCGGCGTGCTCGTGGTGCTGCGCCCCGCCACCCCCGGGCAGCCCGTCGACGAGGCCGACCGGAAGCGGATGGAGGAAGCCGGACTCCAGCTGGGCGCGGTGCTCGCCGAACTCGCGGCCGAGGGCCGGCGGGTGCTGTGGGACAGGGAGCCGGTCTGCGTGCAGCTGCCCTCCGTCACCACCCCGCCGATCCGGATCGGCTCCTTCGACTGGGACCTCACCTCGGGCACCGTCGCCGCCGACGAGGGTCTCTGCTCGATCCTCGGCATCTCCCCCGGCACCTTCCCGGGCACCGTGGAGTCGCTGGCGGAGCGGCTCGCGCCGGAGGACGCGTACGGGCTGTGGGCGCTGGCCCGGCAGGCCGCCGAGTCCGGTGGCATCGCCGCCCGCCGGATGCGGCTGATCGGCCCCGACGGCCGCTCGCACCTGCTCGAGGTGTCCGCGCGGGCCGATCCGCCGGACGGCGTCGGCACCCGCATGAACGGCTTCCTGGTCGACCTGGGGACCGTCCCCATCGGCTCCGACGCCACCGAACGCGTCCCGCGGGCCGTCGTCGCGATCGACCGGCTCGGCCGGATCATGTACGTCAACCGGTACGGCGAGGACCTGCTGCGGCTGCCCCGCGCCCGGCTGGTCGGGCGGTTGCTGCGGGAGGCTGTGCCCTGGCTCGGGCACCCCGCGTACGAGGAGTACCTGCGGGCCGCGCTGATCTCCGACGAGGCCGCGCACTTCCTCGCCTCCTCGGAGCCGGACGAGTGGGTGTCGGTGTCGCTGTACCCCGGCCACGACGGCGTGACGATCGTGCTGACCGAGGGGGAGCAGCCGGACTACCGGCCCGGCTCGGTCACCAGCCCCGCCCCCGGCATCGGCTCGCCCGCCGACCGGGCCGCCTCGCTGTACCGGCCGGTCGCCCTCGCGATCGCGCTCACCGAGGCGGTGACGGCCCGCCAGGTGTCGGCGGTGGTCACCGAGGAGCTGCTGCCCGCCTTCGGCGGCCGGCAGCTCGCGATCTACCTGCTCAGCGACCGGCACCTCTACCTCGCCTGGGAGACGGGATTCCCCCAGGGGTTCCTGAACCGCTTCGACGGGGTCAGCCTCGACGTGCGGCTTCCGGGCGTGGAGACCCTCACCTCCGGACGGCCGCTCTTCTTCGAGTCGATGCAGCAACTCGCCCGCGCCTACCCGGACATCCCGCTCGACGCGCACGTCGGCGCGCGGGCCTTCCTGCCGCTGATCGCCTCCGGCCGGCCCGTCGGCTCCTGCATCCTCGGCTTCGACCGGCCGCGCGGCTTCAGCCCCGAGGAGCGCACCGTGCTCACCGCGCTGGCCGGGCTGATCGCCCAGGCCCTGGAGCGGGCCCGGCGGTACGACTCCGAGTCCGCCCTGGCCCGCGGGCTGCAGGACGCCCTGCTGCCCAACCGGCTGCCGGTCCGCGACAAGGTCGACACCGTGGGCCGGTACCTCGCCGGCACCCAGGGCATGGAGGTCGGCGGCGACTGGTACGACGTCATCGAGACCGGCGGCGGCCGGCTCGCCCTGGTCATCGGCGACGTCCAGGGCCACGGCGTGGCCGCCGCCGCGACGATGGGGCAACTCCGCAGCGCCGTACGGGCGTTCGCGCTCGGCGGGCATGCGCCGGAGGAGGTCGTGCGGGGCACCAACAAGCTCCTCATCGACCTCGACCCCGGCCAGTTCGCCAGCCTCTGCTACGTCGCCCTCGACCCGGAGACCGGTGCCGCCCTCGCCGTACGCGCCGGGCATCCGCCGCCGCTGCTGCGCCACCCGGACGGGGCCACCGAGGTCCTCGACCTCGACGGCGGGGTCGTCCTCGGCGTCGCCGACGACGCCACGTACCCCGTCACGGAACTCCGCCTCGAACCGGGCGCGTTGCTCGCCCTGTTCACCGACGGGCTCGTCGAACGGCCCGGGGCGGACATCGACGACGGCATCGAACGGCTGCGGGCCTCCCTCGCCGAACACGGCCTGGCCCCGCTGACCGAGGCCGCCGACCACCTGATCCGCGAGGCCCGGCAGACCGTCGACCGGCCCGACGACATCGCCCTGCTGCTCGCCGCCCGCTGGTCCGACCTCTCCGCACGCCGCCGGTCCTGACGCGGACCCGGTTCGGCCCCGGCCGACCCCGCGGCGGCGTTCAAGCGCGGTCGACCCCGGACGCAGTCACACCCAGTTGACCCCGGCCGCCGCCAGCAGCGGATCGTCCACCAGCTCCCACAGCGGCACCGACACGTTGCCGGTGCGGTAGCGGCCGCCGAAGTGCAGGGCCAGGACGCGGTGGTCGGGGAGGCCGAAGACGGGGGAGCCGCTGTTGCCGCCGAGGGTCGAGCAGTCGTGCCCCATCACCAGCTCGCCCGGGACGAAGCGGGTCGCCCGGCCCGGCTGGAGGCGTTTGACGTTGTACACGTCCATGAAGATCCGGCGCATCGACTCGGGCTCGTTGCGCCGCCCGTCCCAGGCCGGGTAGCCGATCACGTACACCGGGTGGCCCGGTACGTTGGCGGGCGCGTCCGCGGCCACCGCCAGCGGGCTCGGCAGGGGGCCGCCGCCGTTCGGCGGGGCGACCCGCAGCACCGCCAGGTCGACGTCCGGGTGCACGCCGACGATCTCCGTGACCTCGTACGTGAGCAGGTCGATCCGGGCGTCCGCCGGGGTGAGCGGCAGCTCCTCGCCGGGGTCCATCTGGGCCGTCATGCCCTGCGCGAAGGTCCAGCCGACGCCGTCCGACCGGGCGAACTCCACCGCCACATGACGGTTCGTCAACACCGTGTCGGGACCGACCAGGAACGCCGTGCCCACCCAGTCGAGCCGCGGATGGCCGCGCACCTCGACGCGCCCGACCCGGGCGAGCGACTGACGGATCCCGTCCCGGTGCGCGTCGAGCAGCGCCCACTCGCCCTCCTGCGTGGCGAAGTCGCTGCCCTGGACCAGGATCGCCGGCCGGCCCTCGAGGAGGACGATCGCCTCCACCCCGAAGTACTCGTCGTCGCCGACCTCGTCCGCACGCCCGGCGGCCAGCTTCTCCAGGCCGGTGACCCCGGCCTCCAGGACCCTCGCCCGTTCCTCGTGCGCGAAGTTCGAGATCTCCGCCGCGGGGGCGGCGTCGCCGGCCGGCATCTCCGCCGACTCGGACAGCTCCGCCTCCAGGTTCTTCCGTACGCGTGCGGCCACCTCGGCCAGGTCGCCCAGGACCTGCTCGGGTGCGGTCGCCACCGGTGAGCCGTCGTGCATGGCGCTGCCACCTCCGTCTGTCATGGCCCGGGACTCCGGGCGGCGGTCAGACCCGCCTGGAACCGCATGATCTCCGCGTGCACCTGGGGTGCCTGCGCCCGCAGATGGGCGAGGATGCTGCTCAGCTGGGTGCCGACGTTCACGAACGCCGTGCTCTTGCCCTGGAACTCGACGTCCTTCACGTGGTGGCTGCCGCGGTGCAGCGCCACGACCCGCCAGTCGTCGGTGAGCACCGGCGAACCGGAGGAGCCCTCGCGGGTGTCGGTGTAGTACCGCAGGTCCGGCTCGCTGCCCTCGGAGACGATGTTGTTGCGCAGCGCCACCCGTTTCCGCTCCCCGGCGGGGTGCTGGATGATGTTGACCGGCACCGGCGGGTCGCTCCGGAGGACCGTCAGCGGCGTCGGGGAGATCCGCAGCGGGGCGCGGGTCTGCGGCTCGCGCAGCCGCAGCACGGCGTAGTCCAGCTTCTCGTCGCAGGCCATCAGGCCGGCGACCTCGGCCGCCGCGGCCGTCAGGCCCTCCTCGAAGTCGAAGTGGCAGACGGCGTGTTCCGCCTGCAGCGCCAGGTCCTCCGGCGCGACCACCGGCCGTGGCTCGCCCCGCCGCCGCTCCCTGGCCGTGATCACATGGTGGTTGGTGACCAGGAGCTCCGGGGTGATCAGCCAACCCGTGCCCACGTGCGGAGAGTTGGCGGGCAACGGCTCCCGTGAGCGGTACGGCCGCACCTTGATCAGCGTGACCGCCTCGCCCGCCCGGTGCCCGCCGTGCAGGAAGCCGAACGGGACCGTGTCGTCGCGCAGGATGATCCGCTCCTTGACCTCTCCGGCCTCCACGTCCTCCGCCAGGTCCGGCAGGTCGGCCATGATGTCCGGCTCGCCGCCCGCGGTGCGGGCCACCTCGTCCAGGGCCTCGGCCAGGACGGCCCGCGGGCCGGGGTCGCGGGTCGCGGAGACCGCGTTGCGCAGCCAGATCTGCAGCGGCACCGAGCCGTTGACCAGCCGGCCGTCCTCGTTCATCTTCGTCAGCAGCGCGTGCGGCGAACCGCCGGTCTCCGCGAGCGCCCGCGCGTACAGGGGATGGAAGCCGCCGAGCAGCGCGTCCCGCCGCCGCTCGTCCCCGAGCCCCGCCCGCTCGGCGGCGTCGGCGACCCGCTCCACTTCCTCCGGCGACAGGAACGGCTCGACCTCGGCCTGCCCGACGGTCGCGTCGGACAGCACCTTCGGGAGCCGGTCCCACGCCCCGGACGCGGAGATGGTCTCGGGCCCGTAGAACGACGCACCCGTGCCCATCACGGCCCGCACCCCGGCCAGCAGCCCGCCCGAGGGGTCGTGCAGTGTCAGGAGCTGTCCGCACAGCTCGTCCAGGGTCTCCAGCCGCCGGGCGTCCCCGAGCGCGTCCCGCATCACCGGGTACGCCCCCGGCGCCGAACCGCCCGCCACGCCCGCCGCGTCCAGCGCCCGCAGCACCGCCGCGTGCAGCTCCGGCCGGTCCGCCGTCACCCGCTCCAGGCGCTCCGCGAGCCCGTACAGGGCGCTGTCGTCGATCCGCGGCAGACCCACCACCCGCAGCACCTGCCCGAGCAGCGCCGGGTCCTGCACGGCCACCTCGGCGGCCGCCTGCCGGACCAGCCCGGGATGCTCGCGCAGCCGCTCGTCGGACAGGCCGCGCAGCCACCGCGCCAGCCGGTCCAGCAGCGGACCGGCGTTCCACTTCGCCGCGGCCGCCAGCCGGATCCGGGCGATCAGCGCCCCCGACTCCTCGAACTCCAGGCCGAGGCCGCGGGCCACCGCCTCCGCCTCCCGCAGCTCGGTGTCGGCCTGGACCGGGTCCCCGGCGTCCTCCGCGAGCCGCGCCGCCAGGCGCAGCAGCTCCAGCTGGGTCTCCGGGCGTCCGGCCGCCCGCGCCCCGTCCACGGCCCGCTCGGCCGTGTCCCGCGCATCGGCCGGCCGGCCGGCCCGCGCCAGCGTCTCGACGAGCAGCGGGTACAGCCGGCTGCCCGGCGTCCACGGCTGCCGCTCGGTCAGCCGGGCCCGCGCCGCGTCCAGGTAGTTCAGCGCCAGCAGGTCCTCCACCTCGCGCGCGACGAGACGTTCCCAGTCCGCCTGGTCGGCCTCGGCGAGGACCGCGTCCGGGGCGTGCCCGTCGTGCAGGCCGAGCAGGAACGCGGCCGCACGGCCGGTCAGATCCCGCTCCGCGCCCGCGAGGAAGCCCTTCACCGCGGGCGTCCAGCGCTTCTCCACCTGCCGCGGGTCCTCGTCCAGGCGCAGCCGGTGGTAGATCTCCTCCGCCCGCGCCTCCGGGCCCTCCAGGGCGGCGTAGTACGCCACGGCCCGCTGCCCGACCGCCCGCATGAGGTCGGTACGGGCACGGTCCGACAGCCGCAGCAGGATGCGCCGCAGGTCGTCCCGGTGCTGTACCGCCCCGGGCCCGGCGTCCTCCATCAGGTCGAGGCGCCCGAGCCGGCCGATCAGGTCGCGGGCCTCGCGGTCGGAGGCCACGGGCACCCCGGCGGGCTCCGCGAGCACCTCGCGCAGCAGCTCCGGGGTGATCTTCCGCAGCGCGAGGCCCGCCAGGACCAGCCGGCGCAGATCGGGCGCGGCGACATGGTGCAGGATCCGCTCGTACAGGGTGGCCTGGATGAGCTCCTGCTCGACGGCCCGGTCCCGCTGCCGCCGCCGCGTCGGCACACTGCCGACCTCCTCGCTCAGCGCGGCGACGGAGCCGTAGTGCGCGGCGGCGCACTGCGCCAGCCGCAGGCTGAGCGGATGCCCGCCGACCAGCTCGTACAGCTCGGCCGCCTCCCCGGCCGGCGCGCCGAGCGAGGTCAGCACCTCGATCGACCCCTGCCGGTCAAGCTCGCCCAGCGGCACGGAGATCGGCTCCAGGACCGCGGCCGGGTGGCTGACGGGGGCGCGGCCCGAGACGACGAACCGCAGCCGCGGATAGGTCTTGCGCAGCGTCCCCCAGATCACCCACATCCGGCCGAGGATCGGCGAACCGCGGTACTGGGCCTCCTCGAACGAGTCCACGGCGACGACCAGCGGCGGCAGCGGTCCGCCGTCGGCCGGTGCGGCGGCCTCGGCGACCAGCCGGGCGACCCGGTCCGCCAGTTGCGCGTCGCGGTCCCCGGCCCGGGTGTGGAACTCCCGGGAGTACTGCCGCGCCGACGAGGCGCGGGTCGCCGACAGCCGGTACAGCTGGTCCATCTGGGCACGCGCGCCGCGCTGTTCGGCCGCCTCGGCCTCGCAGGCGGCGGCCAGCTCCTCGAACCCTGCCCGGTGCTCCGGGTACTGCACGCCGAGCTGGCGGGCCACCTCGCCGATCACGGTGACCGGTTCGTGCACGGAGAGCGTGGGCCGGCCGAAGTCGATGAAGGCGAACGGGAACTCGGCCTCGTCCAGGGCGTCGAGCAGGAACTTCGCCAGCAGGCTGCTCTTGCCCGCGCCGCCGATGCCGTGCACGACGACGGGCGGCTCGGCCGGTTCCGGCGGCAGTGCGATGTAGTCCCGCAGCAGTTTCAGCTCGCGGGTGCGGCCGTGGAAGGCGTCGCCGGGCACCAGCCGGTGCAGCGGCTGCAGCAGCCGGGCCCGCTGGAGCCGGCGCTGCAGGCCGGCGGCGTCCGGGAGCCGGCGGACGCCGGGGACCAGGTTCAGCCAGGTCACGGCCTGCAGGGTGGCGCAGAGTTCGTCCACGCTCTGCGTGTCCAGCAGCGGCGGCACGCCCGACAGATAGTCCAGGGCCCGGTGCTCCGGTGCCGTGTGGTCGGGGAACCGGTCGATGTTGGCGACGAGATGACGCCGGGCGGTCTGCGGCCCGTCGAGGCCGCGCAGGGTCGCCTCGCGCACCTCCCGCTTCAGGCACCACAGTTCACGGCCCGGAAGCGCCTGCGCGGTGCAGTCCTCCACCAGCGCGAGCGCGGCCCCCGGCCCGGCGACCGTGCCGTCCGGCAGCCGCAGCTTTTCGGGGTCGAACTCGCTCAGCAGACAGGCGGCCCGGCGGTATTCGAGCCGCAGGTCCGGGACGGGCGCCTCGTCCGGCGCCGGCGCCGCGGCGAGTTCGGCGCGGACCAGGGCCGGCAGCTCGGGCACCGGGCCGAGCGCCCGGTGCAGCCGTACGGCGGTCTCCGCGGCGGTGCAGAGCCGCCGCATGTAGCCGGGGCCGCCGTCGGGGGCGTGGGCCGCGTCGAGGGCCGTGACGACGAGGTCGTCCACGGCGGTGGACTCCGCGCCGAGCAGCGCGGTGAAGAACGCGCGGATCTCGTCCTCGCCGACGGGCACGGCGGTGTCGCGGAGCTCGTTCTTCCTGATCTCGTACGGGAGTTGGCGGGCGAGCTCCGAATAGCCGAGCAGCACGAGCCGGGGTACGGCGCGCGGGTGGACGGGCGTGTTCTCGTAGACGGCCAGGGCCAGTTTGCCGATGCAGTCCCAGACGTCGGAGTCGGCGTCGAGCTTGTCGCACTCGTCGAGCACCAGCCAGTATCGCTCCTGCTCGGCGGTTGCCTTGCGGACCACCGTGTGCACCGCGTCGTCGATCGCCGCGACCGGGTCGTTCCACTCCGCCCGCTCCCACAGCGGGGCCGGTGCGGCGCCCGGCGGGGTGAGGATCTCGTCGAGGCGCTCCAGGACCTTGCGGGCGGTCGAGTGCCGGGAGAGCGTCACGCGGACGGGCCGGAAGCCGAGGTGCTGGCCGAGGTGCCGGATGAAGCTGTACGTGTACGACCGGCCGCTGTGCGGCGGGCCGTCCACGACGAGGACGGTCTTCTCCGGGTCCGCCACGAACTCCCGCAGCCGGGCCCGCAGTCCGTCCCGGTCGAGGAACACCTCCGTGCCGCCGCGCAGCACCACCGCCTCGAACGGGTCCTGCTCCGCGTCGTGTTCGGCCTCGTCCTCGCGCAGCCCGTCCAGGAGTCCGCGTACCTCGGCCTCCTGCTCGGGGGCGTGCAGCGCGTCGAGTCCGGCGAGGACGTCGAGCAGCCGGCGCTGCTGGGTGATGTCCCGGCGGGCCGCCCGGACCAGTGCGGTCGCGTTGCCGCCGGTGTCCCGGGTGAGGGGGAGTGCGCCGACGAACCCGGCGGGGAACCCGAAGGTGGTGAGCCGGGCCCGGGGATCCGGGGTATCGAGGAGATGGTCCCGTACCCACGAGGTGACGAGGTCCCATTCCGTATCGGTGAGCGGCATTCCGCACCTGCCCGACGTGCTGTCGCTTCCATGCTTCCACCGGCCGGAACGGCCCGCAAACTCACGGTTCGATGACGAGGTCGTCGTACGACTCCAGGCGCCGCCAGCGGTCCTCGGGCGTGCGTGGCAGCGGCATCAGGTCGACGTCCGGGAGCGGCCCGAACTCCAGCTCCGTGATCTCGGCGACGTCCGAGACCGGCACCTGGTACAGCCGGAACGGGCCGAGCGGCGGCGGTGCGCCGTGCTGCGCGCCGAGCAGGGCCCGGTCGGCGTCGCGCGCCAGGTCCGGGCTCTGGTCGAGCACGTACCCGGTCGCCGCCAGCGCTCCGTCCAGCATGAACGCGACCACCTTCCAGAAGCGCAGCGGGACCTGGACGCCCCGGTAGGGCGGGTCCGAGTCCTGGAGCACGGGGCCGGTGAGCAGGACGAGCCTGCGGTCGAACACGGCCGGGTGGTCGAGGAGATGGTGCTCCAGACCCTGCCAGAGCCGCATGTCCTGGTTGAACACGTCCGCCTGCGGGGCGGCGTTGGGGTAGTGGAAGGCGTCCGCGGCGGCCCGGTGCGCGGCCTCGGCCGGACCCCACGCCGCGTCGTGCCACGGCACCAGGAGACCGCGCTCCAGGCTGTTGTTCCGGTACAGCTCGTCGCCGGCCTGCCGCTCCGCGGGCACCCGCGGGTCGTACGCCCACTCCTCGCCCTCGGTCGCCTCCTCGACGAGCGCCCGCCCGTCGACGCCGACGGCGGCCGCGGAGGCCAGCCGCCGGTCCGGCCGCAGTGCCACCGTGAAGTGCGTGTACGGCAGCGTCACCGTCTCGACGCCCGCCCGCGCGGGCACCGGCAACGGCACGGCGGGCCCGAGGAACCCCTCGTCGTACCCGGCGCGATCGGCGAGCGGACCGACGGGGACGGGATCGGAACTGTTCATACGAACGGTCTTACCGCGCCGCCCCCGCCACCTCGCGGCCCGTGGCGGCAGGCCACTCGATCAGCGGCGCGGGCGCGCCGGCGGCTGCCCCCCGGGGGGACCCGCCGCCTGTCGGGGGCCGGCCCCCGACACGCAGCGCCGCACGACCACCGGCAGCCTCCGGCGGCCGTCCGGCCGGGGCACCCGAGTCGGCGACCGCGCGCCCGGCCTCCGGAGCGCCTCGCGACCTCCTGATCCCGGTCACCCGCCCGCCCGGCCAGGATGTCGATGGTCCCGGTCCCGCGCCCGCGCCTACGGCGCCACGTGCCCCCGGGCCGCGCCCAGGGCGGTGGCCAGTTGGGCTCGGGAGCGGACGTCCAGTTTCTGGTAGATGCGGGTGAGGCGGGCCTCGACGGTCTTGACGCTGAGGAACAGCTTGGCCGCCGCCTCCTGGTTGCTCGCGCCCTGACCGACCAGCAGGGCGAGGCGCTGTTCCGCCTCCGTCAGCGAGGCCAGGGCCAGCTCGCCCGCCGGGGCCGGCTCCACGGGCGTACGGGCCGAGGGCATCTCCGCCGCGAGCGCCAGCCACGGCGTCGCACCCGCCCGCTCGAACACAGCGGCCGCCGTCTGCAGCGCGCTCTGCGCCGCCGACCGGCGCCTGCGGCGGCGCTCCACCCGCGCCAGCGCCACCAGCGCCCGGCCCCGCTCCAGCGGCAGCCCGGCCGCGTCGAACCGCTCCGCGGTCCCCGCGAGCAGCTCCGCCGCCTCGTCCGCCCGGCCGACCGCGGCGAGCCGCAGGCCCTCCGCCCGGTCCAGTCCGAGCAGTACCGCCGTACGGCCCAGACGCTCCGCCACCGGCCGCACCTCGGCCAGCAACTCCTCGGCCGCGTCCGGCTGGTCCCCGGCGACCAGTGCCTCCGCCAGCTCCTCGTGCCAGCGCAGCATCGACGGATCCACGGTCGCCTGGGCGAGCTCCTCGGTACGCACCCGGTGCAGCGTCTCCAGGGCGGTGGCCACGTCCCCGTTCACCAGCTGCACCCGGCCCAGGGCGTACAGACTGCGGGAGAGGAACACGTGGTCGCCCTCCTCCTCCGAGGCCTGCACGCTGCGCCGGGCGTAGCTCGCGGCCCGGGCGAAGCTGCCGCCCGCGGTCTCGGCGAGCGCCAGCCCGTACCAGGCGGGGCCGGGGGAGAGCCCGGCCTCCAGGGTCAGCGCGAGGGCCTGCCCGGCGTGCGCGAGCGAGGCCGCGCACATGCCGTTGCGGGACTCGATCTCGGCGAGCGTGCTGAACAGCTCGATGGCGTCCTCGACCGGGCCGCGCCGCTGCACCAGCGGCAGCAGCGCGTTGAGCGCGTCGCGGGCGTCGGAGAGCCGGGCGTCGAACAGGGCATGACGGATCGTCAGGATCTGGGCGGCGTTGCGGATCCCGAGCGGCCGCTCGGACATCTCCAGGGCCCGCGCCTGCTCCAGCACCGTCTCCGCGTCCGGCGAGCCGAGCACCCGGTCCATGCGCGCCTGCACCGTCAGGGCGCGGGCGGCGGTCCGCGGGTCGCCGATCGACGAGGCCAGCGCGGCCGACTCGACGGCGGCCGTGCGCGAGCGCACCGGATCGCCGTCCGCCAGCACGTACTTGACGGCCAGCCGCAGCAGCACCGCCGACCGCAGCGCCGGGTCGGTGTCGGAGTCCTCCATGGCGTGCACGTACATCTCGTCGAGCCCGGTCAGACCCTGGCCGGCGGTGTCCAGGACCGCGAGCCGGGCCCGGACCCGGTCCGGCGGAGCGGCGTCCCGGGCCAGCAGGTCGGTGGCGGCGCGGACGGCGAGGTCCGCGCGGGCGGCCCGGGCGGCCTCCTCGGCGGCGTCGACGAGCCGCGCGATGCGCCGGGGCCCGTGCTCGACGGGCGTCGTCTCGGCGGCGAGCAGGGCGAGTTCGGCGGCGAGCGCGCTGTTGCCGCGGCGCCGGGCGGTCTCCGCGGCGACGCCGATGGCGGCCGCGAGGGCCGCGTCGGGGGCGTCGGCGGCGAGGGCCCGGTGCCGTACCGCCTCGACGGGGTCGTCGACCACCTCGGCGAGCGCGGCGTGCCCGGCGCTGCGCGCGGCCCAGCAGGCGTCGTGGACGAGGGTGGAGGGCAGGACGCCCGCGGTGAAGGCGACCGTGCCGTCCTCGCCGAGGGACACCAGGGAGGCCCGCTCGGCGGCGATCAGATCGGCCTCGGCCGTCCGGCGCCCGGCCCGGCGGATCAGGGCCGTCGAGGGCCGCAGGGCCAGCGCCGCGAGCAGCAGGGTCTCGCGTACGTGCGCCGGGGTGGTGTCGAGGAGCTGGCGGGCGAGGTCGCGGGCCCGGCCGGAGAGGGTGAGCGCCTCGGCGTGGTGCACGGGGGTGCGGGCGTCGGCCAGCGAGCGGCCCACGGCGAGCGCGAGGCGCGGATTGCCGCCGCTGGCCTTGTGGATCCGGCCGGCCATCCGGGACGGCAGCCGGTGGTGGATCAGCAGCTCGGCGATCTCATCCGCCTGCAGCGGCGGCACGAGCAGCACGTCGGCCTCGGACGGCACCCACAGCTGCGGGGCGTCCGGGGCGTCGCAGGCGGGGGTCTCGACGGCGATCGCGCGCAGCGTGGGCGGCGCGAGGTGCAGGGCGAACCGGAGCAGATCGGCGCTGTCCGCGTCGACGCGCTCCACACCGTCCAGGACCAGCAGCACGGGGCCGTCGGCGGCGAGCTCGCGCAGCAGCTGGCCGAGTCCGAGGCGGAGTGCGATGGGGTCCCAGCCGTCCTCCGGGGCGGGCGCCTCGCGGCACAGGACGGCGACGGCGCCGCGCTGCGGGCCGGGGAGCCGGTCCAGGACGTCCGGGCGGCCGACGGAGGCGACGAGCGCGGCGGCGGAGGCGCCCGGGATGTCCCGGTCGGACGGTTGTGTGGCGAGCCAGATCACCGTCTCGCCGCGGGATTCGGCGCGGGCCGCGGCGGCCAGCGCGATCTCCGTCTTGCCCACTCCGGCGGGGCCGGTGAGCAGGGCGCGGCCACGTGCGAGCAGGACGTGGTCGAGCCGGGAGAGGAGTTCCTGACGGCCGACCGGCGCGGCGCGGTAGGGCGCTGTCGTCATGTCCCCCACCCCCTCTGGCGCACCCGGGCGCTGTTCCCGTGTGTGGGCAGAGGATACGGAGGTCACGGGCACAGTAAAGGCCCGCTGTCCGTCATTCGGACAGCGGGCTCCGCTCCCAACTGCGGGGCGCGCCAATGGTTTAGACCACGGACGCGCCCCTGACCAGCGGTGTTGCGGTTGTGGGGGGTGGGTCAGGAGGTGATCAGAAGGTCAGGCTCCACGAGTCGATGTAGCCGGTGTCACCCGAGTACACGTCGCGGACCTGGAGCTTCCAGGTGCCGTTGGCGACCTCCGAGGAGGCGTCGACGGTGTAGGTCGTCAGCACGTTGTCGGCGCCGTCCGAGGAGGACGAGGCCTTCAGGTTGCGGACGGTGCCGTCCGGGGCGACCAGGTCGATGACCAGGTCACCGCGGTAGGTGTGCTTGATGTCCACCGCGACCTTGAGGGCGGCCGGCGCGTTGCCGGTCCGGCCGGTGACGGCGATCGAGGACGACACGGTGGTGTTGTCCGAGATCGTGACGTTCGCGGCGTTGGTGAAGACGGTGCCGGTCGGCGGGGTGGTCGTGCCGGTCACGGCCTCCACGGTCTTCGCGGTGTCGGCGATGCCGGTGCCGCAGCCGCCGGAGCAGGTGCCGGGCAGCGGACGCGCGTTGGCCTTGATCGCGGACTCGATCTCGGCCGGGGTGAGCGAGCTCTTGGCCGACTCGAGCAGGGCGGCGAGACCGGCGATGTGCGGCGCGGCCATCGAAGTGCCCTGGTACGGCTTGTAGTTCTCCAGCGACTGGGTGGTCGCGCCCGAGTTCAGCGTGGAGTAGATGCCGTTCTCGGGGGTGGTCACCGTGCCGGGCGTGTCGGTGGCGCGACGGGTCTCGCCGCCGGGGGCCGAGACGTCGACGATGGTGCCGTAGTTCGAGTAGTACGAGCGGTTGCCCTCACGGCTCGTGGACGCCACGGTGATGACGTTCGAGCAGTTCGCCGGCGTGAAGCCGGAGGTGTTGGCGTTGCTGTTGCCCGCCGCCACGACGACGGTGGTGCCGCGGCTGACGGCGCCGTTGATCGCGTTCTGGTAGACGCTCGGGCAGGTGGAGCTGGCGCCGCCGAGGCTCAGGTTGATGACCTTGGCCGGGGTCGGGTTCGCCGGGACGCCCGACACGGTGCCGCCGGACGCCCAGGTGATGGCGTCGGCGATGTCGACGGAGGAACCGCCGCACTTGCCGAGGACGCGGACCGGCTGGATCTTCGCGTTGTACGCGATGCCGGCGATGCCCTTGGAGTTGGAGGTGACCGCACCGATGGTGCCGGCCACATGGGTGCCGTGCCAGGAGGAGTTGGACGCCGGGGACCCGGTGCCGCACTCGCCGGCGGTGGCGTTCCAGTCGCCCTCGTCGTTCGCGTTGCTGTCGCGGCCGTTGCCGTCACGGGCGTCGGCGGAGGAGGAGATGAAGTCGTAGCCGTTGACGACGTTGGACGCCAGGTCCGTGTGGGCGGCGTAGCCGGTGTCGATGACGGCGACGGTGACGCCGGAGCCGGTGGTCTTGTCCCAGGCCGGCGGAACGTTCATGCCGCCGGTGGGCTCGAAGAGGTCCCACTGCTTGGCGTAGTCGGTGTCGTTCGGGGTCACGGCCATCGCGTAGGCGCGGACGTCCGGCTCCACGGAGGCGACGGACGGGTCGGCGCGGAAGGCGGCCATGACCTCGTTGACGTCCTGCTTGGTGGCGTCGTCGGCCAGGTCGACCACGGCGGCGCCGCCGAGCACTCGGCGCTCGAAGGTCAGCTTCTCGCCGGTCTCCGCACCCTTCTCGGCGGCGTCGGCCTTGGCGGCGGCGTTGGAGCCGGCCTCGGCGGTCTTGGCCTTGTAGGTGACGATGACCTTCTCGGCCGGGGCCGAGGGGAGCGCCGTCATGGCCTGGGGGGCCGGGGCGGGCTGGGGAGCCGGGGCGGCGGCCAGCGCCACGGTGGAGGTGGCGGCTGCGCCGAGTACCGCGGCGCTCGCGACCACGACGGATATGAGTCTCCGCCTGGAACCGTTCAAGGTGTGTTGCCCTTTCAGCTACGACGTTTGCGGAGCCTTGGCGGGCGGCGCGGGAACCGCGGTGCGGGTGTGGGGGTCGCGGTCCACGATTCCCTGGGCTTGGGGGGCCCTGCGCCGCCGCCGGCATGACGGCCCGGGTCAAGGCCGCCACCGGAGCACTCCCACCTACGCCCTCTACATGCACCTGTCAGGCACAGGCCGGAGGTGGGGATCTGCCGGTGCGGCAGACAGTAGGGAAATCAGAGATGAACCCGATACGGGGAAAACCCTTGTCGCCCCCCGAGGGGGGTGGGGGAGGGGCGGGGGATCGCCGCCCCGAGGGGGGCGGGGTGGTCAGCCCAGTTCGAGCGTGGTGATGCCGTAGATGCGGTCGTGGGCCATGGGGCGGATGGGGCCCGTGTACATCCGGGCGGTCTCGAACGAAGGGGTGAGCCCGCGGGAGGCGGCGAGGGCGGTGGCCGCCTCGTTGGCCTCCGGGACGTCGATCGCGATGCGCGGCGCGCCGAGCGCGGCCGCCTCGGCCGCGAGCGCGTCGAGCAGTACGGCGGCGTCGGCTGGGGTGTCGGCGAACAGGGGGCCGATCCGGGCCTCGTCCTCGGCGGGGCGGACCACCCCGTAGCCCGTCGGGCGGCCGTCGACGACGCGGGCCAGGGCGCGGTGCCCCGGCGTGGTCAGCCAGCGGTCCAGGAAGCGCGGGCGCTCCGCCGGGTAGCAGGCGCTGTCGTACGCGCGCAGCTCCGCAGCGCCCAGCACCGCGGCGGGGACGACGTCCGGCGCGGGCTCCTCCGGGGCGGGCGCCTCGCCGACCCAGCGGGCGGTGCGGTGTGCCAGGGCGAAGCCGGAGCGGCGGTAGTTGTCCTGTTGGTCGGGCACCCCGTCGAGCCCCACCGTCCGGTCCCCGGCGTGCGTCAGCGCGGCGCGCCAGGTCGCCAGGCCGTGTCCGTGGCCCCGCAGGTCGGGGCGGACCAGGTAGAAGCCCAGGAAGGCGTACGCGTCGCCGTAGTTGACCACCGAGATCGCCGAGACCGGCTCCCCGTCGACCCGCCCCAGGAAGAAGCCCTCCGGGTCCTGCGCGAAGAACGCCGGCGCGTCGTCGAGCCCCGGGTTCCACCCCTCGGCCGCCGCCCACTCCCGCACCAACTCCCAGTCCGCCAGGCTCGCACGGGTGACCTCGAGGGCGGACCGGGTCATGGGGCCTCCAGGGGCGGGCGGCGGGTCTGCGCCGTCGGGTACGTCTGTCGTGGCCGGCCCTCGGGCGGGGCCCTCGGACCTGTCGACGGGTTCAGACCCTCGCGACGCGCCCCGGCCCGGACGCCCCGTCGGAACGTCCCGCTCGGAGCGCACCGCCTCGAACGCCTTGCCCGGTACGTCCCGTCCGGGCGAACCGGGTCGGACGCGCGTCCGGAGCGCGCCGTACGGAGCGTGCCGTCCATGACGCGCCGCCCCGGATGCCCGGCCCGGTGCGCCCGTTCACGGTTCGTGCGGTCTGAATCCGCCGGGCCGACCCTAGCGAACCCCACGGCTCACACAAGCAACCGCAGTGCGGTTCCGGCCACCCCCACCCGTACCGACTGACCCCACGTCAGTTCGAGTGCGTCCGCCTCCATTCCGTCCCCGAACGCCACCAGCCGGTCCGACTCCACGGTCAGCCGCAGGGCCTCCGACCTGCCCAGGAGCCCCTCGACCCGCGAGGTCCCGGTCGCCGGTGACGGCCATGCCTCGCGGACGAACCAGACCAGCCGCTGATCCGCAGGCCCCGGAAGGGTGAGACCGCTGCCGCTCTGTTGCCACAGCGAACGCAGCCACCCCGTCGAGCCCGTGCCCGTCCCCACCAGCACCCCCGACGACGCCTGCGCCTCCGCCGCCGTCCGCCCGTCGTCCGGCCCCAGCCGGTACCGCGCCGTCTGGTGCCCCGGCGGGCCCACGTAGATCTCGTTCAGCGCGACCAGCCGCTGCGCGTCGTCCGTCACCGCCTCCACCATCGTCAGCTCGTCCACGGCCGCGCGCTCCGCCGTCGCCGACGGCAGCAGCCGTGCCGCGTCCCGCGCCCGGTGCCGTACCAGCACCCCCGGGTTCCGCCCCGGGTCCGTGTCGATCCCGATCACCGGCTGGCCGGCCAGGTACTTCGCGGCGTTCGCCACCAGCCCGTCCTGGCCGACCACGACCACCACGTCCTCCGGACCGAACAGGAACCTGTCCAGATCCGCCCGCTCCACCCGGCTCTGCCGCCACTGCAGCGGCACCGCCGCCGCGACCGCGGCCAGGGCCCCCCGGGTCCGCTCGTGCCGCTCCCGCACCTCCTCGATGTCCCGGCCCCGGCTGGACAGGAAGAACGCCGCCTGCCCGTGCGTCCCGTGCCGGGCCAGCAACTCCCCGTACTCCGTGGTGCGGTGGACGATCACCGCCCGCGGCGCGAGGCTCACGCCCCGCCTCCGTTCCCGCCGCCGAGCTTCGAAAGGAGACCCGTCAGCACGTCCGGCGACAGCGTCAGGCTGTCGATCCGCGGCAGGTTCTCCGCCAGCCGCGTCGCCGCCAGCGCGTGCAGCGTCGTCGCGTCCACCTCGCCGTGCACCCGCAGCCAGGCCGCCTGCGCCTGCGCCCGCGCCTCGCCGACCTCACGCGCCGCCTCCGCGTCCGCCCGGGCGAGCCGCACCTTGCGCCCGGCCTCCGCCTCGGCCCGCACCGCGTCCGCCGCCGCGCTCTCCTCGGCCTCGCGTCGCGCGTTCGTACCGCGCTGCTCGACCAGCCGCTCCTCCTGCCGGGCCAGCTCGATCTTGCTCGCCAACTCGTTCTCGGCGATGGTCCGTTCCCGCTCGACCGCCACCGCGCGCCGCTCGTACGTCGCCCGGTCCGCCTCCTGCTGGATCTGCTCGCGGGCCGGCGTCCGCAGCGCCCGCTCCACCTCCGGCTCCGGCCGGATCGCCACCACGCGGACCGCCACCACCTCGATGCCGGTCGCCGGCAGCCGCGGCTCCTGCTCGAGCCCGGCCGCGATCCGGTCCCGTACCGCCGCCACGCCGTCGACCAGCGCGGCGGACAGCGGGGTGCGCGCGAGCACGTCGAGGGCGTGCTGCTGGGCGGTCTCGGTGAGCAGCGTGGAGATCTGCTCCAGCGGCGCCCCGCGCCACGCGCCGGTGTCCGGGTCGATCGAGAAGTCGAGCCGGGTCGCGGCCGCCTCGGGCTCGCTGATCCGGTACGTGACGGTCGACTGCACGCTGACGTCCTGGAAGTCGGCCGTACGGGCGTGGAACGCCATCGTCAGCTCCCGGTCGTTGACCGGCACCTCCGAGAGCGCCGCGGACAGCGACCGGTACCAGAAACTGAGTCCGGTTCCGTCGTGCACCAGCTTTCCGCGCCGGTGGTGCCGGATGTGCGCGGTGGGCGCGGAGCGCAGGTGCCGCCAGCCGGCGCGCTTGGTGATGTCGGCCATGGGGTCCCCCCAGACTCGTCGGGTCGAGTTGTCGTCGACATGACGATATGGCGACTCCGGCCTTTTCGTCAAGGTGACGAAAGTGGGTCGGGGGGCGCGTGTGTCGAGGTCGAGTGGGCCGGGGGTTCGGTCCGGGCGGCAGTCCGGGCCGGGGTCTGCTCCGGCGGTCGGGTTCGACTGCCGGCCCGGCTACCGGTCCGGCTTCGAATCCGGCCCCGGTTCCGAGGGTTCCGGCTGCGCGTCCCGCCCCGGCTGCGCGTCCGGCTCGGGCTTGGCGTCCGCGCCCCCCTTCGGTCCCCGGCCGTACCGGCGCGCCGTGACGTCCTCGTGCGCGAGGCGCCGCAGGGCGAGCAGGACCGGCTCGTTGAGCATCGTGTACGCGACCATCGCCTCGATCGCCTCTTCCAGAACCGGGTACTGCTCCTCGATCAGCCCGGCCTCCACCTCCGCCATCGGATGCAGTGCCTCCGCGTACTGTCGCACGGAGTCCAGCGGGAAGGGGTAGCCCAGGTCGCGCAGTGCGACGACGGCCCGGGTGAGCGTGTTGATCGCCGGTGCCTCGTCGTACACCCGCCAGTCGAGCTCGGCGAGCAGTCCGCGCAGCTCCTCGTGCGTCGTGTCCCACTCCGGCTGCTGGGGGTCGTCCTCCGGGGGCGGCGTGACCTGCGGCGGCAGCATGTACTGGGCGATGCCGAGCTGTTCGTGCCGGCTGAAGGCGGGGTCGTCCGCCACCGCGAGCACGTCCCGCGCCTGGCTGATCGTCATCCCGCCGACCGTGAGCAGCGCGCGGATCAGCCGCAGCCGCCTGAGGTGCTCCTCGCCGTACTCCGCCTGGCGGGCGGTGACGGGTGTGCCCGGCGGCAGCAGTCCCTCGCGCAGGTAGTACTTGACGGTCGCCACCGAGACCCCGCTGCGATGGCTCAACTCCGAGAGGCGCAAGGAAGATTCTCCGTTCCACGGGTCGACAGGGCTGCCGATCGGTTCTACTCTCCCACGTCAAGGATAGTGCCGCTATCTAAGAGGTGGGCGGGCAATCACCGGCCCGCTCGAAGGGGGACGGACCATGGCACGGTACGGCTTCAGGGAGTTCATGCGCTTTGCGGCCACACCCGCATGGCGCCGCGGCGGCCCGGAGACCCGGGCGGAACGCCGCCGGGTACGGCCGGGGCTCGTCATGTCCGAGAACAGCGAACCGGTCGCGGTCTTCCTGATCGGCGCGCGCATCAACCGCCTGCGCAAGGTGCGCCACTGGCTCCCGGTCGTGACGGCGATGCCCGCGATGCTCAAGGAACTCAAAGAGGACCCCGACAGCGGACTCCTCGGCTACCGGCTGCTCATGGGCCCGGAGCTCGGCGAGGTGATGATCGTCCAGTACTGGCGGCGCACGGGCGACATCCGCGCCTTCGCCGGCGACGGCGAACGCGGCCACCGCCCCGCCGAGGAGGCGTTCTGGGCGCGGTACGCCACGAGCGACGGCGCGATCGGGATCTGGCACGAGATGTACTCGGTACGCCCCGGCGCGTACCACGCGCTGTACGGCGACATGCACCCGACGGGCGTGGGCGCGGTCCAGGGTCTGACCCAGCTGGAGCGCTCCGGGCACGGGAACCCGGTGCCCGTGCGCGAGTAGCGGGGCGGAGCGGGGGACCGGTTGCACGCCCGCCCGGACGGCCGGGGACAATGGCCGCCATGACGAGCTCGATACTCCGGCCGCGCCGCCGGACGTTCCCCGTCGCGACGCCGGCGGAGGACGCGGCGGGCGGCACGCAGCCCACGCCGATCCTCGACCGGCTGCACCCGCGCGTCACCGAGCTGGTGCGCTGCATCGAGGCCGCCCCGCCCGTCGCCGACGCCCGACCCTGGCCCGCGGAGCGTCAGTTGGAGCTGCTGCGGCGGGCGCACCGCCGGATCTCCGCGACCGTCCGCCCCGTGTACTCGGTGCAGGACGAGCGCCCGGTCTCCGAGGTGCTGCGGCGCGGCCGCGGCTCGTGCAGCCAGCGCCTCGCCGTCCTGGAGGCGGTCGCCCGGACGGGCGGCGTCGCCACCCGTGTGCGCGGACTGCTCGTCGACGGCGCGCTCTGGTACCCGCGGTTCCCGCGCATGCGGCGGCTCGTCCCGGACCATGTCGTCCTCGCCTGGCCCGAGTTCCGGATCGGCGACGCCTGGCTGCCGGTGTCGGAGCTCTTCGGCGGGCTGGAGGAGTTGAGCACCCGACCGGGCGGCGGCTTCACCAACGCCGGTCCCGAGACGCTGTTCGAGGCGCTCTCCCGCACCGCCGTCGACTGGGACGGCGTCGTCGCCTGCCCGGCGGGCGGGGGCGCCGACGCGGCCTGCGACCTCGCGGGCCATGTCGTCGCCGACCTCGGCCACCACGACTCCCGCGACGCGCTCTTCGCCCGGCACGGCCAGACGCTCTGCCCGACCGCCCGCCTGGTCGCCGAACCGCTGCTGGGCCGCCGTTCGGCGGGCGCCTGACGGCAGTTCCTCCTGCGGGGCGGCCGCCGCTCGTCCTGGGGGCGACCGTGTGCCGGCCTGCGTGATGGCCGCGTCCGAAATTGCGCGGGTCGCGTCGTCCCCGGTACTCGCCGCGCCGATGCCGGTCTCGTCAGACTGATCACCGACGAGTTCCGGACATCCCGAGAGGACCCCTCATGGCGAGTATGGCGAGCACGGCGAGACGGACAACGGCGGCGGCACCCCGCGCGGTCACCTTCCTGAAGGTCTCCGTCGCCCTGCAGACCCTGGCCCTGTTCTTCCAGGCGGCCACGGCCGGGGCGCTGCTGACCTCGTCGCTCGGCGCGATGCTGCACGACGTCGGCTCGCGCGTGATGTACGGCGCGGCCATGCTCTACGTGCTCGCCGCGATCCTGGCGTGGCGGCCGGGCGGCGGTCCGGCCCGGCCCGTCTGGTACGCGACCGGCTTCCTCGTCCTCGCGTCCGTGCAGGTCGTCCTCGGCATCGCCCACATACCGGAGTTCCATGTACCGCTCGGGATCCTGATGTTCGCGCTCAGCACCCTGGCCCTGACGCAGATGCTGATGACCCGCCCCTGGGCCCGCGCCGCCTGAGCGGCGCGCCCGACCTCAGCCGGCGGCGTTCGCCGGGAGCGGCGCGGCGCCCGCGGGGTCGGTGACCGGTTGAACGGGGCCTCCGGTGACCGGCCGTACGGGCCCGTCCGCGATCGGTCGTGCGGATCCCTCGGTGATGACCGCGGCGGGGGAGTCCTCCGGCCGCGGCACGACGCTCGGCGGGGCCGCCGTGAGGAGCACGACGCCCCGTGCCGCGACCGCCGACGCGGCCGCGGCGGCCAGCCAGCCCCACACCCCGCCGCGGAACGACTCGCCCAGCAGGACGACCCCGATCATCGCCGCGGCCGCCGGGTTCGACAGGTTCACCACGGCGAGGGGCGCGGCGAGCCCCGCCCGGTACGCGGTCTGCGAGAGCAGCAGGCCGCCCACCGCGAATCCGGAGATCAGCACCGCGAGCAGCGCCGACTGCCACCACGGCACCGGTCCGCCGGGAAGTTCGAGGGCCAGCGCCGCCGTCAGCGTCTGCGTCAGGGCCGACGCCACACCGGACGCGACCCCCGACGCCGTCGCGTGCCCGAGCCCCCGCCCGGACCGGCGGCCTGCGGTGACCAGGGCCACGAACGACGCCGTGGCCGCCGCGACCGCCAGCGACTCGTTCAGGCTGAGCGCGTCGCCCGGCGTCGCCCGACCCGTCACCGCGATCAGGCCGCCCAGACCGGCCAGCGTCCACAGCGCGCCGCGCCACTCGCCGCGCGTCACCCGGCGCCGTGCGCCGTACGCGCCGAGCGGCAGCGCCGCCACCAGCGTCAGTGCGCCCAGCGGCTGGACCAGCGTCAGCGGCCCGTAGTGCAGGGCCGCCACGTGCGCGAGCGCGCCCGCCGCGTTCAGGCCGACCGCCGCCCACCAGCCACCGTGCCGCAGCAGCGCCCGCAGGGAGCCCCGCCCCGGCTCCGCGCGGGCCGCGAGGCGCGCCTGCGCCACGGCGGCGAGCGCGTACCCGACGGCGGAGACCAGCGAGAGCAGGACGGCCGTCAGGGTGCCGCCGACGCCGCTCATCGGAGGGCCTCCGCGGCCCGGCGCGGGGACGTCCCGGTCGAGGGTATGCCGGAGTTCCCGGTTCCTCCCGTGTCTCTTCCGGCACCCATGAGGCGGCCCCTTTTGCGCTGGCTCTTTGTGACCGTCGAATCGGTACAAACGGTGGAAGCGTAGATCCGTATTCATCGAGACGCAAACGTCTCGATACGGTTGCGTCTCGATTGTGCACCCCCTACTCTCGTATGTGCACCCCCATCGCCCGAGGGAGACAGCGATGACCCCCCAGGCCGCGTCCACCACGCGCGCTGTGTCCACCGATGCCGCGACCGCCGCGGCCCGGCGCAGCAAGATCACCCCGGAGCGGGAGACCGAGCTGTTCGAGGCGGTGCTCGACCTCCTCCGCGAGGGCGGGTACGACGCCGTGACCATGGAGGGCGTCGCCGCCCGCACCAAGTGCGGCAAGGCCACGCTGTACCGGCAGTGGAAGAACAAACCGCAGCTCGTCACCGCCGCCCTCACCAAGAACCGCTGCCCGTACTTCGCCGGCGTCGACACCGGCACCCTCATCGGCGACCTCCGCGAGGTCGCCCGCCTGGCCTCCTGCCGGCGCGACCGGGACGCCGAGCTGATGGAGGCGGTGAGCCAGGCGTACGTCCGCCACCCCGACCTCCGCGAGGCGCTCTACGAGACCGTCATCCAGCCCGAGGTCGCCGCCGTGGACGCGATGCTGGCCCGCGGTGTGGAGCGCGGCGAGCTCGCCCCCGACAACCCGGCGACCGCCTTCGTCGCCCCTTGCCTGATGGGCATGCTGCGGGTGGAACGGGTCCTGGAAGAGCGGTTCGCGGACACACCGGAGACGATGACCGCGTTCATCGAGTCCGTGATCCTGCCGGCACTCGATCTCGACGAGCAGTGAGCCCGCGGGCCGGCACGTCCGCGTGCGCCCGCCCGGTCACCCCTGCACCCTGGTGCCATGCCGCGCAACGCCGCCCGCACCCCAGACCTCCGCGTCCGCCGGATCTACGACCCGCCCGAGCCGGACGACGGCACCCGCGTCCTCGTCGACCGGCTGTGGCCGCGCGGCCTGAAGAAGACCGACGCGGAGATCGACGAGTGGCCCAAGGCCCTCACCCCGTCCACGGAACTGCGCCGCTGGTACCACGGCACGGAGGGGGAGTACGAGGAGTTCCGTCGGCGGTACGAGCAGGAACTCGCCGCCCCCGAGGCCGCCGCCGCCCTCGACCGCCTGCGCGAACTCGTCGCGGCCGGCCCGGTCACCCTGCTCACGGCCGCCAAGGACCCGTCCCACAGCCACACCACGGTCCTGGAGCGCGCCCTGACGACCCCGGAGCACTGACCCGGAGAACCGGACGAGCCGCCTCCTGACGCGGCGACGGACCGCGGCGACGGCAGGCGGGACCGGACGTGACCCTCCCGCCTCGGCGCCTCACGCACTCTCGTCTCGTCGGGCCCTGTCACCGGGACCGAGCATGTACTGGCTCACCTTCAGCCGCCGGGCCGCGCCCCCCATCTGCCACGACCTGCCGCGGGCCATGCCGCTCGGGAACGGCCGCTACCGGGTGCGGTTCGCCGACGGACGGTTGCGGGAGCTGGACAGTGCGGCAGAGGCGGTGGCGCTCGTCATGGAGGGTCTTCCCGACGACGCACGATCTTGAAGGTCATGGGACCTGCTGGCCGCTACCGCCCTGTACCGGGCGAACACCCCAGGCCTTGGGGCGATTCCCAGGGCCTGGTGACGCTGGCCGCCGTCCTGATGCTGAGCTGACGACGGCCGACGACGAACGCTGATCCGGTTCTGCAACATGGTTCAGGTTCCTGGCGGTGGCAGCGTTGGGTGAGCGGTTCTTCGCAGGAACGAGCTCGGTGACGAGTGAGGTGCGCTGCTTCGCGACAATCGTCCGCCGGCCGCTCGGTCACCAGCGCGGTGGAGTCGTTCCCTGCGGCCTGTACCGCCTCGACCGGCAACGCGAGCGGGAACGCTGCCATAGCCGCGTGCGCGGCCGAAGCATCCGGACGCCCAGCGCCGAAGCCCGGTCCAGGGAACTCCGCACGTCGGCGAGCGCCTCGATCACCCCGAGATCACCGGAGCCCTGCGACAGCCGCAGCGCCAAGGCAGCTCGTAGGCGTGCATGCCGGGTATCGGCTGCACCGAGGTTATGGAGAAGGTGACGTCGGCGCCGACGAGCCGCTCTCGCACGTGCCTTCCGGCAGCGACGTGCGAGTCGGATCGACGGCAGGGTGCGTGAAGCGGACCGGCTTGCCCCAGGGTCCGGGCGTAGTCGATCTCGGAGCGGGTGGAGTCGCCGATGTAGCGACGAAACGCAGCTATGGGCCGGTCGGGCACCGTCAGGATGTGCCTACGTTCGTCTACCGACCCTCGTGGAGGTAATGCGAGCTCACCTGCGCGCGAACTCGACGCGTCGGAGGTCGCGTTCCTACAGGTCAACCAAATACTGCACACCGCAGACGGGTTACGTCATCAACTCGATGTGCGGATGCTCGGGCTTCGCCGGGCAGACGAACAGATGCTGCCGGTAGCCGCTGCCTATCTGGACCCCGGTCGCGTTGTAGCCGCGGTGGCCGGGGTACGGTGCAGCACCTGGGTGGGGGTGCGGAGACCAGCTGTTCCCGGCGTCGTCCCCTTCCTCGAACGTGGCGACGGTCATCAGGACCTCCATGTCGGTGCCGCACACGGAGCAGGGCTGCGGGCTGGGGTCGGTGGAGTTCCAAGCGGGCCAGCCGCCCACCTTCCAGCCGGGTGCGTTGGACAGCACACAGTCGTAGTACGTGTCCGGGTCCATGTCTTCCTCTGCTGCCTGCGGCACACTCCACTGCTTGAGCTGCTCCTGCAGTTCTTCGCTCAGCTCCAGATGGTCGGGGTACTCGGTGATCTGCTCCGGTTCGAGCACGCACGGTGCCGGTAGATAGCCGTCGAACTGCACTGCGGGCGGCTCGGGAGGCGTGTCGAGGATGTCGGTGACGGCGGCTGCGGAACGCCAGAAGAGGAGGGTCCTGGGCATGATCGGATGATCGAAGGGGCACCACAGAACCTGGAGAAGGTCCTTGCCCTCCGGCGGGCTCAGATCGGGCACATCCCGCGCGTAGAGCTGTGCGACGGGCAGCATGGCTATGGGGCTGTCGTACGACTGGACCGCCAGCCTCACCGGATACGTCTGAGGGGGCCGGATCCGCTCGAGAGTCTCCCGTTCCTCCGGAGTCATGTCCCGGCCGTGCGAGGCCGCGAAGATGCGTCGTTCCAGCCGCAGATCCGCCGGGGACTGGGCTGGGTTGATGCCATCCACCACATGCGCTTCCTCGCAGTGCGGCCACGGTTCCTCAGCGGGCCACAGCAGCGGCCCGCCGATCGAGCTGTCGTGCCACGTCGGCACCCCAGGGCGGGGGTGCAGGCGGGTCGCCGTGCGGGCCAACGGGGCCAGTTGAGGAAAGACCGCGACAACATCGATCGGCCGTGGCGGAGTGACAGGAGTGACGTTCATGGCCGCAATCTTGCCAATCGCCTCTGACAACGGCCCTCGTGGCCGCCCCACGAAGAGCTCCGCCACGGGCGCCACCCGGGAGAGCCCTCCCCCCGGTCCGTTGCCGGCAGATGGCCCGCGAGCAAGTCCACGATCGCCGCGTAGATCCGAGAATCCGGTTCTCACAGAGTCGCTGGGCGGTGAGCGGGAGGCCGCGCAGCACGACTTGCATCCAGCCGATGGTGACCGCTGCGCGGGAGTACGCGGTCTGCGAGCTGATGAACAGGTGAGGGTCGCGGGTGTCCGGCCAGCGTTCGCGCCGCAACTCGATGCAGTCGGCGGCGGCCTGTCGGGTGAAGGTGTCGAGGGGGTGGTCGATGTCGCCGAGGGCGTGCCGGCCGCGGATGAAGTCGATGGCGAACACGGGCAGTGCTCGGGCTTGGTGGGGGTAGGGCGCATGGATGCCGATGAGGGCGATCAGTAGCTTCAGGGCGGGGTCGGTGGCCGCAGCCTCGGCCATGGACTTGATCGCTTCTCGGCCCAGCGGCTGGGGCACCGTGCACGGCCTGGCGCCGAGGCTCACGCCGCGGGCGGGATTGGTGGACAGCAGCCGCTGACTCTTGAGGATCTTGAACATGCTCCGTAGCGCGACGGCCTCGTTGTGGGGTGTGGCGCACCGGGCGAGCCACTCGGTGAGATGGCCGCGGGTGACGAGATGGACGCGGCGGATATGGTCGGCGAGGAACAGCTGCTGCCCTGTGGTGGCCGCGGTGGTGAGGTCGGGGCGTTGCCAGGTACGCGGTATGGCGCGGGCCTGGCACTGGCACAGGCACCCTTCTTGAGCGGGACGGTGCGGCCGCAGGTTCGGCACCTGCCGGCCTGTGGAATGGGAGATCGACCCGGCGATGGACCGGGCGACCACCTCCCGGGCCGGCTCCGGACACGACCAGCGCGACAGCGGCGCGCCGGTCTCGGCGAATAACTGACGGGCCGGCGCTTTGACCTCGGCAACCTGCAACGCGGTGAACGAGACCGGCCGGCCCGACCGCTTGCGGTCGGCCAGAGCAGGCAGCCTTCCAGCGGCGAAGCGGCCCGGCCAGGTGCGCACCGTGTCCACGTGCAGCCGCGTCCCCACGGCTATTCGGGCGTTGGGATGCCCTCGGGCCGCCCACAGCACGCTGGTTGCCCGCTGCCGGGCCTGATGCGGGGTCTTGTGGCCGTAAGCCATCTTCTTCAGTCGGTGGCGGTCAGCGCGACGGGCACGGCAGAGGCGAGGGGCATGGGAGGAACGGGACCGATCCCTGCGAGGCGACGGGGAACGGGCCGGCACCAGGCCGGGCTGCCCGACTCTGCTTCAGCCATGATCGACTCGTGGACACCTACCTGGAGACCGAGCCTGGCCCTGCGCCGCTTCACTGCCGATGACGCGGACCTGCTGATCGAGCTGGAGGGTTATGCCACCGAGGGCTCGCGGGCCTTGCTGGGCAAGGCGTTTACAGAGCTCGGTGTGCGCACGGTCTGGGCTGCGACGATGTCCGTGAACCACGGTTCGCGCAACATCACGGAGAAGCTCGGAATGATGCTCGCGGACACCATCCCTGCTCCCTCCGACATGGAGATGATCGAGGGCTCCGAGCACGGAGGCGTACGGTACGAGATCACCAAGGAGCAGTGGAAGCAGCAGTAGCGGGGGTGCTGACACAGCGGCCCTACCCTGGCAGCAGCCTGCCCCGCTCTGCAACCGAGACTCCCGGACCGGTCTCGCCACAAGTCCTGCTCTGAGGTCAACCCCCGAAGGACTTCGAGCGCCGGCCACTAAGCAGTCGCTGCAGCTCTCTTACAGACGGGCGGAGGAAGGCTGGGATACAGGCAGCTGAAGCAGCGTCGCCGGTCCCGGGACTTGGCTGCGTCAGTGGTCTTGGTGTGCGGGGTGTTCCGGGTCCTCCGTCTTTTCGCGGTCGTGCTGACTGGCTGCTTGCAGGCCGGGCAGACAAGCGCCCCCTGGGCGCCGGTCTCATGCTCGATTTTGCTCATTCTTTAACAATGGGGGTCCTCGGCCGCAAGGCGACAGGACATGGGCGCATCCTCCGGCGTTGATCAGCCTGCCGGTCGGGGCGGACCCTTCGTGTCCTGGTCCGGCTCGGTGCATGCGCCTTCGTCGGAGCCGGGGAGTTCGGTGGCGGCGGCCTCGGGCGGCGAAGCTAGGCCAAAGGGGCGGCGCCCGGGCTGCTCCGGCCGGCTGGGGTCGACGCGCGCTCATGCGGGCACGGCGTGACGCGGCGACCGTGGCGTGTCGCGGGCGCAGCCAGAGGGTTCTACGGCAGCTTGCGGTACGGGCCGGAAGCCCCGGCGGGCGTTCATGGCCAGGTGCCAGGGGCCTCCTCAGCCGGTGGCTGTCAGATGCGTCGGGCACAGTGGAAGGGGTGATTCCTCGACGAGTGGGGTGACTCCATGACACACGCGATACGGGCGGTGGGTCTCACCAAGACTTTCAAGGGGACCGCCGCACTCAAAGGCATCGATCTCGAAGTCCCGGCAGGCACTGTCCTCGGCCTGCTGGGCCCCAACGGCGCCGGCAAGACCACAGCGGTTCGGATCTTCGCCACGCTCCTGAATCCTGACGGGGGCCATGCCGAGGTCGGCGGGTACGACGTGGTGAGCCAGGCTCGCCAGGTCCGGTCCCTGATCGGCCTCACCTCCCAGTTCTCCGCGGTGGACGACAACATGACCGGAACCGAGAACCTGGTGATGATCGCCCGCCTTCTCGGCAGGCCACGCGCCGAAGCAAGGGCGAGGTCGGCCGAACTGCTCCAGCGTTTCCATCTCGAAGAGGCGGCGGGGCGCGCCGTGAAGACGTACTCGGGCGGGATGAGACGGCGCCTCGACCTGGCGGCGAGCCTGGTGGGGCGGCCCCGCATCCTGTTCCTCGACGAGCCGACCACCGGGCTCGATCCCCATAGCCGTGGCGAGGTCTGGGGGATGCTGCGCGGTCTGGTGTCCGAAGGCATGACCACACTGCTGACCACGCAGTATCTGGACGAGGCCGACCGCCTGTCCGACAGCATCGTCGTCGTCGACCAGGGCAGCGTCATCGCCGAGGGCACCCCCGACGAGCTGAAGTCGCAGGTCGGAGGGCAGGTCCTGAATGTGCTGCCCGTGGCCACGGCCGATCTGGCACGGGTCCGTGCGCTTGTGGCGGAGGAGGCCGGTCCGCAGACCGCGATCGAGGACCATCGGGTCATCGCCCCCGTCACCAGCGAGGCACTCATGCCCCGCGTCGTGCGGCGCCTCGACCAGGCGGGTATAGCCGTGGGCGAGTTCACCCTGCGCCGCTCCTCCTTGGACGAGGTGTTCCTGGCCCTGACCGGCCACAAGGCGCAGGCGAACGCCCCAGCGGCGCCCGATGACGACTACGCCTCCACAGGGGGTCCGTCATGACCGGCATCAACCTCACGGAGACGACCATCCGCGGAGGGAACCGCGTCCGCGTCGGGGCAGCGCTGCGGCAGACGGCCACGATGGCCTGGCGGAGCCTGATCTCGGTGAAGCACAACCCGCTGGAGCTCGTCGACTACAGCATCACGCCCATCATGTTCGTGTTCCTCTTCACCTACGTCTTCGGCGGACAGATGGCCGGCTCTCCGCAGGACTACCTGCAGTACGCGCTGGCCGGGATCATCGTGCAGAACACCCTGTTCATGAGCATGTACACCGCGATGTCGCTCAATGCCGACCTTACGAAGGGAGTGTTCGACCGCCTTCGCAGCCTCCCCATCGCCCGAGCGGCGCCTCTCTATGGACGCATCGCCGCCGACCTCGCGAAGCAACTCTGGGCGATGCTGTTGATGATCGGTCTGGGCACCCTGCTCGGCTTCACGCTCACCGGAAGCGCTCTCGGCTTCCTTGGCGCGACGCTCCTGCTCCTGACCTTCGCCGCCGCCGTTTCCTGGACAGCAGTGTTGATCGGCATGCTGGCGGGCGACGCCGAGAAGGTGCAGGTCTTCGCCTTCACGATCATCTTCCCGGTCACCTTCACGAGCAGTGCCTTCGTCCGGGTCGAGACGATGCCGGGGTGGCTCCAGGCGTGGGTCGAGATCAATCCCGTCACGCACCTGTCCGACGCGTTCCGAGGGCTCCTGCTGGGCACGCCGGTCGGCTCGTCCGTCACGTGGTCACTGGTCTGGGCTGCGGGCATCACAGCCGTCTTCATGCCGCTCGCCATGCGCGTCTACAACTCCCGCAGCCGCTGACTCCGCCTCGGAACGCCCACCCTCGATGAAGGGCTTGAACTCACCCTTCGACTTCTGGATGCGGGCGACCCCGTCGCCCAGCCCACGGACCGCGTTCTCCACGGTGTCCCAGCGCTCACCGGTGACTGTACGGTCGGCGAGCGGTGACCAGGACCTGGTTCGTCCTGGGGTCGACGGCCCAGGCGGTGCCCGGGACCGACGCCTCGCCGCGGAGAGAGTCCATCGCGGAGGCGAGAGCGGAGAGGCTGTTCTACACGCTGCGCGCGACGGCGCTGGCCTTCTCGACATGGGCGTCGGCCTTGTCGTCGTCGCCTACGACGTTGACGACGAGCGCTTGCCTGTCCGCGTCGTAATACGCGCCGCCGTAGGAGTCGCCGAGCTGCTCGCCGAGCCGTGGAAGGAGTCCCGCGGCCGAGGCGGCGCTCATCTTCCTGGGCGACGCCCACCGCCCCGGCCCCCGCGAGAACGGCATTCCGCTTGGGTATTCACAGAAGGGGGCACCCACTCCGGGATGTACCGGTGACGGGAGTCAAAGTCCTGGACGCTCAAGGAAGTTCACGAGCTCGAGGCGGAGGCAAAGCGGCGGCAGAGACGCGCCGTGTCACCCCTCCTCCGACGACGGACTGGAGAGAACAAGCCCGACTGGAAGGACTCCACCCAACCGGAGGAGTACGCGCGAAGGTACGGCCGTCGCCGACCTCGATCAGGGCGGGGGCTCCGGTCCTGACGCCGACTCCTGACATGAGACGTCAGGACCTTGGAAAGGGGTGGGCCGACCTCAGGTCGGCTGCCGTACCGGCGGGATGCGAACCCGCGGGCAGTTGGAAGCAGGTCCGCCCCGTCTCCGACAGTCGACGTGAGCGGGACCTCGCGTCGATCGCAATGGGCTCCTCTGCCACGGCACCGCAGCTACGGGAACGCGCGCACCCCCGCTCCGATTCAGAGTAGAGACGTCGTCACCTGAGGACGAATCCATATCCGTGACACCGGCAACCGCTGCCACAGAACCACGGAGGTCGCGCCAGAGCCCGGGTTCGGGAGGCACGCGCCGTCCCCAGCGGTTCGGAGCGCGCTCCGCTGACTGAGCCAAGACGGTGTCATGGAGTCCCCCGAACGGTCCTCAGTGGGGATTTCGGCACGATCTGGCTGGGCCGCATGCGACGGTGACCATTCCAGTCGTGCCGGCCGACGGCAGGGCGGCAGACCCCGAGAACGAGGAGCGAGCGATGGCGCTTGAGCGACCGGAGATCGATTTTCCCCAGGGCGACCCGCCCGCAGTTCTGGACATCACCGATCTGACGGTGGGCGAAGGGGCCGAGGCCACCAAGGGCTCAACGGTGTCGGTGCACTACCTGGGCGTGTCCTTCTCCACCGGCGAGGAGTTCGACGCCTCCTGGAACCGCGGCCAAGCCTTCAACTTCCCGCTGGGAGCAGGAAGAGTCATCAAGGGCTGGGACATGGGTGTGGAGGGCATGAAGGTCGGCGGCCGCCGGAAGCTGGTCATCCCGCCCCACCTGGCCTACGGCGACCGTTCACCCACACCGGCCATCAAGCCGGGCGAGACCCTGATCTTCGTTGTCGACCTCCTCGCCGTCGGCTGACACCACCGCCGGGGGCCGCCGCGGACGAGCGGCGGCTTCCAGTGAAAGTGCTGGTGATGTGGTGAGCCGCGGGTGGCCCCTCGCGCGTTTCCAGTCATCTACCTGGGCAAACGATGTCTTGCGGTGTCTGCGGCATCGGGTAGGTGCGCTCCGTAGGAAACAGTCGCTGCGCTTTGGTGGCGTGCCCGGTCTGCATCAGCGCCGAGGCTTTGCGGACCTGGGGGGTGAGGTCGGTGAGACTGACGATCCAGTCGTCGGTGAACGTGCGGATCAGGTGGCGGCCGACGCCGACCTGGATGCTGTAGTGGTTCAGTGCCGCTCCGCGCGGGGAGCGCTCCGGGTCCCACTGGACATGTACGGCCGCGTGGTGCACCGCTGCCGGGTCGGCGGTCGTCAGCACGGCCTGTGACAGGGCGTCTTCCCAGCCCTCCCGGGTCATCCGCACCGCGAGAACACGTTCCTGGCCGGGCTTGCGGGCCCAGTTACTGCGGTGCATCAGCCACATGAACGACGGCTTGATCCACGTCATCCGGTGGAAAGAGAACGGCGCAACGAAGCGGCCCGCCCGCAGTGCCGCGTCAGCTAGGGCAGGCGAATACGCCTGATAGACCACGATCGTGCGAGCGTCGAAGTCGGCACGAATCTGATACCGGGGCGTCATGCGCCGCACTCTGCCATCTGCCCTGCGGGCACAGCGAGTCGATTTTGCAGTCGCTCGTTGATGGCCGAGACAAGGACGGTCGCCTCGTAGCGGCCCGCGAGCTTGTCCTAGCCTGGGGCGACGGCCCGGTGCCTCTTGAGGCGATCGATGGTCTTCCGCCTGGACCGCATCACCGCCACCGGCCGTAGCGTCCCCGCCCGCGCCCTGCCCGGTGACGACCCCGTCGCCTTCGTCGCCGGGAGGCTCGCTGCCGTCCCCACCCGCCACCGCGCCGTCGTCACCGTGAGCGCCTCTGCCGAGTAGGTCCGCGCTCACACCCGCCACCTGGCCACCCGCATCCGCCCCGTCGACGAGCTCACCTGTCTCGTCGACGCCTCGGACGACTCCCTCACCGGCATCGCCCAGACCATGGCCGGCCTCACCGCCGACTACACCCTCGACGCCGACCCCGACGTCCTCGACCACCTCCGCGCCACCGCCCAGCGCACCCTGCATGCCCTCGGCTGACACCCCCCGACCACATGTCCGCGCTCCTCAACGAAATCAGGTCCGTCCACAGGCGCCCGCGGCGCCGTTGGGAACCATGCAACATCGACCGTTGCGTACGAAGCCCCATCAGCAAAAACGGACTGATGGGCAGCCAGGTTGGCTCTCAGCGGGGCTGCGGATAGCCGATTTCGGAGATGTCTTGGGCCAGGTCCGCCAGGGTGACCTCTACGTTCAACGAGTTCCTGGTATAGCGGCCGCAAGGCATACAGGTCACTCACCGCTTCCAGATCCACAGAGACCTCGTAATAGTCCTCGGCGAAGCGCTGGAACGCTGCGGGTGAGCAGTCGACCAGTCGTCGGAACAGATCCGTCGCCCCATCAGGGTCGGCTGACATCAGCCCCGCCCCGGCCAGGCGCCGCGGTCAGGAGCGATTCCGGTGCGGGACGTGCCAACGCGCGTCAGTTGAACACGCGAGCCCACCAGTACCAAGGCCCGACCAGGACCGGTGGGGGACAGCTCACGGCCGCGTACGATCCGTCGCGGTGCGGCGGAGAGGAGCCAGGGCATGACCGCCAGGACGTACGAGTCACCGTCGGTGCGGCGGCTCGCGAAGGTGGTGGATCGTGTCGCGCCTCGGGGTCCGGGGCTGTGGGACGCTCGTGAACCGGTGCCGGGGGCACGGGGGTTGCCGGTGCGGGTGTCGCGGCAGCGGGCCGACCAGTTGTGGATGGTGCTCGGGATGTTCGACCGGGCCCTCAAGACGGGGTCGATGCCAGGGTCGGCGCGGGTGCGGGCGGAGGCGCTGTTCACCGAGCCTGTGCTGCGCGGGTTCTGGGAGTTGGCGGAGTCGGGCGCGCTGCGGGCGCTGCCGGATGCGGTGGGTCGGCGGCTGTCGTTGGCGACTATGCGGGTCGTGCGAGACGTGTTGGGGCTGCTTGCCGGGGTGGTCGTGCCGGGTAAGCGGAACCCCTGGACCCGGCCGAGGTGAGGTGGTGGCCGTAGGCAGGCCCCGGAGTCCCAGCCGGTCGCCGGCCTTGGGGGATGTCGCCGCGCTCTGGCAGTACGTCGACGTGCCCGGCCACACCCTCATCGGCGTCGGCGACATACCGAAGTACCCGTAGAAAGTGCCCCAGTTCATCCCCGAGCAGGACCTCGACCGGCTGATGCCCGCCATCGAGTCGAACGCCACCGCTACATCAGCGAACGCATCGAAAGACTCCGGGACGACCTCAGCCGGCCGATCGACGCGGCGGGGGAGGAGAACGGCAGTGCGTGATCACCCCGAGGTGGAGCTACCGAACCGGTCCTTGCTCGTCCACGTGGACCGTGGGCTCCGACAAGAACACGTCGGCGTCCACCGGGCCATATGCGATGTTGAAGGTGTCCAGCCAGTACGACCAGTCGCGCACACCCGCCGCGCTGCTGAAACGGTAGTTGAGCTGCCAGCGGACCCACTGGCCGGAGGCAAGGCGCACGGCCGGGGGCCGCCGCGGCCGAGGCGGTATGGCGAACAGAGGCTGCACTCGGGGAAGGACGCGCAACCGGCCGTCGGCTTCGCGAAGCTGGACGTCGACCTTGCGCAGGTCTTCCGCAACGCCATGGGGCTCGAAGCCGTCTCGCTCGTGCATGCGGACCACGTGGGCAAACGAGGGCGGCAGATCCGGGACGGTGAAGCCGACCGGGGCCGCGTTCCTACGGGCGGCGGCCTCCCCTCCACGGGACTGCTTCGTCCAGGACGTCCGTATCCACTGGACGGTGATCTCCACGCCTTCACCCCTGCCGCTCTGTCAAAGATCTCACTCGATGCGCGCGACTTCTCCAGCCCGTACCGACACCGCCAACGATCCGAGCAACAAGCCGCAGGCAGCTCACCATGCCTCGGGGAACAGCGGGACGGCGGTCAGCGAGGTCGGGCGCTGGAAGTCGGCCAGGCGGGCTTGGCTCCGCGCTGAGCGCCGGGCGGAATACGGATCTCAGTCGGGCAGGCCCCAGAACGAGCCCCGCAACCCGACCTCGGCGAAGTAGGAGGCCGCGGCGGCAGGGTCACGGCGAACGTAGCCCGCGTCCAGGCGCCCGGTGTACCAGTCGCCGGCGAAGCGCCACAGGGTGGGCAGATCCATGACGTAGCCGCGCTCGTGCCCCGTCTCGTGCAGCCAGGCATCGACGCAGTCGGTGGAGCAGAAGAGGCGCTGGTTGCCGCAGGTGTGCACGACGTCGTCCCAGGCCCGGCTCATGGGGATGAGGAAATGGGCCACCTGGTCGCCCTTCGGGGGTGCGTCCCGGCCGACGACCCAGGCGTGCGGGGTGTCGCAGGCCGGGCAGCGGGTGGCGACCAGGACGTCGGGCTCGTCCTTGAGAAGGTGGGGCAGGGCGAACGAGTCCCAGGCGCAGCCGCCCCACCACAGGGTGCGCGTCCCCATGACGGAGAAGCCGAGCGGTACGGAGGCGAAGGGGTGGGCCATCACGACCTGGTCTTCGTCCTGCGGGTCCAGGACCAGATCGTGGCGTGTGTGGAGGGTGCGCAGTTCCCGACGTAGCCGGTCGGGGGCGAGTGAGGTGAGTGCGGAGAGCTCCGGCACGCTCGGCGCACGTCCGGTGCGGGCGAATCCGCGGTAGACGGCCAGGCGCACCACTTCGGTCTCGTCGAGGCTCACCGGTGCTGTCGAGGCGTTCTCGGTCATGCGTGTGGGTCCTTCGCTGATGGAGGCGATGAGTCCAGCGTGCGCCCTTGGCAGGGGCAGGGGCAGGGGAACGTGAATTCGTAATTCCGGTCGGCCGTCGATGACCGGAATCACGAATTCAAGTTCATTGGCAGCCTTGGCAGATCAGGCTCGCCCCCGGCATGATCACTCCGAGATGGCCGGGCGGGATATCCGCTGTAAGTGCCTGTGAGCCAAGAGAGTGAGGGACGCGTATGTCCCGTACGAAGCGTGTTCTGTCTGTCATAGCCGGCGCTGCCGCCTGTGCCGCCCTGGCACAGGCCCCGGCGAACGCCCTCGGGTCCTACCAGTTCGCCTATGCGTCGAACGGCCGGGGATACGGGGCGTTCAACGCCACCGACGGCAACAAGTTCAAGGTCGCGGACACCAAGGCCGACGGCTACAGCATGGTGCTCCGCATCAAGTTCCCCGGCCGCGCCGAGATTACGTCATGCGACGACCGGAACGGCGCGAACAACGGCGTGGAGTATTGCACGATCTCGAACATTCCCCACAGGACCACGTTTGAGTTCAAGGCCTGCGCGAAGGACTTCAGCGGCGGACTCCCCGGGTGGATCGACTGCTCCGGGTGGATCAAGGACGTGACCAAGTAGGCAATGAGACTCCTCAGCGTGGCCACTGATCGATGACGACGTAGGTGCCCGCAACGGACGATGCCCCCTGCCGTTGAGAAAGGCATTCGAAGCCTCGACTCACTCACGGCGCCCGGTGGGCGGCCACCCGGGGAGCCGTCAACGTTTTCGGTACGGCCTGCCTTGGCCGTCTGTCTCGCCCGTGTGCGCGGCCAGGTCGAGCACGTGCCGCATCGGTCGGTCAGGACGGCCGACCTACGGCAACGCGGTTTCTTGTGGATCACCACACCAGATCTGAGCTGCCGGTGGTCTGATGGCTCCATGCGACCTGAGCACTGTGTGACCAGGAACCACATCGAGGTGTGGCATGAAGGTGTGCTGCCGTCGGGAGCAGAACGGATCAGGTTCGGGACAGTGCTCCGTGGCTCGCTCCTGCCACTCCTGGTCTGGGTCGGCGTCGGGTGCGGCGTGTACTTCGTCTACAACCCGGTCGTGTCGATGGTCCTGGTCGGGCTCTTCGCGTCGTCGTTCATCGTGGTGTTCGGGCTCCGGCGCAGAGCAAGGCACTCGGCCCGATGCAGCGTCTACGGTGCGCTGGGCGGAGTGCTCGACAAGTCCATGGCCGGTCACTGAGGCGTTGCGGGGCCTGGGCGGGTGTTCACCGCCGTGCTGGCCGAGGCGGATGCCAACGAGACCCCTGACCTGGGCAGCGTACGTCGAAGCCCGGCGAGCACGGACGGCATCAAGCATCCCGAACGCCGACCGCCCCTTCACAGTGGCGGTGTCGATGCCAAGCTCGTGGCACGGATGACGGCGTGCGTAGGGAAGCAATCGGCGAGACCGGTCAGGAATCGAGAAGCCCCGGGTGCCACGCAGCTTCTAGCGTGTTGGTCATGGCAACCACCGCTTCCACCGCAGCCCACATGTCCCTCGCGTCCGTCACCCTCGAGGTGGCCGACCTTGAGGCCGCCCGCCTTTTCTACAGCGCCTTCGGCGTGGACTCGTTCCTGCGCCTGCGGGCGTCGGAGACGCACTCCACCGGATTCCGCGGCTTCACCCTGGCGCTCACGGTGCCCGGGCCGGCCACCGTCGACGGCTTCGTCGGCGCCGCCGTGGACGCCGGCGCCACAGTCCTGAAGCCTGCCAAGAAGTCGATGTGGGGCTACAGCGGCGTCGTCCAGGCCCCGGACGGGACCATCTGGAAGATCGCGACCTCGGCGAAGAAGGACACCGGCCCCGACACCCGCGAGATCGACGAGATCGTCCTGCTCCTCGGCGTCGAGGACGTGAAGGCCACCAAGGAGCTCTACGCCGACCGTGGCCTGGCCGTGGCCAAGAGTTTCGGCGGCAAGTACGTCCAGTTCGCCCCCGGTCAGAACAGCCCCGTCACACTGGCGCTGTACAAGCGCCGCGCCCTGGCCAAGGACCTCGGCGTCCCCGTCGACGGCACGGGCTCGCACCGCATCGTCCTCGGCACCACCACCGACACCTTCACCGACCCGGACGGCTTCGCCTGGGAGGCCACCGCGTAACTCGCCCCACGCCGCGCTCGCTCCTGGCACGCGTCCCCGGCCCGAGGTCCGCCGTCGACGCAGGAGCGGCACCGGCGGGGACGCGGCGGGGCGGCGGGACACCGCGAAGGCCACAGCGACTCCGGCGCCGCTGTTCGGGGTGAACGTGCCCTTTGGGTGTCCTTTCGCCAATGCCCCATACGAGACTCACCCGGGCCACTCCACAGGGTTCTACGCGCGTCGGAATCGACAGTGGCATATCGGAAGGCACTAGCTGCAACCTGCCCAGTTGGAGCAATGGCCACAATTGTCGGTCAGAGGGCGAAATAGGCCCGTGGTCGGGAGAGAATTCCGGACGCACTGTCCGAAAAAGATCAAGAGGAAAGATCCGTGCGACGAAGACTCTCCGCCGCGACCGCCTCCGTGGCGGCCATCGGACTTCTGGGCTCCCTCGTCACCGCCTGCGGCTTGTCCGGGAGTGGCGGGGGGACGAAGCTGCGCCTGGTGGCCGCCGAGTACGGCAACAGCGCGGCGACCAGTTCCAAGCCGTACTGGGACAAGCTGGCCGCCGCCTACACCGCCGCCCACCCCGGTACGCAGGTGGAGGTGACGCTCTATCCGTGGGCCGACGTGGACCGCGAGGTCACCCGCATGGTCAAGGAGGACAACGCCCCGGACGTGGCCCTGATGGGCGCGTACTCCGACTTCGCCGCGCAGGGCCGCCTCTACGCCGCCGGTGAGCTGCTGTCGATCAGGGCCGAGTCGAACTTCCTGCCGCCGCTCGCGGAGGCCGGTACGGTCGGCCGCACCCTCTACGGCCTTCCTTTCGTGGCCAGCAGCCGGCTGCTCTTCTACAACGAGGAGTTGTTCGACAGCGCCGGAGCGAAGCCGCCGAAGACCTGGTCGGACCTGAAGGCCGCGGCCAAGGCGCTGAAGAGGGAGGGCGTGCTCTACCCGTACGCCCTGCCGCTCGGCCCGGAGGAGGCGCACGCCGAAGCCCTGATCTGGGGGCTGAGCAACGGTGGGGGCTACACGGACAGCAGCGGCGGTTACGACATCGCGTCCGAGAAGAACACACAGACCTTCCGCTGGATCAAGGACAACCTGGTCACGCCCGCCCTGACGGGCCCGGTCCCGCCGGCCGAACTCGACCGGCAGGAGGCCTTCGACGCCTTCCTGCGCGGCCAGGTCGGCATGGTCAACGGCTACCCCTCGCTGCTCCACCAGGCGAGGGAGAAGGGCATGAAGGTCGGCACGCTGAGGATGCCGGTGTCGGACACACTGAGCGACAGGGAGACTCCGCCGACGGTGGGTGTCGCCGACTGGATGATGGCCTTCAAGCGTGAGGACAACCGCGAACGGGTGCGCTCGTTCATGGAGTTCGTCTACCGGGACGAGAACCTGATCGAGTTCGCCGCGCGCTACCACATGCTGCCGTCGACGGTGTCCGCGACCCAGGCGTCCAAGGACGCGGCCGCGGACCCCAGTGCCGAGCAGTTCCTGACCGCACTGCGCATCGCCCGGCTCTACCCGGTCGGCGAGCCGTCCTGGCTGCAGGTCAGCAACACCATCAAGCGCAACATCGGCAAGGCCGTCGAGCCGTCCGCCGACCCGAAGGCCGTACTGGAGGACATCGCCCAGCAGGCCGCGGACATGGAGGCGCAGAGCTAGCGGAGCCTCCTGCCCTGCGACAGATTCTCCCCGTTCCCCGAGGTGGGCGATGGGCCCTTGGGCGACGGGCGAGGCTTCCTAGGGTCCGGTCGACCAGTCCCGGCCACCGTCCGCACGCAACAACACGGTTGCCCCCGACGCATTCAGGGTATTGCTCCGCCGCACTCATCCGAGGGGGGACCATGAGCAGCGACAACGGCGACGATCACGCTGAGCACGAGCACGACGAGCACGACGAGCACGACGAGCACGACGAGCACGACGAGCACGACGAGCACGACGAGCATGACGAGCGCGCGCGGAAGCGCAGTGAATTGCTGTGGCGCATCGGCACATTGGTCGCCTTCGTGGCCTTCTTGGTCTTCATGATCTCCATCTACGAGGACCCCGGCCCTGTATGCGGCACGGGCCAGGACAAGGGCCCCTGCTGAAGCACGGGCCGGAGGTCGGCGAGCCGAGAAGGTCGACGTCCTCGAGTACCGAGCCGTGCCGTCCCCGGCGCAACGTGTCGCCGAGGAGGTGCGGTTCCGGGACGGGGACGGGCATGCCGCGGCCCTGATGAAGCCCTCCTGGCCCATGCCTGGGCGTGGCGTGGGCTCAGGGCATTCCGTGTCCATGCTGTGAACCGGGAGCGGGCGCTCGGACTTGGCCTCGATCACCCGACCAGGGCGTCCCGGTGGCCCTGGCGGGTCGCTCAGAGGGAGGAGGCCCAGGGGTCGTCGTACGGTTCGGGCTCTTCGGGGTGGAGCATGCAGCGGATGCAGCGCGAGAGTCCCGGTTCACTGGTTCCGGCGGCGGCGTCCATCCACGGCAGAGTGTCCATGGCGTGCGCGCGTTCCTACGTGGCGAAGGTGTCGACGGTCTGCCGGAGGTCCTCGGGGGCGGGTTCGTCGGTGAGGCAGAGCCAGCCGATTGCCGCGGCCAGACGGACTTCGGGGGCCCCCGTCCGGTCCTGCCACCGCTCGCGGAACCACGAGACGGCCGGCGGTTGTCCGTGGGCTCGGGTGGTCTCGGCGGCGGCGAGGAGCAGGGCGGCGCGGACCATGGCGTCCTGCTCGGTGGCGAACCTGGTGGCGAGGGCCGTTCGGACCGTGTGGTCGGGGTCGGGGTCGGTGGCGGTGGCCAGGGCGTAGGCGGCGTCGACGCGGATGGTGGGGTCGGAGTCGTCGAGGAGTGGCAGAAGCACGGGTGTTCCGGCGGTGATCGAGGCTCGGGCGGCGGCCACCGACCAGCCTGCCGGGTAGCCGGTCACCGCGACGCCGTAGTCGTCGTAGTCGTCGGGGGCGTGGCGCCGAGGATCGTTGCGGTGGAGCAGGAACTCATCGCGGGAGGCGACGCCGAAATGCCGGGCGCGGGCCGGGCCGGAGAGTACGGCGAGGGCGGCGGCACGGTGTGGATGGTGGGCTTCGGTGGCGATGGGGATCAGGAACGGCACGGAGGGCGGCGGCCGCCCGGCTGTCGTCCGCGCACAGGCCCCCCAGCATGCCCGCCGCGTGGCCGGCAACGTCCTCGCCGGTGTGCAGCAGGTGAACGGCTTCCCGGGCATCGTCACCGTGGGGGAAGTTCCCCCACGGGACGGCGTCGAGGGGCAACTCGCGTATGGCTCCGGACTGGATGTCGGCCACCACCGCCCGCACGTCGAACGCGCCTCCCGCGAACGAGGCCAACTCCGCTCCGTCCTCCAGTGCCCGGCACATCGCGAACGTCGGATCGGCCCGCCAGTCCCTCACACCACACCCCCACCACAGATTCCCAGGGACACGATCATGCCGTGCATTCCGGTCGACTCGCGTGCGCGATGGCGGAGTGAGTCCCGCCGGGGTCGTGCACGCCTTGCCGAAGGGGCGCTGGAGAAAGCTATAGTGCTAGGCAACTAGATAAATGGAGGAACCGGTGATTGAGTTCCACCTGAACAGCCGGTCCGGCCTGTCCCCGTACCAGCAGCTGGTCCAGCAGGTTCGGCACGCGCTGCGTCTGGGTCTGCTGAAGGAGGGGGACCGGCTGCCTACGGTCAAGGACGTGGCGAAGCAGATGGCGGTCAACCCGAACACGGTGCTCAAGGCGTACCGGGAGCTGGAGCACGACGGCCTGGTGGCCGCCCGTCCCGGCGTCGGGACATTCGTGACCCGGACGCTGGCCGATGCCTCGCTCGCCGCGCACGGACCGCTCCGCAAGGACCTGCAGCGCTGGCTGACCAGGGCCCGCCTGGCCGGGCTCGACGACGAGAGCATCGAGGCGCTGTTCGTGAGCACGTTTCGTAACGCCGCCGGAGAGGACGTAGCGTGAGTGCTGTCTTACGAGCCCAGGGCTTGGGCAAGAGGTACAAGCAGCGCTGGGCGCTGCAGAACTGCGAGCTGGACGTCCCCGCCGGCCGGGTCGTGGGCCTGGTGGGCCCCAACGGCGCCGGCAAGTCGACCCTGTTGAAGCTGGCCTCCGGGATGCTGACCCCGACGGCCGGCACCATCGAGGTGTGCGGCGGCCGGCCTGCCGGGAGTGTGGAACAGCTGGCCAAGGTCGGCTTCGTCGCCCAGGACACCCCGACCTACGCCGCGCTGAGCGTCGCCGACCATCTCGAGTTCGGCAAGCGCCTCAACCCGGACTGGGACGACGCCGTGGCGCGCGACCGGATCCGTCGTCTCGGTCTGGACCCCAAGCAGCGGGCCGGCAAGCTGTCCGGCGGCCAGCGCGCGCAGCTCGCTCTCACCCTGGGCATCGCCAAGCGCCCGGAACTGCTCATCCTGGACGAGCCGGTCGCGGCCCTGGACCCGCTCGCCCGACGTGAGTTCATGCAGGACCTGATGGAGGCCGTCGCCGAGCACGAGCTGAGCGTTGTGCTCTCCTCCCACCTGGTCTCCGACGTGGAGCGGACCTGCGACTACGTCATCGTCCTGGTCGACTCCCGGGTACAGGTGGCCGGCGACATCGACGACCTGGTCGCCTGCCACCACCGGCTCACCGGACCGCGCCGGGACCCGGACACGCTCCCGGCCGGTCAGCACGTCATCACCGCCAGCCACACCGAACGGCAGACCACTCTCCTGGTGCGCACCGACACCGCGGTCCACGATCCGTCCTGGACCGTCGGCCCGCTCGGTCTGGAGGACATCGTCCTGGCGTACATGACCCGGCCCGCCGACGCGGTACGTGACACCCGACCGGCACTGGAGGTACTCCGATGATCTGGCTGACCTGGCGTCAGTTCCGTACCCAGGCCGCCGTGATGTTCGCCGCGGTGGCTGCCCTCGCCGCCACCCTGGCGGTCACCGGCCCGCAGCTGGCCGACCTCTACCGGACGGCCGGCAGCAGCCTGGTGGACCAGGTCTCCAGTGCGGACCAGACCCTCTACTACACCGGACTGCTGGTCGTGCTCGCCGTGCCGGCGGTCATCGGGATGTTCTGGGGCGCGCCGCTGATCGCCCGTGAACTGGAGACCGGTACCCACTACCTCGCGTGGAACCAGGGCGTCACCCGCACCCGCTGGCTGGCGACCAAGCTGGGCCTTGGTGCGGCGGCCTCCATGACCGCTGCCGGACTGGTCGCACTCGCGGTGAGCTGGTGGAGCAGCCCCATCGACCGGGCTGTCAACAGCGGTGGCGCGACGGACACGTACTTCCCGCGGCTCGACCCCGTGGCCTTTGCCGCACGGGGTGTCGTCCCCATGGCCCATGCCGCCTTCGCCTTCGTCCTGGGCGTCGCCCTCGGCCTGGTCATCCGCCGCACCCTGCCCGCGATGGCCACCACCTTCGCGCTCTATGCCGCCGTCCAGATCGTCGTGCCGATGTGGATCCGGTCCCACCTGGCGGCCGCGGACCGGACCGTCCTGCCGATCGAGCCCGGTGGTGCCCCCATCAGCATCCAGGACGGAGCCAGGGAGATCGTCGCGCACCTCGAAGCGGTGCCCGGATCCTGGGTCACCTCCCAGCAGACGCTGAACGCAGCTGGTCAGCCCGTCCCCGTACCGTCGTCCTTCGCCGACTGCCTGCGCACGGAATCGGGCCCGCCCGCCCTGCAGCAGGTCGAACGCTGCGTCGCCGACCTCGGCGCCCTGGGCTACGAGCAGCAGGTGACGTACCAGCCCGCCGGGAACTTCTGGGCCCTTCAATGGGCCGAGACGGGGCTCTATCTCGGCCTCGCCCTGGCCCTGACCGGGTTCTGCGCCTGGTGGATCCGCCGCCGAGTGACCTGACGCACGCCAGTCCCACCGGCCGATCGTCAAGGTGGGGCAACGAACCTCGTGAGGGCGCGTGTTGTCGGCGGACCTCGTCGGGCGGATGCGCCAGGATGCGACGCTCGACCGGCACCGTCCCGTCACGCCCCCTGCACGGCGAAGGGTCCGTCAGCCGGCCGACGGACCCTTGTGGGCGGACGGACGGACTGCCCGAGGTCAGCCGATGGTCCACTTCTGATTGGCGGCGCCGGTGCAGGTCCAGGTCTGGAGGCGGGTGCCGTCGGCCGAGGAGTTGCCCTTGGCGTCGAGGCACTTGTTCGCGCCGGTGTTGGTCAGATCACGGGCGGCGGTGTAGGCCCACTTCTGGGCCGACGTGCCGTTGCAGGTGTAGAGCTGTACGACCGCCCCGTCGGCGTGCGAGGCGGACTTGACGTCCAGACACTTGCCGAGGGCCCGTACGGTGCCGTCCCTGCCCAGAGTCCACTTCTGGGCCTCGGCGCCGGTGCAGTCGTGCAGCTGGATCGGGGTGCCGTCGGCGGTGCCGGCGCCCGCGACGTCCACGCACATGCCGCCGATGCCCTTGATGGCGCCCGTGCGAGGCGTGCCGCCGCCGGTGTCGCCGGAGTCCGAGGTGGTGACGCGGACGTAGTCGACGGTCATCGTCTGCGGGAAGGAGGTGCCGGAGTCGGGGCTGCCGGGCCAGTCACCGCCGACCGCGAGGTTCAGGATGAGGAAGAACGGGTGGTCGTAGACCCACTTCTTGCCGCTGACGTCGGCCGGGGTACGGGTCTGGTAGACCTGGCCGTCCACGGACCAGGTGATCTTGGACGGACTCCAGTCGACCGCGAAGACGTGGAAGTCGTCGGCGAACGCCTTGCCGTTCGGCAGCGTGTACGCGGCGCCGACGCCGCCCGAACCGGAGTAGCCGGGGCCGTGGAGGGTGCCGTGGACGGTGCCGGGCTCCTTGCCGACGTTCTCCATGATGTCGATCTCGCCGCTGTCGGGCCAGCCGACGCTGCCGAGGTCGTCGCCCAGCATCCAGAAGGCCGGCCACATCCCTTGGCCCCGCGGGACCTTGATGCGGGACTCGAAGTGACCGAACTTCTGGGTGAAGGTCCTCGCGGTGTTCAGCCGGGCCGAGGTGTACCGGCAGGTTCCGTACCAGCAGTCGAGGCCGGCGTCGGAGTTCTTGCGGGCGGTGATGACCAGATTGCCCTTGCCGTCGAGGGCGGCGTTGTTCGTGCTGTTCGTGTAGTACTGCAGCTCGTGGTTGCCGTTGCCGCTGCCGCCCGTCTCCAGGGTCCACTTCGAGGCGCTTGGCGGGCTGCCCGCGCTTCCGTCGAAGTCGTCGGCCCACGTCGTCGACGTGGTGGCGGCGCCCGCCCGGTTCGTCGCCGAGTCCGACGTGTTGATCAGGACGGCGGAGGCGAGAGCGGCGGACATCAGGAACGCCAGCCCTCCGAGCGACCATCTGCGTGCGCGATGAGCGGCCATGAGGGAACACACCTTGTCTGTGGGGGACTTCCGTGCAGATCGCCGAAGGACGCTCGTCGAGCGCCAGGGCGGCCGGATGGCCTGAGAGCGCTCTCACACCCGCGCGGCGAACTCCGTCGGCGGGCCAGACGATACGCACGATCGCAGCCCCCGCCAACCGGGACGCCGGCCGGAACGCCGGCCGTCAAATGCCCCTGACCTGCGGCTGTTCGGAGAACCGTAGCCGGACTGAGGCGGACTTAAGCCGGATTTGATCTGTGCTTAAGGAAGGCGAGTCAGGCGAGTCAGGCGAGTCACGCGAGTCAGGGGGCGGTGCGGGTCGTCAGCGGGAGTGCGCGGAGGGTGCGGCCGACGCCGGCCGTGCTCCCGGCAGGCCGAAGCGCGGCATGCGCCTCCCGGAGGCGGGCCGAACCCCTGGGGGAGGGGTTCAGCCCGCGGGAGGCCGCTCAGCCGGTGAAGCCGGCGGTGATCTTCGTGAACTCCCAGTCCGTCTGGGCGATGCCCGAGCAGGTCTCGGTCACTCCGCCGCCCGCGCAGCCGCGGTCGCGGTTGACCGACCAGAAGGCGAGCCGGGCGATGTGGCGGGTGTTGGACCAGTCGCGGATCTTCGTCCAGGTCTCCTGCGTGGTGACCTCCTGCTGGTCGGAGAGGCCGTTCATGCCGGAGATGCCGACGTGGGCGTAGGCGGTGGCGTCGTCCCAGCCGTAGACCGACTTCAGCTTGTTCTTTAGGCCTTCGGCGGCGTTGACGGTGTTGCCGTACATGTCGGCGCCGCCGCCGAAGTCGAAGGGCATGATGGTGAAGACGTCGATGCCGGCGTTCAGCGCCTTGGACTGCTCGATGAGCCGGTTGCCCCAGGAGGTGGGGCCGGTGGTCGAGGTGCCGAAGGTGAGGATGGTCCGCAGGCCGGGGTTGTTCGCCTTGACGATCTTCAGAGCGCCGAGGACGCGGTCCTGGACGGCGGCGTTCTCGAACTCGTCGGTGTTCTCGATGTCGACGTCGATCGACTTCAGGTCGTAGGCGTCGATGACCTTCTGGTAGGCGCCTGCCAGGGCCTCGGCCGTCGAGCAGTTGGGGCCGAGCTTGTTGCCGGACCAGCCGCCGATGGAAGGGACGATGTCGCCGCCGGCCGCCCGGACGGCGTTGATCGTGGACTGGTCGACGCCGCCGGTCAGCGGGCGCTGGCCGTCCCAGGCCGGATTGCAACCCCCGGAGGAGAGGATGAAGGCCATGGTGAAGGTCTTGATGCCGGTGGCGTTCATGACCGTGGCGGGGGAGGGCGGGTTGCCCCAGCCGAGGTAGAGGTAGGGCGCGGCCTGCTTGAAGCCGGTACCGCCGCCCCCGCCGCTCGCCTCGGTGGTGACCGTGACCGCGTTGGAGGCCGGGGAGGCGTTGCCGGCCGCGTCGCGGGCCTTCACCGTGAAGGTGTACGAGGTGGAGGCGGTGAGCCCGCCGACGGTGGCCGTCGTGCCGGTGACCGTGCTGACCTTGGCGGCGCCCTGGTAGACGTCGTAGCCGGTGACGCCGACGTTGTCGGTGGCGGCTGCCCAGGCGAGGGTCACCGCGGAGGCGGTCTTGGACGCCACCTGGAGCCCGGCGGGCGCGCTCGGCGCCTGGGTGTCGGCGCCGCCGCCCCCGCCGCCGGGGCCTTCGAGGCTGATGTCGTCGGCGTAGTAGGTGCCCTGGCCGTACCAGCCGTGGGTGTAGACGGTGGCGCTGGTCTGGCTCGCGCCGGTGGTGAAGCTCAGCGAGAGGCGCTGGTACGAGGAGGCGGACGGCGTCCAGGTCGCGGTGCCGCCCTCGACGCCGAGGGACACGTAGTTGCCGCGTACCCAACCGGACAGCGTGTACGTGGTGTTGGGCTGCACGGCGACCGTCTGGGCGCACTTGGCGGTGTCGGACGCGCTCGCCGCGCCGGCGAGCGCCTTGGCACCGCCGTGCACGGGGCTGGAGACGACCGAGCCGGTGCCGCCGGAGCAGCTCCACCCGGACAGGGCGCCGGACTCGAAGCCCGGGTCGGTCAGCAGTTCGGCGGCCTGGGCCGGGGCGGGCAGGGCGACCAGAGCCGCCGTGCCGAGGAGCGACGCGCCGAGCGTCGCCACCAGGCGATTGCGGACAAGCACCGTACCTCCAGGGGGATTTGGGGCGATGGGGGTGTGCGGGGACTGCGCGAGGACAAGCGCGTCACAGATTGGACTGGACCAATCCTGCCGTCAAGCCCCCGTCCCACCCCTCGACGCACCCGCCCGCGTGGGAGGCGCCCGGCGAAGCACGGTGCGACCTCCCCCCGGCCGGTTGCGGTTCAGCAGTCGGGTCTGGGCAGGTCGAGCTTCGCCCGGAGGTCCGCCAGACCTTGCGTGCGTTCGGTGTCGCGGGCGTCTTCGACGAAGGTGTGCAGTGCGAGGACCAGCCTGCGGCCGCGCTCGTGCCGTTCGTCGCTCCATGCCTTCAGACGCTCCAGACCCGCGTGCACGGGTTCGAACGTCGCGGGGAACAGGAACAGGCCGATGCCGGCGAGCGCGGGAGTGCCCGCTTCTTCCCGGTAGGCGGACTCGAAGGGCTCCCGGATCACCTCGCCCTCGCTCACACCGCTCTTCTCCATCTGGTCCCAGACCAGATCCACCCAAGGGTTGCTCGCCAGCACCTCGCCGAAGCGAACCGCGACCCACGAGTGCAGCCCCCTGTCACCGCCGCGGGCCGGGTGGGACTCTCTGTGCGCGTACCCGAGCACCTTGCTCGCTCGCTCGTCCTCGTTCTGCCCGATGAGCACGTGTCCCTCGACATGAGCCGCATAGCCCGCGAACGTTCCGTCGCACATTTCTCGCGTGTAGCTGAGGACCTCCAGAGCGGCGGCCGGTTCACCGCTCTGGACGAGGAGGTTGCCGAGCAGGAGGCCGGCGATGTCTCCGGCCTCCGTGCCCTTGTGGGTCTCGAAGGCACGCTCGAGCCCGTCCCGGGCGGTGTCCAGGTCGCCGGTGAGCTGAGCCGCGAGGCTCGGGAGGAGTATGCGGTCCGAGTCCGAGGACGTGCCCGACCGGAAGTCCGGGGTGAGTATCACCGCGGCCAGGGGCCCCAGCCAGGGGTCCTCTCCGGCGGTCACCTGCTCCAGCCACCGCCGGTGGGAGCCGCCGAGCCCGTTCTCGCCGATCTCGATGCCCGCCAGCGCCATCGCGGCATGCCCGGACGCGCTGGTACGTCCTGTTGCGGCGATCGCGGCCAGTAACTCCCGTGCCTGTGCGGCATCCCCCGCCCTGTACGCCGCCAATGCGTGCTCGACCTCGTCCGGCACCGGGCTCAAGGGGTCGGGGGGCAGCGGAAGGGCCCTGCCGTTGGAGTCGAGGAAGGATTGATCGCTCATCTCGCCGCCTTCTCTGGGGAGCGTTCCCGCGCCAGCCTGCCAGGAGGGACTGACAGTTGACGGTTCCCGCGTGAGCCGGCCGGCCACGCCGGGACCGCCACGAAGCTGCGCTGGGGCCTTCCGTGTCACGGTCGTCGCCTACGTGTGCGGGTGACGGTCTCGATGTGCGAAGAACTCTGCAGAACGGCTGTTACTCGACCTGGTCACTCAGGTGGCGGAGCTCGTCGGATCGCTCGCCGTGCCGTCAGCCGGGGGAAGTAGGGCCGCTTGCTGACCGCCGGACGGGGTGGGTGTAGTCGCCCGTGAATGTCAGGGCCATGCCTGCGGCAAAGGATGTCCGATGCATCCGACAGTTACGGAAATGTCGCCACCTGGTATCAGGGTCCGGTCGGCCTGTCGGCGGCGGTGGCCGGGTTGCAGAGTGTGCGTCCTCGGCCCGCACCGGACCGAGACACGCACCGCACTCACCAGCCGTTTGTTTGCGGTTGGTGAGGCGCTGTCCATTGAGGAGACATCACCCATGTCTGCTGCTTCGACCGCCCGCCGTATCGCCGCGACCGCCCTCGCGGCCGGCGCCCTGGTCTCCGTCGCCGCTCTGCCGGCGTCCGCCCACGACGGCGACCGCCACCGTACTGCGCGGGTGGAGATCAGCCGTGTGCAGGCCGACAGCCCCGGACGGGACAACCGCTCCAACCGGTCGCTGAACCGCGAGTGGGTCGAGATCACCAACAACTCCCGCCACACGGTCGACCTCGACGGCTGGACCCTGAAGAGCGAAGACGGCCACCGCTACAAGTTCCGCGATGTCCGCCTCGCCGGCCGCGGGACGATCCGCATCCACACCGGCGAGGGCCGCGACACCCGCACCGACCTCTTCCAGGACCGCCGCGACTACGTGTGGGACAACCACTCCGACACCGCAACCCTCCGCGACGACCGTGGCCGCGTCGTCGACACCGAGTCCTGGGGCGGGCGTCACCACCACCACCACCACCGCCACCACTGATCCCATCCGCCCGACACCCCGTCCCCGCTCGTCCACAGCGGAGGCGGGGCGTCCCGCGTGCGCGCCCCGGGAAGCCGCAAGCTTCCCACTCCTGCCGGCGCAGGACCGGACGGAGCCTCTCGGCGGCCGTCCGGACCGGCGGACGGGGCGACGTCACGCAGGGACGGCGAGCGGTGGGTGCTCGAGTACGCGGGGCTTGTACTCGACCAGCTGGATGCGGCCGTCGAAGGTGCGGTGGTCGATCATCTCGAGGGCGACGTCCGGATAGCCGTCGTAGATGCGTTCTTCGCCCGTGGCCCCGGTGATCACCGGGAACATCACGACCCGGAAGCGGTCGACGAGTCCGGCTCGCAGCAGGGACCGGGACAGGCTGAGGCTGCCGATCGTGCTGAGGAGCCCCGAGCCGCTCGACTTCATGGCGCGGACCGCCTCGACGGCGTCGTCGCGGACGAGCGTGGAGTTGGCCCAGGTCAGTGGCTCCTCGAGTGTGGAGGAGAACACCACCTTGGACGCTTGCGTGAGCTCGTCGACGGACGCCTCCTCCTCGGGCCTGAACTCGGCTTGGCCATCCGGGACCTCGCCTGCGGCGAAGCCCGACATCAGGCGGTAGGTGTTCGCTCCCATCAGGTACGTGGCCTCGGGCTGCTTGCCGAGCCATGCGAGGTACTCCGGGCCCTCCAGGCCCCAGAACCCGGGCCATCCCTCGCCCGATGCGCAGCCGTCGAGGGAGGTGATGAAATCGACGAGAAGCTCCGACATGGCGGTGTCCTTTCCTGGCGTGTCACGAGCTTGGACCGGCCGGGAGCCGCAAACTCATCGGCCGCGCCGTGGACCGACGAGAAAACCCATGACGCCGCAGCCGATCAGGTCGCCGGAGCGGCACGACAGCCGTGACCGTGCTCGTGGCCGCCTTGCCGTGGGTGGGCGCCGCTGCGCGCCGCGGGTGTCGTACCTCCGTGATACCCATGTCCCATGAGCCGGTTCCACGACTTCAACCTCAAGCTGCTCGTCATCGAGGAGCTCATGTACGGCCCCGAGCCGCTCCTCCCGGTCTACGACCTGTCCGCGCGGCTGGCCGAGCGGGGGATCGGCGACCCCGCGTCCTACGTCCTGGAGAACGGCCTTCACGCAGAGGTGCTGCCGGAGTCCCGGGCTCATTTCGAGTCCCTGGAGATTCCGGCCGAGCTGCTCACCCGCGTCGAGGAGCTGTGCTTCGACGCCGGGGCGGACGTCTTCCGGCACTGTGCCCCTGCCTGGGACGGCGAGGACGACCTGTTCGACGTCCGCTCGCTCGACGACCTCGCGCTGCTGCCCAACCTGCGGGAGGTCACCTTCGTGGAGGACGGCGTCCTGGTGGTGCCGGACGCGGCGGAGGTCTTCGCCGCGCGCGGCATCGCGACCGACTGAGCCCCGGTAGGTCTCGGTCGCGGACACGGCGTGCGGGGCTGCTCGGCAGCGGCGCCGCCCTGCGGGGCGTGCAGGCGGCGCGGCGAAGCCGTCGTGGTGCTCGAATGAGCAATCTGTCATGCAGATGAGCAAAGCGGGCTTAGGTCGCACGTGACGGGGCACTCGCAGGTCAGGCCGAGCCCGGCGAGTCGTCGAGCAAGACGATCGTCCCGCGCTGAGGCCGCCGAGCTTTCGCAGGGTGGAGGTCGTTGTGGTCGCCCGGATGGGTGTCGAAGAGGAATTCCACGTGATCGACCTCGAGAGCGGCGCGCTGACTCCCCGGGCGGACGCGGTACTCCGAGCACTGTCCCGGCACCGGGGCGACGGAGGCGGCAGCGGGGGCGGAGGCGGCAGCGGCGACGGAGCAGACTTCACCCGGGAGCTTCCGCAGTCGGTCGTGGAGTCGAACAGCGGCGTCCACGCGTCGCTCGACGATCTGTACGAGGACCTGTGCACATCGCGGCGGCGGCTGGACGCGGCCGCCTCCGCGCATGGTCTGGGGGTCATGGCGGCGGGTGCGCCACCGATCGGGCACCTCGGCGCCGTCCGGACGACGGACGAGCCCCGCTACCTCGCGATGGCGGAGGAGTACCGCCGAGTCGCCGACGAGCAGCTGATCTGCGGGGCCCAGGTGCACGTCGACGTCCCCGACAAGGAGACCGCCGTTCGGGCGCTGTGCGTCCTGAACCCGTGGCTCGCGCCCCTTCTGGCCCTCTCCGCGAGTTCTCCCTACTGGCTCGGGGCCGACACGGGGTACGCGAGCTGGCGCAGCATGATCTGGCAGCGTTGGCCCACCGCGGGCCCCACCGGCTGTTACGCCGACGCCGCGGATTACGACACCGCCGTCGGGCAGCTGGTCGGCTCGGGAGTCATCAGCGACCCCGGCATGATCTACTACGACGTCCGCCCCTCAGCCCACCTGCAGACACTGGAACTGCGCATCTGCGACGCGTGCCCGCGGGTCGAGACGGTGGTGCTGGTGGCAGCCCTGTTCCGGGCGCTCGTCGTCGACGCGTGCGCACGCCTTGAATCCACGGGTGACGGGCGCTGCGACGGCAGGCACGAGTGGTTGCGGGCAGCGACGTGGCGGGCCGCCCGTTCCGGTCTGGAGGGCGACTTGATCGACCCTCTCACCCGTCGTCCGGCCTCGGCTCACGCCATCGTGCGCGCCACCCTCCGGCACCTGCGTCCGGCACTGGAGGCATACGGAGACTGGGAGACCGCCCACAGCCTGACCGAAGAGGCCCTGGCCCGCGGCAGCGCTGCCCACCGCCTCCGCCGCGCGGCGTCCGACGCGGAACTGCTCGCGGCCGTGGACCTGGTCCTGGCCGAGACGCGGGGCGAGGAGTGGAGCGGCGGCAACTCGTGCGACAGGAACCGGTCGCCGGGTTCACCTGCCTGGAACGAGCCGCCGATGGCCGGCTGCCCCCCTTCCCTCCCGCAGCACGTCCGGCGAGCCGTGCCTGTCGTGCGCGATCGCCTTCGCTGAGCCCGCGCGCCGAGGCATGAGTCGCGCACAGCGGCTTCGGGCCTTGGGGTCACGGGTCGTTTCGATGTGCGAGGGCCCGGACCGCATGCCCCGTCCGCAGACCCGTGAACGTGCCGCCCGAGAGGGAAGCGGCCTGATCACAGCTTTCTCCAGCATGTCCTGGCGGGTATTTCGTGCGTATCCCGGGCCGACGCGGGTAGCCGCTCGGCCATGGCCGAGCGGAACTTCCCCGAAGAACGCCCCACCGTCACCCACAGGGCCGACGAAGGGCCCCCGCCGGAGCCGGAGGACGTCGGCCCCGGCCCCGAGGTCGAGGCGCGGGCCCCCGACCGGCCGACCGAGCTGCCGCGACGCTCCTGGCTCGCCGTGTTGAAGGGATCACTGCACGAGTTCGTGTCCGACGAGCTGATGGACCGCGCGGCCGCCCTCACGTACTACGGCGTGCTGTCCCTCTTTCCCGGTCTGTTGCTGTTCGTCTCGCTGCTCGGCCTCAGCGGACGCTCGACGACGGACAAGGTGCTGGACAGCCTCCGCGAGCTGGCGCCCGGACCGGCCCGCGACGTGCTCGCCCAGGCCGTGGAGAACCTGCAGGGCGGCGCGGGCACCGGGGCCACCATGGCGGTGGTCGGCCTGATGCTGGCCCTGTGGTCCGCCTCCGGCTACGTCGGGGCGTTCATGCGCGCCGCGAACCGGGTCTACGACGTGCCGGAGGGCCGCCCGATGTGGAAGGTCCTGCCGCTCCGTCTGGGTCTGACCGCGACGCTCATGCTGATGGCCGCGGCGAGTGGCCTGATCGTCGTCTTCACCGGTGGTGTGGCGCGCCGGGCCGGTGACGTGCTCGGCGTCGGCGACACCGCGCTGACCGTGTGGTCGATCGCCAAATGGCCGGTCCTGGTCCTCCTCGTGACGATCATGATCGCATTGCTGTACTGGGCGAGTCCGAACGTCCGGAGCAGGGGCTGGCGGTGGATCACCCCGGGCAGTGCGCTCGCCCTGCTGATCTGGATGGCCGCCTCCGCCGGATTCGCCCTCTACGTGGCCGAGTTCGGCACACTCAACAAGACGTACGGAACCATGGCAGGCGTCATCGTGTTCCTGATCTGGCTGTGGATCAGCAACCTGGCCGTACTGCTCGGCATGGAGTTCGACGCGGAGGCGATGCGTCAGCGGGCGGTCGCGGGCGGCATGCCGCCGGACGAGGAGCCGTACGTCGAGCCGCGCGACACCCGCTCATGGAGCGAGGAGGACGTGCGCACGCTACGCAGACGATGAGCCGGAGGGCCGACGGGCGCGACGCCGACGGCCGGCGTCCTCGGCTCGCGGCATCCGGCCGGACGCACGCGCGGAGGGATCGGGAGCATGGCCGGCGACGGTGAGTTCGAGCGGGACCGTAGCTACATCACCACACGGATCACGGCCGACGGCCGGGACGGCTACCCCGTGGAGCCCGGGCGCTACCGGCTGATCGTCGCCCGAGCCTGCCCCTGGGCGAACCGAGCGGTGATCGTCCGGCGGTTGATGGGCCTGGAGGGCGTGCTGTCGATGGGCGTCGCCGGGCCCGTCCACGACGAGCGCAGCTGGACCTTCCATCTGGACCCGGGCGGCAGAGACCCGGTCCTCGGCATCGAACGGCTGCAGGAGGCCTACTTCCGGCGTCAGCCCGGCTACCCGCGCGGCATCACCGTGCCCGCGATCGTCGACGTCCCCACGGGCGAAGTCGTGACCAACGACTTCGAACGGATCACACTCGACCTGGGCAGCCAGTGGACGGCCCATCAGCGCGACGGCGCGCCCGACCTCTACCCCCAGAGGTGGCGCGACGAGATCGACGACGTGGCCGACAAGTTGTACAGGGATGTCAACAACGGCGTCTACCAGTGCGGGTTCGCCACCGGCCAGAAGGCGTACGACAAGGCGTACCGAGCGCTGTGGGAGCGGTTGGACTGGCTGGAGAACCGGCTCGGCGGACGGCGCTACCTCGTCGGCGACACCATCACCGAGGCCGACGTCCGACTCTTCCCGACCCTCGTCCGCTTCGACGCCGTCTACCACGGCCACTTCAAGTGCAACCGGCAGAAGCTGACCGAGCTGCCGGCGCTGTGGGCCTACGCGCGCGACCTCTTCCAGACGCCCGGCTTCGGCGACACCGTCGACTTCGAACAGATCAAGGCGCATTACTACGTCGTCCACAGCGACATCAACCCGACGGGAGTCGTCCCCCGGGGTCCGGACACGAGCAACTGGCTCTCGCCGCATGGGCGAGAGCGTTTCGGCGGGCGACCGTTCGGCGAGGGAACGCCGCCCGCTCCCCCTCCTTCCGCGGAACGTGTGCCGCCGCTCGGGCATGCTGCCGGCGAACGAGGCGCGTGACCCCGGACCGCGGCCCGGGGTCACGCGCCTCGTCGACGGTCGCCGTGCGCAACGTACGGGCCCTCCGCACGCGACGCTCGGCGTCGGCGCACGGTCAGATGCGGCCGCCGGTCAGGCGGGAGAGCGGGCCGCGGCGGCGCAGACCGGCCCGGTGCCCCAGCGCGTACGCGCCGGTGAGCGCGGCCGCCGCGCACGCGACGCCGCCACCTGCCAGCGCCTTGCGGGCGCGCAGGTTCCTCCACAGCCGTCCGCCCGTTCCCCGGACGGCGTGGACGGCCGCAAGGGTCTTCTCGGCGAGCGGAGCGGGCAGCTCGGTCAGTGTCCCGGTCGCCGCCGCCTCCATGTCCTTCAGCGCGTGCACAGTGCTGTTGAAGGCGGCACGCGAACCGCTGTCACGGGACTCGTTCTCGTTGCGCTTCTCTGATGCACTCATGTCGGTCGTCTAGCCGAGACGGGGCGGCGCAAACCCCACTCTCCCGCACGGGATCGGCCGTGCGGACGCACGGGGTCGGCCGTGCGGGAGAGCCCGCGGAGGGACCGCAGGCGTCGACGGCGAGCTTCCGGAGCCGTGGACGACGAGCGCCCCACACCGCCCCGCCCCGCCCCACACCACCCCGTCCCGCAGCGATCCGTCCGCTGCAGTACGACGCGGCCGTCGACCGCCCGCGTGGCGCTGTCCGGGGGCGAGTCCGAGAATGAGAGACGGACGACTCGCACCCGTGGTCGGCCCCGAGGAACAGTCGCCGAGCGGTGCCCGCGGACAGACCGGAAGGGGCCTCCCTTCCGTCGTACGGCAGGGACACAGGTGATCACGTATGTGCCGATGGCTCGCGTACGCCGGAACTCCCGTGCTGCTCGACACCATCCTGTACAAGCCGGCGCACTCGCTGATCGACCAGAGCCGGTACGCGAAACTCGGCGTCGAGACGACGAACGGCGACGGGTTCGGCATCGGCTGGTACACGAAGGAGACCAACACCCCGGCGCTGCTCCGGGACGTCGGCCCCGCATGGAACAACCGCAATCTCCGGGAGTTGGCCGATCACATTCGCTCGCCGCTGTTCTTCGCGCATATCCGGGCGTCGACCGGGACGGCGATACAGCAGTCCAACTGCCACCCGTTCCGACGCGGTCGGTGGATGTTCATGCACAACGGCGCCATCGACCGCTTCCACCTCCTGCGCCGTGACCTCACCCTGCTGATCGACCCGGCGCTGTTCGCCGACCTCGAAGGCACGACGGACTCCGAGGTGATGTTCTTCCTCGCCCTCACCTACGGTCTGGACCAGGACCCGCCCTCCGCGGTGGCCCGGATGGCCGGGGCGGTGGAGCACGTCGGCCGACGTCATGGGGTGGACCTGCCGCTGCAGATGACACTCGCCATCACCGAGGGCGAACGCGTCTGGGCCTTCCGATACTCCAGCGAGCGGGCCTCGCGCTCGTTGTTCTACAGCAGCCGCGTGGAGGACCTGCGCAAGCTGCATCCCGACGTCGCGTTCCTGAGGGACATCTCCGAGGAGTCGCGCCTCATCGTCTCGGAGCCCCTCGACGACCTGCCCGGCGCGTGGAACGAGGTACCGGAGAGCAGCTACCGAGTCATTCGGCCCGGCGCCGACGAGCTGCACCACTTCGCTCCCGCGGCGGCGGGCGAGCTGTGATCGCGGTCCGAACCGACGTCCGGACCCTCGCAGCCGCTGCACGACATCGCACGCCCTGCGCTTCCCAGCGGGAACGGTGGGCGCACGGCCCGGTCGCGCACCTTGCGACCGTCGGCGCGACCGGGACGGCCCAGTTGGTGCAGGGAGACGGCTCCTTCGTGGTGTGTGCCATCAGCCTCGTGGGGCAGGGGCGGTGGTGCCGGGCACCCATGAGATGCCGCAGCGGGGTCCGGCGTTCCCCGGGACGCCGTTTCCCGGCCCTTTCGCGATCGCCCAGGAGGTATGAGCATGTCGCTGGTCAAGGAGTCCATCGAGGTCGACGTCCCGGTCCGCGCAGCCTACGACCAGTGGACCCAGTTCGAGTCGTTCCCCCAGTTCATGGACGGCGTGGAGCGGATCGAGCAGCGCAGTGACACGATGACGCACTGGGTGACGAAGATCGCTGGAGTGGAACGAGAGTTCGACGCGGAGATCACCGAGCAGATCCCGGACACCAAGGTCGCATGGGTGACCGTCGGCGGCGAGACCGAGCAGTCCGGGTTGGTGACGTTCCGGCGGATCGACCCGTCCCACACCGAGGTGACCCTGATGATGGACTTCGATCCCGAGGGGATGGCGGAGAACATCGGTGACAGGCTCGGATTCATCGACCGGCAGGTGAAGGGCGACCTGAAGCGCTTCAAGCACTTCATCGAGGACCGCGGCCAGGCCACCGGCGCGTGGCGAGGCCAGGTCTGAACCGTCCGGCCGAGCATGACCACGGTGCCCGCCCCCAGCCCGGGGCGGGCACCGCCGACGCGTGACCGATCCCGCGCATCCTGATCGAAATTCGATCAATCGACAAGATTGCGTTGACTCGATCACCATTCGCTCTTACCTTCTGGCGGCACCAGACCTCCAGAAGGGTGTTGTGTCATGTCCATCGGAGCACTTCCCCGTTGGCGGGGGGTGGGCGGCGGACTCGTCGCCGCCGCGCTCGCGCTCACCGGAACCGTCGCAATGACCGGCCGGCCCGCCTCGGCCGTAGCGAGCACCACCTATGTGGACTGTTCGCGATCTGCGGCGGGTGACGGCAGTCAGGCCGCGCCGTTCAACTCGATCGGCCAGGCGAACGGGAGGACGTACGCGCCTGGTGACACGCTCGCGTTCGCTTCCGGTACCACCTGCACCGGATCCCTCGCCCCCAAGGGCAGCGGCACCCCCACCGCCCCCATCACCCTCACCCGCTACGGCTCCGGAGCTCTGCCGGTGATCGACGGCGGCGGCGCGGCGAACGCGGTCTCGCTGACCGATCAGGACCACTGGCGGATCAGCGACCTCAAGCTGACGAACCCCGCCTCATCGCCGGCCCGCCGTACGGGTCTGCGGATCTCGGCCACCGACGGCACGGCGCACCGCGGCTTTGACGTCGGCAACCTCGTGATCGACCGTGTCGCGGGCCAGACGAACAAGAACAGCCCGACCACCGAGGACTTCGTCCAGTCCGCCGGCATCGTCACGGGCGCGAGCGGCACGAACTCGACCCTCAACGACATCCGTGTCCACCACAACCAGATCAGCAACACCGGAGGCGGCGGCCTGAAGATCCGCGTCGGGGCGATGGCGGTCAAGGGCTCCGGAGTCCTCATCGAGCACAACGTCATCAAGGACGTCGGCGGCGACGGCATCATCGCCAGCTACGCGAACGCGCCGATGATCCAGTACAACAACGCCTCCGGCGTCGGCAACGGCGTCTATCCGTTCTCCGGAGGAAACTTCGCCGGCATATGGGTGCTCGGCGACCACAACCCGACCATCCAGAAGAACGCCGTCTACGGCATCACACGCATGTCGGTTGCCGACAGCCAGGCGTTCGACTGCGACTGGGGGAACACCGGCACCTGCCTGATCCAGTACAACTTCAGCCGCGACAACATCGGCGGGTTCTTCCTCGACTGCGACGGCTGCGGCACCATCGGCGGCGCGAAGCAGATCATCCGCTTCAACATCTCCGAGAACGACTGCCGCATGAGCAGCAACAGCGCCGGCCGGTCCGCGCTGCACATGTACAACAACGTCGTCTACTGCACAGCCAAGAAGCTGAACATCACGCTGCCCGATCAGAGCGTGGTGGAGAACAACATCTGGGTGGGCACGGCCGATTCTCGGCTGCCCACGGGCACGGGTATCGGGTGGTGGTGGAACGTCTTCCAGGGCGTACCCCGGCCGACGGCCAACGGCATCGTGGGCGACCCGCAGTTCGTGAACCCGGGCACCGGCGGTGACACGATCCACGCCGTCGACGGCTACAAGCTGCGCTCGACGTCCCCGGGCCTGAACAACGGTTCCGTGATCAGCGGCAACGGGGGCCGGGACTACTGGGCGAACCCGGTGTCCGCGACGACGAAGCCGCACCGCGGCGCGTACAACGGGCCGGGCCTGTAGAGCGGCTGGACCACGGCAGCCGCCCCCGACTCGGGGGAGGCCGCCGTTCCCGTCGGGCTCCGTACGGGCGGGCGTGTACCTGATGGTCTCGTCGCCGCAGCGAGCCGCAGGTCGTTCAGCCCCTCGGCGTCATGTCGAGTGCCCGATGTGACGACAGCGGCCGCTCACCTCGGCGCCCCAGCACCACGCGCTCCGCGCCGCGTCCTCGCCCTGCGGCCGGTGATGCCGAGCGGGCCATCGAGAGAGCCACGTGATCGTGATCGTGCCGTTCCGGCCGGCCGGGGGCAAGGGGGGAACGTCAGGCCAGTCCGTTCCAGTCCCATCGGGGCGTGGGGCCCGGTTCTCCGACGTCGGTTCCGGCCGGATCTGCTGACACGTCACGGGCGATCCTGGTACCCCAGTCGAAGTACTCGATGACACGGCGCCGCAGCAGCTCGTCGGCCGGGAGTTCCTTTTCGACGGCCTTCGTCATCAGCTCCATCCAGCGCAGCCGCTGTTCCTCGGTGATCGACAGACCCAGGTGGGCGCGCAGCAGAGCGGGGTGGCCGCCGAGTTCGTCGGTGAACCGCGTCGGCCCGCCGAAGACTTCGGCGAGCCAGATAGCCACGTGTTCGGTATGGGTGGGGGTGAAGTGGGCGAAGACGGGCGCGAGCAGCGGATCCGTCAAGACGCTGTCGTAGAAGGTATTGCTCAGTCGGCGCAGGGCATCAAGACCGCCGATGGCCTCGATCAGGGGTCTCGTGTCACCCGTCATTCCGCCTCTTCCGTCGGTGCTGCCGCGGCAATCCAAGCGTGTTGTTTCATTCCACGGCGCCCTACCATTCAACCCCCCTCATCCGCCCGGCCGCGAGCATCAGATCGGCGAGCCTCCTCGGTCGGATCACCGCTTCCAGCTGGAACTGCACGGTTCCGCTTCGGGACCGGCCCCTGGCTTAGCCGATCCGGCACAACTGATGCTTGATCAGCACCCCGACGGCAACGTGATCAACAGCTTCTGTTAGAACCTTTGAGTGCCGCAGCGTCTTGGAGGCCGGGGTGAGTGGCACCCCCGGCTCTGATCGACAAGATGACCGCATGGACAGCGAACCTCTGCAGATCCCGCTTGATCAGCTCCGCCACGCCTTCGAGGTGGCACTGCGACACATCGAAGCGTCAGCCGGCAGCACGGTGGCGCTCGAACGCGACTACTTCTGGTCTGTTCCGGGCGACGAACTCTACGACGTCCCCAACGAACCGAGAACGATCACGATCGGGCAGCTGTCCGAGTCCTGGCAACACCTTGAAGACCTACTCGTCGACCCGGACCGAGCCGTGGGCCACCACCTGGTCTGGCTCGCCGATGTCCTCCGCGCGATCGGACAGGAGAACGTCCAGTAGCACCGGAGTCGCCAGGGGGAGCCCGCAGCATGACCGGCACCACGGAGGTACGTGGGGGGGCTGCGGTCGACGATGCAGCTCGAAGCGTCACGCGCCCGTTCTGCGTCTACGCCGTGCTCGCCAACTCGCTGTTCCAGCGAGGCGTCTTCGTCCTCTTCCTTCAGCAGCGAGGCTTCTCCGCCGGGCAAGTGGCTCTCCTTCAGACGCTGCTCTACCTGGTCAGCGGACTTGCGGAGTTGCCGACGGGAGTCATCGCCGACCGAATCGGCAGGCGTGCCGGCATGGTGATCGGTCAGGTGCTGATAGCTGGATGCCTGCTCGGTCAGGTGGCGTCCTCCCACTACGGGGTGTTCCTGGTGCTGTTCGTCGGGCAGGGCGTGGGGATGGCTCTTCGCCGTACCCCGGAGCCGGCCGGCCGGGCGCGGCCCCACACGGTGTGGCGTCCCGCTTCCGCACGGCATGCTCCGCAGGAGGGCTCGTACCGTCGTCGCTCCATCCTCGAAGCGCCGATCAGGTCCTGATCCTCACGTCGGGGCAGGGCCGCGTAGGCGTGATGCGACGCTGTCGAGGATGAGGTCGAGGCCGTACGTGAACTCGTCGCCGTAGGAGTAGTCCTGGTTCCTGACCTGCTCGGTGATCAGCTCGGTCAGGTGTGGGTAGGCCTCGGGGGAGTGCTGGTCCTGGATCTCGTCGACGAACTCCCCGACTCCCGCGTCGGTGTCGAAGGGCAGGTTCAGTTCGGTGAGTACGAAGCCGTAGACGTAGGCGTCGATCACGGAGAAGGTGTGCGCCGCCAGTGTCATCGGGAAGCCGTTGTGGCGCAGGCAGCCGAGCACGCTGTCGTGGTGTCGGAGCAGGGCCGGGCCCGGTGAACGGCGCGACTCGATGAGGCCGAGGGCCCAGGGGTGTCGTGCCAGGGCGGTGCGGGCCGACGTCGCGCGGTCGGTCATCGCCTGTCGCCATGGTCGGCCGGGTTCGGGCAGCTCGATGGTGGTGAAGATCCAGTTCGCCAGGGCGTCCAGCAGGGCGTCCTTGCCGGCCAGGTGGTGGTAGAGCGACATCGCCTCGACGCCGAGCTCCTTGCCGACGTTGCGCATGCTCACCTGGGCGAGACCGCCGCGGTCGGCCACCTGTACCGCGGCGTCGACGATGCGGTCGTGGCTGAGCGCGGGACGCCGGGGCATGACGGAACCTCTCGAATCGGGCTTGGTGATGCCTTGCTGCTTTACACCCGTAAGGCTACCGTGGCAGCCAGGCTTACACCCGTAAGGAGTGGGCATGCAGGCAGCAGTCGTCGAGAGGTACGGCGCGCCCGACGTCGTACGCGTCAGAGAGGTTCCGCGGCCCGCGCCACGTGGTGGCGAGGTGCTGGTGCGGGTCAAAGCGGTGGCGGTCACCTCGGCCGACTCGCGCATCCGTGGGGCCCGGTTCCCCTCCGGGTTCGGGGTGTTCGCCCGGCTGGCGTTCGGCGTCTTCCGCCCGCGACGAACCGTCCTGGGCAGCTCCTTCTCCGGTGAGGTCGTGGCCGTCGGCGCGGGCGTCCTGGACTTCGCCCCGGGGGACGAGGTGTGCGGCATGACCGGAGTGAGGATGGGCGCCCATGCCGAGTACGTCGCGGTCGCGGCGAACAAGCTCGCGGGGAAGCCGTCCGCGGTGAGCCACGAGGATGCGGCAGGGCTGTTGTTCGGAGGCTCGACAGCGCTGTACTTCCTGCGGGACAAGGCGTCGGTCGGCCCCGGCATGACGGTGTGCGTCAACGGTGCGTCGGGCGCGATCGGCACGAACGCCGTCCAGTTGGCGAAGCACTTCGGCGCGACGGTCACCGGCGTGACCAGCACGGCCAACGCCGGCCTGGTGGCCGACCTGGGGGCAGCGCGGGTCATCGACTACACCCAGGACGACCTGGCCGGCATCGCCGACCGGTTCGACGTGGTGCTGGACGTCGTCGGCAACCTCTCGATCGCGTCGGGTCGGCGCCTGCTGAGCCCCACAGGGGTGTTGCTGCTGGCCGTCGCCGGCCTGGGCGACACCGTTCGCGCCCGCGGCAATGTCGTCGCGGGCCCCGCACCCGAACGCGTCGAGGATTTCGAGTTCCTGCTGCGACTGGCTGTCGAGGGCGCGATCACCGTGGTGATCGACCGGACCTATCCCCTGTGCGACATCGCCGAAGCGCATCGGCGGGTCGACCGTGGCCGTAAGGTCGGCAACGTCGTCGTGCGTCCGTAGTCCTCGGGGTGCACGGTGCCACGCCGGGAAATCTTCATCCTTCGTGCCGTAGTCACGCACGCCCGGACCCGGTCACCATGGCCGCACGCACCGCACCACCGTGCACCGCAACGAAGCACCGCACCCTTCCCGTCCGGAGGCGAGCGTGGACGCAGCAGCGCAGGAACGGTCCGAACACCAGCAGCGGCTCGACGACTTGTACCGCGACCCCTACCCCCTCTACGCCCGCGCCCGCCGGGCCGAGGGACTGACCTTCGTCCCCGAACTCGACGCCTGGCTCGTCGCCCGCGACGCCGACGTGCGCGAGGTCCTGCTCCGGTCGGACGACTTCTCGTCCGAACAGGCCCTGCGGCCCGACGTCATGCCCGCGCCCGCCGCCTTCGGCGTCCTCGCCGGCGGCTTCGCCAAGCGTCCCACCGTCGTCTCCACCGACGGCCCCGCGCACCGCCGCCACCGCGCCCCGCTCAACAGCGGGCTCTCCGCCGCCCGCGTCACCGCCCTGCGGCCGTACGCCGCCGAGCGGGCCGCCGCCCTCCTCGACGGCTTCGCCGCCGACGGCCGCACCGAGCTGATGGCCTCGTACGCCCGCCGGCTCCCCGGCGCGGTGATCGGCCGGCTCATCGGCTTCGACCCGGCGGACGTCCCGGCCGCCGTGCACGGCGGCCACCAAGCCGAGCAGCTCCTCTTCCGCCCGCTCGACGAGGCCGCCCAGCTCGCCGCCGCCGAGGACGTCGTCACCCTGCAGCACTTACTCGACCGGTACGCCCGCGCCCGCCGCGCCGAGCCCCGCGACGACCTCTGCTCCGCGATGGTCGCCGCCCTCGCCCCCGGCGACGGCGAGCTCACCGACGACCAGCGCGCCGAACTCGTCTCCAACCTCCAGAACCTCCTCATCGCCGGCCACCTCACCACCACCGCCCTGATCGGCAACACCTTCCACCACCTGCTCCGCGACGACCGGAAGCAGTGGGAGCTGCTCTGTGCCCGGCCCGAGCTGATACCCGGGGCGGTGGAGGAGGCCGCCCGCTTCGACACCGCCGTCCAGGGGTTCCGCCGTACGACCACCCGCCCGGTCACCGTCGCCGGCACCGAACTGCCCGCCGGGGCAACGGTGTTCGTGGCGTATGGCTCCGCCAACCGTGACGAGGGGCGGCACGACGATCCCGACGTCTTCGACATCACCCGCCCGCCGGCCCGGCACGTCGCCTTCGGGTACGGCGCGCACGGCTGCCCCGGCTCCCAGCTGGCCCGCGGCCAACTCCGCCTGACTCTCGAGCTGTTCACCCGTCGGCTGCCGGGGCTGCGGCTCGCGAAGGACCACGCGGTCGAGATGCGACCGACGATGATCCACCGCTCGCCCCTGGCCCTCCATCTCACCTGGTGAAACACGCGGCGGCGGACCGCCCCGGGCGTATCCTGCGCCCATGCGTGTCGCACTCTTCGTCACCTGCGTCAACGACGCCCTGTATCCCGCCACGGGGGTGGCCACCGTCCGCATCCTGGAACGGCTGGGGGTCGATGTCGACTTCCCGGCCGCCCAGACCTGCTGCGGCCAGCCGCAGTTCAACACGGGGTACCGCAAGGAGGCGGCGCCGCTCGCCCGGCGCCTCGCCGAGGCGTTCCGCGGGTACGAGCACGTGGTCACCCCCTCCGGTTCCTGCGCCGCCATGGTCCGCGCCCACTACGCCGGCTTCGGCCCCGAGGCGGCCGCGCTCGCGCCCCGCGTCCACGAGCTGACCGAGTTCCTGGTGGACGTCCTCGGGGTGACCGACGTCGGAGCGTCCTTCCCGCACACCGTCACGTACCACCCCTCCTGCCACGGACTGCGCCTGCTCGGCCTCGGCGACCGGCCGCGCCGGCTGCTCGAGGCGGTCAAGGGCCTGGAACTGGTCGAACTGCCCGGCGCGGAGGAGTGCTGCGGCTTCGGCGGAACGTTCGCCGTGAAGAATCCGGACGTGTCCGCGGCCATGGGCCGCGACAAGATCGCCCACGCCGCCGACACCGGGGCGGAGGTGCTCTGCGGAGCCGACAACTCTTGCCTCATGCACCTCGACGGCATCCTGCGCCGCGCGGACACCCCGCTGCGCACCCTGCACCTGGCGGAGATCCTGGCGAGCACGGAGACGGAGCCCTGGCAGTGAGCGGAACCTTCCTCGGCATGCCCGCCTTCCCCGTCGCGGCGAAGACCGCCGTCGGCGACGCGACCCTCCGCGCCAACCTCAGGCACGCCACCCACACCATCAGGGACAAGCGCGCCGCCGCTGTCGCCGAACTCGCCGACTGGGACCGCCTCCGCGAGGCGGGAAAGCAGATCAAGGACCACACCCTCCGCCATCTCGACCGCTATCTGGTCCAGTTGGAGGAGGCGGTCGTCGCGGCGGGCGGCACCGTCCACTGGGCGGCGGACGCCGACGAGGCGAACCGCATCGTCACCGACCTCGTCCGGGCGACCGGCGAGACCGAGGTGGTCAAGGTCAAGTCGATGGCCACCCAGGAGATCGGCCTCAACGAGGCCCTGGAAGCCGCCGGCATCGCCGCGTACGAGACCGATCTCGCGGAGCTCATCGTCCAGTTGGGCCACGACCGCCCGTCCCACATCCTCGTCCCCGCCATCCACCGCAACCGCGGCGAGATCCGGGACGTCTTCCGGGCCGAGATGGGGGAGTGGGGCCGCCCCGCCCCCGACGGCCTCACCGACACGCCCGCCGACCTCGCCGAGGCGGCCCGGCTGCACCTGCGGGAGAAGTTCCTGCGCGCCAAGGTCGCCGTCTCCGGCGCGAACTTCATGGTGGCCGAGACCGGCACCCTCGTCGTCCTGGAGTCGGAGGGCAACGGCCGGATGTGCCTGACGCTCCCGGAGACCCTGATCTCCGTCGTGGGACTGGAGAAGGTGGTGCCCACCTGGCGGGACCTGGAGGTCTTCCTCCAGACCCTCCCGCGCTCCTCGACAGCCGAGCGGATGAACCCGTACACCACGATGTGGACGGGCACGACGGCAGGCGACGGCCCGAAGGACTTCCACCTCGTCCTCCTCGACAACGGCCGCACCGCCACCCTCGCCGACGAGGTCGGCCGCCAGGCCCTGCGCTGCATCCGCTGCTCGGCCTGCCTGAACGTCTGCCCGGTGTACGAGCGGGCCGGCGGCCACGCGTACGGCTCGGTCTACCCGGGTCCGATCGGCGCGATCCTCACCCCGCAACTCCGGGGCACAGAAAGCGACATCGACGCGTCACTCCCGTACGCCTCCTCGCTGTGCGGCGCGTGTTACGAGGTCTGCCCGGTGGCCATCGACATCCCCGAGGTCCTGGTGCACCTGCGCGAACGCGTCGCGGAGCAGGGCGGCCACCGCCTGGAGCGCGCCGCGATGAAGGCGGCGGGCGCGGTCCTCGGCAGCCCCCGGGCCCTCGCCGCCGCCGAACGGCTGGCGACGAGCACTCGCCGCCTCCACCCCAAGCGCCTGCCGGGGGCGTCGGCGTGGACGGAGAGCAGGGAGCTGCCGGAGGTACCGGAGGAGTCGTTCCGCGACTGGTGGAAGAGGAACCGCACGTGAGCACCCGAGACGCCATCCTGGCCCGGATCCGCGAGGCCGTGGCCGACGCGCCGCCGGCCGAGAGCCCCCACCGCGCGTACCTGTCCACGCACACACCCGACGACGACCCGCAGGCCCTCGTCGACCTCCTCCACCGCAACCTGGCGGAGTACCGTGCGCTGGTGCACCGCACGGACGGTGCGGGGATCGCCGACCTGCTGATGCGCCTGCTCGCCGAGCGCGGTTCCCGTACGGTCCTGGTCCCGCCGGCCCTCCCGCCGGAGTGGCTGGCGGCGGCCGACCCGACCCGGATCCACGACCGGGCGGGCAGCACCCCCGCGGAACTGGACGCCGTCGACAGCGTGGTCACCGGCTGCGCGCTGGCGATCGCCGAGACGGGGACGCTCGTCCTCGACGGAGCACCGGACCAGGGCCGCCGCCGCATCACCCTGATCCCGGACCACCACATCTGCGTCGTCCGGGTCCCGTCCCAGCTCGTCGCGTCGGTCCCGCAGGCCCTCCCGAGGCTCGACCCCGGACGCCCGCTGACCTGGATCTCCGGCCCCTCGGCGACGAGCGACATCGAACTCGACCGCGTGGAGGGCGTACACGGCCCCCGCACCCTGGAAGTGGTCCTCCTCCAGGAGCCCTAGCGCGCCTCAACCGCGGGTCGCCGACGGCCGCCTCAACCGCGGGTCGTCGTCGGCCGCCTCAACCGCGGAGCCTCGGCGGCCGCATCGACCGCCGGGCCGTCCGCAGCCACCCGTTCCGCCAACTCCCGTGCCCACACGACGAGTCCGGGCAGATCGATGCCGTACGGACCGGTCTCCGGCCAACCGGAGACCCGCGCCGCTCCCCGCCGCAGCAGCCGGGCCCCGCCGGTCGTGTTCCCCCGCGCCGCATGGGTGAGCCCCACGGCGAGCTGCGCCAGCCCCTGCCAGAGGTCGCGCTCGCCGGCGGGCCCGGTCTTCCAGGCGTCCTCGAAGACCTCGTGCGCGTGGAACGGCATCCCCGCGTCGAGCAGCCGCTGCGCCTCCCGCACGGTCTCCTCGGGCGTCCGCGCCACCCCCTCGGGCTGTCGTGCGACGCCCTCGGCCCCGTACGGCAACGGCCGCCCCAGCCCGTCCCGGGGCCGCGCGCTGCGCGCCCGCCCCTCCGCATCCCGGTCCCGCCGCCCACCCGCCGACTCTTCACTCACGCCCCCATTGTCCCCCTGCACCCCTGCGACGTGCCGCAACGCGAAGTGCGGTAATGTTCTCCTGCACGCCGCCGCCGGGAACCCCGGCGACTACGGGCACCGGGACGTGGCGCAGCTTGGTAGCGCACTTGACTGGGGGTCAAGGGGTCGCAGGTTCAAATCCTGTCGTCCCGACTGTGCGGAAACGCAGGTCGGAGGCCGTTCTCTCGTCCATGAGAGGGCGGCCTGTCGTGCGTCCGGGGACGTGATGGTCGCGGGCCCGAACCGGGCCTGGTTCGCCAGGGTGCTGGTGGCGGGCCGTCGGCACTCCGCCAACGGCCACCTCAGCCCCGACGACCACGAACCCCGACACCACGCGGCTGAGCTCACGTTCGCCGCGTGATGAACGATGCCTGTCCACCATCACGGGGGAAGGCCCGAGGGTCTGGTCGCACAACCCGATGACTTACGTCTCGTCGCTACCGTCTCTCGTTGCCACGACGAGGCGTCCTGCCGCCACCCACGGGCCGCCGGCACCGACCCGGCAAACCGCACCTCGGAAACGGTCGGATCGCAGAGCCCGATCTCGAAGCGCCGTGCGGCCCATCACCTACGGCTCGGCTGATGGCTCCGACTATGGCGTAGCGAAGAACGCTCAGCCGCTCGGCACGGGCGCACGTTCCTGGGCGGGGCTCGGCGCTCGCGACACGCCGAATCCGACAGCGCGCACAGCCAGTGCGACGACAACTGGCCATCCGCGGACAACGACAACCCGCCATTCACGTGCCGCATCACCCGCGGTGCGTGTCCTCGTAGTTGAGTGGACCGCCGTGACCCGGCTGGCTTCCGTGTCTGTCTCTCTGTGAACCGATGCGCGGACGCAGCTTGTACGGGACCTCGGCCACGCCCTCGCTCCACAGCCGCACCCCGGACCGCGTCAGTGTCCAGCCGCTGTCCTCTCAGGGCAAGGCCGGCCCGCGCCGTCGGCTCGGTGGCCGCCGGGTTCCGTCCCGGTGCCGGTCCCGGCCCGTGCGGTGCGCCGGATCGTGCCCGGCCTTCGTGAGGTCGTGACGATGCGTGAGCCGATGAAGCTCCTCCTGTGACGAGTACAGGCATGGGGGCGACGCTGCGGACCCGCCCGCGTCCAGGAGGTGCCCGGCGCCGGGCGAAGTCGCCCGTCTGCGGAGCCTGTCGAGGGCGGGATCCCAGGACCCCGGCACCGTGATCCCCCGCCAATCGGTCGGACGCCCGCCTCGAACGGGTGAGGTGCGGGCTCCGTCGTGCTTCTCCCCGGCCCGCGGTGCCCGAGGATCGCAGGCGGTCGGTGGGACCGCGAGTTCCCCGGGCCGCACCGTCCGCCGCGATCCGGAAGGGCCGCCCATGCGCATCCTGCTCATCGCCAGCAGCTTCAACAGCCTCACCCAGCGTGTCCTGGTCGAGCTGCGCGACCGAGGGCACACCGTTCCCGTGGAGGTCACCCCCGACGGGGAAGCCGTGCGTGAGGCCGTGGCGCGCCACGCGCCCGACCTGGTCGTCGCACCCATGCTGAAGGCCGTCGTACCCCGGGACGTGTGGACGGCGCATCGCTGCCTCATCGTGCACCCCGGGCCCGTGGGCGACCGGGGGCCGACCTCGCTGGACCACGCGATCCACGAGGGGGCCGACGAGTGGGGCGTCACCGTCCTCCAGGCAGACGAGGAGATGGACGCGGGCGACGTCTGGGCCTCCGCCGCCTTCCGCGTCCCGGAGGTCGGCAAGAGCGATCTGTACCGCAACGAGCTGTCCGACGCCGCCGTCGCCGCCGTGCTCCTCGCCGTCGAGCGGGTCGCCGCCGGGGTGACACCGGCTCAGCAGACCGGCGAGATCCGCGCCCGTCCCGCTCTCCGCCAGGAGGCGCGCCGCATCTTGTGGCGCGAGGCCACCACCGAGACCGTTCTGCGCACCCTGCGGGCCGCCGACTCCCAGCCCGGCGTACGCGACCGGCTGCTCGGCGCCGAGTGGTTCCTGCACGGCGGTCACGCGGAGGACCGGCTGCGCGGAAGGCCCGGCGAACTGCTCGCCACCCGGGCGGGCGCGATCTGTCGCGCCACGGTGGACGGCGCGGTGTGGATCCCCGAGCTCCGCGCTCGCACCGGGCCGGGCCGGCCCCGTGCCTGCAAGCTTCCCGCCACCCTGGCTCTCGCGGGCCGACTGCCGGAGCTCCCCGAACTCCCGGCACCCGTACGGACCGGACAGCGGGCGGAGCCCGGTAGGCGTACCTGGTCCGACATCCGGTACCGCGAGCAGGGACCGGTCGGCGTCCTGTCGTTCACGTTCCCCGGCGGGGCGATGAGCACCGACCAGTGCCGCCGCCTGCTGGGCGCGTACGAGACCGCCCGTAGGCGCCCCACATCCGTCCTGGTGCTGGGCGGACAGCGCGACTTCTTCTCCAACGGCATCCATCTGCATGTCATCGAGGCCGCCGCCGACCCGGCGGCCGAGTCCTGGGCCAACATCAACGCCATGAACGACCTGGTCGAGGCGGTCCTCACCACGACCGACCGGCTCGTCGTCAGCGCGATCGGGGGCAGCGCCGCCGCCGGAGGGGTGATGCTCGCCCTGGCGGCCGACGAGGTGTGGTGCCGGTCCGGTTCGGTGCTCAATCCGCACTACCGGCGCATGGGCTTGTACGGATCGGAGTACTGGACCCGTACCCTGCCCGGGAAGGTGGGTCCGGCCCTGGCCGCTCGGCTCACCGAGGAGGCCCGGCCGGTGTCCGCGGCAGCCTCGCTCGACATGGGTCTGATCGACCAGGTCGTCCACTGCGGGCCCGGGGGGTTCGCCGCCGAGGTCACCCGGTTGGCCCTCCGCCTGGCATCCCGTGACCTCCAGCCACGCATCGCGGCGAAGAAGGCGGAGCACGAGCGCCGGGAGTCCGTCGCTCCCCTCGCCACCCACCGCGCGCAGGAGCTCTCCAGGATGCGGCGGATCTTCGACGATCCCGCCGCGAGCTACCACGCACTGCGCCGGTCCTTCGTCCGGAAGGAGGCTTCCCGAGCGGTGTCCCCGGACGGCCCGGGTGCGGGCGTGGCCGGAACGGCCGACTGTTAATCAAGACCTAGGTCTGAAATGAGACCTTTGCCCCACCCTTCCTCGGGAGGCGACTGATGAGCGCAGTAGATCCGGCCCCGGTCCAGGACCAGGACGCCGCACCCGGAAGCGAAGAGAAGCCGATCCACATCCTCTGGATCAACGCCGGTCTGAGCTGCGACGGCGACTCGGTGGCCCTGACCGCCGCCATGCAGCCCAGCATCGAGGAGATCGCCCTCGCGGGGCTGCCGGGACTGCCCAGGATCGCGGTCCACTGGCCGCTGATCGACTTCGAGTGCGGCCCGGTGGGCGGTGCCGACACGTTCATCGAGTGGTTCTTCAAGGGGGAGCGGGGCGAGATCGACCCGTTCGTTCTGGTCGTCGAGGGATCCATCCCGAACGAGGCCATCAAGCAGGAGGGCTACTGGAGCGGCTTCGGCGACGACCCGGAGACAGGCCAGCCCATCACCACCAGCGAGTGGATCGACCGGCTGGCGCCCAAGGCGCTCGCCGTGGTCGCGATCGGCACGTGCGCCACGTACGGCGGCATCCACGCCATGGCCGGGAACCCGACCGGAGCAATGGGTCTCCCGGACTACCTGGGTTGGGACTGGAAGTCGCATGCCGGCATCCCCATCGTGTGCGTGCCCGGCTGCCCCATCCAGCCGGACAACTTCGCGGAGACACTGACCTATCTGCTCTACCAGGCGGTCGGCTCCGCTCCCATGATCCCGCTGGACGACAAGCTCCGTCCGACCTGGCTCTTCGGGGCGACCGTGCACGAAGGCTGCGACCGCGCCGGCTACTACGAGCAGGGCCAGTTCGCCTCGACGTACGACTCGCCCAAGTGCCTGGTCAAGCTGGGTTGCTGGGGACCGGTCGTCAAGTGCAACGTCCCCAAGCGCGGCTGGATCAACGGCGTCGGAGGCTGTCCGAACGTCGGCGGCATCTGCATCGCGTGCACCATGCCCGGATTCCCGGACAAGTTCATGCCGTTCATGGACGAACCTCCCGGCGCCAGGGTCTCGGTATCTGCCAGCGGCGTGTACGGCTCGGTGATCCGCCGGCTCCGGGGCATGACGGCCAGGACCGTCGACAAGGAGCCGAAGTGGCGGCACACCGGAGAGCGGGTCACCACCGGCTACCGCCCGCCCTGGTGACCGCCACCTGATCTCCCGCATCCCGTTCAGACCCCCCGACCAACTCCACTGTTCGCGAAGTCGAAGAGCTCACGAAGGGCACCACAACGACCATGGCACCTCCGACGAAGACGACGGGTGACGGCTCCGGACTGGTGGAGATGGCGTGGGATCCCATCACCCGGATCGTGGGCAGTCTCGGCATCCACACCAAGATCGATTTCAAGCAGAAGCGCGTCGCGGAGTGCTACAGCACGTCCTCCGTCTTCCGCGGCTACAGCGTCTTCATGCGGGGCAAGGACCCCCGCGACGCGCACTTCATCACCAGCCGCATCTGCGGCATCTGCGGTGACAACCACGCCACCTGCTCCGTGTACGCGCAGAACATGGCGTACGGCGTGAAGCCGCCGCACCTCGGCGAGTGGATCATCAACCTCGGCGAGTCCGCCGAGTACATGTTCGACCACAACATCTTCCAGGAGAACCTGGTCGGGGTCGACTACTGCGAGAAGATGGTCCGCGAGACGAACCCCGGGGTCCTTGAACTCGCCGAGCGCACCGAAGCCCCGCACGCCGCCGAGCACGGCTACCGCACGATCGCCGACATCATGCGCTCGCTCAACCCCCTTGAAGGAGAGTTCTACCGGGAGGCGCTGCAGGTCAGCCGCTACACCCGGGAGATGTTCTGCCTGATGGAGGGACGCCACGTCCACCCCTCCACGCTCTACCCCGGCGGCGTCGGCACCATCGCCTCGGTCCAGCTCTTCACCGACTACATGAGCCGGCTCATGCGGTACGTGGAGTTCATGAAGCGCGTCGTCCCGCTCCACGACGACCTCTTCGACTTCTTCTACGAGGCGCTGCCCGGCTACGAGGAGGTAGGCCGTCGGCGCGTGCTGCTCGGCTGCTGGGGCGCCCTCAACGACCCCGAGCACTGCGACTTCACCTACGCCAACATGACCGACTGGGGACGGAAGATGTTCGTCACCCCGGGCGTCGTCGTCGACGGCAAGCTGGTGACCAACGACCTCACCGAGATCAACCTCGGCATCCGCATCCTGCTCGGCAGCTCGTACTACGAGGACTGGCAGGGACAGGAGCAGTTCGTCACCCACGACCCGCTGGGCAACCCGGTCGACCCGCGCCATCCGTGGAACCAGCACACCATCCCGGCCCCGCAGAAGCGGAACTTCGACGACAAGTACAGCTGGGTCATGTCCCCGCGCTGGTTCGACGGCAAGGACCACCTGGCACTGGACACCGGCGGCGGTCCCATCGCGCGCCTGTGGTCCACCGCCCTCTCCGGCCTCGTCGACATCGGCTACATCAAGGCCACCGGACACAGCGTCGTCATCAACCTCCCCCGGACCATGACCAAGCCGGAGACCACCTTCGAGTGGAAGATCCCGAAGTGGAGCAACGCCCTGGAGCGCAACCGCGCCCGGACCTACTTCCAGGCGTACGCGGCCGCCGTCGCCCTGCACTGCGCCGAGAAGGGCCTGGAGGAGGTCCGCGCCGGACGTACGCAGACGTGGGAGAAGTTCGACGTGCCGGACGAGTCGATCGGTGTCGGCTTCACCGAGGCCGTACGGGGCGTCCTCTCGCATCACATGGTCATCAGGGACGGCAAGATCGCCAACTACCACCCATACCCGCCGACGCCGTGGAACGCCTCCACGAGGGACACGTTCGGAACCCCTGGTCCGTACGAGGACGCGGTGCAGAACACCCCGATCTTCGAGGAGAACCCCCCCGAGAACTTCAAGGGCATCGACATCATGCGCGCCGTGCGCAGCTTCGACCCCTGTCTGCCGTGCGGCGTCCACATGTACACGGGCAACGGCCGGACTGTGAAGCAGATGCACGTGCCCACCGGCCTGAGCGGCCTGGCCGGATGAGCGCGGCGACCGCCGAACAGGCGGGCCGACGGGTCGAGGAGGTCCTGGACCGGCTGGCAGAGAGCGGCGACGCCGCGGCCTGCTCGGCGGCGGAGGAAGTCGTACGCGTCCTGATGGAGTTCTACGGCAGCGGCATCGCCCGCGTCGTCGAGCTTCTCGGGCGCCCCGCCGCCCGGCCGCCCGCCGACCCGATGGGCCCGCTGCTCGCGGACGCACTGGTCGCCAGCCTCCTCAACCTGCACGGACTGCACCCCGAGGACGCTCCGACCCGTATCGACCGCGCCCTGTCCGCCCTGCCACAGCCCGTGGAGAACGCCGGATTCGACCCGGCGACAGGCGTGCTACGGCTGCGGGCCACCGCCTCGGCCGGCTGCGGCTGCTCCGGCACCCGGGAGTCCGCCCGGCAGGCGGCCGTGGACGCCCTCGCCTGCTTCGCCCCCGAGGTGACGGGCGTGGAGCTGGAGAGCGGCGGTCCCCGCGAACCGGCGCTGCTCCAGATCGGCACCCGTCCGTCGCTCGCGGGCGCGGACGGCCGCTCATCGGCCGCCTCGTGAGCGGGCCGCCGAACAGCACCGTGCAGCCCCCGGCCCGGCCGGGACCCACGGGCCTGCGCCGGTTCACCGCCCCCCGCCCGCCTCGCGAGGAGCGCTGCGAACTGTGCGGCGCCCCGCTGGCGGCCGAGGAGCGTCACCCGCATCTCGTCGACACGGACAAGCGGGCCCTGGTCTGCGCCTGTGGTCCGTGCGCGCAACTCATGGACCGCTCCGCCGCCTCCCCGGGGCGGTTCCGGACGGTCCCCGGCCGCTTCCTGAGCGACCCGGGCCACCGGATCGACGACCGGGCGTGGGAGTCGCTGAGGATCCCGGTCTCCGTGGCCTTCTTCTTCCGCAACTCCGCACTCGACCGGCCGGTCGCGCTCTACCCGAGCCCCGCCGGCGCCACCGAGAGCGAACCCGACGAAGAGGCCTGGCAGTGCGTCCTCGGCGCCACGCGGCTCGCCACCCACCTCGAACCCGACGTGGAGGCCCTGCTGCTGCGCCGCCACGAGGGCCGCACCGAATGCTTCCTCGTGCCGATCGACCTCTGCTACGAGCTGGTGGGCCGCATGCGACTGCGCTGGCAGGGCTTCGACGGAGGCGCGGAGGCGCGCGCGGACCTCGACGCCCTTTTCGCCCGTGTCCGTGGTCTGGCCCGGGAGTCGCAGGGGGGCCGGCAGTGACCGAGTTCTCCTTCGGCTGCACCGACGTCCGTGCCGACGCCTACGCGGCCGGACCCACGCTCGTGTTCCGGCTGCGGATCACCGCGACCGGCGGTACCCGGGTTCACGCCATGGCCCTGCGCTGCCAGATCCGGATCGAACCGGCCCGGCGCGGCTACGACGACCACGAGGCCGCGGCCCTGGGCGATCTGTTCGGCGAACGCTCCAGGTGGGGCAGCAGTCTGAACCCGGTCCAGTTCGCCCAGGCCTCCGTCATGGTGCCCGGCTTCACCGGCGAGATCGAGACCGACCTCGCCGTGCCGTGCACCTACGACACCGACATCGCCGCGTCCCGCTACTTCCGGGCGCTCTCCGACGGCGACGTCCCACTGCTCCTGCTCTTCTCCGGCACCGCCTTCACCGGTGCCGGCGGCTTCCACGTCGAGCCCGTTCCCTGGGACAAGGAGGTCTCCCACCGCATGCCCGTGAAGGTGTGGAGGGAGATGATCGACCAGCACTTCCCCGGCTGCGGATGGATCCGGCTCCCCGGTGACGCGATGGACGCCCTGCTCGCGTACCGCTCGCGCCGGGCCCTCCCGTCGTGGGAGGCCACCGTCGAGTCCCTGCTCGAAGAGGCGGGGGAGAGGACACGATGACCACGGTCGACTTCACCCCCGGCACCGAGGCGCGGTTCGCCGTCGCCCGGCACGTCGCCGACGCCGTCCTCTTCGAGGGGTACGTCCTCTATCCGTACCGGGCGTCCGCCGCGAAGAACCGGCTCCGCTGGCAGTTCGGGGTCCTGGTGCCGCCCTCCTGGAGCGCCGCCGCCGAGGAGCACGACTTCCAGCTCACCGAGTGCCTCATGGAGCCCCGGACCGGCGCCGAACTCGCCGTGGAGGTCCGCTTCCTGCGCGCCCAGCGGCGTACGGTCGAAGGACTCCGCGAGGACGGGACCTTCGCGCCGACCGGCGAACTCCGCCTGGCCGACCGGGTCCTGGTGGCCTGGGACGAGGGCGTCGAGGAACGCGTCACCCTCGTCGTCCCCGTCGGCGACCTGCAAGGCGACGGCATCGCCCTGCCCTTCGCCCGGCCCGCCGCCGAAGAGGCGGAGGAGGTCGCCGACCCGGACGGACGCGTCCTCGGCCGGCTCGTTCGCCGCCGCGAGGAGATCAGCGGCGCCGTGCGGATCTCGGCAGCCGAACTCGACGGCCCGTACCGTGTCGAGCGCCTCTCGGTCACGGTGGAGAACACCAGCGCCTGGGCAGCCGAGCGGGACACCGACCGCCACGCGGCGCTGCCGTACTCCCTCGTCGCCACCCACACCCTGCTCCGCATCGACGGAGGCTCGTTCCTGTCGATGACCGATCCGCCGGAGTGGGCCAGGGGCGCCGTCGCGGCCTGCCGCAACCTGCACACCTGGCCCGTCCTGGCCGGCGAACCCGGCCGTGCCGACCTGATGCTCTCCTCGCCGATCATCCTCGAGGACCACCCGGCCATCGCGCCCGAGAGCCCGGGGGCCCTCTACGACGCGACCGAGATCGACGAGATCCTCGCCCTGCGCACGGCGGCCCTCACCGACGAGGAGAAGCGCGAGGCCAGGGGAACCGATGCCCGCGCCGCGGCGGTGATCGAGCTGGCGGACACCATGCCGCCCGAGGTCCTCGAGCGTCTGCACGGAGCGGTACGGAGCCTCCAGAGCGTCACCGGGCCACCGAAGCCGGCCGGCGACATCCTCGAACCGGAGACGCCGTGGTGGGACCCAGGCGGGGACACCGGCGTCGATCCGGGCAACGACCACGTCCTCGTCGACGGACGCGCGGTCCGCGCGGGCAGCAGGGTCGTCCTGCGCCCACGGCTGCGCCGCACGGACGCACAGGACCTCTTCCTCGACGGGCGCAGCGCGCTGGTCGAGGCGGTCCTCCACGACGTCGACGGCGGGGTCCACATCGCGGTGACCGTGGAGGACGACCCCGGCGCCGACATCCGCCGCGAACAGGGCCGGTTCCTCTACTTCCAGCCCGACGAGGTCGAAGCCCTGGAGGACGTGTGAACGGCCCCGCGCCCGAACCCCGGGCGCGCCGCACCCTCGTGGCCGGGGTGGGCAACATCTTCCTCTCCGACGACGGCTTCGGCGTGGAGACCCTGCGGCGGCTCACCCGGGAGGATCTCCCCGCCTCCGTCGAGCTCGTCGACGTCGGGGTCCGGGGCGTCCACCTCGCCTACGAACTCCTCGACGGCTGGGACACCCTCGTCCTCGTCGACGTCACCTCTCGCGGCGGAGAACCGGGGACGCTCCATCTGATCGACGCCTCGGCGCCCGGCGACCGCGCCTCCGGTAAGGAGCCCGCGCCGCTCGACGGCCATCGGATGACCCCCGACGCCGTCCTCGCCCTGCTCGACACCCTGTGCGCGGGGACCGGCGCCGCGCCGCCACGGCGGATCCTCGTCGTCGGCTGCGAACCGGCCTGCCTCGACGAGGGCATCGGGCTCAGCCCGCAGGTCGCCGCCGCCGTGCCCGAGGCGGTGCGCATGGTGACCGAACTGGTCCGCCAGGAAGCCGCCGTATGAACACCGAAACGGAGAGCACCATGTCCAAGAACGTCGTCGGCACCGCCGCCGCAGTCACCACAGCCCTGGCCGTCGTGGCCGTTGTCGTGGGAGTCCTCCCCGACCTCCGGCGCTACCTGCGCATCACCAGGATGTGACCCCCCACGGTGTCCACGGCGTGACGTGCCTCGGCCCGTCGCGCGAGCGGCTGCACCGAACGGACGACACCGCCGTGCGGTCCCGGCGCGCCGGGCGGAGCCCCGTGGCCGCCCGTCCTCTAATGGCGCCCGAGGCCCACCCCCGCGCACAGGACGGAGACCGATGCACGAGATGTCCCTCGCGGTCGCCGTCGTCGACCAGGTCGAGAACGCGGCGAGGTCCCGCGGGGCCACCGGCGTCCGCAGCATCGAGCTGGACGTGGGCGAGCTGGCCGGCGTCGTCGCCGACGCCCTCGCCTTCTGCTTCGAACTCGCCTGCGCCGGAACCGTCGTCGAGGGTGCCGAGCTGATCACCCGTACCGTCCCGGGCACCGCGCGCTGCGAACCGTGCGCCGAGGTCTGGGCGGTCGGCATGCCGCCGCGACTCCTCTGCCCCCGCTGCGGGGCCGCAGCCGACGAACTCGTCTCCGGCCGGGAACTCCGGATCCGGGAGGTTTGCTGGGCCGACCCCGAGACGGCACGCGAAGAACATCGCCAACCGATCACCGAGGAGAGCTGAGCATGTGCCGAGCAGTCGATCTCCAGCGTGCCGTCCTCGCCAAGAACGAGGCCGCGGCACAGATCCTTCGCACCGAACTGACCGCCCGCGGCACCACGGTGGTCAACCTGCTCTCCAGCCCGGGAAGCGGCAAGACCGCCCTGCTGGAGCGTGAACTGCGGCTCGCCGGCGAACGGGGCGTCACCGCCGCCGCGCTCACCGCCGACCTGGCGACCGAGAACGACGCCCGCCGCCTTGCCCGTTCGGGCGCCCCCGTCAAGCAGGTGCTCACCGACGGCCTCTGCCATCTGGAGGCCGACATGGTCGCCCGGCACCTGCACGACTGGCTGCCCGAGTCCACCAGGCTGCTTTTCGTCGAGAACGTCGGCAACCTCGTCTGCCCCGCCGGCTACGACCTGGGCGAGTCGCTCCGGGTCGTCCTCGCCTCGGTCACCGAGGGGGAGGACAAGCCGCTCAAGTACCCCACCGCGTTCGGCCTCGCCCAGCTGGTGATCGTCACCAAGACCGACATGACCGAGGCGGCGGAGTTCGACGAGACGGCCTTCCGCGCCCACGTGGAGCAGGTCAACCCCGGAGTCGAGGTCGTCCTCAGCTCGGTGCGCGACGGCCGGGGCGCCGGCGCACTCCTCGACCGTGCCCTCGCGGCGGCCGAGGGGAACCGTGTCCACACCCCGGTGATGGCCCGGGCCGGCGCGTGACCACGGCGCGCCCAGGACCCGCACCCGCACCCGCCACGGCCCCGCGGCGCAGCCGTGTGGTCGTCCGCGGCGTCGTGCAGGGTGTGGGCTTCCGGCCCTTCGTCTACGCCCTCGCCACCGGGCTGCGCCTGTCCGGCCACGTCACCAACACGCCGGACGGCGTCGTCGCGGAGGTCGAGGGAGACCCCGCGGACGTCGCCGCCTTCTGCGCCCGCCTCGCCCCCGACGCCCCGCCCCTGGCCCGGGTGGAGTCCGTCGAGGCGGCCGAGGTGACCGCGAGCGGCGGCAGCGGATTCACCATCGTGCCCTCCCGTCAGGGCGGCGCCGTCCGCACGCTCGTCCCGCCGGACACCGCGACCTGCGACGACTGCCTCGCGGAGCTCGCGGACCCGGCCGACCGGCGGTATCTGCACCCGTTCATCACATGCACCCACTGCGGCCCGCGGTTCACCATCGTCACGGGTCTGCCGTACGACCGGGTCCACACCACCATGGCCGGCTTCCCGATGTGCCCGGACTGCGCACGCGAGTACGCGGACCCCGCCGACCGGCGTTTCCACGCACAGCCCGTCGCCTGCCCCCACTGCGGCCCCCGGCTGCGCCTGGCCACCGCACCGGACGGCCGGGCCTCCTCCGGCACCGATTCGGACTCCGCCGCCGCCCCCGGCGACGACCCGATCGCCGCCGCACGCCGGATGCTCTCCGCCGGTGCGATCCTCGCCGTCAAGGGCCTGGGCGGCTACCACCTGGCCTGCGACGCGACGGACCCCGACGCGGTCGCCGAACTGCGCCGCCGCAAGGCGCGCGGTGACAAACCGTTCGCGATGATGGCCGCGGACCTCGCGGACATCCAGCCCCTCGCGCACCTCGGCGCGCTCGAATGTGAACTCCTCACCGGCGCCGTCCGGCCCGTCGTCCTGCTGCGCCGCCGCGGCGACGCCCGGCCGCGCCGGGGAGCCGCCCCGGCGCGGGCGGTGGCCCCCGGGAGCCCCGACCTCGGCTTCATGCTCCCGTACACCCCCGTGCACCATCTCCTCCTCGGTCTCGGCGCGTCAGACCGGGAAGGGCCCCGGCTGCTGGTGATGACCAGCGGCAACCTCTCGGGCGAACCCATCGTCACGGACGACGTGGAGGCACTGACCAGGCTCGCCGGTCTGGCGGACGCCTGGCTGATGCACGACCGTCCGATCCATGTGCCCTGCGACGACTCCGTCGTCCGCGTCTGCGACGGCGAGCAGCTGACGCTGCGCCGCTCCCGGGGCTACGCACCGTTGCCGGTCACGCTGCCCGTCGAGGTCGCCCCCGCCCTCGCCGTCGGAGGGGACCTGAAGAACACCTTCTGCCTCGGCGCCGGACGCCAGGCATGGCTCTCCGCCCACATCGGCGACATGGACGACCTCGCCACCCAGCTCGCCCTCACCTCCGCCGAGCGGCAGCTCGAGTCCGTCACGGGCGTACGGCCCGGTCTGCTCGCCGCGGATCGTCACCCCGCCTACCGGTCCACCCGCTGGGCCCGGGACCGTTCAGCCGGGCGGCCTGTCGTCCCGGTGCAGCACCACCACGCGCATGTCGCGGCGGCGATGGCCGAGAACGGCCTCGACGGGAAGGTTCCGGTGATCGGCGTCGCCTTCGACGGCACGGGCTACGGCCTCGACGGCGCCGTGTGGGGCGGTGAGTTCCTGCTCGCGGACTACGCCGCGTTCCGGCGGTTCGCCCACCTGGCCTACGTACCCCTGCCGGGCGGCGACGCGGCCGTCCGGCGGCCCTACCGCATGGCGCTGGCCCATCTCCGGGCCGCAGGACTCGCCGCCGACCCCGCACTGCCGTGCACGGGAGCCTGCGCGCCGGGAGAACTCGCGCTTCTCGAGAGGCAGTTGGCGCGCCAGCTGAACTGCGCTCCCACGTCCAGCATGGGGCGCCTGTTCGACGCTCTCTCCTCCCTCGCGGGGATCTGCCACCACGCGGGATACGAGGCGCAGGCCGCGATCGAGCTGGAGGCTGCGGCCCTGCAGGCACCCGCCGTCGCCGCGGACGGACGGTACACCTTCCGGATCGGCCCGCCGCGGGCCGGTACGCCGCTCACCGCCGACCCCGCGCCCGTGTTGGCGGCGGCGTCCGCCGACGTGCTCGACGGGACGCCCGCGTCTGTCGTCGCCGCGCGGTTCCACCACGCCGTCGCGCGACTGGTCCGCACGGTCTGCGTCGCCGCCCGCGCCGAGACCGGCGTGGAGACCGTCGCGCTGACCGGGGGAGTGTTCGCCAACACGGTGCTCTCCTCGGCCTGCGCCGCAGGACTGGGGGAGGACGGCTTCACCGTGCTGCGCCATCGCCTGATCCCGCCGAACGACGGCGGTCTGGCACTCGGCCAGCTCGTCGTGGCCGCCCGGGTCACGGGCGGGGCGGCCCCCGGCACCCCACGACGAGAGCGAGAGTGAGGAGACACCCATGTGCCTGGCGGTACCCGGAAAAGTACTGGACGTCGAGGACCGGGACGGCACCCGGATGGCCACGGTCGATTTCGGCGGTGTGGTCAAGGAGGTGTGCCTGGAGTACCTGCCGGACCTGAAGCCCGGTGAGTACGCCATCGTCCACGTCGGTTTCGCCCTGCAGCGTCTGGACGAGGAGTCGGCCAGAAAGACGCTGGAGCTGTTCGAGACCCTCGGCATGCTCCAGGAGGAGTTCGGCGACCCGTGGGAGTCGGCCGCCGAAGCGACGGGCAACGAGCGGCCGGCGGATGAGAGCCTGGCCGGAGAGGTGCGGCCGTGAAGTACATCGACGAGTTCCAGGACCCCGGGCTGGCCCGGCGGCTGCTCGACGAGATCCGGGCGACCGTGACGCGGCCCTGGGCCCTGATGGAGGTCTGCGGCGGCCAGACCCACACCATCATCCGGCACGGGATCGACCAACTGCTCCCACCCGAGGTCGAGTTGATCCACGGGCCGGGCTGTCCCGTGTGCGTGACACCGCTCGAGGTGATCGACAAGGCGCTTGAGATCGCCTCCCGCCCCGGCGTGATCTTCTGCTCGTTCGGGGACATGCTCCGGGTTCCCGGTACGGACCGCGACCTGTTCCAGGTGCGCGGGCAGGGCGGCGATGTCAGGGTCGTCTACTCGCCGCTCGACGCACTGCGGATCGCCCAGCAGAACCCGGACCGCGAAGTGGTCTTCTTCGGTATCGGCTTCGAGACCACCGCGCCGCCCAACGCGATGACGGTCCACCAGGCGCGCAAGCTCGGCATTCGCAACTTCAGCCTGCTCGTCTCCCACGTCCGGGTTCCCCCGGCGATCGAGGCGATCATGCGCTCCCCCGACTGCCGCGTCCAGGGCTTCCTGGCCGCGGGGCACGTGTGCAGCGTCATGGGTACGGCCGAGTATCCCGAACTCGCCGCACGCCACCGGGTTCCGATCGTCGTCACCGGGTTCGAACCGCTGGACATCCTCGAAGGCGTACGGCGGACCGTGCTCCAACTGGAGCGCGGGGAGCACACCGTCGACAACGCCTACCCGCGCGCGGTCCTGCCCGACGGCAACCCCGCGGCCCGGGCCATGCTGGACGACGTCTTCGAGGTCACCGACCGCGCGTGGCGCGGGATCGGCGTGATTCCGGACAGCGGCTGGCGGCTCTCGGAGCGGTACCGCGAACACGACGCCGAGCACCGGTTCTCCGTCGAGGGCATCGACACCCGCGAACCGGCCGAGTGTCGCAGCGGCGAGGTGCTCCAGGGCCTGCTGAAGCCGCACGAGTGCGAGGCCTTCGGTACGACGTGCACGCCCCGTTCCCCGCTGGGCGCCACGATGGTCTCCAGCGAGGGCGCCTGCGCCGCGTACTACCTCTACCGACGGCTCGACCTCGGCACCCCCTCGCCGAAGTCCCCGGCGATCGACTCCCCGGCTCTGGAGGGAAGTTCCGTTGTCTGAGCTCATGCGCGACACCCACGGGGCGCAGGCGCCCGACATGCTCGCCTGGACGTGTCCCGCACCGCTGCGCGACCAGCCACGTGTGGTGATGGGCCACGGCGGAGGCGGCGCCCTTTCCGCCGAGCTGGTCGAGCAGATCTTCGCGCCCGCCTTCGGCTGCCCCGCGCTCTCGGTCACCACCGACGCCGCGACCGTCGAACTCGGAGGCGCCCGGCTGGCCTTCTCCACCGACTCCTTCGTCGTGCGCCCCCTGTTCTTCCCCGGGGGAAGCATCGGCGACCTGGCCGTCAACGGCACGGTGAACGACCTCGCCATGAGCGGTGCCCGAGCCGCCTATCTCTCGTGCGGATTCATCCTGGAGGAGGGGGTGGAGACCGATGTCGTGACCCGTGTGGCGAACGCGCTCGGCGCGGCGGCCCGCGCGGCGGGCGTCCAGGTCGCCACCGGCGACACCAAGGTGGTGGAGGCCGGCCACGGCGACGGCGTCTACATCAACACCTCTGGCATCGGTCTGATCCCTCCGGGCGTCGATCTGCGGCCCCAGCGCGTCGCGCCCGGCGACGTGGTGATCGTCAGCGGCCCCGTCGGCGTCCACGGTGTGGCGATCATGAGCGTCCGCGAGGGGCTGGAGTTCGGGGTCGAGATCGAGAGCGACTGCGCGCCGCTCGGCGGCCTCGTCGAAGCGATGCTCGCGGTCACCCCGGACCTGCACGTGTTGCGTGACCCCACCCGCGGGGGCCTCGCGGCCTCTCTCAACGAGATCGCGGCCGCGTCGGGCACCGGCGTCGTCGTCCAGGAACGGGCCGTGCCCGTCCCCGCCCCCGTCGCCAACGCCTGCGCCGTGCTCGGTCTCGACCCGATGTACGTGGCGAACGAGGGGAAGCTGGTGGCCTTCGTCCCGCGTGCGCAGGCCGACGCCGTACTCGCCGCGATGCACGCGCATCCGCTGGGCGCGGGGGCGGCCGTGATCGGGGAGGCCGTCGAGGCGCATCCGGGGATGGTGGTCGCCCGTACCGGCCTCGGGGGTACGCGCGTGGTGGACATGCCGCTCGGGGAGCAGCTGCCGCGCATCTGCTGACGGTCAGCCCGGCGTACCGCGGCGGCGGTCGCGGGCGGTGTCGAGAGTCCACGTGTGGGTGCAGTTCGGGCACTGCAGGTGGACCTCGGGCCCCTTGTTGGCTATCAGATAACGCCAGTGCTCCGAGCAGTTGCGGCGCTCCTCGCAGGGCCCGCAGCCGCGGGCGTCGTCGCAGCCCGGGCAGGCCACCCAGGCCCGGCGGGCCCGGTCGGCGTGGGGGTCAATGGGAAGCCGCACGGCCCGGCTCCCGTCCCGGCAGCACACCTGCGGCCACCAGCATGGAGTGGATCCGCAGCTGCGCCTCGTCCAGGCCCGAATAGAGCAGGTCGTGCGCGGCCTGCTCCTCCCGCAGTACGGCCACCGGGTCCCAGTCGGGCCCCAGCGCCGCCACGACCTCGGCCCGTCGGCGGGCCTCCTCGACGGTGAGGTCGATGGTGAAGGTGACGTGGTGGGGATCGGAGTCCTGGTTCATGGGGGTGCTTTCGACGGTGCTGAGACGGACAATCGAACGGGATCCGCCACGTCTACCAGAGCGGGTACCGGGCGCGGAAGGGCGGAAATCACCTCCCGAGCTGTGCGCGCGGCTCCCGCGATGGGGCGAGCGGCCCGGAACCGCCATGAGACGGGGCAGGGCGACGGCCCGGTCCACGGGAGGCCGCCTCGGGAAGGACCACCCCACCTCGTGCCGCTGTGTCGCATCTCACCCTGCGAGCCCCGACGCCCACGGGCCTTGCGGGTAAGTGATCGGGGACTTCACCGAGTCCGGCCGCCGGAGGTCCTTTGTCGCGGCACGCCGGGCGCGGGGTGGCCGTTTACGCGGCCGGGTTGAGTTCGGCTTGGCCGAACAGCAGCGCGTAGCCCGTGGGGAGCCGGCGGAGGATGCGGGTGATGAGGTCGGGGCCAGCGTGGGCGGCGACGGCTGCGAAGACGGAGCCGGTGTCCCAGCGGGTGGTGGCCAGGGAGGCGCCGGAGCGGGCGGCGAGGTCCTTGACGAAGGCCCATCCGGTCAGCGGCCGGGTGTCTGGGATCTGCGCGGTCAGGAGGCGTGCGGCCTCCAGGGGCAGGCGGGCGGCCAGGTCGACGCGTTCGTCGCCGGTCAGCTGGCGTCCCAGCCCGGCAAGGACCAGGCGGACGGCATCCTCCGCCTTCTCACGGGTGGGGTAGGCGCCTTCGTAGCGGACCTTCTCCAGCATCTGCTCGTACGCCGTCCCGTACGGCTGCTGGTGCTCAGACGGTGCGCGCACGTCGGTGATCACTGTGGTGCATGCCTTTCATGAAGCCGGGGTGGAGCGGTGCCGGTGTGCGGCACCGCTGGTCAGGTGGGCTGGGGGCGGCCGAAGAGGAGGTCGTAGCCGACCGGGAGCTGGAGCAGGATCTGCCCCAGCAGGTCCTCGCCCGCGGTGTCGGCGACCGTGGACAGGACGGCGCTGACGTCCCAGGTCGCGGTCTGCTCGGTGGCGCCCTCGATCCAGGCTGCGGTCGCCCGGACGAACCGCTCCGGGGGCAGCGGTTCGGCGCTCTGCAGCGGGTTGAGCAGGATCAGAGCGAAGTCCTCCGGCAGGCGGGCTGCGAGCTGGGCGCGGACTTCGCCGACCAGGTGCGCGCCGAGCAGGGCGAGCACCACCCGGGCCGCGCGCTCGGCTTCCTCTGCAGTGCCGTACTCGCCGCGTTCCTTGACGTGGTCGAGGAACGCTTCGCGTCGCAAAGTCATCTCGGCCGCCACCCCTTACTTCTTCGGATTGCCCGTAGGGGTGCGGAGGGCGGGTGAGGGGGGGAGATCAGGGTGCCCGTCCTCCGCACCGGTCCGGCCGGTGTCAGCCGGAGATCTCCTTGTGGCCGGTCCCGACGCCGATGGAGATCTTGCGGGGCTTGGCACGCTCGGCGATCGGGATGCGCAGGGTGAGCACGCCCGCGTCGTAGTCGGCCTCGATGTGCTCGGTGTCGAGGGCGTCGGCGAGCACGATCTGGCGGGAGAAGACGCCCAGCGGCCGCTCGGACAGCTCCATCTGCACGTTGTCGGCCTTCGCCGTGGGCCGCCGCTCGGCCTTGACGGTCAGCATGTTCCGCTCGACGTCGATGTCGATCGCGTCCGGGGTGACACCGGGAAGGTCGAAGGCCACAACGTACTCGTCGCCCTCGCGGTAGGCGTCCATCGGCATCGCCGACGGCCTCGACCAGGTACTCGGGCCCATCAGCTGCTGCGTCAGCCGGTCCAGCTCGCGGAAGGGGTCAGTGCGCATCAACATCGTGAAAACACCTCCAGCAGGTTCAGGCAGTTACTGCCAATGCGCCTCACTGACACCGTTGTAACATGTCATCCAATGGATGACAAACATGAAGTCGTCGACCTGATGACAACCCGAGGGAGGTGCCCGTGACGCCGGCCGACCAGCCGTCCTCGCCCAGCGCCGATGCCCACAGCCCGGCGTCGTTCCTCGCCGCCGCGGCGGCCCTTCACGCCATAGACGACGCCCTGCGCACCGCCCAGCAAGAGTCCAAGGGCATCTCCGATACCCCCGGTCCCGGGCCGGAGCAGGCGCTGGCCTCCCTGATGCTGCTGCGGCAGGTCCGCGAGCAGCTCGCCGGATGGGAAACCGGCCTGATCGAAACCGCACGCGACGCCGGCGCCAGCTGGGCCGACCTTGCCCATCCCCTCGGCGTCGCCAGCCGCCAAGCCGCCGAGCGCCGCTACCTGCGCGGCCGTCCCGGCCCCGCCGGGACCACCGGCGAAGAACGTGTGACGGCCACCCGCCAGGCCCGGGCCGCTGACCGCACCGCCGTCGCCTGGGCCCGCCGCAACGCGGCTGACCTGCGCCGCCTCGCCGGCCAGATCACCGCACTCACCGACCTGCCCCCCGCTGCCCGCCGCCCGCTCAGCGAGCTCCACGCGGCCCTCGCCCACGACAACCCCGCCGACCTCATCGCCCCCCTGGCCGCCGCCCGCCCCCACCTGGCCGCCACCCACCCCGACCTCGCCGCCCGGCTCGACACCCTCACACCCCCCTGACCCCGCCCGGCGCACCGCAACAACAGCCCGGTCAGCCCCGCCCCCAGGTGGGTGAACGAGCGGAGACCAGGAGACCGCGCGCGCCGGCCTGGGGCCCCTGGCCCCTCCCTCACCCGGCAGGGGCTGGGCGAGGGGGAACGCAGTGAGTGGCCAAGGTGTCGAGCTGCCGGTTCGTGCCGGGCTGCGGACCGGCCCCGGCCTTTCAGGCGGCCTGACCGAACCGGGCCGCGGCCTCGTCCGGCTCGTGCAGCGGGGTGAAGTCCACGTCCAGCTTCGGGTCGTACTCCTCCGGCTGGTCGCCCACTCGCGGAAGGCGGCGAAGGCGCGGGTCGTAGACCGTGCCCGGCCCGCCGTTCATCAGGATGGCGACCCCATCGCCTCGGCTGCCTCCTGCTCGGTGGCGCCGTGCCGGACGGCGGCCTGGGCGTGATGGGCGATGCAGCCGTCGCCCTCCTTGCTCACGGCGATGGTCAGCGCGACGAGTTCCTCGGTCTCGACGTCCAGCGCTCCGGATTCCACTGCGCTGTCGTGGAGCTGGCCGTGGCCCTCGTACACCCACGGGACCGCCTCGATCTCCCGAGGGGAGCCGTTGAAGCCGCCCCGGATGCGGCAGGTGACCCGTACCCCACGCCCCACCCGGGAAGGCCGATCCAGCCGGGCTTCCGCGCGCGGCAGCAGCACGACGGTCGTGCCCACGGCGAAACCGAACTCGGCGGCACGTCACGGGTGAAGTCCGCCGGCGGTCCTCCGGCGGGACGATCGTGCAGCGGGTGGGATCAGGGCCTCGGGACGGTGTTGACGTAGTCGGTGCCGGTGGTGTGGAAGCCGTCCACCGTCTTCTGGACGTCCGCCGGGGAGACGGCGGCGTCGGCCTTGTAGTAGACCCAGTCGACCTTCATGTCCCAGGTGCGCGGGCCGCCGGTGAAGGGGAGGTCGATGAGCCAGTTGCTGAAGTGGATGTCCATCTGCTCCCGCGGGACGTACTTGCCGGAGCTGGTGAACAGGTCCTTGCCGTCCAGGGAGTACGTGACCTTGCCGTTCATGGCGGTGATCACCAGGGTGTGCCAGCCAGCGAGGCGCTTCTTGAGGGTGTTGTGGACCCGGTCCGGCGGGTCGGCCTTGTACCAGCTGACGTTGTCGAGCTGCGGCCCCACCGAACCCCAGCCGCCGTTCGGCAGGTACTCGAAGTCGAGTTCGCTGTAGTTCTCCGAGGAGTCCGAGGGCGAGATCGGGAAGAAGGTCTGGACGACGTGGTCGCCGTCGCGGCCGGTCGTGGGCTTGTCGCTGAAGTGGACCCGGGCGGCGTACGTCCCCGTGAAGAAGTTCTTGCCGGTGGTCTGCACCTCGACCTGCTCGGTGCCCTGTTCGGTGCCGTCCGTGGAGGACCGCAGGCGCAGGACCTTGCCCCCCTGCGCGGTCGTGTCGGAGAGGAACTCGGCGCCGTCGGCGCTCCAGGTGTCCTTGATGCCCGGGCCGCCCCCGCCGGTACGGATCTCCCAGCCGTGCGTGGCGAGGGAAGGGTCGTCGGCGCCGGTGTAGTCGAAGCTGTCGAACAGGGTTCCCGGCGGTCCGGTGGGCGTCGGCGAGGCGTCCCGCGCGGGCCCGGCGGCGTCGGTGCCCCCGCCGGCCACGGGGTCGGCGGAACACGCGGCGAGTACGCCCAGGAGGGCGGGCAGCGTCAGCGCCGTCCACGCGCGGCGACGAGAGGTGCGGCGGGGCTGGCGCACGCGGGCTCCTTGGGGCGTAGAGGCGGTGTCTGGACACGCCCGTCGTAGGGGGATCAATCACTGATCACATGAATTGGGGGGTCATCCTAGCGAAGGCTTCAAGCCATCCCGCCTCATGAGTGCGACCTGGCCATCTTCGGTTCGAAATGTGCCCGTTGGTGTACCGATTTGATCACGACTCCTGAATAGATCATGTCAAATACGCCCATCACGCCCACTTCGAACCAGGTCCTGCGTTACTCTCCGCTCTACGCTTCAGCCGTTCACGAACTCTGCACAAAAAGGCCACAGTAGATGCGCCAAGCCACCACACCCTTTGGGCGTGAATCGGCATACCCGGCATACCAGACACCTCCTGGCGTGGCCGAATCTCGATTTGAGGAGCCCGCTCCGGCACCGGTGTTCGTCGACCAGTCAGGTCTGCGCAGCCGTCTGTTCCGGCGCTTCGGCTGGCCGGTCTCGGTGGTCGGCGCGATCCTGGCGGCCGCCATGGGCGGCAGCCTGATCGGTATGCAGTCGGACGCCCCGGCGATGGAGATTCCGCCGAAGCCCGCGTACATGCCCACCAGGGGACCCCTTTCGCCCTCCTTGCCCTAGAGGGGGGGTGATCTGCGACATCCCACCCGAAAAGTCGGCCATCACATCGTCATCACGCCGAACTTCACGACATTCCACGGCATACCGCGACCATCGTGCCGCCCCGAGCAACGCCTACCGGCCGGCCGAGCGCTGATCGTCCGCACCACCCATCTCCAGGAGCGCCCTTGTCCCGCCACCAGCGTCGCCGGCAGTCCCTGCTGAGACCGCGCCGACTGGCTGCGCCGCCGCTGCGCTTCTTCATGCCGTTGTCCCTGCTGGCCTGCCTGCTCGCGCTCCTCGTTCTGCGCGGCCTCGCCACCAACGAGGCCTTCCACGACGACCGGATCGCGACCTCGGTCGACAAGACGATGGTGCCGCGCAACCTGCTCAAGGGCGGCCCGGTCATCGACGCGCGCGGCGACAAGAACGAGCGCCCGGTGAGCTATCGGATCCCCGACCGCACCGTGGTCCTGAGCTTCGACGACGGCCCCTCGCCGGAGTGGACCCCGAAGATCCTGGACGTGCTCGAGGCCCACGACATCCACGCGGTCTTCTTCGTGACCGGCGCGATGACCACGCGCCACCCGGAGCTGATCCGGCAGATCGTCGCGGGCGGCCACGAGATCGGTGTGCACACCTTCACCCACCCCGATCTGGTGTACCAGTCCGAAGCCCGGATCAGCTGGGAGCTGGCGCAGACGCAGCTGGCTCTGGCCGGCGTCGCGGGCGTCCACAGCGCGCTGTTCCGCCCGCCGTACTCCTCCGACGCATCGGCGCTCGACAACTGGAACTACCCGGTGATCAAGTACGTGGGTTCCCACGGCTACCTCACCGCGTTCATCGACCGCGACACCGACGACTGGAAGCGTCCCGGCGTCGACGCGATCGTCAAGGCGGCGATGCCGCGCAAGCCCGGCGCGGGTGAGCTGATCCTGCTGCACGACGCGGGTGGCGACCGTACCGAGACCCTCGCCGCGCTCGAGCAGATCATCGTGAAGCTGCAGGGCGAGGGGTACCGCTTCGCCACCGTCTCCGAGGCGCTCGGCGCCACCGACGCCACCGTGCCGGTGCACGGCTACCAGCTGTGGGCGGGCAAGGGGTTCATCTGGGCCAGCCAGGCCGCCGTGCTCACCCTGCCGGTGCTGGTCGCGCTGCTGGCTGTCGTCGGCTTCCTCAACTTCGGCCGGTTCGCGCTGATGCTCGTCCTCGCACCGCTCCACGCCCGCCGCTCCCGGAGGCGGGACGCGTGGGGACCACCCGTCACCGAGCCGGTCACCGTCCTCGTCCCGGCCTACAACGAACGCGAGTGCATCGCGAACACCCTCAACTCGCTGATCGCCAGTGACTATCCGATCGAGGTCATCGTCATCGACGACGGCTCCACGGACGGCACGGCGGACATCGTCGAGGCGATGGCCCTGCCGTTCGTCCGGCTGATCCGCAAGACCAACGGCGGCAAGTCCAGCGCGCTCAACACCGGTATCGCGGCCGCGTCGCACGACATCATCGTGATGATGGACGGCGACACCGTCTTCGAACCGTCCACCGTGCGCGAACTGGTCCAGCCGTTCGGCGACCCGGCGATCGGCGCGGTCGCGGGCAACGCCAAGGTCGGCAACCGCGAGAGCCTGATCGGCGCCTGGCAGCACATCGAGTACGTCCTCGGCCACAACCTGGACCGCCGGATGTACGACATGCTCAACGTCATCCCGACCATCCCCGGCGCGGTCGGCGCCTTCCGCAAGGACGCCCTGCGGCGGGTCGGCGGGATGAGCGACGACACCCTCGCCGAGGACACCGACATCACCATGGCGGTGCTCTGCGACGGCTGGCGGATCGTCTACGCCGAACGCGCCCGCGCCTGGACCGAGGCACCCGCCAGCCTCCAGCAGCTCTGGTCCCAGCGGTACCGCTGGAGCTACGGCAGCATGCAGGCGATGTGGAAGCACCGGCGCGCCGTGACCTCCCGCGGCCCGGCCGGGCGCTTCGGCCGGCTCGGGCTGCCGCTCGTCGTGATGTTCGGCGTGGTCGCCCCGCTGCTCGCGCCGCTGGTCGACATGTTCCTGCTGTACGGCGTGCTGTTCGCGGACGCCCCGATCACCCTCGCCAGCTGGGGCGGCTTCATCCTGCTCCAGGCCGTGCTGTCCTGGTACGCCTTCCGGCTCGACGGCGAGAAGCCCCTGCATCTGATCAGCCTGCCGATCCAGCAGCTGGTCTATCGGCAGCTGATGTACATCGTCCTGCTGCAGTCCGCGATCACGGCGCTGACCGGCGGCCGACTGCGCTGGCAGAAGCTCCGGCGCACCGGCGAGGTCGCCGCACCGGTGGAGGCCTGACCATGACCGCATCCTTCGAGCTGGGGGGCACCAAGGACACCGTCCAGCTCCGCATCCCCGTCTTCCCGCAACGGGAGCCGGAGCCGGAGCCGGCGGCACCGTCCAAGGGCAGGGGCGGCCGGGACCGTTACTTCGACCTGCTGCGGGCGCTGGCGCTGGTTCGCGTGGTGATCTACCACAATTTCGGCTGGTTCTGGCTGCCCGTCGTCTTCCCGTCGATGGGCGTGATGTTCGCGCTGGCCGGGTTGCTGATGGCCCGTTCGCTCAGCCGGCCCGCCCTCGGTGTGATCCGGGGCCGCCTGCGCCGCCTGCTGCCCCCGCTGTGGCTGTTCGGCGCGATCGTGGTCACCGCCCAGATCCTCGACGGCGACGGGCCCGACGCCGAGGGGCACCCCGAATGGTGGTGGGGCAAGCTGCTGTTCTGGATCCTGCCGCTGAGCACTCCGCCGTACGCCGAAGCCCTGAACGGCTTCGACCACCTGGTGGGGCAGGGCTGGGCCGTGCAGATCATCGTCCCGCTCTGGTACCTCCGCGCGTACCTCTGGTTCGTCCTGCTGTCACCGCTGATGCTGTGGGCGCTGCGGCGGATGCCGGTGATGACGCTGTGCGCGCCGCTCGCCCTGGCGATCGTGATGAACACGTTCTTCATCGACCAGGAGTTCCTCTACGGCCGGGTCTGGGAGAACACCAGCGACTTCGCCACCTTCGGCTCCTGCTGGATCCTCGGCATGGCCCACCAGGAGGGCCTGCTCAAGAAGATCCCGCAGTACATCGTGCCGTCCGTCGCGCCGCTGATCATGGTGGCCGGCTGGTGGTACCTGCAGACCCGACCGGTCGATCCGACCGTGCACACCGACATCGAGAGCTGGCCGGTCGCCCAGGCCCTGTGGTCCTTCGGCTTCGTCGCCCTCCTGCTCCACATCAGCCCTTCCTGGGAGCGGTGGCCCCGGCCGCTGGAACGCTGGAACGGCCTGATCAGTCTGCTCAACGCACGCGCCGTCAGCGTCTACCTCTGGCACCAGACCGCGTTGGTGGCCGCCATCCCCCTGATCGACCCCCTCTGGTCCGTCGGCTTCTTCTACGAGCACTTCCGGTGGCTGCTGAGCAGTCAGTGGTTCCCGCTGATGGTGGCGATCCCACTGACCGGACTGCTGGTGCTGACCTTCGGCTGGATCGAGGACGTGGCCGCGAAACGCTCTCCGCGGCTCTTCCCATACCCGCGCCGTGTGCGGGGCAGGCGCCGGGCCGGCGCCTGACGCAGGTCATGCACCGGGCCGGTGTCTGACGCGGGTCGTCCGATCCGCGGACGTGCTGCCCGGGCGACCTCGACCACCGATCGCCGATCGCCGGGGGCACACCACTCCGGCCGACTCTCCGGATTCCGCAGTGCACCGGCCGCCGCTGAGCAAGAGCGCAGTCAGTCCTGGGGCTGCGCTGCTACGCGGCCGGGTCGGGGAGGCGGGCTCTTCAGCCAGGGCCGCTCCAGTCGAAGGGGAAGTACTTGCTCGACTTGCCGGTGCGTTCCCAGGAGAAGCCGAACGCGTCGGCGCGGTCGACGGTGGCCCGCCCCCACGTGGCGATCTGACCAGGCCCCACCTCGGAGCCGGGAGCGTTGTGGACCTGGACGCGCGCGCCGTCCGGGGTGGTGGGGCCGGTGAGCGCCTCGGCGGTCGCCAGGACACGGCCCGGAATCTCGGCTCGCCAGGTGGCGAGATCCTCATCGATCTCCACGTGGATCGGGACGACGTCCATGCCGCGCATCTCGGGGTGGAACATCGCCCCGAACTCCGCCGGCCAACCGCCCGCCTCGCCGCCGAAGACGGCCCCGAGCGCGGCGCGCTGCTCGTCGTCGGCACGTTCGTCGAGGAAGATCGCCGCGTACGGGGCGGTATGCGTGCCGGCCCACGGGTTGCCTTCGAACGAGCCGAGCATCAGGACGTTGAGGTCGTCGAGCCGTACGTCCCCGAAGTTGCCCTCCCGGATGTGCCAGACCAGGACGCCTTCGCAGTCGCCGTAGGTCGGGGGCTGCGCGAAGGTGCACGGGCAGGGAATGGCGCACTTGCACACGTCGAACCAGTCACCGGCCAGATGCCAGTGCGTGTCCGTGGTGGTCTGCTGTGTCATCTCGCTTCCTCCAGCCGAACTCCGAAGAGCTCGCTCGGAGTGGCGAGACCGCGTGTTCCGAGCCCGTTCCCGGGGTCGGAGAAACGGTCTCCCTTCCAGTCTGCGCCTCATCCTCCGGACGGGAAACCCCGGCCGACGTCACATGTCGTCCATGGACGGCGGCATCGAGCCCTCCAGCCCCGGCAGCATCCAGTCCTGGAACGGTGCGAGCACCGCCAGGACGAGGAAGGCGACGCCCACGACAGCGCTGAGGACGACGCCCCGGGACCACAGCTTCTCCACGAAGATCACCAGGGCCAGTCCGGCCATCGCCGCCACGTTCATCATGCCGAGCGGTATGAAGACGACCATCAGCCCGGCACAGCAGCCGACGCAGTACGCCCCGTGGTGGACGCCCACGCGCAGGTCGCGGGCCGGTCGCCGGAAGCCGGAGTAGCGCACCAGATGACTCAGCGGGTCTCGGCAGTGCCGTAGGCAGACGTTCTTGAGGGGGCCGAGCTGGTACAGGCCGGCGAGCAGGAAGGCGACCGCACCGATCCAGCGTCCGGCGGTGGGATGGTCGTCCACCAGGCTGCCGGTGAGGGCCAGGGCCGCGTAGGTGAGCAGGCCGAAGGCGGTCCACACCAGCAGGTATCCGCCCGCGAACTCGACGGTGCGGGCGGTCCGGGTCCAGCCGGAGGACTGCCGGCCGATCCCGCGCACCCAAGAGATGGCCACCGGCGCCATGGACGGCAGCATCATGGCCGCCATCATCGTCACCCAGAGCAGCAGGAACAGGGGCAGCGCCATCCCCATGGTGCCGGGCTCGACGCCCATGTCCTCGGCCTGCCAGATCGTCAGCACCCAGGCGGGCACCGCGATCAGGACGACGAGGACCCAGGCGGCCGCGAGATCCCGCGTGGACTGCAACCCCCCGCCGGCTCCGGTCGGGGCGGTCGACCGGGCGGGTACGAAGGCGGAAATCCGGCTGCGACGCATCGGCGTGCCTTCCTGCGGCTGCTTCCAGCACAGCACAGGTCCCCCTGCGACGCGACCGGGTTCGGCCTGCCGCCTACGCGACCCCCGCCGCCCGGGAGCCCGCGGTCGCCGAGTGGATCGTGGGCGCGGGTGCGCGGGTGCGCGGGTGGAACGGGAACCGGACGCGACAGCTGTGGCTGGGCTGGCCGAACTCGGCAGTACCAGGGCGTGACCCAGAGGGAGGACGAGCACCAGGACCACGGCGAGGGGGCTCACGAGTGGGTGCGTGGACGTGCGAGGCGTGCGACGGCTCGGTGCAGCAGGACGACGAGGAGACTACGGCTGCCGCCGTGCGCAGGCACGCACGCGAGGCCGGGCATCCGCCGGTGAGCGTCCGCAGGGAGCGGCCGGGCGGGATCGTCCAGCGCTGGCGCACTCCCGAGGAACGCGAGCGGGAGCGCTGCGCACCGACGTGCCCGCCGGTGAACTCGCCGTGTACTGCCTGCACTCCCTCGGCGCGGCGGCGGGACTCCCGTCGAAGGCGGCGGTCCGCCGGCTCGTCGCCGTCACCGTGGCCGGGCTTCTTCCCGCGGCCGAGGATCACACGCCCACCCCGCCACAGCCCTGTCGGGGCGAAGGCGGGGTGGGCGTGTTCCACTCGGATTCCGTTCCGTTCACGCGGCCTTGGCGAGGGTGGACCTGTCCGTGCGGGACTTGCGTGGGGCGGGCGTTGCGAGTTCGGTCAGGGCTTCCTGTGCGTCGTGGCGCGGCCAGAGGAGGAGGGCGGCGACCGCTCCGGCCCCGGCGAGGACCGCGAGGACGGACCAGGCGAGGACGAAGCCGGCGTTCGTGCCGAGCCAGCCCGCGATGGGATACGTGATCAGCCAGGCCAGGTGCGACAGGGAGAACTGGGCCGCGAACACCTCGGGGATCGCGTTCCGTCCGACCGAGCCTCGCAGGACCTTCCCGGTCGGTGTGATGATCAGTGCCATGCCGACGCCGGTCATGGCCCAGGTGACGGCCGTACCGGTCCATGTGCCGAGGCCGGACGCGAGGAGCGTCACCGCGGCGGTCGTGCCGGCGACGAGGACGCCGGCGCCGGTCATCATGACGGTGCGGGCGCTGATCCGGTCGAGGACGCGGGGGAGTGCCAAGGCGGCCAGGAGGGTGCCGGTGCCGGAGGCGGCGAGCATCCAGGCGACGTCCGACTGCGAGCCTCCCAGCTCGTCCCGGACGTGGTTGACCGTGTTGACGACCACGATCGAACCTGCCGCCGCCACCACGAGATCGAGCGCCATGACGCCGCGCAGCCGTGGCGTCCTGAAGAAGGTCCTGACCCCTGCCGCCACCTTGTCCCACGCGTTCGTGTGGCCACTGGGGCGGGCGTCGGGGATGCGCGTCGACAGGACGAGCAGGGCGGAGACGAGGAATCCGGCGGACGTGCCCAGGAACAGCCGGTCGAAGCTCAGGAACGTCAGGGCGACGGCGGCCAGCACGGGGCTGAGCAGGCTCTCCATGGTGGAGGCCACCTGGGAGGCGGACAGGGCACGGGTGTAGTCGGCCTCGTCGGTGACGATGTCGGGGATGACGGCCTGGAAGGTCGGGGTGAACGCCGCGGAGGCGGCCTGGAGCAGGCCGATCAGCACGTAGATGTGCCAGACCTCGGTGACCAGCGGCAGCGCCAGGACCACCGTGCCGCGGACCGCGTCGAGGACGAACAGGAAGGTTCTCCTGGGGAGTCGGTCGACGTACGCGGCGGCCAGCGGGGCGATGACCACGTACATGACCATCTTGATGGTCAGGGCGGTACCGAGCACGAGGCCGGCGCGCGGACCGGCGAGGTCGTAGGCGAGGAGTCCGAGGGCCACGGTGGTCAGCCCGGTCCCGAAGAGGGCGATGACCTGGGCGCCGAAGAGGTGGCGGTAGTCGCGGATGGCGAACAGACGCATGGTGGGTTCCTTCCGTGTCCATGCGGCGGGGCACGGGAGCGGGGTGGCGGCCGTGCCCCGCGAGTACAGGCGGGGATGTCTCTGGTCACTGGTGTCGCTCTCAGTGGTGCGCGTGGTGGCCGTGGTGACCGTGGTCGTGGCCCCCGTGCTCGGGTGCGGCGTGCGCTGCCGCGTGCGGGCGGGGCGTGGCCGAGGTGGTCCGTACCGTGAACTCGGCCGTCCGGACGACGCCTTCGTGCTGGAAGTCCAGGAACAGGCGGTACGTGCCGGCCGAGGGCGCGACCGCCATGAAGGCGATGTCGGGACCCGGCGCGGTGACGCCGTCGCCGGGCTCGCCCTCCGGGTGGACGTGCAGGTAGCCCAGGTCGCCGACGCGCAGGGCCACGAGGTGCCCGTACGCGGCCAGGTACGGCTGCAGGTCGGTGACGGGGTGGCCGTTCCGGCCGACGGTGAGGGTCAGTTCGCTCGCCTCGCCGGGTACGAGGTCGCCGTCGAGCGCGACGGTGTACTCGCCGATCCGCGCGAGGCGGCTGGCTTCGGGGAGCGGTCGCGGGTCGTACGGTCCGGCGACTGCGGCGTCGATGCCCAGGGTCAAGGTCCCGTCGTGGCCGGCCGGGTGGATGTCGGCGTAGAACCTCCAGTCCCCCGGCTCCAGGGTCAGTTCGGTGCTCCACGTGCCCTTCTCGTCCCGCACCGGGTGCACGTGCTGGAACCCGGCCGTGTCGCGCCGGACGGCGATGAAGTGCAGTTCCTTCTCGTGCTCGGGGACGAACTCGGTCACGGCCTGCCCGTCGGGGCCCGTCACCTTGAAGCTGATCGGCTGCACGCCGGCGGCGAGGATCGTCGCGTCGAGTTCGAGGGCGTACCCGTGCTCGGAGACCGACAGTCCGCCCGGACGGGCCCCGCCGTGGCCGCCGTGGGCGGCGTGGGCGCCGTGGTCGTGGCCGGAGTGGTTGTTCATGGCTTCCCCCAGGTGCGGTGTGGTGACCGGCGTCGTCCGTTCGGGCGACGATCAGAACCATATACCCCTGGGGGGTATCCCGCGACCCCTTTGGCGGACGAGATCAAAAGGGGATTCGCTCTAGGCGTCGGAGGCGTCGGGGCCGTCCGCCGTGGGCAGAGCCTGTTCGGCCCAGATGACCTTGCCCTCCGGTGTGTACCTCGTCCCCCAGTGCTCGCTGAGCTGCGCCACCAGGAACAGTCCGCGGCCTCCCTCGTCCGTCGTCGCCGCGTACCGCAGGTGCGGTGCGGTGCTGCTGCCGTCCCATACCTCGCAGGTCAGGGTGCGGTCGAACAGCAGGCGGACGCGTACGGGCTCGGCGCCGTACCGGATGGCGTTGGTGATCAGCTCGCTGAGGATCAGCTCCGTGGTGAAGGCGAGTTCCTCCAGGCCCCACTTCGCGAGCTGCTCGGCCGCGAGATTGCGTACGCCGCCGACCTCGCTCGGGTCGAACGGGACGTCCCACTGGGCGACCCGGCCGGGGCCCAGGGTCCTGGTCCGGGCGATGAGCAGGGCGATGTCGTCGGACGGGCGGCTGGGGAGCAGGGCGTCGAGCACGGCGCGGCGGCTGGCGTCCGGGTCCCGGTCGGGATGGCTCAGCGCCGTGCGCAGCTTCTCCACGCCCTCGGCGATGTCCCGGCTCCGCTCCTCGACCAGCCCGTCGGTGTACAGGACGAGCTGACTGCCCTCCGTCAGGTGCATGTCCAGCGTCTCGAACGGCATGCCGCCCAGGCCCAGCGGGGGACCGGCCGGCAGTTCCGAGATCGTCGTCGTGCCGTCCGGGGCGACCACGAGCGGGGGCATGTGGCCCGCCCGCGCCATGGTGCAGTTCTGGGAGACCGGGTCGTAGACGGCGTACAGGCAGGTCGCGCCCAGGACGCCGCCGTTCGGGGCGGTGCTGTCACCCTCCTCGTCCATGCGCTGGACGAGGTTGTCGAGGCGGGCCAGGAGTTCGTCGGGCGGCAGGTCCAGGGAGGAGAAGTTGTGCACGGCCGTGCGCAGCCGCCCCATGGTGGCCGCGGCGTGCAGGCCGTGCCCGACGACGTCTCCGACGACGAGTCCGACGCGGCTGCCCGGCAGCGGGATCACGTCGAACCAGTCCCCGCCCACCCCGGACTGGGCGGGCTGGTAGAAGTGCGCGACGTCCACGGCGTTCTGCTCGGGCAGGTCCTGCGGCAGCAGACTGCGCTGGAGCGTCACGGCGAGATGGTGTTCGCGGGTGTAGCGGCGGGCGTTGTCCATGGTGACCGCGGCGCGGCCGACGAGCTCCTCGGCCAGGGACAGGTCGTCCTCGTCGAACGGCTCCGGCTTCTGCGACCGCCAGAAGTTGACGACGCCGAGCACGACGCCCCTGGCCTTCAGCGGGGCGGCGATGAGCGAGTGGATCCCGTAGTCGACGATCTGCGAGGTCCGCAGCGGGTCCTGGGCGTGCCAGCCCGGCGCGTCGTGGAGATCGGGTACGAGTTCGGCCGTGCCGGTGCCGTAGCCGCGGGCCTGCGGCGTGGACGGCAGAAAGTCGATCAGTGCGCCGAGCGGGTAGAGCGGGTGATCGGACCGGATGCCGCTGACCGCCGTACGCCGCATGTCGGCGCCCGGGCCGGGCTCGTCGCCCGTCAGCACGGGGTCGGCCAGGTCGACCGTGACGAAGTCCGCGAACTGGGGGACGGCGACGGCGGCCAGCTCCTCCGCGGTGCGCACCACGTCGAGGGTGGTGCCGATGTCGCCCCCGGCGTCGTAGAGCAGCTTGAGCCGCCGGCGGGCGGTCTCCGCACGGCTGCTCAGGAGCTGCATCTCGGTGGAGTCGCGGATGGTGACCGCCGAGCCCTGCGGGCGGCCGCCGGGGAGGGTCGGCCGCTGGTTGACCACGAGCAGCCGGTCGCCGGCCTCGAGGACCTCGTCGGTGGCCACCCGGCCGGACAGCAGCAGCTCCGCCATGCGGTGATCCATACCGACCTTGTCGACGGGGCGTCCCTCGGCGTCGTCCGGCAGACCCAGCAGCCGTCCGGCCTCGTCGTTCGCCAGGAGCAGCCGCCCGTCGCCGTCGGTGATCAGCACCCCCTCGCGGACGGCGTGGAGCACCGCGTCGTGGTGCTCGTACATCCGCGTCATCTCCTGCGTGCCCAGCCCGTGGGTCTGGCGGCGCAGTCTCCGGCTGATCAGCGCCGTGCCGACGGTGGCCAGGGCCAGGCCGATGGCGATGACCAGGAGGATGACCGGGAGCTGGCGGTCGGCGACGCCGGTCACGCTTTCTACCGTCATGCCCGCCGAGACCAGGGCGACGACCTCGCCCTCGGGCGAGGTGACCGGCACGATCGCCTGGATCTCCTTGCCCAGCGGCCCGTCCACGCTCTCGGTGTGGACCTCGCCGGCGAGCGAGGGTTCGATCGTGCCGACGAAGCGCTCGCCGATACGGTCGGGCTGGGGGTGGCTGTAGCGGATGCCGTTCGTGTCCATCACGACGATGAAGTCCACGCCCGCGTCCTTGCGCGTCTCCTCGGCGAGGGGTTGCAGGATCGCGGACGGGTCCGGTGAGTCCAGGGCTTCCTGCAGGCCCAGGGAGTTCGCGAAGGTCTGTGCCACGGAGACGGAGCGGTTGCGTGCCTCGCGTTCGATGTCGTACCGCGACTGCAGGACCAGGGCCAGCAGCGCCCCGGCGGCGAGCAGCACCACGATCGCCACCTGAAGGACGAAGACCTGTCCGGCGACGCTTCCGAATCTTCTGCCTAGGTTCGGCCGCACCGGGACGCCGGGCACGAGAGACGGGACGGGCTCACAACCCCAGTTGTAACACCTCTCCGTGGCCGGGGCTCCTGGTGTTCACGCTATGGAGCGGGGCCACGACACAAGGTGGGCCAGCAGGGTCCGGATGCCCGACGGTCCGCCGGCGGGGAGCGCCGGCGGGACGGTGCGGCGGTGCCGGCCGCGCCCGGGGACCGCGTGATCCTGGGCGGAGTCCTCGACGGCGGGCCGGCCTCGATGCCGGCCCGCACGGGGTCCTGCGCTCGCGGCTCTGTTCGGAACTCCGGCGCGTGGGCCGGCAGGGGATTCGGGCATGGGGGATCTTCTCCAGGGGAGGGAATGGCATCCGCGGGAAGGCGCAGCCGCAGCTCCTGCCTGCACGGCAGTCCATCCGTTTCGTCCGCTCGAACTCGAACTCGAACTCAAATCGACGTTACCTCTGCGGGGTCCTCCCGGTCACCGTCGCCTGCGTCACGTCCGGCGATCCTTCCGAGGCCCCTTCGGTGCGGTCCCGGCGGGGGTCGGTGCGGGTCGGGGGGCGGAGCCAAAGGGTGCGCTCCGCCTCTTCGTTGAGGACGAGGTCTCCTCCACCCTCTGGCCGGCGGCCCGTGCGAGCGCGGAACTCGACGCCACGGGGCCCACGTTGACGAGCCGGGACCCGACCCTCTCGTGACCTGATCCCCGGACCCGAGGACGGGGACGCCGAAGGTCCGGGCGGGCGGCGGCCATTGCGCAGAGATGACGTGCGGCCGCCTCCGTACGCCTTCTCTTCAACGATCCGGTGTCGTCCGGCTGATATTCTCGAATCATGGTCGAGTATCCGGTGACACCGCAGCTGGCTCCCCGCCCTGCGCCCGTGACGCGCCGGGGTGTGGCACGCGTGCAGGCGCTCCTCGATGCCGCCGAGCAGATCCTTGGCGAGGAGGGGTACGAGGCGGCCACGCTCGGCGCCGTCGCCAAGCGGGCCGGTATTCCCGTCGCGTCCGTCTACCACTACTTCGCCGACCGGCACCAGGTGGACGCCGCGCTCATGCGGCGCCACGCCGAGGCCATCACCGTACTCGTCCGCGAGGCTGCGGCCGACCCTGAGCTCCGCACCCTGCGCGACGTGGTCGACGCGCTCATCGACCCGCAGCTCGCGTACTGCCGCGAACACCCGAGCGCCGTGGAGCTGTGGCACGCTCCGGGACGCAGCCCGATGCTCGTGGAGCTGGAGGAGGGCTGGGGCCAGGCGCAGGCGGAGGAGTTCTGGTACTACCTGCTCGACCGCGAGCTGATCGTCGCCGAGACGCCCCTGCTCGCCGTGGAGGTCGCCTACGAGGCCGCGGACCGGATCTTCGGCGTCGCCTTCCAGGGATCGCCGACCGGCCACGAGGCCACCATCGAGGAGGCGCGCCGGCTCATGACCGCGTACCTCGAGACGTACTCACCGAAGACCCCCGAGTCCCCGAAGCGGCGCCGCTAGAGATCGGGCCCGTCCATGGTGCAGGAGCGTCGCAGAGGCCGGCCGCCGGCGACCGTCAACGGCCGGACGGCCCCCGAGCGGTTGCTCGACGCCGCCCTGCAGCTCTTCGCCGAGAAGGGCTTCGAGGGGACGTCGGTACAGGACGTGGTGCGCGCCGCGGGGGTCACCAAGGGCGCCATGTACCACTACTTCGCCTCCAAGGACGACCTGCTCCACGAGATCTACCTCCGCGTGCTGCGGATGCAGACCGAGCGGCTGGACGCCGTGGTGGCCATGGACCTGCCGGTGGCGGAGCGCGTCCACGCGGCGGTCGTGGACGTCGTGGTGACGACGATCGAGAACATCGAGAGCGCCACGATCTTCTTCCGGTCGCTGCACCAGCTCGCGGACGAGAACCAGCGGCAGGTACGACGGGAGCGCCGCCGGTACCACGAGACCTTCCGGGCGCTGATCGTCGAGGGGCAGAGGGAAGGCGCGTTCCGCGAGGACGTCAGCGCGGAGCTCTCGGTCGACTACTGCTTCGGCTCCGTGCACCACCTGCCGATGTGGTGGCGCCCCGACGGCCCTGCCTCGGCCGCCGAGGTCGCGCGCACCTTCGCCGACCTGTTCGTCGCGGGCATCACGGCCCGCTAGACCACACGATGCGCGCACCGCCCCCTCCGGGGCGCGCGCACCATGACATTTCTCATTCCGCTCCACCCCCGATCGCCCGTTGACGGCTCCATTCCGCTCGGGCACAGTGGGCCCATCGAGAGTAAGCAACCGCTTAGCATGTAAAGGGGGGTCAACGGCGGCGCCATCGCGGTGGGCCACCCGTTCGGCATGACCGGCGCCCGCATCACGGCCACCCTCATCAACTCGCTCCAGTGGCACGACAAGCAGTTCGGCGTCGAGTCCATGTGCGTCGGCGGCGGCATGGGCATGGCCATGGTCATCGAGCGACTGAGCTGAGTACCGAGAACCCAGCAGAGAAGGAGTACGAACATGAAGCGTTTCGAGGGAAAGACCGCGATCGTCACCGGTGCCAGCCGCGGCATCGGCCTTGCCGTCGCCGAGCGGCTCGTGGCCGAGGGGGCCAGGGTCGTCATCACCGGCCGCACCAAGGAGACGCTCGACGAGGCGGTCGCCGCCCTGGGCGGACCCGCGCACGCGCTGGGCGTTGCCGGAAAGGCCGACGACCAGGAGCACCAGGCCGACACCGTCCGCCAGGCGATCGCCGCGTTCGGCAGCGTGGACCTGCTGGTGAACAACACCGGCATCAACCCGGTGTACGGCCCGATGATCGAGCTCGACCTGGCCGCCGCCCGCAAGATCGTGGAGATCAACTGTCTCGCCGCGCTCTCCTGGACCCAGACGGTCCACGGGGCGTGGATGAAGGAGCACGGCGGCTCGATCGTCAACGTCTCCTCGGTCTCCGGCGTCCAGCCGGCGCCCATGATCGGCATGTACGGCGCCAGCAAGGCGATGCTCATCTCGATGACCGAGCTGATGGCCGTCGAACTGGGCCCGGACATCCGGATCAACGCGGTCGCGCCGGCCGTCGTCAAGACGAAGTTCGCCACCGCCCTCTACGAGGGCCGCGAGGCGAAGCTCGCCGCCGGCTACCCGCTCAAGCGGCTGGGCGAGCCCGAGGACATCGGCGGCGTCGTCGCCTTCCTGCTGTCCGAGGACGCCGCCTGGCTCACCGGCCAGACCGTCGTCGTCGACGGCGGCGTCACGCTCGTCGGAGCGGCGGAGTGACCGGCGCACCTCCGAACGCCCCCGTCGAGGCCGTCGCCTTCGACTACGGCGGCGTGCTCACCGCGCCCGTCAAGGAGTCGATCGCGGCCTGGCTGGAGGCCGACGGCATCGAGCCGCAGGCCTTCTCCCGGACCCTCAAAGCCTGGCTGTCCCGCAGCGCCGCCGACGGCACACCGATCCACCGCCTCGAGACCGGGGAGCTGACCGTCGAGGAGTTCGACGCGCTGCTCGCCGCGGAGCTCACCACGATCGACGGCCGACCGGTCGACCCGGTCGGCGTGCTCTCCCGGCTCTTCGCCGGGATGCGCCCCGACCCGGCGATGTTCGCCCTCGTGGAGGAGCTGCGTGCGCTCGGCGTCCGGGTCGCCCTGCTCTCCAACAGCTGGGGCAACACCTATCCGCGCAAGCGGATCGACGCGCTGTTCGACCCGGTCGTCATCTCCGGCGAGGTCGGCCTGCGCAAGCCGCTGGCCCCCGTCTACGAACTGACCCTCGAACGTCTGGGCGTCCCCGCCGAGCGCACGCTCTTCCTCGACGACGCCGAGCCCAACGTGCTCGGCGCGCGAGCCGTCGGCATGCAGGCGCACCTGCACGTCGACGCCCCCTCGACCCGCGCGGCCCTCGCCGCGCTCGTACCGGGCCTGGGCCCCACGCCGAACGGAGTACCGGCATGACAGACACGCCCACGGGCAGGACGACGTTCCACGGGATCACCGTCGAGCGCGCGGGCGGCGACGAGCCGGTCTGCGTGGCCGACACCGGCACCGTGGTGGTGCCGTGATGACCGGTCCCGATGCGTCCCTGCCGGGCCTCGACCTCGACCGGCTCGGCGCCTGGCTGCGCGTGCACGTCCCCGGTGCCGGCTCCGACCTGTCGGCGACGCTGATCGCCGGCGGGAAGTCCAACCTCACGTACCGGGTCACCGACGGCGCCGCCACCTGGATCGTCCGCCGGCCGCCGCTCGGCCATGTGCTCGCGACCGCCCACGACATGGGCCGTGAGTACCGCGTGATGAGCGCCCTGCGCGACACCTCGGTCCCCGTACCGCACACCTTCGGCTTCTGCGACGACACGGACGTCCTCGGCGCGCCCTTCTACGTGATGGAACGCTGCGCCGGCACCCCGTACCGGGTCCACACCGAACTCGCCGAACTCGGCGAGGACCGCACCCGGCAGATCTCCGAGCGGCTGGTCGACACCTTGGTCACCCTCCACCGGGTGGACCCGGCGGCCGTCGGACTCGCCGACTTCGGCCGGACCGAGGGCTACCTGGAGCGCCAGGTCCGCCGGTGGAAGAAGCAGCTCGACGCCTCGTACAGCAGGGATCTCCCGGCCGCCGCGGAACTCCACCGCCGGCTCGCCGCCGACATCCCGGCGGAGTCGGCGAGCGGCATCGTGCACGGCGACTTCCGGCTCGACAACCTGCTGGTCGACGACGCCGACCGGCCGACGGCGGTGCTCGACTGGGAGATGGCGACGCTCGGCGACCCGCTGTCCGACCTCGCGCTGATGGTCGTCTACAACCGGCTCGGCGAGGTGGTCCGCGACGACACGGGCCTCAGCACCGTCGCACGCGCACCCGGCTACCTCACCGAGACCGAGACGATCGAGCGGTACGCCGCGGGCAGCGGCCGGGACCTCGCCCGGATCGGCTTCCACCTGGGCCTCGCCGCGTTCAAGCTCGCCGCGATCGTCGAGGGGATCCACTACCGCCATGTGAACGGCCAGACGGTCGGCGAGGGCTTCGACACCCTCGGCGCGGCGATCGACCCGCTGCTCGACGCCGGCCTTTCCGCACTGAAGGAGCACCGCTGATGGACTTCCAGTTCGACACCAGGACCGACGAACTGCGCGCGTCGCTGCTCGAGTTCATGGAGCAGCACGTGTACCCGGCCGAGAAGGTCTTCCACGCCCAGCTCGGCGCGCTCGCGGACCCCTGGGACTGGGACTCGGTCCCGGTCCTGAAGGAGCTGCGGGCCGAGGCCCGCAGGCGCGGCCTGTGGAATCTCTTTCTTGTGGACCAGCACAGCCTGCCGGGCCAGGAGGGCGCGGGCCTGACGAACCTGCAGTACGCCCCGCTGGCGGAGATCAGCGGGCGCAGCCTGCACCTCGCGCCCCCGGCGATGAACTGCGCCGCGCCGGACACGGGCAACATGGAGGTGCTGCACATGTTCGGCACCCCGGAGCAGAAGAAGCGCTGGCTGGAGCCGCTGCTCGCCGGCGAGATCCGTTCGGCGTTCGCGATGACCGAGCCGAACGTCGCCTCCTCCGACGCCACCAACATCGGCACGTCGATCGTCCGCGACGGCGACGAGTACGTGATCAACGGCCGCAAGTGGTGGATCACCGGGGCGATGAACCCCAACGCGAAGATCTTCATCGTGATGGGCAAGACCGATCCGACCGCGGACCGCCACCGTCAGCAGTCGATGATCCTCGTCGAGCGGGACACCCCCGGCTTCGAGATCCACCGCGGTATGGAGGTCTTCGGCTACGACGACCACGAGCACGGCGGCCACGCCGAACTCACCTTCACCGACGTCCGGGTGCCCGCGGAGAACCTCATCGGCGGCGAGGGCGACGGCTTCGGCATCGCCCAGGCTCGCCTCGGCCCCGGCCGCATCCACCACTGCATGCGCTCCATCGGCATCGCCGAGCGGGCGATCGAGCTGATGTGCGCCCGCGCCGACGAGCGCGTCGCCTTCGGCAGGCCGATCGCCGAGCAGGGCGTCGTCCGCGACTGGATCGCGGAGTCCCGGGTGCGGATCGAGCAGCTGCGGCTGCTGGTGCTCAAGACCGCCTGGCTGATGGACACCGTCGGCAACAAGGGCGCGCACGCGGAGATCCAGGCGATCAAGATCGCGACCCCGGCCACGGTGCAGTGGATCCTCGACAAGGCGATCCAGGTCCACGGCGCAGGCGGCCTGTCCCAGGACTTCCCGCTGGCGAGCATGTACGCCGGCATCCGCACCCTCCGCTTCGCCGACGGGCCGGACGAGGTCCACAAGAACGCGCTGGCCAAGAGCGAGCTGCGGCGTCAGGCCAAGGTGCGTGACGCACGGGCGTGACCTGCCTGCTGTCGGGTCCCTCGCTCTTCGCCGTGGGCCGCAGACCCGGCCGCAAGGCCGGGTCTGCGGGGCGAATCCCGTCCTGGCCATGCTCGGCACCGGTCACGAGGCCACGGCCGCATCGTGACGAAACCGCCCCAACTATAATTTCTTGGGTGAATGCTCGACTCGATCTGCTCACGAGCACAGAGACGGGGATCACCGAGAGTGACGTCTTCAGGCTGGCTCTCCAGCAGGTGGTGGCCGAGCTGGGCGCCCTGGGCGGTGCCGTCCACCTGGGCCGTGGCAGCTCGGCCCTGTTCCTGGTGTCGTCCAGCGGGCTGCCCCCTGCGCTCACCCGCCCCTGGGAGATGATCGACCGGGGCGACCTGACGGTCCCGAGGCCCTCCCTGCGCCCCCGTCGGGCCCTGTGGGTGCCCACCGCGGCCGCCGACACGCCCGGACACCGTCCGGAGCAATGGCCCGGCACCGGGTTCGCGTCCGTGCCCCTGACCGACGAAGGACACACCGTCGGCGCCCTGACCGTCGTGACCGGCGACGCGGGCGAGCCGACGGACGAGCAGTGGACGTTCCTGCGGCACGTGGCCGACTGGACGGTCGAGCGCATGCTCCAGGCGCCGCCCCCCGCACCGCCGCCCCAGGACGAGCTGGTCGGCAGCCGGCTCCGCCAGGCGCTCGAGGAGGTCGAGGTCGGCACCTGGAACTGGGACCCGCGCACCGGAGAGCTGGTGTGGGACGAACCGGCCGCGGCCCTGTTCGGCACCGAGCTCGTCACCCGCGAGGAAGCCTGGATGAAGGCGCTCCACCCAGACGACCTGCCGTCCGCGCTGGCCGCGATGGAACGGGCGATGCGCGAGGGCACCCTGTACGACTCCGAGTACCGGGTACGCCTCCCGGACGGCGGCTACCGCTGGGTGCACGGCCGCGGCGCGGCGGAGTACGACGAGAGCGGCGAACCGGTGCGGATGATGGGCATGGTGTGGGACTGCACCGAGTCCCGCACCGCCCGGGACGCGCTCAGCCGCGCGCTGCGTCACATGAGCGACGGCTTCGTCCTCGTGGACGGAGACTGGCGGATCGGCTTCGCCAACCTGGAGGCGGAGCGCACCCTCGGCGCCCCCGAGGCGGAACTCTTCGGCCGGGTCCTGTGGGAACTGCCCGCGGTGCAGGGCGTCCCCGACCTGGAATCCCGCTGCCGCAAGGCCGTCGCGGCGGCCACGGCCCTCGAACTCGACGTGGAGATCGCGGCGGGGCGGAGTCATCACCTTCGGCTCGTCCCCAGCCCCGACGGGCTCACCCTCTACTTCACGGACGTCACCGACCAGCGGCGGCGCGAGGCCGAGCGCGCCGCGGCGGAACGCGCCGCCGCCGAACGCTCCGCGCGCATCGCGGAGCTGACCGCGGCGCTCGCCACCGCGACGACCTCCCGCGACGTCGTGGACGCGGTCGCCGACCGCGTGCTGCGGCCGTTCGGCGCCACCGGACTGATCGTGGTCGCCGTGGAGAGCGACCGGGCGGAGATCATCGGCTCCGTGGGATATCCGCAGACCTTCGTCGACGAGATCCACGGCCACAAACTGCCGCCGAGTGACCCGGTCAGGGACGTGGTGCGCACCGAGGCGCCGCTGTTCATCTCCTCGGCCGAGGAGTACATCCGGCGCTACCCGAGCCTCGCGTACCGGCCGCGCGTGGCCGGCAAGGAGGCGTGGGCGTTCCTGCCGCTGACCGTGTCCGGGCGCACGTTCTCGGTCTGTCTGGTCTCCTTCGACCGGCCGCGCCGGCTGACCCAGGACGAACGGACGCTGCTCACGGCGATCAGCGCCCTCTTCTCCCACGCCTTGGAACGGGCACGGCTCTACGACGCCGAACACACCCGCTCCCAGGAACTGCAGCGCGACCTGCTTCCCCGGCGGCTGCCCGAGACCCCCGCGGGCACGGCCGCCGCGCGCTATCTCCCCTCCGCACAGGGCATGGACGTGGGAGGCGACTGGTACGACGTCATCCCGCTCTCCGCCGGCCGGGTCGCCCTCGTCGTCGGAGACGTGATGGGCCACGGCCTGGCGGAGGCGGCCACCATGGGCCGGCTGCGCACGGCCGTCAAGACCCTCACCGACCTCGAACTGCCCCCCGCCGAGATCATGAGCCGCCTCAACGACATCGTCGGCGAACTCGGCGCGGACTACTACGCCACCTGCCTGTACGCGCTCTACGACTCCACCACCGGGACCTGCACGATCGGGGGCGCCGGCCACCCGCCCCCCGCCGTGGTCCGGCCCGACGGCAGCGTCCACTTCCCCCGGCTGCCCGCGGACCCACCGCTCGGCGCCGCCGAACCGCCCTTCGGAACAGTCGAGTTGGCGGTGCCCGACGGCAGTCTCCTCGTGCTGTACACCGACGGCCTCGTCGAGTCGCCCGGCCGCGAGCTCGACGAGGGCATGGCCGAGCTCGCACAGCTTCTGCGCACCGCCGACCACGGGGACCTGGAACGGCTCTGCGACACGCTCACGAACGGCCTGCTTCCCGGCGAGCAGCTCCCCACCAGGGACGACGCGGCCCTCCTGGTCTGCCGCGTGCACGCGCTCGCCGCCGACCGGATGGCGTCCTGGGAACTGGAGCTGGATCCGCGGGCGGCCGGACAGGCGCGCCGGCACATCCGGGAGCAGCTCGCGGTCTGGGGCCTCGACGACCTCGTGCCGACGACCGAACTGATCGTCAGCGAGCTGATCGGGAACGTCGTGCGGTACGCGAAGGGGCCGGTGCATCTGCGGCTCCTGGAGAGCGCCGGCCTGACCTGCGAGGTCTACGACGGAAGCCTCGCCACGCCCCGGATCCGTCATGCCTCGGAGACGGACGAGGGCGGGCGCGGTCTGCAGCTCGTCGCGGCGCTCAGCCAGCGGTGGGGTGCGCGCTACACCATGGCCGGGAAGTGCATCTGGACGGAACAGGCCCTCCTCGCCGACCCGGACGACGTCACCGCTGCTCTGCTCGCCGCCCCGCCGCTGTGAGGATGGCACCGGGCCGGTACGTGTCCGGCATGTGGGACGGTGCGCTGGGACGGGAGCCTTGGCGGCCCGGGCGGTCTCCCTCCCCCAGCAGAGTGGGGACGCGCCGCCGGTCACGCTCGTCAGGCGGCTTCCGGTACGAAAGTGCAGGTGGTCGGCCGTGTGCCGGCCGTCGCTGCGCCGGCTGCGCGAGGCATCGAACCCGACTTGAGCTCGGCTTTTCATGAGACAGGTGAACGTGACTCGCCGGATGTTGCGTATACCTCACTCATGGGTCCTGTTCAACGAGAGCTCTCGACGTCCAAGCTGGGCGCGCGACGTGCTCAGGATCATGGCGGCGCACTTCTGATCGAGTTGAGAACAGGCCGTTGACGGCAAGAGCAGCGAACGGAGAACACTCGTGATTGTCGGAGTCCTCAAGGAAGCGCGGGCAGGTGAGAGTCGCGTTTCGGCCACGCCGGCCACGATTGAACAGATCCGCAAACTGGGGTATGACGTCGTCGTCGACTCGGGCGCGGGCGTCGCGGCCGGCTTCACGGACAGCGCCTACGAGGCCGCCGGCGCGACCGTCGGCGACGCGACGGCCACGGACGTGGTGCTGGGCGTCAACGCCCCGAGTCCGTCCCAGCTGGACCGGGTACGGCCGGAGGCGACGGTGATCGCGCTCTTCGCGCCGGCCTTCGACCCCGCGATGGTCGAGGACCTGGGCCGCCGCCCGTTCACCGCGCTGTCGATGGACGCCGTGCCGCGTATCAGCCGGGCGCAGTCCATGGACGTGCTGTCCTCCATGGCGAACATCGCCGGTTACCGGGCCGTCGTCGAGGCCGCGCACGAGTTCGGGCGCTTCTTCACCGGCCAGGTGACCGCGGCGGGCAAGGTGCCGCCGGCGAAGGTGCTCGTCGCGGGCGCCGGCGTCGCCGGTCTGGCGGCGATCGGCGCGTCGGGCTCGCTCGGCGCGATCGTGCGCGCGACCGACCCGCGGCCGGAGGTGGCCGACCAGGTCCGCTCGCTGGGCGGGGAGTACCTGTCGATCGAGTCCGCCGAGGTCGAGGTCTCGAAGACCGGCTACGCCAAGGAGATGGGCGACGACTACAAGGCGCGCGAGGTCGAGCTCTACGCCGCGCAGTGCCGCGAGGTCGACATCGTCATCACCACCGCGCTGATCCCGGGGCGCCCCGCGCCGACGCTGATCACCGCGGAGATGGTCGCGAGCATGAAGCCGGGCTCGGTGATCGTCGACATGGCGGCCGCCAACGGCGGCAACGTCGAGGGCACCGTCAAGGGCGAGAAGACCGTCACGGAGAACGGCGTGACGATCATCGGCTACACCGACCTCGCGGGCCGGCTGCCGGCGCAGGCCTCGCAGCTGTACGGCACCAACCTCGTCAACCTGCTGAAGCTGATGACGCCGGACAAGGACGCCCGCCTGGTCCTCGACTGGGACGACCAGGTGCAGCGCTCGATCACCGTCGTCCGCAAGGGCGAGCTGGCCTGGCCGCCCCCGCCGGTCCAGGTCTCGGCTGCCCCCGCCCCCGTGCCGGCCGCGGCCGCGGTGGAGCCGGCGCCGAAGAAGGCGCCGATGACGGCGAAGCAGAAGTTCGGCGGCGTGGCCCTCGCGGCGCTGGCGCTGTTCCTCACCGCCGGGTTCGCCCCGGCGGCCCTGCTGCCGCACGTCACGGTCTTCGTGCTCGCGATCGTGATCGGCTACTACGTCATCGGCCATGTGCACCACGCGCTGCACACGCCGCTGATGTCGGTGACCAACGCGATCTCCGGGATCATCGTCGTCGGCGCGCTGCTGCAGATCGGGCAGACGAGCACGACCGTCACGGTGCTCTCGTTCGTGGCGATCCTTCTTGCCAGTATCAACGTCTTCGGCGGCTTCGCGGTGACGCGTCGCATGCTCGCCATGTTCAACCGGAGCTGACATGTCTGCGACCATCGCCGCCCAGGCGGCTTACCTTGTTGCTGCGCTGCTGTTCATCCTGGCGCTGGCAGGACTTTCCAAGCACGAGTCGGCGCGGCTCGGCAACGCCTTCGGCATGCTCGGCATGGCCGTCGCGCTCGTCGCGACGGTCGTGCTCGCGGTGGACGGCGACGTCAGCACCGCCGGCCTCGGCCTGATGGCCGTCGCCATGCTGATCGGCGCCCTGATCGGCCTGCAGCGCGCCCGCGGCGTCGAGATGACCGGCATGCCGGAACTCATCGCGCTGCTGCACTCCTTCGTCGGTCTGGCGGCCGTGCTGGTCAGCTGGAACGGCTACCTGGAGGTCGAGAACCACCCGGACGGCCACGAGGCCAAGGCCCTGGACGCCCTCGGCACGCTCGGCATCCACCACGCCGAGGTGTTCATCGGCCTGTTCATCGGCGCGGTGACCTTCACCGGCTCCATCGTGGCGTACCTGAAGCTCTCGGCGAAGATCAACTCCAAGCCGCTGGTGCTGCCGGGCAAGAACCTCCTGAACCTCGGCACGCTGGGCCTGTTCGTCGCCCTGACGGTGTGGTTCGTCATCACCCCGCAGCTGTGGCTGCTGATCACCGTCACGGTCCTGGCGCTGGCCCTCGGCTGGCACCTGGTGGCCTCGATCGGCGGCGGCGACATGCCGGTCGTGGTCTCGATGCTCAACAGCTACTCCGGCTGGGCCGCGGCCGCCTCGGGCTTCCTGCTCGGCAACGACCTGCTGATCATCACCGGTGCCCTGGTCGGCTCCTCCGGTGCCTACCTGAGCTACATCATGTGCAAGGCCATGAACCGCTCCTTCTTCTCGGTCATCGCCGGCGGCTTCGGCATCGAGGCGCCGTCGAGCTCCGACGTCGACTACGGCGAGCACACCGAGATCACCGCCGAGAGCGCCGCCGAACTCCTCGGTTCCGCCCGCTCGGTGGTCATCACCCCCGGGTACGGCATGGCCGTCGCCCAGGCGCAGTACCCGGTCGCCGAGCTCACCTCGAAGCTGCGCGCCAAGGGCGTCGACGTACGGTTCGGCATCCACCCGGTCGCCGGCCGCCTGCCCGGCCACATGAACGTGCTGCTTGCCGAGGCCAAGGTGCCGTACGACATCGTGCTCGAGATGGACGAGATCAACGAGGACTTCTCCGAGACGGACGTCGTCCTGGTGATCGGCGCCAACGACACGGTCAACCCGGCGGGCGCCGAGGACCCCAGCAGCCCGATCGCCGGCATGCCGGTCCTCACCGTCTGGGAGGCCGGCAAGGTCATCGTCTTCAAGCGCTCGATGGCCTCCGGTTACGCCGGTGTGCAGAACCCGCTGTTCTTCAAGGAGAACACCTCGATGCTCTTCGGTGACGCGAAGGCACGGGTCGAGGACATCGTCGGCGCGCTCTGAGCGTCCGACACCCGAGGGCCTCCCGGCCCGGCCCGGACGGCAGACGTCCGCGCCGGTGCCGGGAGGCCCTTCTGCCCGGTCGTCCTAGGCGTCCAGGCCGAAGTCGAACCGGATCGTCGGCTCGGTGTCCGGACGGATCGGCACCTCGGCCCAGATCGTCTTTCCTTCGCGTGTGTAGCGCGTGCCCCACCGGTCGGCGAGTTGGGCGACCAGGAACAGTCCGCGGCCGCCCTCCTCGTCCGGACGGGCCCGGCGCAGCCGGGGTGACGTCTCGCGGCCGTCCGACACCTCGCAGATCAGGGCGCGGTCCCGGTCGCGCAGCAGCCGCAGATCCACCGGCGGAGCCCCGTACCGGATCGCGTTGGTGACGAGCTCGCTGACGATCAGTTCGACCGCGAAGCCGACGGCGTCGAGGCCCCAGCGTTCCAGCTGGGCGTTCGTGGAGGCGCGGGCGCCCGCCACCTCGGCCGGATCCGAATCGATCCGCCAGCTCGCCATGTCGTCCTCGGCCAGGGCGCGGACGCGGACCAGAAGCAGCGCGGCGTCGTCGCGGGCGTCGGCCGCCTCCTCGGTCTCGACGATCCGGCGGGCCAGTTCGTCCGGGTGCAGTCCGGAGTGCGCGGTCAGGGCCTGGCACAGGACGGCGACCCCGGCATCAGGATCACGGTCGGCCCCGGTCACGAGGCCGTCCGTGAACAGGGCCAGCAGGCTGTGCTCCGCCATCTCGAACTCCGCCGCCTCGAAGGGCATTCCGCCGACGCCCAGGGGCAGGCCGACCGGGACGTCCAGAGGCGCCGCGGGCCCTTCGGGCGGGACGACGACCGGGGGCAGATGACCGGCGCTGGCCGCCGCGATCCGCCCGTGGACCGGGTCGTACACGACGTACAGGCACCGCGCGCACACCGCCGGATCGCTGCCGTCCGTCCCCTTGGGGTCGATCCCGATGCGGGCCTGCCCGACCAGGTCGTCGAGCCGGCTGAGGAGTTCGTCCGGCGCGAGGTCGAGGGCGGCCAGGGCACGTACGGTCGTGCGCAGCCGCCCCATCGTCACCGCGGCGTGCAGCCCGTGGCCCACCACGTCGCCCACGACCAGCCCGACGCGGGCGCCGGACAGCGGGATCACGTCGTACCAGTCGCCGCCCACCCCCGTCGGCCCGGCACCGGGGACGTAGCGGTGGGCGGACTCCACGGCGGTGTGCTCCGGCAGTTCCTGCGGCAGCAGACTGCGCTGGAGCAGCAGGGCCGTCGCGTGCTCGCGGGCGTAGCGGCGTGCGTTGTCGACGCAGACGGCGGTGTGGGCGACCAGTTCGCCGGCCAGGCCGCGGTCGGCGTCGTCGAAGGCGGCCCTGCCGGCGGTACGGGTCAGGGTGACGGTCCCGAGCACCGCGGCACCGGCCTTCAGGGGCAGGACGAGCCTCCGGTCGCCGGCGGGGACCTCCTGGGCCGGATCGCCCGCCCGGGGTGCGGGCTCCTGCCCCGCGAGCACGGACGTCGCGAGGTCGACCCGCGCCGCGTCCGCGAGACCGGGGACGGCCACGGCGACGAACTCCTCGGACGTCCGGACCACGTCCAGCGTCGTACCGATGCTGCTGGAGCGGCTCAGCAGTTCCAGGCGCCGCTGGGCCGTGTAGCGTGCGGTGATCTCGAACGCGGATTCGCATACCCCCAGCAGGTTGCCGTCGGGGCCCTGCAAACGGAAGTACGAGCAGGAGAAGACCCGCTCACGGCCGGGTTCTCCCGGCACGGTGAGGCGATAGTGGAGGTCGATGACGGGCTCGCCGGTGCGGAACACCTGTGCGACGACCTCGTCGAGCCGGCCGCCCCGCAGTTTCCCGCCGATGATCTCGCCCTCGGGCATGATGTCCCGCACGTACTTGCCCATCCAGTACGACGGGTCGAGCCGGAACTCGATCTCCTGGCTCGGATTGACCCAGGTCACGCGGCCGTCCGGGCCGTACACGGTCAGGCCGATCGGTGACTGGTGGAAGAGCCCGACCAGCATCGCCTGGTCGGTCGCCCAGCGCTCCACCTGTTCGGCGGCCAGGGACATGACGGCCCAGGCCGCAGGGGCCGGGGAAGGCCCGGTCGGGCCGAGCGGCAGGACGTGCAGCATCGCGCGTACGGTGCCGCCGCTGGTCCGCAGGATCCGGGTCTCGCCGGAGAGGCCGTCGGGGGCGTCCGGCCCGAAGAGCGGGAGCCCGTCGGCGGGGGCGAGGACCTCGTGGGCCGGCCTGCCGAGGACGTCGTCCGCCGCGAGGCCGTAGAACTCCTCGGCCGCGGGGTTCCAGCCGATGACGACGCCCTGCCGGTCCAGTACCGCCGTGGCCGTGGACGCCAGGTGGAACGGAGTGCCGGGATCCGGCTCACCCGACCTGGGCGATGTCATGGCGGCCTCCCGGCGTACGGTCATTCCCCCTCGTCACCTTAGTGGCCGGGGCCGCAGAAGCGAGCGCCGGCCCCGGCCGGGCGGTCAGGCGCGTCCCGCGGCCTTCTGGCTGCGGCGGGACAGCGAGTCCACGACCACGGCGGCCAGCAGCACCGAACCGGTGATCATGAACTGGACGGCGTTGCTCACGCCCATGATGTTCATGCCGGACTGGATCGAGCCGATCACCAGCGCGCCGAGCAGCGCCGACCACACCGACCCGCGGCCGCCGAACAGACTCGTGCCGCCGATGACCGCCGCCGCGATCACGTTCATGAGCAGATTGCCGCCGCCCGACGTCTGGCTCGCCGACTGGATCTGTCCGGCGAGGAAGAGGCCGCCGATCGCCGCCATCGTGCCGGCGATCGAGAAGACGCTCATCCGCACGAACGGCACGCTGATGCCGGCCCGCCGCGCGCCCTCGATGTTGCCGCCCACCGCGAAGATCTGCCGTCCGTAGCGGGTGCGGCGCAGCACGAAGTCCAGCACCACGAGGAGGATGAGGAAGAGCAGCAGGGCCAGCGGCAGCCCCTGGTACTGGTTCAGGATGTACGCCGTGGCGAACGCGATCGCCCCGATGACGACGGTCCGCAGCACGATCTCGGCGATCGGCCGGGACGGCACCCGCGCCGCCTGCCGCCGCCGGGCGTCCAGGAGCTGGGCGAACAGGAACAGGCCGACCCCGACGCCGGCGGCCACGTACGCTGCGGCCGGGCTCTCGAAGATCTTCGAGTAGAGCTCGGCGACCACCGACTCGGCCGGGATGTTGACCGTGCCCGTGCTGCCGAGCACCTGCAGCATCAGCCCGTTCCAGGCGAGGTTTCCGGCCAGGGTCACCACGAAGGCCGGCACGCCGACCTTGGCGAAGAAGAACCCCTGGATGAGCCCGACCGCCGCACCGCCCGCCACCGCGACCAGCAGCGCCAGCCACTCGTTCATACCGTTCAGCACGTTGAGCACGGCGAAGATCGCCGCGCACAGGCCGCTGACCGAGCCGACGGACAGGTCGATCTCGCCGAGCAGCAGCACGAACACGATCCCGACGGCGATCATGCCGGTGCCGACGATCTGCTGGCTGAGGTCGGAGAGGTTCTGCGCGGAGAGGAACGTGCTGTCCAGGGTGCCGAACACCGTCCAGATGATGATCACGGCGATCACGACGGGCAGCGAGCCCAGCTCGCCGCTGCGCAGCTTGCGCCGGAACTCCGTCACGTACCCGCGGACGCCCTCCTCGCGGACGATCAGCCGGGTGTCGACGGCCGGCATCGCCTCCGGCGCGGGCCGCTGCGCGGCCGAGTCGTCGGGGATGCGGTTCGGGCCGCCGGGATCGCCGCGCCGTTTCATCGCCCCTCCTCCCCGTAGGACTCGCCGTGACCCTCGCCGCGGACCTCCCGCTCCTCGCGGATCCGGGCCTGGCGGCGGGTCACGGCGCTCTCCGTGGCGCCCGTGATCGCGGAGATGATCTCCTCGGTGGTGGTGGCGCGCCTGTCGAAGACGCCGTTGTTGCGGCCGAGGCGCAGCACCGCGATCCGGTCCGCGACCGCCATCACGTCCACCATGTTGTGGCTGATGAGGATGGTCCCCAGGCCGTGGCCGCGGAGCCGTTCGACGAGGTCGAGGACCTCGGCGGTCTGCTCCACGCCCAGCGCGGCGGTCGGTTCGTCCAGGATGACCACCTTCGGGTCGCCGATCAGGGAACGGGCGATCGCCACGGTCTGGCGCTGGCCGCCGGAGAGCGAGGCGACCGGGATGCGTACGGAGGGGATCCGGATGGACAGGGTGGCGAGCAGTTCGCGGGAGCGCTGCTCCATGCGGACCTCGTCGAGGACGCCGAAGCGGCGCAGCTCCCGGCCGAGGAAGAGGTTGCCGACCACGTCCAGGTTGTCGCAGAGCGCGAGGTCCTGGTACACGGTCGCGATGCCGAGGTTCTGGGCGTCGTGCGGCCGGTGGATGGAGACCGGCCGGCCCTGCCACTCGATGACGCCCTCGTCGGGCGGGTTCACCCCGGCGATGGCCTTGACGGCGGTCGACTTGCCGGCGCCGTTGTCGCCGACGAGTGCGACCACCTCACCGGCGTGGACCTCCAGATCGAAGTCCGCCAGGGCCTGGACCGCGCCGAACCTCTTGGAGACCCCCCGCAGGGTGAGCACAGGTGCTTCCGGCAACTCGACCGCCTCCTCGGCGGGGACCGCCTCGTGGGGGTTGCTGCTACCTCGTCACGACGCCGTTGCCGCTACTCGAGACCTGCCTCGCGGCAGGCGTCCTCGTAGGCCGGCGTGCAGATCTCGTCGACCGTGTACAGACCGTCCTTGACGACTGTCTCGTCGATGTTGTCCTTGTGGACCACGACCGGGGTCAGCAGGTTCGCCGGGACCTTGTCGCCGCTGCCGCTGGTGACGGTGAGCGGGATCAGGTCCTTCGGAATCGCCTTGTCCTCGGCCAGGTTGACGGCCATGGTGGCCGCGATGTCGGCCTCGGGCTTGTACGGCTTCTCGACGGTGATGGTCTGAGTGCCCAGCAGAATCCGCTGGATGGCGTCCAGTTGGGCGTCCTGACCGGTCAGCGGCACGTTCATGCCGGCCGCCTTCAGGGCGGTGGAGATACCGGCGGCCAGACCGTCGTTGGCGGAGTAGACGCCGACGATGTTGTCCTTGCCGAGGGCGCTGATCGCGCCGGACATCTGCTGATTGGCGTTGTTCGGGTCCCAGTTGGGAGTGTCGTACTCCTTGCCGATCTTCACCTTGCCGTCGAGGACGGAGTGCGCGCCGGCCTTGAACTCGGCCGCGTTCGGGTCGGTGGGCGAGCCGTTGTGCATCACGATCTGCCCGTCGTCGGCCTTGTCGCCGAGCGCGGCGAGCAGCGCCTGGCCCTGCAACTGGCCGACCTTGCGGTTGTCGTAGGACACGTAGGCGTCCACGGGGCCCTGGGCGAGTCGGTCGTAGGCGACGATCTTCACGCCGGCCTTGTTCGCCTTCTCCACGGACGACTGGATCGACTTGGCGTCCACCGCGTCCAGGATCAGTACCTGATCGCCCTTGGCGAGCGCGGTGTTGACCTGCTGCTGCTGGGTGGTCGCGCTCTCGGCCGCGTTGTAGTAGTCGATCTGGGCGTCCGGCGCCAGTTCCTTGATCTTCTGCTCGATGTACGGCCGGTCGAACTTCTCGTAGCGGGTCGTCTTGCTCTCCGGCAGCAGCAGTCCGATCTTGATCTCCTGCTTCGCCGCGGAGTCGTCGTCCGCCGCGAGCGCCGTTCCCGTCGCGGCCACGACTCCCAGGGTCAGGGCCGTGGCTCCGGCCAACGCGATCGCGCCTCGCACTGTACGGGTCATGGGAGGCTGCTCCTTTCGCGCGCCGCCTGCTCCTCCCCGTTCCGCGGAGGGGCCGCGGGAGCGCGGGCGCGCCTCTGACCAGACAGCTGGTCCATACATCGACACTAGACCCAACGCCGGGGGCCGACCATTCGGGTGATCATCGGATACCGTCGCGGTCGGAGCGCGATCATGGACGCGCGCCCAGGGTTCTCATCGACGGGGGATGTGATCCGGGTCATATGTGTCACACGGGCGGGGTCTCCGGTGTCTCAATGCCGAACGCATGGGAACCGGAGGAGACACCATGAACGAGAACACCGCGCGCACCCAGGTCGTCGTCATCGGCGGCGGTTACGCCGGCGTCATGGCCGCCAACCGCATGAGCGGTCGGGACGGCGTCGCCGTGACCCTGATCAACCCGCGCCCCGCCTTCGTCGAGCGGATCCGGCTCCACCAGCTCGTCGGCGGCAACCACGCCGCGGTCGTGGACTTCCGGGACGTCCTCGCCGACGGCGTCCGCCTCGTCGTCGACACCGTGGACCGGATCGACGCCCCGGGACGCGGCCTGACCCTGGCGAGCGGCGACACGATGTCGTACGACTACCTGCTCTACGCGGTGGGCAGCGGCAGCGCCGACCCGAGCGTGCCCGGCGCGGCGGAGTTCGCGTACCCGGTCGCCGGTCTGGAGGAGGCGGAGCGGCTGCGCCCGGTCGTCGAGCAGGCCGCCGCCGAGGCGCCCGTGACGGTCGTCGGCGCCGGACCGACGGGCATCGAGACCGCCGCCGAACTGGCGGAGCAGGGGCGCCGGGTGACCCTGGTCTGCGGCGACGTGCTCGGCCCGTACCTGCACCCGCGCGGCCGCCGGTCCGTCGCCGGCCGGCTCGCCGAGCTCGGCGTCACCGTCGTGGAGGGCCGCGACGCCAAGGTGAACGCGGTGACCCGCGAGACCGTCGAACTCGCCGACGGCCGGAGCCTGCCGAGCGCGGTGACCATCTGGACCGCGGGCTTCAGCGTCCCGGACCTGGCCGCGCGCAGCGGGCTGACCACCGACGCGCTGGGCCGCCTGATCACCGACGAGACACTGACCAGCGTGGACGACGACCGGATCCTCGCGGCGGGCGACTCGGCCGCCCCCTCCGGGCTGCCGCTGCGCATGAGCTGCCAGGCCGCCGGCCCGCTGGGCGCGCACGCCGCGGACACGCTGTTCGACCGGCTCGACGGCGTACCGCCCGCGAACATCGGCATCGGGTTCGCCGGCCAGTGCCTGAGCCTGGGCCGCCGCCTCGGTCTCTTCCAGGTCGCGGGCAAGGACGACACCCCGAAGGGGTACTTCCTGGGCGGCTCGCCGGGCGCGAAGCTCAAGGAGTTCATCTGCAAGGAGACGGTGAAGCAGCTGGCGGACGAGGCCCGCAGGCCCGGCGCCTACAACCGCCACAAGAAGTCCGATTCGGAGGGGAAGCGCCGCCGCGAGCTCCTGGCCCTGCGCGGCGCACTCCCCGAGACCGCGCCCGCGGTCCGGAGCTGAGGAAGACGACGTGAAGAGAAGGGAAGCTGCCGTGGACCAGCCCGAGGTGCCCGAGGGCCTCGACGACGTCGGTACGACGGGCGAGCCCGCCTCCGGCCCCGCCGACTCCGACGCCGCCCCCGGCGCGCGGGGCGCGGACGGGCGGGGGAGGGGCGAGGGTGTCGCCGACGCGGCGACCGCCGCGTTCGTCGCGCATCGCAACCTTCTCTTCACCGTCGCGTACGAGATGCTCGGGTCCGCCGCGGACGCGGAGGACGTGCTGCAGGAGACCTGGCTCCGCTGGGTCGACGTCGACCTCGACCAGGTGCGCGACCAGCGCGCGTACCTGGTCCGCATCACCACCCGCCAGTCGCTCAACCGGCTGCGCTCCCTGTCCCGCCGCAAGGAGTCGTACGTCGGGCCGTGGCTGCCCGAACCGCTGCTCACCACACCGGACGTGGCCCTGGACGTCGAGCTCGCCGAGAGCCTGTCGATGGCGCTGATGCTCGTCCTGGAGACCCTGTCCCCGACCGAGCGTGCGGTGTTCGTGCTGCGCGAGGTCTTCGACCTCGGCTACGACGAAATCGCCGCCGCGGTCGACAAGAACCCCGCGACCGTACGCCAGATCGCCCACCGCGCCCGCAAGCACGTCGACGCCCGGCGGCCGCGCGAGGCGGTCTCCGCGGACGCCACCCGCGCGGCCCTCGACTCCTTCCAGCGCGCCGTGACGACCGGCGACCTCCAGGGCCTCCTCGACGTCCTCGCCCCCGAGGTCGTCCTGATGTCCGACGGCGGCGGCGTCAAGCAGGCCGCGGTCCGGCCGGTGAAGGGCTCCGACAAGGTGGCCCGCTTCATCCTCGGCGGCGCCGCCAAGTGGGGCGTCGAGATCACCGTCGAGCCGACCGTCGTCAACGGCAACCCCGCCCTGCTGCTCCACGTGGACGGCGAGCTGGACGGCGTCATGGGGATCAGGTTCGAGGACGACCGGATCTCCGGCCTGTACTACGTCCGCAACCCCGAGAAGCTCACCCGCATCCTCGAGGAGACCCCGCTCACGGCGCGCTGAGCCGCCGCGCCCACCGTTCCGCGTCCCGAACCGAGCCCGCCCTCCTGAGAGGGCGGGCTCGGTCGTTTCCGTCCGCGCGTGCCCGGAACCGAATGCCGGATTCCGCGTTCATGATCCATGGAGCCCGCGGCCGACCACCGCACGGCTCCGCCGAACCCACGAGGAACAGCCGAGGAGTCGAACGTGTCCTTGTCACTGCACCGCCGTCTGGCCGTGAGTGTCACCGTCATCGCCGCGCTTGCCGGGGGGCTCGCGCCGGCGGCCGCCGCAGCGCCCGCCCCTGCCGCACCCGCTCCTGCCCCCACCCCCGACATGGCCGGAGTCGTCGCCGCACTGAACAACGCCATGGCCAAGGGCGCGCCCGGCGCCATGGCACGCTACTCCGGCCCCGACGGGGTCAGAAGCCGCGCAGTCGGCGTCCGCGACAAGGCGTCGGGCGCGGCCATGGACGTCCGCGCCCGATTCCGCATCGGCAGCGTCAGCAAGACGTTCTCGGCCGTCGTACTGCTCCAGCTGGCGCAGGAGGGCCGGCTGGAACTGGACCAGCCGGTCAACCGCCACCTGCCCGGGCTGCTCCCCGACGACCGCATCACGGTCCGTCACCTGCTCACCCACCGCAGCGGGCTCGCGGACTACACGGACAAGATGTTCCACCAGACCGTCCCGGGCTTCGAGGCGGTTCGGAACCGGGTCTTCACCTACCAGGAGCTGGTGGACCTCTCCCTCGCCGAGCCCCGCACCACCGAGCCCGGCGTCGCGTACAAGTACTCCAACACCAACTTCGTGGTCGTCGGCATGCTCATCGAGAAGCTGACCGGCCGCCCGGTGGCCGATGCGTACCAGCGGCGCATCATCAAGCCGCTGGGCCTGCGCGACACCTCGTACGTGCACCCCGACACGCGGATCAAGGGCCTGCACGTCCGCGGCCACCTGCACCCCGACGAGGCCGGCGCCGCGCTCGTCGACTCGACGGAGCAGACCGTGTCCTGGGCGCAGTCCGCCGGGGCGTTCATCTCCACCCCCGCCGACCTCAACACCTTCACCGGTGCCCTGATGCGCGGCCGGCTGCTGTCCCCGGCGATGCTGGAAGCGATGACGACGGTGACGCCGACGGACACCACCAACACCCGCTTCTACGGCCTCGGCCTGCGCCGCTACGACCTGTCCTGCGGCACGCAGGTCTTCGGCCACACGGGCACGGTGCAGGGCTATTACACGTACGCCTTCTCGACCCGCGACGGCCGCCGCAGCCTGTCGGCCCTGGCCAACACCTCCAACCACGGCGAGGCCAACACGGCCCTGGGCGCCACCCTGGAGTCGGCCTTCTGCGGCAAGCCGGCGAAGACCGCCATGAGGTCGACGGCCCCGCTGACGATGCAGGCCGAACGCGACCTGCCCGAGCGCCACTGACGCGGAGCGGCCGCCCGGACCGCCGAGGTCACGCCGGTCCGGGCCGGCCGTCCAGGGTCTCGTCCAGCGTGGTCGCCGCCATGATGAGGGACAGGTGGGTGAACGCCTGCGGGAAGTTGCCGAGTTGCTCGCCGCTGGGGCCGATCTCCTCGGCGAACAGGCCCACGTGGTTGGCGTAGGTGAGCATCTTCTCGAAGGTGAAACGAGCCTGCCGTACCCGGCCCGCGCGCGCCAGGGCGTCCACGTACAGGAAGGTGCACAGGCTGAACGTGCCCTCCGCGCCGCGGAGTCCGTCGGGGGAGGCGGCCGGATCGTACCGGTACACCAGGCTGTCCTTCACCAGGTCCCGCTCGATCGCGTCGAGCGTCGACAGCCACATCGGGTCCGTCGGGCTGAGCATCCCGACCCGGGGGATCAGCAGCAGCGAGGCGTCGACGACCTCGGCGCCGCCGTACGACTGCACCAGCGCCCTGCGGCTCTCGCTCCAGCCCCGCTCCATCACCTGCGCGAAGATGCTGTCCCGGGTTTGCCGCCAGGTCTCCAGGTCGGCCGGGCGGCCGAACTCCTGGGCGAGCCGCAGCCCGCGGTCGAAGGCCACCCAGGACATGACCCGGCTGTACGTGAAGTCCTGCTGCCCGCCCCGCGTCTCCCAGATGCCCTCGTCGGGCCGGTCCCAGGACCGTGCCAGCCAGTCGAGCAGTCCCGAAACCGCCTGCCAGGCCCGGTAGTTGGGCCCGGCGTGCAGTCCCGCGCCCTGCGCGAGCGCGTACATCGCCTCGCCGTAGATGTCGAGCTGCAGCTGGTCCGCCGCGCCGTTGCCGACGCGCACCGGGTACGAGCCGCGGTAGCCCTCGAAGTGCTCCAGGACGGTCTCGTCCAGCGTGGGGTCCCCGTCCACCCGGTACATGATCTGCAGCGGCCGGTCCCCGGCCGCCGGCGCCTCCGCACGCTCGGTGACACGCGCGCCGATCCAGCCGGCGAAGGCCGCCGCCTCCTCCACGAAGCCGAGGTCCAGCAGGGCGCGGACGGCGAGCGAACCGTCGCGGATCCAGGTGTAGCGGTAGTCCCAGTTGCGTTCGCCGCCGACCTGCTCCGGCAGCCCGAGCGTCGCAGCGGCGATCGGAGCGCCCGTCGGCCGGTACGTGAGCAGCTTCAGCGTGATGGCGGAACGGTGCACCATGTCGGGCCAGCGGCCCCGGTACCGGGCGGTGCGCACCCACGACTGCCAGAAGTCGACGGCGTCCCACAGCATCTGTTCCGCCTCCTGCGGGGTGGGCAGCGGCGGTACCGGCGCGTCGGGACCGGTCACCGTGAACGCGGCGCCCGCCACCCCGCCCTCGATGAGCTCCAGGGTGCCGCGCACGTCGTGCGGCCCCTCGCGCTCCAGCGGCACGTTCGTCTGCAGGAACCCGCAGATGCCGGCGGCCCGGAACGCCGCCGTACGTCCCTCCAGCGCCGTCTCGTGCGGGAGGGTGCCGAAGCCGAAGCGGGGCCGGCACTCCAGGGTGAAGCGCACCCGCCCCCGGGTGCAGCGCATCACCCGCAGGATGGCATGCCGGTCGGACGGGACCGCGGAGCGGATCGGCGGCATCCAGTCGATCAACTCGCCCACCCCGTCGGGCGACATGAAGCGCGTCACGAGCAACGCCGTGTCCGGGTAGTACAGCTGCTTCACCGACACGTCGGGCTCGTCCACGGAGAGCCGGAAGTACCCGCCGCGGTCGTGGTCGAGCAGCGCGGAGAAGATGCCGGGCGAGTCGAAGCGGGGGGCGGAGAACCAGTCGACCACGCCCTCGTCGGAGATCAGCGCGGCGGTCTGGAGGTCGCCCACCAGGCCGTGGTCGGCGATCAGCGGGTAGCGCTTCATGGCTTCCACTATCACGGGAGGGGCGCTTCCGCGCGCCTCAGAGGGCCTCCGCGGCGCGCTCCGGCGGCCGAGATGCCGGTGCGGCGCGCAGGGCGCACAGTGTCCCTACGGGCCGTGTGCACTCCTGCGGTGCACCTCGCTCCGCTCGGGGACGTGCGTACGCAGCGGAACCGCCAGCCGACACGGCAACGCGACCGATACGGCAACGGCAAACCGATACGGCAACCGACACCCCCACGGATACGGCCACGACATGAACGCAGGAACCACTCCGCAGCGCAGCCCCGCAGCGGGCAAGAGCGGGCTGTACCGCCTCGGACACTGGTGCGCACGGCACTTCGTCGTCGTCATCGTCCTGTGGCTCGCCGCCGTCGGCGGCCTGCAGGTGCTCGACCGGGCCTTCGGCGGCGAGTACTCCGACAACTTCTCGCTCCCCGGAGTGCAGTCCGCGGAGGGTCTGGACGTCCTCCAGGCGCACGACCCGACGGCCGGAGGCTACAGCTCCCAGATCGTGCTGAACCGGCCCGCCGGACCGCTCACCGACGAGGCGGCCGCGGTCGACTCCACCGTCGACGCCCTGGAGAAACTGCCCGACGTGATCGGTGTCCAGAACCCGCTGCCGCCGCCGGGCTCCGCGCCCCAGCAGCCGCCGCCCGGCACGCCGAACACCGGCCCGCTGTCCACCGACGGCAAGACCGCCTACATCACCATCCGCTTCAGCGTGACGCCCTCCACCCTCGGCGACGACTACCTGAACGGCGTGGACACCGCCGTACAGCCGCTGCGGGACGCCGGCGTCACCGTCGAGTACGGCGGCTCGCTCGGCGAGCTCGCCCGGCCGGAGGCCGACGATCGCACCAGCGAGGCCATCGGCTTCGCCGTGGCGATCGTGGTGCTGCTGATCGGCTTCGGCAGCGTCATCGCCGCCGTACTGCCGCTGATCACCGCCCTGATCGGGGCGATCTGCGGACTGGCGCTGCTGGGCCTGATGGCCGCCGCGTTCACCTTCGGCACGGTCTCGCCGACCCTCGCCACCATGATCGGCATCGGTGTCGGCATCGACTACGCGCTGTTCCTGATCACCCGGCACCGGCAGAACGTCATGGACGGCCACGATCCCGCCGACTCGGCGGCCCTGGCGGCCACCACGAGCGGCCGGGCCGTGCTCGTCTCCGGCTGCACGGTGATCATCGCCCTGTCCGGGCTGTGGGTCTCCGGTGTCACGTTCATCGGCAAACTGGGGCTCGCCGCGGCGTTCACCGTGGTCACCGCGGTCCTCGCCGCCCTGACCCTGGTACCGGCCATGCTGGGCCTCGTCGGCAGGCGCATCGACAAGTACCACGTGCGCAAGCCCGTCGCCGAGACGGAGCCTGAGGCAGGCGCCGTGGCGGGCGCGGAGTCCGGCGCCGTCGCGCACGGCACCTGGCACCGGTACGCCCAACGGGTGGAACGGCGTCCCTGGACGTTCCTGGTGTGCGGGGTGGTCGCCCTGGTGATCCTCGCCTTCCCGGTGTTCTTCATCCAGCTCGGTCACATCGGCGACGGTGCCGACCCGGAGTCCTTCACCGACCGGCGGGCCTACGACCTGATCTCCGAGTCCTTCGGACCGGGCGCGAACGGGCCCCTCACGCTCGTCGTGGACCAGACGGCCGTACCGTCCGAGGACCGCGCCGACCTGGCGACCAAGCTCCAGCAGTCCCTGACGAACGTGCCCGACGCGGCCTCCATCACCCCGCTGCGGCCCACGCCCGACGGCGACGTGCTCGTCGGCACCGCGTACTCCGTGGCCTCCCCGCAGGACGAGAAGACCACGCAGCTCACCGACCACCTCGTCGACGACGTCCTGCCGCAGGCCGTCGCCGGCACGGAGGCAAAGACGTACGTCACCGGCAACACGGCGGCCCAGGTGGACTTCCTGGACATCGTCTCCAGCCGGCTGCCGCTGATCATCGCGGTCGTCGTCGCGCTCGCCTTCTTCGTCATCCTGGTCGTCTTCCGCGGACTGCTGGTCGCGGTGAAGGCCGCGGTCCTCAACGTCCTCTCGATCGCCGCCTCGTACGGCGTGGTCGTCGCCGTCTTCCAGTGGGGCTGGGGCGGACCCGCGCTCGGTGTCAACGGCAAGGTGCCGATCGAGAGTTACGTGCCGATGATGATGTTCGCGATCGTCTTCGGCCTGAGCATGGACTACGAGATCTTCCTGCTCTCCCGCGTCCACGAGGCGTGGCTGCGCACCGGCGACGCCAGGGCGAGCGTCGCGCACGCCCTGGAGATCACCGCCCGGGTCATCACCTGCGCCGCGCTGATCATGGTGAGCGTGTTCGCCGCGTTCATCGTCTCGGACAACATCGTGATCAAGATGCTCGGCCTCGGCCTCGCCGTGAGCGTGCTCATCGACGCCACGATCGTCCGCCTGCTCCTCGTCCCCGCGGTCATGACCCTGCTCGGCAAGCACGCCTGGTGGACGCCCCGTTGGCTGGACCGGATCCTGCCGCACCTGGACGCGGAGGGCGATGCGGCGCTGGCGCGCGATACCGGGGTGAAGTCCTAGGGGAACGTGGGGCACGATGCCCCGGTGAATCGTGTACGGGAGGGGCTCGCGCGGAATCCGTCGCTGCCGGGCGCGTTGGTGGACCGGCTGATCGCGGCGGCGGTGCGGGAGTCGGACGAACGGCTCGCGCGCGAGCTGGCCGACCGGGACGACCTGAGCCGCGAACAGGTGCGGGCGCGGCGGACGCCGACGCGAAGGTGGCTGGGGCCGTTGCCCCGCACCCGGGGCTGACGGAGCCTCAACTCAGGGCGTTGCTGGCGCGCTTCGGGCCATCGGTGGCCGCAGCCGTCGCCGCCAACCCGGACGCCTCCGCCGCACTGCTGACCGACCTGGCCGCCCTGCCGGCCCCGTCGCGCAGGGCGCTCCAGGCGATCGCCACGCACCCCCGTGCCACCCCGTCGGCCCTCCGGGCCTGCCTCGGCCACCCGCGTGCCCGTCTGCTCGCCGCCGCCCACCCCGCCCTGCCGCCGGACGTCCTCGTCCGCCTTCTCGGCGACGCGGACGAGGACGTGGCGGAGGGGGGCGGCGGCGAACCCGTCCCTGCCGGTCGAGGCGATGGAGGGCCTCGTTCCGTAGCGGCCGGGTCCGTCAGCGGCCGGCGACCGAGTCGAGGAGTCGTAGGTCGTCCTCCGTCAGCCGGAGGCCGCCCGCTGCCACGTTGTCGTCGAGATGGGCCGGGTTGCCCGTGCCGGGGATGGCGAGGACGTGGCCGCCCTGCGCCAGGATCCAGGCGAGCCGGACTTGTGCCGCCGAGACGCCGTGGGCGCGGGCGACGGCGAGGACCTGGCCGTGCTCCGCCCCGACGGCCCCGGACTCGCGCCCCGCGCCGGCGATGGAGAAGTAGGGGGCGAACGCGATGCCCCGCTCGCCGCAGGCGCGCAGCATCGCCTCCCCGTCGGGCGCGTCGAGCCCGTACCGGTTCTGGACGCACACCACCGGGGCGATCGCCCGCGCCTGGGCCAGGTGCTCCGGGCGGGCGTTGGAGATGCCGAGGTGGCGGACGAGTCCGGCGGTGCGCAGTTCGGCGAGGGCGCCGAAGTGCTCGCCGATGTCCTCCTGGCTCATGATGCGCAGGTTCACCACGCCGAGGTGGTCGCGGCCGAGCTGGCGCAGGTTCTCCTCGACCTGGCCGCGCAGTTGGTCGGGCCGCGCCGAGGTGGCCCAGGCGCCGGAGGCGTCGCGGGCCGGGCCGACCTTGGTGGCGATCACGAGGTCGTCGGCGTAGGGCGCCAGGGCCGAGTTGATCAGTTCGTTGGCGGAGCGCAGGCGGGAGAAGTAGAAGGCTGCCGTGTCGATGTGGTTCACGCCGAGTTCGACGGCCCGGCGCAGTACATCGATCGAGCGGCCGCGGTCGCCGGGGACGCCCTCGTGGAAGGCGGCGCTGCCGGTGAGGCGCAGGGCGCCGAAGCCGATCCGGCGGACCGTGAGGTCGCCGAGCCGCCAGGTGCCCGAGGTCTCCGCGGTGACCGTGCGCGACATCATCCGTCTCCTCAACTCCATCCGATCGGGGTCCTGGAGTATGCGCAGGTCACGACGGGTCGGGGAAGGCGGGGAGGGGCGGCGGAATGTCACAGCGCGGGCGGGAACTCCGGGCGTCGCACCGCGCGTTACCCCTACTGACGAGGTCACCGCTCGGAGACGGGGTACGGTCCGGGGTCCGTGGTGAAGGGGGTCAGGGCGCGCAGCGCCTCGTCCTGGGCGGGGTCCTGGACGGCGATGCGGGCGTACTCCGCGGCGGGGCGGAAGTTCAGGCACAGGACGGGCCGGCCGGGGCGGAACGCGGTGAAGTCCTGTGTGTGGTCCGGGAGTTCCCGCGTCCCCACGGCCACCCGGTCCGGGATCCACAGGCCGCGGCCGCGACCGCCGCGCAGGGCGCGCCACCAGTCCGGTTCGATGTACGCCTGCCGCAGGGCCGTCAGCGGGACGCGGATGTCGCCGCGGCGGGCGGCGAGGCGTTCCCGCCAGTTCAGCCGCACCACGAGGTCGGTGTCCTGCACCGTCACCCGGGCCATCACAGACCGTCCAGCAGTGCCGGCAGGTCGGCGAACGAGTCCACGACGTGGTCGGGTGTGCCGTCCGCCGCCCGTACCGCCTCCGGGCGGTACTTGCCGGTGCGCACCAGCACGCCGGTGATGCCGGCGCGCTGCGCGGCCAGGACGTCCGACTCCACGTCGTCCCCGATCATCACCGCCTGCCCCGCCTCGATCCCGAGGTGCTCCAGCGCCGCGCCGAAGAACGCCGCCGAGGGCTTGCCCGTGATCACCGCCTCCACCCCGGCCGCCCGCTCCAGGCCGAGCAGGAACGCCCCGGTGTCGAGGTCGAGGCCGCCGGCGGTGCGCCAGTACAGGTTCCGGTGCATGGCCACGAGGTGCGCGCCTCCGTCCAGATGCCTGAAGACGTCGTTCAGCGCCGTGTAGGTGAACGCCTCGCCCGCCCCGCCCAGCACGATCACATCCGGCCGGCCGTCGTCCTCCACCAGCGTGATGCCGTCCATGTCGCCCCGGACGTCGCCCGTCGTCAGCAGCAGGCAGCGGGCGTCCGGGTGCCGGTCGCGGAGGTACGCGGCCGTGGCCGCCGGTGCCGTGAGGATGTCGTCCGGGCCCACCGGGAAGCCGAGCCCGGCCAGGCGCGCCGCGATCGAGGCGCGGGTGCGGGAGGTGTTGTTGGTGACCAGCGCGAGCGGCCGCCCCGCGTCGCGCAGGGCCGTCATCGCCTCCACGGCGCCCGGCAGCGGTTCCCAGGACACCGTGAGGACGCCGTCGATGTCGATCAGGATGCCCGGGCCCCTATGACCTTCCATACGACCGACCGTTGCCCAGCGGGTGGGGACGCGCAAGCCGGGCGACGCGGCCCGCGCCGTCCTGCCGCGGCCAGGTCCGCGCGGCGAGGCCCAGCGCGGCCAGTGCCAGTACGGCGAGCACCGCCGCGGTGACCGGCAGCCCGGCCGCCGCCCCGAGCCCGCCGGCCAGCGGGTACGTCAGCAGCCAGCAGGCGTGCGAGAGGGAGAACTGCGCGGCGAACGCGGCCGGCAGTTCCGGCTCCGCGGCCGCCTGCCGGATCACCCGCCCGGCGGGGGTGAGCACGGCGGAGCAGGCCGCCCCGAGCCCCGCCCACGCCGCGAGCACCCCGGCCCACGTCCCTGTGCCCGGCGCGCCCGCCGCCAGCGCCGCCGCCCCGGCGAGCAGCACCGGAAGCGCGGCCGCGGCGCCGAGCATCACCGCCCGGTCGCCGCGCCGTCCGAGCAGCCGGGGCAGCATCAGCGCGGCGGCCACGGAGCCCGCGCCGTACGCGCCGAGCGCGAGCGACAGCGCCTCGGCGGGGCGCTGGAAGTGGTCCCGTACGAGCACCACCGTGTCGGCGAACACCAGCGCCCCGGCCGCCGCGACCGCGAGGTCGAGCGCGAGCAGCGCGCGCAGCCGCGGCGTGGCCAGGAACAGCCGCGCGCCCAGGGCGGCCCGCGCGTACGGGGCGGAGCGCCCCGCATCCGGCCCGGCGGCGCGCGGCAGCACGGTCGTCACCACCAGCGCGGCCGAGCCCAGGAAACCCGCCGTCGTACCGGCGAACAGCCACGGGTACGGGACGACGGCGAGCAGCGCCGCCGCCAAAGCCGGACTGAGCAGGCTCTCCAGGTCGTACGCGAGCCGGGACAGCGACAGGGCCCGGGTGTAGTCCCGCTCGTCGGGCAGCACCTGGGGGAGCGTCGCCTGGAAGGTGGGAGTGAACGCCGCCGACGCGGCCTGGAGCAGCAGGATCAGGGCGTAGATCTGCCACAGCTCGGTGACGAACGGCAGCGCGAGCGCGGACCCGGCCCGTACGAGGTCCGCCCCCGCCATCAGGGTGCGGGGCGGGATCCGGCCGGCCAGCGCGCCCACCGCCGGGGCGACGGTCACGTACGCGACCATCTTGATCGCCAGCGCCGTCCCGAGGACGGCGGAGGCGCGCGGTCCGGCGAGGTCGTACGCGAGCAGGCTCAGCGCCACGGTCGCCAGGCCGGTGCCGGTGAGGGCCACGGCCTGGGCGGCGAACAGGCGCCGGTAGACGCGGTTGCGCGGCAACGCGGGCACGACACCAGAGTAGTCAACATGTGCGTACCTGTGCACCTGTAGTGCCCGAGCCGACGACCGGGACTCACCAGGACTCACCCTCAGTCGTGCGGCGGCAGCGCCCCGATCTCGTGGTCGGCCACGTTCAGCGCCTCGTCCACGAGACGCCGCAGATGGCCGTGGCGGAGCGAGTACACCACCCGCCGCCCGTCCTTGCGGGTGCTCACCAGACCCGCGAGGCGCAGCTTCGCCAGGTGCTGGCTGACCGACGGCCGGGCCGCCCCGCACGCCTCCGTCAGTGTGGTCACGTCCGCCTCGCCCCGGCCGAGTTCGGCCAACAGCGCGAGCCGGGTCCGGTCGGCCAGCAGGGCGAGTACGGACACGGCCACGTCCAGCCGTTCCCCGGCCGCCCGCTCCTGCACACCGTGCGCACCTGCCGCACTCTCGCTCGCGCTCATCCGCCCATCGTAGGCGCGTCTCGGCCGTAACCGCCGGTCACGTCCCGTTCACCCCCGATCCTCCCCGCGTCTCCTGCGATGATGTTCCGCGGACCGCACACGCACACGCATATCGCACACCTGAGACCCGGGGGGGCCATGGGAACCGTTGGGACCGCACTGTCCGAGCTGAGATCCGCGCAGAAGTCGGCGAAGGGCGTCTCGCTCTACTCCCGCTTCGTCAACCGCCCCGTCGGCCGGTACCTCGCCGCCGGGTCGTACGCGCTCGGACTGACACCCAATCAAGTCACCCTGATCAGCGCGCTGTTCAGCTTCTCGGCGATCGCCGGACTCGCCCTCGGCGGACCCTCCTGGACCCTGGGCGTCCTCGTCTGGCTCGGGCTCGCCGTCGGCTTCGCCTTCGACTCCGCCGACGGCCAGCTCGCCCGGCTCCGCGGCGGCGGCAGCCCCCTGGGGGAGTGGCTCGACCACGTGGTGGACTGCGCCAAGCTCACCGCGCTGCACACCGCCGTGCTCATCGCCTTCTTCCGTGGCCGCGAGCACTTCGGCACCACGGACGACGCCTGGCTGCTCGTCCCGCTCGGCTTCCAACTCGCCGCCGTCGTCACCTTCTTCGGCGGCCTGCTGACCGAGAAGCTCAAGCCGAGGCCCGCCCCCGGGACCCCGGCCCCGCAGCCCTCCACGCTGCGCGCCGTCGCCCTGCTCCCGGTCGACCACGGCGTGTTCTGCCTGGTCTTCCTGCTGCTCGGCGACGGCGCCCTGTTCCGCTGGGCCTACACCGCGCTCGGCGCCGCGAGCGCGGTGTTCCTCGTGGCCTTCCTCATGAAGTGGGGCCGGGAACTGAACGCAGCCCGTCGCTGACCCCGCCCGCCGGCCCCGGCTCGGCCTCCTGCGTCAGGAGGTCGAGCGCCCGCCGCAGCTGCGTGCTCGACGTGTGCACCGTGTACGGGAAGTAGACGATCTCCACCCCGACGTCCGCGAAGTCCTTCTCGAGCTTGTCGCCCTTCGGGGTGCCCCTCCAGTCGTCGCCCTTGAACAGCACGTCGAACCGGACCTGCTTCCAGGTCTCCAGCTTGTCCGGCACCGTCTCCACGAACGCCGCGTCCACGTACTTCACGCTGCGCACGATCTCCAGCCGCTCCACCAGCGGGATCATCGGCCGGCGGCCCTTCGCCAGCTCCGCCATCTCGTCGGACACCACCCCCGCCACGAGATAGTCGCAGCGGCTGCGCGCGTGCCGCAGGATGTTGAGATGGCCGATGTGGAACAGGTCGTACGCGCCCGGCGCGTAACCCACACGGTACGGACGGTCAGCGGTACGGTCAGCGGTCACGAAATCCCCCCACGGTCATGTAGCACCCCCAACTGCTCGCGCTCCCCAGCGCGATGGAGATAACGACGATAGCGTGCACATTCCGTTCAGACCGGATGAACGATTAGGGTGAGGTCCGGTTCACGTCTGGGGGAGAGGGAACGGCGCGTGACGCATGCGGCGGGGAACGAAGGCACCGGGACCGCGGGGGCGGGGGTACGGCGGCGCCTGCTGATGGTGTCCACCAACTACGCGCCGGAACACGCCGGCATCGGCCCGTACGCCACCCAGATCGCCGAGCACTGGGCGGACCTCGGCCACGAGACGCATGTGCTCGCCGGCATGCCGCACTACCCCTCCTGGTCCCTCGACCCCGCCTACGCGGGCGTCTGGCGGCGCACCGAGGAACGTGCGGGCGTCCTCGTCCACCGCCGCCGGCACACCGTGCCGCCGCGCCAGACCGCCCTGAAACGCGCCGCGTTCGAGGCCAGCGTCCTCGCCCACGGCCTCGTCGCCCCGCCCGCCATGGCCCGCCCCGACGCGGTGCTCGCCCAGATGCCCAGCCTCGCCGGCGGCATCATCGGCGCCCGGCTCGCCGCCCGCTGGCGTGTCCCGTACGTGCCCGTCGTCCAGGACCTGATGGGCGCCGCCGCCGCACAGAGCGGCATCAGCGGCGGCGACCGCGCCGCGGCCCTGGCCGCGAAGGCGGAGACGTACGCGCTGCGCCGGGCCACCCTCGTCGGCGTCATCCACCAGACCTTCGTCGACAAGGTCGCCGCGATGGGCGTCGACCGCGACCGCATCCGCCTCGTGCCCAACTGGTCGCACGTCTCCGGGCCTTCGACGCCGCGCGAGAAGACGCGCGCCCGGCTCGGCTGGGGCGAGGAGACCGTCGTCCTGCACTCCGGGAACATGGGGCTCAAGCAGGGCCTGGAGGTCCTCGTGGAGGCCGCCCGGCGCGACCCCGGCGTCCGGATCGTGCTGCTCGGCGACGGCAACCAGCGCGCCCACCTCGAGGAACTCGGCGCGGGCATACCCAACCTGGACTTCCTGGAGCCCGTCGGCGACGACGAGTTCCCCGACGTCCTCGCCGCCGCCGACGTCCTCGCCGTCACCCAGCGGGCCTCGGTCCTCGACATGAGCGTCCCGTCCAAGCTCACCTCGTACTTCGCGGCGGCCCGGCCCGTCGTCGCCTCCGTCGCCGCCGAGGGCGGCACCGCGCACGAAGTGCTCCGCTCCGGGGCCGGGGTCCTCGTCGCACCCGAGGACCCCGGCGCACTGCTGGCCGAGGTCCGTAGACTCGGCGGCGATCCGGACACCGCCGACGCACTCGGCGCCCAGGGACCCCGCCATGTCGAGGCCCATCTGACCCGGGCGGCCGGACTGGCCCGGATCGACGCACTGATCGACGAGGCCATGGGGGTGCCGAGCACGTGAGCAACTTGCACGGAGCGGCGGTGGAGGACGACGAACCGGAACTGCTGCGGGACCAGTTCAAGCAGCTGCTGCGCTATCGCGCGGTCATAGGGGCCGGAGTCGGCATCGGCCTGCTCGGCGGAGTCTGGTTCGGCCTCACCAACGCCGACACCTACGTCGCCACCAGTCAGGTGGTCCTGCGGGCCCCGGTCAACGACCCCTTCAACCCGAGCATTTCGCAGGACAAGACACTCAACGTCGGCTCCGAACGGCAGACCGCGCTCAGCAGCAGCGTCGCCCAGGGCGCCGCGAAGAAGCTCGGCTGGACCGGCACCATCGGCAAGCTGCAGAAGGACCTGCAGGTCACCAACCCGCCGCAGAGCCAGGTCCTCCAGTTCAGCTACACCGCCGACTCGCCGCAGGCCGCCGCGGACCGCGCCAACGCGATGACCGAGGCGTACCTGGAACTGCGCGAGAAGCAGTGGACGGCCATCCGGGCCAAGATGCTCGAAGGGCTGCAGATCCAGCTCAACGAGGCGTCGCTCAAGCACGACAAGCAGGTGAAGCTGGTCGACCGGATGCCCGCCGGCACGGCCCGCGACGAGGAGTACGGCACCAAGACCAACCTCGCCAACCGGATGATCGAGCTCGAAGGCCGGGTCAGCGCCCTCAAGGCGCTCGACATGTCCGCCGGCACCGTCATCCGCACCGCCACCGCGCCCGGCTACTCCGACGGCCCCAGCCTGCCCATGAGCCTCGGCCTCGGCGCGCTCGTCGGCGTCGCCCTCGGCCTGCTCGCCGCCTGGGTACGACTGGTCTTCGACCCCGCGCCGCGCTCCGCCGGCGACGTCGCCCGCGCCGTGCGCGCGCCCGTGCTCGGCACCCTGCCGCGCGGCGCGACCGAGACCCTGCTGGCCGGCGACCACACCGACGCCCGGGTGGGCGAGGAGTTCCGCTCCGTGGCCTTCCGGCTCGCCTACGACCAGCGGTTCGCCGACCGCCGCCGGCTGCTCGTCGTCGCCCCGCGCGGCAGCAGCGAGGCCGCGGCCGCCGTCGCCACCAACCTGGCCGCCTCCTTCGCCGAGACCGGCAAGGACGTCCTGCTCATCGAGGCCGATCTGCGCACCCCCGCGCTCGCCGGCCGGCTGGGCGCCAACACCACCGAGGCGCCCCGTTGGAGCGCCCCGGCCGATTCCGACGACAGCGACTGGCCCGGCCGCCGCCGGCTCTCCGTCGACGCCGGCGAGTCGGGCTCCTTCGGCCTGGTGCCCGGCGAACGCGTCCGCAACGTGGCCCGGGCGCTGACCTCGCCGCGCACCACGCGGCTGATCGCCGAGGCCGACTCGCCGAACGCCACCGTCGTCGTGCTCGCCCCGCCCGTCCTCGCCTACGCCGACGCGCTGGCCCTGGTCGACCGCGTCGACGGCGTGCTCATCGTCTGCGATCCGCGCAGCGTCCACCGCACCGACCTCCAGCGCATCCGCGAGCTCATCGGCGGCGCGGGCGGCACGGTGCTCGGCGCGGTCATGTTCACCCCGGCCGGCCGACGCGCCGTGAAGGCCGCCGCCAAGCAGCCCAAGCCCGGCAAGCAGGCAAAGCCCGCCAAGCCCGCCACCGCGCGGGAGACCACCGCCCCCGCCCCTCAGGGCCGGCGCGGCACCCGCGGCAGGCCCGCCCGGCCGCAGCAGCCCGAGGAGCAGGAGGAGTACGAGTCCGAGACCGGACCGGACCCGCGGGTCTGGGGCGGCGAGAACTCCGACACCGTCGCGCTGCGTTCGCTGCGGTCCGAGGACTTCCACGCGGGCGACCGGTGAGACGTTCGGTCACGGTCGCGGCCTCGGTCCTCGACCAGGCCGCGTCCAGCCTCACCAACATCGCCTGTGTGCTGATCGCGGCCCGCGTCTCCACCGCCGCGGGCTTCGCCGACTTCGCCCTCGTCCAGATCACCTTCGGCGTCCTGCTCGGCCTGAACATGGCCCACGTGGGCCAGACGCTCGTCCTGGAGCGCGGCGACGACACGGCCGTCGGCGCCGCCGCCCGCTCCTCCCTCGCCTTCACCGCCGCCGCGTCCTCCGCCGCCGCGCTGTGCCTCGCCGCCTTCGGCGCACTCCTCGGCGGCGGCACCGGGCGGGCCTTCCTCGCCCTCGCGGCCGTCCTGCCCGTGACGCTGCTCCAGGACGCCCTGCGGTACGCGTTCTCCGCACTACGCCGCCCGGACAAGGCCCTCGCCGCCGACCTGCTGCGCCTGGGCTGCGTGCTGCCCGCCCTGCTGCTCCAGCCCCCGTCGTCGAGCGCCGCCCGGCTCGTCCTGGTCTGGGGCCTCGCCGCGCTGCCCGCCGTCCTCCTCGGCCTGCTGCTGCTCCGGCCGTACGTCGCCGGCCACCGCGCCGATCTGCGGCGGCTGCTGCGGCGCGACCACCTCGGGCGGCGGTTCGTCGTCGAGTACGCCGTCGGCAACGGCTCCAGCCAGCTCGCCGTGCTCGGCCTCGGCCTGTTCGCCGCGCCGCTCGCGGTCGGAGCGCTCCGTGGCGCGACGACGCTGTTCGGCCCGCTCAACGTGCTGTTCATCTCGGTCAACACCTTCGGCCCGCCGCTGCTCGGGCGGGCCGGCTCCCGCCGCGGCACGGTCAGGGCGGCCGTCGCGCTCGGCGGGGTGCTCTGCCTCGTCGCCTCCGGCTGGGCCGCCGTACTGGCCGCCCTGCCGGACCGGTACGGCCGCGAACTCCTCGGCGCCACCTGGCAGTCGGCGTCCGCGCTGCTGCCCGCGAGCGGAGCGCAGTACGCGGTGATGGCGCTCGGCACCTGCGCCCTCGTCACCCTGCGGGTCCTCAGCCCGAAGGCCACCCTGTCCGTGCAGGTCGTCTTCTCGCTGCTGTCCGTCGCCCTGATGCTCGGCGGGTACGCCGTGGGCGGCGTCCTCGGCGCGGCCTGGGGCCTCGCCGCCGGCTCCGCGCTGAAGGCGGTCGCCGCCTGGACGAAGGTCGCCCGTACCCGCCCGGAGGCGGCCGCACCGGAGCCGGTGGAGGATCAGCGCAGCAGCGCCCGCTTGTCCTGACGCCAGGTCATCACGAGCAGGATGCAGATCAGCGCGATGGCCACCCGGCCCGAGGCCTGCAGCAGCGGCCCGCGGAGCAGGATGAACGAGTAGCCCGCGACCAGCGGCACCACGACCGAGATCAGACTGCCCGGCGGCGCGCGCCGGGTGCCGCGCCGGGCGAACCGGCGGTCCACCCGCGCCGCCCCGTACCCGAGGACCATCAGCCCGCCGGCCATCCCGACCGCGCCGAAGTCGATCCACAGCTCGGCCCAGATCGGCGACGACAGATTGGTGTTCACCGCGCCCATCCACTGGCCGACCATCACGCCCGTGTCGCGGGGCTTGCCCGGCCACACCGACCGGGGCACCGCGAACAGCACGGAGCCCGCCAGCTGACGGCCGTACCGGTGCCGCGCCCCGGACTCGACGAACGTGATGGTGTTGGCGAACATGCCGACCTGGTCGTAGTCCTTCATCGCCAGCGGTTCCAGGACCGACGTCGTCTCGACCGGCTTGTAGTTCTTCTCGTCATAGCGGAAGCGGTCGGAGAACGGGAACACGATCAGCGCCATCACCACGCCGAGGCTCAGCGCCGAGCGGTACATCGCCGCGCTCCTCGGGAACACCGTGAACAGCAGGGCGAACATCACCGTCAGGAACCAGTAACGCGGGTTCGAGATCGGGTTGTTGACCACCAGGTTCAGCCCGACCAGGGCGAGGAACATCGCGATCACGCCCGGTCGCCCGCGGGCCCACCGCGAGGTCACCAGCCAGCGGGCGTACACAAGGAGCGCGATCAGCGCCGGTACGGTGCCGAAGCCGCGCAGGAAGGCCTGACCGGCCTGCGAGTCGGCCTGCGAGACGCCGGCCTCCTCGATGCCGGCGATGATCTCCTGCCGGCTGGAGAAGAACACCGCCGGGCCGCCCAGCTTCACCACGAACAGCCCGCTGCCCACGAACGCGAGCAGCACGAGGAGCTGCAGCCGCCGCCGGTGCACCAGCGCCGGGCGCTCCTCGGCGCGTGAGACCCGGTTCGGCCGGCCGCGGGCGAGCAGCGAGCCGACGTCGAAGGCGGCGCAGCCGACGAGGACCAGCGCCACCGCCTCGGTCAGGTCCGAGCGGGGTCCGACGACCGGTGTCGGCACCCGGCCGAGGACGGCCTGGGCCAGCGGCGCGACACCCATCGCCATGTAGACGAAAAGCCAGAACGAGCCCTGCAGCAGCTTGCGTTGACTGGTCAGGATCATCGCCGAGAGCCGGGCCCCGGCGTACATGGTGAGCGCGATCTGCAGGTAGTACGCGGCGTCGTGGACGCCCGCGCCGGTCTGCACCGCCACCAGCAGCGGCATGAACACCGTCAGCCCGAGGACCAGCGGGATCGACAGGGCCCGGGACAGCAGCGTGCGCGGCTTGACCGCCGGCGCGAGCAGCATCGGCGGAACCGTCCCCCTGCCCCCGCCGGACGCACCGGCCTCGGCCGTCCCGCGTACGTCCGTCGCCATGCCGCCCCCCGAACTCCCGTGATCCCCGCCCCCGGAGAAGTCACCCGGCCGCAGTCTACCGACGACCCTCCTGTCACCCTGCGTCAACCGTTAGTCTGAACGTCTCGGCGTCAGGGGAGGCGCCGATGGGGGTGAACTCATGCGGAATCTCCCGGCCTTCACCTTGGCCGGTTACGACAAGGGCCGCTCGAAGCTGATGCAGGCGCTGTGGTTCGCGGTGATGAACACGCTGTTCATGGCGTGGTTCTGCCCGGCCCGGCTGCGCGTGGCACTGCTGCGGGCGTTCGGCGCGACGATCGGGGAGGGGGTCCTGATCCGGCACCGCGTGCGCGTGCTGTGGCCGTGGAAGCTGACCGTCGGCGACCACACCTGGATCGGCGAGGGGGCCTGGCTGCTCAACCTGGAGCCGGTCACGCTCGGCGCGCACGTCTGCGTCTCGCAGGAGGCGCTGCTGTGCACCGGCAGCCACGACCACCGGGCCGCCGACTTCCGTTACCGCAACGCGCCGATCACCGTGGAGGACGGCGCGTGGATCGCCGCCCGGGCCACGGTCCTCGCCGGGGTCACGGTCGGACGGCACGCCGTCGTCGCGGCCGGGACGACACTCCAGCGCGACCTGCCGGAGCTGACCCTGCACACCGCCGACGGGCGCCGTTCCCTGCCGGTGCCGGCATGAGCGCCGCCCGCCCGCTCAGGGTCCTTCACGCCGTCACCCTGCACAGCCCGACGCACGCCTTCGGCGGCCCGGTCCGGGTGGCCCTCAACCTCTGCCGAGGCCTTGCCGGACGCGGCCACACCGCCCGGCTCGTCGCCCTCGGCGACGGCTTCGACGGGCCGCTGCCGACCGAGGTCGAGGGCGTGCCCACGCGCCTCTACCCGGCGCGTTCGATCCTGCCGCTCGGCTTCAGCGGCATCACCTCGCCCGCGCTGCTCGCCGGGGCGCACGGTCTGGTCCGGGACGCCGACGTCGTCCACGTCCATCTCGCCCGCGACCTGGTGACCCTGCCGGTCGCCCTGGCCGCGCTCCGCGCCGGCCGGCCGCTGGTGCTGCAGACGCACGGCATGGTCGACCCCAGCGACAAGCTGCTCGCCAAGGTCCTCGACGCCGTCGCCGTACGCCGGGTGCTGCGCCGCTCCTCCGCCGTCCTGTATCTCACCGGGCACGAGCGCAAGGGGCTCGACGCGGTGGTGGGCGGTCTCCTGGAGCAGTCCGTACGCCTCGTGAACGGCGTGCCGGCCCAGAAGGCGCGGCCGGCGCCGTCCGGGCCGCCGCGGATCCTGTACGCGGCCCGGCTCCAGTCCCGCAAGCGGCCGCGCGACTTCGTGGCGGCCGCGCCGGAGATCCTGCGCCGGCACCCGGACGCCGAGTTCGTGCTCGCCGGGCCCGACGAGGGGGAGCGGGCCGGTGTGGACGCGCTGATCGCCGAGCTGGGTCTGGAGGACCGGATCAGCCGGCCCGGGGCGCTGTCGTCCGAGCGGATGCTCGAGGAGCTGCGCCGGGCGCACGTGTACGTGCTGCCGTCGGTGGACGAGCCGTTCCCGATGTCCGTCCTGGAGTCGCTGTCGGTCGGCACTCCCGCCGTGGTGACCACGTCCAACGGCCTGGCCCGGGACATCTCCGGGGCGGGCGCCGGACGCGTCGTCGACGACGCCGACGGACTCGCCCCGGCCGTCCTCGACCTGCTGGAACCGTCCGAGAACGAGACCGCCTCCGTGGCGGCCCGAAAGCTCGCGACGGAGGCGTTCTCGATGGACGCCGTCCTCGACACGTTGCTCGACGTGTACGGGACGGCGGTGCGCCGGGGCGGCCGCTAGGCCGGGAGCCAGGCGTAGCAGCTCGTCGAGACGAACTCGCGGGTGCCCGACGGGATCGTGGCCTTCACGGGCCCGTCGGCGCCGGTCGACGGGCCCGAGGCGAGCACCTTGCCGTTGCTGCCGAGGGCCCGCCAGGTGCAGGACGGGTCGGTGGTCAGGGCCCGGTACGTGCCGGGCTTCGGCTGTGTGACCGTGCCGTCGGGGAAGCCGGTGGCGGCGGTGGCCAGCAGCGGCTTCTGCTGCGGGCACAAGTGCGTGATCGCGTCCTCGGCGTTCGGGACGTCGCCGGCGATGATCGCGCCGATCGCCGCGTCCTTGTCGCGCTTGGCGGTGCGGGTGATCCGCTGGCAGGACTCCTCGCCTGTCTGCAGCACGGCCGCGGGGTCCATGGACTTGGGCACCCGGCCGCTCAGGTACTCCTTCTGCCGCTCGGTGAACGAGCCGGTGACCGGCTTGATCTCGCCGTCCGGCAGCGCCTGGTCCGAGGGCAGCCGGGACGGGCTCGCGGTGGCGGGCGCGGTGGGTTCGGTCTCGATCTGCCGGTCGGGGACGGCGGGGCTTTTCGTGGCCCGCGGTCCGGCGGCCGGCTTGTCGCCGTCGGACGAGCAGGCGGACACCGTCAGCAGCGCGGCGGCCAGCAGGGCCGCGACGGCCGCCGGCCGGCGGTGGTGAGGACGATGCATGGGGACTCCCGTGATACGTGGATGCGGGGCCCGGACGGCCGGGCCCCGCATCCTGTTCATTGCGTGTCGCGCGGCACCCGGACTACGGGGCGCCGAAGGTGAGCACCAGCTGCGGGGTGCCCTCCGCGGCCGAGGCTTCGGTGGACCAGAGCCACAGCGGGTCGGTGCCGGTGCTGGTCAGCGCCATGCTGTACGAGCCGCCGAGCGCGGCGGACAGCTTGGAGGGGTCCAGACTGGCTGAATAGACAGTCGAGCCCTCCACCGCGCCCGTCAGCGTGCCCAGCGTGTCGGCGCCGAGCGCGGGACGGTTGTTGTACGTGAGCGTGGTGTCCGTCCACGTGCCGGTGACCGGCTTGACCGTCTGGCTGTCCGCGGAGCCCGCCCCGGTCATCGTGGTGGTCTTCACCGCGAGCCGGGCGCTCTTCAGCACCGTGCCGGCCGGGGCCGACGGGAGCGTGAAGCGCAGGTACGACTCGTAGGCGGAGGTGCCGCGCACCGCGAGCGAGCTGGACGTGGCGTAGTTGGTGGACGGCGCACCCGCGTTGGCGTACGTGTCGTCCGTGGCGGTGACCACCGAGACGGTGTCGGCCGGGGCCTTGGCGAGGTTGTAGTGCTGGGCGACCTGCGTGGCGCTGAGCGCGCTCGGGTAGACCGCGGCCTCGTCGATCTGGCCGGCGAAGAAGTTGCTGGTCGGACGGAGCGGCCAGCCGCTCAGGTTGTCCGCGCCGACGTGCCAGTAACCGGCGTACTGCTGGTTCCCGGTGACGGTGTTGGAGGCGATCTTCTGACCGTCCACGTACAGCGTCATGCCGGAGGCGTTCTGCGTGCCGACCACGTGGTGCCAGGCACCGTCCCGGTACGAGCCCAGGGTGGACAGCGTGCGGGTGCTGCCGTTGTACACGCCGAACACCAGCTGGCCGGTGTTGGTCATGTACAGGTGCTTGTCGTAGTTGCCGCTGTTGCGGGTGGTGTTGTTGCCGAAGCCGATGATCTTGCCGCCACGGGTGGTGGTCGTCTTGATCCAGGCCTCGACGGTGAACGCCCCGGTCACGTTCTGCCGCTTGTCGCTGTAGATCTGCTCGTCCGTGCCGTTGAGCGCGACCGCGGTGGACGGGCCGGTGACGGCCGCCGGGGTCTGGCGGAGGGTCGGGGCGTTAACGTACAGACCGCTGTTGTCGCCGGCGGAGGAGTCCGCCGCGTACGGCGTGGTGGACTCGTCGAAGCGCCAGTACAGGCTCGCGCCGTCGGCGACGACCCGGGAGGCGTACGGCTGCGCCGAGGTCGGGACGGTGACGGTCGAGGTCGCGGAGAACGCGCTGGTGTTGCCGTCCGCGTCACCGGCGGTGACCCGGTAGCTGTAGGTCTGACCCGGCGTCACGTTGGTGTCCTTGAAGGAGACCTGCGGCCGCGACCAGTGCAGCGAGTCGCCGTCCACGGTGGCCACCGGGGTGCCGGAGCCGTTGCGGTAGACCTTGTACGTCAGCTTGCTGTCGTCCAGGTCCAGGCTGGAGCGCCAGCGGACCTGCACCGCGTCCGGGGTGACGGCCTCGGCGCTCGCGACCGGGACGGTCGGCGCGCCGGTGTCCGGGCCGGAGGCGAAGCGGGTCAGACCCTGCGCCGCGGCGCCGTTGACCGTGGTGAACTCGCCGCCGATCCACATGTACTTGGTGGAACCGGTGCCGGAGACGGCGATGGTGCGCGGGCCGATGCCCTCGCCCAGACCGTCGTTGGTGTCCGGGAACCAGCCGAGCTTGCCGACGGACGTGGTCGGCTGGGCGAGCAGGTGGTAGCGCCGCCCGTCCGGGAACTCGCCGACGCTGGAGCAGTCGTGCGCGTGGGAGGCGCTGTACAGCACGCCCTCGTACGAGCGGACCGCCTGGGTCGCGCCGAGGCAGGTGTCGCGCCAGCGCTGCTCGAAGTCGCTCAGGTTGAGCGCGATCCGGCCGTCGAAGACGCCGCCGCCGGTGCCCTCGTTTCCGGTGTAGAAGCCGGTCGCGTCCGTCTCGATGTCCTTGACGACCGAGTTGGAGGGGATCCAGCCGTTCGGGTAGGCCTTGGTGACCGCGCCGGTGGTGGCGTTGACCACGGCCAGGGCGTGCGAGTTGGCCCCGTTCACCGCGAAGAAGTCGCCACCCAGCAGCACGTGCTGCCCGTCGGGGGTGACCTCGATCGCGCGGCCCGGCTCGTCCGCGTTCGCGGTGAACGGCAGCAGCGCGCCGGAGGTGGTGACGGCCGCGAACCGCTCGCGGGTCTGGCCCTCGACGGTGCCGAAGTCGCCGGCCGCGTACACGGTGGTGTCGGTGACGGCGAGCGCGCGGACGGTGGCCGGGAAGGACGGCGTGAAGGACGCCTTCGGGGTGCAGGTCGCGATGTCGATCGCGGCGAGGCTGCTGACCGGCGTGCCGTTGACCGCGCCGAAGTAGCCGCCCGCGTACAGGGTCTTCTTGTCCGGCGACACCGTCAGGGCCCGCACGGTCGCGGTGCCGCTGCCGACGGTGAAGGAGAGGGTGCAGTCGGTGGGTGCACCCGTCGCCGCGTTCATGGCGACGAAGTTGACGGCGCTCTTCGGAGTGCCGGAACCACCCTCGGGCGGCCGCACCTCGGAGAAGGTGCCGCCGACGAAGACGGTGTCGTTCGCCTCGGCCATCGCCCAGACGATGCCGTTGGTCTGCCAGGTCGGCAGATCGTCCGCGGTGAAGGCCACCGGCGGCGTCAGTGCCGCGGCCGTCGGGGCCAGGGAGCCCCCGGCTCCGGCCGCGACGGTCAGGACGAGGGCAGCGGACAGCCCCCAGGATCTACGCATGTTCCCCCCAGGCGATTGAGCCCAGTCAATGTGGCGTGAAGCAGTGCGTGAAGCAATGCGTGAAGCAGCGGCGCGGTGCAGTGGCGTGAAGCGATGCACGTGCCATGTGGTGAATGCGCACTGTACGACGAAATGACGACCGGATACGGCCACTTGACCAATTCCGTACCGTGCGCGTGTGGATGTCCCGAAGCGGAACCTCCGGCTCAGCGGTCGATGCGCACCGTCACGCCCGCCAACTGGTCCTCCACCTGGCGCACATCGGCGTCCACCATGATCCGGGCCAGCTCCTCCACCTGCACCTCCGGCTTCCAGCCGAGCAGATCGCGGGCCTTCGAGGCGTCACCGATCAGCGCGTCGACCTCGCTGGGGCGCTCGTACTTGGGGTCGTAGCGGACGTGATCGGCCCACTCCAGGCCCACGTGCGAGAAGGCCGTCTCCACGAACTGCCGTACCGTCGCCGGGACTCCGGTGGCCACCACGTAGTCCGTCGGCTCGTCCTGCTGCAGCATCCGCCACATCGCGTCCACGTACTCGGGGGCGTACCCCCAGTCCCGCACCGCGTCGAGATTGCCCAGGTACAGCTTGTCCTGGAGGCCGGCCTTGATCCGGGCCACCGCGCGGGTGATCTTCCGGGTCACGAAGGTCTCGCCGCGGCGCGGGGACTCGTGGTTGAACAGGATGCCGTTGACCGCGAACATCCCGTACGCCTCACGGTAGTTGACCGTGGTCCAGTAGCCGAAGACCTTCGCCGCGCCGTACGGGCTGCGCGGGTGGAACGGGGTCTGCTCGTTCTGCGGCGGGGGAGTGGAGCCGAACATCTCCGAGGACGACGCCTGGTAGATCCGGGTGTCGATCCCGCTCGCCCGGATCGCCTCCAGGAGCCGCAGCGCGCCGAGACCCGTCACGTCACCGGTGTACAACGGCGCGTCGAACGAGACCCGCACATGGGACTGCGCGCCCAGGTTGTACACCTCGTCGGGGCGGAGGTCCCGCAGCAGGTTCACCAGCGCCACCCCGTCCGACAGGTCCGCGTGGTGCAGCACGAAAGATCGGTTCGCCTGCTGCGGGTCCTGGTAGATGTGGTCGATCCGCTCCGTGTTGAAGCTCGACGACCGGCGGACGAGGCCGTGCACCGTGTAGCCCTTGGAGAGCAGCAGTTCGGCCAGGTACGAGCCGTCCTGCCCGGTGACGCCGGTGATGAGTGCGGTCTTGCTCATGCGTGATGCCCCTCCCGTACGGGCCGGCCCCCAGCCGGTCCGCATCCTGCGGTTATGTGATGGTCCATGGAGAAAAATCGGATCTGCCGTACTGCGGTCCGTTCGGGCCTGGCATGATCCGGGTCATGACTGATTCGACGAGCGCAACGACGTCGTACCTGCCCGAGCGGGCCCGGATCTTCGTCGCCGGACACCGCGGACTGGTGGGCTCCGCGGTCGCCCGGAGGCTCACCGCGGACGGCCACGAGGTGCTCACCCGCACCCGCGCCGAACTCGACCTGAGCGACGCCGCGCGCACCGCCGCCTACCTGCGCGAGACCCGGCCGGACGCGGTGGTCCTGGCAGCCGCCAAGGTCGGCGGCATCATGGCCAACAGCACGTACCCCGTGCAGTTCCTGGAGGAGAACCTCCGGATCCAGCTGAGCGTGATCGCGGGCGCGCACGCGGCCGGCGTCGGCCGGCTGCTGTTCCTCGGCTCGTCCTGCATCTACCCCAAGCTCGCCGCGCAGCCGATCACCGAGGACGCGCTGCTCACCGGCCCCCTGGAGCCGACCAACGAGGCGTACGCGCTCGCCAAGATCGCGGGCATCGTGCAGGTGCAGTCGTACCGGAAGCAGTACGGCGCGGCCTACATCTCCGCGATGCCGACCAATCTGTACGGCCCCGGCGACAACTTCGACCTCGAGACCTCGCACGTCCTGCCGGCGCTGATCCGGCGCTTCCACGAGGCCCGCGAGGCCGGCCTGGACGAGCTCGCGCTCTGGGGCTCCGGCACTCCGCGCCGGGAGTTCCTGCACGTCGACGACCTCGCCGCGGCCTGCGCCGTGCTGCTGCGCTCTTACGACGGCGACGAGCCGGTCAACATCGGCTGCGGCGAGGACCTGACGATCCGTGAACTCGCCGAGACGGTCGCCGAGGTGACCGGCTTCGAGGGCCGGCTCGCCTGGGACACCAGCCGGCCCGACGGCACGCCGCGCAAGCTGCTCGACGTGACCCGGCTGACCTCCCTCGGCTGGAAGCCGCAGATCGCGCTGCGGGACGGCGTCGCGGCCACCTACTCCTGGTGGCGGGAACAGAACTGACGTCATGCGCGCGGCCCGTCAGTACGCTCCGCGACCGTCGACGACGGCGCGGAACGTACGGGCCATGACGTCGACGTCGCTGGTGAACGACCAGTTGTCGACATAGTGCAGGTCCAGCTCGACCGTCTCGTCCCAGGACAGGTCCGAGCGGCCGCTGATCTGCCACAGCCCGGTCATGCCGGGCCGCACCGACAGTCGGCGCAGCTCCACGTCGTCGTACCGGGCGACCTCCTCCGGCAGTGGCGGACGGGGCCCCACCAGCGACATCGCCCCGCACAACACGTTGATCAGCTGCGGGAGTTCGTCCATGGAGGTACGGCGGAGCAGTCGGCCGACCCGGGTGACGCGCGGGTCGCGGCGCATCTTGAACATCAGTCCGTCGTGCTCGTTGGCCTGCGTCAGCTCGGCCTTGCGGGCGTCCGCGTCGGTGAACATCGTGCGGAACTTCCACATCATGAACGGCTCGCGGTCCTGCCCGATCCGCACCTGCCGGTAGAACACCGGGCCGGGCGAGGTCAGCCGGACCGCCGCGCCGATGGTGAGGAACAGCGGCGACAGGACCAGCAGTCCGAGCGCCGAACCCACTCGGTCGGTCGCCGACTTCAGGACCTGCTGCACGCCGTTGCGGACCGGCGGCGCCACGCGCAGCAGGGCCATGCCCGCCGCCGACACGGTCTCGATGCGCTTGACCGCGCACTCCACCAGGCCCGGGGCCAGGGCGAGTTCGATGCCGGAGTCGTGCAGGCCCCAGGTGAGGCGGCGCAGCCGCGGTCCGGTCATCCGGGTGCCGGGCGCGACCAGGACCACGTCCGCGCCCAACTGCCGTGCGGCGTCCAGGACGTCGCGGGCGTCGCCGTCGACCTCCTGCGGCGCGGCCTTCGTCAGGCGGGCGGCCACCGGGGCTCCGGTGCGGACCTGTCCCTCGCCGACGGAGACGACGCCGACCACGACGTACGGATGGTCCGTGCGGCCCGACAGATGCTCGGCGACCTCGCCGGCCGCGGCCGGCTCGCCGAGGACCAGGACCCGGGTGACCACCTGTGCCTCGCGGCGTGCGTGGACGAGGTGATGCCACGTCAGTTTGCGGCAGAGCAGGGTCAGTACCGGCGCGGCCAGCAGCGCCAGCAGGCAGAGCAGCGGCGGATGGTGCAGATCGGCGGCGGCCCGCAGCACGGCGAGCACCCCGATCAGGATCAGCCAGTCGTGCAGCACCGGCAGGCTGCCGCGCGACTCGCCGAGCTCCCGGGCCGCGTACCGGCGCCGCAGCGCCCGCACGGCGAGCCAGGCCGCGGCGGCCACGGCGGAGCAGGTCGCCGCGTAGGGCTGATCGTTGAGGTGGAAGACCAGCGCGGTGGGCAGCGCGACGCCCGCCGCGTCCGCGGTCAGCGCGAACGGCAGATACCAGTGCGCCTTGGCGCGCTGTTGCGGACGGACGTGTCCGTCCCGCTCTCCGGATGCTCCCCCAGCTGTGGTCTCAGCTGTACGGGCATGCCACATGTACCCCCCCGGCACGTGTCGACCTAGACGTCCCGTCCATCGACCCCCGGATCGACGAACAAGTGTCGCATCGCGGAACAGTACGACAAACGCACGTACCTCGTCTGCTGTTCACACGAAAGTAATGACCGGGCGAAGGTATGTTCATGTCGTGACGCGCAGGCCCGGGCGCTGTCCGACCTTCACATGATAGTTCTGTCGTGTTCACGCTTTTCGCACGTGAAACGGCACGGTGGGAGGGGACACGAGTGCATCAGGGGGAAGCGGCGGAGCGCACGGCAGACACGCCGGATGTGGCGGACGCCACGTCGGAGCCGGCCGGTTCGGACGCCACGACGAAGCCGCGGCGGCGTGTGCGACCGGGAAGAGTGCTCCTCGGCGCGCTCGCCCTGCTGGGCGTCGGCGTGCTGATGGCCGGCGGCGCCGGCTGGTGGGCCGTCGACCACTACACCGGGAAGGTCGAACGGATCCCCGACGCCTTCCCGACGAAGGTGCCGCCCGCGGAGCAACCCGCCCCGGGCAAGGGCGGGAAGACCTTCCTGCTCGTCGGCGTGGACAGCCGCTCCGACCTCCCCACCACCGGCCGCGACGCGAAGGCCCCGGCCTGGCGGTACGGAACCCAGCGCAGCGACACGATGATGCTGATCCACCTCCCCGAGGACCACTCCAACGCCTACGTCGTCTCGCTGCCCCGCGACTCCTGGGTCCCGGTCCCCGGACACGGCGACGCCAAGCTCAACGCGGCCTTCTCCTGGGGTGGTTCGCCGCTGCTCATCGACACCGTGCAGCGGTTCACCGACGTCCGGATCGACCATCTCGCCGTCATCGACTGGGAGGGCTTCAAGAAGCTCACCGACGCGGTCGGCGGCGTCGACCTCACGGTCGACGGCGAGGTGCGCCACATGAACGGCGAACAGGGCCTGCGGTACGTGCGCGAGCGCAAAAACCTGGCCCGTGGCGACTTCGACCGCACCCACCGCCAGCAGAACTTCCTGCGCGCCGTCCTGAACAAGGTCATGACCCCGCGCAACCTCACGAACCCCGTCAAGGCGTCGGTGCTGCTCGACGACCTGACCGCAAGCGTCAGCGTCGACGACCGGCTCAGCGACTCCGACCTGCGCGAACTGCTCTGGGACAACCGCGAGGTCCGGCCCGGCCGCATGGTCTTCATGAACGCCCCCGTCGCCGGCACCGACATGATCAAGGGTCAGTCCGTCGTACGCGTCGACCGGAAGAAGTCGGCCGAACTCTGGGCCGCGATGCGGAACGACACCATGGCCGACTACGTCGCCGGTCACCGCCTCGACCGGCTCGGAACCGGTACGCGGTAGGGCAGCCGCGGCCGTCCGGCACACGCCGGACGGTTGTTGTTCCCGCGCCGCTCATCGGTTGTACTACCGCCATGTCGGACATTCGGGCGACCCCCGCCAGGGGGCGCCGCACCACCCACCGGTCCCCGCGCCGCCACCGGCTGCTGCCCGCGCTGCTGCTCGGCGTCCTCGCCCTCGGCGCCTGGGCCGGCAGCGGCATGGCCGGCGGCCTGAGCACCGACGGACCGGCCGGCCGGCCGACGTCCGAGCGGCCCGCCGAGTACAGCACCGCCCTGCCGTTCGACCTGCCCTCCACCGCCGAACTGCGCCGCTCCGGAAAGCCGGTGTTCGCCCACTACTTCACGCCGTACCCGCTCTCCCTCGACAACGAGGCCCCGGACCGGGACTACTACGCCCGCAACTACCTCACCCCGGACGGCGAGAAGGGCAAGCACGCGGCCTACGGCGGCCTCCTGCGCGACCGGCCGCTGCCCGCCGCGCGCGAGGACGGCGACTGGGAACTCGCCCATCTGCGCCAGGAGGTACGCACCGCCCGCGACGCCGGACTCGACGGCTTCACGCTCGACCTGCTGTCGCTCTCCGGCCGCAACCGGGACCGCGCCGAGAACCTGCTGCGCGCCGCCACCACCGAGGACCCCGGCTTCCGCATCGTCCTGATGCCCGACATGACCTCCCTGGACACCACGCCCGAGGCGCTCGCCGACGGCCTCGCCGCACTGGCCCGGCACCGCTCCGCGCACCGGCTGCCCGACGGACGCCTGGTCGTCTCGCCGTTCAAGGCCGAGGCGCAGAGCCCCGACTGGTGGCGGCGGGCCATGGACGCGCTGGAGCGCGAGCACGGCATCCGTACCGCGCTGGTCCCGGTCTTCCTCGACCTCGACGCGAACGCCGAACGGTTCGCGCCGCTCAGCCACGGACTGTCCGAATGGGGCAGCCGGAGCTACACCACCCAGTCCGGCAGCGCCGCCGCCACCCGCACGGCGCACCGGCTCGGCAAGATCTGGATGCAGCCGGTCTCCGTCCAGGACGCCCGCCCCAACCAGGGTGTCTACGACGAGGCCGGCAACACCGAGACGCTGCGGGCCAGTTGGGGCGAGGCCATCGACAACGGCGCCGACTGGGTCCAGCTCACCACCTGGAACGACTACTCCGAGGGCACCCACTTCGCGCCCTCCGTGCACAACGGGCACGCCTATCTCGACCTCAGCTCGTACTACCTGACCCGCTTCAAGACCGGTGCCTGGCCGCAGATCGAGCGGGACACGCTCTACCTCACCTCCCGCGTCCAGTTCGCCGCCGCCCGGCCGCCGGCCGGCGCCCAGCGCAAGGTGATAGAGCCGCGCGACGGCTCCGCCGCACCCCGCGACACGGTCGAGGTGCTCAGCTTCCTGACCGGCCCGGCGACCCTCCGGACCTTCACCGGACAGGAGAAGGCGAGCCACGAGGCCCCCGCCGGGGTGTCCGCACGGCTGCTGCCGCTGCGCACCGGGACCAGCGGAGCCACCGTCGTACGGGACGGGCGGACCACCACCGCGGTCTCCTCCCGCTACCCCGTCCGGGACCCGATCGCCAAGCAGGACCTGCAGTACTACGCCGTCACCAGCGGGCGCAGCCAGCGCTGAGCCGGGATCGCCCAGCCGATCGCCGAGTCGGGACCGCCGAACGAGTCGAGATCGCAGGGCCCTGGTTGTCAGTGCCACCCCCTAACGTTCTCGGCATGACGACGAAGACCTATCTCGAGCTGTCGCAGGACGACGGCGGCGCGCACAAGTTCTACGAAGTGACGGTCTCCGGCACCACGGTGTCGGTCCGTTACGGACGGATCGGCGCGGCCGGCCAGACGCAGACCTCGACCTTCCCCACCGAGGAGAAGGCCCGGGCCGCGGCGGCGAAGAAGATAGGGGAGAAGGCCCGCAAGGGCTACGCCCCGGCCGTCCAGGGGCAGCGCGCCGCCCGGTCCGTCACCCGGCGGCAGGTCGCCTCGGCGCCCGCCACGGTGCGCAACGTCGCGCCGGTGCTGTGGCGGTTCCGCACCGGCTCCGCGGCCTTCGGCATCCACGTCGACGAGGAGCGCTGCTGGGTCGGCAACCAGGCCGGAGACGTGTACACGCTCAGCCACACCGGCGAGGTGCACGCCCGGTTCAACCTGCCGGACGGTGTGAAGTGCCTGGTCGCCGACGACTTCTGGATCTATGCGGGCTGTGACGACGGCCGGGTCTACGACCTGTCCTCCAAACTGCCGTTCGCCGCCTACGAGATCGCCGCCGACGTCGACATCTTCTGGCTGGACATCCACGAGGGCGTGCTGAACGTGGCCGACCGGGGCGGCCGGCTGACCGTCATCGACCACGAGGACGAGCACCAGTGGGCCCGCAAGAGCCGCGGCGAGCACGCCTGGATGGTCCGCGCCGACGACAAGGCCGTCTACCACGGCCACCACGTCGGCGTGACGGCCTTCGCGCCCGACGGCGGCGGTGAGCTGTGGGACACCACCACCGACGGCTCGGTGCTGTTCGGCTGGCAGGAGGACACCGCCGTGTACGCGGGGACCTCGCACCGCAAGGTGCAGCGTCTGGCCAAGGCCGACGGCCGCATCGAGGCGGTGTACGCCTGCGACGCCTCGGTGTACTCCTGCGCCACCTCGCCCGGCGGCCGTTTCGTCTTCGCCGGCGACTCCGCCTCCTCGGTGTACTGCTTCGACGCGAACGGCACCCGGCTGTGGAAGCTCGGCACCGGCTGCGGCTCGGCGCTCTCCATGCAGTACCTCGACGAGCGGCTGTACATCGTGACCAGCGACGGCTCGCTGGCCTGCATCGACGCGAGCGAGGCGGCGATCGCCGCGGCCCAGGGCGGCAGCGTCCCGGTGGCGCGGGACGTCAAGCTGGCTGCGGCGCTGCCCACGTACGAGCCGGCGACCAGCACCTCGGCCGTCGTCAGCGTGGCCGCCGCTCCGGCGGGCACGGTCGTCGTCGAGTGCGTGCAGGAGGGCGGGCGGGTCCGGGTGCGGGTGGTCTCGGACGGCTACGAGCCGTCCTGGAACGTCCAGTTCCCGCGGGCCATACGGGAGCCGGGCACGCGGTACGCGGTGGATGCGTTGCACGCGGCGGCCGGGGGCTTCTACCGGGTGCGGGGCGACATCCGGCGGCTGCAGTGAGCACCGGCGGGTTCGAGGCGGCGACCGGGGACGGACCTCCGGCCGGCGGCGACGACCCCGAGCAGCGGTCCCGCGAGGTGCGGGCGGCCTTCGAGGGGCTGCTGCAGATCCGCCGCACCCTGAACCGGAGCGGCGGGGACCCGAGGGCGCTGCCCGCGGAATGGGAGCGCCGGCAGCCCGTACGGGCCGTCGCGCTCGCCCTGGAGGCGGCCGGGATCGCGCCGTCGGCCGTGGACGCCGACGGGACGCGGACCGCGACCGGCTACCGGGTGCGGGCCGGCGAGCGGCCGGGCGCCGTCGTCGTGGAGTGGCTGGGTCCCGTGGGCAGTGGTGCCGCGCACGAGGAGGAGGGTGCGCTCGGGGCGCTCGTGCCGGTGCTCGACCGGCTCGGCTGGGAGGCGCTGCTGTACCGAGGGCAGCGCCGAAGACGCTTCCTGGAGGTGGAGGCGGTGCGCCCCGGCCCCGGGTGAGGAGGCGGAGGGGGTGTCCGACCTGCGAGGTGTCGGACCGAGGGGGTGTCAGACCCTGGCCGGAAGATCCTTGGCGCGGGACCGCACCATGAACGCGGTGACGACCTCCACCACGCCGACCACCAGCAGCCAGATGCCGGTGAGGACGGTCAGTACGGCCAGCGACTCCACGGGCGAGGCGATCAGGACGATGCCCGCGAGCGTGCTGACGATGCCGAGGAAGATCTGCCAGCCGCGGGCCGGGATGTCCGGGTCCGAGGCCGCCGCGATGATCTCCGTGATCCCGCGGAACAGCCAGCCGATCCCGATCCACAGGGCGAGCAGCAGAAGCGACTGCGTCTCGCCCCGGAAGCAGAACAGTCCCAGCAGGATCGCCAGCACACCGCTGATGAAGGCCATCACCCGCAGCGACGTCGCGGCATGCGTGCCGAACGCCGCGACCAGCTGCAGGACGCCGCTCAGCAGCAGGTACAGACCGAACAGAACGCCGACCACGAGCAGGGTCTCGCGCGGCCAGGCCAGCACCAGGATCCCGAGGATCACCGAGGCGATGCCCGCGATCAGCAGCGCCTGCCAGGCCCCCTTGGCGAGCATGGTCAGAGGACCCGGCAGCGCCGCCTCGCCGCCCGAGGCCGCCGAACGGTGGTGTGTCTGTGTCATGGGCTCACTAAAGCAATACCGGACAAACGCCGCAAAAGATGACACGAATGGAGTAGCAGCAGCAGCCGTGAGCCGCGGGTCGCGACCACAGTGGAAGCCACAAGAATCCCATCCCCGCACCACCGGGAGACCCTCCATGGCTGCCTTCAACCGACGTGACCTCGGCCTGCTCGTCCTGCGGGTCGGCACTGGTGCCGTGCTCGCCGCGCACGGTACCCAGAAGCTGTTCGGCTGGTTCGGCGGCGGCGGTCTGGAGGGCACCGCCAAGGCGATGGAGGCCATGGGCTTCACGCCCGGCAAGGAGAGCGCCATCGCGGCGGGACTCGGCGAGGCGGGCGGCGGCGCGCTGCTCGCCCTGGGCCTCGCCACCCCCGCCGCCGGAGCCGCCGCGGCCGGTGCGATGGCCGGCGCGGTCGCCGTCCACGCCCCCGCCGGCTTCTTCGCCACCGCGGGCGGCTTCGAGTACCCGGCGTTCCTCGGCTTCAGCGCCGCCGCCATCGGCATCACCGGCGCCGGCCGGTACTCCCTCGACCACGTCACCGACCACGTCCTCGACCGGCCCTGGGTGGTCGCCGTCGCCTTCATCGGCACCGCCCTCGCCGCCGCGGCCGTCGTCGGCCGCCGCGCGGTCGAGCGGGAGGAGGAGCGGACCGAGGAGCAGGCCGAGGAGACGGCGCCCTAGAGCTGCGCGAACTGGCGGTGCGGAGGTGTCGGGGGATGATGGAGGGGTCTCGGCTTCCGCGAGGGTCGGTGACGGTGAGCGCACAGCCGCGTGAGGGAGGTGACGAACGAGTTGAACGGCCACCCCCTCGACGGTGTGCCCCCGCACGACCCCGGCGGACTCCTGCTGACCGACGGCGCGGCCGCGGCCCTGCTCGACGCGAACGGCGTCATCGTCGGCTGGTCGCCGGGCGCGGAGCAGCTCTTCGCCCTGACCGTCGCGGACCTCTGCGGCCGGCACGCCACCGAACTCCTCGCCGACGCCGCCTCGTGGCCCACCCTCGTCGCCGGCCGCACCGCGGCCACCTGGTCGGGAGAGGCGGTGCTGCGGACCGGGCGCGGCGGCAGCATGAAGGTCGACTTCCAGGCCTGCCCGCTCCCCGGTCTCGACACCCCCGAGGAGCCCCGGATGGGCCTGGACGAGGCGCTGTCCCAGGGGCAGCGCGGCGGCCCCGGCACCGAGGGCCGCCCGGTCGGACCCGGCCGTTACTTCGTGCTCGCCGCCCCCGCCGGCACCGTCGCCCGCTGGCGGCAGGACCAGGCGTTCGCCCGCGAGCTGTTCCTCCAGGACCGGGTCGGCCTCGCCGTCTTCGACACCGAGCTGCGGCTGGCCCGCACCAACACCCACCTCCTGCCGTACAGCGGGGTCCCCCGCGACCTCACCGACGGACGGCTCGGCGACTTCCTGCAGGCCGAGGACGCCGAGGCGATCGAGCGGCGGCTGCGCGACGTGCTGCTTACCGGCAATCCGCTGATCCGCGCCGAGGAGACCGCCCGCACCCAGTCCACCCCCGGCCGCGGCGCCGTCATGGCCATCACCGCCTTCCGGCTCCAGGACCACTCCGGCCAGGTGCTCGGCGTCACCGCCCTGTTCACCGACGTCACCGCCCCGCGCCGGACCACCGAACGGCTCGCGCTGCTCCAGCGCGCCACCGCCGCCGTCGGCGGCTCGCTCTCCGTCGCCGCCACCGCCGACGAACTCGCCGCCGTGCTCGTCCCCGGACTCGCCGACCTCGCCGTCGTGGAGATCGCCGAGGCCGTGTTCGGCGGCGAGGACCCCACACCCGCCGACGACGGACGGCTCCTCCTGCGCCGGACCGCCGTCGTCGGCAGCGACGGTACGGCCCGCCCGCCCACCGGCGTCGAGGTCCTGTGCGACCCCGCGACCGTCGACGACACCGACGGCCCGCCCACCATGCTGACCGCCGCACTGCGGGCCCGCGGCAGCCTCCTCGGCCGGGTGACCGTCCACCGCACGCCCGGCGGCTCCCGCTTCGACCCGGCCGATCTGGACCTGCTCCGCGAGATCGCCCTGCACGCCGGACTCGCCGTCGACAACGCCCGCCGCTACACCCGCGAGCACCGCTCCGCCGTCGGCCTGCAGCGCAGCCTGCTGCCGCCCTCCCAGTCCCAGACCGTGGCCGTCACCACCGCCGGCGTCTACCTGCCCGCCGACACCGGGACCGGCGTCGGCGGCGACTGGTTCGACGTCATCCCGCTCTCCTCCGCCCGCGTCGCCCTCGTCGTCGGCGACGTCGTCGGCCACGGCCTCGCCGCCACCGCCACCATGGGCCGGCTGCGCACCGCCGTCCGCACCCTCGCCGACCTCGACCTGGAGCCCGACGAACTGCTGGTCCACCTCGACGACCTGGTCTCGCAGCTGCGGGTCGAGAGCGCCGACGAGTCCGACGAGGACGACGACACCGACGGGCCAGGACCCGCCGAGGAGGCCGAGCCGGTGCGGCAGCGCATCGACCCGGTCGGCGCCACCTGCCTGTACGCCGTGTACGACCCGGTCTCCCGCCGCTGCACCATGGCCTCGGCCGGCCACCCGCCGCCCGCCGTGCGCGCGCCCGACGCCTCCGTCTCGTACGTGCCCGTGGACCCCGGCCCCCCGCTGGGCGTCGGCGGCCTGCCGTTCGAGACGGCCGAGATCGAGGTCGAGCCCGGCACCCTGCTCGCGCTCTACACCGACGGCCTCGTGGACAGCCTCGTCCACCTCTGGGGCCCGCAGGACCCGAACGCGGACACCCCCGACGAGGGCACGGCCGAACTCGCCCGCCGGCTCGCCACGGCCGGCGCCGTCCCCGGCGCGCCGCTGCGCGAGATCGGCCGGGAGATCGTCTCCGGACGGGACGCGCACCGCCGCTCCGACGACGTCACCCTGCTCCTCGCCCGCACACACGTGGTGCCGCCCGAGGACACCGCCGCCTGGCCCGTGGAGGCCGACCCGGCCGCGGTCGCCCGGGTCCGCGCGCTGGCCTCCGAGCAGCTGTCCGTCTGGGGCCTGGACGAACTCGCCTTCACCACCGAGCTGATCCTCAGCGAGCTGGTCACCAACGCGATCCGCTACGCCGGCGGCCCCGTCGAGGTACGGCTCATCCGCGCCGGCCGGCTGACCTGCGAGGTCTCCGACCCCAGCGCCACCCAGCCGCGGATGCGCCGCGCCCGGCTCACCGACGAGGGCGGCCGCGGGCTCTACCTCGTCGCTCAGCTCTCCACCCGCTGGGGCAGCCGCTACACCCGCGACGGCAAGACCATCTGGTCCGAACAGGAACTCCCCGACGGGGAAAGCCCGTTGTAAACGGAAACTACCCCATTCTGCCCGAAGTCCCCTGCGGCTTCGGGCAGTTTCCGTTTCACCGCGCCAAATCGCTCTCTCGCACCTTTTGTTCACTCCCTCGCCTTGCTGTGAAGACGTGGTGTATAAACCCGCCGGTCCATCCACCCAAGTCCTCCATGGGAGAGGGAGATGCGCAGGATGAAGAGTTTTTCGATGCGCTCCAGGCTCAACGCTGCCGTCACCGCGATCGTCGCCGCCGCAGGGCTGCTGGCCACCGCGACCCCGGCACAGGCGGCCGAGTTCAAGGTCACGGACAACTGCGACGTGCCGTGGATCGAGTGCAGCTACGGTGACCTCTGGCTGCTGTACAACTCCAAGGAGCTGGCGATCAAGGACGGTCACTACGTGACCAGTTGGTCCAGCTTCTACGGGAACGTCAGCGACTACTGGGGCACCAGCCAGTACCAGGGATCGACCCTCACGACATACCGCTACGTCTTCAACGGAAACGGCTACGGCGCCTGGCAGTACATGAAGAACAATGCGGCCTCCGTGCAGAACTGCGCCCCGTCCGACAACTACCGCGTCTACTACAACTCGGGATACGGCGGCACGTCGCAGTTCTTCGCGCACAACGAGCCGTGGGGCGACTGCAATCTCACCAATCTCATCACCGCGTTGAAGAACGAGAACGCCTCGCAGCACTTCGCCTGAGCCGACGCATTCCGCAGACGGGAGTACCTCACGATGAACCGCAACACGCGCATGTTCGCCGCCGCGGCCCTGGCGGCGGCCGCCGCCCTGCTGACCGGGTGCGGCGCCGGTACGGCGACCGAGACGGTCGGCGCCGCGCCGGTGGCCGAGAACAAGCCGGTGGTGGACAAGAAGAACTGGCCCAAGGCGACCCCGGAGCACGGTCTCGCCAAGGGCCTGTCGCTGCCCCTCGAGACGTACATGCAGACCTACCAGGACACCGTGACGCTGGACCAGGCGTCGCGGAGACTCCAGGAGAAGTGCATGGCCGACTTCGGCATCGCCATGGAGCTGCCGCTCGCCGGCGCCACGCCGCCGCCCAACGACAACGACGCCAACATGGAGCGCCGTTACGGCCTCACCGACCGCGACGCCGCCGCCCGGTACGGCTACGGGCTGCCCGAGGAGCTCACCCGCCAGGTGCGGCAGAAGATGCCGGACCTGACCGACGAGCAGGTTCAGGTGCTGACCGGGCACTCCAAGCCCGAGCGGCCGAACACCCCCGGCGCCGCGGCGTCCGCGCAGCGCGCCCCGGAGTCGTACAAGGGCAGGAAGATCCACCAGGGCGGCTGCGTCGGCTGGGCGAAGGGCAAGGTGAAGAAGCCCGCGCAGGACGACCTGAACCTCGTCTCGGAGCTGAACGGCAACAGCTTCCTGCAGTCCATGCGGGCACCCGCCGTGCGGCAGGCCATGTCCGCCTGGTCGCAGTGCATGAAGACCAAGGGCTACACGGCTCCCACCCCGTTCGAGGCGACGGACATCGTGCCGCGCGCCGAGGGCGGCCCGGCGTCGCAGAAGGAGATCGCGGTCGCGCTCGCGGAGATCGACTGCAAGGCGGAGACCCGGCTGGTCCCGATCTGGTTCGCCGAGGAGACGAAGATCCAGCAGGCCCAGATCGCCGAGCACCGGACCGAGCTGAACGGCGTCCGCGCGCGCAACGACTCCGCCGTCGCGGCCGCCACGGCGGAGCTCGCCGGCTGAGTCCGTACCGCAGAGCGTCGCAAAGCACCGCAGAAGACCGAGGGGGCTCCGGAAGGGGCCCCCTCGGCCGTGCCGGATGGGGGACCGGGGCACCGTGGTAACGTCGCGTACCACGATCTCCCGGAGCCGTCGATTGAGTCCGTACATGCAGCCCACACCCCCTGCCGCATCCACCGACACCGGTACCGCCACCGTCGCCGCCCCGCGGCAGCGGCTGCTCGACGGTCTGGCGCAGGCGATCCGGGAGCACGGACTGCAGGGGGCCAAGGTCACCGACATCGTCGCCCACGCCCGGACCTCGAAGCGGACCTTCTACCAGCTGTTCGCCGACAAGGAAGCCTGCCTGGTCGAGCTCGCCGACTCCTGGGCCGTCGAACTGCGCCAGGCGGTCGAGGCGAGCATCGACCCCGAGGCCCCCTGGGACGTCCAGATCGACACGGCGGTCGACGCCTTCCTCGCGGCGGTCGCCCGCGACCCGGCACTGGCGGTCGTCGTCTGGCGCGACATGCCCGCCCTCGGCGGGCGGGCCGCCGAGCTGCGGGAACGCGATCTGGAACGGTACGCCGCGTTCTACCGGGAACTCTCGCGGAACCCCGCGATGCGCCGCGCGGGCGTCCGGCCGCTGTCCTGGGAGACTGCGATCATCCTGGCCGGAGGGCTGTCGGAACTGATCGACCGCTGCGTACGGACGGGGCGGCCGCTGGAGCCCGCCGCAGAAGCGATGAAGGAGGCGGTGAAGCTGATGCTCGGCCTCGGCACGGCTGCCGGCGACGGGACACGGGCGCGATGACCCCGGGCGGTGAGCGGCCGTGATCGTCGTCCTCGTCGCCCTGTCGCTGCTCTTCCTCTGGGCCCTGGTGTCGGACCGGCTGGTCCGCTGGTACGTCACCGCGCCGATCGCCTTCGTGGCGGCCGGCATGCTGCTGGCCGGCGGCGACCACCCGCTGGTCCCGCTCGACATGGACACGCACACCTTCCAGCGCTGCGTCGAACTCGTGCTGGCCGTGATGCTGTTCACCGACGCCACCGAGGCCCGCGGCTACGAACGGCTCGACAGCTCCGTCGGCACCGGGCGGCTCCTCGGTTTCGCCCTGCCCGCCTCGGTCGCCCTCGCCACCCTGATCGGCGCCGTGCTCTACCCGGGCACCGACTGGTGGCTCCTCGGCGTCGCCGCCCTGGTCGTCATGCCGATGGACCTCGCCCCGATCCTCAGCTTCTTGCGCGACGCACGCGTGCCCCTGCGGGTACGGGCCGCGCTGAACATCGAGGGCGGCTTCAACGACGGCCTGATCTCCCCGCTCTTCGTGTTCTGCGTGGCCAACGTGGTCACCGCCGACGGCGACTCCTTCGGACAGCTGCTGTTCAGCGCTCTCAAGGGCGCGGGGTACGCGCTGGCCGTCGGTACCGTCGTCGGCCTCGGAGCCTCCTGGCTGGTGCGGCGCGCCCTGAGCGCCGGCTGGGCCAAGGCGGACGCCCTGCGGCCGGCCGGACTGGCGCTGCCGTTCATCGCGTACGCCGCCTCCGTGCTGATCGACGGGAACGGTTTCGTCGCGGCCTTCGTGACGGGCCTGTGGTACGCGCGCACCGCGCACCTCGTCGGCCGCGACCACCTCCAGCTCGTCCAGGACGTCAGCCATCTGATGGCCCTGGCCGCGTGGTTCGCCTTCGGCAAGCTGGCCGCGGACGAGTTCGCGGCCGCCGTCGAGGTCAAGATGTTCGTCTACGCGCTGCTGGCCCTCACCGTCGCCCGCTACCTTCCCGTGGTCCTCGCCCTGCGCGGCACCGAGTTCACCTGGGCCGAACGCCATGCGATCGGCTGGCTCGGTCCCCGCGGCGTGACGTCCATCGTGTTCGCGGTCCTGGCCTACACCGAGCTGCCCACGGACGACGCGGCCTTCGTCGTCAACGTCACCTGGGCCACGATCCTGCTGAGCGTCGTCCTTCACGGCGTCACGGCGGAACCCGTGGCCCGCTGGTTCGCCCGCAACCCCCGGCCCGACGTTCCCCCGCCGGTCACGGAGACGCGATCATGAGGCCATGGAGTTCTTCTGCTACCACCGTGACCGGCCCGGCTCGATGCCCCTGCGCGGCGAACTGATCGAGGCCCACTGGTCGTACATGGACCAGTACGAGAAGGAACTGATCGCCCGCGGCCCCACCTTCGCCGCCGGGAGCGACGCCCCCACCGGCAGCGTGCACATCGTCGACCTGCCCGACCCGGCCGCCGCCCGAGCCTTCGCCTTCGACGAGCCGAACCACCAGGCCGGCGCCTACCGCGACGTGATGCTGCGGCGGTGGCGGAACATGCTGGGCCGCACCATGTGGGAGTTCCCCGGCGGGCGCGAGGGCGGCGACCGATACCTGGTGATCGGGCTCGGCGCGGGGGAGCCCGCCGACCTGGAGCCGCCGGCCGACCGCGACGCGCTGATCGCGTGGGGCCCGCTGCTCTCCGACGACGGCGCCGCCTGGCTCGGCACCGCGGTGCTGCTCCGCGCCCCGGACGCGGACGCGGCCCGGGCGGTGCTGACCGTGGAGCGGTACGCGGACGTCGAGGTCCACGAGTGGGAGTGCGGCGGCCGGCGCTGACGGCGCCCGGGTGACCGGCTCTACGAGGGGTCGGCGGGAGCCTCGCCGGCCTTGGGCTCCGGCTTCTCGCAGGTGACCTTGTCGCGCGGGGTGTAGTGGGTCTTGTACGTCTCCCGCTTCACCTCGACGCCGTCGTTCTCGAAGACGCGGTCGACCTCGATGTCGAAGCCCTCCAGCGGCTCCTGGACCTCGCACGTCTTGCTCGTGTCCACGCGCTCCTTCGGCGGCGTGACGTTCGTCCGCGGGCCGGCCACGGCCTTCACCGCGTCGTACTTCTTCGTGCCGAGGAAGCTGACCGTCACCGACGAGTCCGTCGAGCCGGCCTTGATGTAGATCGGCGCGCCGGAGTCGTTGAGGAACCGCAGGTCGAGGGTGCCCCAGGCCACGGTCGCCTCCCGGCCGGCCGGGTAGCGCTCGATGTAGAAGGAGTGGGCGCCGTGCTCCAGCGGCTTGACGCCCGCGAAGAAGAGCGCGTTGTAGATGGTCGTGGCCACCGCCGAGACGCCGCCGCCCGGGGCCTTGCGGTACTGGCCGTCCATGATCATCGTGCCGTCCACGAAGCCGTTGGCCTCGGTCCGCTCGCCGACGGTGCGGTTGAAGCTCCACACCTCGCCGGGCTGGACCACGGACCCGTCGATCAGCTCCACGGCCCGGCCGATGTTGGTCGTGCGGTACGGGGCGGTCGGGAAGTTCACGGTGAACGTCGACATCTGCTCGGTGATCCCGAGCCGGGCGAGCGCGTCGGCGGTCAGCTTCGGCCGGGTCTCCTTGGCGGCGACCGGGCCGGTACGGGCGTCGTCGCCCGTCTTCGTCAGCAGCGGCTCGACGGCGCTGCCCAGCGCCGCGGCGGACACCTCGCGGCCGGGGCGGCCGTCCTGCTCCACGACGACCTTGCCGTCGCGCACGCCGAGGCGGGCCTCGACGGGCGCGCCGGTCAGCCGGTCGAGCGGCTGGGACACGGCGGGGTCGTGGATCAGCGTGCGGGCGTCCAGAGCCGGGGTGAGGCGGCCACCGGCGGACTTCACGGCCAGATGGTCACCGAGCGTGGCCGCGGAGATGCGGAGCCGGTTGTCGCCGGAGGTGAGGGTGACCGGGCCGGACATGGCGGGCGTCGCGTACTCGTCCACGAACCGGGCGACCTCGGTGGCCGGCACCTTCGGCGGCGTCACGGCGACGGGAAGGGCGACGGCCGCGGACGCGCCGGTGCCGGCAGAGGGGTAGGCGGCCCGCAGGGTGGCGGCGGCCTTGGCGGCGTCCAGCTTCTGCCCCTCCCGGGGCTGCGTCACGACGGCCTTGCCGTTCTTGAAGGCCACGGCGGCCTCGGTGACGGTCCGGTCGTGCTGCTTCGCCACGGTCGCGACCGCGGCGCGCAGCTTCGCGTCGTCGTGGGAGACGACCGGCTCGATGTCGCGGGAGCCGGAGGAGAACAGCCGCCCGATCACGGTGAACGGATCGCGGGCGGGGTCGGCCGCCTTGTCCGCGGTGGCCTCGACGTCGATGGTCATCCCGGCGGCGACCGGATCGACGGTGGCCTTGTCGTCACCGACCGTGACCCGTACCGGCTCCTTCCAGGCGACCGGCCCGGCGGAGGCCAGCCGCGCGGCGGCCTCGGCGCGGCTCAGCCCACCGATGTCCACTCCGTCGACGCGCGTCCCCGCGGAGATGTCGTCGCCGGTGGCGAGGAGCCCCGCGACGTACAGCCCGCCGCCGACGGCCGCGACGACTCCCGCCGCGATCACGGCCGTGCGTATGTGAGCCGGACGTATGTGGACCGGACGTATGCGACCGCGGCGCCCGTCGGGACCCGCGGCGGCTTGATCGGTCGTGGAACGGCGGCGGCGCACACACCCTCCCGGGGCGAAGAGACGTCAGGGGTACGTCTACGACGGTAGGCCGAACGGGTGGGAAAGATCCAGATCATCCGTTTTATTCGTGTGGTGATATCTCTCTCATTGCGTCTTATTGTGAACAAAAGGTGCAGGTCAGGCGGGTTCCGGGGTCTTGTCGGGCTGGTCTGGACCATGGCACGCTTCGTTGCCGTCAACCACAAGGACGAACGTCGGCGGTGACAACGATGTCCACACCCCCCTCTCGACGATCACGCCTCTTACTCGCCCTCGGAGCCGGGCTCGCCGCCGTGGCGGCGATGGTGACCCCGGCCGGGCAGCCGGCCGCGGCCGCGGCGCCGGCCGGTGACGTCGGCATCCGGGCCACGACCTTCAGCGACGAGTTCGACGCCCCCGCGGGCACCCCGGTCGACGGCTCCAAGTGGAACCTGGAGACCGGCGACAACGTGAACAACCACGAGCGGCAGTACTACACGAACTCGACCCGGAACGCGGTGCACGACGGCCAGGGCAACCTGGTGATCACGGCGCGGCGCGAGAACCCCGGCAACTACACCTGCTGGTACGGCCGTTGCGAGTACACCTCGGCCCGGCTCAACACCTCCGGCAAGTTCACCCAGACCTACGGCACCTTCGAGACGCGCCTGAAGATGTCGCGCGGCCAGGGCATGTGGCCCGCGTTCTGGCTCCTCGGCAGCAACATCGGCGACGTCGGCTGGCCGCAGAGCGGCGAGATCGACGTCATGGAGAACGTCGGCTTCGAGCCGAACACCGTGCACGGCACCATCCACGGCCCCGGCTACTCGGGCTCCGGCGGCATCGGCGCCGGCCACACGATCGGCTCGCCGTTCGCGGACGGCTTCCACACCTTCCGGCTCGAGTGGTCGCCGGACAAGCTGGTCTGGAAGGTCGACGGCGTCACGTACCAGACGAGGACGCCCGCCGACCTCGGCGGCCGCCAGTGGGTGTTCGACCGCCCGTTCTTCCTCATCCTCAACCTCGCCGTCGGCGGCTACTGGCCCGGCGACCCCGACGGCGGCACGCCCATGCCGAACGACCTGACCGTCGACTACGTCCGCGTCACCGACGACCAGCCGGCGCCGCCCTCCGACGGAGGCCGGATCACCGGCCTCGGCGGCAAGTGCGTCGACGTGGCCGGCGCGAACCCCGCGAACGGCACCCCGGTCCAGCTGTACGACTGCAACGGCACCGCGGCCCAGAAGTGGACCGTGAACAGCGACGGTTCGATCCGAGCGCTCGGCAAGTGCCTGGACGTGACGGCCGGTTCGACCGCGGACGGCGCGCAGCTCCAGCTCTACGACTGCAACGGCACCGGCGCCCAGAAATGGCGCGTCGAAGCGGCCCGCGACCTCGTGAACGTCGCCGCGGACAAGTGCCTCGACGCCACCGGCAACAGCTCGGCGAACGGCACCCGCCTGCAGATCTGGACCTGCACCGGCGCCGCCAACCAGAAATGGACGGTCGGCTGAGTCCCCGGAGCCGGTAGGAGCCGGCGCCACCGATAACGCCGCTACAGCGCCCGCGCCGCGTAGGCCCTGACGTCCGCGTCCGTGTCCTTCGCCGCCGCGGCCAGGGCCGTGCGGGCGTCCGGCACGGTGCGGTGCCGGGTCAGGGCCAGGACGGCGGCCTTGCGGACGTCGGCGTTGGGGTCGGCGACGGCCGCGGCGAGTGCGGGCACGGCCACGCCGGGGTCCGCGGCGGCCAGGGCCGTCGCGGCGCCCGCCCGCACCTGCCAGGCCGGGTCCGCCAGGGCCGTCGCCCCCTTCGCGGCCAGGGCGGCGGGGCAGCCCGTCGTGCCCAGGGCCTCGTACGCGGCCCCGCGCACCAGGGCGTCGGGGTCGTCGACCAGCCGGGCCAGGGCGTGCCGCACCACGTCGGGGTCCGCGGCCGGACCCATGCCGGCCAGGGCCCTGGCGATCGTCACGCGGACCTCGCGGGACGGTTCGGCACCCGCCGCGGCGGCGACGTCCGCGGCGGCGTCGACCGACGCGAGCGCGCGCACGGCAGCGATCCGGACCGTGAGGTCGGCGTCCGTCAGGGAGGCCGCGAACAGGGCCGCGTCCCCGGCGCGCAGGCCGCGCAGCACGTCCAGGGCGGCGGCGCGGACGACGGGATCGGCTCCGGAGAGGGCCGAGGCGAGGCCGTTCCGGAGCTCCGCCTCGGGAGGCAGCGTCTCGACCAGCTCCCGCAGCGAGGCGGCCGCCGCGGCGCGGACACCGGCGTCGGGGTCGGAGAGCGCCCCGGCCAGCGCGGGGCCGGTGCCCGGCGGCACGGTCTCCGTCAGCACGGTGACGGCCGTACGGCGGACCGCGGGCTCCGGATCGGTCAAGTACGGGGTGAGGGAGGCCAGTTCCGGTTCGTTCTCGTTCTCGGCGAGCGCGAGAAGGGCGAGCAGACGCGGAGTGGTGGGCGCCTCCTCATCGGCCCCGGCCGCCGCCCTCGCGCCGGCCGTCGCGGGTGTCCGCTCCTTCGCCACCGGGGCCGCCTCCCTGGCCCCCGCCGTCGCCACGTTCTCCGGGTGGACCTCGCCCAGATGACGGGACGGGCCGCCGACCGGATCGAAACCGTCGACCGGGACCAGATACGGAGCCACCGGCCGTGCCGTGAACTCCATGGCGCCGGACGGGGACTTCCGCAGATCGAGATGGTGGAACCAGGACGCGTCGTCCCGCCCGGGGTGGTCGAGACGGTCGTGGTAGAGACCCCAGCGCGACTCGGTGCGGGCCAGCGAGGCCCGCGCGGCCATCTCCGCGCAGTCGCGGATGAACGAGACCTCCGCGCAGCGCATCAGCTCGTGCGGGGTGCGCGCACCCATCGCGGCGATGTCGGCCCGCATCCGCTCGAACGCCTCCAGGGCCAGCGACAGCCGCGCGCCGGACTTCGGCGGGGCGACGTAGTCGTTCACGAAGCGGCGCAGCTTGTACTCGACCTGGGGCTGCGGCGGCCCGTCGGGATGCCGCAACGGGCGGTAGATCAGCTCGTGCGCCTCGCGCAGCTGCCCGGCGGGCAACTCCCCTTCGTACGGCGTGTACCGGGCGGCGTCGGTACCCGCCAGCTCGCCGAAGACGAACGCGCCGATCATGTAGTTGTGCGGCACACAGGCCAGGTCGCCGGCCGCGTACAGGCGGGGGACGGTCGTGCGGGCGTGGTCGTCGACCCGGACACCCGAGGCCGAGTGGCCCCCGCACAGGCCGATCTCCGAGATGTGCATCTCGATGTCGTGGCTGCGGTAGTCGTGGCCCCGGCCCGCGTGGAAGGCGCCGCGGGTCGGGCGCTCCGTCGAGTGCAGGATCGACTCCAGCGCCGCGACCGACTCCTCCGGGAGGTGGCTCAGCTTCAGGTACACCGGACCGCGGTCCGACGCCACCTCCGCGGCGAACTCCGCCATCATCTGCCCCGACCAGTAGTCGGAGTCGACGAAGCGCTCGCCGTGCCGGTTGACCTGGTAGCCGCCGAAGGGGTTGGCGACGTAGGCGCAGGCCGGGCCGTTGTAGTCCTTGATCAGCGGGTTGATCTGGAAGCACTCGATGCCGGTGAGCTCGGCGCCCGCGTGATACGCCATCGCGTAGCCGTCGCCCGCGTTGGTCGGGTTCTCGTACGTCCCGTACAGATAGCCGGAGGCGGGCAGGCCGAGCCGCCCGCAGGCTCCGGTCGCCAGGATCACCGCGCCCGCGCGGACGACGACGAACGCGCCCGTGCGGGTGTGGAAGGCCGCCGCGCCCACGGCCCGGCCGCCGGCCGTCAGCACGCGCACCGGCATCACCCGGTTCTCGATCCGGATGCGCTCGCGCATCTCGCGCCGCCGCAGCCGGCGGTACAGGACCTTTTTGACGTCCTTGCCCTCCGGCATCGGCAGCACGTACGAACCGGAGCGGTGGACCTGGCGGACCGCGTAGTCGCCGTGGTCGTCCTTCTCGAACTTCACGCCGTAGGACTCCAGTCGCTGCACCATGGCGAAGCCGCGGGTGGCGGTCTGGCGGACGGCGGCCTGGTCGACGATGCCGTCGTTGGCGCGGGTGATCTCGGCGACGTAGTCGTCGGGCTCCGCACGGCCGGGGACGACGGCGTTGTTGACGCCGTCCATGCCCATCGCGAGCGCGCCGGAGTGGCGGACGTGCGCCTTCTCCAGGAGCAGGACGTCGGCGCCGCGCTCGGCGGCGGCCAGGGCCGCCATGGTGCCGGCGGTGCCGCCGCCGATGACCAGGACGTCGCAGGTGAGTTCCTCGGCGTCGTCGAGGGCGGGAACGGCCAGAGGGGGGTGCACGGGGGTGGTCACGGAGGGCCCTTTCAGGTACCGAGCGAGGTGAGGATGGCGCGGCGCAGCGCCACGCGGGCCGGGTCGTCGTACGCCGCGCGCTCGCGCGGGCGCGGCACGTCGCGTACGGCGACCAGCCGGCCGGAACCGATCAGCGCCACGCGGTCGCCGAGGAACAGGGCCTCGTCCACGTCGTGGGTGACGAAGACGACGGTCGGACCCGTCCCGTGCAGCACGTCGACCAGCAGGTCCTGCATGCCCGCGCGGGTCTGGGCGTCGAGCGCGCCGAAGGGTTCGTCCATGAGGACGGCGCGCGGGCTTCCGGCGAGGGCGCGCGCCAACTGGGCGCGCTGGCGCTGCCCGCCGGATACCCGGTGCGGCAACTGAGCCGAATACGCGCCGAGTCCGACCCGCCCCAGCCACGCCTCGGCCCGGGCGCGGCGCTCCGCGCGCGGCAGTCCCCGGACGGCGAGGGGCAGTTCGACGTTGCCGCGCAGGGTGCGCCAGGGCAGCAGGGCGTCCTCCTGGAAGACCAGCGCCCGGTCCGCGCCAGGACCGGTCACCGGCCGTCCGTCCTGCTCCACCGTCCCGTCGAGCGCGGGGAGCAGCCCCGCGAGGGTGCGCAGCAGCGTGGACTTGCCGCAGCCGGACGGGCCGACGACGGTGAGGATCTCGCCGGCGGCGACGTCCAGGTCGGCGTCGGCGACGGCCGGGGCGTCCGGCCGGCCGAGCGTGACACCGCGCAGGGTGAGGCGGGTGCCGTGCGGGGCGGTTCCGGTGGCGTGCGGGGGCGCTCCCGAGGACCCCTCGATGGACTTCGCTCCGGTCGTCCCTGTCTCAGACGAGGTGTTCACGGCGTGCCTCCTCGGCCTTGTGGGGGTCGGCGGACGGGGCCGCCGGGACACGCACGGGCCGCGGCCGGGGCCCGGAGACGTACGCCGTGCGCGGCAGCCAGTGCGTCAGCCGGCGGCCGGTGAGCTCCACCGCCATGGAGGTGAGCCAGCCGAGCACGCCGATGGTCACCATGCCGACGAAGACGCCCGCGTAGTCGACGACCGTGTAGTCCTGCCAGGTGCGGTAGCCCGTGCCGTACTGGCCGGAGATCATCTCGGCGGAGATCACACAGATCCAGGACACGCCGATGCCGACGGACAGTCCGCCGAAGATGCCGGGCAGCGCGCCCGGCAGCACGACGGAGCCGAGGACCCGCCACCGGCCGCCGCCCATGGTGCGCACCGCCTCCTCCCACACGGGGGTCAGGGCGCGCACCGCGTGCCGGGTGGAGACCAGGACCGGGAAGTAGGCGGCGGTGAAGGTGATGAAGACGATGCCCTGCTCGTTGGAGGGGAAGAGCAGGATGGCGACGGGGACCAGGGCGATGGCCGGAATCGGCCGTACCACCTCGAGCACCGGGCCGAGCAGGTCCTCGGCGAGCGGGGCGCGCGCCACCAGCACGCCGGTGGCCACGCCCAGGACGGCGGCGAGCAGGAAGCCGGACACGATCCGGCCGAGGCTGGCGGTCAGGTCGGTCCAGTAGTCGGGACCGGCGAGCCGCTCGGCGAAGGCCCCGGCCACGTCGGTCACCGTCGGGAACTGCGAGAAGCGCAGCCAGACGTCGATGTCGAGAGCGGTCAGCGCCTGCCAGACGCCCAGCGCGGCGGTCAGCGAGCCGGCCCGCAGCGCGAGCCGGCCCGCCTGCCGGGGATACCGGCTCACGAGGCCCGCCCCAGGGCGTCCGCGTACGTGATCACCCGGGCACCGGGGTGCCCGGCCACGTACGCCTGCGCGGTCGCCGGGGCGACGAAGGGCAGCAACTGCCCGCCGTCCGCGACCCAGACGGCCTTGTCGGCGAACCAGAGGGTGCCGGTGGTGGCGTCGGGGACGTAGGCCGCGCGGACGCTGTCCGCGTTCCGGGCGACGTGGGCGAGGAGCAGGCCGGGGGAGGCGAAGCTCAGCGTCTTCGCGGCGCCCTCGGGCCAGACCTCGCTCGCGGCGGCGGGCGGACCGGCGGCGAGCCGCACGGCGTACCCGGCGCCCAGCGCCTTCTTGACGTACCGGTCGTCCACGAAGGCGTCCACGTCGACGTCGCCGGTCAGCCCGGCCGCCTTGAGGATCGCGACGTCCTCCTTGAGCGCCGCGACCAGTCGCGGCTTGACGGCCGGGTCGAAGGTGGCGATGCCGTGGGCGCCGTTGTAGAGGTACACGACCTCGGCGGGCAGACCGGTGGCCTTCGCGACCTTCTCGGCGGCGTCCACCGGATGTGCGACGAGATAGTCCGTGGCCTCCGCCTGGGCCTTCAGGAACGCCTCCAGGACCGCCGGGCGCTGCTCGGCGAAGTCCTGGCGCGCGGTGACGCCGTGGAAGGTCGGCAGGTTCAGCTGCGCCCCGTCGTACAGGGCCTTCGCCTTGCCCTGGTGGGCGAGCAGGCCCGGCCAGGCGACGAACTGCGACAGGGCGTCCGCGCTGCCCGAGGAGAGGGCGGAGGCGCCCACCGCGGGCTGCTGGTTGAGCTTGGTGATGCCCTCGGCGGGGTCGATGCCGGCGCGCTGCAGGGCCCGTACGAGAGTGCCGTCGGCGGCGGAGCCGATGCTCGTGGAGACCTTCTTCCCCTTGAGGTCCTTCAGGGAGGCGAGCTTCGACTCCGGTGCGACGACGACGGTGTTCAGGCCGCCCTTGAGGTTGTAGCCGGTGACCGAGACCAGACGGGTGGGCTTCCCCAGCTGCTTGCCGCGGGCCGCGTTGATGAGCAGCGGGAAGTCGCCCATCGAACCGATGTCGATCTTCCCGGCGGTCATCTGGGCGGTGATGGGGGCGCCGGTGGCGTAGTCCTGCCAGTCGACCTTGTACGTCCTGCCGTCGTCGAGGGCGTTCAACTGCTTCTCGAAGGAGCCGAGGGAGCGCAGGAGCGTGCCGGCGGTGACCGTGTTGATGGTCTTGGACTGGTACCCGACGGTGACGGTGACCGTGGATCCGTCGCCCGAGCCGCTGCCCGAGCCCGCGCCTGCGCCACAGGCGGTCAGGGGGAGCAGCAGAGTGGTGGCGGCGAGTGCGACTGCCGTGCGTCTCATGGGAGTTGGGGGCCTTTCAGCGGAGCAGATAGGGCATGTTGACCGTGACGGCTCCGGTGGGACAGCGGGCCGCGCACGGGCCGCAGTACCAGCACTCGTCGACGTGCATGTACGCCTTGCCGTTGGTCTCGTCGATGGCGAGCGAGTCCAGCGGGCACATGTCCACGCAGAGCGTGCAGCCGTCGATGCACTTCGATTCGTCGATGGTCACGGGCACGTCGGCCCGCTGGGGCGCCAAAGGCATGGCTGTCTCCAGGAAGGGCGTACTCGCGGGGAGTACGGGGTCAGAGCGAGCGGTGCAGCAGACCGCTCATCGTGATGCGGTCGCCGCGGAAGCGGATGAACTCGAGGTCGACGGGGCGGCCGTCCGCGAGGTGGGTGAGCCGTTCCAGCATCAGGACGGCCGCCCCGCGCGGGGCTTCGAGGACGCCGGCGGAGTGGGCGTCGGCGTTCACCGCCTCCAGGGTGACCTCGGCGTGGCCGAGCGGCTGCCCGGTGACGGCCTCCAGGAGGCGGAAGACGTCGGTGTTCTCCAGGTCGGCGCCCAGCAGTTCGGTGCCGATGTCGAGGGGGATGTACGTGATGTCGAGGGAGAGGGGGAGGCCGCCGAGGCGGCGCAGGCGTTCGATACAGAGGACGTCGGTGCCGGAGGGCACCTGGAGCCGTTCGGCGACCGGGGCGGGTGCCGGGACGGGGCCCATGGCGCGGACCTCGTTGGTGACCCGGCCGTGTTCGCGCAGGGTCTCCGCGAGGCCCATCAGGCGGTCGAGGCCGTGGGGGTACTTCCGGGCCACGACCAGGGTGCCGACACCGGGCTGGCGCTCGACCAGGCCCTCGTGGCGCAGCAGGTCGAGGGCCTGGCGGACGGTGTTGCGGGAGGCGCGGTACTCCGCGGCGAGGGTCGACTCGTGGGGGAGCGCGCCGTCGGGGAAGGCTCCCGTGAGGAGCTGGCGGCGGAGCAGATCGGCGAGTTGCCGGGCGCGGTCGGCCCGCAGCCGACGCCGGCTGCGGTGGGCGGCGACCGTGGTCGCGGCTCCCTGGCCGGCGTGGTCTCGGATGCGGTCCGTGGGCGACATGGCCGGAACCATACCTACCCGATGGGAATAGTGGTGTTGCTGGAGTGTTGCGCCACCTGAGCCCTCGCCGGACACCCGTCTGACCTGGCGGTTCGGCAGGCGGGCGAGGCCATCTGCCGGTGTCCGCGCCCGCGTCTCAGGAGGTGAGACCCCTCCTGTGGGTCCCTGGTGGACGGATGGGAAATATGGCGTGCTCGGGCTGTCCGGAGTCGCCCGCCGGCCGGTCCAGCCCTTGGCGCCGCCGGTGAGGCTCGCCGCGGCGATTGCGTGGCGTCGCGAGGCCCTTCGGCCGGGACGCGGCCCGTGTCGCCACGAGGTCGCCATGCCGCCGCCACGCCGGGGCAGCACTCGGGGGTGTATCGCGGGCGTATCGAAAAGCGCATACGCCCCCGCGACGGCCCGCCGACTTCAATGAGCGCATGAACCACGATGCATCCCGCCCCGCCCCGCCCCGTCGCACGCGCAGGTTCGTGCTCGTCGGCCTGGCGGTCCTCGGCGTGGCCGGCGCCCTGTTCGTCGTGCGGGGGCCGCTCATGATGGCCGCTCCCCGGTGCGTGGCCGGGCAGTGGCACGGGTGCCTCGACACGTTCAACGGCGTGGTGCTGATGACGCTGGTCGCGGTGCCGCCGTCCCTGCTGGTGGTGTGGGCGCTGGCGCGCCGTCGGCGGGCCGTGGGCGTCGCCGCGGCGTGGCGGATGTCGCTGGCCGAGGTGGGCATGGTCCACGGGACCGTGCCGTTCGTGTGGATGACGATGATGCCGGGCGGCGGGGCCGGTGTCGTTCCCGCCCGGGTGAGCCTGGTGCCGCTGCGGGACCTGGTCACGATGGGGACGCTCGGGATCGTCGGCAACCTGCTGGTCTTCGCGTCGCTGGGGTTCTTCGCCCCGATGCGGTACGCGGCGCTGGCGTCCGTGCCGCGGATCCTGGCGCTCGGGGCCGGCTGCTCGGTCCTGGTCGAGACCGCGCAGTACGTCCTGCAGCTCGACCGGGTGTCCTCCGTGGACGACGTACTCGTCAACGCCTCCGGCGCCGCCCTCGCCGCGCTGGCGTCCCGCCGCTGGTGGCGGCGCGACACGGCGGACGCGCCGCCGGAGCAGCCGCGCCCCGAGCCCGTACCGGCACGGGCGGGCTGAGGGGCGGGCCGAGGGGTGGGGCATACGCCCGCGATACATCGCTCTGCCTAGGCTTCCGGCATGCGCGTACTGATCGTGGAGGACGAGCCCTACCTGGCCGAAGCCGTCCGGGACGGCCTGCGGCTGGAGGCGATCGCCGCCGACATCGCGGGCGACGGCGACACCGCCCTGGAACTGCTCGGCGTCAACTCCTACGACCTCGCGGTCCTCGACCGCGACATCCCCGGCCCCTCCGGCGACGAGGTCGCCCGGCGCATCGTGGCCTCCGGCAGCGGCATCCCGATCCTGATGCTCACCGCCGCCGACCGGATCGACGACAAGGCGTCCGGGTTCGAGCTGGGCGCCGACGACTACCTCACCAAGCCCTTCGAGCTGCGCGAGCTCGTCCTGCGGCTGCGCGCCCTCGACCGCAGACGCGCGTACGCCCGGCCCCCGGTCCGCGAGATCGCGGGCCTGCGCCTCGACCCCTTCCGCCGGGAGGTCTTCCGCGACGGACGCTACGTCGCGCTCACCCGCAAACAGTTCGCCGTGCTCGACGTCCTCGTCGCCGCCGAGGGCGGGGTCGTCAGCACCGAGGAACTCCTGGAACGGGCCTGGGACGAGAACGCCGACCCCTTCACCAACGCGGTCCGCATCACCGTCTCCGCCCTGCGCAAACGGCTCGGCGAACCCTGGCTCATCGCCACGGTGCCGGGTGTCGGCTACCGCATCGACACCGGCCGCACGGATGCGTAGACGCCCGGGGCTCAGTGTCCGGCTGCGACTCACCCTCAGCTACGCCGGATTCCTCGCCGTCGCCGGCGCGCTCCTGCTGGCCGTGGTGTGGATGTACCTGCTGCGCTACGTACCCGACAACGAGCAGGGCCTGCTCGGGGTCTCGCCCAACCGCTACCTCCTGGTGCGCACCTTCTTCCCCGCCGCGGCCGTGGCGATGGCCTTCCTGCTCGTGTTCGGCCTCGTCGGGGGATGGTTCCTGGCCGGCCGGATGCTGGCTCCGCTCACCCGGATCACGGCCGCGGCGCGGACGGCCGGGAACGGCTCGCTGTCGCACCGGATCCGCATGGAGGGCCGTCAGGACGAGTTCCGTGAACTCGCCGACACCTTCGACACCATGCTCGAACAGCTCGAGTCGCACGTCGCCGAGCAGCAGAGGTTCGCCGCGAACGCCTCCCACGAACTCCGCACCCCGCTCGCCGTCTCGCAGGCTCTGCTCGACGTCGCCCGCAAGGACCCCGCACGGGACCGGGAGGAACTCCTCGCCCGTCTGCAGACCGTCAACACGCGCGCGATCGGCCTCACCGAGGCCCTTCTGCTGCTCAGCCGGAGCGACCGCGGGACCTTCACCCGCGAGCGCGTCGACCTCTCGCTCGTCGCCGAGGAGGCCGCCGAAACCCTGCTGCCGCTCGCCGAACGGCGCGGGATCGCCCTCGACGTCACCGGCGGAGCGGCGCGGACCAGCGGCTCCGCGGAGCTCCTGCTGCGGATGGTGACGAACCTCGTCCAGAACGCCGTCGTCCACAACCTCCCCGACGGCGGCACCGTGACCGTGCACACCGAGGAGCGCGGCGACATGAGCGTGGTACGGGTCGAGAACACCGGTCCTGCGCTTCCGCCGGACCTCGTCCCGACCCTCACCGAACCCTTCCGGCGCGGGACGGATCGTGTCCGCACCGACGAGCACGCCGGCGTCGGGCTCGGCCTGGCCATCGTGCACAGCGTCGTCCGCGCCCACGACGGAACCCTCGACCTCGCCCCCCGCCCCGCCGGCGGCCTCGTCGTCACGGTCCGGCTGCCCGCGCCGGTCTAGCCGATCGCGATGCGCGGGTGGGCGCCCGACTTGATCCAGGACATGATCCGGTCGATCGTGCCGCCCGCCTGCACACCGAAGGCACTCGGTGATCGTGTACGTGCCGGACGGAGTGGCCGAGGTGTTCTGACGGCGGGTCGCCCCGTCCGCTCTCCGTCGTCGACGGGCCGCCGGCCGGGGCGGAGGCGCCCCGGCCGGCGGTCGGTGGGTCTCAGGCCGCGGCGGGCGTGTAGTGGGAGGCGTCGTCGCCCTCGATGACGTGGCTGAGGGCGCCGTCGACACCGGCGGGGACGTCGCCTGCGACGGTCACCCGGTGCAGCAGGCGCGGCAGGTCGCCGTAGTCGTCGGGGGCGTAGTGCTGGGTGATGCGGTTGTCGAACAGGACCAGGTCGCCGGGCGTCCAGACCACCCGCACGATGTTCTCCGGGCGGGTCACGTACGACTGGAAGAGCCGCAGCAGGTCGCGGGAGTCGGACGGGCCGAGCCCGACGATGCTCTGCGCGAAGCCGCCGATGAACAGCCCGCGCTCCCCCGTCTCGGGGTGGACGCGGACGACCGGGTGGGCGGTGCGGTACTTCCGGGAGACGAACCGCTTGCGGTGCTCGGCCGCCTTCTCGCTCTTCGGGGCGGCCCTGTCGGCGTAGTCGTAGTCGTTGGTGTGCACCGCCCACAGCTTGTCCGCCAGCTCGCGCAGCGGCTCGGGCAGGTCGCGGTAGGCGGCGGCGGTGTTGGCGATGAGGGTGTTGCCGCCGTAGGGCGGGACCACGATGCTGCGCAGCGTGGACGCCTTCGGCGGCGTCCGGACGAAGGTGACGTCCGTGTGCCAGTGGTTGGCGCGGATGCCCTCGTCACCGTCGACCGGCAGGATCTCGGGCCGGCCCTCGACGGAGGGCACGGTGGGGTGCGCGGTGGTGAGTTCGCCGAAGAGGGAGGCGAAGCGGAGCTGGCCGGCCTCGTCGAGCTCCTGGTTGCGGAAGACGAGCGCCTTGTGGTCCAGGAGCGCGGAGTTGATCTCGGTGACGAGGGCGGAATCGAGGTCGGCGGAGAGATCCACGCCGACGATCTCGGCGCCGATGCGGCCGCCGATCCTGCGGATGTCGAAGCCGGTTCCGGTGGTCATCGAAGGGTGTCCTTTCGGGAAGCGATCGGTGAGTGGAGAACGGTCGGGGGGTTGTCAGGAGGTGAGGGGCGGCGAGGTGTTCCCGGCCCCCCGGTCATGCGGGCGCTGCTCCTGCCGAGGCCGCCGCGACGAGGCGGTTGGCGGGGCGGGCGAGGCCGTAGTTCTCGCGCAGGGTGCGGCTGGTGTACTCGGTGCGGAACAGGCCGCGCCGCTGCAGGATCGGCACGACGTGGTCGACGAAGTCCTCCAGACCGCCCGGCAGATGCGGCGGCATGATGTTGAAGCCGTCGGCCGCGCCCTGCGTGAACCACTCCTCCAGCTGGTCCGCGATCTGCTCGGGGGTGCCGGCGAAGACGCGGTGGCCGCGGCCGGCGCCGAGACGGGCGATGAGCTCGCGCAGGGTGAGACCGTCGCGGCGGGCGAGTTCGGCGACGAGCGTGAAGCGGCTCTTGTTGCCGTTGATGTCCCGCTCCTCGGGCAGTTCGGGCAGCGGGCCGTCCAGCGGCAGCCCGGTCAGGTCGGTGCCGACCATCCCGGAGAGCTGGGCGAGACCGTACTCCGGTACCTGAAGATCCGTCAGTTCCTGTTCCAGGGCGCGGGCTTCGGCCTCCGTCGAGCCGATGACGGGGGCGATCCCGGGAAGGACCAGCAGCTCGTCCTCGGTGCGGCCGTAGCGGGTCAGCCGGGACTTGAGATCCTTGTGGAAGGACTGGGCGTCGGCCAGGGTCTGCTGGGCGGTGAACACCGCCTCGGCGTACCGGGCGGCGAACTCCCTGCCGTCCTCCGACGATCCGGCCTGCACCAGCAGCGGGTATCCCTGGGGGCTGCGCGGCACGTTCAGGGGGCCCTGCACCCCGAAGTACTCCCCACGATGGCCGATCTCGCGCACCTTGTCGGTGTCGGCGTACACGCCGCGCTCCCGGTCGAGGAGGATCGCGTCGTCCTCCCAGCTGTCCCACAGCTTCGTCGCGACCTCGACGAACTCCCGCGCCCGGTCGTAGCGCAGCGCGTGCTCCAGGTGCTCCTCCTGCCCGAAGTTGCGCGCCTCGTTCACGGTGCCCGAGGTGACGATGTTCCAGCCGGCCCGGCCTCCGCTGAGGTGGTCCAGGGAGGCGAACTTGCGGGCGGTGTGGAAGGGCTCGTTGAAGGTGGTGGAGACGGTGGCGATCAGTCCGATGTGCTCGGTGACCGCAGCCAGGGCGGACAGCAGGGTCAGCGGCTCGAAGCCGCCGAGGGCGTTGTGCCGGACCTTGCCCCACAGGGCGAGGCCGTCGGCGAGGAAGACCGAGTCGAGCAGGCCGCGTTCGGCGGTTTGCGCGAGGTGCTGGAAGTACTTCAGGTCGGTGACGCGTTCGGGCTGGGTACGGGGATGCCGCCAGGCGGCGTCGTGATGGCCGGCGTTCATCAGGAACGCGTTGAGATGCAGTCGGCGGGGGCCGGTCGTGGTCATGGGGTTCCTCGGATCGGGGAGCGAGAAGAAGGGGGTGGGACGAGTCGGCGGCCGGGTCAGCCGCCCGCGGGTACGCGCCAGGAGCTGAGCCGCCGCTCCACGGTCACCAGGAGCTGGTTGAAGACCACGCCGATGGCGGAGATCGTGATGATGCCCGCGTACATCTGCGGGATCGCGAAGTTGTACTGCGAGGCGTTGATCAGGTACCCGAGGCCCGCCTTGGCGCCGATCATCTCGGCGGCCACGAGGACCAGGATGGACGCCGCCCCGGCCAGCCGGATCCCGGTGAACATCACCGGCACCGAGGAGGGCAGGATGACCTTCTGGAACAGCCGGGGCGCGGACAGGTCCATGGACTTCGCCAGCTTCAGCAGGGTCGGGTCGACGTTGCGGACCGCGCTGATGGTGTTGAGCAGGATCGGCCAGGTGCAGGCGTAGACCACGATGGAGACCTTCGACGTCTCGCCGATGCCGAGCAGCAGCACGAACACCGGAAGCAGGGCCAGCGCGGCGGTGTTGCGGAAGACCTCGAGCAGCGGACCGAGCAGGTCGGCGACCGGCCGGTACCAGCCGATCAGCAGGCCGAGCGGCACCGCGATCACGACGGCCAGACCGAAGCCGCTGAACGAGCGCACCAGACTGGCCCGTGCGTTGTCGGCGAGCTGCCCGTCGAGGGCCAGCCCCCACCATGCCTGGGCGACCTCGCTGAACGGCGGCAGGAAGGTCCGGTCGACCAGGCCGAGCCGTGGAGCGGTCTCCCACAGGAGCAGCAGGGCCACGATCGCCACGGACCGGGTCGCCCCCTTCCCCAGCGGGTACGGCAGTCTGCGCACCGCCAGGGAGGGGGCGCGCCGCCGCAGCGGCGCCGATGCCGCGCGTGGTGACCGCGTGGATGTGTCGGGGGACGCGGCCGGGACGGGTTCGACGGCGCTCACGGAACCCGGCGACGTGGCCGTCTCGGCGGTGGTGGCGACGGGACTCATACGGAGACCTCCTCCTTCTCCAACTGCTGGGCCCTGGCCACCTCGTCGTGCAGCAGCGACCAGATCTCGTGGCGGTGGCGGGCGAACTCGGGACTGGAGCGGAGATCGTCCGTCGCCGAACGGGTGCCGAGGTCGACCGGCACGATCTGCTTGATACGACCCGGCCTCGACGTCATGACGGCGACGCGCTGCCCCAGATGGACGGCTTCGTCGATGCCGTGGGTGATGAAGACGATGGTCTTGCCCGTGCGCTGCCAGATGCGGAGCAGTTCGTCCTGCAGCGACTCCCGGGTCTGGGCGTCCAGCGCGGCGAACGGCTCGTCCATCAGGAGCACGTCGGGGTCGTAGGCGAGGCTGCGGGCGATCGCCACCCGCTGACGCATCCCGCCCGACAGCTCGTGCGGATGACGGTCCTCGAACCCGGTCAGGCCGACCAGATCCAGGAACTCCCGTGCCCGCAGAGCCCGTTGACGCCGGGGGACGCCGGTGGCCTCCAGGCCGAACTCGACGTTGCCCTGCGCCGTGCGCCACGGCAGCAGCGCGTACTGCTGGAACACGATGCCCCGGTCCAGGCCCGGGCCGGTCACGGGCCGGCCGTCCAGCAGGATCCGCCCGCCGGTGGGCCGGGCGAGTCCGCCGAGGAGATCGAGCAGCGTCGACTTGCCGCAGCCGCTGGGGCCGACGAGGACGACGAACTCGCCGGCGCCGATCTCCAGGTCGATGTCGTCGAGTGCGGTGAACCGGGTGCCCTGCCGGGCCCCGCCCGCCGCCCGGTCCTTGACGGTGAACTCCTTGCGCACCTTTTCCAGTACGAGCTTGGGTGTGGTGGATTCCGGCACGGTCAGCTCCCGTTCTTCGCGGAGGACGCGGCCGCGTTGAACTCGTTGGTGTAGAGGTCGGCCACCTTGACCCGGCCCTTCTTGATGTCGCCGCGCTCGGCCAGCCAGTCGACCCACAGCTGCAGTTCCTTGCCGGTGACCCGGCCCGCGGTCTCGGCGATGCCGAAGGACCGCCAGTACTTCAGCGGCGCGGTGTCCTCGTTGCGGCCGCGCTTCTTGACGACGGCCGTCATCCGGGCGACGACCTCCTCGCGCGGGGTGGAACGGGCCCACTCGATGGCTCTGCCGACGCCGGTGACGAAGGCCCGGGCCGTGTCGGGGTTCTGCTCCAGGAAGCGGTCGGTCATCACGTAGGTGCCGGCGCTGAACGCGCCGAGCAGCTGGAAGTCGGTGAAAAGCGGCCGGATGCCCCCGGCGGCCAGGGCCTTGTCGCGCAGAATGCCGCCGAGCACGGCCACGTCGATCTGCTTCTGACGCAGTGTCTGCTCGGTGTTGACCGGGGGCACCACGAGAGGCTCGACCTGGTCGATCTCCGCCGGGGACAGGCCGCCGCGTTGCAGGTAGATGTCGAGCATGGCCTCGGAATGGGCTCCGAGGGTGTTCATGCCGACCTTCTTGCCGATCAGGTCGCGGGCCGAGCGGATCGGGCTGTCGGCGAGGACGTAGAAGCCGTTGAAGGCGTCCTTGTCGGCGCCGTAGTAGCTGATGACCGAGGTGATGGGGGCACCGTTCGCCGCCAGTTTGACGACCGCGCCGTTGAACGCGCCGCCGAAGTCGACCTGACCGGTGGCGGCGGACTGGATGTCCTGCGGACCGCTGATCGTGTTGCCGATCCACTTCAGCTTCACCTCGCCCAGATAGCCGAGGTCCTCGGCCAGCTCGGGCAGGGTGACCTGGCCCGCCCAGCCCTGGTAGCGGAGCGTCTTGGTCCCGCCCCCGCCGGACGTGGCCCCGGTCGCGGTGGTGCCGCAGCTCACGGCCAGCGCCGAAAGACCGAGCAGGGAGAGGAACTGGCGTCGGTTCGCTGCAGTCGTGGCCATGAGAAAGGGTCCTGTTCGAGATCGAAGTGAGGCGAAAAGGGGTCGCAGAAAGCCCTCGACGGCCGGCGGGAATCAGCGCTCGTCGAAAAGCGCGTGGAGGGACCCGAATTTCTCGGGGAAGAGGGCCGGTGCGGAATCCGGTGAGGAGAGGGAGCGTGGACGTACGGTGCTGTCAGCGCGTACAGCGGCCGACAGCACAGATGGCGCCGGCCTGGCGTCGCAGATCGACGTGGAGGCGCGCGGCGAGGTGCTCCGAATTGGTCACAGCCACGAGACTTCCAGCGCATTCAAGCCACGTCAATGTCGCTTGCGTGCCCGTCTCGCATTCTGAATCAGCCGACATGCGGGTGAAGTACGGCGTTCACAAAAGGGCCCTTTCGTCTCCGCGCGGCAATCCGCACGGTGAGTCCCGGCTTCGGCGGTGCTTTGGCGGTGCTCTGGCGTCCGGCCCCACAGTGGCGCCATGCCGCTGTTCGTCCTGCGCTGTCTGACGGAGCTGGGGGAGGCCCTGATGGCCTTCGGCCGCCTCTGGGTCCACATCCCCGACCCCCCGCGCCCGGCGACACCCGACCAGGAGGTCGGCAAGGCTCCGCCGAGCCGATCGCACACCCGGCCGGAGGGGGTCGTTCCGCCCAGGTGTCCGCAGGGGTCCGCGCCGTCCGCGGCGAGCCGTGTGTTAGTGTTGTGCGTTTGACGTGGTCTGTTCGGTCCTGCCGGGCCTTCCTCGGTACGCTCCTCTGCGGAAGGCAGTTCATGAAGCACCTCGACGATTCCGGCTTCGCCGATTTCGACCTGCCGGTGGAGGTGCTGCGGACGCTGAGCGGACTCGGGGTGCGCGAGCCCTTTCCGATCCAGGCCGCCACACTGCCCGATGCCCTGGAGGGGCGCGACGTCCTGGGGCGCGGGCGCACCGGATCGGGCAAGACGCTCGCCTTCGGCCTGCCGCTGCTGACCCGTACGGCCGGGCGGCGCGCCGAACCGAAGCAGCCCCTCGCCCTGGTCCTCGTGCCCACGCGCGAGCTGGCCCAGCAGGTCACCCAGGCGCTGGCGCCGTACGCCGAGGCGCTGCGGCTGCGGATGGCCACGGTCGTCGGCGGGATGTCCATCGGCCGGCAGATCGCCGAGCTGCGCGAGGGAGCCGAGGTGGTCGTCGCCACCCCCGGACGCCTGCACGACCTGATCGAGCGCAAGGCCTGCCGCCTGGGACGGGTCAGGACCACCGTGCTGGACGAGGCTGACCAGATGTGCGACATGGGATTCCTGCCGCAGGTCGTCGACGTGCTCGACCAGGTGCACCCCGACGGTCAGCGGATGCTGTTCTCGGCCACCCTGGACCGTGACGTCGATCAGCTGGTCAGCCGCTACCTCCACGACCCCGTCGTCCACTCGGTCGACCCGTCCGCGGGGACGGTCTCGACGATGGAGCACCACGTCCTGGTCGTCCACGGCCCCGACCGCTACGCCGTCACCACGGAGATCGCGGCCCGCGACGGCCGCGTCGTGCTGTTCCTCGACACGAAGCACGCCGTCGACCAGCTCACCCGCCATCTGCGGGCCAACGGGGTGCACGCCGGGGCCCTGCACAGCGGCAAGTCACAGCCGCAGCGCACACGGACCCTGGCGCAGTTCAAGGAGGGCCGGATCAGCGCTCTGGTGGCGACGAACGTCGCGGCCCGCGGCCTGCACGTCGACGACCTCGATCTCGTGGTCAACGTCGACCCGGCCACCGACCCCAAGGACTACCTGCACCGGGCCGGCCGCACCGCCCGCGCCGGCGAGTCCGGCCGAGTGGTCACGCTGGTGCCGGGGGGCCGGCGCCGCGAGGCGAGCCAGGTACTGGCCGAGGCCGGCATCGAGCCGACCGTCACCAAGGTGCGCTCGGGCGAGGCGGAGCTGAGCCGGATCACCGGCGCCAAGGCTCCCTCCGGCACCCCGCTCGACGGCGGTCCCGCCGCCCGCCCCAAGAACACCAACGCCCCCTTCCGCGGCCTCGGCACCACCAAGGACCCCTCCCGCGGCGGCGGCGGCAAGTCCCGCAAGTCCGGCGAGGCCCGCAAACTCGCCGAGGCCCGCAAGGCCGCCCTCGTACGCCGCAACGGCTGAGCACGGATGGTGACGGGCCGTCAGGCCCAAACGCTCCCGCACTGAACCGGCACCCGGCCGACGCCGACACGCCTGCTGAGGTACCGGGGATCGTCGGCTCGGTCGACGAGGATCGGGGTCACCATGGCCCCGTCCCCATCCCCCTCCCCGGGTGCACCCCGCTCGCGCCGCGCCAGGGCGTCTCTGCTTCCGATCCTGATTCCCCTCGCGATTCTGATCGTCGTGGCCGTCTCTGTCGGGTCGTGGCTGCAGTTCCGTGAGCGGGAGGCGATCGACACGGTCCGCGTGACCGGATCCGTGGCTGCCGACCGGGTGGACGTGGAGGCCACGGTCCAGAGCGTGGATGCCGCGGCCCGAGAGCTGCTGCTGCGGGTGCGGGTCACCCCGCTGGGGAGTCTCGGGGAGGAGGACGGGACGGCCCCGGTGGCCGATCTCACCCTCCAGACCTCCACGGCGACCCTCGGCGACCTGGCCTTCAAGGCGCACGAGCGGCTCGCGACCAAGGACGTGAAGGTCGCGATCACGGGCGGATCGATCAGCGACTACCCCTTCGACGCCTACGAGACCGAGATCGGGTTCTGGGCGACGCTGGGTGGTGAGGACGTTCCGGTGCGGATGCTGTTCTCCAGCAACGACACGCTCTTCTCGGTCTCCCCGACGCCCACGGCCGCCGGGGCGGAGGCCGTCCTGGGGCTGGATCTGGTCCGGTCGAGCAGCCTGCTCGTCTTCGCGGTCTTCATGATGCTCGTGATGTGGGCGCTGGCGGCGTCCGTGCTCATCGGCGCCTGGTACCTGACGACCCGCGCCAAGGGCCTGGTCTGGCCCGCCCTCGCCTGGATGGCCGCCACCCTGTTCGCGCTCGCGGCGTTCCGCAACACCGCCCCCGGCACACCCCCGATCGGCTGTGTGCTGGACTGGTTCGCCTTTCTGTGGGCCGAGACCGTCATCGCCCTCTGTCTGATCACCGTGGTGATCAGCGGCGTGCACGGCGCCCTCGACCCGGACGACGCCCAGCCCGCCCAGCCCGCCTCGTCCGCCTAGTTCCCGGTCACCGCCGTCGCTCGGCGGGGAGCGACGAAGCCGCAGATCGGCGGGTCTGTGAGCAGGTGAGGACGGACTGCTCCGAGTGGCGCTCCCCGGTGGTGCGCGGCTGCCCACCGGCCGAGTGTGGCCTACGCGGTGGGCCACCTTCCGACGCGTTCGGGGCAGGTGGAGCCGCTCAGCATCGTCGTCAGTCTCGGCGCGGCCGAGGCCGTCAGAAAGACGGAAATCACATGGCGGAACAGGGCATCGGACAAGGCTTCCTGCCGTTCGCTCGGGGGAGCGGCAGGTCCGTACGAAGGCAGGCGCAGCGCCGCCGCGCACCGCGGGGTTCCCGGCGGTCGCCCACCGGGGTGGCGCTCGCCGCGGCCGGTCTGGCACTCCTGGGGGCGCTCGTTCCGACACCGAGCAGTGCGGTGTCCGAACGACCGCCCGCCGGACCCCATCCCGGAGATCAGGCGGCGCGGTTCACCCCTGGTCCCTGCCCGCAGGCACCCGACCCGATCCCCGGACGGTGCGGGGTCCTGGAGGTGCCCGAGAACCGGTCCCACCGCGGCAAGCGGACCATCAAGCTGACCGTCGCGATCGTCCCGGCCGCGTCGGCGAGGCCGGCAGCGGACCCGGTCGTGTTCATGGAGGGGGGTCCCGGCGGTGACGCCATCGGGGCCATCCCCTTCCTGGTCGACTCCGGCGTCAACCGGGATCGCGACCTGATCGTCATGACCCAGCGCGGCGGGCCGTACTCGGAGCCGTACCTCGCCTGCCCGGAGATCGACCGTTTCAACGCGCAGGCCGTGGGACTGCCCTACGACGCGCCCTCGACCGGGCGGCTTCTGGTGCGCGCGGCGAAGGAGTGCCGGGACCGCCTGACGGCCGACGGAATCCGGCTGAGCGACTACAACACCACCGAGAACGCCGCGGACTTCGCCGACCTGCGCAAGGCACTGGGCATCAGGCAGTGGAACGTGTACGGCTACTCCTACGGCACGGACCTCGCCCTCACCTATCTGCGCCGGCACCCCGAGGGGATCCGCTCGGTGGCGATCGACTCGGTCGTGCCACCGCAGATCGTGAGCCTGCCGTGGGCCTGGGACAGCGCACAGGAGGGGATCAACGCGATCTTCGCGGCGTGCGAGGCGCAGCCGCGCTGCAACAGCCGCTACCCGGACCTCGCGCGCACGTTGACGGAGCAGGTCCGGCGGCTCGAGGCGAACCCCCTGACGCTGACGGTGCAGCCGCCCGGGGGAGGGAACCCGGTACGGGTCGTCCTCGACGGGGGCGCGCTGGTGAACCTGCTGGTCACGAATGGCGGCGCCCTGCCGGCCGCCGTCGTCCCCGCGGCGCTCGACGAGCTCGCCCACGGCAACCCGCAACGCTTCGCGCAGGCGCAGGCCGCCGGAGCGGGGACGCCCGTCGTGCCCCAGGCGCACGGTCTGACGCAGTCGGTGGTGTGCAGCGAGTGGGCGCCGGGCTTCTCGGAGTCCGACCTCCTGGAGGCGGGGCGCCGGGCGTTCCCCGGCTGGCCCGACACGGTGCTGGCCCATGCGCCGCAGCTTCCCTTCCAGTACGACCTGTGCCGCGTCTGGAACGTCCCGGACCGCACCGCGATCCAGCGGGTGGCCACCTTCAGCGACGTGCCCGCGCTCATCGTCACCGGCACGTTCGACGCCAAGACCGGGGCGAGCTGGGGGCCGTACGCGGGCCGCACGCTGCCCCGCTCGACCGCCGTCCTGATCCCAGGGATCAGCCACTTCGTGGTCCCGCAGTCGCCCTGCGCGCAGAGCGTGCTGGCCTCCTTCCTCGCGCGTCCGACCGCGCCCGACACCGGGTGCGTGGCAGGACTCGAGCCCGCCCCGTTCATCCTCACCCCTGATCCGGAGAGCACATGACGTCCCTCAGCCCACCCCGCCGCCGGCGCGCGTCGCGCCGGCTCCCGGCCACGCTGGCCGGGGCCACGGCCGGCGCCCTCGTCGTCGGTCTGGCCGCGCTGCCCGCACACGCCGAGTCCGGCGCCGGAGCGCCGCTCGGCACGGTCGCCCGGACGGCGGGCGACGCCCGCTTCGAGCCGGGCCCCTGCCCGCGGACGGCGGACCCGATCCCCGATCTGGAGCGCGCCCGCTGCGGAACGCTCACCGTGCCCGAGAAGCGTTCCGGGCACAGAGGCGGGCGGAAGAAGATCACCCTCGCCGTCGCGATCATCCCCGCGGTCAACCGCACAGCGGCGCCTGACCCGATCGTGTGGCTGGCCGGCGGACCCGGCGACGACGCGGTCTCCGAGATTCCCATGGCGGTCGCCGGCGGCCTGAACCGCGACCGCGACGTCATCTTCATGTCCCAGCGCGGGACCTACTCGGCCGACCCGGAGCTCACCTGCCGGAACGTCGACGAGTTCGTCGCGGACAACCTCGATCTCGTCTTCGGCGCGCCGTCCACCGGGCGCCTGCACGTCGAGGAGACACGGAAGTGCCACGACCGGCTGGTGAGCCGCGGGGTCGACCTCAGCGCCTACAACGGCACCGAGAGCTCCGCGGACTACGACGGCCTGCGCAAGGCCCTGGGCATCAGGCAGTGGAACGTGTTCGGCATCTCCTACGGCACCGACCTCGCCCTCCAGTACATGCGCCTGCACCCGAAGGGCATCCGGTCGGTCGGCATCGACGGCGTCCTGCCGCCGTCCCTGGCCGGCGGGGCCGTCACGTGGAAGGCCGCGCGCGAGGGCTTCGACAGCATCTTCGAGACCTGCGCGGCGCAGCCCGCCTGCAACACCCGCTATCCGAACCTCAAGGCCACCTTCGAGCGCCTCGTGGTCGAGCTCGAGGCCCGACCGGTCACCACCACCGTCACGGTCCCGGGGCAACCGGAGCCGGTGAAGGTCGTGCTCGACGGTGGCCTGCTGGTGAACTGGCTGACCTTCGCCAGCCACCTCGCGGCCGGAGTACCCCGCTCCATCGACGAGTTGGCGCACGGCAACCCGCAGCGCATCGCCGAGCAGTACGCCGGTGGGAAGCTCAGCCCGCAGGCCATCGGGAGGGTCTCCCACGGGCTCGTCTTCGGCATCTTCTGCAGCGAGTGGACACCGTTCGAGAGCGAGGAGGACGTGATCCGGGCGGGGCGGAGTCTGTTCCCGTCGTTCCCCCGCTCGGTACTGGCCAACGCCCCGCTGCTCAGCTGGATGCACGCGGACTGCCGTGCCTGGGACGTCCCCGCGGCGCCGCCCTCGATCCGGGACGTGACGGTCAGCGACATCCCGACGCTCGTCCTGTCCGGCGGGTTCGACGCCCAGACCGCGCCGAGCAGCGGTCCGTACGCCGCCCGCACGCTGAGCCGGTCCACCGCCGTCACGGTCCCCTACGTCGCCCACGTGGTCTTCGCCGACTCGTCGTGCGCGCAGACGATCACCCGCTCGTTCTTCAACACGCCGACCGCGCCCGACCGCTCATGCCTCTCGGGCCTCCAGCCGCCGACGTTCGAGATCGGGCCGTAAGCCGCCCCCGAGGGCCTGCCGGTCGGGCGGCGTCTCCGTCCGCCGGTACGAGGGCCCCGAGCGACCGTGCTCGGGGCCCTCACCCTGTCTCCGTGCGGTCGCCGCGAGTTCGGCATCCGCCGACGGGGACGGGGCGACCGGGCGAGGGCACCGGAGTCTGATGTAATCGTCCCCGGACGGCCCCCGGACGGCCCCCGGAGCCGGGGTCACCAGGGGCGGGATCAACGGCTGGGGGGACGTTGCAAGAGCTGGGCGCCGCCGACCCGAGGCAGGTGGGTCGCTACCGGATCCTCGCGCGCCTCGGCGCGGGCGGCATGGGCCGCGTGTATCTGGGCCGTTCCACCAGCGGCCGCATGGTCGCCGTGAAGGTGGTGCGCGCCGAACTCGCGGAGGATCCCGACTTCCGGCGCCGGTTCGCCCGGGAGATCGAGGCCGCCCGACGGGTCACCGGGTTCTTCACCGCGGCGGTCGTCGACGCCGACCCCGAGGGCGATCCCGCCTGGCTCGCCACCGCGTACGTCCCCGGTCTGCCGCTCGACGCGGCGGTCCGGGCCCACGGGGCGTGGCCCCGGCGGTCGTTACTCGTCCTGGGGGCCGGTCTGGTCGAGGCCCTGGAGGCCATTCACGCCACCGGGCTGATCCACCGGGACCTGAAGCCGTCGAACGTACTGATCGCCGCCGACGGACCGCGCGTCATCGACTTCGGCATCTCCGTCGCCACCGAGGCGAGCGTCCTCACCCGGACGGGCACGGTGGTCGGCACGCCGGGATTCATGTCGCCGGAGCAGGTGACGGGACATCACGTCACCTCGTCCAGCGACGTCTTCTCGCTCGGCGCGGTGCTCGCCTTCGCCGCGACGGGCGCGCCGCCGTTCGGCGTCGGATCGCCGCACGCGGTGAACTTCCGGGCCGTGTACGAGGCCCCCGACCTCCAAGGGCTGCCCGCCGACACCGACTTCGTCGGCCGGTGCCTGGAGAAGGATCCCGGCGGACGGCCCACGGTGCCGGAACTCCTGGCGGAGTTCGCCTCCTTGCTCGGTGAGACCGGTGGCCAGACCTACGGGGGCGGGCTGCCCGACGTGACCGCCTGGCTGCCGGAGGCGGTGGCCCTGGCGGTCACGCGCCCGGCCGGTACGGATCCGGCGCGGGCGGACACGCCGCCGGGGACGCCGGGCGGTGCGGTGGACGGCGCGGTGGGCGCCGGCGCTGAGGACGGTGCGGTGGGCGCCGGCGCTGAGGACGGTGCCGGATCGGCCCCGACGCCGCCCGACCCCCGGGAAGCCCTGGCCAGGAAGCCCACGCCGGCTCCGCAGGACTCGCCGGTTCCGCAGGACCCAACCGTCCTGCAGGACCCGCCCGTCCCGCAGGACCCGGCCACACCGGCCCCGGCCACGCCCGCCGTGACGCCGACCGCACCACCGCCTCCGCCCCTGCCGCCGACGTCCCCGCCCGCATCGACGTCCCTGCCCGTATCGACGCCCGAGCCGGAGCGGACGTCTCCGCAGTCGCTCGACGGCGAGCCGGTCCTCGTCTCCTCGTGGGAACCCGCCTCTCCCGCCACCCGCCCCGGCCGTCCCGCCGCCGCCCGCCCGGGTGGCCGCGCCCGCGCTCGCCGCATCGTCGCGGTCGCCGTCGCGGCGGTGCTGGTCGGCGGCGGCATCACCGCCCTCGTCATGAACCTGGACAAGGACAGGAACGACAAAGCCACCGGGACAGGGGACGCGAACGCCTCCTCCGCCGGCTTCGACGCCGCCGTCGACAAAGTGGTCAGCCCCTCCTCCAAGAAGGGCGGCACGCTCCGCCTCGCGACCGGGATGGACGCCGACTCCTGGGACCCGGCCCGCGCCTACTACGGGTGGGTCTGGAACATGCAGCGGCTCTACAGCCGCACGCTGCTCACCTATGACACCAAGCCCGGAGCGAAGGGCCTCGGGCTCGTCCCGGACCTCGCCGAGACGCAGCCCGAGGTGTCGCCCGACGGAAAGACGTACACCGTCAGGATCAAGTCCGGGCTGACGTTCGAGGACGGCACACCCATCACCTCCCAGGACGTCAAGTACGCGATCCAGCGGACGTTCGCGACGGACGTCCTCAGCGGCGGTCCCCTGTACTTCCCGGAGCTGCTGGACCAGGGCCAGAACTACCGGGGCCCCTACAAGGACGCCGGCGGCACCGGTCTGAAGTCGATCGCGACGCCGGACGAGCGGACACTCGTCTTCCGTCTCGCCACGCCCGACTCGCGGTTCCCGCACCTGCTGGCCATGGGCGCGACCGCCCCGGTGCCCAAGTCCAAGGACACCGGCGCCCGTTACGGCCTGAAGCCGGTCGCGTCGGGGCCGTACCGATTCGACTCGTACAGCCCGGGCAAGTCGCTGGTCCTGGTGCGCAACACCCACTGGAAACCGGCGACCGACCCGGTGCGCAAGGCGCTGCCCGATCGCATCGAGTTGAACGTCTCGGCCGCGTCGGAGCAGGTGGCCACCCAGCTCATGGCAGGCATCGCCGACCTCGACGCGTCACAGGCCGGCCTGTCCCAGGCCGCGTCCGTCAAGGTCATGGGCGACCCGGAACTCAGGGCCCACGCGGACGCCGCGTTCTCGGGGGCTCTCCGATACGTCGCGCTGGTGTCCCGGACGGCACCCTTCGACAACGTGCACTGCCGCAAGGCCGTCCTGTACGCGGCCGACACCACCGCACTCCAGACCGCGCAGGGCGGCCGGACCGCGGGCGCCCGCCACGGCAACATGCTGCCCCCGACCATTCCGGGCGGTGATGCCTACGACCCCTTCGACCTCACCACCGGCAAGCCCCGGCTCGCGAGGGCCAGGGAGGAACTCGCCGCCTGCGGACGCCCGAAGGGCTTCTCCACCAAGCTCGTCGTACGCGACATCAGGCCCAAGGAGGTGGCCGCCGCCGAGGCGCTCCGACAGGCCCTGAAGGCCGCGGGCATCCAGGTCGAGATCGAACGGGTGGATTCCGGGCAGTACTCCGGCATCGCCGGCGACCCCAGCGTGGTCGAGACCAGGGGGTACGGCCTCATCGTGACCGGCTGGGGCTCCGACTTCCCCCACGGATCCGGCTTCCTGCAGCCGCTGGCCGACGGCCGCTACATCCTCCCGAACGGCAACGTCAACCACGCCCAGGTGAACGACCCCGCGATCAACACCCTGTTCGACCGGGCGGCGGCGGAGACCGACCCCGACAAGGTGGCCGATCTGAACCGCACGCTCAACCACAGACTCACCGACGGCGCCCACTACCTCCCGGTCGCCGCCGTGAGAACCCTCAACTACCGCAACCCGCGCCTCACCAACGTGTACGTCAGCCAGGCATACGGCATGGTCGACGTCCAGGCCCTCGGCGTCGGCGGAGGCGAAGCGGGCTGAGCCCCACGGGGCGCGGGGAAGGGCCTGGTCACCCAGTGGCTACCGCTCCAGCCCGAGCGCGACGGCCTCGACCTCGTCGCCGCCCAGCGGGAACGGAATGTGGCCGATCATCGCGCCGGCCCCGACCGCGGCCCCGGTGACCGGCGGGAAGCCGTGCTCGGCCATGAGACGGCTCGCGGCCTGATTGGGCGTCCCTGCGCCCGCGCCCGCGCCGTGCCACAGGGTCAGCTGAGTGTCGAGCCTTGTCATCGTGACGTTCTCGGTCCGGAGCAGGCCGCTGATCTCCTGCACGAGTTCCATCCCGTGAAGCGACGTCGGTAAGCGCGCGACACGGCCGTCCTGCACCAACAGCAGTCCGTTCGTCGTCGCCGTGCCGCCCGGCGTCGTCCGCGCGGGGGCGGACGAGCCCGGCGGGTACGCCGCCGGGGTGTGGTCCGCCTCGTCCTCCGAGAGCCTTTCCCTGACCGTCAGTCCCCCGATCAGCGCCGCAAGCACCAGGGCCCCGGCCATCGTGCGGTCCCGGATTCGAGGAGGAAGCCCCGGGCGATTGCGTCCATTCGGCTGGCGGATGCGACGCGTGGTGCGGACGGTATTTTTCGGTCCGCTAGCGTCGGTCGGGACGCAGGTCACAGAAGTGACGACCGTTCGTTTCCGGCTTTGTGAGGCGTGTGCTCCATGACCCTGTCCATCCGTAACCAGCTGCCCGGCACCGTCATCGCCGTCACCGCGGGCGAGGCCATGGCGGCCGTGAAGGTGCGCCTGGCGGGCGGTCAGGAGATCACCGCCGCCATCACCGCCTACGCCGTCAAGGACCTCGGCCTGGCCGAGGGTTCCGCGGTCAAGGCTCTCGTGAAGTCCACCGAGGTCGCCCTCGCGACCGGACCCGTCGAGGGCCTCTCCATCCGCAACCGGCTCGCGGGTTCCGTGACCGAGGTGGCGACCGGCGGTGCCATGGGTTCCGTGAAGGTCTCCGTAGACGGCGGCGAACTGACCGCCGCGATCACCAGGGACGCCGTCGAGGACCTGGGCCTGAACGCCGGGACGTCTGTCGTCGCCCTGATCAAGTCGACCGAGATCTCCCTCGACACCGCCTGAGCGGGAGCCCGGGAGTCAGGACGACCCGCCTCGGGTTCAGCGCGGTGAACGGCCTGGAGGTCGGACCGGCCTCAGAACTCGAACCACAAGTCGATGTCCGGGTGGACCCGTTCACGCAGACAGCCCGAGTGTGCATAGGCCAGCTGCCGCACGGCACCGCCTCGCACGGGGTCAACCGCCCCCATCCTGAGCTCGGTCGCTGCCCCGTCCTGGTCGAGATCGATGACCTGGCAGCAGAAGCAGCAGGTGGGGTTCGGACTCAACGATGTCCTCTCATATCGCCGGGACAACAGCGCCGCAGCGCCGTTCCGCACACCCTACGCCGGTCGTCGTTGTACGGCGTCGGCGAGGGCCGCTGTCACGAACGTGTGGACGGCTGACGCGGTGGGCGGGCCGGCGTCGCGCCCGGCGACCAGCAGGTGCGCACCGCCGGCGGAGCGAGCGGCGGCCGTCTCGGTGGTCAGAGAGTCACGACCGTCGTCTCGGTCGCCTTCACGCTGGTCCAGACGGACACCCCGTCCGCGAGGCCCAGTTCGGCGGCGGACTGCGGGGTGATCTCGGCGACGAGGTCGGGCGCGTGGTCGGAGGTGATCAGGACCCGCAGCCGGCTGCCGGAGGCCGTGATCTCGCGTACGGTGCCGGGCCACACGTTGCGGGGGCTGCCGCCGGGCCTCTCGCGGTGGACGGACACCGCCTCCGGCGCGACGATCGCCAGCGCCGTCGTCCCGGCCGGGGGCGGGTCGGCCGCGACCAGGACGCCGCCGCCGTCGAGCGCGAGGCCCTCCGGTGTGGCCGTGCCCGGCAGGGCGTTGCGGCCGAGCATCCGGGCGACCCACGGGGACCGGGGGTGCCGGGTGACCTCGGCGGGGGAGGCGTCCTGGAGCGCGCGGCCCTCGTCGAGTACGAGCACGCGATCGGCGAGCGAGACCGCCTCCACCGGATCGTGGGTGACCATCAGGCACACGCCGCCGAAGCCGGCGAGGTGCGTGCGCAGGGTGTGCCGTACATGGGCCCGGGTCGTCTGGTCGAGGGCGGCGAGCGGCTCGTCCAGGACCAGAAGCCGGGGGCGGGCCGCGAGCGCCCTGGCCAGGGCGACCCGTTGCGCCTGGCCGCCGGACAGCTGGCCGGGCCTGCGGTGCGCCAGGTGGCCGACGCCGAGGCGGTCGAGCCAGCCCGCGGCCGTGCGGCGGGCCTCGGCGCGAGGCACGCCCTGGGCGCGCAGGCCGTACGCGGTGTTGGCGAGGGCGGTCAGGTGCGGGAAGAGGGCGCCGTCCTGCGGCACCCAGGCGACCCGCCGCCGGTGCGGGGGCAGGGCGGTGACGTCGGTACCGCCGAGGACGAGGTCCGCGTGGGCTCGGGGGGTGAGTCCGAGCAGGGCCCGGAGCAGGGTCGTCTTGCCCGCGCCGTTCGGTCCCACGACGGCGATGGTGGTGCCGGGTTCGGCGTCCAGGGTGAGCCGCGTGAAGCCGGTGACCTCGGCGTGCAGGGACCAGCGCTCGCCGGTCGGGGAGGACGGGGCGGCCGGCGTGGCCTGGAGCGGCTCCTCGACGGTCGCGTCCGCGGTGTCCTCGGGTACGGCACGGGGGACGCGGTCGGCCGGCGTGCCCGTCCAGCGTCCCCGCAGGGCGACCAGGACGGCCATGGCGATGGCGAGCAGCAGCAGCGAGACGGACGTCGCCGCCTCCGGCTCGTCCTGCAGCAGCAGATACACCTGCAGCGGCAGGGTCTGGGTGGCGCCCGGCAGGTTGCCCGCGAAGGTGATCGTGGCGCCGAACTCGCCGAGCGCCCGGGCCCAGGTCAGGGCCGCGCCCGCGACGACCCCGGGCGCCACCATGGGCAGCGTGACGGTGAAGAACACCCGCACCGGCGAGGCGCCGAGGGAGGCCGCCGTCTCCTCGTAGCGGGAGCGCAGTCCGCCGAGCGCGCCCTCCAGGCTGATGACCAGGAACGGCATGGCGACGAAGGTCGCCGCGAGCACGGCGCCGGAGGTGTGGAACGGCAGCGTGATGCCGAAGGTGTCCTCCAGCCACGGCCCGAGCAGCCCGCGCCGGCCGAACGCCAGCAGCAGCGCGACGCCGCCGACGGTGGGCGGCAGCACCATCGGGAGCAGCACGAGTGAGCGGACGAACGCCTTGCCGGGGAAGGGCACCCGGGCGAGCAGCCAGGCCAGCGGGACGCCGAGCAGCAGCGAGAGGCCGAGGGCCCAGAAGGAGACGAGGAGCGAGAGCTTCAGCGCCTCGACCGTGCCCGGCGAACTCAGGTGGTCGGCCAGCTCGTCCCATTCGGTCCGGACCAGGATGCCGACCAGCGGCAGGGCCAGGAAGGCCACGGCCGCCAGCGCGGGCAGCGCCAGCGTCAGGGGCGGCCGGGTACGCGGCGTACGGACGTCTGCTCGTTTCATCGATGTTCCCGAAGACCTGACGACGTGAGGGGGAGGGGCTGTCCGTTCCCCCGGATACGGAAAGCCCCTCCGATCCGAGTGATCCTGCTCCGCTACGGCCTCTGGAAGCCGGCGTCCTGGAGGATCTTCTGCCCCTCGGGCGAGGACAGCCAGGCGACGAAGGCCGCGGCGGCCTCGGCGTTCTCCGAGTCCTTGAGCGCGGCGGCCGGGTACTGGGCGACCGCGTTCTGGGCGTCGGGGATGTCGACGGCGTCGACCTTGTCCTTCGCGCTCTCCGCGTCCGTCTTGTACACGAGGCCGGCGTCGGCCTCGCCGAGCTCGACCTTGCTCAGCACCGCGCGGACGTTCGGCTCCTGGGAGACCGGCTTCACGGTGATCTTCTGGGCGTCGAGGATCTGCTTGCTGTACTTGCCGGCCGGCGCCTCGGGCGCCGCGAGCACGACCTTGAGCGTGGTGTCGGCCAGGTCCTTCAGCTCGTCGACCTTGTGCGGGTTGCCCTCGCCGGTGGCGATGACGAGCCGGTTCCTCGCGATGACCGCCGGGGTGCCGGTGTCGGCCTTCACCTTCTCCATGCTCTTGGTGTCGGCGGTGACCAGGACGTCGGCGGGGGAGCCCTGGGACACCTGGGCGACGAGTTCCTGGGAGCCGGCGAAGGAGAAGGTGAGCTTCGTGCCGGGGTGGGACTTCTCGTACGCGGCACCGGCGGTCCTGAACGCGTCGGTGAGGGACGCGGCGGCGAGGACCGTCAGGTTCGCCGACGGCGCGGCGCTCGCGGAGCCGTCGGCGGGCGAACCGCCGGTGTCCCGCTTCGCGTCGCCGTTGCCGCAGGCGGCGAGCGGGACGAGGAGCGCCGCGGTGAGGGCGGCAGCGGCGGCACGGCGTCCGGTGACGGTGAGCGTGCGGGACATGACGTCTGAACTCCTTGGGGACGAACGGAAGTCGGTGGGAGACCGGCCGCGCCGACGGCCGGGATGATCCGGTTCTGCGTGAGGGGTCAGGTGCGGTCGATGTGCACGCTGGTCGACTTCACGCGGGCGGTGGCCTGCATGCCGACTTCCAGTCCCAGCTCCTCCACGGCCTCACGGGTGAGGAGGGAGACCAGCCGGTGCGGCCCGGCCTGGATCTCGACCTGGGCCGCGATGTCGCCGAGCTTGATCGCGGTGACGATGCCGGGGAACGCGTTGCGCGCCGAGGTGTACGAGGACGCCTCCTCGTCGTCCACCTGTGCGAGCTCCACGGAGAACGCGGCCAGCGACTTGCCGTCGATGACGCGCCGGCCGCTCTCGTCGCGGTGGGTCGCGACCCTGCCCGCGTCCGCCCAGCGCCGCGCCGTGTCGGGGCTGACGCCCAGCAGACGGGCGGCCTGCCCGATGGTGTAGGACTGCATATGCGACACCGTAGGCGGGATCCACTCTCATCTGCAACAAAGTCGTGGGACCCTCCATGGCGGATGAGAGGGGGCTGGTAGGAAAGGATGAGGGATGGTGCCCGGTGGTCTCGGTCCCCGGACGGTGTGCCTCCCGGGGGCCGGCAGGCGCCGATCCGGATCCCGGTGACGGCCCCCCGCACTCCAGGCCACCGGGCTCAGTAGACGTCGCGGACGTAGCGCTTCTCCGTCGCCATCTGCTTCACGTACGCGGCCGCCTCCTCGTCGCCCATCCGGCCGTGGCGGGCGACGACGTCCCGGAGGGCCTGGTCGACGTCCTTCGCCATGCGCGCCGCGTCGCCGCAGACATAGAAGTGCGCGCCGTCCCGGAGCCAGGACCACAGGGCGGAGCCGTGCTCGCGCATCCGGTCCTGGACGTAGACCTTGGCGCGCTGGTCGCGCGAGAAGGCGACGTCGAGCCGGTCGAGGTGGCCGGAGGCGACATGGGCCTCCAGGTCCTCGCGGTAGTAGAAGTCGGTGGCCTCGCGCTGCTCGCCGAAGAACAGCCAGTTGCGGCCGGTGTGGCCACGGGCCCGGCGGTCCTCGAGGAACCCGACGAACGGTGCCACGCCCGTACCCGGCCCGACCATGATCATCGGCGTGGCCGGGTCGGCCGGCGGGCGGAAGTGCGGGGAGCGCTGGACGAAGACCTGGACGGGGCCGTCGTCCGCGTGATCGGCGAGATGGGCGGAGCACACGCCGGTGCGGTCCCGGCCGCGGTCGTTCGTGTAGCGCACGACGGAGACGGTGAGCCGGACCTCGCTCGGGTGCGCGAACGGGCTGGAGGAGATCGAGTACAGGCGGGGCTGCAGCCGCTTCAGCACACCGGCCCAGTCGGCCGCGGAGGCGCGGACGGGGAAGGCGCCGAGCACATCGGCCGCCTGCAGACCCCAGCTCCACTTGGCGAGTTCGCCCTTGTTGCCCGGACGCAGCAGCCGCTTGAGCTCGTGGCTTCCGGTGCGGTCGGCCACGAACCCGAGCAGGTCCGGGGTGATACGGGTGATGTCGAGCCGGGTGCGCAGGGCCTCGGCCAGGGGGAGGGGTCCGTCCCCGAGGTCGACCGGCTCGTCGCGGTCGAGCCCGGTGAGGCCGAGCCACTCGGCGACGAGCTCGGTGCCGTGGGCCGGCCACACGCCGAGGGCGTCGCCCGCCTCGTACGCCAGCTCGCCGTGCCGGGTGTCGAACGCGAACTGCCGTACCTCCTTCTGCGAACCGGGCAGGCTGAGCAGCCGGTTGCCGATGAGGAGCGTCGGGAAGGGGGCGGCCTTCGTGTACGACACGGGCGCTACGGAGGCCGCCTTCCGTTCCGGAACGGGGGCCGCCAGGAGCGGGAGCAGCGCCGTCAGCCAGGCGTCCGAGCGTGCCTCGTGGTCGGGCTCGCAGTCGGTACGAGGATGCAGACGGGTGGCGCCCAGCTCGGCCAGGCGCTCGTCGACGCGGCGCCCGTGGCCGCAGAAGTCGTCGTAGCTGGAGTCCCCGAAGGCCAGGACGGAGTACCGCACACTGTCCAGGCGCGGCGCGTCGGCCGCGCTCAGCGCCTGCCAGAACGCGGTGCCGTTGTCGGGAGCGTCGCCGTCCCCGAACGTACTGGTCACGATGAGCGCGTCCGTCTCCCGGCCGAGCTCCGCCAGGTCGGCGCTCTCCATCGGGAGGAGCGTAGGGGCGTGCCCGGCCTCGGCGAGCCGGCCGGCCGCCGCGGCGGCGAACTCCTCGGCGGTACCGGTCTGGGAGGCCCAGAGGAGCACGAGGCGGCGGGCGGGAGCGGCCGGAGCCGGGGCCGGGCCCGACGGCTCCGGCCCGCCGGCGCGGGAGAACCTCCCGGCGAGCACGCCGTCGACCCAGAGCCCGTGCTCGGGCGAGAAGGGCGCGGAGGCCGGCAGCACAGGGACACGGCCGTCGGCGGGAGCGGCGCCGGACATACCGGTGAGAAACCCGGCGAGATAACGGCGCTCCGGCTCGGTGAACGGGGGAGGTACGAGGTCCGCGACGCCGAACAGGTCGGCGAGGGCGGGCGCGGCACCCCGGGGCTCCGCAGCCGCCGCGGCTTCCTGATCCGGGCGGGCGACCGGTACCGGAGCGGTCGTCCGAGCCAGCGTCACCGCGCACGCCTTGAACTCCGGCTGGAACGAGATCGGGTCGACGGCGTCGCTGGTGACGGCGTTGATGCCGAGGTACTCGCCGAAGAGGTCGTTCCAGTGGAACGGGGCGAAGCAGGTGCCCGGCAGGACCCGGTCGGTGACCACCGCGGGCAGCACGGCGCGGCCGCGGCGCGAGGCGATCTCCAGGTGGTTCCCGTCGGCGACGCCGAGCGCGGCGGCGTCCTCGGGATGGACCTCGACGAACGGTCCGGGGTCGAGCTTCGCCAGCTTGGCGACCTTCCCGGTCTTCGTCAACGTGTGCCACTGGTGCTGCAGACGCCCGGTGTTGAGGACGAACGGATAGTCGTCGTCGGGCAGTTCGGCCGCCGGCAGATGCGGACGGCCGAAGAACCGGGCGCGCCCGCTCGGCGTGGGGAAGGCGAGCCGGGGCCGGCTCCCGTCCTCCCGCACGAGCAGGCTCTGGCTCACGCCGTCGTTGAGGTACCGGATCGGGTTGCGGTCCGGGCCGTCCCCCGCCGGCGCGGGCCACTGCACGGGCGTGGCGCGCAGCCGCTCGTACGAGACACCGCGCAGATCCCAGCCGGTCTGGGGGTTCCACGCCTGCTTGAGCTCCTCGAAGACCTCCTCGGCGGAGCCGTACGTGAAGGCGTCGGCGAAGCCCATCGCGCAGGCGACCCGCGCGATCAACCGCCAGTCCGGCAGCGCCTGTCCGGGCGGGTCGACGACGCCCCGGACGAGGGTGAGGTTCCGCTCGGAGTTGACCGCCACGCCGTCGGACTCCGCCCACAGCGTGGCGGGCAGGAGGACGTCGGCGTACGCGTTGGTCTCGGTCTCCGTGAACACGTCCTGCGTGACGACGAGTTCGGCGGCCTCCAGGGCGGCGATGACGGTCCTGCGGTTGGCGACGGAGGCGACCGGGTTGGTGCAGATGATCCAGCACGCCTTGATGTCCCCGGCGGCCATCCGTTCGAACATCTCCACCGTCCCGCGCCCGACGTCCGTCCGCAGCGAGCCCTCGGGGATGCCCCACAGCCGCTCGACGAACGCCCGGTCCTCGTCGACGAGCACCGAGCGCTGCCCCGGCAGCCCGGGACCCATGTAGCCCATCTCCCGCCCGCCCATGGCGTTGGGCTGCCCGGTCAGCGAGAACGGCCCGGAGCCCGGGCGGCAGATCGCACCGGTCGCGAGGTGCAGGTTGACCAGGGCGTTGGTGTTCCAGGTCCCGTGGGTGGACTGGTTCAGCCCCATCGTCCAGCAGCTCATCCAGTTCCCGGCCGCACCGATCCACTGCGCGGCCTGCCGGACGGCGGCCTCGGGTATGCCGGTGATCTCGGCGACCTTCGCGGGCGGATAGTCGGCGAGGAAGGCGGGCATGGCCTCCCAGCCCTCCGTGAACGCGGCGATGAACTCCTCGTCCACGTCTGCGTTCTCGACGAGCAGATGCAGCAGCCCGTTGAGCAGCGCGAGATCCGTTCCCGGCCGGATCTGCAGGAAGAGATCGGCCTTGTCGGCCGTGGCGTTGCGCCGGGGGTCGACGACGATCAGCTTCGCCCCGGCCGACTTCACCCGGTCCATCATCCGCAGGAACAGGATCGGATGGCAGTCGGCCATGTTCGAGCCGATGACGAGGAAGACGTCGGCGTGGTCGAAGTCCTGGTACGAGCCGGGCGGCCCGTCCGCGCCCAGCGACAGCTTGTAGCCGGAACCGGCCGACGCCATGCACAGCCGGGAGTTGGACTCGATCCGGTTGGTCCGCACGAACCCCTTGGCCAGCTTGTTGGCCAGGTACTGCGCCTCCAGCGACATCTGCCCGGAGACGTAGAAGGACAGGGCGTCCGGCCCGTGCTCGTCCAGGATCGCGCGCAGCCGGGCCGCCACCTCGGCGACGGCGGCGTCGACGTCCGCCTCGACGGCCGCGCCGCCGCGTTCCGCCCGCACCAGCGCGGTACGGGCCCGCCCGGGGGCGGCCATCATGTCGGCGCTGGTGGACCCCTTCGTGCACAGCCGCCCGAAGTTCGCGGGATGGGCCTTGTCCCCCGAGGACTTCACGGCTCGCCGCAGTCCGGTCGCCGCGTTCCGCGCGATGTCGAGCACGATCCCGCAGCCCACCCCGCAGTACGAGCACACCGTCCGAACAGCCTCGACCTCCGACTCCGCCGACACCACCAGCACCTCTCCCCGTCGCCCCGATCCCACAGGACGACCCTAGAAGGACCCGGTTTCGGAGTGATCACACAGCCCCCGCACGCCCGGTTACACCGCACGCACGGCGACCGGCACGGCATCGTGAGGTCGGCGGACGCGGGGATCTTGATGCGACGGATACCCCCTACCCGTACACTGAGGGCATCCGGGTACTGCGGATGCCGATCGGGTGGGGAGGCCGTCGTGGAAGCGCGTCAGGAGACCGCCACGTGGCTGAGCCGTTGGGTGCTCGTCGTCGCGCTGCTCTCCGGGCTCGTGCTGGCGTACGGCCTCGGACACGTCTGTGAACGTGCTGCTCCGGCGCTCGCCGGCGGGCATACCGCGGCGATGTCCCACGAGGGACCCTCAGTCCACGACCACGCCTCGGCCCATGACCACGCTTCCGTTCTGCCGGTGGATCACAGGTCGGCCGGCGAACAAGGCCACCAGGCGACGCCGGCACCGCCCGAACCCCTCCACGGGGTGGGCATCGCCGTCGTGTGCCTCGCCCTGATCGGCGTCGGCGTCCCCCTGCTCCTCCTGGCGCGTGCGCCCCTCCGGCGGCTGCGCGTCCACGGGCCGGAGACCGTCGAACGGCTCGTGCACGAGTGCCGGGCGTTCTCGCCGCCCGGGTCCCTGCTGACACGTCTGTCCTTGCTGCGCATATAGGACGACCGGCCGCTCCTCGCCGCGAGCGGACGCCGTCTCCCGCATGCAGACTCACGACCACGTCAAGGGGTTTCACCGCCATGTCCCGACTTACTCGACGCGCCCTCATCGGCGCCGGAATCGCGGCCGCCGGTACCGGCCTGCTGACCGCCTGCTCCGACGCGACGCAGCACACGGGCCACTCCTCCGGCGGGAGCGGCACGTCGCCGACCGCCGACTTCCTCGGCCCGGACAGCAAGCAGATCGCCGCGACCGAGGCAGGGCGCAAGCCCGGCCCCGAGCGGAAGGTCAGGCTGACCGCCGTCGAGACACCGCTCGACCTCGGCGCCGGCCGCACCGTCCGCTCCTGGGCGTACGGGGACGAACTCCCCGGCAAGGAGGTCCGGCTGACCGCGGGCGACACCCTCGCCCTCACCCTCGCCAACAACCTTCCCGAAGCCACGAGCCTGCACTGGCACGGACTCGCGCTGCGCAACGACATGGACGGCGTGCCCGGCCTCACCCAGCGCGACATCAAGGCGGGCGGTTCCTTCGACTACCGCTTCGCCGTCACCCACCCCGGCACCTACTGGTTCCACCCGCACTCCGGCGTTCAGCAGGACCGTGGCCTGTACGCTCCGCTGATCGTCGAGGACCCCAAGGAGCCGCTGCAGTACGACAAGGAGTGGGTGATCGTCCTCGACGACTGGGTCGACGGAGTCGACGGCTCCACCCCGGACGCCGTGTTCGCGGAACTCGGCAAGGGCATGGGCGGGATGGAGCACGGCGGCTCCGGTGGGACGGACGGCCACGGCATGTCCCACACGTCCGTGACGACACGGACCGCGCCGTCCCCCGAGCCGAGCGGACCCTCGCGGATGCTGATGGGCGCGACCAGTGATCTGCTGGGCGGGGACGCCGGAGACGTCGGCTACCCGTACTACCTCGTCAACGGCCGCACACCGGAGAACCCGCAGACCTTCACCGCGAAGCCCGGCGACCGGATCAGGCTCCGGATCATCAACGCCGGCGGCGACACCGCCTTTCGGGTCGCGCTCGGCGGCCACGAACTGACCGTGACGCACACGGACGGCTTCCCCGTCACGCATGCCCGGGCGGACGCGCTGCTGCTCGGCATGGGGGAGCGCCTCGACGCCCTGGTCACCGTCAAGAGCGGGGCGTTCCCGCTGACCGCGCTCGCCGAGGGCAAGAACCGCACGGCGCTCGCCGTCCTGCGTACGAGTGGCGGGGCCGCGCCCACCGCGTCCGCGCGCCCGAAGGAGCTCGACGGCAAGGTGCTCCACGGCGGTCAGCTCAAGGCGGCGGAGTCGGTGCGCCTGGGATCACGCGAGCCGGACCGGACCATCGAGCTCGAACTCACCGGCTCGATGGACAAGTACGACTGGGCCGTCAACGGCAAGAAGTACGACCCCGCACAGGGATACGCGGTGCGCTCCGGTGAGCGCGTCCGGCTGTCCTTCGTGAACACCACGACGATGTGGCACCCCATGCACCTGCACGGGCACACGTACGCGCTCGCCGACGGCGGCGCACGCAAGGACACCTCGATCGTGCTGCCGGGCAAGCGGGTCGACGTGGACTTCGACGCGGACAACCCGGGGCTCTGGATGGTCCACTGCCACAACGTGTACCACGGCGAGTCCGGCATGATGACCGTCCTCGGCTACCTGAAGTAGCAGGACCGGGGCGGTCCGGCCAGGCCGGACCGCCCCGGGGTCGGGTGCCTCTCAGGCTTCGTGCCTCACGCCTCAGGGACGCAGCGGCCGTTCTCGATGCGGTACTTCCACTGCGCGCCGCCACGGACCAGCTCCTTCACGGCCGCGACGAACCGCTCGACGTGCTCGTCGGGCGTACCGGCCCCGAAGCTCACCCGGATCGCGTTCAGGGAGGGCTCACCGGGCCCGGCCTCCGGCGCCCCGCACTCACCGGCGTCCTGCGGGTCGCTGCCCAGCAGGATGCGCACCAGCGGGTGGGCGCAGAAGAGGCCGTCGCGGACGCCGATGCCGTACTCGGCGGAGAGCGCGGCGGCGAAGTGGGAGCTGTTCCAGCCCTCGACGACGAACGAGATGACCCCGACGCGGGGCGCGTCGTCGCCGAACAGCGAGAGCACCCTGACCTCCGGCACCTCGGCCAGACCCGCACGGACGGTGTCGATGAGGTGCTGCTCACGGGCGACGAGGGAGTCGAAGCCGGCCTCGGTGAGGGCCTTGCAGGCGGCGGCGATGGCGTAGACGCCGATGACGTTGGGCGAGCCGGCCTCATGACGGGCCGCGGTGGTGTGCCACTCGACCTGCAGCGCGCCGTCGGCACGCCGGGCCACCGTGCGCGACGCACCGCCACCGGCCAGGTACGGCTCCGCCACCTGCAGCCAGTCGGCCCGGCCGGCCAGGACGCCGGCGCCGAACGGCGCGTACAGTTTGTGGCCGGAGAACGCCACCCAGTCCACGTCCGACTCCCGCACGGAGACCGCGTGGTGGGGGGCCAGCTGCGCGGCGTCGAGGACGATCCGCGCGCCGTGCGCGTGCGCCGCGGCGGCGAGTTCGCGGACCGGCCACAGCTCACCGGTCACGTTCGACGCACCCGTCACGCAGACCAGGGCGGGGGCGTGGGGGCCTCCCCTGCTCGAGCGAAGCCGAGAGCCTGGGGACGGATTCCGGTCGGCCAGGGCACGTTCGACCGTCCGTATCGCCTCGTCGTGCGAGCGCGGTGCGTCGAGGTACGTGACCTGGGCGTCGTGCCAGGGCAGCAGGGAGGCGTGGTGCTCGGTCTCGAAGACGAACACCTGGCACTCCGCGGGGAGTACGGCGGCCAGCAGGTTGAGCGAGTCGGTGGTCGAGCGGGTGAAGACGACCTGGTCGCCGTCCCGGCAGTCCAGGAACTCCGCCACCGTGGCCCGGCTGTTCTCGAACAGGTCGGTGGACAACTGCGAGAGGTACCCGGCACCGCGGTGCACGCTGCCGTAGTACGGGGCGTACGCCGCCACGTCGTCCCACACCCGCTGCAGCGCCGGGGCACTGGCCGCGTAGTCCAGCGCCGCGTACGCCACCTCTCCGCCCGTGACGAGCGGAACGGTCACGTCCCGGCCGAGGACGGGCAGCGGCAGACTACAACGGGGCTCGTCGTTCTCGGCGGCCGCCTCGGCGGTCTCGGTGGTCTCGGTGGTGTGAGCGCGCACGGACATGTCGGGTTCTCCCAGCAGGTAGGCGGAATGGTGATGAGTGCCCGTACGGTGGCGGGCTGCCGCCTCGCCGATGGGGGTTGCGTCGACGTGCGGCGGAACGTCAAGGAGTCAAGGCGTCAGCGCCGCGACCGCCGCGTCGGCCGGCGATTCCGTGCCCGGCCGTGCCGCCGCCGTGCCGCACGCGTCGCAGCCGTACCGGTCGACCGTCGGGCGGGTCCGGGCGCCACGTGCCGACGGCAGCAGCAGAGCCGTGGCCGCCGCATAGCCCGGCGGAGCCGCCAGGGTGGTCAGGGCGTAGGGGGCCGGCTGGGGATCGGCGCCGCCGAAGTCGGGCCCCGGGCCGATGTCGACCGTGCTCGGCGGAACCCCGGACCCCGTTCCCACGCTCTTGAGATACGCGCCCTTGCGGACCAGGCAGTGCAGCAGGGCCTGTTCGCGCAGGTCCTCGGGCAGGCGTCGGACGGCCGCCCGCTCGGCCGGGTGGAGCCGGCCCGCCACGTCCGGGGTGATCCGGTCCGGCGTCCCGAGGTCGATGCCCACCGGCGTGGCGGCGAGGGCGAGCACCACCGTGTTGCGCCGCCTGGACACGGAGAAGTGCAGGTCGGCCGTGACGCCGACGACGGGCCTGCCGTGCCGTCCCTGACACAGCGGGCAGGGCGCGCGGAGCAGCGGTACCGAACGGGGCCGGACATCGAGGCAGGCGCCGAGGACGAGGCGCAGCGCCACCCGGCCCACGAGGTAGGCGTTGCCGGCCTCCTGAGAGGGCGCGGCTTCCACGCGGCGGCGTTCCGGGACGTCCAACGTGTTGTGGAGGCGTCGCGCGGCCTGCACGGTGGCGGGTGAGGTGTGCAGCGTCCAGACGTCGGTGTGCCCGCGGGGCGGACGGTAGCCCCGGGGTGGCAGGGGGAGGTCGGGGACACGCGGGTGTCCGGGCCACGCTGTCATGCGGGCGCCCCCTCGTGGGGCACGGCCGGCACCGTCGGCCGGAAGCCGCGCAGCCGGAGGCTGTTGCCGACCACGAAGACCGACGAGCAGGCCATCGCCGCGCCGGCGATCATCGGGTTGAGCAGTCCCGCCGCGGCGAGCGGCAGCGCCGCCACGTTGTAGGCGAAGGCCCAGAAGAGGTTCGACCTGATGGTGCTCAGCGTCTTGCGGGCCAGCCGGATCGCGTCCACCGCGGCGTACAGGTCGCCCCTGACCAGGGTCAGGTCCGAGGCCTGGATGGCGGCGTCGGTGCCCGAGCCCATCGCGAGACCGAGATCGGCCTGGGCCAGGGCGGCCGCGTCGTTGACGCCGTCGCCCACCATCGCGACCGAACGGCCCTCGTACTGGAGCCGCTTGACGAGTTCGGCCTTGTCCTCGGGCAGCACGTCGGCGACGACCTCGTCGATACCCACCTCCGCGGCCACGGACTCGGCGACGGCCCGGTTGTCGCCGGTGAGCAGGACCGGCCGCAGACCCAGGGCCCGGAGTCGCGCGATGGCGTCCCGGCTGGTGCGCCGGACTTCGTCGGCGACCTCGAGCACGGCCCGCGCCGTACCGTCCCAGGCGACCGCGACGGCCGTGTGGCCCGTCGTCTCGGCGTCCTGGGCGGCGCGCGCCAGTTCCGCGGGCAGGGCGATGCCGCGTTCCGCGAGCAGCGACGGGCGCCCCACGAGGACGAGCCGGCCGTCGACCACGCCCTGGGCGCCGAGTCCCGGCAGGGCCTTGAACGCGTCGGCTGTCGGCAGCCCGCTCACCCGTGCCGCGGCGGCGGAGGACACCGCCCGGGCGACGGGATGTTCCGAGGCGTGCTCCACCGCCCCCGCGAGCCTCAGCACCTCGGTCTCGTCCTGGCCCTCGGCCGTGCGGACGGAGCGCAGGGCCATGGCGCCGGTGGTCACCGTGCCGGTCTTGTCGAGGACGACGGTGTCGATGCCGTCCGTGGACTCCAGCGCTTCGGGGCCCTTGACGAGGATCCCGAGCTGGGCGCCGCGGCCGGTGCCGACCAGCAGCGCCGTGGGGGTGGCCAGGCCGAGGGCGCAGGGGCAGGCGATGATGAGGACGGCCACGGCGGCCGTGAAGGCCGCGGTGAGTTCGGCGCCGCCTGCGAGCCAGAAGACCAGCGTGCCGAGGGCCAGTGCGATCACCACCGGGACGAAGACCGCGGAGACCCGGTCCGCGAGTCGCTGCGCGGCCGCCTTGCCGCTCTGCGCGGCCTCCACGAGTGCGGCGATCTGGGCCAGCCGGGTGTCCGCCCCGACCCGGGTCGCCTCGACGACGAGACGTCCGCCGGCGTTGAGCGTGGCCCCGGTGACATGGTCGCCGGTGGTGACCTCCACCGGCACCGATTCGCCGGTGAGCATGGACGCGTCGACCGTCGAGGCGCCCTCGACGACCACCCCGTCGGTGGCGATCTTCTCGCCGGGACGCACGAGGAAGCGGTCCCCGACGACGAGGCGGTCCGTCGCGATCAGTTCCTCGCGGCCGTCGCGCAGTACCGTGACGTCCTTGGCGCCCAGATGCAGCAGGGCCTGCAGCGCGGCCCCCGCCCGGCGCTTGGACAGTGCCTCGACGTAGCGGCCGGCCAGGATGAACGCGGTGACGCCGGCGGCCGCTTCGAGATAGATGTTCCCGGAGCCGTCGGTGTGGGAGACGGTCAGGGAGAAGCCGTGTGTCATCCCCGGGGAGCCCGCGGTGCCGAAGACCAGCGCCCACAGCGACCACAGGAAGGCGGCGCCGGTGCCCATCGAGACCAGCGTGTCCATGCTCGCCCCGCCGTGCCGGGCGTTGACCACGGCGGCCCGGTGGAACGGCCAGGCCGCGTAGGTGACCACCGGGACGGTGAGGGCGAGCGAGAGCCACTGCCAGTACGTGAACTGCCAGGCCGGGACCATGGCCAGCACGATCACCGGGGTGGCCAGTACCAGGGCGGTGATCAGGCGTAGGCGGAGCGGCCGCAGCTCGTCCGGGGCCGGGTGGTCGTCGCTGACCGGCTCGGGGGGCTTCGGTAAGGCGGCGGTGAAGCCCAGGGACTCCACGGCGGCGACGAGTTCGTCCACCGCGAGGGCCGGCGACGTGATGTGCGCCTTCCCGGTCGCGTAGTTGACGGCCGCCTCGACGCCGTCGAGCCGGTTCAGCGTCCGTTCGATACGGGCGGCGCAGGAGGCGCAGGTCATGCCGCCGATGGCCAGTTCGATCGGGTCCGCTCCGTGGACGGACGTGCTCATCGAGAGTCTCCTCTTCACGACCTCGGGGACCGGCGGTCCGAGCCGCCGGTCGGTTCTGTCCTCGGCCCGGGTGCGTGGGTCGCCGTACGTCAGCCGACGGACGACAGATGGAAGCGGAGCAGCAGCCAGACCGCGGTGGAGAGCAGCACCAGTGCTACGACGACGAAGGTCCAGCCTGGAATCCGCATCGGCGGACCTCCTGTGCACGCGGCAGTTGTGGGGACATGCCGGGCCGCTCCTTCCTCGCTGCGGTCGATGAGCCTCGTGCCCCCACGCTAGGCCCGGCACCTACAGCGGACCGGCAAGGGCAGTGCAACAGAGCGTTCAGTTTTCCCCACGTACCGCATCTGGACCGGGCGGCCAAAATCCGTACAGAGCGCTAGTGTTCGATCCGAACCGCGCGGTACACAGCACGTTTCATCTGCAGAGGGGACTGGGGGACGTCAATGCAGATCTTGGTGGCTGAGGACGACGAGCACGTGGCCGAGGCCCTTGCCGACGCACTCCGGCAGCACGGCCACACGGCCTTGTGCGTCGGCGACGGCGGCCGCGTGGCGCAGGCGGCCGAACAGGCCGACTTCGTCCTCCTCGATCTGAACCTGCCGGGCCTGGACGGCTACGAGGTGTGCCGCCGCATCCGGGCCGCGTCGACGGTGCCGATCATCGTGGTGACCGCGCGCTCGGAGGAGATCGACCGCGTGATGCTGCTGCAGGCGGGCGCGGACGACTATGTCGTCAAGCCCTACGGCCTGCGCGAACTCCTGGCCCGTATCGAAGCGGTGATGCGGCGCAGCACCTCCGCCCCCGCGACGCCGGCCCCGCCCGCGGAGGCACCCGGATCGGTGCTGGCGGTCGGGACGCTCACGATCGACACACGGGCCCGGAAGGCGACCGTGGAGGGCCGGCCGCTGGAGCTCACCGCCAAGGAGTTCGATCTCCTGGCCCTGCTGGCGGCCGACCACGGCGCGGTGCTGAAACGTGAGCGGATCATCCAGGAGGTCTGGGACGAGAACTGGTACGGCTCGACCCGGACGCTCGACGTCCACGTCGGCTCCCTGCGCGCCAAGCTGGGCGACAAACGCTGGGTGGAGACGGTGCGCGGCGTCGGTTTCCGGCTGACCGACCCCCTCGGCTGAAGGCGGCCGCGTGCGCAAGAAGTTACTGCTCACCTATCTCTCGCTCACCGTCGTCATCCTGCTCATGCTGGAGATCCCGCTCGCGCTCAGCTACTCCCTGAACGCCTACCACCATCTGGCGACCATGCGGACACGCGACGGCGAGGACCTGGCCAAGGAGGCGGCCAGAGTGAGCGAGGGAGAGATCACGGCCCGTCAGTTCGAGGAGCGGATCCGCACCTTCGACCGACAGCACCAGACCGTCGTCGTCCTCATCGACCCGAGCGGGCGGGTCGCCGCGGCGTCCCGCACCGACGTCACCGCCGCCGCGGCAGCGCTCGACTCCGCCATGGCCGCGGCGCTGCGCGGGAAGAGCACCCGGCCCGAGCGCTACTCGAGCTACACCTTGTACCCGGGCGAGGTGGTCGTGGCGGAGCCGGTCACCCGGGGCGAGAAGGTCGTCGCCGCGCTGGGCCTGGTGGCCTCCACGGCGGCGATCCAGGACGCCATCGACAGCCACACCCTCGTCCTGCTGGCCGTGGCCGTCCTCGCGCTGACCGCGGTCGCCCTGGCCGGAGTACCGCTGACCCGCTGGCTGCTGCGGCCGATCCGGCAACTGGAGAAGACGGCCCAGGCCATCACCGAGGGCGCGTACGAGGAACGGGTCCGCTGCGCGCAGGGGCCGCCGGAGATCCGCGGCATGGCGGAGGTGTTCAACCGGATGGCCGACCGGCTGGTCACCCTGCTGGAGACCCAGCGGGCCTTCGTGGCCGACGCCTCCCACCAGATGCGCAACCCGCTGACGGCGCTGCGGCTGCGCGTCGAGAGCCTGGAGTCCGGGGTGCGGCCCGAGGCCGGGAAGCAGCTCCAGCAGGCCATCGCGGAGGTCGAACGGCTGTCGACCCTGCTCGACCAGCTGCTGCGGCTGGCGCGGGCCGAGGGCCCCGGTCAGGCCGTCGCGCCCGTCGAGGTGCGGACCGTGGTGGCGGGGCGTCTGCTCGCCTGGGAGGAGGCGGCCTCGCGCAAGGGCGTACGGCTGCTCGCCCCCGACACCGAAGGCCCCGTGTCGGCCAGCGTCCCCGGCCACCTCGAGCAGATCCTCGACGTGCTCATCGACAACGCCCTGCACGTCTCGGGCCCGGGAACCGTCATCGAGATACGCCATGAGATCGAGGGTCGGCGGGCACGGATCCGGGTGATCGACCAGGGGCCGGGCATGTCGGAGGAGGACTGCGGTCGTGCCCTCGACCGGTTCTGGCGCGGCGAGGAAGCGGCCAGACGAGAGGGCTCGGGCCTGGGCCTTGCCATCGCAGGCACCCTGGCCCAGGTCAACAACGGCTCCCTGCGCCTGCTGCCGGTGTCGCCCCACGGCATCGAGGGCACGGTGACGCTGCCGCTGTGTCCGCGCAGCCGGCACGGCGCGGGGGACCCGGCGGCCCTCCCCGTCTGCCCGCGGAAGGAGCGGGTCTGACACGCCCGCACTTGCCGGGCTCTTGTCCTCCGCCTGACATTCCGCTGCCTGATGGCTGACTTACCCGCTCCTACAGTCGGATTCGTTCGAACAGAAACCGAATCCGATACCTGGGGGAGTACGGGATGACAGCGGACACCGCTGAGTTCACCGAGTTCCAGCTCGAACGATACTCACGGCAGCTGCGGGACGGTGGCTTCGGCCTGGAGGGTCAGCGCCGGCTGCGGGACGCGCACGTCGTGATCTCCCGCGGCGGCGGCGTCGGCGGCACGGTCGCCGCCCAGCTGGCCATGGCCGGCGTGGGCCGGCTGACCGTGGCGCACGGCGGCGACGTGGTGCCGGAGTTCCTGAACCGGTGGCTGCTCGCCTCGCCGGACGACCTCGGCCGGCCCTGCGCCGACGCCTTCGCCGACACGCTGCGCCGGATCAACCCCGACGCCGAGATCACGACGATCCCCGAGTACGTCAGCCCGGACAACGTGCGCTCCATCGTCTCGGACGCCACCCTGATCGCCGACGGCGCGCCGCTCTTCGAGGAGCGCTACGCCCTCAACCAGGCCGCCGTCGACCTCCGCATCCCGCTGGTGTCCGGCGCCATGTACGACACCGAGGGCTACATCACCACCGTCGTACCCGGCCGCACGCCCTGCCTGGCCTGCATCTACCCGGAGAAGCCCCCGTACTGGACGGACATCAAGGTGTTCCCGGTCATGGGCCCCGCCCCCGGCCTCGTGGGCAGCGTCATGGCCATGGAGGCGATCAAGCTGATCACCGGCTTCGCCGAGCCGCTGGAGTCGAAGCTCATGTTCTTCGACCTGCGGACCAACATGACGCGACTGCTCAACATCGCCCGCCGCCCGGACTGTGCGGTCTGCGGCGCGCTGGACACCGACACCCTCTGAAGGAGCGCCCCATGGCCAAGCTCTTCATACCGACCATCATGCGCCAGCACGTGGAGCAGCGGTCGACGCTCGATATGCCCGGAGCCACCCTCGCCGAGGTCTTCGCGAACCTGGTGAGCAGCTACCCCGGCGTCCGGAGCCTGCTGCACGACGCCGACGGGCGGCTGCGCCCGCACATCAACGTCTTCCTCAACGGCGACGACATCCGCGGCCTCGACGGCGAGAAGACGCCCGTCGACGCCCGCGACGAGGTCCACGTCATCCCCGCCATGGCCGGAGGCTCGAGATAGCCGGGGCCGCCCGCCGGACGCTCGCCCTGGCCGCCGCCGCACTGGCGACGGCCCTGGTCGTGACCGGATGCGGGCAGGCGGACGCCGGCGGCGGACACCACGACACGACCGTGACGGTCTTCGCGGCGGCCTCGCTGACCGGAGTGCTCGAGGACGCGAAGGACGAGTTCGCGAAGTCCCATCCGGGGATGGAGATCCGCCTCAACCTGGGCAGCTCCTCGACCCTGTTGACCCAGCTGCGCAACGGCGCGCCCGGAGACGTCTTCGCCTCGGCCGACGAACGGACCATGCAGGACGCGGCGAAGGCCGGTCTGACCGACGGAGAGCCCCGGGTCTTCGCCCGGAACACGCTCAGCCTGCTGGTGCGCAAGGGCAACCCCGACAAGATCAAGGGGCTGAACGACCTGAGCCGGCCGGATCTGACGGTATCCCTGTGCGGACCGCAGGTACCCGTCGGGCGCTACGCCCGGCAGGCCCTCGCGAAGGCCGGTGTGAGGGCCTCCGACGGCGGCCAGGAGCTGGACGTCAAGCAGGTCGTGAGCCGGGTGACCATGGGCGAGGCCGACGTCGGCATCGTCTACAGGACGGACGCCCTGGCCGCGAAGGGCAAGGCCGACGGGATCGCGATCCCGGACGCCCAGAACGTCGAAGCCCGGTACCCGGTGGGCGTCCTGAAGGGCGGCAACACCGAAGGCGCCCGGATGTTCACGGACTTCCTCCTGTCGGAGGACGGCCGGCGGATCCTCACGGACCACGGGTTCCTGGCTCCGCAGTGACGACCGCACGCACATGTACGACCGAGCACCGGCACGAATCGGATCATCGCGGGGGAAGGCTGCCATGGCGACGGCACTGAAGACGGCACCGGCACCGCCCCCGCACGATTCCCCCCAGCCACCGCGGGCGCGCCGCTCGCGGTGGCCGGCGGTGCTGGTCGGGGTGTTCGGCGGGCTCGGCATCATGCTGTTCGCCGCGCCGCTCGCGTCCCTGCTGCTGCGGGTGCCGTGGGCGGACGCGGGGACGCTGCTCTGGTCGGCGGAGACCCGTACGGCACTGACCGTCTCGCTGGTGTGCTCGCTGAGCGCCACGGTCCTGTGCCTGGTGCTCGGGGTGCCGGTCGCCTGGATCCTGGTCCGCACCGACCTTCCGGGCCGGTCGTTCCTGAGAGCGATCACCACCCTTCCGGTGGTGCTGCCGCCCGTCGTGGGCGGTGTGGCGCTGCTGCTCGCCTTCGGACGCGAAGGGGTCTTCGGGCAGTTCCTCGACGAGTACTTCGGCATCCGGCTGGCCTTCTCCACCCAGGGCGTGATCCTCGCGGAGACGTTCGTCGCCATGCCCTTCCTGGTCCTGACGGTGTGCGGGGCCCTGCAGTCCGCCGACCGGGGCACGGAGGAGGCCGCCCGGACGCTCGGCGCGCGGCCCTGGACGGTCTTCTGGCGGATCACCCTGCCCCAGATCCGGCCGTCCCTCGTGTCCGGTGCCGTGCTCTGCTGGGCCCGCGCCCTCGGGGAGTTCGGGGCCACGATCACCTTCGCGGGAAACCTGCCCGGCAGCACCCAGACCCTGCCGCTCGCGGTGTACGTGGCGCTGGAACGCAGTCCGGACGCCGCGGTGATGCTCAGCCTGCTGCTCATGGCCGTCTCCCTGAGCATCCTGATCGGCCTTCGCAAGCAGTGGGCGGGTGGCCTGTGACCCCCTTCCGGCATCACCTTCGAACAGCGGTGGAGAGCGGTCCCGGCGGCCGAAACGAGCGGAAGGGCGGGCGATGAGCCTCCAGGCCGAGATACGGGTGTCCAACGGCGCCTTCGCACTCGACGTCGACCTCGAGGTCGCCGAGGGGGAGACGGTGGCCGTGCTCGGCCCGAACGGCGCCGGCAAGAGCACCCTGCTGCGTGGACTGTCCGGACTCCTCCGGCTCGACGCGGGCCGACTCGCCCTGGGCGGACGGGTCCTGGACGAGCCGGCCACCCGGACGTTCGTCCCGCCGGAGTGCCGCCCGGTCGGCGTCGTCTTCCAGGACCTGCGCCTCTTCCCGCAGATGAGCGCCGTCGACAACGTCGCCTTCGGCCTGCGCCGACGGGGCCTGTCCCGCGCGGAGTCGCGCTTCCGGGCGACGCGCTGGCTCGAGCGGCTGGGTCTGGCCGACCGGGCCGACGCCCGCCCCCGGGCCCTGTCCGGCGGGCAGGCCCAGCGCGTCGCCATGGCCCGCGCCCTGGCGATCTGCCCCGAACTGCTGCTGCTCGACGAGCCGTTGTCCGCTCTGGACGTCGGGATGCGCGCCGACATGCGCCGGGACCTGCAGCGGGCGCTGGCCTCGTTCCCGGGCGTCCGCATCGTGGTGACCCACGATCCCACGGAGGCGTTCACCCTCGCCGACCGGCTGGTCATCATCGAGGACGGCCGCGTCGTGCAGACCGGCACACCGGCCGAGGTCACCGCCCGTCCGCGCTCGCACTACGTGGCGCGCTTCGTCGGCGTCAATCTGCTGCGCGGCTGGGCCGACGGCTCCGAGCTGACCGTGGAGGGCGGCTGCACCCTGCGCATCCCCGACACGGAGCACGGCGAGGTGTGGGCCGGTATCCGACCCCGGGCCGTAGCCGTGCACAAGGAACGTCCGAGCGGTTCTCCGCGCAACGCGTGGCGCTGCCGGCTCGAGAGCCTCGACGTCGAGCGGGACGTCCTGCGGCTCGCGCTCGCGGGGAAGCCCGACATCGTCGCCGAGGTCACCGCGGCGGCGTTCGCCGAACTGGAACTCCGCCCGGGTGACGAGGTGTGGGCGTCGGTGAAGGCCACCGAGATCGAGGTGTTCCCGGCATGACCGAGGCACCGAAGCCGACCGGGAGCCGGGCCGCCATGGAGGTCTTCTGGGTCTTCCTGCGGATCGGCGCGCTGTCCTTCGGCGGCCCGCCGGCCATGATGGCACTGGTCCACAGCGAGATCGTGCTCGGCCGGAAGTGGCTGGAGGAACGGGAGTTCCTCGACCTCGTCGGCATGGTGAACATCCTGCCCGGCCCGAACGCGGTCGAGGCGGCCATGTACGTCGGCGAGAAACGCGCCGGACGGGCGGGCTTCGTGCTCGGCGGCATCGCGTTCCTCCTCCCCGGCGCCCTGCTCGCCGCGGTCCTCGGCGCCCTGTACGTGCGCTACGGGACCACGCCGGCCGCGGAGGGGCTGCTGTACGGCATCAAGCCGGCCGTCATCGCCGTGACCGGCTGGATGGTGGTACGCCTCGCCAAGAGCTCGCGACCCCGCCCCCGTCGCCTCACCCTGATCGTCGCGGTCGCCCTCGCGTACGCCCTCGGCGTGGACGAGACGCTGCTGCTCGCCTGCGCGGGCGCGGTCGCCCTCGCCGTCTGGTGGTGGCGCACCCGGGCGGAGCGGACGGCCGAGCGGCCGAAGACCCTCGGGCTGGTGCTCGCGGTGCCCGCAGGGCAGCACGTCGACCTCCCCGCGCTGGCCGGGGCCTTCCTGAAGGCGGGAGCCCTGCTGTTCGGCGGCGGCGCCGTGCTCCTCGCCCTGCTCCGCGGCGAACTCGTCGTCGACCGCGGCTGGATCACCGAGACCCAGCTGCTCGACGCGATCACCATCGGCCAGGTGACCCCCGGCCCCGTGCTCAACACGGCCACGTTCCTCGGCTACACGCTGGGCGGCCCGCTGGGCGCGCTGGTGGTCTCGGTCGCCGTGGTCCTGCCGTCGTTCCTGCTGATGACGGCCTGCGGCCCGATCCTCCGCTTCATCCGCCGGCACGCCTGGAGCCGCGCCGTCCTGGACGGGGTGACCCTGGGTTCCATCGGCGTACTCGCCGGTGTGATGGTCGAGTTCATCCGCAACGGCATCGTCGACCCGCTCACCGCGGCCGTCGCCGCCGGCGCCGCGCTGGTGCTCTGGCGGCGCCCGAAATCCGCGCTCGCTCTCGTCGGAGCCGGCGCGGTCATAGGTCTGCTCCACCTGCTCGTTCCGCACATCCCCTGAAGGAGGTGGCCATGCCCCCGGCCACACTGGTCTGGGCCGAACTCCTGGGCCGCCCGGCCCGCACACTCACCGGCGCGATCAGCCTCGCCATCGGTCTCGCGCTCTTCCTGAGCCTGCAGGCCTACGGCAACGGCTACCGCGAAGCCGCCCGGGCGCCCCTCACCGAGATCGGCACCGACATCGTCGCCCAGCGGGAAGGAGACCGGCCCGAGGCGTTCGAGGGCGCCGTCTTCCCCCACTCCGCCGCGCCGATCACCAGATCCGAAGCCTCCGCCATCAGAGCGGTCGACGGGGTCGAGGCCGCCAGCAGCGCCCTGATCCTCTGGTCCTTCCAGAAGAACGACCTCGTCGTCACCCTCGGACTCGACCCGGCGGAGTCCATCGGCCCGGGCCGGCTCCGCGCCGGTGTACGCGAGGGCCGCTTCCTGCGCCCGGGGGAGTCAGGTGCCGCCCTGCTCGACGTGAGCTACGCCGAGCAGAAGAAGCTGCGGGTCGGCGACACGGTCGACGTGTCCAGCCGGCCGTTCGAGGTGGTCGGCCTCGTCGACACCAGCCGTGCGGGCCAGATCGCCAACGCGAACGCCTATCTGACCCTCGCCGACGCGCAGAAGATCAGCTCGGCCGCCGGGATCGCCGGCCCGACGGACGTCAACATGGTGTTCGTGACCGCCCGGCCCGAGCGGAGCGAGGCGGTCGCCGCGGCCGTCAAGGCGCGGCTCGGCGAGGACGGTCTGCTCACGACGCCGCAGTCCTTCGACAAGGCGCTGGGCTCCACCTTCACCCTCATCGACCGCTTCGGACTGCTGGTGGGCATCGCCGCCCTGCTGATCGCGGCCGCGGGCCTCGCCCGTACCGTCAGCGCCAACCTCACCGAGCGGCGCCGCGACGTCGCCGTGCTGCGTGCGATCGGCTGGCCCCGCCGCATGGTGGCCGCGCAGCTCACCGCCGAGACGACCGTCGTGGCCCTGGTCGGGCTCGGCCTCGGCGTCCTCGCGGCGGCGGCGGTGACCTGGGGGCTCAGCAGTACCCAGGTCACGGTGCCCGTCCCCTGGGAACTCAGCCCGACGCCGCACTTCGCCGCCGGCGGGGCGCGGCAGCTGTCGATCACCGTGCCGCTGCGGGCGTCGCTCGAACCGCTTCTGGTCGTCGTCGCCGTGGCGGCGAGCGTGGGCGCCGGCGCGCTGGTGAGCAGCTTGGCCGCCCGACGCGCGGCCGGAATCAAACCTACGGAGGCTTGGCGTGTCCACTGAGATCCTGCGAACCGAAGGCATCCGCAAGTCCTTCGGACAGGTCACCGCGGTGGCCGGAGTCGACATGTCCGTCAGCCCCAAGGAGTTCCTGGCGATCGTCGGCCGGTCGGGTTCGGGCAAGAGCACCCTGCTCAACCTGCTCGCCGGCCTCGACTCGCCGGACGCCGGGCGGATCACCAGCGAGGGCCGTGAGCTGCCCCGGGACGAGAACGCGCTCGCCGACTGGCGACGGGAGCATGTCGGCCTGGTCTTCCAGGCGTTCCACCTGATCCCGACACTGTCCGCCCTGGAGAACGTGGCCCTGCCGCTGTACCCGACGCGCACCGGCGTCGCGGAGCGCCGCGAACGGGCGGAGCAGCGACTGACGCAGGTGGGACTCGGCCACCGGATCGGCCACCGGCCCGGTCAGTTGTCCGGCGGCGAGCAGCAGCGGGTGGCGATCGCCCGCGCCCTCGTCGGCGAGCCGTCGCTGATCCTCGCCGACGAACCGACCGGAAACCTCGACAGCAGCACCGGCCAGGAGATCCTCGACATGTTCGAACGGCTGCGGCAGGAGACCGGGTTCGCGCTCGTCGTCGTGACCCACGACGAGAAGGTCGCGGAGGCCGCCGACCGACGGCTGAGGCTCCAGGACGGGACGGTGGTCGCGTGAACAGGCGCGTCGTCGCGGCGCTCGCGCTGGCCGCGGCCCTGACGGTGGGCGGCTGCACCGCGGACGAGAAGCCCGCGGGGAAGCCCGCCGGGGACGGGCCGGGCGTCGACCTGGTGTACCTGAACCATCCCCCCATGCAGCCGGTGCTGAAGGACATCGACGCGGTCCTCGACGACTACGAGGGCAGGATCAGCGTCACCCGGCACGAGGCCGACTCCACGGAAGGCGCCGAGTTCGCCGAGGAGCACGGTCTCACCGGCCATGTCTCGATCGCCGTGCTGATCGACGGCAAGCTCCGCTTCCAGGGCTTCCCGGCCGGCCGGGCGCCGATCAAGTCCGCCGAGGGCGACTGGAGGATCGAGGACCTCGACGCGGCGCTGCGGCAGGAGACAGGGAGCTGATGGCCGCCATGAACCTCTATGTGCGCTCACAGCTGCGCCACCGCCGCCGGCGCGCCTTCGCGGTGATCGGCGCCGTGGCTCTGGGCTCCGCGCTGCTGATCGCCCTGACGTCGCTCGGCGCGGGATTCCGCGAGGCCGCCCGGGCGCCGCTGGCCGGCATCGCCGCCGACCTGATCGTCACCCGGCCGGACACCGGTTCCGCGTCGGGGCAGAGCGGACGCGGGGTGCGCCAGCCGTTCGGCCTGGCGACCTTCGACGGCGCCGAACTGGGCGAGGTCCGGTCGGTGCAGGGTGTCCGCGAGGCCAGCGGCTCGCTCCAGATCTGGGACTTCGGGCCGCGCTCCACCGTCACGATCGCCGGAGTCGACCCGGCCCAACGGGCCGTCGGGCCCGGCCGGATCCTCGACCGCAACATCGTCGAGGGCCGGGCCCTGCGCCCCGGCGAACGCGGGGTCGCGGTCCTCGACCGGCACTACGCCGCGTTCTACGGCACGAAGACCGGCCGGCAGGTCAAGGTCGGCACACGCATGCTGCCTGTCGTCGGCGTGGTGGAGATCAAGGACGCGGCACAGACCGCCGCCGCCAACGTCTACCTGCCGCTCGCCGACGCCCAGCAGCTCGCCGGACTCCCCGCCGACCAGGTCAACCAGATCCACGTCCAGGTCGGCGACTCGGGCGAGACCGAGGAGGTCACGGCCCGCATCAACGACCGGATCGGCAACGTCAGCGCGATCACCGCGGACAGCCTCGTCCAGATCATGGGCGCGGTCGGCCGCATCTCCGCCCGCTTCTCCACCATCGCCGCCGTCGTGGGCGCGATCGGCGGACTGATCCTCAGCTGGACCGCGCTGCGCGGCCTGGTCGCCGAACGGACCCGGGAGATCGGCGTCCTGATGGCCCTCGGCTGGCGACGCGGTGACGTCGTACGGGCCTTCCGCCTGGAGGCCCTCGTCCTGGGCCTGGCCGGCGCGGCGCTGGGCATCCTCGTCGGCCTCGCCCTGGCCGGCCTGATGTCGTACGTCCCGATCCCCGAACTCCTTCCCGAACCCCCCGGTGGCGCGGGCCACGGCGGCACGGCCACGGAGACCGGCGGCGAGGGCCTGCCGGTGAGCATCAGCCTGACGGCCCTCGCGGCCGCCACGCTGCTCGCCGTACTGGGCTCCACGCTCGCCGGCATCCTGGCCGCCCACCGCGTCACGGGCCTCAAACCGGCCCGCAACCTGGTGTCGTTGTGAGCCGGGGGCCGGGGCGGCTCAGCGGTCCTTCAGGAGGGCACAGGCGAAGTCCTCCTGGACCGTGCGGAGCCGGGCGAGCAGGGCGGGCTTGATGCTCTTGCTGGTCTGGGTGTTGATCGAGAACGTCAGGGAGCGCCGGCCGTCGGGGGTGGTCGCGGCGAGCTGGGTGTAGCCGGGGGTGTTTCCGGTGTGCCCGTAGAGCACGCCGCAGCGCGTCGTGTACTGGAAGATCGCCAGTCCGGCGGCGTTGGTGCCGGGCCCGGCGGGCTCGGAGGAGTCGCCGGGCCGGAAGGTGAGCTGTTCCTCGCGGGTCTCCGGCGACAGCAGGGCGGGGCCGCCGTACCCGCGGATGAAGGCGCCCAGGTCCCTGGGGGTGGAGACGATGCCCCCGGAGGCCCAGGCCCCCGAGGCGCTGATGGCCTCGCTGATGTCCTCCGGCGCCTCCGGCGGCGTGACGTCGTACCCGTGCAGGAACGGGCGCGGCAGCAGGTAGCCCGAGGGCAGGCTGGTGCGGCGCAACCCCAGGGGGCCGTACACGAGTTCCTTCAGGAGGTCCTCGTACCGGCGGCCGGTGACGGCCTCGGCCATCAGGGCCACGGCGATGTTGTCGGAGTTGGAGTACTCGTAGAGGGCGCCGGGCCGGAACAGCAGCGGCTCGTTCGCCACGAAGTCGAGGAGCCTGCGGGAGTCGAAGACGTGGCGCGGGTCGGCCTGGACGATCCGCTGGAACTCGGGGGAGCCGGAGAAGTCGGGCAGTCCGCTGGTGTGCTGCAGGAGCTGACGCAGGGTCACCGGGTGCCAGGCGGCCGGCTGGGCGGGCAGGCGGGTGCCGATGGTGTCGTCGAGCGAGAGCAGCCCCTTGTCGACCAGCCGGAGGGCGACCGCCCCGCTGAACGCCTTCGCGACGCTGGCGATGCGCATGTGGTCGTCGAGGCGCGGCGGACGGCGCGTGTCGATGTCCCCGACACCGGCGGTGTAGACCCGCGTACGGTTCCCGCGGGTCAGTACGGCGATCACCCCGGGCGGCCCGTCCTCCTGGGCGACGAGCCGGTCGAGCTGCCGCTGCAGGTGCCGGTCACCGGCGTCGGAGCCATCGCCGCCGCCCGCCGCCTGAGCGGACGGCAGGAGCGCGCCGAGCGCGGCGGCGGTCAGGACGGTGGCGGACAGTCCGACGCGGAAGCGGCGTACGCGGGCGCGGGTAGGCACGTGAGTCTCCTAGGGTGCGGTGCGGCGGCCGGCCCACCGAGCACGTCCGGCCGGACGCCCCTTGCCTAACACCCACCCCGCCGCCCGCGGCACACGGCACGTGCAACGACGGCCGGTCGGCGGACAGCGAGTTCCCCTTTCCCGGGCGTGTCGCCGCCGGGCGGGCGTGGCATACTCGGCGCAATGTCGGTCGTACGTCCGACTTTCGTGCCTACCCCCGGGAGAGCCCCCAGTGAGCAGCGAGACCCACCCTGCGGACCTGGCGCGCGAGAGATGGAAGAGGAGGGGTGTCGCGCTGCGGGTCTTCTTCTACGTCGTCGGCACGTACGTGTTCCTCAACGTGGTGGGAATGCTGGGAGCGCACGCCCAGAAGTAGTGCGCCCCGCGCGGGCCCGACGGGTCGGTGTGAGTCCTGATACACGAGACACCGGCTGACCACCAGTGCGAAACGAGGTAGCCTCCGAAGACTGCCCTTGACCTGTACAAAGCAGGCAGGGAGCCTAGTTCTGGAGTGTTCCCATGATGCGCACCATGTTCAAGAGCAAGATCCACCGTGCCACCGTCACGCAGGCCGATCTGCACTATGTCGGGTCCGTGACGATCGACGCCGAGCTGATGGAGGCGGCGGATCTGCTGCCGGGGGAGCTCGTGCACATCGTGGACATCGACAACGGGGCGCGGCTGGAGACCTATGTCATCGAGGGCGAGCGTGGGTCCGGGGTGATCGGGATCAACGGTGCCGCCGCGCATCTCGTGCACCCCGGGGACCTGGTGATCCTCATCAGCTACGCGCAGGTGGACGACGCCGAGGCGCGGACGCTCGTGCCGCGCGTCGTGCACGTGGACGCGGACAACCGGATCGTGGAGCTGGGGGCGGACGCGTCCGCGCCCGTGCCGGGCAGCGACCAGGCTCGCAGCCCCCACGCCGTGCCGGCGCAGGTCTGAGACGCGGTGGCGCTTGCGCTGCTGCACACCTCGCCCGTCCACGTGCCCGTCTTCGACGGGCTGCGGGACGCGGAGCATGCCGGGCTCGCGTTGCGGCACCTCGTCTCCGAGGAGCTGCTGACGCGGGCCCGTGCCCAGGGGCCCGAGGCCGTTGCCGGGGACGTCGAGCGGATGCTGCGGTGCGCTGTCGCCGAGGGGGCCGAGGCCGTGCTCTGTACCTGCTCCACGATCGGGGGCGTTGCGGAGGAGGTCGGCCCGCGGCTCGGTGTTCCGGTGCTTCGCGTCGATCGGCCCATGGCCGCGCTCGCCGCGGCGGCGGGACGGGTCGTCGTGCTCGCCGCCGTCGAAAGCACCTTGGGGCCGACTGTCGAGTTGATCAGGAGCGAGGCCGTCGGAGCTCCGCCGCGGATCACCACTCGGTCGGTCGAAGGGGCCTGGGAGCGGTTCGAGGCCGGGGACCGGGAGGGGTATCTGGCGGCCGTGGCCGCCGCCGTCGACGCCGTGCCGGTGGCCGAGGCGGACGTGATCGTGCTGGCCCAGGCGTCCATGGCGGACGCGGTCGGTCGTGCTGCCACGTCCCTGCCGGTACTGGCCAGCCCCCGGACGGGCCTCGCCGCGGCCGTCGAGGCCGCGCGCGGCTGAGCCCGCAGGCATGGGCCCGGCGGGCGGGGGCAGGCGCATTCGGAGAGCCTTGTGCCGTACGGCCTGCCCCGTCGAGAGGCCCACGATGACCTTCATGCACCCGGACCCCGTCCAGCCGCCCATGCCGCCGCCCGTGCCCGGGCCGCCGCCCAGCCCCGTCCCACCGGGCCCGACCCCGCCGGAGCCCCCGCCGACCCCGGACCCGCCGGTCCCGGTCCCCGGCCCGCCGCCTCCCGGCCCGGCCCCGGACCCCGTGCCGCAGCCCCCGGACCCGGCCCCGCTGCCCGAACCGGAGCCGACGCCTCAGCCGGGCCCCGCGGGCCCGCCGTAGCCCGCCGACGCGCTACGGATTGACCGCCGTCAGCAGGACCACCGCGTCCTCCAGGGCCAGCAGACCGTGGCGGATCTTGGGGATCATGGTGAGGCGGCCGGCGGAGAGGTCCTCCGAGGACTCGCCCGCCGTGATCCGGACCCGCCCGCGCAGAATCTGGAGGCTGGCGGCGGGTGGCGTGTTGTGTTCGTCCAGGGCGCAGCCGGAGGCCAGCGCGATGATGCTCTGCCGCAGGCTGCCGTCGTGCATGATCAGCTCGGCGCTGCGGCCGTGGGGTTCGACCCTGGCCTTGGCCAGGTGCTCGTCGGCGAGGGACGCGAGGTCGTGCATGGCTCTCTCCCTGGTGCGGGGTCGTCGGTTCCAGCCTTGTCGTTGTGGGGCGCGGCGCAACTCGGTCGCCCCCGACCGGGACCTCGCGCCCCTTGGCTGAAATGCGTCGTTCCGTCAGTCCCGGGCGCACAAGCGGTATTTGGGGTTCCGTGCGCGCTCTTGTCATGGCCTGTTCCCAGCCCCTACCTTGGGCCGCTGCTGCTGCGCTCAAGGGGGGCCCATGGCCGTACGCGGACGACACCGCCGGTACCAGCCGAGCCGGATCAACCGAGCCTCGCTCACCGTCACCGCCGGCGGCGCCGGAATGGCGCTGCCGCTGATCGGCGCGGGCGACGCCCACGCCGCCTCGGTCGACGTCTGGGAGAAGGTCGCGGCCTGCGAGTCCTCCAACAACTGGCGCATCAACACCGGCAACGGCTACTTCGGCGGGCTCCAGTTCAGCCAGTCGACCTGGGAGGCGTACGGCGGTACCCGCTATGCCCCGCGCGCCGATCTGGCCACCCGCGACCAGCAGATCGCCGTCGCCGAGAAGGTGCTCGAGGGTCAGGGCCCCGGCGCCTGGCCGGCCTGCTCGGTACGGGCCGGGCTCACCCGCGGCGGGGACGCGCCGGACATCACGCCGGGCACCACCCCGAACGGCCGCAAGCCGCAGGCCGCGCCGCCGCAGCAGCCGAAGGCGCAGCAGGCGAGGACTCGGCAGACGACGACGCAGCAGACGAAGACACCACGGGCCCGGCAGACTCCGCCGGAGGTCAGCCCGACCACCGTGCCGACCGTCCGGAAGATGTACACCGTCGAGCCCGGCGACTCCCTGTCCCGCATCGCCCGCGAGGAGCGGGTCCAGGGCGGCTGGGAGGGGCTGTACGAGGCCAATCGGCGCGTCGTCGGCGACGATCCCGATCTGATCTTTCCCGGGCAGCGGCTGAATCTGCGCACCGCCCCGCCTCCGGCCACCGCCCCGCCCGCCGGCCGGCCGCCGCAGGCCGAGTCCAAGCCCAAGGCGCAGCCCAAGCCTCAGCCCGCACCCGAGACCAAACCCCCGGCCAAGCCCCAGACCAAGCCCAAGCCGAAGGCCGAGACCCCGCGCCAACAGGCCCCCAAGGCCCGCCCGGCGTCGAACCCCTCCTCCCGCACCGGCACCCTCCACGCTCCCGTCAGCGCACGCCCCGGGACGGCCTACGGCAAGGCCGGCTCCGCCTGGTCCAGCGGCTACCACACCGGCGTGGACTTCCCCGTCCCCACCGGCACCTCCGTGAGGGCCGTGGCGCACGGCAAGGTCGTCTCCGCCGGGTGGGCCGGCGCCTACGGGTACCAGATCGTGATCCGGCACGACGACGGCCGCTACAGCCAGTACGCGCACCTCTCCGCCCTGAACGTGCGCGACGGCCAGCGGGTCGGCGCAGGCCAGCGCATCGCCCGCTCAGGATCGACCGGCAACAGTTCGGGACCGCACCTGCACTTCGAGGTCCGCACGGGCCCCGGCTACGGCTCCGACATCGACCCGCTCGCCTATCTCCGCCGGGGCGGCGTCTCCCTCTGACGCGCCCTCCCGCCTGACCTCCGACACGGCCTCCGCCCCCGCCCGGTCAGGGACCAGGTCGTCCGCCGTCCGGGCCAGGGTGAGCAGGACGAGCCCGGCCGCCGCCACCGCCCCGGCCAGCACGGCCAGCGTCGTGCCGACCACGCCGTACCGGAACGTCTCGCCGAACAGGGTGAGCCCGATGACCGCGGCGACCACCGGGTTGACCACGGTCACGGTCGCCAGCGGCGCGGCCAGCCCGCCGTGGTGGTACGCGGCCTGGGAGAGCAGCAGACCGGCCACCGCGAACCCGGCGGTGGCCAGCAGCGCGGGCCACTCGGCCAGCGGCGCGTCCGCCGTCCACTCCTCCGCGACGGTCTTGGTGAACACCGAGGCCAGCCCGAAGGAGACGCCCGCCGCGGCGGCCACCACCACGCCCCGTGCGACGGGCCGGCGCATCCGCGCGGAGCCGACGACCAGCGCGCCGACGACCCCGGCGGCGACCGCCGCGAGCAGCAGCCGCTCGGTACCGACCGGGGCCGCGGAGTCCGCCCCGCCGGTGAGGCTCAGCAGCCCGGCGAGACCGACGGTGGCCATGAGCGCGCCCCGCCAGGCGGTCCGTCCTGCCCGCCGGCCGACGAACAGCGCCGCCATCGGCAGCGCGAAGACGATGGTCAGCGCGCCGAGCGGCTGGACGATGCTGAGCGGCCCGTACGCCAGCGCCGCGACGTGCAGCAGGCCGCCCAGGCAGTTCAGGGCCACCGATCCCCACCACGCGGTGCTGCGCAGCGGGGCGTACACATGGCCGGGGGACGAGGCGGCGACCCGCTCCTGCACGATCGCCGCGGCCGCGTAGGCGACGGCGGAGACCAGTGAGAGGAGCACGGCCAGGAGGAGGGGGCTCATGTCGTCAACGATCTCTCCGAGAGACGTTCACGTCGTCCACCCTGAGCACGCGATGACGCGTACTGCCGTAGGAGTACGGGACTACACCCGGGGACGGTGTGCGGTCCCGCGCCCAGGTGTCCGACACCGGACCGAGACCCTCCCATTGTGGGCGTCCCCACCCGGCGCTGCACGTGGGAGCAGCCCCCGGCGATGCCACCGCCGGGGGCTGCTGCGCACACACTACGAGGGGCCGGCCGGCCGCCCGCGCAGCCCCGCTCCGCCCCGTCGTGCGATCATCTCAAGCCCCTGCCCCTGCCCCTGCCCCTGCCCCTGCCCCTGCCCCTGCCCCTGCCCCTGCCCCTGCCCCGAACCGAAAGGCGAGCCGTGTCCGAGGTGAGCTCCTCCGCCCTCGGCGGCTTCTTCGCGCTGGCGCGCTCCGCGCCGCCCGCCGGCGCCCACCGCCCCCTCGGGGAGCTGTACGGGGGCTCCGTCGCGCCGCTCACCGCCCGGGTGGACCGGGTCGCCGCCTCGCTGCGGACCTCCGAGCGGCGGGTCGCCGCGTCCACCGCGCAGCTCGGGCTCGCGGCCCGGCTGTGGTCCGTGGCCCTCGGCTGCGCCGCCCTGGACGGCACCGTCCCGTCCCTGCGCCCCGACGAGCTGTACTGGGACGGGGCCCTGGGCGCGCCCGACGACCTGTGGTGGGCCGGGCAGGAGTTCCTGCCCGCCACCGTCGCGTCGCTCCGGCTGGTCGTCGTCGACCGGCATCTCGTACCGCTCCACGACACCCTCCGGCGCGACGGCCGCGTCGCGCCCCGGCTGCTGTGGGGCAACGCCGGCTCGGCGCTCGCCGGGGCGCTCCGGCAGCTCGTGCGCGTCTCGCCCGGGGCCGGCCGCCGGGCCGGGGAACTCGTGGCGGGGCTGCTGCGGGAGCCCGAGCTGGCGGGGACCGTACAGGGCCCCGCCCTGCGGCGCACCACCTGCTGTCTCTACTACCGCTGCCCCGGCGGCGGCCTGTGCGGCGACTGTGTCTTCGATCGCATGCCCGGAACGGGTTTGGAGACAGGGCCGTCCGCTCCGTAAAGTTTTTCTTTCGTGGGTCCGAACGGGCCACAGCAACGAGCGATCGAGGAACACGAAGGCCATGACGGTGACTGAGGAATCCCAGGACTACGGGCCGGGCATCGACCCCGAACGCCTGGCCGTCTGCCTGAGCGTGCTCGACGAGCTCGACGAGCTGGACGTCGACCACCCGGACGCCATCGCCGTCCGGCGCGCCACCGCCGGTGTCTACCGGACCGTGAAGCAGCGCCGCCGCCAGGAGCGCCGGGCCGCCAAGACCGCCCACGACAAGGCGGTCACCGAGGCCACCGCGACCGGCTCCGCGCAGCGGATCGACGACGAGACCGAGGGCATCCTGCCCTCCTCCGTCACCGAGGCCGGCCGGATCGCGGGCATACTCCAGCGTCCGCGTTCCTGCTACGTCTGCAAGGACCGGTACGTCGAGGTCGACTACTTCTACCACCAGCTCTGCGCGCGCTGCGCCGCCGAGAACCGGTTCCGGCGCGACGCCCGCGCCGACCTCACGGGCAAGCGCGCCCTGCTCACCGGCGGCCGCGCCAAGATCGGCATGTACATCGCGCTGCGACTGCTCCGCGACGGCGCGCACACCACGATCACCACCCGCTTCCCCAAGGACGCCATCCGCCGCTTCAAGGCGATGGAGGACTGCGCGGACTGGATCGACCGCCTGGAGGTCGTCGGCATCGACCTGCGCGACCCGGGCCAGGCCGTGGCCCTCGCCGACCAGGTCGCCGAGGCCGGTCCGCTGGACATCCTGATCAACAACGCGACCCAGACCGTGCGCCGGCTGCCGTCCGCGTACGCCGCCCTGGTCGAGGGCGAGAGCGCCCCGCTGCCCGCCGGCGAGCTGCCCGCCCACCACGTCATCGGCGCCTTCGGCTCCGGAGCCGTCGACGGGATCGCCGCGCTGCCCCTCGGCACCAGCGGCCTCGACGCCCAGAAGGTCGCCGACCTCGCCCTCGTCGCCGGCAACGCCAGCGTCGCCCGGCACCTCGACGGCACCGCCATCGACGCCGGCGGCCTGGTGCCCGACGTCGTCGACTCCAACACCTGGGTGCAGACCATCGACCAGATCTCCCCGGTGGAGCTGCTCGAGACCCAGCTCTGCAACTACACCGCGCCGTTCGTCCTCATCAGCAAGCTCCGCCCGATGATGGCCGAGGCCGCGCGCAAGGCCCGCAGCGGCCGTGCGTACGTCGTCAACGTCTCCGCCATGGAGGGCGTGTTCAGCCGCGGCTACAAGGGCGCCGGGCACCCCAACACCAACGCGGCCAAGGCGGCCATGAACATGGTGACGCGGACCAGCGCCCAGGAGATGTTCCAGACCGACGGCATCCTCATGACCTCCGTCGACACCGGCTGGATCACCGACGAGCGCCCGCACTACGACAAGCTGCGGCTCGCCGAGGAGGGCTTCCACGCCCCGCTCGACCTGGTCGACGGCGCGGCCCGCGTCTACGACCCGGTCGTGCGCGGCGAGCACGGCGAGGACCTGTACGGCGTCTTCATGAAGGACTACGCGCCCGCCAAGTGGTGACCACACGCCCGGGCGACACGGTCACGCACCGTGTCCGAACCACCGCCCGCGCTCGCCGTGTCCGGAATGCGTCACATTTCTGGGCGCCATCGAGCGCGGGCGCGCTCATTTGGTTAGTCTGATGTCCACGGTCTGCCGACGGGGCTTCACAAAACCCCCGAAGCCGGCCTGGGGACTGGCCCGCATCGAGGCCGCGGTCCCGCCCGCAACACGGCGCCACCGCGACCGACGGCCCATGTCCTTACCTAACGCGACACAGAGGAGTGCGCGGTGACACCAGAACTGACGCAGCAGGAAGAACGACCCGTCGATCGGCCCACGGACCGGCCGCACCGGTCCGGCGAACTGGGCAGCCTCGAGGTCTGGGCCCACGCGGCCCCGATCCGACTGGCCGGCTACGAGGACGACCTCGCGGAGCCCCACATCCTGCCCGGCATCGACTGAGTCCTACCTGTCGCTTCGCCCCGTGCCCCCGGCCGCCCGACGGCCGGGGGCACGGGTCCGTCCACGGGTCCGTGCACGAGGGTGTCAGCGGTCCGCCGGGGAGCGGGAGTGTCAGCGGTCCGCCGGAGTGCGCAGCCGGGACGCCGGCAGGAACTCGCGCACGTACGTCCGGTGCCACCACGCGCCCGTCGCCCGCAGCTCCCGCCACGTCGTGTACCGGTACAGATACAGCCGTGCCCGGACATGCGTCGGCGGCGCGTCCGGGAACGGGTTGTGGCGCAGCAGCCGCAGTGTGTCGCGGTCGTTGACGAGCAGCCGCTCGACGAAGCCGCCGAACCAGCCCTCGGCGTAGGCGGGGGAGAGCGCCGCGAACCACATCAGCCAGTCGAGCCGCAGATGGTACGGGGCGAACTGGCGCGGCACCCGACGTACGCCGGTGGGCTTGCCCCTGAACTCGTACTCCCGCCACACCGTGCCCTCGTGCGGCACCGGCTCGTCCGTGCCCTCGACCACGATCTCCTGCCGCAGCCGGCCCACCGTGCCGAACGCCCCGTACGTGTTGACCAGGTGGAACGGGTCGTAGGAGCGGTTCATCGCCTGCCGCCGGGACAGCAGGTTCCGCGCCGGCCGGTAGCTGCGCACCAGGACGAACGCGGTGACGGCGCAGACGACCACCGCGTACCAGACCGGGGCCTGCGGCTGGACATGGCCGTCCCCGGCGAGCAGCGAGCCGTCCATCGCGGACAGGGCGAGCACGATGGTCAGCCAGTTCAGCCAGGCGAAGTTGCCGGACAGGACCAGCCACAGCTGCGTCGCCACCATCAGCCCGGCCCCGACCGTCGCCACCGGCTGCGGGGTGAACAGCAGCACCGGCACGAGCAGCTGCACGACGTGGTTGGCCCCGGCCTCCACGCGGTGCAGCGGCCGCGGCAGGTGGTGGAAGAACCAGCTCAGCGGGCCCGGCATCGGCTGGGTCTCGTGGTGGTAGTACAGGCAGGTCAGGTTCCGCCAGCAGGTGTCGCCGCGGATCTTGATCAGCCCGGCCCCGAACTCCACCCGGAACAGCAGCCAGCGCAGCAGGAACAGCACCAGGACCGGCGGGCCGACGTCGTCGTTGCCGAGGAAGACCGCGAGGAAGCCGGTCTCCAGGAGCAGCGATTCCCAGCCGAAGGAGTACCAGGTCTGGCCGACGTTCACGATCGACAGGTACAACACCCACAACACGGCCCACAGCAGCATCGACGCCGTGAGCGGCACCGCGTCACCGGCGCCCGCCGCCAGCGCCAGCGCGACCGCCGCGCCGCCCCAGGCGACGGCGGCGAACAGCCGGTCCGAGTAGCGCAGCCGGAACAGGGTCGGGGTGGCGCGCGCCGGTGTCCGGCGCAGGAACTCCGGCACCGGCAGCATCCCGCGCTCGCCGATCAGCGCCCGGAACTGGAGGGCGGCCGCCAGGAACGCCACGAAGTAGAGGACGGCGAGGCCGCGCTGGAAGACGATCCGGCTCAGCCAGTAGTCCGGTGCGGTGAACCACTCCATCGCCTCCAGTATCGGCCGCGCGCCGCCCGAGCGCCTCACCCCGCTTGCGGCGCGATCGGCCATGGGGGAGACAGGGAGGGAGCACATCCGGGCAAGAGGCTGGAGACCTACGTGCGCGCATCGATACGCCGACCCCGATCCGTCGTCCTCGCCGTACTCTCCTCCGCGGCACTGATCGGCGGCTGCGCGACGGCCCGCGTCACGGACCAGCCGGCCGCGGCGGACACCCGGGACGTCCTGCTCCAGCCCGTCGCCGACGAAGGCCCCGACCCCTTCACCCCGTCCACCGCCTCCGCCGTCCCGGCCCCGCCCCCGGGCACCCCCGAGCCCTCGCCGACCGCCTCCGCGCAGGTGCTGCACGAGATCACCGGCTCCACCCCCGGCCTGTACGGCGGTACCCGCTCCGAGTCCAGCTGTGACGTCGAGCGGCAGGTCTCCTTCCTGACCGACGAGCCCGCCCGGGCCCGCGCCTTCGCCGAGGGCGCCGGGATCAACGAGGACAACCTCGCGGACTGGCTGCGTGAGCTCACCCCCGTGGTCCTGCGCGCCGACACCCGCGTCACCAACCACGGCTACCGCGCCGGGGCGCCCACCTCCTTCCAGTCCGTCCTCCAGGCCGGCACCGCCGTCCTCGTCGACCGGTACGGCACTCCGCGCGTCCGCTGCGCCTGCGGCAACCCGCTGCGCTCCCCACTGCGCACGCCGGGCGCGAAGCACACCGGCAAGCCCTGGCCCGCGTACCACCCCGACCGGGTCGTGGTCGTCCAGCCGACCACGACGGTGATCACCAGCCTGGTCATCGTCGACGTCGAGAACGACACCTGGATCGAGCGGCGGACCGGCACCGACGGCGACCAGGACCGGGAGCCCACCGTCGTGCCGCCCTGCGACCCCGCCGACTGCGCGCTCGTGCCCGTACCGCCCGAGCCGCGGCCCGAGGCGTCGCAGGACACCACCAGCCCGCCGCCGAGCCCGGCCACGCCGAGCGCGCCGCTCCCCGACACCCCCGACACCCCCGACACCCCCGAGACCTCCGACGTCCCCGTACCGCCCGACGCGCCGCCCGGCGTCCCCGAGGACGTGCTCCCGACCGTCCCCGAGGGGCCGGACGACGGCACGGTCCCGCCCGGGCTCCCGGAGACCTTCGAGGGCTGAGGCCGTCATGCACACCGTCCCGCGCTCTCCCCACCGCGCGCCGCGCTCCGTCGTGCGCGCGCCGTGGGCTGCGCCTAGCGTGGGCCCATGAGCGCGGGCAACGGGGGAGCGGGTGAGGCCGACCGGCACTGCCGCGACGGCCGCACCGGGGGCGCGGCGTCCTGCTTCATGGCGGCGTACGGGGCCGCGTTCCGGATGGGCAGCTTCGACTGGGACCTCGACGCCGGCACGATGGTCATGGACGACGCGGCCCTCGCCGTGTTCGACCTGCGCAGCGACGAGTACGACGGCAACCCGGAGACCCTCGGTGTGCGCGTCCCGTCCGACGAGGGCCGGCGGCTCGACGCCCTGGTCTCGTACGCGCTGAAGAACGGCAGCGACGACTACGGCGCGTACTTCCGGCTCCGCCGCCGCGACGGCAGCCTGCAATGGACCCACACCCAGGGGATCATCCGGCGCGACGAGACCGGCCGGCCGAGCCGGATCCTCGGCATCGTCCGCGACGCCTCCAGCGAGCTCACCGAGTCCGCCGCCCGGATCGTCGTGGACGAGGGGCGGCGTCACCGCACCAGCGTCGTCGAGGGCACCACGGCCGCGCTGGCCCACGCCCGGACCGTGCAGGACATCATCGACATCCTGAACGACGCCCAGGGCCTGGAGTACTTCGGTGCGACCAGCCTCGTCATGGGGCTGCTCGAATCGGGCCGGATCCATCTGGTGGCCGAGGGGCCGGACGGCGCGTTCGTGCCCGGCACCCGGTTCACCCGGGTGGACGAGCAGTACCCGATGAGCGAGGTCATCCGGACGCTGACACCCCGGTTCATCGAGTCCGCGCAGGACTTCGCGGAGTCGTACCCGATCCTGTGGCCGCACATCGACGGCTTCGGGATCACCGCGGCCGCCTACCTCCCGCTGATCGCCCAGGCCCGCCCGATCGGCGCGCTCGGACTCCTGTACAGCGACAAGACCGGCTTCACCGACGACGAGCGCAACCTGCTGGTCGCCCTCGGCAGCAGCATCGCGCAGAGCCTGCAGCGGGCCATGCTGTACGAGCAGGAGCACGACCTCGCCGAGGGGCTGCAGCAGGCGATGCTGCCGCGCCGGATCCCGGACGTGCCGGGCGCGCAGATAGCCGTCCGGTACCGCTCCGCCCGGCTCGGCCGTGACATCGGCGGCGACTGGTACGACGTCATCCCGCTGCCCGGCGGCCGGGTCGGCGCCGTGATCGGCGACGTCCAGGGCCACGACACGCACGCGGCGGCCGTCATGGGCCAGCTGCGGATCGTGCTGCGGGCGTACGCCGCAGAGGGCCACACCCCGGCGACCGTGATGGCCCGCGCCTCGGTCTTCCTGCACGAGCTGGACACCGACCGGTTCGCCACCTGCACCTACGCGGAGGCGGACCTGACGACCGGGGTGGTCCAGATCGTCCGGGCCGGGCACGTCGACCCGATGCTGCAGGAGACGGACGGGGTGCCGCGCCGGATTCCCGTGCAGGGCGGGCTGCCCCTCGGCCTGTCCGCCGAGTTCGGCCGGCTCGACTACCCGGTCACCGCGCTCGAACTCGACCCCGGGCAGACCCTGCTGCTCTATACCGACGGCCTGGTCGAACAGCCCGGCGCGGACCTCGACGACGGGCTGCAGTGGCTGTCCGAGCTGGTGCGCAGCGGCCCCCGGGACCTCCAGCAGCTCGCCGACCACCTGTGCGAGGTCGTCGACGGGCGCGGCGGCGACGACGACGTGGCGATCCTGCTGCTGCGCCGCCGGGGCGCGTACTTCCCGAAGGCCGGCGGCCGGCTCCAGCAGCACGTCGGCCAGGGCGACGCGGAGGCGCTGCGCTCGGCCCGGCACATGATCCGCGCCGCGGTCCGGTCCTGGGGCGCGGGCTCGCGCGCGGACGAGATCGAGCTGGTCGCGGACGAGCTGACCACCAACGCGCTGATGCACACCGACGGCGGGGCGATCGTCACCCTGCGGATGCTCGCCGGGTCCGACCGGCGGCTGCGGGTGGAGGTCGAGGACCGTTCCAGCGCACTGCCGCGGCGGAGGGACGCGGGGGAGTCGGGGGTGTCGGGGCGCGGGCTGCTGCTCGTCGACCAGATCTCCGACGTCTGGGGCGTCGAATCACGCGGAAGCGGCAAATGTGTGTGGTGCGAGTTTCTCGTGGACGACGACTCGCGTTAACAGTGAGTGAAATGACCGTACTTGACCGTAACCGACCGAAGCGGGTTGACTTCGGATTCCGCAGCCCTCCGAGGACATGAGGAATCGTTGAGCAACGAGCTTCTGGCACCTCTTGATCTGGCGTTCTGGCACCTCGAGACCACCGACCACCCCATGCATCTGGGCGCCCTCGCCCACTTCGGCCCCGCCGACGGCGACGCCGCGCCCGACGACACCGCCCTGCTCCAGCTCCTCTCCCGCCGCGCCGCCGCGATCCCGCGGCTGCGGATGCGGGTGCGCGACGTCCTGCTCCCCGTCGGCGGCCTGGCCTGGCGGGACGACCCCGGTTTCGACGTCCGCCGGCACGTCCACCGCATCGCGCTGCCCGGTGCGGACTTCCGCGCCGAGACTGCGCGGCTGGCCGGCGAGCTGATGGAACGGCCGCTGGAGCGCGGCCGGCCGCCGTGGGAGATGTACCTGCTCACCGGCGGGCCCGACGGGGCCTTCGCGGTCCTCGTCAAGCTGCACCACGCGCTCGCCGACGGCATGCGCGCGGTCGCCATCGGGGCCGGGATCTTCGACGAGATCGCCGCCGCCCGGACCACACGCACGGCGACCGGCCGGCGGCTGCGGTCCGTACCGCCCCGGTCCTGGCTGCCCGGCCCCGGGCAGCTCGCCACCACCGCCCGCAACCGGATCGAGGAACTCGGCCGGGCCGTCGGCGTCGGCGCCTCCGTGGTCCGCGCCAGCCGGCTCGACCCGCGCGGCACGCCCGCCCTGTCCGCCGCGTCCAGCGGCACCCGCGCGGTCGCCACCGCCGTTCTCGACCTGGACCGGGTGCACGCCGTGCGCCGCGTCAGCGGCGGCACCGCCAACGACGTGCTGCTCGCCATCACCGCCGGGGCGCTGCGCCGCTGGCTCGACGGCCGCGGCGAACCGCTCCCCGCCGCCGACCCGCGCGCCCTGGTCCCCGTCTCCCGGCGGCGGCCCGGCGCGCCCCCGGACTCCGGCAACCGGCTCTCCGCCTACCTGCTCGCCCTGCCGGTCACCGAGCCCGACGCCCGGGCCCGGCTCGCGGCCGTGCGCACCGCCATGGACCGCAACAAGGCCGCCGGACCGCTGCGCGGCGCCGGAGCGGTCGCCGTGCTCGCCGACCAGCTGCCGCCGCTGGCGCACCGCTTCGGCGCACCACTCGCCTCCGGCGCGGCCCGCATGCTGTTCGACCTCCTGGTCACCAACGTCCCGCTGCCCCGCTCGGCGCTCTCCCTCGGCGGCGCGCCGCTGCGGGCCCTGTTCCCGATGGCACCGCTGGCCCGCGGCCAGGCCCTGGCCGTCGCCATGTCCCCGTACGCCGGGCAGGTCCACGTCGGCCTGGTCGCGGACGGCAAGGCGGTGCCCGACCTGGACGCGCTGGCGGACGGCCTCGCGGCGGAGCTCGACGCGCTCGCCGGCGAATGAGGGGGCGGCGGCGCCGCCGGTACGGCAGGGTGGAGGCATGCCGGAACTGCCCGAGGTCGAAGCGCTGCGCGAGTTCCTCGACGCCCACCTGGTGGGCAAGGAGATCGCGCGCGTGCTGCCCGCCGCGATCAGTGTGCTCAAGACGTACGACCCGCCCCTCGGCGCCGTCGAGGGGGCCGAGGTCACCGGGGTCGCACGGCACGGCAAGTTCCTCGACATCGAGGCCGGCGGGCTGCACCTGCTGATCCACCTCGCCCGGGCGGGCTGGCTGCACTGGAAGGACGTCCTGCCCTCCGGCGCGCCCAAGCCCGGCAAGGGGCCGCTGGCGCTGCGGGTCGCGCTCACCGGCGGGGACGGCTTCGACCTCACCGAGGCGGGCACGCAGAAACGGCTCGCGGTCCATCTGGTCCGCGAGCCCGCCGACGTCCCCGGCGTCGCCCGGCTCGGGCCCGACCCACTCGCCGACGGCTTCGACCTCGCCGCCTTCACCGCCCTGCTGGAGGGCGAGCGCCGGCAGATCAAGGGCGCCCTGCGGGACCAGAGCCTGATCGCCGGGATCGGCAACGCGTACAGCGACGAGATCCTGCACGCGGCGAAGATGTCACCGTTCAAGCCCACCCAGAACCTCACGGCCGAGGAGACGGCCGCGCTGTACGAGGCGATGCGCGCCACCCTCACGGAGGCCGTCGCCCGCTCGCACGGCCTCGCGGCGGGCCGCCTGAAGGCCGAGAAGAAGAGCGGACTGCGGGTCCACGGCCGCACCGGCGAGCCCTGCCCGGTCTGCGGCGACACCATCCGCGAGGTGTCCTTCGCCGACTCGTCCCTGCAGTACTGCCCCACCTGCCAGACGGGCGGCAAGCCCCTCGCCGACAGAAGGCTTTCCCGGCTTCTCAAGTAGTTCCTGCGGCCCGGAAGGCGCCCCACCCGAGACCGCAGCCGGTCAGCGCCTCGTCTCGTACCTGGTCAGGATCACGCCGCCGGGAAGCGTCCGCGTCTCCACCGGGTTCGGCTTCGCCCGGCTGTCCAGCGCTCGGGACTCGGCGTGGTGTACTCGGCCGACCCGGGCAAGCCGCCTGATCCCGCCCTCGCCCCCGCCCCCGCCCTCGCTCAGCGGTGCAGGTCGGCGAGTTGGGTGCCGGTCTCGTCGCGGACCGTCAGGTGGGCGATCTCCGCGGGATGCATCGGGGCCCCGGTCTCGATGAGCGGGGTCTCGACGCCCTCCGCCCGCCACGTGAGCAGCGGGTACTCGCGGCCGCCGCCGTCCACCGCGTACAGGGTGCAGACCCGGCCGCCCCGCAGCCCCGCCACCCGCAGCCCGACCGCCGCGCCCCAGTCCCGGTCCGTCAGCGCGGCGGACGCCGTGACGCCGGTGGTCCGGTCGGTCGCGGAGAACCGTACGGCCTCGGGCGCCTCGTCCCCGAGGAGCACCGCCACGACCAGCACCGCCGCGACGGACGGCCAGGCCACGGCCCGCGCCGCCCAGCGTCTGCGCCGTCCCGCCGCGCGGCCAGGGGTCCGGTCGGGGACGGGGCCCGGGACCCGCGCGGGCTCCGCCGGCGGTATCAGCTCCGCGAGCGCCGCCGCGAGCGCGGCGAACTGTACGTGCTCCCGCGCGCAGTCCGGGCAGCGCTCCAGATGCTCCGCGCAGCGCAGCGCGTCCAGCGGCTCCAGCGCTCCCAGCGCGTACGCCGCCACGTCCCGGTGGCCCTCCGAGCCCGTCCCGTTCCCTTCGCTACCCCTGGTCACACCGAGGAATACGCAGCGCACCGCCCCCGTGCTCAACGACAGGAGCGCCGCTTAGACTCCGACACCATGCTGCGCGTACTGGCCGTCGACGACGAGGAACCCGCCCTCGCGGAACTGCTCTACCTGCTGCGTTCCGATCCCCGGGTGCGCAGCGCCGAAGGGGCCACCGACGCGACCGAGGCGCTGCGGCGGATCGGCCGGGCGCTGGAGGCGGGGCCGGACGGCGAGGACGCCATCGACGTCGTCTTCCTCGACATCCACATGGCCGGGCTCACCGGCCTCGACGTGGCCCGGCTGCTCGCCGGCTTCGCCCGCCCGCCGCTGGTCGTCTTCGTCACCGCCCACGAGGGCTTCGCCGTCCAGGCCTTCGACCTGGAGGCGGTGGACTACGTGCTCAAGCCGGTCCGCGGCGAACGGCTCGCGGAGGCGATCCGGCGGGTCCGCGAGCAGGTGCACGCCGCCGCGCCGGGCGCGCCGTCCGACCAGATCCCCGTGGAACTCGGTGGCGTCACCCGCTTCGTCCCCATCGGCGACATCGCGTACGTCGAGGCCCAGGGCGACTACGCCCGGCTGCACACCGCCGACGGCAGCCACCTCGTCCGCATCCCGCTGTCCACCCTGGAGGAGCGGTGGGCCGCGCGCGGCTTCGTCCGCATCCACCGCAGCCATCTCGTCGCCCTCGACCGGATCGACGAGCTCCGCATGGACGGCGGCGCGACCACCGTCCGCGTGGGGACCGCCGAGCTCGCCGTCAGCCGCCGCCACGCCCGGCAGCTGCGGGAGCTGCTGATGCGCCACGTCCGCGGCTGAGCCGCGGCCCGCCACCACACCGGCCGAGTGCGGCCGTACCGCCCCGGCTGACCGGCGGAAACAGTCCGGTCACGGCCCCTACCCGGGGCCGGAGACCGCTGCGTAGACTCCGCTGGTGCCCGATCCCCAGCCCCGTCGCGAGATCGTCACCGGAGTGCCGCGCGCCGCGCGCCGGCCCCCGGGGCATCCGCCCGCGCGGTCGGAGATCAACGAGCAGACCACCATCGGGCACACCTACGTCCGCTCCCTGATGCGCAGCCAGCTGCGGGCCGCGCTCACCGCGCTGTCCGCCCTGGTCCTGCTGGTCGGCTCGCTGCCGCTGCTGCTCGCGCTGCCCGCCCCGGAGGGCGTGGTCTGGGCGGCGCTCGGCGTCGGCGTGTACCCGGTGATCTGGGGGACGGCCCACTGGTACGTCCGCCGGGCGGAGCGCAACGAGCGCGACTTCACCGGCCTCGTCGAGACATGACGAGACGTGAAGGCGTGAAGACGTGAACCAGACCTACGCGGTGGTCGCCGTCACCGTCGTCACCCTCGCCACCGTGCTCATCGGCGGCCTGGGCCTGCGTATCTCCCGCACCACCTCCGACTTCTACGTGGCCTCCCGCACCGTCAAACCGGGCCTCAACGCCGCCGCGATCAGCGGTGAGTACCTCTCCGCCGCCTCGTTCCTCGGCATCGCCGGCCTGGTCCTGCTCCAGGGCCCGGACATGCTCTGGTACCCGGTCGGCTACACGGCCGGCTATCTCGTCCTGCTCGTCCTCGTCGCCGCCCCGCTGCGCCGCTCCGGCGCGTACACGCTCTCCGACTTCGCCGACGCCCGCCTGGAGTCCCCGCAGCTGCGCCGGCTCGCCAGCCTGTTCGTCGTCGGCATCGGCTGGCTCTATCTGCTGCCGCAGCTGCAGGGCGCGGGCCTCACCCTGGAGATCCTCACCGGCGCGCCGGACTGGGTGGGCGGTCTGGTCGTCGGGCTGGTCGTCACCGTCATCGTCGCCGCGGGCGGGATGCGCAGCATCACCTTCGTGCAGGCGTTCCAGTACTGGCTGAAGCTGACCGCCCTGCTGGTGCCGGCGCTGTTCCTGGCCGCCGCGTGGGCCGGCGACGACGCCCCGCGGGCCCGCTTCGACGCGCCCGCCGTGTTCCGCGAGCACACCGCCGTGCGGTTCGGCGACACCGTGCGCATCGAGGTCGAGGAGCCGCTGACGCTCGAGGTCGCCGGACACGTCGACGGCACGGCGTACGACGGCGGCCGCACCACCCTGGAGCCGGGCGCGCACCGCATCGAGTCCGGCACCACCCTGACCTTCCCGGAGGGCGCCGCCGTCCCGGAGCGGACGGCGACCGGCGACGATCCCCTCGGCTGGTCGCAGCCGCTGGCCGGCGACCGCGACGGCCACCAGCTGTACGCCACGTACGGGCTGATCCTCGCGACCTTCCTCGGCACCATGGGCCTGCCGCACGTCGCCGTCCGCTTCTACACCAGCCCGCACGGCCGGGCCGCCCGGCGCACCACGCTCGTCGTGCTCGGCCTCGTCGGCGCGTTCTACCTGCTGCCGCCGGTGTACGGGGCGCTCGGCCGGGTCTACGCGCCCGACCTGGCGCTCACCGGGGCCGCCGACGCGGCGGTGCTCGTCCTGCCCGAGCGGATGATCGGCGGGTTGGCCGGGGACCTGCTCGGCGCGCTGCTCGCGGGCGGGGCGTTCGCCGCGTTCCTGTCGACCGCCTCCGGCCTGACGATGTCCGTCGCCGGGGTGGTCACGCAGGACGTGCTGCCGTCCCGCGGGGTGCGCCACTTCAGGCTCGCGACCGTGCTCGCCATGGCGGTCCCGCTGACCGCGAGCGTGCTCGCCAGCAAGGTGCCCGTCGCGGACGCGGTCGGCCTGGCGTTCGCCGTGTCGGCGTCCTCCTTCTGCCCGCTGCTCGTGCTCGGGATCTGGTGGCGCCGGCTCACCCCGCCGGGCGCCGTGGCCGGACTCCTGGCCGGCGGCGGCTCGGCGCTCACCGCCGTGATGGCGACCCGTGCCGGGCTCGCCCCGGAGGGCTGGCCGCACACGCTGATGGCCTGGCCCGCGGTCTGGTCGGTGCCGCTCGGCTTCCTCACCATGATCCTGGTCTCGCTGGCCACCCCGCACCGGATCCCGCCGGGCACCCCGGCGATCCTGGCCCGCCTGCACCTCCCGGAGGACCTGCTGGACCGGCCCGCGCACGAGCGCGCGGAGAGGGTCGAGCCGTGAGCGGGATCGGGTACGCGGCCCTCGCCGTCGCCGGTGTGCTGCTGCTGGCCGTCGGCTACGCGGCCGGCCGGATCTCCGGCCGGCGCGGCGACCGCGACGGCCTCGACCTCGGCACCCCCGTGGAGCGGGCCACCTTCCACACCCTGCACACCGCCTCGCTGGCCGCGCCGCCGCTGCGTGCCGGGCTCACCGAGGAGACCGCCCGCAAGGCCGTCGGCCGGCTGCGCTCGCTGCTCGGCACCGAGGCGCTGTGTCTCACCGACCGCAGCTCGGTGCTCGCCTGGGACGGGCCCGGCGGCGACCACCACCGGCAGCACGTGGGGGACCAGGTCGCGGCCGTCCTCGACACCGGCCGCAGCCACAGCGCGCCCTCCGGCTGCGCGGACGACGCCTGCCCCCTGCGCTGGACGGTGATCGCCCCGCTGACCGGGGAGGAGGGGGTCCTCGGCACGCTGGTCGCCTACGGCGCGCAGGAGTCGGCGGTGCTCGTGCGGGCCGCCACGGAGGTCGCCCGCTGGGTCTCGGTGCAGCTGGAGCTCGCCGAGCTCGACCGTTCGCGCACCCGGCTGATCGAGGCGGAGATCCGCGCCCTGCGCGCCCAGATCTCCCCGCACTTCATCTTCAACTCGCTCGCCGCGATCGCCTCGTTCGTCCGTACCGACCCGGAGCGGGCCCGCGAACTGCTTCTGGAGTTCGCCGACTTCACCCGCTACTCGTTCCGCCGGCACGGCGAGTTCACCCGGCTCGCCGACGAACTGCAGTCGATCGAGCAGTACCTGGCGCTGGCCGGGGCCCGGTTCGGCGACCGGCTCAAGGTGACCCTGCAGATCGCCCCCGAAGTGCTGCCGGTGGCGCTGCCGTTCCTGTGCCTGCAGCCGCTGGTGGAGAACGCCGTCAAGCACGGCCTGGAGGACACCCGGGGCGTCCGCCGGGTCACCATCGCGGCCCGCGACGAGGGGGCCGAGGCCGTGGTGACCATCGAGGACGACGGCGTCGGCATGGACCCGGCGGTGCTGCGCGGCATCCTCGCGGGGGAGCGCCCCTCGTCCGGGGTCGGCCTGTGCAACGTGGACGAGCGGCTGCGCCAGGTGTACGGGGACGCGTACGGGCTGGTCATCGAGACCGGGGTGGGCGCGGGGATGAAGATCACCGTGCGGCTGCCGAAGTACCGGGCGGGCGTCCACCCGGGGCAGCTGCAGTAGTACGGAGTCCTGCGCCTGGTTCAGTACAGGTGCAGGGCCAAGTGGCCGAGGGGCAGCCCGAGTTGCCAGGCAGGTACCCAGGTCTGCGCCGACTCGTCCACCTCGTACATGCCCAGTGTGCCGAGGCCGGCGGAGGCGGAGAGCCCGCGGAGGTCGGCCGCGAGGATCCGGGTGGCCTCCAGCTGCCGCCAGGTCTTGCGGGCCAGTGCCAGATCGGGGTCCGTCCCGACGGAGGACCGTGCGGCCCTCCCCCGGCCTTCGGCCGGGGGAACCCCCATCTCGCTTCGCTCGGCGAGCCGCTCGTGGACCCAGTCCGGCCAGGGATGGTCGTGCGAGGTACGGCTCAGCCACTCGTCGAGCCGGGCCGCGGACAGCACGCCGGAGCCCGCGCCGTCGCACAGGTGGATGGTCAGCGCGAGTGCCTGCCGGCCGGCCCGGTGCTCCAGCGAGCCGGGCTCCACCAGGCGGCCCGCGCGCAGCAGTTCGTCGGCCGTGTACTCGGCGCACAGCCAGGCCATGGGGACGACGGTGTCGCCCCCGCCGCCCCTGCCGTGGCCGTCGGTGCTGTCGGGCAGCAACGCTCCCACCTTCTCCCGGACGTCTTCGATGCGGAACCTCAGCGACGAGCCTCTACCGAAGGAGACGCGCGCGGGTCGCTCTTTACTCAACTCGCGTGTGTGGTTTCGGATACGTTCTCCCGCCGGTGCGAAACCGGTGGGACAGCGCGGACACGCGGGACGTCCGGGGCGGGGGAGACCGCCTGGCGGCGGTGACCGTTCGCCCCGCTTCAGCCGAGGAGCGCGTACACGGCGGTCGCGTGCGCGGCCGGCGCGTCGGTCCCCTCCGCCGTCATGGTGATGTCGGCGAAGGCCATCCGCCGGCCGTCCTTGGTGAGCCGGGCCCGGACGAGGACGTCGGACCCGAGCACCGCGCGCTGGAAGCTGATCGACTGCTGCACGGTCGTCATCGGGACGAAGCCGCCGCGGGCCGCCGACACCGCGATCACGGTCGCGGTGTCCGCGGCCGCCATCAGCGCCTGGCCGGAGAGGCCGCCGCCCTCCCGGGCGAGCTTGTCGGACCAGGGGAGCCGCAGCACCGCCTCGCCCGCGCCGGTGGAGACCACCGACAGGCCGAGATCCAGTACCCAGGGCGCGAAGTTGTCGGCGAGGACCTGCCGCGCGGCGGCGAGTGTCAGCGGTTGCTCTGTCATCACCCGATCATTGTGGGGTGCCCGCGGCCGGGCTGGAAAGGGCGTGGCGGCGGGGCCGGCTGTAGCCGGGCAGGCAGCCGCTGAGGGTGCGCAGCGCGTAGTGCGAGCGGGACTTGACGGTGCCGGCCGGGATGCCGAGGTCGTCCGCGGCCTCCTTGACGGTGAGTCCGTGGAAGTAGATCCGCTCCAGGACCGCGCGGTGTTCGGGGCTGAGTCCGCGGACGGCGGCGCGCACGTCGAGCGCGGCGACGGCGGACTCGGTGGCGTCGGCCGGGTCGGGGGTGGCCGCGAGGAGGTCGTCGCCGATCTCCGTGGGCCGGGCCATCCGGGAGCGGCGGGCGTCGATGGCGAGCCGGCGGGCCACGGTGAACAGCCACGGCCGCATCGACTCGTAGGGGCCGTGGAATGCCTCGGGGTGGAGCCAGGCCCGGACCAGGGTCTCCTGCACCAGGTCCTCGGCCCGCTGCCGGTCTCCGTAGGTCAGGTTCAGCAGAAAGCTGTGCAGGGCGGCGCCGTGCTCGCGCTGCAACGCTTCCAGGGCCCGTTCGTCGGTCGTCGCCGTCGTCGTCATGCTCACACCTCTTCCTCCCCCAGCCTTCGGCCGGGGGGACGCCCATCGCGGCGGCTCGTCGTTCCGCGCCGTATCCGAACGCATCCCGACGAGAAGCGACAGGCGGTGCACAACGGTCTGCGCCGAGCGGTCGCACCGAGCGACGAATGGTGCGATGAACGGTCAACCGGAGGCGTTGGGTCCGTTCCGGTGTGTTTCGCGGCCTGTGCGGCCTTGACCCTTGACTGCCCGAAATTCCCGTGCGGAGCTTGATCACCGGACCGAACATCGGATTGTCGTACCGGAACGGTCACCGTCACCGTCGAGCCCACGGAGCCCGCACGATGTCCCAGCGCACCCGACCCGGGGCGGTCGCCGTCGCCGCCCTGCTCCTCACCGCAGCCGCCGGCTGCGCCACCGCCGACCGCCCGCCGCGGTCCGCCCCGCCCCAGCGGCAGGACACCGAGCGCCCGAGCGTGCCCTCGGCCGCCGCCGGCGGCGCCTCGGCCGAGACCGGCTTCACCCTGGTCGCCTCCGGCGACGTCCTGCCGCACGACTCGATCATCCGCCGGGCGGCCGCCGACGCCCGCGGCGCCGGCCACGACTTCCGGCCCATGCTCGCCGGCGTCGAGCCCGTCGTCTCCCGCGCAGGCCTGGCGCTGTGCCACATGGAGACCGTGTACGGCGAACCGGGCGGCCCCTACACCGGCTACCCCGCCTTCAAGTCCCCGCCCGAGGTCGCCGCCGCCCTGAAGGCCACCGGCTACGACGGCTGCTCCACCGCCTCCAACCACACCCTCGACGACGGCGCCGCCGGGATCGCCCGTACCCTCGCCGCCCTCGACAAGGCGGGCGTGAAGCACGCCGGCTCCGCCCGCACCGCCGAGGAGGCCGCCCGGCCGACCCTGCTGAAGGCCGGCTCCGCCACCGTCGCCCATCTCGCGTACACCTACGACACCAACGGCTACCCGCTCCCGCAGGGGCAGCCCTGGGCGGTGAACCTGCTCGACGAGCGGCGGATCGTCGCCGACGCGCGTGCCGCCCGCAAGGCCGGCGCCGACATCGTCGTGGTCTCCCCGCACTGGGGCTCGGAGTGGCAGACGGCGCCCGACGCGCGGCAGCTCGCCCTCGGCCGCGCGCTCACCGCCTCCCGTACCGGCGGCCGGCCCGACATCGACCTGATCATCGGCACCCACGCCCATGTCCCGCAGGCGTACGAGAAGGTCAACGGCACCTGGATCGTGTACGGGATGGGTGACCAGATCGCCGGCGACATGGTCAACCACTCCGGCGCGCACGACCCGCGCGGCAACCAGAGCACCCTCGCCCGGTTCACCTTCGCCCCGCCGAAGACGCCCGGCGGACGCTGGGAGGTCGGCCGGGCCGAGTTCGTGCCGCTGTGGTTCGACACCGGGGCCGGCCGGGTCGTCAACCTGAACACCGCCATCGAGGACGGCGCCCCGCTCACCGCCGTCCGCGACCGGATCCGCGAGGTCGCCCTCTCCCGGGGCGCGGCGAAGGACGGCCTGACGATGGGCCAGTAGGGCCGTCCGGCCCTGTCCCCGCCCCGGGCGGGTGGATTCGGGGCCGCGGCCGGTGTTGCGGGGGCCGTCGGGGCGACGGCCGTGCGAGCCATTGGTCATGAAAAAGGATCAGATGCCCACGGGGCGGCGATCGGTGCTGCGCATCCTCGCCGCGCTCGGGGCCACCGCCACCGTCGGAGTCTTCGCGGCGGACCGGCTCGGCGCGCCCGAACGGTCCGCCCCCGCCGCCGGGAGCCCGCCCAGCCCGGCGCCCGGGCCCGGCGGGCCCGTCGGCGGGGCTCCCGCGGCCGCCCGGCTGAAGCCGAGCACGTACCGGCTCCAGCCGATGACCGCGGCCGCGCCGCCGGCCTACCGCAAGGCCCTGCCGCCGGTCCGCCGGCGGCCCTTCCTGCGCATGTCCGGCGTCGGCCGCTCGATGGTGCTGACCTTCGACGACGGGCCCCACCCCCGCTACACCCCGGAGATCCTGCGCACCCTGCGGAAGTACGACTGCCGGGCGATGTTCTTCGTCTGCGGCGAGATGGCCGTGGAGAACAAGGACCTGCTGCGCGAGATGGCCGACGACGGGCACGTGGTGGGCAACCACTCCTGGTCGCACCCGCTCATCCCGAAGCTCAAGCCCTCCCGGATCCGCGACGAGCTCGGCAGCACCAGCGAGGTCGTCGAGCAGACCCTCGGCGCGGCCCCGCTCTGGTACCGCGCGCCCTTCGGCGCCTGGAACCGGCACTCCTTCGAGATCGGGGCCGAACTGGGCATGGAGCCGCTCGCCTGGACCGTCGACACCCTCGACTGGAAGGAACCCGGCACCGGCACCATCGTGGACCGCGTCCTCGACGGCGCGGCCCCGGGCGCCGTGGTGCTCTCGCACGACGCGGGCGGGAACCGCTCGCAGAGCGTCGCCGCGCTCAAGCGGTACCTCCCCGAACTCCTCGACGAGGGCTACCGCATGATCGTGCCCCGGCGCTAGGACCCGTCCGGGCCTTGGAGAGCCCGCGGTCGAGGGCCGGCGGTCCGCCGGCCCGTCCGCGCGGTGGTGGGTTCGGGCAGTGCGCGGAAGAGGAGCCGGCTCGGGGCGGGCAGGGCGATCAGGGGCGTGGGGGCCGTCCGGAGAGCGGTGCTGTCGGCGAGGTGTCCCGACAGGGGCTGACGAGGCCAACAGGGCGACGCGGCCCGCCGGCGCGGGAGTGCGCCGGCGGGCCCGCGTCCGTTCAGCGGGTCTGGACCATGCGTGCGAAGACCACCACGTTGCCCGCGTAGCCGTTCGCCTTGGTGTAGCCGCCGCCGCAGGTGATCACCCGCAGTTCGGGGGCGCCGGTGTCGCCGTAGACCCGGACGCCGGGGAAGTCGTCCTTGGAGTACACCTCCACGCCGTACACCTCGAAGACCGCGATCCGCCCGTCGTACCGCTCCACCTCGATCCGCCGGCCCTTCTCCATCGAGCCGAGGTTGTAGAAGACCGCCGGCCCCGCGTCGTTGTCGACATGGCCGACGATCACCGCCGTGCCCCGCTGGCCCGGCGAGATGCCGTTCTGGTACCAGCCGGCCATGTTGGCGTCCTGCGGCGGCGGCGCCTCGATCCAGCCGGACGGGTCCAGGCCCACGTCCATCACCGGGGCCTTCACGTCGATGGACGGGATCCGCACCCGGGACGCGGGGGCGAACGGCAGCGGGCGCAGCCCCGAGGGCGTCTCGGGGGCCACACCGATCGGGCGGGTGTCCGGCGCGGCCGCCGCGGCGGGCTGGGGCGGCCCCAGTTCGACGTCCACCCCGTTCCGCATCATCGCCAGGCCGGACAGCATCACGAGGGTGAGCACGCCCCACGGCTGGAGGCGTCTCTTCTCGCCGGTGCTGAAGTCCTTGGGGCCCATGGTTCTCCCTTCGCGGCGTCGTGGGGAACGTTAAGTCCGCCACGGGCGGCCGGCGATCCGAGCGGGGCGAACGGGTGGTGCGGGGGTCCTCCGGGCGGCGGGCGGAGGGGGAGCGGGTTCGGACGGGCGGGTGAACGGAGTGATCCACCATCCGAGTCATCGTCATATCAGCGTTCTGATGGGTCGTGACCTGCGGATCCGTCAGATTCGGGGCCGTGTGCCCCGGCGTGTCGCCTCACCGGGGTGGCGCAGTGCCGAAATGCGACGGGCGCCCGGAGTTGTGAGGGTTCGTCATGGGAGGCGTACTCGTCGAATTTCCTGGAGCACCGCTTCGGAGCGTCTTCCGATGGAGGTTCAACCATGCGTGCTGTACGCACTCTGGCGGTGACCGCCACCGCGTTCGCGGCGGTCGCGCTCGCCGCCCCGCTCGCCGCCGCCGACGGCAACAGCGGCGGACAGGGCGGGAACGGGGGCGGCCCCCGGGACGTCACCATCAGCCCGTCGGCCGTCCACCAGGGCTCGACCATCACCATCACCGTCAAGGGCTGCACCCGCGGCGGCACGGTGACCTCGAACGCCTTCCCGCAGACCAACCTGTCGGTGAACCAGAACGGCATCTCCACCGCGATCGCCCGCGTCTTCAACCACGCCACGCCCGGCAACTACAACCTCGCGGTCCGGTGCCACGACAACCCCAACGTCGCCACCCGCCAGTTCACGGTCCTCGAGGCCCGCGGCGCGATGGGCGGCCTCGGCGGCTCGCTCTCCCCGAGCTCCACCGAGATGGCCGTCGGCGGCTCGCTGGTCGCCGCGGCCGCGCTCGGCGGCGGTCTGTTCATCCTCCGCCGCCGCCACCTGAGCAGCGGAAAGGTCTGACCGGCCGAACCTCCCGGTCGGCCGAATACGCCGGTCGCCCCCGGGTCCTGGCCAGGACCCGGGGGCGACCGGCGTGGGAGCCGGTGCCGCCGGCCGCACGGGTCAGTGCTGCCGGCCCGCGGTGCGGCGGCGCACCACGAACACGACGCCCGCCGCGGCCGCGAGGACCAGACCGCCGCCGACCGCGAGCGCGACGGCGTCCGTGCCGTCCACCGAGCCGCCCAGACCGCCCCGCACACCGCGCGGCGGCGTCAGGATCGTCGAACTGGTCGTCGGGGCCGTGGTGGCGCCCTGGATGGTCAGGTCGACGGTGTCGGTGATGCCGCCGGTGCAGTTGAAGGCCACGGTGTACACCGCGCCCCGCCTGGCGTCCCAGTCGACGGTGGCCGTGGCCGAGGAACCCGGGGGGATGGTCACCGTGTCGAAGATGCCCGACGAGGCCGTCGCCGTACTGGCGCAGCCGGGCGCGCGGAGCGTGATCCGCCCGCCCGGCGCGACGGTCGACGGGGAGATGACGAAATCGCCGGGGGCCTTCGCCACCCGGCGCTGGCCGGTGTTCGGAGCGGGGGCGCCGTCCGCCGCCACGGCGGCCGGAGCGGTCAGGGCGAGGGCGGCCGCCCCCAGCAGTGCGGTGGACGCGGCACGTATCGCGCGCATGGTGAATCCTCCGGGTCCCGAGGCGCACCTGCGGAACGGATTTCCACATGAGGCAGGTCGTGCGCCCCGATGACCGCCACGCTAGGAGCGCTCTGTCACGGCCGCGATCCCAGCGTGGCGAATGGGTCACGGAGGTCACCCGAGCGGCCCGTTCAGAGCGCCGTCGTCACCCCGTCACCTGCGGAAAGAGGCTGGTGAACGGGCCTGTCGTGGCGGACAGGCCGCGTCCGAACGGCGCGTCGAAGTCCCAGATCAGGAAGAGCAGGAAGGCGATCAGGGCGCTGTAGAAGCCGGCCAGCAGCAGTTCCCGGCCGGTCCGGCGGATCTGCAGCGTGAAGATCAGGCCCACCGCCACCAGCGCCCCGGTGATCAGCCCGAACCACACCACCCCCGGCATCGTCTCCCCGGCGCTCTCGCCGCGGGCGTTGCGGGCGTCGTCCGCCGCCCCGACGAGGTCGACGAGCGGCTGGTAGGCCTGCCCCTCGTGGTCCGTGGCCGGCCGGTAGTCGCTCACCGAGCGGCGCACCTTGGCGAGCAGCTCGGCGCCGCGGTCGCCGAGCTCGCCATGCTCGCTCATGTACGGGAACTCCTCGTCGACCACGTACGCGACGTAGGTGTCGACGTCGGCGCGGATCCGCTCGCGCACCTCCACCGGCCAGACCTCCACCCGCGCGGAGATCTCGTGCAGCGCCTGGGCCTCCTGACGCACCGTCTCCTGGGCAGCGCCGCGCGCCTCCCAGACGCCGGCGATGGCCAGGCCGAGCACGATCGCGTAGACCACGCCGATCATCATCGACATGTACTCGATGACGTCCGGGGTCTCGCTCGGATCGTCGTCCTCGCCGATCCGGCGGTTGTTGATGACCACGATGGTCAGGACGACGGCGCAGGCCGCGGCCATCGCGAGGGTGAGAACAAGCCATTCCGACATGGGAGTCCTTAGCTGAGCAGGAAGAGCGGAGGGGCGCGTCGCGTGGTCAGCGCGAGCGCGGGCGCAGGATCGCGGCGGCGAGCATCGCGGGCGCGATGATCACGAGCGTGGTGGAGACCACCGAGCCGCCGCTCTCGGGCTTCGGGCGCGCCGTGTTGCGGTAGACGGGCAGGGCCACGGGCGTCGTCCGCGGCGGCGCGGGCCTGGCCGGGGGAGGCGAGGGGGCGGGCGGCGGCGGTTCGGCGGCCGGGGTACGCGGGACGGGCTCGGCGGGCGGCGTGGTCCGGGGCGCCGGCGGAGGCGGCGGGTCCTGCCGTACCGGGGGCTTCGGCGGTGGGGGCGGAGGCGGCGGCGGGGGTGCGGGCGGCTCGGGAGGGGGCGGCGGTGCGGGCGTGGGGGTCGGTGTGGGCGTCGGGGTCGGCGTGGGCGTCGGGGTCGCGCACGCGCCCGGTCCGGCGGAGGCGGTCGCGTGCGTGCCGCCGGGTCCGACCGTCGCCCAGGCGCAGGCGTCGGCCGCGGCGGGGACCGGCACGGCGAGCAGCCACAGCAGCGCCGCCCCGGCCAGCGGCCGGGCGGCGCGGGAGAGAGGGAGTAACACGCCGACGAGCATGATCACGGAACGTCGCCGCCACGCGGCGAACGGCCCCGGATTCCCCGGATGGAGCGGATCTTGCATCGCCCTGCTGACGGTCCGCAGTGCGGGCCGGTGCGGGCCGGGACGGGCCCGGGAACGGCCTCCGGGAGTTTTTTCGCGCTGCGTTGAGTACACCGCGCGGTGCGCCGCGTACTTAGGACCAGAAGCGGCACTCACGGGGCTCGCCGAACAACTGGCCTTATCTGCACGGGAGTTGACATGAAGAACTGGCGGAAGATCTCGCTCGCCGCGACCGCCGCGGCCCTGCTCACGCTCACCACGGCGTGCGGTCAGGAGCAGGGCGAGCAGGGTCTCGGGGGAGCGCCCGCCGGAGCGGCCAACCCGGCCGCCGCGCCGGGTGAGGCCGGTTACGGCGACGCGTACGGCGGCGGCGCGGCTGGTGCCCAGAGCAAGCCGGCGGGCCAGCTCGCCGTGAAGGAGGACCTGAAGGTGGGCAAGGTGCTCACCGACGCCCAGGGCTTCACGCTCTACCGCTTCGACAAGGACTCGGCGACCCCGCCCAGGGCCACCTGCGAGGGCGAGTGCGCCAAGGCGTGGCCGGTGGTGACCCCGGCCGGCGCCAAGGCCCCGGCGGGCGTCGACGCCTCGCTGGTCGGCGAGGTGACCCGCGCCGACGGCACCAAGCAGCTGACCGTCGGCGGCTGGCCGATGTACCGCTACGCCAAGGACACCCAGCCCGGCGACGTCAACGGACAGGGCGTGGGCGGCACCTGGTTCGCCTCCGCACCCGACGGCAAGAAGGCCGCCCCCGGCGGCGAAGAAGGCGGAGGGGAGGATTCCGGCCAGGAATCCGGAGCGGACCTTCCCGGTCTCTCCGTGCGCAAGGACCCCAAGCTCGGCGAGATCGTGGTGGATTCCCGCGGAATGACCGTCTACCGGTTCAAGAAGGATTCCGCCTGGCCGATGAAGACCGCCTGCACCGGCGCGTGCCTGGAGAAGTGGCCGGTCGTCGCACCGGTCGACAAGAACGACACCGAAGGCATCTCCAAGAAGGGGAACGTCACCTTCGCCCGCCCGGACGGCATCAAGCAGCAGACCATCGACTGCTGGCCGCTGTACACCTTCGCCGGCGACGACAAGCCCGGCGACACCAACGGCCAGGGGGTGGGCGGTACTTGGTACGCCGTCTCGCCCACCGGAAAGCTGGTCGGAGCGCCCAAGTAGGTCCCCCGCGCCGCGTTTCCGACCCGCCGGCCCGCCTTCGCACCCCACGCGCGAAGGCGGGCCGGTCGCACATGCCATTGGTGTGTGACCAAGAACGGACCGGTAATTTCCGTTTCCACTCGCTCTCCGGGCGGCCGATCAGTAGCCTCGGCTCGAACAACGGTCACGAACATCTGGCCGTAACCCGAGGCGACTTGTTGGAGACATCGATGGAGCGTCCCGCCTGGGCTCCGCCCGGCATCGACATTTCGGTGCCGAGCGTGTCCCGAATGTACGACTTCTATCTGGGCGGCTCGCACAATTTCGAGGTCGATCGCGAAGCGGCCCGAAAGGCCATGGAGTTCCTGCCGGGACTCCCCAAGATCATGCAGGCGAACCGGGCGTTCATGCGCCGCGCGGTGCGGTACGCGGCCGGCGAGGGCGTCACCCAGTTCCTCGACATCGGCTCCGGCATACCGACGTTCGGCAACGTCCACGAGGTCGCCCAGCAGGCCAGCGACGAGGCCCGCGTGGTCTACGTCGACCACGACCCGGTCGCCGTCGCGCACAGCCGCTCCGTCCTCGACGGCGACGAGCGGACCGCCGTCGTCGCCGCCGACCTGCGCAAGCCGCGCGAGATCCTCGGCAGCCCCGAGGTCACCGAACTGCTCGACCTGGACCGGCCGGTGGCGCTGCTCCTGGTCGCCGTCCTGCACTTCCTGGAGGACCAGGACGACCCTTACGCCGCCGTCTTCGAGCTGACCGCCGCGCTCGCCCCCGGCAGCCTCCTGATCGTCACCCACGCCTCGTACGAGGGCATTCCCGTGCCCCAGGAGCAGGCGTCCGGCACCGTCGGCGTCTACCGCGACACCCGCAACCCGCTGGTGATGCGCAGTCGCGAGGAGATCGCCGCCTTCTTCGCCGGCTGGGAGCTCGTCGAGCCCGGCCTGGTGTCCATGCCGAGATGGCGTTCCGAAGGTCCCCTGGACCAGGAGGATCCCTTCGCCTTCTCCGGCTTCGCAGGGGTGGGGCGCAAGGCGTGAGGGTGCCGCCCACCTCCGGCGCCGGTGCGGAGCCGGACGACCCGGAGGACAGACTCCGACGGTTCACGACGATCTGGAGCAGAGCGGTCTTCCCGGTGACCGCCACGTCGTTGACCCGCGCCGAAGTCGCGGAGTATCTGCTTCCGCTCGCCCGCGAACTCCGCGACGCGCTGCGCGCGCCCGCCCACGACCCGGCCGCCTCCGCAGCCGCGCACCGCGCCGGCGCCGGACTCGTCGCCGCGCACTGCACCGACCCCGAGGCGCTCCAGCGCAGCCTCGGCGTCGTCGACTCGTACCTGGTGCTCTACTGCGGCGCGGACGGCGGCCAGATGTCCGAGGAGGCCCGCGCCCGCTGCGCCCGCCTCCAGCACGCCATGGCCGCCGGCTTCGCCCAGGCGCTGCGCCAGCGCACCCTGAGCGAGCAGGAGGCCATCGCACACTCGGCGCTCTCCGCCCGCAGCGCCGCCGAGATCGCCCTGCACGCCACCGAGACCCGGTTCCGGGCCGTGTTCGACGGGGCCGCCGTCGGCATCGGCATCGCCGACCTCGACGGCAACGTCCTGGAGGTCAACGAGACCCTCACCCGGATGTTCGGCGGCCTGGAGAACACCGTCCGCAGCCGCAACGTCCAGGACTGGGGCCACCCCGAGGACGCCCCGCACGTGTGGAAGCTCTACGGCGAGCTGGTGCGCGGCGAGCGCGACCACTACCGCGTGGAGAAGCCGTACTACCGCACCGACGGCACCGTCCTGTGGACCAATCTGACGGTGTCGCTGCTCCGCGACGCCGAGGGCCGGCCGCAGTACCAGCTCGCGCTCCTGGAAGACACCACCGAGCGCCGGCTGCTCAACCTCCGGCTGCGGTACGAGGCCACGCACGACGCGCTCACCGGACTGCCCAACCGGACGCTGTTCTTCGAGCGGCTCGAGAAGGCGCTCGCCCCGCAGGACGGCGCCCGCTTCGGCCTGTGCTACCTCGACCTCGACGGCTTCAAGGCCATCAACGACAGCCTCGGCCACTCGGCCGGCGACCGGCTCCTGGTGGAGGTCGCCGACCGGCTGCAGAGCTGTGTGGCCGCGCCGGGCGAGATGGTGGCCCGGCTGGGCGGCGACGAGTTCGTCGCGCTCACCACCGGGCCGGGTACCGCGGAGGGCGTCACCGAACTCGCCCACCGCATCCTGCACCAGCTCGCCGCGCCCATCCGGATCGAGGGCCGCGAACTGACCGTCCGCGGCAGCATCGGCATCGTCGAGGGCCCGGCGGGGGAGCGCACCCCGGCGGAGGTGCTGCGCAGCGCCGACATCACGATGTACCGGGCCAAGTCGGCGGGCGGCAGCCGGTTCGAGTTCGCCGACGCCGAGGCGGACGCCCGGGCGATCACCCGGCACGGGCTGACCACCGCGCTGCCCGCCGCGCTGGAGCGCGGCGAGTTCTTCATCGAGTACCAGCCTCTCGTGCACCTCGGCGACGGCAGCGTGCACGGCGCGGAGGCGCTGGTGCGCTGGTGCCATCCGCAGCACGGGGTGCTCGGCCCCGACCGGTTCATCCCGCTCGCCGAACACACCGGGCTCATCGTGCCGTTGGGGCGCTGGGTGCTACAAGAGGCCGTCCGCCAGGCCCGGTTCTGGCAGACCCAGACGCCTTACAGCGCGGCCGGCGGCCCGCTGCGGATCAACGTCAACCTGTCGCCGACCCAGCTGCACCACCCGCGGCTGGTCGCCGACACCGTCGAGGTCCTGGAGCGCTCCGGCCTGGAGCCGGGCGCGCTCTGCCTGGAGCTCACCGAGTCGGCGCTGATCGGCGCGGACGAGGACCTGCTCAAGCCGCTGCGGCAGCTCGCCGAGATGGGCGTGGACATCGCGCTCGACGACTTCGGCACGGGGTACTCGAACCTGGCGAACCTGCGCCGGCTGCCGGTGAGCGTCCTCAAACTGGACCGCTCGTTCACCCGCAGCATGCAGCAGCAGCCGGCGGACCCGGTCGACGTGAAGATCGTCGAGGGCATAGTCGCGCTGGCCCACAGCCTGGAACTGGCGGTCACGGTCGAGGGCGTGGAGACGGGCGCGCAGGCGGAGCAGCTGCGCGAACTCGGCTGCGACACCGCCCAGGGCTGGTACTACGCCCGCCCCGGCCCGCCGGAACGCCTGCACGCGCTGTCCCTGGCGGACGCGGTCTGACGGAGGCGCCCGCCGCACCGGGCGCCCCTCCTCAGTCGCCGCGGGCGCCGCGCGTGGCCAGGAGCATCCGCTGGAGCTCCCGCGCCGCCCGTGGCGGGGCCACGTCCGAGCGGTGCGCCAGGGCGATGGTGCGGCGCAGGCCGGGCGGTGCCAGCGGCGTGACCAGAAGGTCCGCCGCGTCGGCGACCATGCGCGGGACCACGGCCGTGCCGAGCCCGGCCCGCACGAAGCCGAGCACCGCGTCCATCTCGCCGCCCTCCACCGTGTACGACGGCTCGAAGCCCTCCGCCCGGCAGGCCGCCACGGTCAGTTCCCGCAGGTCGTAGCCGTGCCGGAACATCACGAGCGGGCGGTCGCGCAGGTCCGCGATGCGGACCGGGCCCGCGGCGGCCGGCCCCTGCGCCGACACCGCCACCAGGTCCTCCCGGAACAGCTCGACCGTCGTCAGCGCCGGTGACGCCGTCGGCAGCGGCAGCACCACCAGCGCCAGGTCCAGCGCGCCGCGCGCCAGCTGCCGCACGAGGTCGTGCGAGCCGCCCTCCTCGATGAGCAGGCGGATTCCCGGGTGGCGGTCGTGGAAGGCCCGCAGCACCTCCGGCAGCAGGCCCGTGCACAGGCTCGGCGTCGCCCCGAGCCGGACCCGGCCGCGCCGCAGCTGCACCAGCTCCTGCACCTCGTGCCGCGCGGTGTCGGTGTCGGCGAGGATCCGCCGGGCCAGTGGCAGCAGCGCCTCGCCGGCGTCGGTCAGCGCGATGTTCCCGCGCGCCCGGCTGAACAGCTCCGCCCCCAGCTCCTTCTCCAGCGCCTTGATCTGCTGCGAGAGCGAGGGCTGGGAGACGTGCACGCGCTCGGCGGCGCGGGTGAAGTGCCGGGTCTCCGCGACGGCCACGAAGTACTGGAGCTGCTGCAGCTGCATAGGATCAGCCTATCGAGATCAGCGGGACCATGTCTTGGACCTCTCGGGGGTGCCCGCCCTAGCGTCGTTGCCATGGCTCTGGCAACCAGGACGGACCGACGGCCGTCCACCCAAGGATCACCGCGATCTCCACGCCCGTCCGGCGGCTTCTGGGCGTCGACCCTCGGCAAGAAGACCGTCATGGCCGTCAGCGGCCTGATCATGCTGGGCTACCTCGTCGCCCACGTCATGGGCAATCTGAAGATCTTCTTCGGCCCCGAGGAGTTCAACGCCTACGGCCACTGGCTGCGCGTGATGGGCGCACCCGTCCTGCACCACTCCTGGGCCCTGTGGCTGGTCCGGATCGTGCTGCTCGCCGCCGTGGCCGCCCACGCCGTCTCCGCGTACCAGCTCAGCCGCCGCGACATCAAGGCCCGCCCGACCGGCTACGTGCACCGCCGCAAGCGCGCCTCGTACGCCACCCGCACCATGCGCTGGGGCGGGATCATCCTCGGCCTGTTCATCGTCTGGCACATCCTCGACCTGACCACCGGCACCGTCCACCCCGGCGGCTTCGAGGACGGCAAGCCCTACCAGAACGTCGTCGACACCTTCTCCACCTGGTACGGCAACGTGATCTACCTCGTCGCGATGCTGGCCGTCGGCCTGCACGTCCGGCACGGCTTCTGGAGCGCCGCGCAGACCCTCGGCGTCGGCAACGCCCGCCGCGAGCGGCTCCTGAAGGTCCTCGCCAACGGCCTCGCCCTCGTGCTGACCGCGGGCTTCGTCTCCGTACCGATCGCCGTGATGACCGGAGCAGTGAGCTGACATGAGCTTCCTCGACTACACGACCGGCGCACCGCTCGCCGACACCGCGGCCCCCGACGGGCCCATCGCCGAACGCTGGGACACCCGCCGCTTCCAGGCGAGGCTGGTCAACCCCGCCAACCGGCGCAAGCACACCGTGATCGTCGTCGGCACCGGCCTCGCCGGCGGCTCCGCCGGCGCCACCCTCGCCGAACAGGGGTACCACGTCGTCCAGTTCTGCTACCAGGACTCCCCGCGCCGGGCCCACTCCATCGCCGCGCAGGGCGGCATCAACGCCGCGAAGAACTACCGCAACGACGGCGACTCCGTCCACCGGCTCTTCTACGACACCGTCAAGGGCGGCGACTTCCGGGCCCGCGAGTCCAACGTGCACCGGCTCGCCCAGATCTCCGTCGAGATCATCGACCAGTGCGTCGCCCAGGGCGTCCCCTTCGCCCGCGAGTACGGCGGCCTGCTCGACACCCGCTCCTTCGGCGGCGTCCAGGTCTCCCGCACCTTCTACGCCCGCGGCCAGACGGGCCAGCAGCTGCTGCTCGGCGCGTACCAGGCGCTGTCCCGGCAGGTCGCCGCCGGCAACGTCGAACTGCACCCGCGCACCGAGATGCTCGACCTGATCGTCGTCGACGGCCGGGCCCGCGGCATCGTCGCCCGGGACCTCGTCACGGGCGAGATCGACACCTACTACGCGGACGCCGTCGTCCTCGCCAGCGGCGGCTACGGCAACGTCTTCTACCTGTCGACGAACGCGATGAACTCCAACGCCACCGCCGTGTGGCGGGCGCACCGCCGCGGCGCGTACTTCGCCAACCCCTGCTTCACCCAGATCCACCCCACCTGCATCCCGCGCACCGGCGACCATCAGTCCAAGCTGACGCTGATGAGCGAGTCGCTGCGCAACGACGGTCGCATCTGGGTACCGAAGGCGCAGGGTGACACGCGGCCCGCGAACGAGATCCCCGAGGACGAGCGCGACTACTACCTGGAGCGCATCTACCCCTCCTTCGGCAACCTCGTGCCCCGCGACATCGCCTCCCGCGCCGCGAAGAACGTCTGCGACGAGGGCCGCGGCGTCGGCCCCGGAGGCCAGGGGGTCTACCTCGACTTCGCCGACGCGATCCGCCGGATGGGCCGCGACAAGGTCGAGGAGAAGTACGGCAACCTCTTCGACATGTACGCGCGGATCACCGCGGAGAACCCGTACGAGACTCCGATGCGGATCTACCCGGCCGTCCACTACACGATGGGCGGACTCTGGGTCGACTACGACCTGCAGACCACCGTGCCCGGCCTGTTCGCGATCGGCGAGGCCAACTTCTCCGACCACGGCGCCAACCGGCTCGGCGCGTCCGCACTGATGCAGGGCCTGGCGGACGGCTACTTCGTCCTCCCGTCGACGATCAACGACTACCTGGCCCGCGCCCCGAGGACCGAGCCGCTCACCGACGACGACCCCGCCGTACGGGAGGTGCTGGCCGAGACCGAGGACCGGCTCCGGCTGCTGCTCGTCGTCGACGGCGACCGCACCCCCGACTCCTTCCACCGCGAACTCGGCGAACTCATGTGGGAGTACTGCGGCATGGCCCGCACCGAGGAGGGCCTGCGCAAGGCGCTCGCCCGGATCCCGCAGATCCGCGAGGAGTTCTGGCGGCGGATCAAGGTCCCCGGCACGGGCGAGGAGTTCAACCAGTCGCTGGAGAAGGCCAACCGCGTCGTGGACTACCTGGAGCTCGCCGAGCTGATGTGCCTCGACGCGCTGCACCGCGCCGAGTCCTGCGGCGGCCACTTCCGCGAGGAGTCCCAGACCCCGGACGGCGAGGCCGCCCGCCGCGACGAGGAGTTCGCGTACGCCGCGGCCTGGGAGTTCGGCGGGGGCGACGCCGCCCCCGTCCTCCACAAGGAAGACCTGACCTTCGAGTACGTCCACCCCACCCAGCGGAGCTACGCATGAAGCTCAACCTGCGCGTCTGGCGGCAGCGGAACGCCGACGCCGACGGCGCGATGTCCACGTACGAGGTGGACGGGATCTCCCCGGACATGTCCTTCCTGGAGATGCTCGACACCCTCAACGAGGAGCTCATCCTCAAGGGCGAGGACCCCGTCGCCTTCGACCACGACTGCCGCGAGGGCATCTGCGGCGCGTGCAGCCTCGTCATCAACGGCGACGCCCACGGCCCGGAGCGGACCACCACCTGCCAGCTCCACATGCGGTCCTTCCGCGACGGCGACACCATCGACGTCGAGCCCTGGCGCGCGGCCGCCTTCCCGGTCGTCAAGGACCTGGTCGTCGACCGCTCCGCCTTCGACCGGATCATCCAGGCCGGCGGCTACATCAGCGCCCCGACCGGCTCGGCTCCCGAGGCCCACGCCACCCCGGTTCCCAAGGCCGACGCCGACTCCGCCTTCGAGCACGCCGAGTGCATCGGCTGCGGCGCCTGCGTGGCGGCCTGCCCGAACGGCTCCGCGATGCTGTTCACCTCGGCCAAGGTCAACCACCTCAACGTGCTCCCGCAGGGCGCCCCGGAGCGCGAGACCCGGGTCCTCGACATGGTGGCCCAGATGGACGACGAGGGCTTCGGCGGCTGCACCCTGACCGGCGAATGCGCCACGGCCTGCCCCAAGGGCATCCCGCTGCCGTCCATCGCCGCCATGAACCGCGAGTGGCTGCGGGCCAACCGCAAGGCGCGCCGCTGACACGGCGGCGTACTCAGACTCCGAGGGCCCGTGCCAGATACGGGGCGGTGGTGCTCCGCCCCGGTACGGCGGCGACCGCTGCCGGCGGGCCCTCGGCCACGATGCGGCCTCCCGCCGCGCCGCCGCCGGGGCCGAGGTCGACGACCCAGTCGGCGGCGGCGACCACGTCCATGTCGTGCTCCACGACGACGACCGTGTGGCCGGTGTCCACCAGGGCGTTCAGCTGGGTCATCAGCACCTCGACGTCCGCCGGGTGCAATCCGGTGGTCGGTTCGTCGAGGACGTACAGGGTGGGGGTGCGGCGGACGGCCTGGAGTTCGGCGGCCAGTTTGATGCGCTGGGCCTCGCCGCCGGAGAGCTCGGTGGCGGGCTGGCCGAGGCGGAGATAACCGAGGCCGACATCGAGCAGGGTGCGCAGGGTCCGGGCCGCCGCCGGGGTGTCCGCGAAGAACTCCGCCGCCGACTCCACGGTGAGATCGAGGACTTCGGCCACCGTCAGCCCGTGCAGCCGGACCTCCAGGGTCTCGGCGTTGTACCGCGCGCCGTGACAGTCCGGGCAGGGCGTGTACGTGCTCGGCAGGAACAGCAGCTCCACCGAGACGAATCCCTCGCCCTGGCAGGTCTCGCAGCGGCCACCGGTCACGTTGAACGAGAAGCGCCCCGCCTTGTAGCCGCGCTCCCGGGCCGCGTCCGTGGCCGCGAACAGCTTGCGCACCACGTCGAACAGGCCCGTGTAGGTGGCCGGGTTGGAGCGCGGCGTTCGGCCGATGGGTCGTTGATCGACCGTCACCACCCGCTCCACGCCCGCCAGTTCATCGGTGAGCGCACCGACCAGGGTGGACTTGCCCGATCCGGAGACGCCGGTCACCGCCGTGAGCACACCGAGCGGGAAGGCCGCGTCGAGGTCGACCAGGTTGTGCCGGGTGAGGGGCCCGGTACGCAGCCAGCCGACGGGCGTCCGCACCGGCCGCTCCGGGAGCGGCGCCCGGTCGAACAGGAAGCGACGGGTCGCCGATTCGGGGACGCCGGCCAGCGCCTGCGGCGGGCCGCTGTGCAGGACCCGGCCGCCGTGCACCCCGGCCTTCGGGCCCACGTCCACCAGCCAGTCCGCGTGCCGCACCACGTCCAGATGGTGCTCCACCACGAACACCGTGTTCCCGGCCGCCTTCAGCCGGTCCAGGACCACGAGCAGCGCCTCGGTGTCCGCCGGGTGCAGTCCGGCCGACGGCTCGTCGAGCACGTACACCACGCCGAAGAGCCCGGAGCGCAGCTGCGTGGCCAGCCGCAGCCGCTGCAGCTCGCCGTCGGAGAGCGTCGGCGTGGCGCGGTCCAGGCTCAGATAGCCCAGGCCCAGCTCCGTCACCGTCCCGATCCGGGCGGCCAGGTCCGCCGTCAGCACCCGCGCCGTCTCGTCCTGCGCGGGGTGGGCCAGCACCTCCGCGAGCGTCGTCAGCGGCAGCCCCGCCAGCTCCGCGATCGTCCGCCCCGCGAACGTCACCGCCAGCGCCTCCGGCCGCAGCCGCCGGCCCCCGCACACCGCGCAGGGCGCGCTCGTCAGGAACCGCTCGGCCTTCGCCCGCAGCGTGGCGCTCTTCGAATCGGCGAAGGTGTGCGTCACGTACCGGCGGGCGCTCATGTACGTGCCCTGGTAGGGGCGTTGGATGCGATCGGCCTCCCGCACGGGATGCACCGTGACGACCGGCTGCTCGTCGGTGAACAGGATCCACGCGCGGTCCTTCGCGTCCAGCTCCCGCCACGGCCGGTCGACGTCGTACCCGAGCGCGTCGAGGACGTCCCGCAGGTTCTTGCCCTGCCAGGCCCCCGGCCAGGCCGCGATCGCGCCCTCCCGGATCGACAGCGAGGGGTCCGGGACGAGCAGTTCCTCGCTCGTGGTGTGCACCCGGCCCAGTCCGTGGCACTCGGGGCAGGCGCCGGCGGCGGTGTTCGGGGAGAACGCGTCCGAGTCGAGCCGCGCCGCGCCCGGCGGGTACGCGCCGGCCCGCGAGTACAGCATCCGCAGCGAGTTCGAGAGCGTGGTGACCGTACCGACCGACGAGCGGGCGTTCGGCGCGGAACGCCGCTGCTCCAGAGAGACGGCCGGCGGCAGCCCGGTGATCTCCCCGACCTTCGGCGCGCCCACCTGGTGGATCAGCCGGCGCGCGTACGGCGCCACCGACTCGAAGTACCGGCGCTGCGCCTCGGCGTAGACGGTGCCGAAGGCGAGGGAGGACTTGCCGGAGCCGGAGACGCCCGTGAAGACGGTGAGCGCGTCACGCGGCAGGTCCACGTCGACGTCGCGCAGATTGTGCTCCCGGGCGCCGCGCACCCGCACGAACGGGTCGTGCGCGGACGCGCCGGGCGGGGGAGTGCGGCCGGGAAGGGGGCCCTGGGGGGTGGTGCCGTGCATCTGTCCGAGTCTAGGCGTGAAGATCGCCCGGGCCCCGGGGCGACACCGTGGATCGTCCCGTCCCGTCGCGTTCACCGGCCAGGGGGCGCAGTGCGCCGAGCAGCGAGCCGATGCACATCTCGCGCAACTCCTCGCGGCTGAAGGACGGTTGCTGCAGCCACTCCACGCACAGCACGCGGACGAAGACGAGCCAGCTCATCACGACGGCGCCGACCGCCTCCCTGGGGGCGTCCCCGAGGGTGCCGCCGTCGAGGAGGCGCTCGCACATCACGTTCAGCTCGTCGGCCATCATCGCCTGGATCGTGGGGTCGGAGGCGAGGACCCGGTTGGCGGCGAGCACGGCGTGACGGTTGGCCGTGAAGTAGTCGAAGTGGGCGTCGAGCCCGTCCCGCAGCTGCTGTTCGAGACCGGCCGCCGGATCGAGCCGGACGGTTTCGACGAGCCGGTCGGTCGCCTGTCGGTAGACGGCCGTGAACAGGTCCCGCTTGTTCGGGAAGTACCGGTACAGCAGCGCGCGGGACACTCCGGCGCGTGCCGCGACCTGGTCCATGCGGACCTCGTCGTACGGCAGCTCCGCGAACAACTGCGCCCCGATGTCGAGGAGTTGGCGGCGGCGGTCGCCGGGGGCGAGTCTCCGGCGCGGGGTCGGTGTCACCTCGTCAGCTTACTTGACATGTGTCTACCAGTGCACTTGGCTGACGCTTACTGGACACGTGTCCACCAAGGTGCGTGTCACCCACGCCGAAGGGGGCGGTGCATCGTGACGAAGGCCGGTTGGCTCAAGGGGCTGGCTCTGCTGATGGGGTACGCGTGTGTGGCCATCGGGCTCTTCCACGTGCTGCTCGGGATCGCGTCCGTGCCGGGCGAGGAGTCGGCGGGCGCCACCGTCGACAGCCGGGAGCGGTTCTACAACGCGATCTTCCTCGGGTTCGGCCTCGCCTGGATCTGGGCCGCCCGGCAGTCGCCGATCCCCGCCGGGCTGGTGCGCGGCCTCACCGCCGTGTTCCTGCTCGGCGGGGTGGGCCGGCTGCTCTCGATGGCGGTGCACGGCATGCCGCACTGGTGGCAGGTCCCGCTGACCGCGCTCGAGCTCGGTCTGCCGCCGGTGTACTTCTGGCTGGCGTCGGCCGACGAGCGCGCGGCGACGGCCCGCGGTGGGACGACCCGGGGGACGGCCGCCGAGGCCGGGTGAGGAGCCGGCCTGGGCCCGCGGGGCCCGTAGGCCCCGGGGGACTGACCGGGCGGGACCGGGGTAGTCGCGGGGCAGGTGGCAGAGCTGTACGAGGCGGCGAGTGGGCCATGACCGAGACCAAGAAGATCATCGCGGTGTTCGGCGCGACCGGACGGCAGGGCGGCGGACTCGCCCGCGCGATCCTGGCGGACCCGGAGTCGGAGTTCGCCGTACGCGCGATCACCCGGCATCCGGAGTCCGGGCCGGCGCGGGAGCTGGAGCGCCACGGGGCCGAGATCGTCCGGGCGGACATGGACGACCCGCCCAGCCTGAAGGCCGCCTTCGCACACACCTACGGCGCGTACCTCGTCACGAACTTCTGGGAGCACATGTCCGCCGAGCGCGAGAAGGCTCAGGCCCGCGCCCTGGCCGAGGCCGCCGCGCACGCGGCGGTGCAACACGCGATCTGGTCCACGCTGGAGGACACCCGCGACTGCATCCCGCTCGACGACCCGCGGATGCCGACCCTCCAGGGCCGTTACAAGGTGCCGCACTTCGACGGCAAGGCGGAGGCGGACCGGTGCTTCGGCGACGAGGGCGTACCGACGACCTTCCTGCGCACCACGTTCTACTGGGGCAATCTGCTCGGCGGGCACTCCCCGGTGCGGGGCGAGGACGGCGAGCTGTGGCTGCGGTACCCGATGGGGGAGAAGCGGCTGTGCGGGATCGCGGCGGACGACATCGGCAGGGTCGCCCTGGCCGTGTTCCGCCGCGGAACCGACTTCATCGCCGCGACGATCAGCGTCGCCGGAGGCCATCTCACGGTCGCCGACATGGCGGCGGTCCTCACGGAGCGCGTCGGTCTGCCGGTGCGCTACCGACCGCTGACCCCCGACGCGTACCGCGCGTCGGGGCGTCCGGCGGCCCAGGAGGCGGGGAACATGTTCCAGTACTACGCCGACTGCGAGCATCGCTTCGTCGCCGCCCGCGACCTCGCCGCCGTGCGCGGACTCGTCCCGGAGCTGCAGGACTTCGAGCACTGGACCACCGTGCACCGGGACGAACTGCGCAGCGCCTGGAGCTGAGGGGCCCCAGGCGCCCGCCCGGCGTCCTCGGTCAGGTGTCCTCGCTCAACACGCGGACGATCGCGGCCGAGAAGGCCTCCAGGTCGTCCGGTCTGCGGGACGTGATCAGCGGGTGCCGGCCGGAGTCGTCGACGACGACCTCCCGGTCGCGCCAGCTGCCGCCCGCGTTCTCGAGGTCGGACCGCAGGGAGGGGTACGAGGTGAGCTGCCGGTCCCGTACGATCCCGGCCTCCACCAGCAGCCAGGGGCCGTGACAGATCGCGGCCACCGGCTTGCCCGCCCCGGCGAACGCGGAGACGAGGCGCTGCGCGTCGGCGTCGGTGCGCAGCCGGTCGGCGTTCACGGTGCCGCCCGGGACGACCACGGCGTCGTACGCGTCCGCCGTCGCCTCCGCCAGTGTGGTGTCGGGCGCGTAGGCCGAGCCCAGCCGCCGGTCGGAGAGCAGGGTCAGTACGGGCTCGTCCCGCAGCGCGGCGACCGTCACGGCGGCCCCGGCGTCACGCAGAACGGCCACCGGATGGTTCAACTCGTGCTCCTCCGTGCCGTAGTTCGTCGTGAGTACGAGCACGTGCTTTCCGTCGAGTGACACGATGCGGTCCTCCTTCAGGAGGCTCCTCGACGTGTCTGCGCGTGCGCAGCCACGAGGCTCCTTGACTGGCCGATGCCCCCATCCACGGGGTTCATGTGCCGTTTCCGGCCCCGTCTCACACGGGATTCGGGGGCAGGTTCTTCGGTCCGGGTTCCATGGGCGCGTCACCGGGAGGAGTGCCGGCGCGACCTGCGGGGTGGTCCATGCCGGCGGAACCGCTCGCGGCGTCGGCATCCGAGGGGCGCACCCGTCCGCGCCACCCGCCGGTCGCCGCCCCGCGATCCTCGATGTACTGCTTGAAGCGGTACAGGTCCCCCTCCACCCGACTGTCGATCATGCCCAGAGCCGCGGCGGTCTTCTCGGTCACTCCCTCGGGCTCGACGTCCATCGCCAGCGTCACCCGTGTGTGCATGTCGTCCAGGCGCTGGAACGTGACGACGCCCTTCTGCTTCGTGTCGCCGCCGACCGTGCGCCAGGAGATCCGTTCGTCGGGAAGCTGGTCGACGATCTCCGTGTCGAACTCCCGCGTCACTCCGGCGATCTTCGTCGTCCAGTGACAGTGCATGTCGTCCAGCTGCTCCACCGACTCCACGCCGGCCATGAAGCGGGGAAACTCCTCGAACTGGGTCCACTGGTCGTAGACCTCACGCAGCGGGGCGTCCACCTTGATCGTGTCGTGCACCATCTCCGTCATCTCCCTCGAGCCGGTTCCGGCCGTCGCCGCGCGCAGGGCCATGGTGCGGGTCGTGCGGGCGGCCTGGTGGCAGGCGAGTACCCAGACCGTGCGGGTGCATGCGGGGTATGCGGGTGCGGAAGTCGGGCAGTCGCCGGGTGACGTCGGTTCCGCCGAGGAGCCGTACGACGGAGATCCGGTGTGCGCCGACGTCCGACGCGGAGGAGGACGGACGCGATGACGGCGACACGACACGACGACGGCGAACACTCCCGCGCTGCTGCCCTGTTCGACCTCGACGGCACCCTGGTCGACACCAACTACCTTCATGTGACGTCCTGGTGGCAGGCCCTGCGACAGCACGGGCACGACGTGCCCATGGCCCGCATCCACGGGGCGATCGGCATGGGAGCCGACCGCCTCCTGGACGAGGTCCTCGGACCGGACCGCGACAAGCGGCAGGACGAGTCCGTCGCGGCGGCGCACGGCGTCCTCTACGCGACGTGGCACGAGGTCCTGCGTCCCTTCGACGGCGCCGCTGACCTGCTGCGCGCCGTGGCGGCGCGCGGCTGGACGGTGGTGCTCGCCAGTTCGGCCGGCGCGGCGGACGTCTCGGCGGTACGGCGACGGCTGGACGCGGACGACGTGATCGCCGCGGCGACGTCGGGCGCTGACGTGGACGTCACCAAACCCGCCCCCGATCTCGTGGAACGCGCGCTCGGAGCCGTCCACGCCGAACCGGCGTCCGCGGTGTTCGTCGGCGACACGGTGTGGGACGTCGAGGCGGCGGGCCGCGCCGGAGTGCCCTGCGTGGGCCTGCTGACGGGCGGCGTGTCACAGGGGGAGCTGGAGGCCGCGGGCGCGGTCGCCGTGTACGACGACGTGGGCTCGCTGCTCCGGCACATCGACGCGAGCCCGCTGTCGCGACCGCCTTCGTGAAGGAGGCGTCACGGCGGCAGGAGCGTACCCAGCGGTCCGAGGTCGAGATTGAGGTCGTCCAGGGTCAGCCCGTAGTGGTCGCAGAGCTCGGTCATCCGGTCGTGGAGGAGCATCAGCGTCAGGCCCAGCCTCTCCTCCTGCTCCTCGGTCAGGTCTCCCTGGTCCACGCGGTGCAGGGCCTGTCGCTCCATCAGCTGTCGCAGGAGTTCGACGATGGTCAGCACGAGAGTGACGAGGTCACGCTCCACGGATTCCGGGTCGGCGTGGAGACGGCGCGCGGGCAGACCCGTCCGGTCGTCGACGGCCGACAGCTCGTCCGCACGCGCCGGCAGCAGGGCGAAAGCCCGTCGCGCGGCGTCCGCGACCTCGCGCCTCCGGTCGGATCCGGTGGAGTCGGCGCGGTCAGAGGGCCCGGTCATCGTGGGGTCCCTCCAACTCGCGTGCATGACCCGGCACGAGTGGGGTGAGGGCCCATCGGCCGTCCTCCTGGACGGCGACGATGACGGCACGCAGGGAGATTCTGACCAGGTCGATGTCGGCGATCGTCAGGACCAGGTCCCCGGTCAGGACGACGCCTCCGTTCAGCAGCCGGTCCAGGAGGTCGATGAGGGCGATCTGCCGCTGAGGGAGCTCGGCTTCGTCGCGGGCCGTCACGGTCGGAGCACCCCCTCGGGTGCCTCCGGTTCCGTGAGGACCGCGAAGGAGTAGGGTGCCCACGGCCCGGTGATCTCGACCCGTACCCCCTGCAGATCCCGGGTCGAGCGCCGGACGCGGTCGCGGAACTCCTCGGACCGCTTCCCGGGCACGAGGTAGGAGTCGTTGGCGATGTTCTCTCCCGTCCCGACGGCCAGTTCGCCCTGCTGCGGGCGGTGCCGCGCCAGCTCCACGGCGACCTCTCCGGCGGCCGCCTCGATCCTCTCCACCGCCTCGGCCGCGGCGGACCGTGCGGCTCCCTGGTCAGCGCGCTGCCGGCGGCGCTTCCGCAGGTAGGAGCGGCCGGGATCGGGAGCGTCCGCCTCGTCGTCGTCCGGCTCGGCGGGTTCGCGGGGGATCTCGGCGTAGACCTTCACGCCCCACTCCACCTGCCCGGCGAACCGGTCCAGCATGCGGGTGAACGCCTCCGCGCCCCGGCGCAGTACGTCGCGGACCCGGTCGTCGTCCACGTAGACCGTCGCCAGCCTGAGCGGGAGCACGGTCGTGCGCGACGCGAGGAACTCCACGACACCGTGGTGCGCCCGTGCCACGCGCTCGAGCCATGCCAGGTTCTCCAGGCGGACCTGCAGAGCCGCCTCGGAGAAGTCGCTCTCCGGGACGGATCCGACCGCGGCCGCCACACCGGCCGCACCGACCAGCCGGACCGCGCCCGACGCGACGCCCGCGACCCCCGGCAGGGTGCCCTCGGCCAGGTCGGGGGTCGGGCGTACGACGGCGTACGTGTAGCTGAGTTCTGCGTTCATGACGTCAGTCCCGGCGTTCCTCGGCTTCGCTGTCGTCCTCTGCGCGTCTGCCCCTCCGCTCCGGTCCGGTCCGCCGCTCGGTCTCCTTCTCGGACGGACGGCGCCGGCGGTGCGCCGAACCCTCCGGCAGTGCGGAGCGGGACCTGGGCCGCGCCCTGAGCTCCTCGAGCTCGGCGCGCAGGCGCTTGTTCTCCTTCTCCAGCTCCTGCCGGGGTTCGGCCCGCGAGGACAGCGCCGGATCGTGCTCCCACCAGTCGATCCCGATCTCCCTGGCCTTGTCGACCGAGGCGACGAGGAGCCGGAGCTTGATGGTGAGCAGCTCGATGTCGAGCAGGTTGATCCTGATGTCCCCGACGATCACGATGCCCTTGTCGAGCACCCGTTCAAGGATGTCGGCGAGGTTCGCGCCCTGTGTCTGCCCGTACGGGGTCAGGGGGCGTGCGACCGAGGGGCCGGCGGACTCCGATGCAGCCACGGCGGATTCGACCTCGCTTCCTGGGCGTCAGCTCTTTCGGCTTCGACGGGCGCGGGGTTGGTCCTCCGCCTCCGCGTCGGCCTCTTCGTCTACGTCGTCCTCGTCGTCCTCGTATCGGTCCTCGTCCTCCTCCTCTTCGGGTTCTTCGGGTTCTTCGTCGTACTCGTCGGTCTCGCGCGCCTCGTCCTCGTACGCGTCCTCCGGTTCCTCTCCGGACTCGTACGCGTCCTCGGCGTCGTCCTCCGCGTCTTCCCGCTCCCTGTCGTCGTACTCGGTCTCGTCGGCGTCCTCGTCCTGCTCCTCGTCCTCGTCCTCGTCCGGGCCGGCGACGACCTCGCCGTCGCGGATCTCACCGCGCCAGGATCCGGTCGCCTCGCCCTGCATCATCACGAACGTGCGGAACGCCTTGAGGTCGAGCCGGGCGCGTCGGCCCTGGGCCCGGACGAGAGCGCCCGTCTTCTCGACGATGCCCTTCGGGTAGTACTCCATGACCAGCAGGACCTTGGTCAGGTTCTCGCCCAGCGGGTGGAAGGTGACCACGCCTCGGGTCGTTCCCTTGGCTCCCTCGGACGTCCAGGCGATGCGCTCGTCGGGGACCTGTTCGGTGATGGTCCCCTTCCAGGCCCGGCTCGACTTCGCGACCTTCACCTGCCACTGGGTGGTCGTCTCGTTCTCCTGATCGACCGAGACCACCCCCTTGGCGAACCGGCTGAACTCCTGGAACTGGGTCCACTGGTTGTACGCCTGCTCGACCGGAACGCCGACGTCGATGTCCTCGATGACGGTCAGGCTCTTGTCGCCCGCGTTCGCGGCCGAGGAGCGTGGCTCGTCCGAACTGTCGGACGTGATCTTGTCCATGACCGCGTCCTTGGCGTGCACGGCCACGGCCTTGGCGCCGTGCAGCGCCTCTCGGGGGCCGATGTGCGCCGCGCCCACCTTGGCCGCCACGTCGCCGACACGATGGCCGACGCCGGTAAGTGCCTTGTCGAGGCGCGCCTGGACGTACGACTGGAACTCCTCCGCCAGGCGGTTGGCGCCGGGGTTCTGGTCCAGCAGCTTCTGTGTCCTGGATCCGTCGGAGGTGCGGTCGGCGTCCTTGGTGCCCGTGGCTCCTCGTCCCGAACCCTTCGTGTCAGCCATCGTCCTTCCTCCTGGTACTTCCGGAACGGCTGCTCTTCGACGCTCCGGACGTGGAGGTCCGCCGTGTCGAGCGCTTCGCCGTTCCCTCGGGCTTCTTCTCCGCCGAAGCGGTGCTTCGGCCGGAGGAAGAGCTCTTCCGCGGCTGCGGCTTGTCGCCGTCGTCCTGATGCTCGTCCTCGTGCTCGTCCTTGTGCTCGTCGTCGTCCGTGGCTTCTTCCTCCCTGCCTTCGCGCAGGCCGTCGGTGCGGTCGTGCAGGGCGTCCGCCAGGTGCTCGGCCTTGGCGTTGAGCACCGTCGTGGCCGCCGACTTGCCCGCGGTCATGAGTTCGCCGCGCACCTGGTCGTTCACATTGCTCAGGAACGGCGAGTTCGCGAGCGATTTGCCCAGCTGGACAGGCTTGATCCGCGACCCGGCCATCGCCATCGCCAGGCCCAGCGCCAGCTTCCCCTTCTTCGTACGCCCCAGTACGTAACCACCGACCAGAGCGGTGCCGATCACGGCGTTGTTCATGATGCTTCTCTCCTCGCCCCGGCTAAGTGCCGTCCGGCGGCCCGACGTTGCCGAGCTGATAGGCCCGGATCTCCTCGAGCCGCTGCATGAGCGGCTCTTCCCGCTGCTCGAACTCCTCGTCGTCGATGAGGCCCTCCTCCCGCTCCCGTTCGAGGCCGGCAAGCGCCTCCTGAACCGGTCCGGGGTCGTAGTACTCCTGCTCGGCGGCACGGGCCACCTTGTCCAGCACCCATGCGACGCCCCGGAAGGGAGCTGCGGGCAGGGCCAGGATCTCTGCCACGAGTCCCACGGTGTCCCACCTGCCTTTTCTCCGTGTGGATCCTGACGACTGAGGTCAGGCGAAGCTGTACGGCGGCAGCGGCCCGCGGACCCGGATGTCGACTCCCTCGGGCTGCTCGCCGGCCACTTCGTCGGCCGCCTCCGAGAACTCGTCGGCCCGCCCCCGGTCCACCAGGAACGACGCACTGAGGAAGTACTGCTGGGACGGCTCCGACAGGAGCTCCGCCTCCGCATGGGGATGCAGAGCGGCGAGGACCGACTCGGCGAGTGCCGCCTGCCGTGCCTGTACCTCGTCGTGGAGCAGCTTGCCGAGTTCCAGCCGGTCCTCGTAGGTACCGCCCTCGCGTGTGGCATCGTTGAGCCGCCGGACCGGTTCGATCTCGTCCACGATCTGCCGCAGGACCGCGTCCTCGTCCTGAAGGCCCTTCACGTTGAACTCCACCCGGTCGGTGAGCGCTTCGAGGCGCTCGGCGTACTGCTCGGCCCCTTGCTCGAGAACAGCGCGGACCGCGTCCTCGTCCTGGGCGACGAAACCGAAGCCCAGCGGCAGCGTGGGACCGTCCTCCCACAGCCGTTCCTGCACCGCGTGGTGTGCCTCGACATCGGGGCGCCTCACGCTGATCTCCTCCGGCGCCTCGCTCACGACGGCGCAGAGCGATTCCGCGCGTACGGCCCGCACGCGCGACTTCTCGCCTGCTACGCCGGCCAGGTCGTCGAGATTGAGCGGGTGCGATTCCTTCGTTATGGCGTAGACGTAGAGAGCCATCACTCATCGTCCTCCTCGGAGGATCGCCGCGCGGACCGGCGCTCGCGGCCGTGCGCGCCGTCGTCCTCGCGCTTCCGCCTCTCGCGGCGGGGCTCCTTCTCCTGCTCGTCGTCGCTCCCGCCGGCCAGGGAATCCGTGAAGGCCTCGACGGCCCCGGTCAATGCGCCCTTGGTCTTGCCCTTCGCTCCGCCCTCGGTGGTCTTCTCCATGACGTCCGTGAGCTGAGCCGGGGACTTCTTGCCGCTTTCGAGGTCGAGGCGGTTGCACGCCTCGGCGAAGCGGAGATAGGTGTCGACACTCGCCACGACCACCCGGGCGTCTATCTTCGCGATCTCGATGCCCACGAGGGACACCCGGACGAATGCGTCGATGACGAGGCCGCGATCCAGGATCAGATCCAGAACGTCGTACAGGGTTCCGGTGCTCCCGCCTTGCGCGGGCGTCGCGCCGCCCTGCTGCACAACAGACACGTTTCCTCCCTCAGGTCGAGGGGCGGCATGCTCAGCGGCCGTTCTGATCGTCGACCTGAGCTCGCGTATATCGCTTGCCGCGCTCGTATCCCAGCAACTGCCCGTCAGGGCTCAGCGCAACCTCATAACTCGCCAGAACGCTGGTGGTCTCCGGAATCCGCTCGATCTCGACGAATTCGACCTTTGCCGTCCAGCCGGCATCCGTCGGCTTCAGGGCGGACACCGCTTCGGGATCTCGCCCGAGGAGCTGGGACAGTTCTTGCACCGCGTTGCGAAGAGCCTCTGCGGCGGGCACGCGGTCGGGTTCCTCCGACGTGTTCTCGGTGTCGTTGTCGGGTTCGCGTTCCTCGCGGTCGTCCTTCTCGCGTTCGTCCGTGTTCTCGGTGTTCTCGGTGTTCTTCACGACGACTCACCGTCAAAATCGGCTTGCGGTTCCGGATGGTTGACTGTGCCCCACCCCGTCCCTCAGTATTCCCGCATTCCTCGCTTGCAACGATCCCGAGGAATGCATCGGCGTGGGGCGGGCAGGTGCGCGGTGGACGACCGGCACCGCAAGGAGGCTCGCCATGATCCCGATTCTGCTCGTACTACTCCTGATTCTCGTGCTCTTCGGAGCAGGCTTCGCCGTCGAGGTGCTGTGGTACATCGCCCTTGCGGTACTGGTGCTCTGGATACTGGGGTTCTTCGTCCGTGGCAGCCAGCGCCGCTGGTATCGATGGTGACGCGCGAGCCCGTACTGCGTCCCGGTGCGCTGCATCCCAGCGCACCGGGACGCTTTGTGCGTCTCACTTCCGTGCCTGGTGGGGAGCGGCGCGATCCGCCTCGGCCGGCGGGCCGGCGAGGAGCTGGATCAGGCCGGCGATCTCGTGGCCCGCTTCGGCGGGGTGGCGGAACGGGGCGTCGGCGGCGATCGTGTAGCGGTTACGGCGCGCGTCCTCCGCGCGGCTGCGCGTGAGGTATCGGGCATCCTCCAGATCCGTGACGATCGCCTGGACCGTGCGCTCCGTCAGGCGGCACACATCCGCCACGTCGCGGAGCCGAATGCCGGGATCGCGGGCGATGGCCAGCAGGACCCGGGCGTGATTCGTCAGGAACGTCCAGTCGGATCCATGGCCGTTTTCTCCCATGAGTCAACTATGCCTCGTGACGAGGGCGAGACGCCTGAAAAATATCCGAAGATGATTTCGTGTAATGACGGGCGTACACTTTTATCGAAGACGGCGTCACTCAGGAGTGACGGCCTCGGCTTTTTTGGTGCTTCCCTGGAGGCGGCCCCATGAATCCTGGAACAGCGTCCTCTTTCGAGGGCGCCGGAGCGGGTGACTACTGCGCCTACTGCGGGGATCGAGTGGCGGATGGGTCGTCGTGGCATGCCCGCGCCCCGGACTCCTCCTATCTCGATCCCGACGACGGGTGGCATGACGGTCGGCGGCCGATCGTGGCCTGCACCGACGCACACCTGAGTGCGGCGGTCACCGCCTTGCGGGCACGCCCCTTCGTCGAGGCGGAACTGTGGGCGGAACGCCTGATCCGGACCCGCACCAGACATCCGCGCGGTATCGGTCTCGCCGACCTGGAACGGGAGTCCCGTCTCACGTCCGACCAGGTGGAGGAGGCCGCTCTGTGGGCGGGGCGCCATCATGTGTCCCGCGCCGGGGAAGATCCGCATGGGACCGCAGGGGCAGGGCAGTCGCCGTCGTAACGAGGAGGTGCGTCATGACATCCGAACAGGAGCAGACAGCACACCCCGAAACCGACCGCCGTGTCCCGCAGAATCTCGTGCTGCGGGTGAGCGGCGAGATGGATCTGGACCACTCGGCCGAGTTGCGGACCTTGCTTCTCGACGGCGTCGCCCGGGCCCCGCACGGTACCGCCGTCGTCGTCGACCTCCAGAACTCGTCGTTCTGCGACTCGACCGGCCTCAACCTGCTGTTGGCCGCCAGGGAATTGGCCCTCGAAACGGGCAAGAGCATCACGCTGGCGGCCCCGAGCCACCAGATGGTGCGACTGCTGGAACTCACCGGCTCCGCCGGGCTCTTCCGTCTCGGTCCGGCCGTGCCGACGGGTGGCCGCGTCCCATGAGCGCGATGAGACTGATCCGACCGCCCGGTGTCTATGCTCCCCAGGCCGATTCGGCGCTCCTGATGGACTGCCTGGCCCGCGAGGAACTGGGGCCGGGGGACAGGGCGCTCGATCTGTGCACGGGGACAGGCGTGGTGGCCCTCGCAGCCGCCCGTGTGGGTGCGGACGTGACGGCGATCGACATCTCCCGCGCCGCCGTGGCGGCGGCACGGTTCAACGCGCGTTTCCACGGTGCCCGGATCCGGATCAAGCGCGGAGATCTCGCGGCACCCGTCGCGGGGGAGCGATTCGATGTCGTGACGGTCAACCCGCCCTATGTACCGAGCGCTTCGTCCCGCGCGCCGACGCGGGGCCGGGGCAGGTCCTGGGACGCCGGGCGGGACGGCCGGCTCCTGCTGGACAGGATCTGCCGCCTGATCCCCTCGATACTTGCACCGCACGGAGTACTGCTGATCGTCCAGTCCTCGCTCGCCGGAGTGGGGGCCAGCCTCCTCGCTCTCCGTCGCGAAGGTCTTCTCCCGGCCCGGGTGGTCGCGAGGAGACGTGAACCCTTCGGCCCCGTCATGACGGCGCGGGCCGGCTGGTTCGAGGAGAGGGGACTGGTGGCGCCCGGCACCAGGAGCGAGGAGCTCGTGGTGATCCGAACGGTCCGCGCGGGGGCCGCCGGCGCGAAGGCGGGCACGACACCTCGGCCGGTGGTGCGGCCCGCCGGAGGATGACCCGCGCCGCCCGGTCCAGGGGCGGCAGGCCGGCCCACGCGAATGACGACGACAGATGCACATGAGCCACGCCCCTTCCGGGCAGTCGCCCCGATGACATCGCGTACCCGAGCGGAGGGAGCGACATGAGCGTGGCCTACCAGGGGGAGCACGGCCCCGGGTGGCGAAGGCGAGAGCCCGCCGACGCCCGGCGCGTCGTCGTCGTGGACGGCGGGCCGCTGCTGATCGAGGGCCCCGTGGAGATCGTCCTCCCCGACGGAGAGACGCGCCTGTGCGAGCGGCCCGTGGTCGCCCTGTGCACCTGCCGCCGCAGCTTGCGGATGCCGTTCTGCGACACCAATCACCGCCCGCGGAGGCGCGGGGGCGCGCCGAGCCGGGCTCGTGCCGCACTGGCGCGGGCCGCGGTCGCGGAAGCGACGGCGGCGAGGAAGGAGGGTGGGCCATGAGGGCGCCCCAGGCGCTCGCGGCGCGTACCGCTGCGGCGCCGGAACTTCCCCGGCCGCGCGGCGAACTGTCACAGGCGGTGGCGGCGTTCCTGACGTCGTCCGGGCGAAGACTCCCGGGCGCCAAGGAAGCGGCGCTCGCCGATCCCCTCGGCGACGACGTGCAACTGGCCCTTCATCTCGCCTACGAACTCCACTACAGGGGCTTCGCCGGAGTGCCCGACGACCTGGAGTGGGATCCGGATCTGCTGCGCCTGCGCGGCACGCTGGAGCACCGCTTCGAGCAGACGCTGCGCGACCGGTGCGGACGGTACGAAGGTGTCGACGAGGCGTTCCAGGCGGTCCTGACCGACTCGGCGGACGGGAGCGGGGTCACCCGGTACCTGCTCGGCCGGGGCACGTCGGCCCATCTGCGGGAGTACGCGGTGCTGCGGTCCGTGTACCAGCTGCGGGAGGCGGACCCCCACCTGTGGGTGGTGCCCAGGCTCTCGGGCCGGGCCAAGGCGGCCATGATGGCCGTGCAGTTCGACGAATTCGGCTGCGGACGTGCCGAGCGCATGCACGCGCGGCTCTACGCCGACCTCATGCGCGACCTCGGACTCGACGCCGCCTATGGTCGCTACCTGGACTTCGTCGGGCCCGAGGCCCTCGCCACCGTCAACCTGATGTCCCTGTTCGGCCTGCACCGCGCACGCCGCGGCGCCCTCGTCGGACACTTCGCCGTGCTGGAGGCGACGTCCTCCCCGGCGTCGTCCTGGATGGTCGCGGCGATGCGGCGCATCGGTGCGGGCGAGGCGGCGATCCACTTCTACGACGAGCACGTGGAAGCCGACGCGGTACATGAGCAACTGGTACGCCGGGAAGTCGTCGGCGGTCTGATGGACGACGAACCGCGACTCGCCGGCGACGTGGTGTTCGGCATCGAGGCGACGAGCCTCCTGGAGGACACCCTCACCGACGCGGTCACCACGGCCTGGGAAGCCGCCGGGACGGCGCTCCGACACCCCCTGCCGCCCCTGCCGGATCCCATGCGGACAACAGTGCGGCCGGACGGGAGAGGAGGCACTCCATGACCTCGCGAGGGCCCTTCATGCACCTCGAGGACGATCATCTCCTGATCCGCGCCGACCAGATGACCGGCCTGCTGCGCCACGTGGCGGCCGTCTGGCTGCACACCACCGAGTCGGGGGCGGTGGAGCGCGATCCGGCGACCGTGCTGGATCTCGCGACCGGCCTCATGGAGATCGCCGACCAGATCGACGTCGAGTGCATCGCGCTGATGCCGCTCCGGGACGCGGACGGAGAAGACGCGGCGGAGGACAGGAGGGACTGAGAGGCAGGACGACTCACGGTGGTGCCCAGGCTGTGCGGGTGGACGTTGAAGATCTTGAGTGGCAGGCCCACAGCCTGGGCGGGAGTCCCCCGCGGGTGGTGGACGTCCTGCCGGAACGTGGGCAGCTGGAACTGGTGGCGCAGGCCGCCCGCTCGTGGACGACCACGACCGGCCGACCCGAGGTGCAGGCGGCCGGTCGTGCGTCGGGGCCCGGGCGGGCGCGTCAGTCGTTCTCCTCGAGCCGGAAGCCGACCTTCAGGCCGACCTGGAAGTGCTCGATCTCGCCGTCCACCAGATGGCCGCGGACCTGGGTGACCTCGAACCAGTCGAGACCGCGCAGGGTCTGGGACGCGCGGGTGATGCCGTTGCGGACGGCCTGGTCGATGCCCTCGGTGGACGTGCCGACGATCTCGGTGACGCGATAGGTGTGGTTCGCCATGGGGGTCCGGCTCCTCTCGATGCGTACCTCCCACCGTGCCGCACAGCCGCCGGGTCCGCGATCCGGGACTTGACCATCCCGTTGGTCCAGACCAAAATCCAGGCGACACCCGTGCGAACCGTGCGTTCGGCCCCCCACGTCGGGTCCCTTCCCCCTGCCCCGTCCGCAAAAGGTGACCCCGTGAAGAACCGCCTCCTCGTCCGTCCCCTGGTGGTGCTGACCGCCCTCGCGCTCGGCGGCTGCGGCGTCCTCCCCGGCGACCGGGCCGACACCCGTACCGTCAGCGTCTGGCTGATGAAGGACAGCGCCAGCGACGAGTTCCTGGAACGCTTCACCACCGCCTACGAGGCCGGGCACCCCGGGATCGAGCTGAAGCTCACCATCCAGGAGTGGACCGGCATCGGCGCCAAGGTCACCGAGGCGATCGAGGGCCCCGGCGGCCCGGACGTCATCGAGGTCGGCAACACCCAGGTCGCCCGGTACGCCGACACGGACAAGCTCTACGACCTCACCCTGGAGTCCGTCCGCGACCTCGGCTCCCAGCACTGGCTGCCCGGCCTCGCCGAGCCCGGCAGCATCGACGGCGCCCAGTTCGGCATCCCCTGGTACGCTGCCAACCGGGTGGTCGTCTACAACAAGGAGCTCTTCGAGCGGGCCGGCGTCACCAAGCTCCCCGCCACCCGCGCCCAGTGGACCGACGCCACCGAGAAGCTCAACCGCAGCGGCAGTCAGGGCATCTACCTCGCCGGCCAGGACTGGTACACCCTCGCCGGCTTCATCTGGGACGAGGGCGGCGAACTCGCCGTCGACAACGGCAGCACCTGGGAAGGCGCCCTGGACAGCCCCGCGGCCCTGCGCGGCATGGCCTTCTACAAAGAGCTCCAGTCCCTCGGCTCCGGCCCCAAGGGCGCCGACGAGGAGACCCCGCCGCAGTCCGGCGTCTTCGCCAAGGGCGACGTCGCGCAGATCATCGCCACCCCCGGCATCACCGCCGCCATCCTCAAGAAGAACCCCGGACTGCGCGACAAGATCGGCTACTTCCCGATCCCCGGCAAGACGGCCGCCAAGCCCTGCGCCGTCTTCACCGGCGGCTCCGACCTCATCGTCCCGGTCAACGCCCCCGAGCGCGCCGCCGCCATCGACGTGGTCAAGGCCCTCGCCGGCGAGGAGTGGCAGACCGAGCTGGCCCGCACCATGAACTACGTGCCCAACAAGACCACCCTCGCCGGCGTCGTCGAGGGCCAGGAGGCCACCCGCGCCATGGCCGCCGGCGCGGCCCGCGGCCGGGCCACCCCCACCTCGCCGCACTGGGCCGACGTCGAGGCCACCAACCCGATCAAGCCCTACATGACCGCCGTGCTCAACGGCGAGGACCCCGCCCGGGCCGCCCGCCGCGCCTCGCAGCAGATCTCCGGCACCCTCGCCGAATGACCCGGTGACGGCCGGTACACCCCCACCCCGGACCGCCCAACCGGTCATTCAGCCGTCGCACATCCAAGGGTCCCCACGACGTCATGTCGAATCCAGCCGGTCACGGAAGAAGTAGGGAGCGGGGCCGCCGCACCCCGGCGGCCCGCAGCCACCGTCCCCTTCCGTACGCCGGAGGATCACGCCATGTCCGTATCGTCCGTAGTCGCCGTCGCCCCGCCCACCGACGCCGAACCCCGGTACGTGGTCTCCCTCGCCCGCGACCAGGAGGAGATCCGCGCCGCACAGCGGCTGCGCCACCTGGTCTTCGCGGGCGAGATGGGCGCCCGCCTCGACGGCCCGGAGCCCGGCCTGGACTCCGACGCCTTCGACGCGTACTGCGACCACCTCCTCGTCCGCGAGGAGGCCACCGGCGAGATCGTCGGCACCTACCGGGTGCTGCCGCCGGAGCGCGCCGCCGTCGCCGGCCGGCTCTACTCCGAGAGCGAGTTCGACCTCTCCCGGCTCGCGTCGGTCCGGCACGACCTCGTCGAGGTCGGCCGCTCCTGCGTCCACCCCGCGCACCGCAACGGCGCGGTCATCGCCCTCATCTGGGCCGGACTCGCCCGCTACATGACCCGCACCGGCCACACCTGGCTCGCCGGCTGCTGCTCCATCCCCCTCGGCGACGGCGGCGGTCTCGCCGCCGCCACGTGGGACACCGTCAAGGCCAAGCACCTCGCCCCCGAGGAGTACTGGGTCACCCCGCACAAGCTCTGGTCCGCCGAGGGCGTCGCCCGCCCCGAGGGCCGCACCGAACTCCCGCCGCTGCTCCGCGGCTACCTGCGGCTCGGCGCCTGGGTCTGCGGCGCCCCCGCCCACGACCCCGACTTCAACGTCGCCGACCTGTACGTGCTGCTCTCGCTGCGCCGCACCAACCCCCGCTACCTGCGGCACTTCCTCGCGCTCGCCCCGGTGAAGTGACCGCCGTGCCCGTCAGACCCGCGGCGGCCGTCTCGCCGTGGCTGCCCACCGCGCCGTGCACACCCGGAGACTGCGCCGCCCACCCCGGGCCCGCCGCGACCGTCGCCGGCCCGGTCCGGGCGGCCGTCCGGCTGGCCGCCGGTCTCGCCGCCGTGCTGCTCGGGCTGGTCTGCGCGCCACTCGCCTGCGCCGTGTCCGGCGCGGCGCGGGCCGCGCTCGTCCGGCTGTGGGCGCGGTGCGTACTGCGGGCCTTCGGCGTCCGCCCGGTCGTCCGCGGCGGTCCGGCCCCGGCCGGTGGACCGCTGCTCGTCGTCGCCAACCACGTCTCGTGGCTGGACATCGCGCTGATCGCGGCCGTGCTGCCCGGCCGCATGGTCGCCAAGAAGGAGATCCGCCACTGGCCCGTGCTCGGGCCGCTCGTCGCCCGCGGCGGCACCCTGTTCCTCGACCGGGACGGGCTGCGTGCCCTGCCCGGCACCGTCCGGCAGATCGCCGGCACCCTCGCCGGCGGCGCCCGGGTCGTGGTGTTCCCCGAGGGCTCCACCTGGTGCGGCCGGGCCCAGGGCCGCTTCCGGCCGGCCGCCTTCCAGGCCGCGCTCGACGCCGGCGCGGCCGTCCAGCCCGTACGGCTCGTGTACGGGCCGCACGGACCGGCCGCCTTCGTCGCCGACGACTCCCTGATCGCCTCGCTCCTGCGGATCGCCCGGGCCCGTGCCCTGACGGCCGAACTGACCGTGCTGCCGCTGATCCCGGCGGACGCCCACCCCGACCGGCGGGCCCTGGCCCGCGCCGCCCAGCAGGCGGTCACGGGCCGTCTCACGGTCCCCGCCGCGGTCGTCCCGCTTCAGCGGGCCTCGGCCAGCGAGAGGGCGAACCGGCCCTTCCGGTCCGTCCACCATTGGGACAGCTCCAGGCCGGCCGCCGCCAGCTCCGCACGCACACCCTCCTGACGGAACTTCGCCGAGACCTCCGTCCGCAGCTCCTCGCCCGCCGCGAACTGCGCTGCCAGATCCAGCTCGGGGATCTTCACGGTCAGCGCGTGGCGGGCCCGGAGCCGCATCTCGATCCACTCGTGCTCCCGGTCCCACACGGCCACATGGTCGAAGTCCGCCGGGTCCACGTCCGCGCCCAGCTCCCGGGCGATCACCGCGAGCACGTTCTTGTTGAACTCGGCCGTCACCCCCGCCGCGTCGTCGTACGCCGCGACCAGCGTCGCCTCGTCCTTCACCAGGTCCGTACCGAGGAGGAGCGAGTCCCCGGGGGCCATGACCGCCCGGACCGCCCCCAGGAACGCGCGGCGCTCCGCGGGCAGCAGGTTGCCGATCGTGCCGCCCAGGAACGCCACGAGCCGCGGCCCGGGCGACGGCGGCAGCACCAGGCCCCGCGTGAAGTCCGCGATCAGTGCGTGGATCCGCAGCCCCGGCCGCTCCGCGAGCAGCGACTCGGCCGCGCCCGTCAGCGCCGACTCGCTCACGTCCACCGGCACGTACGTGTCCAGGTCCGGCAGCAGCGCGTCGATCAGGAACCGGGTCTTCTCCGACGAGCCCGAACCCAGCTCCACCAGGGTGCGCGCCCCGGTCTCGGCGGCGATCCGCGGCGCGCGTTCGATCAGGATCTCCCGCTCGGCGCGGGTCGGGTAGTACTCGGGCAGCCGGGTGATCTCCTCGAACAGCTCGCTGCCGCGGGCGTCGTAGAACCACTTCGGCGGCAGCTCCTTGGGGGTGCTCGACAGCCCCTTGAGGACATCGGCGCGCAGATCGGCCTCCGTGGCGTCCTCGGGGAGGGTACGGGTCAGCTGGAACGGGCTCACGGGGACGGCTCCTCGATCGGGGACAGGAAGACCTCGGCGGGGGTCGCGGTCAGCAGGGTCCGGTCCGGCGCCTCGCGCCAGCCCGGGTCGTCGTCGTACGGCTCCGAGGCCACGACCGTGCCCCGGCCGGCCGCGTCGGACCGGTACCAGAGCGTGTCCCCCCAGGCGGTCGCCCAGACCGACCGCCCGTCGCAGAGCAGCAGGTTCAGCCGGGCCTCCGGCACGGCCCCGGCCGCCGCCCGTACCGCCCCGGCCAGCGCCGGGCCCGGCTCGTCGCCGGCCCGGAGCCGGTGCAGCACCAGCGCCCACAGCAGCGCCGAATCGGTACGCGCCTCCAGCGCCAGCAGCTCCGCGGAGGGCAGCCCCGCGGCCACCTTGGCGAGCGAGTCGGGCCAGCCCGGCACCGCCCCGTTGTGGCTGAACAGCCAGGGCCCGGCGGCGAACGGGGCCGCCGCGGCCTCCCCGTCCGCGCCCGGCAGGGTGGCGTCGCGGACCGCGGCGAGCAGTGCGCCGGAGCGCACCACCCGCGCCAGGTCCGCGAACGACAGATCGGACCAGATCGGCCCGGAGCGGCGGTACCGGGCCGGGACCGGGTCGCCGGCCGCGTACCAGCCCACGCCGAAACCGTCCGCGTTCACCGTCCCGTACCGCTGCCAGCGCGGCGCCCAGGACTGGCGCAGCAGACCGTGCGGCGGGTCCGAGAGGACCACGCCGAGCGCCACCGGCTCGCCCACGTAGGCGAGATGACGGCACATCAGGACGGCTCCGCGTCACGGGCGGTGCGGAAGCCGGAGAAGATCTGCCGGCGCACCGGGTAGTCCCAGTTGCGGAAGGTCCCCCGGCAGGCGACCGCGTCGACGGCGAACGAACCACCGCGCAGCACCTTGTGCTCGCTGCCGAAGAAGACCTCCGAGTACTCCTTGTACGGGAACGCCCGGAACCCGGGGTACGGCAGGAAGTCGCTGCTCGTCCACTCCCACACGTCTCCGATGAGCTGCCGCACCCCGAGCGGCGACCCGCCCTCCCGATAGCTGCCGGCCGGCGCCGGACTCAGATGCCGCTGCCCCAGGTTGGCGTGGCCGGGCTCCGGGTCCGCGTCCCCCCACGGATAGCGGCGTGAGCGGCCGGTCGCCGGGTCGTGCCGGGCCGCCTTCTCCCACTCGGCCTCGGTGGGCAGCCGGCGGCCCGCCCAGCGGGCGTAGGCATCCGCCTCGTACCAGGAGACGTGCACCACCGGCTGGTCCTCCGGCACCGGCTCCTCGACGCCGAACCGGCGGCGCAGCCACTGCCCGCCGTCCTTCCGCCAGAACAGCGGCGCGGCGACGGAGTGCTGCCGGATCTGCGCCCAGCCCTCCGGCCGCCACCAGCGCCGGTCCGTGTAGCCGCCGTCGGCGATGAAGCGCAGGTAGGCGCCGTTGGTGACGGGCACGGTGTCGATGAAGTACGCGGGGACGATCCGGGTGTGCGCCGGGCGTTCGTTGTCCAGGGCCCACGGTTCGTCCGAGGTGCCCATGGTGAACGGGCCGCCGGGCACGTGGACTTCGGCCGGCAGCAGCTCGTCCGCGCCGTCCGCGGGCGGCGGGGGAGCGTGGAGCGCGGCGGGCCCCTTGCGGAGCTGATGGGTGATCAGCATGGTCTCGTCGTGCTGCTGTTCGTGCTGCGCGATCATGCCGAACGCGAAGGCCGAGTCGACCAGCGGCCCGCCCTCCAGGGCCGTGCCGTCCAGCACGTCCAGGACCCGGGTGCGGACGTCCGCGGCGTACGCGCGCGCCTCCGCGGGCGGCAGCAGCGGCAGCGTGGGCCGCTCCGACCGCGGATGCTCGAACGCGTCGTAGATCGAGTCGATCTCGGGGCGCAGCGCACTCCGGCCGGCGACCGCCCGCCACAGCCACTGCTCCTCCTGGTTGGAGATGTGCGCCAGGTCCCACACCAGCGGGGACATCAACGGCGAGTGCTGGGCGGTGAGTTCGCCGTCGTCCACGCAGTCGGTCAGCAGCGAGGTGCGGTGTCGGGCGGTCTGCAGGGCGTCCAGCGCGCGCTGCCGCAGGCCCGTCTCGTCGACCGTCGTCATGACAGCACCTCCTTCGAGTCGGTCACGTCGTCGGCGGGACATCGGCCCCTCAGGACATAGCGGTCGTGGAACGCGGCCACCGCGTCGACCACCTCGGTGGTCGCGCCGATCCGCGGCAGCGCGTCGAGCGCCGCCTCGAAACAGACGAGTGCGACGGCGTGCAGCTCCGGGTCGGTCAGGCCGTGCCGGGCCGCGTTCAGCCAGAGCGGGTTGCGCGGCGCGGGCTGCGGCCCGGCGATCTCCGCCAGCGGCTTCACCGCCCGGTGGACGGTCTCCGCCGCCGCCGGATCGTCGAACAGCGCCGTGGTCACCGCCACCGGCACCCGCCAGCCGTCCTCGCCCGGCTGTGCGTCGATCATCCGCAGCTCCAGGTGCCCGCGCGGCCGGACCGGCGGGAACAGCGTGGTCATGTGGTACGACAGGTCGCCGGGCAGCGGCGGCCGGGGCCGCCCCGACCGCAGCCACTCCCGGAACGTCAGCCCCTCCGGTACGGCCCAGGGCCCGTCCTCGGCGCGGATGCACATCACCGGCGCGTCCAGCACGTGCGACGCCCAGGCGGCCCGCGGATCGCTCCCCGGGTCCGGCGCGAGCGTGCGCACCGGGTCCAGCTCTGCCCAGAGCGCCTGCCGGGTCGAGCGCCAGCCGGTCCGGCGTCCTCCGTACACGGGGGAGTTCGCGAACGCGGCGACCAGGACCGCGCCGAGCAGATGGGCCAGCTGCCAGCGGCGGTGGTGGCCGCGCGGGCCCGGCTCCTCGTGGCCGGCGTCCAGACAGACCTGCACGGACGCCGAGTCGCACATCATGGCCCGGCCCGAGGGCCCGGTGCGGGCGAGGGCCGCCTCCATGGCGTCGTACCGGGGTTCGCGCAGGATCCGCTCGCGCGGCGCGTGCCACGGGTCGACGCCCTGGCCGTTCAGGTCGAGGCCGAGCGGGCGCAGGGTGTCGCGGACGACGGCCAGGTCGGCGGAGAGGAGGTCCAGACACTCCATGAGGGAGGCGGCGGGCGGCGAGCTGAGCTCCAGCTGCCCACCTGGTTCCACGGTGAGCGCCGAGACCAGCGGTCGGTCCCGGACGGCGCGGAGCGCGGCGGCGAGCCGGGGTCCGGGGACGGGGAGCTGCGGCAGTGGCCGCCCGTGTATCAGCCACTCCAGCTCGGCCCCGACCGTGCGGGGTGGGCCGGTCTTGAAACAGATGCACCGCAGCAGGTCCTCCGCGTCGTCCTCGGTCAGCGGTCGGTCCTGCGGCAGCTGTGGTGCACCGGCGGTGCGGTCGCCAGGCGACATTCTGATCCTCCTGTGGAAGGCTCTGCATCCACCTAAAGCCACTGCCGAGAGCCCTGCAAGAGCGCCCCCGGAGCGCCGGTGGCGCCGGGCGGCCTCCCGCCCGGCCGTCACCGGTGCAAACGCCCGGCCCGCGGCCCGGCGAAATTCCTTTGCCGCCGCTCCACGGAATCGATCATCCTTGCGGTCATGAGCGCACGACTGCGGGCTCTCGCACGAGAGACCGAGGAGATCGTCGAGGCCGGCCGCTACCGGGCACCCTCCGGTGGCTGGGTGTCGATCGAGGCCGAACTGACCGCCGCCCTGGACGGCACCCGGATGTACGGGCCCGAGCCCGTCCCCGTTCAGCCGGACACCGGCCGCACCACCCTCCCCCGGCCTCCGGCCGGGGGTACCCCCATCGAGGTCACCGGCGAGAGCAGCCTGAGCGCCGCCCGCCGGCTCGCCACCGCGGCTCCGGACCCGGTGGCGGTGCTGAACTTCGCCTCCGCCCGCAACCCGGGCGGCGGCTACCTCAACGGGGCGCAGGCCCAGGAGGAGGCCGTCTGCCGCGGCTCGGCGCTCTACACGACACTGCTGAGGATCCCCGAGTTCTACGAGCACCACCGCGCCCACCGGGACGCGTTCTACACGGACCGGGTGATCCACTCGCCCGGCGTCCCCGTCTTCCGCGACGCCCGCGACCGGCTGCTCGATGTTCCGTACACCGCCGGTTTCCTCACGTCACCGGCGCCGAACGCGGGCGTCGTGCGACGGCAGGCCCCCGAACTCGCCGACCGGATCCCGGCCGCGCTGGCCGCCCGCGCCGAGCGGGTCCTGGAGACCGCGGTGGCCGGCGGCTACCGGCGGCTCGTGCTCGGCGCCTGGGGCTGCGGCGTCTTCATGAACGACCCGGCCGTCGTCGCGGGCGCCTTCCGGGACCTGCTCACCGGCGACGGGCGCTTCGCCGGCCACTTCGACCAGGTCGTCTTCGGGGTCCTGGACGGCACGAAGGACCGCCGGACCATCGGCGCGTTCCGCGAGACCTTCGCGGCCGAGCTCGAGGCCGCCTCCGCGGCTCAGGACCAGCCGTAGCGTTCGGTCAGCCGCGCCACGACCCGGTCGAACCGCGGCCGGTCGAGCGCGCACGCCTCCCGGCGCATCCCGTCCGGGCGCAGCCGCAGCACCCGGTCGAGGTCCACCCACGACTCCCGCCGGGCACTGTCCCAGCAGCCGGCGCCGATCGCCACCCACTCCCGGTCGTGATCGTGGTGCTTGCTCGACAGCTGCACCGCGAGCAGCGTCCCGGTCGCCTCCCGGGCCACGACCAGCACGGGCCGGTCCTTGCCCCGGCCGTCGTTCTCCTCGAAGGGCACCCAGGTCCAGACGATCTCGCCCGGATCCGGGTCCCCGTCGGGATCCGGCGCGTACGAGGTGCGTACCGGCCCCACCTCGTGCGGGTCCGCCTCGGTGGTGGAGTGCGGGTACTGCTGCGCGTAGGTCGTCACAGGGGTGAGCGTAGGGCCTGGACGGCGGTACGAGCCGCCGCCCGGACCCACGTACGGCCACTCAGTCCTGCGCCTCCGTCACCGCGATCGCCTCGGACTTCGGGCCCGAGCCATTCAGCGACGCCGCCGGGGGCACCGGCGACTGCGGTGCGTTCGGGCCCATGGTCGCCAGAAGCTGACGGGCCAGGCCCAGACCCGTCCCGCCCATGGTCAGCGCCTTGGCGAACAGGTCCGCCATGCCGTCCGCGCCGTTGAGCAGCACCATCTGGTCCACATTGCCGAACGCGGACGCGCCCGCCTCGACGATCTCCGGCCACTTCTCGGCCAGCTGCTGTGCGACCACGGCCTCCTGGTTCTCCGCGAGTGCCGCCGCCCGCGCCTTGATCGCCTCCGCCTCGGCGAGCCCCTTCGCCCGCGTCGCCTCGGCCACCGCCAGCCCCTTGGCCTGCGCGGCCGCGGCCTCCGCCTCGCCGGTCACCCGGGTCGCGGTCGCCGACGCGGCGCTCGCCAGCTCGGTCTCCTTCGCCTCGGCCTGGGCCGCCGAGATCCGCGCGTCGCGCTCGGCCTCGGCGAGGGTCCGCTTCTCGTACGCCGTCGCGTCCGCCGGCTTGCGCACGTCCGCCTGGAGCTGCTGCTCCTTGCGGTGCGCCTCCAGTTCGGCCACCCGCGTCTCCTGGACGACCACCTCCTGCCGTGCCGCGGCCTGGGCCAGGGGTCCCGCCTGCCGGGCCTTCGCGGACGCCTGGTCCCGCTCGGCCTGGTAACCCGCCTGAAGGATCTCGCTGTCCCGGGTCGCCTCCGACATCCGGGCCGCGGCCTGCTGCTCCGCCTCGGTCGCCCGCCGGTTGGCCTCCGCCTGCGCGATCCGGGCGTCCCGCTGGACGGCCGCGGCGTGCGGGGCGGCCAGGTTCTTGATGTACCCGGTGGGGTCCTCGATCTCGTGGATCTGCAGCGAGTCCACGATCAGCCCGAGCTTCTCCATCTCGGTGCCACAGGCCGAACGGGCCTGCCCGGTCAGTTTCTCCCGGTCGCGGATCATGTCCTCGACCGTCAACCCGCCGACGATCGCCCGCAGATGACCCGCGAAGACGATGTGCACCCGCTCGGACATCAGCTTCTGCTGGTCCAGGAACCGGCGGGCCGCATTGGCGATCGACACGAAGTCGTCGCCCACCTTGAAGATCACCACACCGCGGACCTTGAGCGGAATGCCCTGGTGGGTGACGCACTCCACCGACAGCTGCGTCTCGTTGAGATCGAGCGACAGCTTCCGCACCGCCTGCACGCCCGGCAGCACGAGCGTGCCCCGACCGGTGACGATACGGAACCCCATGCCCTCGCTGAGACCCTCGGTCTTGTGGTTCGAACCGGAGATGATCAGCGCCTCGTTGGGTTCCGCGACGCGCCACATCATCTTGAACAGTGCGATCAGGACGACGAGGGCGCCCAGAGCGCCGCCCGCCACGATGCCGATGCCCATGGGCACCTCCCCCTTCACCGGCGCCGCGGACCGGCCCCGGTGAAGGGAGTGTGCGCCTGCTGCGGCCGCCGCTCAATGGATCGGCCGAGGGTCGCGCGAGAGATCGTTCAACTGCCGTACGCGGCCGTGACGTAGACCGTGCGCGGAGGCAGGTGCTCCACCACGGTCACCACCGTGCCGGGCTCGATCCGCTCCCGGCCCGAGGCCGGATACGCGAGGAAATGCTCGGCCCCGCCTCGGATCCGGACGATCACCTCGCCGACGAGGCCCGGCCCGACGGTGCCGGTGACCCGGCCGAGCAGTCCCACCATCGACGCGTCGTCCATGACTGAACGGTACGTCAGATCCAGCCCTCCAGGGACGCCATGAACCCGTCGAAGTCGTCCCGGTGGATCGTGTGCCCGGCGCCCGCGACGGTACGGACCTCGAAGCCGCGCTCGCGCAGCAGACCGGCCCGCTCCGGGGAGATCAGGAAGCTCGGGTCCGCCAGCGTCACCAGCGACGGCACCTCCGCCTTCGCCGGCATCAGCTCCGCGGTCCTGAACTCCGGGAGCGCGCGGGCCGTTCCAGGGTCCCAGTCGTTGAGCGTCGCCAGCTCGACGGCGACGTCGGCCTCTTCCCAGCGCGGGTTGAGCGCCCGTATCCGCTCGGCCGTCGCGGACTTGAAGCCGGTGAACAGCTCCGGGTCGAAACCCTCCTCGGCGGTGGCCATATGCCATGCGGGGTCGACGTACACGGCCCGCCGCGGGGCGAGCCGCTCCACCGCGCGGGCCAGCGTCAGGCCGCCCAGCGAGTGGCCGATCGCCAGCTCGGCGCCCCGCGGGAGCGTTTCCGCGACGTCGTCGGCGTAGTCGTCGGGGCGGTAGCGGCCGGCCGGGCCGGTGGCCCCGTGGCCGCGCAGGTCGACGGCGACGACGCGGTAGCCGCGCTCGGCCAGCGCCGGGGCGACCCGCCGCCAGGTGCGGTGGTCGGACATGATGCCGTGGATCAGCAGGGCGACGCGGTCGCCGGATCCCCAGGTGGTGGTGTGCAGTCGCACGGTGGCGCCTTTCGGATCGGTGTCTCGGGGCCTGGTCAGCGGACGCCGCGGATCGGGCGCACCGCCAGTGCGCCCAGGACCGACAGCAGGGCCGCGGCCAGGAACAGCGGGGTGTAGCCGCCGCCGACCGACACGATCGCGGAGGCGACGAACGGGGCGACGATCTGCGGCCCGGCGTTGGCGACGTTCAGCACGCCCATGTCGCGCGCCGCGTCCTCCGCCTTGGGCAGCACCATCGTGACCAGGGCGGTGTCGACGGCCATGTAGCAGCCGAAAGCCAGGCCGTTGACGACGGAGAACGCCAGCATCGCGGTCCAGCTCGACGAGACGGCCGGGAGCAGCAGGGCGACCGCGGCCAGCGCGGCGGACGCGCCGACGAACAGTTTCCGCCGCTCGTAGCGGTCGGACAGCCAGCCGCCGAGCACGGTCGAGACCACCATGGCGACGCTGCTCAGCGGCATCAGGATCGCCACCGCGTCCTCCGGTGCCAGACCGGCGGGCAGATCGGTGTGGTCCTTCAGGATGTACAGCTGGAAGCCGGCCACCGTGAAGTAGCCGAGCACCAGGAGCGCCCTGCCGATGAACGCCCAGCGGAAGTCGTGGTCCCTCAACGCGCTGCCGAAGGCCGCCAGTCGGGCCTTCACCGGCAGCGGCGCCCGCGCCGGCATCCGCTCCTCGCGGGCGCAGGCGGTGAACAGCACGGCGGCCGCCGCCACGATCACGCCGAAGATCAGATAGCCGGTGCGGAAGTCGTCGGAGTACGCCGCGCCGACCAGCGCACCGATCGTGGAGCCGACGGGCAGGCCGAGCCCCACCGCGGCGGAGGCCCGGCCGCGCGCCTCGGTCGGCACCCGGTCGGGGACGACGGAGGTGAGCGCCGCCTGGTACGTGTTCATCACGGCCTGGCCCAGACACCAGGCGATCAGGATCAGCAGGATCGTGTCGACGCTGCCGAGCAGCAGCATCACCGGCAGGACGAGCAGGCCGCCGGCCAGGATCCACGGATTGCGGCGGCCGGTGCGGTCGGACAGCGCCCCGGCGACCGGGTTGAAGACCGTCGCGAAGATCGCCGAGACCCCGGCGACCAGGCCGAAGTTGGCCACCTTCGCGGCCGGGTCGACGGCCTCGATCTGGAGTGCCAGCAGCACTCCGGCGACGCCGACGTACAGCGCGTACATGGCCGTGTTCCCGGCCAGGAGCAGCGGGAGCAGGCCGCGCGAGGGGCGGGGCTGCTGTGGTGCGGAGCCGGCGGTGCGGGCCGGGTCCGTGCCGGGGGAGGAAAGGGCCACGGTGCCCTCCTGGGGTGAGTGCCCGCACGGGCGGGCGGGGAGCGGAAGGGGAGGTCGGGTGGTGCGAGGGGCGATGCGAGGCGGTGCCGCGAGGGGGTGACGCGACAGACGGCACCGCGCGTGACGCAGTTGGTTACACGTGTCAGTGACGCGAGTAACCTTTGTGTAGCACCTGAATCCGGCCATCCGCCAGACCCGGTGCCGGATCGTTCTGGAAAGATGCGGGCGCGATGAGCCAGTCACCGAAGCAGTCCGCCGACCGCACCGCCCCGACCAGCGCCGACGTGGCGCGTCTCGCCGGGGTCTCCCGCGCCACCGTCAGCTACGTGCTGAACAACACCGCGACGGTGCGGATCAGCGACGGGACCCGCCGCAAGGTCCGTGAGGCCGCCGAGGAGCTCGGCTACGTGCCGCACGCCGCGGCCCGCAGCCTGCGCGCCGGGCACACCCGCATGGTGCTGCTGCCCACCGCGAGCGTCCCCGTCGGCCCGCTCTACAGCGCCTTCTTCGACGAGCTCCAGTGGGCCCTGCGCCGGCTCGACTACACGGTCGTCCAGTACGGCAGCCTCGGCATGGAGGCCGACGAGGCGGCCCGCGCCTGGGCCGAGCTGCGCCCGGTCGCGGTGGTGTCCTCCGGCGAGATCGCGCTCACCCCGCAGGGTGTCGAGGTGCTCAAACGCTCCGGCGCGAAGGCCGTGATCACCCTCGGCGCGCACCGCGTCGAGGGGGCGCACGCGCTGGTGCTGAACCAGTCTGAGATCGGCCGGCAGGCCGTTGCGCACCTGGTGCGGCGGGGCCGGCGCCGGATCGGCGTGATCATGCCGGAGGAGCGCGGCCTGGACTTCTTCTCGGAGCCCCGTCTGGAGGGCGCGCGGCAGGCCGCGGCCGGCACCGGCGCCGAGATCGTGCCGCTGCCGCTGCGTTACGAGGAGGAGCCCGCGGCCGCACTCGCCGGGCGCTGGCGCGAGCTGGGCCTCGACGCGGTGTTCTCGTACAACGACGAGTACGCGATGCTCCTGATGCGGGCGCTCCAGGACGCCGGGATCGACGTCCCGGGCGAGACCTCCGTGGTGGGCGCGGACGACCTGCTGCTCGGCCGGCTGCTGCGGCCCCGGCTCAGTACCGTGCAGATCGACATGGTGATCGGACGTCAGCTCGCGGAGCTGGTGGACCGCGTGGTCCGCGACCCGGACGGCACGCCCGAGCGGCACGACCTGATCGCCGCGCGCCTGATCCCCCGCGAGTCGAGCTGAGCGGGCCCGCGTCAGGGCCGGGCCCCGCCCGGCCGGGCGAAGGGGCGCCGCCGGGCTTAGCGTCGGGGCATGAGCACAGTGCCGCAGCGTTTCGTGATCCTGGTGGTGCCCGAGCACGTGGAGGACCGCGGCCGGGCGTCGGTCGAGGACAGTGCCGTGCGGGCCGCGGTGGTCGAGGCCACCGGGGAGACGGGGAACTCCGGCTACCCCCGCTACGCCGGCCACGGGATCGTCGCCGACATCGACCCGGAGACCCGGACCGTCGAGGCGATCCTGCTCGACGGCCGGGAGCTCGACTACGGCCTCACGCCGCTGGTGCGGGACGCCGACCAGGGCTGAACGGGCCCGCCGACCATTTGGTCGGTGTACACACCAGGCAATTCGCCCGCGGGCGGTTGACACCGGTCGCGCCGGGGCACACAGTGGGCGCGGCCCCGCCCCGCGAACGGACGTTCACCGAAGCGGCGGCGGAGGCACGAGAGGCAACGGAACACGGGCCCGCGGCGGCCCGAGGGGACAAGGGGAGTCACACCCGATGAGCATCCGCGACGTGTACATCGTCGACGCCGTCCGCACACCGATCGGCAGGTTCGGCGGTGCGCTCGCCGGCGTCCGCCCCGACGACCTCGCCGCCCATGTCGTGAAGGCGCTCGTCGAGCGCACCCCCGAGCTCGACCCGTCCCGGATCGACGACGTCTACTTCGGCGACGCCAACGGCGCCGGAGAGGACAACCGCGACGTGGCCCGCATGGCCGTGCTGCTCGCCGGACTGCCCGCCTCCGTGCCCGGCGTCACCCTCAACCGGCTCTGCGGCTCCGGCCTGGAGGCCGTGATCCAGGCCGCCCGCGCCATCGCCCTCGGCGACGCCCACATCGCCCTCGCCGGCGGCGTGGAGTCGATGTCCCGCGCCCCCTGGGTGCTGCAGAAGCCCGAGCGGGCCTACCCGGCCGGCCACCAGCAGCTGCACTCGACCACGCTCGGCTGGCGCATGACCAACCCGCGGATGCCCGCCGAGTGGACCGTCTCCCTCGGCGAGGGCGCCGAGCAGGTCGCCGACAAGCACGCGATCACCCGCGAGCAGCAGGACGCCTTCGCCCTGGAGAGCCATCGCAAGGCCGCCGAGGCGTGGGCCAAGGGCCTGTACGACGGCGAGATCGCCGGCTACCCGGGCGTGGACCTCGCCCGAGACGAGTGCATCCGGGACTCCACCTCCATGGAGGCCCTGGCCAAGCTCAAGCCGTCCTTCCGCCCCGACGGCGGCACCGTCACCGCCGGCAACGCCTCTCCGCTCAACGACGGCGCGGCCTGCCTGCTGCTGGTCGACGAGGAGGGACTGCGCGCCACTGGCCGCGAACCGCTGGCCCGGATCCGCGCCTCCGCCGTCACCGGCATCGAGCCCCAGCTCTTCGGCCTCGGCCCCGTCGAGGCGGTCCGCCGGGCGCTCGAGAAGTCCGGCCGGTCCTTCGCCGACCTCACGGTCTTCGAGCTCAACGAGGCCTTCGCCGCCCAGTCTCTCGGCTGCCTCGCCGAATGGCCCGAACTCGACCCCGCCGTGGTCAACCCTCGCGGCGGCGCCATCGCCATCGGCCACCCGCTCGGCGCCTCCGGCGCCCGCCTGGCCGGCGCGGTCGCCCACCAGCTGGCCGCGGCCGGCTCGGGCACCGGCCTCGCCGCCCTGTGCATCGGCGTCGGGCAGGGCCTGGCGCTGGTCCTGGAGCGCTGACACGCGTACGGGCGCGGGGCCGGAGGGGTCAACCCCGGCCCCGCGCCCGTACGTACGCGCTCAGGACGTCGCTCAGGACGTCACTGCCCCTGCTGCTTGGCCTCCTCGACCGACTTGCGCACCTCGTCCATGTCGAGCTTGCGGGCCTGACCGATCAGGTCCTCCAGAGCGGCCTCCGGCAGGGCGCCCGGCTGGGCGAACACGGCCACGTTGTCGCGGACGATCATCAGCGTGGGGATCGAGCGGATCTCGAACGCGGCGGCCAGCTCCTGCTGCGCCTCCGTGTCGACCTTCGCGAAGACCAGGTCCTCGTGGCGCTCCGAGGCCTGCTCGAAGACCGGGGCGAACTGGCGGCAGGGGCCGCACCACGCGGCCCAGAAGTCGATGAGGACGAAGTCGTTGTCGCTCACGATCTGGTCGAAGTTGTCCTTGGTGAGCTCGACGGTGCTCATGGCTTCTACCTCTTCCCGGTCCACTCTGGACTCGCCACCCACAACGGCTGCCCCGGTGGGACTATTCCAATCGTCTCCCCCGTCCCGGCCGGGCCCTGTGGCCCCGCCCGGCCACGGCGGCCAGACTGGGCTCCATGACGCGAGCCGTAGAGGTCGAGTACGACGTGGTGGTCCTCGGGGCGGGTCCGACCGGCGAGAACGTGGCCGGACGGGCGCGGGAGGCCGGACTGAGCGTGGCGGTGGTCGAGAGCGAGCTGGTCGGCGGCGAGTGCTCGTACTGGGCGTGCATGCCCAGCAAGGCGCTGCTCCGCCCGGTGATCGCCCGCGCCGACGCCCGCCGCACCCCAGGACTGCGGAAGGCGGCGGCGGGACCGCTGGACGTGGCCGCCGTGCTCCGCCACCGCGACGCGGAGGCCGCGCACTGGAAGGACGACGGACAGGTCGCCTGGGTGAAGTCCGTCGGCGCCCGCCTGTACCGCGGTCAGGGCCGGCTCGCCGGCCCGCGCAAGGTCGTCGTCGACAGCCCCGAGGGCGAGCACCACGTGCTGACCGCACGGCACGCCGTCGCCGTGTGCACCGGCAGCCGCCCCGCACTGCCCGAACTCCCCGGCCTGGCGAGCGCGAAGGCATGGACCAGCCGCGAGGCGACCAGCGCGCAGTCCGCCCCCGGCCGGCTCGCCGTCGTCGGCGGAGGAGTCGTGGCCGTGGAGATGGCCACCGCCTGGCAGGCGCTCGGCTCCCAGGTCACCCTCCTGGTACGCGGCTCCGGCCTGCTGCCGCGGATGGAGCCGTTCGCCGGCGAGCACGTCCGCGACGCGCTCACCGAGGCCGGCGTGGACGTCCGTACCGGCGTCTCCGTCGCCGCGCTGGTGCGCGACGGCGGCGAGGGCCCGGTCACCGTCGTCCTGGAGGGCGGCGACAAGGTCGAGGCCGACGAGGTCCTGCTCGCCACCGGCCGCGCACCGCGCACCGACGACCTCGGCCTGGAGACCGTGGGCCTGGAACCCGGCGGCTGGCTGCCCGTCGACGAGACGCTCCGCGTCGTCGGCAGCGACTGGCTGTACGGCGTCGGGGACGTCAACCACCGCGCCCTGATGACCCATCAGGGCAAGTACCAGGCCCGGATCGCGGGCGACGCCATCGCCGCACGCGCCGCCGGGGTCCCCCTCCTGGAGACCGACCGCTGGGGCGCGCACGCCGCCACCGCCGACCACGCGGCCCTCCCGCAGGTGGTGTTCACCGACCCCGAGGTCGGCGCGGTCGGACTCACCCTCGCCGACGCCGAACGCGCCGGCCACCGGGTACGCGCCGTCGACCAGGACCTCACCTCCGTCGCCGGCGCCGGACTCTTCGTCCACGGCTACCGCGGCCACGCCCGCCTCGTCGTCGACCTCGACCGCCACGTCCTCCTCGGTGCCACCTTCGTCGGCCCCGGCATCGGCGAACTCCTCCACTCCGCCACGATCGCCGTCGCCGGCGAGGTCCCGGTCGACCGCCTCTGGCACGCGGTCCCGGCCTATCCGACCCTGAGCGAGATCTGGCTGCGGCTCCTGGAGGCGTACCGCGCGGACCGGAGCGCGGACCGAGACGCGGATCGGAGCGCGGACCAGGGGTAATCGAGTACCGGTCGCTCCCTCCCGCACGTGACAATGAGTGCTCGTCGAACGGGAGGAACCATGAGCCAGGCGACCCTGACTCTGCACGAGCTGCTGCCGCGGGAGGAACTCGAGGCGGCGATCGACGCCGGGTACGTCACACGCAAGTCGCACCCCGAACTGCCGCTTTCCATCTACACCTACACGCGCTCCGCCCAGTACGAGCGTGTCTGGACGGCCGTCACCACACGGTGTCGCGGGCTGGTCGCGGACGACGAGAGCGGGCGGATCGTCGCGCACTGCCTCCCGAAGTTCTTCAACGTCGGCGAGCACGCCTCCGGGCAGCCGTACGCGCCCGCGCTGCCGGACGAGCCCTTCGAGGTGTACGACAAGGTCGACGGCAGCCTCGCCGTGGTGTTCCACTACGCGGACCGGTGGCGGATCGCGTCCAAGGGCTCCTTCATCAGCACCCAGGCGACCTGGGCGCAGCGGTGGCTCGACGCCAAGGACACGTCCGCGCTGACGCCCGGGGTGACGTACCTCGCCGAGATCCTCTACCCGCAGAACCGTATCGTCGTGGACTACGGCGAGCGGCGCGACCTCGTGCTGCTCGCCGCGTTCGGGGCGGACGGCACGGAGGTGCCGCTCGCGGAGGCGGCGCCGCAGTGGGCGTCGATCGGCTCCGTCGTCACCGTCTGGCCCGCGATGTCGCTGGACGAGCTGACCAAGCTGACCGAGTCGAACACCCTGCCCGGCGGCGGGGCCGCGACCGGGACCGACGCCGAGGGCTTCGTGCTGCGGTTCGCCTCCGGTGTCCGCGCCAAGGCCAAGATCGCCGAGTACGTGCGGCTGCACAAGGTCCTCACCGGTGTCACCGAGCGGGACATCTGGCGCAGCCACGGCATCGAGCGCTTCGCCGGCATGTCCGCCAAGCGGCTCGCGCAGGGCCTCGGGCTGTCCGTCGCCGATCTGGGCGGCGTGCACGCGCAGGGCGGGCGACCGCTGGAGGCGCTGCTGCAGCAGGTGCCGGACGAGTTCGACACCTGGGTGCGCACGGTCGTCGCGCGGCTGGAGGGCAGGGCGGCGATCGAGGAGATCGCCATCGACGACGCGTACGCGCTGGTCGCCCATCTCGCCACGGACCGCGGTGCGTTCGCGCGCGCCGTCAAGGCCCTTCCGGTCGATCCGGTCACCCGCTCCGCGCTGTTCCTGCGCCTGGACGGAAAATCGACGGACCTGCTGGTCTGGAAGATGGTGCGCCCCGAGGCGTCCGACCCCTTCACCACCGACGAGGAGAACTGATCCGTGCCTTCCGTACACGTCATGACGGGGCTGCCGGCCTCCGGCAAGACGACCGCCGCGAGGCAGCTGCAGGCGGAGTCCGACGGCCGGATGCGCCGCGTCAACCTCGACGACCTGCGGTCCATGTTCGACGTCCCGGCGCCCGAGCGCGGCCGTTCGCACGCCCATGAGCAGACCGTGCTGGCCGTCCAGGACGCTGCGGTCCGCGAGGCCGTCGCCGGCGGCTTCGACGTCGTCGTCGACAACACCCACCTCACGCCGCACATCCCCAAGCGGCTGAAGGCGGCCGTCACCGGCCTGGACGTGACCTTCGTGGTGCACGACTTCACCGAGGTGCCGGTGGACGAGTGCGTCCGCCGGGACGCGGTGCGCGAGCGCCCGGTCGGCGAGGAGATCATCCGCATCCTCGCCGACAAGCACGCCAAGGCCCGCAGGGGCGGCTGGCGGCTCACCGCCGAGTGGCTGGGCGACCGGCCCGGCGTCGAGACGTACGTGCACGACCCCGAGCTGCCCTCGGCCGTGCTCTGCGACATCGACGGCACTCTCGCGCTGCGCGGCGACCGCGGCCCGTACGACTTCTCCCGCTGCGACACCGATCTGCTCAACCCGCCCGTGCGGCAGGCCCTTTCGGCCTTCCGGAAGGCGGAGAACGACACGATCGTGCTGCTGTCCGGGCGCAGCGAGGACCACCGCGAGATCACCGAGGACTGGCTGAAGCGGCACGACGTGCCGTACGACGAGCTGTGGATGCGGGCCTCGGACGACACCCGCAGCGACGACATCGTCAAGGCCGAACTCTTCGACGCGCACGTCCGCCGCCGGTACGCCGTCCGGGTCTCCCTGGACGACCGCGACCGGGTGGTGGCGGTCTGGCGGCGGATGGGTCTGCCGACCTGGCAGGTCAACTACGGCAACTTCTAGGAGAGTTGAGGGGGGTCCGCGGGGTCGAGCAAGGAGGGCCGATGAACCGGACCAACGACTACCCGTCGCCGTGCGCCGTCTGCGGGGAGACGGTGCCGGCGGGGGAGGGGGTGCTGGTCGGGCTGCGCCCGAAGGGCTGGGCGGTGTACCACCCGGAGCACGTGCGCGAGCCCGGCCCGCCGCCGCGGCACGACCATCCCGGCTGGCACCGGCGCGGGCTGAGCGCCTTCGACCTCGCCGCCACCGGTCACCGGCCCGCCGTCGACCGGATCCTCGCGGTCTCGGTGCGCAGCGCCGACGGCACGGCCCGGGACCGGCTGGTGGACCCGGGCCCGGGCCCGCTCGCCCTCGACCCGGGCAAGCGGCACGGGATCACCGTGGAGCGGGCCCGCGCCGAGGGCGTCCCGGCCGCGCGGGCGCTCGACGAGCTGGCCGGGCTGCTCGCCGGGCGGCTCGCGGCGGGGGAGCCGCTGGTCGTCTGGTACGCGCCGTACGTGCTGACGATGCTGGAGGCCGAACTGGCCCGGCACGGCCTGCGCCCGCTCGGTGCGCGCGTCCCGCAGGGCCTCGCCCCGGTGTGCGATCCGCTGGTCCTGGACCGGCACGCCGACCCGTACCGCTCCGGCGGCCGCGCCCTGCAGACCGTCACGGCCTGGTACGGCGTGCCGCACGAGCGTCCCGGCGACGCCGCGTCCGACGCCGGGGCGACGCTGGCCCTCGCGCAGACCCTGGGCGCCTGCTATCCGGCGCTGGCCCGGCTCTCCCCGCCCGCGCTGCACAACGAGCAGATCGTCTGGAACGCCGCCGCCCACGGCCGCCACGAGCCGGAACCGTGGCCGGTGGCGCCCGTCGAGCCGCTGCCGTGGCGGGCTCACGACGAGGGCTGACCGTCAGCTCCGGCCGATCAGCCGGTCCGCCGCCGCCCGGGCGATCTCCAGGGCCGGACGCGGGTCCGGGCCCGGCGTGCCCCGGCTGAGGACCACCCGGGTGCTCAACCCGTCGAGCAGGGCGAGGAGTTCGGAGGCGCGGGCCGGGACGTCCAGATCCGGGAAGCGGCCCTGGGCGACGCCCTTGGACAGCAGCGCCTCCAGGTCCTGCTGCCAGGCCAGGTCCATCTCCTCCTGAGCCTCCCGCAGCGCCTCGTTGGCGGGGGTGCGGGCCCACAGTTCGATCCAGAGCATCCAGCGCGGGTCACGCGGCCCGCGCGGCAGGTAGAGCTCCAGGAAGCGGTCGAGCTTCCGCTCCGCGGTGGTCCGGCGGCCGAGCAGGGCCTGCCGCTCCTCGGTCAGCGCGGCCTCGCTCCAGCGCAGTGCGGCGAGCAGCAGCAGGTCCTTGGAGCCGAAGTAGTACAGGATGTGGCCGCCGCTGGTGCCGAGGCGTTCGGCGAGGGCCGACATGGTGAGCGAGGCCAGACCGTTCTCGGCGATGGCAGCCATGGCCTCCTCGAGCATGCGCTCCTGCGCGATGTGCCCGTCCCGCCGTCGTGCTGCCCCTGCCACGTTCCCCGCCTCGTGCCGCTCGAAAGGTCGTCCGGGCACGACCCTAACCGCAACCTCCGGGGTCTTGACGTAGCCGTGGTCCTTCGCACATCTTGAATGACGTTCTAACACTTAGAACGTCATTCAAGATCTGGCCCGGGTGCCGGATCCGAGGAACGGAGCGCGGTGTGATCGAAGAGCGGACCGTCGCGACCGCAGATCGGGACGGGGTGTTCCAGGTCGAGGCCCACGGCATCGACCCCATCCCCGACGACGAGCGGCACGGCAGCGCCAAGGACGTCTTCTGGCTCTGGTTCGGCTCGAACCTGACCTTCACCTACGTGATCAACGGCGCCCTCGCCGTCGCCTTCGGGCTCTCCTTCTGGCAGGCCACGGCCGTCGTCGTGATCGGCGGGCTGGCCTTCTTCGCGATCAGCGCCGCCGGCCTCAGCGGCATCCGCACCGGCACCGCGACCCTGGTCATCTCCCGTGCGGCCTTCGGCGTCCGCGGGAACTGGCCCGCCGGACTGCTCAACTGGATCGTCAGCATCGGCTACACCATCGTCAACACGGTCGTCGGCACCCTCGCCCTCGAGGCGTTCTTCGCCGATCTCGGCTGGTCCGGCGGCCCCGTCCCGCGCGCCCTGGCGCTCGCCGTGACCCTCGCGCTCACCTTCGCCGTCGCCCTGTGGGGCCACGCCACCGTCCAGTTCGCCGAGCGCTGGATGGCGTACGCGCTGGCCGTCGGCTTCGCTGCGCTCCTGGTCTTCCTGCTGCCCGGCGCGGACACCGGCGCCCCGGCCGCCGCGCCCGGCGCCTCCGGCTGGAGCCTCGCCTTCGTCGTCATGCTCGCGGGCCCGTTCTCGTACCTGCCGATGCCCGCCGACTACACCCGCTACCTGCCCCGCACCACCAGCCTGCGCGCCGTCACCTGGAGCGGGGCGCTCGGCGGCTTCCTCTCCTCGGTCGCCCTCGGCGTCGCGGGCGTCGCCGCCGCCACGCAGACCGACATGACCGACGCGGTCGCGGGAGCCGAGAAGCTGCTGCCCGGCTGGTTCCAGCCGCTGTTCCTGGCCCTCGTGCTCGGCGGCTCGGTCACCAACTCGATCATCACGCTCTACTCCTCCAGCCTGAACCTCCAGGTCCTCGGCATCCCCTGGAGCCGCGCCAGGGCCATCGTGATCAGCGCCGTCGTCACCGCCGCCGGCTCGCTCGGCGCGCTGTTCCTCACCGACTTCACCGCCTCGCTGCTCTCGTTCCTCTCCCTCCTGATCATCGTCTTCGCCCCCTGGGGCGGCGTCTTCCTCGCCGACATGCTGCTGCGGCGCTGCCGGTACGACGCCGACGCCCTGCACACCGGAGCGGGCGGCGGCTACTGGTACCGGGCCGGCTACCACCCCGCCGGCATGGCGGCACTGCTCGCCGGAATGCTCTTCGCCGCACTCACCTGCGACTCCGAGCTGTGGACCGGCCCCTTGGTCGCCCCGCTCGGCGGCGCGGACCTCACCCTGCTCGGTGCCCCCGTCGCCGCGGTCGTGTACGTGCTCCTCGCCCGGGGCCGGACCGCCACCCCCGAGCCCGCCGCCCCGTAACAGCTGTCTCGCCCCGAGGAGTTCACCGCGATGCCCCGCACCACCCCGCCGGCCGACCTCGTCCTCACGAACGCCCGGATCCACACCGTCGACCCCGACCTGCCCGAGGCCGAGGCGCTCGCCGTCCGCGACGGGCGCATCGCCTGGCTCGGCGCCGCCGCCGACGCGGCCGCCTGGACCGGCCCGGACACCGAGGTCCTCGACGCGGCCGGCCGGCTCGTCCTGCCCGGCTTCATCGACGCCCACAACCACGTCCGGCTCGGCTCCGACGACGCCTGCGTCCAACTCGCCGGCGTCCGCAGCCTCGACGAGATCCACGCCCGCATCCGCGCCTGGCACACCGCCCACCCCCACGCCCCCTGGATCGAGGCCGAGGCGTTCGACTACTCCGCCCTCGGCGGCCGGATGCCCAGCGCCGCCGACCTCGACCCGGCCACCGGCGACGTCCCCGCGATCGTGCTCAGCTACGACGTGCACACCGCCTGGCTCAACACCGCCGCACTGCGCCGCTGCGGCATCACCCGCGACCGGACCAGCGTCCCCTTCGGCGAGGCCGAGACCGACCCCGAGACCGGCGAACCCACCGGGTTCGTCCGGGACTTCGCGGTCAAGGGCCTGTCCCGCGACGGCCACCGCGCGCTGCACGAGCTCGGCGTGCCGTGGGCCTCACCGGACCGCCAGTACGGCCGGCTCGTCCGCAGCCTCGACGACGCGATCGGCTTCGGCATCACCACCGTCGTCGAACCGCAGAACTCCCTCGACGACCTCACCCTCTTCGAGCGCGCCCGCGCCGAGGGCCGGCTGCGCTCCCGGATCGTCGCCGCCCTGTTCCACCCGCGCGGCACGAGCGACGCCGAGCTCGACGCATTCGAGGAAGCGGCCCGGAAGCACGCCGACGACCGGCTGCGGGTCGGCCCGCTCAAGCTGTACATCGACGACGTCGTCGAGCCGCGCACCGCCGCGCTCCTGGAGCCGTACGCCGGCTGCGGCCACCACCGCGGCAAGACGTTCTACCCGGCGGAGGAGTTCGCCGAGCTGCTGACCAGGCTCGACGCGCGCGGCTTCCAGTGCTTCGTGCACGCCACCGGCGACCGCGGCATCCGTACGGTCCTCGACTCCGTCGCGCACGCCCGCACCGTCAACGGCCCCCGCGACGCCCGGCACCAGGTCGTCCACGTCGAGTGCCTCGACCCCGCCGACACCCCGCGCTTCGCCGAACTCGGCGTCGTCGCCTGCATGCAGCCCCGGCACGCCGCGCCCGAGATCGCCGGACCCGGCCAGGACTGGGCCGAGAACATCGGACCCGACCGCTGGCACAAGGCCTGGCCGCTGCGCAGCCTGCACGCCGCCGGCGCGGTCCTCGCCTTCTCCAGCGACTGGAACGTCGCCGAGATGGACCCGATGATCGGCATCTGGTCCGCCGTGACCCGCCGCCCGCTCGGCGGCGGCGAGCCGTGGACGCCGCAGGAGACGGTGGACGTCGCGACCGCCGTGGAGGCGTACACCCTGGGCTCCGCCTACGCCAACTTCCTGGAGAAGGAGCGCGGTTCGCTGACCGTGGGCAAGCAGGCGGACTTCGTGGTCCTCTCCCGCGACATCCTGCGGATCCCGGCCGAGGACGTCGTCGGCACGGTCGCCGAGACGGTCGTGGTCGGAGGGGAGATCGTGCACCGGCTCTGATGCCCGGGAGGATCGTGCACCGGGCATGATGCTCCGGTGACGTATGACCAGGCGTGGGACGCGCTGTTCGAGGACGGGCCGGAGCTGCCGTGGCGGGTCCGCGGTGCCTGGCTGGAAGGACTCGGCTTCAACCGGGCCGCGCCGGACGACGTGCTGATACGGCTGCTCGACCACGGCGTGGACGGGTTCCTGTCGCGCCCGCAGTCGGACGCGGTCGTCGCTGCGGCGACCGCGCACCCCGACGCGAGCGTACGGGCGCGGCTCGCCGAGCCGTGGTCGGGGATGAGCGCCGAGCAGTGGACGGCGCTGATCCTCGCCGAGCCCTCGGCCGCCCGCCGCGCCCACTTCGTGGAGCGGTCCGGGCGACGGGAGGTCGGGTTCACGGAGGAGATGTACGCGCGCCTGGTCGCCGACCCCGCGTCGGTCGTGCGCGCCGAGGCGGCCCGCCTTGAGGATCTTCCGCTGCGGCTGCTGACCCGGCTGACCGCGGACCCGGACCCCGGCGTGCGGAGCACGGCCGGCGGCCGGGCGTGGGAGCACCTGACCCCGGCCGAGCGGAACGGGCTGCTCGCCGACCCCGCCGCGGGTGTCCGCGAGGCCGCCCTGCGCGCTCACCACAGGGACGACCCGATGCCGCGCTCCGTGTACGAGGCGTGCGACCCGCGGGCCGCCGCCGCGCACTGCCGGCTCGACCCCGCGCTCGCCATGGCGCTGGCCCGGCACGAGGACCGGGAGGTGGTCCACGCCCTGGCCGGCAATCCGCGCCTCGACCGGGACTCCGCGCGGGAACTGGTCCGGCACAGGGACCCGGATGTGCGCCTGGCCCTGGCCGGCAACCCGGGCCTGGAGGCCGAACTCGTCCTGCTGCTCGCCCAGGACCCCGAGCGCCGCGTGCGGTACGAGGCGTCCCTGCATCCCGGGCTCGACGAGGAGCAGCGGGCGGCCGCGATGGGGGACGACGAGGACGAGGGCCTGCGGTTCGACGTGCCGTGGGTGCTGGCCCGGCACGACGACGCCGAGGAGATGCGGCGGCTGGCCCGCTCCGTCCATCCGGTGCTGCGGAGCAGCGTCGCCCGGGCGGAGCACCTGCCGCCGGACGTCGTGGAACTGCTGGCGCGCGACGAGGACAAGGTCGTACGGCTCTTCCTCGCCGAGTCCTGCGACGACGCGCCCGCCGCCATGCTGCTGGAGGTCTGGCACTGGTGGACCGGCAGCTTGTCCAAGCCCGGTCGTCCCCGCAGTCACCCCAACTTCCCGCGCACCGGCCTGCTCCGGTACGCCGACGACCCGAATCCGAGACTGCGGCAGCTGGCGCTCGACGATCCCGGGTCGACGCCCGAGCTGGTCGAGCGGTTCGCCCTCGACCCGGACGACGAGGTGCGGCGGCGGGCGGCGGAGGATCCCCGGCTCTCGCCGGAGTCCGCCGTCCGGCTGCTGGACGACGTGGACGACGCCGTCCGGTACCTGGCGATCGCCCATCCGGCGCTCCCCGTGCCGGTACTGGTCCGCCTGCTGCGCGAACCGCGGAGGCCGTGGGAGGGGGCGGTCCGGAATCCGGCGATCCCCGGCCCGGTCATGCACCGCATGATCGACCTGGGGGCGGCCGGTCCATGACGAGGGGGCGGGAGCCTCGGCTCCCGCCCCCTCGTTCCCCGCCCCTCGGGTCAGTCGGTGAACTCGCCCGCCATCGCGGCGGCCATCCGCAGGTGCGGCGCGGCCTCGGCCGGCCGGCCCTGGCGCTCCAGGGTGCGGCCCAGCATCAGGTGCGCGTACTGCTCCACCGGGTCGCGGTCCAGGACCGCCCGCAGCTCGGTCTCCGCGCGGCCCAGCTGGGCCGAGTGGTAGTACGAGCGGGCGAGCAGCAGCCGCTGCGCCGTCTGCCCCGGCGCCTCGTCCACCAGGCCGCGCAGGATCCGGGCCGCCGTCAGGTACTCCTTGGCCTCGAAGAACATCCGTGCCCGGTCCCAGCGCTCGGCGGCCGTCCCGAACTCGTAGTAGGTGTCGCTCACCGGCGCTCCCTCTCTTCGTGTCGTCGTGGGTGCCGGGCCCCTCGTGGCCCGGCACCCCGCTCAACAGGCGAGAGCGCCCGAAGATTCCGCTACTGGACGGCGAGCGTGCGGATCGAGGGCAGGTCCGCGTAGAGGTTGTTGCCCGGGCACTCGGTCGGGAAGCCGTCGCGGTGGCCGGATATCCGGTTCATCGTGACCTGCTGGCCGGCCGTGAACTTGCCGTTCGACGCGGCGGCCGTCATGACCACCGTCGACGCCGGGTCGTAGCCGTACAGACCCAGCTTCCAGGCGGCGACCGCGGCGAGGGAGGCGCGCACCTCGGGGGTGCTCGTCGCGTCGTTGTAGTTGCCGAGCACGGCCACGCCGGTGGTGTCGGTGTTGAAGCCGTACGTCTGCGCCCCGATCACCGGCTTGTCGATGCCGCCGGCCCGGCCCTCGTAGACGGTGCCGCACTTGTCGACGAGGAACTGGTAGCCGATGTCGTTCCAGCCCTGGCTCTGCACGTGGTACAGGAAGATGCCGTTCACGACCGAGGCGGACTCCTCGCAGGAGTAGGTGTTGGTGCCCGCCGTGTGGTGGACGAACACCACCTTGGTCTCCTTGGAGTACGTGGCCGGGTCCTTGACCAGGGACTCGTCGGCGCCCCACGCCGCACGCGGCAGGATCACCGGCTGCGGGGCGGGTGTCGTCGTCTTGGCCGCGGTCACCGTGCCGGACGCCGTGGGCGCTGCGGCCGTCGGGGCCACCAGCTCGACCCGGAGCCCGCGCGGCAGCGTGCCCTCCGCACCGCGGACCCGCGCCTGGACGCCGTCGGACGGACCGGTCCACAGCGGCTGGGTGCCGGCCCGGACCCCGGCGGCGGTGCTGTCCCGTCCCGTCTCCGGGGTGCGGACGTCCGACTCCAGGTCCCGCCACGCGGACCACGCGCCGGTGGCGCGGTCGCGGACGCGGACCTGCGCGGTGCCGCCGAGCTGCGCCCGGGGGTCGCTCCAGGTGAGGCCGACCATGCTGAACGGCGCGGTCCGGCGGGCGGACAGCTCCCGCTCCGCGCCGCCGGTGTCGGGCAGGACGATGCCGTGCACCGAGCCGCGGTCCGCGGCGGCGGGCCGGGCGGCCTGCTCCGCGGACGACGCGGGCGAGGCCGGGCCGAGCGTGCCGAGCAGGACCGCGGCCGTCAGAGCGGCGGCCGCAGCGGCCAGGGGGGTACGACGCGTGGGGAGCGCCATCAGTGTTCGCCTCCAGGAGTGGTGCCCGCGCCTTCGGGAGCGGAGAGTTCGCTGCTGCACGTGGCGCGGCCGTACGCGCCGGTCGCCGTGGACAGCTGGACGTGCTTGCCGCCGACGGCGAGCTTGCAGGTGGCCTGGCCGCCCTTGGCGCCGAGGATGATGTTCACGATCGGCTGCTTGCCGAGCGGCACCCGGACGGTCTTCCGCCAGGGCAGGCTCGCGCCCTGCGCGACATCGGCACGGCCCGCCTCGGCCGCCTCGCCCTCGCCGAGGTACGAGATGTCGGCCGTACCGGAACCGAGCACCTCGTACGTCACGGCGGCGGTCGGCACGGCGGGCTTCTCCGGCTCGTCGCCGGAGTCGAGCAGGCCGTAGCCGACGAGTCCGCCGGTGACGAGGAGCAGGACGCCGGCGATGGCGGCCACGGCGCGCCGGTCGGAGCGCCGCGCCGCCTTCTCGGCGTCGTCGTTCTCGGGAGCGGCCGCGCCGGCGGCGGACGCGTCGGCCGTGGACGCGTCGGTCGTCGTCTCCGCGTCGCGCGGGGACCCTTCGCTGTCGGTGGTCTCACTCGTAGGCATCGTCAGGCTTTCGTTCGGCGTGCATTTCTCCGGCGCGAATGCACCGGGAAGGAAATCCGCCCGGTTCTACACCAGGGGATCGATGCCTGGCAACAGGATGCAGAAAACGGACGATTCACCAATGCGGAACGCCAACTGACCGAATTGTCCGCAGGGTTGACGAACCATGAGGACCCTGACTACAAATCCGCCCCGGTATGCAGGAATTGGGGTGCGCCGGAGCCGTGTGTGGATGCGGGCGCGCCGGTTACTTGGGGAATTTGGGGAGTTATCTGATGACGATTCGCGCACGACTCGTGCAGTTCTTCGCGGTGTTCGCGCTCGCGGTGGGTTCCCTGGTCGCGCTGCCCGCGCAGCCCGCGGCCGCGGCCAACGGCTGCAGCGGCGAGGTGATCGCCTGGAACGAATGGCGTGACTCCGCGGGACGCCTGGCGGCCAAGACCTACTACTACGACGAAGGTGCCAACACCTGCGTCAACCTGGTCGCCCAGGGGATCTACTACGGCCAGTCCAAGTACATGGCCATCAAGCTCTGTGACAGCTACAACTCCGGCTGCGTCAGCGACGCGGGCACCTTCCTGTACTACGCCGGTCCGGTCCGCCGCCCGAACGGTGTGTGTCTGTGGGCCGTCTCCACGATGAAGAACTCGGCCGGCACGACCATCGTGAACAAGAGCACGTACGTTCCGCCGTGCAACTAAGGGTTCCGGCCGCCTGATCAGAGCGGGTGGAACTCACCGTCGTCGCCCTGCACGGTCGCACCGAGCAGGGCGGCGACGGCTTTCGTCTTGACCAGAAGGACGGCGTCGGGATTCTTGACGGTGACGGTGCCGTCCCGGAAATCCAGCCAGGCGCCCTCGCCGCCGGCCTCCGGGTGCGTGGTCATGCACGCCAGCAGGGGGTTCGTGCAGACCAGCGCCTCGTCGTTCCCGGTCGCGGCCACGGCCGCCCCGGCGAACGCCAGCTCCGGGTCGGCCTCGACGACCGCGGCCCATTCACCGGCCGTGATCGCCTCGCCCTCCTCGTCCCAGAACGGGGTCCGCCGGGTGATGTGCACGTCGTACCCCATCCGCGGCTCAGCGCACCCGGCCGCGCGGCTTCAGCGGGACCGGCGGGAGCGCGGGGGCGGACAGCGGGGCGCCGTCGTAGCCCTTGACCTCACCGAAGCGGGTGCCGGTCTGCCAGTCCGCGCGGGCCTGCTCGATCTCCTGCTGGCTGCGGCCGATGAAGTTCCACCACATCACCAGCTCCTCCTCGAACGGCTCGCCGCCGAGCAGCATCAGACCCGCGTCCGAGACCGCCCGCAGGGGCAGTCCGGTGCGGCCGCAGCCGAGGTAGAGCATCGAGCCGGGGAGGACCGGGACGCCGTCGACGTGGGCCTCGCCGGACATGGCGAGGACCGCGTACTCGAAGTCCGGCTCCAGCGGGAGCGTGGTCTCCGTGCCCCCGGCCAGCGCCAGGTCCGCGCCGACGATCGGGCTGTACGTGGTGCCGGGAGAGCGGGCGCCGTCCAGTTCGCCCAGGATCACGGTGGCCGTCAGGCCCGGGGCGACGACCGTCGGCAGCGTGGCGTGGTGCTGGAAGTGCGGCTCGACGTGCCGGTGGGCGTCCGGCAGCGCCACCCAGAGCTGGGCGCCGTGCAGGAAGCGGGCGTGCGTGCGGGGGCTCTCCTCCGAGTGCGAGATCGCCCGGCCCGAGGTCATCAGGCCCAGCTCGCGGGGGCGGATGGTCTGCAGGCTGCCGGTGCTGTCGCGGTGCAGCACCTCGCCCTCGTGCAGCCAGCTGACGGTCTGCAGGCCCATGTGCGGATGCGGCGGGACCTGCATGCCGGGCTCGTCCGCGATGTCGTCGGGACCGTAGTGGTCGACGAACGCCCACGCGCCGACCATGCGCCGGCCGAGATTGGGCAGCAGCCGGCGCACCTCGGTCGCCTCGCCGAGCTTGACGTGACGCGGGCTCAGGAGTTCCCGTACGGGTTCGGCGACGACGAAACCGCGTCCGCCGCAGACACTGGGCGTGGGCTGACGGTCAAGGTTGCTCATGGCCACAACCTAATGGTCCGGAAGCCGTCGGCCGAACGTTTTCGCCCGGTGGCGGTCGCGGGGCGGTCGTGGTCGTGGTCGGCCATCGTTCAGGACCCGGCACCCAGCGCCGCCAGGCGCCGGGTGTCCAGGGGCGAGTCGCGGCGGTCCAGGCGGGTCTGGAGGAGATGGCGGGCCGCGTCGCTCTGCCCGGACTCGACCAGGGCGTACAGGAGGGTCTCCTCCACCACCTCGCGCTGGGCCGCGCTGCCGCCGACCCGGCGGAGCGTGGGCAGGAGGGCGCGCAGGCCGCTCACCGCCTCCGGCCAGCGTTCCTCCAGGACCGCCTCCAGGGCCGCGCACAGCGGGGCGACGACCTCGCGCTGGACCTCGTCCGCGCCCGCCGCATGACGGCGCAGGCGGCGCAGGGCCGGCAGGTCGCCCGCCGCCGTGAGGGCCACCGCGCTGTGCAGGGCCGTGAACGCCGTGGCCGGGCGCTCGACCAGGTCCGCGGCGACCGCGTCCAGGACGTTGTCGACCGGCATCCGGCCCGCCCAGTTCCGGCACATCCGCGCCCGCCACAGCAGCGAGCCCGAGTCCACGAGCGCCCGCACCCCCTCGACCCGCCGCGGCGCGAGCTGGGCGAACCAGCGGCGGCGCACCGCCTCCGGGTCGTCCAGGGCCAGCTCGTGCAGCGCCACGTGCCAGGAGAAGTGGGCCCGGTGCACCGCCCCGCGGCCGTGCCCGGAGATCCAGCCGTCCAGCCAGTCACGCCCGGCGTGGTGGTCGCCCGACTCGTAGTGGACGTGCGCCAGCGCGTGCACCGCGTGCCCTGAGGAGGGTTCGGCCGCCAGCGCCTCCCGGGCCAGGACGCCGGCCTCGTCGATCCGGCCCTCCTCCTGGAGCAGGAAGGCGCGCAGCGAGGTGTGGAACCAGTGCCCCTCGTACGCGGACGCGGTCCGCTCCACCAGCCGCTGCGCCAGGTTGTCGTCGAGGTCGCCGACGCCGGAGAACGCGATGGTCGGCACGGCGGTGCTGAGCGCCAGCGCGTCGCCCGGGTGGCGGTCCAGGTGGTCGACCAGCGCCCGGTCCCCGTCGTCCGAGGCGATCCGCCGGGCGACGACCTCGACGAAGGACCGCTCGCGCTCGTCGCCCCGCTCGTTCGCGGAGCGCCGCGCGTCGGCCAGCGCCCGGGGCACGTCGACGGCGGCCCCGCACTCGTGCCCGAGCAGGGCCAGGGCCGCGTGCCCGAGCGCGAAGCCGGGGTCCAGCTCGACGGCCCGCGCGAAGGAGTCCGCCGCCTTGGCCCGTACCGTCACCACCCGGGCGAGCCCGGAGCGGTACGCCGCCGCGGCCGCCGCGTGGGTGGACAGCGGCAGCCCGAACTGGTCGACGGGCCGGCGCCGGACCGGCCGTACCCGGGCGGCGACCGGGGCCAGTACCGCCTCGGCGACCTCCCGGGCCTGGGCCCGGATCTCGGGGATGGCGGTGGTCTCCCACAACTCGCCGCGCCGGGGCGCGCCGAGCGTGAACAGGGGCCGGGCGGAGCTTCCCGCCACGTCCGTCAGCCGCCCGCCGTCGGTGGCCACGCCGATGCCCAGCGGGCCGGCCGTCGCGAGCCCGTCGGCGAGCAGCCCGGCCCACAGCGGATCACCGTCCGCGCGCAGTCCGGGGCCCGTGCAGTCGACCACCCGGCCGACGCGCAGCTCCTCGCCGTCGGCGAGGGCGACGGCCAGCCTGCCGTCGTCCAGCGGCCGGACGCCCGCGACGCGTCCGGCGTGCACCCGCAGCCGTCGCGCGGCGCGGATCCGGGCGATCGCCTCGGCGGTCGTCGGCGCCATCCGGTGCCGGTGGACGTTCCAGCGGGTGGCGTCGCGGCCCAGGAACTCGGCCCGCTCGTCGTCGTTCAGACCCTCCCAGAGCGCCGCGATGTGCGGGCGCAGTCCGTCCATCGCGGGCCGCCAGTCGCCGTGGTCGCGCATCGACGTGGACAGGTGGCGGTGGAGCACGGCCCGCAGCCGGGCCAGCGGCAGCCCGGCGAGGCCCTCCGGCACCGGGACCGGCGGCAGCGGGGCGACCGCGTGCGGCCGGGGGAGGAGGCCGCTGCGGGACAGGGTGTGCACGGTGCGGCCGGGCCGGTCCAGGACGAGCGCCAGGTCGACGGCGGTGAGTCCGGCGCCGACGAGCAGGACGTCGTCGGTGTCGCCGACCGCGTCCAGCGCGCCGGGCGCCCAGGGCCGGGCGACGAACCGGTCCGAGGCGCGCAGCTCCGGCGGGGCCCAGGAGGAGGTGCCGGGCGCGGGACCGGTCGCCAGGACCACGCTGTCGGCGTTCAGCGACGTGCCGTCGCCGAGTTCGAGCGCGAAGCCGGCGCCGACGGCGGTGCACCGCGTCGCCGTGGTCCGCAGCCGGCGCACCGCCACGGTGCCGTGCGCCGTGATGATCGCCCGGCCCAGCGTGTCGGCGAGATACGAGCCGAAGCGGTACCGCGCCGCGAAATCCCCCGCCGTGACGGTCGATTCGCCGTGCCGGCAGAGCCAGCGCTGGAAATGGCCGGGATCGTCCGGGTAACAACTCATGCCGCCCACCGGCACGTTGAGCCGGTGCTCCGGAATCTCGGTGGCGTACGCGACCCCGCGCCCCGCCTCCGGCGCCGGGTCGATCAGCACCAGCTCCAGCGGGGTCCGTCGCCGCGCGGCGGTCTCGCAGAGCTGGACGGCGACCAGCGCCCCGGCCGCACCCGCGCCGACCACGGCCACGACGGGACGGCCGGTCACGGCCGACGCAGCAGCTTCGGGAACCACGGAAACCACGGGAACCACCTGAACCTCCGGGATCGGGGCGGGGACGACGTGTGCGCAAGGAAGTTCACTATCTCGATGAACAATATGAAGAGACAAGCCCGCCGCACCGCTTCCGCCATTTCCCGCCACTCGTGAGACATTGAGCCGGTGAGGATCTCAGCGCGCACGGACTACGCGGTACGGGCCATGGCCGAGCTCGCCCGGTCCCCCGAGCGGCCCCGGAAGGCCGAGGACGTCGCGGGCGCCCAGGACATCCCGGTGCGCTTCCTCTTCGTCGTCCTCAGCGAACTGCGCCAGGCCCGCCTCGTCCGCAGCGAACGCGGCCCCGACGGCGGCTATCTGCTGACCCGTCCGCCCGCCGAGATCACCCTCGCCGACGTCATCCGCGCCATGGACGGCCCCCTCGTCAGCGTGCGCGACCTCAAGCTGACCGGCCTCGAGTACGCGGGGGCCGCCGCGCCGCTCCCCGACGTCTGGCGCGCCGTGCGGACCAGCCTGCGCCAGGTCCTGGAGGGCACCACCCTGGCGGACCTGGCCTCCGGGGAGCTGCCCGAGCTCGTACGGGAGCGGGCCCGGGAGTACACGGACGACCCCCGCACGTATCCGCCGCGCTGAGCCCGCAGGTACTCGCCGCCTGAAGCCCGCACGTACCCGCCCCGCCGAGCGGGCGCGATCCGACGATATGATCACCGGCACTGTCCGGACGTCGCGCAGAGGCAGGCGCACCGACTCCGCAAGTCGGGTACGTCGGTTCGAATCCGACCGTCCGGACAGCCCGGTCCTGTAGCGCAGAGGCAGTCGCACCGTCTTGCCAAGACGGGACACGCCGGTTCGAATCCGGCCGGGACCACGGGGGCGGCACGACAGCGGGGCGGGGCGGGACATGGAGCAGCTCAGCGACATGGAGCACATCAGCGACGAGGAACTCGCCGCCTTCGACCGTACGGTCGCCCGGCTGCGCGCCCTGCCCGTCGACGACCCGGTCCGGCTCCGCGCCGAGCAGGTCGCCGCCTCCTTCGCCCGCGACGGCCGGCACCGCCGCCGCAAGACCCGCAACGCGGCCCGGGCCGAGGCCGACGCCGCCGTCGTGGCGGCCACCGCGACCGGCGCGCTCGCCCGGCGCGAGGACGCCCCGCTGACCCCCGCCGAGCAGGGGACGGGCGGCGAGTACCAGCGGCCCCGGCGCTGCTACGTCTGCAAGTCGTTCTATCGACAGGCCGACGCCTTCTACCACCTGCTCTGCCCCGACTGCGCCGCCGACAACACCGCCCGCCGCTCCCTGACCACCGACCTGACCGGCCGGCGCGCACTGCTCACCGGCGGCAGGGTCAAGATCGGCTTCCAGCTGGCGCTGATGATGCTCCGGGACGGCGCCGAACTCCTCGTCACCTCCCGCTTCCCGCACGACACCCTGCGCCGCTTCCGCGCCGAGCCCGGTAGCGCGACGTGGCTCGACCGGCTCACCGTCGTCGCCGTCGACCTGCGCGACCCGCGCCAGGTCCTCGGCCTGTGCGAGCGGCTCCGCGAGGACGGGCAGCCGCTGGACATCCTCGTCAACAACGCCGCCCAGACCGTGCGCCGGCCGCCCGAGTCGTACGCGCTGCTCGCCGCCGGCGAGACGGCCGCCCTCCCGCCGGGCGTGTGGCACGCCCCCGGGTACGAGCCGATGCGCGCCCTGGAGGCGCCGACCGCCGGCGGAGCCCTCGCGCTCGTCCTGGACCAGGCCGACGAGGCGGGTCTGCTGCCCGACCACGCCCCGGTCAACTCCTGGTCGGCGAGGCTCGGCGCGCTCGACCCGGCCGAGCTCCTGGAGACCCAGCTCGTCAACGCGCTCGCCCCGGCGCTGCTCGTCGACCGGCTGCTGCCGCTGCTGCTCGCCTCGCCGCGGCCGAACCGGTACGTCGTCAACGTCACCGCGGTCGAGGGCCGGTTCGCGGCCCGCCACAAGATGCCCGGGCACCCGCACACCAACATGGCCAAGGCCGCGCTCAACATGCTCACCCGCACCAGCGGCGCGGACCTCGCCCGGCAGGGCGTCCACATGTGCGCCGTCGACACGGGCTGGATCACCGACGAGAACCCGATGCCGAAGAAGAACCGGATCGCCGAGTCCGGCTTCCGCACCCCTCTGGACATCGTGGACGGCGCGGCCCGGGTGTACGACCCGATCGTGCGCGGCGAGGCGGGCGCGCCGGTCTCGGGCGTGTTCCTGAAGGACTACCGGGAGGCGGAGTGGTGAACGAACCGGACGAGCGGGATCGCCCCGGCTTCGCCGACGTGCCCGAGGTGCTGCCGAGGTCCGTCGCCGAACTCGGCCCGCTGCTCGACTGGCTGCGCGGCGGCGCCGCGACCGAGCGACGGCTCGACTTTCCGGCAGGGACCGCCATGCCCGACGGACGGCTCGACCTGTGCAAGCAGGCCCTCGGACCCGAGGGCGCCGCGCTGATCGCCGAGGCCCTCGGCGACACCGCCGGCCCGCGCCGCGTACGGCATCTGCTGCTCGGCACCGACGGGCTCGGCGACGACGGCGCCGCCGGGGTCGCCGAGCGGACCGCGGGCGCGGGGGTCGAGACCCTCTATCTCGGCTGTAATGGAATAACGGAAGGCGGCGCCTGCCGGATCGCCGACAGTCTGCGTGCCTCCGAACACGTCGTCGGTGGCGTCTGGCTCAAGCGCAACCCGCTCGGCCCGGCCGGCGGGCGGGCCGCCGCCGACCTCGTCGCCGCCGCGTCCGGGCTGCGCACCCTGGACCTCGTACAGACCGGCCTCGACCCGGCCGGACTCGCCGTGCTCGCCGAGGCACTGCTCGCGGCCGCCGCCGACGGCCGCCGCATCGAGCGCCTCTTCGTCGGCGGCAACGCCCTCGGCCGCACCGGGGCCGCCCCGCTGGCCGCGCTGCTCGCCGCCGGCGCGGTCGGCGAACTGTACGTCTCCGCCGCCCGGTTGGGTGACGAGGGAGCGCTGCTGCTCGCCGCCGCCCTGGAGCGCGCCCCGTACGGCCGGACCGCACGGCTGTCCGTCGCCAGCAACGGCATCGGCCCCGAGGCCGCCGTCCGGCTCGTCGCGGCCGCGGCCGGCGCGGGCGTCGAACTGCTCGACTTCGGCCGGGTCCGCGCCGCCGGCACCCTCGGCGCCGCCGACAACCGCCTCGACCTTGCCGCCGCGACCGCGATCGGCGAGACCCTCACCGGCCGCGAGCACCGGCTCGGCCATCTCGTCCTCGCCCACACGGGCCTGCGCAGCCGCGAGGCGCACCGGCTCCTCGACGCCGCGCCCCGGGCCGTCAGCCCGACCCGGTACGTGCTCGGCAGAGGCATCGCGACCAGCATCCGCCGCCGCCTCGAGACGTACTGCGCGGACCTGCCGATGCCGGCGGTCGCCGCGGACGTCCTTGCCGTCCGCAGCGTCCACCGCACCGCCCCGCCCTCCGTCGAGGAGCCGGACGAGGACTGACGGGCTGACTGACCCGGGCCCCTTGGCTCTTTGGCCCCTACAGGGTCCGGCAGAGCAGGGCCGCGGGCTTGTGCCCCCGGCCCCACGCGCCGGAGTGGGCGACACCCGCCACGTACTCGCCGCTGCCGCACTGGCCCTTGTAGTTGCCGTGGGCGAACTCGCCGCCGGGGGATCCGGCGGGCCGGTCGTCACCGCGGTCGAACCACAGGGTGCGGCCGGTCTTCGGCAGCGCGCGGGCGGCCTCGGCGCAGAGTGCGGCGGACACGGCCCCGCCGCGGAGGCTGTAGCCGATCATGAACTGGTTCGCCGGACACTGGTACTTGGTGTAGCCGCCGGCCCAGTCGCCGTCGGCGACATACCGCTCGTCGGTCACGACGGTGAGCGCCCCGCCGGGCCGGGCGAGTCCGCGCGCGCCGGTGTCGGTGCACAGGCCGCGTCCGCCGCCGGCGGAGAGGCCGACGAGCCGCTGACCGTCGGGGCAGGCCGCCTTGCGGGCACCTGAGTCCCAGTCGCCCTTCGCGCGAGCCCGTAGCGACTGGACGAAGTCCGTGTGATCCGTGGTCAGTTGGTCCCAGGTGTCGGCGACGGGCACGGCGCCGGTCCGGCCGGGGGCGTCGACCAGCCGCTGCCAGTGCGGGGCGCGCCAGTCGTCGCCGTCGAAGACACCGGAACGGCGCCCCTGCGCGTCGTAGTCGAGCAGCTTCCACCGTCCGTGGCCGGTGAAGCCCACCCCCGGCCAGTACGCGAAGTCGGCGTCGTGCGCGACGAGGTAGTCGACGAAGTTCGCGAACCAGGTGCGGCCCTGGGGGTTCGTCTCGTCCGCGCCGATGCCGAACTCGCTGATCCAGACGGGCGCGGTGTAGTGGCGCGCGGCGTCCTCGGCGACGAAGAGGGCCTGGCGCGTCAGGGTGTGGAACAGCTCCTCTCGGGAGAGCTCCTGGTAGCGCCAGTCGTGGGTCTCGCCGGTACCGGTCGCGCCGGTGTGGTTCGGTCCGGTGTAGCCGTAGAAGTGGGCGGAGTAGACCAGCTTGTCCGAGGCGACGAGCGTGTGGGAGAGCTCGCGGGCGGGTTCGAGGGTGGGCCGCCAGTGCTCGGTGAGGTCGGTGGGGATGCCCTGCCAGTTGATGCCCTCGACGATCACCAGCAGATCGGGGTTGGCCTCGGTGAGCAGCCGGTCGCCGACGCGCTGGGAGGCGGCCTGCCAGTCGTGGTCGTTCCCCCAGCCCCAGTTGGCGTCGTCCATGACCGTCCGGCGGACCTCGTTGTAGAGGTCGGCGCCGACGACGCGCTTGTTCCCCTTGTAGCGCTCGGCGAGGAACAGCCAGTCGGACTCCCATTGCGCGGTGGACTGGCTGGTGTTCCAGCGCTCGTTGCCGTCGAGGCCGCAGCACCAACGGGAGGTGATGGTGTGGTTGTTGAGGATGACCGCGAAGCCTTCCGCGGTGCTCGCCGCGATCACCGCGTCGTAGACCTGGAGGGGCGTCCTGCCCTTGAGGGCCGGGTTGGCGGCGACGGAGGTGTCGGGGACCGGCCTCTGGTCGTGCAGCATCTCGTTGGAGAACGGCAGCCGGATGCTGTTGACGCCGAGCCGGTGGAAGTCGGCGAGGATCGTCCCGATCGGCGCCCGGTCGAGACCGAGCGGCAGCTGGTCGGACTTCTCGGCGTCGTGGTGGTTCGCGGGGTCGGCGATGTCGCCGGAGCCGTTGTACGAGCCCTGGGCGCCGTGCCAGTTCACGGACTTGAGCTTGAAGCGGTCGCCGTCGGCGTCCACGACGTAGCGGCCGCGGGTGCTGAGCGGAGGCTGCCAGCTGTCCGCGAGTGCGGAGCCGGCCGGCGACGGCGCGGACGAGGCGGATGCGGGTGCGGAAGCGGGTGCGGGAGCCGGGGCCGCCGGGGCGGCGGTGGCCCCGGTGGCCAGGAGGGTCACGGCGAGCGCGACGGCCGGCAGGGGTCTGGTCATGACGCCCTTCAGGTGAGAGGGGGGTGGGAGCCGTGCGCGCAGCATGGTCGCGTGGCGGACCGGCGTTGACAAGACTTTCGTACTCACAAGTAACCAAGTCGTCGGCTCCCTCCCTCACCGCTGCATGGCCGTGAACACCTCGATCCAGAAACGCTGGTGCTGCTCCGAGGCGCCCACCAGGTACGTCGAGCGCAGCTTCGGCGGCAGCAGGGCCACCAGCCGGGTCACGGCCTTGCGGTGCTTCTTCAGCTGGGACAGCTCCGCGTTGGCGATGATCTGGTGCACCACGTCGCTGTCGTCGCCGCCCTCCGCCGACTCGGCGGCCGCGCCGCGCAGCCGGGCCTCCCAGGCGTCGACCTGGCGGGCCAGTTCCCGCAGCCCGGTCACCGGCCGGTCGTTCAGCCGGTCGATCAGCGAGGCCAGCGGCACCGGCGCGTACTCGCCGTCGCCGAGGTAGACCGTGCCCATCTCCAGCGGCAGCCCCCGCTGGTGCAGCTTGATCAGCCGCTCGAGGGTCCGCTTGGTGATCCAGGCGCGACCGTCCTCGTCGATGTCGTGTTTCCACCAGTCGAGCACCGTCTCGGCGACCGACCCGTACTTCCGGATCAGCCACTCGTTCGCCGGGATGTCCCCGGGCTCCACGGTCAGCGAGGCGGTGAACCGCGTCGCCTGGGCGATGTTGTTCCGCGACACCAGCAGCTTGCGGCCCAGGTGGTACGGCGGATTCTGCACGGCGACCTGGGCCTTGAGCCCCTCGATCGGGCGGCCCGCGAGCGACCACTCCTGGGTGATCTCCATCAGCTTGGCGAACGCCGCCTTGTCCTTGGGCCGGTTGTACTCGTCCCAGACGATCGCCTTCGGCTCCGGGCCGGTGAACGCGGCCGCGAGCAGATTGTCCAGCGAGCCGTCCCGCGTCGGGATCGGCGCGCAGAGGTCCTCGACGTTGGTCACCGGCAGCGAGAAGTACAGCGGCTCCCGCCCGTCCAGGCCCTCCCGCACCGTCTCCCGGACCAGTTCCGTCTTCCCGCAGCCCGGCGGGCCCTGCAGCAGCACCGTCCACCGGTTCCGCAGCGCCGCCCGCACCACCCGGCGGACCGGGTCGGGGATCGTCCCCGGGTTCGGCACGCCGAGGGCGTGGGCCATCCGGTCGAGGATCTCCTGGGTGCGGTTCTGTCCCGGCCGCCCGTCGGGCCGAGGCTCGGCGAGCTTCAGCCGCTCGCCGTTGACCAGCGGCAGGCCCCAGCGCAGCGGGAAGCCCTCCTGCGCGTTGGCCAGGATGTGGTCCAGGGTGCGCGGCGAGAGCAGCTCGCGCAGCGTGGGGCTCAGCGAGGCCCACACCCGGTACACCCCGCCGAGGTCCCAACGGCGGTACTTCGCCGCCAGCTTGAACCGCCACGCGGTGTCGTTCGCGGTGATCCGGACCGTGACCATCCGGTCGAGGATCGCGAGGTCGCTGCGGCGCGCCGCCGTCTCCGCCAGCGACTCGTTGTCGGTGAGGAACACGCCGATGCAGCCCAGCGCCCGCAGGTCGAAGCCGCCGAGCGTCCAGTTGCAGGCGATCTGCATCAGCTGCGACTGGATGGACTCGCCGGCCTGCAGCGAGTCGTCGATCAGCAGCACGAACGGCCGGCCCGGCTTCAGCTGGCTCATCACCAGCTGGCGCAGCACCAGTTCGCCGGTGGCCGGGTCCCGCACCGGAGCGTTGGCGAGCAGGTCGTCCGGGGTGAGGTTGGCCGCCGGGACGAAGACCAGCTCGGCGTCCGGGTACGCCTCGGCGACGTGCGAGAAGAACGTGGCGGTCTTGCCGATGCCGTGCTCGCCGAAGACCTGCCCGGTCTGGCCCATGTCGATCATCGCGTCGATGAAGGCTTCGAGGCGCGACACCCCGGTCCAGCCCTTCGGCTGCTCCGGGTATGTGGCGTTGGGCCGCCAGGCGAGGGCGGGCGCCGGTGCGACGGGCGCCGGTGCGGGGGTGGCAGTCATCTCGATCCTGTCGTGACGCGATGGCAGGCCATCGGAGGAGTGTGCGTGTCGGGCCAGTCGTGGCCGCCCTCGGTGATCAGCCAGATCCACTTGTCGGGCTCGGCCGGGGTGATGTGCGGGGCGTAGCCGTCGGTGAGCATGATCACGGCGTCGGGCGTGACGTCGAACGGCCGGTCGTCGATCGTCGTGCGGCCCTCCACGTAGTCCGCCACGACCTGGAAGCTCGTCCCACCACCGCCGTAGACGCGCTCGCCCGGCTTGAACGGCATCACCACCGCGTCGAAGGACAGCCAGTGGGCCTCCACCCCGTCGATCCCGCCGACCAGTCGGGTCAGCCACTCGATCACCTGGTGCGGCATGGAGCCGGAGGTGTCGTATGCGATGACCAGCACCTTGTCCCGCACCGGGCCGCGCCGCGACAGCATCGGGTCGTGCCCGAGCGCCGCGAGCAGCGCGCCCCGCTTCTTCGGGTACACGAGCCGCTCGCCGTCGCGGAGCTTCGACGCCACCACGTCCACCAGCCAGCGCTGCCACCAGTCGACCCGCTCGGTCCGGGCCGTCCGCCCGCGCAGCAGCCCCGCGCCGAGCCGGCCCCACATCCGGGTGACCCGCTCGCCGGCTCCGTCCGTGCGGTCGATCAGCTCGCCGAGCTCCCGCTCGGCCACCCCGTGCCCGCGGCGGGCCGCGAGCAGCGTGTTGAGCAGCACCGAGGAGACCGTGGCGTCCACCGTCTCCTGGTCGGCGGGGACCCCGGCATCCGTCAGGTGCACGCACACGGGGGCGGGCACCGGCGGATGCGCCATCCGCTTGAGCTCCGTGTACACCGACATGTCCGTGGCCACGAACTCCGGGTACTCCACCGGCTCCAGGCCGTGCGCCCGCAGGTCCAGCTGGTACTCGGCGTGGATGCGGTGCGGGTCGATGCCGATCTCCCGGTCCTGCTGCCGCGGCAGCTCCCGGCGGCCGAGCCGGACCATCGCCACATGGTTGATGGACACCTCGGCGGCCAGCGTGAACACCGGGTCGTCCCGCAGCTCCGGCTCCACGAACAGATGCCGGTGCACCAGATGGCGTGCCTCGTGGAAGAGGACGAACTTCACCCCGTCCAGACCGATGTCGACGAAGAACTCCGGGTTGTACAGCAACAGACAGGTGCCGTCGCCGCTCGCCACCACGGCGGCGGTGGCGATCGCCGTCGTCGGTATCTGGTGGTGGCACTTGGCGTACAGCCAGGAGGCCACCGCCGAGCCGGACAGGCCGAAGTCGAGCAGCGCGGCCTCCTTCAGCCGCCGCGCCTCGGCCACCACCCTCTCGTCGGCGGGCCGCCAGCTCTCCAGCGCCCGACGGTCCGTCAGCTCGACGACATGGTGCCGCCGTACCCCGCGCTCCCCGTACGCCATGGTGCGTGCACCCCCCCTGTTCGAGTTCCATTGGTACCAAGGGCCACCGACATCGGGCCAAGGTGTTTTCGGCGTGACGTTTCGCCTAGGATCGCCGGCAAGGCGGGGCCGTAGCGCAGAGGCAGGCGCACCGGTCTCCAGAACTGGGAAACGCTGGTTCGAATCCAGCCGCCCCGCCCCTTCGGCAGCCTGTGGACCCTCCGCCTCCGGACCTTCCGCCCTGCGGACCCTCCCTTGCAGGCCCTCCGCTCAGGCGATCGCGCCCGCGGTGACGATCAGTTCGGGCACGGTCCCGGTGAACGTCGGCAGCAGCTGCCCCAGTACGGCCCAGGCCTCGACGTTGCCGCCCAGCGAGCCGAGCACCAGCGGCCGCAGCACCGCCTCCGCCTCCGGCATCCGGGTCGGGAACGCCCAGCGCCCGGTGTCCAGCACCATGAGCACCGTGAGCGCCCACCGCCACTCCCGCACGTACTCCTCCGGGCTCGCCACGATGCCGGCGGTGCTCATCCGGTGCGCGTACGACGGGTGGTCCGAGAACCGCTCCCGCAGCACCCCGGGGCAGTCCGGCCGCAGCGCCAGCGCCCACCGCGCGTAGCCGGGCAACGGCTCCTCGACGTCCGCCTCGATCACGGCGGTCCAGTCCGCGCGGCCCAACCGGGTGGCGGCCCGCTTGCCCTGCCCCATGCTGCACACCGCGCGCAGCGCGGGCACCGCCTCACCAGGCGCGCACCGCGTGACCCCCTCCGGCGTCGGCCGGCCCCGCAGGGCGCCGTTGAGCGGCAGCGCGCGCCCTCCGTCGGGGCCGAACGGCTCGCCCCTGAGGACGGACAGCTCCAGGGCGCCGGGCAGTCCGCCGGACAGCACGACGAGTTCGTTGATCTCGGGGTCGTCGGCCTCCAGCATCCACAGACGGGCCGAGACCGGAACCGCGTCCCCGCCGATCATGTGGACCGCCGACCAGCGGTCCGGCCGCTGCGCCGCCGGACGGACCGGCACGCCGATCCGCTCGCGCACCCGCTCCGCGTCGTCCGCGCCGGCCAGGGAGATCAGCAGGTCCAGTGCCCTGTCCGTGTTGCGGTCGTGTTGCACGGCCCCCGCCCTTCCCCTCGTCACGCGGCCCCGTGTCCCGAACGGGGCGTCCGCCCGATCATGCCAGGTTCGAAAACCGTTACGAGAACCCCGGAGTGACCAGGCACAATCCGCGCATGACCTCTGGCTCCCGCGCGCGGGCCGAGCTGCTGCTCGACACCCTCGAACCGCTCCCGTACCACCTCCGCACCCGTGAACTCGCCGACCGGGTCCGGGACATGGACCGTGTCGCGGTCACGGAGCTGCTGCGGGAGCTGGACGGGCGCGGGGCGTACGAGCGCGGCCTCGCGACGGTCGTCGCCGCGGTCGCCGGCGACGGTGCATGGCTGGGCGAACGGCTCGGCGATCCCGACGCGTTCGTCCGCGGCCACGTGCTGCGCGTCGCGCTGCCGTCGGTCGTGTCCGACGAGGCGTACGACGCGGCGCTCGACGACGCGCCCGAGGCCGTTCGCCGCGACCTGCTCGCCGCCGTCGTCGCCCAGGGGCGCACCGCGCTCGCCGACCGGCTGGTCGACCCGCTGCGCCGGGCCTGGGGCGACGCGGAGGCGGCCCGGCTGCTCCCCGGCTGCGGCCCGGACACCGTAGGGCGGCTGCTGCCCGAGGTGTTCCACGCGGTCCCCGGCTGGACGGCGCTCGTCAAACGCCGTCCGCAGGCCGTCGCCGACGTCTGCGAGCGGGAGCTCGCCGCGCTGCCCGCCGGGCTGCGGGACGGCTGGTGGAAGCGGTACGTGTCCGTGGTCGCCCTCCTCGCCGAGGCGGTGCCGCACCGCGTGGTCGGGTTCCTGGGCGCGTACTCGCCGTTCATCCGGCCCTGGAGGTTCGACGACGTCCTGTGCACGCTCGCGCTCGGCGACCCGGTCGGCATGGCACGGCTGGTGCAGGAGGACGTGCGCGGCACGATCGTGCCCGTCGTGCGCCGCCCCGAGGCCGCGCGCCGCCTCGTGCGGACCGCGCCGCCCGAGGTCGTGCGCGCGATCGGCCGCGACCTGGCCGACTGGCCCGCCGAACTGGGCCTGCTGATCGCCGCCCATCCGCCCGCCCGGCGGGCTGCCTTCCACGAGGCCGTGGTCGACGGCCGCACCGGGGCCAGGCGCCTCGCGCCGACCGAGGTCCTGGCAGCGCTGCCCCGGGAGGCCGCGGCGCGTGAGGCGCGCGACGTCGTCGCGCACGGCCGGGGCCGCGCCGCGGACCGCGAACGGCTCCTGGAGGCCACGGCCTTCCTGCCGGTCTCCGAGGCCCGCGAGCCGCTGCTCGCCGCCGCCCGCGGGCCGGTCATGGAGGAGCGGGCCGACGCCTGGGACCTGCTGATCCGCAACGCCGCCCGCTCCGGCGACCCCGACGCCGTCACGGCCGTCCTCGCCGACCTGGCCCGGCTGCGCAACGAGCCGGACCCCGTCCGCCGCGCCGCCCTGACCGCCCTCGCCGCGCTGCCGCCCCGCCTGCTCGCCGCCCCCGCCGCCCCGCACCTGGACCGCGTCGCCGCGGACGCCGCGGAGGCCCCGGACCTCTCGGCGGAGAGCCGCCGCGCCCTCGGATCCCTGGCCCGGAACGTGCTGCGCGAGCGCGCGGACGAGCCCGCCCTGCGGGACGTCGCGCTCGGCTCCGTCGTACGGCTCTGCCGGATCGCCGGCGAGGCCGGGCTCGCCGGCCTCGGCCACGACCTGCCGCCGGGGCGGGAGCCGCTGCTCCTCGACGCGCTGCGGCCGCTCGTCGAACCGGCCGTCGCCAAGGCCGACTTCGGGCTCGTCCTCGCCCTGGCCCGCGCCCTCGACGCCCGCGCCGCCGCGCTGCCGGAGCTCCAGGAGCTGCTGTGGCGCGCGATCCGCGAGGGCGACGACGCCACCGCGCGGAGCGCCGTCGGACTCTGGCTCGCCCCGGCCGCCGAGCGCGACGCGCGGGTGGAACGGCTGCTCGCCCACGAGCCCTCGGCCGCCGTGCTGCCCGCGGTCCTGCACGTGCTCGTGGGCCGCCGCACCGACCTGCTCGGACCGCTGCTCGGCGCCGACCTGCCGTACGGGCGCTTTCTCGGGACCGCGACCCGCTGGACGGTCCCGGTAGGACCTGAGTCCCGGCGCTGGACCGGCCGCCAGCAGCGGGCCGCGGTCCGCCGCTGGGAAGCCGTCGTCGCGGACGCCTCACTCTCGTCGTACGACCGCGCCGAGGGCCTGCGGCCGCTCGCCGGGCTCCCGGACGGCGCCGACGCCGTGCGTACCCGTACCGGCGACCCGTCCGTGGTCGTCGCCGAGGCCGCACTCGCCGCCCTCGCCCACACCGTCCGCCCCGGCGACGCGCTGCCCGAGCTGCTCGGCCACGCGGGGGACGACCGGGCGCGTGTCGCCGTGTACGCGGCGGACCGTGCCACCCGGCACGTGCCGCCGTCCCGGCTCTCCGTACTGCTGAGCCCGCTGCTCGCCCCCACGGGGACCAAGGTGACCAGCCGCAAGGAGGGCGTCCGCCTCGTCGCCGCCCGGCTGCCCCGGCCCGAGGCGGCGGACCTCGTCGTCGAGGCGTACGGGCGGCCGGACCAGCACCGCGACGTCCGGACGGCCTGCGTGGCCGCCGCCGCCCGGCTCTTCGACGAACCGCGCGCCCGGCGGCTGCTGACCGAGGCCGCCTCGGGGCACACCGCCCAGCGGCGTGCGGTCCTGCGCGTCGGCCCGTCGGACCTGCCCGAGCCGCACCGGCCCGCGTACGCCCGGCTCGTCGAGGAGGTGTGCGCCACCGACGACGAGGAACTGGCGCAGGAGGCCTACCAGGCGCTCGCCGCGTGGATGCCGTGGTCGCCGGAGGCCGCAGAGGCGCTGAAGGCGGGGGTCGTCGACCTCGGCTCGGAGGACGCCTGGTACACCGCCGCGCGGGGGCTCGCCCAGGGCGCCCCCGCGGTCCCCGCGGCCCGCGCCGCGTACGCCGAGGCGCTGGACGCCCTCCTCGCGGCCGACGCCGCGGCGGTCGGCGGCCCCAGCGACGCCGGCACCGAGGAGGACCGGCCCGCGCTGTACCGCATCGAGCTCCTGGCGCGCCTGCTGTACGCGCGCCACGGGGTCCGCGACAAGATCCGCGCCGTGCAGGCGGAGACCGCCGGGCGGCTCGCCGGGTACGACGCCACCGTGGGCGAGGCCGCCAAGCTGTGGGCCCAGTCGCTCGATCTGGACGGCGGACCCGAGGAGCTGCACGCCGCGCTGATCCGGCTCGCCCGGCTGCACGACGGCCGGCTGATGGGGCTTGCGGGGTCCGTCACGGAGCTGACGCGACGGCTCGGCGGACGGCAGCGAGAAGGGGACGAGGCGTCACTGCTGGTCGTCGCCCGGCGACTCGCCGCGAGCGGCGGTCACGCCGAAGGCGTCCTGGCCGTCGTCCTCACCGTCGCCGGCGGCGGACGCACCGACTGGACCGACCCCTGGCGCACCCTCCTGCGCACTTTGCGCGCCCACCCCGCCCCGGAGGTCCGGGACGAGGCCCACCGCTGCCGGACGGGCTCTCATTACGGCTGACGGGGGACTCCGTCGTGTCACGACTGGCCGCTCGATCGGGTTGGGCGGAGCATGAACGTGAGAAGACGCGGCAAGCGGGAAGACGGTGACCCCAGGAGGGTGCCATGCCGGACCCGGAGGCGACGCGCGCCGGAATCGGCGACGCGCTGGTCGTCCTGAAGAACGTGGACAAGCACTTCGGTGCGCTCCACGTGCTCCAGAGCATCGATCTGACCATCGACCGCGGCGAGGTCGTCGTGGTCATCGGCCCGTCCGGCTCCGGCAAGTCCACGCTGTGCCGTGCCATCAACCGGCTGGAGACCATCGACTCCGGCGCGATCTTCGTCGACGGCAAGCCGCTGCCAGCCGAGGGCAAGGAGCTGGCCGCCCTCCGCGCCGACGTCGGCATGGTCTTCCAGTCGTTCAACCTCTTCGCGCACAAGACCGTGCTCGAGAACGTCACGCTCGGGCAGATCAAGGTGCGCAAGAAGGACAAGAAGTCCGCCGAGACCCGCGCCCGCACCCTGCTCGACCGGGTGGGCGTCGCCTCGCAGGCGGACAAGTACCCGGCCCAGCTCTCCGGCGGCCAGCAGCAGCGCGTGGCGATCGCCCGGGCGCTGGCCATGGACCCCAAGGTGATGCTCTTCGACGAGCCGACCTCCGCCCTCGACCCGGAGATGATCAACGAGGTCCTGGAGGTCATGCAGCAGCTCGCCCGGGACGGCATGACCATGGTCGTCGTCACCCACGAGATGGGTTTCGCCCGCTCCGCGGCCAACCGGGTCGTCTTCATGGCCGACGGGCGGGTCGTCGAGGAGACCTCCCCGGACGAATTCTTCAGCAATCCGCGCAGCGAACGCGCCAAGGACTTCCTCTCGAAGATCCTGCACCACTGACTCCGCACCACTGACGCCCACGACAACGGCGCCCAACACCCAGGGGTGAACACCATGAATCGATCCAAGGTCAGCAAGGCCACTCTGGCCGCGGCCGCCGCGGTCGCCCTGGCCCTGTCCGCCGGCGCCTGCGGCGACGACGGCGGGAACGGGGGAAGCGGCAGCGGCGACGGCGACAAGATCACCGTCGGCATCAAGTTCGACCAGCCCGGCCTCGGCCTGAAGACGCCGGACGGCACCTACACCGGCTTCGACGTCGACGTGGCCACGTACGTCGCCAAGGAGCTCGGATACGAGCCCGGCGACATCGTCTGGAAGGAGGCGAAGAGCGCCGACCGCGAGACGCTGCTGCAGCGCGGCGACGTGGACTTCATCGCCGCCACGTACTCGATCAACGACGAGCGCGCCGAGAAGGTCGACTTCGCCGGACCGTATCTGCTCGCCCACCAGGACGTGCTGATCCGGGCCGACGACAACACCATCAAGTCGCCCGCCGACCTCAACGCCAAGAAGCTCTGCTCGGTCACCGGCTCCACGTCCGCGCAGAACGTCAAGACCAAGCTGGCGCCGCAGGCGCAGCTGCAGGAGTACGGCGGCTACTCCGAGTGCCTGACGGGTCTGGAGAACAACGCCGTCGACGCGCTGACCACCGACGACTCGATCCTGGCCGGTTATGCCGCGCAGGACGAGTTCAAGGGCAAGTTCAAGCTCGGCGGCTTCAAGATGAGCAACGAGAACTACGGCATCGGAGTCCAGAAGGGCAGCGAACTGAAGGCCCAGATCAACACCGCGCTGGAGAAGATGGTCGAGGACGGGTCCTGGGACACGTACGTGAAGAAGAACTTCGGCCCGGCCAACTACCAGAACGAGCCCGCACCGAAGATCGGCGTGATCGTCCAGTAGGCGGGCCGCCGTGTTCGACTTCCTCGAGGGCTACGACCTGCTGGGAGCCTTCTGGGTGACGGTGCAGCTCACCGTCTACTCGGCGATCGGCTCCCTGATCTGGGGGACGCTGCTGGCCGCCATGCGCGTCAGCCCCGTCCCCCTGATGCGGGGCTTCGGTACCGCCTACGTGAACATCGTCCGCAACATCCCCCTCACCGTCATCATCGTCTTCACCTCTCTGGGGCTGTTCCAGACCCTCAACGTCAGCCTCGGCGCGGACGACTTCACCACCATCAACTTCCGTCTCGCCGTCCTCGGCCTGATCGCCTACACCTCGGCGTTCGTCTGCGAGGCCCTGCGCTCCGGCATCAACACCGTCCCCCTCGGCCAGGTCGAGGCCGCCCGCGCCATCGGCCTGAACTTCACCCAGACCCTGCGGCTGATCGTGCTGCCGCAGGCGTTCCGCTCCGTCGTCGGCCCGCTGGCCAACGTGCTCATCGCCCTCACCAAGAACACCACCGTGGCCGCGGCCATCGGCGTCGCCGAGGCGGCCCTGCTGATGCGGGAGATGATCGAGAACGAGGCTCAGCTGATCCTGATCTCCGTGATCTTCGCGGTCGGGTTCATCTGCCTCACCCTGCCGACCGGACTGTTCCTCGGCTGGGTGGCCAAGAAGGTGGCGGTGAAGCGATGAAACGAGACGCCACCGTCCTGTACGACGTCCCGGGGCCCCGCGCCCGGCGGCGCAACCTGCTCTGGACCGCTCTGTTCCTGATCGCGCTGGCCGCGCTGATCTGGTGGGTGCTCGCCAGCCTCGCCGACAAGGGACAGCTCGAATGGGCCAAGTGGGAGCCGTTCTTCACCGACTCCCGGGTCTGGTCCACCTATCTGCTGCCCGCGCTGAAGAACACCCTGATCGGCGCGGCACTGTCCATGGTCATCGCCCTGCCGCTGGGCGCGGTGCTCGGCATCGCCCGGCTCTCCGACCACGCGTGGGTGCGCGGCGTCGCCGGGACGATCGTGGAGTTCTTCCGCGCCATCCCCGTGCTGATCCTGATGCTCTTCGCCAATGCCGCGTACTCCGAGTTCACCGACGTCAGCCCGGAGAACCGGCCGCTGTACGCGGTCGTCACCGGCCTCGTGCTGTACAACGCCTCCGTGCTCGCCGAGGTCGTGCGCGCCGGCATCCTCGCCCTGCCGCTGGGACAGACCGACGCGGCCAAGGCGATCGGCATGCGCAAGGGCCAGATCATGCTGCACGTGCTGCTGCCGCAGGCGGTCACCGCGATGCTGCCCGCGCTGGTCAGCCAGCTCGTCGTCATCGTCAAGGACACCGCGCTCGGCGGCGCGATGCTCGGCTTCTCCGAACTGCTGGCCTCCGTCCGCCCGATGAGCGCCAACTACGGTGCCAACACCATCGCCAGCTTCACCATCGTCGCCGTGATCTTCATCGTGCTGAACTTCGCCCTGACCACCTTCGCCGCCTGGCTGGAAGGCAGACTGCGGCGCGGCAAGAAGACCACCGGGGCGGTCGTCGGGGCCGAGGCCGTGGAGGAACTGGCGACCCCCGGGGAGCATGTGCCGCCGAAGGACGAGACCAAGTGACCGCGCGGCCGCGGAACCGGTGCGACCGGTACCGCGACGGCCGGCTCAGAGGCCCATGATCTCCGGGTGTTCGGCCAGCTTGGCGAAACGCTCGACCGGATCGGGGACGAGCTTCCGCCGCTCCAGGTCCATGAGCCCGGCGACGGTCGAGATCTCGCAGGCCAGGACGCCGTCGGCGCGCCGGATCTCCTGCTCGACGCGGAAGGTCTTCCCCTCGCCCCAGACCCAGGCACAGGTCACGTCGACCTCGTCGCCGCCGCGCAGTTCATGGCGGAAACGCATGGTGTTCTCCAGTGCCGCCGGGCCGACGCCACTGGCGATCAGCCGGTCCTGCGAGATGCCCGCCGCACGCAGGCTCTCCCACCGGGCGTGTTCGAAATACTGCAGGTACACGGCCTGATTGAGGTGCCCCTGCGTGTCGAGCTCGTAGCCCCGGACCACGATCCGCAACTGAAACGGTTCGGTCATTCTCGGTCGACCTCCTCATGGAATCCCTGCGTTCCTACCCGTCGGCCGATCGTCCCGCAACGGGATTTGGCGCAAGGTGATCCTTGGACGAGGCGCGCCGGTCCTGTTGAGTGGAGTTCATGATCGGAACGACATCCTGGAAACGAACGGGGCGGCGCGCGGTCGTCGTCCTCCTGGCCTTACTGCTCACCGGTACGTCGGTGTCCGCGGTCGCGACGGAGCGCCGGCCCGGCGAGACCCCGTCCCTCACCGCCGAACTGCGCACGATCGAGTCCGAGCGCGACGTCCGCATCGGCGCCTTCGCCTACGACACCGGCACCGGCCGCACCCTCGCGCACCGGGCCGACGAGTCCTTCGCGATGCTGTCGGTCTTCAAGGCGTTCGCGGCCGCCGCGATCCTGCAGAAGGCCCGCCGCACCGACCCCGGGCTCCTGGACCGCAGGCTCCACTGGACGACCACCGACGAGGTGGCCGACTCGCCCGTCACCGCAGGGCGGGGCGAGACCGGCATGACCGTGGCCGAGCTGTGCCACGCGGCCGTGACCCGCAGCGACAACACCGCGGGCAACCTGCTCCTGAAGCAGCTCGGCGGACCGGCCGGCCTCACCCGCTTCTTCCGCTCGCTCGGCGATCCCGTCTCCCGCCTCGACCGCTGGGAGCCGCACCTCAACCAGTGGCAGCCGGGGGAGCGCCGCGACACCACGACCCCCGCCGCCGTCGGCCCCGCCTTCACCCGCCTCGTCGCCGGCCGCGCCCTCGCACCGGCCGACCGCGATCAGCTGAACGCCTGGCTGCGCGCCAACGAGACCGGCGACGCGCGGATCAGGGCCGGGCTGCCCCCGGACTGGACCGTCGGCGACAAGACCGGGACCGCCGTCGCCGCGTACGGCGGCGCGCACGACGTCGCCGTGGCCGTGCCCCCGGGCGGGGCACCGGTGATCCTCGTCGTCCTGACCCGCCGGACCACCGCCGGCGCCCAGCCGGACAGCGTCGCGGTCGCGCGGACGGCTACCGCGCTCGTCCGCGGACTGGGCCTGACGCCGTGAGGTGAGGTCTAGACCGCACCCGCCCACCCGGCACTAGGATGCGACGCGCAATCGGTCAGCAATCGGCGCGGGTCAAGGGGGCCGGGTGGCGCGGGACGAGGTGCCCACGAGCGGGCGGGAGCTGAAGTTCCGGACCCTCATGGCCGAACTGCGGCGCGGCATCCTCGACGGCACCTGGCCGCCCGGCAGCAAGCTCCCCACCGAACGCGCCCTGGCCGCCGAGACCGGCCTGTCCGTGACCACGGTGCGCCGCGCCTACGAGGACCTCGTCGCCCTCGGCCTGGTCGAACGGCGCCAGGGCGCGGGCACCTTCGCCGCCCAGCGGCCCGACGAGGACGCCGGGCGACGGCTGGTCGTCGGGGTGCTCGTGCCCGACACCGCGTTCTACTACCCGCGGGTCCTCCAGGGCATCGAGAAGGAACTCGCCACCGCCGGCGCCCGCCTCGTGCTCGCCTGCTCCGGCTACGACCCCGCGGAGGAGGACGCCGCCGTGGCCCGCCTGCTCTCCTCCGGCGTGCACGGACTGCTCCTCGTCCCCACCCTGCACACCGCCGCCGACCCCGGCCGCCGCGCCGAGGAACTGCTCGCGCTGCCCGTCCCCGCGGTCCTCGTGGAGCGCCGCCTCGCCGCGTACGGGCCCGGCGACCCGACCGAGCACGTGTGCACCGACCACGAGGGCGGCGCGTACGACGCCGTCCGCCATCTGCGCGGCCTCGGCCACGACCGGCTCGCCCTCGTCGTCCGCTCCGACGCGCCCACCACCGCGCCTCTGGAGTCCGGCTTCGCGCGGGCCGTCGCCGACCTCGGGCTGCGCCGGCCGGTGCGCGTGCGCGCGCGGATGGCCGACTGGGACGCGGCCCGCGCCGACGCGGCCGTGGCCGCCGTACGCGCGGACGGCGCGACCGCCGCGCTCTGCTTCGGCGACCGCGAGGCGGCCCTGGTCCTCGCGGCGGCCCGCCGGGCCGGGCTCGACGTGCCCCGCGACCTCGCCCTGATCAGTTACGACAACGAGTTCGCCGACGTCGCGGAGACCCCGCTGACCGCCGTCTCCCCGCCCAAGTACCAGGTCGGGCGGCTCGCGGCGCAGATCCTGCTGCGCCGCCTCGCCGACGGCGACGCCAGCCCGTCGCACCAGGTGCTGCTGCGGCCGCGGCTCGTGGTCCGCGCCTCGTGCGGCGCGCAGAAAAGTCCAAGTCCTGCTCACTGATTGCTCATGGTGCGCTCTTGCGGAACGGGATAGAAATCGGGTCCGTACCGCAGCCCGGACGAGAGGACCCGGACATGACCGCGCACGTCACCGCCGAGATCGCCGGCCAGCCCGACTGCTGGCGCCGCGCCGCCGACATGGCCGCCGCCCGAGCGTCCCGACTGCCCCGCCCCGGCGAGCGGGTGGCCGTCGTGGGCTGCGGCACCTCGTACTTCATGGCCCGCGCCTACGCGGCCCTCCGCGAGTCCCTGGGCGCGGGGGAGACCGACGCCTTCCCCGCCTCCGACCCCACCCCGATCGGCCGCGGCTACGACCGCCTCGTGGCCCTCACCCGCTCCGGGACGACGACCGAGGTCGCCAAACTCCTCGCCCGCGCCGAGGGCCGCGTGCCCACCCTCGCGCTCACCGGCGTGCCCGACAGCCCGGCCGGCCGCCGCGCCGACGAGGTGATCGACCTCGGCTTCGCCGACGAACGCTCCGTCGTGCAGACCCGGTTCGCCACCACCGCGCTGCAGCTCCTGCGCGCCGGCCTCGGCGTGGACCTCACCGCGTCGATCGCGGACGCCGAGCTCGCCCTGTACGAGCCGCTGCCCCACGCCTGGGAGAGGCGAGGCCAGTTCACCTTCCTCGGCACCGGGTGGACCGTCGGGCTCGCCGACGAGGCCGCGCTCAAGCTCCGCGAGGCGGCCCGGGCGTGGACCGAGTCGTACGCGGCGATGGAGTACCGGCACGGCCCGATCAGCATCAGCGACCGGTCCAGCCTCGTCTGGTGCCTCGGCGCCGCGCCGTCCGGGCTCGCCGACGAAGTCGAGTCCACCGGCGCGCTGTTCGTCGCCGACGCCCTCGACCCGGTCGCCGCGCTCGTCCGCGCCCAGCGGCTCGCCGTGGCCCTCGCCGGCCGGCGCGGACTCAACCCCGACCGGCCGCGCAACCTGGCCCGTTCGGTGATCCTCAGCGGCGCGGCCCGGGGGTAGCGCGCGGGTAGGGTGCGGCCATGAGCGAGAAGACCGAACAGACCCTGCCCGCGCTCGCACCGATGCCCGGGGACTGGCGTCGGGCGCTCGCCGTCGTGGCCCACCCGGACGACCTGGAGTACGGCTGCGCCGCGGCGATCGCCCACTGGACGGACGGCGGCCGGGAGGTCGCGTACCTGCTCGCCACCCGCGGCGAGGCCGGGATCGACACGCTCGACCCGGTCGCCTGCGCGCCGGTGCGCGAGGCCGAGCAGCGGGCGAGCGCGGCGGTGGTGGGCGTCGAGAGCGTCGAGTTCCTGGACCACCGGGACGGGGTGATCGAGTACGGGCTCGGGCTGCGCCGGGACATCGCCGCCGCGATCCGCCGGCACCGGCCCGAGCTGGTCATCGGCTTCAACCACCGCGACACCTGGTCGCCGGAGCCCGGCGGCCCCTGGAACACCCCCGACCACGTGGCCGTCGGCCGCGCCACGCTGGACGCGGTGGGCGACGCGGGCAACCGGTGGATCTTCCCGGAGCTGACCGAGCAGGGCCTGGAGCCGTGGAACGGTGTCCGCTGGGTCGCCGTCGCCGGCTCCACCAGCCCCACCCACGCGGTCTCCGCCGAACCCGGGATGGAGCGCGGCATCGAGTCCCTGCTCTGCCACCGCGCCTACATCGAGGCGCTGACGGACCGGGAACCGGAGGAGTACGTGCGGGAGTTCCTCACCGGCTTCGCCGCCCGCACCGGCGAGCGCTTCGGCGGTGTCCCGGCGGTGTCGTTCGAGCTCTACCCGCGCTAACCTGACGCCCCATCAGGAAGGGGGTGGGGTGCGGTGATCGACACGCTCGACCGGGAGATCCCGGCGGGGGAGGAGCGGCTGCGGCTCGCGGTCGAGGGCGGCGTCGGCGTCCTCACCCTCTGCCGGCCGGAGAAGCTCAACGGCTGGAGCTGGGAGGCCAGTCGGCAGCTCGGCCTGTACGCCGACCGGCTCCGCTTCGACGAGGACGTACGGGTCGTCCTGCTGCGCGCCGAGGGGCGGGCGTTCTGCGCCGGGATCGACGTCACCGCGCCCGGCGGGGCGATCACCGGACGATCGGCGGCCGAGCGGACCCACCGGTACGACGAGGGCATCCGCTGGGTGCACGAACGCTTCGCCGCCTTCGCCCGGCTCCCGCAGCCGGTGGTGGCCGCCGTACAGGGCTTCTGCCTCGGCTTCGGCTTCGAACTGGCGCTGATGGCGGACGTCCGGATCGCCGCGGACGACGCCGTGTTCGCGCTGCCCGAAGCGCAGTTGGGCGTCGCCGTCGACGCCGGCGGCGATCTGCGCATCGCCCGCGACGCGGGGGCCGGCTGGGCCAAGTACCTGGCCCTCACCGGCCGCCGCATCGACGCCGCGACCGCCGAACGCCGCGGCCTGGTCCAGCTCGTCGTCCCGCGCGACGACCTGGACACGGCCGCGCGCGACACCGCCGCCGCCGTCGCCGCGAACGGGCCGCTCGCCGTCCGCGCGATCAAGCGGAACATCGACGCCTTCGCCGACCAGGGCATGGCGGCCGCCCTCGACCGCGCGGCCCTCGCCGCCGCCCTCACCCTCACCTCCGACGACGCCCGCGAGGGCTACACGGCCAAGGCGGCACGCCGCCCACCCGGCTTCGACGGCCGGTGAGCCGCTAGCCCTGGCGGGGGTTCGGCTTCAGGACGGCGAACGGTGCGCCGAACGGGTCGGCGAACCAGGCGAGCCGGCCGACGTCCGGGACGTCGGTGGGCGGCATCAGCACCGATCCGCCCCGGCCCTGCACCAGTTCGGCCGTCCGGTCGGCGTCGGCGACGTGGAAGTACGGGATCCAGTTCGGCGCCATGCCCTCGCTCTGGATCTCCGCCGTCCCGCCGAAAGAGGTGTCCTCCTGGTCGCCCTCGGCGGTCGAGATCACCCGGTAGGTCATCCCGGGCGCCTCCATCGCCGCCCATCGCCAGCCGAACAGGGAGTTGTAGAAGTCGAGCGCGGCCTCCGGGTCGGGGGTGTGCAGCTCCACCCAGACCAGGGTGTTCTCCTCGGAGGTCCGGTCCAGGCCCTTCGTGGTGCCCGGCTGCCAGAGCGCGAACTGCGCGCCCGCCGGGTCCGTCAGCGCCGCCGTCCGCCCGGCGTCCATCACGTCCATCGGCGCGACCCGCACCTGCGCGCCGCCCTTCTCCGCGGTCTGCACGGTGCCGTCCGCGTCGGGGGTCGTGAAGTACACCGTCCAGGCCGAGGCCGCGCCCTCCTCGGTCAGCGGACCGAGCGCGGCGACGACCTTCCCGTCCTGCTGGAAGAACCCGTAGCCGCCCGCCTCCGGGCCGGCCGACTCGTACTGCCAGCCGAACACGGCCGTGTAGAAGGCGGCGGCCGCGTCCGTGTCGGGGCTGCCGAGGTCGATCCAGCTGGGGGAGCCGGTCCTGTAGTCCGTGCCGAGCATCTGCTGCGCCTGCCTTCCGCGGGGCATGTGGGTGCCGTCGTGCGGGGGTGTCCCGCCCGGCGATCCTTTCCGTCCGGGCGGGCCCGCGCAGCCCGAGCGCCGCGCAATCACACGCACGGCCGAGTGCGCGTCAGCCTCCGGGCCGCCCCGGCCGGCCGCGCAACTGCTCGCGGACCGGGACCACCGGGTCGTTCACGAGGGTGCGACGCTGCCAGTTCGCCCCGTCCACCACCAGTGTGTGTCCGCTGACGAAGCGGGCGTACGGCGAGGCGAGGAACGTCGCGGCCCAGCCCAGTTCGCGCGGCTCCCCGACGCGCAGCGCGGGCTGCCGCCGCCCCGGGTCAGGCGCGCCGTCGAGGCCCGCAAGGATGGCCGACGGCAGGTCGTCGTGCGGCATCAGGCCGGGGACGAGCCCGTTGACCTGGATGCCGTACGGGCCCCACTCCACGGCCAGCGTCTCCACCAGGCTCTTCACGCCCGCCTTGGCCGACGCCGAGTGCACGAAACCCGGCCCGCCGGTCCACGCGTACGACGCGCCGACGGCGATCACCGAGGCCGGCGTCCCGGCGGCCAGATGCCGCCGGGCGAACTCCCGCATGGCGAACCACGCGCCGGTCAGGGTGATGTCGACCACCGCGCGCCAGCCGTTCGGCGACAACTCCTCGGCGGCCACCGGGAAGTTGGCTGCGGCACTGCTGACCAGGACGTCCGGCAGCCCGACCGGCCCCGCCTCGCAGCCGTCGAGGGCCGCCGCGAGCCGCTCCGGATCGCGGACGTCGCAGACGGCCGTCATGACGCGCGTCCCGCCCACCGCCGCCAGCTCCTCACGGGCCCGCGCCAGCCGGTCCGCGGTGCGGCCGACGAGAACCAGGTCCGCGCCGAGCCGCGCGAACTCCGCCGCGATCGCCTTCCCCAGCCCCGACCCGCCGCCGGTCACCAGCACGGCCCGCCCCGTGTACGTCCCCTCCGGCAGGGCCCGCGCCCCCGGCGGCGGAGGCGCGGGAAGACCGGTCGGTTCGTGCGGATCGGTCGTCATGCCGCATCGATAGCGCGGCGCGCCGGAGAACGGAAGGCCCGTACGTCAGACGGCCGTTGCGGCCTTGCGGTCCAGGTCCTCCGTCAGCAGGTCCATGTTGAGGAGCGCGCCCGCGCGGTAGCCGCCGCTCGCCGCGTTGATCACCTGCTCGGCCGCGCCGATCGCGTTGCCCGCCGCCCAGACGCCCGGCACGCTGGTCCGGCCGGTCGGGTCGACGGTGACGAAGCGGCCCATCGGGGTCTCCTCCGTGGCAGCGCCGAGCGTGGTCAGCAGGCCGTCCCGCGGGGTGACGAGGGTGCCGACGAACAGCACGGAGCGCCCGATCACCCGGCCGTCGGCCATCCGCACCCCGGCCAGCCGGTCGTCCTCGACCACCAGCCCGGCCACCTCGCCCTCGACCGTCCGCACGCCCGCCGCCGCGAGCCGCCTCCGGTCCTCCTCGGTCACCGCGTCGTAGGTGTGCGGGAAGAAGACGACGTCGTCGGACCACTGGGTGACGAGCAGCGCCTGGTGCGCGCCCATCACCGGGTGCGCGATCACGCCGAACGCCTCGTCGCGGACCTCCCAGCCGTGGCAGTACGGGCAGTGCAGCACGTCCCGGCCCCAGCGGTCCGCCACCCCGTCGACCGGCGGCAGCGTGTCCACCAGGCCGGTCGTCACCACGAGACGCCGGGCCCGGACCGTCCGCCCGTCGGCGAGAGCGACGGTGAAGCCGAGCGTCCCGTCGCCCCACGGGACCGCGGTCACGACCTCGCCGGCCGTCCACTCCACGCCGTACGCGGCGATCTCCCGCCGCCCGGCCTCCAGGAACTCCGCGGGGCTCATCCCGTCGCGGGACAGGTAGCCCTGCATGTGCGCGGCGGGGGCGTTGCGCGGCGCGCCGGCGTCGACCACCAGGGTCGAACGGCGGGCCCGCCCGAGGACCAGGGCCGCACTCAGGCCGGCGGCCCCGCCGCCGACGACCACGACGTCGTACTGCTCGCGTGCGAGGGAAACGTTGTGTGTGCTCATGGTCCCGAGCCTGCGCCCCCCCGCGCGCTTGACAAAGTTTGTTGCCGTTTCTGCAATGAATCCATGACCGGTCATTCCCATGGGAGCCACGAGAGCCCCCGCGCCGACGATCCCCGCATCGACGACGTGCTCACCGAGGTCGGCCCCCGGCTGCGCCGCATCCGGCGCGACCGCGGCGTCACCCTCGCCGAACTGTCCGCCGCCACCGGCATCTCGGTGAGCACCCTGTCCCGCCTGGAGTCCGGGCAGCGCAGGCCCAGCCTGGAGCTGCTGCTGCCGCTGGCCCGCGCGCACCAGGTCGCCCTGGACGAGCTGGTCGGCGCCCCGCCGGTCGGCGACCCCCGGGTGCGGTCGAAGCCCATCGTGCGGCACGGCCGCACGATGTACCCGCTGACCCGCCAGCCCGGCGGGCTGCAGGCGTACAAGGTGATCCAGGAGAAGCCGTACGAGAACCCGGACCCGCGGGTCCACGAGGGGTACGAATGGCTGTATGTGCTCTCCGGGAGGCTGCGCCTGGTCCTCGGTGAACACGACGTCGTGCTCACGGCCGGCGAGGCCGCCGAGTTCGACACGCGGGTGCCGCACTGGTTCGGGCCGACACCGGACGGGCCGGTGGAGTTCCTGTCCCTGTTCGGCCCGCAGGGCGAGCGGATGCACGTACGGGCGCGTCCGAAGAAGTCCTGAGGCGCCTGTTCCGCAATGAGCAAGCGACCGCTTAGTATGCGACCGACCGCCCAGTACGGACGACCGCCCCGGAGGACCCGCATGCAGGCATGGCGTGTACACGAGAACGGCGAGCCGGGCGAGGTGATGCAGTGCGACGAGGTCGACCGCCCCACCCCCGGTGACGGGCAGCTCCTGCTCAAGGTGCGCGCCGCCAACGTCAACTTCCCCGACGCGCTGCTGTGCCGGGGCACGTACCAGATCCGGCCGCCGCTGCCGTTCACCCCCGGCGTGGAGATCTGCGGCGAGACCGAGGACGGCCGCCGCGTCATCGCCACCAGCGCGCTCCCGCACGGCGGCTTCGCCGAGTACGCGCTCGCCGACGCCGCGACCGTGCTGCCCGCCCCCGAGGCGCTGGACGACGCCGAGGCGGCCGCCCTGCACATCGGCTACCAGACCGCCGTGTTCGGCCTCCACCGCCGCGCCGCCCTCAAGGAGGGCGAGACGCTGCTCGTGCACGCGGCCGCGGGCGGCGTCGGCAGCGCCGCCGTCCAGATCGGCAAGGCCACCGGCGCGACCGTCATCGGCGTGGTCGGCGGCCCCGAGAAGGCAGCCGTCGCCCGCCAGCTCGGCTGCGACGTGGTCGTGGACCGCCGCGCCGAGGACGTCGTCGCCGCGGTCAAGGCCGCCACCGGCGGACGCGGCGTGGACGTGGTCTTCGACCCGGTCGGCGGCGACGCCTACACCCAGTCCACCAAGGTGATCGCCTTCGAGGGCCGGATCGTGGTCGTCGGCTTCGCCAGCGGCACCATCCCCGCGCCCGCGCTCAACCACGCGCTGGTGAAGAACTACTCGGTCCTCGGCCTGCACTGGGGCCTGTACAACATCAAGGACCCGGCCGCGGTCCTGCGCTGCCACGAGACCCTCACCGAGTACGCCGCCAAGGGTCTGGTGAAGCCGCTGGTCAGCGAGCGGGTAGCGTTCGCCGGGGCCGCCGACGCCGTGCAGCGCGTCGCCGACGGCGTCACCACCGGCCGGCTCGTCGTCCTCCCGGCAGGAGCCGTCTCGTGACCGACGCAGCCGCCCTGACCGCGCGCACGCGGAAGCTGCTCGACGAGCACCCGCCTGCCACCACCCCGCGCCTCGACTTCCTGCGCGCCCGCTTCGACGCGGGGCTCGCCTGGGTGCACTACCCCGTCGGCCTCGGCGGCCTCGGCGCGCCGCGCTCCCTCCAGGCCGTGGTCGACGCCGAACTGGCCTCCGCCGGAGCCCCCGACAACGACCCGCGCCGCATCGGCATCGGCCTCGGCATGGCCGCGCCGACCGTCCTCCAGTACGGCTCCGAGGACGTCAAGCAGCGCTTCCTGAAGCCGCTGTGGACCGGCGAGGAGGTGTGGTGCCAGCTCTTCAGCGAGCCGGGCGCCGGCTCCGACCTCGCCGCGCTGGGGACGCGTGCGGTGCGGGAGGGGGACACGTGGGTCGTGGACGGCCAGAAGGTGTGGACCTCCAGCGCCCACACCGCCCGCTGGGCCATCCTCATCGCCCGCACCGACCCGGACCTGCCCAAGCACCGCGGCATCACCTACTTCATCTGCGACATGACCGACCCCGGTGTCGAGGTGCGGCCGCTGCGGCAGATCACCGGCGAGGCCGAGTTCAACGAGGTCTTCCTCACCGGCGTGCGCATCCCCGACGCGCACCGCCTCGGCGAGATCGGCGACGGCTGGCGGGTCGCCCAGACCACCCTGATGAACGAGCGGGTGTCCATCGGCGGCGGCCGGCTGCCCCGCGAGGGCGGCATGATCGGCAAGGTCGCGGAGACCTGGCGGGCCCGCCCCGAGCTGCGCACCCACGACCTGCACCAGCGGATGCTCGGCCTCTGGGTCGAGGCGGAGGTCGCCCGGCTCACCGGCGAGCGGCTGCGGCAGCAGCTCGTCGCGGGCCAGCCCGGGCCCGAGGGCAGCGCCATGAAGCTCGGCTTCGCCCGTCTCAACCAGGAGATCAGCGGCCTGGAGGTGGAACTCCTCGGCGCAGAAGGGCTGTTGTACTCCGACTGGACCATGGTCCGGCCCGAACTGGTCGACTTCACCGGCCGCGACGCCGGCTACCGCTATCTGCGCGCCAAGGGCAACTCGATCGAGGGCGGCACCAGCGAGGTGCTGCTCAACATCGTCGCCGAGCGGGTGCTCGGCCTGCCCGCGGAGCCGCGCAACGACAAGGACGTGCCCTGGAAGGAGCTGGCGCGATGAGCGACCTGCTGTACTCGGACACCGAGGACGACCTGCGGTCCGCGGTCCGCGCGCTGCTCACCGACCGGGCCGGGCCGAACGAACTCCTCGCCCGGGTCGAGACGGACAGCCCGTACGTCCCCGGCCTCTGGCGGACGCTCGCCACCGACATCGGCGCGGCCGGGCTGCTCGTCCCCGAGAAGCTCGGCGGGCAGGGCGCGAGCCACCGTGAGGCGGCGGTGGTCCTGGAGGAGCTGGGCCGCGCGGTGACGCCGGTCCCGTACCTGACCTCCTCGGTCATCGCGACCGAGACGCTCCTGTCGATCGAGGACCCGGGCGAGCAGGTCACCGACCTGCTGGCCGACCTGGCGGCAGGCCGCACGGTCGCGGTCCTGGCCGTCCCGCTCACCGCGGCCCCGGACTTCCGCCTGGCCACCGGCGGCCGGATCACCGGCGTCGCGGACGCGACGGCCGCGGACGTGCTGCTCGTCCCGCGCGCGGACGGGCTGTACGCGGTCCCGGCCGCCGAGGCCGTGATCGAACCGCAGACCCCGCTGGACCTGACCCGCCCGCTGGCCGCCGTCGACGCCGACGGCGCGGCAGGTGTCCGTCTGGCGGCCGGGGAAGCGGCGGCCGAGGCGATCCGCCGCGGCCTGCTGGCCGGCGCGGGACTGCTCGCCTCGGAACAACTGGGCCTGGCCGTCTGGTGCCTGGAGGAGACCGTCCGCCACACCAAGGACCGCTACCAGTTCAACCGCCCGGTCGGCTCGTTCCAGGCGCTCAAGCACCGCATGGCGCAGCTCTGGCTGGAGACGGTGAACGCCCGGGCCGCCGCCCGCGCGGCGGCGGACGCCCTGGCGACGGGGGACCCCGACGCACCACTGACGGTGGCCGTCGCCCAGGCGTACTGCTCGAACGTCGCGGTCCACGCGGCGGAGGAGTGCGTACAGCTCCACGGCGGCATCGGCATGACCTGGGAACACCCGGCCCACCTGGCCCTGAAGCGCGCCAAGTCCACCCAACTGGCCCTGGGCTCGGCCGGCCACCACCGCGCCGTGATCGCCGAACTGGCCGACCTCCCGGCCCCGGCGTAAGCCACACAACGGCCCCGCTCGCACACGAGCGGGGCCGTTGTGCGCCTGGGGCCCCGGCGCCCCGACGCCCCGACGGGCCGGCCCGACCCTCCCCGCCCGCGGGAGCCTGTCCCCTGCCCGACGGGCCGGCCCGACCCTCCCCGCCCGCGGGAGCCTGTCCCCTGCCCGACGGGCCTGACCAGACCCGCTCCCTACCCTCGGGAGCCTGCCCCAACGGGTTCACCCCCGGGGTGCCGAACCCGTTTCCGGCCCGTGCGGCCCCATCCCGGCGCGCGCGGCAGCTCGGGCCGCTGCCGTCCCTCGCCCCGCCCCGATCTCGCCCCCGGCAGGGTTCGGGAAGGGGCGGGGTGGGGGACCTGCCCTGGCCGCGCCCCGCACCGACCTGCGTTGTCAGTGGGCGCGGATAGTTTCGATCTCGTTCCGCCCGCGCCGGCCCCGCCGAGTCGCGGCATTCCCCTGCGCCCGTGAGGAGAAGGTGCGTTGTCGGACTGGGAGAGGTCGAGCACGGCCCGGGTGCTGCCGCCCGCGCGGCCCCGGAAACTCGCCAAGGTGCCGTTCGTCGAGCTGGCCGACGGCCGCCTGCAGGGCGTCGTGTCCAGCGGTTCGGACATCGGGCGTGTCTACGTGTCGTCCGTCGCCGCCGGCACGTACGCCTTCGCGTGCAGCACCAACAACAACCGCCCCTGCGGCGGCGCCCGCGGCTCGTTCTGCAACCACATCCGCGCCCTCGTCACCGAGGCCGTCCTCCAGTACGGCGCCGAGCGAGTCGCCCGCTACCTGAAGATCGACGCCCCGGAGGGCGCGGACCTCGCCGGGGTCATGACCGCCACCCGCCCCTCAGCGGGCGCCCGCGACGCCGCCGCCGTCGTGTTCAGCCGCTTCCTGCGCCACCTGGCGTACCTCGAACTCGCCCCGACCACTGCTCCGTTGCCGGAGATGCAGTGGTTCCCGCCCACCCGCGGCGGCGACCCGGCGGCGACCGCCGAGGAGCCGGTCGACGGGGTCGACGAAGCCCTCGCCGCCGTCGACGCCCTCGACCGCGCCCTGGTCACCGGACTGCTGCGCCCCCAGCCCGCCCAGGCCGCCGGACTCGCCGAGTTCGCCGAGGCGTTCGCCGCCTCCCCGCTCGCCTCCCGCGTGGCCGAGGCCGCCGAGAAGGCCGCCGCCGGCACCGCCGGCGAGGACCACCTCGTCGCCCTCGCCGCCGCCCGCACCGCCCTGCTCGGCTCCGTCCACGACGCCGTCGCCGAGCACGCCGCGCAGTTCGTACGCCGGGACCGCGCCCCGCACACCCCCGGCGACCCCGCCGCCGAGCAGCCCGCCAACCTCCTGGCCGCCGCCCGCTCCTGGCTCGCCGACGTCGCCCGCTCCGGCTGGCGGGGCCTCGACCACGAGACCGTCTCCGGCGCCGCCCCGGTCGTCACCGCGATGCTGCCCGACCCGGCCCTGCGCCGCCTCGCCACCCTCCTCGACGGCTTCGCCGCCGAGCTCGCCGCCTCCTGCCCGGGCGCCTCCCTGGAGCGCGTCCCGGTACGCCGCTGGGCCGACCTGTGGTCCCGCGCCCTGCTCCTCACCGTCCCCGGCGCGCTCACCGCCCCCGCCGCCACCGCCCCGGCCACCGGCCGGCTGCTGCCGCTCGGCGTCGACCTGCACGAGCACGCCACCGCCGTCCAGGCCCAGGTGCACGCCGTGTTCGAGCCCGCCGACGGCTCCCCGCCGCTGCTCGTACGCGCCTCCGCCTCCGCCCCGAAGCCCGACACGATCGTCGGCGCCGGCCTCTGGCAGCTGCTCCGCCCGCACATGTCCCTGCTCGCCGCCGTCGGCGAGGGCCGTTCCATGGAGCTCGACGCCATGCCCCTCACCGCCGAGGGCGACCTCGTCTGGGACGACGCCCGCGCCCGCACCGGAGAGCCCGCCGACGCCTTCGCCACCGCCCGCGTCGCCCTGTCCACCGCCGCCGAACCGGCCACCGCGCCCCTCGACCGGCATCCGGTGCGCCTCGCCGTGCCCGTCCTCCTGGAGGGGTACACCACCGAGAGCGACGACGACGGCGCGCTCACCCTCACCGTCGCCGGCCGGCCGCCGTACGCGGTGGAGACCGACCGACTCCCGGTCGCGGGCCCGCTCACCCCTGAGGCCGTCGCCGCCTCCGGCGCGTGCATCGCCCTGCTCCGCTGGGACGCCGGCGCCCACCGGCTCCAGCCGCTCGCCGTCGAGACGACCGTACGGAGGAAGACGGTCGCCCTGCACGCCGGCGGCTGGGCCGGCGGCACCACCGACAAGACCGGCGCCAAGGCCGAGAAGGCCGCCACCGACGCCGTCGCCGTCCTGCGCGAACGAGCCGGAAGGCTGCTGCGGAAATGACCGAAGAGACCACCCGGACCCCCGAGCCCGAGCCGTACGCGAACCGGCGGCAGGTCCTCTACTGGCGGCTGCTCGGCCGCCTCTTCGACCCCGAGGAGCAGCCGGCGCTCGAGACCGGCGCGCTCGCCGTCGTCGAGGACCTCGGACTGCCGTCCGGGCTGCTCGACCCGCAGACCTCCGTCGACTCGCTCGTCCAGCGCCACCCCGAGCTGGCCGGCGAGTTCGAGGGTCTGATGACCCCCGAGCCCGTGCCCGACGACGCGCGCGACCGCGCCGCCGAGGTGCGCCGGGCGGCCCTCGCCTCCAAGGTGCTGCTCAACGTGTTCGCCACCGGCTCCGGCACGGTCACCGCCGACCGGCTGGCCCGCTGGCAGTCCGACGCCGGCTGGCTGGAGCGCGCCCTCGGCCACGCCCCCGGCGCCCGGCGCGACCCCGAACTCGCCGGCATCGAGGCCGAGCTGGTCCGGCGGATGCACCTGCGCGAGGTCCTCGCCGACCCGAAGCTGGCCGCGCAGCTGACCCCGAGCCTGTCGCTGATCGAGCAGCTGCTGCGGGACAAGAGCAACCTGTCCGGAGTCGCCCTCGCCAACGCCAAGGCCCTCATCAAGCGGTACGTCGACGAGGTCGCCGACGTCCTGCGCACCCAGGTCGAGAAGTCGACCGTCGGCGCGATCGACCGTTCCGTCCCGCCCAAGCGGGTGTTCCGGAACCTCGACCTCGACCGGACCATCTGGAAGAACCTCACCAACTGGAGCCCGGAGGAGGAGCGGCTGTACGTCGACCGCCTCTACTACCGGCACACCGCCCGCCGCACCACACCGCAGAAGCTGATCGTCGTGGTGGACCAGTCCGGCTCGATGGTCGACTCCATGGTGAACTGCACGATCCTGGCGTCCATCTTCGCCGGACTGCCCCGGGTCGACGTCCACCTCGTCGCCTACGACACCCGGGCCATCGACCTCACCCCCTGGGTGAACGACCCCTTCGAGGCGCTGCTCCGCACCAACCTCGGCGGCGGCAACGACGGGCCGGTCGCGATGGCCATGGCCCGGCCGAAGATCACCGACCCGAAGGACACGGTCATGGTGTGGATCTCGGACTTCTACGAGTTCGACCGCTCCCAGCCTCTCTTCGAGGGCATCGAGGCGGTCCACCGCTCCGGCGTGAAGTTCATCCCCGTCGGTTCGGTGACCAGCTCCGGCCGCCAGGAGGTCAACCCCTGGTTCCGCGAGCGCTTCAAGGCCCTCGGCACCCCGGTGATCTCCGGCCACATCGACAAGCTCGTCCGCGAACTCAAGACGTTCCTCGCCTAGTCCTTCGTCTGCTTCCGCACTTCTCAGAAAGGCCCCTCATGTCCGACCTGTTGCGCGCCCCCGCCGAGCTCAAGTACGCCGAGGAACTGGACTGGCTGGAGTCGATCGACGACGCCCCCAAGCCCTTCTCCTGGCGGCTCTCCCCGAAGATGGTCCGGCTGTTCATCCTCGGTTCCGAGCGCGCCGACGGTCTCGACCGGGAGATCCCGCAGAAGTGGTTCGGCGACCGCAGCTTCGTCGAGCGTTCCATCGTCACCCTGGCCTCCGACCGCGGTCTGCTGCTCATCGGCGACCCCGGCACCGGCAAGAGCTGGCTGGCCGAACTCCTCGCCGCCGCGATCAGCCGGAACTCCACGCAGGTGGTGCAGGGCACCGCCGGCACCACCGAGGACCACATCAAGTACTCCTGGAACGTGTCCATGGTCATCGCCAAGGGCCAGTCCCGCGAGTCGATGATCCCCTCGCCGATCATGACGGCCATGGAGACCGGCACCATCGGCCGCTTCGAGGAGCTCACCCGCTCCACCAGCGACGTGCAGGACGCGCTGATCTCGATCCTGTCCGAGAAGTACATCTCGGTGCCCGAGCTCGACGGTGGCGAGAGCGGCGGCGAGAACATCGTGTTCGCCAAGCCCGGATTCTCCGTCATCGCCACCGCCAACAGCCGCGACCGGGGCGTCAACGACCTCTCCTCCGCACTGAAGCGCCGCTTCAACTTCGTCCGCATCCCCGTCGTCACCAACAAGAAGAGCGAGGCGGAGATCGTCCGCTTCCGCACCGAGGAACTGCTGCGCCGCCACCGGATCGAGCTGGACGTCCCGCCGACCCTGCTCGACGTGCTGCTGCAGAGCTTCGCCGATCTGCGCGCCTCCTCCGCCGCGGCCGGCAGCGACGACGAGAAGCTGGAGTCCGCGCTCTCCACGGCCGAGCAGATCGGCGTCCTCGAGGACGCGATCCTGCACGGCAACTTCTTCGGCGAGCAGGCCCTGACCGCCCGCACCCTGGCCTCCTCGCTGGTCGGCTCGCTCGCCCGGCGCGCCCCGGAGGACCTGGCCATCCTGAACAAGTACCTGCACGGGGTCGTCGAGCCGCGCAGCAAGGAGGACGGCGGCTCCTGGCCCGAGTTCCTGGAGGGCGGCCGCGACGCGATCGCCACCCTGTCATGACCGCCGCCCACGACGGGACCTTCGAGGCGCTCAGGGCCCAACTCCACGAGGCCGCGGCAACGTTCGCCGACGGGCCGGACGCCCTGGAGGGCATCCTGCTCGGCCTGGTCGACGATGTCGACCGCGCCGTCCGAGAGCCCCTGGAGATCTTCCCGGTCTGCCACCACTCCCCGGCGTCCGCGCTCGCGATGGCCCGCCGGCTGCGCGAGAAGCAGCCCAAGGTCGTGTACCTGGAGCTGTGCGAGGACATGGCGCCGCTCCTCACCGAACTGCGCAACTGCCGGCTGCCGGTGGCGGTGCAGGCGTTCGCCACCGAGACGGACGGCTTCCCCGCCGACTGGTCGCCGCTGTCCGTCGTCGCCCCGATCACCGAGGCCTCCGCCGAGTACCAGGCCATCGCCTACGCCCTGGACACCCCCGGCGTCGAACTCGTCCTGGTCGACCGTTCCTCGGACCACGTCTTCCAGTGGGACGCCCGCGCCGAGCGGGCGGGCACGGACCAGGAGCCGTCCGAGACGGCATCCACCGAGGAGGAGGCCGGGCTGCACGGCGACGCGTTCGGCGTGGAGATCGGCGACCTGCGCCCCCGGTTCGCCGAACTGGAGGAGCACCTGCTGCGGCACGGCCGCGTCCGGCACTGGTCGGAGTGGTGGCACCAGTACGTCGAACTGCCGCTGGGCGACGCCGACCACGACGCGTACCGCCAGGCCATGTTCCTCATCGGCAGCCTGTTCCGCCGGCTCGCCCCCGGCGACAGCCACAGGCTGCGGGTGGACGAGGACCGCGAGCGGTACATGTGGACCCGGATGCGCGAGCACCTGGCCGCGTCCGGTGCGGACCCCGAGGACTGCCTGTACGTGTGCGGCGCGTTCCACGCGGCCAGCCGGGTACCGGAGTTCGGCGTCCACGGCAGCGACACCTTCGCGATCGAGCCGCGCACCGCCACCGAGTGGCGGCACGGTCTGATCCCGTCGAGCCACGCGGCGATCGAGGCGCAGTTCGGCCTCGCCCCCGGATCGGTGTCCATCGCCGCCACCGTGTGGGCGAAGAACCTCGAGCGGAGCCGGGTCGAGCCGTACTGTCTGGCCGGCCAGGCCGGCGCGAAGAAGCGCCGCAAGGCCGCACCGCCCCCGCCCGTCGCACCGGCAGAGCCGGCCGACCGGCTCACCGGCTTCCTGCGGCGCCCGCCCGTCCTCGACGGCCTGGACGAGGCCGAACTCCTCGGCTGGTCCGTGGACATCGTGCGCGCCGCCCGGCGCAACGGCTACCTCGCCTCCACCGCCGACGCGATCGCGGTGTTCGAGACGTCGATCCTGCTCGCCGGGATGCGGGACCGGGCCCGGCCCACCCCGTACGACTTCCAGGACGCGGCCGTCACCTGCATCGAGAAGGACTCCGTGCCGGGCCGGCGTGACGTCCGCCGGCTCGTCGAGATCATGATGGGCGGCGACCGGATCGGCCAGGTCGGCTACGACGCGCTGCCGCCGCTCGCCCGCGACGTGCACGACCGCCTCGCCCCGCTGGAACTCCCGCTGCAGCAGCGCGGCGTCCGGCGCGCCCTGCTCGACATCGCAGGCCGGCCCGAGCTGGCACGCTGCTCCGACGTGCTCTGGATGCTCCGCTACCTGCTGCCGCACGGCGCGGCCCGCCCCATCATGGGCGACCGCGGCCTGGGGGAGCGGTCCGTCCAGGAGTCCTGGGACCTGGCGCTCGGCACCCACCAACGGGCCCTGATCGAGCTCGGCTACGAGGGCGTCAGCGTCGAGCAGGTCCTGGAACAGCGGCTGCGCCGCCGGGCGTACGACGCGCAGGCCACCGCGGCGACCGTCCTGGAGGCCGTCGAGGACGCGATCCGCTACCTGCGCAGCCGCCGCCTCGCCGACGAACTCGGCGCCCGCGCCCTGGAGGTGCTGGCCGCGGAGCGCACCGTCGACGGGGCGCCGGACGTCCTGCGGCGGGTGCGGCGCCTGCTCGCGTACTACCGCACCGCGGAACCGGTGCTGCCGGGCTGGATCGAGTCCTTCGTGAAGGCCGGCTACGCGCACTACTGCACGCTGCTGCCGACGGCGTTCACCGACGAGGAGGCGAGCGTCCGGCACGTCGCGGCGATGCTCGGGTTCCTCTTCGGCATGGAGTCCCTGGCGCTGTCCCTGGGCTGCGACCGGACGCAGCTGGAGCTTGCCGTCGCGCAGTCGCATCCGCAGGAGCCGGCGAAGACGGCGCTGCTCTGGGCCGCGCAGACGCAGCTGGACGTCCTGAGCAGGACGGAGTTGCGTGCCCGCTGCGACGCCCTGCTGGCCAACCCGATGGTGGTGCCCGCCTATCCGCAGTACCTCAGCGGCCTCCTGCACGCCCTCGAACCGGTCCCGGGTCTCACCGACTTCGTCGTCGAGGCCGTGTCGAACGCCTTCGGCCGGCTCCCCGACGCGGTGCTCCTGCCGTGGCTGCCCGCGCTGATCACCACCCTCCGCGCGAACGGGGCCGACCTGGCGCCGCTCCTGATCCGCGAGGCGGGCCGGATCTTCCCCGGCCGCCTGGCGGAACTGGACACGTGGATCCCGCCGTGGCGCCAGGCACCCGCCCCGGTGCCGTCCCGCCCTGGGGCCGGCGCCGGCACGGCATCGGGCGTCGCGCTCCTGGCCGCGCACCCCGCGGCCTGTGACGCGGTGGCCGGACTGCTCGGCTGCGACGGCGGCTGGTCGCGGCCCGCCGCCGCGACCGGGCCGGTCCTCCTGTCACGCCACCCGGAGTCGGCGCGCGCGGTGGAGGCGCTGCTGGGGTCCCGCTGACCGGACGCGCGAGAACGGGCGGGCCCGTGAAATCACCCGTACGGCCGCCATGCCGTACGGCCGGACGGGCCGCCCGTTCCGCCACACTTGCGGCCGAACGCCGTGATTCCGGCGCGGCGCAAGGAGGGTGAGGGCGATGGCGGTCTCGATTTCCGTGGTGCTTCTGCTGCTGATCCTGGCGGTGATCTTCCTCCGCAACGGCGGGCTGAAGATCAGCCATGCGCTGGTCTGCGCCCTGCTCGGCTTCTTCCTCGCGGGCACGAGCATGGCCCCCAGCATTCACAACGGCGTCGCCGCCACCGCGGACGTGGTGAGCAGCCTCAAGCCGTGACGCGGGTTCCGCCCCGCAGCGTTGCACGATCATGAACTGCCCGTGAAACCGTGGGCCGTTGCATGTACTTCTCGGGAAGCCGGGCCTAACGTCGGCCGCCGGCGCGACCCAAGTACCCACCCGAGGAGCCGTGATGCCCGCCTGCTTTGGACGAGCCCGCGCCCGCGTGCTCGCCGTCGTCGCCGCGCTCTGCGCGACCGCGCTGGTCGGCGCCGTACCGCCGGCGCTCGCCGACGACATCCCGCTCGCGCCGGGACACCGCCTGGTCGCCCCCTACGAGGGCGCACCCGCCACCGCCCGCCCGGTGCCCGCGGACCCGCCGCCCCAGCACCCGTACCTCGCGCCCAACGGCCGCAGCGGCATGCACGCCGACGCCGCCGGCAGCGGGACGCACCCGTACTCCGGCCCGCTCGGCCGCAACCCGCAGGTGACCAGCGAGAAGATCGCCGCACTCGGCGGCGAGTGCGCCACCGCCACCTTCGACGCCGGCGGCCGGCTGCTGACCGTCTGCGGCACGTTCACCGGCTTCCTGCTCAAGCTGCTCGACCCGCGCACGCTGGCCACCCTCGCCGAGTACAAGCTGCCGCAGCGCCCCTCCACGGTGGAGGCGGTGACTCGGCTCGACTTCGAGAAGATCTTCAAGGACACCTCGGGCGGCGCGTACTTCTACCTCGACGACCGGGACCGCGTGGTCCTCGCCGATTCGCGGCAGCACGTCCTGCGCATCGCGCACGGCCAAGCCCCGGACGGGACCTGGTCGTTCACCGTCGAGGACGACTGGGACCTCACCTCCCACGTCCCGCACGACTGCGTCAGCTGGACCAACCTCTTCCCGAGCGGCGTCTGCGACCCGGTCACCTCCGTCATGCCCGACTGGCTGGGACGCATCTGGTGGGTGACCCGGCTGGGCCGCGTCGGCACGGTGGATCCGGCGACCGGCACGCTGAAGTCCCTCCGGCTGCCCGGCGAGGAGATCCAGAACTCCTTCTCCGTCGCCGCCGACGGCGTCTCGATCGTCTCCGACCACGCCCTGTACAGCTTCCGCGCCGCCCCCGACGGCACCCCTCTCGTCCAGTGGCGGCAGACGTACGACCGGGGCAGCGGTCCCAAGCCCGGCTCCGTGAACCAGGGTTCGGGCACGACGCCCGATCTGTTCGGCGACGGCTACGTCGCCATCACCGACAACGCCGACGACCGCATGAACGTTCTCGTGTACCGGCGCGCCCCCGGCATCCCCGCCGACCGCCGGCTCGTCTGCCGGGTCCCGGTCTTCGGCGCGGGCGCCTCCACCACCGACAACTCGCTGATCAGCTGGGGTGACAGCCTGGTCGTCGAGAACAACTACGGCTACGAGAACCCGGCCGGTCTCACCCTCGGCCGCAGCGTGGTCGGCGGCGCGACCCGGATCGACGTCCGCCCCGACGGCAGCGGCTGCGACACGGTCTGGGAGAGCGACGTCCGCTCCCCGTCCACCGTCCCGAAGCTCTCCACCGCCAACGGCCTGCTCTACTTCTACGAGAAGCAGCCCCACGCCCTCGGCATCGACGCGTGGTACCTCACCGCCGTCGACTTCCGCACCGGCAAACGCGTCTGGAAGCGTCTCACCGGCACCGGTCTCCTCTACGACAACAACTGGGCCCCCATCACCCTCGGCCCCGACGGCACCGCGTACATCGGCGTCTTCAACGGCCTCGTCGCCGTCCGCGACAGGACCTGACCCGGGCATGGGGAAGCGCCCGGTGCCGGCTGGAGGACCGGTGGCCGGGCGCCTCTCCGCGCGGGGACCGGGCTCAGACCATCTCGGGCATGTCGCCTTCGGTGGTCTCGGTGTCGATGACCGCGAAGGCCGCACCCTGCGGGTCGACGAGCGCGGCGAAGCGGCCGAAGGGGGTGCCCATCGGGCCGAAGACCTTGCGGCCGCCCAGCTTCTCCGCCTTCGCGATGGCCTCGTCGCAGTCGTCGACGCCGAAGTAGACCTGGACGTACGACGGGATCTCCGGCGGGAAGTCCTCCGTCGTCATCTTCATCCGGCCGAGGACGGGCATCTCGCCGCCGAGGTCGAAGACCTTGAAGTCGACGTTGTCGTCGACCATCGTCTTGGTGTTGTAGCCGAAGACGGAGGTGAGGAAGGCGTCGGACTTCTCCGGCTCGCGGCTGAACACCTCGGCCCAGGTGAACGCGCCCGGCTCGCCCTCCAGTTCGAAGCCCTCGTGCGTACCGCCCTGCCAGATGCCGAACACGGCGCCCGCCGGGTCCTGTGCGATCGCCATGGAACCGAAGTCACCGACCGCCATCGGCTCCATCAGCACCTTCCCGCCCGCCCCGCTGATCTTCCGAGCGGTCGCGTTCACGTCGTCCGACGCGAAGTACAGACACCAGGCCGAGACCGGTTCGCCCTCGCCGGGCATCGGCGGGACGACGGCCGCGACCGCCTTGCCGTCCTTGTACGCCTGCGTGTAGTTGCCGTACTCCGAGGACGCCTCGCCGAAGGTCCAGCCGAGCACCTCGCCGTAGAAGGTCTTCGCCCCCTCCACGTCGGTGAACGCCGCGTCGGCCCAGACAGGCGTGCCCTCAGGTCGTGCTGCCATGACGGTGACTCTCTTCCGATCGATGGTTCCTTCCGCGAGCCACGCTAACCACGGCCCGTGCCCGCCGCACGGTGACCGGCCGGGGCGCACCGGGTCGGCCCGTTCCGGTCACGTCCGGTCGGTACCGGTCACCCGCGGGTGAACACCCCGATGCCGTTCGGCACCGGCCGCTCCACCCCGCCGCTCGGATGGTTGCGGACCGTGACCGCCCCCGCGCCCGCCGACCGCGCGACCATCGTCGACGACCCCCCGCCGTCCAGGCTCAGCGCCTGCGACGAACCCAGCCCGGCCATCAGGTCCGCCACCTCGGCGACCGTCAGCCCGCTGCGGAACCCCGGCCCGCCGTCGAGTGCCATCAGCAGCAGCCACCGTCCGTCCGGCCCGATCCCGGCCGCCGAGCGCACCGCGAAGGCCACCCGGTCCAGCCCGTCCAGCGGGACCCCGTCCCGCAGCACCGGGAACCCGCCGACCGCGAAGCGGAACGGCGTCCCGGACTCCTCCGCCACCAGCCGGTGCCGCACGGACACCGCGTCGCCGACCGCGAGCCGGCGCAGTTCCCGCGCCCCGGCCTCCCGGCCCACCAGGACCTCCGTGCCCTCGGGGATCCGGCCCCGGCCGGGCTGCTCGGCCACCGCCGCCACCCGGCCCGCCCGCACCGTGACCTCGAACGTCTCCGCGCTGCACGGCGCGGGGCGGCTGGTGTCGGTGCCGCAGGTGGCCCGCAGCCGGGACGGCGCGCCCCAGTCGGACGTGAACACGCCGATCGAGCCGACCGGCAGGGCGTACTGGTTCAGGCCCCCGAGCGGCAGGTGCGTGCCCCGCGTGGTCACCGTCCCGTCCAGCTCCAGTGCCCCGAGCCGGGCCCGGCCGTCGTAGCCGACACCGAGCACGTCCCGGGTGCTGGTGCCCGGCGGCAGCGCCGGGCCGAAGCGCTGCCCGTCCGGCACCGCCGCCTTCAGCGCCTTGCCGTCGGCGACCGCCGGGCCGACGGCCGCGCCGGTCGCCTCCACGCCGGGGTGCTGGGTCTCGGAGATGTGGAAGAAGTCCCCGTTCACGCCGCCGACCGCCCGCTGCGCCTCGGCGAGTGCGGACAGCGGGGCCCGCGCGGCGACTTCACCCGGATGGAGCAGGCCGACCGACACGTCCGGCTCGGTCAGGTCCACGGAGAGCAGATGCGCCCGGACCGGGCCCTTCACGCCGTCGAGGTCGAGCGTCGCGTACCGGACCCCCGGCGTGAGCGCGGTCCACGACCGCGTCCGGACCGCCGATGCGGCGGCGGAGGACGGTGCGCCCACGACGAGCAGGGCGCACCAGGCGAGTAACAGGGAGAGCAGTTGCGGCGTACGGACACGGGTCGGCGGCGTCACGGAACCTCCTGATGCTCAGTCAACTCGGCAACGGCCTGACGAGTTGACCAGAATCAGGAGACTAGGAGCCAATCACCCGGGAACGGATCAGAAAACGCACGCCCTCCGGCGCCTCCAGCGAGAAGCCGCTGCCGCGGCCGGGCACCACGTCCACGATCAGCCGCGTGTGCGCCCAGACCTCGTGCTGCGCACGGGACATCCAGAAGGGCACCGGCTCGGCGACCCCGGGCACGGTCAGCGACTCCAGGAGCACGTCGGAGTCACCGGTACGGAAGTCGCCGTCCGGATAGCACATCGGCGCGCTGCCGTCACAGCAGCCGCCGGACTGATGGAACATCAGCGGCCCGTGCCGCACCCGCAGCAGGCACAGCAGGTCCGCCGCGGCGGGCGTCAGTTCCACCCGCGGTTCCCCGGACGCGTCCATGGCCCGCCCCTTTCTCCCGGTTCGGTGCGTCCAGGAGACACCGCGGGAGGTTGCAGCGGGGTTGCGCCCTCCGACGCGGGGTCAGAAGTGTGCGGCGAACCAGCCGGCCGCCAGCTCGCCGACCCGCTCCAGCGTCCCCGGCTCCTCGAACAGATGCGTCGCGCCCGGGACGACGTCGAGCCGGTTCTCGCAGCGCATGCGGGCCTGTGCCCGGCGGTTGAGGTCCAGCACCAGGTCGTCCCGTCCGCCGACGATCAGCAGCGTCGGGGCGCGGACCACCCCGAGGCGCGCCTCCGCCAGGTCGGGCCGGCCGCCCCGCGACACCACCGCGGACACCGTCGACGCCGGCTCCCCGGCCGCCCACAGCGCGGCCGCCGCCCCAGTGCTGGCACCGAAGTACCCGGTCGGCAGCCGCCGCGTGTCCTCACGGGCCGCCACCCAGGCGGTTGCCTCGGCGAGCCGCCCGGCGAGCAGTCCGGTGTCGAACACATTGGCCCGGTCCGCCGCCTCCGCGTCGGTGAGCAGGTCGAACAGCAGGGTGCCCAGCCCCGCCCGGTTCAGCCGGGCCGCGACCGCGCGGTTGCGCGGGCTGTGCCGGCTGCTGCCGCTGCCGTGCGCGAACAGCACCACGCCGGACGCGCCCGCGGGCAGGGTCAGCTCCCCGCCGACCTCCGCGCCGCCGACCGGCAGCCGTACCTCGACCGGAGACGCCGTCGCGGAAGCGGCGGGCCCGGAGCCGTACGCGGCCCGGTTGCGCTCCAGGCAGGCGACGACGTCCTCGTCCGGGGTCTGCGAGAAGTCCCGGTAGAACTCGCCGATGGCGCGGAAGATCACCGGCTCCTGCACACAGACCGCCTCGTCCGCGCTGGTGCCGACCCGCTCGGCCCGCCAGCCCGCCGGTGCGACGGGCACCGCGAGCACGATCCGGCCCGCGCCCGCGGCCCGCACGACGTGGCAGGCCGCGAGGGCCGTCGCCCCGGTGGCCAGACCGTCGTCCACGACGATCACGGTCCGGCCCTCGAGCGGCACCGGCTGCCGCGCCCCGCGGTAGCGCGCGGACCGCTCCTGCAGGACGGCGCGCTCGCGCTCCTCCACGGCCGCGAGCTGCCGGGCCGAGACCCCGCCGCGGCTCACCACGTCCTCGTTGATCACCTTCACTCCGCCCTCGCCGATCGCGCCCATCGCCAGCTCCGGCTGGTACGGCACGCCCAGCTTGCGGACGAGACACAGGTCCAGCGGGGCGGCGAGCGCGTCGGCGACCTGTTCGGCGACCGGCACCCCGCCCCGGGGCAGCCCCAGGACCACCGGGTCCGCGGCCTTGAGATGCGTCAGCCGGGCGGCGAGCTGCCGGCCCGCGTCGATCCGGTCGGTGAAGTACATGTCGTGCTCCTCGTCAGGCCGGCCGTGCCGTCGGCGTCCCGTCCGGCGCGCGCTCCACGCGCACGCCGAGGGGCCGGCTGATCCGGCCGAGCACCTCGTGCAGCCACTGCCCGTCCCGGGACGAGGCATGCTCCAGACGCAGCCGCCGCGACTGGAACGGGGCCAGCCGGGCCTCCAGGAACGCGCCGTCGTCCGCGTCCACCGCGACGATGGGCAGCAGCCGCAGGTCGTCGCGGTACTCGGCGTAGCCGGAGATGCCCTCGTAGTCGTTGATCAGGTCCCCGCAGCCGTGCAGGACGAGACGGCCGCGGTACGTCTCCAGGGGGCGCGGGTGGTGCGAGGAGTGGCCGTGCACCACGTCCGCGCCCGCGTCGACCAGCAGGTGTGCCAGGCCAGCGAGGTCGCGCGGCACGCCGTAGCCCCAGTTCGAGCCGCCGTGCACGGACACCACGACGACGTCCCCGGGGGCCTTGTCGGCGCGGATGCGGGCGGCGAGCCGGACCGCGGTCCCGTCCCCGGGCCCGGAGGCGTAGTGCACCCCGGCACGGTCCGGTCCGGCGGCCCAGTCGGGCGGGACGCCGCTGGAGGCCAGGCCCAGGGCGTGCACCACGACCCGGCCGCCGTGCGGCAGCGGGACGACGGCGGGCCGCGCCGCCCCCTCGGCGTCCAGGCCCGCCCCGGCGGTGCGCACCCCGGCGGCGTCGAGCGCGGTGAGGGTGTCGTGGAGGCCGGCCGGTCCGTGGTCCAGGACGTGGTTGTTCGCGAGGACGCACACGTCGGGGCGGGCGACGGTCAGCGCGGGCAGGTTCGCCGGATGCATGCGGTAGTGCAGCGGCTTGCCGGGCGCACGCTCCCCGCCCGCGGTCACCGCCGTCTCCAGGTTGACGATCCGCGCGTCGGGCGCCGCCCGCTCCAGGACGCCGAGTGCCTCGCCCCAGGGGTAGGAGGGGTCCACCGGCCGGGGAATCGGCCCGTTGACCGCCTCCGCCAGCGCCACGTAGTCCCGTGCGTCGCGCACGTACGGCTCGGCCAGGGCCGGATCCACCGGATGCGGCAGGATCTGGTCGACGCCCCGGCCGAGCATGACGTCACCGCACAGGAACAGCCTGACCTGCGCCCTGCCCACGCCTCCAGGGTAGGCCGCCGGCCCCGTGCGGCGGGGCGTCGCCGGCGGTCACCCTCAGTTGCCGCCGACCTCGACGCCGGGCTCGTAGTTGGTCAGCACGCAGCCCGCGACGCTCGCCCGCTCCAGGCGGTAGCCCTCCGGGGCGGTGAAGCCCGGCTCGCAGTTCAGATACAGGAACCGCAGCTGGTACAGGCCGTGCCGGACGCTCTGGTCGTTGGTCTCGACGGCGATGTTCTCGCCGACGAGCAGCCGGCTCGCGGTGGCCCTGAGCCGGTTGTCGTCCTTCAGGTCCTCCTGCTGGGCGGCCTTCGCCCGGGTCTGAAGGGCCGCCATGTCGTCGACGGTGTCGAGCCAGGTGAGGTTGCTCGCGCGCTGCGCGCCGCCGGGGTTGCCGCAGATCGCCCGGTCCTCGACGCCCCAGGAGCGGTGGTCCCCGGTGACGACCGGCTGGTAGTCGATCGACTCGATGGCGAGCGCCTCCGGGTCGGTGGAGTAGCCGGTGCAGTCCACGGTGTGCGGATGGACCAGCTTCTTCAGCTCGTCCAGGCTGCCGGCGCGCGGCAGGCCGAGGCTGCCGTCGCCGGACTGCCCGGGCTTCTCGGACGCGCCGACCGCCGGGCCGCGCGGGGCCGGACTCGTCACGGCCGTCGTGCGGTCGCCGTCCTCGCAGGCGGTGAGGAGGGTGAGGGAGGCAAGGGCGGCGGTCGCGGCAAGGATCCGCTTCAGGTGCATGGTGGGCTTTCGTCGAGGCGATTCGGCGCCGGGTCGGTGGCGTGAACATGCTAGGCGTTGTCGATCTTCGGAAGGGAATCGCCGTGAGACGGGAGGCACTTGTGCCCGACGCCGACCGACTGTTTTGCGGTGCAAGGCAGTCGTGACTATCTTGTACCGCATGACAATGGAGCCGGCCGGGGCCGACGACCAGCGGCGCAGCCAGCTCCTGCGCGGCGTGCTCGACGTGTGCCTGCTCGCATTGATCGCCGAACGGCCGCGCTACGGCTTCGAGTTCACCCAGGCGCTCGCCGACAGCGGCCTCGACCTCGTCCGGGAGGGCAGCATCTACCCGCTGCTCGCCCGGCTGGAGCGGGGTGGACTCGTCGACTCGTACCGGGCGGCGTCCGCCAGCGGCGGCGCCCCGCGCAAGTACTACCGGCTCACCGACACGGGCCGCGCCGCGCTCGCCGAGGGGCGGACGGCGTGGCAGAGCTTCGCCGGCCCGGTGACCCGCATTCTCGACGGCACCACATCCACACCCACGGGGGACAGCGCACCATGACGACGACGGACACCACGGGGCACGACCGCATCCTCGCCATCTGCCGCAGCAACTGGGAGTACCGAGGCATCGACGACGCCTCCCTGCGCGAGATGCTCCAGGAGCTCGAAGCCCACCTGCAGGACGCCGAGGCCGCCGGCCGGACCGCGCGCGACGTCGTCGGCGAGGACGTCCCCGCCTTCGCCGCCGCCTGGGCCCGCAACCGGGCGCCGCTGCACCGGAGGGCCCTGCGCCTGGCGGCCATGGCCTGCTGGGCCGTCGGCTTCCTGTTGCTGCTGCGCCACCTGATCCGGTGGACCACCGAACTGACCGTCGACGCCGGGGATCTGGCCTTCTGGGGGCTGGTCGCCACGGTCACCGTCGCCTGGGAGCTCAAGCGCGGCAGCCTCGGGCTCGGCAGGAGCTGGCTGCTCGCCTCCGTCGTCGGAGTGCCCGCGGCGCTGGCCGTCCGGTTCCTCGCCGGGGACGGGGTGCTGTTCACCCTGCCGCTGTGGGCGGCCCCGATCCTGCTGCTGCCCATGCTCCCGTACGTCGTCGCGGACACGCGCGCCAAGAAGGCACAGTCGGCGGCCCGCTGACCGCCGTCAGTCCCTGACCGACAGCACGATCTTGCCGGTCGTGCGCCCGCTCTCGGCGAGTTCGTGCGCCTTCGCCGCGTCCTCCAGGGGCAGCGCCGCGTCGACCTGGACCTTCACGACGTACTCGGCGTAGGTGCCGGCCGGCAGCGGCTGGCGCGGCATGCCGAACACCTCGTCGCCCGGCCGGTAGAGGGTGACGCCCGGGCCGACCGCCTCGACGACGCCGGAGACGTCCCAGCCGAGCCGTACCGGAGCGTCGCCGCCGGCCAGACCGCCGGTCGCGCGGTGCCAGGCGCACGGCAGCGACGTCGCCCACCGGGTGGCCCGGCTGTGCGTGGTGCCGCCGCACCGCGAGGGCGGCCAGGCGCAGTACATCGAGCGCCCGCTCCCGGAGGACACCGTCGCCACGACGGGCGCGACGCGGGAGTGGGCGGTGGGAGAGCTGCACCGGCCGCTGTCGCTCGCCGAGCTGGCGGCGCACGCGCGGATGAGCGTGCGGACGTTCTCGCGCCGCTTCCGCGAGGAGGTCGGCACCACCCCGGGGCAGTGGCTGGCCCGGCAGCGGCTCGACCGGGCGCGACGGCTCCTGGAGACCACGGATCTCACCGTGGACCGGGTGGCCGCGGAGGCCGGCTTCGGCACGGCGGTCTCGTTGCGCCAGCATCTGGCGGCGGCGGTCGGTGTCTCGCCCACGGCGTACCGCCGGACCTTCCACCGGGAGCCGGCAGCCTGATATGCGTGCCCTGTTCCGTTATGTGAGTCTTGTGGTATCCCCTCGCCCGGGATCCACCACAGGAGGGATGATCGTGGGCAAGAAACAGACGCGCCGAAACGCCGGTGCCCGCACCGGCGGCCATGCCGAACGCACCCCGCCGACGGAATCCAGGCCCGAGCCGAGACGATCCCCCGAGGCCGACACCACCCGAGCCATCTCGGAACCGTCCCACCGCAAGGAACGGAAGTTCGGCCACAACTAGACCACCCGGGACCCTTCCGTCCCCCAGGGCGCCCGGCTCGTCACCGTGACGAGCCGGGCGCCCCGCGTCACGTTCCGGGGTCGGTCACGAATCGAGAAGCGCGGGGCCCGCGGCGCGGATAGGTTGGCGGGGAAGCAAGGGGCCGCGGGCCTCGGGGACGCGGCCGGCGGGGTGCCGGAGGGACGGAGAGACGATGACCAGGGCCAGGAAGACGGAGACGCACGCCGCGGACAGTCACGATCTGATCCGGGTGGTCGGAGCGCGGGAGAACAATCTCAAGGACGTCAGCATCGAGATTCCCAAGCGGCGCCTCACCGTGTTCACGGGTGTCTCCGGGTCCGGCAAGAGCTCGCTGGTGTTCGACACGATCGCCGCCGAGTCCCAGCGCATGATCAACGAGACGTACAGCGCCTTCGTCCAGGGCTTCATGCCGAGCACGGCGCGCCCCGAGGTCGACGTGCTCGACGGGCTGACCACCGCGATCTCCGTGGACCAGAGCCGGATGGGCGGCGACCCCCGCTCCACCGTCGGCACCGCCACCGACGCCAACGCCATGCTCCGCATCCTCTACAGCCGGCTCGGCAAGCCGCACATCGGCGGCCCCAAGGCGTACTCCTTCAACGTCGCCTCCATCAGCGGCGCCGGCGCGGTCACCGTGAAGAAGGCCGGGCAGACCGTCAAGGAGCGCCGCAGCTTCAGCATCACCGGCGGTATGTGTCCGCGCTGCGAGGGCCGGGGAGCGGTCTCCGACATCGACCTCGCCCAGCTCTACGACGACACCAAGTCCATCGCCGAGGGCGCCTTCACCATCCCGGGCTGGAAGTCCGACAACGTCTGGACCGTCGGCATCTACGCCGAGTCCGGCTTCCTCGACCCGAACAAGCCGATCCGCGAGTTCACCAAGAAGGAGATGCAGGACTTCCTCTACCGCGAGCCGACCAAGGTCAAGGTCAACGGCGTCAACCTCACCTACGAGGGCCTGATCCCCAAGATCCAGAAGTCCTTCCTCTCCAAGGACCGCGAGGCCATGCAGCCGCACATCCGCGCCTTCGTGGAGCGGGCGGTCACCTTCACCACCTGCCCCGACTGCGAGGGAACCCGGCTCACCGCCGAGGCCCGCTCCTCCAAGATCATGCGGAAGAGCATCGCCGACCTGTGCGCCATGGAGATCCGGGACCTCGCCGAGTGGATCCGCGGTCTGGAAGAGCCCTCCGTCGCGCCGCTGCTCACGACCCTGCAGCAGACCCTCGACTCCTTCGTCGACATCGGCCTCGGCTACCTCTCCCTCGACCGCGCCGCCGGCACCCTCTCCGGGGGCGAGGCCCAGCGAGTCAAGATGATCCGCCACCTCGGCTCCTCGCTCACCGACGTCACGTACGTCTTCGACGAGCCCACCGCCGGCCTGCACCCGCACGACATCCAGCGGATGAACGGCCTGCTGCTGCGGCTGCGCGACAAGGGCAACACCGTCCTCGTCGTCGAGCACAAGCCCGAGGTCATCGCCATCGCCGACCATGTCGTCGACCTGGGCCCCGGTGCCGGCACGGGCGGCGGCACCGTCTGCTACGAGGGCACCCTGGACGGCCTCCGCGCCGCCGGCACCGTGACCGGCCGCCACCTCGACGACCGCGCCCGCGTGAAGGAGACCGTCCGCGAGTCCACCGGCGCGCTGCAGATCCGCAAGGCGAGCGCCAACAACCTGCGCAACGTGAACGTCGACGTCCCGCTCGGCGTGCTCACCGTCATCACCGGCGTCGCCGGCTCCGGCAAGAGCTCCCTGGTGCACGGCTCGATCCCGGCGGAGGAGGGCGTGATCTCCGTCGACCAGGCCCCGATCCGCGGCTCCCGCCGCAGCAACCCGGCCACGTACACCGGCCTCCTGGAGCCGATCCGCAAGGCGTTCGCCAAGGCCAACGGCGTCAAGCCGGCCCTGTTCAGCGCCAACTCCGAGGGCGCCTGCCCCACGTGCAACGGCGCCGGCGTCATCTACACCGACCTCGGCATGATGGCCGGGGCCAGCACCACCTGCGAGGAGTGCGACGGCAAGCGCTTCGACGCCTCGGTCCTCGAGTACCGCTTCGGCGGCCGCGACATCAGCGAGGTCCTGGCCATGTCCGTCACCGAGGCCGAGGAGTTCTTCGGCAGCGGCGACGCGCACACGCCGGCCGCGCACCGGATCCTCCAGCGGCTCGCCGACGTCGGCCTCGGCTACCTCACCATCGGCCAGCCCCTCACCACGCTCTCCGGCGGCGAGCGCCAGCGCCTCAAGCTCGCCACACACATGGCCGACAAGGGCGGCGTCTACGTCCTCGACGAGCCGACCACCGGACTGCACCTCGCCGACGTCGAGCACCTGCTCGGCCTGCTCGACCGGCTCGTCGAGTCCGGCAAGTCGGTGATCGTCATCGAGCACCACCAGGCCGTCATGGCCCACGCCGACTGGATCATCGACCTCGGCCCCGGGGCGGGCCACGACGGCGGACGGGTCGTCTTCGAGGGCACCCCCGCCGACCTCGTCGCCGCCCGCTCCACCCTCACCGGCGAGCACCTCGCCGACTACGTGGGCGCCTGACCGGACGAGAACGGCGGCCCGGCCCCCACCCGGGGCCGGGCCGCCGCGCCCTGTACTCGGCTCAGCGCGCGTCCTCCCGCAGCAGGTCCGCGCACTTCTCGCCGATCATCATGGTCGTGATGCACGGGTTCACCGTCACCAGGTCCGGCATCACGGAACCGTCCGCGACCCGCAGACCGGGCACGCCCTTGACCCGCAGCCGCGCGTCCACCGGCGCCATGGCGTCGTCGTCCGCACCCATCTTCACCGTGCAGGCGGGGTGGTAGACCGTGTTGTGCGTGGTCCGGATGTACTCCAGCAACTCCGTGTCGGAGCGCACGTCCGGTCCCGGCGCCAGCTCCGCGCCCGTCCAGCCCGACAGCGCCGGCTGCCGCGCGATGCGGCGGGCCAGCTTCAGGCCGAAGGTCATCACCCGCTCGTCGTGCTCGTGCGTGAAGTACCGCGGGTCCACCATCGGCTTGTCCCGGTAGTCCCTCGTCCGCAGCCGCACCGTGCCCCGCGACTTCGCCCGGGTCACGTTCGGCGTGAGACAGAAGGCGTTCTCCGACGTCGGATAGCCGTGCCGGGCGGTGTTCATGTCGAACGGCACCGAGCCGTAGTGGAACATCAAGTCCGGCCGGTCCAGGCCCGGTTGCGTGTCGTAGAAGATCCCGGCCTCCCACCACTGGCTGGACGTGGCCGGCATGGGCTGCTTCGCCTCCCACATGATCACGCCCTCCGGGTGGTCCTGGAGGTTCTCGCCCACGCCGGGCGCGTCGACGACCACGTCCACGCCGACCTCCCGCAGATGCGCCGCCGGGCCGATCCCGGAGAGCATCAGCAGCTTCGGAGTGTCGATGGCGCCGCACGACACGACGACCTCGCGCCGGGCCCGTACGGTCCGGGTGTGCACCAGGTCCGGGTCCAGGTACTGGGCACCCACGCACCGCCCGTCCTCCAGGACCAGCTTCTTCGCCCGGACGCCGGTGCGTATCTCCAGATTGGGCCGCTTGCCCATGACCGGATGCAGATACGCCACCGACGACGACTGCCGGATGTTGTTCTCGTCCGAGTTGATCTGGAACCAGTTGGCCCCGCGCACCACCGTCCGCCCCGTGTTGAACGGCGTCGTCGGGATGCCCGCCTGCGCGCACGCCTCGAGGAGGGCGGTACCGCACGGGTCGCCGCCCTTGAGGGTGCGCAGCTTCACCGGTCCGGTGCGGCCGTGGTGCTCGCCCGGCGCGTCGTTGTTCTCCAGGCGCCGGTACAGCGGGAAGAGGTCCGCCGCGCTCCAGCCCGTGCAGCCGCCCGCCGCCCAGTCGTCGAGGTCCTCGGCCGGCGCCCAGAACGCGATGCACGAGTTGTGCGAGGAGCAGCCGCCGAGCACCTTGGCCCGCGCGTGCCGCATGAAGCTGTTGCCGCGCTCCTGCGGCTCGACCGGGTAGTCCCAGTCGTAGCCGGACTCCAGGAGGCCCATCCAGCGCTCCAGCTTCATCACGTCGTCGTTGCCGACGTCGCTCGGCCCCGCCTCCAGGACGCACACGGTGACGCTCGGGTCCTCGCTGAGCCGCGCGGCCACGACGTTGCCGGCCGTGCCGCCGCCGACGACGACGTAGTCGAAGACCTCGTGTCCTTCGTTCGCAGCGCTCATCAGGGGGAGACCTCCTTGTGCACGGCGGTGTCGGGGGACGTGACGGCCGCGTGTTCGGCCAGCACCCCCGTACGGTGCCGCTGGACGAACCAGTAGTAGGCGAAGCCGCCGAGCGCGATCGCGCCCACGAAGAGCACCGCGCCCCAGCGCAGGTACCAGTGGTAGGGGGCGGCGGCGTTGTAGACGGCGGCCCGCGGCCAGATCAGGTTGACGGTCATGAAGCCGCCCCACAGGACGGCCAGCAGGTTCACCGGCAGGCCCCAGCGGCCCAGCGAGAACTTGCCCTCGGCCGGCTGCCACCTGCCGCGCAGCCGCGCGACCAGCATCGGGCCGGTGACCAGCAGATAGGCGATGTAGATCATGATGATGCCGATGCTGGTGACCACGGTGAAGATCTGCGGCTGGCGGATGTTGACCACCAGGATCGCCAGCGCGAGCACACCGATGATCACGGTCGGCAGCACCGGGGTGCCGAAGCGCGGGCTGACCTTCGCGAGCCGCGCCGAGCCCGGCAGGTTGTTGTCCCGCGCCATCGCGAACGCGAGCCGGATCGCCGCGGTGTGCACGGCCAGGGCGCACACGGTGACCGCGATCAGCACGCACCACAGCATCGCCTTGCCGGCCGTCGGGCCGAGCACGTCGAGCACGACGTACTGCAGGCCGTCCGTGGACAGCTTCTCGCCGCGCAGACTGGACACGCTCATCAGCGCGAGCAGCAGGATCAGGCCGCCCAGGACGAACGAGGCCACGATGGCCCGGATGATGGCACGCGGCGCGTTGCGCGAGGGGTCGAGCGACTCCTCGCCCAGCGAGGCGGCCGTGTCGAAGCCGTACATGACGTACGCGGACGCCAGCGAGGCCACCAGGAAGGCGCCGAGGTAGCCGAACGACTGCCCCGAACCGGTCCCCGCGGTCTCGGTGACCACCTCCGGGCCGCGCACCACGTTCACCGCGAGCAGCACGATGAGCACGACGGTGGCGATCAGTTCGAGGAACACGCCGGCCGTGTTGATCCGGGCCATCAGCTTCACGCCGAAGGCGTTCACCAGCGTGGTGAACAGGATCAGCACGCCCGCGAGCAGCACCGCGTTCGTCGCCACGTCGTACGTCCCCGTGCCGTCGCCGACGAACTGGAAGAACGAGGAGATCTGAGGCAGCGTCAACTGGTAGGCGAGCGCGACGGCCGCGATCGACACGACCGAGGCCAGCAGCATCATCCAGCCGGCCAGCCAGCCGACGTGCGGATTGCCCACCTTCTTGGCCCAGTTGTAGATCGAGCCGGCCACCGGATAGCGGGCGGCGAGCTCGGCGAAACAGAGCGCCACCATGAACTGCCCGGCGAACACCAGCGGCCAGGACCACCAGTACGCGGGCCCGCCGCTGGCGTAGCCGAAGTAGAACAGCTGGAACGTGCCGGTGAGGATCGAGATGTACGAGATCCCCGCGGCAAAGGTGTGGAAGTTGCCCAGGGTGCGCTTGAGTTCCGGGCGGTAGCCGAACTCGGCCAGCTCGGCGTCGTCGGACGGCTCGCCGGTGGTTCTGGGACCGGGCGGTGCAGTGGTCATGGTCGTCTCCTGGTGGGGGGTGTGGTCGGGACGCGTCAGGCGAACCAGCCCTGCGGCTCCGGAGCGGTGTTGCGCCAGATGTGCTTGGCCTCGCGGTACTCGGCGAGGCCGGCGGGACCGAGCTCGCGGCCGGTGCCGGACTGTTTGAAGCCGCCCCACTCCGCCTGCGGCAGATAGGGGTGGTAGTCGTTGATCCACACCGTGCCCAGCCGCAGCCGCGCCGCGATCCGGCGCGCCCGGGCCTCGTCGGAGGTCCACACCGCGCCGGCCAGGCCGTAGATCGTGTCGTTGGCCAGCCGCACCGCCTGGTCCTCGTCGCCGTCCCGGAAGCGCTCCACGGTGAGCACCGGACCGAACGACTCGTCCCGCACCACCGACATCCCCGCGTGGCACTCGTCGAGGACGGTCGGCCGGTAGTAGAAGCCGCTCTCGTACTCCGCCCCCTCCGGTCGGGCGCCGCCGCAGCGCAGCACCGCGCCCTCCGCCAGGCCTGCCGCGACATACGCCTCGACCTTCTCGCGGTGCGCCGCCGAGACCAGCGGCCCGGTCTGCGCCCGCTCGTCGAACGGGCCGCCCAGCCGGATCAGGTCCGCCCGGCGCACCAGCTCGTCCACGAACCGGTCATGCAGCGAGTCCTCCACGAGGAGCCGTGCCCCGGCCGAGCAGACCTGCCCGGAGTGCAGGAACACGGCCGTCAGCGCCATGTCGACGGCCGCCTCGAAGTCGGCGTCGGCGAACACCACGTTGGGGTTCTTGCCGCCCAGTTCGAGCGCCACCTTCTTCACCGTGCCGGCCGCGGCCGCCATCAGCCGGCGGCCGGTCAGCAGTCCGCCGGTGAACGACAGCAGGTCCACGTCCGGATGCTCGGCGAGCGGAGCGCCCGCGTCGGGACCCGCGCCGAGCACCAGGTTGGCGACGCCCGCCGGCAGCCCGGCCTCCTCCAGGAGACGCATCAGGAGGATCGCGGTGTGCGGGGTCAGCTCGCTCGGCTTCAGCACGAACGTGTTGCCCGCCGCCAGCGCCGGAGCGACCTTCCAGGCCGTCTGCAGCAGCGGATAGTTCCACGGCGTGATCAGCCCGCACACGCCCACCGGCTCGTACACCACGCGGCTGTCCGTCGTCGCCGACCCGCTGTCGACCACCCGGCCGGCCTCCGTGGCGGCGAGCCGCCCGAAGTACCGGAAGCAGGCCGCCACGTCGTCGATGTCGTACGCGCTCTCCACCAGCCGCTTGCCGGTGTCCAGCGACTCCGCGCGGGCCAGCGCCGCCTTGTCGCGGACCAGCAGGTCGGCGACCCGCAGCAGCAGGTCGCCGCGGTCCGCGGCCGGCGTGGCGGGCCAGGGGCCCTCGTCGAAGGCCCGGCGGGCCGCCGCGACCGCCTCGGCGGTGTCCTTGCCGCCGGCCTCGTCGACGACGGCGACCAGGCCGCCGTCGGCGGGGCACCGGATCTCACGGGTCCGCCCGTCGAGCGCGGACCGCCACGAGCCGCCGATGAAGAGTTCGGGCATATGTCTTGTTCCTCCTGGTCAGCGCCTCTGTACACGGCGCTCTTGCGGACGGTTGCCTCACCCGACCGGCGCGATCCATGCCGAAATGTGGCGGGCGTCACACAGGGTCGGAGGGCAGGCCGGCGGGTCCGGCGGCCAGCCGTTCGCGCACCCATGCGTGGAAGATCCCGATGTGGTGCTCGCTCGGCACCAGCACCCCGCCGTCCCGGTAGGCCCGGGACGCCATCCCGGGCTGGGTGCGCTCGCAGGCGTCGAAGTCCTGCACGTTCACCCGGTGGAACAGCTCCACCGACCCCGACACGTCCGCGCCGGAGACCACCACCTCGGGCGCGTACAGCCAGTCGCACTCGACCACCGTGCGGTCCGCCGCCAGGGGGAACATCCGGTGCAGGATCACGTGGTCCGGGACCAGGTTCACGAACACCGTCGGCTTGACCGTGATCGCGTAGTAGCGGCGGTCCTGCGCGTCGGCGACGTGCGGCAGCCGGGCGAAGCCCGCACTGCCGTCGACGGTGAAGCCCTTGATCCCCTCGCCGAACTCCGCACCGTGGCCCACGTAGTACTGCGCCGCGTAGCCCTCCGCGAACTCGGGCAGCACCTCGGTGAGTTCGGGATGGATCGTGGCGCAGTGGTAGCACTCCATGAAGTTCTCGACGATCAGCTTCCAGTTGGCCCGCACGTCGTACGTGATCCGCCGGCCGAGCGCCAGCTCCCCGGTGCGGTACCGGTCGATCGACGCGGCGTCGCCGAGCCGCTCCACCGCCGCGCCGATCACCGTCTCCTCGAACGACGGCGGCTCGTCGGCCAGACACACCCACGTGTAGCCCAGCCACTCCCGCAGCGCCACCGGCACCAGGCCGTACGCGCTCCGGTCGACGTCCGGCATCCGCACCAGGTTCGGCGCGGCGACCAGCCGGCCGTCGAGGTCGTACGTCCACGCGTGGTACGGGCACTGCAGCGAGCGCCGGAGCTGCCCGGCCTCCTCGGTGCACAGCCGCGCCCCGCGGTGCCGGCAGCTGTTGAGGAAGGCGCGCAGCTCGCCGGACCGGTTGCGGGTGACGATCACGCTCTCCCGGCCGATCTGCACGGTGCGGAAGGCGCCCGGGCGGTCGAGCTCGGCGGAGCGGACGGCGCAGCACCACAGCGCCTCGAAGATCCGCTCCTGTTCGCGCCGGAAGACCTCCGGGTCGGTGTACGAGAGGCCGGGCAGGGTCGGAATCAAGGACCCGGGAGCTTCAGGGGTCGTCGTCACGGCGTCCTCCTCAGGCGGGCGCTTCTGTGGGGCGGCTAGGCGTATCCCCAGCGAAGCGAGGGGAAGGGTCGAACAGCTCGATGGGATGCGCGGTGGTCCCGGTCAGGGCCAGATCGGCGAGGATCTCGCCGACGACGGGCGTGAACTTGAAGCCGTGCCCCGAGAACCCGCAGGCCACCGTCACCGACCCGGGGTGGGCGGGATGGCGGGCGATCACGAAGTGCTCGTCCGGGGTGTTGGAGTACATGCAGGTGGCGGCCTTGAGGAAGCGCCCCGGAAGCGTCGGCAGACAGCGCGACAGCTGGTCCGCCATCGCCGCGACCTCCTCGTCCCGCACCGTCCGGTCGATGGTCTCCGGGGTGCACGGCACGCCCCTGCGGAAGAACGCCACCTTCGCGCCCTGCTCCGGGCCGTCGATCGCGGGGAAGCCGTAGATCTGGACGCCGTCCGCGTCCTCCCAGATGTAGACGGGATGGCGCTCGGGCCGGAAGGGCCCGGTGCCGCCGTCCGGCCGGAACCAGTACATGACCTGCCGCTCGATGGTGAACGGCACGCCGAGATCGGTCAGCAGCTGCGGCGCCCACGCGCCCGGGCAGATCACCAACTGCCCCGCGGTGTAGGCGTTCTCGGGGGTGTGCACCCGGACCCCGTCGCGGCACGGCTCCCAGCGCAGCAGCGGCTCCTCGAAGTGCAGCTCGGCGCCGCGCTGCGTGGCGAGCTGCAGATGGGCGGCGACGGTGTTCTCCGGGCGGAGCAGACCGGCCCGCGCCTCGTACAGCGCCACCTCGTCGTCCGCCGGGGTGAGCGTCGGGAAGCGGCGGCGCAGTTCCTTCGCGTCGAGGAGTTCGTGCGGCAGGCCCCAGCGCAGCGCCGAGCGTAGCGAGCCCGCGACCGTACGCGACTCCGGCCGGCCCACCATCACGCCGCCGCAGAGCGTCGCCACGTTCCGGCCGGTGTCCCGCTCCAGCGCCTCGTACAGCTCGTACGCCCGCAGCAGCAGCGGCACGTACGCCGGGTCCTCGAAGTACGACTGCCGGGTGATCCGCGAACCGCCGTGGCTGGAGCCGCGGTTGTGGACCGGACCGAACTTCTCCAGGCCCAGTGTGCGGGCCCCGCGCGCGGCCAGATGAGCGGCGGCGGCACTGCCCATCCCGCCCAGGCCGACCACGATCACGTCATAGGTGGGTGACACGGAAAGGTCCTCCCTGGCATCGCTTCAGCGGCGGATACGGTGCATCCGCGGGTCGAACAGCGGCTCGTCGGCGACGGTCGCCGGTACCTTCTCGCCGACGTACTCGACATGGACCGCCGTGCCCGCGGGCAGCGGGGGCAGCCAGGCGTACGCGACACAGCGCCGGACGGCGCAGCCGTACGCGGCGCTCGTCACGTACCCGGCGGGGGAGCCGTCCAGGTACACGGGCTCCTTGCCGAGGACCACGGCCGCCGGGTCGTCCAGCAGCAGCGGGGTCAGCCGGCGCCGCGGCTGCCCGGCACGCTCCAGTGCCGCCCGCCCGACGAAGTCGCCCTTGTCCCCGCGGACGGCGAATCCGAGCCCGGCCTCGTACGGGGTGTGCTCGGCGGTCATGTCGCGGCCCCAGGAGCGGTACCCCTTCTCCAGACGCAGGCTGTCGAACGCCGACCGGCCGGCGGCGATCACGCCGAGCCGCTGCCCGGCCTCCCAGAGCGTGTCCCACAGCCGCAGTCCGAGATCGGCGGTCGTGTACAACTCCCAGCCCAGCTCGCCGACATAGCTCAGCCGCAGCGCGGTCACCGGCACCTGGCCCATGTGCGCCCGCCGGGCGCGGAAGTACCCGAAGCCCTCGTGCGAGAAGTCGTCCCGCGTCAGCGGCTGCACCAACTCCCGGGCGAGCGGCCCCCACACGCCGATGCAGCAGGTCCCGGACGTGACGTCGCACACGACCACGTCATCGGGGGCGTGCCGCAGCAACCAGTCCTCGTCCGCCCGGGAGTTGGCGCCGATCTGGAACCGGTCCTCGGCGAGGCGCGCCACGGTGAGATCGGAGCGGATGCCGCCGGCCTCGTCGAGCAGCAGGGTGTAGGTCACCGCGCCGGGCTTCCTCGCCACGTTGTTGGTGGTCATCCGCTGCAGGAACGCGAGCGCGCCGGGCCCGGTGACCTCCAGGCGGCGCAGCGGCGTCATGTCGTACAGGGCGACCCGCTCCCGGGTCGCCAGCGCCTCCGCGGCGGCGACCGGCGACCAGTACCGGGCCGACCAGGCGTCCCGCTCCGGCAGTTCGAGCCCCTCGGCGAGCGGCGCGTTGGCCTCGTACCAGTGCGGGCGCTCCCAGCCGCCGCCCTCCAGGAAGTACGCGCCCAGCTCCTGCTGGCGGGCGTGGAACGGCGAGACCCGCAACGGTCGGGGCGACTCCATTGGCTGCAGCGGGTGCAGGACGTCGTACACCTCGACGAACTGCTGCGTGGCGCGCTCCGTGACGTACGCGGGGGAGCGCTGGGCCTCCTCGAACCGGGTCAGGTCGCACGCGTGCACGTCGGTCCGCGCCCGCCCCTCGACCATCCACTCGGCGACGGCCTTCGCCACGCCCGCCGAGTGCGTCACCCAGACCGCCTCGGCCAGCCAGAAGCCGCGCAGTTCGCGGGACTCGCCGAGCAGCGGCATCCCGTCGGGGGTGAACGAGAACACCCCGTTGAAGCCCTCCTCGATCCCGACGCCCTCGCCGGCGAGCGCGGGCAGCAGCCAGCGGCAGTCCTCCCAGCTGGGCGCGAAGTCCTCCGGCGTGAACGGGTACGAGGACGGCATCACGGGGGCCTCGTCGTACCCCGGGACGGTGAACGGGTCGACGGGCAGTGGCCGGTGGGCGTAGCTGCCGATGCCGATGCGGTCGCCGTGCTCGCGGAAGTACAGGTCGCGGTCCTGGAAGCGCAGGATCGGCCGGGACGCCTCGGTCCGCGGGCCGGCGCCGGCGAGTTCGGGCAGCGGTCCGGTCCGCGCGTACTGGTGGGCCAGCGGCAGCAGCGGTACGTCGACGGCCGCGAGGCGGCCGAGCACCGGGCCCCAGAAGCCGGCCGCCGACACGACGTGGTCGGCGGGGAACGTGCCCCGGTCGGTGACGACGCCGGTGACCCGGCCGTCCCGCCGCTCGACGCCGGTCACGGTGTGCCGGCCGAGGAAGCGGGCCCCGCGCGCCCCGGCCCGCGCGGTCTGGGCCCGGCAGGCGAGGACGGCGCGGGCCAGCCCGTCGTCCGGGGTGTGGAAGCCGCCGACGACCTTGCGGGTGTCGAGCAGCGGCCACAGCTCCCGGCAGCGTTCGGCGGAGACCAGTTCGCCGCGGACGCCCCAGGACGCCGCGTACCCGGCGCGCCGGTGCAGTTCGGCCCAGCGTTCCTCGGTGGTGGCGAGCTCCAGACCTCCGACGGGGAGGAAGCAGGACTGCCCGTCCACCTCCAGGGCGGAGAACTTCTCGATGGTGTATCCGGCGAAGTCGCTGAGGGTCTTCGACGGGTTGGTGCGGAAGACCAGGCCGGGGGCGTGCGAGGTGGAGCCGCCCGGGTCCGGCAGCGGGCCCTGGTCGAGGACGGTGACGTCGGTCCAGCCGCGGGCGGTCAGTTCGTCGGCGAGCGAGCAGCCGACGATGCCGGCGCCGACGATCACGACACGGGGGACGGAGGGGGAGCTGTTCTCGGCAACGGCGGCACGGACCTCTGGGGGCACGACAGGCTCCTCGGGTTGTTGCACAGTGCACGATGGGTTGCGCAGTGGGGAACATCGTGGGAGCGGCCCGACGGAGCGTCAAGAGGGCGTGGGAGAAGGCGGCGCAAACCCGCCGGGGGGCGGCGCCGGGGAGCCGGATGCCGGGGAGTCGGATGCCGGGGAGCCGGATGCCGGGGAGCCGGCCGGGCCCGAAGGCCCGGCGGCTCAGCAGCCGGAGTGCACGCGGGCCACGGCTCAGAAGCCGTAGCCCATGCGCCGGGACAGCTCGTCGGCCGCGAGCGCCGTGCGCGCGGCCAGCTCCGGCAGCCGGTCGCGTTCCAGCCGGTACGCCGGACCGGACACGCTCAGCGCGCCGATCACCCGGCCGTCGTGCGCGCGCACCGGCGCGGCCACCGCGTGCAGGCCCAGCTCCAGCTCCTCCGCGGCGATGGCGAAACCCTGCGCACAGGTCGCGTCCAGCTCGGCGCGGAGCATGGCCGTGCTGGTCAGGGTGTGCTCGGTGTACCGGGCCAGTGCCCGGGCCAGCAGCCCCTCGCGCAGCGTCATCGGCAGATGCGCGAGCAGCACCTTGCCGCTGGACGTGGCGTGCAGCGGGGTGCGGCGGCCCAGCCAGTTCTGCGCGGTGACCGAGGCCGAGCCGCGGGCCTGCATGATGTTCACCGCGGCGTTGTCGTCCAGGACCGCGATGTTGACCGTCTCGCCCAGTTCGTCGGCGAGTTCGCGGCAGACCGGCACGCCCTCCTGGGAGATGTCCAGGCGCACCGCCGCCGCGCCCGCCAGCCGCAGCACGCCGGCGCCGAGGAAGTACTTGCCGCGGTCCTGCGCCTGCGAGACCAGGCCGCGGTTCTCGAGGACGCCGAGGAGCCGGAAGGCGGTGGACTTGTGGACCTCCAGCTCGTCGGCGATCTCGGTGACCCCGGCCTCCCCGAGCCGGGCGAGGATCTCCAGGACGCTCACCGCGCGGTCGACGGACTGGATCGCGCCCGTGCTCCCCTTGGAGGCCCGCTCGTGCGTCGTCTCGTCGGTCGTCATCGCTCAACTCTCGCCATCGTGCGGTCGGTCGGTGCCGGGATGTCCGGGGAGGCCCTTGACGCGGCGGGCGCACCGCCCGGATTCTGTTGCGCATAGCGCTCCCTCATGCGCCATGTGCAACATCACTTTATCGAAGAGTCCTGGACCGAGGGGGGCCCGTTGATACCCGTGTGCCGTCTCGAAGACCTTCCCGCGGGCGCAGCCGTCCGCATCGACACCACGCCGCCGATCGCGGTGTTCAACGCCGGTGGCGTGCTCTACGCCATCGACGACACGTGCAGTCATCAGGACGCCTCGCTCTCGGAGGGCTGGCTGGAGGGTTGTCTGGTCGAATGCCCGCTGCACGCCGCGGCATTCGACATTCGTACCGGGGAGCCCACGTGCCTGCCGGCGCGGCGTCCCGTCCGGACCCACGAGGTGGTCGTGGCGGACGGCGTCGTGCACGTCCGGCCCGGTACGCGCGAAGGCAGCCCGGCATGAGGACGGTGACCGTCGTCGGCGCCTCGCTCGCCGGACTGTACGCGGCGCGGGCGTTGCGTGCGCAGGGCTACGACGGACGCCTGGTGATCGTGGGCGAGGAACCCCACCGCCCGTACGACCGGCCGCCGTTGTCGAAGGGCTTCCTCACCGGCGCGACGGGCGAGCCGGACCTCGCGCTCGCCGACGCGGAGGAGGAGACCGCGCTGGACGCCGAGTGGCTGCTCGGCGTACGGGCCCGGGGCCTCGACGCGCGCGGGCGCACCCTCCTCCTGGGCGACGGGCGGTCGGTCGCCACGGACGGTCTGGTCGTCGCCACCGGCGCGCGGGCGCGGCCGCTCCCCGGCGCGGAGGGTCTCGCGGGGGTGCACCTTCTGCGCACCCTGGACGACGCCCGCGCGCTGCGGGACGCGCTCGGCGGCCCCGCGCGCCGGGTCGTCGTCATCGGCGCGGGCTTCATCGGGGCGGAGACCGCCTCGTCGTGCGCCACACTCGGCCACGACGTCACCGTCGTGGAGACGGCCCGCCTGCCGCTCCTGCCCCAACTGGGCCCGGAGATGGGCGAGTTCTGTGCCGGTCTGCACGCGCGCCGGGGAGTCCGGTTGCTGACCGGCGTCCGTGTCGCCGCGCTGCGCGGGCGCGCCGCCGTGGCCTCGCCCCGCATCACCGCCGTGGAACTGGCCGACGGCCGCGTGCTGCCCGCCGACGTGGTGCTCACCGGCATCGGCGCCGTACCGAACGACGGCTGGCTGGCGGGCTCCCCCCTGGCCGTCGCCGACGGCGTCGTCTGCGACGACGGCTGCGCCACCGCCCTCCCGCAGGTCGTCGCCGTGGGCGACGTGGCGCGGGTCGGCGGTGTTCGGTCCGAGCACTGGACCGGCGCGACGGAGCAGCCGGCGGTCGCGGTCCGCAACCTGCTGGCCGGCCGCACCGTCGCACACGTCCGCCGCGCCCCGTACTTCTGGTCGGACCAGTACGGCGTCCGCCTCCAGTTCGCCGGCCGCCGCCACGACGGCGACACGGCCCGCGTCGTCGAGGGCTCGCCCGACGAGGCTTCCTTCCTCTGCCACTACGAGCACGCGGGCGTCACGACCGCCGTCCTGGCCGTCGACCGGCCCCGCGCCTTCCAGCGCGCCCGGCGCGATCTCGGCCGCGCCGGGGCGACGCCGACCGGTCAGCAGCGCGGGCGCTCGGCGCGTCCGGGGTCCAGCGCGTTGAGCACCAGCCGCCCGGCCACGTCGTTGTAGCTGATGTCCAGGTGCTCGGTGAACTCCAGCGGACAGAAGTCCTGCACCTTCTGGTTGGTGACGTTCGGGGCCGCCTGCAGATAGCCGGAGGTGTACGGGGTGACCACCTCGTCGTACCGGGTGGCGATCACCGTGTACGTGACGTCGGGATGCGTCTCGCCGTCCGCGTTCAGCTGCTGCAGGAAGTCGGAGCCGGCGACCTGCTGGCTGCACGCGGTGCAGGTCGTGCCGACCATGGCGTCGCCGCCGGGGAAGGCGGTGGCCAGCAGGCCCAGGCCCCACAGGGTGGTGCCGTGGTTGATGGGGGCGACCGCGACCAGCTTGTCGACCTTCGCCGCCCCGCCGAGGTTCTTGATGTAGTGACGCGGCATCGTGCCGCCCTGCGAGTGGCCGACCAGGTCGACCTCCGCGGCGCCGGTCGCCGACCGCACCTGGTCGACGAACGCGGCCAACTGGCCCGCCGACGCGGGGATGTCGCCGGTGCCGGCGATCGGCCCCGAGCCGCCGCCGTAGTTCAGGGCGAAGACGCAGTACCCCGCCTCCTTCAACCGGGGTGCGAGACCTGCCCAGTTGGCGTACCGGTTCTCGAAGGTGCCGTGCACCAGGACCACCGGGCGCGGATGCGCCGCGTCCGGTCGGCAGGTCCAGTCGTTCGCGCCGGGCGGCACGGCGGTCGGGTGGAGCAGCGCGTATCCGAGGGCGGACGGGAAGTCGTTCTGGGGCGGGCCGACGGGATCGGCCGCGGAGACGCCGTGGGCGGACGGGGTGGCGCCGGCGAGGCCGAGGCCCACGACGGCTGCGACTCCGGTGACGGCGGCGATCAGTCTGTTCCTGAGACTGCGCATGAGGGTGTCCTCCGGTGTGCTCTCGTGGGGGTGCGCCGGAGACTCCCCGGGAGACCCCGTCCCATGGGGAAACCCGTCACAAGGGAGAGACACAGAAGCTACCGGCGCGTAACGTCGGGTCCACACTGGAGCCGGGCCCGGGAGCCGAACCAGGGAGAGCCGCGCCGAGGCCGGCGAAACTGTCAGGGCCGTGACAGTTTCCCCGCCGTACGTCTCACCCTGCGGAGCGTCCGCGCGCCCGGTTTCCGCCGCCGCCCCACGAGACGGAGCCGCAGTCATGGCGTCACCGGCCGAGACGTTCCCGCGTCAGCCCTGGCACGAGCTGCCTCCGGTCCTCGCCGGCCTCATCCGCCCCCGCATCGACGCCATCGTCGCCGAGATGGTCGAGGCGATCCGCGGCGAAGTGGCGTCCTACCGCGGGCCCACGGACTCCGCCGTCGGCCGCGACCTCGTCGAGTCCATCCGGCGCGCCCTGCGCCAGTTCGCGGAACTGATCGAGCACCCGGAGAGCCCCCAGGACCACCAGCTCGAACACTTCCGGCAGCTGGGCCGGCGCGAGTTCCTCGCCGGCCGCACCACCGACGGCATCCAGGCCGCCTTCCGGGTCGGCGCGCGCATCGGCAGCCGCCGCTACGCCGAGCTCGTCCAGGAGGCCGGTCTGCCCCCGGAGCTCGTCGTCCCGCTGCACGAGGCCGTACTGATCCACATCAACGCCCTCTCCAACGAGGCGGTCAAGGGCTTCCTCTCCGCCCGGCTGCGCTCCGAGGGCGAGGTCAAACGCGCCCGCCGCGCGCTCACCGAACGGCTCCTGGAACAGCCCCGCGGACAGGACCGCGTCCCGCTCGCCCCCGTCGCCGCGCTCGCCGAACGCGCCGAGTGGCCCCTGCCCCGTGCCGTCGCCTGCGTCGTCGTCCGCGCCGCCGGGCCGGTCGCCGTCCCCGGCGGGGACACCGCGCTGCTCACCGCCAACCGCGGCAACGACACCGTTCTGGTCGTGCCCGACCCCGGCCCTGGCGGCCCCCTCGACCGGGCGCGGGCCGCCGCCCGCGGCCGGTTCGCGGCGCTCGGCCCGGCCGTCGGCGTCGACGAGACCTGGCTCTCGCTCCAGTGCGCCCGGCTCGCGCTCGACCGCCGCGCCGCATCCGGGGCGGTACCGGCCGACGGCCTGTTCCTGCGCGTCGACGAGGAACTGGCCGAACTGCAACTGCTGCGCGGTTCGGCCGTCGGCCGGCTGCTCGGCCGCCGCGTCCTCGCCGCCTTCGCCGAACTGCCCAGCGGCCGGGCCGCGCGGCTCGCCGAGACCCTGGACGCCCTGCTCATGTCCTGGGGCCGCACCGCCCCCGAGGTCGCCCGCGCCCTCGGCATCCACCCGCAGACCGCCCGCCGCCGGCTCCGCCAGCTCGACGCGCTCTTCGGCGACCGCCTCGGTGACCCCCGCTTCCGCTTCGAGGCCCTCCTCGCGCTGCGCACCCGGGCACTGGCCCCCGACGCCGGATAGCGCCCGCGGCGCTACCAGTCGCGGGCCGCCGCCAGCAGATGGTCCCGGACCAGCGCCACGTGCGGATTCCCCGACGAGCCGGGGCGCTGCACCAGGAAGCCGGTGTTGATCGGCGGATCGTCCGGCTCGTACAGCGCGACCAGCGCCCCCGACGCCAGTTCCGCGGCGCACAGGTAGCGCGGCAGCACGCTGAACCCCGTGCCGCCCGCCACCGCAGCCTTCACCGCGTCCAGATCGGGCATCGTCACCGCCGGCTGGCGCACCAGCCGTTTGCCGAACACATGCCGCCAGTAGCGGCGCACGATCGGCACGTCCTCGGCGTACGCGACCAGGGGCACCCCGTGCAGCGCCGCCGGCCCCTCCGCCGCGATCCGTGCCGGACCGCCGATCCGCTCCGCCCACGGCGGGGACGCGACCAGCACGAACTCCTCGTCCGACAGCGGGACCGCGGCCAGGGCCCGGCCGCGCGGCCGGTACGTCGCCAGCACCAGGTCGTACCGGCCCGCCCTCAGCTCGTCGAGCAGCGGCTCGGTCAGCCCGGGCGTGATGCGCAGCCGCACCCCCCGGTCCACCAGCGGCGCGAGCCCCGGGAGCACGCAGTGCGTCAGCAGCTCGACCGGGCCCGCGAGCTGCACCGGCTCCGGCACGGCGTCCTCGGCCGGGCCGCCCACCGCGGCCAGCGCGTCCAACGGCTCGACGACCCGCGCGGCCAGCTCGTCCGCGAACGGCCCCGGCGCGACCCCGCGCGCCAGCCGTTGGAACAGCTCCCGGCCCAGCTGCCGCTCCAGGGCCCTGACCTGTGTGGTCACCGTCGGCTGCGACAGGCCGAGCAGTCGGGCGGCGGCGGTGAAGGACCCCGTGCGGTACACGGCGAGAAAGGTCCGCAGCAGATTCAGATCCAGCGGACCGGCTGCCGTACTCCCATTGGAATCCCTATTCCTCATATGCGTGAGCCTATTGGATTTCGATGGGTGACCGGGCCTACGGTCGACCACATCACAGTCACTCCCCAGGAGAGCACCAAGCCCATGTCGAAGATCCTTTTCGTGATGACCGGCGCCGACCAGTGGACCCTGGCCGACGGCACCAAGCACCCCACCGGCTTCTGGGCCGAGGAGGCGGCGGGCCCGTACGAGACCTTCAAGGCCGCCGGGCACGAGATCGTCGTCGCCACGCCCGGCGGCGTCGTCCCGCCCGTGGACCGCGGCAGCCTCGCCGCCGAGGCCAACGGCGGCCAGGAGGCCGCCGACCGGGTCGCCGCGACGCTCGACTCCTTCACCGAGCTCCGGCACCCGATCGCCCTCGACGACGTCCGGCCCGGCGACTACGACGCGGTCTTCTACCCCGGCGGCCACGGGCCCATGGAGGACCTCTCCGCCGACCCGGCCTCCGGCCGGATCCTCACCCGGGTCCTGGACGCGGGCACCCCGCTCGGCGTCGTCTGCCACGGCCCGGCCGCGCTGCTGGCCGCGGAGCGGGCGGACGGCTCCAACGCCTTCGCCGGGTTCGAGATCACCGCGTTCAGCAACGCCGAGGAGACCCTCGGCGGCCTCGCCGACAAGGCCAAGTGGCTCCTGGAGACCCGGCTCACCGAAGCGGGCGTCCGCGTCACCGTGGGCGAGCCCTGGGCCCCGAACGTCGTCGTCGACCGCAACCTGGTCACCGGCCAGAACCCGGCCTCGTCGGTCGCCCTCGCCGAGGAACTCCTCAAGAAGCTCGCCTGACACCCCGGTCCCACCTCTTCCCCGGGGAACCACCCCGACCCCCCAAGCGTGAGAACACCGGGGCGTCCGAACCGGGGGAGGACCGGCAGTGCCGCAGGGGGACATGGGGGAGCAGGGGAACGAGCGGGCGGCGGGGGCTCGCTCGTACGGCCGGGAGCCGGACGAGCGCCCGTACGAGCCGGATGCCTCGGAAGTCGCCTACGAGCGGGATCTGGCGGAGGCCGAGCGGGTCGTCGGGGTGCAGCGGCGGTTGGCGGAGGGCGAGCTGTTTCGGTATCTGCCCGGGCTCGCCCATGCGTTGGCCGAGGTCGGGCGGCTGCTGTCGAGTCATCCGCGGCGGTACGAGGAGGCCGGCGGCGTGTACGCGGAGGCTGTCGTCCACTACCGGCGGCTCGCCGCGGCCGAGCCGCTGCTCTACCTGCCCGGCGTGGCCAAGGGCCTGTACGGGCAGTCCGCCGTCGCCGGCATGGTGGGCCGCCGCGAGGAGGCCCGGGACCTGGCGCGGGAGGCCGTCGGGCTGTACCGCGGGCTCGTGGAGCGCGAGCCCGACTGCCTGCCCGAACTCGCCGCCGCGCTCAGGGGACTCGGTGGACAGCTCGCCGAACTCGGGCAGCACCACGAGGCCCTGGAGCTGATCCGGGAGGCCGTCGAGATCCGGCGCGGCCTCGCCGGGACGGCCACCGACGCAGGCCGTCGCGAACTGGACTCCATGCTGGGGGACCTGGGCGTCAAGCTCGCCGAGATGGGCCGCGCGGACGAGGCCGTCGCCGTGCTCGACGAGGCCCTCGCCGGCTGCCGGGCCCGCGGCCCCGCCTTCACCGTCCCCGACCTCGGCCTGCGGTGGGCGCTGGACGTCGCCGCCGCCGACGCCCTCACCCAGGCGGGCCGGACGCGCGAGGCCGCTCCGTACCTCACCGAGGCGGTCGAACTGCACCGCGAACTGGCCCGGACCAGCCCCGGTCACCTCGCCTTCATGGACCACGTGATCGGCCGGCACGGCTACCGGGTGACCCCCACCGGCCGCGCCGAACGGCTCGACGACCCGCCGTCCGACCCGTCGCCGTCCGCCCCTTCGACCGCCGCGGACCCTGCTGTGCGCGACCGGGTCGCCCGGCTCAACGACGAGGGGCTGGCCCTCGCCCGCGCCGGCAGCCCCGGCCTCGGCGCGGGACTGCTCGGCGATGCGGTACGCCTCTGCCGGGAGCATCTGGCGAGCGACGCGGAACTCGTCCCGGCCCTCGCGATCGCCCTCGGCAACCTGGCCCTGGCGACCGCGTGGGACGGTCGGCGCACCGAGGCCCTGCAGGCCGTGGACGAGGCGGTGCACCTGTGCCGGCGCCACCTGGCCGCGCGCCCCGACGCGCTGCGCCCGCTGCTCGCCGCCGGGCTCGACAGCCTCGGCAACCGCCTCGCCGCCCTGGGCCGGCACGCCGACGCGGTCGCCCCGGCCACGGAGTCGGTGGCCCTGCACCGTCAGCTGGCGGCCGTCGACCCCCGGGCGTACGAGGGCGAACTCGCCCGCGTGCTCAACAACCTGAGCGTCCGGTTCTGCGACGCCGACCGGCACGAGGAGGCCCTGGCCGCCACCCGCGAGGCGCTGGAGCTGCACCGCGGGCTGTACCGGGCGGACCCCGGCGCGCACCGGTCCGGCCTCGTGCACGTGCTCGCCAACCTGGCACTGCGGCTCGCCCGCGTCGAGCGCCACGACGAGGTCGCCGCCCCGGCCCTGGAGGCGGCCGACCTGCTGAGCGACTCGCCGGTGCCCGAGCCGCGCGAGGACTCCGCCGCCCTGACCGAGTCCCTGACCTGGCTCGCCGCGTATCTCAAGCGCCACGGACTGCGACGCGAGGCCCGCGCGGTCGGCCGCGCGGCCGACGGCCTCAAGGCCCGTGCGGGCGGGCGCTAGCCGCCGATCCCCAGCGGCACGTCCGGCGCGAGGTACGCCGCGATGCGCTCGGCGACGACCTCGGCCATGTTGCCGTCCGCCGTCTCGGCCGTCTTCGTGGCCGAGACGGCGATGGCGAGCCGCTTCGACGGCAGATACGCCTGGATCGCCGCGTAGCCGGAGAACGACGGGTTCTGCACGATCCAGCCGTTGACCACGATCACGCCGAGCCCGAAGTGCGCCTGCTCCGTCTGTTCGAGGCAGATCGAGGCGGGACAGGTCGCGGTGCCTCCGCCGAGGCCGACCGTGCCGGGGTTCAGCAGTGTCCGGTACGAGCTCGGGGACAGCAGCTCGCCCCGGCCGACGGCCTCCGCCGAACGCGCCAGGTCGCAGATGTGCGTGGTGATCACCGCGCCGGGACCGGTGGTCCAGGAGGGGTTCCAGAACGTGGACTCCTCATAGAGCCCACGGTCGGAGGTGAAGGCGTGCAGCACGGGGTCCGGGATGTCCGGGGTGAAGCTGTTGCGCGTGTTGCGCAGCCCGAGCGGACCGGTGAACCGCTGCTTCACCAGCTCGTCGATCCGCTTCCCGGTGATCTTCTCCAGGGCGGCTTCGAGCAGCACGTAGTTCGCGTGCGAGTAGCTCCAACTGGTGCCCGGCTCGTACCAGTTGGGGTGTCCGAGCGCGTAGCCGAGCAGCTCGTCCGTCGTCCACTGACGGAACGGGTGCTTCTCCAGGACGGCGTCGAACGCGGGGTCGGTGACGTAGTCGTGGAAGCCCGTGGTGTTGGTGGCCAGCATCCGCAGGGTGATCTTGTCGTTGTCCCGCAGGTCCGGCAGCCAGCGCTCCACGGTGTCGTCGAGACCGACCTTCCCTTCCTGGGCCAGCTGGAGCAGGACGTTCCCGATGTGGGCGAAGGCCACAGAGCCGGCCCGGAAGTGCATGCCCGGCTCGGCCGGGACGCCGGTCATGGACTCGCCGAGGGCGTCGGTGACGACCTCGCGGCCGTCGAGGGTGACCTTGAACTGCAGGGCGTTCAGCTTGAGGTCGTCCTTGGCCTGCTGTGCGATGTCCCTGACCCGGCTGCCCTGTTCGCCGAGCGGGCCCCGGGTCGGGACGCAGTCTCGCTCGCCGCCGCCGGGACCGCCGGTACCGAAGGCACCGTCGGGGTGGCCCGCGGGTGTGGGCGCGGCGGCCGCCGTCTGGACCGTGACGGCGAGCAGGGCGGCGCACAGGAGCGCCAGGCGGCGTGAGCGGGTGCGCGGACGTTCGCGCAGCGCACGCGCGAGAAAGGGGGTGGCTCTCATGCCCCGCACTATGTCGGGGTGAACGGTTCAAACCAGCTGCGAACCGCCTGAATCACTCTGGGGAGCGTCCCGGACCCGCCCGACTGGGGCAGCCGGCCGGCCGGGCGTCCTGCGGGCTCACAGCCGTACGACGATCAGCGCCGTGTCGTCCGTCGCGCCGCCCACCGGCAGCATGTCCAGCAGCAGGCCGTCCGCCAGGGCATCGGGGCCGGCGCCGTGGTGCCGTTCCAGTGCCCCGGCGAGCCGGGTCAGGCCCGCGTCGATGTCCTCGTGGCGCCGCTCGATCAGGCCGTCGGTGTAGAGCACCAGCGTGTCGCCGACCCCGCAGCGGGTCTCCGCCTGCGGCCGCGGGGTGTGCGCGACCCGCGCCCCGAGCGGGGGATCGGTCGCCTCGTCCAGGAACTGCACCGACCCGTCCGCCCGCAGCAGCGCCGGCGGCGGGTGACCGGCGCAGCTGTACGTGATGACGCACTGCTCCCAGTCGATCCAGGTCTCCACGGCCGTGGTGTTCTCCGCACCGGCCACCGACCGGGCGTACAGGTCGAGGACGTCCAGCGCCTGCGCGGGCCCGTCGGCCACCCGGGACGAGGCGCTGAGGGCGCTGCGCAGCTGGCCCATCACCCCGGCCGCGGCGAGCCCGTGCCCCACCACGTCACCCACCGCCACGCCGATCCGGTCGCCGCCGGGCAGCGGCACCAGGTCGTACCAGTCCCCGCACACGTTCAGCGCGCCCGCGGCCGGCCGGTACCGCACCGCCGTCCGGTGCGCCCCGATCGGCGTGGGCGCGGGCAGCATCGCCTCCTGCAGCGCCAGCGCCACCTCCCGCTCCCGCGCGTGCGCCTCCCGCAGCCGCTCGTTGAGCTCCTGCAGCTCGCGGGCCCGGGTGTACAGCTCCGCCTCCAGGACCCGCGCCCGGCCGCCGGTGCGCCCGCCGCGGGCGCGGATCAGCTCGGTGACCTCCTCCACCCGGTGCACCAGGAGCACCACCTGCCCGTCCGGCCCCAGGACCGGCGCGTTGACGGGGCTCCAGTACCGCTCGTCCCACTCCCCGGGCCGACCCGGGATCTGCACGTCGTACCGCTGGAGCGCCATCGCGTCGCGCTCGCCGGTCTCCAGCACCCGGCGCAGCGAGGCCGCCAGGTTGCGGGCTCCGCTCGCCCCGGTGTCGTTCGGGTTGTCCGGGAACACGTCGAACAGGTACCGGCCCACGACCTGCTCGCGCGTGCGGCCCGACACACGCAGGAACTCGTCGTTGGCGTCCACGTACACCAGCTCGGGCGTGAGCAGCGCGACCATGCCGGGCAGCGCCCGGAACACCCCCGCGTAGTCCGGCTCCGTACCGTTCATCGGTCGGCGCTCACGGCTGGGGGGTGGTGCCGGGGACGGTACGTGAGCGCCAGCGCCGCCACCGCGGACGACAGGCCCAGGACCGCGCCGGCCGCGACGTCGCCGGGGTAGTGCACGCCCGTGTGGACCCGCGAGTAGCCGACGGCGGAGGCCAGGATGCCGAGCGGCACCGCCGCGGGGGGCAGCACCACGCCCACGGCGGTGGCGAACGCGGTCGCGGACGCCGTGTGGCCGGACGGGAACGACGCCGACTTCGGCATCGGCACATGCCGGTCCACGACCACCCGCGCCGCCTCCCGGTCGGGCCGGCGCCGGCGGACCATCCGCTTGCCGAGCAGGTTCGCAGCCGCCGAGGCGATCATGATCGCGCCGACCCCGGCCACCGCGGCCTGCCGCGGCCGGCCGGGCATCAGGGCCATGGCCGCGGCGACCGTCAGCGAGATCTTCGAGTGGTCCGCCGTGTGCGAGAGCCGCCGCAACGCCCGGTCCAGCGTCGGCGTCGGCGTCGCGGCCACGGCCGCGTACAGCGCACCGTCGATGGCGTCCAGATCGCCCAGCACGGCGTTCAGGGCAGCACCCGGGGACAGCCGCTCAGCCGCGGCGTCCCCTCCCGGCACGCCCCCGTCCCCGGCGCTCGCCCCCCGGACGTCGCGCCCCGCGTCGTCCCGGCCGGTCGGCTTCGGCTTCTCGTCAGCCATGGTGTGCTCCCGTCGTCGTTCCGGTGCCGTGGCCGACGGCGAGGTCGAAGAGGAGGCGCCAGTTCACCGGGGGTGCGGGGACCACGACGCCCGGGCGGTCGTGCGGGACCAGGACGCGCAGCGCCTGGGGGCGCAGCCGGCACACCACCGGGGCCGGCATCATCAGGGCCTCGCCGTCGACGGCCACCGGGATGTCGGGCTCGTCCGCGGTGACCTCCACCCCGTGCGCCGTCGTCACGGTCAGCGCCGGTGACAGCGAGCCCCGTACGGCCAGGTCCGCGGCCTGCGCCGCACCCTCCACGCGGATACCGAGCACGCCCAGCTCGCCGCCGTCGAGCCGCGGACGCTTCCCGCCGCCGCCCAAGGCGTCGGGGGAGGTGTAGGGGTTGTTGCTGACCAGCAGCGCCTGCTGCCCCGTCAGCCGCTCGGCGTCCACCCGTGCGTCGAGTCGCCGCACGCCCTCCCCGACCAGCAGGTCCGGCGTCAGCTTCAGGATCGTGCCCGCCTTGTCGTCGCGGTACTCGGGCCGCTGGACCACGTCCGCGTACACCCCGAACGACACGGTGTTCACGAACGGCCGGCCCGCGACCTCGCCCATGTCGATGCGGAGTTCCTCGCCGCCGGACAGCGCGTCGAGGCAGCGCGACGGGTCGGTCCGGTCGAGGCCGAGGTCCATCGCGAAATGGTTCCGCGTGCCCGCGGAGACCACGAGGAACGGCAGGTCGTGATCGGCGGCCACCGCCGCCACCAGTGCCTGGGTGCCGTCGCCGCCCGCGACGCCGAGCAGGTCGGCGCCCTCGGCCACCGCCTGCCGGGCCAGCGCCGTCACGTCCTGGTGGGTCGACGCGTCGAGCAGGATCACCCGCGCCCCGAGCTTCTCCGCCTTGTCCACCAGCCCGAACTGCTCGACCTTCCCGCCCCCGGACTTCGGGTTCATGATGAGCACCGGCCGCCGGGGCCCGGGCACGGTCCGCCCGTGCCGGGTCGTCCTCGGCCGGGTCCCGCGCAGCGCCCCCCGGGCGAGGAGCAGCGCCACGCCCCAGAGGAGGGTGGCGAACAGCGCGATCTTCCACAGTCCGTCCATCGTGAACATCAGCAGCACCGCCAGCGGCGCGGCGACCGCGAGCACCGCCCCGCCGAGCCGCACAAGGCCCCGGTGCGCGAGGAACCACCACGCGCCCGCGGCGCAGGCGGCCAGCCCCAGCAGCCCGCCGCCCACGATCAGCAGCCCGCCGTCGCCCAGCCCGAGAAGCAGCACCGCCACGGAGCCGAGCGCGGCCGTCACCGCACAGCGCGCCAGCCACCGCGCCGCCACGATCCCGTCGCCGCCCGTACCCGTCATCACGCTCCCGCTCACGTCGACCTCCCCGGACCATGCTGCCCCCGAGCCGCCCGGCCGCACCAGCCTGCGGACTCCCGCCGCGCACGGCGTCCCGGCCGGGCCGTACGGGTGAGCCGAGAGCCCGATCGGCGCACCCGACCTAGAGTGGAATCAGCGAGGCACTTCTATGGCAGAGCATCGATCACGCCCCGACGACCCACGCCGCAAGCCCGGGCACGAAGGGCTCCGGCAGCTCCTCGCGGGGCTCACCGCCGTACGGGACGGAGACCTGTCCGTCCGGCTGACCGCGCCCGCGGGCCCCTCCGACCCCCTCCTCGGCGAGATCGTGGCGGTCTACAACGAGACCGTCGACCGGCTGTCCCTGCTGACCTCCGAGGTCACCCGGGTGGCGGGCGAGGTCGGCGGCCAGGGCCTGCTCGGCGGGCGGGTCCGCGAGCCGCGGGCGCAGGGCGCCTGGCAGGAACTCACCTCCGGCGTGAACGCCATGGCGGACAACCTGACCTCCCAGGTCCGCTCCATCGCCCAGGTGGCCACCGCGGTCGCCCGCGGCGACCTCACGCAGAAGATCCGGGTGGACGCCCGCGGCGAGATCCTGCAGCTGAAGGAGACCATCAACACCATGGTCGACCGGCTCTCCTCGTTCGCCGAGGAGGTCACCCGCGTCGCCCGCGAGGTCGGCACCGAGGGCAACCTCGGCGGTCAGGCGACCGTCCACGGCGTCTCCGGCACCTGGAAGGACCTCACCGACAACGTCAACTCGATGGCCGACAACCTCACCAACCAGGTCCGCAACATCGCCCAGGTCACCACCTCCGTCGCCCAGGGCGATCTGACCAGCCGCATCGACGTCTCCGCCCGCGGCGAGATCCTGGAACTCAAGACCACCATCAACACGATGGTCGACCAGCTGTCGTCGTTCGCCGCCGAGGTCACCCGGGTGGCCCGCGAGGTCGGCACCGAGGGCCGGCTCGGCGGCCAGGCCGAGGTCGAGGGCGTCTCCGGCACCTGGAAACGGCTCACCGAGAACGTCAACGAACTCGCCGGCAACCTGACCCGGCAGGTCCGCGCCATCGCCGAGGTCACCAGTGCCGTCGCCGAGGGCGACCTCACCCGCTCCATCACCGTGGACGCGCCGGGCGAGGTCGGCGACCTGCGCGACAACATCAACTCCATGGTGGAGTCGCTGCGCGCCACCACCCGCGCCAACCAGGAGCAGGACTGGCTGCAGACCAACCTCGCCCGCATCACCGGTCTGCTCCAGGGAACCCGCAGCCTGCCCGAGATCGCCGAACTGATCATGGCGGAGGTGCCGCCGCTGGTCTCCGCCCCGTACGGCGCGTTCTTCCTCGCCGAGGAGGGCGAGCAGGGCCCCGAACTCGTCATGACCGCCGCGTACGGCTCGCCCGAACCGCTCGGCGCCGCACCCCGCCGCTTCGGCATCGGCCAGTCGCTCGTCGGCCAGGCCGCCCGCGACCGCCGCACCCTCGTGGTCGACCAGGTGCCCGCCGGGTACGCGACCGTCGCCTCCGGCATCGGCGAGCGCGAGCCCGGCACCCTGATCGTGCTCCCGATCGTCGTCGAGGACCAGGTGCTCGGCGCGGTCGAACTCGCCTCGCTGTACCCGTTCACCGCCCTGCACCGCGACTTCCTCGACCGGTTCACGGACAGCGCCGGCGCCGTCCTCAGCTCCCTGGTCGCCAACCTTCGCACCGACGAACTCCTGGGCCAGTCCCGCCGGCTCGCCGACGAACTGCGCTCCCGCTCCCAGGAGCTGCAGGCCAGGCAGCAGGAACTCCAGCGCTCCAACGCGGAACTGAAGGAGAAGGCTGCCCTGCTCGCCCAGCGGAACAAGGACATCGAGTCGAAGAACCAGGTCATCGAGCAGGCCCGGCAGGAACTGGAGGCACGCGCCCAGGAGTTGTCCCGTACCTCCATGTACAAGTCCGAGTTCCTCGCCAACATGAGCCACGAACTGCGGACCCCGCTCAACAGCCTGCTCATCCTCGCCCGCCTGCTCGCCCAGAACCCCGAGGGGAACCTGACGGAGAAACAGGTCGACTACGCGGAGGTCATCCACTCCGCCGGCTCCGACCTGCTCCAGCTCATCAACGACATCCTCGACCTGTCCAAGGTCGAGGCCGGCAAGATGGACATCCGGCACGAGCCGTTCTCGCTGCGCCGGCTCCTGGAGTACCTGGAGGCCACCTTCGGGCCCGTCGCCGACGAACGCTCCCTCGAGTTCACCCTCAGCGTCGCCCCCGACCTGCCGGAGGAGCTCACCACCGACGAGGCGCGCGTCCGGCAGATCCTGCGCAACCTGGTCTCCAACGCCCTCAAGTTCACCGACGAGGGCCGCGTCTCGCTCACCGTGGAGTACGCCGCCCCCGACGAACCCCCGGTCGACCTGCGCGGCGACCGGCCCGTCCTCGCCTTCCGGGTCGTCGACACCGGGATCGGCATCCCCGCCGGGCGCCTGGAGCACATCTTCGAGGCCTTCCAGCAGGGCGACGGCACCACCGCCCGCCGCTACGGCGGCACCGGCCTCGGCCTGTCCATCAGCCGCGAGGTCGCCGGGCTCCTCGGCGGCACCATCCGCGCCGAGAGCATGCCCGGCCGCGGCAGCCGCTTCACCTTCTACCTCCCCGACCCGGCCACCGCCCGGACGCCGGCCCCGGCCGCGGACGACACCGGCGACGCCGACGAAGGCCGGCCGGCGGTGCAGGGCACCGCCGCGTCGGAGACCGCGCGCGGGACCGTCCTCGTCGTCGACGACGACCCGCGCAACGTGTACGCGCTCACCGAGGTCCTCGAGGGGAACGGGCTGCGGGTGCTCACCGCCGGCGGCGGTGAGACCGGGCTCGAACTGATCGACGCGCACCCGGAGATCCGGCTCGTCCTGATGGACGTCATGATGTCCGGCATGGACGGCTACGCCGCCATCCGCGCCATCCGCCGGCTCCCCGGCCGCGGCGACCTGCCCGTCGTCGCCGTCACCGCCAAGGTCATGCCCGGCGACCGCGCCCGCGCCATCGACGCGGGGGCGGACGACTATCTGCCCAAGCCGGTGGACGAGGCCGCGCTGAGGGACACACTCCGCCGCTGGCTCCCGGAGTGACGCCGCATCAGGAGCCGGACGACGCCCCGCCCAGCCGCAGCGCGACGATGCTCGTGTCGTCGTCCGTGTCGCCGGTCGCCGCGCCGAGCAGTCCGTCGAGCATCCGGTCCAGCGGCAGCCCGGCCAACCGCTCGGCCTCCTCGGCCAGTTCGATGAGCCCGGAGCCCAGACCGTCGTGCCGGCGTTCGACCAGCCCGTCCGTGAACAGCAGCAGCGTGTCGCCCGGCCGCAGCACGTTCCTGCGCTCCTCGTACGTGCACGAGGGCACCGCGCCGAGCAGCACGTCCTGCGGCGGGTCGATCAGCCGCGCCCGGCCGTCCCGGACCAGCAGCAGCGGCAGATGGCCGGCGCTCGACCACAGGAGCGTCTGCTCCTCCGGGTCGTACAGCGCGGACACCGCCGTCGCCGTGGTCCCGGAGCCGGTCCGCAGCGTCACCTCGTTGAGCCAGCCCATCAGCCGGCTCGGCGAGTGCCCGGTGAAGGCCAGCGCCCGCCCGGCGTTGCGCAGCGCCACCATGCCGGTGACCGAGTCGATGCCGTGGCCCGCGATGTCCCCGACCGCGACCAGGATCCGGCCGCTCGGCAGCGGCAGCACGTCGTACCAGTCGCCGCCCACCTGGTACTCCTCGCCGGCCGGCCGGTAGCGCGCAGCCACCTCCAGGTCCCCCGGCAGCTCCTGGACGCCGGGCACCTCCGGCACGATCGCCTGCTGCAGCTGGAGCGCCAACTGCCGCCGCATCTCCGCCTGGTTGCGGACCAGGGTGAGGTGGTCGAACGTCGCCGTCAGCGCGGCCTCGGTGCGCAGCGTGTCCGACACGTCCTGGTAGACCCCGGCGAAGCCGGTGACGTCCGCCCCGTCGAGCAGCGGCTGCGCCGCCACCCGAAGGTGCCGCACCGAGCCGCCCGGCAGCATCACCCGCAGCACCGCGTGCGCGCCGGTCTTGCGCTCCGTCAGCGTCCGCAGCAGCTCGGTCAGCGCCTCCCCGTCGCCCTGGTGCAGCCGGGAGCGCAGCCCGAGCAGCGGGACCGGCGTCTCGTCGCGGCCCTGGCCGAACAGCGCGTACGCCTGGTCCGACCAGACCGTCCCGCCGCCGGTCAGACTGTCCTGGAAGGTCGCCACCCCCTGGAGCTGCGCGACAGCGCGTTCCAACGCGAGCCGGGGGTCGCCCGCGGTGTGCCACAGCACCACCGTCCGGTCCTCGCCGCCCGGCAGCACCCGCACGTCGAGCAGCGGCGGGGCCTCGTCGGGGCGGGCCGCGGCGGGCAGCCGGGCGGCCCGCTGGACGCGCCCGGACGCCGCGGCCCGCCTGGCCAGCCGGGAGATGTCCTTGTGCGCCCGGGGCAGCGCCAGCGGCAGCGAGCGGATGTCGGGGAGCTCCGGGCCGTCGAGCGCCGCCACCGCCGCCTCGTTGAGATGCTCCACGACGGGGTCGCCGGACCGGACCGGGGTGCGCAGCAGCATCGCCGGATGGACCAGTGCGTCCAGCACGTCCGCCAGCACCGGGACCGCCGGCCGCGGGGACTCCGTGCCGTCCAGCACGGTCGCGGCGACGTCGAGCAGACCGTCGACGGCCCGCCGTACCGGCGCGCCGAGCTCCGTGGGGCCGGGCCAGCAGACCAGGGCGAGCCCCACTGTCGTCCGGTGCCGGCGCAGCGGCACCAGCGCGCGGGCCGCGTCCGGGGAGGGCCCCGGCAGCACCTCGCCGCCCGTCGGGCCCTGCTCCAGCCAGGTGGGCAGGGCCTCCGCCAGCACCGTGCGGAACGGCTCGCCCACGGACGGCGAGAGCCATTGCCAGGCCGCCGCCTCCAGGGCCCCGACGCCGGCGTGCCCGGCGAGCCGCAGCCCCTCGGACGGTGCGCCCCGCCACAGCCACAGACTGTCCGCGCCGAGTGGTGCGAGCCCGCCTTCGAGGAGCGCCTGGGCCGCCTGTCCCACGGTGTCGGCGGTCTCCGCCGCAGCGGCCGCCCGGCGCTCCCGGCGGGCGGGCACGGCCGCCTCGTCGTCGGGGGCCGCGACGGGCGGGACGTCGCCCGGCGCCGCGTTCACGATGTCCGCGGCGACATCGGCGACCGGCAGCCCGGTCGCCTCCGCGAGGCCCTGCAGGTGCTCGGCGGCGTCCCTGAGGGACAGGCGGAGCTGGGCGGAGAGGATGCCGGTCGCGAGATCGAGCAGATGACGGTGTGCGGAACGGGCCCGCAACCGCCGGTTCTCGGCGAGCAGGTCGGCGTACGCGGACGGGGTCCGGGGCCCGGACGGGCCGGCAGAGCTGGTCAAGACGACCTCCGTTCCCCGGCGGAGGAACGCGCCGCTGCGGAACGTGCCGTTTCTCCCTCCCGATTCTACGCGTGCGGAAGCCTTTCCTCCGGGTCTGAGAACGGTGGGAACGGGTACGTGCAAGGAGCGGGCACGCGTCCCGCCGCGCGGCAGCGGACGGCCGGACCAGGCGTCCGCCGGACCGGGAGGAGGTGTCCGGGATGGACCCCGGCAGGGACGACGCCCGGCTCTCGGAGCGGGAACGGCGCATCCTCGACGAGATCGAGGGCGCCCTCCGCGCCGACGAACCCCTCGAACGCAGCCTGAGCACCATGCGCCGCCACCAGCGCGCCCCCGGAGTGACCGGCCTGGGAGTCTCGACGGCCGGTGTCGCCTTCCTCGGCGCGCTGACGGCCGCCCTCCTGGTCGTCGCGGTCGCCACCGAGGCCCCCGCACTGATCTGGGCGTTCGCCGCGGCCTGGGTGCTCACGCTGGTCTGCCTGCTGCGCCTGCTCATCCGCTGGGCGGGGCGCTTCTCCCGACGGGGCGCAGGCGCGGACGACCGGGGCGACGGCGACCGGGACCGCCCCGACGCCGACTGACCACAGGCCCCCGGGCTGAAGAGGCACGCGCCGCGGGGGACAATGCCGATCATGGTGCTGTCCTTCCAACCCGTCCTCGAACTGATCGCCGAGGAGATCCGCAACCTCGGCGAGCGCGGCCGCCCGGCCGACTACATCCCCGCGCTCGCCGCCGGTGACCCGCAGCGCTTCGGGATGGCCGTCGCCGAGCTCGACGGCACCGTGTACGGCGTGGGGGACTGGCAGCAGCCGTTCTCCACCCAGTCGGTCACGAAGGTCTTCACACTCGCCCTGGCCCTCGCCCACGAGGGCGAGATCCTCTGGGAGCACGTCGGCCGCGAGCCCTCCGGCAACCCGTTCAACTCGCTCGTGCAGCTGGAGTACGAGAACGGCATCCCCCGCAACCCCTTCATCAACGCCGGCGCGCTCGTCGTCACCGACCGGCTGCACCGCCTCACCGGCGACGCCTCCGGCGCGCTGCGGGACTTCCTGCGCGCCGAGAGCGGCAACGACGACCTCGACTTCGACCGCGACGTCGCCGCCTCCGAGAACGCCCACGGCGACCGCAACGCGGCCCTGGCCCACTTCATGGCCTCCTACGACAACATCAGCACGCCCGTGCCGACGCTGCTGCGCGAGTACTTCCGCCAGTGCTCCGTCGAGGCGTCCTGCGCCGATCTGGCCGTCGCCACCGGTTTCCTGGCCCGGCACGGCATCCGCGCCGACGGCGCCCGGCTGCTGACCCGCAGCCAGGCCAAGCAGGTCAACGCCGTCATGCTGACCTGCGGCACCTACGACGCGGCCGGCGACTTCGCCTACCGCGTCGGGCTGCCCGGCAAGAGCGGCGTCGGCGGCGCGATCATCGCCGTCGTCCCCGGCCGCTGCACCCTGTGCGTCTGGAGCCCCGGCCTGGACGCCCGGGGCAACTCCGTGGCGGGCGTGGCGGCCCTCGACCGCTTCACCACCATCACGGGCCTCTCCGTCTTCTGAGTCGGATGCGGAAGGCCGTCTTCTGAGTCAGAGGCGGAAGACGGCCGCCAGGCGGTCCGCGAGCGGCCCCTCGCTCAACGTGGTGAACCGCGCGCCCAGATACCCGTCGGGCCGTACCAGGAAGGCCGTCGGGACCCGCACCGCGTACTGCTTCGCGAACTCGCCGCGAGCGTCGCGGTACACCGGAAGCCCCGTGCCGCCGATCGGCGCGCCGCCGTCCGCGAGCACCGCGCAGGACTCCACCCGGCCGCGCGACAACAGCCCGGCCGCGTAGGCGAGTCGGTGCAGCGCGGTGGCCGAGGCGCCGTCGCCGTACAGCAACAGCACGTGCCCGCGGCCCCGCAGCAGGTCGTACAGGCGCAGCGGGTACAGGGCGAGGTCCCCGGCGAGCCCGCCGCAGTCCGGGGCGCGGTCGCCGGACTGCGGGCCGCCGTCCGTCCCGGCGGACGGGTCGGGCTCGCCCACGATCGGGCTGCCCCGGTACGTCACGAGGAGCTGCGCCTCGCGCAGCATCAGCGTCTCCGGGTCGGCGGTGTCCGCCTGCACGCCCTCGGCGGCGTGCCGCACCGTCCGTCCGACGACCTCCTCGCCGACCGGCCGGCGCTCCGCGTCGTAGCTGGCGAGCAGCCCGGCGTGCGCACCGCCCTCCACCGCGAGCGCCAGCTTCCACGCCAGGTTGTAGGCGTCCTGGATACCGGTGTTCATCCCCTGTGCCCCGGTCGGCGGATGAATGTGCGCCGCGTCCCCGGCGACGAACACCCGCCCCTCGCCGTACCGGTCGGCCAGCCGGTGACTGATCCGGAACACCGACGACCAGCGCAGGTGCGAGGCGGTGACCGGCTGCGGCGACAGCCGGTCCAGGACGGTCTGCAGGTCGGCGAGCGTCGGGGCGCGGCCGCCCTCCAGGCCGTGCGCCACGCCGTCGGCCTCGGCGGCGGAGGGGGTGAGTTCCGGGGGTACGTTCATCGACATCCGGTACCGTCCGTGACCCGGCAGCGGAACGGCCACCAGGGTGTCGTCGATCGTGCCGTCCGGGCCGCGGTGCATGGAGCGCAGGGTGTAGCCGGCGGGCAGGTCCCAGTCGACCTGCACGTCGCCGAGCATGTACGCGTCCGGGAACGCGCCGCCCTCGAAGCCGATCCCGAGCCCCTTGCGCACGGTGCTGTGCGCGCCGTCGCACCCGATCAGGTACCCGCAGCGCACCTCCTCCTCCGAGATCCGGCCCTCGCCCTGGTTCCAGGACAGGCGGGCGGTGACGCCGTCCGTGTCCTGCCCGAACGACACCAGTTCCGCGCCGCGCTCGATCCGGGTCCCGAAGCCGCCCAGGAAGTCCTCCAGGATCCGCTCGGTCTCGTACTGCGGCAGCGCGGCGAAGCCGTACGGCACCTCGGACGGCAGGGCGAGCCGGATCCGGGCCTGTTCGACGCCGTCGACGTAGGCCAACTGCCCGAGCAGCGGCTCGGCGACGTCCAGGGCGGGCCGCACACAGCCCATGAGGTCCCAGATCTCCAGGGTGCGCGGCTGGATCCCGACGGCCTTGGCGAACGGCAGCCGGGCCTTGAGCCGGTCGACGATCCGGACGTCGACGCCGCGCCGGCGCAGCTCCGCCGCGGCGGTGAGCCCGACCGGCCCGGCGCCGACGACGAGGACGGACACATGCCTCATTGACCCTCCCGAGGTGGGCCCCTCTCCTCATGGTCGGCCGACGGCCGCGGAACTGCACGTCAGGGAGAGCGGTACGGCCCGCGCGGGCACGGAGAGCGGCCGGCGCACGTTGATCCACACGACGACGACCGTCCGCCCGGCGACAAGGAACCCGATGAGCAACGCCCCCGCAGCGCCCGACGCCCCCGGCACCCCCGGCACGCCTTCCTTCCGGCTGCTGCCCGGCGACCCCGCGTCCCCGGTGATCCTGCACGTCCCGCACTCCTCGCGCACCGTGCCGGCGGACGTGCGCGCGGACCTCGTCCTCGACGACCGGGCGCTGGAGGAGGAGTTGGACCACATCACGGACGCGCACACGGCGGAGCTCGCCGCCGCGGCGGCGGAGCGGTGCGCGGTGCGGCCCTGGAGGTTCGTCAACCTGATGTCCCGGCTGGTGATCGACCCGGAGCGGTTCCCGGACGAGCGGGAGGAGATGCTGGCGGTCGGCATGGGCGCGGTGTACACGCGCACCACGCACCGCGGGCCGCTGCGGCCGGCCGGCTTCGACGGCTCGGCGCTGATCGGGCGCTATTTCCGGCCGTACGCGCAGGCCATGACGGACGCGGTGGCGGAACGGCTGGACGCGGCGGGCCGGGCGGTGATCGTGGACGTCCACTCGTACCCGACCGCCCCGCTCCCGTACGAACTCCACGGCGCGGGCCCGCGCCCGCCGGTCTGCCTGGGCACGGACGGCTTCCACACGCCGCCGTGGCTGCTCGACGAGGCGACGGAGGCGTTCGGTCGGCTGGGGGAGACCGGCCTGGACAGCCCGTTCGCCGGGACGTACGTGCCGCTCCGGTACCACGGGACGGACGCCCGGGTCTCCGCTCTGATGGTGGAGATACGCCGGGACGGCTACATGACCGAACCGGGCGGCGCGTCCCACGCGGGCCTGGAGGCCCTGGCTGCGGCGCTGGCGGACGTGGTCGACGCGGCGTCGCGCGCGCATTGAGGGGGAGTCCGCGCCGTCCCGCCCCTTGGGGAACCCGGCGGGCGCGACGGGGGCAGCGGCTACTCTGTGGCCGGATCCCAGGAGGTGGGCATGGCGCGGATGCCGTCGGCGGAACGACGCCGGCAGTTGGTCGAGGCGGCGATCAGGGCGATGACGCGGGACGGCGTCGCCAAGACGACGACGCGGTCGATCTGCGCCGAGGCCGGAGTGTCGCTGAGCGTCTTCCACTACTGCTTCGACTCCAAGCAGACCCTCCTCGAGGCCGCCATCGAGACCATCACCGGCAACTACGTCGCCCGCGTGATGCAGGCCGTCGAGCCCAAGGCGACCCTCCGGGAGACCGTGCGGGCCGCCCTGCAGACGTACTGGGACCATGTCGTCGCGAACCCCGGCGAGCACATGCTCACCTACGACCTCACCCAGTACGCCCTGCGCGAGCCCGGCTTCGAGCATCTGGCCCGCGCGCAGTACCGGCAGTACGTGGCGTCCGCCGTCGCGCTGGTCGAGCAGGTCCGCGAGGTCCGCGGGATCGAGCTCCGGCTGCCGGTCGGAGTGATCGCCCAGTCCCTGGCCGCGACCATCGACGGGCTCACCCTCCAGTACCTCGTCCTCGGCGACGAGCAGGCCGCCGGCCGGCAGCTCGACATCACCGCCGACCAGCTGGTCTCCCTCATCGAGAGCTGAGCACGGGGTTACCGGCGGTACCAGGGGTCCTGGGCTCTTCGAAAATCATCAACAGGTCATTTGACCCGGACTATTGACTCACTGTCTGATTCCCGCGATCCTCTGGGCGCTGAGCCGGTACACCCCCCACCGACCGAGGGCTTCGTGACCATGACTCGATCCGCACCACGCAACCGCCGCGGGAGATTCGCTCTCCTGTCCCTGTTCCTCTCGCTGGCCGCGGTGCTGTTCGGCTCCGCGCCGGTGCCCGCCGCCGCGAGCGGCACCTGGTGGGAGCCCACCGCCCGCCCCGCCCCCGACTCGCAGACCAACGTCACCGGCGCGCCGTTCACCGGCAAGAACGCCAAGGGCGAGGTCAGCGGATTCGTCGACGCGCACAACCACCTGATGTCCAACGAGGGCTTCGGCGGCCGCATGATCTGCGGCCAGACCTTCTCCGAGCAGGGCATCGCCGACGCCCTGAAGGACTGCCCCGAGCATTACCCCGACGGCCGGGGGGCGCTCTTCGAGCACCTCACCGGCGGCGACGACGGCACCCACGACCCCGTCGGCTGGCCCACCTTCAAGGACTGGCCGGCCCACAAGTCGCTGAGCCACCAGCAGAACTACTACGCCTGGGTGGAGCGCGCCTGGCGCGGCGGCCAGCGAGTCCTCGTCAACGACCTGGTCACCAACGGCCTGATCTGCTCGCTGCTGCCCCGGGACCGCAGCTGCGACGAGATGACCTCGATCCGGCTCCAGGCCCGCAAGACGTACGAACTGCAGGACTACGTCGACAAGATGTACGGCGGCCCCGGCAAGGGTTGGTTCCGCATCGTCACCAGTGCCAACCAGGCGCGTGCGGTGATCGAGCAGGGCAAGCTCGCCGTCGTTCTCGGCGTGGAGACCTCGGAGCCGTTCGGCTGCAAGATGATCCTCGACATCGCCCAGTGCGACCAGGCGGACATCGACCGCGGCCTCGACGAGCTGTACTCCCTGGGTGTGCGCAGCATGTTCCTCTGCCACAAGTTCGACAACGCGCTCTGCGGCGTCCGCTTCGACAGCGGCACCACCGGTGTCGCCGTCAACATCGGCCAGTTCCTCTCCACCGGCACCTTCTGGATGACGGAGAAGTGCACCGGCCCTCAGCACGACAACCCGATCGGCCTGGCCGCCGCGCCGCCCGCCATGGCGGAGAAGCTGCCGGCCGGGGTGAGCGTGCCCTCGTACGCCTCCGACGCCAAGTGCAACAAGCGCGGCCTGACGAGACTCGGCGAGTACGCGATGCGCGGCATGATGCAGCGCGGCATGATGCTGGAGCTCGACCACATGAGCGTCAAGGCCGCCGGCCGCGCGCTCGACATCCTGGAGTCCCAGGAGTACCCGGGCGTCATCTCCAGCCACAGCTGGATGGACCTCGACTGGACCGAGCGCGTCTACCGCCTCGGCGGCTTCATCGCCCCGTACATGCACGGCGCGGAGGGTTTCATCGGCGAGGCGCAGCAGAAGGCCGCGCTGCGTGAGAAGTACAACGTCGGCCTCGGCTACGGCACCGACATGAACGGCGTCGGCGGCTGGCCCGGCCCGGTCGGCGAGAACGCGCCCAACGCGGTGAAGTACCCGTTCCGCAGCGTCGACGGCGGAGCGGTGCTCGACCGCCAGGTCACCGGTCAGCGCACCTGGGACCTGAACAAGGACGGCGCGGCGCACAACGGCCTCGTCCCCGACTGGATCGAGCAGATCCGGCTCACCCCCGGCGGCCCCGCCGTCGTCGGCGAGCTGGCCAAGGGCGCCGAGTCGTACCTGGGCACCTGGAAGAAGACCGAGGACCACGAGGTCGGCGTCAACCTCGCCGCCCACGTGCCGGCGTCGGCCAGCACGACCGAGTGGTGGAACCCGTTCGTCAACTATTCCGCAGGCCGCACCGTCGACGGCGACACCGGCAGCCGCTGGGCGAGCGAGTGGTCCGACGACCAGTGGCTGCAGCTCGACCTCGGCGCCGTGCGCCGGGTCGGCAAGGTCACCCTCGACTGGGAGAAGGCGCACGCCCGCGCCTACCGCATCGAGCTCTCGGAGAACGGCACGGACTGGCGGACCGCCTGGTCCACGGACACGAGCGACGGCGGCCTCGACACCGCGACGTTCGACTCCCAGGCGGCCCGGTACGTCCGCGTCCACGGGGTGCGGCGGGCCACCGACTGGGGCTACTCGCTCTACGAGGTGACGGTCCATCGCTCGTGACGAAGTGAGGCGATGACGACGCCCGCCGGGTCAACCACCCGGCGGGCGCCGTGCGTTGGGAGACCGGATATCCGAACTGGCAGGCGCACAAGGCTTGTCAGTGCAATTTCACATTACTATGTTACAGCTCACGCAGCGCTGCGGTTCGACTCTGCTCCACGCACCATTTCCCCCACTTCTCCTCAGATCAGGAGTCCTTGGTGTCCCAGCACAGAGTTGTGCGCTCCTCCCTGCTCGCCACCGCCGTCGCGGTGACCCTCGTGGCCTCGGCCGGGCAGGCCGTCACCCAGGCCGCCGAGCGGCCCACCGCCACCACCCCCGTACGCGGCGCCCTCGCGCCCGCCGCGCCGAACCCGTTCGACGAGGTGGAGCGCCACGCCACCGCCCGCACCGCGAAGCCCGCCCCGGCGCCCGCGCCCGGCGGAACCCGCGCCGCTGCCCGTGTCCCCGGCCCCGCGAAGACCGGTGCGGTCGAGCGGACCGCCGTCGCCCGCACCGCCGCCGGCGTGCCCTGCACCCTCGACGGCGTCACGGGCCTCGCCCCGGAGCAGTTCGCCGACTTCCTCGCCGACCCGGCCGTCCTCGCCGACGGCTGCCTGCGCGGCCTCCTCTGGAACTGGGACGCGCGCCTGGCCCCGGTCATGTCCGACGCCCACGTCCAGGCCGTCGCCCGCCGGATATCCGGCCTGGCGGCCGCCCATGACGGGCGCAACTCCTCGCACCTGGAGGAGATGTTCACGTACCTGCACGCTGTCGCCTACCACGACTTCTCGCGCACCGAGATCGACATCACCGACGCCCCCACCGTCGACGCCATGCGCCGCGCCGTCGCCGCCTTCGGTACCGCCGCCCGCACCTTCGACGTCACCCCGACGAACGCCGCCACCCTCCGCGAGGCCCTGTACGCCGCCAGCGCGCCCGGCCTGCGCCAGCACCAACTCGGCCTGATACGCCAGGTGCTGGCCACCATGGACGCCGGACACCCCGCCACCCACAAGGACCCCCTCTGGGCGGGCGCCGCGCTGGCCGCACTCTCGGTCAACTACCTCGGCGTCTACCCGGGCAACCAGGACCGTGCCTTCCACGCCGCCGTCGCCGCCGACCCCGCGTACCGCGCCGCCTTCCGGGCCTTCTCCGGCCACACCCACCTGAAGGGGAGCGCCAACGCCTGGGTGGTCCGCGACGCCCTCTCCGAGTACGGCCGCTTCGCCCAGGTCGACGCACTGAAGGGGCAGATCGTCCCCGACCTGGGGGCCCTGCTCGCCCCCGTCGAGTCCGGCTTCGGCCTGGGCAGCGAACCCTGGGCGAGCCTGGTCGGCTGGCTCAACTTCTTCGACGCCTGCGCCCCGTACGGCGTGTGCAAGGCCGACATCGAGAAGCGGATCTTCCCGTACACGTACACCTACGACAACGGCGCGATCAAGGTCCGCACCGGCCTCGACCGGGCCACCGTCGACCAGCTCTACTACGCGTCCAAGCAGGTCAAGGCGCAGTACCACCGCGTCCTCGGCACCGCGCAGCCGCTGGCCGGCGACCCCAACACGACCCTGAACATCGTGCTGTACGGCTCCCGCGCCGACTACGTCACGTACCACCCGATCCTCACGGGCTACGACACGAACAACGGCGGCATCTACATCGAGCGCGGTGCGACCTTCTACACCTACCAGCGCCGGGTCCCGCAGGACTCCTCGCTCACCCTCGAGGAACTGTTCCGGCACGAGTACGTGCACTACCTCAACGGCCGCTTCGCCGTCCCCGGCTTCTTCGGGGAGGGCCCCTGGTACGAGGGCGACCGCACCACCGCCATGGACGAGGGCACCGCCGAGTTCTTCGACGGCGCCACGCGCGACGACGGCATCGCCGTCCGCAGGTCGCTGGTGCGCAGCGTCATCGACGACACCGCCGGCGGCGGCTCCCGGATGACCGTGGAGCAACTGCTCAACGCCACCTACGACGGCGACGGCTTCCGCTTCTACGCGTACGCGGGCACGTTCTTCGAGTTCCTGTGGACCGAACGGCCCGCACTGCTCCGCGAGATGTACACGCACCTGCGGGCTGACGACGTGGCCGCGTACGACGCCTGGCGGCACCGCCTCGGCGCGGACACGTATCTCCAGCGGGACTACGACCGGTTCCTGGACGCGCAGATCGCCAAGGTGGACGACCTGTTCGTGCCGAACACCACGTACACCCCGAACGAGCGGCTGCGGGACGCCACGCTCGCCGCGGTGAAGTCCTCCTTCGCGTCCGCCACGTACAACACCTCGGACTGCGTGGAGAACGGCGACCCGGGCCTGCGGCGCTTCGTCTGCACGGGCCGCATCACCGCCAATCTGAGCGACTGGCGCAGCGAGGACAAGGTCTTCAAGGACATGTCGGAGACGGTCGACTACTTCCTCCTCGACCGGGCCGGCGCCGCGTCCAACAATCTGGCCGACATGAACTGTTCGTTCGGCCCGGTGGAGATCTGGTCGACGAGGACGGCCGGCACCTCGGACTACAGCTGCGAGGGCCCGCTGCGGAGTTGAGCGGCCCGACGGCTTTCGGGCCCGGCCGTCGCTGCGAAACGTGACATTGTACGCTGTGCCTCCGCGAGATCTCGGAGGCACAGCGTGGGCGACCTGAAGCAGCACGGTCTCATCAAGGCGCAGGAGCGGCTCCGCGACCAGGTCGGTCATGCGCTGCGAGCGGCCCTGATCGCCGGTGAGCTGAAGCCCGGCGGGGTGTACTCCGCCCCGGGGCTCGCGGCCGAACTCGGCGTCTCGGCCACCCCCGTGCGCGAGGCGATGCTCGACCTCGCGCGCGAGGGGCTGGTCGAGCCGGTGCGCAACAAGGGCTTCCGGGTCACCGAGGTCAGCGAGAAGGAACTCGACCAGTGCACCGAGCTGCGCATGCTGATCGAGGTGCCGACGGTCGTCCGCATCACCGCGCTCGCCACCGCCGAGCAGCTGGAGGAGCTGCGCCCGCAGGCCGAGGAGATCGTCGCCAAGGCGCGGGCGCACGACCTCATCGGCTACCTGGAGGCGGACCGCCGCTTCCACCTCACCCTGCTCGGCCTGGCCGGCAACGACCGGCTGGTGGAGACCGTCGGCGACCTGCGCAAGCGCTCCCGGCTCTACGGCCTCACCGGGCTCGACGAGGCCGGGAAGCTGGTCTCCTCGGCCGAGGAGCACGTGGAACTGCTCGACCTGATGATCGCGCGGGACGTCGCCGGCGTGGAGGCCTGCATGCTCCGGCATCTGGGCCACGTCCGCTCGCTGTGGGCGGAGGCCCGCGACGAACCGGTGGAGCGTCCGGCGGGGCGGCTGGGCGCGCTGCGCAGGGGCTGAGGCCGAGGCAACTGCTGTGTGTTGCACGGCTCTTGGCAGCACCTGTGCCATGTGAAATATTACTGCCGTGCTCACGAGAAGACTCTCGGACGTCATCGTGGTCGGCGCCGGCGTGGTCGGCGCGGCCTGTGCCGCGTACGCGGTGCGTGCCGGTCTCCGCGTCACCGTGGTCGACCGCGGCGCTGTCGCGGGCGGCACCACCGGGGCCGGGGAGGGCAACCTCCTCGTCTCCGACAAGGCGCCCGGCCCGGAACTCGAACTCTTCCTGATCTCGGCCCGGTCGTGGGCCGAGCTCGCCTCGGCGGACCTGCCGTCCACGGTCGAGTACGAGGCCAAGGGCGGGCTCGTCGTCGCTCAGGACGACGCCGGGGCGGCGGCCCTCGCCGAGTTCGCCGACCGGCAGCGCGAGGCCGGCGTCGACGCGGAGCCGGTCCCCGCGGACCGGCTCCGCGACCTGGAGCCGCACCTCGCCCCCGGTCTCGCGGGCGGCGTGCACTACCCGGGCGACGCGCAGGTCATGCCCGCGCTCGCGGCGGCGCATCTGCTGCGCGGCTGCGGCGACGCGGTCACCCTGCGGCTGGGGGAGGAGGTCACCGCCGTCCTGCGCGGCCCGGGCGGGGAGGTCCGGGGCGTGCGGACGCCGCGGGGCGAGATCCACGCGCCGTACGTCGTCAACGCCGCCGGTGTGCACGGCGGGGAGCTGGCCCGGCTCGCCGGCGTCCACCTGCCCGTCCTGCCGCGCCGCGGCTTCGTCCTGGTCACCGAACCGCTGCCGCGCGTCGTCCGCCGCAAGGTGTACGCCGCCGACTACGTCGCGAACGTGGCGAGCGGCTCGGCGGCGCTGCAGACCTCGGCCGTGGTCGAGGGAACCCAGGCCGGGCCGGTGCTGATCGGCGCCAGCCGGGAACGGGTCGGCTTCGACCGCACGCTGTCCGTGCCGGCGCTGCGGCGGCTCGCCGCGGGGGCCGTCGCGCTGTTCCCGGTGCTCGCGGGGGTGCGGGCGATGCGCACGTACGCGGGCTTCCGCCCGTACCTGCCCGACCACCTGCCCGCCATCGGCCCCGACCCTCGGGTCCCGGGCCTCGTGCACGCCTGCGGCCACGAGGGCGCGGGCGTGGGGCTCGCGCCGGCGACGGGGTCGGTCGTGGCCGCCTGTCTGACGGGCGGCGAACCGCCCCTGGACATCGCCCCGTTCCGGCCGGACCGCTTCGAAGCCGATGCGGGGAAGGCGGCGACCGGCTGACGGCGCCGCCCCGATGCCGCCGTCCTGGCACCGCCGTCCTGACACAGCCGTCCCCACACCCTCGGCCCGACCGCCGCCTGTGTCCGACGGGCGACGTCAGCCTGATCATCTCCGCCCCGACACCGTCGTCACGAGAGGAGTGGCCCCTTGGCCCGCACCCCCGCCGAACTGGTCGGCGCGCAGCCCGGTCCGCCGTACGAGTTCGCCTTCACCTTCGACGGCCGCACCGTCACCGCCCGGTCCGGCCAGTCCGTCGCCGCCGCGCTGTGGGCGGCCGGGATCCTCGCCTGGCGCACCACCCGCGTCGGCGGCCGGCCACGGGGCGCGTTCTGCGGCATCGGCCAGTGCTACGACTGCCTGGCGACGGTCAACGACCGCCCGAACCGCCGGACGTGCCTCACGCCCGCGCGCCCCGGCGACGTGGTCACCACGCAGGAGGGGCACGGTCATGACCGGCACGCTGTGTGAGCGGTACGACCTGGCGGTCGTCGGCGCGGGCCCGGCGGGCCTCGCAGGGGCGGTGACGGCGGCCGAACTGGGTTTGCGCGTAGTCGTGTTGGACGCGGCCGCGCACACGGGAGGGCAGTACTACCGGCATCCCGCTCCGGCCGCGGGCGCGACGCGGCCCGAGGCCCTGCATCACGACTGGACGGCGTACACCGACCTGCGCGACCGGCTCTCCCGCGGCGGGGCCCGGCACCTGCCCGGTCACCACGTGTGGAGCGTGACGCGGGACGACGCCGACGCGGGGTGGTCCGTGCACGCGGTCACCGGCGACGACGGCGACGACGGGACGCCCGTACGCATCCGGGCGCGGGCGGTCCTGCTCGCGACGGGCGCGTACGAGCGGCACCTCCCGTTCCCCGGCTGGACGCTGCCCGGTGTGGTGGCCGCCGGGGGAGCGCAGGCGATGCTCAAGTCCGGCCTCGTACTGCCCGGGAGGCGCGTCGTGGTGGCCGGCAGCGGGCCGCTGCTGCTCGCCGTCGCGACGTCCCTGACGGCGGCCGGGGCGCGGGTCCCCGCGCTCGTCGAGGCCACGGGCTACCTGCGTTACGCCCGCGGCCCGCGGGCGCTCGCCGCGAACCCGCGCAAGGCCGCGGAGGCGCTGGTCCACGGCGCGGCACTACTGCGCCACGGGGTGCCGGTACGGACCGGCAGCGCGGTCACCGAGGCGCACGGCACCGACCGCGTCGAGGCGGTCACCGTCATGCGACTCGACCGCGACTGGCGCCCCGTCCCGGGCACGGAACGCCGCATTGCCTGCGACGCGTTGGCCGTCGGCCACGGCCTCGTCCCCCACATCGACCTGGCCACCGCCGTGGGCTGCGCCACCCGCACCCTGCCCGACGGCACGACGGCCCTCCGCCTGGACGACCGACAGGAGACGAGTGTGCGCGGAGTGTGGTCGGCGGGGGAGACGGCGGGCGTGGGCGGAGCCGAACTGGCCAGGACGGAAGGCGAACTGGCGGCGAAAGCCATAGTCGTCCGGCTGCGCGGCCGTACCGCCCGCGTCGGGCCCCTGCGCCGCCGCCGCGACCGCCTGCGCGCCTTCGCCGCCGTGATGACGGCCGCACACGCCCCGGGCCCCGGCTGGCCGGACTGGCTCTCCGGCGACACCGAGGTCTGCCGCTGCGAGGAGGTGACGGCCGACCGCGTCCGCGAGGCGATCGACACCCTGGGCGCCCACGACCCCCGCACCGTCAAACTGCTCACCCGCGCGGGCATGGGCTGGTGCCAGGGCCGCATGTGCGGCCAGGCCGTGGCCTGCCTCACGGCAGCCACGCGGCAACCCGAGGCACCCCCGGTGCCCATGGCGTCTCCGCAGCCGACCCCTCCGCACGCCTCCCCCGAATCGTCCTCCCCGCCCCCTGCCGACGCCGGGTCGTCTGCCGACCCGCCGGTCACCGCGCCGGCCGGGGCCGCCGGGTGCGCTCCGTCTCCCGCGTCCCTCGCCGACGACGCCGGGACGACCGGTGACCTGCCGATGCCCTTGCCCGAGCCGCCCGTCGGCCACCCACCGTCCGCCCCGCCCCCCGCCCCCGACCGGCGCCTCCTCGCCGTGCCCGTGTCGCTCGCCGCGCTCGCCGCGCTCGACGACGCGCTCCCGATCGAGGCGCCCGAGGCGCCCGGGCCCACCGTCTGACCGTCCCCGCACCCGTCCGCACCACCTGTCGAGAGGTTCCGCACATGGCCTTCCGCACCGCCCCCGTCTGGACCCCCGAGCGTCCCTGGCGAGGGATCATGGTCGCGACCACGCTTCCGCTCCGGGGCGACCACTCCGTCGACTACGACGCCTACGCCGAGCACGTCCGCTGGCTGCTCGACAACGGGTGCGACGGTGTCGTGCCCAACGGGTCGCTCGGTGAGTACCAGACCCTGACCGGCGACGAGCGCGAGCGCGTCGTGCGGACCGCCGTCGACGTGGCCGGGGGCGCGCGGGTGATGCCCGGGGTGTCCGCGTACGGGAGCCGTGAGGCGCGCCGGTGGGCCGAGCACGCGGCCGAGCTGGGCTGCGGGTCCGTGCTGCTGCTGCCGCCGAACGGGTACCGCGCCGACGAGGCGGCCGTGCGGGACCATTACCGCGAGGTCGCCCGGGCCGGCGTGCCCGTCGTCGCCTACAACAACCCGATCGACACCAAGGTCGACCTCGTCCCCGCCCTGCTCGCCCGGCTGCACCACGACGGCAGCGTGGTCGCCGTTAAGGAGTTCAGCGGGGACGTGCGGCGCGGGTATGAGATAGCCGAACTCGCGCCCGAACTCGATCTGTTGATCGGTGCGGACGACGTCCTCCTGGAGCTCGCCGTCGCCGGTGCGGTCGGCTGGGTCGCCGGGTACCCCAACGCGCTGCCGGCCGCCTGCGCAGCCCTCTACCGGGCCGCCGTCGCGGGGGACCTGGACACCGCCCGGCCCCTCTACCGCACCCTGCACCCGCTCCTCCGCTGGGACTCCAGGACCGAGTTCGTGCAGGCCATCAAGCTGTCCATGGACGTCGCCGGCCGGTCCGGCGGCCCCACCCGGCCCCCGCGACTCCCGCTCACCGGCGAGACCGAGGCCGCCGTGCGCGCGGCGACCGAGAAGGCCCTCGCCGACACCCTCTGACGACCCGGCACCCGACGAAAGGAGCCGTCCGTGCGCACCCGTCACGTCTTCCACGCCGTCGACTCGCACACCGAGGGCATGCCCACCCGCGTCATCACCGGGGGCGTCGGCGTCGTCCCCGGTGCCACCATGGCCGAGCGCCGCACGTACTTCGCCGAGCACCTCGACCACCTGCGCACCCTCCTCATGTACGAGCCGCGCGGCCACGCCGCCATGAGCGGCGCGATCCTGCAGCCGCCGACCCGCCCCGACGCCGACCACGGCGTCCTCTTCGTCGAGGTGTCCGGTCTCCTCCCGATGTGCGGGCACGGCACCATCGGCGTGGCGACCGTGCTCGTCGAGACCGGCATGGTGCCGGTGACGGAGCCGGTCACCACCGTCCGGCTCGACACCCCGGCCGGCCTCGTCTCGGTCGACGTCCAGGTCGAGGACGGCGCGGCGCGCGCGGTCACGCTCACCAACGTGCCCGCGTACTGCGTCGCCCTGGACGCCAAGGCCGAGGTGCCCGGGTACGGCACCGTCACGTACGACCTCGCCTTCGGCGGCAACTTCTACGCCTTCGCCGAACTGGACGCTCTCGGGCTCCCGTTCGACCGCACCCGCAAGGACGACCTGCTCGCCGCCGGGCTCGCGATCATGGACGCGATCAACGCCTCGCCGCAGCGCCCGGTCCACCCCGAGAAGTCGGAGATCGCCGGGGTGAAGCACGTCTACCTCGCGGCCCCCGGCTCCGACGCGCACCGCTCCCGGCACGCCATGGCCATCCACCCCGGCTGGTTCGACCGCTCGCCCTGCGGCACCGGCACCTCCGCCCGGATGGCCCAGCTGCACGCCCGCGGACTGCTGCCGCTCGGCCGGGACTTCGTCAACGAGTCCTTCATCGGCACCCGGTTCACCGGCCGGCTGACCGAGGAGACGACCGTGGGCGGACTGCCCGCCGTCGTGCCCACGGTCACCGGACGCGCCTGGATCACCGGCACCGCCCAGTACTTCCTCGACCCGGACGACCCCTTCCCCGGAGGCTTCCTCCTGTGACCAGCGCCGTCTCTCCCACGACCACGCACCTCGCCTCGTACAACCCCACCGACCCGTCCGACGTGGTCCTGCGGATCCCCGCCCCCGGCGCCTTCGCCGTCGCGGACGCCGTGGAGGCCGCCCGCGAGGCCCAGCCGGAGTGGCAGCACGCGGGCGCGGCCGCCCGCTCCGCCGCGCTCGTCGCGGTCGCCGACGCCGTCGACGCGGCCGCGCCCGAACTGGCCGCCCTGGCCGTACGGGAGGTCGGCAAGCCGCTCGCCGAGGCCCGCGCCGAGGTCGCCCGTACGTCGGCCATCTGGCGGTACTACGCCCAGGCCCCGTACGAGCCTGTCGGCGCCGTCCACGAACCGGCGGCCGGAGCCGGGCTGCTGCTCACCCGCCGCCGCCCGCACGGTGTCGCCGGACTGATCACACCGTGGAACTTCCCCTTCGCCATCCCCAGTTGGAAGGCCGCCCCGGCCCTCGCGGCCGGCAACACGGTCGTCCTCAAACCCGCCCCCGAGGCCACCGCCTGCGCCCTCAGGCTGGCCGAACTCGTCCGACAAGCCCTGCCCGAAGGCGTGTTCACGGTCCTTCCCGGCGCGGCCACGGAGGGCAACGCGCTCGTCTCCTGCGCCGACGCCGTCTCCTTCACCGGCTCGACGGCCGTCGGCCGGGCCGTCGTCCGCGCCGCGACCGCGCGGGGCGTTCCGGTCCAGGCCGAGATGGGCGGCCTCAACGCGGCGCTCGTGCTGCCCGACGCCGATATCGGACGCGCGGCCACGCACCTCGCCGCGGCCGTCGCCGGGTACGCGGGCCAGAAGTGCACCGCCACCAGCCGTGTCATCGCTGTCGGGGCCGCCCTCGAACCCCTCCGGGAGGCCCTCGCCGAGGCGTTGCGTGCCGTACCGGTCGGCGACCCCGCCGCCCCGGCCACCGTATGCGGCCCGCTCATCGACCGCGCGGCCCGCGACCGCGTCGCCGAGGCCGCGCAGGGCCTGTCGGCACTGGTCGGCGGCAGCACCCCACCCGACGCGCCCGGCTGGTACGTCGCGCCGACCCTCGTCGAGAAGGTCGAGCCCGGCCACCGGCTGCTGCGTGCGGAGGTCTTCGGCCCCATCGCGGCCCTGCTGCCCGCCGACGACGTCGCCCACGCGGTGCGGATCGCCAACGCCGTTCCGTACGGGCTCGTCACCTCGGTCCACACCGCCGATCTGGCCGCCGCCCTGCACGGCCTCGACCGGCTCGACACCGGCATGATCCGGATCAACGCGCCGACCACCGGGGTCGACTTCCACCTCCCCTTCGGTGGCACCAAGGACTCGAGCCAGGGCCCGCGCGAACAGGGCCGCGCGGCCCTGGACTTCTACACCTCGAGCCGCACCTACACCCTCGCGCCGTAGGGCCGGTGACGCGGCGCGGGCCCAGCCCGCGCCGCTACGCCGCGTCCAGCACCTCCACCGTGCCGCGCCCGCCGTCTGTGCGACCGCGGGGGCGTATACCACCGGGGCGGAGCGGATGGGCACGAATCGCGGGAATCCCGGCGGGGACCGGGCAATCGGGGCACAGTCGGACTCCTTGTGCGAAGACCGAACGACATTCCCCGAGCGACCGAGACACGGCGAGGCGAGGCGACTCCCATGGAAGCTCCGACGACCCGGCCCGTGCCCGTCCGCAGCTCCCGGCCGGGCAGCGACGGCGAGCATCTGGTGCAGGTGCGCAGCGGCACCACCGCGCGCGCCGACAAGTTCTACGCCGAGCAGGTCCTGGACCGGCTCAACGAGCGGATGCGGGAGTTCGTCGCCCGGCAGGAGATGTTCTTCCTCGCCACCGCCGACCGGCACGGCTCCTGCGACAGCACCTTCCGCGCGGGCCCGCCCGGCTTCCTGCACGTCCTCGACGACACGACCCTCGCCTACCCCGAGTACCGGGGCAACGGCGTCCAGGCCGGCCTCGGCAACATCGAGGAGAACGCCCAGGTCGGCATCCTCATGGTCGACTTCCTCCAGGACCGCATCGGACTCCACGTCAACGGCACCGCACGCGTCCTCACCGACACCGAGATGCGCCGCGAACACCCCGGCCTGCCGGTCGATCCCGCGCCCGGACGGCGCGCCGAGTGCTGGGTCGTGGTCAGCGTCGACGAGGCGTACGTGCACTGCTCCAAGCACATTCCGCACCTGCAGAAGGTGCCGCTGACGGGCCCCGGACGCTCCTGGGGCACCGACGACTTCAAACGCAAGGGCGGCGACTTCTTCGGCGCGGCCGCCGAGGCCGGCGAGCGCGGACCGTACGCGCCGCCGCCGCGTCCCGGCCACGCCCCCTGGCGGGAGGAACCGGCGGAGCCGGTCGCGCCGCCGGCCCGCGCTAGTTCCGGCTCAGGATTCGTGTCACGCCTGCTACGACGGCGGTCGTGAGCAGCCACCCGGCGCCGACCAGGCCGTACGCGAGCCACTGGCTGACGTCGTCCTTCCAGTACCAGGCCGTGCGCTGGCCGAGCCCGCCGAACGGGACGAGCAGGTCCAGGGTGTACACGAAGGGCTGGAACGGCGATCCCTCGCCCGGCTTCACCGGTGTCGGCGTGTGCGCCCGGAACACGAGCGTCCCGCACAGCGACAGCGCCGCCAGCCACAGCCCGGCCAGCCAGGGCCGGAAGCCGTAGCCGACGGTCACGTCGAGCATCCGGCCCCAGAGCCGTCCGGTGAAGTGCAGGGTGCGGCGGTGCCGCCGGTGCTTCTCCAGGATCACCCGGCGCGCGTACGTCTCGTGGCCCATCTGCCGGTACCAGGCGGCGAGTTGCTCGTACGGCTGTGGGGCATACCCCGGATGGCGCGCGACCCATGCGAGCCGGCGGCGCAGCTCGATCCGGCTGAACGTCTCCCCGGAGCGCAGCGCGTCGTACACGAAGCCCTCGAGCAGCACCTGCGCGGGCCAGGAGTCCTCGCGGTCCCGGTAGGACGTGACCCGGGCGGACCTGAGGTCCACCGTCCCGCCGGGCGGCTCGGCGGTCCGCAGGTCCAGGTCGCCCGCCTGCAGGGCCGTGCCGACCAACTCGCCCCGGAGCGTGGCGTCCTCGAAGCTCAGCAGGTCCTCGATGCGCGCGTTGCGGAACCGGACCGTGCCGGTGGCGGTGAACCCGGCCGAGCAGTCCACGGTCGAGGCGGACAGCTGCCCGGCGGAGAGCGCGTCGCCGCCGGGGTTGCGCAGCACGGCGCCGGTGAGGAACAGCCCGCGGGGGAGGGACGCGCCGGGCATCCGCACACCGCCGACGGTCGTGAGACGCTCGGCGAACACCGCGCCCCCGGCGCTCAGTCCGCCCGCGAGCACCGCCCACGTGCGGCGCCCCGATATCGTCGCGTCGGCCAGGTTGACCTCGCCCGCCACGGTGGCGTTCGAGAGGACGAGCCCGTCGCCCCGGAGGACCGACCCCCGCAGCCCGAACGAGCCCTCGATCCGGGCGAGATGGGCGTCCACGCCCGGCAGCCGGCTCCACTTGATGCGGACCGTCCGCGCCGTGGCCCCGGCCAGGCTCACCGTCTCGTCGAGCCGGCAGCCCTCCAGCGACAGCGCGTGCGCCAGCTCCGCCCCCGACAGGTCGAGCCGCCCGGTGATCCGCGCCCCGGCGAGCCGCAGCGCGGGCACCGCGCCGGAGGGGGCCGCGTTCGCGCCGAGGAGCAGCGCCGCCACCACGGCGGCCCGCACCGACCGGCTCTCCGGCCACTCGGCGTCGCCCACCGGGTCGTCGGTACCGGGGTCGCCCGCCCGCAGGTCCACGAGGCGGCCCTCGGGGAAGGCGTCCCACAGGCGGCGTTCGGGCGGTGTCAACTGGTCGTAGGTCAGCACCTCTTGAGGGTAGACGGAGCGGTCAGCGCCACCAGGTGCGGGACTTGGACGGCAGCCGCGCCCGGTTCCACTCCCGCTCCTGGTGCGCGCCCCGGACGTCCGCGTGGTCGGCGCCCCGCGCGCGGATGTAGGCGTCCATGAAGGAGTCGTACTCGCGGACCGCCTCCTCGTGCCGCCCGGTCTGGCCGAGGTTCCACGCCAGGTCGTGGCGGACGGCCAGCGTCTCGGCGTGGTCCGCGCCCTTCACCCGGGCGAAGTCCGGTACGGCGGCGGCGAGGAGCCGCGCCGCCTCGGCGTGCCGGCCCGACCGGCCGAGGTTCCAGCCGTGGTCGTGGCGGGCGCCGAGACTGTCCCGGTGGTCCGGGCCGCGCATCCGGACGTACGCGTCGATGAAGCCCTCGTACTCCGCGGCCGCCTCCGCGTACCGCCCCGACTTGCCGAGGTTCCACGCGTAGTCGTGCCGGGCGATCAGCCCCTTCGGGTGTTCCGGCCCGCGCACCCGCAGGAACGCCTCGATGAAGTCGTCGTACTCGCGGGCCGCCTCGGCGTTCCGGCCCGCCTTGCCCAGGTTCCAGGCGTAGTCGGGACGGGCCGCGAGCACGTCCTCGTGCTCCCGCCCGCGCACCCGGATGTAGGCCCGCATGAAGTCGTCGTACTTCCGGGCCGCCTCCTCGTGCCGCCCGGTCTGGCCCAGGCTCCAGGCGTGGTCGTGCCGGGCCGCCAGCGTGTCGGGGTGCTCCGCGCCCTTGACCCGGATGAGGTCCGGGAGGACCTCGTCGAGGAACAGCAGCGCCTCCGCGTGCCGTTCGGCCTTGCTCAGGTTCCAGCCGCGGTCGTAGCGGGCGGCCAGGGTGTCACCGTTGTCCGCGCCGCAGACCCGCACGTACGCGTCGAGGAACTCGCCGTACTGGCGGGCCGCCTCCGCGTGCCGGCCGGCCTTGCCGAGGTTCCACGTCAGGTGGTGCCGGGCGGTGAGGGTCGTCGGCTGCTCCGCGCCCCTGACACGGGTGAGGTCCCGGACGGACCGGTTGAGCAGCGGCACGGCATCCGCGTGCCTGCCGGACTTCCCGAGCGTCCAGGCGTGCTGGTACTGGGCGTCGACGGTGTCGGCGTGGCCGGTGCCCAGCGTCTCCTCGCGGTGCCGCGCCAGCTCCGCGTACGCGGCGGCCGCGTCGCTCCACCGCTCGTCCGCGGTCGCGGCCCGGGCACGGGCCGCGAGGCCGGCCGGCTCGGCGGAGGCCGGGCCGGGGCCGGACTGCGGCCGGCCGCCCGCCGGGGCGAGGCAGGTGCGCAGTCGGTCCCGCAGCTCCGCGGCCGACGCCGGCCGGCGGTCCGGGTCCTTCGCCAGCAGGTCCATCACCAGCCGGTCCAGGGCGGCGGGCAGGTCGGGGCGGTGCCGGCTCGGCGGCTCCGGTTCCTCGCTGATGTGGGCGTAGACCTGTGCGTGGTAGTCCAGGACCGAGAACGGGGTGTGCCCGGTGAGGAGTTCGTACAGGACACAGCCGAGCGAGTACAGGTCGGACCGGCCGTCGCCGGTCCTCCCCTTCAGCCGCTCGGGCGGCATGTACGCGGGCGTGCCGATGACCCGGCTGGCCATGGTGACCGTGGACAGGTAGCGGGCGATCCCGAAGTCGAGGATCTTCACCGCGCCCGTCCCGGTCACCATGAGGTTGTCGGGCTTGAGGTCTCGGTGCACCACGCCCGCCGCGTGCGTCGCGGCGAGCGCGTCCGCCACCTGCGCGGTCAGGTCGACCGCGTCCGCCGGCTCGCGCGGTCCGTCCTGCCGCAGCACGGACCGCAGGTCCCGGCCCGAGACCAGCTCCATCACCAGGAAGACCGAACCGTCCTCCTCCTGGCCCAGGTCGAAGACCGTCACCACACCCGGGTGCGAGAGCCCGCCCGCGGTGCGGGCCTCGCGGAAGAACAGTTCGAGCATGTCCGGGGAGGAGGCGTGGTCGTGGATGACCTTCACCGCCACCTGCCGCTGCAGGCGCCGGTCGTCGGCCGCCCAGACCTCGCCCATCCCGCCTCTGCCCAGCTGCCGCCGGAGTTCGTACCGCCCAGCCAGAACCCGACCCGCCACCAAGACCCCCTGTAGTCGTACCGCGATGGACAGACTACGGAGAGGAGGCGGTCCGGCTCCAGCCGATCTCCGGGACCGGTCACCCCTCCCGCAGCAGGCCGTCGCACAGTTCGAGCCGACGGGTCACCGAGACCCCGTCCAGGAAACGTTCGTCGTGGCTCACCACGACGAACGCGCCCCGGTAGGCGGCCAGTGCGCTCTCCAACTGCCCGACGCTCACCAGGTCCAGGTTGTTGGTCGGCTCGTCGAGCAGGAGGAGCCGGGGCGCGGGCTCGGCGTGCAGCACACAGGCCAGGGTGGCGCGCAGCAACTCGCCGCCGGACAGCACGCCGACCGGGACGTGCGCCTGCGCGCCGCGGAACAGATAGCGGGCCAGGAGGTTCAGCCGCTCCGCCTCCGGTGTCGCGGGCGCGGCCGCCGCCAGATTCTGCGCCACCGTCAACTCCCGGTCGAGCAGGTCGAGTCGCTGCGTCAGATGCGCCACGCGGCCCTCGGCCCGCCGGACCTCGCCGCGGTCCGGTTCCAGGTCCCCGCCGAGCAGGCGCAGCAGCGTCGACTTGCCCACCCCGTTCGCCCCGGTCACCGCGATGCGCTCCGGACCCCGGATCACCAGGTCGAGACCGGCGAACAGCTCCCGGCCGCCGTGCGAGGCGGCCAGGCCCGTACCGGTGAACAGCGTGCGCCCGGCCGGGACGTCGGTGTCCGGCAGGTCGAGGACGAGCCGGCGGTCGTCGCGGACCGCGCGCCCGGCCTCGTCGAGCCGGGCCCGCGCCCCGTCGACCCGGGCGGCGTGCATCCGGCCGGACCGCCCGGCCGCCTCCTGCGCGCCGCGCTTCATCGTGCCGGCGAAGATCCGCGGCAGCCCGGCGTCCTTGAGGTTCCGAGCCGCGTTCCCGGCACGGCGATCGGCCCGCTCCCGCGCCAGCCGCAGCGCCCGCTGCTCGCGCTTCAGCTCCTGCTCGGCGGCGCGGACGTCCCGTTCGGCGGCCTCCTGCCCGATCCGCACAGACTCCTCGTACGCGGTGAAGTTCCCGCCGTACATGCGCAGTTCGCCCTGGTGGAGCTCGGCGATGCGGTCCATCCGGTCGAGCAGCTCGCGGTCGTGGCTGACGACGAGCAGGCAGCCCTGCCAGTCCGCCAGCACGTCGTGGAGCCGCTGCCGCATGCGCCGGTCGAGGTTGTTGGTGGGCTCGTCGAGCAGCAGGACGTCCGGGCGCTTCAGCAGCTGCCCGGCGAGGCCGAGGGCGACGACCTGACCGCCGCTGAGCGTGCCGAGCCGGCGGTCCAGGGCGACGTCGCCGAGGCCCAGCCGGTCCAGTTCGGCGCGGCTGCGCTCCTCGACGTCCCAGTCGTCGCCGATGACCTCGAAGTGGCGCGCGTCGGCGTCACCGGCCTCGATGGCGTCGATCGCACGCACGATCGGCGCGATGCCGAGCACCTCGGCGACGGTCGGCGCGGTGCCGGCGGTGGCGAGCGGCAGGTCCTGGGGCAGGTGGCCGAGGACGCCGGACACGGTGACGGAGCCGGCGGCGGGCCGGTGCCGCCCGGCGATCAGCTTGAGCAGGGTGCTCTTGCCGGCGCCGTTGGGAGCGACCAGACCGGTGCGGCCGGGGCCGACGCTGAAGGTCAGGTCGGAGAAGACCGGGGTGTCGTCCGGCCAGGCGAAGGACAGGTGGGAACAGGTGACGGTGGCGTGCTGGGACATGGCGAAGACCTCGGGTGCGTCGCAGGGCGCGCCGCGCGCGGCTCGGCCGGGGCGCGCGGTCCTGCGGAAGGCGGGAAACGGGCAGACGGGACTCGGCCACGCACGGCAGCGCGTCTTTCACGCGCCGGCCGGTGGCCTGCACCGCGGGGCTCACCCCGAGATGTCTACGTCACCTGCCACGTTTCGCTCTCCTCGGTCTCGGACGGTTCCTGACGACCGTACGTCACGGGTCGCTGCGAGCGCCTCCCGTTTTTCCGTACCCGGGCGCTTCGCTACCCGGCCGCCGGCCTCGTCGACTTCAGCACGCCGATCTTGTCGATGCGGTGCTCCGGGTTGTTGTTCGCGTCCCGCCAGAAGTTCCCCTCGGCGTTGTCCTCGGGGGTGGCGCAGGTGGAGAGGGTGATCATCGCCTTGGTCGGCTTCTCGCCCGGGTCGCCCGGGACCGCCGCGCGCTGCGCGGCCAGGGAGGCGGCGGAGCGGAACGACGTCTCGCGGGTGGCGGTGATCTCGTACTCGTAGACTGTGTCGCCCGCGGTGACCAGGACGGAGTCGCCCACCTCGACGGCGGGGAGCTCGCGCAGCGGGCCGCCGGCGGACAGACGATGGGCGGTCACCAGATAGTTCCCGATGTCGCCGGGCCCCACCCCGCCCCGCTCGCCGTAGGGACTGGCGGCCACGCCGCGGTCCTGGATGCGGGTGCCGGGACGGTCGTCGGTGGTCCCCTCGTACGGGACGACCCGCAGGTCCTGGACCCCGATCGACGGGATGTCCAGCTCCGCCGCACGCGCCCGCGCGGTCGGTGAGGGCTCGGGCGAGGGGGCCCGGACCGGGGGCGCGGAGAGCGGGGGCACCGCGGCGGGTGCGGGGGCGGAGGTCACGGTGGTCGGGGCCGAGGGGTTCTTGGAGGCGTCGGCGGCCTGCCCGGCGCCGGCGCACCCGACGACGAGGCCCGCGGCCAGGGCGGCGAGAGCGAGGGAAGCGGCGCGTGTACGGTGCATGGTCTTCCAGAATGCGACGAAAAGCGCCGACTGGAAACCCCTGTCCGAGAACAGCCGGTCAGGAGGGGTGCCTCACGCCGCTCACTCCGGCTGCGGCGTCAGCCGGTGCAGGCCCCTGCTGTCGTAGTAACGGGTCATGGCGAAGCCGAAGGCCAGCGCGCCGGCGGTGCCCACCGCGATCATGATCCAGCCGCGGGCCAGGCCCGCGTCGGCGCGCGCGTCGAAGTACAGGATCGCCCGCACGCCGGAGGCGAGCTGGTGCATCGGCTCGAAGGTGCTGAGGAACCGGAAGAAGCCCGGGGTGGCCTGCAGCGGCACGGTCGCCCCGGACGAGGGCAGCGCCAGGGCGATGAACACGAACATGGACACCAGCTGCCCGATGCCACCGAACGCCGCGTTGATCGCCTGCACGCCGAGCCCCACCGCGAGGATCGCGCAGTACGAGAACAGCCACAGCATCGGGGCGTGCGGGGCGTCCATGCCGAGGATCGTCACCGTCCCGACCATGACCAGCGTGGTCGTGAGCACCGAGACGCCCGCCGTCATCAGCATCTTCAGGATGAGCGTCTGCGTGCGGTTGATCGGCACCGTCGGCCGCCGCGTGTGCCAGGGGCCGAGTTCGCTGTCCATGTACCCCAGCGAGGTGTCGACGCCCGTGCTGATGACGTTGCCGCCGATGAAGCCGCCGAGGACCAGCAGCAGCGTGTAGTAGAACGCCGAGAGCCCGAGACCGCTGTGGTCGCCGATCGGATGCCCCACCTCTGTCGCCGCCACCACGGGGTCGGTCAGGAGCAGCCGGGCCGTCGGGTCGGCGCCGGGGTTCGCTGCCGTGAGCTGCCGGCCGATGTCCGCGGACGCCCGCCGGACGGCTTCCTCGTTGATCTGCGCCGCCATGCTGGAGCCCAGGCTGCCGACGCCCGGGTTGGTGAGCACCTGGATCGCCGGCCGGCTCCGCGCCGCGTCGGTGGTCAGGGCCGCGACGGAGGCCGTGAAGTCCGCGGGGACGACCAGCGCCCCGTACACCTTGCCGGCGGCCAGCGCGTCCTCGAGCCCGGCGCGGTCCAGACGGCGCCAGTCGACGCTGTCCTCCGTGGCCTCGGAGGCGGCGACGGCGTCGGTGATCTGCTTCCCGAGGTTCTCCCGCTGGCCGGGGAGCGGCCGGCCCTCGTCCTCGTCGACGAGCGCGATCGGCAGCCGGCTCAGGCTGTCCGTCGGATTCACGATGCCGCCCATGTACAGCAGGGACAGGAACAGCGTGACCAGGGCGGTCAGCACGGTCGGGAAGATCCAGAGGGCGGGACGCCGGAGCAGCGCCCCGGCGCGGACCTGTGGACGGTCGGCGGGCGGCGCGTCGGCGGGCTGCGGATCGGGGGACTGCGGATCGGGGGACTGCGGGGGAGTCGCGGAGCTCATCCGGCCATCGTCGGCGGACGAGCCGTACAGGCCGGCGAAACAGGATGAGACGCGCATGTCGGGCGTGTCGCCCCGGAAGGTCCATCGGTCGTGAGGTCCGCCGGGCCGTGCGAAGCTCGTCCCATGAATCCGGCAGACATGGACATTCCGGCACAGGCGACCGGGGCCGGCGGCTCCACTCTGTCCTACGGGAACCGGGACGCACCCCACACCGTCCACTTCTTCCTCGAACTGCGCGACCGGGGCAGCGCCCGCGTCATGGAGAGCCTGCTGGACACCGTCCGCAAGGGCGCCGACGCCGGCACGTACGTCCTCGCGTTCCACTTCGCGGGCATGATGGACGACACCGTCGGCGGCAGCGGCTCCCGGCGCGCCCTCAGCGCCCTCGGGGCGGCGGCCGACGCCGGCCCCCAGGCGTTCGCCGACTACCTCGCCGCCCTGTTCGCGGCCCAGCCCTTCCCGCCCGGCTACGACCGCTTCGCCGAGGCCGACACGCTGCTCGCGGCGGCCGACGGCGTCGCCGGGCTGCGGTCCCCCGACTTCGACCGCAAGGTCAACCAGGGCACGTACCTGCACTGGGCCGGCGAGACGATCGCCCACTTCGAGTCGTACGGCGTCGTCGGCACGCCCGTGGCCTGGTACGACGACGACGTCGTCCAGGTGCTCCAGGCCGACGACGGTCCCGCCGTCACCCCGCAGGACTTCCTGTCGCGGCTGCCCGGCTGAGAACCCGTACCGCCGAAATCCGCGCCGCCGGTGAATCCGCACCGTTTGCGGAGCCACGGACACCGGGTTTCAGTGGTGAGGACCCCGCACGCGCTCATCAGGAGCTTGGCATGTCGATGGCATTCGGTTCCCCCTTCGGTTCGTCCGACCCCTTCAGCGAACTGCTCAACAGGTTCTTCGGGATGTCGCCCGCCTCCTCGCCGCCGGCGGTGCAACGGGTGCCGATCGGACGACTGCTGACCGAGTCCTCCCACGAACTCATCAACCTGGCCACGAAGAAGGCCGTCCTCGACGGCACCGCCGACCTCGACACCCAGCACCTGCTGTGGGCCGCCACCCAGGTCGATCCGTCCCGGCGACTCCTTGCCCAGGCCGGGGTCAACCCGGAGACGCTCGGGAACCAGATCGCCGAGGTCCTGCCCCATGAGTCCGGCGAACCCTCCGCCGAGCCCGGCCTCACCCCGGCCGCCAAGCGGACCCTCGCCGCCGCCTACGCCAACTCGCAGGCCGCCGGGGTCTCCTACATCGGCCCCGAGCACATCCTCAGCGCCCTCCTGGAGGACCCGGACTCCGGCGCCACCCGCCTGCTCAGCGCCGAGGACATGGACGTGCAGAAGCTGCGCGGAATGACCGACCAGGCCGCCCGCTCCGAGGGCATGCCCGCCGCCGCCAAGCCGCAGCAGCCCGCCACCACCCTGGACGAGTTCGGCCGCGACCTCACCGAGGAGGCCAAGGCCGGCAGGCTCGACCCGGTGGTCGGACGCGCCGAGGAGATCGAGCAGACCGTCGAGATCCTCTCCCGCCGCTCCAAGAACAACCCGGTGCTCATCGGCGAACCCGGCGTCGGCAAGACCGCCATCGTCGAGGGCCTCGCCCAGCGCATCGTCGCCGGAGAGGTCCCTGACACCCTGAAGGACAAGCGCGTCGTCTCCCTCGACCTGTCCGGGATGGTGGCCGGAGCGCAGTACCGAGGCCAGTTCGAGGAACGCCTCAAGAAGGTCATCGAGGACGTGCAGCAGGCCGAGGGCGAGATCATCCTCTTCATCGACGAACTGCACACCGTCGTCGGCGCGGGCGCGACCGGCGAGGGCTCCATGGACGCCGGCAACATGCTCAAGCCCGCCCTCGCCCGCGGCGAGCTGCACGTCGTCGGCGCGACGACCATCGACGAGTACCGCAAGCACGTCGAGAAGGACGCCGCCCTCGAACGCCGCTTCCAGCCCGTCATGATCCCCGAGCCCACCGTCGAGGAGACGATCCAGATCCTCGAAGGACTCCGCGACGCCTACGAGGCCCACCACCAGGTCCGGTTCGCCGACGGTGCCCTCGCCGCCGCGGCCGAGCTGTCCGACCGCTACATCAGCGACCGCTTCCTGCCCGACAAGGCCATCGACCTGATGGACCAGGCCGGCGCCCGGGTACGGCTGCGCAGCGCCAGCCGCTCCACCGAGGTCGTCAGCCGTGAGGACAGGCTCGCCAAGCTGCGCCGCGAGAAGGACCAGGCCGTCGCCGGCGAGCAGTTCGAGCGGGCCTCGGAGCTGAAGCAGCAGATCGCCGAGGTCGAGGCCGAACTCGCGGGCATCCGGGAGCGCCGCGAGGGCGTCGTCTCGGTGACCGCCGCCGACATCGCCGACATCGTCTCCCGCCGCACCGGCATCCCCGTCTCCCAGCTCACCGCCAGCGAGAAGGAGCGGCTGCTGAAGCTGGAGGAGGAGATGCACGCCCGGATCGTCGGCCAGGACGAGGCGGTCACCGCCGTCTCCGAGGCCGTGCGCCGCAACCGCGCGGGCATGGGCGACGAGAACCGGCCGGTCGGCTCCTTCCTCTTCCTCGGCCCCACGGGCGTCGGCAAGACCGAACTCGCCAAGACCCTCGCCGAGCTGCTGTTCGGCGACGAGGACCGGATGATCCGGTTCGACATGAGCGAGTTTCAGGAGAAGCACACCGTCGCCCGGCTCGTCGGAGCGCCTCCCGGGTACGTCGGCTACGAGGAGGCCGGCCAGCTCACCGAGAAGGTCCGCCGCCACCCGTACAGCGTCGTCCTCTTCGACGAGGTGGAGAAGGCCCACCCGGACGTCTTCAACACGCTGCTGCAGATCCTCGACGACGGCCGGCTCACCGACGGCCAGGGCCGCACGGTCGACTTCCGGCACTGCGTCGTCATCATGACGTCCAACATCGGCGCGCACCGCATCCTCGCCCACGAGGGCGACGCGGCCGACCTCAAGGACGAGCTGATGGAGGATCTGCGCGGCCGGTTCCTGCCCGAGTTCCTCAACCGCATCGACGACATCATCGTCTTCCACAGCCTCACCGAGGAGAACCTGTCGGAGATCGTCGACCACCTCCTGGACCGCAGCCAGCACCGCGTCCACGCCCAGGGCCTGAGGCTGGAGGTCACCGAGGCGGCGAAGAAGCTCCTCGTCGCCCACGGCTACCAGCCCGAGTTCGGCGCCCGGCCGCTGCGCCGCACCATCCAGACGGAGCTCGACAACCGGATCGCGTCCCTGCTCCTCGGTGGTGAGGCGAACCCCGGCGACACGATCGTCGCCGACGTGAAGGACGACTCGCTGCACTGCACCATCCGCCGGAACGCATCCGCAGAGTCCGGTGAGTCCGGCGCGGCCGAGGGTGCCGCCGAGACACCCAAGGCCGCCTGAGCGAAGGAGAGACCGATGGCCCGTCACCACCACAAGCCGAACGAGAAGGTCGAGGGCGACCCCGACACCGGCCACAGCCGCGGAATGCCCCGCCGCCCCGACGAGCAGGAACTCGAACAGCGGCTGGAGGAGGACCGGGAGGAGGTCGGCCTGCCGCCGAAGCCGGACCGAAAGGCCGACCGGGAGCGGCGGGACCGCGGCTAGCCCTCGGGCAGCCCGTCCACGACCGCCGCCACATCGGTACGGCGCGCGACCTCCACCAGGGCGCGCGCCATGACCGACCCCGGCTCCCGGGCCGCGACCACGAGCCCGACCGGCACCGTCCGGTCGGGCTCCGTCATGGGCACCGCCCGCATGCCGTGCGGCACGCCGAAGACGTGCAGCCAGGTGTGCGGTACGACGCTCGCCCAACGGCCCGCCCGCACATGGGCGAAGAGCGCCGCGACCGAGTCCGTCTCGACCCGGGGCGCGGGCCGCACCCCCACTTCGGCGAACACCTCGTCGAGGACCCGGCGCCCCTGCATCGCCCCCGTCAGCAGGCACAGCGACAGCCGCGCGGCCTCCGCCCAGGTCGCCGAGTCGCCGGGGGCGAGACTGTCCGCGGCATCGGTGAGCAGCACGTACCGCTCCCGGTACAGCGGCACCGCCAGGAAGCTCTCCGGAAGGTCCCGGTGCAGATACGTGATCCCGGCGTCGAGCTCGAAGTCCCGCAGCTGCCGCAGGATGTCCTCCGACTGGAGATCCGCCGCCACCTCCACGGTGACCAGCGGGTGCTCCGCGCAGAAGGGCCCCGTCAGCTGGGCGACGGCGCCCGACGCGGTCGGCACCGCGCCGATCCGCAGCCGCCCGCTCAGCCCGCTGCGCAGCGCGCCGACCTCGGCCCTCAGCGCGTCACGGTCGGCGAGGATCCGCTGCGCCCGCAGGACGATGCGCTCGCCCTCCGGGGTCAGCCCCTCGTACTTCCGGCCGCGCCGGACCAGCGGCACGTCGAGCTCGTCCTCCAGCTTCCGGATCGCCTCGGACAGGGCGGGCTGGGAGACGTGGCAGGCCTGCGCGGCGCGCGCGAAGTGGCGCTCCCGGGACAGGGCCACCAGATACTCGAGTTGACGGAACAGCACGTCACGGGTCTACCCGACCACCGGAGCGAACGCCAACCGACGCGTCCGGCGCGTTTGACGTGCCCTGGAGCCGCTCCGTCCCCGTGTACACGTTCATCGACGCGCCGCGCAGGAAGCCGACCAGCGTCAGCCCGCTCTCCGCCGCCAGGTCCACCGCCAGCGACGACGGCGCGGACACGGCCGCCATCATCGGGATGCCGGCCATCACCGCCTTCTGCACCAGCTCGAACGACGCCCGGCCGCTGACCATCAGGACCGTGCCGCGCAGCGGCAGCAGCCCCTCCCGCAGGGCGTGCCCGACGACCTTGTCCACGGCGTTGTGCCGGCCGACGTCCTCGCGCAGACAGAGCAGTTCGCCGTCCGCGGAGAACAGCCCGGCCGCGTGCAGTCCGCCGGTGGTGTCGAACACCCGCTGCGCCGCCCGCAGCCGGTCCGGAAGCACCGTCAGCACCTCCGGCCCGACGCGGACCGGATCCTCCGCGACCGACCACGCGGCCGTCGTACGCACCGCGTCCAGGCTGGCCTTGCCGCACAGACCGCAGGACGAGGTGGTGTAGAAGTTCCGCTCCAGCGAGGCGTCCGGGGCGGCCACCCCGCGCGCCAGGACGACGTCCACGACGTTGTACGTGTTGCCGCCGTCGGAGGTGGCGCCCGCGCAGTACCGGATCCCGGCGACGTCCTCCGCCCTGTGCACCACGCCCTCGCTGACCAGGAACCCGGCCGCCAGGTCGAAGTCGTCGCCCGGGGTGCGCATGGTCACGGTCAGCGGCCGCCCGCCGACCCGGATCTCCATCGGCTCCTCGGCGGCCAGCGTGTCGGGGCGGTACGAGGCCACGCCGTCCCGGATGCGCAGCACACGCCGTCGTGCGGTCACTCGTCCCATGGTTCGCTCCTCTTCCCGGATCGTGGCTCCGGCGATGTCCTGCAGGTGATCCGGTGCGTCCGTGCCGTCACGGCAGGTGCCTGCGGCTGTACCAGGCCGTGACCGCCAGGCACAGCAGCCCCACGGCCGCCAGGCCGGCCAGCTGCGCCGGGTAGGGCGCCGCCCCGGCCGTGACGGCGAGCAGCAGCGGCGTGAGGAATCCGGTGCCGGTGGCGCCGTGGTACACGGAGGTCGCGGACGTCCGGTCCTTCGGCGCGGCCAGGCGTTCGATCTCGCGCAGCCCCGACGCGAGGGTGAGTCCGTACCCCGCCCCGAGCAGGGCGGCCGCGGCCAGGACCAGCGCCGCCGAGTCGCCGTGCACGGCGTACGCGCTCAGCAGCAGCCCGCCGATCACCGCCGCCAGGGACGCCAGCGTGGCCCGGGCGCTGTGCGCCTGGTCGAGCCGGGCCGCCAGCGGCTGGACGGCGACGCCCACGGTGAGCGTCAGCGCCGTCACCACGCCGCTGAACACCGGCGCGTACCCGGGCGTCCGGTCGGCGACCAGCGGCGGGAGCACGACGTAGGCCACGGTGGCGGCGGTGAAGACCGCGGGCGCCGCGGGCAGCACCACCCGCACGAAGCGGGGGTGTCGGTACACCGCCCCGCGGCACAGGTGCGCGAGCAACGGTTCCGCCCGGACACCGGACCCCGGCGCCGCGGTCTCCGGTACGCGTCCGGTGGCGCCGAGCACCAGCAGCGCGAGCAGCGCGTGCGCGAGGCACGGCAGCACCATCGGCCGCGGCAACCACTCGGCCAGCACCCCGGCCGCCAGCGCCCCGGCGGCGAAGCCGCCCCCGGTGGCCCACGCCCCGCGGCGGGCGCCGGCGTCGGGTCGGCCCGCCCCGGCGGACAGCTCCCGCAGCCACGCGGTGCCGGCCATCAGGACCAACCCCGCCGCGAAGCCGGTGGCCAGCCGGCTGACGTACACGACCCACTGCTCCACCGAGGCCACCGCCAGCAGGCCGCTGGCCGCCGCCGACAGTGCCAGCGCCGACCGCACCGCCCGCCGCCTGCCGAACCGGTCGGCGGCCGGCCCGCCGAGCAGCAGGCCCGGCAGCAGCCCCAGCAGGTACGTGGTGAACATCGCCGCGACCGGGACGGCCGGCCAGTGCTCCTCCGTCCGGTACACCACGGCGAGCGGGGTGAACTGGTTCGCGCCCCACCCGGCGGCGAAGACCGCTGCCGCCGCCGGGATCCAGCCGCGTGTCGTGCGGTGGGAAGCCATGACGGTGAGTGCCCTTCCGGCTCACGCCGTGTCGCGGGACGGTTCCAGACGGACCAGAACGCCCTTGGAGGTGGGGCAGTTGCTGATGTCGGCGACGCTGTCCAGCGGCACCAGGACGTTCGTCTCGGGGTAGTACGCGGCCGCCGAGCCCCGGCTCGACGGGTAGGAGACGACCTTGAAGCCCTCCGCGCGCCGCTCCCGGCCGTCGTGCCAGACGCTCACCAGGTCCACCAGGTCCCGGTCGGCGAGGCCGAGTTCGGCCAGGTCCTCCGGATTGACCAGGACGACCCGGCGGGCGTTGTGGATGCCGCGGTAACGGTCGTTCGGCGCGTACCAGATGGTGTTCCACTGGTCATGGCTGCGCAGCGTCTGCAGCAGCAGATGCCCCTTCGGGATCTCCGGCATCGTGAAGTCGTTGCAGGTGAAGACGGCCTTGCCGCTCGGCGTGGGGAAGACGCCGTGGTTCACCGGGTTGGGGAGGGTGAAGCCGCCGGGCACGGCCACGCGGGCGTTGAAGTCCTCGAAGCCGGGCACGACGCGGGATATCCGGTCCCGGATCGTGGCGTAGTCGGCCTCGAACTCCTCCCAGGGGACGGACGGTTCGTCACCGAGCACGGCACGGGCGAGCCGGGCGACGATCGCCACCTCGCTCAGCAGGTGCGGGGAGGCCGGCGGCAGCTTGCCGCGGGAGGCGTGCACCTCGCTCATGGAGTCCTCGACGGTGACGAACTGCTCGCCGGACGCCTGCACGTCCCGGTCGCTGCGCCCCAGCGTGGGCAGGATCAGCGCGGTCTCGCCGCACACCGTGTGCGAGCGGTTGAGCTTCGTGGACACGTGCGCGGTGAGCCGGCAGCGGCGCATCGCCTCCTCGGTCAGCTCGCTGTCCGGAGTCGCCCGTACGAAGTTGCCGGCGACGCCCAGGAAGACCTTCGCGCGCCCCTCGTGCATCGCGCGGATGCTGTTCACCGCGTCCAGGCCGTGGTGCGCGGGCGGGGTGAAGCCGAACTCGCGGCCCAGCGCGTCCAGGAACGACTGCGGCATCTGCTCCCAGACGCCCATCGTGCGGTCGCCCTGCACGTTGCTGTGACCGCGCACGGGGCAGACGCCGGCGCCGGGCCGGCCGATGTTGCCGCGCGCCATCAGGAAGTTGACGATCTCGCGGATCGTGGGCACGCCGTGCTTGTGCTGGGTGACGCCCATCGCCCAGCACACGATGATCTTCCTGCTCGCGAGCACGCGCTCGAAGAGCGCCTGGATCTCGCCGCGGTCCAGACCGGTCGCCGCCAGGATGTCGTCCCACGCCACCTTGCGGGCGTGCTCGGCGAAGTCGGCGAAGCCGGTGGTGCGGGTCCGGATGAACTCGTGGTCCAGGATCGTGCCGGGCGCCGTGTCCTCGGCCTCCAGGAGCAGCCGGTTGAGTGCCTGGAACAGGGCCAGGTCCCCGCCTGCCCGGATGTGCAGGAACTGGTCGGCGATCGCGGTGCCGCGGCCGAGGATCCCGCGTGCCTTCTGCGGGTGCTTGAAGCGCATCAGCCCCGCCTCGGGCAGCGTGTTCACCGCGACCACCTGACCGCCGTTGCGCTTGGTCTCCTCCAGCGCCGACAGCATCCGCGGATGGTTGGTGCCCGGGTTCTGTCCCACGACGAAGATCAGGTCGGAGTCGTGGATGTCGTCGAGCGAGACGCTGCCCTTGCCGATGCCGAGCGTCTCGCCGAGTCCGAAGCCGCTGGACTCGTGGCACATGTTGGAGCAGTCCGGCAGGTTGTTGGTGCCGAAGGCGCGGGCGAGGAGCTGCAGCAGGAACGCGGCCTCGTTGTTCAGCCGGCCCGAGACGTAGAACAGCGCCTCGTCGGGCGAGTCGAGCCGCTTCAGCTCGTCGGCGAGCAGGCCCAGGGCCTCGTCCCAGCCGATCGGCTCGTAGTGCGTGGCGCCCGGCCGCTTGACCATGGGCTCGGTGAGCCGGCCCTGCTGGTTGAGCCAGTAGTCCGACTTGCCGTCCAGCTCGGCGATCGTGTGCTCGCGGAAGAACTCCCGGGTGACGCGGCGCGAGGTGGCCTCGTCGTTGATGTGCTTCGCGCCGTTCTCGCAGTACTCGTTTTTGTGCCGCTTGCCCGGCGCGGGCTCGGGCCAGGCGCAGCCGGGGCAGTCGATGCCCTGGGGCTGGTTGATGTTCAGCAGCGTCAGCGCCGTGCGCCGCGGGGACGTCTGGTCCAGCGAGTACTCCAGCGCGTGCGTCACCGCCGGCAGCCCCGTCGCCCAGGTCTTGGGCGGGGTCACCTTCAGATCGTCGGTCGGGTCCTCGATGCTGCTGCTCATGTCCTTCTGCCTCTTTTCCGAATTTCCGGACGGCGCTGCCGGAGCAGCTTCACGAGAAACCCGTCGGCTTGTCAAAGAGGGAACTCCGATGACGAGATAAGCGTCGCCTATCACCCCTCCTCAACAGTGCTTGACCAGGACGTATGTGGGGCTGGAAAAGCGCCGCCTATCACGTCATCGGGGCCCCTTCTTTGACGGGGAAGGTGAATTAACCGAGGATTTTCGAGCAGTGATATACGGGATTCACGGAATTCACCCGTGGAGTGAGGAGAGGTCTGCCGCATGACTGACACGGCCCCGCCGGCCGACCGCTTCGGCCGCGTCCACACCGACCTGCGGGTCTCCCTGACCGACCGGTGCAATCTGCGGTGCACGTACTGCATGCCGGCCGAGGGACTGAACTGGCTGCCCCGGCCCGAACTGCTCACCGACGACGAGGTCGTCCGACTCGTCCGCGTCGCCACCGAGCGCCTCGGCGTCACCTCGGTGCGGCTGACCGGCGGCGGGCGGCCACGCTCGCCGAGGCACTGGACGCGGCCCGGACCCGCCACGCCGACCGGCCGCGCTTCGCCGCCGTCCTCGGGTACTGCTCGTTCCTCGTGGACGGACACCCGGTCGGCGACCGGGATCACGCCGCCGTCCCCCTGGCCGACGGAGGCACGGTCGAGGTCCTGCCCCCGTTCGCCGGAGGCTGAGCCCGTCCCGTTCCGTCGACCGCCCTCCCTCTCCCCAGGACCAGCCTCATGACGACCCCGCCCCGCACCCCCGCCGACCCCGTCCGCCTGCTCGGCGTACGCGACACCCCGCTCTCCCTCGACGAGGTGTACGCGGCGGTCGGCGACGCCGCCGCCGGCGGCACCGCCCTGTTCGTCGGCACCGTGCGCGACCACGACGGCGGCCGGGACGTGACCACCCTGGAGTACAGCGCCCACCCCGGCGCTGTCGGCGAACTGCGCCGGGTGGCCGAGAAGGTCGCCGCCGACTTCCCGGTCCGCGCGCTGGCCGCCGTGCACCGGACCGGTCCGCTCGCCGTCGGCGACATCGCCGTGATCGCGGCCGTCTCCTGCCCGCACCGCGCGGAGGCGTTCGCCGCGTGCGAGCGCCTGGTCGAGGATCTGAAGCACGAGGTGCCGATCTGGAAGCACCAGATCTTCACCAGCGGCGAGGACGCATGGGTGGGCGCCTGCTGACGCTCAGTCGGCCGGGGGCGGAGCGCTCGCGGTCGACGGGACGATGGTGACCTTCACATGTTTCATGATGGGCTGGTCGCTCTGCGTGCTGTAGTCGGCCAGCGCGCACAGCACGTTCATCTCCGGCATGTAACCGGCCGCACAGCCCCGCGGAATGTCGTACGGGACGGCCAGATAGCCGCTGAGGAACCGCTGACTGCCGTCCCTGGCCGTGCTCGTGATGTCGACCGGCGCCATGTCGTCGATCCCGCGCTCGCGCATGTCGGCCCGGTTCATGAAGACCAGCGTGCGCAGGTTCTTGATCCCGCGGTAGCGGTCGTTGTCCGAGTAGATCGTGGTGTTCCACTGGTCGTGCGAACGCATCGTGCCCAGCGCCAGCATGCCCGGCTCGGGCACCACGTCCGGCAGCGGTGCGGAGGAGAACTCGGCCCGTCCGGACGGGGTGAGGAAGATCAGCTCCCGGGCCGGCTGCTTGATCCGGAAGCCCAGCGGCAGCCGCACCCGCCGGTTGAAGTCCTCGAAGCCGTCGAGGGCCTTGGCCATGGTGTCGCGGATCCGGTCGTAGTCCTCGATGTACCACTCCCACGGCGTCGCGCTGTCGGGCAGCGCCGCCCGGGCCATGCCCGCGACGATCGCCGGCTCGGACAGCAGGTGCTTGGAGGCCGGCCGCTTCATGCCGAGCGACAGGTGCACCATGCTCATCGAGTCCTCGACCGAGGTGCTCTGCACGCCCCTGCGCTGATGGTCCTTCTCGGTACGGCCCAGGCACGGCAGGATCAACGCCGCGTCCCCGTGCACGATATGACTGCGATTCAGCTTCGTGCTCACCTGCACGGTCAGCTCGCACTTCTGCAGCGCCGCGTACGTGTACGGCGTGTCCGGCGCGGCCAGCGCGAAGTTGCCGCCCATGCCGACGAACACGGTCACGTCGCCGTCGTGCATGGCCTTGATCGTGCCGACCGTGTCCAGACCGTGCTCGCGCGGCGGGTCGATCTCGCAGACCTCGCCGAGCCGGTCCAGGAACTCGGTGGTCGGCCGGTGGTCGATTCCGCAGGTCCGGTTGCCCTGGACGTTGCTGTGCCCGCGTACGGGGGAGGGGCCCGCGCCCTCGCGGCCCAGGTTGCCGCGGAGCAGCAGCAGGTTCACGATCTCGCGGACGGTGTCCACGCCGTGCTCGTGCTGGGTGAGGCCCAGGCACCAGCAGACGATGCTGCGGTCGGCCTCCTCGTACACCCGCGCCGCGTCGAGCACGTCCTCGCGGCTCAGTCCGGACTGGTGCTCGATCTCCTCCCACGGCGTGCCCTCGCACAGCGCGCGGTACTCCTCGAAGCCCTGGGTGTGCCGTTCGATGAACTCCTGGTCCAGCGCCTTCGGGTCGGTGACCGACTGCTCCAGGATCGCCTTCGCCATGCCGCGCAGCAGCGCCATGTCGCCGCCGATCCGCGGCTGCAGGTTCAGCGTGCTGGTCTTCGTCGTCTTGTACAGCGCCATGTCGAGGAAGTCGTGCGGCACGATCGTCTTGGTGGCGGCCGCCTCGACCAGTGGGTTCACATGCACGATCTGCGCGCCGCGGTGGTACGCCTCGGACAGTGCGGTGAGCATGCGCGGGGCGTTGGAGGCGGCGTTGACGCCGAAGATGAACAGGGCGTCGGCGGTCTCCCAGTCCTTGAGGTCGACCGTCCCCTTGCCGGTGCCCAGCGCGGCCTGCAACGCCCGGCCGCTGGCCTCGTGGCACATGTTGGAGCAGTCCGGCAGGTTGTTGGTGCCGAGCTCGCGGGCCATCAACTGGTACAGGAAGGTGGCCTCGTTGCCGAGCCGGCCGGAGGTGTAGAAGGCGGCCTTGTTCGGGTCGTCCAGGGCGCGCAGCGTACGGCCGACCAGCTCGAAGGCGTCCTTCCAGCTGATCGGGGCATAGCGGTCCGACTCCGGGTCGTAGACCATCGGCTCGGTCAGCCGGCCCTGGTCCTCGAGGTCGTAGTCGCTCCACTCCGCCAGCTCGGTCACCGTGTGCGCGGCGAAGAACTCCCGGCCCACCCGCTTGCTGGTCATCTCCCACGTGACGTGCTTGATGCCGTTCTCGCAGATGTCCAGATGGAGACCCTTGGTGTCGTCCGGCCAGGCGCAGCCCGGACAGTCGAACCCGGTGTTCTCGTGGTTCATCTTCATGATCGCCCGCGGCCCGTCCACCAGCGCCTTCTCGCGCACCAGGAAGTGAGTGACGCTCTTGGCCGCGCCCCAGCCGGCGGCGGGGTGGTGATACGGGTGGAACTCGGGGTCGCCCTGGGGGACGGGGCCGACGCGGGGTTCCACGGTGGCTTCCGGCTCTTCCTTCTCGACCGTCACGACGCTCAGCCCTTCCCGGCGGGGGTGCACCTCCGAGCAGGCTAAGTCCGCCGTCCGGGCCCTGCCATTCGGCCGGGCCCGCCGCGGCACCGTCCCGGGTGCCCCGCCCGGCGGCCCCCGGGCTGCGTGCCGCGCGGGCCACGACTAGGGTGATCATGATCATTCATCCCTTTTGCGCCTTCTCTGTGCCTTTCCTGTGCTTCGTGGTCCGACGGGAGTCCCATGGCCGCATCCCAGACCGTGCTCATGCCGCCCGCCAAGGCGGCGGTCTTCCTCGTCGCCACCATCGCCCCGGGCGCCGAACGCGCCGTCCGGGAAGGGCTCGGGGGCCTGTCCGGGCTCGCCCGGTCGGTGGCGTTCCGTTCCCCCGACGACACCCTCAGCCTCGTCACCGGCATCGGGTCCGACGCCTGGGACCGGCTCGCCGGCGGACCGCGCCCCCGCGACCTGCACCCCTTCCGGCCGCTGCAGGGACCCCGCCACCGCGCCCCGGCCACCCCCGGCGACCTGCTCTTCCATCTGCGCGCCCGGCGCATGGACCTCTGCTTCGAGCTGGCCCGGCTGGTCATGGACCACTTCGGACCCGCGCTCACCGTCGTCGACGAGGTGCACGGCTTCAAGTACTTCGACGAGCGCGACCTGCTCGGCTTCGTCGACGGCAGCGAGAACCCCGAGGGCCGTGCGGCCGCCGACACCGTGTACATCGGCGACGAGGACCCGGACTTCGCGGGCGGCAGCTATGTGATCGTGCAGAAGTACCTGCACGACATGACGGCCTGGGACGCGCTCACCGTCGAGGAGCAGGAGCACGTCATCGGCCGCACCAAGTCCGGCAACGTCGAACTCCCCGAGGGCGTGCAGCCGTCGGACTCGCACGTCGCGCTGAACACCATCGAGGACGAGGACGGCACCGAACGGCAGATCCTGCGCGACAACATGCCGTTCGGGCAGGTCGGCAGCGCCGAGTTCGGCACGTACTTCATCGGCTACGCGCGCACCCCCGACGTCACCGAACGCATGCTGCGCAACATGTTCCTCGGCGACCCTCCCGGCAACACCGACCGGGTCCTCGACTTCTCCCGGGCCGTCACCGGCGGCCTGTTCTTCGTGCCCGCAGCCGACGTCCTCGACGACCTCCCCGCCCCGCCCGCCGAGGCAGCCCGCCCCGCCGAGACGTCCCCGCCCGCCCCGGCGGTCCGCCCCGGTGACGCCTCGCTGGGTATCGGCAGCCTGAAAGGAGTCCGGTCCTGATGACGACCCCGAACAACCTCCACCGCGAACTCGCCCCCATCACGCCCGGCGCCTGGGCCGAGATCGAGGAGGAGGCCGGCCGCACCTTCCGCCGGCACAGCGCGAGCCGCCGCGTCGTCGACGTCCCCGACGCGGCCGGCCCCGAACTCGCCGCCGCGAGCACCGGACACCTGGACGAACTGTCCCCGCCGGCCCCCGGTGTCACCGCCCGGCTCCGCGACGCCCGGCCGCTCGTCGAGCTGAAGGTGCCGTTCACCGTGACCCGGGCCGCCGTCGACGACGTGGAGCGCGGCGCGAAGGACTCCGACTGGCAGCCCGTCAAGGACGCGGCGCGCACCCTGGCCTTCGTCGAGGACCGCATGGTCTTCGACGGTTACGAGGCGGCCGGAGTCGAGGGCCTGCGCGACTGCTCCTCCAACCCGGTCCTCCGGCTGCCCGCCGAGCCCCGCGACTACCCCGACGCGGTCAGCCGGGCCCTGACCTCGCTGCGCCTCGCCGGCGTCGACGGCCCGTACGCGCTGCTGCTCGGCGCGGACGAGTACGCGGCGGTCAGCGAGACCTCCGACCACGGCTACCCGATCGCCGCCCACCTCGGCCGCATGCTGGACGGCCCGCCGATCTGGGCGCCCGCGCTGCGCGGCGCGCTCGTGCTGTCCACCCGCGGCGGCGACTTCGAACTGCTCATCGGCCAGGACGTGGCGATCGGCTACACCTCCCACGACGCCCACGGGATCGACCTGTACCTGCAGGAGACGCTGACGTTCCTGCCGTACACGGACGAGGCCGTGGTCGTCCTCGAAGGCTGAGCCCGTCCCGCCCCCAGCCGGCCCCCTCACCCCCGCGAGGCCCCATGCCGCTGCCCACCGTTCCCCGCGCGCTCGGCGCACTGGTCGTCGGCGCCCTCGTCGGCGTGGCCGTCGCGCTGCCCACCGAGAGCGCGGAACTGGGCTTCCTCTCCAGCGTCGCCGCGGCGGAGACCCTGTTCGTCGTCTCCGGCTGGCTCGCCCTGTGGCCCCTGGACGGCGAGGCCACCAAGGACAACGCCCGCCGCGAGGAGTTCCGGCCGGTCGTCGAGGAGATCGCCGTCGTCGGCACCGCCGTGGGCGGACTCAGCGCGATCGGCGTGCTGCTCGTGGCCGACAAGTCGGGGCTGAGCCAGGCCGCGGCCGCCCTCGCGCTGCTCGGCGTCTTCATGACCTGGGCCTCGCTGCACCTGATGTACGCGGCCCGGTACGCCTACATCTACTACTCGGCGCCGGAGGGCGGGATCGACTTCAACAACCAGGAACATCCCCGTTACGTCGACTTCCTCTACTTCAGCTACAACCTCGGCATGACCTACCAGGTCTCCGACAACAACGTCGACACGACGGGACTGCGCGGGGTCATCCTGCGGCACTGCATGCTGTCGTACGTCTTCGGCACCAGCATCCTCGCCACCGCCATCAACCTCGTCGTGGGGATCTTCGGCGGCTGAGCCGGGGAGCCCGGCAGCCGGGGCGGCGGGTGCGGCCGGTGCGGCGGGTGCGGCGGGGGAGTCGGGAGGGCCGGGGGATACTCGGCCGTATGAGTTCCCGGAACAGCGCGGTCGTGGTCGGCGGCGGGCCCAACGGCCTTGCCGCAGCCGCCCTTCTGGCCAGGGCGGGTCTGGACGTCACGCTCCTGGAGGCGGCGGACGAGGTCGGCGGCGGCACCCGCAGCGACGAGGCGATCCTGCCCGGACTGCTGCACGACCACTGCTCGGCCGTCCACCCCATGGCCGTCGCCTCGCCCGCGCTCCGCGCCCTCGGCCTGGAGGCGCACGGGCTGCGCTGGCGACTGCCCGAGATCGACTGTGTGCACCCCCTCGACGACGGCACCGCCGGCGTGCTCCTGCGCTCCGTCGACGAGACCGCCGCCGGGCTCGGCGCCGACGCGGACCGCTACCGCGCCCTGCTCGGGCCCTCCGCGCGACGCTGGGACGACCTCGCCCACGACGTGCTGGGCCCGCTGCTGCGCGTCCCGGCCCACCCGCTGCTGCTCGCCCGCTTCGGCGCGCCCACCGTCCTGCCCGCCACCGTGCTCGCCCGGCTCTTCCGCACCCCGCAGGCGCGCGCCCTGTGGGCGGGCGTGGCCGCCCACGCGTACCAGCCGCTGACGCATCCCTTCAGCTCGGCGATCGGGATCGGCATCCTGACCGCCGGCCACGCCGCCGGCTGGGCCGTCGCCGAGGGCGGCTCGCAGGCCGTCGCCCGCAGCCTCGCCGCGGTGCTGCGCGCGCACGGCGGCACCATCGAGACCGGGGTACGGATCACCGACCGCCGACAGCTCCCGCCCGCCGGCGTCACCCTCCTGGACCTCGACCCGGCTCAGGTCGCCGCCCTGTACGGCGACCGGCTCCCGGCCCGGGCGAAGGCCGCGTACACGCGCTTCCGCCGGGGCCCCGGCGCGTACAAGGTCGACCTGGCCGTCGAGGGCGGGGTGCCGTGGACGGACGAGCGCGCCCGGCGGGCCGGGACGGTGCACGTCGGTGGCCGGCTGGAGGAGGTCGCCCGCACCGAGCGGGAGGTGACGGCCGGGCGGATGCCCGAGCGGCCGTTCGTCCTGGTCGGCCAGCAGTACCTCGCCGACCCCTCACGCTCCGTCGGCGACGTGCACCCCGTCTGGACCTACGCCCACGTGCCGCACGGTTACGACGGCGACGCCACCGAGGCCGTGCTGCGGCAGCTGGAGCGCTTCGCCCCCGGCGTACGGGAGCGGATCGTCGGCCTGCGCGTCACGCGGCCCGCGGACTTCGCCGCCGCCAACCCGAACTTCGCGGGCGGCGACATCCTCACCGGGGCGAAGAACGTGCCCCAGCTGCTCCTCGGCGCGCGGCCCGCGCTCGACCCGTACGCCACGGGTGTGCCCGGCGTGTACCTGTGCTCGGCCGCCACCCCGCCCGGTCCGGGGGCGCACGGCATGTGCGGGGCGGGCGCGGCGGCCGCGGCCCTGCGCCACCTGGGGCTGCGGGGGCCGGGTCCGCTGCGCTAGCGGTGCGCCCAGCGGAGGCGTTCCCCGGCTCTGCCGGGCGCCGCCGGCTGCCCGGCGGGCGAGGGACCGAGGGGTGAGAACCCTAGGCGTGCGCGCGGCAGAAGGCGCGCACGGCCGCCGTGAAGGCCTCCGGCGCCTCCAGGTTGCTCACGTGGCCCACCGAGGGGATCACCACCAGCTCGGTGTGCGGGATCGCCTCCCGGAAGGCGTGGGCGACCTCCAGGGGAGACCGGGTGTCGCGCTCACCCCACAGGAGAAGGGTGGGCACCGTGATCCGGGGCAGCAGGTCCGTCTGGTCGGCCTCGGCCATCAGGGAGAGCTGCGCGGCCATGGTCTCCGGCCGTACGTCCCTGCTCATCGTTTCCAGCAGCACCGCGAAGCGCTCCGGGGGGCCGGCGCTGAAGAGCCCGGGCAGCGTCGGGTCGAACTCCTCCCGGGGCGCGGCGAGCATCCGCCGTGCCCCCTCGACCCGCGCCGCGACCTCCTCCGGCGGCAGCGAGCCCTTCCAGCCGGCGTACGTGTCCACCATCAGCAGCGATCGCACCAGGTCGGGCCGCCGTCGGTACAGCTCCAGGACCACCGTCCCGCCCCAGGACAGGCCCGCGACCTGGGCGGGCCCGAGCCCCACGTCCTCGATCACCGTGGCGAGAGCGCGTGCGAAGTCGGCGAGCCCGAAGCCCGCCGGCAGGGCGCCGGACCGTCCGGACCCCGGCTCGTCCCAGGCCACCACCGTGAACTCGTCCGCCAGCGCCTCGACCTGCGGCTGCCACATCCGCCCGTCGATCCCGGCCCCGTGAACGAGGACCACGACCGGCCCCCGCCCCTCCCGCGTATAGGCGACGTCGACGCCGTCGACCCGCACCACTGCCATGCCGCCACCGCCATCCGTGTCCTGGGGGCTTGGGGCACCCGACCGCGTTCCGCCGCTCGCGGGCCTCGCGTGCGAACTACGACGCGCCGCCCGGGCCGCCGAGGGACACGACCACGGCGCTGGTCGGCCCGTCGGGCGCCTTGTACGTGACGGTGTCGCCGGCACGGCTGCCCATCAGCGCGCTGCCGAGGGGGCTGTCGGCGGTCACCATGTCCGCGTCATACATCTCGGCGACCTCGCCGATGTGCACCGTCTGCTCGTCGCCGTCCGCGAAGCGCACCGTCACGGTGCTGCCCACGCCGACGACGTCGGCCGACGGGGCCCCGGCGACGTCCGCCTGCTTCAGCCGGTCCTCCAGGTCGGCGATGCGGCGGTCGAGCCGGTCCAGCTCGGTGCCGCGCTCCAGCTCGTCGGCCTGATCGACCCGGTCGCCGGTCTGGTCCCCGCCGCCGCCGCGCAGGGTGACGGCGACGGCCTCGCGCTCCTTGCGCAGATCGGCCAGTTCCCGCTCGATGGCCGCACGGGCCGCGGTGCTCATGGGTTCGGGTCCACCGGTCATTCCAGTTCCCGTCGTGCAGGCGGCAGGGTCGGTCGCCGGATCATGAATCCGGCATTCCGTAACGTATCAGGAGCAACGGGTGACGGCCTGGGGGCGGGGAAGGCAGTCCTGAAGGCAGGGTGCGCCCGTCGGGGTTGTCCACAGGTTTCCGGCCGTCCGGACCGGGGTGTCCGCGGGGCCGGATAGGCTTTTCGAATGGCCCTCACCGACGCCTCGCCCGAGATCTCCGACGCCCTGAACGTGCTGCACCGCGTCTTCGGCTACGACTCCTTCCGCGGCGAGCAGCAGCAGATCATCGAGCAGGTCGTCTCCGGCGGCGACGCCCTCGTGCTGATGCCGACCGGCGGCGGCAAGTCGCTCTGCTACCAGATCCCGGCGCTGGTCAGACAGGGCACGGGCGTGGTCGTCTCGCCGCTGATCGCGCTCATGCAGGACCAGGTGGACGCGCTCAACGCCCTCGGCGTGCGGGCCGGGTTCCTGAACTCGACCCAGGACCCGTACGAGCGGCAGGCCGTCGAGCAGGCCTTCCTCGCGGACGAGCTGGACCTGCTGTACCTGGCCCCGGAGCGGCTGCGCACGGAGGGGACGCAGCGGCTGCTGGACCGGGGCACGGTGTCGCTCTTCGCGATCGACGAGGCCCACTGTGTCGCCCAGTGGGGCCACGACTTCCGGCCCGACTACCTGGCCCTGTCGATGCTCCACGAGCGCTGGCCCAAGGTGCCGCGGATCGCGCTCACCGCGACGGCCACCGAGGCCACCCACGCGGAGATCGCCCAGCGGCTCGGCCTGCAGGAGGCGAAGCACTTCGTCGCCAGCTTCGACCGGCCCAACATCCAGTACCGCATCGTCCCCAAGAACAGCGCGCAGAAGCAGTTGCTCGAACTGATCAGGACCGAGCACGAGGGCGACGCCGGAGTCGTCTACTGCCTCTCCCGGGCCTCGGTCGAGAAGACCGCCGCCTTCCTGGTCGAGCAGGGCGTCGACGCCGTCCCGTACCACGCGGGCATGGACGCCCGGGAGCGCGCCGCCAACCAGGCCCGCTTCCTGCGCGAGGACGGTGTCGTGGTCGTCGCGACCATCGCCTTCGGCATGGGCATCGACAAGCCGGACGTGCGCTTCGTCGCCCATCTCGACCTGCCGAAGTCCGTCGAGGGCTACTACCAGGAGACCGGCCGTGCGGGGCGTGACGGCGAGCCGGCAACGGCCTGGCTCGCGTACGGCCTGCAGGACGTGGTCCAGCAGCGCAAGCTGATCGACTCCTCCGAAGGCGACGAGGCCCACCGGCGCGGCCTCGCCGCCCACCTCGACGCGATGCTCGCGCTCTGCGAGACCGTCGACTGCCGGCGGGTCCGCCTCCTGGAGTACTTCGGCCAGTCCTCGAAGCCGTGCGGCAACTGCGACACCTGCCTGACGCCGGCCGAGTCCTGGGACGGCACGGTCGCCGCGCAGAAGCTGCTGTCCACGGTGTGGCGGCTCGCCCACGAGCGGCGCCAGAAGTTCGGCGCGGGGCAGGTCATCGACATCCTGCAGGGCAAGAAGACCGCCAAGGTCATCCAGTTCGACCACGACACCCTGTCGGTGTTCGGCGTCGGCGCCGACATCGGCACGGCGGAGTGGCGCGGCGTGATCCGCCAGCTCCTGGCGCAGCGGCTGCTGGCCGTGGAGGGCGACTACGGCACGCTGGTCCTCACCGACGCCAGCGGGGAGGTGCTCGGCGGCCGCCGCACCGTCCCGATGCGCAAGGAGAAGGCCCCCGTGCCCGCCTCCCGCAAGGCCGCGGGCTCCCGCTCCGGCGGGAAGGGGGCGAGGGTGCCGGTGGACCTGCCGGAGGCCGCGGTGCCGGTCTTCGAGGCGCTGCGCGCCTGGCGCGCGGCGACCGCCCGCGAGCAGGGCGTCCCGGCGTACGTGGTCTTCCACGACGCCACCCTGCGCGAGATCGCGACCGTCCTGCCGGCCACCGTCACGGAGCTCGGCACCGTCGGCGGTGTCGGCGAGGCCAAGCTGACCAAGTACGGCCAGGGCGTCCTCGACACCCTGGCGGAGACCCGCGGCGAGGCACCGCCCGAGCCTCCGGCAGCGGCGAAGCAGCCCGTACCGCCGCAGGACGACGACGAACCGCCGTTCGACCCGGACGAGATCGACCCGCCCTGGGACGACTGGGAGTGACGTCAGGCCGGGCCCGGGCGGCGCGGGGCCGCCCCGGCCCGGCCGGGGCTCAGCCCTCCTGCCGGACCGGTTCCGGGGCCGGCAGGTCAGCGGCCGCTACGGCCTTCGTGCGCCGGGTGGTGAACCAGGTGGCCACGGGCTCCGTGTAACGGGCCGTCAGCGGGCCGAGGACGACCAGGATCAGGACGTACGCCGTGGCCAGCGGGCCGAGCGACGGCTCGATGCCCGCCGTGACCGCGAGGCCCGCGATGACGATGGAGAACTCGCCGCGGGCCACCAGCGTGCCGCCCGCGCGCCAGCGGCCCTTGACCGAGATACCGGCCCGCCGGGCCGCCCAGTACCCCGTCGCGATCTTCGTCCCGGCCGTGACCACGGCCAGCGCCAGCGCCGGCAGCAGCACCGGCGGGATGCTCGCCGGGTCGGTGTGCAGACCGAAGAACACGAAGAACACGGCCGCGAACAGGTCCCGCAGCGGGCTCAGCAGATGGTGCGCGCCCTCCGCCGCCTCACCGGACAGCGCGATGCCGACCAGGAACGCGCCGACCGCGGCGGACACCTGCAGCTGCTGCGCGACGCCGGCGACCAGCAGGGTCAGGCCGAGCACCACCAGGAGCAGCTTCTCGGGGTCGTCGTGCGACACGAAGCGCGAGACCAGCCGGCCGTACCGGACCGCGAGGAAGAGCACCAGACCCGCGACGCCGAGCGCGATCGCCAGCGTGGCGCTGCCCGCGGCGAGCCCGACGCCGGCCAGCAGCGCGGTGACGATCGGCAGGTACACCGCCATCGCCAGGTCCTCCAGGACCAGGATGCTCAGCACCACCGGGGTCTCCCGGTTGCCGAGCCGTCCCAGGTCGCCGAGGACCTTCGCGATCACACCGGACGACGAGATCCAGGTGACACCCGCCAGGACCACGGCGGCGACCGGCCCCCAGCCCAGGAGCAGCGCCATCGCCGCGCCGGGCAGCGCGTTGAGGCACATGTCGACGAGGCCGGCCGGGTACTGCGTCTTGAGGTTGGTGACCAGGTCCGAGGCCGTGTACTCCAGACCCAGCATCAACAGCAGCAGGATGACGCCGATCTCCGCGCCGATGGCCACGAACTCCTCGCTCGCGCCGAGCGGCAGCAGCCCGCCCTGCCCGAAGGCGAGACCGGCGAGGAGGTACAGCGGGATGGGGGAGAACCGGAGCCGTCCGGCGATGCGGCCGAGCAGGCCGAGACCGAGGATGATGGCGCCGAACTCGATGAGAAAGACGGCGGACGAGTGCACGGATCACTCCCTTTCGAGTATCAGGGCGGCGGCGTCGACGCCTTCGCGGGTGCCGATGACGATGAGCGTGTCGCCCCCGGCGAGCCGGAAGTCGGGACCCGGGGACGGCACGGCATCCGCGCGGCGCAGCACGGCGACGAGGGAGACGCCGGTCTCGGTCCGCATCCGGGTCTCGCCGAGCTGCCGGCCGTTCCAGTGGGACGTCGCGGACAGCTCGATCCGCTCGGCCACCAGGCCGAGTTCGGTGGTGTGCAGCAGGCTCGGGCTGTGGTGCGCGGGCATCAGCGCGTCGATCAGTGCCGCGCTCTCACCGGCGGTCAGATGCAGCGACTGCAGGCAGGCGTCGGGGTCGTCGGCACGGTAGATGTTCACGCTGCGGGTGCCGTCGCGGTGTGCGACGACCGACACATGGCGGTGTTCTCGTGTGGTGAGGTCGTATTTGACCCCGATGCCGGGCAGCGGCGTCGTGCTCATCCGTGGAGCGGACACGGCTCATCCCCCTTGTCTCGTTCGGTGCAGGGTGCCTACGGCGTGGGGACGCGGCGAGACGCGCCGGGCCGGGGCCGGATCATGGTGCCATTTTCTGCGGTACGAAAATATGGGTGTCGGCACGGATGGACCCGGCCGTGCCGGCCGGTCGAGGATGAGCCGGGGACGTAGGCTCCTTCGCAGGTCACGGCAGGAGAGGCAGGGCTCGGTGAGGACCCGGAAAGGCGTGGGACCGTGTCACTGTACTGGCGGATCTTCCTGCTGAACGCGGCCGTTCTGGTCCTCGCGGTGGGCGCGCTGTTCGGGCCGGTCACCGTCTCCACGCCGGTGCTCCTCGGCGAGGCGATCGTGCTGGGCTGCGGGCTCGCCGTCATGCTCGTGCTCAACGCCGTACTGCTCCGGGTCGGCCTCGCGCCCCTCGGCCGGCTGAGCCGGGCCATGGCCGCGGCGGACCTGCTGCAGCCGGGGGAGCGGCCGCGGGTGACCGGTCAGGGGGAGATGGCCGAGCTCACCGCCACCTTCAACGCCATGCTCGACCGCCTCGAGGCCGAACGCGCCACGAGCAGCGGCCGGGTGCTCACCGCGCTGGAGGCGGAGCGGCAGCGGATCGCGCGCGAGCTCCACGACGAGATCGGCCAGTCCCTGACCGCCGTGCTGCTCCAGTTGAAGCACGCCGCGGACAGCGCCCCCGACGCCGTACGCGAGGACCTCCACCAGGCCCAGGAGACCACGCGGGCCGGCCTGGAGGAGATCCGGCGTATCGCCCGCCGGCTGCGGCCCGGGGTCCTGGAGGAGCTGGGCCTGCACAGCGCGCTGCGCTCGCTCGCCGCCGAGTTCGCCGCGCCCGGGCTCGCCGTGACGACCCGTATCGTGCCCGGACTGCCGCCGCTGGACCCGGCGACGGAGCTCGTCGTGTACCGCGTCGCGCAGGAGGGCCTCACGAACGTCGTCCGGCACTCCGGCGCCTCCCGCGTCGAGATCCGGCTGAGCCCCCTGCCGGACGGCGGCGCCGAACTCCTCGTCCAGGACGACGGTCGCGGCCTCGGCGACGCGCCCGAAGGTGCCGGCATCAGCGGCATGCGCGAGCGCGCCCTCCTGATCGGCGCCACCCTCCGCCTCGGCCCGGCCGAGCCCGGCGGCACAGCCGTCCGCCTCGCCCTCACCCCGACGAGCCGGCAGCCGGGGAAGCCTGCGACGAGCGACGAGCCGATCAGCGCGGCCCCGGGGCACGAGCCCCCGGACGGCGCCCTGCCCAGCGACGCCGCGCCCGGCGACAAGCCGCCGAACGGCGAGTCGCCGAACGGCGGGGTCCCGGGGGCCGAGCCTCCTCGCAGCGCCCCGCCCGGCGAGGCCCCGCCTCCCTACGACCCCCCGAGCGACGACCCCCCGAGCGGCGAGAGTCCCAGGAGTGAGCGATGACCAGCCCCGCCGCCGGCGGACGGCCCGCGCGGATTCTGCTGGCCGACGACCACGCGCTCGTGCGGCGCGGGGTGCGGCTGATCCTGGACTCCGAGCCCGACCTGGAGGTCGTCGCCGAGGCGGGGGACGGCGCCGAGGCCGTCGCGGCCGCGCGCGCCGACGCCGACCTCGACCTCGCCGTCCTCGACATCGCGATGCCCCGCACCACCGGCCTCCAGGCCGCCCGCGAACTCGCCCGCACCCGGCCCGGGCTGCGGATCCTGATGCTCACGATGTACGACAACGAGCAGTACTTCTTCGAGGCGCTGCGCGCCGGCGCCAACGGCTACGTGCCCAAGTCCGTCGCCGACCGCGACCTCGTCGAGGCGTGCCGCTCCGCACTCCGCGACGAGCCGTTCATCTACCCCGGCGCGGAGACCGCCCTCGTCCGTAGCTACCTCGAACGTGCCCGCAGTGGCGAGGCCCTCCCCGACCGGCCGGTGACCGAGCGCGAGGAGGAGATCCTGAAGCTGGTCGCCGAGGGGCACAGCTCCAAGGAGATCGGCGAACTCCTCGTCATCAGCCCCAAGACCGTCGAGCGGCACCGTGCCAACATCCTGCAGAAACTCGGCCTGCGCGACCGCCTCGAACTCACCCGCTACGCCATCCGCGTCGGCCTCATCGAACCCTGACCACGGCCCGGGACGTCGCCGACGCCCCGGGCCGCACGGCCGGACTAGCCCCGACCCGCCGCTCGAACGCGGCGAACGCCGCCTCCTGACGCCACTGCGTCGACGCCTTCGCGCTGCCGTCGACCAGCCGGCGGCAGGCGTCGGAACGGATCGGCGCGCCGGGCCGCTCGCCCCGGCAGACGTCGGCGAGGCGGTAGCCCTGTGCGGTCGGGTTCCCCCGCCACAGGCTCTCGCCGGGCAGGAACGCGTACTCCAGGGACGCGCGGGCCAGATCCTTCAGCTCCGGGTACGACAGCCCGTACGTGCGGGCGGCGTACGCGTACTCGTGGCTGACGTCGATCCGGGAGATGCCTGGGTCGTCGGTGGCGAGGACCACCGGCACGCCGTGGGCGCGGTACGTCTCGAACGGGTGGTCCGCGCCCTTCACGCCCAGGATCTGGGCGTTGCTGCTGAACGGCACCTCGACGGCGATCTCCCGCGCGGCCATCGTGCGGGCCGTGTTCCGCCAGTTCGTCTCGTGCACGAGGTCGACGCCGTGCCCGACGCGCTCGGTGCGGGCGACGTCCACGGCCTCCCGGATGTGGAAGGCGAGGTCCTCCGGCTTCACCAGCCCGGGCCACAACTCACCGGCGTGCAGGGTCACATGGGCCTTCGGGTAGACCGTGCGGAGATACGCGACCATGCGCATGTGCAGGCTGTAGTCCCGCAGCGAGACGTCCCAGTCCTCCGGCTGGACCAGGTTGATCGCGACGAAGCGGTCGTCCCGCTCGGCCAGTCGCATGCCGAGGGCGATCTGCGTGAAGACCCGCTCGGGTGCGGATGCACGCGAGACCTGCGAGATCCAACGCACCGTCAAGCCACAGCCCGGACGGGCCTGTTCGGTGCCACAGCGGGCCGCCGTACGGAACTCGGCGTCGCCGTCGTCCGTCTCCTTGCGTGCCTCGGCCACCAGGGCCTCCAGCCTGCCGCCCGCCACCAGCTTGCCGTGCAGCGCGGCCAGGTCGGGGTCCCAGCCGACCTCGGCGGCGAGCTTCCTCGCCCCGTCGGAGGCCGGGCTGACCATCGTCTCCAGATAGAACTGGTTCTGCCGCACCACGTCGTCGGCGACCTCCGCGAGCAGCTTGCCGCGGTGCCGCCAGGTCACCTCGCCGAACTTGCCGAAGGTGTCGAAGAAGTGGTCGTGGCCGTTGCCGTCCGGCGGGAAGTCCTGCATCGACCAGGCCCGCACGAGCGCGTCGTGGAACGCCGGATCGGTCTGCGCCTCCGCCGCGGGCCGCTTGCCCGGCCCGCAGGGCGGTACGACCGCGGTCATCGTGGCGGTGTCGATGCACAGGCCGTCCTCGCCGGCCAGCCGGATCAGGTACTCCGTGGACACCGCGCCCGAGAGGTGGTTGTGCAGTTCGCCGCCCTTGGGCAGCCGCCGGAAGAAGTCGGCGGCCGCGGCGGGCTGCTCGCGCACGGCGGCGAGATAGGCGTCGGTACGCGCCTCGGCGGCGGTGGGCGGACGCTTCCCGCCACCGGCGGGCTGGGCCGTGGCGGGCAGGGCGGACGACAGGGACAACAGGCAGAGCGCGGCCACGGCGACGGGAACGGCCCGGCGGCGTGCGGCGATTGGGGAGTGGATCACCCGAGCATGATCGTCTCAGGCCGCGCGCGCGGACGGCCCGCAGCCCGGCGTGTACGGCCCTTCCACCCGACCGGGTGACCGCTAGGACGCGGGTCCGGCGGACCAGGTCACGAGCGGCGGCCGCACCGCGGCGCACAGGGGCTGCCCCTTCGCGTCGGTGAGCCCGAGCCGCGCCACGAGCAGCCCGGCCGCCACGGCGTCCGCGAGCGTCCCGGGCTCGACCCCGTCGAGCATCAGCTTGGCCCGCCGGAACATCCCGCCCTCGGCCGTCCACGACAGATACACGAACCGCCCGCCCGGCCGCCCCTGGATCCAGGGCCCCTCGACGTCGAACCCCGCGTCCGTCGCCGTCACCGTGCACTCCAGCACCCAGGCCGCGGCCGCCGCGTCCCCGGGGTGCGGGTCGAGCAACTCGTCCGGCCGGCCACGCCGCTGGACGGCCACCCGCACGTCGTCGTACCCGGGGAATCCCGGAGCCGGCGTGCACGTACGACCCGGCAGCTCGGACCCCTCGATCCTGATCCGCATCCGCCCTCATCCCTCCCCGTCCGCCGCCGGCGCGGCCCGCAGCGCGGCGACGCTCGGCGCGCCGTCCGTCCGGCCCGCCTCGCGGTACACCCGGCAGGACAGGCTCGGCACCGCGCCCTGCCCGGCGAACGGGTCCTCGCCGTCGACCGGCACCGTAGGCGAACCCGCCATGCCGTGGCGGACCGCGGCCGCCTCGTCGCGGACGACGACGCGCTCCACGACGGGCTCGATGACGGGTTCGACCCCGACCGCCCGGCCCGCCGGCGCCTCGGCGATGCGCGCCTCGACGACCGGCCCGTTCGGGCAGTCCGGAACCGTCAGCACGGTGATCCGCACGGCAGCCTCCTCCGGGTGCCCCACTCCACCTCGGACCGTAGCCGGTCCGGGGCCGCGGTCAGGACGCGGCGGAGGACCCCTCGGCCCCGCCCTTCAGCGGCCGGGTCTCCTTCACCACGTACGTCGCCTGCGGCGGCGCCTCGCCCTCGGCCTTCATCGCCTTCGCCTCGCTCTTGAGGATGCGCCCCGCCTTGCCGGCGTTGCGGGCCAGTTCGGGCAGCTTCTTCGCACCGAACAGGAGGACGACCACGATCGCCAGGATCGCGAGCTCACCGATACCGAACACTGTTCTCCGCTTCCTCGTACGGCTTCCGCCCGAAATCTACCGACCCCGTCCTGCTCACCCGTCGACGGGGTGCGCCGCCTGGTACGCGAGCCGTTCCTCCGCGCCGTCCCCGATCCGGGTCAGCTCCTCGTCGAGCCGCAGAAACGCCTCCCACACGGGCAGCCCGCCCGCGCGGGCCAGCTCCGCGACGACCCGGTCCTCCAGCTCCGGGACCCGCTTGTTCTTCCAGACCTTGTCCGCGAGGCTCACCAGCAGGTCCTCGACCCCGACGCCCTCCGCGTCCCACCGCGCGTGGCTCCCCGCGAACCGCGCGAGGTCCGGGCGCACCCCGTGCGCGAGCAGCAGCGCGCGCCCCGCCTCCTCGTGCGCCGAGCCCGGCCCGGACAGCTCGGCGCGGTGCACGGCCTTGCCGATGTCGTGCGTGGCCGCGCCGAACAAGACCGCCTCCCGGTCGAGGCCCAGCGCCGGGCACTGGGCCGTCACCCAGTCGACGAGCTGCGCCGCCACGTCGTGCACGGCCCGCAGATGAGCGACCAGGCGCGGCGGCGCGCCCACCTCCCGCAGCAGCGCGGCGGCCTCGTCCGGCAAGGGGCGCAGGCGGACGTGTTCCTCGCTCGCTCCGATGATCATGTCCGGCAGGCTGTCACACCGGGCGGCCCCCGAGAACCCCCGGACGCCACGCCTCGCCGCGTGAGTGCGCGGCGAGATGAGCCGATTTATCGTGTTCCGGTGTATTCCGTTCCACGATGGGCCCTGTTCTCGTCGGGGTGCGCCCCGGTCCTCCTGATCAGCGGCTGGATGATCGCGGGGCACCTGGAGGGGACCGCGTACGACCCGGTGCGGCAGACGATCAGCGTGCTGGCGGCGTACGGGGCGGCCGGGTTCTGGGTGATGACCGGCGCGCTGTTCGGCCTCGGCGTCTGCCACCTGTTCACCGCCTACGGCCTGCGCACGGCCGAGCGCGCCGGACGGCTGGCCCTGGCCGGCGGGGGGCTGGCGGCGCTGGTGGTGTCCTTCGTCCCCGCGCCCAGCAGCGGAGGCTCCCTGCGGCACGGCTCGGTCGCCGCCGTCGGCTTCGTCCTGCTGGCCGTCTGGCCGGTCCTGGCGGCCGTACGCGGCCGGACCGCCGTCCCGCCGTGGGGCCTACGGCCCGCCCCGGCCCTCGCGGCGACCGCCGTCATGGGCCTCACCGCGGGCTGGTTCATCTACGAGATGAACACCGACGGCGTGGCCGGGGTCGCGGAGCGCGTCGTGACCTGCATCCAGGCCGTGTGGCCGCTGGTGGTCGTCGCCTCCTGCCTGCGGCACCCGCGCCGGGTGCCGGCGACGGAGCGGGGCGGGGCCGACAGCACACCGTAGGCCGCCCCGCCCCGCCCCGCCCCGCCCCGTCCGTCAGGACTCCGGCTGCTCCAGCCCCTCCAGGCTGTCCATGAACGAACTGACCGAGAACACCGCCCGCCCCGGACCCGCCGGGCCGTACCCGGGCGGGGAGCTCAGCCCGAACTCCTCGAGCGTCGCCCGGTACGTCTCGAGGAGCCGGATGTGGTACTCCAGCGGCGCGCCCAGCGGATTCGCCTTGCCCAGCGGAGTGGTCGGCTCCGGGCACCAGGTGGTGAACCGGGGCACCACGCCGTGCGACATGAAGAACCGAAGACCCTCCTGCGTCGACGCGATCGCCTCGCTGACCTTGGTGAAGCCGAACGGCTCCGCCATCTCGATGCCGGCCACGAAGTTCGGGATCACGTTGCGCGCCCCGAACACCTCCGTGGAGTCCAGGATCCTGCGGTGCCACTCGTCGCGCCCGACGTACCGCTCCTTGCCGGGGCAGTGCAGTTCGAACAGCCGGCGGTCCCACACCTCGAAGTTGGGGTGGTAGATGCGCACGCCGTAGTCGTGGAACCGCTGCACGGCGTCACGCGGCAGCGCCTGCGCGACCACCTTGCCGGTCCAGCGGCCCGGGAAGCGCTCCTCGATCGCCTTCGCGTAGTGGCCGTAGAAGTCCGCCTCGTCGCGACCGGCCACCTTCGAGGTGATCGAGCCGCCGGTGAGCGTGTACGCGCGGGAGGTCCCGGCCGTGTCGTACCGGTCGATGATCTCCAGCGCCTCCAGCACCTCCTCGACCGGCTTCACACCGGTGTACGGCCGGCCCGCGGCCTTGTGCTGGCGCCAGTTGTGGTTGATGTCGCAGAACTGGCACTCCTCCTTGGCCCCGAAGTACTGGCAGACCCGGAAGACCGTCAGATAGATCAGGTAGCCCCACTGGATGGTGGGCGCGACCTCCATCACGGACTTCCCGTTGGAGAGCGTGTGCCGGTAGTACTCCGGCATCGGCGGCAGACCCACGTCGGAGATCCGCCGGCCGTCGAGATAGAGGCCGAGCGACCCGTCCTCGCCGCCCCGCACCACGTACGGGGAGTCCGGGTTGACCCGCACCGACACCACCGTGCGGCGCAGCTCGTAGGGGCCGCCGGTGAGCACGATCTCCTCCGGCGGACGGTTCAGCGCGGCCGCGCCCAGCTCCGGCAGGGTGCGGTGGTCGAAGGAGAAGATGAAGTACGACTTCGGCTTCACGTCCCCCGAGCCGCCGTCCGCGGTGCCGCTGAGCGCGGACTCGTCGAAGGCCATGCCGCCGCGCAGCAGGTCCTCCTTGATCACCGCCTCCCGCGGCACATGCGGGAACCGCCCCATCAGCTCCTCGACCAGCGCGGTACGACTCGGGCTGTCCTTGTGCGTGGGCGTCGCATTCATGCAGGACAACCTATCCGTTCGCTCAGCCGTTTCCCGCGCCGGGGTCCATGCCCCCCATGACCTCCGCGGCCCGCTTCCTCATCTCCTCCTCCGAGACGTCCTCGATGTGCGAGGCGACGCTCCAGCGGTGGCCGAACGGGTCCTCGAACTGCCCGACCCGGTCGCCGTAGAACTCGTCCCGCACCGGCCGCAGCTCCCTGGCGCCCTGGGCCAGGGCCTTCGCGAACACCGCGTCGACGTCCTCGACGTACGCGTGCAGCATCAGCGGCGTGCCGCCGATGGCCTTCGGCGAGCGGAAGTCCATGTCGGGGTACTCGTCGGCGAGCATGACGATCGAGTTGCCCAGCGCGATCTCGGCGTGGCCGATCTTCCCGCCGGGCGCCGGCATCCGGGTCTTCTCCTCGGCGCCGAGCACGGACACGTAGAAGTCGATCGCGGCCGCGGCGCCGTCGATGCACAGGTACGGGGTGATGCGCGGGTACTCCGCGGGAACGGGCTGGACGGCCATGAGGCGCCCCTTTCGGCGTCGGGTGCTGCTGCGGTCTCGGCACGCGCCTCGTCGAGGCGACACCGGCCATGGATAACCGCAAGCCGCCGCACCCGCGCCGCCCGCCGGGGCGGGTTGCCCCGAATGGCGGCAGCCCGGCGCCCGCCGGACGCCTGAGCCGGGATCAGGACGCCGACTCCCAGGCGGCCCACAGCCCGTCCAGCCACGCGGGCGGCAGCTCGGCCGCGTCCCACTCCTCCCGCAGCGGCCCCGGATCGGCGCCGAGGCGTTCCAGGACGGCGATGCAGGTGGGGGAGTGGAGCAGCGAGTACCGGCCGTGGATCGCGATGGGGCTGCCCGGCCCGTACTCCGCGAACAGCCGCTCGAGGCGCACCCGGTGGGCGGCCGCGAACTCGGTCAGCCGCCCCGCGTAGCCGGCGCGCTCCCGGGCGGTCATCGTGGCGAGCACGGCGACCAGCACCTGCTCGGAGACCTCGGGGTCCAGCTCGGACTCGGCGGCGAAGGTCAGATGCAGCGGCGTGACCGCCACCTTCGCCCGCTCCACCTCCATCCGCCCGACGCGGGTCCGCCCCTCGTCGGCCGTGTCCGCCCGTACCGCCTGCCGCAGCGTCCGCTCCGACAGTTCGCCGAGCTCGACGGCGACGGTGCGGATCCCGTCGTGCCACCCCGACTCGTACAGCTCGCCCTTCTCCCGCGGGGCCTGCTTCTTGATCTCCCGCGCCTCGCGGTGCGCGACGGCCAGCGCCCCGGCCTCCACGATGCCGATCAGCTCCTCCGCGTCCCCCGAGTAGACCCCTGCCCGCCCCAGAAGTTGCACGAGCGTGGTCTTCGCATTGAGGACACTGACCGCGTCCAGCTGCTGCCGGTCGGCATCGGCGGAGTTCATGGACCCTCCTCGTCACAAGGTTGCCGCCCCGAGCCTACGTTCCCGCCGGGGTGAGCCGTGTCTCACCGGGGCGGCACACTTGCTATGCAACGAGTTGCATAGCAGGATCTCGGGCATGGCGCTCGAACACGCGATCCTCGTGTCGCTCCTTGAGAAGCCGGGTTCCGGCTACGAGCTGGCCCGGCGGTTCGAGCGGTCCATCGGGTACTTCTGGACCGCCACTCACCAGCAGATCTACCGCGTGCTCAAGCGGATGGAGCACGACGGCTGGATCGACGCGCGGGAGGTTCCGCAGCACGGGCGGCCGGACAAGAAGGAGTACTCCGTCGCCGACCTCGGGCGGGCCGCGCTCACCAGCTGGCTCCACGATCCGATCGAGCCCGAGACCGTACGGCACGACCTCGCCGTGAAGATCCGCGGCGCCGCCTTCGACGATCCGACCGCGCTGATCCGCGAGGTCGAACGGCACCGGCAGGCGCATTCCGAACGGCTCGCCCACTATCTCGCCGGTGAGACACGGGACTTCGGCAGAGGTTCCGACGGCGGCCCCTACGGGCCGGCCGACGCCGAGCGGGAACTGCAGCACGTCGTGCTGCGCGGCGGCATCGCGTACGAGCGCATGATGATCGCCTGGCTCGACGACGTGCTCGCCACCCTCCACCGGTTCCGCGCCGCGCGCTGAACCCCCGACCCCTCACCGAAAGGCGGCACCCGTCCATGGCCGACCCGCTCCTCTTCAACCCGCGGACCTACGACCCCGCACACTTCGACCCCGAGACCCGCCGGCTGCTGCGGGCCACCGTCGACTGGTTCGAGGAGCGCGGCAAGCGGCAGCTGATCGAGGACTACCGCACCCGCGCCTGGCTCGGCGACTTCCTCGCCTTCGCCGCCAAGGAAGGGCTGTTCGCGGCCTTCCTCACCCCGAAGACCGAAGCCGGCGAGGGCGAGGGCGACAAGCGCTGGGACACCGCCCGCATCGCCGCGCTCAACGAGATCCTCGGCTTCTACGGCCTCGACTACTGGTACGCCTGGCAGGTCACCATCCTCGGCCTCGGCCCCGTCTGGCAGAGCGGGAACGCCGCCGCGCGCGCCCGCGCCGCCGAACTCCTCGCCCAGGGCGAGGTGTTCGCCTTCGGCCTGTCCGAGAAGACGCACGGCGCCGACATCTACTCCACCGACATGCTCCTGGAGCCCGACGGGCAGGGCGGCTTCCGCGCCACCGGCTCCAAGTACTACATCGGCAACGGCAACGCCGCCGGACTCGTCTCCGTCTTCGGCCGCCGCAGCGACCTCGAGGGCCCCGACGCGTACGTCTTCTTCGCCGCCGACAGCCGGCACGCGAACTACCACCTGGTGAAGAACGTCGTCGACTCGTCGAAGTTCGTCAGCGAGTTCCGGCTCGAGGACTATCCCGTAGCCGCCGAGGACGTGCTGCACACCGGGCGCGCCGCGTTCGACGCCGCCCTGAACACCGTCAACGTCGGCAAGTTCAACCTCTGCACCGCCTCCATCGGCATCTGCGAGCACGCGATGTACGAGGCCGTCACGCACGCCCAGAACCGCATCCTGTACGGCCGCCCCGTCACCGCCTTCCCGCACGTGCGGCGCGAGCTGACCGACGCGTACGTCCGGCTCGTCGGCATGAAGGCGTTCAGCGACCGCGCCGTCGACTACTTCCGCACCGCCGGCCCCGACGACCGCCGCTACCTCCTCTTCAACCCCATGACGAAGATGAAGGTGACCACCGAGGGCGAGAAGGTCATCGACCTCATGTGGGACGTCATCGCCGCCAAGGGCTTCGAGAAGGACAACTACTTCGCCCAGGCCGCGATCGAGATCCGCGGGCTGCCGAAGCTGGAAGGCACCGTCCACGTCAACCTGGCGCTGATCCTCAAGTTCATGCGCAATCACCTGCTCGACCCGGTCGAGTACCCCGCCGTCCCCACCCGCCTCGACGCGGCAGACGACGACTTCCTCTTCCGCCAGGGCCCCGCCCGCGGCCTCGGCTCGGTGCGCTTCCACGACTGGAGGCCCGCCTTCGACGCGTACGCGCACCTGCCCAACGTCGCCCGCTTCCGTGAACAGGCCGACGCGCTCTGCCAGTTCGTCGCCACGGTCGCCCCCGACGAGGAGCAGAGCCGTGACCTGGACCTGCTGCTGGCCGTCGGCCAGCTCTTCGCGCTGGTCGTCCACGCGCAGCTCGTCCTGGAGCAGGCGGCCCTGACGGGTCTCGACGCGGACGTGCTCGACGAGCTGTTCGCCGTCCTCGTCCGCGACTACTCCGCGCACGCCGTCGAGCTCCACGGCAAGGACTCCGCGACCGAGGCGCAGCAGGAGTGGGCGCTCGGCGCGGTCCGCCGCCCGGTCGTCGACGCCGAGCGCTCGGCGCGGGTCTGGCAGCGCGTCGAGGCGCTGTCCGGCGCGTACGAGATGGCGCAGTAGCGGCCCTGCGGCACCCCGGGACGGGTGACAGGCCGGGCCCGCTCCGGCCTGTCACCCGAAACCGCCTACGATGACCGCCCATGAGCACGAATGACGACCGAAGACCCCTGGTCGACGGACGCTTCCGACTGATCTCCCGACTCGGCAGCGGCGGCATGGGCACCGTCTGGCGCGCCCGCGACGTCGCCCTCGACCGCGACGTCGCCCTCAAGGAGGTCCGCCCGCCCGACCCCGCCGTCGAGGACGCGAACCCCGGCTTCGCCGCGCAGCTGCGCGAACGCGCCGTCCGCGAGGCCCGCGCCCTGGCCCGGCTGTCGAACCCGCACGTCGTGACGATCCACCACATCGTCGAGCCGCAGGACGGCTCGCACCCGTGGATCGTGATGGAGCTCGTCGAGGGCAGCTCCGTGTACGACCGGCTCGCCGCGGGCCCGATGTCCGTCCCCGAGGTGCTCGCCCTCGGCCGCCAGGTCCTCTCCGCGCTGCGCGCCGCGCACGCCGCCGGGATCCAGCACCGCGACGTCAAACCCGCCAACGTCCTGCTCCGCCACGAGGGCGGGGCCGTGCTCACCGACTTCGGCATCGCCGCGTTCGACGGCTCCACCTCCCGGCTCACCTCCACCGGCGACCTGATCGGCTCGCCGGAGTTCATCGCCCCCGAGCGGGTCCGCGGCGAGGAGGGCAACCCGGCCTCCGACCTGTGGTCGCTCGGCATGCTCCTGTACGTGGCGGCCGAGGGCCACCACCCGCTGCGCCGCGCGACCAGCCTGGCGACCGTGGTCGCGGTGCTCGACGACCCGATCCCGGCGCCGGTGCGGTCCGGCGCGCTGGGACCCGTACTGACCCGGCTCCTCGTCCGCGATCCGGCGCAGCGGCCGGACGGGGCGCTCCTGGACCGGTTGTTGGCGGAGGCGGAGGGCGGCGGGGCCGCCGCTCCTGTTCCCGCCGCCGTTCCTGCCGCCGTTCCGTCCGCGCCCGTCGCCGCCCCTGCCGCCCCCGCGGCCCCCGGCCCGTACGCGCCGGCGCCCGCGCCGTACCCGCACCCCGCCTACGGCCCGCCCGCCGCGCCGGGCGCGGGCTTCGGCCCGCCGACGCTGCCCACCCCCGCGCCCTCGAGCCCGCGCAAGCGCGCCGCGGGCGTCGCCGTCGGCGTCGCCCTGGCGGCCGCCGCGGTGATCGGCGTCGTGAACCTGCTCCCGAACGGCGACGGCGACGGCGGCAGCGGCGGGACCTCCGGGGCGAAGGGCGGCGCCTCGCCGACCGGCGCCGTACGCACCCCCGGCCAGGGCTCGGGCACGGCCCCGTCCGCCTCCGCGCCCGCGGTCCGCGGCAGCCTGCTCACCACGGCCAACGTCCGTGCCGTCATCGCGGAGTTCCGCCGGGCCAGCGGCACCACGACGATCAAGGACCTGACGGTCTACGAGGAGTACGCCCTGGCGAACATCCCGACCCGGCCCGGCGCGAAGACCTACGACGCGTACGAGTACCGGGCCGGCGTGGCCAGGAAGACCGGGCCCGGCGGCACCATCAGCGCCGACGACGCCGACGAGCAGCCCTTCGACGTGTCCACGATGCCCTGGGACAGCCTCCCCGCGCTGATGAAGCGCGGCGAACGCGACCTCAAGGTGGACGACCCCACGATGCGCTACGTCATCGTCGACCGCTGGACCTTCAACGACGACCGTCCGACGCTGCGCTTCTACCTCAGCAACGACTACCGGGCCAGCGGCTATCTCGCCGCCGACGCCTCCGGCAAGGTCGTGTCGACGCTACCCGCGTCCTGAGGCTCCGCCCTTGCGGACTGTACCTGTCCGCAAGGGCTCCTACGGTCGGAGCATGACGCAGACACAGACAGACACGCGTGCCGATGGTCAGTCGATCCTGGTCACCGGCGCCTCCGGGACCGTCGGCCGCCAGGTCGTCGCCGAACTGCTCCACCGCGGCCACCGGGTCCGCGCGCTCACCCGCGACGCGGCGAAGGCCCGGTTCCCCGACGGGGTGGAGGTGGTGCAGGGCGACCTGACGGAGCCGGACGGCCTGGCCCCTGCCCTGGAGGGCGTCACCGGCCTCCATCTGATCGCCTTCGGCGGGGAGTACTTCGCTCCGCTGGAGACGGGTCCGCGGATCCTGGAACTGGCCCGGGCCGCCGGCGTCCGGCGGGTCACCGTGCTGCACGGCGGCGGGCCGACGCCGCTGGAGGACGCGGTGCGGGCGGACGACGGGCTGGACTGGACGGTGCTGATGCCGGTCGAGTTCATGTCCAACGCCCTGGAATGGGCGGCCGGGATCGTCGAACGGGACGAGGTCCGCGAGCCGTTCGTGAACCGGCTCAGCGCCATGGTGCACGAGGGCGACATCGGCGCGGTCGCCGCCGTCGCGCTCACCGAGGAGGGCCACGGCAGCCGGGAGTACGTCATCACCGGCCCCCAGGCACTGACCCTCGCCGAGAAGACCGCGACGATCGCCGGGGCGCGGGGCCGTGCGGTCGCGCTGGTGGAGCTGACCGAGGACGAGGCCGTCGCCCGGTGGAGGGCCGCGGGCCACGACGACGGCCTGATCGGCTTCCTCCTGGAGGTGTACGGGAACACGCCCGAGGCCGGGTACACCGTCGTCGACACGGTCGAGAAGGTCACCGGCCGCCCGGCCAGGTCCTTCGCCGAGTGGGCCGGACAGCACGCCCACGCGTTCACGGCGTAGCCCCGATGTCCGTACCCGCCCCGGGAGCCGGTCCCGGGGCGGGCAGGCTGTCAGACGCCGGGGGGTTCGGCGGCGGCGTCCCGGACCGTGACCGCCCCGACCGGGCAGACGCGGGCGGCCTCGCGCAGCATCGGCCCGGCGGCCTCCGCACGGCCCGGCCGTACGGTCCCGAAGCCGTCGTCGTCCTGGGCGAAGACGTCCGGCGCCGTCAGGGCGCACTGGCCGGCGCCGATGCAGCGCGTGCGGTCGACGGCGACGCGGACGGGCACGGACATACGGCTGGTTCCTCTCACCAGGTGACGGGGAGTTCGAGCAGGCCCTGGACCGTGTCGCCCGGCTTGAACGGCACCTCGTCCGCCGGTACGGCGAGCCGCAGCCCCGGCAGCCGGCGCAGCAGCGAGCCGAGCGCGATCTCCAGCTCGGCGCGGGCGAGGTTCTGCCCCAGGCACTGGTGGATGCCGAAGCCGAAGGCCACGTGGTGGCGCGCGGACCGGCCCCAGTCGAGCGCGTGGGGCTCGCTGAACGCGGCGGCGTCCCGGTTGATGACGGACGTCGCGAACACCACGCCCTCGCCGGCGCGGACCACCGTCCCCGGGGCGCCCTCGACGGGGATGTCCTCGCGGGCGACGCGCAGCATGCCGTCCGCGATCGACAGGAACCGCAGCAACTCCTCGACGGCGACCGGGACCAGGGCCGGGTCCGCCCGCAGCTCGGCCAGCCGCTCCGGGTGGCTCAGCAGCGTGTACGTACCCAGGGAGATCATGTTCGCCGTGGTCTCGTGCCCGGCGACCAGCAGGATCGTGGCGAGGTCCACCAGCTCCTGCCTCTCCGGGCCGCCCTCCTCCTCGGCCCGCGCGACCAGGTCGTCGAGGACGCCCTCGCCGGGCTTCTCCCGTTTGCGGTCGACCAGTTCGCCGAGATAGCCGTGGAGCCGGTCGAGGGCCTCCTCGCTGTCCGCCGCCGTCGGACCGCGCAGCAGGCGACGGGACTGCTCCTCGAAGAAGTCGTGGTCCTCGTACGGCACACCGAGCAGTTCGCAGATGACGACGGACGGCACCGGCAGCGCGAACGCGCTCACCAGCTCGGCCGGCGGCCCCTGGTCCTCCAGCGCGTCGAGGAGCCGGTCCACGATCTCCTGGATACGCGGCCGCAGCCGCTCGGCCCGCTTGAGCGTGAAGCTCGGGATCAGCAGCCGGCGCTGGGCGTGGTGCTCCGGGTCGTCCATGCCGAGCAGCGCCGTCCGCCGGCGCCGGGCCAGGCCCGCGGCGCGCTCGGTCGGGATCGGGAAGTCGGCGCGGGTGGTGTCGGTGGAGAGCCGCTGGTCCGCGAGGAGCGCCCGGGCGGCGGTGTGCCCGGTCACCATCCACACCCGGCGTCCGTCCCAGAGGGTGACCCGGGACAGGGGGCGCTCGTCGTCGGTCTGCGGGTAGCCGGTCGGGGGGTGGTAGGGGCAGCTGCGGTCTTGGGGGAACGCCACGTCCTTCGACATCCCTCCACTACATGCCCCGGGCACCTATGCGGTCTACATGCAGATCGGCCAAACCGCCGCCGACCCCTCACGGTGCCGACAGGCCTCTGCCCAGGCACTCCGCGAGGCGGGCGGCGATCGAACCGTCCGGGTCCAGGCGGGGGTTGAAGATGGTGACGTCCAGGCCCGCGGCCCGTTCGTCCGCCAGGGCCGTCCGCAGTACCGTCTGCAGCTCGTGCCACGAAAGTCCGCCGGGGAGGCGGTAGTCGACGGCCGGCATCACGGCGTCGTCCAGGACGTCGGCGTCGAGGTGGACCCAGAAGCCGGCGGCGCCGCCGGAGGTGAGCCGTGCGACCGCCTCCCGCGCCGCCGCCGCGGCCCCCGCGGCCCGTACCTCCGCGAGGTCCGTCGCCCGCAGCCGCGGCGGCAGGGGCTGCATGCCGTCCGCGGCCGACTCGGCGGCGTCGCGGAAGCCGAGGGCCACCACGTCCTCGTCGCGCACCAGCGGACCGCGGCCCTCGATATCGGCGAGCGTCCGGGGGCCGCGGCCGGTGGCCAGGGCGAGCTCCATCGAGGCCGCCTCGCCCGTCGGCTCCGCCGAGGACTGGTAGAAGTCGGTGTGGCCGTCCAGGAACAGCAGCCCGTGGCGGCCGCGGCGGCGCAGCGCCAGCAGGTTCCCCAGCAGGATGCTGCAGTCCCCGCCGAGCACCACCGGGAACCGCCCGCGGTCGAGCACCGCGCCGACCGCGTCGGCCAGTTCGGCCGAGTACCGCGCGATGCCGTCCGGATTGAGGGCTCCCGTCGCCTCGTCGCGCCGCGGGTCGTACGCGGGCGGCTCGACCCTCCCCGCCCACTCCGCGCCCAGCCGCTCGCGCAGACCGGCGCCGAGCAGCGCGGCGGGCAGGTCCTGGACACCGGAGGGCCGCAGCCCCAGCACCGACGGCGCCTCGACGATCGCGGGCCTCCGCACGGACGAACCCCTTCCTCGGGCCCCTCCTTGACTGTCTCACACTCGCCGTCATATATTTCGTTCGGCCGAACGAAATAAAATGAGTCGGAGGAGTGAGCACCCATGGACATGCGTGAGACCGAGGTCCGCGACCTCTTCGCCGCGTTCTGCCGGACCTGGACGGAGGGCGACTCCGCCGGCTTCGGGCGGCTCTTCACCGAGGACGCCGACTACGTGTCGTACGACGGCAGCTGGGCGGCCGGCGCCGAGCGGCTCCAGGAGAACCACGACAAGCTGTTCCGCGGGGTGATCGCCGGATCGGCGATGGTCGGCGAGATCGAGTCGCTGCGCTTCGTCACCGACACCGTCGCCGTGCTCGTCGGCAACGGCTCGGTGCTCATGCCCTGGCGCAGCGAACTGCCCGGGCGACGCCTCTCCCGGCAGATCGTCGTCTGCGTCCACACCCGGGAAGGCTGGCGGATCGCCGCGATCCAGAACGGCCGGCAGCGGCCGGTCGGCATCCCGGAGCCGGACTCGATGCCGTCCCGGATGTCGCAGGGCATGACCCGCCTCGCCCGGCGCCTCGGCGTCGGCCGGGCACGCGAGGTCGCCCTGCCGGGACGGCCGGGGCGGGCTCAGCCCACCCGGCCTGGGCGGGCTCAGCCCACCACGCCCCCGAACCCGAACTCGTTGCCGTCCGGGTCGCGGTAGACGAACTTGTTCACGCCCTCCGGGTACGTCTCGCGGCGCGAGGGCTCCATGCCCCGCGCGGAGATCTGCCCCACCCGCGCGACCACGTCGTCGACGAAGGCGGTGTGCATCGCGTGGCCGGCGTGCTCGGGCTGCAGCTCGATGTACACGTACCGGTGCTCCGCCAGCTCCCACACCGCCTCGCGGTCGTTCGGCTGAAAGCCCGGGGACGAGCCGAGCAGCCGTTCGTACCAGGCCAGCGAGGCCGCGAAGTCGGTGACCGGGATGCCTGCGAAGAAGTCCAGGGCCATGGCCGCATCCTAGGCCGGGTGCGGCCGGGGCGCCCTCGTCCCTACACCGCCCGGTACCGTCCCGGCTCCACCTCCACGACCCGGCTCCCGGCCGTCAGCCGCTCCAGATGCTGCACCGTCGTCCGCCGTTCCGCCGGACCGACGTGAGGGCCCTCGACATGGGGGCGGTAGAGGAAGCGGTGCTCGACGAGCTCCTCGACGGTGCGGGGCTCGGCGAGGAAGGCCAGCAGCGTCGCCTCCCGGCGCGTCACCACGTCCCCGAAGGCGTCGAGCCGGCGCCGGAACTCCGCCGGGCCCTCGATCACGCCCTTCTGGTGCGAGGTGCCGTACCAGCGGGCGTCGATCTCGCGGCAGCGGCGCATCGACGCCTCGAAGTCCGCCAGATCGCTGGTCGCGTCGCCGTAGTACGGGCCGAAGGAGGTCAGGTCGATGTCCGCGACGAACAGGAAGCCGTCCGGCTCGACGAGGTAGCCGCAGTGGCCCGGCGTGTGGCCCGGCAGGTGCACCACCGTCACCGTGCGCCCGCCCAGATCGAAGACCGCTCCGTCCTCGTACCCGAGCGCGTCGGGCCGCCCTCGTACGTGGAAGTCGTCCCGCATCGCCGCGTCCACCGCGGCCGACACCTCGGGCGGACAGCCCAGCGCGGCGACCATGCCCGCACGGGAGCGCAGCGTGTCGAGGTCGCCCTTGTGGACGTGCACCGGAGTCCGCTCGTAGCGCCCGAGTCCGGCGACGTGGTCCTCGTGCGCGTGGCTGACGAGCACCACGTCCGCCGCAGGCGCCCCGCCGACGAGGGACAGCGACGGATCGACCACCAGCGTCCCGTCCGTGCCGCGCACCAGCAGCGAGTTGGCGTACGGGTACGCCCCCTGCCGCGCTCCGACGAGGACGTCCACCCCGCCGTACTGCTCCACCGCGTATCCGCTCGCATCCATGCACGTCACTGTGCCCGATCGCCCGTCGTGCCACTCCGCAGGGTCATCCGTGCGACGGTGCGCGCGCCGCCTCCGCGGCGCCGGGGCGGGGCGGAGGCGGGATCGCCCAGCGCACCGCCGCGGTGATCGCGCGGCCGCCGGGCCGGGCCACCGGCAGCAACAGCCGGGTGGCGCGCGGCGGTCCGACCAGGGCCCGGGCCCAGGGCGGCAGCAACTCGACTGCTGCGGCGGCCAGGAAGGCGTACGGCAGGCGCGCCGGAGCCGGCAGCGGCGGGTCGGACAGCAGGAAGCGGGCCGTCGCCCGCGACTCCGGCGTGGCCCGCAGCTCCGAACGGTACGCGACGATACGTGCCGTCAACTCTGCGCGGGTACACGGCGGTCGGTCCACGCCGAGGCGGCGCGCCACTTCCGCCATGTCGGCCACGTAGCCGTCCTGCGCGGCCGCGTCGAGCGGGCGCCGCCCGTACCGCAGCTGCGCCCGCAGGAAGCACTCCGTCTCGGCGCAGTGCACCCAGCCGAGCAGATGCGGATCGGAGGCGCGGTACGGCACGCCGTCGGACGTCGTCCCGCTGATTCCCGCGTGCACCCGCCGCACCCGCTCCACCGCCCGCGCCGCGTCCTCGTCTACGCCGAAGGTGGTCACGGCCAGGAAGGTGCTGGTGCGCTGGAGCCGTCCCCAGGGATCGCCCTGGAACCCGGAGTGGGCGGCGACCGCCGCCATCGCGAGCGGATGCAGAGACTGCAGCAGCAGGGCGGCGAGCCCGCCGACGTACATCGACGCGTCCGCGTGCACCACGCGCACGGGCCGCTCCGGCCCGAACCAGCGCGGGCCGGGCGCACCGTGGATGCGGGCCCGCTTCTCGTGCGCCGACGGGCCGGCGACACGGTGCAGCAGTACGTCGCCCGCCCGTTCGCGCAGTTCGCCCGGAGACGGCAGTGACCAGCTCACGCACCCAGTATGGCGCGGTGCGGGGTTTCGGAGGAGGTGCCGGTTCAGTTCAGTTCGTCGGGGTGCGGGCCCGTGCGGACGCCGCGGTCGAGCGCGGCGACGGACCGCATCTCCTCGTCCGTGAGCGCGAAGTCGAAGACCTCGAAGTTCTCGCGGATCCGGGCCGGGGTGACCGACTTCGGGATGACGACGTTGCCGAGCTGCAGGTGCCAGCGCAGGACCACCTGCGCGGGGGACTTGCCGTGCGCGGCGGCGATGGCGCCGATCACCGGGTGACCGAGGACCGCGCCCTGGGCGAGCGGGCTCCACGCCTCGGTGGCGATGCCGTGCTCGGCGTGGAAGGCGCGCAGTTCGGCCTGCTGCAGGTCGGGGTGGAGCTCGACCTGGTTGACGGCCGGGGTGAGCGTCGCGTCGTCGAGCAGCCGGCGCAGGTGGGCGGGCTGGAAGTTGGAGACACCGGCGGCGCGGATGCGCCCCTCGTCGGCGAGACGCTCCAGGGCGCGCCAGGAGTCGCGGTAGAGGTCGCGGGCCGGGGTGGGCCAGTGGATCAGGTACAGGTCGACGAAGTCGAGGCCCAGCTTGGCGAGGCTCGTGTCGAAGGCGCGCAGCGTGGCGTCGTAGCCCTGGTCGGCGTTCCACAGCTTGGTGGTGACGAAGAGGTCCTCACGGGGCAGCCCGGACGCGGCGAGGGCGCGGCCGACTCCGGTCTCGTTGCCGTAGATCGCGGCGGTGTCGATGCTGCGGTAGCCGGTCTCCAGCGCGGTGGTGACGGCGGTCGCGGTCTCGTCGTCGGGCACCTGGAAGACGCCGAAGCCGAGCTGGGGGATCTCGACGCCGTTGCTCAGCTTCACGGTGGGGACGGCGGTGGGGGTGCTCATGGGGTGCGGTTCCTTACGCGGTGCGGTCGGTCAGGGTGTAGCGGACGGTCTGGGCGCTGATCAGGCCGTCGCGGAAGACGAAGGTGTCGACGCCGTCGGTGACCCGGTGGCGGTCCCCGGTGGCGGTCCACTGCAGGAACAGCACGTTCCCGGCGAACTGCGGGGTGAGCTGCCACTCGGCGTCGGGGAGGTCGCTCAGCAGCCGGCCGATGCCCTCCCGGACGCCCGCCCGTCCGGTCAGGACGCCCTCGGGGGTCACGAAGACGGCGTCCTCGGTGTAGTTCCGGCTGATCAGATCGAGGTCGCCGGTGCCCAGCCGGGCGCCGTGGTCGGCGAAGACCTCCTGCGGAGTGCGGGTCATGGGGGACCTTCCCTGCGTTCGGTGAGCTCCGGGGTGCGCTACCCCTGCATTTCTTGAGCGAGCTCCTTGCAAGACTCCACAATAGTTGCATACGCGCTATAAATGCAAGCGCGGGTAATGGTGGTCTCGCGAATGAAGGCGTCAGCAGGTGAAAAACGGCTTCGGCCCCGGCCCGCGCTGCTGGCGCGGGCCGGGGCCGAAGGGTGCGGCGAGGGGGGCGGCTAGCGGCTGAGCGCCGGCGCCTTCACCGCTTCCACGGCCTCGACCAGCGAGGCCAGCTCCGGGTTCTTCCCGGCCTCGTCGAGCGCCTCCCGCAGGGCGGCGTCATTGGTCGGCCGGGCCTCGTCCAGGAGCCGCCGGCCGTGGTCGGTGACATCGGTGTAGATGCCGCGCCGGTCGGTCGGGCACAGGTACCGGGACAGCAGCCCGCGGTCCTCCAGGCGGCTGACCAGGCGGGTCGTCGCGCTCTGGCTGAGGACGACCGCGTCCGCGACCTGCTTCATCTGCAGGTGGCCGCCCTCGCCGTCGTGCTGGCGGCTGAGCACGTCGAGCAGCGAGTACTCCCGCACGCTCAGGTCGTGCCGGGACTGCAGGGCGCGCTCGATGTGCGTCTCGATCTTGCCGTGCAGCAGGGACAGGGCGCCCCAGCCGTTGGCCAGGGCGGTGAGCGCAGGGTCGGTGGCGGTCATGGGGCCCGGGTCTCCTTCCGGTGCGACTGCAACCCAGGATACGCCATCGGAGAAAATAACGGCTGAAGCTTGTATAGCGCTCACGCAATCAAATCTGGCGGCCCCCTCGCTGCTCGTCGGGTCAGGCCCCCGCCTCCAGGACCGCGCGGAAGCGCGCCTTGCCGGAGAGCATGTGCGCGTACGCCTTCGCCGCCTCGGACAGCGCGTGATGCCGTGGCAAAGGGCCGCCTCCGGGGCCGGCGCGTGCGCGGCCGCGCCGCCGGGCTCGTCCTCGTCGCCCCGGACGAGCCACGCCTCCTGGCTGTCCTCGAAGTACCGGCCGGTGACGCCGTCGAGGAGCGGCGAGGCGGCCGGCAGGACCGAACCGGAGACCTGGCTCCACGGAGCCTGCGGCTTCCCGTCCGGCCTGCACGCCTCGTACCGCCGGAGCACCCCGCTACGCCTCCTCGGGAGAGGCCGCCGGGCAGCGGGGCGCCCCGGCCGTCACGTCCTAACGCCTCCCCAGGAGACGCCCGAGCCGCGTCCACAGGGACCGGCGGGGCGCGGGCACCCGCGCGGGTTCGGGCGCGTTCTGCGGCCACGGCGCCGCCGGACGCTCCGGCGGCAGCCCGCCGGTCGGCGGCGGCGGGGCCGGCAGCGGCTCCGCGATCTCCGGGACCCTGGGGGAACGGGCCGCGAACTTCACCGGCAGCGTCGTCAGATGCCGGGTCCAGGTGGAGGAGCGCCAGCTCAGTTCCTGCTCGGGCACCGCCAGGGCGACGTCGGGCAGCCGGGTGAGCAGGACGTCGATGCCGGTGTCGGCGATGACACGGCCGATGTCCTGGCCGGGGCACTCGTGGCTGCCCGCGCTGAAGGACAGGTGCGCACGGCTGTGGTGCACCGGAGCCGAGGGATCCGGGCGGATCGCCTGGTCGACGTTCCCGGCGGCCACGCCGAGCAGGAGCATGTCGCCCGCCTTGATCCGCTGCCCGCCCAGGGTGGTGTCCCCGTTGGCCCAACGCGCCGGGCACACCAACAGCGGCGGCTCGTCCCACAGGACCTGCTCGACCGCCTCCGGCAGGGTCATCTGGCCGCCGGTCAGCGAGCCTCGGAACCGTTCGTCGGTGACCACCATGCGCAGCACGTTCGCCATGAGGTTGGCGGTCGTCTCGTACCCGGCGAGCAGGATGAGGCGCAGGTGGTGCTGCACCTCCTCGTCGGTGAGACCGGCCGGATGGGCCATCAGCGCGGACGCGATGTCCTGCCCGGGCCGGGCGCGCTTGGCGACGACGAGCCGTTCCAGACTCTCCAGGATGTAGGCGTTGCTGGCGAGCGAGGTCTCGGTGGCCTTGAAGAGGTCACGCGCGGCGTGCACCAGCTTCGGGCCGTCCTCCTCCGACATGCCCAGCAGATGCGTGAGCGTGAGCATCGGCAGGTGTTCGGTGAACTGCTCCACCAGCTCCGCCCGGCCGCTCTGGCAGAACGAGTCCACCAACTGGTGGGCGAAGCGCGTGATGTGACGGCGGATGCCGCGGTGGTCGAACTGGCCGAGGCCGGCGGTGACCGCGCCGCGCAGCCGCTGGTGCTCCTCGCCGTCCGCGTTGACGCAGTCGGGACTCCAGCCGATCAGCGGCATCAGCGGGGAGGTCTCCGGGTCGATCTCGCCGCTCCGCCAGCCGTGCCAGACGCGGGAGTCGCGCGAGAACTGCGTGGAGCGGGCGGCCACATCGCGGTTCTCGAGGTACCCGAGGACCAGCCAGGCGCGTACGTCGCCGTCGAGCAGCACCGGTGCCACCGGGCCGTGCGCGGCGCGCAGTTTCTCGTACAGGCCCATGGGGTCGGTGGCCGCGGCGTCGCCGTAGAGGCGCGTCGTGCCGTCCGGGCCGGTCGCCGCGTGGGCCGGGCAGCCCGGCGGCGGGACGGACTCGGCGCCGCCGGCGGCGTGTCGGGAGTGTTGCGGGGGTGGAACGGTCATACGGTCTCCTGGGCGGCGAGGGTGCACAGGTAGACCATCAGCGAGAGCAGGGCGTCACGGCAGGACGCCCGGTCGCGTGCGTCACAGGTGACTATGGGCACGGTATCGCTGAGGGCCAGGGCACTGCGCAGTTCTTCTAGGCGGTACTCCGGGGCCTCCGGGAAGGTGTTGACGGCCACGACGAACGGGACGCGGCGGTCCTCGAGGCGCGTGATGACCTCGAAACAGACTTCGACGCGGCGGGTGTCGACGAGGACCACGGCGCCGAGCGCCCCTTCGAAGATCCCGTTCCACAGGAACCAGAAACGCTCCTGGCCCGGGGTCCCGAACAGGTAGAGGATCAGCTCCCGGTTGATGCTGATCCGGCCGAAGTCCATCGCCACGGTCGTGGTGTTCTTGCCTTCGGCGCCGGGATTGTGGTCGATCCCGACGCCGGCCTGCGTCATGGTCTCCTCGGTGGTCAGCGGCGGGATCTCGCTCACCGAGCCCACCATCGTCGTCTTGCCGACCCCGAAGCCGCCGACGATGACGACCTTGACGCCCCTGGCGCCGTGCGGCAGCAGCATGTCGGTGCCGTGGGAGCGGGCCGACGGCGCCTCAGAGCTTGCGTAGTCCATGGATCACCGCCTCCAGAAGGCTGCGTTCGGGGTATGCCGCCACGGGCACGGGTGCGATGGCCTCGACGCGCTCGTCGTCGACGAGCTTGGACAGCAGCACGGTGACGACGCTGAAGGGCAGGCTCAGGTGGGCGGATAATTCGGCCACCGAGAGCGGGTAGTGACACATCGTCAGGATGGCTGCCTGTTCGGGCTGCATCGAGGGTTCGGGCTCGGAACGGGTCGCGATCAGCGTGACGAGGTCGAAGGTCTTCCCCGCGGAGCCCGATCCACCGGTGATGACGTAGAGCGGGACGGGACTTCCTTCGTCCCAGGAGTCCTGGTTCTCTGATGTCACATCGCCTGCCCGACGTCGTCACGCGGCGGACTCGTCATGTGCTGGCCGATCCGGAGCACCAGCGTCCTCATGCGGTCACCGAGCAGTCCGGCGTCCACCTCTTCGTCGGCGAGCACCGCGAGATAGGCGCCGGGGCCGGCCGCCATGAGGGAGAAGTACCCGCCGTCGGCCTCGATGCCGACCATCCGCGTCGAGCCGTCCCCGTGCGGGAACATCTGGGCGATGGCCCGCGCGAGGCTCTGGATGCCGGAGCAGGCGGCCGCGATCGCGTCGGCGGTGTCGGAGGCCGTGTTCGCCTGCCCGATGCACAGGCCGTCCGACGACAGGACGACCACGTGTCGTACGTACGGAACGCCGCCCACGAGCTCCTTGAGCATCCAGTCCATGTTCGGCAGTGGCTGCATGTTACTCGACCTCATCTGACGGCTCGCTGGGTGGAGTTGAAGGTTCGGCGACCGGCTTCTTCTCGCCGTTGAACGCCTCCCACATCAGTCCCGGCTGGCGGGTCGTGCCGGAGTTTCCCCGGGAGGCTCCCGGGGTGGTGGGGGGATGGGACGTCGCGCGGACGACGGGCTTCGGCACGGGGGACTCCCGGCGCCGTTGAGGGAGCCCGTTGGGGGTCCGGCCGGGTTCGCCGGAAGCGGTCTCGCCGGACCGGAAGGCACCGGAACCGGTCTCGCCGGAACCGAAGTCGCCGGAGCCGAAGTCGCCGGACCGGGGCGTGCCCGGTCCCGTCGCCGCGTCGTGCGCGAACGCGGGCGCCGGGATCGGCGCGGGCACCATGCGGCTCGGACCGCCGACCCGCTTGCGGACGGGCTCCTGGACGGCCCGTACGACGGGCTGCTGCACGGTCGTGATCAGACGCCGCGGCACGAGTACGACGGCCCGCACGCCGCCGTAGGCGGAGGTGCGCAGTTCGACCTCGCAGCCGTGCTCGCGGGCCAGCCGGCTCACGACGGGCAGGCCGAGCTGGGTGACCTCTCCCAGGCCGGCGAGGAAGGCGCCCGACGAGGGCTGTGCCATGACGCGCTCGACGCGCTGGCGGACCTCCTCGGTGAGTCCGACGCCGCGGTCCTCGATCTCGATCGTGATACCGGACGGCACCTCGCTCGCGGTCACCTCCACGGGGGTGTGCGGCGGGGAGAACGTCGTGGCGTTGTCGAGGAGTTCGGCGAGCAGGTGGATCAGCGGCTCGGCCCCGGGGCCGATCACCGCCACCTCGGTCACGGCCTGCAGCTTCACCCGCGGGTAGTCCACGATGCGCGACATGGCGCCGCGCAGGATGTCGTACAGCGGGATCGCCTTCGACCACTGGCGTCCGGGCCGGGCGTCGCCGAGGACCGCGATGCTGGCGGCGAGACGGCCGATCAGGGCGTTGCGGTGGTCGATGTCCTGCAGACCGCGGGAGACCACGACGTCGGTGCCGTGGATGATCTGCATGGAGCGCAGGTCCTTGGCGAGCTGGTGCACGATCGCCTGGACGCGGCGGGCGACGGCGACGAGCGCCCGCTGGGAGGAGTCGCGGGTGTTCTCCTCGGCCTCGACGGCCTCGAGGAGCGTCTGCAGCGCGTCCTGGAGCGCCTCGGTGAACTGGGCGTCGAGGTGCTTGCCGAAGGTGACCGACTGGAGGATCTCCGAGGCCGGGTCGCCCTTGTGCAGCCGGGCGACGGCGGCGGGGAGGAGTTCCTCGGCGAACCACACGGTGGTGGCCCGCTGGTCGGCCAGCGCTCCCATCAGCGCGGCCTCGCGCTGCGCGTGGTAGGCCTGCGCCTCGGCCCGTGCCCGGGCGTGCCGGTCGGTGTCGGCCGAGCGCAGCAGACGGGCGGTCAGGGCCGAGGTGATGGCCGTCAGGACGACCACGACGGCGCAGTACCAGGAGATCTGTGGCCGTATGTCCGCGGGGATGAAGAACAGCCCTATGGCGAGCGCGACGGCCAGGGCTCCGGGGGGAATGAGCCAGACCGGAGCCACTGCACGCGGCCGGGCTCTGGAGGTCGAACCTGCACGAACCATCAATGGGTCCCTCAACAGTCAGGAATGAGCGGACTGAGGTGCTGCGAGGGGCCGACAGGGACAAGGTCTTCACAACCAGGCGTCAGCCCGCGCTCATTACTGACTGTGAGCGCGCCGCAACACATGTGGGGAGCATAGTCAGTTCGGGTTTGGCGTGTGCCGTTGCTGAAAGGGAGGCTCCGTTCAGTCAATCGGCCCCAATGAACCGACAAAACTCTGTGCAGAAAATGTCATCGGGCGATCACTTTTCGACTCGTTCGGACTTCGCCCTGCGTCGGGGCGCCGGCGTCGCCGGACGGGGACGGCCGAGCGGGGCGAGGGCGATGAGCAGTGCCGCGGGCAGCAGCAGTGCGCCGGTGAGGACGATCGACTCGGCGACGCCCGCCAGTTCGGCGGTGATCCCGCCGAGGACCACGCCGACGACCGTGAAGTTGACCATCAGGGCGTTGAACAGGCCGACGCCCCGGCCACGCAGCTCCGCGGGCATGTCGCTCAGCAGCGTGTGGGCCACCGGCACCTGGAACAGCCCCGAGCCCAGACCCGCGACGAGGCACCACACCAGGACGACGGTCACGCCCATCGCGTCCTGCAGCCGGCCCGTCGGGTCGAGCAGCAGCAGCGACACACCGAACAGCGCGATCGACGCGATCAGCAGCTTCCGGTCGGAGAAGCGACGCACCAGCGGCGGTCCGAGCAGGGCCCCGGCCACCGACCCGGCGCCGAACGCCGCCTGCGCCATGCCGTAGTCGAACGGGGCCAGCCGGAAGACCGTCAGGAGCTGCGAGTTGAGGTTGGTGCTGAACAGGCCGAGCGCCAGCATCACCGGCACCAGCACCACGGCGAGGAAGCGCAGCGAGGGCGTGGCCAGCACCCCGCGCAGGCCGGTGCGCAGCGACCGCCAGTACGCCTCCCGCGGGCCGCCGGACACCGGTACCTCGCGCAGCACCGCCATGCCGGCGAGCAGCAGCGCCGAGATCACGAACGTCGCCGCATCGATGACGAACACAGCCGAGACGCCGCCGAAGGCGAGCAGCAGGCCGCCCATCGCCGGGCCGACCAGGTTCAGCGTGTGGTTCGTCGACTGGAACAGCGCCACCGCGGTGGGGATGCTGTGCCCGCGCACGATCAGCGGGATCGCGCTGAGCCGGGCCGTCTCGAAGAACGACTTGCCGATGCCGCTCAGCAGGATCAGCACGAGCAGCAGCAGCGGCGAGTCCCGTACGGCGATCATCAGCAGCGCCAGGGCGGCCCGGATCAGGTCCGAGCCGACCATCAGCACCCGGGCCGGGATCCGGTCGGCGAGCGGGCCGACGAACGCGCCGAGCACCCCGGACGGCAGCATCTGGGCGAGGACCACCAGGGACACGTACAGCACCGGGTTCCCGGTCTCGGTGGCCATCACGTAGATCAGGGTGACCTTCGTGATGGCGTCGCCGAGGAAGGAGGCCACCACGGCCAGCCAGTACCGGATGTACATCCGGTCCTTCAGCAGCTCAAGCATGGGCGCGGCCCCCCATGGCGTCGTCCTCGTCCCGCAGCACCTTGTCGTTCACCACGTCAGCCTGCGGCCGCGCAGCGCCCCGGACAAGATCCTTTTCGGCAGAGCCGTACGGCGCGCCTCGGTCGGCGCGGCGCGGGCCGGGGGAAGATCGGTGAGGCGGGCGTCGGCACGCCCGCTCCGCACCACCGTGTGAGAGGGACGCCCATGAACGCTGTGCACGGAGCGGCATCGTGACGGCGGCACCGGACCCCGGCTCCGGCCGCTACGGCGAAGCCGTCTTCCGCCCCGGGCAGGCGGGCGAGGGCGAGCGCATCGACTACGGCGCCCTCGTCTACGACGACCTCACCCTGGCGCGGCTGCGGGCTCTCGGAGCCGGACCGGGCTGGCGCTGCCTGGACGTCGGCGCCGGCACGGGCACCGTCTCCCGCCGGCTCCTGGAGGAGGCGGGGGTGTCGAGCGTCCTCGCCGTGGACCGCGACGTCCGCTTCCTCGCCACCCGCCCGGTCCGTGGGCTGGAGGTGCTGGAGGCCGACGTCACCGCCCCGGACTTCGCCCCGGGCCGCTTCCGCCTCGTCCACGCCCGCTTCGTCCTGATGCACCTGCCCGAGCGCGAACGCCTCATCGCCCGGCTGGCCGACCTCGTCGAGCCGGGTGGGGTCCTGGTGCTCGGCGACGCGGTGGACCTGACGAGCGACCGTGCGCCCGAGACGCCATACACCGTGGTGATGCGGGCCATGTGGGAGGGGCTGAGGGCCGCCATCGGCACGGACGTCTCCTGGGTGCCGTCCTACCCGAGCCTGCTGCACGACGCGGGGCTCACGGACGTCGCCGCCGAGATCCACGTACCCCCGCTGGAACCCGGCAGCCCCATCAGCCGCTTCTGGGCCGACACGTGGCGGCGCAGCCGACAGCCGATGCTCGCCACCGGCCGCGTCGACGACGCCGCCGTCGACGCGGCCCTCGCCCACCTGGACTCCGGCACCTGCGCCGCCCTCTCGGCCGGCCTCCTCACCGCCTGGGGCCGGAAGCCCGCCGGTGAGGGGTAGTGCGCCGCCCGCAGCGCGACCGCGGCCGGCACCGCGGCCTTTCTCCCCGCCGCGCTCGTGATTGATGCTCCTCGCCGGGCCGTTCGCCGTCCTGCGCATCCGCCCGTTGCGCGGCGCCCTCCGGCCGGGCCTGAAGCCCTGCCCTGGCAGAGGGGGCGGGCCGGTGGTTTCCTGAAGGTGAGGAGGGACCCGCCCAGCGACGCGGGGAAGCGGCCTCGAGCCGCGCACCGCGCAATCAGGATCCGCGAGAAGCGGATGGGTCCCTCCTCCCGCGCCGCCGCGGAAGGCCGCGGCCGACCGGGTACTGGGCCGAACGGCCCTCGCGGACCGGGCAGGGCCGGGTCACTGTGGAAGGTGTCGGCCCCGGGGACGTGCCCCCGTGCCCCTGGGCGTATCGCCGAGGAGGAGCCATGAACCACCGGACCACCGCCCTGCCGGAGCTCGGCAACGTCGTCGCCGGCGTCGACGGATCCCCCTCCGCGCGGACGGCGGCGCTCTGGGCCGCCGCCGAGGCGGACCGCCGGGGCCGCCCGCTGCACGTCGTCCACGCCGCCGACACCGACCGGCGGGCCCTCTGGGCCTCCCCGGAGTCGATGCAGGCCGTGCGCCAGGCGGGCGACGATCTTCTGACCGACACGCTGGACGCGATCCGGGAACGCTTCCCCGACCTCACCGTGACCAGGGAGTTCGGCCGACAGGAACCGGTCGCCGGACTCCTCGCCGCCGCCGGCAACCGCGGCACCATCGTCGTGGGCAGCAGGGGCCTCGGCGGCTTCTCCTCCCTGATGCTCGGCTCCGTGGGCCTGGGCGTGGCCGCCCGCGCCGACGTGCCCGTCATCGTCGTACGCGGCGAGGGCGAGCGCCCCGAGACGGGCACGGTGACCGCGGCCGTCCACGACACCGAGGACCTGGGCTGGCTGCTGCTGGCCGCCGCCGAGGCCCATGCGCGCAAGGCGACCCTGCGTCTCGTCAGCGTCTGGAACGTGCTCACCCACATCGGCAGCGTCGCGACGATGCTCGACGACCTCGACGACATCGCGCAGCGGCGCGTCAAGGAGCTGAAGCAACTCGCCGACCGCGTCCGTGAGGCGTACCCGGACCTGATCGTCGGCCATCACGTGGAGACCGGCACGAGCACCTCCGGCATCCTCATCGAGGCCAGCGCCCACACCGACGTCGTCGTCATGGGCCGCGGCCGCCGCCCGCTGGGCGTGGGACCGGCCCTCGGCCGCGTCGCGCACGCGCTCATCCACCACGCCCAGTGCCCCGTGCAGATCATCCCCTCCGCGTTCACGCGGGCGGGCGCCCCGGAGTGACCCGGAACGCCTCGATCCGGTGCTTGACGACGGTCGTCAGGACGGTCAGCCGAGTCGACGGTGCGGGCACCGGCGCCGTCGGGCCGTCGAGGCGCCGGGCCTCGTCCGGCAGTTCGGCGAGGTCCGCCTCGAAGCGGGCGCGGGCGGCGGCCAGGGTGTCGGGCGGCTCCGTGCGCAACCCGCCGCGCATCATCGTCCGCAGCAACGGCTCGGTGCCCTCCGGCGGCTCCTCGTTGGCGAGACCGATCACGTCGCGCAGGCCGGGACCGCGGAATACCTGCTTCGGGCCCGGCGCCGTCTCCTTCGCCGACGACAGCTTCATCACCGGCCGCCCGTCGTACTCGACCAGCTTGTACGCCATGTCCAGGTAGGGGGCGTCGGCCGCCGTTCCGACCTTCGTGCCCACGGCGTACGCGTCGATCGGCGCCCCGCCCCGCACGAGCCGGTCGACGGCGAACTCGTCCAGGCCGCCGCTCGCGATGATCTGCACGTCCGCGAGCCCCGCCGCGTCGAGGGCGGTCCGGGCCCGCCGGGCCTGCGCGTCCAGGTCGCCGCTGTCCAGCCGGATCGCGCACCCCGGTCCGAGCCCGAGGTCCCCGAGCACCCGCGCGGCCGTCGCCACCCCGGCGTCGGTGTCGTACGTGTCGACCAGGAGCGTCACCGGGCCGGGATGGGTCCGGGCGAAGGCCCGGAACGCGGCCTCCTCCGAGGGGAACGCCTCCACGTACGAGTGGGCCATCGTGCCGGCCGCCGGAATGCCGTACCGGCGGGCGGCGGCGACGTTGCTGGTCCCGGCGAAGCCGACCAGCGCGCCGAGCCGCGCGGCCTGCAGGCCCGCCGCCGGGCCGTGCGTGCGGCGCAGCGAGAAGTCCACGAGGGTCCGTCCGGCGGCCGCGAGCACGCAGCGGGCCGCCTTGGAGGCGACCGCCGTCTGGTGGCAGAGGAGGCAGAGCAGATACGTCTCGACCAACTGGGCCTGCGGCAGCGGCGCCGTGACCTCCAGGAGCGGCTCGCCCGGCAGCACGATCCGCCCCTCGGGCACCGCCCGGACCTCGCCGTCGAAGGACAGGCCGTGCAGCGGTTCGAGGTCCTCGGCGGGCCGGCGCAGGGCGTCGGCGAACACCTGGACGTCCGAGCGGCCCACGCGGAACCGCGCGAGGTGGTCGAGGGCCGGTTCCAGCCCCGCGGCGACGAGGAAGCCGCGCCCCGGCGGCAGGTCGCGCACGAACAGGCTGAACGTCGCCGGTGCCCGCATGTCCTCCCGCAGGTACGAGAGCGCCATCGTCACTTCGTACAGGTCGGTGGTGGTGACCTCGGACATGCTTCGAGCATGCGCGGCCGGCCGGCGCCCCGCACGGGGACGGCCCGGCCCGCACGGTCACGAGGCCCCGTCGAACTCACAGCGCACGTCCACCACGCCCTCGACGGCCCGCGCCAGGCGGACGGCGACCGGCACCAGGCTGCTGTCCCGGATCTCGCCCGACAGCGTCACGACCCCCTCGTCGACGGCCACCTCGACCCGGTTGCGGGGAAGCGGGAACAGCTGCTCGACGACGTCGCGGCGCACCTCGGCCGCCAGGTCCTCGTCGGGGCGCAGGAAGACCTTCAGCAGGTCGGCGCGGCTCACGATCCCCTGGATCCGCCCCGCCGCGTCGACGACCGGCAGCCGCTTGACCTGCCGGGAGGCCATGAGCCGGGCGGCCTGCGGCAGGGTGGCCCCGGGGGAGACGGTGAGCGCGGGCGCGGTCATCAGGTCCCCGGCCCGCCGGGAGGCGGCCTTGGCGGTGTCGTCGAGTCGCCGCATCTGCTCGACGAGGCCCAGGCCGTGGTCGTGGAACTCCTCCTTGAGCAGCAGGTCCGCCTCGGACACCACTCCCACGACCCGGCCGCCCTCCCCCTCGACGACCGGGACGGCGGTCACCTGCCACCGCTCCATCGTGGCGACGATCTCCTTGAACCCCGCGCCGGGCAGAACGGCGACGACCTTCCTGGTCATCACGTCGGCGACGGTGAACGGCCGGGTGGTCATGACGTCCTCCTCACCGGGCCCCGGTTGCGGCGTCCCGGGTTCGCGGAACCCTGGAAGGGACCGCGGTCGGCGCAAGGGTGCGCACGACTCCACCGTGGCACCGCGACCGGCCCGGACCGCAGGGCCCGAGTGGCCCCTTCCGTGGGCCGGTCGGCACATGCGCCGCCGGGGCACGGCGGCCGAGCCTGTACGCACAGGACATCCCGAACGCGCGACAGGAAGTGGGTGGGCGCCATGAAGGCAGCCGTCTTCCAGGGGCCGGGCAGGATCACCTGGAAGGACGTACCGGACCCGGGCGTCGCGGACCCCGGCGATGCGGTCGTCCGCGTGGACGTCGTCACCATCTGCGGTACCGACCTGCACATCCTGAAGGGGGACGTGCCGGAGGTGACCCCCGGCCGGGTGCTCGGCCACGAGGCGGTCGGCACCGTCGTCGAGACCGGCCGGGACGTGCGGACGGTACGGCCCGGGGACCGCGTCCTCGTCTCCTGCATCTCGTCCTGCGGCCGCTGCCGCTTCTGCCGCGAGGGCCGCTACGGGCAGTGCCGCGGCGGCGGGGGCTGGGTCCTCGGCCACCTCGTCGACGGCACGCAGGCGGAGTACGTCCGGGTGCCGTTCGCCGACCTGTCCGTGCACCCGCTGCCGAACACCGTCGACAGCCTCGACGCCGTCCTGCTCGCGGACATCTTCCCCACGGCCTACGAGGTGGGCGTGCTCAACGGCCGCGTCCAGCCCGCCGACACCGTCGTCGTGGTCGGCGCGGGCCCCATCGGCCTCGCCGCCATCACCACCGCCCGCTTCTACAGCCCTGGCCGGATCATCGCCGTCGACCTCGACGAGTCCCGGCTCGCCGCCGCCCGCAAGCTCGGCGCCGACGCCACGGTCACCGCCGCCGAAGGGCCGGAACAGCTGGTCCAGGACCTGACGGACGGACTGGGCGCCGATGTCGTCATGGAGGCCGTGGGCGTCCCGGCGACCTTCGAGCTGTGCACCCGGATGGTCCGGCCGGGCGGCCGCGTCGCCAACATCGGCGTGCACGGCAAGCCCGCCGAACTGCACCTCGAAGACCTGTGGATCAAGGACGTCACCATCACCACCGGCCTCGTGGACACCACCTCCACACCCATGCTGCTGCGCATGATGGCGGCCGGACGGCTGCCCGCCGCCGAACTGATCACCCACCGCTTCGAGCTGGGGCAGATGGAGGAGGCGTACGACGTCTTCGGCCGCGCGGCCGACACCGGTGCCGTCAAGGTCGCCCTCGGCGACCCGCAGCACACGGTCGTCCAGGTAGCCGACCCGCCGGCGTCCGGATGACCGGCCCGGCCGCCCCGCGGCCGCCGCACGCCGTCGTCCTCGACACCGACGGCGTGCTGCTCGACTCGGCCTCCGTGCACGCGGCGGCCTGGAAGACCGCGTTCGACGCCTGCCTCGACGTCTTGGACGGCCAGGCGCCGTTCGACGCGGACGCCGAGTACCGGCGCTTCGTCGACGGCAGACCGCGGTACGACGGCGCCGCGGCGTTCCTGGCCTCCCGCGGCCTGGACCTGCGCCCTGGGGAGCCCTCCGACCCGCCGGGCTGCGGCACCGTCTGGGCCGTCGCGGCCCGCAAGGAACAGGCGTTCCAGGACGTGCTCCACACTGTCACCGGCTTCGACGACGCCGCGGAGGCCCTGGCCGACCTGCGCTCCCTCGGCGTGCCTCGCGCCGCCGTGTCCGCCTCCCGGCACGCCCGGGACCTGCTCGCCGCCGCCGGACTCGACCGCCTGCTCACCGCCGTCGTCGACGGCACCGACTCCGCCCGGCTCGGCCTCCCCGGAAAGCCCGACCCCGCGCTCTTCCTGCACGCGGCCGGCGTCCTCGGCACCGGCCCCGGGGACACCGCGGTCGTCGAGGACGCCCTGGCCGGCGTACGCGCCGGGCGGCGCGGCGGCTTCGGCGTCGTCGCCGGCATCGACCGCACCCCGGACCGGCACGCCGGCCCGGCGCTGCGGGAGGCGGGCGCGACCCTGATCGTCCCCGACCTCACCACGCTGGTCCGGAGCGTCTGGGGCGAGCGCGGATGAGCACCGACCGGACCTGGGCCTACGAACGGTACGAGCCGGAGCGCGAGCGGCTGGTCGAAGCGCTCTGCACCCTCGGCAACGGCCGGTTCGCCACCCGGGGCTCCGCCCCCGAGTGCCCGGCCGGCACCGTCCACTACCCGGGCACCTACCTCGCCGGCTGCTACGACCGCCGCGCCTCGGTCGTCGCCGGTGAACGCGTCGAGAACGAGGACCTCGTCAACCTGCCCGACTGGACGCGGCTGCGCTACCGCCTCCGCCCGGACGAAGGGCCGCCCGGCGACTGGCTCACCCCCGATTCCGCGGAGCTCCGCCACTACGGCGTGCGGCTCGACCTGCGAGCCGGGACACTCACCCGGAGCCTGTACTTCCAGGACGGCGGCGGGCGGCGGCTGCGCGTCGTCCACACGCGGATCGTGCACATGGGGGACGCGCTGCTCGCGGGCCAGCGCACCCTGTTCCGCGCCTACGGCTGGAGCGGCGCGGTCGAGGTCGAGTCCGTCCTGGACGGAGCGGTCGTCAACGCCGGGGTGGAACGGTACCGGCACCTGGAGCAGCGGCATCTCACCGATCACCGCAGCGGGTTCGAGCCCGGCGGGGTCGCCTGGCTCACCTGCCGGACGACGGACCCCGGCAGCCGGCTCGCCCTCGCCGTCCGCACCGTCACGCGGCCGGAACGCCCCGCGCGGGAGGACGCCACCGCGACCGGCACCGTCCAGACGTACCGGCTGCCCCTCGCACCCCGCCGCCCCGCGAGCGTCGTGAAGACCCTGGCCCTGCACACCGCCGCCGACCGCCCCCCGGGCGATCCGCGCACCGCGGCCTGTGCCGACGCCGCCCGGGCCCCCGCCTTCCCCCGGCTCCTGGCCACCCACCGCGCGGCCTGGCAACGGCTCTGGGAACAGGGCGAGTTGGACGTCCCCGGGGACGCGGGCCGGATCCTGCGCCTGCACCTGTTCCACCTGCTGCAGACCCTCTCCCCGCACACCGCCGAACTCGACGTGGGCGTCCCGGCCCGCGGCCTGCACGGCGAGGCGTACCGCGGCCATGTCTTCTGGGACGAACTGTTCGTGCTGCCCTACCTCGAACTCCACTTCCCCGAAGTGGCCCGCTCGCTGCTGCGGTACCGCCACCGCCGGTTGCCGGCCGCGCGCGAGGCGGCCCTCCGGGCGGGTGGCCGGGGCGCCATGTTCCCCTGGCAGAGCGCCAGTTCGGGCCGGGAGGAGACGCAGGAGCTGCACCTCAACCCGCGCTCCGGACGCTGGCTCCCCGACCACTCGCATCTGCAGCGCCACGTGGGCTCCGCCATCGCGTACAACGTCTGGCGGTACGCGCAGGCCACCGGCGACCGCGGCTTCCTGCACGCCGAGGGCGCGGAGATCCTGCTGGAGATCGCCCGGTACTGGTCGGGGGCCGCCACCTTCGACGCGACCCTCGGGCGCTACCGGATCCGCGGGGTCGTCGGCCCCGACGAGTACCACGACGCCTACCCCGACGCCGCCCACCCCGGCGTCGACGACAACGCCTACACCAACGCCACCGCCGCCTGGGTGCTCGCTCGCGGCCTCGACCTGCTCGGCGAACTGTCCGAAGCCCGGCGCGCCGAGCTGACGGAGGAGCTGTCGCTCGACGACGGGGAACTGCAGCGCTGGGAGGACGTCTCCCGCCGCCTGTACCTGCCCTTCCACCACGGCGTGATCAGCCAGTTCGAGGGGTACGGGGAGCTGGCCGAACTCGACTGGGAGGGGTACCGGGACCGGTACGGGGACATCCGCCGGCTCGACCGGATCCTGGAGGCCGAGGGCGACACGGTCAACCGGTACCAGGCGTCGAAACAGGCCGACACCCTGATGCTCGGACACCTCTTCCGCGCCGCGGAGCTGCGGGCGCTGTTCGCCCGCCTCGGGTACGCGCTGGACGACGCGACCTGGAGCGCGACCGTCGCGTACCACCTGCGGCGCACCAGTCACGGCTCGACGCTCAGCAGCCTGGTCCACGGCTGGGTGCTGGCCCGCGAGCAGGGCGACGCGGCATGGGAGTACGTCCAGGAGGCGCTGCTCGGCGACGTGGCCGACCTCCAGGGCGGGACGACCGGCGAGGGCATCCACCTCGGGGCCATGGCCGGCACGGTGGACCTGGTCCAGCGCGGCATCACCGGCCTGGACGCCGGACCGGAGGGCCTGCGGGTGGCTCCCGTGGCGCTGAGCCGGCTGCCGCGCTTCTCGTTCACCCTCTGCTGCGGCGGACACCGGGGGGTGCGGCTGAGAGTGCTCCCCGGACGGTTGGGCGTCCACGTCCCGGCCTCCCCGAAGGGGCCGCTCGCCGTCGTCCTCCCCGGCGAGCGGCGGTTCACCGTCGCGCCCGGCGAAGAGCGCTGGTTCCGGCTGTGAACGGGGCGGACGGGCGCGCGCGGGGGCGCCGCCGAAAACCGGGACCGGGACCTTCGGCCCCGTCCTTGCCCCCGGCGGCCCTCCGGCCGCAGGCCGCCGGATGCCACCGTGGAACTGTCCCCACGGACCCCTCGGACCCGATGAGGAGCGACGATGGACGTCACCACCGGCCCCCGGGCCCTCGGCCGGGTGGCCGTCGGCGTCGACGGATCCCCGTCCGCACGGACGGCGGTGCTGTGGGCGGCGGCGGAGGCGGCCCTGCGGGGCTCCAGCCTGTGCCTGGTCCACGCCACGGACACCGACGGACTGAACCCGGCGCTCTTCCGGTCCGAGATCGACCACGGCCGGCGGACCGGCCGGGAACTGCTCGACCGGACCGCCGAAGCCGTCGCTGCCCGCCACCCCGGCCTGCTGGTCGTCCAGGAACTCAGCGGCGCCCCGCCCCCCGCCGGCCTGCTCGGCGCCGCCGCCCTGAGCGGCACGATCGTCGTGGGGCACCGGGGCCTCGGCGGGTTCTCCTCCCTGCTGCTCGGCTCGGTCGGCCTCGAGGTCGCCGCGGCCGCCACCATCCCGGTCGTCGTGGTGCGCGGCACCACGGAACCGTCCGACGACCGTGTCGTCCTGGCGGCGGTCCGGGACGAGAACGACCTCGGCTGCGCCCTCGCCGCCGCCCGCGAGGCGGCGCTCCGCAAGGCGCCGCTCCGGCTGCTGCACGTGTGGGGCACGGGCCCGGGTGCCGGGTCCCGTACGGAGCGGCGCAAGGGCGACGAGCAGAGCGCCCACGCCCATGTGCACCCGATGACCGTGCTGGCCGACCGGGTCCAGGAGGACTTCCCCGAGCTGACGGTGCACTGCGACGGCGAGAAGAGCCGCAGCGTGCCCGGCACCCTCGTCGAGGCGACGCACGGCGCCGCCCTGCTGGTCGTCGGCGGACGGCGATCGCCCGGCTACCTCGGTCCGACCCTCGGGCGGACCACGCTCACCCTGCTCCAGCACGCCCACTGCCCCGTGGAGCTCATCCCGCGGCACGGCCCAGGCCATGGGAGCACGTCATGATCCGTACGATCGAAGTCCACGGCGTCGCCGCCGGCGTCGCCCGCGAGGTCGTCGCCGGCTCGCCGGTCGAGGTGCTCGCGGACGCCTCCGAGCACGCCCTGGCCGTCGTCGTGGGCCACCGGGGCCAGGGCGGGTACACCGCGGGACGCGCGTCGGCTCCGTCGTCCACGGCCTGCCGCACCGCGCCCGCTGCCCCGTGATCACCGTGCCCGCGGAGTGAGTCCTCCCGACCCGCCCGGCGCCGCCGGGCGGGTCGGGACAGGACCGCGTCGGACAACCGGGCTACGGTGAAGAGCGCGACGGGGCGTCGTCCGTACGCCCGGCCGCGACCGGAGGCTTCGATGGGCGGGGAGGAGAGCGCATCCCCCGACGCGCGGCTGCCGCGGCTCCGTCTGGACGAACTGCTCGACGAGCTCCAGGCCCGCATCGACGAGGTACGGGGTACCCGGGACCGGCTCAACGGGCTCCTCGAGGCCGTCATGTCCGTCGGCCGGGAACTGGACCTGCCGCAGGTGCTGCGCGGCATCGTGGAGGCGGCGGTGAGCCTCGTCGACGCCGAGTACGGAGCGCTGGGCGTCATCGGCGAGGACCGCAGGCTCTCCGAGTTCGTGCCCGTCGGCATCGCGGACGAGGTGCGCGAGCGGATCGGCGACCTGCCGTCGGGGCACGGGCTCCTCGGCGAGCTGATCCGCAACCCGAAGCCGCTGCGCCTCGCCGAGCTGGCCGACCACCCGGCCTCGTACGGCTTTCCCGCCCACCATCCGCCGATGCACTCGTTCCTCGGCGTTCCCATCCGGGTCCGGGACGAGGTCTTCGGCAATCTGTACCTGACCGAGAAGCGCGGCGGCGCCGACTTCGACGCCGAGGACGAGGCGGTGGTGACGACCCTGTCCGTCGCGGCCGGTGTCGCCGTCGAGAACGCCCGCCTCTTCGAGGAGGGCCGGCTGCGGCAGCGCTGGCTGGCCGCCAACGCCGACCTCACCAGCGCCCTGCTCTCCGGCACGACCGAGGCGGAGGTCCTCGACGGGATGCTGGAGCAGGCGGTGGACATCGCCGGGGCCGACCTGGGGGTCTTCTACCTGGTCGGGCCGGGCGGCGAACTGCGGGGCTCGCTGGCGCACGGCGAGGGCGCCGATGCGCACCGCGGCGTCGTCCTGCCCGGCAGCGAGGGAACCCTGGCCGCGGCGGCGCTCGCCCAGGAGGGCCTGGTGACGGTGGCGGACGTCGAGCACGACGCGCGGGTCACCGTGCAGCCGGAGCGCTGGCGGGGATTCGGGCCCGCGGTGGCGGTCACGGTCGGCACGAAGGAGCGGCTGAGCGGCGTGCTGATCCTCGTACGGAGGCACGGCCGGCCGCCCTTCACCGGCGCGGAGAGCACCGCGCTGCCCGGATTCGCCGGGCAGGCGGCGCTGGCCCTCGAACTGGCCGACCGGCGCCGCGACGCGGAGCAGGTCAGCCTCCTCGAGGACCGCGACCGGATCGCCCGCGATCTGCACGACCTGGCGATCCAGCGGCTGTTCGCCACCGGCATGACGCTGCAGAGCGCCCGCCGGTTCGTCGATCACCCCGAGGCGGTGGACCGGCTGACCAGGGCGATCGACGACCTGGACGCCACCATCAAGATCATCCGCTCGACCATCTTCGGCCTCCGCGAGCGGGACGCCTCGGGCGCGGCGCCGAAGCTCAGGACCCGCGTGGTGAGGGCCGTCGACGCGGCCGCCGCCACCCTCGGCTTCGCGCCCGCGCTGCGCATGGAGGGTCTGCTCGACACCGACGTACCGCCGGACGCGGCCGACGAGGTCATCGCGGTCGTCGGCGAGGCCCTCACCAACGTCGCCCGGCACGCCCGGGCCCGCCGGGCGGAGGTCTCGGTGGCCGTCGCGCACGACGTTCTGTCCGTGACGGTCACCGACGACGGCACGGGCATCCCCCCGGGCGCCGCCCGCAGTGGTCTGCGGAACATGGCCGAACGAGCGGAACGCCTGAGCGGAGACCTGACCGTCCACGCCCGCCCGGAAGGCGGCACGCTGCTGGAGTGGCGCGTCCCGCTCGCCGACGACCGGGGCTGAGCGCCTGGCGTCCGGGGGAAGGCTGACGTGGGGGCTCGGCGTGAGCCGCTACGTCGCGGTGCCGTGGCCCTGCTCGCGCTCGCGTGCGTGTTCGTGGGCCTGGGCCGCGATGACGGCGGCCTGGACGCGGCGTTCGACCCCGAGTTTGCCGAGGAGGCGGGAGATGTGGTTCTTGACCGTCTTCTCCGACAGGTACAGCCGCTCGGCGATCTGCCGGTTGGTGAGGCCCTCGCCGATCAGGTCGAGCACCGACCGCTCCCGCTCCGACAGCGCGGCCAGGCGCTCGTCCTCCGGCTCCTTCGCCCCCTCGGGGTCCCGCAGCGAGTGCATCAGCCGTGCGGTGGTCGCCGGGTCGAGCATCGACTGGCCCGTGGCCACGGTCCGGATCGCGGAGACCAGGTCGGAACCCTTGATCTGCTTCAGGACGTACCCCGCCGCCCCCGCCATGATCGCGTCGAACAGGGCGTCCTCGTCGTCGAACGAGGTCAGCATCAGACAGGCCAGACCGGGCATCCGCGAGCGCAGCTCCCGGCACACGGAGATCCCGTCGCCGTCCGGCAGCCGTACGTCGAGCACGGCCACGTCGGGGCGCAGGGCCGGGCCCCTGGCCAGTGCCTGGTCCGCCGTGCCCGCCTCCCCGACCACCTGCAGGTCGGCCTCGTCGTCGATGAGATCGCGCAGCCCCCGGCGGACGACCTCGTGGTCGTCCACGAGGAAGACCCGCGTGGGTGCGCCCGCTGCCGGCGGATCGGTCATGGCTGCCCCTGTGGTCGGTGGCTGTGTGCCCGCTCCTGAGAATTGTCCGTCCGGCCGGCCGCCGCCGTCACATGGTGTGCGGCACCCGGGGCTTCACCGGCGGAGGTGGGCGAGGACCGCGAGGACCCGCCGGTTGTCGTCGGCGGACGGCTCGATCCCGAGCTTCCCGAAGATGCCCGCGGTGTGTTTGGCGACCGCGCTCTCGCTGATGTGCAGGGTGTGGGCGATCGCCGCGTTCGACCGGCCCTCGGCCATCAGCTTCAGGACGTCGTGCTCGCGCGGCGTCAGCGGCGCGGTGTTCCCGCGGGCCTCGCCGCGCGCCAGCAGCCGGGCCACGACCTGCGGGTCGAGGACGGTGCCGCCCGCCGCGACCGTCCGTACCGCGTCGACGAACTGCGCCGTGTGTGTCACCCGGTCCTTCAGGAGGTAGCCGACCGCCCCCTCCCCGCCGGCCAGCAGCTCCTGTGCGTACAGCTGGTCGACGTACTGGGACAGGATCAGCACCGGCAGCCCCGGCCGCTCCCGGCGCGCCTCCAGCGCGGCGCGCAGGCCCTCGTCGGAGAAGCCCGGCGGCAGCCGGACGTCGATCACGGCCACGTCCGGCCGCTCCTCCCGCAGCGCCCGCACCAGTGCCGGGTGGTTGTCCACGGCGGCGACCACCTCGAAGCCGTGCTCCTCGAGGGTCCGGGTCAGCCCGTCCCGGAGCAGGAAGAGGTCTTCGGCGAGGACGACGCGCACGGTATCTCCAGGGTCGCGAGGGTGGGTCCGCCCGGGGGACTGTCCAGGGCGAGGGTTCCGTCGAAGGCGCGCAGCCGACGCCGTACGCCCGCCAGCCCGCCGCCGTCGGGCGAGGCCGCCGCCCCGCCCCGGCCGTCGTCGGTGACGCCGATCCGCAGCACGCCGTCGCGGTGGCCGAGCGCGACGCGGACCTCCCGGGCGCCGGAGTGCTTCGCCGCGTTGGCGAGCAGCTCGGCGACCGCGAAGTACGCGGCGGACTCCACGGCCGCCGGGAGCCGCCCGGTCGGCAGGGCGACGTCCACGTGGACGTCCAGGAAGCTGTCGAGCGCCAGCGAGCGCACGGCGTCGCCGAGCCCCCGGTCGGCGAGCACCGGCGGCAGGATGCCGTGCACCAGCTCCCGCAGGTCCTGCAGGGCCCGCTCCGAGGCGGCCCGCACCTCGACGAGGAGCGCCCGGGCGGCCGCCGGATCGCTGTCGAGGAGCCGGGTCGCCTCCTCCAGCGTCATCCCGAGCGCCACCAGGCGGGCCTGCGCCCCGTCGTGCAAGTCCCGTTCGATGCGCTGCAGTTCGGCGGCCTGGACGTCGAGCGCGTCGGCCCGGGTGCCGGTGAGGTGGTCGATGCGGCGGACGAGCTCGGTCGTGTACGGCGGGGCGAGCAGCCGCCCGCTCCAGTGGGCGTGGGCCGCCAGCGTCCACGGCGCGAGGACCACCCCGGCCGCTACGAACCCGAGGCCGAGGAGCAGCGCGGCCAGCATCGTGGCGGGGGAGCCGACGGGCACGAAGGCGTACCAGTTGCCGTCGCCGAGCAGTCGCCACACGAAGGGCTGCACGAGCGCGCCGAACACCCCGTACCAGAACAGGGCCAGCGGCACCGCGACGAGCAGCCCGCCCGTCAGCGGCTCGCACCACGCCCAGCGCAGATCGCGCCAGAAGCCCGCGTCGCCGAGGACCGCCCTGGCCGTGCGGGGGAGCGGCTCGGGCGGGCTGACGGCCACGCCCGACCAGCGGGCGGCCCGGGCGCGCTGCCGGTCGGAGCGGCCGCGCAGGGCCGCCGCGGCGGACGGCAGGAGCAGGAGGCCGAGGCCCACGGGCAGCAGGAGCAGCGCGCCCACCACGAGTCCGCCGTACAGGGGGAGGACGAGGGCGTCCAGGGAGTGCCGCTGGCACCGCCCGAGGGCCGTCCAGGCCCCCCGTGCTCTCCCCACCGGTCGTTCCCCCATGTCAGAGCGTGCTCCGTCGCGTCGCCGCGATCGTAACCCCCGGGTCGCGTACGCCCGTTCGCGCCCTGCGCGCCGCCACCGCCCACGCCACGGCGACGACCAGGCACGCGCCCCCGAACAGCAGCATCGGGACCACCGCGCCGGACTCCTCGTCCATGAAGAGCAGCATCCCCAGGTTGACCAGGGCGTGGAAGCCGCCCGCGAGCAGCAGCCGGCCGCTCCGGATCCGCTCCAGCGCGAGCCCGAGGACCACGGACATCGAGACGGTCGCCGCCAGGAACCCCGCCGCGTACGCCGGCGCCTGCGCGAACACCCCCACGTGCCACACGCCCCACACCGCGCCCACCAGCACCGAGGCGGTGACCGGCCCGAAGCGGGTGCGCAGCAGCGGCTGCAGCAGACACCGCCAGCCGATCTCCTCCCCGCAGGCGCCCACGAACTGCGCCACCACGACGAGGGCGAAGGGATGCGCGAGGGACCGCGGATCCGTGACGACGGCGCTCCCGTGCACCCACCCGTACGCCCCCGCCGACAGCGCGATGATCAGCGGCGCCGTCAGCAGCAGCCACCGGGCGGCCCGCCCCGGGCTTGCCGCCCTTCGAGCCGACAGCGCCCCGGCCGCCCCCCGAGCCGACAGCGCCCCGGTCGCCCCCTGAGCCGGCAGCGCCCCGGCCAGCCGCCGCCGGATCCGAGAGGGCCACAGCAGCGCCACCACGAGGACCGCCGCCGCGGGCCCGAACTGCGTCAGCTGGACCACCTCGGGCGGAATCCCCGTCGCCGGCTGCACGGCCCCCAGAAGCCCCGCCGCCACGAACGCGACGGCGAGGAACACCCCCGCCTCCGCCTTCCAGCCCCGACCCCGTCCCCATCCCCGTACCCGCATGCCGCGGCCTCCCCGTCGCTCGGTTCCGTTTCCGTCCCCGACGACTCTGCCGCCGGGCGCGGGCCCGGTCCCTGGGGCCGGCTACCCGACCGGGGTGTATCCAGGTGCAGGACAGGGCTTGACCGATGAGCCGGGGCATCGTAGTTTCAACCAAAACCGACTCGTGAGTTGTCGAAAGGAGGCGATGTCGGATGTCGATCTTCTCCGACCTGAATCGCCTCGCTCACCGGGCCGCCTGGGTCCCGGGTCGTGTAGCACACGGCTGCTAGCCAGCCTTCTTCCGGCGTGCCCTCTTGCGGCCCCGGCTTCTTTTGATTTCTTTCTCCGCCTGGGGCGCGTCGTGCACCCCGACGTGCGCTCCGACTTTCTTCGCGCTGCGCAACCGAAACAGAAGGCCCCTGACATGACAGGTAGGACAATGGGATCGACAATGCATCGAAATGGGGATATGTCATGGTAGGGGCGCGACTGACAGTCAACGGCGAGGACGCTCCGATCGCACCGTGTGCCCCCCACACGACGGTGCTGGACTTCCTGCGCGAGCGTGGCCTCACCGGCACCAAGGAAGGCTGTGCCGAGGGCGAGTGCGGCGCCTGTTCGGTCCTGGTGGCCCGTCCGGGCGTGAACAAGCCCACCGACTGGGTGGCGGTCAACGCCTGCCTGGTCCCGGTCGCCTCGCTGGACGGCCAGGAGGTCGTCACCGCCGAGGGCCTCGCCACCGTCGGCGAGCCCGGCACGCCGGCCACGCTGCACCCGGTGCAGGAGGAGATGGCGGTCCGCGGCGGCTCCCAGTGCGGTTACTGCACGCCCGGATTCATCTGCAGCATGGCCTCCGAGTACTACCGGCCCGACCGCTGTGCGCACGACGAGGGCGCTGTGGCCGACCACGCCGAGGGTGACGCCGAGCACGGCCCGAACGGCTTCGACCTGCACTCCCTGAGCGGAAACCTCTGCCGCTGCACCGGCTACCGCCCGATCCGCGACGCCGCGTTCGCCGTCGGTGAGCCCGCCGACGAGGACCCGCTGGCGCAGCGCCGCGAGCAGGCCCCGCCCGCCGCGGTCGCCACCGAGTACACCCGGGACGACAGCACGTTCCTGCGCCGGAACACCCTGGCCGAGACGCTGCAGGTGCTGCGCGAGCGGCCCGAGGCGGTGGTCGTCGCCGGCTCCACCGACTTCGGCGTCGAGGTCAACATCCGTTCCCGCAGGGCGGAGTGCGTGGTCGCCATCGACCGGCTGCCCGAACTGCGCGAGCTGCGCGTCGAGTCCGACCACATCGAGATCGGCGCGGCGCTGACGCTCACCGAGATCGAGCGCCGTCTCGACGGTGAAGTCCCGCTGCTCGCCGAGCTGTTCCCGCAGTTCGCCTCCCGCCTCATCCGCAACAGCGGAACCCTCGGCGGCAACCTGGGCACCGGCTCGCCCATCGGCGACAGCCCGCCGGTGCTTCTCGCGCTCGAGGCGTCGCTGGTGCTCGCCGACGCCGACGGCGAGCGCGTGGTCCCGCTGGCGGAGTACTTCACCGGCTACCGGCAGAGCGTGCGCCGCCCCGACGAGCTGATCCGCTCGGTGCGCATCCCGCTGCCGCTGGCGCCCGTCACCGCCTTCCACAAGATCGCCAAGCGGCGCTTCGACGACATCTCCAGCGTCGCCGTCGCCTTCGCGCTCGACATCGAGGACGGCATCGTCCGCAAGGCGCGGATCGGCCTGGGCGGCGTGGCCGCCACCCCGATCCGTTCCCTCGCCACCGAGGAGGCCCTGGAGGGCAGGCCCTGGTCGGCGGAGACCGTCGAGGCCGCGGCCCGCGTGCTGCGGGGTGAGGGCACGCCGATGAGCGATCACCGCGCGAGCTCCCTCTACCGTTCCGCGATGCTCGGCCAGAGCCTGCTGAAGCTGTACGCACAGACCACCGAGGCGGTGTCGTCATGAGTCATCTGTCCGAGCGTCCCGAGAAGCCCGCAGTCGGCGTCCCGCTGCCGCACGAGAGTGCCTACCAGCACGTCACCGGCACCGCGCTGTACACCGACGACCTGGTCCAGCGCACCAAGGACGTCCTGCACCTGTACCCGGTCCAGGTCATGAAGGCGCGCGGCCGGATCACCGCGCTGCGCACCGAGCCCGCGCTCGCCGTGCCCGGCGTGGTGCGCGTGCTGACCGGCGCCGACGTGCCCGGCGAGAACGACGCCGGCATGAAGCACGACGAGCCGCTCTTCCCCGACGAGGTCATGTTCCACGGCCACGCGGTCGCCTGGGTGCTCGGCGAGACCCTGGAGGCGGCCCGGCTGGGTGCGGCGGCCGTCGAGGTGGAGCTCGAGGAACTGCCCTCCCTGGTCACGCTGCAGGACGCCATGGCGGCCGAGAGCTACCACGGCGCCCGGCCTCTGATGGTGCACGGCGACATCGACGCCGGTTTCGCCGACTCGGCGCACGTGCTCACCGGCGAGTTCCAGTTCGCCGGCCAGGAGCACTTCTACCTCGAGACCCACGCGGCGCTGGCCCTGGTCGACGAGAACGAGCAGATCTTCATCCAGAGCAGCACCCAGCACCCGTCCGAGACGCAGGAGATCGTCTCGCACGTGCTCGGCGTGCCGGCCAACGAGATCACCGTGCAGTGCCTGCGCATGGGCGGGGGCTTCGGCGGCAAGGAGATGCAGCCGCACGGGTTCGCGGCCATCGCCGCGCTCGGCGCCAAGCTGACCGGCCGCCCGGTCCGGTTCCGGCTCAACCGGACCCAGGACCTGACCATGTCCGGCAAGCGCCACGGGTTCCACGCCCGGTGGAAGATCGGCTTCGACGCCGAGGGCCGTATCCAGGCCCTCGACGCCACCCTGGTCGCCGACGGCGGCTGGAGCCTGGACCTGTCCGAGCCGGTCCTCGCCCGCGCGCTGTGCCATATCGACAACACGTACTGGATCCCCAACGCGCGCGTCGCCGGCCTCATCGCCAAGACCAACACGGTCTCCAACACCGCCTTCCGCGGCTTCGGCGGCCCGCAGGGCATGCTGGTGATCGAGGACATCCTGGGCCGCTGCGCACCGCAGCTCGGCCTGGACCCGATGGAGCTGCGCGAGCGCAACTTCTACCAGCCGGGCCAGGGTCAGACGACGCCGTACGGTCAGCCGGTCACGCAGGCCGAGCGCATCTCCACCGTCTGGCAGCAGGTGCAGGAGAACGGCGGCGTCGCCGACCGGAAGCGCGAGATCGCCGCGTTCAACGCCGCGCACCCGCACACCAAGCGGGCGCTCGCGATCACCGGCATCAAGTTCGGCATCTCGTTCAACCTCACCGCCTTCAACCAGGGCGGCGCGCTGGTGCTGATCTACAAGGACGGCTCCGTCCTGATCAACCACGGCGGCACCGAGATGGGCCAGGGCCTGCACACCAAGATGATCCAGGTGGCCGCGACCACCCTCGGCATCCCGCTGCACAAGGTCCGGCTGGCCCCGACCCGTACCGACAAGGTGCCCAACACCTCCGCCACCGCGGCCAGTTCCGGTGCGGACCTGAACGGCGGGGCGATCAAGAACGCCTGTGAGCAGCTGCGCGAGCGGCTGCTGCAGGTCGCCTCGTCCCAGCTGGGCGGGAACGCGTCGGACGTGCGCATCGTCGAGGGCGTCGCGCGCGTCCTGGGCAGCGACAAGGAGCTGGCCTGGGACGACCTGGTGCGCACCGCGTACTTCCAGCGCGTCCAGCTGTCGGCGTCCGGCTACTACCGGACCGAGGGACTCCACTGGGACGCGAAGTCGTTCCGGGGCACCCCGTTCAAGTACTTCGCCTACGGCGCCGCGGCGACCGAGGTGGAGGTCGACGGCTTCACCGGTGCGTACCGCATCCGCCGCGTGGACATCGTGCACGACGTCGGCGAGAGCCTCTCCCCGATGATCGACATCGGTCAGGTCGAGGGCGGTTTCGTGCAGGGCGCGGGCTGGCTGACGCTGGAGGACCTGCGCTGGGACACCAGCGACGGCCCGAACCGCGGCCGGCTCCAGACGCAGGCGGCGAGCACGTACAAGCTGCCGAGCTTCTCGGAGATGCCCGAGGAGTTCCACGTCACCCTGCTGGAGAACGCCACCGAGGAGGGCGCGGTGTACGGCTCCAAGGCGGTCGGCGAGCCTCCGCTGATGCTGGCGTTCTCGGTGCGCGAGGCGCTGCGGCAGGCCGCCGCGGCGTTCGGGCCCGCGGGCACCAGCGTGGACCTGGCGTCGCCCGCGACGCCGGAGGCCGTGTACTGGGCGATCGAGGCCGCCCGCGGTGGGGACGCGCAGAGCAGCGAGGTCCCCGCAGTCGCAAGCGCACTGAGCCATGCCTGACATGCCCTGGGTCGCCGCGGTCGCGCGGTTGCGGGCTCGCCGGGAACCCGGCGTGCTCGTGACCGTCGCGACCGTGCGCGGCCACGCGCCTCGCAAGGCCGGGGCCAAGCTGGTCGTGGGACGGTCCGAGTCCTGGGGCTCGATCGGCGGTGGCAACATCGAGGCCGTCGCGATCGACCGGGCGCGTGAGCTGATGGAGAAGTCCGAACCGGAGCCGGAGCTGATGGACTTCGCCCTCAACGACAAGGTCACCGGCCGGCACGGCGTGCAGTGCTGCGGCGGCGCCGTCTCGGTGCTCCTTGAGCCGCTGCCGGTGGTTCCGGCGGTGGCGATCTTCGGCATCGGGCACGTCGGACTGGAACTGGCGCGCATCCTGGCCCGCCACAACATCGATCTGCACCTGATCGACACCCGCCCCGACATGCTCACCGACGAACGGCTCGGCGTGCTCGGGGACGCTATGGCGCAGATCCACGTGCACCACACCCCGCTGCTTCCCGAGGAGGTGCTGGAGGAGCTGGCGCCCGGCACCCACGTCCTGATCATGACCCACGACCACGCGGAGGACGCCGCCCTGTGTGACGCCGCGCTGCGTACCGACGGTCTGGGCTCGATCGGACTGATCGGCTCGGCGGCCAAGTGGACGCGCTTCCGGCACCGTCTGTCCACCGAGGGCGGCCACGACGCCGCCACCATCGACCGGATCAAGACCCCGATCGGACTCCCCGGCATCGCCGGCAAGGAGCCCGCCACGATCGCGGTGAGCGTCGCGGCCGACCTCCTGGTGGCCTTCGAACGCGACGTCCGTTGACGCGGCGACGGCTCCCCGGGTGAGCAGGGACCGCCGCCGCGGGGGACGGGACTAGGGGGTGTCTGACAATTCCCCGCGGCGTCGCGACGCCCGGCACGCACGCTCGCCGCGTTGCCGGAAAGCCCTAGTAGCTCCGCTACGAGGGCTCTCCGGCGCCTTGCGATCGCACGCACCGGACGCCGCTCCTTCTTCCACGGGGAATTGTCAGACACCCCCTAGCAGCCGGAGTCGGCGATCACGTAGTAGCCGGGGGAGGTCTCCTTCAGGGTGTGGGTCTCGAACGTGTTGTACAGGCCCATGTCCTGACCGGAGCCGACGGCGTACACGCGGCCCAGCGAGTGCGTGGCGCGGCCGGCGGCGACCTGCCGGTAGTTGTCGGCCGTGTAGCACTGCGGGACCGCGCCGGTCGTGGTCGCGGTCACCTCGGCGGAGCGCGCGCCCGCCTTCCCGGTGCCGTCGACGGCGGCGACGGCGTACCGGTACGTGGCGCCGGACGCGAGGCCGGTGTCCGTCACGGACGTGGCCGACGGGGTGCCGACCTGGGTGCCGTCGCGGTACAGGCGGTAGGAGGCGGCGCCGTCGACGGCGTTCCAGCCCAGGGAGACGGACGTGTCGGCGGTCGCGGTCACGGAGAGCCCTGCGGGAGCGGGCAGCGCGGGGTCCTCGCCGCCGTCACCGGGCTCGTCCAGGCCCCAGAACCGACCGATCGCGTACGAGGCGCAGATGTCCGTGTCCGGCAGGTACTGGCTCGACGTGCCGCACTGGGCGGCGCCGGTGCCGGGGTCGACCGGCTGGCCGTGCGGCATGCCCGTGATGGAGTACGACTCGACCACGTTCTTGCCGGAGCCGTCGCGGTAGACCTTGTGCGGGTAGCCCTGCACCGAGTCGCTGACCTCGGCGGTGGTGTCCGTGCCGTGCACGTTCGTCCACTGCTCGACGATCTCGGTCATGTTCATCGGGTTGACGGTGGTGTCACTCGTGCCGTGCCACACCGACATCGTGGGGTACTTCCCGGAGTACGCCGGGTACGCCGCCCGGACCTTGTCGCCCCACTGCTGCGCGGTGTTGTTCTTGCCGGGGCTCATGCAGCCGAACCCCGCCACCACGTCACGCGCACAGTCGAAGGGGATGCCGGCGACCACCGCGGCACCGGCGAAGACGTCCGGGTACGCGGCCGCCATGACCGACGTCATCGCGCCGCCCGCGGACAGACCGGAGACGTAGACCCGGGAGGCGTCCGTGTCGTGGTCGGCCGCCATCCTGTCGACCATCTGCCTGATGGACAGCGCCTCGCCCTGGCCGCGGGAGAAGTCGCCGGACTGGAACCAGTTGAAGCACCTGTTGGCGTTGTTCGCCTGCGGCTGCTGCGGCACCAGCAGGGCGAACCTCCACTCGTCGGCCCACTTCGTCCAGCCGGTCTCGGCGTCGTAGGCCGCCGCGTTCTGGGTGCAGCCGTGCAGCGCGACCACCAGCGGCCGGCCGGCCGGCAGATCGTCCGGGACGTAGCGGAACATCTGGAGACTGCCGGGGTTGGAGCCGAAGCCGGTGACCTCGGAGAGGCTCGCGGCCTGCGCGGGGGTCGCGGTGACGCCCGCGAGTACGGTCATCACGGTCAGCGCGAACGCCGCCAGGGACGCGCGCAGCGAGCGTGGGGCTCTCGCGGCGGCGAACCGTCGGTTCAGTGACGTACGAAGGTGCATCAGATCGCCTCGTCGCTAGCGTGGGTGGGGGACGGGGCCTCGATGTCCGGTGGGGCCGGACACCACTGCGCTGCCCCGAGTTGACCGGGAAGTTACGGCGGTTCCCATCACCGGGGACATGGCGACGCACCCCACTACCCACCCGCGCCCATGTCGTCCGCATCCCTTGCCCGCCACCGGGCGGTGTGGCGACGCGCGCGCACGAGACCGCCGCCGATGGCGCCTCCGCCGTGGCGCGGGTACGCCCCGGCCGACCGCTAGACCGAGGACGGCATGTTCTGTTCCGCCCAGACCACCTTGCCGGTGACCGTGCGGGACGAACCCCAGCGGCGGCACAGCATGTTGATGAGCTGAAGGCCCCGTCCGCCCTCGTCGCTGAGGTCCGCGTGCTGGATCTGGGGCAGGTCGGGGCCGGTGTCCGACACCTCCACGACGAGGCGCTCCCCGCGCAGCAGCCGCAGCTCGCCGGGACCGTTCCCGTAGCGCAGTGCGTTGCCGACCAGCTCGGAGACGACGAGCTCGGAGACGTCGGCGAGTTCCTCGAGCCCCCATGCGGCGAGCTGGCCGGTGACGAGACCACGGGCGGCCGAGGCGGCCCGGCCGTCCTGCGGCAGCTCCCACACCCGCAGGTCCCCGGCCGGGAGCACGGCGCTCGTGGCGACGAGGAGCACCGCCTCGTCGAACCGGGCGGCGCCGACCGGGGCGCGCTCCACCAGACCGCCCTTCTCCAGCGACCCGGGCGGCAGGCTCAGCGCCGCCGCACGGAGCCGGTCCAGCTGGGCGTCCACGTCCTCGTCCCGGGACTTGATCAGACCGTCCGTGTACATGACCAGGTGGGCGCCGTCCGGGACGCGCAGCCGCAGCGGGTCGTACGGGATCACCCCCGCGCCCAGGGGCGCCCCGGTCGGCACCGGGACGAAGTCGGCGGCGCCCCGCCCGTCGAGGAGCAGCGGCGGCAGGTGCCCGGCGCTCGCCAGCGTGTAGGAGGAGTCGGCGGGGTCGTAGACCGCGCAGAGGCAGGTGGCGACCTGTTCGTCCTCCAGGTCGCGGGTGGCCAGGTCGAGCCGCGCCAGGATCCGCTCGGGGGCCATGTCCAGGGTCATCAGCGTGCGGGCCACCGTCCGCAGGCGCCCCATCGTGGCGGCGGCGGGCAGTCCGTGCCCCATCACGTCACCCACCATCAGGGCCGTCCGCCCGCCGGGCAGGGCCATCACGTCGTACCAGTCCCCGCCCACGCCGTGATGCGCTGCCGCGGGCGCGTACTCGGAGTGCACCAGCAGGCCCGGCGTCGCCGGGGTGACGCGCGGCAGCAGGGAGCGCTGCAAGGAGACGACGTGCTCGCGCTCGCGCCCGTACAGGCGCGCGTTGTCGATGAAGACCGCCGCCTTGGAGGCGAGCTGCTCCGCCAGCGCCAGGTCGGTGGTGGAGAACGGCGGGGTTCCGCGGCCGCGCACGAAGTCCGCGCTGCCGAGCAGCAGCCCGCGGGCGATCAGGGGCACGGCCAGGTAGCTGTGCACGCCGGCGGCACGCATCTGCGCGGCGGCGCTCGCGGTGGGCGCGACGCGGATGAAGTCGTCGTCGCGCATCCGGCTCAGCAGCACCGGCTTGCCCTGCCGCAGGACGTACCGGTGGAGCAGCGTCTCGTGCGGCTGCTCGGCGTGCACGAAGGTCTCGCCCACCGGGGTCGGCTCCAGGGTGGAGAGCTCCTCGATGGCGCACAGCGCCGTGGCCCGCATCGGCGGGATGCCCGGTTCGGTCCACCGGGAGCCCTCGTCGCCCCGCAGGACGCTCTCGAGGATGTCCACGGCCGCCCCGTCGGCGAAACGGGGCACGGTGAACTCGGCGAGCTCCTGCGCGGTGCGCTCCAGGTCCAGGGTGGTGCCGATGCGGGAGCTGGCGGAATTCAGCCAGGCGAGACGGCTGCGGGTGGTGAACCGGTCCGGCGGCAGGACGCCTCGGCTCCGGCGGAACCGCACGTTCGCGCCGGCCGAGCGTCGTCGCGCGGGGTCCCGCCCGGCGGAGCCCCGGCTGGGCAGGCGCCGTCTGCCACTGCCGTCGTTCACTCTTTCGGCCCCCAACAGGACTCGACGCCTCTTGGTGCCCAGTGTGCACCGGAAACGGCCGCGGCGCCTCCAGGTACCCCTACTCGATTCGGATCACCTGTTCAGGGACTGTGCCCCGGCGCCTGTTGCTCGCTCTACTGGTCTGGCTCCCGGATTCGACTCCCCCGATCCGAAGCCCCGATTCCCCGACTCTCCTGACGAGGTGATGAGTGTTGGCGACCGACCGGTACGGTCACGACCTGTACAACGGCACATCAGAGGCGGCCGCGCATCTGGACCGTGCCGTGGAGGACCTGCTCTTCTTCCGCCCCGCGGTGGCCGAGGCGGTCGACGACCTCCTCGCGGCCGCCCCTGCCGCACCGGTCGCGCAGGCGTTCGCGGGGTACCTGGGTGTGCTCGGCACGGAGCCGGAGGACGCCGCAGCGGCACGGCGGCGCTTCGAGGACTTCGCCTCCGGCCTCGACCGTACCGGGCTGCCCCCGCGGGAGCGCCTGCACACGGCCGCCGCCGAGAGCCTGCTCGCGGGCGATCTACGGCGCGGGAGCGCGCTCCTGGAGGAGCTGACCGTGGCGTACCCGCGCGACGCGCTCGCGCTCTTCGTCGGGCACCAGCTGGACTTCCTCACCGGTGACGCCCTGCGCCTGCGGGACAGGATCGGCGGCGCGCTGTCCGCCTGGGAGGAGGACGACCCGCACTGGGGCCCGCTCCTGGGCATGTACGCCTTCGGCCTGGAGGAGTCCGGGCACTACACCCACGCCCGGGAGACGGGTTCCGCCGCGGTCGAGCGGAACCGCCACGATGTCTGGGCCATCCACGCCGTCGTCCACACCTACGAGATGCAGGGCCGCTTCGCCGAGGGCATCGCCTTCCTCGACGCCCGCACCGGCGACTGGTCCGCCGGCAACTTCCTGACGGTCCACAACTGGTGGCACTACGCGCTCTACGCCCTGGAGGCGGGCCGGACCGACACCGCGCTCGGCATCTACGACGCGGCCCTGCACAACGAGGAGTCCAGGGGCCTGGCGATGGAACTTCTCGACGCGGCGGCCATGTTGTGGCGGTTCCATCTCGCGGGCTCTGACCAGACCCGCCGCTGGGAGGCCCTCGCGGACGCCTGGGCGGCCCGTGCCGATCCGCCCTTCTACGCCTTCAACGACGTCCACGCGGTCATGGCCTACGTCGGCGCCGGGCGCGTCGCGGACGCGGAACGGCTGATCGCCGACCGCCGGCGCTGGCTGGCGGAGCCGGACACGCGGACCCTCACCAACCACGCGATGACGGCGACCGTGGGCCTTCCCGTGTGCGAGGCACTGGTCGCCCACGCCGCGGGGGACCACGACACCGTCGTGGAACTGCTGTGGCCGCTGCGCCGCCGGCTCCACGAGTTCGGCGGCAGCCACGCACAGCGGGACGCACTCCAGAAGACCCTCCTGGAGGCTGCCCTGAGGTCCGGGCGGCACGACATGGCCCGGGTCCTGATCAGCGAACGGACCGCGCTGCGCCCGGACAGCCCGTACAACTGGCTGACCAGGGCCCGCCTGGCGGACTCCCTGGGCGACGCCGCCCGCGCGGCCGTGGCCCGCGACCGCGCAGCCGCCCTGGGCCGCACCGGTGACCTCACGACCACCAGCCTCTGACCAACGCGTGTCATGCCCAGGGAGCGTACCCGCATCAAGATCGACTCGAAGTGGCGGCGTCCTGCCGCCCGTTGGTGGTGACCGGTGCGGCAGAGTGTGGCCCATGGCTACCTACGAGGCGATGTCGTTCCACCTGGAGACCGAGCGGCTGATCCTGCGGCCGTGGGCCGAGTCGGACGCGGCCGAGTTCAGCGCCCTCCTCTCCGAACGCGGCAAGGGGACACCCCCGGTCGAGCGCATACGGAAGTCCATCGGGGAGCTGCTCGCGGCGACGGAGGACACCGGGATCGCGCTGCTGCCCATCCAGCGCCGCGACGAGGGCGACTTCATCGGCTACTGCGGACTGATCATCGGCCGTACCACCCTGGAGGAGCCCGAGATCGCGTACGAGCTGTTCCAGCGCGTGCACGGGAACGGCTACGCCACCGAGGCGGCCCGTGCGGTGCTCGAGGCCGCGGCGGCGACCGGACGGAAGCGGCTCTGGTCGACCGTCGCGACGTGGAACACCGCGTCCCTCCGCGTCCTGGAGAAGCTCGGTTTCGAGCGGGACCACGTCTCCACGGAGGAGAGCGGCGAGGTGGCGTGGCTGACACGCAACCTGCCGTGACGCGGGTCCGGGACGGTCGCACACGGCGGTGACGCCGGCCGGAGCGTACGCTCGCCTCACCCGGACGGGAGAGGACGAGGAACGTGAGCGACGACGGGCAGGACCTGGCCGGGGCGCAGCGGGTGCACTGGCAGCACACCTACGGCGACCACCCGGGCATGTACGGCGAGGAGCCGTCCGCCCCGGCGGTCCACGCGGCCGCCGTCTTCCGTGCGGCCGGCGCCCGTGACGTCCTGGAACTCGGCGCCGGCCACGGGCGCGACGCCCTGTACCTCGCCCGTGAGGGGTTCACCGTCCGGGCGGCCGACTTCTCGGCCGTCGGTCTGGAGCAGCTGCGTGCCGCCGCCGTACGGCAGGGCGTCGACGGCCGTGTGACGACCGCGGTGCACGACGTCCGGGAACCGCTGCCGCTGCCGGACGGGTCGGTGGACGCGGTCTTCGCACACATGCTGCTGTGCATGGCGCTGTCCACGAAGGAGATCCACGCGCTGGTGGGCGAGGTGCGCCGCGTGCTGCGACCCGGCGGCGTCTTCGTCTACACGGTCCGGCACACCGGTGACGCCCACTACGGCGCCGGTACCGCGCACGGCGACGACATCTTCGAACACGGCGGATTCGCCGTGCACTTCTTCGACCGCCCCCTGGTCGACGCCCTCGCCGACGGCTGGACCCTGGACGAGGTCCACCCCTTCGAGGAGGGCGGCCTGCCCCGCCGTCTGTGGCGCGTCACCCAGACCCTGCCCGGCGAACGCGCCCAGCCGTAGCGGATTCGCGCGGCCGCGCGAATCCGCCCCACCGGCCCCTACAGGCCCGCCAGCAGACGCCCGGTGTAGCCCAGCATCACCGTCCAGAACAGGCCCGTGTAACCCCGCTCGCCGATCCTGGTGTTGAAGCGTCTGCCGAGGAACGTCGCCGCGAACATCAGCGGCAGACACGCCAGGGCGACGAGATAGTCCCCGCCCGTCAGCAGCGCGGCGTCCGTCCAGACGGCGGTCTTCGTGAGGTCCCCGACGAGCGAGGCCAGGGACAGCGCGCCCACGAGGTGGAGGCGGTCCAGGCCCAGTCCGCGGACCGCAAGTCCCTTGAGCGGGCCGGACGTACCGCTGAATCCGGACGTCGCCCCCGCGGCGAAGGCCAGCACCGGTGAGCCGGCCCGCCGCCAGCGGGTCAGGTCGAGCGTCTCCAGCAGGAACGCGACGGCGAACCCGACGATGACCGCGAGGGTCACCGCCTGCTCCGGAGCGGAGACCAGCAGCTTGGACCCCAGGAACGCCCCCGCGGCGACCAGCACGATCACGACGGCGGCCTTGCGGAACGGCAGGGTCGCCCGGTACGCGTACACCTTGACCAGGTTGTTGGCGCCGAGGAGAAGCGCCGCCAACGCCACCCCGGACTTCGTGCCGAGCACGAGCGCCAGCGTCGGCACGAGGATCAGACTGCCCCCGAACCCTGCCGAGGCGGACAGAACGAAGGCGGCGGCCACAGCCAGGAGGACGACCGGCAGCAGAAGCGGATCCATCGGCGCGCGCCCTACGGGACCGTCGACAGATCGATCCGGAACATCCCGCGGCCGTGCGTCACGCACACGAGCGACTCGTCCATCCAGAACAGATCGTCGACCGAGCAGTTGGTCGGCCCCTCGTTCGTCGGAGACCAGGTCGCCCCGGCGTCCTCACTGGCGAACAGACCGACTTCGGTGCCGCAGTAGAGCAGGTCCGTCCGCCGCGGATGCACCGCCAGGGCCCGGATCGGGGCGGGCGGCAGATCGTCGGCGAGACCGCTCCAGCCCGCGCCGCCGTCCGTGGTCACCCACAGGTTGCCGGACTCGTACCCGCCGAAGGTGACGTAGGCGGTGTCCGGGTCCGTCGGATGCACGGTGATGCCGGTGCAGTACCGCCGTGGTGCGAGGGGGCGCGGCCCCGTCGCCCCGACGCGCTGCCAGGCCGGCGTCGCCGCGGTGCCCTCGGTCGTACGGAACACCAGGCCGTCCTCGTGCCCCACCCACACCACGTCCGAGTCACCGCGCGCCACCGCGATCGCGCTGATCATCGAGCCGGCGTTGGGTTTGATCGCCGCCCACCTCGGCCCGTCCACGGTGGTGTTCGGCCGCTTGGCGTCGTTCGTCCGCCACAGGGACAGCCCGCCCGCGAGGATCCGGTTCTCGTCGTTCGGATCGAGTACGAACGGCGCGATGAAGAGCGCGTCCTTGTTCTTCGCGTCCGTGATGCGGAACGGCACCGGCTTCCAGTCCCACCGGCGACTCGCGAAGTTGAAGAACTGACCGCTGATGTAACGGTCGCCCTGCGTGTCGTCGCTCGTGGCGCCGTCGGTGTTGCGGTGGATGTTCAGGTAGACGTACTCGCCGTAGAAGACGTCCGGGTCGGTCGGGTCGGAGGCACACCAGCCGCCGTCACCGCCGAAGAACTCCCGCCAGTCCTGGGTACCGAGGGCGGGGTCGAAGGCGATCGAGCCGTTGTCCTGCGCACCGCCGATGATCTTCCCGCTGCCGGTGTGGCCCGCACCGGCGAAGAACTGCGTCACGCCGTAGTCGTTCACCAGCTCCGTCCAGCCGGCCACGAACGGAGGCTCCGGCTCGCTTCCGACGACCCTCAGGTCGTCCGCCCGGTACACGCCCCCGTCGTTGCCGAAGAACACCGTGTGGTTGGTGACCCCGTCGTAGTCGGGGTGCGAGACGATGGCGTGATGGTCGGCGTGGGCCGAGCCGGGGTCCCACCACGAGCTGATCTCGGCCAGCCGGTCGCCGCCGTCCGTACTGCGGTGCAGATCGATGCCGCCCACCAGCACCAGATCCGAGTCGGTCGGGTCGCCGGCCCAGATGGCGTTGTCGTACCAGCCCTGCTCGGCCAGATACTCCGACGGCAGGCCGTCGGGGGTGAGCGTCTTCCGTTTCGTGTAGGTCCTGCCGCCGTCCAGGGAGCGCCAGATCTGCCCGGTGGTCATCTGGACCGACGCGTAGACGATGTCCGGGTCCTTCGCCGCGTAGGCCAGCTCGACCCGGCCGCTCCACGGACCGCCGTCCGAGAGGTCCCAGGTGACACCGCCGTCACGGCTGAACCAGGCCGCGCCGTCCCGCAGCGCCCCGGCGACCGCCTTGGCGCTGTCCTGGGGATCGAACCTGACGTCCCCGAGCGGGACGTCCAGAACCTGCGTCCACTGCGCCCGCGCGGGATCGGTGCTGCGGAAGAGCCCGGTGGAGGTGGCCGCCAGGACGACCTTCCCCGACTGCGACACCGCGATCCGGCTCACGAACCGGAAGTCCGGCGTCTGGGTGGCCGCGAGCGGCGACCAGGTGACCGTGTCGGTCGTACGGAAGATGCCGTTGCCCCGGATGGCGTCGAGGTTCCGGAACGCCTCACCGGTTCCCACGTACATCGTGGACGGGTCGGACGGGTCCATCGTGATGCAGGCGCACGCGAGGTTCTCCAGGAAGTCGTCGACGGGCTCCCACCGGCCGCCGCCGTCCTCGGTGCGCCACACCCCGCCGCCGGCGCTCACGGCCCACAACCGGTCCGCGTCCGCCGGGTCGATCACGATGCCGCGGGTCCGCCCGCCGATGTTCCCGGGACCCAGCCACACCCAGTCGGTCAGCTGCATCCCGGCCGTCGGGGCAGGCCCCTCCCGGTGGCCGTTCGGACCGGTCGGCACGCCCGCGGTCAGCGGCGGGGCCGCACGGCTCAGCAGCGTCTCCGCCTGCATGTAGGCCGCGCCCAGGCCGTGCGGCCGGACACTGCCGTCGTCGCTGCGCTCCTGCTTGAGGCGGAAGAGCCCACGGGCGGTGGGCAGATCGGGGAAGTCGAGGCGGAGCAGAGCCCGCCGTACCGCGCCATCGGGCAGGGCCGCGAGCGTCTCGTTCGTCGTCCCGCGGGCCCGGCACAGCAACTGCACCTGCTCGACGCTGATGTCCTTCGCCCGGGCGACTTCTTCGTCCGAGATGGCCATGACGGCACCTCTGTTCGGGATGAGACGGTGCGGGGGTGCGGGGAGGCTACGGCGGAAGTCTGGGTGCCCGCCTCGGGGTCGTGCGGTCCAGTTCCACCTCCCACCTGCGCGCGCCGGTCCGGGGATCCGCGGCCCTCAGGACGACGGCCCCGGAGTCGGGACGGCGGACGAGCTCCACGCGGACACCACCCACCAGGCTCTCGTCCAGCACACCGGCGGGCCGCTCGTACGGGGGCGCCTCCGGTGGTACGCGGGGTGGTACCTCCGCAGCGGCGCCGTCGACGCTCGCCGGAAGCGCTTCCGCCTCCGGCAGCACCTCCACCCGGCCGGAGCGCGCCGGATCGACCCGGAGCGCTCCGTGCGCCTCGCGCCGGGACTCCTCCAGGACCTGAGCGCTCGGCGCGGCGCCGCCGCCGTAACGCGACCGGGCGACCCAGCGGAGCACCACGGCCTCGCCGTCCGGCTCGGTACGCAGGGTGAACTCGGGGGTGTCGTCGAGGGTGCAGCGGGCCCAGGGCGGCAGGGCGACCGGCTCCGACACCCAGCGGTCCGCACCGCTCGCGGCGTCGAGCACCACCACCACCAGCGCCGGCGCCCGCCCGATCCGCAGGGCCACCACCGAACCGGCGTGCAGAGCACACGGGCGCAGAGGGGGATCGCGGCGCCACAGCAGCGCGCCGGTCTCCAGGTCCAATGCCATCAGCGCACCTTCGTGGTCGTGCACGACGGCCTGCCGACCGTGCTCGTCGACCACACCACGCGGGACTCTCGTCATCCGGCCCCCAGGTGGGACTTCGCAGAACGCGGGATGTGGGATGCGGAATCATGGCCGCAGCGCGTTTTCATCGTCTCTCCGGACAGACGGCGCGGCAACCGGAACCGCCCTGCCCGCACGACAGTTGACGCATCCACAAACCGCCCGCCGCCGCCCCGGCCGACAGATCTCCGACTTTCGGGACGGAACCGCGCCGCCGGCCCTAGGCTGCCGCGGTATATGGAGCCTTACGCGAGTGCGCTCACGCACTGGGACGAATTCGATCGCACGGGCGATACCGGCCAACTGGTCCTGGCGGTGGACCTGTTACGCGTCGCGCACAAAGCGGCACGGACGCCCGAGGACGACTACCGCCGCGGACACGATCTCGGGCGGGCCCTGGGCCGGCTGTTCGCCCAGACCTACGACCTCGACCTCCTGCGGGAGTCGATCGACCTGCTGCGCGGTGGACTCCGCGAGGGGTCGACGCAGGACGGGCGCGCCTACAGTCTGGCGCACTCCCTGCAGAACTACGCGGTGATGACCGACGACCTGGCCGCCCTCGACGAGTCGATCGCCCTCATGCGCGAGGTGTCCGGCTGCGCGACGGTCGCGCAGGACGTACGGGCCCGTGTGCTCTCCGCGCTCGGCACGGCGCTGCAGGACCGCTACGAGCTGGCCTCGGACGCGGAGGCGCTGGCCGAGAGCGTGGTCAAGGGCCGGGAGTCGCTGGTGATCACCCCGGAGGATCACCCCCGCCGCGGGCCGCACCTGGCGCATCTCGGGCTCGCGCTCCGGATGACGTACGAGAGCACGGGGGACCCCGCGGCCCTGGAGGAGGCAGTCGAGGTCGGGCGGGCGGCCGTGCACGCCATCGACGACGACGTCCCGAGCAAGGACATCGAGATGGGCACCCTCAGCCTCGCGCTCCGGGTGCGGTACGAGGCCTACGGCGATCCGGCCGTCCTGGACGAGTCGATCCTCTGGCTCCGGCGCGCGATCGCCCACCTCCCCGAGGACCACGGCCGGCAGGCGCCCCACCACTCGAACCTCTCCCTCGCCCTGTGGACGCGGTACGAGCGCACGGGCGACCTCGCGGTCCTCACGGAAGCCGTCGACGCCGCCCGGACCGCCGTGGCCCGAACCGATCCCGCCTCCTCCGACCACCGCCTGTACAGCAACAACCTCGGGCTCGCCCTGTGGTCCCTGTACGAACGGGATCCCCTGTCGGGCGCCCTCGACGAGTCGATCGAGCATTTCCGCGCCGTCCTCGCCGCCACGGACGAGTCCAGGTCGTTCTTCCACCAGACCGCGTCGAATCTCGCGGTCGCGCTACGCGCCCGTTCCCTGCTGCGCGGTTCCACCGCCGACCTCCGGGACGCGATATCCGCGGGCGAGCTCGCCGACCGGGCGGCGGCCGCCACCCATGTCGACCGGCAGCGGTACCTGTCGCTGCTGGGCACGCTGCACCAGGACGGCTACCACCGCCACGCGGACCCGGCCCACCTGGAGGAGGCCGTCCTCCACTTCCGCGCCGCCGTCGCCGCCACCCCGCCGGACCACCCCGACCACGCCCTGTTCCAGCTGAACCTCGGGACGGCCCTCGTCGAGCAGTGGCGCGCGGGTCGCCCGACGGACGACAGCGGCCTCTCCGCCGCACGGGACATCCTCCACGAGGCGGCCGGTGCCCCGACGGCGCCGCCGCGGATCCGCGTCGCCGCCGCGCGGACCGCCGGTGACGCGGCTACGGAGGCCGGGGACTGGCCCGGCGCGGTCCGGAGCTACGCGGCCGGGGTGGCGCTCCTGCCCCGCGTCGCGCCGGGGCACCTCGACCTGGCCGACCGGGGCCGTGAACTCGGCCGGTTCCTCGGCCTCGCCTCCGACGCCGCGGCGTCGGCCTTCCACTGCGGCGACCCCGGCCGCGCCCTGCAACTCCTGGAGGACGGACGCGGGTTGCTGCTCGGGACCGTGCTCGACGACGTCCCGCTGCTCGCCGAACTGCGCCGGCACGAGCCCGAGCTGGCCGACGCCTTCGTCTGGACCCGCCACCGCCTGGACCGGGCCGGCCCGGAACCGGTGGGCATGCCCCGGCCGCAGGATCTCGACACCGACGACCGCCACGCCGCCGGTACCGAGTGGGACCTGCTGATCGAGCGGATCCGCGCGATCCCCGGCTTCGGCGGCTTCCTCGAACCGACGCCGGTCACCGAACTCGTCGACGGCATCGACGAGACACCCGTGATCGTCCTGAACACCAGCCGGCTGCGGTGCGACGCCGTCGTCCTCCGGCACGGTACGGCGGTCCACGTCCCGCTGCCGCTCCTTGAGCACACGACCGTACGGGAGCGGGCGGGCGACCTGCGACGGGCGATCGACGCCGTCGCCGACGATCCCGGCTTCGGGCGCACGGCGGCCGAACGCCGCTTCGGCGAGACCTTCGGCGAGGTCTGCCGCTGGCTGTTCCGGACCGTCGTGGAACCCGTGCTCGCCGTCTGCGGCCCCGTCGACCGCGTGCACTGGCTCCCCACCGGCGCCCTGACCGCGCTGCCCCTGCACGCCGCGGGCGAGCACGCCCCCGGCGACCTCCTGGACCGCGCGGTCTCCTCGTACACGGCGACGCTGCGCGCCCTCCGGGTCCCCGCCCCGACCGGGACGTCCCCGCAGAGCGTCCTGATCGTGAGCGGGGAGAACGATCTGCGCGCGGCCGAACGCGAGGCCGACGTGCTCGAAGACCTTCTCGGCGCGGACCACCAAGTGCTGCGCCCGGAGGCCGCCACGGTGCGTACGGTCATGGACGTACTCCCCACCTGCTCGACGGCGCACATCGCGCTCCACGGATACAGCGATCCCGACAACCCCCTCTCCGGCTGTCTGGAACTCGCCGACGGCGACCTCGACGTGCCGGCGATCTCCCGGCTCCGCCTGGCACCCCTGCGGCTGGCGTACCTGTCCGCCTGCGACACCGCGGCACCGGACGACGGCTGGTCGGACGAACCCGTCCACCTCGCCGCGGCGTTCCGCGCGGCAGGATGCCGGCACGTCATCGCCACGCTCTGGCCCGCCGAGGACGACAGCGCGGCGGAGATCGCCGTCGACTTCTACGCGGACGGCATCCCCGAGGATCCCGCCGCCGCCATCAACCGCGCACAGCGTCGCCGCAGGGCGGCCGCTGCCGCCTCACCGCTGTCGTGGGGACCGTTCGAGCACTGGGGGGTACGGGGATGAACGTCGTCGTCCGCGAGTTGGATCCGCACGCCGTCTCGACCGCTCTCGCCCGGCACGCGGCCGCGCTGGACCCGGACCTGCGGGTGGTGCCGGCGGACCGGCTCACCGTCCCCGTTCCGTTCTCGGCCGGGAAACCGGTCACCGTCCTCCACCTCGTCGGCTCCGACGACGGCCTCCGCGACCGACAGGGAGTCGTGCCGGCCGACGTCGTTCCCGCGGGTGTCTCACCGGAGATCGTCGTGCTCGACTCCTGCTACGTGCCGTCGCAGGCCGACACGGTCGCCGAGGCCGTGCCCGTGGTGATCGGGCTGCCGGGCCGCCTCGGACGCGTCACCGCCGACGCCTTCCTGGGGCAGTGGTACGCGGCGCTCGGTCAGGGGGCCGCGGCCGACGCGGCGTTCGAGGCCGCCTGCGACCGGATCGGGGCCGGTGACCTCCCGGAGCCGCTGCAGCCCCGGCTGCATCGGCAGGGCGAGGCGGGCACGGTCTTCCGCAGCGGCAGGAGCGCCGGCGCCGAGACGGTCACCGTGTGGTTCGGCACCAACCGGATCCGGCTCGACGACGGCGGGTTCGGCGACCGGGCCTCGTCCACGCTGCACCGGGGGAGCTGCACCGTCGAGGTCCCGGCTTCCGCGCCGGTCGGGGGACGGCCCCGGCGCCGCCTCGGGCGGGTCGACGGGCGACGCCGGCTGGAGTTCGTCGGCTCCCGGACGCTGGACCGCGAGGCGTATCTGACGGCGGTCTCGGACGCGCTGGACGACAGCCTGAACGACCGCAGGGCCGTGTTCGTCTACGTGCACGGCTACCGGACGACGTTCGACGAGGCCGCCGTCCGCGCCGCCCAACTCCACATGGACCTCAAGATCCCCGGGGTCACCGCGTTCTTCAGCTGGCCGTCGCGCGGCACGGCCCATGGCTACAGCGCCGACGAGGACGCCGTCCAGCTGAGCGAGCGTCACCTCTGCGAGTTCCTCCTCGACCTCTGCGCCAAGTCCTCGGCGAAGAAGGTGCACCTGCTCGCACACAGCATGGGCAGCCGGGCGGTGCTCCGGGTCGCGATGCGTGCCGCGGAGAACTCCTCGCGGACCCAGGGCATCGAGCTGGGCCAGCTGATCCTGGCCGCGCCGGACATCGACGGCGCGTTCTTCGCGTCCGAGGCGGACTCCTTCCGGCACATCGCCGAGGGAACGACGCTGTACACCTCGTCCCGCGACCTGGCGCTGCAGAGTTCGTCGATCGTGCACCGCGGCCCGCGAGCCGGCCAGGGCCCGTCGCTGCCGTGCACCGAGGCGATGCACGTGATCGACGCGGCCCCGATCGACGTCTCCCTGCTCGGCCACGGCTACTACGCCGCGGCCTTCCCCGTCCTCGGGGACATCCACTCCCTCATCTACGACCGGCACGACCCCTCCGCCCGCATGGCCCTGCGGAGCCTGGGCGAGGGCCGCTGGGGATTCCGCGAACTGAACTGACAGGACAGGGACAGGAGGTGCCGGCATGACGAACATGGACAGGCTGAAAGTGCTGTTCGAGGAGATCGGCGGATACCAGCAGGCGCTCGAGGACGAGATGACGATCCGTACCGCGGGGCCCGAGATCTACCGGCGGGTACTGGAGGTACAGATCCTGCTCCCGCCCGGCAACGCGCACATCTGGAACGACTTCCGCATGTGGATCGTGCAGAGCTGGGCGACCGCCCACCAGCGCGGCGGCGACGAGGAGGCCGAGCCGTGGCGCGTGTTCCTGGGCGAGATCACCGACCTTCTGGGGCCGGCACCCGACTGACGGGACGGAGGCGTCGTACCTTCCGCCGTCCTCCGCCCCCCGGGCGGGCCCCGGTCACTTCGGTGTCGGGGTCAGGACGACGAAGTCGGCGTCGGAGGGGTCGAGACAGACGGCGAGGCGGCCGACGTCCTCGGCGTCGTCCGGGCCCATCTGGACACTGCCGCCGTTCTCGCCGACCTTGGCGATCGCGGCGTCGCAGTCGACGACGTCGAAGACCGGGTGCCAGTACGGGCGGCCGTCCGTGAGGGCGAGGTTGTCCCGGGGGAGTTCCATGAGGCCGCCCTGCATGCGCTCCTGGGGCAGCCCGGCGGGGGTGATGAGGGTGTATGTGCCTCCGCCGCCGGGCATCTCCATGTCCGAGTACTGCCAGCCGAAGACACTGCCGTAGAACTCCCGGGCGGCCGCGGCGTCGGTCGTGTAGAGCTCCGTCCAGGACAGCGAGCCCGGCGCGTCCACCAGGTCGACGCCCTTGTTCGTGCCGGGCTGCCAGACGGCGAACTGGCCCCCCAGCGGGTCGCTGTACTGGGCCATGCGTCCCCACTCGTCCAGGTCCGTCGGCGCGACCCGCACGGTCCCGCCGCCGCGTTCCACCGCCTCGGTCGTGGCGTCCGCGTCGGTGACGCTGTAGTAGATCATCCAGGCCGAGCGGGCGCCCTTCTCGGTCAGCTTGCCCAGGCCGGCGACGATCTTGCCGTCCTTGCGGAACATGCCGCCTTCCATGTCCTCTCCGCCGCCGCTCATGGGCTCGTAGTCCCAGCCGAGGACGGCACCGTAGAAGGCCGCGGCGGCGGGGACGTCGGGTGCACCGAGGTCGAGCCAGCAGGGGGAACCGGGGACGAAGTCGGTGGTGATCATGGATATTCCCTTTCGCAGATCCCGTACGGGCCCAGGCTGCCACCGGCCACCGCGCTCCGCCCCTCGGGCACGCCCGGTCACGGCGGGAGTTCCGTCGTATGCGCTCCCGTGGACACTGCTCCGACGGGGCCCTCTAGGATGTCGGCCGCGCGTCGATGTCACAGGTGGTGACGTCAACGCGGCCCGTGAGCCGTCCAACGGGACGCGCCGGGGCAGCTGTTCCTATCGGGGGAGAAGTTCGGTGTTCGGAATCATCAGGCCATGCCGTCATCGCCTGGGCGAGAGCATGCGTGTCGAGTGGATGGCGCACCTGTGCGGCCTGTGCCTGGCTCTGCGCAGCGAGTACGGGCAGTTCGCGCGGGTGGCCACGAATTACGACGGCCTGATCGTCTCGGTGCTGACCGAAGCGCAGTCGGAGCGTGCCGGCGACTGGCGGCGGGGTGCCGGGCCGTGCCCGCTGCGCGGGATGCGGTCGGCGGACGTGGCGCAGGGCGAGGGCGCGCGGCTGGCGGCGACGGTGTCGCTGGTGCTGGCCGCGGCGAAGATACGTGATCACGTGGCCGACGGCGACGGCGTGGTGGCTCGCCGCCCGGTGGCGCTGGCGGCGGGCCGGATCGCCCGGGGCTGGGACCGTGCGGGCGCCGTGGGCGGCGAACGGCTCGGCTTCGACACGGCGGTGCTGCTCGACGCGGTGGGGCGCCAGCCGGAGATCGAGCGGTCGACCGGCATGGGCGGCTCGCTGCTGACGGTCACGGAGCCCACGGAGACGGCGACCGCAGCCGCCTTCGCGCACACCGCCGTGCTCGCGGGCCGCCCGGGCAACGCCGAACCGCTCGCGGAAGCCGGCCGGCTGTTCGGCCGGCTGGCGCATCTGCTGGACGCGGTCGAGGACCTGGACGCGGACGAGGCGTCGGGTGCGTGGAACCCGATCGCCGTGACCGGCGCGGACCGCGCCGAGGTGCGTCGGCTGTGCGACGACGCCGTCCACGGGATCCGACTCGCCCTGGCGGAGGCCGAGTTCGTCGACGGGAGTCTGGTACGGGCGCTTCTGGGCGGCGAGTTGGAGCGTGCCGTCGATCGGGTCTTCGACCCTCGGCACCGTCACCACCACCAGCAGCGCCGCCCGGCGCGGGGCCTGCGCGTGCTGCCCTGGCCGGGACGCCGTACGGCGACGGGAACGCCCCCGGCGACCGGCGAGGGCGCGGCCTGCGGCGTCGGGGCCCTCACGGGCGCGGCCCCGGCGGGCCCGGCGATGGCGTCGGGCAGGCCGCCGGAGGGACAGTGCCGACGGTGTCACGCGTGGGGCCGGCTGTGCGGCGATTGCAGGTTGTGCTACAACTGCTGCCGCTGCGACGACGACGCCGGCCAGGACGACGGCGAGCCCGTGCAGTTCGGTGACGGCAACCGCAACTCGGGTTCGAGCCGCGACGGTTCGGGCAGGGACGGCTCCGGTCGCGACGGCTCCGGGGGCGACGGCTGGTTCGGCGGCCAGGGCGGCGGCAACTCGAGCGGCTCGTCCGGCGGTTCGGGCGGCGGCTCGGGCGACGGCGGCTGCTGCAACCCCTGCAAGTGCTGCGACTGCTGCGACTGAACGAGCAATGAGCCGCCCCGGTCCCCGCAGGGGAACCGGGGCGGAGCTCACCGGACCGTGGCGTCCGGCAGGGCCGGTCGGCCGTCCTGTCTCAGCGGACCGTGCGGATCAGCTTCTTGTTGACGAACTCCTCGATACCGAAGCGGCCGAGCTCACGCCCGAAACCTGAACGCTTCACCCCGCCGAACGGTAGTTCGGCGCCCTCGGCCCCCACGCAGTTGACGAAGACCATGCCCGCGTCGAGCCGGTCGGCGACCCGCGCGGCCTGTGCGGCGTCGTTGGTGAAGACGTAGGAGCCCAGGCCGTACGGGGTGTCGTTGGAGACCTCGACCGCCTCGTCCTCGTCGCGCACCTTGAACACCATCGCGACGGGGCCGAACAGCTCCTCGCGGTACGTCACGCTGCTCCGCTCCACCCCGGTCAGCACGCCCACGGGGTAGTGCGCACCGTCGCGTTCGCCGGCGCTCGCCAGGCTCGCGCCCTCCGAGACCGCACGCGCGACCTGCTCCTCGAGTCGCTCCGCGGCAGCGACCGACGACAGCGGCGCCGCGCTCGCGGCCAGCATCTCGGCGGTGAACCGGGAGACGAAGCCGTCGTACAGGTCCTCGTGGACGATCATCCGCTTCGCCGCGTTGCAGGCCTGGCCGGTGTTCTCCATCCTGGCCGCGACCGCCGCCCGGACCGTGGCGTCGAGGTCGTCGGAGCCGAGCACGACGAACGGATCGGAGCCGCCGAGCTCCAGGACGACCTTCTTCAGGTGGCGGCCGGCGATCTCCGCGACGGCCGCGCCGGCGCGCTCGGAACCGGTGAGGGAGACGCCCTGGACGCGCGGGTCGGCGATGATCACCGCGACCTGGTCGTTGGTGGCGTAGACGTTGACGTAGGCGCCCTCGGGGAAGCCCGCGTCGAGGAAGAGCTGCTGCAGCAGCGCGGCCGAGTGGGGGCACTGCGGCGCGTGCTTGAGCACGACCGTGTTGCCGGTCGCGAGGTTGGGGGCGGCGAACCGGGCCACCTGGTAGAGGGGGAAGTTCCACGGCATGATCCCGAGCAGCGCGCCGACCGGCGTCCGCCGGATCAGCGCCGTGCCTTCGCCCTCGCCGAGCTGGATCGGCTCGTCGGCGAGGAACCTCTCGGCGTTGTCGGCGTAGTAGTCGTAGATGGCGGCGGAGAAGTCGACCTCTGCCTCCGCGTCCGAGAGCGGCTTGCCCATCTCCTCGACCATCGCCGCCGCGAGCTCGGCGCCGCGCTCACGGTGCAGTTCGGCGACCCGGCGCAGCAGCGCGGTGCGGTCCGCGACGGTCGAGGTCCGTCCCCAGGTGTCGTACGCCGCCGCGGCGGTGTCGACCGCGGCGGCGATCTCGGCGTCGGTCGCGGTCGGGTAGGTCTGCACCAGCTTCCCGGTGCTCGGGTCGGTCACGGCGTACTGGGTCACGTGTCTGTCTGCCTTTCGGGGCGGGTGTCCACGGCTGGATCAGTGTTCAGTAGTCACTCTCGTCGCACACGATCATCCCGCGAATGTTCCGCCCCCGACTCCTCGAGATTCCATGCCGGCCGCCTGCCTCACGAGCACGGCCCACGTATCCGGCCCGCCGAGTTCTGCTCGGCGGGCCGGATGTACTGCGAGGCGAGGTGAGGCGGTTCGAGTGCGGCTCGCGGGTCGCTCAGAGACCGTACTCACGGACGACGCGCCGGGTCTGGGCGAAGAGCATGCCGACATTGACCGTCTTGCGGCACACCACGACCGCGACCACGTCCTGCTGGTCGTTCATCCGGATGAACAGGTGGGTGAGGTTCTCGCTGTTCACCAGGATCTCCTGGAAGAAGTGGTTGTCGCTGGCGATCCCACGGCGCTCCTTGAAGACGTCCTCGATCATCACGACCGTGCGTCCCTGGAAGAGATCGAGCGTCGCGCCCGCGAGCAGGTCGAGCACCTCCGGCGGGTGGTTGTCGACGGTGTCGTACGACAGCAGCATTCCCGTGCCCATGTCGACGACGCCGGCCGCGACGCAGTCGGGCGCGTCGGCACGAAGCGTCTTGACCAGGCTCATCACCTGGTCGGAGAAGCTCCCGTTGATCCGTTTCGTGGTCATCGTCAGACTCCTTCGGGGGTTTGCTCGGTCAGGAGAGCGCCGATGCGGTCGAGCGTCGGCTGCGAGGCCCGGTGCAACTGGTCGACGTTCATGCCCTCGTCGCCCAGGATGATCATCAAAGCGGTGTCGCCGACCGCGTACACCGCGGCGCAGCCCTTGCTGCCGTAGGTGACCGTCTGACGCAGAGTGCCCCGGGCGCTCTCCAGCGCCGTGCGCCGGGCGAGGCCGAGTCCCGCCGCGGCAAGGGCGGCAAGTCCCTCAGGGTCGATGGTGTCACCGGTGTCGGCCGCGATGAGCAGCCCGTCCGCGGCGACGACCGCGGTGTCGGTGATGCCGGCCACCTCTTCGCGCAGCCCGCGCATCTCACGCGCGAGTGCTTCGTGGTTCATGTACTCAACTCTCCATTTACTGGTCACAGAACTCCGACTGGGCGGGCACGCGGCGGTCGCGGTCGGCAGACGGAAGGACCCTTGAGGGCTCGCCCCGCTCTACCGCGGGGAGAGGGCTTCGGTGATACCGCTGGTACCGGGAACCCGGCGAGGCAGCGCGGCGTGCGGTATCGGCTCGGGCGGCGCCGACTTGGGCCAGGGGCGGCGCACGACGGTGACCGGCGGCGGGGGCAGAGGGCGGCGGTGGCGTACGGCCACGTCGCCGGCGGGGACGCGGACCGGTATCGGCACGGGCCGGTCGGAGCACACCAGGTGGCCCTCGCCCAGCATCCGAGCGATCTCGACGGTGATGGTGTAGACCCCGCGCCCCAGACGGAAGGCCAGGTCGCGGGCGGTTCGACGGCCGTCGGCGTGCAGGAGGAGCTCTTCCTGGAGAGCACCGAGCCGGCCGAGGGGGCGGGTGGCGGGGACGGGGCGCTCACGGTCGGGGCGGGTGGGACGGGGCAGGGCGTCGAGCGCGGCGAGCTTGCGTTGCGCCTCCTGGAGGAGCCGGAGCGGCGACTCGCCGACCGTGACCGCGGCGGGCGGCGGGCCGGCGGCCGGGGCACGCTCGTAGCCGTCCACCCATCCCGCGGCGATGGCGAACACGGCGTCCTGTAACGCCATCACGCACAGCACACGCAACTCGGCGGCGCCGGCGAGGCCGCGGGCGACCAGGCCGGCGGCCGGCCAGCGTGACCCGCCGGACTCGCCCATCAAGGCGGCCCATTGCTCCCCGTCGACCCGGTCCGTGCGCAGCAGAAGGGCCTCGGGCCCCGGCGCCCCGGGGCTCTCGACGGCGACCACGAGTCCGTCGTTCAGATGGAAGACACCGCCGGGCGCGCCGAGCACCCGCAGCTCCCCGGTGAAGCGCTCGCGGCCGCTCTCGCGCAGGGCCTGAGCCAGAAGACCCAGGCTGACCTTGCCCAGGGCATCCCGAATGCCCGCCATCGCACCCCTTGGCATGTCGCACAAACGCCTGATGCGTCGCACTGAGGGGTGTAGATGTATCAGCCGAAAGGGTGATGCCGAACGGGATTGCCCCCAGTTGACTGTTATTGGCGGGACTTGTCAGGCCGCCCCGGACGGTGATCGTCATTTGGCGATCATTTGATCGTTCCGAGGCGCGTCCGGAGCGTCAGTCCGCGACGCGGACCGCGCGGGCGGGGCGGATCGCGGCCGCGCGGCGGGCCGGGCCCACGGTGGCCAGAAGGGAAGCGGCGAAGGTGGCCGCGGCCAGGCCGAGGATGCTGGTCCACTCGACCGGGAACCCGCCTTCGAGACCCTCGAACGCGGCGCTGTTGCGGTACATGAGCCAGGTCGTGAGGACGCCGAGGAGGGAGCCGAGCACGATGCCCTCCGCGGCGACGAAGGCGCTCTCCCAGAGGAAGGACCGCCGGACGGTCCGTGCGCGGAAGCCGAGGGCCCGCAGGATGCCGATGGTGCGCCGGCGCTCGCGTACGGCCCGGACCATGACGACTCCGAGGCCGGTGATGCCCACGCCGAGGCCCAGGGCGAGGAAGCCCTGCATGAGACGGAAGAAGGCGGTGCTGGAGTCGAACTGGTGGCGGATCTCGGAGGCGATCGGGGTGGCGACCAGGCTGGACGACAGCTGCTCGCCCTGCAGTTGGGTCGCGAGGGCGTCGGGGGAGGTTCCGGGGCGGGTGCTGACGAGGGCCGAGGCGTTCTGGGCCTGGGCGCCGAAGACCCGGCGCATGCTCTGCTCGCCCATGACGACGGGGTAGGTGGTGGAGGTGGCGCCGGTGCCCGGGTAGAAGACCATCCCGTTGCTGAGCACGCCGGCGATGACCTTCTGTTCGCTGCGGCCGGTACGCGGGTCGGTGACGGTCAGGGTGTCGCCGGGGTCGTAGTAGTCGCCGGCCGGGCCGCCGGTGCTCCCGAAGAACCCGTCGACGACGACGTACCGGGGATCGGTGGCGAGGGCGCGCCAGACGGCCGGGTCGTCCGCGAGTCCGCTCAGCCGTTCGCGGAACGTGATGCCGGTGATCGCGCCGTCCGGCACGCCCACGGCCGCGATGTCGAGCGGTCGAGTGCTGCGATGGCCGGGGTCGCTGGCGCGTCCGGTGGCGTTGAGCAGCGGTGTGACCGCGGAGATCCCGGCGGCCGAGGGGCCGTCCCGCAGTTCGGCGGCCAACCGGTCGCCCGCCACCTGGGGGTTGTAGTCGAGCCGCAGGGAGTAGCCGGCCGTGGCATCGGTGACGACCCCGTCGACGCCTGCCTTGAGGATGCCGGAGATCTCGGTCAGCAGCACGAGAACGAAGACGATCAGCGTGTACATCACGAGCGTGGCGCCCGTCCGGAACCGTTTCGCGAGCGGGTAGGCGACCGCGAGCCGCGCGGCCAGCCCCGACTCCGAGGGGCGCTCCAGCAGCCGTCGCACCGGGCGGAGCAGCGTCCTCTGGTTGTTGCCGATCAGGACCACCGCGGAGAACGCGGCCAGGGCTCCCTGGATGACGTACACGGACATGGAAGGAGTGTCGAAGATCCCGGGGCGTACGACCGGTGCCAGCAGTGTCCAGGCGAGCACGGCGCCCGCGACGAGCGTGGTGGCGGCGTGCCGGGGCATGACGCGCGTCAGGGCGGGGGTGGCGAACGCGACGGCCAGCGCCGGCATGAGGTACGTGGCGTCGGCCTGGCTGCGGGCCACCGCGGGGACCGCCGCGAGTGCGAACAGGACCGACAGGACGCTGCACACGACGAGCAGCCTGCGACGCGGGCGGTCTCCCGGAGCCGCGGGCACGTCCCGGATGGCGGCGATGATGTTGAACCTGCTGATCCGCATGCTCGTCCCGAGGATCGCCGCGAAGGCGATGAGCAGGCCCATCGCCGTCCCGTTCAGGATGCTGGTGGGCGTGACGTCGAAGGCGATCCGGATGCTGCTGCCGCCGACCGACCAGCCTTGGAAGATCTCCGCGGCGACGACGGCGACGCCCCAGCCGACGGCGACCCCGATGGCCACCCCGGGCAGGGCGGACAGCAAGGCGTACGAGGCCCCTTCGAGCGTGAAGGATCCCACCAGGCGCGAGCGTGTCATGCCGATCGCCCGCACCATGCCCATCTGCGCCTTCCGCTCCTCGCCCAGCATGACGAAGATGTTCACCAGGAGCAGGGCGCCCGCGATGATGCTGAAGCTGCCGATCATCAGGAACAGCGCGCCGAGCGAGTCCCCGGCCTGCTTGGCGTCCCGGAGGACCGTCTGCTTGGGCGTGTCGATCGTCGCCTGGCCGGCGAGCGGCCCCAGGACCTGGCGGATGTCCGCGGTCACCTGCGCGGTGAGGGCGTTGCCGCCCTCGACTCCGCCGCGGTTGGACACGAGGACGACCGTGCGCGGCTCCGTCCCGGCGGCCCGCGCCGCGGCGTCCAGGGTCCCCGGCGCCAGGAACGCGTCCCGGTTCAGCCTGCCGCCCAGGCCCACGCCGGCCAGGCCCTGTTCCGGCACCACGCGTTCCACCCGGTACGTGTGCGGGGCTCCGAACAGGTACAGCGTGACCGGCTCCCCGGCTCCCACGCGCAGGGACTGCGCCAGGGGCGTGTTGATCACGACCTGGCCGGGCTTCGGGTTCGGTCCCGCGAGACCGGAGTCCCCGCCCGGTGCGCCGAATCGGGACGCCTCGCCGAAGTCCAACTGCCAGGCCAGGACGCGTGGTTCGGCGACCGTGCGCCCGTCGGGGCGGCTGACGCCCGACGCCTGGGTGGCCCGGGCGTCCAGTACGCCGTCGACGTCGGGATCGCCCGACAGGGCGCTGAGTCGTTCGGCGACCGTGCGCCCGGCCGGACCGGGCGGCGCGATGACGCGCTCGTCCACCGGGCCCAGGGTCCGGTACGCCTCCTGGCGCACCGAGAAGTTCAAAGTGTCACCGACGACCAGCGCCCCGATGATGATGGCCGTGCCGAGGACCGACCCGCCGATCACCAGCGCGGCCTCCGTGCGCCGGCGGGCGAGCTGCCGGAAGGCCAGACGGCGCGACACGGGCTGCCGCGCGGCGACCAGTACCAGGAGCGCGAGGACCAGCGCGAGGGCGAGGAGCAGCGGGGCCAGGAGGTTCGGATACATCATCGGCCCCGGGACAAGCCGGTGATCGGGTCCGGGGTCGGGACGTGCTGGTGGAGGTCGTCGACCAGCCGCCCGTCGCGCATCCGGATCAGTCGGGGGACACGTGCGCCGATGGCACTGTCGTGGGTGACCAGGACGATCGTCTGGCCTTCCTCCCGGTTGAGTTCGCACAGCAGGTCCATCACCTGTTCGGCCATGGCGCTGTCGAGGTTTCCGGTCGGTTCGTCCGCCCACACGATGGCCGGCCGGCCGGCGAGGGCACGGGCGATGGTCACGCGCTGCTGCTCGCCGCCGGACATCTCACTGGGGCGGTGATCGACCCGGTGGGCGAGACCGACCCGGTCCAGCATCGCCAGGGCCCTGTGCCGCGCCTCGCGCGGCCGGTCGCCCACGAGCAGCAGGGGGAGTTCGACGTTCTCCACCGCGGAGAAGACCGGGATGAGGTTGAACGACTGGAACACGAAGCCCATGGAGCGGGCGCGGTGCTCCGTCCGCGCGGCGTCCGACATCGCGAACAGGTCGTGGCCGTCGATCTCCACTGTGCCGCCGTCGATGTCGTCCAGACCGGAGAGGCAATTGAGCAGCGTGGTCTTCCCGGACCCGGACGGGCCCATGACGCCCACCATCTCTCCGTGGCGCACGACGAGGTCCAGGTCGAGCAGCGCGGTGACCGCCACGGAGCCCGTCCGGTAGATCTTGCGCACTCCGGTGGCGACGAGGAGCGGCTGGTCGCTATCCATGCCTTCCATTCGAGACCCTGGAGCGGACCGCCGGCTACCGCCACTCAGTCCCGGACGGGGGCCGGTCGGCCCTGTGCGCGGTGACCCGATCGGGGCACGGTCGGGGTGTGCGGCCCGACCGGGGGCAGGGACGCCCTGGCGTGCGCGGTACGGCCGCCAGGAGCGTGAGTGGCATGACGTTCCGGAACGTCAACGGGATGAACGGATGGGGCTGGTTCGCCATGTCGGTGGGGATGGTCCTGTTCTGGGGCCTCCTCATCACCGCCGTCGCGTTGGTCTTCCGCACGCTCGACCGGGCCACGGAGCGGCCCGCGCGTCAGGCCGGCCCCGCCGTGACCGGTCCGCGCGACGAACCGCGGACACGCGCCCATACTGGGGAGGACGGCGGTCGTCCAGGGGTGCGCAGGTACCCGATCGCGGGTGGCGATGGAACACGTTCCCTTCGACGAGGTGACCACCAGCGCCGCCCGGGACGCGGGCGGGTGGCTGGGGGCCCTGCCGGTCGCTGTGGTGGCCACCGGTGCGGACGGGTCGATCGTCCGCTGGGACCACGCGGCGCAGGACCTGCTCGGCTACACCCCGCACGACGTACTCGGCCGGCACATCGCCGACCTGCTCCACCCGGACGCGGACCGCGGTCTCGGCCGGTCGCTCTGGGAGGGTGCGGCCACCGGGCGCGGGGTCATGGGCATGGTGACCGCCTGGCACAAAGAGGGACGCCCGCTGGACCTGGAGATCTGGGCCTGCCCCGTGCCGGCGCGGCACCGGGGCGGGACGACGGTGCTGGTGTTCGCCGCGGAGGCGGAGGCCGCACGGCGGATCCGCGGCTCGTCGGCGGTGTGGGACGGACTGTTCACGCGGTCCCCGGTCGGCATCGCGATCCTGGACACCCGGTTGCGGTTCCTGCGCGTCAACCCGGCGCTCGAGGTGATGAACGGCCTTCCGCAGGCCGCTCACATCGGGCGTCGCCCGGTCGAGATCCTGCCCGACGTCAACGGCGCGGACATGGAGCGCGCGATGCGCCGGGCCTTGGACGAGGGCAGGCCCGTCCTGGACTCGCGCCGCACGGGCCGTACCCCGGCCGATCCGGACCACGACCACGTGTGGTCGGGGTCGTACGTCCGGCTGGAGGACGCCGAAGGACGCCCCATCGGGCTGGCCGCCACCTTGATCGACATCACCGCCCAGCAGCAGGCGCAGCTCGAAGCCGACGCGGTCCGGCGTCATCTCGCGCTGATCAACGAGGCCACCCTCAAGATAGGCAGCAGCCTGGACCTGGAACGCACCGCGCAGGAACTCGCCGACGTCGCCGTGCCCGATCTCTCGGACGCCGTCACCGTCGACGTTCTGGAGTCCCTCGCGACCGGCGGCGAGCTCGACGCCGGCCTGATCGGCGGCACCACGCTGCGCCGGCTGGCCAAGGCGCCGCTCACCGGATCACCCGTCACGGCCGCCCTCGCCCCGCTGGGACGCACCCTCGTCTTTCCCGCCAGCGCGCCGTACACCCGGGCGCTCGGCGCCCGCCGCCCCTTCGTCGTCCCCGTCTTCGACGAGCAGGCCATCGCCCCTGCGGCCGACCACTCCAGCACGCCCGCGGAGCTGCTCCGGCTCGGGGTGCACTCGTTCATGATGACCCCGCTGCTCGCCCGCGGCGTGGTGCTGGGTCTGGCGACCTTCTACCGGACCCGGCCCGTCGGCCCGTTCACCGAGAGCGAGGTCGCCCTGGCCGGTGACCTGTCGGCCCGCGCCGCGGTCTGCGTCGACAACGCGCGGCTCTACCGCCGCGAGCACGACACCGCCGCCGTCCTGCAGCGCAGCATGCTGCCGCAGCACATCACCCCGCCGCCGGGCATCGAGGTCGCCCACCGCTACCTGCCCGCCAGCGACGTCAACGAGGTCGGCGGCGACTGGTACGACGTCATCGCCCTGGACGGCGGCAGGGCCGCGCTCGTCATCGGCGACGTGATGGGACACGGCACCGCAGCCGCGGCGGTGATGGGGCGGCTCTCCGCGAGCGTCAGGGCCCTCGCCCGACTCGACCTGGCCCCTGAGGACATGCTGTACCAGCTGGAAGCCGCCCTGCACGACCTGGTCGAACCGATGATCGCGACCTTCCTGTGCATCGTGGTCGACCCGGCCACGGGCCACTGCCGCATCACCCGGGCGGGCCACCCGCCCCCGGCGGCCGTCCTCCCCGACGGCACCGTCCGCCTGCTGGACGTACCGCCGGGCCTGCCGCTGGGCGTCGGCGGCGTCCGCTTCTCGACGACCGACGTCGCCCTGCCCGTCGGCAGTGTCCTCGTGCTGTACACGGACGGTCTCGTCGAGGCCCGCAGCAGCGACATCGACGCGCGACTCGCCGAACTGACCGACCTGCTCGCCGCACCCGTCCCGTCCCTGCCCGGCCTGTGCGACCGCCTCCTCACCCACCTCGTCCCGGCCTCCGCCGACGACGACATCGCCCTCCTCGTCGCCCGCATCGACCCGGCGGCCTGAGCGCCGTGGCCCCCGGGGCCGACGAGGAGGGTGAGGTGCCCGGTCAGTCGTGGGGCACGAGGGCGGCCGGCGCGCGGCTGTGGTGCAGCACCGCGTGGGCCACGCTGCCGATGTGCCCTCCCAGGGCCGAACGCCGGATGCGCCGGCCGATGACCACGAGGGCCGCGTCGTCGGAGGCCCGCACCAGTTCGACACCGGCCGATCCGACCACCACGTGGGGAGTGGCCGCCACATCGGGGTACTTGGCGCGCCAGGGCTGGAGGAGATCGTCCAGGGACTGCTCGATCTCGGGGGCCACGGCGAGCCGGATGTCCGGCACCATGGCCGGCCCGAAGGCGGCGTAGAGCGGAAGCTGCTGCGCGTAGACGACGTTCACCCCGGCCCGTCGACGCTCGGCCTCCTCGAACGCGAACTCCATGACGGCGTCCGCGGGCTGCTGCGCGTCGATTCCCACCGTGACGGAGCCGCGGGGCGAGGTGCTGCCGAGGGCCCGTACGAGGACGACGGGCCGTTCGACGGCACCGGCCACGGCCAGGCCGACCGACCCCACCAGGTATCCGGCCACCCCGCCCAGCGCCCGTGAACCCAGGACCAGGAGGGCACCTGCCCGGCCCGCGGCGACGAGGCCCGGGACGGGGGCCGAGGGGAGGATCTCAGTGATCACCCTCAGACCTGGATGCCGTTCCCGCAGGCGCCCGGCGGTACGCGTGAGCAGCTCCTCGGCCCACGGCTCCTCGGACCCCTGAGCCGCGAGCGGCGGGACGGCCTCCGGCCACGGTTCCTGTGCATGCACGAGACGGAGGCCGGTGCCGCGCAGCACGGCCTCGTCCGCCGCCCACTCCGCGGCCGCGTTCGCCTGAGCCGTGCCGTCGACGCCGACGACGATGTCCTGTGTCATGATCGTCCACCTTCCGGAGAGATGCCGTCGTTCCCGTACGTCAGCCGGGTGCCGGAGACCGAGACGAGCCGATCGACTCGTGCAGGGCGACCACCCCGTCGACCGACCGGCAGAGCCGCACGATCACCGGGATGTCGGCGCGCTCGCCGACGCGACCGGTGAGGGTCACGACCCCGTCCTTCACGGTGACGCGGATCGTGTCGGGCGCGAGCCGCAGGGTGCCGGCTCGGCACGTCGCTCGACGCCCTCGAGGTGCATGGCCCGTGCCGTCTCGGCGAGATTCCGGCCCGGACGCGCCGCGACGGCAGGGGAAGACGGTGCGGTGCTCCATGACGCTCCTCCTCCACGGGACCAGGCCCTGCGGATCCCACCCTGATAGGCGGACCCTCCCGGCAGGAGTGCCGAACGGTCCCCTTCCTGGACCGTTGGCCCCTCACTGGCCCCGATGACGTCGGCCGGTCCGGCCGCGGCAAGCGGACGGGCCCTTCCTCCGGTCGTGCATCCGGGGCCGACCGGCCCTACCCGGCCGCCGCGCCCGGTGCGAGCCTGGCAGCGAGCCACTTCGCACGCGGAAGGCGGTGGGGACGATGGGATCGTCCGTGGTGGCAGGACCCGTGATCGTCGGCGTCGACGGATCCGACGCCAGTCTCACGGCCTTGGACTGGGCGGTCGACGAAGCCGTACGGCACGGACGGCCGCTGCGTATCGTGCACGCCTCGCTCTGGGAGCGGTACGAAGGCGTCGTGCCGGCCCTGTCCACGGACCGGCCCTCGGGCCAGGTCCTCGCGGAGAACATCGTCGGCGCGGCCGCCGACCGGGCCCGGCGCCGCGCACCCGGTCTCGCCGTCACCACGGACGTCCTTGCCGAGGACGCGTCGAGTGCGCTGCTCCGGGAGGGACAGGAGGCCATGGTCCTGGTCGTCGGTTCACGTGGCCGCGGCGAACTCGCCGGTCTGCTCCTCGGGTCCGTCAGCCTCGTCGTGGCGGCCCGGGCCCACGGCCCGGTCGTCGTCGTCCGTGGCGACCGGCACGCCCTGGAGGCGCGCCACCAGCGGATCCTGCTGGGCATCGGCGACCACGACGTGGACGCGCCGGCCGTTCGCTTCGCCTTCCGCGAAGCGGCCGCCCGGGACGCGGAACTCGACGTCGTCGGCGCCTGGCGACGACCCGCCCACGAACCGGTCGACCACCCGCTCCTGAGCGGCGAGCCGGCCGCGGCCTACGCAGCCCGCGCCTCGGAACTCCTCGACAAGGCCCTCGAACCGATGGCTCGCGAGTACCCCCAGGTCAGGCTTCGGAGAAGCACGGTCGAAGGCCCCGCCCACCGGGTGCTGACCGAACGCTCCGCCGCCGCCGACCTGCTGGTCGTCGGGGCACGACGCCACGGCCGGCTCCTCGGCCTGGAACTCGGCAGGATCGCCCACCGCGCGCTGCACCACGCCTCGTGCCCGGTCGCCGTCGTCCCCCTGCACCACCCCGCCCCCACGGAGGGAGAGCAGTGATGAAGCCCGCCGCCCGGCAGCACATGAGCGACCTCGGCCGCCGTGTCGAGGCCCGGCGCACACACCTCGGCCTTTCACGCGAGGACGTGGCCGCACGCGCCGGATCCACACCGGGCTACATCGGTCTCCTGGAAGAGCGACTGCCCAGCCCCGGGATCGAGTTCCTGGTCCGGCTCGCGAACGCACTGGAGACGACCGTCGAGGACCTGACCGGATACGGCGCGGACCTCGCGCCCGGCAGAGCCCGGGCCGGGTATCACGCCCGGTTGGACGAGATCGACGAAGCCGAGTGCTGGGACCTGCTGGACGACCACGGCGTGGGCCGCGTCGCCGTCACCGCACCCGACGGGCCGGAGATCTTCCCCATGAACTACCAGGTCGTCGGCAGAGAGATCCTGTTCCTGACCGCGGCGGACACACCGCTCGCGCGGGCGGCGGCGTCCGGTGCGACGGCCGCCTTCGAGGAGGACCGTCTGGACGACGCCTTCAGCCAGGGCTGGAGCGTTCTCCTCGTCGGCCCCGTGCACGAGGTGTCGGACGAGGCCGCGGCCGAGACGCTCAGAGACACCGCGTACTCGACGCCGTGGGCCGGCGACGAGCGGAGCACCGTTGTCATGCTCTTCCCGCACCGCGTGACCGGACGGCGCATCCTGGTGCCGGGCGCGCCCGGGACGTCGCCCGGGCCGTGACGGGCAGGTGCTTCGCCATCGGCCCCGCTGCCCTCACCGCATCCGCTCGTTCCCTCACCGCATCCGCTCGCGATCGGCTCACGCCGACGGCACGACGACGACCGGCACGGGGCTGTGATGGATGACGGCATGGGCCACATGGCCGAGATGCGGCCCTACGGGGACCTTCCGAGTGCGACGTCCCACGATGACGAGAGCCGCGTCCTGTGACGCCGCGACCAGCTGGTACGCGGGGGAGCCCACGGCCGCCTTCGCGCCGGCGTCCACCCCCGCGTAGCGTTTCCGCCACGGCTCCAGCAGGTCGTCCAGGCCCTGCACGAGACGCTCGCCGAGTTCCTCGCCGACCCCGGGGGACACCAGGGCCGCGTAGCCGTACGACGCGGGCAGCGTCCAGCTGTGCACGAACCGCACGGGCAGGCCCGTGCGGGCGCCCTCGGTGAACGCGAACCCGAGCAGGGCCTCGGACGGGTGGTAGAGGTCGACGCCCACCACGATCCCGGCGCGAGCCGGCGACGGACGGTCGCTCTCCGCACGGACCAGGGCGACCGGCTGCCGGGCCGTACCGACGACCGCGAGGGAGACCGAGCCGACGACGAAGCCGAGGACCCCGCCCAGCCCGCGCGAGCCGAGCACCGTCAGATCCGCGTCGTTCGCGGCGGCGGTCAGCACCTCGGCCGCCCGGCCGTGCGCAGTTTCGGCGAGCACCTCCAGATCGGTGTGCTCCTTCCGCGCCGCCTCAGCCGCTTCGCGCAGCAGAGCCTCGGCGCGTTCGGCGTGGTCGCGAGCGTACGGAAGGGGGACCTCCGGCGCCGGCGGCCAGTCGTCCACGAGCACCAGCCTGAGCGGCACTTCACGCCGCACAGCTTCCCGCGCCGCCCAGCGTGCGGCGGTCGCGCTCTCCTCCGAGCCGTCGACACCGACGACGACCTGAGCTGTCATGACCCGCCTCCTCAGCAGGATCCGTGCCCCGGCGTGCGGGAGCCGGATCGCGTACGGACTCCGGATCTCCAGGCTCGTGCCCGTGCTCCCCCGCACAGGAGGGGCCGGGCAGGTCGCGATCGGGCCCGAACGGCCCATCCCCAGGAGGCGCCGCGCAGTGCCAGCGTGGGAGGTGCCTGCCCCGGACGTACTTCGGAGGAGGAGCGATGAGCGACGTATGCCGGAGACGGGCGGAGCGGACGGCAGCCCTTCCCGGACCGACCGGCCCCGGCGGGCCGACCCCCTCGGCACGTCCTGGGAGGCGCGGGCGCGATGACGAGATCTGCCGCTGACCCGTCGAACACGCGGCACGTGAGGAGCAGGACGATGACCGGAAACAAGGTGGAACGCAGGCACAGCCTCTTCCCCGACTTCGACGACTGGTTCAACCGTGAGTTCCCAGGACTCCCCGGATGGCGTCCCGCCGGCGCCGCCCACTCCATCCCGGTCGAGGTGACCAGCGGCGACGGCATGTACGTGCTGCGGGCCGCGCTGCCCGGGATGGACCCCGAAGACGTCGCCGTCACCGTCGACGACAACCTCATCACGGTGAGCGCGGAGCACAGCGAGAGCGAGGAGGACAAGGAACACTCGGAGTTCCGGTACGGATCCTTCCGCCGCACCGTACGGATGCCGGTGACGATCCCCGCCGACGAGGTCGACGCCTCGTACAAGGACGGCATTCTCACCGTCCGCATCCCGATGCCCGAGGAGAAGACCGAGACCCGGCGGACCATCCCCGTCCGGCGAGCCGACGACACCACTGGAGGCGAAGGGTCATGAACGCCAAGCGCGTTCTCGTCGCCTACGGCAGCAGACACGGCGCGACCGCGGGCATCGCCGACGAGATCGGCGACACCCTGCGGGCCGACGGCTTCGACGCGGTCGTCGTGCCGGCCGACACCGTCACCGACGTCAGCGGCTACGACGGAGTCGTCCTCGGCGGCGCCCTGTACGCCGGGCGCTGGAACGGCAAGGCACGACGGTGCGCCCGGCGCAACGCCGAGCAACTGCGCCACCGTCCCGTGTGGCTGTTCAGCAGCGGCCCCGTGGACAGCTCCGCCGAGCAGGACGACATCCCGCCCGCGCCCGGTGTGGCCCGCCGCATGAAGAAGCTCGGCGCGCGCGAGCACGTCACGTTCGGAGGCGCCGTGACGGCCGAGACGCCCGGGCTCATCGCCCGGTCCCTGGTCCGCCACGGCAAGGGCGGGGACTTCCGCAACCCGGAGCGGATCCAGGCCTGGGCGCACCACATCGGAAGCGAACTCGACAGCGAACTCGGCGCCACGTCCTGAGCGGCGGCGAAACCGACCGATGCCGGGAGGCATGCGACGTCAGGGGTGGGTGGACGCTGCCTGCATGACGGCGTGCCAGGGAGTGGCGTCGAAGCTGACGATCCACCCCGCAGAAGGGACGAACCACCCCGCAGAAGGTCGCCCACGACCAGCGCGGGTACGCCGGTCGGACCCGAGCGATCCGGGCCAGGGGGCCCGGGCGCCCGGGTGGGACCTTTGGTCCCGGCCTTGGCCCCAGCGGCCCTCCGCACGTCCGGGTGCGGATGCCACGGTGAGAGCAGTCCCTGAGGACCGGGTGAGGAGAGACCATGGACGGAAGCACGGCCCGTCCCGACCTCGGCAGGGTCGTCGTCGGCGTCGACGGATCACCGTCCGCACACGCGGCGGCGCGTTGGGCCGCCGCGGAGGCGGTCCTGCGGGACGCCGGCCTCGTCATCGTTCATGCGACGGAGACCGCCGGGATGGCCGGGATCCTCTCACCGGAGTCGATCGCCGGCCGTCGGCAGTCCGGTCAGGCCCTCCTCGACCGGACCGCGGAGGCGGTCGCGGCGAGCCACCCCGAGCTGGTGCTGGTCAAGGAACTCAGCGGCGGCTCGCCCGTGGACAGCCTGCGGCGTGCCGCCGCCCCGGGCGGCACCATCGCCGTCGGGCACCAGGCGCTCGGCGGCTTCTCGTCGCACCTGCTCGGACCGGTCGGTCTCAAGGTCGCCGCCCACGCCACCACCCCCGTGGTCGTGGTGCGTGGCGCGGGGGGTTCCGCCGAGGCCGGCGCGGTCCTCACGGCGGTCCGGGACGTGGACGACCTGGGGTGCGCCCGGGCGGCGGCCCACGAAGCCCGGCTGCGGAACGTGCCCCTGCGGCTCCTGCACGTGTCGAGCACGCCGCGGTCCGGCGGCGCACGGGAGGCGCCGCCGAACGGCGCGGAGGAAGTCGCCCGGGACCACGAACGGGCGCTGTCCGAGGTCGCCGACCGTGTCCGGGACGAGTTCCCGGACCTGGAGGTGCACGCCGACTGCGAGCAGAGCCGCAGTGTCCCCGGCACCCTCGTCGACGCGTCGCGCCACGTCGACCTCCTGGTCGCCGGCGGCCGACGAGAGCCCGGACACCGCGGCCCCGCCATCGGCCGGACCACACTCCACCTGCTGCAGCAGGCCCACTGCCCCGTGGAACTCATCCCACGGCACGGCCCCGGACGGTGACCGGCACCGACCGATCACGCGCCTACATGCCGCTCCCGTGCGGGGCGTAGAGATCCAGCAGCCGCACACGGGCGGAGAAGAGACGGTGGGCGAGCAGCTGGCCCACGAAGTGGTCCAGGGCGAAGCCGAAGCTCGGATCGGCGTCCATCAGCATGCGCACGGTCGCCGCGTCGAACTCGTCCGCGCGCACCCGTGTCATCGCCTCGGCGCCGAAATGCCAGCGGTACGGCTCGAAGAGCCACGACCAGCCGAGCAGTTCGCCGGCGTTGACGCTGTCGACCGCGGCGGGCCGCTTGCCGGGCACGCGGATGTCCAGGGTGACCGTGCCGGTACGGACGACCCAGAACCGATCGGCGTACCCGCCCTCCTCGAACAGCCGGGTCTCTTCCGGGAAGTCCACCGGTCGGGCGCACTCCATCAGCCGGTGACGTTGTTCGGCGGAGAGAGCTGCAGTGAGCCGGGGGTTGGGGGGAGTACTCATCGGGGGCCTCCGCATCGGTGTCCCCTCCAGTCTCGCGCGCTCCGCGAGGGGAGAGGAGGGCCGAACGGCCTCCCTCGGGACCCTGTGTGTCCTGTTCACCGCAGCGCCTCCCGCACGGCCCGGGAGACGCCGTCGGCCGTTCTCACTGCGGCATCAGAACCGTGTCGATGATGTGGACGGTCGCGTTGGCGGTCTGCACGTCGCCGCACACGACGGTGGCGGTGTCGTTCACCTTGTACGCGTCTCCGGAACCCGATGTCGTCAGCGTGCCGCCCTGGAGAGTCTTGAAGGACCCGTCCGCGAGATCCGCCTTCTCCACCGGCTCGTCCACCACGTGGTACGTGAGGATCTTGGTGAGGGTGGCCTTGTCGGCGAGGGCCTTGTCGAGGTCGGCCTTCGGGATCTTGGCGAAGGCGTCGTTCGTCGGCGCGAACACCGTGATGTCCTTCGCGTTGTTCAGCGTGTCCACCAGACCGGCCTTCTCCACAGCCGTGACCAGGGTCGACAGAGCCGGATTGCCGGACGCCGCGGTCGCCACCGGGTCGTCGGCCATCCCTTCGAACGAACCGGCACCCTCCTTCGGCACCGAAGCACAGCCGGGACCGAAAGCGCCGTCGCCCTCGGGAGCCGATGCCGATGCCGGGGGCGTCAGCGCTCCCAGCGAGACCGAGAGGGCCGCGGCGGCCAGAGCGGCCGATACGCGATGTCGGGTGAGGCTGGTGTTCATGACGTGCTCCTCCCACCGGCCGGACGTCGAGCCGTCCGCAGCCGTGGATCTGTTGTCCTCTCACAGAGACCTTCGGCGCCGACCGCGTCGCCGGATGCCCCGGCGGCACTTTTCTTCACGGCCGGTGCCGCGGCCGGGGCGTCGGGACGACGCATCCGAACCACACCCCCGTGCCGAAGTGGAGGCGAGAGCAGCGGCTGCTCCGCAGGCAGCACGCGACGGATCGAGACCGGCAACGTCACGTGTTCGAGCGGCGTATGAGGAACGAGGACGGTATGCGGAAGACGGACGGCAGCGGGCGGTACGACGTCGTGGTCGTCGGGGCAGGTGCCGCGGGGCTCGCCTGCGCGAACGACCTCGGCGCGGCGGGCCTGCGGGTGTGCCTGCTGGAAGCGGACGAGGCGGTGGGCGGGCGGATGCGTACGGACCGCGTGGCGGGCTTCACCGTCGACCGGGGCTTTCAGGTGTTCAACACCTCCTATCCGCAGGTCAAGCGCCGCATCGAGTTGAAGGCGCTCCGTCTGCGCCCCTTCACGCACGGGGTGCTCGTGCACACACGGGACGGACTTCGTCGGTTCACCGATCCCCTCCGGCAGCGAAAGGAGAGCAGTGATCTCCTGCCCGGTCGGCTCGCATCCGGCCGTGATCTGCTCGCCCTCGGCGCGCTGTCGGCCCGGGACTCGCTCGCACCGGCGTCCGTGCTGCGGCGAGGCCCCGACGGCACCACGCTCACGGCCCTGGCCGACGCCGGCGTCTCGGCGAGGCTGGTCGAGACGTTCTTCAGGCCCTTCCTCTCCGGTGTCTTCCTGGAGGACGAGCTGGAGACGTCGGCCCGCTTCTTCCACCTGGTGTGGCGGAGCATGCTGCGCGGCACCTTGTGCCTTCCCGCCGAGGGGATCGGAGCGGTACCCGCGCAGCTCGCCTCGCGGCTGCCCGCGAACGCGCTGCGGACCGGCAGCCCGGTCACGGCCGTGACGGGGGACGGAGTCGTCGTCGCAGGCGGAAGCCAGGTGCAGGCCCGCGCGGTCGTGATCGCGACGGGGCAGCGGGTCGCGGCCGAACTGCTCCCGGGACTCCGCGTGCCGGAGGGGCGGACCGTCACCACGCTCTACCACGCGACGGCCGTGCCCCCGCTGAAGGAGCCCGTACTCGTCGTCGACTCCCGGCGCAGGTTCCTGAACACCTGCGTCCTCACCGCCGTCCAGCCACACTTCTCGACCGACGGCCGGGCGCTGGTGTCCACCTCGGTGCTCGGCGCCGCCGGACCCGCCGAGACGGCAGCCGTCCTGCCCGCCCTGGGCGAGGTGTACCGCACGGACACGGCCGACTGGGAACGCGTCCACAGCGTCACCGTCCCCGACGCCCTGCCGGCGATGCCCGGCCCCGTCCCGCTGTCCCGGAGCACCCGCTTCGCGCCCGGCAGGTACGTGTGCGGCGACCATCGCGCCACCGGCTCCCTGCAGGGCGCGCTGGCATCGGGCGCCCGTGCGGCCCGCGAGGTACTCCAGGACCTGCAGGAGCCGGCCGGGTATTCCTGACCTCTGAGCGCCTCCGTCCCGCGTCCCGGCTCACGGCGTTCAGCCGTACGGAGGCCGGACGGCGTCGCCGATGGCCGGCTGTTCGGCTCGGTGGTTGACTCGGGAGCGTGCCCTTCGACCACTACGGCGTTCTGGCCGGGATCCTGAAGCATCACTTCCGCGACACGCCCGACATGCAGGGTTCGTGGTTCCACGTCAACCTCAGGGTCGAAGCGCCCGACGGGGTGTACAAGTGCGCCGTCGACGTCGACAGCCACCAGTCCGCGACCGGGGTGCAGTGGAAGGTCTTCACCGTCGACGCCGCGGAACTCGGCCCGGTGGCCGCGCCGACGCCCGGGTACCACGATCTCGCCCGTACGGCCGGGTCCGGTGCCCTCGACTACATCCGGCACCCGGCTCTGAGGGGCCGCCGGGGCTGTGCAGGACGCCTGCTGCCCTGGTCGAGGCCGTCCCGCCCGTGGACCTCGGGTTCGAACGTCGACGCCGCCCTGGCCCTGGAGCCGATGCTCGTCGTCGGACGTCCCATCCTCGTCTTCGGTGAGCCGTTCGACGTCGGCCTGGGCATGCACAACATCCACCAGAACCAGGGTGACCCGCTCGGCAGCCAGTGGTGGGACGAGAACGGCATCTGGCAGGACGGCGCGACCCTGACCCGTCGCCCCGACGGGCGGTACGACGTCTTCCTGAACAAGTTCAGCACCCAGAAGGACCGGACGGACGCGGACGGTCATCCGGTCTAGGGGAGACGCCCCCACCGTCGTACCACCGCCAGAGCGCCAGTCCGGGCGGGGCGTAGGTCTCGCTGAGGATTCTCCGACGGCCGCGTAGCACTCGAGTATGACCCGGCGCCCGTACGGAGACGGACTTCTCGGCCGACAAGGAACCTGGGCCCGCCAACGACGTCTTGACCCTCGCGTCGGCTTGATCGTCGAGCCGACCCGAGGAGGTTCTGATGGCAGGTCAGGTAAGTGAGGCGAGGCGGGCGAAGGCGTCCGCGCCGGAGTACCAAGGGGCTCTCGGCTCGCTGTCGGTGAACGCCTCCCTGCCCGAGGTGCTGGCCCGGGGCCTCGAGGAGCTCCGGGCGGCGGAGCGGGCCGGGGACCGACGGGAGGAGGCGCGCTGCGGGCTGGCCGTGGCCGAGGCATGCCGCAGGCTCGGACGGATCGAGGAGGCCGACCGGGCCTGGAAGGCGAGCTACCGGGCGGCGCGTTCGGCCGGACACGAAGGCGCGATGGCGTGGGCGCTGTGGAGCGGCGGCACGCTGGCCCGGCAGCGCGGTGCGCTCAGGCTGGCGTACCGCCTGCTCGGGCTGGCGGCCGAGACCGGCGAGCGGGGAGGTGACGTCGTCGTCCGTGGCTATTCGCTGGCCGGCCTCGCCGAGACCGGGCGCATCCAGGGCGACTACGAGGCCGTGACGAGGCTGCACGAGCAGTTGCTGGCCGAGGCCCGCCGCCGCGGCGAGGCCCGGCACACGGTGTGGGCGCTGGAGGGCATCGCGCAGATGCACCGCAACACCGGCAACTACGACGAGGCACTGGCCCTGTTCGAGGAGGCGGCCGAGACCGCGTCGCGCGCCGAGGACCGTCGCGGATGGGCGTGGGCCCTGCGGGGCATCGCCGACGTCGTGTCGGTGCGGGACGGGGACGCGGAGCGTGCCCTGGCACTGCTGACCCGGGCGGAGGAGGCCTGCCGGGAGATGCGGCTGTCCAGCGCGCTCGCCTACAACCACAAGATGCGCGGCAACGTGCTGTACCGGGCGGGGCGGTACGAACAGGCCCGCGAGCTGTACGAGCGGGCGCTGGAGGAGTTCCGCGACATGGAGGAGCCGCGCGGCACGGCGCTGTCGCGGCTGGGCCTGGTGAAGTCCCGCGCCCGTCTGGGCCGCGACGCCGCGCACACCGCCGCGGAACTGGCCGAACTGCGCTCGACGCTGGACCGCATCGGACTGCGGCACGCCCGCGACATGGTGGAGAAGGCCGCAGCCGAGCTCGGGGTCGGGCCGCTGCCGGATCACACCGGAGACGGGCCCGGGGCGGCACGGCCGGTGCTGCCGGACGTCGGGGCGGACGCCCTGCGGGCGGCCGACGTGGAGGGGCTGCGGTGAGCGCGCTCCGAACCGCGCGCTCGACGGTCTGCCCGCCCGCCGGCTCGCCGGGCAACGCGGCGGCCGGTGTCCTGGAGCGTTGCCGTGAACTGGTCCGGCCCGCGCTGGTGGAGGCGGTGGGCCGGCTGCATCCCTGGACGGGCGAGATGGCGGCGTACGCGCTGGGCTGGGCCGATACGGCCGGCAACCCGGATCCCGGCGGATCCGAGGGCAAGGGAGTACGGCAGGCGCTCACCGTGCTCGGGGCCGAGGCCGTCGGGGCGGACGGCCGTGACGCCGTCCCGGGCGCCGTGGCCGTGGAACTCGTCCACACCTTCTCCCTGCTCCACGACGACATCATGGACGCCGACACCCTGCGCCGGCAGCGCCCGGCGGTCTGGAAGGCCTACGGGACGGGCCCGGCCGTCCTGGCCGGCGACGCGCTCCTCGCCCAGGCCGTGACGGTACTGGCCGAGGCCCCGAACCCTCGCGCGGCGGCCGCGGTGCGACACCTCTGCCGGACCCTGAACGCGCTGGTGTCCGGACAGGCACAGGACCTGCGCTTCGAGCACCGCCCCTGGAACGGACCCGGCGCGGTCGGGCCAGAGCAGTACCGGTCGATGGCCGAGCACAAGACGGGCGCGCTGCTGGGCTCCGCGATCGCGCTCGGCGCGATCCTCGGCGGCGCCCCCGACGAGACCGTGACCGCGCTGGAGCGAGCCGGGCGTCATCTCGGCCTCGCCTTCCAGGCGGTGGACGACATCCTCGGCATCTGGGGCGACCCCGCCGTGACCGGCAAACCCACGCACGGCGACCTGCGGCAGCGCAAGAAGACCTACCCGATCCTCACCGCACTGGCCGACAGCGGCAGGGCCGCGCACGAACTCGCCGCGCTGCTCGACTCCCCGCAGCGGATCGACGGCGAGGCCGCCGGGCGCGCCGCAGCGCTCGTGGAGGAGGCCGGCGGGCGGGCCGCGACCCGCGACGAGGCGCGCCGCCACCTGGACACCGCCCACCGCACCCTGCGAGACGTACCGCTCACCCGTACGGCCGCGCAGGAACTGGACACGCTGTTCACACACTTGCTCGACCGCACCTGGTGACCGCCACCCCGACCATGGACGCAGCCATCGGGATGATGCCCGGGCGCCGGCCACCGGGCGGCCCGCACGCCTCCCGCTCACCGGCGGGGATCGGTTCTACGGTGCAGGCAACCCGTCCGGATACCGGACGGAGTCCCGCCACCCCGGATTTCCCCTGGAGGTCATGATGCCCAGTCCGCCCCAGCCGTTCGGCACCGTCGTCAGCTCCGCCGGCGTCAACCTGCGGAAGTATCCGAGCACCGACTCCACCATCATCGGCAACCTGAGCCACGGTACCGAGATCGGCCTGCGCAGCAAGGTGCATGCCCAGATCATCGACGGCAACAGCATCTGGTACCTCCTGCGCGACAAGGCCGCCTGGGTCGCCGCCCGGCACGTCGACAACACGGGCCAGGTCCCCCTCTCCAAGGACGTCGAACCGGCCAACCCGCAGGGCTGACGAAGCACAGCCCCCCGTACACGTCGGGATCCCGTCCGATCGATCGGATCGGACGGGATCCCGTTCACCGTTCCCGCCGTGTCGACGAGTAGATCGTCGCGTTGGCGGTGGGGACGTTGCCGCAGACGACCTTCGACGTCTCGTCGACGGTGTACCGCTCACCGGAGCCCTCCGTGGTGAGGGTGCTCTTCGGGAGGGTTTCGTAGGAGCCGTTCTTCATCTGACGGCCGCCGCGGTGAGGAAGCCACGCCGGTCCCGCGGCCGCCGGCCCGTACCGCGCCGTCAGGAAGTACAGCGCGGCGGCCCCGGCGCGCGGCCGGCGTACGGCCGGCAGGCCCGGACCGATCGCGACGAGCGCCAGGACGGCCAGAGGACCGAGCAGCAGCACGTTCTTGTCGCTCTCGCCGAAGGTCCGGACGGCGAAGTCCTTGGCCGGGGCGGGCGTACGGTCGATCGCCGCGCCGCCCACCACGGTCACCCCGGCAGTGCCCGGCCGACCGTTCCGCGGAAGTTCCTCACAGGCGGCATTCGGCGGGCGGGGACGGGTGGATGGGTCGCTCACCCGGACGAGTGGGCGCGACCGTCGCCAGGGGTGGGCGCGGCGGGCGACCGAGAGCGGGCGCGGCCGTCGCCCGCAGCCGCCGCGCGAGTCCGCCCGAAAGTTCCGTCGCCCGCAGCCGCCGCGCGAGTCCGCCCGAAAGTTCCGCGGCCTTCTCCCGCATCCGTCGCACGCGCCCGCCCGGAAGTACTACCCATCCGTACCGGCGTCCGCTACGAAGCACCTTCGAGAACCGGACATCCGCACGCGCACCGACGACGAAGGACCCGTATGCGATGCACACTCCGCCCGAGCACGGCCGCCCCCGGCCGGCCCTTCGTCCGGTCGCGTCAACCGGAGCCCGGCCGATGACCCGGCCCCTGCCGTTCGGCCGCACGGCCGACCACGAGCCGGCCGATCTCGCCGACGCCATGGACAAGGTCGCCCACGGCGACAAGCAAGCCTTCTCCGCGCTCTACGACGCGCTTGCCCCGCTCGTCTTCGGCATCGTGCTCAAGGTCCTGCGCGACCGCGCTCAGTCCGAGGAGGTGGCCCAGGAAGTCATGATCGACCTGTGGCGGCAGGCCGCCCGCTACCGCAGCGAGGCGGGCAGCGTCACCACCTGGGCCGCGACGATCGCCCACCGGCGGGCCGTGGACCGGGTGCGCTCCGCGCAGGCCGCCGCCGACCGCGAACAGGCCCAGGCCGCCCGCGAGCACCGGCCGGCCTTCGACGAGGTCTCCGAGCAGGTCGAGACCCGGCTGGAGAGCGAACAGGTCCGCCGCTGCCTGCGCGGGCTCACCGAGCTGCAGCGGCAGGCGGTCACCCTGGCCTACTACCGGGGGCTGACCTACCGTGAAGTCGCCGAAGCCCTGCGCACACCGCTGCCGACCGTCAAGACACGCATGCGCGACGGGTTGATCCGGCTCCGCGACTGCATGGGGGTGACCGCATGAAGAACCACGCGAACGACGTCCACACCCTCGCGGCCGCGTACGCACTGGACGCTCTCGACCCGGCCGAACGCCGTACGTTCGCCGAGCACCTGAAGCACTGCGAGGCATGCCGTCTCGAGGCGGCGGAGTTCGAGGCCACCGCCGGCCGGCTGGCCGCCGCCACGACCCGGACACCCCCGGAGGCGATGAAGCAGCGGACCCTGGCCGCCGTGGAAGGGGTGCGCCAGCTCCCGCCGCGGCTGACCGCGACCACGGCCCCGGCCGGGCTCGGCGGAGTCCTGCGCCGCAAGGCCGTTCCCCTCGGGCTGGCCGCCGGTCTGATCGCCGCCGCCTCGTTCGCCGGCCTCGCGGCCTGGCAGTACCAGGAGAACGAGCAGTCCGCGCAGCGGGCCCGGCAGACGGAACAGCGCCTGGACGCCGTCAGCCGTGTCCTGGCCGCGCCCGACGCCCGTACCGTCCACGGCAAGGCGAGCAACGGCGCCCTCACCACGGTGGTCGCCTCCGCGGCGCAGAACGAGGCGGTGTTCACCGCGACGGGGCTGCCCGCGCCCGCACCCGGCAAGACGTACCAGCTGTGGCTCGACCACGACGGCACCATGCGCCCCGCCGGCCTCGTCCACGCCGACGGCACCGTGCTCCTGAACGGCAATCCGGCCGATGCCGGCGCCGTCGGGCTCACTCTGGAACCGGAGGGCGGTTCCGCGCAGCCGACGAGCCCGCCGCTGCTGCTGATGTCCCTGGTCTGACGGGGACCTTCCGGTACGCCCGCCCCGCGCTCAGCCGCGCGAGGCGGGCGTAGCGCGTTCACCTCGGGCGACCGAGCCGGTCCGCTCCGGCATTCGATGCGCAACCGATGCGTGTTGATCGCACTCCTCCGCGCAGCGAATTCTGAGGACATCCGCAAACACACCCATCCGGTCGGGCGGCGGCGACGAAGAAGCGATGACGGACGCCGCCCACCGGAGGCCGACGTCCGTGAGACGAGGGGTGACGAGCATGAAGCGGCGCAGCGTGGCGGTCGTGGGGGCGGGAGTCGCGGGGCTGACGGCGGCGTACGTCCTGTCGCGTTCCTGCGACGTGGTCCTGTACGAGGCCGACGAACGCCTGGGCGGCCACGCCCACACCCATGAACTCCCCACCGGCGAGGGCGGCGTCGTCCGGGTCGACACCGGCTTCATCGTCCACAACGACCGCACCTACCCGCACCTCACCCGCCTCTTCCGCGAACTCGACGTGCCCACGCAGGACGCGGAGATGAGCATGTCCGTACGGTGCGACGGCTGCGGTCTCGAGTACGCGGGCGCCCGCGGCACGCGCGGCCTGCTGGGCGGCGGGAACCTGCGCCGGCCGCGGCACCTCCGGATGCTCGCCGACGTCCCGCGGTTCCACGCCGCCGCACGTCGGCTCCTCGCCGCCGGCGACGACCTGCGCACGCTCGGCGACTTCCTGGACGAGCACCGCTTCTCGCCGTACTTCGTCGGGCACTTCGCTGTCCCGCTCGTCGCGGCCGTGTGGTCCTGCGCGCCGGAGACCGCGCTGCGCTACCCGGCCGCGTACCTCTTCCGCTTCCTGCAGCACCACGGACTGCTCTCCGTGACCGGCTCCCCGCAGTGGAGGACCGTCGTCGGAGGCTCGGCCGTCTACGTGGAGCGGGTGGCCAAGCAACTCGCCTCGGTCCGCACCGCCACACCCGTGCAGAGCGTCCTGCGCGGCGCCGACGGCGCGACGGTGATCACCGCGGACGGCACGACGGAACGGCACAGTGCCGTGGTCGTCGCGGTCCACCCCGACCAGGCCCTGCGTCTCCTGGCCGACCCCACCGCGCGGGAGCAGCAGGTGCTGGGGGCGTTCGGCTACTCGCGCAACCCCACCGTGCTGCACCGCGACACCACCCTGCTGCCCCGCTCCGCGCACGCCCGCGCCTCGTGGAACTACTGGCTGCCCTCCTGCACCGCCCGCCCCGGCTCGGTCCAGGTCAGCTACGACATGAACCGCCTGCAGCGCCTCCCCTCCGACGAGCCCCACGTCGTCACGCTCAACGCGGGGGACCGGGTCGACGACTCCGCCGTCCTGACCCGCATGACCTACGAACACCCCGTCTACACACCGGAGTCGGTGGCCGCCCAGCGGCTGCTGCCCTCGCTGCGCACCCCGGTCACCGCCTACGCGGGGGCCTACCACGGCTGGGGCTTCCACGAGGACGGCTGCCGCTCCGGCGTGGAGGCGGCCCGCGCGCTGGGGGTGACGTGGTGACCGCCGCAACCACGACCGTCGTGCCGGCCCTCTACGACGTCGAGGTCAGGCACACCCGCGTCACGCCGTTCCGCTACGCGCTCCGCAGCCGTACCTACCTGTGGCTCGTCGATGTCGACGAACTCCCCGAACTGCCCCGTGTACTGCGCCCGTTGGCTCGTTTCGACGCCCGGGACCACTTCGGCGGCGGCGCTCCCGGCATCCGCGCCGGCCTCGACGCGTACCTGACCGCCAACGGCGTCCACGACGCGGACGGGCGAGTCCTCATGCTGGCCCACGCGCGCCAGTGGGGCCACGTGTTCAACCCCCTGACCCTGTACTGGTGTCACGACCGCGCCGGCCGGCTGGTGTGCGTCGTCGCGGAGGTCCACAACACGTACGGCCAGCGGCACTGCTACCTGCTGCGGACCGATGAGCAGGGCCGGGACGAGGTCGCCAAGGAGTTCTACGTCTCGCCGTTCTTCGCCGTCGAGGGCGCCTACCGGATGCGGCTGCCGCTGCCCGGCCGACGCCTCGACCTCACCGTCCAGCTGTGCCACGGCGACGGAACACGCCCGCTGACCGCGACCGTACGGGGCGATCGCCGGCCCGCCACCCCGCGCACTGTGCTCGCCGCCGCGCTGCGTCACCCGTGGTCGACCGCCGTGGTCTCGCTCGGCATCCGCCTCCACGGCATCCGGCTGTATCTCAAGGGGCTCCCCGTCCGGCCCCGGCCCGCTCCGCCCGCCCAGGAAGGCATGCTGTGACGCTCTCCCTCCCCTCGCCCCCGCCCGCCCGTACGCGGCCCCTCCGCCCGCCGGCGGACCCGGCCCGCTGGCCGGACGTGGCCCGGCTGCCCCGCGCCTCGGCCCTGCGCACCGCGCTGGCGCGCCGGATCGTCGAGCAGGCCCTCGGCCGGCTGCCGCTGCGGATACGGCGCGAATCCCCGGCTGTGCCAGGGCAGTTCACCGCGAGCGACGGCCGTCCGACGCTCGTCCTGCACGACCCGGACGCCTTCCACCGCCGCATCGGAGCGGACGGCCTCATCGGCTTCGGCGAGTCCTACATGGCCGGCGAGTGGGACGCCGACGACCTCGTCGCCGTCCTCACCGTGTTCGCCACGCACGTCGACGAACTCGTACCGGCGCCGCTCCGGCGGCTGCGCGGCGCCTGGACCCGTCGCCGGCCGGTCCAGGACCTCAACACCCTCCACGGCGCGCGGAAGAACATCCACCGCCACTACGACCTGTCCAACGACCTGTTCGCCCAGTTCCTCGACCCGACCCTCAGCTACTCCTCGGCGGTCTTCGACGCCCTCCCGGCCGCCCACGAGGACCTCGTGCAGGCCCAGCACCGCAAGATCGACCGGCTGCTCGACCTGGCCCGGGTGGGCCCGGGCACCCGTCTGCTGGAGATCGGCACCGGCTGGGGCGAGCTCGCCGTCCGCGCGGCGGCCCGCGGCGCCCGAGTCCGTACCGTCACCCTGTCCGAGGAGCAGCGGACGCTGGCGGTCGAACGCATCGCACGAGCCGGGCAGTCGGAGCGCGTCACCGTCGAACTCCGCGACTACCGGGAGGTCGACGGACAGTACGACGCCGTCGTCAGCGTCGAGATGATCGAGGCGGTGGGCGCGGAGTACTGGCCCGCCTACTTCGGCGCGCTCCGCGACCGACTCGCCCCCGGCGGCCGGGTCGCGCTCCAGGCGATCACCATGCCCCACGCGCGCATGCTCGCCACCGCCCGCACCCACACCTGGATCAGCAAGTACGTCTTCCCCGGCGGCCTCATCCCGTCGCGGGAGGCCCTCGCCGAGCAGAGCGCCGCGGCCGGCCTCCGCATCGCCGCCGACACCGGCTACGGCGACCACTACGCCGAGACCCTGCGCCTGTGGCGCGAGCGCTTCCTCAGCCGCACGCAGGACGTCCACGAACTCGGTTTCGACCACGCCTTCCGCCGCATGTGGGAGCTCTATCTGGCCTACTCCGAGGCCGGGTTCCGCGCACGCTACCTGGACGTCCGGCAACTCCTGCTCACCGAGGGGGACGTATGACGGCCTTCGACACCGAAGCCCTCCCGCAGGTCCTGGCGGCCTCGGCCGGCGCCGCGTTCACCGTCATGCTGATCACCTTCGCCGTCGGCACGGCCAGACGCATGCACCGGGTCGTCGACATCGCCTGGGGCGCCGCGTTCGCGGCCGTCGCCGCCGTGTCCTGGCTGGTGTCGGACGGACAAGGCGACGACGGCCGCCGCGCCGCCGTCGTCCTCGCGACCGTCGTGTGGGGGCTGCGGCTCGCCCTGCACATCGCCTGGCGCGGCCGCGGCCACGGCGAGGACCCCCGGTACGCCCGGATGCTCGCCCGTGCCCCCGGCAACCCGACCCTGTACGCCTTCCGCAAGATCTACCTGCTGCAGGGGCTGCTGGTCTGGCTGGTCTCCCTGCCCGTCCAGTTCGCGGTGCTCATTCCCCGGCCGCTCGACGCGCTCGCCGCCCTGGGGCTCGCCCTGTGGCTCGTTGGGATCTCCTTCGAAGCCGTCGGCGACTTCCAGCTCGGCCGGTTCAAGGCCGACCCGGCCAACAAGGGCCGGATCATGGACCGGGGGCTGTGGAGCTGGACCCGGCACCCCAACTACTTCGGCGACTTCCTCGTCTGGTGGGGCCTGTACCTGTTCGCCTGCGCCTCCTGGCAGCCCGCACTCGCCACCGTCGTCTCGCCGCTCGTCATGAGCGGCCTGCTGATCTGGGGCAGCGGCAAGCGACTTCTGGAGGCCCACATGGCCGGACGGCCCGGCTACGATGCGTACAAGGCGCGCACCAGCGGGTTCTTCCCGTGGCCGCCACGCGAGCGGAGTCCCGCGCAGTGAACCACTCTCACGTCAGGAGTCGTGTGCCCGCCGACCATCTGATCACGCTGTCGGCGTCACCCACCCCGTCCGGGGCCGTACTGCTCCTCCACGGCGGCCGCGCCGACGGTCTCGAAGCGCCACCGCTGCTGAATCTGCCCGCCCTTCGGATGCGGCCCTTCGCCTCGGCGGTGCGGCGCGCGGCCGGCGACCGATCCCTGCTGGTGGCCCTCGTCCGCTACCGGCACCGGGGATGGAACGGGACGCGCGCGGACGCCGCCGGCGACGCCCGGGCCGCGCTGGACGCCGTACGGGACCGGGCCGGGGACGTACCGGTCGTTCTGGTGGGCCACTCCATGGGCGGCCGCGCGGCGCTGCGGGTCGCGGGGGAGCCGGCCGTCCGCGGCGTGGTCGCGCTGGCGCCGTGGTGCCCGCCGGGCGAGCCGGTCGCCCATCTCACCGGGCGCCGCGTCTACCTCCTCCACGACGACGCGGACCGTGTCACCTCCGCCGAGGACTCCCGCCACTTCGCCGTCCGCGCCCGCGCCGCCGGCGCGGACGCGGTCGGCATCGCGATGCCCACGGGCGGCCACGCGATGCTGCGCGGCGCCGGCGCCTGGCACCGGAGGGCGGCCCAGCTCGCGATCGACCTGCTCGGCACCGCCTGACCGCCCGACCCGGCTGCTGTGCCGACGGCGACGCGGAGGCGGCGCTGCGCGTCGAGAGGGAGGAGCGCCCAGGTCACTGGGTCACTGGGCGCTGCTCCACCCGGCGGCCCCGGAATACACGTCCAGCAGATCCACCACGAAGACCAGGGTCGAGCCCGCCGGGATCAGCGGCGAGGGCGACTGACTGCCGTAGCCGAGCCGCGGGGGAACGATGATCTCGCGCCGACCGCCGACCTTCATCCCCTTCACCCCTCGGTCCCAGCCCTTGATGACCCTTCCACTGCCCAGGGCGAACTTGAACGGCTCACCTCGGTCCCAGGAGGCGTCGAACTCCTTCCCGGACTCGAAGGTCACCCCGACGTAGTGGACCCTGACCACCATGCCCGACTTCACCTCGACCCCACCCCCGACGACCAGGTCCCGGACGACCAGCTCGGTAGGAGCGTCACCCTCCGGAACATGGACCTCGGGCTTCGTCAGTTCACTCATGGCCGTCTCATCACTCTCGGCTGACATGGTCCGGGACCGGTCCGGACAAGGATGTCGGGACCGGTCCGGACAAGGATGTCGAAGTGGTGCGAGTGTACGTGCACCCGATGTGACTGAACGCCGGTGGGCCCGTCACCTCCGATACTGCTGCGCCACTGCCGTGAAGGCGGCCTTGGGTTCCCATTCCATGTCGGGATAGGTGTGCCCCCGGTGCCCTTCGAGGAGTTTGACGATGCCCAGGCCGGCCCGGTCCAAGTCGTCCCTGGGGTCGCCGTCCGGGCGGTGCGGGTAGCCGGGCAACGCGAACAAGAACACGAACGCGCTGTCCACGCCCTCGGCCTCGAAGATCTCCAGCAGTTCTCTCAGATACGCCGCCTGGCCGGCCTCGTCACGCTCGTACATGCCGTCCAGCCGTACCGGGGCCTTGGTCGTCGGGTCGTACTCGACCACTTCCAGCACCCGCCCACCGCGGTCTCCAGCGCCGCGGTAGGCCGCGGTGCCGAACCCGGTGATGGCGAGCGGCTTCGGGCCTTGGGCCAGGGTGCGCACCGCGTCCCGGAACCGGTCGGCGACCTCGGCGGAGCGGATCAGCTCGTACGTCACCACGTCGAAGGGAGTCCAGTCGACCTGCTCGAACTGGATGGACGCGTAGGTGAGCTTGCCCTGGAAGCTCGCGCGGACCGCGGCCACGGCATCACGGAGGAACGCGTTCATGCGCACGCCGAGCTCGCGCATCGCTTCGGCCCGCCGTTCGGGTCGGCTCATCAGATGCTCGACCCGCTCGTCGGGGTTCTCTCCGGTCAGGAACCCGCGGTTCATCACGCTCAGCTCGACCCCTGCGACGAACACGACCGCGGCCCCCTGCCGCCGGAGCCGTTCCGCTCGCTCGGCGCAGTCACGGAAGAGCATGAGGATCTGCTCCGGATCCAGCTCCAGCGGATAGGGCGAGAACCAGACCTCCAGGCCGAGCTCGGCGGCGGCACCGGCGGCCAGCTCCAGTCGGTCCGGGTCGCCGCCGATGATCTGGACCGCGTTGCAGTGAAGGTCGTCGCGGATGATGGCGAGCTCGCGCCGGACCACCCCGGGGTCGAAGTGCTCGCGGGACGTCTGGCCGTGCAGGACGAATCCGGTGTCGTAGGTCATCCCTCTTGCTCGCATGGTGGCGTCCTCTCTGTCGGTCTCGGGCAGGTCGAGACTGGCCGAAAAAGTGCGTGCACGCAAGTTTGCGTGTGCGCAATTTTGCACCTGCGCAGCCTTGTGTGGAACGCTGGCGTCGTGACGACACCACGGCCAGGGCTCCGGGAGCGGAAGAAGCAGGCCACACGCGAGGCGCTTCGCGAGGCGGCCCTGCGCCTGGCGGTGGAACACGGACCGGACCAGGTGCGGGTCGAGGACATCGCCGAAGCGGCTGGGGTCTCGCCTCGCACCTACAACAACTACTTCGCCAGCCGGGAGCAGGCGATCGTCTCTGCTGTCACCGCGGACCGGGAGGCGCGCATCGCGGCGGCGGTCGCGGCCCGGCCCGCAGAAGTGCGCCTGGCCGACGCCGTCACCGAAGCAGTGGTGGAGCAGTACACGAACACCGGCGAGCGCGAACACAAGGCGCTGCTGCTGATCACCACCCAGACCGCGCTGCGCGACGCGTTCCTCGATACCACCGCCGGCATCGAACCCCCTCTCACGGCGGTGATCGCCGAACGCCTGGACGACGCCGAAGCGGACACGGCCCGCGTCCTCGCGGCAAGCGTGGCCGCGGCAGTTCGCATCGCGCTGGAGGGCTGGCTCCGGCCGGCCCGGAACGCGGAGGTCGCCGAAAGTCGCGCCGCCGGAGGGCTGGTCGTGCCCTCCGGCTCACTGCCCGACCGGCTCCGCGCTGCGCTGGCCCCGCTCGCGCCCGCGTTCGACGCCGCCGAGCAACACACCCAGTCGTGAAGCCGACCCGACTGGGGCGTCGGCTGAGCAGGCAGTAGATCCGGAACATGCTGTCCCCGGACGAGCGGGCGCCGGGGATCACGGACTTCGCGCTCCGCATGAACTGGAGCGAGACGACGCGTCTTGTTATGGTGGGGCCATGGCTTTCTTCTTCGTCTGAGTCCGGGCACGGCCCCTGATGCCGTTTCTGCTGCCCGTTGACCCTTCGTATGCCTAGGGAAAGTCCTATGCGCGACCGCGCTCCTTCCGCCCTGCGCACCAACGCCCCCGCCGTGGCTCAGATGTCAGTCAAGTCCGTCACGAAGTCGTACGGCACCCGGGCCGTCCTCGACCAGGTCTCCTTCACCGTCCGGCCCGGCGAGAAGGCCGCCGTCATCGGTGAGAACGGCTCCGGCAAGTCCACCCTGCTGCGGCTGCTCGCCGCGGCCGAGACACCGGACGCCGGGGAGGTCACCGTCCGTTTTCCCGGCGGAACCGGCCACCTCGCCCAGACCCTCGACCTCGACGCGGACTGCACCGTGCAGGACGCCGTCGACCTTGCTCTGACCGAACTGCGCGCCATGGAGCGAAGGCTCCGTGCCGCGGAGGAGTCCCTCGCCGACGCGGGGGGCGAGGAACTCGACGCGTACGGCGAACTGTTGACCGCCTACGAGGCACGCGGCGGATACGAGGCGGACGCCCGCGTGGATGCAGCCATGCACGGGCTGGGGCTGGTCCGGATCACCCGAGAACGCCTGCTCGGCTCACTGTCCGGCGGCGAGCAGTCGCGCCTGGCGCTGGCCTGCGTCCTCGCCGCCGCCCCCGAACTGCTGCTCCTGGACGAGCCGACGAACCACCTCGACGCGGCGGCCGTGCGATGGCTGGAGGAACACCTGCGCGCACATGGCGGCACCGTCGTCGCGGTCACCCACGACCGCGGCTTCCTGGAACGCATCGCCACCACGATCCTCGAGGTCGACCGGGACGAGTGCACCGTGCGCCGGTACGGCGACGGCTGGGCCGGCTACCGCGCCGCGAAGGCCGCCGCCCGCCGCGGAGCGGAGCAGCGGTACGCGGACTGGGTCGAGGAAGTGGCCCGCGCGGAGGAGCTGTTGGAGGCCGTGGGCAGGAGGCTGGCCACCACCGGGCGCGACCCGAAGCAGGGCTTCGGCAAGCACCGCCGCTCCAGCGAGGCGAAGCTCGGCGGGCAGGTGCGCTCGGTGCGGGAGCGCCTGGATCGGCTGCGGCGCGACCCGGTGGCGAAGCCGCCGGTACCGCTCAGGTTCACGACGGCCCTGCCGTCGGCAGCCGGCGACCCGGTCCAGGGCGCACTCGCCGAACTCGACGACGTACGGGTCGGCGAACGGCTGTGCCTGGACGGGCTCCTGGCGATCGAGGCCGGAGGGCGCCTCCTGGTCACGGGCGAGAACGGAGCGGGCAAGACGACGCTGCTTCGCGTCCTGGCGGGCGACCTGCAGCCGGACGCGGGCACGGCGCGCCGCCCCCCTCGCATCGGCTACCTCGCTCAGGAACTGCCCGCGCGCGCCACGCGGTCGACACTGCTCGCCGCGTTCGCCACCGGCCGGCCCGGGCCGGCGGACGAGTACGCCGAACAGCTCCTGTCCTTGGGCCTCTTCCGTGAACAGGACCTGCACGTCCCGGTCGCCGCACTGTCCGTGGGACAGCAGCGGCGGCTGCAGATCGCGAACCTGGTGACCCGGCCCGCGGACCTCCTCGTCCTCGACGAGCCGACCAACCACATCGCACTCGACCTGGTCGAGGACCTTCAGGCGGCGCTCGCGGCGTACCCGGGGGCGGTGGTCGCGGTCTCGCACGATCGCGACTTCCGTGCGCGCTTCGAAGCCGAGCGACTGGAACTGCACGCGGGCCGCAGGCGCTGACCGTGTCCGGCCCGGTCGGGGCAGGGCTGTGCCCAGGCCGGTGGGCGACGACGGCTAGGGGAGCAGGTCGGCGACGAGCGCGGCGAACTCCTCGGGGCCGAGGATGCGGATGCCGAGCTCTTCGGCCTTGGTGCGCTTGGAGCCGGCCTTCTCGCCCGCGACCAGGAGGGTGGTCCGCTTGGACACCGACGACGAGGCCTTTCCGCCGGCCCGCTCGATCAGCTCGTTCATCGCGTTCCGGGACAGCGCCGCGAGGGCGCCGGTCATGGAGCCGGTCACCACGACGGCCTGTCCCGCCAGCGGGCCTCCCGCCGAGTCCTCGGCCGCCTCGTCTCCGTCGGCCGTGGGCCTCTGCGGCTCGGTGACCTGGGTGCCGACCCGCTGGGCCTGGAGCTTGTCGAGGAGCGGGGCGAGTTCGACGAGTTCGGCCGCGATGACGCGGGCCTTCTCGGCACCGATGCCGTCGACCCCGGCCAGTGTGTCCGCGTCGGCGGCCCGGACCGCGGCCATCGACCCGAAGTGCGCGGCGATCCGCCGGGACATCGTGCGCCCGGTGCCCCGGACGCCGAGGGCGCAGAACACGCGGCTCAACGCGGCCCCGCGGGCGGTCTCGATCGCGGCCAGGAGGTTGGTGGCGCTGGTCTCGCCCATCCGCTCCAGACCGAGGAGCTGCTCGCGGGTCAGGGTGAACAGGTCGGCGATGTCCTTGACCAGACCTGCTTCCACCAGCTGGATCGCGCGCGTGCCGCCGAGACCTTCGATGTCGAGCTGGTCCCGGCCGGCCGCGTAGATCACCGAGGCCACGGCCTGACAGCTGCGGCCGCGCACGCACCGCCACCGCTGTTCGGAGGTGTCGATCGCGTCGTCACAGCGGGGGCACGTCTCGGGGAAGACGATCGGGCTCTCCGCGCCGGTGCGCTGGTCGGTCAGCGGCGCCTCGACCCGGGGGATCACGTCGCCGGCCCGGTACACGAACACCTGGTCGCCGATCATGAGCCCGCGACGGGTGATGTCGGACGGATTGTGAAGCGTGGCGTACGTGACCGTCACCCCGTCGATGACCACGGGCTCCAGAACAGCGCGCGGGGCGATGATCCCGGTCCGGCCGACGTTCCACTCCACCGCCAGCAGGCGCGTCACCTTGTGCTCGGCCGCCAGTTTCCGGGCCACCGCCCACCTCGGGGCGCGCGAGCCGTTGCCTGCCTGCCGCTGGTCCTCGACGTCGTCGGCCTTGACGACGACACCGTCGATCCCGAACGGCAGGTCTGCGCGCAGTCCGGCGATCACCTCGATGCGCTCCTGCACCTGCTCCACGGTCTCGCATCGCATCGGGGCGGCGGCCGTACTGGCGGCCGTGTTCGCGCCGAGCACGGCCAGGTCCTCCAGCAGAGCGGCGTGGCCGAGGTCGTCCAGGCCGATCGCGCCGTAGGCGAAGAAGGTCAACTCGATCCGGTAGGGGCGGTCCTTGGCACGCAGCGTGCCGGCCGCTCCGCTGCGCGGGTGCGCGAAGGGCGTGGCCTCGTGGGCGAGCCGGATCCGGTTGGCCTCCTCGAACTGCGCGGTCGTCAGCAGCACCTCGCCGCGCAGTTCGATGTCGATCGGCCTGGTGAGTACCGGGGGCAGACCGAGGACGGCGTCGGCAGCGTGGGTGATGTCCTCGCCGGCCAGGCCGTCGCCGCGGGTGAGGATCTGAACGAGCCGACCACCCCGGTACCGGGCGGCCACCGCGAGGCCGTCGAGCTTCGGCTCCACACACCACCCGGCCACAGGGCGTCCCAGACGCCGCTCCAGCCCGGCGGCCCACTCGGCGAGTTCGTCGGCGTCGAAGACGTTGTCGAGGGAGAGCATCGGCACCGAGTGCGGCACGTCACCCTGCACGGCGCCACCGGCCACCTTCCCGGTCGGCGACTCGGCGAGCACCTCGTCCGGGTGGGCCTCCTCGTAGGCCGCGATCGCGCGCAGCAGCCCGTCGTATTCGTCGTCACCGAGCGGCGTGGTCCCGTCGCCGTAGTACGCGGCCGACGCCGCCACGGCGGTGGTCACCGCCTCCACGTACGCAGCAGGGGAGAGCAGAGCACTGTTTTCGGTCATGAACGTCATCATGCTGCCCACCACTGACAACGCCCCCGCCCGCCCCCAGGAGATGTGCGGTGCAGGTCGACCGGAATCTGCCCGACGGGGTCAGGACGGTGCTGCCGGGGATCGGCGATCCACGGCCGGCGCCGGGGCACGTGATCCGTCCGCTGCATCGTCGGCCTCCCAACGCAGCAGGTCGCCCGGCTGGCATCGGAGCACCTCGCACAGTGCGGCGAGTGTCGCGAAGCGCACCGCCTTGGCGCGGCCGTTCTTGAGTACCGCCAGGTTGGCGGGTGTGATCCCTACGCGGTCCGCGAGCTCGCCCACGGACATCTTCCGCCTGGCCAGCATCACGTCGATGTCGACGACGATGGGCATCAGATCACCTCGTCCAACTCGGCCTTCATCTGCGCCGCTTCGACATCGCGCGCGACGGCCTGGGCGAGCAGCGTCCGCAGCACGTACACGATGAGCGCGACCCCCAGGATGGCCACGCCGACCCCGCCCATGATGACGGTGACGCCCGGGTCGTCCCGCTGGCCCGGCGCATTGAGGGCCGTGACCGCGAACCACAACAGGGCGGCCGCCACGATCGAGCCGATCACGCCGTCCACGTACCGGAAGGCGGCATGGGAGAACACGGTTCCGCGTCGCACCATCGTCACCAGCCGCCACACGCAGACCAGGGCGACCTGGACCGACACCATGCCCAGGATCGTGATCACGCGCAGCGGGGTCAGCGGCAGCGACCCGTCCTCCGGGTCGTTCCCGCTGACCAGCACCCACGCCATCCCTGCCTGTACGAACACGGTGCCGGCGAGCACCACCACGAGCACGGCACGAAGCGCGCGCACTGCCAGCTTTCCCATGATTCACCCTTCCATCGAGTTGCGATGGGAATCTATCGAATCTCGATAGGCGGGGCAAGCGGTGGCACGGAGGGCGGGTGGCGGTTCCGCGAGGTTCCCGCCCCACCCCGCCGGGGAGCCGTGTCACCCCACCCGGCATGCACGTGTCGCGCGGGAGACGTCCTCGTGGACGCGACGCAGAGCGTGCTCGAAATACATCCTGTATCCGGCGCCGTAGTAGTCCTTCGTCTCGGGGATCTTCGAGTAGCGGAACGCCGACTCGCCCTGGAACATGCCGCAGGGGAAGAGGTCGCCGTCGGGTGAGATCCCGAGAAAGAAGCGATGGCAGCTTCGGGTGCAGAAGCAACTGTGGGCCACGGCATCGCCGAGAATCCGGGCGATGTGCTGGCCGAAGGGCTCGACGGCGATAGTGCGGTCGAGGTCGTCGAACCAGACATCGAACATGCGCACAAGGAAATGCCCGTACTCCTCGGCACTGATCCCCAGGTCGGCCCCCAGACCAGGCTCCGACCCGTCTGATGCCCGGTTACTGCAAGCGGCCGTGTCCGTCGGAGTGGCGACAGGGGTCCCGAAGGACGCCGAACTGCCCGGCGCCGAGCCGCACGGAGCACGGCTCGTGGCGGAGGTGGACGCGGGCCTGCCGGCGTGGGGGCGGCATAGACTCCCGGCCATGGCCGAATCCCCCGCACCGGACGTCGACAGCTACCTCGCCGGGATCACCGGCGAGCGTGCTGCCCCGCTGGCCAGGCTGCGCGAGCTGTGCCGGGCCCAGCTGGTCGGCTTCGACGAGACCATCGCGTACGGCATGCCCGTCTACACCCGAGACGGCACGGCGGAGATCGCCTTCGCCAGCCAGAAGCGGTACATCTCGTTCTACCTGATGCGCTCGGACGTCGCCGAGGCGTTCGCCGACCGGCTGGCCGGCCAGGACATGGGCAAGGGCTGCATCCGCTTCCGTAAGCCCGACAAGATCGACTACGACCTCGTCCGCGACCTCCTCGCCGCCGTCGCGGGCCCTCGGGGGAAGGTCTGCTGAGGCAGCGAGACGCTTGGTCAGGCCCGCGGGGGGCGTGGCTCCAGCCGGAACTCGAAGGCAAGGGTGCCGGGGTCGAGTGCGGTTGCGCCGCCGTCGACGGTGAGCACCGCACCGTTCACGAACGAGGCGGCGGGTGACAGCAGCCAGGCGATCGCCTCCGCGACCTCTTGCGGCTCACCGGGCCGCCCGGCGGGCAGGACCCGGGTCACCTCTTCGTACGCCGCCTCCAGACCGTTCCCGTCCAGGCCCGCCTCGTCGGCGAACCGGCTCATTCGGCGGTCCGCCATGTCGGTGCGCACCCAGCTGGGGCACACGGTGTTGGCGCGCAATCCCGCGCCCCCGTAGTCGACCGCGAGCGAGCGGCACAGCTGGAGCAGTGCCGCTTTGGAGGTGGCGTAGGCGGCGTTCCCGACGCCGTTGCGCAGGGCGGACACCGAGGCCACCGCGACCACCGCGCCGCGGGCGTCGAGCAGATGGGGGAGCGCGGCGCGCAGCAGCAGGAACGGACCCGTGAGGTTGGTCCGCATGACCTCGTCCCAGTCCTCCAGGGTCACGTCCCCCACCCCACCGCCCCGCCCGATGCCGGCGTTGAGTACCAGACCGTCGAGCCGCCCGTACGTGCCCACCACCGTCTCGACGAGTGAGGTCACCGCGGTGGGGTCTCCGATGTCCGACGGTACGGGCAGGGCGCCGGTCTCCTCGGCGACCAGCCGCAGCGGCTCGGGGCGACGCCCGGACACCGCCACCTTGTGTCCCGCCCGGGCCAAAGAACGCGCGGTCGCCGCCCCGATCCCCGTTCCGCCCCCGGTCACCAGGTACACGCGCTCGTCCGGCATGTCCGCCGCCTCTCCGTGTCTCGTCCGCCGTCGCCGTCCCGATGATCTTAGGCGGGCGACGCTCCGGGGCCGGGTCGGCCGGCGAACCCCACGGCAGGCCGCCTCGGTCGGGGCTGGTCGCTCACCACCGCTCCGACTCCGGTAGGGCCCTGGACGGCGCCTCCGAGGTGGAAGGCGACGTCCAGGGCCCGGGTTTCACGCCCCCGCCCCCGCGGTCTTCCGCTCGATCGGGATCCACAGCTGGGAGTCCGTGGCCGCGCCGATCTCCACCGGCTGGGTCCGCAGGAGTTCCGGGCCGGGCCGGCTCACGTACGGGTTCGAGGGGAACCACTGGGTGAACACGTCTCGCCACAGTTCCTGGAGGGCGGTGGGGTAGGGGCCGTGGTTGTCGAACACGGCCCAGGTCCCGGCAGGGACCTCCAGGGTGTCGAGCTCCTCCGCGGCCGCGTCCGGGCCGGCCGTCACGCCGATCCAGTAGTCGACCTCGGCGCCTTCCTCCCGGCTGTCGGTCAGGTGCACCACCGCGGACAGGACTCCCTCAGGCTCCCCGTCGGCGAGTTCCTTCATCCGGATGATCGCCTGCTGCTCCAGGCTCTCCACGTGTGCCGCGGCGGCCGCATTGACTCCTTCGTGCACGAGCGGGACCCGTGCCTTCCGGCCGACGACCCGGAACGCTTCCTTCTCGACGATCCGGTACCGCATGGTCGTACTCCCTTCGACGACGACTCGGAAGGACATGCGCGGCTGCGCCGTCAGCGTCGCGCCTGTGCGTCGGGCCTCGTTCGGTCCGATGCCGTGCACCGACCGGAACGCGCGCGCGAACGCTTCGCCCGAGCCATAGCCGTAGCGCACGGCCACGTCGAGCAGCGTCCGCTCCCCGTCCAGTACCTCGGCGCCGGCGAGTGTCATGCGCCGGCGTCGTACGTACACGGACAGCGGCATCCCGGCGAGCGCGGAGAACAGGCGCCGGAAGTGGTACTGCGACGTCGTCGCGATCCTGGCGACCTCGGCGATGTCGAGCTCCCGGCCGGCCTCCGCCTCGAGGCAGTGCTCGATGTGGTCGAGCGCCTGGTTGAGCTGCTCCAGCACGGGCGCGTGTCCTTCCCTCTGTTGCCTTCAACGTAGGAGTGACCACCCTTCCAGGACCCGACGATCCGTGCCCGAAACGATCGGGTGACGGACCACGTCGCCACGAGCCCGGAGCGAACTCCGGGAGTGCCCGTCCGGACCAGCCCGCCGTGCCGCTCCGTGTTCGCGACCGTACGCTCGGCACATGCGACGCCGTCGGATGAACATGTCCCGCGAGGCCCAGGACGTCCTGCTCAAGGCATTCCAGCAGCTACGGGCAGAGCTGAAGGCCACCGCGGATTTTCCCGTACACGTGATCGAAGCCGCGGAGGCCGCCAAGGGGTCGGTCCAGCTGCCCGACAAGGACGCCACCCACCTGCCCTTGTTCACGATCGACCCACCGGCCTCGAGGGACCTCGACCAGGCCATGTACCTGGAGCGGCGGTCAGGCGGCGGGTACCGGGTGCACTACGCCATCGCCGACGTGGCGGCCTTCGTCAGACCCGGGAGCCCGCTGGACGACGAGGCCCACGACCGGATCGAGACGCTGTACTTCCCCGACCTCAAGGTGCCCCTGCACCCGCCGTCGATCTCCGAGGGGCCGGCCAGCCTGCTCCCGGACCAGGTCGTCCCCGCCCTGCTGTGGCAGCACGACCTCGACGCCGACGGCAACGTGACCGACTCGACCGTGAGCCGGGCCAGGGTACGCAGCCGGGCCAAACTCGACTACCTGGGCGTCCAACAGGACATCGAGGCCGGAACGGCCGAGGAGTCCGTCGCCCTGCTGCGCGAGATCGGCAAGCTGCGGGAGGCCGTCGAGGCCGCGCGCGGCGGGGTCTCGGTGCACCTGCCCGACCAGGAGGTCACCCTGAAGGACGGATCGTTCCGGCTGAGCTACGCCGCGGCCTTGCCCGTGGAGGGCTGGAACGAGCAGATCTCCCTCATGACCGGGATGGCCGCGGCGCGGATCATGCTGGACAGCGGTACCGGGATCCTGCGGACCCAGAAGGAGCAGGACGACAAGGGCGAGATCCGGCGCGTGCACGACATCGCGAAGTGCCTGGGCATCACGTGGGAGCCGGGCGTCACGTACGCCGCGCTGGTCAACTCCCTCGACCCGGCCGACCGGAAGCACATGGCCTTCCTCAGCGAGGCCACCGCCATGTTGCTCAAGGCGGAGTACACCACCTTCCGTGACCACCAGCTCCCGCAGCACACGGGCCATGCGTCGATCGCGGCCCCGTACACCTACTGCACGGCCCCGCTACGGCGCCTGATCGACCGTTACACCGGTGAGCTCTGCGTGGCCGCGTGCGCCGGCGAGCCCCCGCCGCCCTGGGTGCTCGACGCCCTTCACTGCCTCCCGTGCGACATGGCGCGGGGGAAGGGGAAGCTGGCGGACCGGCGCTCGGTGGACCTGGTGGAGGCCGCAGTGCTCAAGGACCGGGTGGGCCAGATCTTCGGCGGCACGGTCATCGACACCGACGCGGAGGACGGCGAGCCGAAGAGGGGCACGGTGTATCTGGCGGAGCCCGCCGTGATGGGCAGGATCACGTCCGGCGCCAAGCTCGGCCTGGGCGTGAACGTCCAGGCCAAGCTCACCCGGGCCGATCCCCTCTTCTCCAGCAGGCACAAGATCCTCTTCAACACGGTGGCGTAGCGGCCCGTCGCAGCGAGTTCCCGGACGGCGTGGCGACGATCACGGGCCCGGCGTGTCATGTGTTCTCTCGTTCAAGCGGTCGCGGTCAGTGCCCGTCGGGTCTCGATCAGCCAGCGGTTGTACTCGATGTGGGCTTTCCGCAGCTCGGCGCCGGGCCAGTCGGCCGGGAGCAACTCCTCGGGGAGCGCGGGATCCTCGAGCAGGTGGCGCACCGACGTGGCGCACGCGGTGAACCGCAGCGCGGGGTCGGTGGTGTCGGTCGCCGCCAGCAGGGCGCGGGCTCGGTCGGCCCAGGCGGGGAGGTCCCACAGGTGGGCTGCGAGTTCCGCGGGGTCGCGCGCGGGCCTCGTGGTGAGTCGTTCGCACACGCTGTCGAGGTGGCCGGGCCAGGTCAGCTCCAGGTTCGCCGGACGCAGCCAGACGCCTTCGCGCAGCTCGGCGAGGCGCAGCTCGGCGAGTTCCGCGCGCAGGCCCGCCCGGTCGGCGGCGGAACGGCCGGACGCGGTGACCACCACCATGTCCCACTCACCGGACCAGTCCCGAGTGCGCACGTGGATCGCTTCCTCCTGGCGCTGCTGGCGGTGCTGCAGGCGTTCCGAGAGCCGGTATCCGCCGTCGTCGGTGCGCGTCATGTCACCGGCGGTGACCATGCGGGACAGGGCGACGCGGATGGTGGGTTCGCTGAAGCCGATGAGCCGGCCGCCCGCGATGAGCTCGCGCGCGGACAGGGCCGGCTCCTCGGCGCTGAGGAGCAGGCTGAGCAGCGCCGATCGCGTGGAGAGGGGCCGAAGGACATTCGTGGCGTTGGCATTCTCTGACATCACCCATGACCTTACAGGATTTGCACGGTCGCCGAGAAGATGTAATGTCCGGGGCCATGTCCACGATCCTGAACCCCGCCCGGCAGGCAGACCGCCTGTATCACGACCTGCTGTCCCCCGAGGAGACCATCGACGTCCGAGCCCGGGTCCGGAAGACCGCAACCGACGTCGTGGCACCTGCCGCGCGCCGAATCGCCCAGGGTGACGAGCGCGTCGACGGCTTTCCGCGCGACGTCTTCGACGCCCTCGCCTCAGCCGGGCTCTACCGCCTGCCCTTCCGGTCCGAGGTGGGCGGCGACGGACTCGCGCACGCCGTCACCGCCACGGCCGTCGCGATCGAGGAACTGGCCTACTACTCGAGCAGCATCGCGGCGGTCTTCGACGTGCACTGCATCCTCGCGGGCAGCGCCCTGAGCCACGGGACCGAGGCTCAGCAGCAGATCTGGCTGAGGGGAGTGGCCGAGGGCTCGATGGTCGGCGCCTTCGCCACCACCGAGCCGGACGCTTCCTCGGACCTGAGCCCGCAGGCGGTGCGGACCGTCGCCGTGCGCAAGGGCGACGGCTGGGTTCTCAACGGCCGCAAGCGCTGGATCTCGAACTCTCCCGTGGCGAGGTTCATCGTCACGCTGGCCCGCACCGGCGACCGGCTTTCGCTGTTCATCGTCGACACCACCCTCCCCGGTGTCCGGGTCGGCGCGCCCGATCTGAAGATGGGCAACCGAGGCCAGCTGACGGCCGACGTCTGGTACGACAACGTCGAGCTGGGCGACGACGCCCTGCTCGGCGGGCGGGAAGGCCACGGTCTTCGCCACGCGCTGGCGACCCTCACCCTGGGCCGCATCGGCATCGCGGCCGCCGGGGTCGGCATGGCCCAGGCGGCGTTCGACCACACCGTCGCCCACCTGACCAGCCGGCACGCGTTCGGCAAGCCGGTCGCCGCCAACCAGCACTGGCAGTTCCTGCTGGCCGACCGGGCAACCGAGATCGAGAACGCCCGCACCCTCTACCTCAAGGCAGCACTGCGCCGCGACGCCGGTGAACTGTTCCCCGATCCGGAAGCGGCGATGGCCAAGCACTATGCGACCCGGCTCTCGGTCGACATGGCCCGCGATGCTGTCCAGGCGTTCGGCGGTCTCGGCTTCGCCCGCGAACTCAGCGCCGACGGCACACCGGGACCGGTCGAGGCGATCTACCGGGACAGCAAGATCGGCGAGATCTACGAGGGCACCAACGAGATCCAGAAGTGGATCATCGCCCGCACCATCTTCGGCAAGGAGGTCACCGGATGAGCCTCGAAGGCCGCACCATGATCATGTCCGGCGGCAGCCGCGGCATCGGACTCGCCATCGCGATCGCCGCGGCCCGCCGCGGCGCCAATGTCGTACTCCTCGCCAAGACCGACAAGCCGCACCCCCGGCTCCCCGGCACCATCCACACGGCCGCCGCCGAGATCGAGGCGGCAGGCGGCAGCGCCCTGCCCGTGGTCGGCGACGTCCGCGACGAATCGTCGGTCGAGAACGCGGTCGCCCGAGCGGTCGAGCGGTTCGGCGGAATCGACATCGTGGTCAACAACGCCTCCGCGCTGGCGCTGGACGCCACCGAAGACCTGCCCATGAAGCGATTCGACCTGATGACGCAGATCCAGCTGCGCGGCACCCACCTGCTCTCCAGCAAGGCGCTCCCGCACCTGCGCCAGGCGTCCAACCCGCACATCCTCTCCCTGTCTCCGCCTCTCAACCTGTCGCCGCACTGGCTCGGCGCGCACCCGGCGTACACGATGGCGAAGTACGGGATGACCCTGTTGACGCTGGGATGGGCCGCGGAGTACGCCGAGCAGGGCGTGGCGGCCAACTGCCTGTGGCCCGAGACCTACATCGCCACCGCTGCCGTGCAGAACATCCTCGGCGGGGACGCGGCGATCGAGAAGTCGCGCACCCCCGAGATCGTCGCCGACGCCGCAGTGGAGATCCTGAGCCGACCCGCACGCGAGTGCACCGGGAACACCTTCCTCGACGTGGACGTGCTCCGCGACGCCGGAACCACGGATCTGTCACAGTACGGCGGGACCGGCGACCTCCAGTACGACATCTTCGTCGACCGTCCGTCATGACCCTCCTGAGAGAACGTCGCGACGACGGCATCGAGATCCTCCGGATCGATCGCCCCGACAAGCGCAATGCCCTCGACGACGCCACGCTTCGTCTCATCAACGCCGCGCTGGCCGATCTGTCCCGGGACGCCGGCCTCCGGGCACTCGTCCTGTCGACGACGTCGACCACGGCCTTCTGCGCCGGCGCGGATGTGACAGAGGCGCTGGACGAGTCAGGCGGAGTCGCCCGGATGGAGGCGTTCGCGGAGCTCTACCGGCTCGTCGAACACGTTCCCGTGCCGACGATCGCCGTCTGCGTGGGCAACTGCGTGGGTGCCGGTGCCGAGATCGTCGCCGGCTGCGACCTGCGCGTAGCCGGGGACAACCTGAAGCTGGCATGGGCGGGAGCCCGGCTGGGCGTGCCGGTCGGACCGGCACGGTTGACCCAGTTGGTCGGACTCTCGCGCGCCAAGGACCTGATCTACACAGGCCGTTCGGTCGGAGCGGAAGAAGCCGTGTCGCTCGGCCTGGTCCAGCGCACCGCGCCCGCAGACCAGGCGGAGGCAGCAGCGCTCGACCTGGCAGGACTCGTCGCACGACAGTCGGCTCAGGGCATCCGAACGCTGAAGCAGATGTTCCGCGACCTCGAGAGCACGGCGAACCGGATCAGCTACGAGAACGAGCGGCTGCTCGACTTCCAGCGCAACGGTACGGGGCTGCCCCAGGGTTGAGGTACTGACCCGTGGTCGCCGGGCCGGCGTCCCAAGCCGCCGGCCGGCCGAGAGGCTCGACACGGCCGCGCGCGATCGCGGCGGGGACACTGACGCGGTTGGGTCCGGGGCTGCCGTGACCGCAGCGGTCCCGCTGCGGTCACGCTTCTCCAGGGTCATGGCCGCGCGGCGCGGCGGACACCGCACGCGGTGTCCGCCGGGAGCCCTGCGAGACGCCCCAGCCCGCGGGCGGCTACCGCCGAGTCGAATCCGGTCGAACGAGCCGACGGGTCCGATCAGCCGTGGCGCTGCGCAAGGCGGCCGTTCACCCGTCGTTGTCGACGCCGTGGGACGCCACGAGCCTGGCGCTGCCCTCGGCGAGCTGGTAGCCGAGTCCCACGACGGCTACCTCGCCTGTCGCCACCTGCTCCGACAGCACGCGAGAGCGGTTCATGAGCAGGTCCGCGGTGTGCCGGATGTGTTCGTCGATGATGTCGCTGTCGCCCGTCAGGCCGGCGGCCCGGGCGGCCAGGATGCTCGGCGTGACACGCTCGACCACATCCCGTACGAATCCGGGCGCCGGCAGCCCGTCCTCCACGGCGGCGCGTGCGGCCGCGACGGCGCCGCACGAGTCGTGTCCCAGGACGACGACCAGTCGGCATCCGAGCACGCTCGTGGCGTACTCGACGCTGCCCAGCACCTCCGCGCCGAGCACGTGACCCGCGGTCCGTACGACGAACAGGTCCCCGAGCCCCTGGTCGAAGATGATCTCGGCAGCGAGCCGTGAGTCGGAGCACCCGAGGATGACGGCGAAGGGCTCCTGCCCAGGCGCGAGCTGAGCGCGGCGGGCGGCGTCCTGGTTGGGGTGGTCCTGCGTTCCCGCCACGAAACGCCGGTTGCCGGCGAGCAGCGAGGCGAGTGCGACCGAGGGAGAGGTACGAGGCATGCCGCCCACTCTACGAGCCGTCCTCCACCCGCCGTCGACCGGTGGCGGGCACGGTCGAGTTTCCTGTCCGCGGGCCCGGGAACCGGGTCAGGGGCCACAGGTCGTTCCGGCCGACCCGCTCGTATGCCCGGGTCGCGGACACATCGCGGTCGACGCATTCACGGCGACTGCGCTGGGATCCTGTGGCGGCCCGGCGCCGGCGATCAGGCGACCGACCCCGATCGACAGCGTGTCTCCCGCCGTCCGAGCCGATGTGCAGGACCGGCTCGGACGGGACTCTCAGCGGCTCACCGAGCGGGGACACTCACGACGTGCCACGGCCGGTGACGAAGTCGCGGGCCCGGTCGACCAGGCCGACCCCGGGCGCGATGAGCTTGTTCGCCGGAGGAGTGCTCGGCGCGGAAGGGTGCGGCCTGGTGGGTGCCATGGCCTTGGCCCTGCGAATCTTGTCCCCGAGGCCGTCGAGCTCATCGGCGGAGCAGGCCCGGCGCAGCATCGGGAAGAGGTTGTTCTCCTCGTCCATGACGTGGGAGGAGACCTCGTCCATGAGCTGTCGCAGCAGCGGCATCATCTGCGGGTCGTCGACGTCCTTCATCTCCAGCTGCTTGAGGAGCCTCTCGATGCTGCTGTGGTCCTCGATCTCTCTGTCGGCGAGCTGGTCCCCGCCCTCGATACGCTCACGCACGACCGGGTACAGGTACTGCTCCTCCGCGACCGAGTGCCGGACCAGCTCGATGGTCACGTCGTCGACGAGATCACGCAGCTCCTGGCCGGGGGTGACCATCGCCCGGATCCTGCCGAACATCTCCTCGACCTCTCTGTGGTCGGCCATCAGTTCCTCGAAGACATCTCCACCGTGTCCCATCGCGCATCCACCTCTCGTCCTGTCGGGGCCGGGGGAGTCCCGCCCAGCAGGCAGGGCTACCCCGTGGGGCGGCTCGTCTGAGCGCGATGCGCCCATCCCACCCGATCGGAGGCAACGGTGTGATGGGCCGCCCGGGCGGTATCGCGTGCGTCCTGGGCGCAGGGGCCGAGCGTCTCGGGTAGGGCATACCTGTAACGCTTGCTTCGTCCCTACCTTGTCGACCCTTGTCGACCCTTGTCGCCCGGAGGATGAATGTCCGTCATCACGCTGCTGCGCACTGGGCAGCCGGACCTGCCGGTGATCCCGGGCATCGGCAGCCGATGACGTCGGCGCACGCCGTCTCGCACGGTGCCGGTGTCGGAGTCCTGGCCGTTCTGCTCGGGACGCTGTTGTCGGGATGTGGAGCAACGGCTGGGCGCGTGGACGCCGCCCGGGACACCGGCCGTGCCTTCGAGCAGGCACTCACCGTCCCGGATTACGACGCCGCCTGCGGACTCCTCGCTCCCGCGACCCGGGAGCAGCTGGAGCAGGACGAGGAGCGGGCATGCCCGGAGGCCCTGGCGGCCGTCCGACTGCCGGTGGCCCGAACACTCCACGCGACCGAGGTCTACGGTCGCCAGGCCATGATGCGGGCCGACGACGAGACTCTCTTCCTGTCACAGTTCTCCAGGGGATGGCGAGTGGTAGCAGCCGGCTGCAGGCCGCGTGAGGGCAAGCCGTACCAGTGCGTCGTGAAGGGCGGTTGAGCCGTGCGTGGTCTCTTTGTCGCGTGCCTGGTCGTCCTGCTCGGCGGGCTCGGCTACTTCATCGCGATCGGGGCGATGCATCGGTGAGCGGAAAGGGGCAGGAGGAGCCCGAGCAGCGCGGCAGCTTCTGGAGGGACAACAGCCTTACCCTGGCCTTCGGTACGGCGTTCCTTTTGGTTCTCCTGGGGCAGTCGCTGGCCGGCCATGCCGAGTTCAACGACCAGCTCACCGACGAGGGCCTTCAGCCGATCGGCTGGGGTGATTACCTGATGTCCTCCGACTTCGCCGTCGACGTCACCGAGAACTGGCAGTCGGAGTTTCTGCAGTTCTTCCTGTTCGTCTTCGGCACTGTCTGGCTGGTGCAGCGCGGGTCACCGGAGTCCAAGGAACTCCACAAGGTCGGCACCGAGTCGGACCGTGAGCAGCGGACGGGCGATCACGCGCGCGAGGATTCACCGCGATGGGCCGCCGCGAAGGACTGGCGCCAGCGTGTGTACTCCCGCTCGCTGGGCCTCGTCATGGGAGGTGTCTTCCTGCTGTCGTGGACCGCCCAGTCGATCACGGGCGTGGCTGCGTACGACGAGCAGCAGTTGCGGCAGCTTCAGCAGCCCATCGGATGGGGCGAGTACCTGGCCTCACCGGACTTCTGGAACAGGAGTCTCCAGAACTGGCAGTCGGAACTCCTGGCCGTGGCAGCCATGGTCATCCTGTCCGTCTACTTGCGGCAGCGCGGTTCTCCGGAGTCGAAACCGGTCGGCTCCGCGCATACGGCGACGGGCGTGGAAGGCTGAGGCGGAAGCCGATCGGCGGTCGCCGAGGCTGTCCTTTCGGCGCCGGTTCAGCCGCCGCCGAGCGAACGCTTGAGCTCGGCCTTGTTCATGGACGATCGCCCATGGATGTTGCGGCGCTGAGCCTCGGCGTACAGCTGGTCGTACGTCCGACCTTCCGCACCCTTGCCGGACCGCTCGCCGCCGCGCTGCGACGAGGACTTGTCCTGTGTGGAGCTCTTGCTCGCCGTGCTGGACTCGCCCGAACGGGCGCGCTCCTTGTTCACCGTGCGAGCTGCGATCTCCTTGGCGCGCTCGGTGCTCTCCCCGCGCTTCTTCGCGCTTTCCTTGATGTGTTCGTACTGCCGTTCCCGCTTCGGGCTCGATCCGCGAGGCATGACAGCTCCTTGGCTCGTTCCTTGTCGTGGCACGGCCCCCACGCAACCACCCCGTGGACGATGCACGGGAGGGGCAGTCGGGAGCGTGCGTGGCCCGGACGCGCTTACTCCATCCGGGCCACTTCCCCTCGTGACGCCGCCGTCACGTGTGACGACGCATCTTCCCCTTGGCCTCTTCCACCGTCCCCTTCACGGTCTTCTCTGTCTCACCGGCAGCCTGTTTCGCCTTGCCCTCCGCCTGGTCCGCCACTCCCTTCAGACGCAGGTCGTCCTTGCCCGTGGCCTGTCCGGTCTTCTCCTTCGCCTTGCCCATCGTTTCCTGGGCCTTGCCACGGATCTTCTTCCCCTCAGCCACGCGAATCAGCTCCTCGGACGAAATGTTCTGCAAAGCCCCAATTGAGGGGCTGTACGCAGCGGCTACCCGTCCTCGGCCGTGGCATTCGCCCCCTTGCGGGGTGGCCACCCATGGGCCGACAAGAACTGTCAATTGCTCTTCCGCGGTTCGTCCTCGTCGACGATCTCGGCGTCCACGACGTCGTCGTCGGCCTTGGGGGCCTCGGCACCGCCCGCGGCACCGGCGGCACCGGCCTGCGCGTCGGCGTACAGGGCCTGGCCGAGCTTCTGGGAGACGGCCGCGACCTTCTCGGTGGCGGTCCGGATCTCCGCGGTGTTCTCGCCCTTGAGCTTCTCCTTGAGCTCGGCCACTGCCGTCTCGACCTCGGTCTTGACGTCGCCCGGGACCTTGTCCTCGTTGTCCTTGAGGAACTTCTCGGTCTGGTAGACGAGCTGCTCGCCCTGGTTGCGGGACTCGGCGGCCTCGCGGCGGGCGTGGTCCTCCTCCGCGTACTTCTCGGCCTCCTCGCGCATCCGGTTGACCTCGTCCTTCGGCAGCGAGGAGCCGCCGGTGACGGTCATCTTCTGCTCCTTGCCCGTGCCCAGGTCCTTGGCGGTCACGTGCATGATGCCGTTGGCGTCGATGTCGAAGGCGACCTCGATCTGCGGGACGCCGCGCGGGGCCGGCGGGAGGCCGGTCAGCTCGAACATGCCGAGCTTCTTGTTGTACGCCGCGATCTCGCGCTCGCCCTGGTAGACCTGGATCTGCACGGACGGCTGGTTGTCCTCGGCCGTCGTGAAGATCTCGGACCGCTTGGTCGGGATCGTGGTGTTGCGCTCGATGAGCTTGGTCATGATGCCGCCCTTGGTCTCGATACCGAGGGACAGCGGGGTGACGTCGAGGAGCAGGACGTCCTTGACCTCGCCCTTGAGGACACCGGCCTGCAGGGCGGCGCCGATGGCGACGACCTCGTCCGGGTTCACGCCCCTGTGCGGATCCTTGCCGGTGAGGGACCGGACCAGCGCGGTCACCGCGGGCATGCGCGTCGAGCCGCCGACCAGGATGACGTGATCGACCTCGGCCACGTCGACCCCCGCGTCGTTCAACGCCTGGTGGAACGGAGCCTCGCAGCGCTCCAGCAGGTCTTCCGTCATGTTCTCGAACTGCGCCCGGGTGAGCTGTTCCTCCAGATGCAGCGGGCCTTCGGCCGAGGCCGTGATGTACGGCAGGTTGATCGTGGTCTCTGTGGCCGAGGACAGCTCGATCTTCGCCTTCTCCGCAGCCTCGCGCAGGCGCTGCGCAGCCATCCTGTCGCGGGACAGATCGACGCCGTACCCGTTCTTGAAGCGCGTGACGAGGTGGTCCACCAAGCGCTGGTCCCAGTCGTCACCACCGAGGTGGGTGTCGCCGTTGGTGGCCTTCACCTCGACGACGCCGTCGCCGATCTCCAGCAGGGACACGTCGAAGGTGCCGCCACCGAGGTCGAAGACGAGGACGGTGTGGTCGTTCTCCTTGTCGAGCCCGTAGGCGAGCGCGGCCGCGGTCGGCTCGTTCACGATCCGCAGTACCTTCAGGCCGGCGATCTCACCGGCCTCCTTCGTGGCGGTGCGCTGTGCGTCGTCGAAGTACGCCGGAGTGGTGACCACCGCGTCCGTGACATCCTCGCCGAGGTACGCCTCGGCGTCCCGCTTCAGCTTCTGCAGCACCCGCGCCGAGATCTCCTGCGCGGTGAAGCGCCGACCGCCGACATCGCCGGTCGAGGGAAAACGCCAGTCCTGCTCGCCCATGTGCCGTTTCACCGACCGCACGGTGCGGTCCACGTTCGTCACCGCCTGCCGCTTGGCCAGCTCGCCGACGAGCACGTCCCCGCCCCTCGCGAAGGCGACCACGGACGGTGTGGTCCGCGCACCCTCCGCGTTCGCGACGACCGTCGGCTCTCCGCCCTCCAGGACGGACACCACCGAATTCGTCGTGCCCAGATCGATCCCGACTGACCGGGCCATGGCGGCCTCCCGCATCGATTGACCTGCCAAGCGCCTTCCCCGCTCGCGCTCGGGCATGCGCCTTTGGCGCACCGGCTCAGGCGGTGCCTGAAGCCGCCTGATGGCGGGAGTCAGGGGCGTTCGCCGCCGGGGTCGAGAGCTTCAGGCGGCTGCGGCCCCGGGCCGCAGGCCGCGACGGTCAGCACGGCGAGCGCGTCCACGACGTCGGTGACTCGTCGGCGCCGACGGTAGTCGGCGCGCTGGAGGCCCGCCCCGGCACCACGGGCGCGGATGTGCTGCCACTGGCCCAGGACGCGATCCGTGTCCCCTGTCCGGTCGAGTGCGGGGAGGGTGCGGTCGATGAGGCGTTCGACCAACTCGGTGGCGGGTCTCTCCCGACCGGTGTACGGGTCGATGCCGAAACCGGACGGTCCGTGCCGCGCAGCCAGTTCATGGGCCAGCACGAGCCTCCGGAAGGGCACCTTCGGTGCCGGCCGCTGCCCGAGCACATCGGGCAGCAGAGTGGCGGCAAGGGCGCGGAGGAGGGCCGCGTACATGACGACGGTGTCCACGTCGGCGTTGGCGTCGGCGACCCGGATCTCGAGGGTGGGCACGTGTTCGGAGGGGCGGGCGTGCCAGTAGACCGTGCGCCGGTCGACCAGGGCGCCGTTGCGCACCAACGCGTCGACATGGGCGTGGTAGCGGCTTTCGTCGAGGTCGGGGGCGGGGCCGACGGTGGGCCAGCTCGCATATGCGGCGGAACGCCAGCTGTCGAAGCCCGTGTCGCGGCACCGTGCGAACGGCGAGTTGGCGGTGACGGCCTGCAGCACGGGAAGCCACGGTGCGATCCGCCTCGAGAGGGCGAGGGCGAGTGCGCGGTCCAGCGTCCCGATGTGGACGTGGCAGCCGCTCAGCAGGTCCTCGATCGCGGGGAGGTGAGGGGCGAAGTGGTGGGCGATGCGCCGGTACCGCCGGGCGTCGGTGACGGTCGCCGGCCGTGCCGGTGGTACGGGGGGCACGCCGGTGGCGACCGGCATGCAGCACTCCGCACGCGCGGCCCGGGCGATCGCGCCGCGTAGCCGGACGAGTTCGTCGCGCAGGTCCTGGCAGGAGGCCGTGGGCTGCGACACGGTCTCGACCTGCGCATTGAAGAACTCGCTCTGCACCTGGCCGCCGACCACGTGGGCCGCCGACTCGACCACTTCCGGGCCCCGGTCGACAGGAGCTCTGCTCCCCGGCCCCACGAGGACGAACTCCTCTTCGACCCCCACCGTCAGGATGCCGGCGGGTCTCGCCGTCGGGTGTGGTCCGGCGAGGGGCTTGAGCTGATGACCGGGGCCGAATCCTGACGTACGGGCCGTGGCGCCCTCATTCACTCTCGGCAACCTGCTCTCCGGAGTCGGGACGGTCCCTCGACGGGTGTGGGCGGCTCTGTTCCTCGCGTCCGACACCGGGACGCTGCCGTTTCGCCGCGTGACCCCCGGCGTCCTGGGACGCGTCCTCGTGCTGGGACCCGCCCTCGTACGAACCGTTCGCGGTATCGGCATCCGCCGTTCCGTGTGGTTCCTCGTCGCGTCGCTCGTCCCTGGCCCGGGACGCCGGCGTCCGCCGGGGCCGGCTCTTCCGCTCCTGCTCACGCATGTCGGACTCCTTCGTCGCTCGCGTGGCCGGCCTGCAGCCCCTGGACCTGGTGGTGCCGCAAGGGCATCGCCCTGGCCTCGTCCCGGCCCGCGTACTCCACGGGGCGCAGTACGAAGCCGACGTGATCGCCGCCGGGGAGGATCCTTTCGACCCGGCCGGTGAACCGGTTCCGCACGTCGGACAGGACCGGGCAGCCCGCGCTGCCGGAGTGCCAGGCGATCCGGGCGAACTTGTCCACGGTGTCGCCGGTCTCCCCACCGAAGAGGTCGGCGAGAGCGCGCTGGTCCTCGCCGAGGAGGTGCACGGTCAGGTGGTCGGCCTTTCGGGCGATGTCGTACGTCCGGTTCGCGGTGGACAACCAGACGACGAATCGCGGCGGATCGATGGAGCACTGCGAGGCGAATTCGACGAGACAGCCCCCGCGGCTCCCGTGGGATGCCGCGGTGACCACGTACATCGCGCCGTCGACGGCGTCGGCGAAGTCGAAGAGGTCCGACATGGGTCATCCTCCGGCGGGCCGCACCGCCGGCCCGGATGCGAGGGCCAGGGCCACGACGCCCGTCCCCGTGCACAGATCGAGCGCCCTGTCCCCCGGCCCCGGTTCCTCCCGGGCCAGGCAGTCCGTCTGGAGTACCGAAGCGGCCGCCTGGGGAGCGTAGACACCGGGCGGTCGGATCAGTCTCATGGCACTCATGGGACGCGGGTACCCGCCTGCCACCTGGGCACACGCCGAAGAACTCACGGGGCCGCAGCGTGTGACGCACGTGGGCGTGTTCGGCGCGCTGAGGAGGCAGAAGTCCCGAACGTCGCTGCGGACTGGTTTGATGCCATCCGGAACCGGGCTCATGCGTGAGCCGTCTCGGCGCAGCGCATTCTTCGGAGACGGCGGGGTACTGGCAGGTCCCGGGGCTCGTGCCGAGAGCCGAGCATGCGGCAGGAGGTAACGACATGAACCTCGCCGAAGGAACCCCCACGCCCAGCGGCAGAGACTTGGTCGGCCTGGCCGGTGATCAGAGTGCCCAGACTCTCCCGGCTGACCACACCCAGGCGATCCTGGAGGTCACCAAGGAGGTCGCCGGCGTCCTCAAGTCCTCGGAGTGCCTGTTCGCCCTGGTCGGCAGCGTAGCGGTCCACGCGTACGGAATCCCGGTGCGGCTGCAGCACGACACGGACTTCGCCGTACGCCGGGAGGACGCCGAGCTGGTCACGCGCGTGCTCGGCGACCACGGCGTGGAGATCGTCGAACCGCCCGAGGACTGGCTGATCAAGGGCCGCAGAGACGGCGAGCAGATCGATCTGATCTTCGCTCTGGCGGATCGCCCCGTCACGACCGAACTGCTCGAACGTGCCGTAACCCTGCCTGTGGACTCGGTTCACATGCCGGTGATCGAGCCGACCGACCTCATGGTCGGGCGGCTGACAGCGCTCTCGGAGCATCACTGTGACTTCGGGGCACTCCTGCCCGTCGCGCGTGGACTGCGTGAACGCGTCGACTGGGATCGTGTGCGCGAGGAAGCCGGTGACAGGCCGATGGCGGCAGCCTTCCTGTACCTGCTCGAACTCCTCGACGTCATCCGCCCCCGCACCGGCCGCGAGGGCGGTGGGTCCGATGGCTGAACGCGACTGCCAGGAAATCGAGTACCGGATCGCCCGCCTGCGGGACCGGCTCGCCGGCGACGAGGTCGCCGAACTCGGTGTCCGGGTCGAACTCCGCGGCGACACCGTGCTGTTGACCGGAGCCCTGCCCACCGCCGGCCGACGGGACGAGATCCTGCGGCTGGCGCGGGAGGAGCTGGCCGGGCTTGTCGTACGCACCGACCTCACCACGCCGTCCGTCGACGCGCCCGATCACATGGAGCAGTTGCCATGACTGTCATGGGCGGAGGCGACCACGTCGTCAGAGTGGCCGCGGTCGGCGACATTCATCTGAGCCCGGAGTGCGCGGGGCTGCTGCGTCCGGCGTTCATGACGCTTCCCGACTGCGCGGACGTGCTCCTGCTCGCCGGTGATCTGACGCGCCACGGCACGGTCGACGAGGCCCGGGTGGTGGCCGACGAGGTCCGGGGAGTCGGGGTCCCGGTCGTCGCCGTGCTGGGCAATCATGACTACCACTCGGACGAGGAGGGCGAGGTCACGCGTACGCTCGTCTCCGCGGGTGTCAGCGTCCTGGAGGGCGGGTCGGTCGTGTTCCCCGTCGCGGGCCACGTCGTCGGTGTGGCGGGCGCGAAGGGGTTCTGCGGAGGGTTCGCGGGCCGGAGTGCCGGCGCCTTCGGGGAGCCGGAGATGAGGGCCTGGGTCCGCGTGGCGCACCTCGGTGCGGAGCGGCTGGCGTCCGCGCTGGAGGAGTTGACCGCTGATCGCTGCGACGTCCGCATCGCGCTGACCCACTTCGCGCCCGTCCCGGACACGCTCGCGGGCGAGCCCGTCGAGATCTATCCCTTCCTCGGCAGCTACCTGCTCGCCGAGGCCATCGACTCCGTGGGCGCGGACCTCGCCGTACACGGCCACGCTCACCTCGGAACGGAGCACGGAATGACCGCCGGTGGGGTCCGCGTACGCAACGTGGCCCAGCCGGTCATCGACCGGGCGTTCGCACTCTACGAACTGCCGGTCCCCGGTCACCACGTTCCAGCCGGGCGCATGCGAGTAGGAGGTGAGGGGGCGGGCAGGCGCTAGTTGTTCCATTCCCGCACCTTGCATGGGAGGCAGAGCCATGCGCGCTCTCACGTGGCAGGGCACGCGGAACGTCCGCGTGCAATCCGTCCCCGACCCGCAGGTGGAGGAACCGACGGACATCGTCGTGAAGGTGACCTCCACGGGGATCTGCGGTTCCGACCTGCACCTCTACACGGTGATGGGTCCCTACATCGACGCCGGAGACATCCTGGGGCACGAGGCGATGGGCTTCGTGGAAGAGGTCGGATCGGACGTGGAGACGCTTCGCCCCGGCGACCGGGTCGTCATTCCGTTCAACATCTCCTGTGGGCACTGCTTCATGTGCGATCAGGGACTCCAGTCCCAGTGCGAGACCACCCAGGTCCGGGAGTACGGCATGGGTGCGGCTCTCTTCGGCTACACCAAGCTCTACGGCCAGGTACCCGGCGGGCAGGCCGAGTACCTGCGGGTGCCGTTCGGCGACACGCTGCCCGTGAAGGTCCCCAAGGGGCCGCCTGACGAGCGCTATGTCTACCTCTCCGACGTGCTGCCCACCGCCTGGCAGGCGGTGGAGTACGCCGACATCCCGCCGGGTGGCTCCGTCACCGTCCTCGGTCTCGGACCGATCGGTCAGATGGCCGCACGCATCGCCCTGCACCGCGGCGCGAGCCTGGTGGTGGGAGTCGACCCGGTCGCGGCGCGATGCGAGCGTGCCCGGGCGCACGGGGTTCACACCATGGATCCCGAATTGCACGGGAAGAATCTGGCCGACGCGATCCGTGGGCTGACCGACGGACGCGGGACGGACTCCGTGATCGACGCCGTGGGCATGGAGGCGCACGGGACGCGCACGGCAGAGCTGGCACAACGCGCGACGGCGATCCTCCCCGACGCCCTGGCGAGGCCGCTGATGGAGCACGCGGGGATCGACCGCCTCGCCGCCCTGCACGCCGCGGTCGACATCGTCCGGCGAGGCGGCACCGTCTCGGTCTCGGGTGTCTACGGCGGGGCGATCGATCCCATGCCCCTGCTCACGATCTTCGACAAGCAGATCCAACTGCGCATGGGCCAGGCCAACGTACGGTCCTGGGTGGACGACATCCTGCCCCTCCTCGACGACTCGGACCCGCTCGGCGTCGAGGGCTTCGCCACCCACACGATGCCTCTCGATGAAGCGCCGCAGGCTTACGAGATGTTCCAGGCCAAGCAGGACGGCATGATCAAGACCTTGCTCAAGCCTTGAGGGTCGCCTGCTGACGAGGCGCGCCCGAGGGAGTGCTCCGGGAGTGCTCCGTCCCCTGACGGCCCGCGACGAAGCTGCACCCCATCGAGGGCAGAGCTGGGCGCCTTCCTGTCTCCCGGACGCCCCGAGGCGAATGCCCGCGGCAGCTTCGGGCACTCGTCTGTCGAAGGGACAAGCCTCGTGGTGCAAGGAGGCGACACGCTGATGGCCGGTGACGGAGAGCGGGAACCCGGGCCCGAGGCGTACGACGCGACGCCGTACCTGCCGCGGCGCGGCAGACTGCCGGCACACCGGCGGGCGGCCGCCGACTGCCACGGCTGTCCGCTGTACCGAGACGCGAGTGGCACGGTCTTCGGGCGCGGGGATCCGCACGCGCGGATCATGCTGGTCGGCGAGCAGCCGGGCGATCAGGAAGACCGTGAAGGTGTGCCCTTCGTCGGGCCCGCGGGGCGACTGCTCCGCCGGGCACTCGATGAAGCGGGGATCGACCAGGACGGTGTGTACGTCACGAACGCGGTGAAGCACTTCAAGTTCACCCGCCGGGAGACCGGCAAGCGGCGCATCCACAAGCAGCCGAGCCTGCGTGAGACCCTGGCCTGCCGACCTTGGCTGGAGGCGGAACTCCGGCTTGTCGCGCCCGAGTTGGTGATCGTCCTCGGTGCGACGGCAGGCCGTGCCCTGCTGGGTGAGTCATTCCGCGTAGGTACCGACCGAGGCATACCGATGCCACTGCCAGACGTTGGCGACGGCATAAGGGTGCTGGCCACCGTACATCCCTCAGCCGTGCTCAGGGCGAAGGACCGCAAGGCCATGTACGCGGGGCTTGTCGCCGACCTGCGAACCGCGACACAAGCCCTCTGACCCCGACGGGGCGTCGCCGGTGTCTCGTCCTGTCTGGCCTGCTGCGGATCTGGCAGCCGCGGACCTACTGCCGCGGAGCCCACCCTCTCCCCTCCGTCTCGCGTCCGCCCGTCCGCACATGGCCCGCAATGCCAGGTGTCCGGGCATGAAGGGTGAGTCCGTGGGCAGCCGCGTTTCATCACACCCGCTCGGAGCGGAAAGGAGTGCGTGATGGGTACCTACAACCCTGATCCGGATCCGCGTCAGGACCCGCGATCCAGTGGCGTGGCGCAGCCCGGGGAGACACCGCCCGCAGAAGCCAGCACCAGTTCGGGCGCGGGTCCATACCGCCCGCTGAAGCGTGGCTGGGGCAAGGGGCCCCTCATCGTCATCATCCTCTTGGCCGTGCTGGTCGCCTTGTTCTTCCTCGCCTACGCGATCGCGCTGGCCGCATGAATCCTGCCCGTCCGCACGTTGTGGGCGCACCGGTCCGCCAAATGCTTCGGTCGTGGTGCGAAACCGCACGATTCATCCTGTCAGAAGGTCAAGGACAGCCGTCTCGACGGCCCCCTGGGTAGCGGGGTGGCCGAACGCGGTGTCCTTCCCCAACCTGTCCAGCGTGGGCCGGATCGTCACCCCGTCCTCGAAGAGCTCGACGACGCGGCGGTTGATGTACGAGGCGCGGCACAGCGCCGGCGTGTTGCCGAGGTAGCCGCTGACCTCCCGGACCGCACGGGTTTCAGCTCTTCTGCGGCGCGCGGGGGAGGAGGGGGCCACGTCCTCGGAGACCGCAAGAGCGAATGCGGCCAGGACGGTCGCGTGCCACGTACGGAAATCCTTGGCTGTGATGTCCGTACCAGCCTTGTCGCGCAGGTAGGCGTTGACCTCCTCGGCGTGTACGTCGTGCCGGCTGCGCGACCGCCAGTAGACGAAGAGCCGCGGCCGACGGTCCCGCCGCCTCAGGAGAGCACGCACGGCGGCGTACGACTCCGGGTCCACGAGGGCGCGGGTCTGACGCTGACCGGATTTGGCCGGGCAGTTGAAGCAGACCTCGCCACGGGTGCACTCGGCGTGTTCACGTAGAAGGGTCGTCAGGCCGTACGCCGCGTGGTCGCGGCGGTACGCGCGACCGCCCACCCGGAAGAAGCCCAGGTCCAGAAGACGGGCCACGCAGGCGAGCACGCGCTCATGGGTCAGTCCCCGCCCGGCGAGATCCTCCTCGACCGCCTCCCGCAGCTGCGGCAGCAGCCGCCCGGCGACGTCCAGGACGTGGTCGTGCTTGGACGGGACGCCTGTTTAGGACCGCCAACCGCGGCAAGTCGCAGGGGCATGATGCAGATCGGCTACACGATGATGACCGAACAGGCGGGCCCCAGAGAGCTGGTCGAACACGTCGTCGGGGCCGAGCGCGTGGGCTTCGACTTCTCCGTGATCTCGGACCACTCCTTTCCCTGGCTGGATTCCCAGGGTCACGCACCGTATGCGTGGAGCGTGCTCGGGGCGGCCGCGCAGGCCACCTCCCGTATCCCGCTGATGAGCTTCGTGACCTGCCCGTCCTTCCGGTACCACCCGGCGGTGACGGCCCAGAAGGCGGCTACTCTTCAGCTCCTGGCCGAAGGCCGCTTCCGGCTCGGCCTCGGTTCCGGGGAGAACCTCAACGAGCACGTCGTCGGCGTGGGGTGGCCCTCGGCGCGGGTCCGGCTCGACATGCTGGAGGAGGCCGTCGAGGTCGTCCGCTTCGCCGGAGGGTACGTGACCCGCCGGGGCCGCCACTTTCAGGTCGAGGACGCCAGGATCTGGGACCTGCCGGACCCGCCGCCGCCCCTGGGAATCGCCGTGTCGGGTCCCCGATCCTGCGCGCTCGCCGGCCGGCGTGCGGACCTGCTGATCGCCACACAGCCCCGGCGCGCGCTCGTGGAGGAGTTCGACCGGCACGGTGGCGTCGGCAAGCCCCGGGTCGGGCAGCTGCCCGTCTGCTACGACGCCGACCGCGATGCGGCGGTGGCCCGGGCTCACGACCAGTTCCGCTGGGCACTCGGCGGCTGGCGGCTGAACGCCGAACTGCCGCTTCCGGCCGGCTTCGCCCAGGCCACCGAGCATGTACGCCCCGAGGACGTGGCCGACCGGATTCCGTGCGGGAACGACGTCGACGCGGTCGTGGAGGCCGCCTGGTCCTACGCGGATGCCGGCTTCACGGAACTCGCCCTCGTACAGATCGGCGGTGGCCACCAGTGGCCCTTCATCGAGTGGGCCGAGAACAAGCTGCTGCCTGCCCTCCGGGAACTCTGACACCCGACGTGCGAAGGCCGGTTCACGCGTCTGGCGGCAAGGGTCCGGTTCGAGCGAGTGACTTCGTGGAACGCGTGCTTCATGAGGACCACGCCGCAGCCCACCGTCCCAGCCGCGGAGATCGACAGCATCGTGCCACTCCTGATCAAGGGATATGGATGGCTCCCGGATCTACGCCGCCGCCTACGCGCGGGCGACGCGCTGCCGGTACGGATCCTTGGTCGGCGAGGGGTCGTTCTCCACGGCGAAGCCGCCGTCGCGTTCTTCTACGACGAACAGCACGTTCGCCGAGGCGGCGCTGTACCAGGCCCTGTACTGGACACCCTGTTCGGCCGAGGGGCGGTGCACACACTGGACGGGGCGGCGCACCGGGGGCGGAAGGTTCTGTTCCAGCGCCTGCTCAAGGACCCGGAACGGGTGGCCGACCTTGTCAAGCACGCCCAGAACTGCTGGGACCAGGCGGAGGCCGACTGGCAGCGCGAGAGTCGGATCGTGCTCTTCGAGAGGTCCGCGCTCCTGCTGACCCGGGCCGTCCACGCCTGGGCAGGAGTCCCCATGTCGGACCGGGAGGCTGCGAGTGCCGCACGCGACCTGGTCGCGATGGTCGACGGGTTCGCCACAGTGGGCCCGCGGCACTTCCGCGCGAGGCGGGCCAGGAAAAGGCAGGAGGAAAAGCTCACGGCCTACCTGGAGACGCTCCGCTACGCCGGCGCCCCCGCGGGCGCGGCCACGGTCGCCCAGGCGGTGGACGCACACGCAGACGCCGACGGGCGACAGCTCGATCTCGGCACGGCTGCAGTGGAACTGCTCAACATCCTGCGCCCGACGGTCGCCGTCAGCTGGTTCCTCACCTTCGCCGCTCACGCACTGCACCGTTGGCCGGAACACCGTGAGCCGGTCGCAGCCGACGAGCACTATGCGCTCGCGTTCGCTCAGGAAGTACGCCGCTTCTACCCCTTCGCCCCCTTCGTGGGCGGCCTCGCTCACACCGACATCCACTGGAAGGGGGTCTCGATTCCCCGGAACAGCATGGTTCTGCTCGACCTCTACGGACACCACCACGACGCCGACCTGTGGCCCAGCCCGTACACCTTCGACCCGCAGCGCTTCATCCGGCAGGGCACACCCTCACTTGCTCTCGACGACAGGCTCATCCCTCAAGGCGGAGGTGACCCGGCGACTGGTCACCGTTGCCCGGGGGAGGACATCACCATCGCCCTCTTGGCCGGCCTGGCACCGCGTCTGGCCCGGCTGCCGCATGACGTGCCCGACCAAGATCTGTCCATCCCGCTGAACCGCGTACCGACACGTCCACGGAGCGGCTACGTCATGGAGCCGACCCGTGAAGCCAGGCGCCGAGCTGATGGTTCAGGGCGCCTCCATGAGCCGTAGCACACGGAGATCGGCTCAGCCGGGGCGGCCGGCGCTATCGTCCTGCGGTCGTTCGTCGTTGTCCCGGAGGGCACGGGGTGTGACGTCGGCGACGATCTGTCAAGGCGCGACAGCTCTCCGGCCCGGGACTCAGCGACAGAGGGGCTGACAGAACGGTGTCTGCTACGGCTGCGTGACGAGGTGTAGTTGCGCTACGGGCACTTCCGTCACCGCGTCGACGTTTTCGCCGTCGTGCCACTCGACGGTGGCGATGTCGCCGGACAACGCGGTGATCCTGCCGACCGGGAGGTCGGCGCGAGAGGTCGGTGTAGAGCCTGCGGTCTGCCCCAGATCCTGTGTGGTCACCCTGTCCCCGACTGCGAGTTTTCTGGCCATAGTTCCCTCCGAGATCCGGTGTGAAAAGAAACCTCCCCGCTCTCGAGTTCGCACGTGAACGAGCCACGCCGCGGCCGTACCTCGATTTCACCTGCCTGGCGAAAGCCGACCGAGCGCACTCCGCCGACTCTTCTTGCCGGGCGTTCGATGAAAAGCGCTCGCTGTGGGTGTGGTGCGAAGGGATGAATCGGCACGCGGGCGACATCGAAGACGCACGGTCGGGTAGCCGGACAACATGAACCCCGCCAACGACACTCCGCTCCGTGCCGTCGCCCTCGTGTGCACCCTGTCGCCGACCCCTGCCCGCTCGAGTTCGCAGTTGCTGGCAGAGCAGACCATGGCAGCTCTCGCCGAGCGCGGTGTGAGTGGCACGACCGTCCGGATCGCCGATCATGACGTGAAGCCCGGGGTGAAGACCGACATGGGGGAGGGGGACGCATGGCCTGAGATCCGCGCCACGATCCTCGGCTGCGACATCCTGATCCTGTCCACCCCGGTCTGGCTCGGCCACCCCTCCAGCCTCGCTCAGCGAGTCCTGGAGCGCCTGAACGCGGAGCTCTCCGAGACCGACGACCAAGGCCGCATGCTCACCTACGGCAAGGTCGCCGGGGTCTGCGTGGTCGGCAACGAGGACGGCGCCCACAAGGTCAGCGCCGACCTCTTTCAGGGCCTGAACGATGTCGGCTTCTCCCTCGCCCCGAACGCGGTCACCTACTGGGTCGGCGAAGCGATGCAGCGCACCGATTACCAGGACCTCGACAAGGTGCCCGAGAAGACGGCCGATACGACGGCCACCCTCGCCGCGAACACCGTCCACCTCGCGCGCCACCTCAAGTCCGCGACGTATCCGCCGAGCTGATGTGCAGGCCCGTCCGCTCAGCGCATTCCGACAGGAGAAGCGACATGTCGGCCAAGGACGCACCCCGGATTCCCGACCCGGTCACCCGCCACCCCCGGCCCCCGCTCCCTCAGCAAGAGCAGGACCACCCTGGCTCGACGGAGGAGATGGATCCGCGACCGGACCACGGGGAGGACTCCTACCAGGGACACGACGTCCTCCTGGACCGGGCGACGGTGGTCACCGGAGGCGATTCCGGGATCGGCAGAGCCGTCTGTCTGGCATTCGCCCGGGAGGGCGCGGACGTCGTCTTCACCCACCTGCCGGAGGAGGCGGATGAGGCGGCCGAGACCACGCGCCTGATCCTTGCGGCCGGCCGCAGGGCCGTCGCCGTCTCCTGCGACATTCGCGAGGAATCCCAGTGCGTCACTCTCATCGAACGAACGGTGGGCGAGCTGGGACGCGTCGACATCCTCGTCAACAACGCCGCCTACCAGATGTCCCAGCCCGACGGGATCGAGGCCATCACCACGGAACAGTTCGACCGGGTGATGAAAACCAACCTGTACGGGATGTTCTGGCTCTCCCGTGGCGCCCTCGCCCGGATGCCGCGCGGTGGTTGCATCATCAACACCACTTCCGTGCAGGGCTACCAGCCCAGTCCGCACCTCCTCGACTACGCGATGACCAAGTCGGCGATCATCTCCTTCACCCATGGGTTGGCACAGATGGTCGCCGAGCGGGGCATCCGCGTGAACGCGGTTGCGCCCGGTCCGGTCTGGACACCCCTGATCCCCGCGACCATGCCCGACACCGAGAAGTTCGGCGAGCAGTCACCGCTGGGGCGGCCCGCCCAGCCGGCCGAGATGGCACCCGCCTACGTCTTCCTCGCCTCACCGCAGGCCAGTTACATCACCGGAGAGATCGTCAACGCCACCGGCGGAAGACCTCTCCCCTGAATCAGAGCCCCCTTCTCATACTCGGTGCGGCGTGCTCTCGAGGCCACGATCACCGATGGGGCCCGTCTCCAAGTAGCCGCTGTTCAAGACGACCGTCGCCGCCCTCACCCTTGTGGAACGCGGCGACGGCACGCCGAGCCCGGCTCCACCTGGGCGCGGCCCGTAACTCACTGCATCGGGAGATGCTCGAACAGGCCGGCCGTGCGTCGAGGAGCGCATTCGACCCATCGCCCGCACCTCGTGGCGCAAGACGGGGCGGGATTCAGCAGGCAGGCCGACGTCGGTCGTCGGCCCGGCCTCCGGCGCCCAGCAGCCCGGTTGCCTCGAGCTGTTCCGTGCGTTCCAGGCGAGGCAGTTCGGTACGGGCGAGGTGGGTGACGATGGGTGGCAGGAGCGCGCGTACAGGCTGGACGGCGCGGAGCCATGCCGGCACGTATACCGAAGCCCTTCGCCGGTCCACGGCGTCGGCCAGATGCTCCGCGACCGAATCCGCCGGGCGGACCTTGCGTGCGGGTGGCGGCATGTGAGCACGCAGCTCTCGCAGCACGGCGTACCGCTCGGCGTCCCGGACCATGTCGGTGTCGATCCAGTTGAGGTAGGCGATGCCGACTGCGACCCCCTTGTGGGCGACTTCGGCGCGCAGAGCGTGGGCGAAGGACTCGGCGCCGGCCTTGGACGCGCAGTAGGCGCTCATGAACGGCGACGTCCCCATCGCGGCCAGGGACGTGACCTGCAGGTAGTAGCCGTGGGTGACGAAGAGGTCGGGCAGGAACGAGCGTGCCGTCGCCGCGCTGCCGATGAGATTGACCTCGATGACGCGGCGCCAGACGGCGGGCTCGGAGTCGGCGAACGGGCCTCCTTCGGCGATGCCGGCGTTGGCGACCACCGCGGACACGGGGCCCAGGCGGGCACGGACCTGCCGGGCGGTCTCGGCCATCGCCAGGTCGTCGGTCACGTCGGTTTCCCAGCACACCGCCTCCTGACGCAGCGACGCCGCGACCTCCTCCAGACCCTGCCGCTCCAGGCCCACGAGGGCGAGCCGAGCGCCACGGTCGTCCAGGGCCCGGGACAGGGCGGCTCCCAGTCCCCGTGCCGCTCCTGTCACCACCACCGTTCGGCCCGCCAGGGGCCGGGCTCGTGCGGGGATCTTCACGGGTGTCTCCGTCCGGTCGGAGTACCGCCGTAGTGACGTCGTCGCCCCAGACTCCGCCAGGCCCGTCGTCCGGTGACGTTGTTCCAGGATCCCCCGTCGGGCGGTCGGCCGCCGGTCGGGAGGGCGCCTTGGTCTCTGGTCCCACGAGGGCCCCGTCCCGGCGGGGCGGATCGCCCGCGGCCCGGGGTCTGAGGTGCGGCGTGATCGGGGCACGCGCACTATGGCGGTGACGCCAAGCGTCGAAGCGACGCCCGTTGTGCCTGAGGCGCCAAGGGCCGATCGCCTGCCCCAGAGGCTGGCTCGGCGGGGTTCGCCGCTCACCGACGGTTGCGGCAGGAGGAGCACCCCCATGGCTGTCCGCCATCACCTCGTCCGTCGCCCCCCGCAGGCCGTGTGGGCCGTACTCGCCGATCCGTCGCGGTACGGCACGTGGGTGGTGGGGCCCTCGGAGTCCACTCCGCTCGACGGAACCTGGCCGGAGGTGGGTTCCCGGCTTCGCTACACGGTCCGGCTCGGCCCCTGGTCGACCGAGGGCACCACCACGGTCCGGCACGTCGTTCCCGGCCGGGAACTGGAGCTGGAGGCGGCGTTCAGCGGTCTCGGAACGGTGCGGATCTTCCTTCAGCTCAGGCCGTGGGGAGAGGAGACCCTGGTCGTCTGCGACGAGCACCCTCTGCGGGGCCTGGGCGGGACTCTGCACAACTCCTTGAGCGAGACCGCCATCCAGGTCCGGCATCGCAGCATGCTGGCCCGTCTGGCCGGAGTCGTGGAGCAGGACAGGACCACGGACGACCGCGCCAGGAGCCGGCATGCCTGACGCGGTGGTGATCGGCGCAGGGCCGAACGGCCTCGTTGCCGCGAATGTGCTGGTCGACGCGGGGTGGACGGTGGAAGTCCTGGAAGCTCAGGAGGAGCCCGGCGGGGCCGTGCGCAGCGATCGCGGGGTCCACCCCGACTACGTCTCGGACATCTTCAGCGCCTTCTACCCGCTCGCCGCGGCGTCCCCGGTCCTTGCCCGCCTCGACCTGTCCGCCGAGGGCCTGCGCTGGAGCCACGCCCCGAGCGTGCTGGCGCACCCCTTGACGGACGGCCGGTGCGCCGTCCTCGAACGCCGAGTCCAGGACACCTCGGCCGGGCTGGCCACGTTCGCCGACGCCGACGCCGACGCGTGGGACAGCATGTACACGATGTGGGGCAGGGTGGGGCCGGACCTGGTGGAGGCCCTGTTCACGCCGTTCCCGCCGGTCCGCGCAGGGCTGCGCCTGGCCGCGGAACTCCGTGCCGCGGGCGGACTTCGCCTGGTGCGGAACCTCGCTCTGCCCGTGAGGCGCCTGGGCGAGGAAGAGTTCACGGGCGAAGGCGGCCGACTCCTGCTGACCGGGAACGCCCTGCACGCCGACCTCACGCCGGAGGCGGCGGGCAGCGGCGGCTTCGGCTGGCTGATGTCGATGCTGGGCCAGAGCCACGGTTTTCCTGTCCCCGTCGGGGGTTCGGGCGCGCTGACCGGAGCGCTGGTGAACCGCTTCCTCCGTCGTGGGGGTGTCCTGCGCTGCGGCGAGCGCGTCTCCTCCGTCGTGGTGCGCAGGGGCAGGGCGGTCGGGGTCAGGACGTCGGGCGGTGCGGTGGACGCCCGCCGCGCCGTACTGGCCGACACCTCGGCCCCGTCCCTGTACCGCGACCTCGTCGGTGAGGAACACCTACCGTCCCGCCTCATGCGAGACCTCGAACGCTTCCACTGGGACTTTGCGACCTTCAAGGTCGACTGGGCGCTGACCGGCCGTGTGCCGTGGACGGCCAGGGGAGCGACCGGCGCGGGGACGGTCCATGTGGCCGACGGAGTGGACGAGCTCACCCGGTACGCCGCGCAGCTCGCCATGGGACAGGTCCCCGACAGGCCGTTCGCCCTTGTCGGCCAGATGACGACCGCGGACCCCAGCCGCTCACCCGCCGGAACGGAGTCCGCGTGGGCCTACACCCACGTGCCGCAGATCATCACCTCCGACGCCGGCTCCGACGGCATCACCGGCCGTTGGACCGCCGGTGAGCAGGAGGCCATGGCCGACCGCGTCGAGGAACAGGTGGAGCGTTTCGCACCCGGCTTCCGCGCGCTGATCCGAGCCCGCCGCATTCTGGCTCCGCCGACCCTCCAGGCCATGGACGAGAATCTTCACAACGGCGCGGTCAACAACGGCACTACGGCCCTGCACCAACAGGCGGTCTTCCGGCCGACGCCCGGCACCGGCCGCCCGGAGACTCCCGTCAAAGGCCTCTACCTGGCATCCGCAGCCGCGCATCCTGGTGGTGGTGTCCACGGAGCTCCGGGCGCGAACGCCGCCCGCGCCGCGCTGCGCCGGCATGGTCCGCACACCCTCTTCCACCGCGCCGAGAAGCGGCGCTGAGTGCACTGAACCCGGAGGGCCGGGGCCGCAGGTTCACATCCTCGTCCCGACTGAGCTTCTGCAGGTCGGAGGTTGCTCTGACCGGCCTCATGGCCTTCCTGGAGGCCGGCACTCGCTGACGTCGACGTCGGACGCGACGGCGCGCCTCGCCTCGGACTTCCGTCGGTCCACCGTGTCCAAGGTCCTGATGTTCTGCGGTCGCCATCCGGGCCGGCCTGCCGCGCCGCTGTCCCACGGATCCGTGGTTCATCCGACAAGGCTGGACGACGAGTGGGTCGCGTTCTCCGGAGCCCCTCCGGCGCGTCGGTCGCGAGGCCCGGACGTACACCTTGACCCCAAGCAGGCGATTCGATCCGACACCGCCGGGTAGCCGTGACTACGGGCGGGCGACCCGTCACGTGCACGGGATCGAGCAGCCAGGATGGTGGCCTGACGGCCTTCCGACGACTGAGCGGCTGCCGGGTTACCCGCGAGGTGGACAGGACATACGAAAGGCCCGGAGGCGGGCATGATGCAGCGACCGAAGGAATCCGAGCGGAAGCCGTCGCCGATCGGCAAGGGAGGCTCTGCGAACGTCGCTGGCAGTGACGAGCAGCAGCCCGAGATCGCCGAGGGTCCGGTGCCCGGCGTGCAGCCCGAGGAGAAGCACCACTGAGCTGGAGCGAACTGGACGACTCCAGCCTCACCCCGCAGCGCTGGACGCTGGCCACCATGGACGAGCGCCTGGGAACAGAGGATCCCTGGAAACAGGAGCTGCGCCGCGGCCGCTCCCTGGGAGCCGCGCGCCGACGGTTGGAGAAGCTCTGAGACGCACTCGGGCTGCGTGTCATGCGGTTCACCGGGAGTGCCCTGGTCGGCCCGCCGTCGAAGGCGAGGGGGGTGGACTCGGGAGTCCTTCAGGAGCCGGCTGGCGCGGAACGCGACGAGTCACGGTCGGTTCATCGGGTGTGCCACGGGTACCCGCTCATCGTCCGGTCTTCAGGAGCCCCCACAGGAAGTGTGATCATGTCCGCGCCCGTCGTCCTGGTCCCCCCGCCCTTGGCTGTCAGCAACGCGCCTTCGGCCGTTCTGCTTCTCCTCGGACTCGTGATTGCGGCCGCGCTGATCGCGGCGGTCTGGTGGGGCTCCCGACGGGCGGCGCGGCGGCGTCGCCCGTCGGTGGCTGAGCAGCCCCGGCCGGCGCGTGCGCGAAGGCACTCGTGGAGGGCTCCAGAGGACCGTCCCGATCGCTGAACCGGAGGCAGTGCCCCACGTGGCCATTGATCGAGTGCCGGTGGGTGTCCCTTCAGCGTTCGCGCTCTTCGCCACCTGCGGAGGACGCGTCCGACTCCCCCTGATGGGTGGGCTCGGGCCGCATGTGATTGCCATGATCGGAGGCGTACGAGGCGAATACGCGGCCGTGATCGCCCCCTGTGTGCAGAAAGCGCTCGTCCAAGACGGTGGCCAGATCGCCCAGTGCCCTGCGCAGCATCATGGCGGCGAGCCGGACATCGGGATGGTGGGCGCTCTCCGCCAGCTCTGCGAGGCTGACGGCGTGACCGATCTGCCGGGGCAGCGAGGTGTTCTCGTCGCCGTCGTAGAAGTAGTACGACTCGGCGTACTGGAGGAAGTCGACCGTGATGACTGAGACAGCCGAGGCCAGGCTGTCCAGCAGGGCCGCGCCCCCGTCCGAGTCGAGTTCCCGGGTGGTCACCCCGCCTCGCACGTGGGAGAGGCGCAGTGCGAGCGTGCGGCGGCGGGCCAAGGCGGGGTAGATGCCGAGGATCCAGGCCACGGTCGCCGACAGGAGGGCGAAGCCGACAAGCGCCTCCAGCGGGCCGACGATGCGCAACCAGCCCGCGGCCGGCGCGATGTCCCCGAGGCCGAGGGTGGCGAGCGTGACCAGGGAAACGTAGAGCGCGTCCACCGGTCCCGCGTGTTCCGCCGGCACGAGGCCGGCGGAGTAGGAGAAACCCTCCGGCATGTGCGGCCAGTAGACCAGAGCCCACGCCACGGCCACGGTCAGCGCCCACACCGAGACGACGCAGACCATGCCCAAGGGGCCGGCGAGCCCGGCCGCGCGCCGCCGGATCCTCAGGTGCGAGGACAGGCGCCACATCCCCGTCATCACCAGCCTGCTCAGACCGCCGTGGCGGGTCGGGTGCCAGATCGTGTGAAACATGTCCCGGAGAATGACCATCACGAGGGCGGCGCCGAGGAACGTCACGAACCACGTCATGTTCCGGCCCTTCCCGCCAGGGGCGGCAGCCTCCCACGTGCGGAGGTGGTCTCAGTCCTTGGGAAAGGCCGCGCACCCCGATGGGTGAGCGGAGGACCGCGCCCTCCGGCCCGATACCGGACCGAGCCGGTGCGGCACTCGGTCGGCGACACGGGACCGGAGGCCCGAGTTGCGCGTCCGGGCTCGCGCCGCTGAACAGACGGTGACGTGCGTCATGCCGCACGCGTGTCACTTCGGGCTACCGTGGTCGCCCACGAGCGGAGCGGCGCAGCTTCGCGCCGCAGCTCGCGGACCCGGCACGGGCCGGGGCGAGCACGCCTCCGAGGAAGCCGCCGTGTCCGCCGATCTCACATCCGTCATAGCCGCCGGCACGCGCTGGCTGCTGACCGCCTTCCCACCCGCCGCAGGCGCGTTCAGCCACGCCCTTGCCGAGGCACAGGCCCGGCAGGCTGTCACCCTTGCCGCCGCCCTGAGGTACCCGACGGCGCTCGACGTACAACTGGTGCATCTGCTCGGCCCGGGAGGAAGCGCCCGGCTGGATCGGCTGACCGGCGCCGACCACGGCCACGACGCCGGCTCCGACGCCGGCTGGCGGACCTGGGTGGACGATTCCGTCGTCAGCTGGGCCGCCTGCCTCCTCGCAGACCCGGCCCTTGCCGTCCAGGCACACCTCCTCGTCGATCGCGGCCAGGCCGGTGAGGTCACCCGTCTCACCCGTCCCGGCGACCACGAACACGATGCCGCGCCCTTGCTGCGCCACCCCGACCTGCTCGAACCGGTCGCCGCCCTCCACCGGGACCTGCTGCTGGACCTGCTGGACAACGAGAGCGCCGCTCTGGGCTAGGGCAGGCTCTGCGCACCCCGGAAACAACGCCGTGAGCCCATCCCCGGCGAGCCGCAACGCCTGGCCCGGCCGCCGCCATCGGCGTCTCCGGCGCGCAGCTGGTTCACGCCTCCTGCTCCGTGATCTTCTGCAGTGCGCCGAGAGGGCACGTTCGACCGGGTGGGCCGGCCGATGCCGGGTACACGCCCGGAAGCGCCCCACATTCCCGCTCTGCAAGGAAGCGCCGAGCCGGAAGTTCAGGTGACGATGATGATCAGGCCAGTGGATCACGCGCCGGATCGCCGTCGTGCTGTGGCCGCGCTCGCCGTGTTCAACGTCCGACGCAGCAGGAGGTGCCGAATGAACGCATCCAAAGTCGCCTACAAGCCGGTCGGTTTGGCGCTCGGGGCCGTGAGCGGAGCCGTGGCAGGCGCCGTGTTCAAGCAGGTGTGGAAGGCCCTCAGGCATGAGAAGGACGCCCCTGACGCCACGGACCAGGATCGCAGCTGGTCGGAAGTCCTGGTCGCCGCAATCCTCCAGGGCGCGATCTTCGCCGGGGTGAAAGCCGCGGTCGACCGCGCTGGAGCCAGCGCGGTACGCCGTCTCACCGGAACGTGGCCGGGCTGAGGCCTCGACGTCCCGCCGGAGCGCTCTCGTCACCGCGGTGGAGGTGCGGCAGCATCGACAGGCGGCTGCGCATTCGGCTCCACGTGATCATGTTCGCAGCCTGTCGTGGGCACTCTCCATGAGCAGAGAGCGCCGACCGGCGCGGGCAGGACGCGCGGCGGTACCTGGCTCCACCGTGAAGGGAGGCTCGTCCCATGGTGGCGAGCAACAACTTCCTGGCCGACTTGGTGGCACGCTCCCAGCTGATCTCCGGGCGCGACCTTGCCGGCCTGGTCTTCGACGCCGGCCGGGTCATGGGCCTGACGGCCACCGGTGTGTACGTCACCGACCTGCAGCAGACGCGGCTCATCGCACTGCCACAGCCCGCCCGCGGCGGTGAGCCAACCCTGGACATCGACTCGTCCCTGGCCGGGCTGGCCTACCGTATGGAGCGCACGCACCTGACGCAGGACGGTACGACCGCGTGGGTTCCCCTGGTCGACGGCGTGGAGCGCCTTGGCGTCCTCAAAGCCTGCGGCCCCGACCTGTCCGTTGCCGACTGCGAGGCGCTGGCCGGTGTGACCGCGCTGCTGCTCGTGTCCAAGTCGTCCCACAGCGACCTGCTCGTCGAAGCCGAGCGCCGCCAGCCGATGACCGTCCAGGCCGAACTGCTGTGGGCGTTCCTCCCGCCGCGCACCATCGGCACCGCCCAGGCCACTTCGACCGCCGTGCTGGAGCCGGCCTACAGCGCCGGCGGCGACGTGTTCGACCACAGCTTCACCGACAGCGGGCTGCATCTGGCGCTCCTGGACGCCATGGGCCACGACCTGGCCTCCGGCGGAGCGAGCGCGGCCGGGCTGGCGGCGTGCCGCGCCACCCGCCGGTCCGGTGGCAGCCTCACCGACATCGTCATCGAGATCGACCGGATCCTGGACAAGTGGTTCATCGACCGCCTCATGACCGCGATCATCGCCGACCTCGACGTCATCGACGGCACCCTCACCTGGGTCAACTGCGCCCACCCTCCGCCCCTGCTCGTACGCGACGGGCAGGTCCTGCACATCCTCCGACGCGAACCCGACCTGCCGCTGGGCTGGAACTTCCACAGCCACACTCCGCCCACCACACACCGTGCCCGGCTCCAGCCCGGCGACCGCATCCTGCTGTACAGCGACGGCGTCACCGAGGCTCGCTCGCCGGAAGGCGACCTGTTCGGCGAACAACGCCTCGCCGACACCGTCATCCGCGCCATGGCCGCCGGCGAACCCGCCCCTGAAGCCCTGCGCCGGCTCCTGCAGCAACTCAAACGCCACCAGGAGCACAAGCTGGCCGACGACGCCACCATCGTGATGGCCGAGTGGCACCCGACCCCATAGGGCGACACGCGTAGGTCTCCTCCTCGAGGAGGAGACCCCACCGGTATCGGGCGATACTGGGGCAAGATCCCCTTCGGGTCCGCACGCCGCGAGCCGGGACCGATCACCGGGAGTGCGCATGACCGTCGATCCAGACCCTGCCGTCGGAGTCGGGGCCGGGGCCGAGACCGGGCCCCCCACCGGCCCTCCCGCGCTGCTGCTCAGCGACGCGGCCTCCCGGATCGGCAGCTCCCTCGACGTCCTCCAGACGGCCGAGGACCTGGTCGACCTCCTGGTGCCGGCCCTCGGGGACATGTGCAGCGTCGCCCTGACCGAGTCCGTTCTCGCGGGCGACGAGCCGCTGCCGGTGTTCGACCCGCGCGAGCAGAGACGCGTCGTGGCCGCCAAGCACGCGCACGGTCCCCGACCGCCCGCGATGGTGCAGGTCGGTGACCGGGCACCGCTCGTTCCCGAGCTGCCCGACTTCGGCCGGCTGTACGAGGGCGGGGTCGTCCTCTGGACGCGCGATGACGCGGTCGAGGCTCTCGGCGGCGACTCCGAACTCTTCAGGCGGCTCGTGCCCCCGGGGATGCGCCAGACCCTCGCCGCATCGCTGTTCGCCCGGGGAGTGGCCGTGGGGTACGTGGCCGTGGCCCGCACCCGTGATCCGCGGCCCTTCGGCGAGGAGGACATGCGGATCCTGCGGGAGCTGGCCACCCGCGCAGGGCTCGCCGTGGACAACGCGCGCCGCTTCACCCGCGAGCACCGTATGGCCGTCACCCTCCAGCGCAGCCTGCTCCCGCCGGCGAGCACAGACATCGCCGCCGCGGAGACCGCCGGTACCTATCTCGAGGCCGAGGGAGCGCTCAGCGTCGGCGGGGACTGGTTCGACGTGATCCCGCTGGCCTCGCTGCGGGTCGCCCTCGTGGTGGGGGACGTGATCGGCCACGGACTGCGGGCCACCGCGACCATGGCGCGCTTGCGGGCGGCCGTCCAGACGCTCTCCCACCTCGACCTCCCGCCCGACGACGTCCTGCTGCACCTGGACGACCTGGTCCACCGGCTCGCGGCGGAGGCCGAACACCCGGACGTGGTCGGGGCGTCCTGCCTGTACGCCGTGTACGACCCCATCACCGGACGCTGCCGGCTGGCCGCCGCCGGACATCCCCGGCCCGCCGTCGTGACGCCCGACGGAGTGGCCCGCTACCTCGACGTCGACCCCGGCCCACTCCTCGGTGTCGGGGGGATTCCCTTCGAGTTGAGCGATGTCCTGCTGCCGGCCGGGAGCACGCTCGTGCTCTACTCAGACGGCCTCACCGGCCGCGACGAGCAGCCCCCCGCCCTCCTCGACCACCTGGCCGCCGCTTGCCGGCCCGGTCGGCCGCTCGCCGAGATCGGCGACGACCTGGTGCGGACCGCTCCTCGCACCTCGCCGCCCGCCGACGACGTCGCCGTGCTCCTGGCCCGTCTGCGCTCCGTTCCGCCCGAGGACACCTCCGTGTGGACCTACCCCGCCGATGTGGCCGAGGTCGCCCACGCGCGCGAGGCCGTGGCCGGCCGGCTCGCCGACTGGGGCCTCGACGAACTCGTCTTCACCACCGAACTGATCGTCAGCGAGCTGGTCACCAACGCCATCCGCCATGTGGGCAGCGGCGTCACGCTGCGCCTGATCCTGGACCGGAGCCGGGACCGCGTCCTGGTGTGCGAGGTCTCGGACACCGGGAACGCCCAGCCCCGGCTGCGCCGCGCCCGGGACACCGACGAGGGCGGACGGGGGCTCTTCCTCGTCGCCCAGCTCAGCAGCCGGTGGGGGAGCAGATACGGCGTCTCCGGCAAGACCATCTGGGCCGAGCAGCCGATCGGCTGACCGGCGCGCGACCAGGCAGCACCGGATGCGCCGCCCAGCCGAGCCGGACCCTCCCGCGGTCGCCCTGGCCAACCTCGACATCTTCGAGCGTGAGGGCCTGAACCAGCGCGTCCTGGACAACGAGGCCAACTTCCTGAAGACGCTGGAGAAGCCGAACTGGCTGCCACGAGATCATTGACTGAATTTTCAGTTCAGGCAAGGATGTCGCCACACACCCTCCCGTCCCTCATCAGGGGAGTCCCATGGACCTTTCCGTCACGTCTCGACGCCGACTGCTTCAGCTCGGTGCGGCTGCCGTACCGCTCGCCGCTCTCGGGGGCGCCTTGTCGGCGGTGGCGCGCGCCGCCACGGCCCCGTCGGGTGCCACCCTGCGCATGCCGCTGGAGACCGACGCCCATGTGCGTACCTTCATGGCCTGGCCCGCTCTGTCGTCGGTCTGGTCGACCTCCCTCGGTGCGGTACGCCGGGACATCGCGAACGTCGCCCATGCGATCTCGCGTTACGAGCCGGTGGTGCTGCTCGCCCGATCGGAGCAGGCCGCCGATGCCCGCTACATGTGCGGAAGCGGCGCCTACTACGGCATCGAGGTCCTCGAGATCCCCAACGACGACCTGTGGATCCGGGACTTCGGCCCCACCTTCGTCGTCGCTCCGGGCGCTGTCGCCGGTGTGGACACCAACTTCAACGGCTGGGGCAAGACCGGAACGTCCTACTACCAGCCCTACGCCAACGACGCCGCCGCGGCCGCGACCCTTCTGACCCAGTACGGAGTCAGCCGGATCCAGGCCTCGTTCGTGGGCGAGGGGGGATCGCTGGAGACCGACGGCCAGGGCACCCTGATGGCCACGGTCAGCTCGCTCGTCAACAGCAACCGCAACCCGGGCATGACGCAGGCCCAGGTCGAACAGGCGATGAAGTCCGCGCTCGGCATCGACAAGGTCATCTGGGTGCCGGGCCTGGCGGGCCAGGACATCACCGACTGCCACATCGACTGCCTGGCCCGGTTCGTGGCCCCCGGCGAGGTCATCCTGGACAAGCCCGGACCGGGCGTGGACCCGAAGTGGGTCGCCGTCTACCAGGAGACCAAGCAGGCCCTCCAGAGCGCGACCGACGCGCAGGGCCGCAGTCTGACCATCACCGAGCTTCCCGGCCCGGACCGTGCGGCGATCCGCGGCAGGGGCTCGGGCTTCCTGTCCAGCTACACGAACTACTACACCGCGAACGGCGCCGTGTTCGTCCCCCAGTTCGGTGACGGATACGCCGACGGAATCGCCTATGCGATCCTGCAGTCCAAGTACCCGGGCCGGAACATCGTCCAGCTCGACATCGACAACATCGCCGGCGGCGGTGGCGGCATCCACTGCGCGACCCAGTCCCAGCCGGTCGTGCCTCCGGCCGCCTGACGAGGGCGACGCGGATGACGCCCCGGTCGCCGTCCACCGGCGGCGACCGGGGCACCGGCATCGGCTCATCCGGGCCGGCGGGCTCTGGTCGGCGGAACCGATGCAGGACGACTGGCGCCCCCTCGGGAAGAGAGCCGGGAGACGGAAGAACGACCGTCCTCGCCGGGCCGGCGAGGACGGTCGTGGGGGGTGTGCGTTTCTACGGTGCGGCGGGTTCGTGACGCGGGCGGCTCGACGGCGAGGGCGACGACCGCGGCACGAGCTCCCGGCCGGAGGCATCGACCCGCTGGACGGTGGCGTCGACGTCCATGTGGTCGGGATCCGAACGGCCAGCCGAGTACGCCGTGTCCAGGGCTTGAGGTCCATCGAACCGCAGCCATGCGCCCACGGCGACGGCGCCAACAAGGCGCCTTCCACGGCGACCGCGCCACCAAGGCGAAGAGAATCAGGCCGGGGGCAGCGCCTTCGCGCGCCTGGGCCGTTGGCGCCGGCACTCGGACACGGTGACTCCGGTGTCTCGTGCCGTCAGGCGGCCGGCTTGCCGGGCTGGTCGTGGGTGGCGCAGTGGATGCCGCCGCCTCCGGTGGCGATGGTGTCGATGCTGACGGGCACGATGTCCCGCTTGGGGAAGTGCTCCTGGAGGATGCCCCGGGCGCGGTCGTCGGCCTTCTTGTCGCCGAACTTGGGCATGAAGACCGCGTCGTTGGCGATGTAGAAGTTGGCGTAGGTGGACAGGAAGTCGTCGCTGTAGCCGCTGATCCGGTCGGGGTCGGGCTGGGGGAGGTCGATGACCTCGAACTCGCGGCCCTGCGCGTCGGTCGTCCGGCTCAGTACGGACTTCGCCTGGTCGGACGAGCGGGACCAGGAGTCGGCCGGCGTTCCCGGGAAGGCGCGGTCCAGGAGGATCACGCCGGGCGCGGTGAACCGGACGAGACTGTCGACGTGGGCGTCGGTGATGTCCTCGCCGCGTACGCCCTTGAGCCAGATCACCTTCTTCATTCCCAGGAGATCCTTGAGCTCGTCCTCGATCTCGTCGCGGCTCATGCCCGGATTGCGGTTGTCGTTGACGATGGAGCTCTCGGTGATCAGGAGCGTGCCTTCGCCGTCCGTCTCGAAGGAACCGCCCTCGGCGACGAGAGACGCCTGTTCGCGGGGGATGCCGTACTTCGGCAGCAGCTTCCGGCCGATCTGGCCGTCGTTCCCGTGGACCTGCTTGTCACCCCAGCCGTTGAAGTTGAAGTCGACGCCGATGACCTCGCCGTCCTCCTCGACGAAGACGGGCACGGTGTCGCGGGCCCACAGGTCGTCGTTGGCGAGCGGGATGACCTCGACACCGGAACCGCACGCCTTCTGGGCCGCGGCCACCTGCGCCGGGCGGGCCAGCATCACCACCGCCTCGTACTCCCCGATGGCGCGGGCGATGCGCGCGATGTCCTCCCGTACGTAGGGAAGGTCGTCCTCCCAGACCGACTCGAGGGCGGGCCAGGACATGAAGGTCCGGGTGTGGCTCTCCCACTCGGCGCCCAGTCGAAGCTCCCCGCTCTCGCCGGTGCGCGGGCCCGAGCTCTTCGCAGCGCCGGACGGGCCGGGGTCCGAGGGGCCGCAGGCAGACGTGCCGAGAATGACCGCGCTGATTCCGGCGAAGGAACGCAGGGCGGAGCGGCGGGACGGAAGGAAGGTCATGCGGGACTCCGATCGTGGACTGACAGGACCGAGGCGGCCGGCGCGGTAGGGGAGGGGCGAACGCGGATCACGATGCGTGTCCTGTACAGGAGGGTGCCTGGTCGGCACCGCGATCGCCGGTAGCCGCTGCAGGCGACACAGCCTCGTGTCAAGCACTGTGACACTGACTGGAATTTCAGTCAAATTCCTTGAGGTGTGCGACTTCGATCTCGATCGCCTCCTTCATCAAGGCGCCGGCGTGCTCCGGGTGCAGGGCACCGCTGAGTCGACGCGCGTTGAGTCCTTCGTGCAACGCGGTCAGGCGCTCGGCGGAAGCGATGGCGTCCGCGGTGGCCGCGGACGGCTGTGCGAGGGTGAGCAGGCCGGCGATCTCGCGGATCCGCGACTCGCCCGCTCTGGCCAGTGCCTCGCGCAGCTCGGGTTCGAAGACCGCGCTGGCGCGCAGTTCGCCCCACGCGGTGCTGTCCTCGCGTACCCCGTGAAGGTCCTGGAACGCCAGAAGTAAGGTCTGCTCCAGGAGCTGCAGGGGATCCGACGGCTGATCGGGTCTGCGCCGTACCGCGCTGTACCGCTTCGTCCGGTCGGTGATGAAGTCCAGGGTGTGCCGAAGGGCGCCGGCTCGGTCCTTGAAGTGGTAGTAGACCAGTGCGGTCGATACACCGGCCTCGGTCGCGAGCTCGTGCATGCGGAGCCCGCGAACCCCTCGCCGGGCGATGAGGCGGGAGGCCGCCTCCAGGATTGTCGTCCTGCGGTCCGTCACCGCGTGGTCCCTTCTGTGGTCTCTGCCGGGTCATGGTCTCATATTGACTGAATCTTTAGTTAGTTCCATGATGAACAGCCGTATCACCCGAGTGAGTCCTGTTCCCTCGCCGAAAGAGCCACTACGTGTCCACTCAGCTTTCAGGTGGGCAGCCCGCGCAGGCGGCGCTGTCCTCCGACGACCCCTGTGAGATCGGTGGCTACCGCCTCCACGCCCGGCTGGGTGCCGGTGGAATGGGTGTCGTGTACCTGGCGTACACGCCGGGAGGGCGTCCCATCGCGCTGAAGGCCGTCAGAGAGGAATTCGCCGCGGACCCCGAGTTCCGTGCGCGCTTCGCCCAGGAGGTGGCCAGCGCCCGGCGGATCCACGGTCTGTTCACGGCGCAGGTGGTCGACTTCGGCGTGGACGCCCGTACGCCGTGGCTGGCGACGGCCTACGTCCCTGGTCCGACGCTGCAGCAGGTGGTCCGACGGCACGGCCCGCTGCCGGTCCGCACCGTGTGGCTGCTGGTGGCGGGCATCGCCGAGGCCCTGCAGGGAATTCATGGTGCGGGCGTCGTCCACCGCGACCTCAAGCCGGCCAATGTGCTGATGGCTCCGGACGGTCCGAAGGTGATCGACTTCGGGATCGCGCGGGCGGCGGACGCCGCCGCGCTGACCGGGACGGGCCTGCGGATCGGGACCGCCGCCTTCATGGCGCCCGAGCAGGCGCTGGGCCTGCAGGCGACCTCGGCGACCGACGTCTTCGCACTCGGAGCACTGGCCGTGTACGTGGCCTGCGGCGCGCCGCCCTTCGGGGACGGCCCGGAGTCCGCTGCGCTCTACCGGGTGGTTCACGAGCAGCCTGACCTCGCCGGCGTCCCGGCTGAGCTGCGGGATCTGCTCGGACGCTGCCTGGCCAAGCGTCCCGAGGACCGCCCGACGACGGCTGAACTGATCGAGGCGGTCCATGCTCATCCCGTTGTCGGTGGGCGGCCCGAGTTCGCCGACGGATGGCTGCCCCACCAGGTCAGCGACGAGATCGCGAGGCACGACGCCGGTCGGGTGCCGGCGCATGTCCAGGCCACCGCCACCGCCACCGCGGTTCCGCTTCCTTACGGGCATGCCGGCGGCGAAGCCGTGGCCCCCGTCGGCTCCGGGGGAACGGCTCCCGGCGACGGCTCGGGGGTGCGCCCGGGCGGGGATTCCGGGGGGCCGCTCACGTCGCGGTCCCGCCGCTCGCGCCGGCGTGGCGCGCGCGTGCCGCTCATCGTCCTGCTCGTGTTCCTCGCGCTGCTGACCGGCGGGGGAGCGGTCTACTACTTCGACTATCCGCCGGAGGGCGAGACGGGGTCACCCGACGCCGGCCGTCCACCGTCTGCCGGGCCGACGGTCAGCGTGGAGCCGTCCGGCCCGTCCGGCCCGTCCTCGCGTCCCTCCGGAACGGCGGCGGCCTCCTACGCTCCCGGCTACGCGAACGTCGAACTGACCACTCCCGACCCCTCCTACGAGTTCGACCTCGGCACCGGAAAGGTCGTCCCCGCAGACACCGCCGCCTGGTACCTCGCCCGCAGCGCCGACGCGTTCGTCCTGCCCGAGGAAAGCGACGCCTTCGTCGCGGCCGGAGACGAGCTGAGCGTGGCCGACTGCGTCCGCGGGATCGAGACGCAACCGGTGACGGGGCTGCCGTTCGCCGCGCTCGCCGACGAAGTGCCGTTCTGTGTGCGGAGTGCGGACCAGAAGGAGATCGTGATCGCTCGCCTCGTCGAGGTGGCCGCGGAGGGCGCGTCCGTCACGATCGTTCTGGACCGGCATCACCGCGAGGGCTGAGCGGGAGCGCGCGGGAGGCGCCCGGTAGGCTTCCGCCATGGCGACCCGCAGTGATCAGATCCTGGAAGCGGCTGCGCGGGTGATCGCCCGACGCGGTATCCGTGGGCTGCGCGTGGAGGAGCTCGCCGAGGAGGCGGGGGTCTCCACGGCGCTCATCTACTACTACTTCAAGGACCGGTCGGGAATCCTGCGCCGGACGCTGGAGTTCATCAACGGCCGTGCGGAGCGGTACACCACGGAACGCGCTCCGGACGCGCCGCCCCTGACCCCGCGGGAAGAGCTCGAGGAGACGCTCCTCCTGGAACTCCAGGACACCGTCGAGGTGCGGGAGAACAGCGCGGCCTGGGGCGAGCTCCGGGCCAGCGCCGTCTTCGACGAACTCCTCCGTGAGGACCTGGCCCGGGCCACCCTGACGTGGACTCAGGAGGTGGCGGCGCTGCTCGGGCAGGTGCGGCCCATGGCGAGTGCCGCGTCGCTCGCCTCGGCGGGGGAGCGGCTCACCGCCCTCCTGGAGGGGCTCAGCATGCGCTGGCTCGGCGGCGGGATCCACATCGATCACGCACGCGCCCTGCTGCGTGGCGCGATCGAAGCGGAGTTGGCCGGCCTTCGCTGAGCCTGCCTCCCCGCACGCTGGGGCGGCAGCCGTCCGCCCACCAGAGCACGCTCTGGACCTCGGCTTTTCGTCGGCCGTACACCTTGACTGGGTTTTCAGTCAGTGTCAGAGTGAGTATCGCCGAGAGCGGACTGCCCTGGCGTCCGTCTCTCCGTCTGCACCCCTATCTGTCGGGGCTCATCCCGCCCCTCGCACCCCGCTGCTTCCTGGCCACGATCGGCCTGATGGCGTCCAGCGGCCGTGACGCGCAGGTATCTCGCCCACTTTTCGGAGAAGGAATGAACACCATGGCTGCGACCGGCGCATTCGCCGGGGGAACCGGTCGGGGGCTGTCATGCCCCTGACTCCCACCGAGCGGGACCGCCTGCTCCTGTTCACCGCCGCCGAACTCGCCCGGGCCCGCCACGCGCGCGGACTCCGGCTCAACGTCCCCGAGGCGACCGCGCTCGTCGCGGACACGGTCTGCGAGGCGGCCCGCGACGGCCTGCGACTCGCGGAGGCGATCGAGCGGGGCCGGTCCGTGCTCGGCCCGGACGACGTGCTGCCCGGTGTGGTCGACGTGGTCACCGAGATCCAGGTCGAGGCCGTGTTCGAGGACGGCACGCGGCTCGCCGCCGTCGCCGATCCCTTCGGAGCCCGGGAACGGAATGACGGCGCCCCCGGCGCCGTACTGCCCGCCTCGGACACCGTTGACGTGCCGGAGCCCTCCACGACGCTCGTCGTCCACAACACGGCGGCCGTGCCCGTGAGTGTGACGTCCCACTTCCACTTCTTCGAGGCCAACCCGCGCCTCGACTTCGACCGGGCCGCGGCCTACGGCATGCGGCTGGCCGTCCCGGCCGGCGCGTCCTTCCGCTTCGACCCGGACGGCAAGGCCGAGGTGGGGCTCGTACCGATCGGTGGCGCCCGCATCGCCATCGGCTTCGCCGGACTGGTCGACGGCCCCCTCGACGCCCCCGGCGCGAAGGACGAGGCGCTCCGCAGGGCAGCGGCCTGCGGCTACCTCGGCGCGACTGCCGCCTACGGAGACGTCTCCGCGGCCCTGGAAGGAACGACTCCGTGAGCAGGCCGACCAGTCACAGCGACCACTGTGCCCCCGGGCACAGCCGTCACATCGACCCGTACGAGTACGCCTCCGTGCACGGCCCCCGTGAGGGAGACCGGGTCCGGCTCGGCGACTCCGGTCTCGTCGTCCGGGTCGAGTCGGACTCCCAGAAGCCGGGCGACGAGTTCCTCGCCGGCTTCGGCAAGACCGCCCGCGACGGGCTGCACCTGAAGGCCGCGGCCGTCCGCGACACCTGTGACGTCGTGATCACCAACGTGCTGGTGATCGACGCCGTGCTGGGCATCCGGAAGACGTCGATCGGTATCCGCGAGGGCCGCATCCATGCCATCGGGCGGGCCGGGAACCCCGACACGGTCGACGGGGTGGACATCGTCGTCGGCACGGGCACCACGATGATCCCCGGCGAGGGCCTGGTCGCCACCGCCGGCTCCATCGACACCCACGTCCACCTGCTGTCGCCGCGGATCATGGAGGCCTCGCTCGCCTCCGGTGTCACGACCGTCATCGGCCAGGAAATAGGACCCAGCTGGGGCGTCGGCGTCAACTCGCCCTGGGCGCTGAAGCACGGCTTCAGCGCGTTCGACGCCTGGCCGGTCAACATCGGCTTCCTGGCCCGTGGCTCGTCCTCGGACCCGGCGCCGCTCGTCGAGGCGCTCGCGGAGGGCGGCGCGTCCGGGTTCAAGGTGCACGAGGACATGGGCGCGCACACCCGCGCCCTGGACACCGCGCTGCGGGTGGCCGAGGAGCACGACGTCCAGGTGGCGCTGCACTCCGACGGCCTGAACGAGTGCCTGTCCGTCGAGGACACCCTCCGCGTCCTGGAGGGCCGGACGATCCACGCCTTCCACATCGAGGGCTGCGGCGGCGGACACGTCCCCAACGTCCTGAAGATGGCCGGCGTGCCCAACGTCATCGGCTCCTCCACCAACCCCACGCTGCCCTTCGGCCGCGACGCGGTCGCCGAGCACTACGGGATGATCGTCTCCGTCCACGCGCTCAAGACGGATCTGCCCGGCGACGCCGCGATGGCGCGCGACCGGATCAGGGCCGGGACGATGGGCGCGGAGGACGTCCTGCACGACCTCGGCGCGATCGGCATCACCTCGTCCGACGCGCAGGGGATGGGTCGTGCGGGGGAGACGGTCCGCCGGACCTTCGCCATGGCCGGGAAGATGAAGGCCGAGCTGGGCCCGATGGAGGGCGACGGCGCGCACGACGACAACGCGCGCGTGCTGCGCTACATGGCCAAGCTGACCATCAACCCGGCGATCGCCCACGGCCTCGCGCACGAGGTCGGCTCGGTCGAGGTCGGCAAGATGGCCGACATCGTGCTGTGGCGGCCGCCGTTCTTCGGCGCCAAGCCGCAGATGGTCATCAAGAACGGCTTCCCCGCCTACGGCGTGACCGGTGACCCCAACGCGGCCACCGACACCTGCGAGCCCCTCGTCCTCGGCCCCCTCTTCGGCGCCCACGGCGCGGCCCCCGCGGACCTCTCCGTGGCCTTCGTCAGCCAGGCCGCCGTCGATCTGGGCAAGGACCTGATGACGACCCGGCGCCGCCGCGTCCCCGTGCGCGGCACCCGTGGCATCGGCCCGGCCGACCTGCTGCGCAACTCCCGCGTCGGCGACGTCCAGGTGGACGGCCGTTCCGGTCTCGTCACCCTCGACGGGGCGCCGCTGCGGTCCGAGCCGGCCCAGGAGGTCTCGCTCAACCGCCTCTACTTCCTCTGAACCGCTCCACCGCTCCTGATTCCGTACGGGAACGACGCCTGTCCACTCGCTTGACTGAATTTTCAGTTGAGGGCAGGATTCGATCCAAGAGAAGAGAGACCCAGATGACCGCATTCCGTATGCCCGCCGAGTGGTCCGAGCATGAGGGCTGCCTGATGGCCTGGCCCACCCGCCCCGACCTGTGGGCCGAGGTGCTGGACGACGTCAAGGAGGAATACGCGAACGTCGCGCGCGCCATCGCCGAGTTCGAGCCGGTGACGATGGTCGCCCCGCCCGGCCACGGCGAGGACGCCCGGGCCCGCTGCGGCTCGGAGATCACCGTCGTGGAGCTTCCGCTGGACGACTCCTGGTTCCGCGACTCGGCGCCGCTGTTCGTCCTCGACGGCGACGGGCGCCGGGCCGGCGTCGACTTCCGCTTCAACGCGTGGGGCCGCAAGCACCACCCGTACGACTCCGACGACCGCATCAGCGCGCTGCTGCTCGAGCACCTCGGCGTGGAGCGCATCGCCTCCGGGATGATCCTGGAGGGTGGGGCGATCACCGTGGACGGCGAGGGAACGCTGATCACGACCGAGCAGTGTCTCCTGCATCCCAACCGGAATCCCGGCATGAACCGGGACGAGATCGAGGCCGAGCTGAAATCCCAGCTCGGGATCAGCAAGGTTGTCTGGCTTCCGTACGGCGGACTGCTCGACACCGAGACGGACGGTCACGTCGACGGTGTGTGCGCGTTCGCTTCCCCTGGCAAGGTCGTCGTGTCCCTCCCCGACGACGCCGAGCACCCCGACCACGCCCGGATGCGCGCCAACCGGGCCGTTCTGGAGGTCTCGACCGATGCCAAGGGGCGCCCCTTCGAGATCGTCGACGTCCCGCAGACGGCGTTCGCCGATGTGGCCGGGAACGAGGTCGAGGTCTCGTACCTGAACTACTACGTCGCCAACGGCGGCGTGGTCGTCCCGGTGGCCGGCGGGCCCCGGGACGACGAAGCCCTCGCGGTGATCGCCGCGGCCTACCCCGGCCGCAAGGTCGTCGGCGTGAAGGCGGTCGCGATCGCGTTCGGCGGCGGAGGCGTGCACTGCATCACGCAGCAGGTCCCCGTCGCCCGCCCGGGCGCGTAAGCCCCCCGACAGGACCCGCCCGCTCCTGCCGGATCCTCCCCCGGTCCGGCAGCCTCCCCCGTCACGTACGGACATCCCGTACGGAAAGAGAGCGCGACGATGAACACACCCGTACCCCGCCCAGGCAGACGTGCAGGCGTCCGGCGCGGCGGGCAGGCCACCCGGCGCCTCGCCGCCGCGGGCGCCCTGCTGACCTCCGCGGCCCTGGTCGCGTCCTGTTCGGGGCCGCCCAAGCAGGGCGGGAGCAGCTCCGCCGGCTTCAGCCTCTCGAAGGCCACGCCCGCCGCCAAGGGCGAGATCGACTCGTTCAGCTGGGCCGTCTATGCGGAGCCGCCCACCCTCGACCACACCGTGGCGTTCGACTACCCGCAGAACACGATCCTCTCCAACGTCTGCGAGAGCCTGATGCGCTGGACGCCGGGGCTCACCACGGAGCCCGGGCTCGCGCAGAAGGCGACCAACCCGGACGCCACGACCTGGGTCTACGACCTCCGTTCCGGGGTGCGCTTCCACGACGGCAAGGTGATGACCGCCGACGACGTGGTGTTCAGCCTGGGCCGGCAGACCGACCCGAACAACGCCGCCGCCTGGGCCCAGGTCTTCCAGAACGTCGCCTCCGTGAAGAAGACCGGTCCGCTCCAGGTCACCGTCAAGCTCAAGAAGCCCGACTCCCAGTTCCCGCAGTACATGGCCACCGCGGCAGGCGTCGTCGCCTCCGAGGCGGGAGTCGAGGCGGCCGGCAAGGACTACGGCACCTCCGGGGGGCTCGCCTGCACCGGCCCGTTCAAGCTGGGCACCTGGAACAAGGGTCAGTCCGTCGAGCTCGACCGGTTCGACGGCTACTGGGGCAAGAAGGCCAAGTCGGGCAAGGTCGTGTTCCGCTTCATGACCGACCCCTCGGCCCGCACCAACGCCATGCTCAGCGGAGACGCCGACGGCGGCTACCTCATCCCGACCGAGAGCTACGACCGGCTCAGGAACAGCGGCGTCGGCACGCTCTACTTCGGCGAGGGCCTCAGCACGGTCAACGTCAACATCACCAACATGAAGGGCCCCCTCGGCGACGTACGCGTACGCCGCGCGCTGTCCATGGCCCTGGACCGGCCCGGCTTCGTCAAGGCCGGCCTCGGCGGCGCCGGCACCGTCACCGACGCGCTCACGACCCGCGCGGCCTGGGCCGGTGCCTCGGAACAGACCCGTAAGAACGCCCTCGACGGCCTTCCGTCGGTCGAGCCGGACATCGAGAAGGCCAAGGGGCTGATCAAGGAGGCGGGCGCCACCGGGAAGAGGCTGACCGTCGCCACCAGCTCCATCGGCCAGGACGTCTCCCTCCTCGCCACCGCCGTCCAGGCGGCCGGCGCCCAGATCGGTCTCGACATCAAGCTCAAGACCATCGCGCCCAACGCGTTCACCGCGCTGTTCACCGACCCCAAGGCGCGCGAGGGCATCGACATGTTCCCGCTCACCTACTACGACTCGATCACCGACCCGCTGGACCTGCTGCAGAACTTCAAGACCGGCGCGTACATGAACTTCGCCGGCTACAGCGACAAGAAGTACGACGAGACCGTCGACCGGGCAACGGCCGTGTACGACCCGGACAAGCGCCTGGCGATCGAGGCGGAGCTGCAGAAGCACGCCGTCGAGCAGCTGCTGTGGATCCCGGTCGCCGAGTGGCCCACCGCCGTCTTCCTCAACAAGAGGATCACCGGCGCTCCCACCACCATCTCGTACATGTACTACCCGTGGGCCGCGGACGTGGGGGCCGCACCGTGAGCTTCACGAGATTCGCCGTACGGCGACTGGCGGAGATGACCGCCACCCTGCTGTGCGCGTCCTTCGTGGTCTTCGGTGCGATGTATCTGGCGCCGGGCAGCCCGGCGAGCTTCCTGCTCGCCGGCCGCTCGGCCTCGCCCGAGGCCCTCGCCGCCATCAACGCCCAGTACCACCTGGACGACCCGTTCTTCGTACGGTACCTGCGCTGGCTCGGCGACATGGTGCAGGGCGACTTCGGGCGGTCGATCACCTACCGCACGGACGTCTCCCGGCTCCTTGCCGACCGCCTGCCCACGACTCTGCTGCTGATCGCCATGTCGCTGGTCGTGGTCCTGGTCATCGGCCTGCTGCTCGGCCGGATCGCGGCCGTGCGCGGCGGCGCCACCGACTCCACCGTCCTGGTCACCACCACGTTCGCCGTCGGCACCCCGTCCTTCGTCGCGGCCGTGCTCCTCCAGGCGCTGTTCGCGGTCAAGCTCGGCTGGTTCCCGAGCGGGGGCGCAGGCGAGGGCTTCCTCGACCAGCTCTGGCACCTGACCCTGCCCGCGATCGCACTCGCCCTGTACCTGATCGGCATGCTCGCGCGGGTGACCCGTTCCGCGATGCTCGAGGCCCTCGACAGCGAGCACGTCACCGTGGCCCGCAGCCGGGGCGTGCCCGAGCGCCAGGTCATCCGCCGTCATGTGTTCCGGAACTCGCTGGGCACCGTCCTGACCACCGGCGGCCTGATCGTCTCGACGCTGCTGGTCTGCACGATCCTCGTGGAGACCGCCTTCAGCATCGGCGGCATCGGTCAGCTTCTGGAACTGTCCACCTCCACCAAGGACTTCCCGACGGTCCAGGCCATCTCCCTGATCATCGTCGCCCTGTTCATGATCGTGAATCTCATCGTCGACCTGCTGCTGCCGCTGGTCGACCCGCGGATCACCCTCGGATCGAGGAGGTCCTCCGCATGACCGCGGTGCTCACCCGACGACCCGGCCTCGCGAGGATCCGTACGGCCCGGTCACCTCTTCACCTGTGCTGTCTGGGCTTCGTCGTGCTCGTCGTGGCCGGTGCGCTGCTTGCGCCCCTCGTGGTGCCGTACGACCCCAACACCGTCGACCTCGGCAACGCGCTCGCCGGACCCTCCGCCGAGCATCTGCTCGGCGTGGACGCCGCCGGCCGCGACACCTTCTCGCGCCTGCTGCTCGGCGCCCGTACCTCGCTGCTCGGCCCGCTCGGAGTGGTCCTCTTCTCCACGGTGGCGGGCATCGCCGTCGGCATGGCCGCGGCCTGGCGGGGCGGCTGGCTCGACTCGGTCCTCTCCCGCAGCACCGAGCTGGTCTTCGCCTTTCCCGGCATGCTGCTCGCGATCCTCATCATCTCGATCTACGGCGAGGGACTCCTCGCCCCGGTCATCGCGCTCGCCATCGCCTACCTGCCCTATGTCAGCCGGCTGACGCGTTCCCTGGTCCTCGCCGAACGCGAACGCCCCTATGTGAGCGCCTACCAGGTCCAGGGCCACTCGGCACTCCAGATCTGTCTGCGCCACATCCTGCCCAACATCGCCCCCGTCGTCCTCGCCCAGTCCACCATCAACTTCGGCTACGCCCTCATGGACCTCGCCGGACTGTCCTTCCTCGGCCTCGGCGTTCCGGCGCTGACACCCGACTGGGGCCGCATGGTCTTCGACGGTCAGACCGCAGTCCAGCACGGCTACCCGCTGTCCGCGATCCTGCCCTGTGTCCTGATCGTCCTGACGGTGGTCGCGTTCAACGTGGTCGGGGAACGCTGGGCCGACCGCGTCGCCAGGAGGGCCCGATGAAATCGCTGCACCCATCCGACCGGCCGGCGCTGGAGATCCGCGGGCTCCGGATCGACCTGCCCGGTACCGCGCGCCCCGTCCTGGACGGGATCGACCTCACCATCGCCGTCGGCGAGACCGTCGCGCTCGTCGGCGAGTCCGGCTCGGGCAAGAGCCTCACCTCACGCAGCGCCCTGCGTCTGCTGCCGCCGGGCGCCGTCACCGAGGGGACCGTCCTCGTCGACGGTCACGACGTCCTCACACTGGACGCCGACAGGCTGCGGGCCCTGCGTACGAGCACCGTGGCGATGATCTTCCAGGACCCGCGGGCGGCCATCAACCCGCTGCGGCGGATCGGCGACTTCCTCACCGAGAGCGTCTGCCTGACCGGGACGATGACCGCCGCGGACGCACATGCCCGGGCCGTCGAACTCCTGGAGGCGGTGGGCCTGGACGAGTCCGCCCTCGCGAAGTACCCCGGCCAGGTGTCCGGCGGCATGCTGCAACGCGTCATGATCGCCGCAGCGTTGATGGGGGACCCGGCCCTGCTCCTGGCCGACGAGCCCACCACCGCCCTGGACGTCACCACTCAGGCCGAGGTCATCGCGCTGCTGGGCAAGCTGCGCGAACGATTCGGCACCGGGCTGCTGTTCGTCACCCATGACCTCGACCTCGCGGCGGCGATCAGCGACCGCGTGTACGTCATGTACGCCGGGCGGATCGCCGAGAGCGGACCCGCCGACGAGATCTTCGAGCACCCCCGACACCCCTACACGGCCGCACTGCTGGCCTCCACCCCCCGCATGGAGAATCCGCAGGGCCGGCTCGCCGCCATCGACGGTCAGCCGCCCGATCTCCGGGTGGCACTGAGCGGGTGCGCCTTCGCCGCCCGCTGCACGCTGGCCACGGACCTGTGCGAGCAGCAGGCCCCGCTGCCGCTCCCCGCCCCGGGCCGGCCGGAACACCAGGCAGCCTGCCACCACAGTGACCGGCTGGGAAGGAGGGCGGTCGATGCCTGAGAACGCCGAGACCACCTGGTACGGCCAGAACGCCGAGAACGTCCTGGTGGTGAAGGGACTGCGCAGGACCTTCGGGGCCGTACGGGCCGTGGACGACGTGTCCTTCGTCCTCCCGCACGGCGGATCACTGGGGATCGTCGGCGAGTCCGGCTCCGGCAAGACCACCACCGCCCGGATCGTCGTCGGCCTGGAGCAGGCGGACGAGGGCGAGGTCCTCGTACGAGGCCGGTCCCGGACCGTTCGACGCCGGGGCCGCGCGCAGCGGCTCGCCCGGGCCCGCGAGGTCCAGATGGTCTTCCAGGACCCGCTCCTGTCGCTCGACCCCCGGACCAGTGTCGAGGCGGCCCTCCGGGAGACGCTCAAGCTCCACTTCCCCGACCGGGATCACACCCGACGGGTACGGGAGTTGCTCGACCAGGTCGGCCTGGGAACGCGCGCCGCCGACGCGCTGCCGCGTCAGCTCTCCGGTGGGCAGCGTCAGCGCGTGGCCATCGCCCGGGCGTTGGCCGTGGAGCCGGCCGTGCTCGTCCTGGACGAGGCGGTCGCGGCCCTGGACGTATCGGTGCAGGCGCAGATCCTTAACCTGCTCGCCGACATCAGGGAGCAGACCTCGATCGGCTACCTGTTCATCACCCACGACCTCGGCGTGGTCCGGTGCGTCACCGACGACGTCATCGTCATGCGGCACGGCGCCGTCGTCGAGGCCGGGCCCACCGCGGAGGTGCTCGCCGCGCCGCAGCACCCCTACACCCGGCTCCTCCTCGAATCCGTGCCCAGGCCCGGTTGGGACCCGGAGCGGATCGCGGCCGCCCGCCGGGCGCTTTAAGGCGCGACGGCCGGATCGGGCGCCGGCGGCGAGAGTGCGGAGCAAGGCCCGGAAGGCGGCCCCGCTGCCGGCGTCCGACCGTTCTTTCACGCGCGCAGGTCCGCTCCGGGCGGACGGCGCGCTCGGTCAGGTTCAGCTTCCGTCCCCTCGCGGAGAGCCCGCGGGGAGTCCACGCAGGAGGTACACGTGAACGATCACGCCGAGAGCCACCCCGGCCGCTCCGGGGGAACGGGCAGGCGCCGGTTCCTGAAGCTCGCCGGACTGGCCACCGCCGGCACCACCCTGGCCGCGATCGGAGCGAAGGCCGGCGCAGCTTCCTTGCTGAACCGGACCGCTGCGGCCGGCACCTTCGTCGTCCCGATCGAGGACGTCCGCCACACCCGCACCTGGATGGCCTTCCCGGACAGCACCTCGATCTGGGGCAACAAGCTGAGCGGCGTCCAGGCGGACATCGCCCTGATCGCCCGTACGATCGCCAAGTACGAGCCGGTCATCATGTGCGCCAACTCCGGCAGCGCCGCCAAGGCCCGCTCGCTGTGCGGCTCCAACGTGACCGTCATCAGCTCCATCCCCGTCAACGACTGCTGGATGCGCGACACCGGACCCGTCTTCCGCACCGACGGGGCCGGCGGCCTCGACGCGGTCGGCCTCAACTTCAACGGCTGGGGCGGCAAGCAGGCCCATGCCAGGGACGCCCTCGTCGCCGAACGGATCGCCGCCTACGTCGGCGTCCCCTTCACTTACGCCGACCTCGTCGGCGAGGGCGGCGCCATCGAACAGGACGGCGCCGGCACCCTCATGGCCACCCGCAGCAGCCTGGTGAACAGCAACCGCAACCCCGGCATGTCCGAGCGGCAGATCGAGGCGGCGATGCGCGCCGCCTACGGCGCGACGAAGGTCATCTGGTTCGACGGCGTCCGCGGCCAGGACATCACCGACGACCACGTCGACGCCACGTCCCGCTTCCTCGCCCCCGGCAAGGCGCTCGTGCAGATGCCACTGTCCACCGACACCGACGCCTACGCCCGCGACGCACGGCAGCAGTTCAGCATCCTGTCCGCGTCCACGACGTCCACCGGCGCCCCGATGGCGGTGAGCAGGCTCCAGGGGCCCGACTACGACAAGATCCGCTCCACCAACCGGGACTTCCTCGCCTCCTACGCCAACTACTACCTGTGCAACGGGGCGGTCATCTCCGGCCAGTTCGGTGACACGAAGGCCGACGCGGCCGCCCGCGCCACCCTGGCCCGGCTCTACCCGGGCCGCGTCATCGAGCAGCTCAACATCGACCGCCTCGGCACGGGCGGCGGCGGCATCCACTGCGTCACCCAGCAACAGCCCGTCAGGTAGTCGAGCGGCAGGCAGAGACAGAACATCGCGGCGAAGGCCGCGCAGGTGGCCGACCGGGCGCCGGAGAGCGGACGAATCCACGGCATCCGGACCGGCCGGCCACCCACGCCACCACTGTTGTCCAGCTCCACCGAAGAAGGGTGCACAGGTGAACGACACGTCGAGCGGCAGAAGAGGCGGAGGCGGGCTCAGGGCGGGGACTCTGGGGACGTTCGACTCCGTGGTCATGGCGGTCGCGGGCTGCGGGCCCGCTTACACCGTCGTCGCGCTCATTCCCGCCCTCGTGGCATCGGTCGGCCTCGCCGCCCCGGCCGCCCTGCTCTACGGTGCCGTGCCCATGGTGGGCATCGCCCTTGCCTTCCGGCATCTGGGACGGCTCGACGTGAACTCCGGCGCCACCTACTCCTGGGTCGCCAGAGCGCTCCATCCCACCCTGGGCTTCCTTTGCGGGTGGGCCGTGGTCGTGGCGACCACTCTCTTCGTCATCGCCTCGACGACACCGACCGGCACGGCCACTCTGGCCCTTTTCGACGAGGACCTGGCCGAGAACCACGTCCTGGCGACCACGGTCGGTCTCGCCCTGTTCCTGCTCGTGGCCGTACTCGCGGGGTCGGGTACCCGGATCGCGGCGGGGGCCAGGGTCGTCGCCGTGTCCCTCCAGCTGGCACTGCTGCTCGCCGTCGCGATCCTCGCGCTGACGCGGAACACCCATGCCCACGCCTTCTCCCTCTCCTGGTTCGGCTTCGGGCACTTCGACGGGACCGGTGCCTTCACGGCCGCCGCGCTGATCGTGGGCGCCCTCTACTGGGGCTGGGACGTGACGGCGAACCTCAGCGAGGAAACCCGCAGCGGCAGGGGCGGCTCGGGGCTCGGCGGCGTGATCGGCCTGCTGGTCGTCGCCGCCACTCTGGTCACCCTGACCGTCAGTGCCAACGTGCTCCTGGGGCCCGACGCCGTCACGTCGACGGACGGGGGGTTCCTCTTCCAGCTCGGCGAGGCAGCCTGGCCCGGAGCGGGCGGCACCCTGCTCGTGCTCGCGGTGCCTCTTTCCATGATCGCCGTATTGGAGACCACGCTCCTTCAGGCGACCCGCACCCTGTTCGCCATGGGACGCGACCGCACTCTCCCCTCGTTCCTCGGCCGAGTCCATCCTCGATGGAAGACCCCCGTGGCAGCCACGCTGTGTGTCGGAACGTTCGCCGTGACGACCCTGACGGTCACCGTGCTCACCGACCCCGGGGTCGACATCCTCGCAGACGCCCTCGTGGGCATCGGCCTGCTGATCGCGTTCTACTACGCGCTCGCCGGCATCGCCGTCACCGTGGCGTTCCGGAGCGTGCTCCGCGCAACCCTCGGCAATCTGATCCTCCTGGGACTCTGGCCGTTCCTCGGCGCCGCGTTCAACATCTGGGTCTTCGCGGCGTCGCTCGGGACGCTGACCGGCGCGCAACTGACGATCGGCCTGGGTGCGCTGGCCGTCGGACTGCTCCCTCTGGGCATCGCGCGCATCCAGGGCGGACGGTCCTTCTTCCGCCCCCGGCCGCTCAATCCGAAGGAAGCGGCCGACGCCGAGGCGCACGCCACGGACGCACTGCCGACGGTCGGCCCCGCCGACAGCCGACGGGACGGCCTCCTGTCGGACTTCTGAACCGCGTCGCCCGGACCCGCACGAGGGAGAACCCACATGGCCGCCTGGCAGCGCCGTCGTCACCAACGACCCGTCTACGACCCGGCATTCGGCGACACGGCACTCGCCGAGGGCCGCGAGGACATGCTCCTCGGGCGCTGGGAGGGCGCCCGCGATCTGCTCGCCCGGATTCCGGGGGACTGGGACAGGCGGGCGCACCGCATCCGTCTGCTCGCCGACGCGGCGGCGGGTCGACGCACCGTGGACCTGTGGCAGGCCTCCGAACCGCGGAACCCGGATGCCGCCGTACTCCGTGCGGAGACCGAGGTGATGCGGATGTTCGCCGCCGCCCGTGCAGGGCAGACCGTCGGCCGCGAACGGCTGGAGAGGACGGCCTGGTTCTGCCACCGGGCGGCCGAGCTCGCGCCCGCGGATCCGTACCCGTGGGTCTCCCTGCTCTCCCTGGGCAGGCTCCACCCCGGTGGACACCCCGAGATGTCGGTCTGGTGGCAGGAGATCGTCGGCCGGGATCCGTATCACCGTGAGGGGCACCACCAGGCACTGCGCTATCTCTCGGCCCGCTGGCACGGCTCGTACGGCACGGCGCTCAATTTCGCCTGGGACGTCTCGTGTTCCGCTCCGCAAGGGTCGCCGCTGGCGGTCCTCGCGCTGGTGGCGCGAGCCGAGCACTATCCGCACAGAGTGCGGACGGAGGGCAGGGCCGCACTCGGCCTGGCACACCACTGGAGCGACGGGCGGGCCTGCGCCGACCTGCGCAACGCGCTGGACCAGTGGATCGCGCACCGCGTCCCCGGGGCGCAGGACGTCGCCGACCTGAACTACCTGGCACACGGTCTGGTCAAGGCCGGCATGTCCGACCGGGCCGGTGTCGTCTTCCGGCTGCTGGACAACAGGGCCACCGCGGCCCCCTGGTCCTACACCGGGGATCCGGAGCAGCTCTTCATCCGATGGCGGGACGCGACCGCGGCCGGTTCGGGCGGTGACGTGGAGTCGAAGGCCTAGGAGCGGCCCCTCGTGCAGTGGCCGGGGCGCCCGGCCGAATCGGTTCCGGCAGCCCGGCGGTGACCGCGTGACCGCGTTGGTGAGGCTCTGTCCGACCGCTTTCCGGCGGGAGTTCGGCGACGAGCCGGCCCACGCCTACCGTGCGGCCACGCGCGGACAACCTGGGTCTGGCGCTGCCCCTCATGGCGGCGCCCCTCCTCGGGGCAGCGCTGGGCGCGGCGCTCCCCCTGACGGGCCGCGGACGACGCCGGGGCCGAGCAGGAAGATCGCGGGCAGCCCTCGGTCAGCGGTGTGCGCGGCCCCGTCGGGTGAAGCGGCTCCCGAGGAAGAGCAGGTCGAGGACGAACAGGACGATGCCGATGACCAGGAGGTAGACCAGGCCGTGGGCCACTGCACCGATGATGCCGAGGACGATCGCGATGACGAGCACGAGCAGGAACAGGGTCATGACGGCCTCCTCGTGTGGCCGGTGCTCAGGGCCGGGCGAGGCGGCGTTCGCCACCGGCGCCGGGAGTGTAGGCCAGGCCGTAGTGCTCGAAGATCGCGGCCTCGTCGCCCGCGGGCAGAACGTCGTCGGTGCCGATCGCGGGGCACTCCTTCACCAGCGCCCTGGCGTAGTTGACCTTCACGTAATCGGGTCCCACGGTCGCGCCGTCCAGGGGGACGAAGACCAGACGGTGGCGCGTGGGCAGGCCGATCTGGACGCTGGCCATGGACGGCGCGTCGGTGCCGGTGTCGACGTAGATCGCCTCGAGGGTGCCGATCCTGTGGCCGTCCGCGTCGACGACACGGTGCGTGCGCCATTCGCGGATGTCGCCTACCTGGATCATGGGGGCTCCTTCCACACGTGGCCGCGCGTTCGGGGCCGATGGCGGGGCGCCGGCCTGCGTTCTTGTCGACGGTGCCCTTCCAGCGTGCGCTCGTCCCCGGGCGCTCACCAGCGCACGCGCCCAAATGATCGCCGGGATCAGGGGCACCACGGTCGACTGCCACCCGGACCACGACGGAAGAGAGGCGCCCGGGCCTGGAGACGAGGCCCGGGCGCTCCGGTCAGCGGTTGGGTTCCTGCATGGTGACGCAGTGGGCGCCTCCGCCGCCGTTGCCGTAGAGGTTGTCGAGGTTGAGCTGGACGACGGGCCTGCCGAAGGCGGCCGCGATGGCCGACTTGGCCGCCGCGTCCTTGCCCGTGTCGCCGAACTGGGCGGTGATCACCGCTTGATTCGTGACGGTCCAGTTCATGTAGGAGCTGAGGAACTGGCTCTGCTTGCCGGGCGAGACCCGGGGCAGAACGTCGGGTCCTTCGATGGTGAGGACCTGCAGCCGGCGGCCCCGTGCATCGGTCGAGTTCACCAGCACGTCGTGCATGGCCTGGGCGTTCTCGGTCCAGACGTCCGGCCGTACGGCACCGGCCAGCTGCACCATGACCACACCGGGTCCGATGTAGCGGGCGGTGCCGTCGATGTGGCCGTCGGTGACGTCCTGCCCGGTGACTCCGGGCAGCCAGATCATCTTCGAGGCCCCGAACCGCGCGAGAAGTTCCGCCTCGATCTGGGCGCGCGACTTGCCGGGGTTGCGGTTGGAGTTCACCCAGCAGCTCTCCGTGGCCATCAGCGTGCCGTCGCCGTCGTACTCGACGCCGCCGCCCTCGCCGACCACCGACGCCTTGGCGAACGGCACGGCCGCGTAGGCGGCGACCTTCTGCGCGATGACGCGGTCCTTGTCGTACGCGGAGGCGGGGATGCCGTAGAAGCGGGTGGCGTTCTCGCCCCAGGCGTTGAAGTTCAGGCCGAAGGCGTCCAGGCCGCCGGCTCCGTCGACGCGGAAGAGCGGGCCGGTGTCCCTCATCCAGCAGTCGGAGACCGGGATCGAGCTGATCACCGTGACGGTGGACCCGCACATGGTCCTGGCCTGCGAGGCGGCCGACGAGCCGTCCGCGCACATGAGGACCGGCTCGTACTTGGCGATCTCCTTGGCGAGCTTGGCGATGTCGGCCTGGATCTTGGACAGCAGGTTGCCCCAGATGGTGTAGCTGGACGGCCAGGCCATCCAGGTCCGCTTGTGCGGCACCTCTTCCCCGGGTACCCGCCAGGCCGCGGCGTGGGCCGGCTGGATGCCGCCGAGCACCGGTCCGGCCGCCAGGGCGGCCGCGGTCGCTCCGGTGCGGGCCAGCAGGGTCCGGCGGCTGATGCGGGACCTGTCGTCGTGCGCGTTCTTCTCGTGCTCGTTCTTCACGTGCTGCTCCTTCTCGCGGAGGGTCGGTACGCGTACGTGCGGGCGCGAGTCGCTCAGTGAGTGGGTGTCAGCAGCCCCTCCTCTCGGACCATCCGGCGCTCGGTGGCCAGGTCGAGGCTTCGGGCGAGGGCCCAGTAGAGACCTCCGGCGACGGGCAGGCCGACGAAGAGGGAGCAGTCGACGCCGCCGAGGCGTTCCGCGACAGGGCCGACGTAGAGGCCGGTGATCACCATGAACGGGGCCATGCAGGCCAGTCCGACGGCGTAGGCGAGGTTTCCGCGCCAGCCCCAGCGGCCGTAGATGCCGTGCGGGTTGAAGATCTCCTTGACGACGTACTGGCCGCGCCGGACGAAGAAGAAGTCGACCAGGTTGATGGCCGTCCACGGGATGAACAGGTATGTCAGCACGACCACCACGTTGGCGAAGAACCAGTTGAAGCGGTCGATGCCGACGAGGGTGGAGATCGCCCCCACGGCGACCAGCATGATGCCGATCGTCACGACCCGGATGGTCCGGGTCGGCCGGACCGGGCGGAACGAGTCGACGATGGAGATCATGGTGAGGCTGCCGCCGTACTGGTTGATCGCCATGATCGAGAGCAGTCCCACCAGCAGGACCGTGACCGCGACCGTGCCGAAGCCGTCGAACAGCCGGTCGGCGGCGATCTTGAGGGCGGTCACCGGGTCGGTGCCCTCGGGGGCTCCGGCGGAGACCACGGCGCCGAGGAGGAACACCCAGATCCCGGAGACCGCGCTGGGCAGGTAGGTCCACCAGAAAGTGCTGCGGACGGGAACGTCGGGCTTGAGGTAGCGCGAGTAGTCGGAGACGTACGGTGCCCAGCCCAGCTGGAATCCCGCCACGAAGACGAACACGAGCATGAACGGGGCGAGTTCGAACGGGCCCGCCTCCCAGACGCCGGCCGGCATTCCGCCGCCGAACAGCGCCGCAGCGGTGACGGCCGCGGTGACCACGACGAACGGCCAGGTGAGCCACCGGTTCAGCCGGTGGATCCAGTCGTAGCCGAACAGGGCGATCACGGTCGCGACCGCGGCCGCCAGAAGGTAGCCGAGCCCGTTGGGCATCCCGGTGAGCGTGTTCATGGCCTGGCCGGAGAGCAGGGCGTCGGAGGTGTTGAAGCCCACGTAGTTGACCAGGGCGAACACCCACACGGTGAGCGCGGCACCGAGGTAGCCGAACTGGGGCCGCGACTGGACCAGTTGAGGCAGGCCGAGTTGCGGGCCCTGGGCCGAGTGGAAGGCCATGAAGAACGTGCCGAAGAGCGAGCCGAGGACCGTGGCGATCGCCGTCCACACGAGCGACGCCCCCATGGACAGCGTCACGACGCCGGTCGCCAGACCGGTGAGGTTGAGACTGCCGACGAACCAGATGGCGCCCACGCTGGAGGGGGAGCCGTGCCGTTCCGCGAGGGGCACCCAGTCGATCGAGTGCTGTTCCATGCCTGCGGATGGTCTGGAATCCTCAGATTCCATGGCAAATGCACCCATGCGGTCCCCTAGGTATGGAGGCGTATGCCGTCCGCCTCGACGGCCTCGACTTTGGAGCGGTCGGGGCTGCGCCACCGTAGGTATTGACTCAATTTTCAGTCAATACCTACGGGCGGGTATTTCTGGGGAGTGCAGGTGAGCGGAGCGGGTTCAGGCGTGCCCACCCGTAGCGGCGTCGCTGTGGACGAGCCATCGGTCGGCCAGGTATCCGATCTCCACGGAGAGCGCATCCCGCATGAGCTCCCGGGCGTGGGCCGAGGTCACGGCGCCGCTCAGCCAGCGAGTGCTGAGCCCTTCCAGAAGAGCCGTCAGACGTTCTGCGGATGCCGTGAGCACGGGGGCGGGAACGTGGGGGCATGTCTGACCCAGCTGCGCCGCGACATCGTGAACCCAGGTCTGGCCGGCTCGGGCCAGGTCCGTGCGGAGCTCCGGCTCGAAGACGGCGCTGGCTCGCAGCTCCCCCCAGGCCGTGCTGTTCTCGCGCACCTCGGGGCGATCCTGGAATTCCAGCAGCAGTGACCGCTGCAGCTCTTGGCGGGGGTCGAACGATCCGGCGGGCGCCTCCTTGTCGGTGGTGTAGCGCTCGGCCCGGTCGCTGATGAATTCCAGGGTGTGGCGCAGGATGCCCGCTCGGTCCTTGAAGTGGTAGTAGATCAGGGCGGTGGAAACCCCTGCCTCCGCCGCCAGCTCCTCCACCCTCAGGCCGCGGACGCCCCGCCGGGCTATGACTCGGGCGGCGCCTTCCAGGATTGCCGTCCGGCGATCGGTTGTCATGCTCACCCCTTCTGGTCGTTCTGCTACGCGGGTAGTCTCTCATAGTTGACTGAATCTTCAGTTCAGAGTCCGATTTCGAGGTGGGCACTCCATATGGCCTGGCGAGATGCATACAGAGGTGACAGCGCACCTGGAAGCTGCTCGGCGAGCTGTTGCGGGGCTGAGCCGGCCGCGCCGGCCCTTCCGGCGATTCCGCGTGCTGCCTCCCGGCGCCGCGCGCGGTGCTCCTCGCCGCGCTCACGGTCGTGGCGACCGTCGCCGCGTACGTCCTCCTGCGCGGCGTCTGGCGTCAGACCTCCGTCCTGATCGGGATGGCGGCGGGCACCGTCGTGGCAGTGACGACCGGACTCGGGGCCTTCGCCCCCGCTGCCGGGAGCGGCTTCGCGCTGCACGCGTTCCTGCCCTTCGGGACGCCGCGGTTCGACCTGGTGGCCGCCCTTCCGCTGCTCGTGTTCAGCCTCACCACGCTCGCCGAGATCACCGGACAGACCGTCCTCAACAGCGAGACCGTCGGCCGGACTCCCGTCCCCGAGCGGGACGTTCCGCGCGTGGCCCGCGCAGACGCGCTGGTCTCCCTGGCCGGCGGCCTTTTCGGTACGTCCCTCATGGTCACCAGCGCCGAGAACATCGGTATCGGCCGCCTCACCGGAGTCCGCAGCCGCATCGTGACCGCCGGGGCCGGGAGAAGGCCCCGCACCACCAGCGCGGGGCCGTCCCTGGATGCTAGGCGGAGCCATGCGGCCCCGACGGAAGGCGAGAGGTATCGCCACGAGGCCGCCATGACGCCGTCACGCCGCGGCAACAACCCGAGCGGGGCTGCCTTCCGCAGGCCCCCGGCTACGAGACCGGGCGGCGCTCGTGAGGGATCCTCTCGCCGGCCTCGATCGCGACGGGCAGCCGGTTCTCGGCCGGCGGCAGCGGGCACGTCGCGAAGTCGGTGTAGGCGCAGGGCAGATTGGTGGCGCGGTTGAAGTCGAGCACCACCGTCCCGTCGGGCCCGGGCGCGGCCACCCCGAGGTCACGGTTGGCCGCGTACGTGGTGACGCCCGAGGTCTCGTCGGTGAACAGCACCGTGCGGGTCCCGGGCACGTGCCCGTTGAACGCGGTCAGGCTCAACTCCTGCCCGTTCAGCCGGAAGACGACCCGGCCCGGAGCGTCGTACACGTGCCGAAGGCCCTCGACGGAGGCCCCGACCGTGGTGGGTCGCGGCTCGTCGAAGGCTTCGTAGCGGCCCGTGACCACCCAGCGCGGGTCGGGTGCGTACGCGGGCGTGCCGGTGAAGGCGACGCGCAGCGGGTGGTCGGGGCGTCGCGGCCGGACCACGTCGTGGCCGCCGCGCTTGGCGACCTCGATCACGGTGTCGCCCCAGACGGCGTCGACGCCGCCGCGCTCCGGAATGACGCCGAAGAGGTGCCGCCCCCGCACCACCACGCCGTCGACGACGAGTTCCGTCCCCTCGTCGAGTTCCACGGCGACGCCCTCGGGTCCCGTCGACCAGGTCCCCGGCGCGCCGGGGACGCTCTGGAGCTCGGCGGAGAGCCAGTGCAGACCGGTGACCGCGAGGAAGCCGTGCTCCGAGGCGAGCCGGGCGTCCTTGTCCCGGTGCCACTTCTCCCATTCCGCGGCGAAGACGTCCGGATCCGGAAGGTCGGCGACGTCTGCGTGGGTGTCGGTGATGTGAGGGACGCTCATATGTCTTCTCTCCTCGTGTACTGGGGACGACGGTGCCCGAAGGCAGGAGGAACGGACTGCACGGCAGAACGAGGCCCGTCGGGGAAGGAGGCGCCAGGAGCCCGTCTGGGCGGGCGCGTCGGTGTCCGGACGCCGGGACGAGGCCTCGGTGTCAGCCGGAACAGGCCATGGTCGTGACGCGCACGTAGTCCACGTGTCGACGTATCACGAGCAGGCTCACGGGTTCAGGAGAACACAACTCCGGTGCGGTGCACCAGTGTTCCCCGCCTCGCGACCGACTGAGCGAGCGACTTGGAGGCGTCAGCGGTGACGGGCGAGTTTGAGCGCGGAGATGAGCAGGATCACGGCCAGCACCGGGAGGAGTACCAGATCGGGGATCACCCCGAGGAGCACCCCGCCCAGCAGGGCGCCGGCGACGGAGCCCGCGCTCATGACCATGGCGAAGCGGAGGTTGGCGCCCAGGACCGCGAAGCTGCCGTCACGGCTGTAGCGGGCGAAGGCCACCAGCATCGTCGGCAAGGACACCAGCAGAGACAGGCTGCCCGCCGCCTTGATGTCCACGGCGAACAGCAGCACGATCGTCGGAATCAGCAGCTCGCCGCCGGCCACGCCCATGATCGCCGCGACGACCCCGATGCCGAACCCGGCGACGACCCCGCACGCGACCTGCGCCCACGCCGGCAGCGCGAGCGTGCCCGGCGTGGCGCTGTGGGTGGCGACCAGGGCCGCGGCCATGAGCACCATCAGCCCGGCCAGCACCTTGTACAGAGTGGCACTGCGCATCCTCACCGCCCAGGCCGCTCCGGCCCAGGCGCCGAGCAGACTTCCGGCGAGCAGGTTGACGGCGACCGGCCAGTGCGCGGCCACTTCCGAGGCGGGAACCGCCGCCATACGGGCAGGGAGCGCGACCAGGACGACCACCAGGCTCAGGGCCTTGTTCAGGATGACCGCGGAGAGCGCGGCGAATCCGAACACGTTGATCAGCAACGGCAGCCGGAACTCCGCACCGCCCAGACCGATCATCCCGCCGAGCACCCCCACGGCCGCTCCCACGGCGAACACCAAGGGAGCGGAGAGTTGCGGTCGGACGGGTACGAGGTCGTTGTCAGTGGTCATGACGGCATCGTCCCTGGCGGGAAACACCGACTCAGTCCTTCACCAGCAGGCCGCGGCGGCGGAGCACGGTGCGCTCGAGCGGGCTGAAGATCAGCAGGTCGATGGCGACGCCGACGAGCAGGATCAGGATGATGGCGAGGAAGATGCCGGGCATGTCGAAGTTGTTGCGGCCGTTCTCGAGCAGCTGGCCCAGGCCCAGGCCGAGGTCGGGGGAGGAGGCGATGATCTCGGCGGCCATGAGCGAGCGCCAGGAGAAGGCCCAGCCCTGCTTCAGGCCCGCCAGGTAGCCGGGCAGTGCGGCCGGCATGACGATGTGCCAGGCGCCCTTGAGTCCGGTCGCGCCGAGGGTGCGCCCGGCCCGCAGGAACAGCGGGGGGACCTGGTCGACGCCGGCTACCAGGCCGTTGGCGATCGAGGGGACCGCGCCGAGCAGGATGACGGCGAACATCATCTGGTCGTTCAGGCCCAGCCACAGCACGGCCGGGGCCACCCAGGCGACCGACGGCAGCGACTGCAGTCCGGACAGGATCGGGCCGATCGCCGCCCGCACGGCGCCGACCCGGGCCACGAGCAGACCCAGCGGGGTGCCGATGGCGAGGGCGAGCAGGAAGCCGAGCAGGGCCCGGGACACGCTGGTCCACAGCACGTCGAGCAGCGTGCCCTCGAGCCACATCGTGGCCAGGCTGTCCCAGACTGCGGACGGCGCGGGCAGCTTGCCCTCGTCGGCAACCTTCAGGGTCGCCAGCAGCTGCCACGCCGTCAGCACCAGCACGACGGCGATGACCGGCGGCAGGACCTTCTTCAGCAGCACCTCGCGCACCGGAGTCCGGCGGATCTGCACGGTGTCGAGGGCGTCGAGGCCCGCCTCCAGACCAGCCAGATCGTCGGTCTTGGCGGCGGTCGTGTCAGTGCTGGCCATGACGGCGGATCTCCCCACGCAGTTCTTCGGTGATCTCGACGGAAAGCTCCGCCACGGCGGCGTCCTCGATGCGGCGCGGCTGCGGGATGTCGATCGTCCACTCGCGGGCGATCCGGCCCGGCCGGGACGACAGCAGCACCACGCGCTCGGCCAGCCGCACGGCCTCGCGCACGTTGTGGGTGACGAAGAGGACCGACAGCTTCGTCTCCCGCCAGATCCGGGTCAGCTCGTCGTGCAGCACGTCCCGGGTGATGGCGTCGAGCGCCGCGAACGGCTCGTCCATCAGCAGCAGATCGCTGGCCTGGGCCAGTGCCCGGGCCAGGGCGACCCGCTGCCGCATGCCGCCGGACAGCTCGTGCACCCGCTTGCCGTACGAGCCGCCGAGCCGCACCAGTTCGAGCAGCCGCTCGGCCTCGGGGCGGCGCTCGGCCTTCGGCACCCCGCGCAGCTTCAGCGCGAGTTCGATGTTCTTGCCCGCGGTGAGCCACGGGAACAGGGCGTGCTCCTGGAACATCAGGGCGGGCCGGCCGGCCGTCGTGATGGAGCCTGCTGTGGGGGAGTCCAGGCCCGCGACCAGGTTGAGCAGGGTGGACTTGCCGCAGCCCGAGGCACCCAGGAGGGTGACGAACTCGCCCGGGGCGACATCGAGTGAGATGTCGTCGAGCACGAGCTGGCCGCCGGCGGGCCCGCCGAAGGACTTCGAGACATGCTCGATCCGGGCGGCATGTGTCACCGTCGCGCGGTTCTCATCCGCGTCCTCGGCCTTGGCGAGCGTCGTGGTCGTGGCCATGGTCGTCACCTCCTGGGAGTTCGGGCTGCTACGGGCTCGGGCCTACTTCGCGCCGAGACCGGCGTCGGGGACCTCCGGCTTGCCCGCGGCCTTGAGCACCTTGTTGAGCAGCGTGAGGTCGTAGATGCCCGTCAGCTCGGGCTTCTTCAGCAGGCCGGCGTCCACGGCGTGCTCCGCCTGCGCCTGGAGGGTGGCGGCGAGCGGGTCGTCGGTGATCGTGATGGACGGCCAGGCCGCGTTGATCACCTCGGCCGACAGCGGCTTGCCGGTCTCCTTCTTCAGCGCCGCGTTCACCGACTCCTTGGCCTTGTCCGGGTTGGCGGTGATCCACGCGTTGGTCTTCACAGTGCCGCGCAGCACGGCTTCGACGACGTCCGGGTGCTCCTTGAGGAACGCCTGCCGCACGATGATGTTCGTGATCACGAACTTCTTGTCGGGCCACAGGTCCGACTCGTCGAGCAGGACCTTCGCGCCTTCGCTGACCAGCTTGGACGCGGTCGGCTCCGGCACCCACGCGCCGTCGATGGAACCGGACTTGTAGGCGTCCGGGGTCACCTTGTTGTCCGTGCGCAGCACCGAGACGTCACCCTTGCCGGACTGCGAGTCGACCTTCCAGCCCTTCTCCGAGACCCAGTGCAGGAACGCGACGTCCTGGGTGTTGCCGAGCTGCGGGGTGGCGATCCGCTTGCCCTTGACGTCGTCCAGGGTCTTGATCTTCGTCGGGTTGACCACGAGCTTCACCCCGCCCGATGCGGAACCGGAGACGATCCTCAGGTTCTTGCCCTTGGACTTGGTGTAGCCGTTGATCGCGGGGGAGGGGCCGATGAAGCCGATGTCGATCGAGCCGGCGTTCAGCGCCTCGATCTCGGACGGGCCGGCGTTGAAGGTCGAGGGCTTGATCGTGGTGCCGCCGAGTTCCTTCTGGAGCAGCCCCTCCTGGACGCCCACGAGAGCGGTGGCGTGGGTGAGGTTGGGGAAGTAGCCGATCCTCACTTCGCCTGCGGAGAGCTTCTTGGCGCCGGCCGCTCCCTTGGGCTGCTCGTCGTTCTCGGTCGCCTCGGAGCCGTAGCCGCAGGCGGTGAGCAGGAGGGGGAGCGCCGCGATGGCGGCGATGGTGCGCAGGGCGGTGAGCGGTCTTGCGGCAGACACGAAGGTGTCCTTTCACGGAATGGGTTTCAGAGAAGTGCGGAGGTGCGGGGACAGCGACGCGATGCCCTAGGGGCAGACGCCGGACCGCCGTGCATCGACGGGCCGCGCCTCACACGGTCGGCGCGTGCTCGGGCCGGGATGCGGAGGGGGTGGCGCTGGCGGTGTTCTGCGGGGCGGGGGAGACGGATCCGCTGAACGGCCTCAGAGAGGCAGACAGATGGCGCTGGACATGCGGCCGAGGTCGATGTGCCGGCGGGAGGTGAGAAGGGGGAGCGAGTCGCCTGCCTGCTTCAGCGTGCGCACAGCTACCACCACCTCTCGAAATCCCTAGTTTTCCCACCTGGTTGATAGGCATATTGGCAGAGGCGAGTTTCGGCCCCAAGAGGTATTTCACATCATGGACGATCTCGTCTCATGATCCGATACTCCGCAGGTCAGGCATCCGCGAGTTCCAGGACTCGGGTGGTGATGTGCAGGGCAGCCCTCGTCGTGACGGTCTCGGCCATGGCGGCAAGGGCGTCGAGGGCCGCCCGGCCCTCGGGGTCGAGCTCCGATCCGGCGCTCGGGCGGGCGCCATCGCGTCTGTCGCCCTCTCGACCACGGCGGCGGCCGGCTGTGCGGCGGAGGCGAGTTCGCCGTAGGTGAGGAGTGGATCGGGGTCGTTGCCCGGGCGGTCCGGAGGTGTTGGTGTTCCTGCCGAGGTCGCGGGCTTCGGCGAGAGCGCCCTCGGCGATGCCCAGCTGCCCGGCAAGGGGGTGACCGAAGAGTGGACGGCTGCGTCTCAGGTGCAGAGAGGTGCGGCGAGAGGGAGCCTCGCGTGTCCGGTCAGGGATTGATCCAGGCGTCCGGGTCCTGCGCCAGGGAGTGCACGGAGTCGGGCAGCTCGCCCGAGGCGATGTCCGTCAGCGAAACGCCTTCCAGGATCTGGCGGACGTTCGCGCGCAGGGCGACCCACAGCGGCAGCAGTGCCTGTGCGGGGCCGTGGTACTCAAGCTCCGGCGGGCGCACGCCGCGTACGGAGACCAGCGGGCCCTCGACCGCCCGCACGACATCGGCGACGGAGATGTCCTCGGCGGCCCTGGCCAGTCGGTAGCCGCCGCTGGCGCCGCGCTGGCTGACCACCAGCCCGCCGCGGCGCATGTCGTTGAGGATGCCTTCGAGGAACTTGTGCGGGATCTCCTGGGCCTGGGCGATGGCCTCCGCCGTCATCGGGCCGCCCTCGGGGGCGTCGGCGAGGAGGAGGGCGGCCCGTACGGCGTAGTCCGCTCTGGCTGAGATCCGCATGAAGGCATTATCCCTGCACGTCGCGTCGGTGATCGCGGAGGGGGTCATGCGCCTGAGGTGTTCCGTTCATCATCCGCGTCGGGCGGTCGCCTTCTCCAGCCGGGAGGGCAGGTCGGCCAGCTGGATCCTGAGCCGTTGCAGGGGTGTGGGCGGCAGCGCGCGGGCGGAGCCGCGGGCGTAGTGGCGTTCGACGTAGAACTGCCCCGCGCTGAGCACCGTGGTGACGGCGATGTACCAGAGGGTGGCGACCATCAGCAGCGGGATGACCTGATAGGTCTGGTTGTAGACCAGCTGCACCGAGTACAGCAGGTCGTGCACGGCCAGCACGCTGACGATGCTGGTGCCCTTCAGGGTGCCGATCAGCATGTTCCCGGCGGTCGGGACGATGGAGCGCATGGCCTGCGGGATGACGATCCGGCGCAGGGTGCGCGGCCTGCCGATGCCGAGTGCCTGGGCGGCCTCCGTCTGGCCGGCGTCCACCGAGAGGATGCCGCCGCGCACCACCTCGGCGGCGTAGGCGGCTTCGTGCAGGGGCAGTCCGATGACGGCGGTGAGGGTGGGGCCGAGCAGGTTGACCGTCTTGACGGTGACGAACTCGGGCCCGAAGGGGATGCCGAGACCGAGCGTCGGGTACAGGGCGCCGATGTTGAACCAGAACAGCAACTGCACCAGCAGCGGGGTGGACCGGAAGATCCACACATAGCCCCAACTCAGCGTGCGCAGCACGGGGTTGGCGGACAGGCGCAGCACCGCCAGGGGAGTGCCGAGCAGGAAGCCGAGCACCATCACCACACCGGTCAGCCAGAGTGTGAGCAGCAGGCCGTCGAGCACGGCGGCGGTGGTGAAGTACCGGCCGACCACGTCCCACTGGAACGCACGGTTGCGGACGACGGAGCCGACCACCAGCGCGAAGACCAGCAGCGCGGCGGCGGCCGTCAGCCACCGGCCGACATGCCGGCGCGGCACGATCCGCGGGGGATCGGCCTCGGGGCCCTGACCGCCGCCTACCACGCGGCCACGACCGGGAAGACGGAGGTGGTCGGCACGTACTCCGGCGCCGGCGCCACCCTCCAGGGCCTCATCGCGGCCACCACCAAGAAGGACAGCGGCCTGGCCAAGCCACTCGCCGACGCGCTCGACGAGGTCATCGAGAACGGGACGTACGCGCAGGTGCTCGAGCGCTGGGGTCTGTCCGACGAGGCGGTGACCACGTCCCAGATCAACCCGCCCGGCCTGCCCAAGACCAACAAGTAGCCGCAAGGGGAAGCGGGGCCGCGGTACGCCGCAGCGCGCCTGCGGTACGCGGCCCGCACCCGTCCCTGTCACGTCTCACGCTCCCGAAGGGTCCGCCATGGCCACCGTCCTGTCCGTCTCCGGAAGTCCCTCCGCCACCTCCCGTACCGCCCGCCTGCTGCGCCATCTGGACCGGCGGCTCACGGCCCAGGGACACGAGGTGATCCCTCTCGACGTCCGCACCATCCCCGCCGAGGCCCTGTTCGGCGCCGACTTCCGCCACCCGGCGATCGTCGAGGCGACCGAGTTGTTCGCCCGCGCCGACGGGGTCGTGATCGGCACGCCCGTCTACAAGGCCGCGTACTCCGGGCTGTTGAAGTCCCTGCTCGACCTGCTGCCGCAGTACGGCCTCGTCGGCAAGACGGTCCTTCCGCTGGCGACCGGCGGGACCACCGCGCACGTCCTGGCGATCGACTACGCCCTGCGCCCCGTCCTCAGCTCCATGGGCGCCGCGCACATCGTCCAGGGCTGGTTCACGCTCGACAAGGACATCGAGGTGGGCGATGACAGCGCCCTGACCGTCGCGCCCGGCCCGGCGGAGGCCCTCGCCCAGGTCGTCGACCAGTTCTCCGGCGCCCTCGGCAGCCGAACGGCCCTGCCGGCCGCCGCCGGACGAGCAGCCTGACCGCGCTCTCGACCGTGACCGTGACCGGTTGGGCGAGAACGTCCTGCCGCGGCTCGCTCCCAGCATGTGAGACAGCGGGCGGACCTGCGAGCGCACCCTCTTGACGGCGAGACAAGGCCGCCGGACACTCCTGTAGAGAATCCCTAGTGGACAGGTGGGAAATGATGGAGTGTCCGGAGTCGCACGCCGGCCGCGCCGCGCGCGCGGGTCGCCCGTCGCTCCTGCTGACCTCCCGCCGTCACATCGATCTCCTGCGTGTCTGCAGCGCGGCAAGTCCACGCCGCTGAACCGCCGGCACCCGCCGGCGCCGCATCCCTGCCGCGTACGGGCGCGCGCCGAGGCCACCGCGTGCCCGTCACCCATGTGCGCCGCCCGCCACACCTCCGAGCACCGGGAAGCCGGATCTGGACACCCAGGGAGACACATGCCTGCCGCACCCCTGACCCCCGTACCGTCCCTCTCGTCCCTCCCGCCGCGCCCGCCCCTGCCGTCGTTCCGGGGCAGGATCGGCTGTGACGCGAGCAGCGGCTACTACGCCGTGCCGCGCCGCTACCGCCTCCACCTCACGCCGTCCTGCCCCCGCTGTCTGCGCATCGCCATCGCCCACAGCCTGCTGGGTCTGGAGGAGACCCTCCCGGTCGTGCTGCTGCCGGCCGTGCCGGACGGACCCGACGGCGGACACTCCGCGCTGCGCCCGTTGTACGAGGCCAGTTCGCACCGGCATCAGGGACCGGCCCTCGCACCGGTGCTGAGCGACACCTGGACGGGGCGGATCGTCAGCACGCACACCCCGGACATCCTGACCGACCTGGACCGACGCTTCGCCGGCGACGCCCCTGGCCGGCCCGACCTGTACCCGCACGGCGCCGAGGCGGAGATCGAAGCCGTCGAGTACCTCTGCGCGTACCGGATCAACGAAGCCGCACAGCAAGCCGGTCAGGCCGGTGTCGACGCCACCGCGCGGCGGGTCGCCCTCGGCGCCCTGCTGCGTGTCCTGGGCTCGCTGGAGTGGCGGCTCGCCCACCAGGACTTCCTCCTGGGCGACGAGATCACCGCCGCCGACGTGCGGTTGTGGGCGACGCTGGTCGAGCTCGACACCGTGCACCGCCTGCACCTGGACGCTGCCGCGGTGCACCGCATCGCCGACCATCCGCATCTGTGGGCCTACGCAAGGCGACTGGCCGCCCACCCCGCCTTCGGTCGGCACCTCGACCTGGACGGTATCGCCCGCAGGCACCATGCCCACTGCAGGGGACTGGAGGCGGCGGGAGCGGCCGTACAGATCCTGGACTGGGCGGTTCACGTCGCGGGCGGGGCCGCCGCTCAGCCCTGTCAGGAGCACCCGGACGGTTTCATGGAACCGCAACACGCCTGCCACCTCCGTCCGTCCCACCCCGCCTAGGCTGCGGGGAGACGGGGCCTGCCGAGCCGAAGCACGGCAGGCCCCGACGCGAGCAGCACGAACAGGCCGAGAGAGCGGAGGTGGCGGTGTCGTTCCCCGTCTCCCGCGTGCTCGTCCCGGCTCCCGCGGTTCTCGTCGCGCGCGGCTGCGTCCGCCTGTACGCCCGGACCCACGTCGATCTGCGACGGGTGGCCGGCGCCCTCTGTCGTTCCTGACCCGTTCCCCGCCATCCAGTCCTCCACGCGAGGGCCGGTGTTCACAGACGGTCGACCAGGAAGGCCCCTTCGTCGTGTCCGCGCATCCCCCTCTTCACCTCGCCGTGGCGCTGGACGGCGCCGGCTGGCACCCGGCCGCTTGGCGCGAGCCGGTCGCCCGGCCCCACGACCTGTTCACCGCCGGCTACTGGACCGACCTCGTGACCGAGGCCGAGCGCGGACTGCTCGACTTCGTGACGTTCGAGGACGCGCTCGGGCCGCAGTCCTCGCACCCGACGGAGCCGGACGAGCGCACCGACCAGGTCCGCGGCCGGCTGGACGCCGTGCTCGTCGCCGCCCGGGTCGCCCCGCTGACCCGGCACATCGGCCTGGTGCCGACCGTGGTCGCCGCCCACACCGAGCCGTTCCACATCTCCAAGGCGATCGCCACCCTGGACTACGTCAGCGCCGGCCGCGCGGGCCTGCGCGTCCAGGTGACGGCGCGTCAGGACGACGCTGGGCACTTCGGCCGCCGTACCTTCCCGCCGCTCCGCGTCGAGGACCGGGACACCCCGGCCGGCCGGGAGCTGATCGCCGACCTCTTCCAGGAGGCCGCCGACCACATCGAGGTGGTGCGCCGGCTGTTCCGCCACGACTACACGGGCACCACGCTCCGGGACCACCTCGGTCTGGCGCACCCCGACGCGCGCCCGGCCCGGACCCGGCGGGTGGCGTCGTGAAGTTCCTGGCCATCACCCTCATCGTGCACGCCCCCGATCCGGTGACCGGCGTACGGAAGTCCACCCAGGAGCGCTTCCGCGAGGTGATCGACAACGCGCTGCTGGCCGAGGAGCTCGGCTTCGACGGCTTCGGCGTCGGCGAACGCCATGAGCGGCCGTTCATCTCCTCCTCGCCGCCGGTCGTGCTCAGCCACATCGCCGCGCTCACCTCCCGGATCCGGCTGTTCACCGCCGTGACCACGCTCAGCCTGCTCGACCCGGTGCGGGCGTACGAGGACTACGCGACCCTCGACCACCTGTCAGCGGGCCGCCTCGACCTGATCATCGGCAAGGGCAACGGCACCGCCCAGCGCGAGCTGTTCCACGTCACGCCCGAGGACCAGTGGGACCGCAACGCCGAGAGTTACGAGCTGTTCCGCCGCATCTGGCGGCAGGAAAAGGTGAGCGCCTCCCCGCGCCACCGCCCCGAGCTGACCGACGCCGAGGTGTGGCCGAGACCGCTCCAGCAGCCCGTCCGGGTCTGGCACGGCAGCGCGACCAGCCGGGAGTCCGTCGACCTCGCCGCCCGTTACGGAGACCCGCTCTTCTCGGCCAACGTCACCCACCCGATCGAGCCGTACGCCGCACTCATCCGCTACTACCGGGAGCGCTGGGCGCACTACGGCCACGACCCGGCGCGGGCCGCCGTCGGCGCGGGGACGGCCGGCTACTACGCGGCCCGCACCTCGCAGGCGGCGATCGCCGCGTACCGGCCGGTGTTCGAGGGTCATCTCGCGTTCCAGAAGCAGCTGGGCGTCGAGCCGGTGTTCCCGACCCTGGAGGACTTCGTCGAACGCAGCTCGGCGCTGATCGGCAGCCCGCAGCAGGTGATCGACAAGGTGCACCGCTACCACGAGCGGTTCGGACACAGCGTGCTCCACCTGCAGGCCGACGCGAGCGGACTCCTCCCCGCCCAGCACCGGGCCTCGCTCGAACTCTTCCAGTCCGAGATCGCCCCGGTGCTCCGCCGCGCGATCCCCGACCCGCCGTTTGCCTGGGCACCGGTCACCGCGCCAGCTGAGCCCGATCTCGTATCCGCACCCGTGACCGCCGACCGCTGAGGAGCACCACCCGACCATGTCCGGCATCCCTCTCGGAGTCCTCGACCTCCTCCCGGTCCCGTCCGGCTCCACCGCCGCCGAGGCGCTGCGCAACACCATCGATCTGGCCCGGCAGACCGAGCGTTTCGGCTACACCCGCTACTGGTTCGCCGAGCACCACCTCAACCCGGGCGTGGCCGGGGCCTCTCCCGCCGTCGTACTGGCCCTGACCGCCTCCGCGACCTCCACGATCAGGATCGGGTCAGGGGCCGTACAGCTCGGCCACCGCACGGCCCTGTCCACGGTCGAGGAGTTCGGCCTGGTCGACGCCCTGCACCCGGGACGTCTGGACCTGGGCCTCGGCCGCTCGGGCGGCCGCCCCTCCGGGCGGACGGCGAGCTCGCGCCCGACCACGACCCCCGTCTTCGACGGGCGCGCCCCCAACGGCCTGAAGATCCCCCCGCGATTCTCCTTCGAGCACCTGATCGACTCCCCTCGCTTCCGGCTCCAGCAGCAGTTGCTGCACCAGCCCGGCGCCCGCCCCCAGGACTACGGCGAGCAGGTCGACGACATCCTCGCGCTCCTGCGCGGCGACTACCGCTCGGCGGACGGGACCGAGGCGCACGCCGTCCCGGGCGAGGGCGCGGACGTGGAGGTCTGGATCCTCGGCAGCAGCGGCGGACAGAGCGCCGACGTCGCCGGCCGCAACGGCCTGCGCTTCGCCGCCAACTACCACGTGAGCCCCGCCACGGTGCTGGAGGCCGCCGAGGGCTACCGCGCCGCCTTCCAGCCCTCCGACGACCTCGACAAGCCCTACGTCAGCGTCTCCGCCGACGTCGTCGTCGCCGAGGACGACGCGACGGCCCGCGAACTGGCCACCGGCTACGGCCCGTGGGTCCGCAGCATCCGTACCGCCGAGGGCGCCATCCCCTTCCCGACCCCGGACGAGGCCCGCGCCCACGCCTGGACCGAGGCGGACCGCGCCCTGGTGGCCGACCGCGTCGACACCCAGTTCGTCGGCTCACCCGGCCGCGTCGCGGACCAGCTGGAACAACTGCAGGAGGCCACCGGCGCCGACGAACTGATCGTCACCACCCTCACCCACGACCACATCGACCGAGTCCGCTCCTACCGACTCCTGGCAGAGGAGTGGCAACGCCGATGAGCTGATCGCGGTCCGGGGCCTCCGGCGGCGTGGCTTGTTTCGTGAGGGTATCGATCGCGATCCCGCGCGCGTCCCCAACAGACCCGGAGCGGTTCAGGTCGTCCGAGGCGGAGCAGTCGTTGAGAAGGCACCTGCGTCGGAAGGCTGCGCGATCGCGGGCGCGCGCCGGAGCTCTGACCGCGGATGAGCACCCCGGCGGAGTCCTGCACGGGCCCCAGGTCCGCAGCCCTTCGCCCACGACTCTGCGGCCGATGGGGGAGGCGGACACGGGACAACGGGCCTTGTTCCGTGGGTTCTTGCCACAGGCCGCACGTCGACGATCAGTGTTAACGCTCACAAGACCTCTCGAAACTCCTTGGCTGTGAGCGCGCCTCTCGCAACAAGAACGAGTAACAGCCGCACGAGCCCTTGAGTTACAACTCTGTTAGCGCTCACAATGTGTCGCGCTGACCGGCTTCCCGGTCGTCGGGAGCAGGCGCTTCACCCTGCCGCCCGCCCGGCTCAACCAACCCTGCGCACCTCCCCGCGCCCGCCCGCCTCAAGGCTCGGCCGGTACGACGCACGTCCCGAGAGGAACCACGACATGGCCCACAGAACCCTCCGCATCATCGCCGCCGCCGCCCTGGCAGGCAGCGTGTTGACCGCCTGCACCACCGAGCCCGCGCCGACCGGTACCACCGGCGGCACCGGCAAGGGCTCCTCCGACGGCAAGCTGGTGCTCGGGTTCGCGCAGGTAGGAGCCGAGAGCGGCTGGCGCACCGCCAACACCAAGTCCGTGCGCGACGCGGCCGAGAAGGCCGGCATCACGCTCAAGTTCTCCGACGCGCAGCAGAAGCAGGAGAACCAGATCAAGGCCATCCGCACCTTCATCCAGCAGAAGGTCGACATCATCGCCTTCTCGCCGGTGGTGGAGTCCGGCTGGGACACCGTCCTGAAGGAGGCCAAGAACGCCGGCATCCCGGTGATCCTCACCGACCGCGCGGTCGACTCGCAGGACACCTCCCTCTACCGGACCTTCCTCGGCTCCGACTTCGTCAAGGAGGGGCAAGAGGCCGGCAAGTGGCTCGTGAAGGAGTACGAGGGAACCTCCGAGACGGTCAACGTCGTCGAGCTCCAGGGCACCACGGGATCCGCCCCCGCCAACGACCGCAAGGCGGGCTTCGCCGAGGCGATCAAGGGCGACCCCAAGTTCAAGGTCGTCGCCTCCCAGACGGGTGACTTCACCCGCGCCAAGGGCAAGGAGGTCATGCAGGCCTTCCTCAAGTCCCACGAGGACATCGACGTCCTGTACGCCCACAACGACGACATGGCCCTGGGCGCCATCCAGGCCATCGAGGAGGCTGGCAAGAAGCCGGGCACCGACATCAAGGTGATCTCCGTCGACGGCATCAAGGACGCCTTCGTCGCCATGCAGGCGAAGAAGATCAACGTCGTGGTCGAGTGCAACCCGCTCCTCGGCGACCAGTTGATGGAACTCGCCAAGAAGGTCGCGGCGGGGGAGGACGTCCCGCGACGGGTCGAGACCAAGGAGGGCGTCTTCACGCAGGACCAGGCCGCGGCCGCCCTGCCCGGCCGCCAGTACTGACCCACCGCCCGCACGCGCCGGGGACCGCCCTCGCGCCGCCCCCGGACGCCTCAGGAGAGGAGGGCGGATGGCAGCCCCACCCACCCCCCGCACACCCACCCCCACCGGCCGGCCCGTCCTGGAGGCCCGTGGCATCCGCAAGGCCTTCCCCGGCGTCCTCGCCCTCGACGGCGTGGACCTGCGCCTCTTCCCCGGCGAGGTCCACGCGTTGATGGGCGAGAACGGCGCCGGCAAGTCCACCCTCATCAAGGTGCTCACCGGAGTCCACCCGCCCGACGCGGGAACCGTCGCCGTCGACGGAGACCACCGGCGATTCTCCGAACCCCTGGAGGCCCAGCACGCCGGAATCAGCACGGTCTACCAGGAGGTGAACCTCTGCCCCAACCTCTCCGTCGCCGAGAACATCCTCATCGGCCGTGAGCCCCGGCGCCTGGGACTCGTCCACTGGGCGGCCCTCCACCGGCGCGCGGAGCAGCTCATCACCGAGCTGGAACTCGGCCTCGACGTCCGTATGCCGCTGAGCGCGCACTCCATCGCCGTCCAGCAGCTCGTCGCGATCGTGCGCGCCGTGGACATCAAGGCGAAGGTCCTCGTCCTTGACGAGCCGACCTCCAGCCTCGACCGGGAGGAAGTCGCCCAGCTGTTCACGCTGGTGCGCCGGCTCCGCGACCGGGGCGTCGCGATCCTCTTCGTGACCCACTTCCTCGACCAGGTCTTCGACCTGTGCGACCGGGTCACGGTCCTGCGCAACGGCCGCCTCGAAGGCGAGTACCGGATCGACGAGCTGACGCCCGTCACCCTCGTCCACCGCATGGTCGGCGGCGAGCTGCGCAGCCTGGACGAACTCGCCGAGACGTCCCGGACCGGCACCGTCACCACCTCAGGACCCGCGGACGTCCCCTTCCTGAGCGCCCGCGGACTCGCCAGGACCGGGTCCATCCAGCCGTACGACCTCGACATCCACCGCGGGGAGGTCATCGGCCTGGCCGGGCTCCTCGGATCCGGACGTACGGAGGCGGCCCGGCTGCTCTTCGGCGCCGACCACGCCGACGGGGGCGAGCTGCGGATCGACGGCGACCACACCGTCCTGCGCTCCCCGCGCACCGCCATCGCGCACAAGATCGCCTTCTGCTCGGAGAACCGCAAGGCGGAGGGCCTGATCGGCGAACTCACCGTCCGCGAGAACATCGTGCTCGCCCTGCAAGCCGCACGGGGCTGGACCAGACCCCTCTCCCGCGCCCGGCAGGACGAGATCGCCGCTCGGTGGATCGAGGTCCTCGACATCCGCCCGGCCGCCCCCGAGGCGCAGGTCCGCAACCTCAGCGGCGGCAACCAGCAGAAGGTGCTGCTCGCCCGGTGGCTGCTGACCGATCCCGAGCTGCTGATCCTGGACGAACCCACGCGGGGCATCGACATCGGCGCGAAGACGGAGATCCAGCGGCTGGTGACGCGCCTCGCCGCCGAGGGCCCAGCGGTCCTCTACATCTCCGCCGAACTCGAGGAAGTCCTGCGGCTGAGCCACCGGGTCGGCGTCCTGCGCGACCACCGTCTCGTCGCCACCCTCCCGAACGACGACACCCTGACGCCCGACCGGATCCTGGGCGCCATCGCCACCGGAGCAACCTCATGACACCACCTGACGACACCGGCGCCGGGGCGCGCCCGGCCAGGGCGCCGGGCACCCGGCGGCTCACCGGGCACCGCCTGTTCTGGCCCGCCGCCGTCCTCGGCGCCCTGCTGCTCGGGAACGTCGCGCTCACCCACGACTTCCTCGCCGTCCGTGTCCAGAACGGACACCTGTACGGCAGCCCCGTCGACATCCTCCAGTTCGGCGCCCCGCTGATCCTCGTGTCGCTCGGCATGACGCTGGTCATCGCGACCCGGGGCATCGACCTCTCGGTCGGCTCGACGGTCGCCATCTCCGGCGCCCTGGCGTGCGAGCACATCGCCACGGCGAAAGACCCCGGAAGCCTGTCCACCGTCATCACGGCGGTCGCGGTGGCGATCGGGGTGGCCGCCGCGATCGGACTGCTGAACGGCTTCCTCGTCGCCCGGCTCGGCGTCCAGCCCATCGTCGCCACGCTGGTCCTCATGGTCGCCGGGCGCGGCGTGGCCCAGCTCATCACCGACGGCCAGATCATCAGCGTGTCCAGCGGCGCCTACAAGATGATCGGCGGTGGCTACTGGCTCACCCTCCCCTTCGCCGTCCTGCTCGCCGCCGCCCTCGTCGCCGCGACCTCCCTCGTCACCCGGCGGACCGCGCTCGGCATGCTCATCGAATCGGTGGGCGGCAACCCCGTGGCCAGCCGCCTCGTCGGCGTCCGGGCAGCCGGGCTGCTGGTCACCGTCTACGTCGTCAGCGCGGTGTGCGCCGCGGTGGCCGGACTGATGATCAGCTCCAACGTGTCCAGCGCCGACGGCAACAACGCGGGCCTGTGGATCGAGCTGGACGCGATCCTCGCCGTGGTCATCGGCGGCACCGCTCTCACCGGCGGCCGGTTCTCCCTCGGCGGGACGGTCCTGGGCGCACTGATCATCCAGACCCTCTCGACCACGATCTACACCCTCGGCGTACCGCCCGAGACCACCCTCGTGTTCAAGGCCCTGGTCGTCATCGTCGTATGTCTCGTCCAGTCGCCCGCTTTCCGCGCGCGGCTCTCACGCAGTCGCCGACCGGCCGCTCCGGACCAGGCTCCCGCAGCCGGGGACGTCGCGGCCCGCCGGCAGGAGGTCCACCCGTGAGCACCACCCTCAGCTCCCTCGCCAAGCCGCTCCACCGGTTCTCGGTACGGCATGCCACCCGACTGCCGCTCATGGTGACGGCCACCCTGCTGGTCGCGATGTTCTCGGTCGGCTCCCTGCAGTACGAAGGCTTCTTCTCCGCGCAGGTCCTGCTCAACGTACTGATCGACAACGGATTCCTGCTCGTCGTGGCCATCGGCATGACCTTCGTCATCCTCACCGGCGGGATCGACCTGTCCGTCGGCTCCATGGTGGCCCTGTCGACCATGCTGACGGCCTGGCTCGTCGAACAGAACGGCCTGCCGCTCGCCCTCGCGGTACCCGTCGTCCTGCTCGTGGGAGCCGGCGGAGGCGCGCTGATGGGCTGGGTGATCCACGCCTTCGAGATCCAGCCCTTCATCGTCACCCTCGCGGGCATGTTCCTCGCCCGCGGCCTCTGCTACATGATCAGCACCGAGTCCGTCTCCCTCACCGACCCGACGACCACACGGATCGCCCAGACCCGGGTGCTCCTGCCCGGCGGCCTGTTCGTGTCGCCCGCCGTGGTCGTCGCCCTGGTGGTGCTGGCGCTCGCCTTCGTCGTCCTGCACCACACCCGCTTCGGCCGCACCGTCTACGCCCTGGGCGGCAACGAGTCCTCGGCCCGCCTCATGGGCCTGCCCGTGGGACGCACCAAGGTCGCGGTGTACGCAGTGAGCGGTCTGTGCTCCGCCCTCGGCGGCCTGCTGCTGACCTTCTACATGCTGTCTGGCTACGCCCTGCACGCCGTCGGCATGGAACTCGACGCCATCGCGGCCGCCGTCATCGGGGGAACGCTGCTGACCGGGGGCTCCGGCTTCGTTCTGGGAACGGCGCTGGGCGTGACGGTCCTCGGTCTGATCCAGACCGTCATCAGCTTCCAGGGCACGCTCAGCTCGTGGTGGACGCGCATCGTCATCGGCGGCCTGCTGTTCGTCTTCATCCTCCTGCAACGGCTCTTCGGCGGAACCCGCCCGGCGGAATGACCACCCCCTGCCGTACCGCCCGCGCGACGACCGCGCCCGGAACGGGGGCCAGGGCCCCCTTGCCCCCGTTCCGGGCGGCACCACCCCACTCCGGACAAGGAACCCCATGAACCCGGACCCACCCGCCCCCACCGGAGTACCACCGGTCTGCCGGCCCTGCCCGGAGTCCGGAGAACGCTCGACCTTCGGCTTTCCCGGGGGACTCACGGCAGTGGTGCACACCCGCGGCGCCCGCCTCCACGGACTGCCGTGCGGACACGTGGACACGGCTGTGCCCGCCGGTTCCTCCGCCGGCGGGCACAGCCGTGTCCGGAGTGGCGTCAGGCGCCTGCCCTGCGCTTGTTCCACACGTCGAAGCCGACCGCCGCGAGCAGCACCAGGCCCTTGATGACCTGCTGCCAGTCGGTACCCACCCCGACGAGGTTCATGCCGTTGTTGAGCACGCCGAGGACCAGGCCGCCGATGATGGCTCCCAGGACGGTTCCGATGCCACCGCTCATCGACGCTCCGCCGATGAACGCGGCGGCGATGGCCTCCAGTTCGAAGTTCACGCCCGCCTTCGGCGAGGCCGCGTTGAAGCGGGCCGCGAAGACGAGTCCGGCGAGCGCCGCGAGCATTCCCATGTTCAGGAACACCGCGAAGGTCACCTTCCTGTCCTTGACCCCGGAGAGCTTCGCGGCGGGCAGGTTCCCTCCGATCGCGTACACGTGGCGGCCGATCACCGCGTTGCGCATGACGTATCCGAAGGCCACGAGCAGCGCGGCCAGGATCAGCAGGACGACCGGGGCGCCCTTGTAGCTGGCGAGCAGCAGGGTGGTGGCCAGGACGGCGGCGACCAGCGCCGTCGTCTTGAGCGCGAACAGGCCGGTGGGGAGCGTCTCCAGGGCGAACTCCCGCTGCCGACGACGGTCCCGGAACTCCTGGACGACCACGTAGGCGACCAGTCCCAGGCCGAGGAGCAGGGTCAGGTTGTGGTAGTTGGTCTTCGGCCCCACCTCGGGCAGGAAGCCGTTGGCGACCTTCTGCAGTCCGTCCGGGAACGGGCCGAGGGTCTGCCCCTTGAGGAAGATCTCGGTGAGCCCGCGGAACAGCAGCATGCCGGCGAGCGTCACGATGAACGACGGTATGCCGACGTACGCGATGAAGAATCCCTGGAGAGCGCCGGCGACGGCTCCGAGCAGCAGGGTGAGGAGCACCGCCACGGGCCAGGACACATGGTGCTCGACCATGAGCACGGCTCCGATGCCACCGACCAGTGCCATGAGGGAGCCCACCGACAGGTCGATGTGCCCCGAGATGATGACGATCATCATCCCGATGGCCAGGATGAGGATGTAGCTGTTCTGCAGCACCAGGTTGGAGACGTTGCGCGGCAGCAGGAGGTCGCCGCCGGTCCAGATCTGGAAGAGGAGCACGATCAGGCCGAGTGCGAAGAGCATCCCGTACTGGCGCATGTTCCGCCGGACTCCGTCCAGGAGCACCCGGCCCACCGGTGTCCCGGTGGGCGAGGACCCGCTGTCAGGGGCCGCCGGGACGGTCGATTTCGTGCTGGCGTCGGTGCTCATGCCTGGTGTCCTTCGTCGGAGGCGGCGCCTGCGGGGAGCGCGGATGGTGCGGATGGTGTGGTGGACGCGGCGGTGTCCTGCGTCATGTGCCGCATCAGGACTTCCTGGGTGGCTTCCTCGCCGCCGACCTCGCCGGTCAGCCGTCCGGCGGCCATCGTGTAGACGCGGTCGCACATGCCGAGGAGTTCGGGCAGCTCGGAGGAGATGAAGAGAATCGCCTTGCCCTCGGCGGCGAGCCGGTCGATCACGGTGTAGATCTCGTACTTGGCTCCCACGTCGACCCCGCGCGTGGGCTCGTCGAGGACGAGGACGTCCGGTCCCGCGAGGATCCACTTGCTGAGCACGACCTTCTGCTGGTTGCCGCCGGAGAGACGGCCGACCGGTTCGAGGACGTTCGGAGCCTTGATGCCCATGGTCCGCCGGAACCGCTCGGCCACCCTGCGTTCCTCGTGCCCGTCGACGAGCCCGCGGCGGGCGAGGGCGCCGAGGGACGCGAGCGAGATGTTCCGGCTCACGGAGTCCCCGAGGTCGAGACCGTAGTGCTTGCGGTCCTCGGTGACGTACGCGATGCCGTGGGCGACCGCCTCGGGGACGGTGTGCGTCCGTACCTCCCGGCCGTCCCTGAGCACCGTGCCGCGCTCGTAGCGGCCGTAGGAGCGCCCGAAGACGCTCATGGCGAGTTCGGTCCGGCCGGCCCCCATGAGTCCCGCGACCCCGACGATCTCACCCCGGCGGACCTGGAGCGAGACCCCGTCCACCACCTTGCGGCCTCGGTCGAGCGGGTGGCGCACGGTCCAGTCCCGGATCTCCAGGGCGGGCGCGGCGTCGGCCGCGCCCTCGTACCGGGTGCGCTCGGGGAAGCGGCTGTCGAGGTTCCGTCCCACCATGCCGCGGATGATGCGTTCCTCCGTGGTGGCCGGGTCCCTGACGTCGAGGGTCTCGATGGAGCGCCCGTCGCGCAGGATCGTGACGGAGTCGGCGATCCGGGCGATCTCGTTCAGCTTGTGCGAGATGATGATCGACGTGATGCCCTGGCCCTTCAACTCCCGCATGAGGCGCAGCAGCTTCGCGCTGTCCTCGTCGTTGAGCGCCGCAGTCGGCTCGTCGAGGATCAGCAGGCGGACGTCCTTCGCCAGCGCCTTGGCGATCTCCACGAGCTGCTGCTTGCCGACACCGATGTCGGCGACCCGGGTCTCGGGGTGTTCGTCGAGGCCGACCCGGCCGAGCAGTTCGGACGCACGGCGCAGCGCCTCGTGCCAGTCGATGATCCCGCGCCGGGACGGTTCGTTGCCCAGGAAGATGTTCTCGGCGATCGACAGGTAGGGGACGAGTGCGAGCTCCTGGTGGATGATGACGATGCCGCGTCGCTCGCTCGCCCGGATGTCCTTGAAACGGCACGGCTCGCCGTCGAAGAGGATCTCGCCCTCGTAGCTGCCGTGCGGGTGGACGCCGGAGAGGACCTTCATGAGGGTCGACTTGCCGGCACCGTTCTCCCCGCACAGGGCGTGCACCTCGCCGCGTTCCACGGACAGGCTGACATCGGAGAGTGCCCTGACTCCGGGGAAGGACTTGACGATGGAACGCATCTCGAGGACGGGGCCGGCCGGGGGCGGGGAGGGGACGCCGGGGGAGCGGGGCGGGGCGGGGGGCATCACAGGGCGCCGGCGTCGATGTAGCCGGAGTCCACCAGGACCTTGCGGTAGTTCGACTTGTCGACGCTGACCGGGTCCAGGAGGAAGGCCGGAACCACCTTCTTGCCGTTGTCGTACGTGGTGTCGTCGTTGATCTCCGGCTTCTTGCCGTCGAGGACTGCGGTCACCATGTCGGCGGCGACCTGCGCGAGCGCGCGCGTGTCCTTGTAGACGGTCTGCGTCTGCTCGCCCGCGATGATCGATTTCACCGAGGCGACTTCCGCGTCCTGTCCGGTGACGATCGGAAGCGGCTTGGCGGCGCTCCCGTAGTCGTCCGACTTCAGGGCGGACAGGATGCCGATGGAGATGCCGTCGTAGGGGGAGAGGACGGCGTCGACCCGGGCCGTGGCGTACGCGGAGGTCAGCAGGTCGTCCATGCGCTTCTGGGCCGTACCGCCGTCCCATCGCAGCGTGGTGACCTGGTTGAGCTGGGTCTGCTGGGAGCGTACGACCAATTGCTTCTTGTCCAGGTACGGCTTCAGCACCTTCATCGCGCCGTTGAAGAAGTACTTGGTGTTGTTGTCGTCGTTGGACCCGGCGAACAGCTCGACGTTGAAGGGGCCCTGCTTCGCGCCGGCCTTCAGGCCGAGCTTCTCGACGATGTACGTGGCCTGGAGTTCGCCGACCTTCTCGTTGTCGAAGGAGGCGTAGTAGTCGATGTGCGGGGAGCCCAGGATGAGCCGGTCGTAGGAGATCACGGGGATGTGGGCGTCCGCCGCCTGCTGGAGGACGTTGGAGAGGGCCTCGCCGTTGATGGCGGCCACGACCAGGGCGTCGACGCCCTGGGTGATCATGTTCTCGATCTGGGCGACCTGCTGGTCGGGGTCGTCCTCGCCGTACTGCAGAGTCGTGGAGAATCCGGCCTTCTTCAGGCTCGCGGTCATGTTCTTGCCGTCGGCGATCCACCTCTCGGAGGACTTGGTGGGCATCGCGATGCCGATGGTGAGGTCCTTCTTGTCCTTCGCCTCCTGGCTGCCCCCCTCGCTGTTCTGCCCGCAGGCGGTCAGCAGCAGGGCACAGCCGGTGGCCACGGCCAGGAGGGCGGATGCGGAACGGAACTTCTTCATGGGGGATACCCATCCCGTCGTCGAGGGCGGCTCCGACCGGGGCGGGCTCGACGGCAGCGCGTGTCCTCGCACCACCGGGACGGCGCCGTTCCGGTTGGGGGCCAGGGTGTCGACACCCTGGTCGAGCTAGATTGTTAGCGCTCACAACGTCGTGGTACAAGAGGCGATAAGGTTTTTCTCGCATCGATACACAGCCGTGAGCACGGAGAGGGGAGGCGAACGTGGCGCAGTCCGCGGAAGACGTCCGCCCGCCGACGATGGCCGACGTCGCGCGAGAGGCGGGGGTCTCCCACCAGACCGTCTCCAGGGTGCTGAGCGGTCACCCCAACGTGCGCGCGGCCACCCGTGACCAGGTCACCCTGGCCATCGAGCGGCTCGGCTACCGCCGCAACTCCGCCGCACGCGCCCTGGTGACGCGCCGCACGAGGACGCTGGGCGTCATCGCCGTCAACACCGCCCTGTACGGCCCCGCCAGCACCCTGACCGGCCTGGAGGAGGCGGCCCGGGAGCAGGGCTACCTCGTCTCGACCGTCAGCCTGCGCACCGGCGCGGGGCAGGGTCTCAAGGACGCCATCGACCATCTCGCGTCCTGGGGCGTGGAGGGCGTCGTGGCCATCACCCCGCAACGCTCGCACGTGCAGGCGCTCGCCGAACTCGAGGCGCCCTTCCCCGTGGTCACGGTGGAAGGAGGTCATCAGCTCGATCTGCCCGGCGTCTCCCTCGACCAGGAGCTCGGCGCCCGCATGGTCACCGAGCACCTGCTCGCCGCCGGGCACCGCACCGTCTGGCACGTGGCGGGTCCCGAGGACTGGCTGGAGAGCGAGGCCCGCACCGCGGGATGGCGCGCCGTCCTGGAGGAGAACGGCATGGACCCTCCGCGCGTACTGGCGGGGGACTGGAGCCCGCTGTCCGGGTACCGGGCGGGACAGGAGCTCGCCGGCCTCGCCCTGGCCCGCCGCGGGGCGACACCGGTGACAGCCGTCTTCGTCGCCAACGACCAGATGGCGCTCGGTGTCCTGCGGGCGCTGCGCGAGGGCGGGATCCGCACCCCCGGGCAGGTCGCCGTCGCCGGCTTCGACGACATCCCGGAGGCCGAGTACTTCCCGCCGCCGCTGACGACGGTCCGCCAGGACTTCGCCGCCATCGGGCGCCGCAGCATCGGGCTCCTGGTGGACCACATCGAGGGCCGCGCCCGGAAGGCCGAGCACCTTCTGGTGCAACCGCAGCTCATCATGCGCGCGAGCACACGACCTTCGAACGAGGCCTGACGCGGCGGCAGGCTCGCGCGGTCGCCTCCCGGCCGTCGTCGCGCGGGCCTGCCGCCGGCAGGCGGTGAGTGCCGGAGGTTCCGCGCGCCGGTCCGCCAACGCGCCGGCCGGTTCGAGCGCTGATCCGCCGGCAGGCGACCGGGCCGTCCGTTCGCCGGGCCGTCCGTTCGCCGGTTCGCTCATGCCCCCGTCCGGCCACGCGCAGGCCCGCCCGCGCGAGCGCCCCCCGGGCCGCTCCGCCCACTCCCGTCGGCCGCCCCATGTCCCGCAGGGTCGGGTCACGGCGCCGGACTGCCCCTGTGACAGCGAAGTGAGCGCTCACTTCCAGAGCTCCATCTCCCGACGATTGTTTGCGCCAGAACCGCATCAAACTCTTGTTCAACCCAAGTGTGAGCGTTAACAATCGGGATGCCCTCCTGGCCCCTGCTCATGACGAGAGAGACACATCGTGACCCCTCACGCCCTTTCCGGCACCGCAGCCCGACACCACCCCGAGGCCTGCACCATCGGAGTCGACTTCGGCACCCTCTCCGGGCGTGCCGTCGTCGTCCGGGTCCGGGACGGCGCAGAACTCGGTTCGGCGGTCCACGCGTACCGCCACGCCGTCATCGAGGACCGTCTTCCCCTCACCGCGGCCCCGCTGCCCCCCGACTGGGCGCTCCAGCACCCCGAGGACTGGCGCGACGTCCTGCGCACCGCCGTTCCGGCGGCGCTCGCCGACGCCGGAGTCGACGCGGCCCACGTGATCGGGATCGCCACCGATTTCACCGCCTGCACGGTCCTGCCGACCACCCCGGACGGCACCCCGCTCGCCCTGACGCCCGAGTGGGCGGACCGCCCGCACGCCTGGCCCAAACTCTGGAAGCACCACGCGGCCCAGGGGCAGGCCGACCGCATCAACGCCCTCGCTCACGCCCGCGGCGAGAAGTGGATCGCACGGTACGGCGGCAAGATCTCCTCCGAATGGCAGTACGCCAAGGCCCTCCAGGTCCTGGAGGAGGACCCGGCCGTCTACGCCGCCTGCGCCCGCTGGATCGAGGCGGCCGACTGGATCGTCTGGCAGCTGACCGGCGCCGAGTCCCGCAACACCTGCACCGCCGGCTACAAGGGCATCCACCAGGACGGTGCCTACCCCTCGGCCGGATTCCTCGCCGAACTCCACCCGGAATTCGCCGACTTCGCCGCCACGCGCCTGGAGCACCCGCTCTCACCCCTGGGCTCCCGGGCCGGCGGACTGAGCGGTCGGGCCGCGCGCTGGACCGGGCTCCCCGAAGGCATCGCCGTCGCGGTCGGCAACGTCGACGCCCACGTGGCCGCACCCGCGGCGGGCGCCGTGGAGAACGGCCGGATGCTCGCCATCATGGGCACGTCCACCTGCCACGTACTCAACGGCGACACCCTCGCCGAAGTCCCCGGCATCTGCGGGGTCGTCGACGGCGGCATAGTCGAGGGCGCCTATGGCTACGAGGCCGGCCAGAGCGCGGTCGGCGACATCTTCGCCTGGTGGCTCCGGCAGGGAGTCCCGGACCACTACCGCGCCGAGGCCGAGGCATCGGGCGAGGACCTGCACCAGCTCCTGACCCGCAAGGCCGCCGGCCAGCCGGTCGGCGCGCACGGCCTGGTCGCCCTCGACTGGATGAACGGCAACCGCTCCACGCTGGTCGACCACCGCCTCTCGGGCGTCATCGCCGGCCTCACCCTCGACACCCGGCCCGAAGACGTCTACCTGGCCCTGCTCGAATCCACCGCCTACGGCACCCGGGTGATCGTCGAGACCTTCGAGAGCGGCGGGATACCCGTCGAGGAGTTCATCGTCACCGGAGGCCTGCGGAAGAACGCGCTGCTCCTGCAGATCTACGCCGACGTGCTGCGCCGCCCCGTCTCCGTCGGCACCTCCGAACAAGGGCCGGCGCTCGGCTCGGCCATCCACGCCGCCGTCGCCGCGGGCGCCTACCCCGACGTCCGCTCCGCCGCCTCCGTCATGGGCAGCGTGCAGCGCCACGCGTACCTGCCCGACCCGGCACGCGCGGACGCCTACGACGCGCTGTTCGGCGAGTACCGCGCCCTGCACGAGCACTTCGGCACCGGCGCGGACCTCCTCCTGCACCGCCTGCGACGCATCCGCAACACCGCACGCCTCGCCACCACCGGCTGACCGGCACGCCTCCCTCCCTGAGTGACCGGCACGCCCCCACTGACTGACCGGGGCGCCTGCCCGCTCCCGGCCACCACCGGCCCGACTTCTCCGCCCCCGCACCTCCGAGGAGCACATCCGACATGACGCTTGCCCAGCCCGACCGCGAGATCTGGTTTCTCACCGGCAGCCAGTCCCTCTACGGCGACGAGACCCTGGCTCAGGTCGCCGACCAGGCCCGCACCCTGTGCCACACCCTCGCAGACCAGCCCCAGATGACCGTCCGCCTGGTGTGGAAGCCGGTCCTCACCGACGCGGCCGCCATCCGCGCGCTCTGCCTGGAGGCCAATGCCGACGACCGGTGCATCGGTCTGATCGCCTGGATGCACACCTTCTCCCCGGCCAAGATGTGGATCGCCGGCCTCGACGCCCTGAGCAAGCCCCTGCTGCACCTGCACACCCAGGCCAACCGTCGACTGCCCTGGTCCACCATCGACATGGACTTCATGAACCTGAACCAGGCCGCCCACGGCGACCGCGAGTTCGGCTTCGTCCAGACCCGCCTCGGCGTCCCGCGCAAGACCGTGGCCGGCCACGTCTCGACCCCCGAGGTCGTCGACCGCATCGCCGGATGGGCCCGCGCCGCCGTCGGCCGCGCCGAGCTCACCACCCTCAGGCTCGCCAGGTTCGGCGACAACATGCGCGACGTCGCCGTCACCGAGGGCGACAAGGTCGAGGCGCAACTGCGGTTCGGGGTCTCGGTCAACACGTACGGCGTCAACGACCTCGTCGCCGCGGTCGACGCCGCCCCCGAGGACTCCGTCACCGCCCTCGTCAAGGAGTACGAGGACCTCTACGCCCTCGCGCCCGAGCTGCGGCCAGGTGGTGAGCGCCACGACTCCCTGCGCTACGCCGCCCGCGTCGAAGCCGGTCTGCGTACCTTCCTCACGGAAGGCGGGTTCCGCGCCTTCACCACCAACTTCGAGGACCTGGGGGGCCTGCGTCAGCTGCCCGGGCTCGCCGTGCAGCGCCTGATGGCGGACGGCTACGGCTTCGGCGGCGAAGGCGACTGGAAGACCTCCACCCTGCTGCGCACGCTGAAGGCGATGGCCCACGGCCTGCCCGGCGGCACCTCCTTCATGGAGGACTACACCTACGACCTCACGCCGGGTCAGGAACTCATCCTCGGCGCCCACATGCTCGAGGTCTGCCCCTCGCTCACGTCGGCCACGCCCACCTGCGAGATCCATCCGCTCGGCATCGGGGGACGCGAGGACCCGGTCCGCCTCGTCTTCGACGCGGATCCCGGTCCGGCCGTCGTCGTCGGTCTCGCCGACATGGGCGACCGTTTCCGCCTCGTCGCCAACCACATCGATGTCGTCACCCCGCCCGAGCCGCTGCCCAAGCTCCCTGTCGCCCGAGCCGTCTGGCGCCCTCGTCCCGACCTGCGTACCTCCACCGAGGCCTGGCTGACGGCCGGAGCACCGCACCACACCGTCCTGACCACCGCCCTCGGTGGCGAGGAGCTCGACGACCTCGCCGAGATGCTGCGGACCGAACTCGCCGTCATCGACGAGGACACCACCGTCCGGCGCTTCACGCGCGAGCTGCGCTGGAACCAGGCCTACCACCGTCTGGCCCAGAGCCTGTGAGTACCTCCCTCACCCCATCCACGCCCGCGAGGACGGAGCCCTCCGTGACCACTGCCGTTTCCAAGGAACTGCGCCGGGAGGTACTGGAGGCCAACCTCCGCATCCCCCGTGCGGGTCTGGCCACGCTCACCTGGGGCAACGTGAGCGGCGTGGACCGGGAGGCCGGCGTCTTCGTCATCAAGCCCTCGGGAGTGGCCTACGACGTGCTGAGCGAGGACGACCTGGTCGTCGTCTCCCTGTCCGACGGGCGCGTCGTGGAAGGCCACCTGCGACCGTCCACCGACACGGAGACGCACCGGAGCCTCTACCTGGCCTTCCCCTCCATCGGAGGCGTGACCCACACGCACTCCACCCACGCCGTCGCCTTCGCCCAGGCCCGGCGTCCGATACCGGTGCTCGGCACGACCCACGCGGACACGTTCAACGGGCCCGTCCCGGTCACCGCGGCCCTGACCCCCCAGCAGTGCGCCACGGACTACGAGTACCACACCGGTCAGGTCATCGTGGACCTGCTCGACCGTGACGACACCCGGGCCGGGGAGGTCCCCGGAGCCCTGGTCGCCCACCACGGTCCCTTCACCTGGGGCGCCGATGCCACCGCGTCCCTTGAGCACGCGATCATTTGCGAGGCGGTGGCCGAGATGGCCCTCCACACCATCGCCCTGGGCACGGTCGAGCCCCCGCAACACGTCCTTGACCGCCACTTCACGCGCAAGCACGGCCCCGATGCCTACTACGGCAACCCTCCCTCCGCCTGACAGCACAGCGGGGAGCCGGGATCATCCTGGCTCCCCGCGACCTGCCGAGGCGGTGGGGCCGGCGGCATGACCCGCCGGAGCCGGCGGCCTCGACCCCCGACCGCGATGGAGCCTCCGCGACTGGTGCCACATCCCGGCCACAGGCGCGTCCGCTCGATGCCTGACGTCGTTGGAGGAAACTCCAGATTCCCGTGCTCGCGTGCGTCGATCGGGTGGGAGGGATTGACGATGCGGGGGACACTTTCTACATTCCGTGGGACGCGGAAATTGGTTTCCGCATCATGGATTCCCTCATGGGTCGGACCTGCTCCCTCAGCTCCGGCGGGTGGGCGACGACTCCGTCGTCCGCCAGGGTCGTCCCAGCGTCACCGCGCTCGTCCCGCAGCTCGGTCGTCGTTCCCGGGCCCGAAGCCACAGCCAGATGTGGAGGGACAGCAGGTGGAACGTCGGATGTCGGTCGAGTCGAGGACGTCACGTCACCCCGTCGACGAGGTGCTGCCGCCTGGTCGGATGGCGACCGTCGCGCTCCAGCACGTCGCCAGCATGTACGCCGGGGTGGCCGCTCCGCCCCTGATCATCGGAGCTGCGGTGGGCCTCACCGCGGCCCAGCTCACCACCCTGCTCGCAGCCAGCCTGGTCATCGCCGGCGTCGCGACCCTCCTGCAGACCCTGGGTGTCTGGCGGATCGGTTCGCGACTTCCCTTCGTCAACGGTGTCTCCTTCGCGGTCGTCTCGCCGATCCTCGCGGTGGTCGAGGCTGAGAAGGGCGCCGCGCTGCCGCTGATCTTCGGGTCCACCATCGTCGCGGGTCTCTTCTGTTTCCTGCTGGCACCGGTCTTCTGCCGGCTCGTCAGGTTCTTCCCGCCGGTGGTCAGCGGCACGGTGATCGCGCTGATCGGGATCTCCCTGCTCCCGGTGGCCGGAAACTGGGCGCAGGGTGGCAACTCCGGCGCGGAGGACTACGGTTCGCTGGTCAATCTGAGCCTCGCGGGGTTCACCCTGATCGCCGTGCTGCTCTTCAACCACTTCCTGCGTGGCTTCCTGCAGCGGATCTCGATCCTGCTCGGTCTGCTCGTCGGCACTCTCGCTGCGATCCCGTTCGGCAAGGTCGACGTACACGTGCTCAGCAGCCTGCCGGTCTTCGAGCTGCCGAACCCGTTCGCCTTTGGGGCGCCGCGCTTCGAGGTGGCCTCGATCATTGCCATGCTGGTGGTGATGTTGGTCTCGATGACCGAGTCCACCGCCGACATGATCGCGCTCGGCGAGGTCGTGGAGCGGAAGGCGGACGACCGTACGATCGCGGGCGGTCTGCGCGCGGACGGTCTGGCGACGGCGTTCGGTGGGGTGTTCAACGGCTTCATCTGCTCGGCCTTCGCGCAGAACATCGGACTGGTGGCGCTGACCAGGATCCGCAGCAGATTCGTGGTCGCGATGGCCGGTGTCTTTCTGGTGGTGATGGGGCTGCTGCCGCCGGTCGGCGCGCTGGTCTCGCTGGTGCCGCAGCCGGTGCTCGGCGGTGCTGGCGTGGTGCTCTTCGGCTCGGTGGCCGTGGCGGGCATGCGCACGCTCGCCCAGGCTGACCTGAGTGCCGGATCGAACGCGATCATTGTGGCGGTCAGCCTGGCGTTCGGAATCTTCCCGATTGCCTTCCCGGACTTCTACCGCGCTTTCCCCGAGCAGCTCGCGACCGTGCTGAGCTCGGGCATCTCTGCGGGCTGCCTGGCGGCGGTCACACTGAACCTGCTCTTCAACCACGTAGGCCGAAGGCGCGACGCCTCGACCGCGCCCGGGCCGGAGGATCCGGCCGGCCACGGGGCGGAGAAGCCGATCGCGGCCCCCGAACAGGTCAAGGGCGCCAGCTGACCTCGGCCGGCAGGTCAGCCCATCGCGTGGGCGTCTGACGACACCAAATCCGCCTTCGCCCGCGTCGGCCGTCCACCGGCAAGAGTGCGCCAGGATTCCGGCCAGGCGGCCCAGGGGGACTCCCAAGTGCCCCGGCCGCCGCCATCGAAATCGGCGCGCGGCTGCCACTCGTCCAGGGGGCGACCTTCACCGTTGCTGATGGTCATGGGCATCGTGCTCATCCCCGTCGCCCTGCAAGACACCGGCTGGGACGGCCTTTCGCAGACCGAGGAGTGCCGGGAAACCCGCCGTCCGCCGACTGCAGCAGACCAGACCACCGCTCTGCGGCGTCCCCACAGTTCTGCCAGAACCCCACCGAGGTGACCCGCTCGTGTCCACAACTCCCTACTCTCCCGCCCAGGCCCGCGCGGCGCGCCTTCGGATGGGGATGACCCTCGAACAAGTCACCACCGAAATAACCACGTTGGGCGTGCCTCTCGGCGCCGATCCGGTGCAGACGCTGCGCGACCGTCGCCTGGCCGGGCAGCTGACCCGGGAACGGCTGGCCCACCGCATCGGGATGGAGATCCACAGGTACGCCGGGACGGAGACCGATCAGTGCTGGAACGACGACCGACGCGAACCGCTGGCCCTGGCAGACGCATTGGGGATGACTCCCGAACACCTGTGGGAGACCATCGGCCAGGTCGCGGAACTCATCCGACTGCTGGCGCAGGCCGTCGAGGGCCGTTGGAGGAGCCAGGTCGCGCCACTCGCGAAACTCGCCGAGGTCGACGAACAGCGGACACAGCGTGCGCTACGAGTGCTGCGCCGGGAGTACACGCAGATCACCGAGCGCTACATGGGTCATGTGGTGGCCGGCAGCGCAGAGGCAAGGCTGCGGGAGCTCGCCGACGAACGCGTCCGATGGCTGCGCAGATTGCCAGAGCATTTCCGGGAGCTGGTCGGTCACGCCGAAGAGCGCCCACCCACCCCTGCTGCCTCCCGTACGAGCGGCGGGTGCGCCACATCACCCAGGCGGAAGCCCGTAGCCCGTATCAAGCCCGCATCCCTATGACCTGACCAACCGGTGAGCCGCTGACCCCGCCGGCGTCCCGCTTCGGCGGGTCCCGGCGGACGGCGCGCCGCCCGACACAGCTTCACCCCCTCGGCACCCGCAGCCCCCCGGCCGCGGCACTCAAATCCCCTGAGGGTCCTGCCGTGCCCTCCCCGTCATATCCGAAGAAGAAGGACACACCGTCATGGCACCTCCGGCAGCAGCCCAGCGCACCGTGATCGAGAACTGCGCGATCGCGACCGTCGACGCCCAGGACACCGAGTACGCCTCGGGCCACGTCGTCATCGAGGGCAACAGGATCGAGTCGGTCGGCCTGGGCAGGGCCCCCGACAGCCTCACGGACGTGGTGCGGCGCATCGACGCCTCCGGCCACCTCGTCACGCCGGGCCTGATCAACACCCACCACCACTTCTACCAGTGGATCACCCGCGGTCTCGCCACCGACCACAACCTCTTCAACTGGCTCGTCGCCCTCTACCCCACCTGGGCACGCATCGATGAGGAGATGGTGTACGCGGCGGCCCAGGGCTCCCTCGCGATGATGGCCCGCGGCGGCGTCACCACCGCCATGGACCACCACTACGTCTTCCCGCAGGGCTCCGGCGACCTGTCCGGCGCCATCATCCGGGCCGCCTCCGAGATGGGCGTCCGCTTCACTCTCGCCCGCGGCTCCATGGACCGCAGCGTGAAGGACGGCGGTCTGCCGCCGGACTTCGCGGTCGAGACCACCGAGGGTGCCCTCGCCGCCACCGAGGAGACCGTCAGGAAGCACCACGACGCCTCCTTCGACGCGATGACGCAGATCGCCGTCGCCCCCTGTTCCCCCTTCTCCGTCTCCACCGAACTGCTGCGCCAGGGAGCCGAACTCGCCCGCCGTCTCGGAGTGCGGATGCACACCCACGGCTCGGAGACCGTGGAGGAGGAGAAGTTCTGCCACGAACTCTTCGGCATGGGCCCGACGGACTACTTCGAGTCGACGGGCTGGCTCGGCGAGGACGTGTGGATGGCGCACTGCGTCCACATGAACGACTCCGACATCGCCGCCTTCGCCCGGACCAGGACGGGCGTGGCGCACTGCCCGTCGTCCAACGCCCGCCTGGCCGCCGGCATCGCCCGCGTACCCGACATGCTCAAGGCCGGCGTCCCCGTCGGCCTCGGCGTCGACGGCACCGCGTCCAACGAGTCCGGCGAGCTCCACACCGAACTGCGCAACGCGCTGCTCATCAACCGGCTCGGCGCCCATCGCGAGGCCGCGCTCACCGCCCGCCAGGCCCTGCGCCTCGGCACCTACGGCGGCGCTCAGGTCCTCGGCCGCGCCGAACAGACCGGCTCCCTGGAGGCCGGCAAACTCGCCGACCTGGTCCTGTGGAAGCTGGACACCCTCGCCCACGCCTCCATCGCCGACCCGATCACCGCCCTCGTCTTCGGGGCCGCGGCCCCGGTCACCGCGTCGTTCGTCAACGGGCGTCAGATCGTCGAGAACGGGCGACTGCTGACAGCCGACGAGGACGCGATCGCGCGCTCCACCCGGGACGAGGCCCAGCGCCTCGCCCGTACCGCCTCCCGGGGCTGAACCGCGTGGCGGCGATCCACGCCCGGCCGGCCGTGGACCCGAGCGGGGTCCACAAGGCTCTCGATGCGTTGGGGTGGAAGCTCGATGGCAAGGTGGCCGGCGCGAAGGTTGAGGGGGTGGATCCCGCTGCCGTACCCAACCGCTGAAGAGACCGGAAGAGCTGGCCAGGGGGGGGGCACAGGCGCGGGAGAAACTGGGAGTTACGGTACAGAACGCCCCGTGAGCTGATCGGACTGGCGGCAGGCGCCTGGCGGGTGAACGCTGCTCGTACCTGATCAGCGCGAGGGGCGGCTCGACGTATGGCGTTCTCCGCACTCGGCGGAAACGTGTCTTGCGGCAAGCTCGTGGGGCCCCCTTCAGAGCCGATGTAAGGTTAGGCTAACCTCTGCTCCGTGAGAGTTGGTGAAGAGACCTCCGAGGTCCCTCGTTCCCGCGGACATGCCCTGTCGGCGACAGATGTCACCGTGGCGTACGACGGTGTCGACGTCGTCCACGAGGCGTCGTTGACGTTGCGGCCGGGCGAGGTGACCGTCCTGGTCGGCCCCAATGGCAGTGGGAAGTCGACGCTGCTGCGGACCGTCGCGCGGCTGCAGCGGCCCCGGACCGCCGCGCTGGTCATCGACGGCGACACCGACGGACTCGCGCTGAGTCCGCGTGAGTTCTCGCGACACGTGGCCCTGTTGACCCAGGGGCGTCCCACGCCGAGCGGGCTCACCGTGCGGGACGTCGTCGAGTTCGGCCGCTATCCGTACCGGGGCCGCTGGGGCAAGGCCGACCCGGGGGGCCGAGCCGCGGTCGACCGGGCCCTCGCGCTGACCGGCGTCGAGGAGTTCGCCGACCGGGGCGTCGAGCACCTGTCCGGCGGACAGCTCCAGCGGGTGTGGCTCGCCGGCTGCCTCGCCCAGGAGACCGGAGTACTGCTCCTCGACGAACCGACCACCTATCTCGACCTGCGCTACCAGGTCGAACTCCTCGACCTCATGCGCGACCTGGCGGACGACCACGGCATCGCCGTCGGTGCCGTCCTCCACGACCTCGACCAGGCCGCGGCCGTCGGCGACCGGATCGTCCTGCTCCACGCGGGACGCATCGTCGCCGACGGACTCCCCGAAGACGTCCTGACGGCAGAGGGATTGACCGAGACCTACGGCATCCGCATCGACGTCGACCCCGACCCCCTCACCGGCCGCCTGCGCACCCGGGCGATCGGCCGCCACCACACCCGAACCGAAAGGCTCAGCACCCCCTCATGAGACGACACCTCCTCACCGTCGCGGTCCTCGCCACGGCGGCCCTCACCCTGACCGCCTGCGGCACCACCGAGCCCGCCGCCGACGACAAGGCGAAGAAGCCCGCCGAGAAGATCACCGTCACCGACGCCTCCGGCAAGAAGGTCGAGCTCAACGGCCCCGCCAAGAAGGTCGTCGGCACGGAGTGGCACGAGGTCGAGCTCCTGGTCTCGCTGGGCATCGACCCGGTCGGCGTCGCCGACGTCAAGGGCTACAAGACCTGGGACCAGGCCGTCCCGCTGAAGAACGAGCCGAAGGACATCGGCACTCGCGGCGAGCCGAGCATGGACACCATCGCCGCCCTGAAGCCGGACCTGATCGTCGCCAGCACCGATCTGCCGCCGGCCGCCGTCAAGCAGCTGCGCAGCGTCGCGCCGGTGGTGGAGGTCAAGTCCGCGAACGCGGCCGACCCGATCGGGCAGATGACGAAGAACCTCGACCTGCTCGCCCAGGCCACCGGTACCACGGAGAAGGCCGCCCAGCTCAAGAAGACGTTCGAGGCGAAGGTCGAGGAGGGCAAGAAGGCCCTCGCCGGCGCCGGTCTCGCCGGGGCGAAGGTCGCGTTCGCCGACGGCTACGTGGTCTCCAACCAGACGTCCATCCGGCCCTTCACCAGCGGTTCGCTCATCGGCGCCGTGAACGAGAAGCTCGGCCTGAAGAACGATTGGACCGTCAAGGGCGACCCGGCGTACGGCCTCGGCAGCACCGACGTCGAGGGCCTGACCAAGCTGAGCGCCGACGTGCACTTCGCCTACATCGGCAACGACGGCGACAAGAACAGCACCCCGTTCACCGGCGCTCTCGCCAAGGACAAGGTGTGGACCTCGCTGCCGTTCGTGAAGAAGGGCAACGTCCACCGCCTGCCCGACGGCATCTGGATGTTCGGCGGCCCCGAGTCGATGAACAAGTACATCGACTCGATCATCGCCCTGACGAAGCAGTAGGACCATGGCCGTCACCGCAACCACCCCCGCCACCCGTCCGTCGGCGGCCCCGTCCCGGACGGGCGCGGCCGCGGTGACGGCCGCACTGCTTCTCCTCGTCACGGGCCTCGCGCTCGTGGACATCACCCAGGGCACCGCCGCCGTGGGCGCGTCCGAGGTGTGGAAGGCGTTCACCGGACAGGCCGATCCGGCCGACGCGTCCGTCGTCATCGCCTCGCGCCTGCCGCGGATGGCCGCCGGGCTGCTCGTCGGCGTCGTCCTCGGCATGGCCGGCGCGGCCCTCCAGGCGGTCAGCCGCAACGTCCTGGCCGCGCCCGACACCCTCGCCGTCAACGCCGGTTCCTACTTCGCCCTCGGGCTCACCGCAGCCACCGGCGTCTCGCTCCCGCTGCTCGCCTCCTCCGGCATCGCCTTCGCCGGCGGCCTCACCGCCGCAGCCGTCGTACTGGGACTCTCCGGCCTGGGCACCGGCACGGTCCGGCTGGTGCTGGCCGGCAGCGCCCTGACCCTCGGTCTGAGCGCCATGACCGAGGGGCTGCTCCTGCTGTTCCCCCAGGAGGCCGAGGGCGTCTACCACTGGAACCAGGGGAGCATCTCCCAGAACGGCTTCGACGGCGTCCTCCAGATGGCGCCCATCGGCGTCGTCGGGCTCGCCGGACTGCTGCTGCTCGCCCGCCGGGTCGACGCCCTGGCCCTCGGCGACGACGCCGCCCGCGGCCTCGGCGTCCCCGTCCGTGCCACGCGCATGACCGCGGTCGTGCTCGCGGCCCTGCTCTCCACGGCCGCCGTCACCCTGGCCGGCCCGGTCGGCTTCGTCGGCCTCTGCGCTCCGGCCCTGGTCCGTCCCCTCGCCCGCCGCTTCCGCGGCCTCGCCCGGACGCGGGTCGGCATCCCGGTCGCGGGTCTCGTCGGCGCCGCCCTCGTGCTGGGCGCGGACGTGCTGCTGCGCACGCTCGTCCCGGCGGACACGGCGGTCGCCGTGCCGACCGGCGTCGTCACCAGCCTCGTGGGCGCCGTCTTCGTGATCGTCATGGCCGCGCGGCTGCGGGACACCGCCGGAGTCGCCGCCGACCGGCTGCACATACGCAGCCGGACCGTCTTCCTCACGGTCACGGCCGCCCTGGTGGCCGTCCTCGTCGGCGCCGTCATCGCCGCCGTCCTGCTCGGCGACGCCAAACTGCTCCTCGGCGACGTCACCAACTGGGCCATGGGCCGGGCCGGACAGACCGTCGGTTTCGTCCTCGACACCCGCGTCCCCCGAGTCCTCGCCGCGCTCTGCGCGGGCGCGGCACTCGCGCTCGCCGGCACCCTCGTCCAGGCCGTGACCCGCAACCCGCTCGCCGAACCCGGCATCATGGGCGTCTCCGGCGGCGCCGCGCTCGGTGCCGTACTCCTCGTCACGACCGTGCCGATGGCCGGCGGGTGGGGCGTGGCCGGTGCCGCGTTCGCGGGCGCCGCGGCGGCCTCCGCTCTGCTCTTCGGGCTGGCCGCGCGGGGCGGGTTCCAGCAGACCCGGCTCGTCCTCGTCGGCTTCGCGATCCACTCCGGGGCCGCCGCCCTGGTCAGCCTGTTGATCATCCTGACCGACCCGTTCAACGCGACCAAGGCGCTCACCTGGCTGTCGGGCTCCACCTACGGCCGGACCCTTCCCGATGTGGTCCCGCTCGCCATCGCGCTGGCCGTCGGCCTGGCCGTCGCGGTCGCGCGCCGTACCGAACTCGACCTCATCTCCCTCGACGAGGACACCCCGAGGCTCCTCGGGCTGGACCTCGGACGTGGCCGGCTCGGCTTCCTGGTCCTCAGCGTGGTGCTCAGCGCCGCCGCCGTGGCCGCCGCCGGGACCATCGGCTTCGTCGGACTCGTCGCCCCGCACGCGGCCCGCGCCCTCGTCGGCCGGCAGCACGCCCGCGTCGTCCCGGTCGCCGTCCTCCTCGGTGCCGTCCTCGTCTGCACCGCGGATCTGGTGGGCCGCACCGTCATCGCGCCGGCCCAGCTGGGCGCCGGCATCATGACCGCCGTGATCGGCACGCCGTACTTCCTGTACCTGCTTGTCCGCAGCCGCCGGGGGTAGCCCCCGGTCTTCCGGCGGATGCGCGTCACGGGCCCGGAGAACCCCGCGAGGGTTCTCCGGGCCCGTACGCGTATCCGGCAGGCCGTTCGGGTGTCAGCGCGTGCCCCTCGTCATGCCTCCCCGGCGGCGAGGTACTCCTCGGCACGCACCTCCCCGCCTTCCTCGGTCCGTACGCGATGCAACACGACGCCGGGCCTGCCGCTGCCGCCGTGGTCCGCGCCGGCGACGACGACCACGCCTTCGTCCTCCTGGTGGAGTACGAGGCCCGGTTCACCGGAGTAGAGGCCACGGGAGACCGTCGCCGTGAGCACGTCGAGCCGTCGGCCGGCGTGGTGCGTGAACGCGACCGGGTTCAGCGGGCGCCGGGTCTCGACGAAGCGGGCTATGTCCTCTGCCCGCCGCGTCCAGTCGATCCGGCCGTCCTCGTCGGAGCCGCCGCCGGACAGGACCTCCACGTACCGCGGGGGTTCGTGGACCACGCCCGCCGGGCTGGGTTCGAGGTGACGGTGGACCCGGCGGAGCAGCGAGGCGAGCGTCTCGCGTTCCTGCTCGCTCAGCGGGGCCAGGACGTCGTCGTCCGTCGAGGCGATGTCCGCGTTCAGTTGGGCCAGGTAGGTCCGGCCCTCGGGGGTCAGCCGTACGAGGACCCTTCGCCGGTTGGCCGGATCCCTGGCGCAGTCGACGTGGCCGGTCTTCACCAGGTCGTTGACGATCTTCACCAGGTCGCTGGAGTTCATGTCGAGCCGGGCGGCGAGGACGGTCTTCATCTGCGGGCCCAGGTCGGCCACCAGCGCCATGACGGTCAGATGCCACAGTCGCAGGTTGTGGGCGGCCAGTCGTTCGGTGAGTCTGCGGCGGGCGGCCTTGCCGATCGCGTACATGAGATACGCGTTGAGGTTCAGCACGCTGGGCGGTGTCATGCTCAGGCGTGGTGGGCCCGAGGGCTCCGTTCCGGGCGGCTCGGCGTCGCGCGCCGGGTTCGTTTTCGCTGGGGGGCCGTGGTGCGCGGCCTGGGGTAAGGCGGCACCCTGGATCGTGAGATCGGTGTTCGCCAGTGCCCTGAAGACCTGGGCCCAGTCGGTCGTCGGCATGTTCGAGATACCGACGACGGCGAAAGTCGCTCCGGACGCGTCGCACGCGGTGCCGGAGATGACCGGTTGTTCCATGGACTCGTCCCCTGCTCGCCGTGCGGGTTAGGTTTCCCTAACCTAGTCAAGTAGTGACAATGCCGGCGCCCCTCAGGACCGTCCGAGGGGCGCCGGAGTTCGGAGGGCCTACGCCCGGGTCCTCACGGGCGGCTGGTGAGGTAGCCGCCCATCGAGCTGAAGTACTCGGCGGCGGGCAGCTCGTGGCCGTCCTCGGTCCGCACGCGCGTGATGGCGAGGCCGTGGTTGCGGCCGGTGCGGGCGTCGGCGCCGGCGACGATCACGACCCCGTCGCCCTCGCGGTAGAAGATGCGGCCGGGGGTGCCGCCGTAACGTCCCTCGGACACGACTGCCGAGAGGATCTCCAGGCGCTTTCCCTTGTGGAAGGCGAAGGCGCTCGGATACGGCGCGGACTGAGCGCGGACGAGGCGCTCCAGCACGGCGGCCGGCCAGTCCCAGTTGATGCGGATGTCGTCCTCGGACCGCTTGTGGAAGAAGGTCGCGCGGGAGCGGTCCTGCGGAGTGAACTCGGTCTCACCGGCGGCGATCCGGGCCAGGGCGCCGATGGTGACCGGGGCGATGAGGTCGACGGTCTTGTGGAAGAGGTCGGTGGCCGTGTCGGTGGGCTCCACCGTGACGGCGCGCTGGTCCACGATGTCCCCGGCGTCGAGCACCTCGTCCATCATGTGGGCCGTGACGCCCACCTCCTGCTCGCCGTTGATGAGGGCCCAGATCAGCGGCGAGAAGCCGGCGTACTTCGGCAGCAGCGAGTCGTGGACGTTCAGCGTGCCGTGGCGGGGCAGCGAGTAGATGCGCGGCGGGATCCACGTACGCCAGTTGTTGGCCACGATGATGTCCGGATCGGCCGCCTTGAGCAGGTCGAACAGCTCGTCGTCGTCGGGCCGGTTGCGGATGACGACGGGCACGCCGTGCTCCTCGGCGAGGTCGGCGACCGAGTCGCTCCAGATCTTCTCGTAGGCGTGCTCGCTCTTGGGGTGTGTCACGACCGTCACGACGTCGTGCTCGGACTCCAGGAGGGCTTTCAGGGTGCGGTGGCCCCAGGTCTGGTAACCGAACATGACGACCCGCATAGGGGTTCCTCCTCGGGAGAGCGAATGACCGAGCCAAGTAAAGCAAGGCTTACCTAACAAGGCAAGACCCCTTAATTTCCGGCCAGTTGAGGGTCGAGCGTCCGCCATCCGTCCGATTTGTCCTGTCGACAGCCTCGCGCAGGTCAGGTTAGCTTTACCTAAGTTCCGACTGGCTTACGGTGACGCCGAGTTGGTGTCACGTTCTTTTCATCCCACGCCTGACAGGCGGCAGTTCCGCACGATGGGAGTGACATGTCTCAGGGTCTTCCTGGCGACGCCCCTCTGGTCCACGACCTCATTGGCATCGGCTTCGGGCCGTCCAATGTGGCCATGGCGATAGCGCTGAGCGAGCACAACGCTCGGGTCGGAAGGCAGGAGGCCGTCACCGCGCACTTCTTCGAGCGGCAGCCTCGCTTCGGCTGGCACCGGGGCATGCTGATCGATGACGCGACCATGCAGGTGTCGTTCCTCAAGGACCTTGTGACACTGAGGAATCCGGCCAGCGAGCACAGCTTCCTGTGCTACCTGCAGAGCAAGGGCCGGCTGATCGACTTCGTCAACCACAAGAACCTCTTCCCGCTCCGCGTCGAGTTCCACGACTACTTCGAGTGGGCGGCGGCCAAGGTCGACGACATGGTCTCGTACGGCCACGAGGTCGTCGCGATCGAGCCCGTCGTACGCGACGGTGTCATCGAGTTCCTCGACGTCACGGCCCGTTCGGGTAGCGAGACGGTGGTCCACCGGGCCCGGAACCTCGTGATCGGTACGGGGCTTCGTCCGCTGATGCCCGAGGGTGTCGACCGCACGGACCGCGTGTGGCACAACTCGGAGCTGCTCGCGAAGGTCGACAGCCTGGAAGGCGCCGACCCCACCCGTTTCGTCGTCGTCGGCGCCGGGCAGAGCGCGGCCGAGAACGTGGCCTATCTGCACCGCCGCTTCCCCGAGGCCGAGGTGTGCGCCGTCTTCTCCCGCTACGGCTACAGCCCCGCGGACGACAGCAGCTTCGCCAACCGCATCTTCGATCCGGCAGCCGTCGACGAGTACTTCACGGCCCCCGGGGAGGTGAAGCGCAAGCTGATGGACTATCACGGCAACACCAACTACTCCGTGGTCGACATCGACTTGATCGAGGACCTCTACCGTCAGTCCTACCAGGAGAAGGTCCTCGGCACGGAGCGCCTGCGCTTCGTCAACGTCTCGCGTGTCACCGGGGTCGAGGAGAGCGGAGGCAAGGTCCACGCCTCCATCACCTCCCTGGTCACCGGGGAGGAGTCGGTCCTCGACGCCGACGTCGTCGTGTACGCGACCGGCTACAGCTCCGCCGACCCTGTCGGGCTCCTCGGCTCAGTCGCCGACCACTGCCTCCGCGACGAGGAGGGGCGCGTCCGCGTCGAACGGGACTACCGCCTCACGACCGACCCCGAACTGCGCTGCGGCATCTACCTCCAGGGCGGCACGGAGCACACGCACGGCATCACCTCGTCCCTGCTCTCCAACACCGCCATCAGGGTCGGCGAGATCCTGGACTCCGTCCTCGACCGGGGGCAGGCACCCACGCCGGGCGCGCCCCGGCCGGTCGCCGACGGCATCGGCTCGGTCCTCTAGAGCCCCTTCGTCCCCAGGGCTCCGTCCTGGCCAAGCCCCCCACACGCCTCACCCGCCGGGCAGTGCCGTCGTGCCCGGCGAGCGAGGCACGCACTGTGAAACCCCCGTGAAAGGAACACCTGTGTTCACTGGTACGCGCCCTGCTCTGACGCGGTTCGTCAGACACCTGCCACGCGTGGCCGTCGCCACGGCCGCCGCGCTCGCCCTGTCCGCCTGTGGGGGCGGCGCAGAGAAGGCGGAGTCGAAGCCCGAGGCTTCGTCCGGCAGCGGCAAGAACTCCGCCGCCTTCCCGGTGACGTTGGAGCACAAGTACGGCAGCACGACGATCGACAAGGAGCCGAAGCGGGTCGTCACGCTGGGCCTCTCCGACCAGGACGCCGTGCTCGCGCTCGGCATCAAGCCGGTCGGGGCGGTCGACTGGTTCAAGGAGCAGCCGTACGGCAAGTGGCCGTGGACGAAGGACAAGTGGGGGTCCACGAAGCCGGAGATCGTCGGTGAGCGCGACGAGTACAACATCGAGAAGATCGCGGCGCTCAAGCCGGACCTCGTGATCGCGCAGTACTCCGGCATGAAGAAGGAGCAGTACGACACGCTCTCGAAGTTCACCAAGGTCGTCGCCCAGCCCAAGGGGCTGCCCGACTACGGCGCCTCCTGGCAGGTGATGACCACGCAGATCGGCAAGTCCCTCGGAAAGACGACCGAGACCGACAAGCTGATCGCAGACATCGACGCCCGCTTCAAGGCCGTCCGCGACAAGCACCCCGAGTTCGCCCAGAAGACCCTCGCGGTCGCCGACAGCTTCGAGGCCGGCAAGTACTCGGCCTTCACCAAGACCGACCCCAAGTCGATCTTCTTCCAGGAGCTGGGCTTCAAGCTGAAGCCCGAGATCGACACCATGGCCAAGCCGGGCTGGAACGTCGCCGAACTCAGCGCCGAGAAGCTGAACGTCCTCGATGTCGACCGGCTCGTCTGGGTCACCTCCAGCACTGACGCCAACAACCGGATCAAGGCCGAGCCGCTCTACAAGAAGCTCAAGGTCCACCAGGAGAAGCGCGACCTGTTCGTGCCGTACCAGGACCCGGACATCGGCGCCGCGTTCTCGTTCAACACGGTCCTTTCGATCCCCTACGCCATCGACGAGATCGAGCCGCTGCTGACCGCCATCAAGTGACACCACACCGCTGACGCGGGGCGGGGGAGGACGACGGTTCTCACTCCCCCGCCCCCTTCACCGCCCGCACCACCAGGGAAAGGCCACAACGTACGATGTTTGACGTCGAGTCGGACCGGACACCCCCAGCTGGGCTGCCCGTGACGGGTGGGCAGACCGGCATCTGGCTGGCCCAGCAGATCGAGCCGGACAGTTCCGCCTACAACGTCGTCTTCGCCCTGGACCTGCGCGGCGACATCGACCTCGACCGCCTCGGCGCGGCGGTGCGGCAGACCCTCTCGGAAGCAGAGTGCCTGCATGTGCAGGTGACGCCGGGGAAGGACGGACCCCGTCAGTCGCCCGTCACCCTCGCCTTCGACGTGCCCGTGGTCGATCTGCGCGACGCCGACGCCCCGGAGGAAGCCGCCACCCGGTGGATCACCGCCGACCGGGACCGGCCCGCAGACCTGTCGGCCGGACCGCTGTTCGCCCAGGCCCTGCTCCGGCTCGCCGACGACCGCGTCTGGTGGTACCAGCGGTACCACCACATCCTCGTCGACGGCATGGGCGTCGCGCTGATCTCGCGGCGCGCGGGCGAGCTGTACACGCTGGGGGAGCAGGCCCCCGGGTGCCCCGACTGGTCCCTGAGGCGTCTGGTGGACGCCGACCTCGCTCACCGGGCCTCGGACCGGTACACGGCCGAGCACACCTGGTGGCGGGAGCGCATGGCCGGCCGCTCCGAGCCGGCCCGCCTGGTCGAGCGGGCGTCCTCGCTCGCGACCCGGCGGCTACGGCGGTCGACGGAGCTGTCCGCCGAGGAGGCCGCGCGGCTGCACCGGGCGGCCGACCGCGCGGGCAGCCGGGGCTCGCGCGTCCTGATCGCCGCCGTCGCCGCGTACCTGCACCGGGTGACGGGAGAGCGGGACCTCGTCCTCGGCCTGCCCGTCGCGGCACGACAGGACGAGGTGTCGGCCACCGTCCCGGGCATGCTCTCCAACATCGTGCCGCTGCGCCTGACCGTGAGTCCCGCCACCACCATGACCGCCCTCGTGGCACACGTCCGCGACGCCGTCGCCGAGACGGTCGAGCACGGCCGTTACCGGGCCGAGGACCTGGCCAAGGACCTCGGACTCGTCGACGGCGTGGCCGAACTCGTCGGCCCCACCGTCAACATCCTGCCCAGGCCCGACGACCTGCACTTCGCGGACTGCACGGCCGAACTCCGACCTGAATGGCTGGGACCGGTCAGCGACCTGGCCTTCAGCTTCGGCGAGGTCCCGGGCACGGACGGCATCTCCGTGCACCTCGACGCCGACGCGGCCGTCTGCGACGAGGAGACCCTGCGCGCCCACGAGCGGCGTTTCCTCGCACTGCTCCACGCCTTCACCGAGGAACCGGACCGCCCCGTCGGCCACCTGGACCTCACCTCCGAGCCCGAACGCGCCCTCCTGCTCGATGAGTTCGGCGTGGACCCGCGTGAGACCGCCGAGCTGTCCTGGCCTGCGGCCTTCGAGGCACAGGTGCGCCGCGCGCCCGACGCCGTCGCGCTCGTCTTCGAGGAACGCGAGCTGACGTACGCGGAACTCGACGCCGCCGCGAACCGGCTCGCCCGCCTCCTCGCCTCCCGGGGCACCCGCGCCGAGGACGTCGTCGCCGTGGCCCTCCCGCGCTCCCCGGAACTCGTCGTGACCTTGCTCGCGGTGATGAAGGCCGGCGCCGCCTACCTGCCGCTGGACGCCGATCACCCCCAGGACCGCATCGCGTACATGCTGGACGACGCCGGGGCCCGGACCGTGATCACCGTCCGGGAGCTCGCCGGCGAACTCCCTCGGCTGCCGGACGTCACACACCTGGTGCTCGACGACCCCGCCACCGCGGACGCGGTCGCGCGCCACGACGACACCGGGCTCGGCGTGCCGGTCGCCCTCGACCAGGCCGCGTACGTCATCTACACCTCCGGCTCCACGGGCCGGCCCAAGGGCGTCGTCGTCCCGCACGACGGCGTCGGCAGCCTCATCGCCACCGCCACCGGCCGCATCGGCATCACCGCCGACAGCCGCGTCGTCCAGTTCGCCTCCGTCGGCTTCGACGTGACCGTCTGGGACCTGATCATGTCGCTGTGCGTCGGCGGCCGGATCATCGTCGTCCCCGCCGAGCGGCGCGTCGCGGGTCCCGCCCTGACCGAATACATCGCGCGACACCGGGCCACGCACATGATCCTGCCGCCGTCGCTGGTCTCCGCGCTGCCCCAGGAGTGCGAGCTGCCCGACGGCGCCGTCCTGATCGTGGGCACGGAGGCCGTGCCCAGCGAGCTCATCGCCCGCTGGGCGGGGCGGGTCCGGGTCGTCGTCGCGTACGGACTCACCGAGGCGAGCGTCAACTCCACGCTGTGGCCCGCCGATCCGGACCGGCCCGGACCGGCCCCGATCGGCCGCCCCGACCCCAACACCCGTACGTACGTCCTCGACACGGCCCTCCGCCCCGTCCCGGTCGGCGCCGAGGGCGAGCTGTACGTCGCCGGGCGCGGCCTCGCCCGCGGCTACCTCGGCCGGCAGGGACTGACGGCGGAACGGTTCGTCGCCGACCCGTACGGCGGGCCCGGCAGCCGCATGTACCGCACCGGCGACCGCGTCCGCTGGGGCGCCGACGGGAACCTCGAGTTCCTCGGCCGTGCCGACGGCCAGATCAAGATCCGCGGCCACCGGATCGAGCCGGGCGAGATCGAGAGCGCGTTCATGGCCTGCCCGGGCATCGCCCAGGCCGCCGTACTCGCCCGCGAGGACCACCGGGGCGTCAAGCGTCTCGTCGCCTACCTGGTCGGCGACGGCGACCACACGGACACCGAGGCAGCCGTCTCCGCCGCCCGCGCCCACGTCGCGGACACCCTGCCCGACCACATGGCGCCGTCCGCGGTCGTCGTCCTCGACGGGCCCCTGCCCCTGACACCGAACGGCAAGCTCGACAGCCGCGCCCTGCCCGAGCCCCGCTGGACCGCCCTGAGCGGCGCCGACGCCCCCGCCGGCCCGGTCGAGACCGCGCTCGCCGCACTCTTCGCGGACGTCCTCGGCCTGCCCTCGGTCGGCGTCCACGACAGCTTCTTCGAGCTCGGCGGCGACAGCATCGTGGCCATCCAGCTCGTGAACCGGGCCCGCGAGGCGGGGCTCGCGCTCACCCCGCGCGACGTCTTCCGGCTCCGCACGGTCGCCGCTCTCGCCCGGGTCGCGGGCGAGGCCGAGCCGCCTGCGCCATTGGCCCCCGTCGAGCTGGACGAGGATGCCCTGCCGGTCTCCCCGCTCCAGGAGGGCTTCTACTTCCACGCCGCCTTCGACGAGGAGGCCGCCGACCTCTACGTCGTGCAGGAACTGCTGGACCTCGACGGCCTGTTCGACCCGGACCGGCTGCGCCGCGCCCTTCAGCTGGTGCTGGACCGGCACCCCTTGTTGCGCGCCTCGTACCGCCAACTGCCCGGCGGAGAGGTCGTCCAGCGGCTCGCCGAGCACGTGGTACTTCCCTGGCGGCAGGCCGACACGGCCGACCTCCCGATCGACGAACTGCTCGCCGCCGACCGGGCCGAGCGGTTCGACCTGGAACGGCCGCCGCTCATGCGGGCCACCCTGATCCGCGACGGCCGGCGCCACCGGCTCCTGCTCACGCTGCACCACATCATCGCCGACGGCTGGTCCGTCACCGTGCTGCTGCGCGAACTGGCCGCCGCCTACCAGGGCGACGCCCTGCCCGCTCCCGTCGACCCCCGCCCGTACCTGTCGTGGCTGGCCGGGCGGGACCGGGACGCCGCACGGGACGCGTGGCGGCGAGCACTGGCCGGTCTGGACGAACCCACCCGGCTGACCGCGCCCGCCGATGCCGGGGACGGACAGCGGACCTCCGCCAGGCCCGAGCACGTCGACGCCCGGCTGCCCGAGGACTTCACCACCGAGCTGAACGCCTTCGCGCGCACCCACGGCCTCACCCTCAGCACCGTCGTCCACGGAGCCTGGGCGCTGCTCCTCGGCGCGCTCACCGGCAGCCGGGACGTCGTGTTCGGTACCACCGTGTCCGGACGGACGACCGAGGTCGCCGGACTCGACTCCGCCGTCGGCCTGTTCATCAACACCGTCCCGGCCCGCGTGACCCTGCGCCCCGACGAGCCGCTGGGCGGCCTGCTGGGACGCGTCCAGGACGAGCACGCCGCCCTCCTCGACCACCAGCACCTCGGCCTCGCCGACGTCCAGCGGCTCGCGGGCGGGGGGGAACTCTTCGACACGCTCGTGGTCTTCGAGAACTTCCCGACCGCAGACCCGTCGGCCGCGCCGGCGCCGGGCGCGCTGCGCATCACCGGCGCAGAGGTGCTCGACGCCGTGCACTACCCGCTCGCGCTCGTCGTCGAGCCGGGCGACGGCCTGCTGCTGAGGTTCAAGCACGACGCAGCCCGCCTCGACGGGCTGACCGTGGCCGTCCTCGCCAACCGGTTCACCGCACTGCTGCGCACCCTGGTGGCGGAGCCCGAGCGCACGGTCGCCCGCACCGGCGTGCTCTCCGACCGGGAGCACGAACACCTCGCCGAGTCCAACGCCACCGCGCACGAGGTGCCCGACGCCACGCTCGTCTCCCTGATCGCCGCGCAGGCCGCCCGTACCCCGGACGCCCCGGCCGTCGTCTTCGACGACACCACCCTCACGTACGCCGAACTCGACCGCCGGGCCGAGGCATTGGCCGGGCGGCTCCGGGCCCGCGGAGCCGGGCCGGAGGAGTACGTCGCGGTCGCCGTGCCCCGCTCGGCCGAGCTGATGGTCGCCCTCCTCGGCGTCCTCAAGGCGGGCGCAGCCTACCTGCCCGTGGACCTGGACTACCCCGCCGAACGCGTGGCGTTCATGCTCACCGACTCCGGCGCGCGCACCGTCGTGATCACCCCCGACGCAGCCGCCCGGCTGCCCCGCGTGGAGGGGCTCGACCACCTCGTACTCGACGCCGAGGACCAGGCGGAAGGCTCCGGCAGGTCCGGCATGCCCGGCACGTCCGGCTGTCCCGCCCGACCCGACCACCCCGCCTACCTCATCTACACCTCCGGTTCCACCGGCCGCCCCAAGGGGGTCGCCGTCACCCACCGGGCCATCGTCAACCGGCTCGCCTGGATGCAGGACGCGTACGGGCTCACCGCCGACGACCGGGTGCTCCAGAAGACCCCGTCCAGCTTCGACGTGTCCGTGTGGGAGTTCTTCTGGGCCCTCACCGTCGGCGCGACCGTCGTCCTCGCCCGCCCCGACGGCCACCGCGACCCGGCCTACCTCGCCGACCTGATCCGCTCGCGGCGCATCACGACGACGCACTTCGTCCCGTCGATGCTGGCCGCCTTCACCCAGGTCATGGAGAGCACCCAGGCCTTGGAGAGCCCCGGCGGCGCACCCGACTGGGCGGCGAGCCTGCGGCGGGTGTTCTGCAGCGGCGAGGCGCTCACCGGCGTCGAAGCCCGCCGCTGGTGGGAACTCACCTCCGGTTCCCCGCACGGCCCTGTGCCGCTGCACAACCTCTACGGCCCGACCGAGGCGGCCGTGGACGTGACGTACTTCCCGTACGAGGGCGGGACCGAACTCGCCGTCCCCATCGGACGGCCCGTGTGGAACACCCGCCTGCACGTGCTCGACCCGTTCCTGCGCCCGGTGCCCGACGGCGTGCCCGGCGAGCTGTACCTCGCCGGCGTCCAGCTGGCCCGCGGCTATCGCGGCCGGGCCGCCCTGACCGCCGAGCGGTTCGTCGCCGACCCGTTCGGCGAACCCGGCTCGCGCATGTACCGCACCGGCGACCTGGTCCGCCGCCGGTCCGACGGGGCCGTCGAGTACCTCGGCCGCACCGACCGCCAGGTCAAGATCCGCGGCAACCGGATCGAACTCGGCGAGATCGAGGCCGCGCTGGCCGCCCGGCCGGGCGTCGCCCGCGCTGCCGTGATCGTCCGCGACAACGCTCTCCTCGGCTACGCCGTGCCGACCCCCGACGCCGCCGTCCCGGCAGCCGAGGCCCTGCTCGCGGCGCTCGCCGAGGCTCTGCCCGCGACCATGGTGCCAAGCGCCGTCATGACCCTGGACGAGCTGCCGCTGACCCCCAGCGGCAAGCTCGACCAGAGCGCCCTGCCGTCGCCCGAGCTCGCCCTCAGGGCCGGCGGGCGCGCCCCTCGCGACGAGCGGGAGAGCGCCTTCTGCCAGATCTTCACCGAGGTCCTCGGCGTCGAGGGCATCGGCGCCGACGACGACTTCTTCGTGCTCGGCGGCGACAGCCTCACCTCGATCGCCGTCGCCACCCGGGCCCGTGAAAGGGGACTGACCATCAGCCCGCGCGATGTGTTCGAGCACCGTACGCCCGCTGCGCTCGCCGCGACGGCCGCGGACGTGCCGGACGAGCCCACCGCCGAAGCCGCTCCCGAGGCGCCGGCCGCCGGAGTGACCGTGTCCGCCTCCGACGCCGGGCAGGCGGCCGCCGCCCTCCAGGCGATGCTCGCCGCGCAGGCCCGGTCCGGCGCTTCGGTCGACCCCGCCCTCAAGGCCCTGCTCGACCAGCTGACCGCCGCCACCCCGGCGGGGCCCCCCGCCCCGCTCGGCGGCCTCGAACTGACCCCGGAGGAGACCGCCCGCGTCGAGGCCGTCGCCGGGCTCCCCGTCGCCGAAGTGTGGCCGCTCTCCCCGCTCCAGGAGGGCATGTACTTCCACGCCACCTACGACACCGGCGACGCCCTCGACGTCTACCTCTCGCAGGAGACCCTGGACTTCGACCACCACCTGGACGCCGACCGGCTGCGCGCCGCCTGCCGGGCACTCCTCGCACGCAACACCAGCCTGCGCGCCGGGTTCACCAGCGACGGCCTGCCCCGGCCCGTGCAGTTCATCGCCGACGGCGCCGAGATCCCGCTCACCGTGACCGACCTGACCGGGCTGTCCCCGGCGGAGCGGAGCAGCCGTGTCGACGAACTGCTCACCGCCGACCGCCGGCAGCGCTTCGACCTGTCCGCGCCGCCGCTCTGCCGCCTCCAGCTGATCCGGCTCGACGACGGCCGTGACCGGCTCGTCGTCACCCACCACCTCATCCTCTGGGACGGCTGGTCCGCGTGGCTGTTCCTGGAGGAGCTGTTCACGCTGTACGAGCGGTCAGGCGACACCACCGGCCTCCCGGCCCCGGGCTCGTACCGCGACTACCTGGCCTGGCTGGACCGGCAGGACACCACGCGGGCCATCGACGCCTGGCGCGAGGCCCTCGCCGGTTTCGACGAGCCGACGCTCGTCGCCCCGACCGGCCGTGACGCGGGCCCCGTCATCCCGGCCGACCACCACGCCGTACTGTCCCGGGAGACCGGCGACCGGCTGCGCGCCCTCGCCCGCCGGCACGGGCTCACCCTCAACACCGTGCTCAACGCCGCCTGGGGCCTGGTCCTGTCCGCGATGACCGGACGCGGCGACGTCGCCTTCGGCACCGCGGTCGCCGGACGGCCCGCCGACGTGCCGAACGTGGCCGGCATCATCGGCATGTTCCTCAACACCGTCCCCGCCCGGATCGCCTTCGCCCCGGACGAGCCGCTGCTCGACCTGCTGCGGCGGATGCAGTCCGAGCGCGCCGCCGTCATGCCGCACGAGTACGTGGGCCTCGGAACGCTCCAGCAGGAGACCGGGCACCGCCGGCTGTTCGACACGCTGTTCGTGCTCCGCTCCGCCGACGGCGAGGACCGGGCCGCCGAACTGCGGCGGAGGCACGGCATCACCGACGTGTCGAACGTGGACGGCACCCACTTCCCGCTGACCCTCATCGTCACGCCCGAGACCCGGCTGCGGGTCACCCTGGCCGCCCGGCCCGACCTCTTCGACGCGGAGGCGTCGGCCGGCATCCTGAGCCGGTTCACCACCGTCCTCGAGCGGCTGGGCGAACTCCTCGCCGCCCCGGACGCCGCCCTGGCGCGCACCGTGGGCGTGGACCTGCTGCTGCCCTCGGAGCGCGCCGCCCTGGCGGCGGGGTGGGCGGGCAGCCGCGAACCCGTCCCGAACGAGACCATCGCCGACATGCTGACCGCCCAGGTGGCCCGTACCCCGGACGCCGTGGCACTGGTCTTCGGCGAGCGCGCCCTCACGTACGCCGAACTGGACGCGCACATCAACCGGATCGCCCGGCTGCTCCTCGCCCGGGGCGCCGGACCGGAGAAGGCCGTGGCGCTCGCGCTGCCCCGCTCGATCGACATGGTTGCGGCCCTGTTCGCCGTCCTGCGAACCGGCGCCGCCTATCTGCCGCTCGACCTGGACCACCCGGCGGACCGCCTGCGGCTGATGGTCGAGGACACCGGACCGCTGTGTCTCGTCTCCACCACGGCCGTCGCGCCGACCCTGCGCGGCCCCGAGGGCCCCCCGGCCCCCGAACTCCTCCTGGACGACGCGACCGTGGCCGCCGAGCTGGCCGCCCTGGCCGGCGACGCGATCACCGACGCCGAACGGCCCGCGTTCGCGCACGACGTGCCGGACCGCTTGGAGTACCCCGCGTACGTCATCTACACCTCCGGCTCCACCGGCCGTCCCAAGGGCGTCGTCACCCCCTACCGGGGCCTGACGAACATGCAGCTCAACCACCAGAAGGAGATCTTCGACCCGGCGATCGCCTCCGCGGGCGGACGACGGCTGCGCATCGCGCACACCGTGTCCTTCGCCTTCGACATGTCCTGGGAGGAGCTGCTCTGGCTCGTCGAGGGCCACGAGGTCCACGTCTGCGACGAGGAACTCCGGCGGGACGCCGAGGCGTTGGTCGCCTACTGCGACGCCCACCGCGTCGACGTCGTCAACGTGACGCCCACCTACGCCCAGCTCCTCATCGAGGAGGGCCTCCTCGATGAGGATGAGGCGGCGGGCCAGCACCGGCCGGCACTGGTGCTGCTGGGCGGCGAGGCCGTTCCCGACACCGTGTGGGACCGGCTCCGCCGCACCGAGGGAACGTACGGCTACAACCTGTACGGGCCGACCGAGTACACGATCAACACGCTCGGCGGCTCGACGACCGACAGCGCCACCTCGACCGTCGGCGTGCCGATCCGCAACACCCGCGCCTACGTCCTGGACGCCATGCTCCGGCTCGTCCCGCCGGGCTGCCCCGGCGAGCTGTACATCGCCGGCACCGGCCTCGCCCGCGGCTACCACGACCGGCCCGGCCTGACCGCCGAGCGGTTCGTCGCCGACCCGTTCGGCGAGCCCGGAGAGCGGATGTACCGCACCGGCGACCTCGTCCGGCAGCGCCCCGACGGACTGCTCGACTTCCTCGGCCGCACCGACGACCAGGTCAAGATCCGCGGCTACCGCATCGAACTCGGCGAGATCGCGGGCGCCCTGTCCGCGCACCCGGCGGTCGCCCACGCCGCCGTCGTGGTCAACGAGTCCACCGGCACCAAGCGCCTGGTCGGCTACGTCGTCGCCGAGGACGGCATCGAGGCCGGCGAGGAGCTGACCCAGCGGCTGCGCGACCACCTGAAGGCCGGCCTGCCGGACTACATGGTCCCGTCCGCGCTCGTCACCGTCGGCACCCTGCCCCTGACCGTCAACGGCAAGCTCGACGTCCGGGCCCTGCCCGCCCCGGACTTCGCCGGCAGCGCCACGAGCCGTCCGCCGCGCACCCCGCGCGAGGAGACGCTGTGCGCCCTGTTCGCGGAGGTCCTGGGACTGTCCGAGGGCAGCGTCGGCATCGACAGCGACTTCTTCGAGCTCGGCGGACACTCGCTGCTCGCCACCCGCCTCGTCAGCCGCGCCCGGACCGCGCTCGATGCGGAGCTGGCCATCCGCGACCTGTTCGAGGCACCCACCGTCGCCGAACTGGTGGAGCGGGCCGACGGCGGCGGAGGTGCGGGCCGCCCCGCGCTGACGGCCGGTGAGCGCCCCGACGAGCTGCCGCTGTCGCACGCCCAGCAGCGCCTGTGGGTGATCCAGCAGATCGAGTGCACCTCGGCCGCGTACAACTTCCCGCTGGTCATGCGGATGCGCGGGGCACTCGACGTCGAGGCGTGGCGTGCCGCGCTGGCGGATGTGACGGAGCGTCACGAAGCCTTGCGCACCCTCTTCTTCACGACGTCCGACGGCCAGGCGCTGCAGCGGGTGCTGCCCGCCGAGCAGGCGCGACCCGTGGTGGAGCTGCTCCGCGCGAGCGAGGACGAGCTGCCCGGCATCGTCGACGCGGCCGTCAACCGCCCGTTCGACCTCGCCGCCGAACTTCCGCTGCGGGCCACGGTCGTGGAGCTCGCGCCCGAGGACCACGTCGTCGTCCTGCTGCTGCACCACATCACCACCGACGAGTGGTCGGACCGCCCGTTCCTGCGCGACCTGACCGCCGCCTATGCCGCGCGTACGCGGGGCCGGGCCCCCGCATGGGAGCCGCTGCCGGTCCAGTACGCCGACTACGCGCTCTGGCAGCAACGCCTCCTCGGCGACCCGGCGGACGGGGACAGCCTCGCCGCGCGGCAGCTGGAGTACTGGCGTACGACGCTGGCCGGCGCCCCCGAGGAGCTGGAGCTGCCCACCGACCGGCCCCGGCCCGCCCGCCCGGCGTTCACCGGCGCCGAGCTGGACCTCGCGTTCGACGCCGAGACCCACGACGGCCTCAAGCGGCTCGCCCGGGAGACCGGAGCCAGCATGTTCATGGTGGTGCACGCGGCCGTGGCCGCCCTGCTGCACCGCACCGGTGCCGGTACCGACATCCCGCTCGGCTCGCCCATCGCCGGACGGAGCGACGAAGCGCTCGACGAGCTGGTCGGCTTCTTCGTGAACACGCTGGTGCTGCGCACTGACGTGAGCGGCGACCCCAGCTTCACCGAGCTGCTCACCCGGGTCCGCGAGACCGACCTCGCCGCGTTCTCGCACGCCGACGTGCCGTTCGAATCCGTCGTCGAGGCGCTCAATCCGACGCGCTCGCTCTCCCGCAACCCGCTCTTCCAGGTGATGGTCGGCTACCACGCCCGGACCGGCGAGGAGCTCGGACTGTCCGGCCTCGACGTGGAGTACGTGCCGTTCCGGATCCGCTCGGCCAAGTTCGACCTCGTGTTCAGCTTCACCGAGCACACCCCGGCGGACGGCGGCACCGGCTCCCTCGGCTGCCGACTGGAGTACGCCACCGAACTGTTCGACCAGGAGACCGCCGAGGAGCTCGGCGACCGGCTCCGCCGGCTCGTCGCCACCCTCGTCGCGGCCCCCGAACAGCCCCTGTCGCAGGCGGAGATCCTCGACCCCGGCGAGCGCCGGCTCGTCCTGGAGGGCTTCAACGGCCTGCCCCGCGACGTCGACGAGGAGCCGTTCCCGGCACTGTTCGCCCAGCGGCTCGCCGAGCGGCCCGACGCCGTCGCCGTCGTCGACCGGGCCCGCTCGGTCACGTACGCGCAACTCGACGCGCGCGCCAACCGTGTCGCCCGGCTGCTCGCCGCACAGGGCGTCGGTCGCGAGAGCGTCGTCGGCGTGGCAGTGCCCCGCTCCGTGGACATGGTCGCCACGGTGCTCGCGGCGCTGAAGCTCGGCGCCGCGTTCCTGCCGCTCGACCTCGCCCATCCGGCCGACCGCCTCGCGTACATGATCGAGGACTCGCGGGCCGCCCTCGTGGTCGGCACCGAGCCGGTCGCGGGGAAGATCCCCGATGTGCCGGGCGTGCCCGTCGTCCTGCTGGACGCCCCGGGCACGGCCACGGAGCTCGACGCGCTGTCCGACCGGCCGGTGGAGAGCGGTCCGGTCGCCCTCGACCAGGCCGCCTACGTGATCTACACCTCCGGCTCCACCGGCCGCCCCAAGGGCGTGGTCGTGCCCCACGAGGGCATTTCCAGCCTGGTGGCGACGGCCGTCGACCGCATGGGGCTGCGCTCCGACAGCCGGGTGCTCCAGTTCGCCTCGATCGGCTTCGACGTCTTCGCGTTCGAGCTGGCGATGGCGCTGTGCCACGGCGGACGGCTCGTCCTCATCACCGACGAGGCGCGGGTCGCCGGACCGGCGCTCACCGACTTCCTCGCGGACCAGCGGATCACCCACATGATCCTGCCGCCGTCGCTGGTGTCGGCGCTGCCGCCCGGCTGCCGACTCCCCGAGGGCTCGACCGTGCTCGTGGGCACCGAGACCGTACCGCCGGACCTGTTCGAGCGGTTCGGCGCCACGGCCCACCTGACTTGCGCCTACGGACTCACCGAGGCGACGGTCAACTCCACGCTGTGGCCCGCGCGCGAGCACGGCGGCACTCCGTCCGGCCGGGTCCCGATCGGCCGCCCCGACCCCAACACCCGCGCGTACGTCCTCGACGAGCACCTGCGGCCCGTCCCGCCCGGCGTGGTGGGCGAGCTGTACGTCGCCGGGCGCGGCCTCGCCCGCGGCTACCTCGGCAGGCCGGGTCTGACCTCGGAGCGGTTCGTCGCCGACCCGTACGGCGCGCGTGGCAGCCGGATGTACCGCACCGGCGACCGGGCCCGCTGGCGCCGCGACGGCAACCTCGACTTCCTCGGCCGGGTCGACACCCAGGTCAAGGTGCGGGGCTTCCGCATCGAGCTGGGCGAGATCGAGGCCGCCCTCGCCGGGCACCCCGCGGTCGCCCAGGCCGCCGTCCTGCCGGACCGCGACGGCGACATCGTCCGCCTGATCGGGTACGCCGTCCCCGAGTCGGGGGACCTCGACCCGCAGGAGCTGCGCGCCCACGTCGCCGGGCTGTTGCCCGAGTACATGGTCCCCGCGCTCGTGGTGCCGCTCGACGGTCCGCTGCCGCTGACCCCCAACGGCAAGCTGGACCGCAAGGCGCTGCCCGCGCCGGACTGGTCGGCGATGACCGGCGACGCACGCCCGGCCACCGAGACGCAGGCCCGCCTCGCCGAGCTTTTCTGCGAGATCCTGAAGCTCGACAGCGTCGGCGTGCACGACAACTTCTTCGCGCTCGGCGGCCACTCGATGGCCTCGATGCGGCTGCTCGGCCGCATCCGCACGGAGTTCGGTGTCGAGCTCAGCATCCGTGACGTCTTCGACGCGCTGACCGTCGCCGGCCTCGCCGGCAAGCTCGAAGGCGCGGCGGCCGCCCGCCCGGCGCTGCGCGCCGCCGAACACGGGGACGAGCCGCTGCCGCTCGCGCCGGGCCAGCGCCCGCAGTGGGAGGCGTACCGCCGCAGCCCCGGCTTCGACCACGCGCTGGTCCTGCGCGCCACGGACGGCTTCGACGCCGAGGCGCTCGCCGCCGCCCTCGCCGACGTGGCGGGCCGCCACGAGCCGCTGCGCACCGCCTTCGACGAGCGCGACGGCGCCGTGTACCAGCAGGCTGTCGCGGCTCCGGGACTGGTCGCGGAGGAGTGCGCCGACCTGGACGCCCGCCTGCGCGAACTCGCCGCCGAGGCGCCCGATCTGGAGCGGGAGGCCCCGCTGCGGGCCCGCCTGCTCACCGGCCCGGACGGCGTTCAGGCCCTCCTGCTCGCCCTGCACTACCTCGCCGTCGACGAATGGTCCGTCGTCCCGCTGTTCCGCGACCTCACCACGGCCTACGCGGCGCGTACGCGCGGCTCTGCGCCCGATTGGCAGCCGCTGCCCGTCTCGTACACGGACTACACCCGCTGGGCCCACGAGGTCCTGGGCGACCTCACGGACCCCGACAGCCGCGGCGGGCAGCAGCTCGCCTACTGGCGGGAGACGCTCAGGGACGTTCCGGTGCGGTTGGCCCTGCCCGCCGACGGTCCGCAACCGGCTGCCGCCGGCCCGGCGCGGCGGCCCGCGGACCACGTCGGGTTCGTACTCGACGAGCAGCTGCACGGGGCCGTGGACGAGCTGGCCCGGGCGACCGGCACCAGCATGTTCATGGTGCTGCACGCGGCCCTCGCGGCCCTGCTCACCGCCCACGGCGCGGGCACCGACCTGCCCATCGGCACGATGGTCGCCGGCCGCACCGACGACCAGCTCGCCGACCTGGTCGGCAGCTTCCTCAACACGGTCGTGCTGCGTACCGACACCGCGGGCGACCCGACGTTCGCGGAGCTGCTGTCCCGGGTCCGGGAGACCACACTCGGCGCCCTCGACCGGGCGGAGGTCCCCTTCGACGAGGTCGCCCGGGCCGCGGGCCTGCCCGCCGGGGGACCGCAGGTCATGGTGATCCACCACGAGCAGGCCGACCTGGCCCGGCTGGAGGGCGGCGTGGGCTCGCTGGAGGCCGTGCCGACCGGACGCGCCCGGGCGGAGCTGACCCTCAGCTTCTACGAGCCGCGTGGCGACGGCCCCGTGCACTGCGGCCTGATCCACGCCACCGACCTGCTCGGCACCGCCAAGGCGCAGCGACTCGCCGACGAGCTTCTGGAGCTGCTGCGCACCGTGGCGGCCCGACCGGAACAGCCGCTGTCCGAGCTGTTCACCGCACCGTCCCAGAGGAGTGACAACGCATGACGACCAACCCGTTCGAGGACCCGCAGGGCAGCTTCCTGGTCCTGGTCAACGACGAGAACCAGCATTCGATGTGGCCGTCCTTCGCCGAGGTCCCGGCCGGCTGGCGCACCGCCGCCGGCCCGGACACCCGTGAGGCGTGCCTCGCGTACGTCGAGGAGCACTGGACCGACCTGCGCCCCGCCGGCCTCGCCGCCCAGCAGGGCTGACAGGCCGCTTCGGCCGCACCACGCCGCCGCCCTCGGAGCAGTCGCCCGAGGGCGGCGGCGCGTCGTGCGCCGGGGGTGCCCGATCGCCTCGCACATGAACGTCCCCGCGAACTACCCTCGCGGCCATGACGTCACACGTTGCGCCTGAAGGATCCCGAACCGCTCCCGACGGTGCCGGGGTGGTGATCCGGCAGGAGACCGCCCACGACCACCGAGCGGTGCGCGAGGTCCACGCGCGCGCCTTCGGCGACGGCGACCGGGTTCCCGGGCTCGTGGACGCTCTGCGCGTCGCGGGGGCTGCCCTGGCGCCGATGTCCTTCGTCGCCGTCGCCGACGACCAGGTCGTCGGGCACGTGCTGCTGAGCGCGACGCGGCTGGACGCTCCGCGCCGGATCGTGGACGTCCTGTCGCTGTCACCGCTGGGCGTGGTCCCGGAGTACCAGCGCCGGGGCATCGGCACCAGGCTCGTCGCCCACGCCCTCCGGGCGGCCGACAGCCAGCGTGTGCCGTTGGTGTTCCTGGAGGGGCCGCCGCACTACTACGGCAAGCGCGGCTTCGAGGCCGCCGGCGCGGCGGGCTTCCGTTCACCGTCGCTGCGAATTCCCGAAGCAGCTTTCCAGGTCGCCCGGTTGTCCGCTCACGAGCCGTGGATGACGGGCACCTTCGTCTACTCGGATGTCTTCTGGGCCCTCGACTGCGTCGGCCTGCGCGATCCCGGGCACTGAGGGGCCGTACCCGGCCGGCCCCGCCGCGGGCGCCGTTCGCTCTGCCGACGGCCGCACGCCGATGAGGTTCCGGAACCCGATCGGCGTGCCGAGGGCCGCGGTATCGGCGGATCTTCCTACCGGATGCCCAGAGCGGCCCCGGTCGCCGCCCGATCCGCGGGTACGTCCGCTGCGGCTTCGGCCGCCTTCTCCGGCACGGCCGCCGCCGGGACGTCCGCCCCCCTCCGGCTGTCCGACCACGCCGCCCACAGCGCGGCGTACCGGCCGCCGGCCGCGACGAGTTCGTCGTGGGTGCCGGTCTCGACGACGCGGCCCTCGTCGAGGACGACGACACGGTCGGCCGCGGCGGCCTGCGGTAGCCGGTGGGCGACCAGCAGGCCGGTGCGGCCCTCCAGGGCCCGCGCGGCCGCCTCCTCCAGGACCCGCGCGCCCGCACTGCCCGCGTCGGCGGTCGCCTCGTCCAGGATGGCGACGGGCGGGTCCGCGAGCACGAGCCGGGCGAGCGCGAGGTGCTGGGCCTGCGCGACCGTCAGGCGGTGACCGCCCTCGCCCACCACGGTGGCCAGGCCGTCGGGCAGGGCCTCCGCCCACTCCAGGGCGCCCACCGTGGCCAGCGCGTCGCGCAGTTCCTCGTCCGTGGCCTCCGGCCGGGCCAGGCGCAGGTCCTCTGCCAACGGGCCGGCGAACACGTGCACTTCCTGACTGATCAGGGTCACGGCGCGCCGGACGCCCTCCGGGCCCAGCTCGCGGACGTCGACCCCGCCCAGGGCGATCGAGCCGCTGCTCGGCGTGTGGACGCCGGCGATGACCTTGGCCAGCGTGGTCTTGCCCGCGCCGCTCGCGCCCACCAGCGCCACCCGCTCACCGCTGCGCACGTCGAGCTCGACGTCGGTCAGCACGGGGCGCCCGTCGGCGTACGCGTGGCCGAGCCCGGTCACCTCGACCGCGCCGTCGACCGGCGCGCTCCCGTCCTCCGGAGTCCGCTCGGCGGGCAGGTTCGCGACGCCGATGAGGCGGGCGAAGCTCGCACCCGCCGACTGGGCGTCGTCGATGAGGAAGAGCGCGGCGTTGACCGGGTTGAAGAGACTGTGGAAGTACAGCGCGGCGGCGGTGGCCGTGCCGATGCTCACCGCCCCGTCCTGGACCAGCAGGAAGCCGGTGCCGAGCATGGCGGCCAGGCCGATGAACTCGGCGAGGTTCAAACGGGAGAAGAACCCGGTGACGATGTGCAGACCGCGCAGCGCCACGTCACGGGCGGCACCCGACCGGTCCTCCAGCAGGGCGGCGTGCACGCCGTTCAGCCGGAACGCGCGCACGGTGCGCACCCCGCCGATGCTGTCCAGCAGTTGGTGCTGGAGCGCGCCCGTGGCGACGCGGTGTTCGGCGTACACGGGCGCGGCCCGGCGCAGGTACCAGCGGACGGACAGCATCTGGACGGGCATGGCCAGCAGTGCCGCCAGCAGGAACCGCCAGTCGAGTACGGCGAGTCCGACCAGGGTGAGGACGATCGTGAGCGCGGAGCGGGTGAACTCGGGGAGTGCCTGGCGCACCGACTTGGCGATCATGGACACGTCGCTGGTGACACGGGAGACCAGGTCCCCGGAGCCGGCCGCCTCGACGCGTTCGAGGGGCAGCCGCAGTGCCCGTTCGATGAACCGCTCGCGCACGGCCGCGAGCACCGTCTCGCCGAGCCGGGCCACCAGGGCACTGCCGAACGCCGCGGCGGCGCCGCGGGCCAGCGCCACCACGACGAGGAGGACCAGCGGGACTGTCAGGGCCCGCGGTCCCTCGCGGTCCACCACCAGGTCGACGATGTGACCGAGCAACGGGGCGGTCAGCAGACCGACTCCGGTCCCGGCGACGAGGACGAGGACGGCGGCGACGGCCAGGAGCCGGTGGCCGCGCAGGATCACGCGCAGCGCCGCCAGGCTCTCCGCGCCGCCGGCCGTCGGAAGGAGTGTGCGGTCGGCGTGGTCCGTGCTGGTCCCGCTCATGTCCTTCTCCGTCTCCGTGTCGCCCGTCGCTCGCGTCGTCTCCGCGACGCGATCGTCGTCGTGCACGGCGGTCATGCGAGCACCGCCGCGCGGTAGGTCTCGTCCGCGGCGACGAGTTCGGCGTGTGGGCCGTCGGCCGTCACGGTTCCCTCGTCGAGGACGACGACCCGGTCCGTCACCGCGAGGAGAGCCGGGCTGGTCGTGATCAGGACCGTGGTGCGCCCCCGGCGGCTCTCGCGCAGGCGGGCGGCGATCCGGGACTCGGTGACCGTGTCCACGGCCGTGGTCGGATCGTGCAGGACGAGGACGGGGCGGTCGGCGGCGAGTGCCCGGGCGAGCGCGACGCGCTGGCGCTGCCCTCCGGAGAGGGACCGGCCGCGCTCGGCGAGCACCGTGTCCCCGCCGTCCGGCAGCAGCCGGGTCACCTCGTCCGCCGTGGAGGCGGCCAGGGCGGCGTCGAGCGACCCCGTGTCGGTGTCGGAGGCGCCCGCCCGCACGTTGTCCAGGAGGCTGCTCTCGAACAGGTCGGCGTCGTGGGGGGCGACGAGCACCGAGCGGCGCAGCAGGTCGGGGTCGAGCTCGGTCAGCGGTACGCCGTCGAGTTCGACGCGTCCGGCGGCCGGGTCCGTCTCCCTGGCGAGGGCGAGCAGCAGGTCGTGGGCGACGGCCGGGTCCCGGGTCACGACGCCGACGAGGCTGCCCGCCGGGAGGTCGAGATCGACCCCGCGCAGGGCGCCCAGGCGGACCTCCCGCAGCCGGATGTGCCCGGCTGCCGCACCGGCCGGGGCCCGCTGCCCGCCGTCGACGGCGGCGGGGGAGTCGAGGACCTCGGCGATCCGCCGGGCGGAGGCCCGGGCCTGGGCGAACTCGGCGTTGGAGTAGGCGAGGAGCTGGAACGGGCCGAGGAGGAACTGCGCGAGACCGACCGCGGCGACCAGGTCGCCGACGCTGATGCTCCTGTTCATCGCGAGGTAGGCGCCGGCGATGCCGATGACCGCGATGAACACGCCGGTCAGGGCGAGCAGCGCGCCCTCGTGGCCGGCGCGACTGCGGGCCGCCCGCAGCGCGGCGGCGAGGGAGTCCTGACTGGTGGTGCGGTAGCGGGCCACGGCCGCGGACTCGGCGCCCATGCCCTTGAGGACCCGCAGCCCGGAGACCAGGTCGGCGGCGACGCCGGAGGCGTGCGCGGCACTTTCCTGTTCGGTCTCGCTGCGCTGTTCCAGCGGCCGGCTGATGCGGTGGCCGAGCCACAGCAGCGGCGGGATGCCGAGCAGGACGAGCAGGCCGAGCGGTACGGAGATCCGCAGGAGGGCCACGGCGCTGACCACCAGCGCCGCGATCGCCGCGCAGCCGTACGGCAGGACAGTGGCGACCGAGCCGACGCGGCGGGCGTCGTTGGTGGCGATGCTGGTCAGCGCGCCCGGCAGCCGGTTCGCGTCGGCCCCGCCGCGGGGGTCGAGCACGCGGGCGCCGAGTTCGAGCCGGAGCCGGTGCGCGGCGTGCTCGCCGGCTCCCTCGGCGATCCTGGCGCTGGTCCGGTAGCAGGTGGACAGCACGAGGAACAGGACGCCGAGCACGAGGAGCCAGCGCAGCAGCGCCTGCGCGGACCCCGTGGCGACCGCCGAGTCGATGGCGGCGCCGATGACCACGGGCACCAGCGCTTCACACGCCTGGTGGGTCATACCGAGCAGGGACGCGGAGACGACTCTCCGGCGCTGGCCCCTGATCGCGCCGCGGAGAACGAGCCCTCCGGTCGGTCCTCCAACTGGCATGTGGCCCTCCATCCGGAGTCATGGGAAGTTAGGTAAGGCTACTCTAAGGAAATGTTGCATCGTCGTGTGGTCCCGCGTGCTGCGGGGAGTGCTCTGCGCGGGTCATCTCGCTCTGCTTTCAAGCGCGTTGACCCGTCATCCACGTTCGGTTAGCCTCACCTAAGTTGCAAGCCTCGTGTGCGCTGAATCGCCTGCCCATCCCTACAACACGAGAACGATCGCGGTACACGTGAACCGCCGTCAGGGGGAAGAGTCGTTGCCGGTCGAAACCCAGGCGGTGCCCGAGAAGGAGTCAGCCCCCGCGGCCGTGCCCAAGCCGCGCGGCAGCGCCACGGCTCTGCGGGGTGCGGGGCTGCTCGCCGTGCTCGCCGCACTGGTCCTGGTGGGTCTGCTCAGCGTGTGGACGGGCACCCGAGGCATTCCGTTCACCTCCACGTGGTCCGCCCTGTGGCATCCCGACGGGTCCGAGACCTCGATCATCATCCATGACTACCGCATTCCCAGGACCCTGCTCGGACTGCTCGTCGGAGCGGCCCTCGGTCTGTCCGGCGCGCTGATGCAGGCGCTGACCCGCAACCCGCTCGCCGAGCCGGGACTTCTCGGCATCAGCCTGGGCTCCTCCGCCGGAGTCGTCGTCGCCATCGCCTTCCTTGGCGTGGGTTCCGTCCTCGGCTACGTGTGGTTCGCCTTCCTCGGCGCCGCCCTGGCCTCGGTCGTCGTGTACCTCCTGGGCTCCTCGGGTCGCACACTCGCCACGCCCGACCGGCTGGTCGTCGCCGGCGCCGCGGTGACGGCGGTGCTGTACGCCTTCAACTCGGCGGTCCTGCTGCTCAATCCGCGGGCCTTCGAGCAGTTCCGGTTCTGGACGGTGGGCTCGCTCGCGGGCCGGTACCTCGACGTCGTGTACGTGATCCTGCCGTTCGTCGCCGTGGGTCTGCTGATCGCCCTGGCGCTCGGTCCCTCGCTGAACGCCCTCGCGCTGGGCGACCAGATGGGCCGGGCCCTCGGCGTGAACGTCAGCCGGACCCGGATCCTCGGGGCCGTCGGCGTCATGCTGCTGTGCGGTGCCGCGACCGCGGCCGCGGGCCCGATCGCGTTCGTCGGGCTCGTGGTCCCGCACATCGCCCGGTTCGTCGTCGGCCCGGACCAGCGGTGGGTGCTCGCGTACTCGATGCTCCTCGCCCCCGTCCTGCTCATCGGGGCCGACGTCGTGGGCCGGGTGATCGGTGCGCCGGGAGAGGTCCAGGTGGGCATCGTGACCGCGTTCGTCGGGGCCCCCGTGTTCATCGCACTGTGCCGACGTCGAAAGCTGGTCATGCTGTGAGCCCCGTACGCCAGGCGGGTCCCGCCCCCGCCGAGAACTCCCCGGAGCCGACGGGCCGATTCGCCCACCGGCCGCGCGTCGTCACGGGCACGGTGCTGCGCACCCGGGCCGGGGGACTGTCCGTACGGGTCCAGGGCCGAGCCCTTGCGGCGGCGGCCGCGATCCTCGCCGCGCTCGTCGCCGTCATGCTCGTCTCCCTCACCACCGGGGACTACGAACTGACCGTCGGCGAAGTCCTCCGGGCCCTCACCGGCGGCGACTCCGGCGGTGCCGACTTCATCGTCAACACCCTGCGCCTGCCCCGCCTGCTGACCGCGCTCGCGGTGGGTGCGGCCCTCGCCGTCAGCGGCGCCCTCCTGACCAGTCTCACCGGCAACGCCCTCGGCAGCCCCGATGTCATCGGCTTCACCAACGGCTCGGCCGTCGGCGCGCTCACCGTCATCATCGTGCTGCACGGCAGCATGACCCAGATCGCGATCGGCGCCCTGATCGGCGGCCTCGCCACCGCCGCCGCCGTCTACCTCCTCATGCTGGGCCGCGGCCTGCAGGGGTTCCGGCTCGTGGTCATCGGCGTCGGCGTCAGCGCGATGCTGCTCGCCGTCAACTCCTACCTGATCACCCGGGCGACCTTCCAGGAGGCCCTGGAGGCCCAGGCGTGGCTGATCGGGAGCCTGAGCAACCGGGGCTGGACGCACGCGAACGCCATCCTGATCGCGGTCGCCGTCCTGCTCCCGCCCGCCTTCCTGCTCTCCCGCCGGCTCGCCATGGTGGAGATGGGCGATCTCACCGCCACGGGCCTCGGCGTCGACGTCGGGCGGACCCGTGCGGTACTGCTCCTCATCAGCGTCGCCCTCGCCGCCTTCGCCACCGCCGTGACCGGCCCGATCTGGTTCGTCGCGCTGGCCGCGCCCCAGCTGGCCCGGCGCCTGACCCGGACCGCCGGTCCGGCCCTGCTCCCCGCCGCGCTGATGGGCGCGCTGCTGCTGTCCGCGAGCGACTTCGCCGCGCAGCGGCTGTTCGCTCCGGCGCTCCTCCCGGTGGGCACGGCCACCGGCACCATCGGCGGGCTGTACCTCATCTGGCTGCTGATCACCGAATCGCGAAAGAGCCGCGCATGACAGGAACGAACAATCCGGCACCCCGGCTGCGTGCCGAGGACCTGACGCTCTCCTACGACCAGCGGACGGTGGCGACCCACCTCGGCGTCGACATCCCCGACCGTTCGTTCACGGTGATCATCGGGCCGAACGCCTGCGGCAAGTCCACCCTCCTGAAGGCCCTCGCGCGGATGCTCAAGCCCCGCCACGGGCAGGTCTACCTCGACGGCGCGGCCATCGCCTCGTACCGCTCGCGGGAGGTGGCCCGCAGGCTCGGTCTGCTGCCCCAGTCCTCGACGGCGCCCGGCGGCATCACCGTCGGCGACCTCGTGGCGCGGGGCCGCTACCCGCACCAGGGCATGCTCAAGCAGTGGTCCGCCGAGGACGAGGCGGCCGTCGTCGAGGCGATGCGGCAGACCGGTGTCCTGGACCTCGCCGACCGTCCCGTCGACGACCTCTCCGGCGGCCAGCGCCAGCGCGTCTGGCTCTCCATGGTGCTCGCCCAGCAGACCTCGCTGCTGCTCCTGGACGAGCCCACCACCTTCCTCGACATCGCCCACCAGGTCGAAGTGCTCGACCTCTGCGCCGAGTTGCACGCCCGCAAGGGGCACACCGTCGTGGCGGTGCTGCACGACCTCAACCAGGCGTGCCGCTATGCCACCCACCTCATCGTGATGCGCCCCGGAGGCACGATCGCGGCCGAGGGCGCCCCCGCCGACGTCATGACCGCCGAACTGGTCGAGGACGTGTTCGGGCTGCCCTGCCGCATCATCGACGACCCCGAGACCGGCACACCCCTCATGGTTCCCGCCGCGCCCAAGCGGTTTCCGCACGAGGACACAGAGGGCGGCGCTCCGGCCGCCGCCGACACCGTGATGGCCGAACCCCGTTAGGACGGACAGCCCATGATGCTCTGTACGAGGCTGACGAACGCGAACATCCTGACCATGGACCCGGACCATCCGGTCGCCCACGACCTGGGCATCTGGCGTGGCCGCATCGTCGGTCTGGATCAGGCCGTGGCCTCGATGCCCGCCCGTGAGGTCGTCGACCTCCAGGGAGCGACCGTGCTCCCGGGGTTCATCGACAGCCATGTGCACCTGTCGTGGACGGGCCTGAAGGCGCGTACCCCCAGCATCGCCGGGCTCACTCGCGTCGAGGACGTCCTCGCCGCCGTGGAGGACGCGGTCTCCCGGAAGTGCGCGGCCGGCGCCTGGGTCAGCATCGGCGGTTACGACCAGCGGGCCCTCGGCCGGCACCTGACCGCCACCGAGCTCGACCGGGTCAGCCACGGCCGCCGGATCTTCCTCATGCACGACTCCGGCCACGCCTGCGTGGTCAACAGCGCGGTGCTCGACATGCTCCCGGCCGACGTCCCCCGCGAGAACGGCCTCCTCGTGGAGGGCGCCATGGGCGCCGTACGGAGGCTGCGACTGCCCTACTCCCAGGCCGAGCTCGCCGACGCCATCGAGCACGCCGGTCGCGCCTGCCTCATGGAGGGCATCACGGCCTGCGCCGAGGCCGGCATCGGCGGCGGCCTGCTCGGACACAGCCCGGTCGAACTCGGTGCCTACCAACTCCTGCGCGACGAGGGCCGGCTGCCGCTGCGGGTCCAGCTCATGCCGGGCGGCGACACCCTGAAGCAGGCCGGCGCCCACGAGCACGACGGCATTCCGCGCGCGCTCGACCTCGGCCTGCGCACCGGCTTCGGTGACGACTGGCTCTCCGTCGGGGCGCTCAAGATCTACACCGACGGCGGGATGATGGCGCGGACGGCCGCCCTCACGGAGCCGTACGAGGGGATGGGCGACCACTTCGGACAGCTCCAGGACGACCCCGAGCGCCTCACCGACCTCATCGTGGACGGCCATCTCGGTGGCTGGCAGCTCGCCGTGCACGCCATCGGCGACCGCGCGGCCGACCTCGCCCTCGACGCCCTGGAGCAGGCGCAGAAACTGCGGCCTCGCCCCGACGCCCGCCACCGCGTCGAACACGCCGGGCTGATCCGCCCCGACCAGCTCCCGCGCTTCGCCCGGCTCGGCGTCAGCGCGGTGATCCAGCCCAACTTCCTGCGCTACTTCGGCGACGACTACGCCACCGTCATGGGGGAGCGCCGCGCCCCCTGGATGTACAGGGGGCGCGGCTTCCTCGACCACGGCGTGACGCTCGTCGGCAGCTCCGACCGGCCCGTCACGGACGGCTCCCCGCTGCGGGCCATCCAGTTCATGGTCGAGCGCGCCTCCGTCTCCGGCCGGTCGATCGGGCCTGACGAGGCCATCACGGTGGAAGAGGCGCTGCGCGCCTACACGGTCGCCGGCGCGTACGCCTGCCGATGGGACGACAGCGCGGGCAGCCTCACGCCGGGGAAGCGCGCCGACCTCGTCGTGCTGGGAGACGACCCGCGGCGCGTCGATCCCTCCCGGATCGGCGGCATCGAGGTCGTGTCGACGTTCGTGGACGGACTCGAGGCGACGGAGGCGGGAAAGCCGTGAGCGATCACAGGAGCGTCCTGGAGCGGTTCTCCGAGCTGTGGGAGACCCCCGCCGCTCCGCCGCGGTGGGTGATCTAATCCCGTCTTAAGAGCGGGATTGGGGAGCCGAGTGCTCCCGGGCCTGTTCGAGCACCAAGGCCCGTGATGCCTATCAAGAACCTGGCCCTCAGGCCTCGTCAGAGAGTGGCGCGAGGGCTGTGGTGTTCATGGTGGTGGCGTCCAGGCGGGTGCCGAGTGGACGACTTCGTGTGATCGGGTCCCGAGACCTTGTGCCAGACCGAGCGCGTCTCGGCACCTCCCTGACCGCCACCGCAGGGGCGTCAACACTTGCCACTTGATCGCTCGTTGGAGTTGGTGGTGCGAGCCCACCGTGCGGTGACTTCTCGATGCTGCCGAGCCGCAGAGCTCCCAGATAGACCGAGGCCCGTGGGGTGAGCTGGTGCCACGAACAGCTACTGAGGTGGCGGACCGGCCCTCGCGTCGAGTCCTGGGATTAGGTCGCTGCGTGGTTCCGCACGAGCTCGTGACCAGCACAAATACACAGCAGTACCGGGAGGGACCTTGATCTACTGCGGCATCGACTGGGCGGAGAGGACACACGACGTCGCCCTCGTCGACGACACCGGCCAGCTCCTGGCCAAACGCCACATCACCGACGACGCCAACGGCTACAAGATCCTGCTGGACCTGCTCGCCGAGTACGGCGACACTGCCGAGGACCCGATCCCGGTCGCGATCGAGACGTCCCGCGGCCTGCTCGTTGCCGTGCTGCGGACCGGCAAGCGGCAGGTCTTCGCGATCAACCCGATGGCAGCCGCCCGCTACCGAGACCGGCACTCCGTCTCCCGCAAGAAGTCCGACCCCGGCGACGCGCTGGTCCTGGCAAACATCCTCCGCACCGACATGCACGCCCACCGGCCCCTGCCCAACGACTCCGACCTGGCCCGGGCCGTTGCCGTCCTCGCCCGAGCTCAGCAGGATGCCACCTGGAACCGCCAGCAGATCTCCAACCAGCTCCGCTCACTGCTGCGCGAGTACTACCCCGCAGCCCTGGCAGCAGCGGACGGCTGGAAGAACGGTCTGTGCCGGTCCGAGGCCCGCGAACTCCTCCGGACAGCCCCGACTCCGACCCGTGCTGCACGGCTCACCCGCACCCAGCTCCAGGCCGTCCTCAAGCGCGCGGGCCGCCAGCGCGGCATCGAGGCCGAAGTCGAACGGCTGCGTGAGGTCTTCCGGTCCGAGTGGGCTCATCAGCCACCGCTGGTCGAGGAGGCGCTGGGCAAGCAGACGCTCGCCCTCCTGACGCAGCTTGATGCGGCCTGCACGGCCGCCGACCAGCTCGCCAACGCCGTGGAAGAGTCCTTCCCTCAGCACCCGGACGCTGAGATCATCCTCAGCTTTCCCGGCCTCGGCCTCCAGCTCGGCGCCCGGGTGCTCGCCGAGGTCGGAGACGACCGGCAGCGGTTCGCCGACGCCCGCGGCCTGAAGGCATACGCCGGCGCCTCGCCCATCACCAGAGCCTCCGGAAAGAAGTCGTCCATCACCCGCCGCTGGGTCAAGAACGACCGCCTCAACCACGCCGGCTACCTCTGGGCCTTCGCCTCGCTCACGGCCTCACCCGGCGCCAAGGCCCACTACCGGCGCCGCCGCGACCACGGAGACTGGCATGCCGCCGCCCAGCGCAACCTCTTCAACCGCATGATCGGCCAGCTCTACCACTGCCTGCAGCGCGGCGAACAGTTCGACGAGCAGGCTGCCTTCCCCGCACCCCCTTCAACGGCGGAGATGGCAGCCGCTTGACCTGCAGTTATCTTGCTCAGTTCACCCACGGCAGTCGATCATTCAAGGATGAGACCCGAAGTTCAGGCTTTCGTCGCCGACGGCCCTCTCCCCGACTGGGACACCGACGACGAGGAGCTCGTCGACCGCCGAGGTCGGCAAATCGACGCCATCTCCGCGCCAGTCACACCCGACGAGGCGCAGGCCCTGGCTGGCTGCTTCGGCCCCGACGACTGCTATGGCGTCGCCTGGTCGCTGCTGCACCTGATCGAGACCAGCCCAGGCCCGCTGCCGGCCGTGACACGCCCGGGGCCCGACGCCGACGTCTGGCATCGCACGCTCTGGAATCGCTGGGGAAACCCCGGACTCACCGACGAGGACTTGACGCGTTAGAACCCTGAGGTGTCTGGCACGCGAGGGAGGGGGAGTCGATGGTCTTCGACCGGGAGTTCAACATTCCGGTCGATGTGGACGACGCGGTACTCGGGGAGGTCCTGCGGCGGATGCGCGAGGCGGGGGCGCCGGAGACCGACGGCTACCCGGGCCGCCCCTGCGGGTAGCGACCGCGGCGGCCCTCCGGGTGAGCGTGAACCGCATGAGCCGACTTGGCTCGACAGTAAGGCAAGGCTAACCTAACTCCTGTCTGTTTCACCGGAGTTGCGCGGCGATCCAACCTCCCCCGGGCTCCGCCCGGGAGCCCCGCCGCGCACGGTGGAACCGAGGAAGGAACGCCTTGACCACGGCCCCGCCGCATCCTGCCGCGCCGCCCCGCGCCCCCCGCTCGCCCGCCGCCCCCGCGTTCACCCTGAGACCGGCACGCCAGGACGACGGGCCCGCGCTCGCCGCGCTCTCCCGGCCGTTCGTCCGGACGGGAGCACTCCGCGGGCGCCCGCTCTCCCTCTACCTCGCGCAGGCGACGGACTTCCTTGTCGCCCAGGCGCCCGACGGATCCCTCGAAGGCTGCCTCGGGCTGCGCGAACACCCCACCGCCGGCGTGCTGTACAACTTCTGCGTCGCCCCTCACCGGCAGGGATCGGGAATGGGCGGCCGCCTGTTGCGTGCGGCCTTCGGCCGGGCTCGGAACCGGTCGCTGGCGACCCTGTTCACGGCGACGACCGGCAGCGGTCGCCTGTTTCTCCGCCATGGTTTCGCGCCGGCCTGCCCGAGCCTGGCGCCGGCCGCCTGGGCGCGGTCTCTGGACCCGGGCCGCAACGCCCTCGTCCTCGCCCGTGCCCTGTAGACGGCGAGGGGCGGGCCCGCGTGGACCCGCCCCGAAACGTGCGAGAGCTCAGACGTACCGCGCCCCGGGACCCGGCCGGACCGCGTCAGCCACCGCCTCGGCGAGCGGCTCCATGTCCTCGGCCGCCAGCAGCGAGACGGTCAGGCGCACAGCGGGCGACGAGTCCACCCGGAACCGTGCTCCGGGCGCGACCGCCCACCCGGCCGCCTGGAGCCGTGCCACCACCCCGGTCTCGTCGGCCACCGGCACCCACACGTTGAGTCCCGTACGCCCGCGAGCCGCGACTCCGCGCCGCCTCAGGGCCGCGATCAGGGCCTCCCGGCGCGTGCCGTACGAGTGCGCCACGGCCGCGATGTCGAGAGTCCCGCGCTCCCACAGGTCCACCACCGTGTACTGGAGGAGTCCGCTCACCCACCCGGGACCGAGTCGGTACCGCCCCAGCACCCGGTCCGCGGTCGTCCGGTCGGCGGTGAGCACCGCCAGGCGCAGGTCCGGCCCGTACGCCTTCGCGGTGGATCGCACGAACGCCCAGCTACGGGTGGCGCCCGCGAGCGTATGCGGCGGTTCGTCCACGATGCCGTGCCCGTGGTCGTCGTCGATCACCAGCACGTGCGGATGGCGGTCCAGCAGGGCGCGCAGCTCGGCGGCGCGCTCCGCGGTGACGACCGCGCCGGTGGGGTTCTGGGCCCGGTCGGTCACGATCAGCGCGCGGGCCCCGTCGCCCAGGGCCGCGGCCACGCTCTGCGGGCGGGGGCCTTCGTCGTCGAGGGCCATCGGCAGCACCCTCAGGCCCATGGCGGGGATCAGGTCGAGCACGCTTGCCCAGCCCGGGTCCTCGACGGCCACCGCGTCACCGGGCCTGAGGTGTGCGGACAGGACCCGTTCGACGGCGTCGAGCGCGCCCGTGGTCAGGCCGACGGGGCCGGCCGGAACGCCGTCCGCGTCGAAGGCGGCCCGGGCCGCCTTTTCCAGCTCGGGTACCACGGCGTCGTCGCCGTACAGCCTGGGTCCGCGCGCGTACCGGCGGGCGGCGACCGAAAGGGCCTCGCTCAGCGGCGGCAGCAGGGCAGGATCCGGGTTGCCGCCGGCGACGTCCCGTACCCCGGGCGGGAGTTCGGTGCGAATGAGCTCACGGGGGAGGGTGGTGGGCGCGGCCCGCACCCGGCTGCCACGGCGGCCGTCGGTCTCGATCAATCCACGCTCGCGCAGGATCCGGTACGCCGCGGCCACCGTGTGGGGGTTCACCCCCAGCCTGACAGCCAGCTCCCGCATGGGCGGCAGGGCGGCTTCCGGGAGCAGCTGACCGGACGAGATGCCCTGTTCGACGCTGGCCGCGATGTCGGCCGCCCGGCCTCCCGTGATCACATGCTCTCCCGGCACGACGGAGATCGGGCGCTGGTGCACGACGTGCCCTCGTCACTGTGCGCGGCGTCGAGAATCCGGGGCAGCGCCGCCACCAGGGCATAGGCCTGGCCCTCCGCCACGGTCAGGGCCGGAGCCAGCCGTACGACGCCGGCCCCCGCCGCGGTCACGAGGAATCCGGCGTCCTGCGCTGCCCACTGGACCCGCGCGGCGACCGGCTCGGTGAGGACGACGCCCAGGAGCAGCCCCACCCCCCGTACCTCATGCACCAAGGGGTGCTTCAGCGCCTCGATGCCGCGCCTCAGGAACTCGCCCACCCGCGCGACATGGGGGAGGAGTCCCTCCTTCTCGATGGTCTCCAGCACGGCGAGTCCGGCCGCGCACGCGACCGGGTTGCCGCCGAAGGTGGAGCCGTGCTGACCGGGGGTCAGCAGGTCGGCGGCCGGGCCGAAGGCGACGGTGGCGCCGATCGGCAGTCCGCCGCCCAGGCCCTTGGCGAGGGTGACCACATCAGGCTCCACGCCCTGGTCCGCCTGATGTGCGAACCAGCGGCCGGTGCGGCCGATCCCGGTCTGCACCTCGTCCAGGACGAGGAGGCTGCCCGTGGCCCGGGTGATCCCGCGGGCGGCGCGCAGGTAACCCCCGGGTGCGGGGACGACACCGCCCTCACCCTGGACCGGCTCGAGCACGACCCCGGCGGTCCGCTCCGTGACGGCCGCGCGGAGTGCCGCCACGTCGCCGAAGGGAACGTGCGTGACGTCGGCGGGCAGAGGCAGGAAGGGGTCGCGCTTGGCCGGCTGGCCGGTGAGAGCCAGCGCCCCCATGGTGCGCCCATGGAACCCGCCTTCGGCCGCGACCAGGTGAGGCCGCCCCGTCCGGCGGGCGATCTTGAAGGCGGCCTCGGCCGCCTCGGTTCCCGAGTTCGCGAAGAACACCCTGCCCGGCCTGCCCAGCAGGCGCACCAGCCGCTCCGCCAGCGCGACGGCAGGCTCCGAGACGAACAGGTTCGACACGTGCCCGAGACGGGCGGCCTGGTCGTGGACGGCCGCGACGAACGCCGGGTGGGCATGCCCGAGGGCGTTGACGGCGATCCCGCCGGTGAAGTCCGTGTACGCGCGCCCGGCCTCGTCCCACACCGTGCTGCCCTCACCTCTGACGAGGGACAGCGGGGGAGTGCCGTAGGTGTCCATCATCACCGCGCGCCACCGACCGGCGAGCGACGTCGTGCTCTCGATGGTCACGCGCCGTCCTCCTTGCCGCCGGGCCCCTCGGACCCGGGCCGCTCGTCCGGAACCACTGTCGTACCGGGCCCGTTCTCGGAGCAGATGCCGCGCATGAGCGCGTGCGGCACCCGGCCGTCGACGACCTGGGCCCTGGCGACGCCCGCCCTGACGGCCCGCAGGCAGCCCTCCATCTTCGGCCGCATGCCGCTCGCGAGCCCCGGCAGCAGCTCGCCCAGTTCGGCGGCCGTCAGCCGCTCGATCACCTCGGTGCTGTGCGGCCAGTCCGCGTACAGCCCCTCGACATCGGTGAGCACCACGAGCCGGTCGGCGCCGAGCGCGACCGCCAGCGCCGAGGCCGCGAGATCGGCGTTGACGTTGTAGATCTGGCCGTCGTCTCCCCGTGCGATCGGGGAGACGACCGGGATGCGGCCCTCGTCCAGTAACGTCCGCACGGTCTCGGGGGCCACGGCCACGACCTCGCCCACCAGACCGATGTCCACGAGCCGCCCGTCCACCTCGGCCCGGCGTCGCACAGCGGTCAGCATGTGCGCGTCCTCGCCCGACAGACCCACGGCGAAGGGGCCGTGGGCGTTGACCACCCCGACGAGGTCCCGCTGGATACGGCCTGTCAGGACCATCCGGACCACGTCCATGGTCTCCGGCGTCGTCACCCGCAAGCCGGCTTCGAAGCGCGACTCGAGGCCCAGCCGGTCGAGCATGGAGCTGATCTGCGGGCCGCCGCCGTGCACGACGACCGGCAGCAGGCCGACGTGCCGCAGCTCCACGACATCGCGGGCGAACGCCTCCAGGAGCGCTGCGTCCACCATGGCGTTGCCGCCGAACTTCACGACGACCGTGCGGCCCCGGAGCTCCTCGCGGCAGGGCGCCGCCCCGGACGGCGGTTCCGCTTCGGTGACCGGTCGGGCGGCTGCTGTACCCATCTGTGTCCCCATCTCGCTCAAGAGCTGTAGGCGCTGTTCTCGTGGACGTACTCGGCCGTGAGGTCGTTGGTCCAGATGACCGCCGACTCGTCGCCGGAGCGCAGGTCGACCGTGACGGCGATGCGGCGTCCCGACAGGACCGCCTTCTCCCGTGGCTCTCCCGCAGCGCCGTCCCGGCACACCCATACGCCGTTGATCGCCACGTCCAGCCGGTCAGGGTCGAAGACGGCGTCCGTCGTGCCGATCGCCGAGAGCACTCGGCCCCAGTTGGGGTCCTCGCCGTGCAGAGCGCACTTGAGGAGGTTGTTCCTGGCCACCGAGCGGCCCACCACGACGGCGTCCCGCTCCGAGGCCGCGCCGACCACGACCACCTCGATCTCCTTGGACGCCCCCTCCGCGTCCGCGACCAACTGCCGGGCCAGGTCGAGGCAGACGGCGTGCACGGCTTCGGCGAACTCCCCGGCTTCGGGAACCTCGCCCGAGGCTCCCGAGGCGAGCAGCAGCACGGTGTCGTTGGTGGACATACAGCCGTCCGAGTCCACCCGATCGAAGGTCGTGCGGACGGCGGAGCGCAGCGCGGAGTCGAGCAGCGCGCCGCTCGCGTCGGCGTCCGTGGTGAGGACCACCAGCATGGTGGCAAGCCCCGGGGCGAGCATGCCCGCGCCCTTCGCCATGCCGCCGACCGTCCAGCCGGACCGGGAGACGGCGGCGGTCTTGTGCACCGAGTCCGTCGTCCTGATGGCCACAGCCGCGTCCGTGCCGCCGTCGGACGACAGGGCGCCCGCCGCGGTGGCGATGCCGGCCACGACGCGGTCCATGGGCAGCCCGACGCCGATCAGGCCGGTGGAGCAGACGGCGACCTCGTCCGCGTCCACGCCCACGGCGTCTGCCGTGCGCTCCGCCATGGTCCGGGCGTCGTACGCGCCCGCCTCACCCGTACAGGCGTTGGCCCCACCGGAGTTGAGGACGACGGCGGAGACACGCCCGTCGGCGAGCACGCGCCGGGACCAGCGGACGGGCGCCGCCTGCACGCGGTTGGAGGTGAACACGCCGGCGGCGGCGCGGGACGGTCCCCGGTTCACCACCAGAGCGAGATCGGGATCCCCGGACTCCTTGATCCCGGCGGTCACACCGCTCGCGAGGAACCCCTGGGCAGCGGTCACGGTCATGGAGCCACTCCGTTCGTGGGCAGGCCCAGCCGCTCCGGCAGGCCGAGCGCGACGTTCATGCACTGCACCGCGCCACCGGCGGTGCCCTTGGTCAGGTTGTCGATCGCGCTCACGCAGACGAGGCGGCGCGCCTCGGGGTCGACGGCGACCTGGACCTGAACCGTGTTGGATCCGAGTACCGAGGCGGTGGAGGGCCACCTGCCGGGCGGGAGCAGCTGGACGAACGGCTCTTCCGCGTACGCCGCTTCGAAGACCGCGCGTACCTCCTCCTCGCCACCGTCCGCGGGCGTACCCGTCCGGAGCCGAGCCGAACAGGTGGCGAGAATGCCGCGCGGCATGGGGGCCAGCGTCGGGGTGAAGGACACGGTCACGCGCTCGCCGGCCACCCGGGAGAGGTTCTGCGTGAGTTCGGGAGTGTGCCGGTGGCCGCCGCCGACCCCGTACGGGGTCATCGACCCCATCACCTCGGAGCCGAGCAGGTGGGGCTTGAGCGCCCGCCCGGCTCCCGAGACGCCGCTGGCCGCGACGATCACGGCCTCGGGTTCCACCAGGCGTCGCGCGTGGGCGGGGTACAGCGCCAGCGTCACCGCGGTCGGAAAACACCCGGGAACGGCGATTCGGGTGGCGCGCCTGAGTTCGTCGCGGGCGCCCGGCAGTTCGGGGAGCCCGTACGGCCAGGTGCCCGCGTGCTCGGTTCCGTAGAACCGTCTCCAGTCGGCCGGATCGCGGAGGCGGAAGTCGGCGCCGCAGTCGACGACGAGTGTGCCGGGCTCCAACTCGCGGGCCAGGGAAGCCGACTGGCCATGCGGCAGGGCGAGGAAGACCACGTCGTGCCCGCGTAACGCGACTGCCGAGGTCCCCTTGAGGACCCGGTCGGCCAGGCCGCTCAACTGGGGCTGTACCTCCCCGAGTGTCCGGCCCGCGCTGCTGTGGGCGGTGACGGCGCCGATTTCCACCTCGGGATGCGAGGTGAGCAGACGCAGGATCTCTCCGCCGGCGTAGCCACTGGCGCCGGCCACCGCGACCCGTAGGGCCATGTTCTTCCGTCTCCTGTTGTCGAGCTGCGGTTGAAGGGGGTGTCGTCAGGCATCGCGCGGGACCCTGCCGAGCAGCAGGTCGCGCAGCAGCGCCTCGGTCGTGCAGACCACACCGCTGCGCGCGGCCCAGCGAAGGGCCATGGCGTGCTCCTCGGCGGAGAAGTCGGCCACGGCGTCGGCGACGACGAAGGGCTGGATGTCGTTCATGAAGGCGTCCGCGGCGGTCAGCAGGACGCCGAGGTGGGCGTAGACGCCGCAGACGATCAGCTGGTCGCGGCCCTCGTCGCGGAGCAGGCGTCCCAGATGGCTGCGGAGAAAGGCGTTGGGGCGCACGTTGGGCAGCACATGCTCGCCGGTGCGCGGTATGAGCGGCGCCACGATCGCGGAGTCCTCGGGCTCGGCTCCGATGCCCGGACCCCAGACATCGGCCACGAGGCCACGTCGGGAGGGTGACTGGGCGGCGGGTTCGGCGCTGAAGACGACCGGCATGCCGAGCGTTCCCGCGAGTTCCCGCAACGCTGCGATGTTCTCGACGAGCTCCACGACGGGCGACCGCCCCGCGGGGAAGGCCCGGACGAAGTGGTGCTGCATGTCGTGGACGAGGAGCGCGGCTCGGGCGGGATCGATGGTCCAGGAGGCGCACGAGCGGGGGAGGCCGGCCCGGTCCGGCATGGCATAGGACTCGATGACAGGCAAGCCCATGACGGGTCCCTCCCTTGCTGATCCGGCTCGTGGCCGAGCCTGCGGAATCGGTCTGGTCTCTGTACGCCGTGGACGGCGGTTGCGCTCAGGCCGCACGCCAGTAGCCGAGAGCGTGCAACTGCTTTGGGCAGGGCGAGGCGCTTGCGCGAAGCCGGCCGGCCGGCGCGCGGATGGTCGTGGTGTCGCAGGCGATCCAGAGGTAGGAGCTCTCGTCCACGAGACCGGTCAGCGCCTGCTTCACCGTCTCCGCCAGATGGGCCCCGGCCTTCTGTCGCGGTACCGGGGTGATCTCGTGGTGCGCTGGGCGGCCAGGGAGATACTCATGGTCCAGGGGATGGGGACTCCTCCAGGCCGATGTCCACCGATCCTGCCGGAGTGCCGAGCCGGACGCGTGCGGCTTCCAGTCGCAGCTCGTCACCATCCGTCGGGGTGAGCCGACCGGAGACCGTCACCCTCGCCCGTACGCGGTCGCGGACCACGGTCGGGGCGACGTCGGTGAGCTCGAGCAGGGCGGCCAGGCCGCCGTCCGGCGATTCGGCGACCTGTCGGGTCAGCGGACTGCCGGCCCGAGGGCGGAGCGTGACGCGGCCGTCGGTGCCGACGGAGTGCATGCCGATCAGGTCGTCATCCTGTCCGGCTGTCCTGAGGGACAGTGAGACCGCGCGCGCCAGGACGGTGCGCACGTGTTCCGCTGCGGTCGGCCCGGTAGGGGCGACGGTGGCGTGAGTGCTCAACGGGACTCCATGCGGGACAAGTCGAATCGGTGACCCTCGATCGGTCGGCGCGTTAGCACCTCTCGAATTAAGGTAAGGCTAACCTTACTTTCTGCCCGGGCCCTGCCTAGTGCCGAGACGGGAACGTGATGCACGTCACGTGGGAAGTCGGACCTGTCGCCGTACTCCTACGCCTGGAGGGGGCGCCGCTTCCTCGTGACGATCCGGCCTGGATGATCGAGGCCATGCAGTGGGAGTTTCTGTCAGTCGCCGCGCTGGTCGTGGTGCTGGTGTGCGCCGTCGTCCGTCCCTTCGGCTGGCCGGAGGCCGCCTTCGCGGTGCCCGCCGCCGCTGTCGTGGTCGCCGCCGGCGCGATTCCGATGGCCGACGTACAGGAGGAGGCCGCCCGGCTCGGGCCGGTGATCGGCTTTCTGGCCGCGGTGCTGGTACTGGCCAGGCTCTGCGACGACGAGGGGCTTTTCCATGCCTGCGGGACCTGGATGGCGCGTTGGTCCCGCCACCGGCCGCGGCGCCTGCTCGGGGCGGTCTTCGCTCTCGCGTCCACGATCACGGCGGCGCTGAGCCTGGACGCCACCGTGGTCCTGCTGACCCCGGTGGTCTTCGCCACCGCCGCACGGATGGGCGCCCGGCCCAAGCCCCACGTCTACGCGAGCGCCCACCTGTCGAACACCGCCTCGCTTCTCCTGCCGGTGTCGAACCTGACGAACCTGCTCGCGTTCACCGCCGCCGGACTGAGCTTCACCCGCTTCGCCCTGCTGATGACGCTGCCGTGGCTGGCCGCCATCGCCGTCGAGTACGCGGTCTTCCGCCGCTTCTTCGCCGCCGACCTCGACGCACCCGCCGAGCCGGCGGAGCCGGACGAGCCCCCGGAGCTGCCGCTGTTCGCGCTCGTCACCGTGGCGGCGACTCTGGCCGGATTCGCCGTGGCCTCCGCCCTCGGCGTCGACCCGGCCTGGGCCGCGGCCGCCGGTGCCACGGTGATGGCGGTACGCGCGCTGGCTCGGCGCCGCACCACTGCGGCCGCGATCGTCCGCTCCGCCGCCCTGCCGTTCCTCGCCTTCGTCCTCGCCCTCGGCGTCGTCGTGCGGGCCGTGGTCGACAACGGACTCGGCGACGCGCTCGGCGGCCTGATGCCCGACGGCACCTCCTTGCCCGCGCTGCTCGCAACCGCGGCACTCGCGGCCCTGTTGGCCAACCTGATCAACAACCTTCCCGCCGTCCTGGCCCTGGTCCCGCTGGCCGCCCCCGACGGCCCCGGCGCCGTCCTTGCTGTCCTGCTGGGCGTCAACATCGGCCCCAACCTCACGTACGCCGGCTCGCTGGCGACGCTCCTGTGGCGGCGCATCGCGCACCGCCATGACCACGAGATCGCGCTGAAGGAGTTCACCTGCCTGGGCCTGCTCACCGTCCCCGCGGCCCTCCTCGCCTCCACCGTCGCCCTGTGGACCTCGTTGAAGGTCGTGGGTCCGTAAACCTCGGAGTCCACGACGTCGGGGAACGCCGCAGGGGCTGTGGTTCGCGTTCGGCGTGACGATGGATCGTGCCGCGGGCGGCGAGTTCGAGGGTCAGGGCGATGGCGATCGCCTCGACGGCGAGCAGGGCGATGAGAACGAACAATTGGACCGCGCCGGCCATGAAGGGGGAGGCGCCGCCGAGGAGCATGCCGACGAAGGCTCCCGGAAGCGTGACCAGGCCGACAGTGCGGGTCTGGTCCAGGGCGGGCAGCAGCGCGTCCGAGGTCGCGGCTCGGGCCACTTCGAGCCGAGCGTCGCGCTCCGTGAAACCGAGTGCGAGGCCCGCCTCGACCTCGCCGTTCCGCAGGTCGAGTTCGTCCAGCGCACGGCGTCCGGCCAGGACCGTCGCGGTCATGGCGCCGCCGATGAGGATTCCGCTCACCGGGACGATGGCGATGCCGGGTACGGTCACCAGCCCCGCCGCGACGAGGCAGACCACGGTGGGCACCACCGGGGCGGCGATGGGCAGGGCCGCCCACCACCAGGTCCCGTTCGTGGTGATCCGGCGCCCGGCGGTTCTGGCCGCGACGGCGAGCATCAGGAGCAGGAACCCGATCAGGGCCGCGGTGTGGCGGACGGCCCAGCCGATCACCGCCGACACGGCGGCCAATTGCACGGCCGCCCGCAGTCCGGCCGTCACGATCTCCTGGGCCCGCCCGAACGATCCGTCAGGGGACAACCGGAAGAACGTGGCCGCCAGGGTGGCCACGAGGAGCAACACGACGAGTGCCACGGCGAGCGAAGTGTCGACGGGGAGCAGGGGTTCGACGGCGAGACGCATGTGACATCGCTACCCCGCCGAGCAGGCAGCACGTGGCGGCGTCCGAGTACGAGGCCGGGGCGGACTCAGGCGGACAGTCGGGAGTGGGACGCCCGGCGGGCTGCGGTCAGCAGGGCGTGCATCCGGGGTCCGACCTGGTCGACGTCCGTGATGGGGGTGGGGAACGGCAGCCGTACGTCGTGCTGCGCGGTAGGACGTTCGAGGCGCAGGCTGATGCCGTAGCGGTCGATCGCGAGCGGCAGGGCGCGAACGAGGTCGCGCTTGAGACCCGGTGCGGCGAGGCGGAGGAGACGGGTGACCAGATCGGGGTGGTCGGCGACGAGGTGGTGGAGCATGGCCGCTTCGCAGCTCGCGAGGGGGTCGGGTTCCGCCGTCTCCAACTGGGTCAGCGGGACGTACGTGCGTCCCTCGCCGTCTTCGAGGACCGCCTGGCCGAGTCGCATGCAGGTGCTCTCGGTGGTCTCCGCGCTGTAGGGGGCGGCCACGAGACCCGTGAGCGTCACGCGGGCGCGCAGACGATCACGGACGGGCGTGGGGGCGATGTCGGTGAGCTCGACACGGATGGGGAGGTGAGGAGTCCCGTGGCCGTCACCGAGGTCTTCGGCGGGCTCGTGGAGGTGGATGCGGCCCATCGCGGCCGAGCCGTCGATGCTGTGAACCTCATGGCGGTGGCCGTCGGTCACGACGGTCATGGAGTGGGCCACCGTGATGATCGACCGCATCCGCTCGGCGGGAGTCGGCTGCGTGACGCGGGCAGTGCGAAGGCGCATGGGTGCTCCAGGAGGCGTGGCGAAAGCAGAAGGCGCTTAGGTAAGCCTAACCTAACCCATACTGTCTGATGTCACGTCAGGAATTCCGGGGCCCCCTTGGTCCGACGGCTCGCCTGAGGCATGGGCTTGCTCCTCAAGCCCGATGACGGCATCAGACGATTGGCTCCCTGCATGCGCCTGCGCTCCACTTGCGGGACGCGCCGCCCCGGCCCGGCCTCGCCGTCCTTCTCATGGCGGTACTGCAGCCGCACCCATGCTGATCAGCGAGAACGGCGACCCGTACAGCTCGTTGGAGGGGCTGGGCCGGAAATGGTCCGGATCTTGGTGCCACTTGAGCTGCCGTGCTCCCGTCCGGAGGGTCTGCGGGCGCTTGACGTAGTGCGCTGTCGTGCCAACTCCTGGGCACGGACGGAAAACTCGGTCGGGCGAGCCGGTCTTAGTTTTCGGGTGTGCCGAACCGCGAAACGCGGACGGTGCGGTATCGACTGCTTTGAGAGGACCCCTCATGTTCGACGTCACCAAGGTGCAGGCCGCCCCCAGCGTGGACCTCCTCACGCCCGACAACTCGGTCATGCTCTTCGTGGACCACCAGCCGCAGATGTTCTTCGGCACCGGAAGCGGCGACCGCGCCGCGATCATCAACAACACCGTGGGTCTCGCCAAGTCGGCGAAGGCGTTCGACGTGCCGGCCGTCCTGACCACGGTCGCTGCCGAGTCGTTCTCCGGGCCGCTGCTGCCGCAGCTCGCCGAGGTCTTTCCGAAGCACGAGATCATCGACCGCACGACCATGAACGCCTGGGAGGACGAGGCGCTCGTGGCGGCGGTCAAGGCGACCGGGCGCAAGAAGATCATCCTGTCGGGTCTGTGGACCGAGGTCTGCCTGGTGCTGCCCGCGCTCTCCGCGCTCGGGCAGGGATACGAGGTGTACGTGGTCGCCGACGCCTCCGGCGGCGTCACCCCGGCGGCCCACGAGCACGCGCTCCAGCGGATGGTGGCCGCCGGCGCGGTCCCGGTGACCTGGGTGCAGGTCCTCCTGGAGTTGCAGCGGGACTGGGCGCGCCAGGAGACGTACGGCGCGGTCATGGAGATCGTCAAGGCCCACGCGGGCGCGTACGGCCTCGGTGTCGTGTACGCGCAGAGCGTCATCGGCGCGCACGCCGCCGGCTGACCTCCGTGGACACCGGCATTCTGATCCTGCGGCTGCTGGTGGGACTGCTCGTGGCCGGCCACGGGGTGCAGAAGGTCAGCCGGCACCTCGGCGGCAAGGGGCTGGAGGGCGGCACCGAGGAGTTCCGCGCCGACGGCTTCCGCGGCGGAGCCCTCACCGCCCTGGCGGCGGGCGGCGGCCAGATCGGGTCGGGGCTGATGCTCGCCGCCGGCTTCCTGACCCCGCTCGCCGCCACCGGGGCCATCGGGGTCATGACCGTTGCCCTGACCGTGAAATGGCGCCACGGCCTCTGGGTGCAGAACGACGGTTACGAGTACCCGCTCGTCCTCATCGGGACCGCCGCCGCCCTCGCCGCCACCGGACCGGGCGCCTGGTCCCTCGATGCGGCCCTGGGCCTCACCCCGTACCCGCTCATGTGGGCGGCCCTCGCGCTCGTGACCGGGCTCGGCAGCGGGCTGCTCACCCGGCTTGTCCTGCACCGGCCCGCCGTTGCCGGCGAGCGTTGAGCGCGAGCCGCGCAGACCGGGTCCGGCCGCCCGAGCACCCCCGACCGGGCGGCCGGGCCCTCCCTTTCTTCCCGACCAGTCGACCAGGAGCACTTGATGGACACCACCACACCCACGCGAGGCGGCGGCCAGCCGCTGCTGCACCAGAAGGGCGCCGAGACCCAGACGTTCGGCACCCTCAAGCAACTGCCGATCGGTCTCGGTCACGACACCCGCATGTACGCCTGCCAGCGGCTCAACCGCGTCCTCGCCGACACGCAGATCCTCCATGCCCTCTACAAGAAGCACCATTGGCTCATGCGCGGGGCGACCTTCTACTCGCTCCACCTGATGCTGGACAAGCACGCGGAGGCCCAGCTGGCCATCGTGGACGTGCTGGCCGAGCGGGTCCAGAGCCTCGGCGGCGTCGCCGTCGGAGACCCGCGCCACGTCGCCGAGCTGACCGCGATTCCCCGGCCGCCGGACGGCGTGGAGCCGGTCCCGGTCATGCTGTCGCGGCTCCTCGACGCGCACGAGCGGATCCTGATCGACGCCCGGGACGCCGCCGCCCGGATCTCGTCAGAGGGCGACGAAGGCAGCACCGACCTGCTCGTCTCCGAGGTCATCCGTACCGGCGAGGCGCAGGTGTGGTTCCTGGCCGAGCATCTCGTGGACACCCCTCTGGTGCGCGGCTGATGGAGGATGCGTACGACGTCGTCGTCGTCGGTGGCGGACCGGCGGGTGAGGTCGTCGCCGACCGGCTCGTCCGGTCGGGGCTCACCGCCGTCGTCGTCGAGGCCGAGGCGGTCGGCGGCGAATGCTCGTACCGTGCGTGCGTGCCGAGCAAGGCCTTGCTGCGGCCCGGCGCCGCCCGGGAGGCCGCACGGTCGGTCGACGGGGCCCGGCAGGCCGTCGCGGCGGACCTCGATCCCGCGCACGTCCTCACCCGCCGGGACCGTTTCACCGGGCGCGGCGACGACACCGGCCAGGCCGACTGGCTGAAAGGCGCGGGCATTCCCCTCGTACGAGGACACGGGCGGCTCGCCGGAGAGCGCCGGGTGGACGTGACCGGGGCCGACGGCACGGTCCGCACCTTGCGGGCCCGGCGCGCGGTCGTCCTCGGCCCCGGTACGGAACCTGCCCTGCCGCCGGTCGAAGGGCTCGACCGCATCGGCGTATGGACCAACCGGCAGGCCACCACCGCCGATGCGGTGCCCGAGCGGCTCGTCGTCATCGGCGGGGGAGTGGTCGCCTGCGAGATGGCCACCGCATGGCGCTCGCTCGGCTCCTCCGTCACCCTGCTCGTCCGCGACCAGGCCCTCCTCACCGGCTGGGAGCCGTGTGCCGGAGAAGAGGTCGCCCGCGGCCTGACCGCTCTGGGTGTCACGGTCCGCTTCGGGGCCTCGGCCACCCGGGTCGACCGTGACCCGGCCACCCGTACCGTGACCGTGGAGACCGACGACGGCGCCACCCTCGCCTGCGACGAGGTCCTGGCCGCCGTCGGCCGGCGGCCGCGCACCGCCGACCTCGGCCTGGAGACCGTCGGGCTGCCCGCCGGTGCATGGCTCCCGGTCGACGACTCCTGCCGCGTCACCGCCCTGGAACGCGACTGGCTCTACGCCATAGGCGACGTCAACCACCGTGCGCCGCTGACCCACATGGCCAAGTACCAGGCCCGCGCCTGCGCCGCGGCGATCACCGAGCGTGCCGCGGGGCGGCCGGCCGCCACCGGCGCCTGGCAGGCCTGGAGCGCGCAGGCCGACCGCATCGCCGTCCCGCAGGCGGTCTTCACCCGGCCCGAGCTCGCGAGCGTCGGTCTCACCGAACGCGCGGCACGCGAAGCGGGGATCGCCGTACGAGCGGTGGAGTACCGCATCGACGACGTGGCCGGTGCCGCACTGCACGCGGACGGCTACCGCGGCTTCGCGAAGCTCGTCGTCGACGAGACCCGAGGAGTCGTCGTCGGCTGCACGTTCACCGGCCCGATGGCGACCGAACTGATCCACACGGCCACCGTCGCCATCGTGGGAGAAGTCCCACTCGAGCGCCTCTGGCACGCCGTCCCCGCCTTTCCGACGGTCAGCGAGATCTGGCTGCGTCTCCTCGAGGCGTACGGCCTCTGACACATACGGCCTCCGACGGCGCTGGTCGCGACCGCCGACAAGAACATCCCGCCCGCCGCCGAGCGATGGATGGCCCGGCGCGCCGGCTCGCACATCACCGAGGTCGACGCGTCGCACGCCGTGCCGGTCTCCCGCCCGGCCGTGGTCACGGACGTGATCCTCGACGCCGCGCGCAGCACTCACTGAACCCGCCCGGCGGAAGCCGACGCGCACAACCCGCCCAGCACACCCCTCGAAGGAGCACCCTCATGCCCAACCGGCCGACCCTCGAACCCGCCGCCCAGGCATTCGCCGACGCCACCGCCCAGCCGCCGTTCCTCTACGAGATCCCCGTGGCCGACGGCCGGAAGGCCGTGGACGACGTCCAGAGCGGGGAGGGCCTCCCGCTGCCCGCCGTCGACGACGAATGGGTCACCGTCCATGGCGGTCCCACCGGCGACGTCCGCGCCCGGATCGTGCGCCCGCGCGGCGCCACCGGCCCCCTCCCCGTCATCCTCTACATCCACGGCGCCGGCTGGGTCTTCGGCAACGCCCACACCCACGACCGGCTCGTCCGCGAACTCGCCGTCGGCACCGGGGCGGCCGTCGTCTTCCCCGAGTACGACCTCTCGCCCGAGGCCCGCTACCCCGTCGCCATCGAGCAGAACTACAGCGTCGCCCAGTGGATCGCCCGCGAGGGACACCACAAGGACCTCGACGGCACCCGGATCGCCGTCGCGGGCGACTCCGTCGGCGGTAACATGACCGCCGCCCTCACCCTCATGGCCAAGCAGCGCGGCGACGTCCACGTCACCCACCAGGTCCTCTTCTACCCGGTCACCGACGCGCGCTTCGACACCGACTCGTACCACGACTTCGCCGAGGGCTACTTCCTGCGCCGCGACGCCATGAAGTGGTTCTGGGACCAGTACACGACCGAAGAGGCCGAGCGCGCCCAGATCACCGCCTCGCCGCTGCGCGCCACCACCGAGCAGCTCACCGGCCTGCCGCCCGCCCTGGTCATCACCGCCGAGGCCGATGTCCTGCGCGACGAGGGCGAGGCGTACGCGGCGAAGCTCCTCGCCGCCGGTGTCCCCGTCACCGCCCTGCGCGTCCTGGGAGTCATCCACGACTTCGTGATGCTGAACGCGCTGCGCGAGACGCAGGCCGCCGAACTCGCCATCGGTCTCGCCACCGACACCCTGCGCAAGGCCCTCGCATGACCGGGCCGTCGACGAGCATGCCCGTGGCGGGCCTCTTCCCCGGCCCGCGTCGCCAGGAAGCCGTACCGGCCGACCTCCTCGTCCGCAACGCGAAGGTGTTCACCGGAGACCCCGCCCGTCCCGAGGCCCGTGCCGTCGCGATCCGCGACGGCCGGGTCGCGGCGCTCGGTGACGACCACGACCTCGCCCACCTCGTCGGGCCGGGCACGAAGGTCGTGGACGCCCTGGGCCGCCGGGTGATCCCCGGCCTCAACGACTCGCACCTGCACGTCATCAGGGGAGGCCTGAACTATGTCCTGGAGCTCCGCTGGGACGGGGTGCGCAGCCTCCGTCACGCCCTCGCGATGCTGCGGGAGCAGGCCGGCCGCACCCCCAAGGGGCAGTGGATCCGGGTCGTCGGCGGCTGGACCGCCGAGCAGTTCGCCGAGCGCAGGATGCCGACCGTCGCCGAGCTGAACGCCGCCGCCCCCGACACCCCGGTCTTCGTCCTGCACCTGTACCAGTCGGCGCTGATGAACCGGGCTGCGGTGCGCGCCGCCGGATTCACCCGGGAGACTCCCGATCCCCGCGGCGGCCAGATCGTACGGGGCAGGGACGGCCGGCCCAACGGGGTCCTCCTCGCCGCGCCGAGCGCGCTCATCCTGTACTCGACCCTGGCCAAGGCGCCTGCCCTCGACGAGGCCGACAAGCGGACGTCGACACGGCACTTCCTGCGCGAGTTGAACCGCTTCGGGCTGACCTCGGCGGTCGACGCCGCGGGTGGGTTCCAGAACTTTCCCGACCACTACGCCACCGTCGTCGACCTCGCCAGGTCGGGCGAGCTGTCCCTGCGGATCGCCTACCACCTCTTCCCGCAGACGGCCGGGCAGGAGCTCGCCGATCTGAAGCGCTGGACCGAGATGGTGAAGCCCGGGGACGGGGACGAGTGGCTCCGGCTGAACGGCGCGGGCGAGAACCTGACCTGGGCCGCCGCCGACTTCGAGAATTTCTCCGAACCCCGTCCCGAACTCGGCGGGTACGAGCCGGAGTTCGAGTCGGCCGTCCGGCTCCTGCTGGAGAACGGCTGGGGCTTCCGGCTCCACGCGACGTACGACGAGACGATCCGCCGCGATCTGGCCGTCTTCGAGAAGCTCGCGGCGGAAGGCCTCTTCCCCGGTGGCAACCGCTGGCTCTTCGACCACGCGGAGACGGTCTCGGCCGACAGCCTGGACCGGATCGCCGCCCTCGGCGGCGCCTTGTCCGTCCAGAACCGCATGTCCTTCCAGGGCACGGCCTTCCGCGACCGGTACGGAGCCGAGGCCGCCGCCCACGCCCCGCCGGTCCGCGCCATGCTCGACCGGGGCCTGACCGTCGCCGCCGGAACCGACGCCACCCGCGTCTCCTCGTACAACCCCTGGATCGCGCTGCACTGGCTGGTGACCGGCAGGACCGTCGGCGGCACGGCGCTCTCCCCGGCCGGGACCCGGATCGACCGGGAGACCGCCCTCGGCCTCTACACCCGTGGGGGAGCGCGGCTCACCGGCGAGCAGGACGTCAAGGGAAGCCTGCGTGAGGGCTGGTACGGCGACCTCGCGATCCTGTCCGACGACTTTCTGACCGTGTCCGATGACGTCATCCCCGATATCGAGTCCGTGCTCACGGTCGTCGGCGGCCGGATCGTCCATGCGAGCGCGGAGTACGAGGGACTCGACGAGGCCGTTCCGCCGATCAGCCCGGAGTGGAGCCCTGTGGCCCACTTCGGCGGCTACCAGTCGGGTCAGGGGGGTGCCCGCCAGGCGTCGCTCGTGGCCGAGGCCGTAGCCGAGTCCGAGCAGCACCGTCGGTGGCGCGTCGGGCGCGGCTCCGTTCCCGACACGCAGCCGTCGTTCGTCGACCCCTGCTTCGAGCACTGAGAGAGATCCACACGATGAGCACAGCCTCCCCCGCCGCCGACGGCGGCGCCCAGACCACCCCGCCGGACGCGCCCCAGGGACGCCGCTTCGAACCGGACCTCCGGTCGATGACCCGGATCACCCTGCGTCCCATCGCCTCGCCCATGCCGCTCGGCTTCTTCACGATAGCCATCGCCTCCGTGATGACGGGCTGCCTGCAACTAGGGCTCTTCGACGAGGCGGCCCGCGGCGCCGTCGCCCTCACGGTGCTGCCGGCCTTCGCTCTCCAACTCCTGGTGAGCGTCCTTGCCTTCGGGGCCCGTGACGTCATCGCGGCGACGCTGATGGCGGTGTTCGCCGGCAGCTGGCTGCCCTACTCGCTCGTCATGCTCAGCGGCGCGGCCGACGGCCTTCAGGTCCTCGGCGTGTTCAACCTGGCACTCCTCTGCTTCGGAGCGCTGATGACCGCCGTGACCCGGCCCAAGCGCGCGCTGTGGTTCGTGCTGGTGGTCTCCCTGCCCCGCTGGGCGGCCACCGGCCTCGGGGGCGTCACCGGCAGCGAATGGCTGACGCGCACGTCCGGTGCGCTCGGCCTCGCGGTGGCGCTCGTCGCGATGTACACGGCGTTCGCCCTGATGCTCGAGGACATGCGCAGCGAGGAGGTCCTGCCGATCGGCCGCAGCGGCCCCGCCCACCTCGCCGTCGAGGGCGACCTGGCCGTCCAGCTCCGCAACCTGGAACGCCAGGCGGGCGTGCGCCGCACGCTCTGACCATCCCACCGACCCCGTCGCACCACGACCGCACAGGAGCACCCATGGAACCGCAGGTGACGGACCGGCCCGAGAAGTCCCGGTACGAGATCCTCGCCGGCGACGACGGCACCGAGACCGCGGGCTTCGCCGAGTACCACCTCTCGGAGGACGAGATCGCCTTCATCCACACCGAGATCGCCACCCGGTTCGCCGGTCAGGGCCTGGGCGGGCTGCTCGCCCGGGGTGCCCTCGACGACGCCCGGACCCGCGGGCTGCGCGTCCTGCCGTACTGCCCCTTCGTCCGGGGGTGGATCGGCAGGCATCCCGAGTACACCGAGCTGGTGCCCGAGGCCCGCCGCGCCCGGTTCGGCCTCTGAAGCGCCACGGCCCGCCTCCGACGGTCGTCGAGGTCGACTCCTCTTACCTGGTCATGCTCTGCCGGCCGAAGGCCGTGGCCGAGCTGATCCAGGGCGCGGTCCGGTCCACCGCCCACTGAGCCGAGGTCCGGTTCGAGGGCCGTGCGGGGCCCACCCTTCGGGGTGGGCCCCGCACGGCGTTTGGGGGGGTGAGCGTCCGGGCCATCGGCGCCAGGCAGCGGGAGGTGCTGCCGGCTACGGCCGTGCCGCCGCGATCGGCGGGCGACTTCACGGGGCGCGAAGTGGAGCCGGCGCTGCTCCATGGGGCGGCGGAACGGGCCAGTGTCGACGGGGAGGTGTCGGTGTGGGTCGCCGGCCGCCGGTTCAAGCCCGAGTACGGGGCGCCGCCGACTTCCTGGCAGGGGCTGGTCCGTTGGAGCGACCCACGGCACCCCCTCGGACTGCTCGGCCGTGGCGAGGAATCTCCGGTCCAGCACCCGCACGTCATCGCTTGCCTGGATGCGCCTGAACTGTCCGGTGAACGGGCACTTCGCCGGCCTCTACCGTGCGCGGTGAATGTCGCCCTTCGGGGCGAGGGCCGTTCACCGAGCTCACCTTGCCCTCCGCTCAGGGAAGTGACTCCGGGGGGCGACGGGCGAGAGGCCCGCGTTGCCGCCCGTGCCTCACAGCCGAGCAGCGGGCCGTTTCCGTCTCCGGGCAGGGCCACAGGCAGGAATCGCGGGGGCCGGCGGCACGTCGGGCGCTGTGCGGCAGAACACTGCGCTCATAGGCAAGACGTGGTGCGTGGGGAGTCAACGGAAGGCGATTTCCCGGCCGTAGCGTGACGGCGTTCCGCTCCGAACCGAGGCGCGGACCAGCTACTTCGTATCGAGGAGACATCCCATGCCTTACATCACCGTGGGCCAGGAGAACACCACTGCCATCGACCTCTACTACGAGGACCATGGCACGGGCCGGCCGGTCGTCCTCATCCACGGCTTCCCGCTCGACGGCCACTCCTGGGAGCGGCAGAGCGCCGCGCTGCTCGACGCCGGCCACCGCGTGATCACGTACGACCGGCGCGGATTCGGACAGTCCTCCCAGCCGACGACCGGCTACGACTACGACACCTTCGCGGCCGACCTCAACACCGTGATGGAGACCCTCGACCTGAAGGACGCCGTCCTCGTCGGCTTCTCCATGGGCACCGGCGAGGTCGCCCGATACGTGTCCACGTACGGATCCGCTCGCGTCGCCAAGGTCGCCTTCCTGGCCTCCCTCGAGCCCTGCCTGCTCAAGACCGACGACAACCCGGACGGCGTCGCCCCGAAGGAGTTCTTCGACGGAGTCGTCGCCGCCGTGAAGGCCGACCGCTACGCCTACTACACCGCCTTCTTCAACGACTTCTACAACCTCGACGAGAACCTGGGCATCCGGATCAGCGAGGAAGCGGTCCGCAACAGCTGGAACACCGCTGCCGGAGGTGGCTTCTTCGCCGCGTCCGCCGCGCCGTCGACCTGGTACACCGACTTCCGCGCCGACATCCCGTCCGTCGACGTGCCCGCCCTGATCCTGCACGGTACGGCCGACCGCATCCTGCCTGCCGAGGGCACCGCGCGCCCCTTCCACAAGGCGCTTCCCTCCGCCGACTACGTCGAGATCGAGGGCGCCCCGCACGGCCTGCTGTGGACGCACGCGGAGGAGGTCAACACCGCCCTCCTCGCCTTCCTGGCGAAGTGACGTCACACCGTTGACCCGCCGGGTGACACCGGAGCCCCCGGAGTCACCCGGCTCCGTGGTTCCCGACGCGAGAACCACACGAGCTCAGGAGAGCAGACACCCGTTGCAGTTCGGCATATTCACCGTCGGGGACGTGACCCCCGACCCCACCACCGGCCGTACCCCGTCGGAACACGAACGCATCAAGGCGACGGTCGCCATCGCCCTCAAGGCCGAAGAGGTCGGCCTGGACGTGTTCGCGACCGGCGAGCACCACAACCCGCCGTTCGTTCCGTCGTCGCCGACCACCGTGCTCGGCTACATCGCCGCCCGCACCGAGAAGCTGATCCTGTCCACCGCCACGACGCTGATCACCACCAACGACCCGGTGAAGATCGCGGAAGACTACGCGACGCTCCAGCACCTGGCCGACGGCAGGGTCGACCTCGTGCTGGGGCGCGGCAACACCGGCCCGGTGTACCCGTGGTTCGGCCAGGACGTCTGCCAGGGCATCCTCGCGCCGCCGTCGTTCCCACCGCGGTGTACGCGGCGTCCGAGGACTGGGGGCCAGGGGGAGACGGGTACACCGACGGCCTGCCCGCGCGCGTCCGGCGGGCGGGCGGCGAGCTGGCCGCGCTCATGGCGGCCCGCCCGCCCCGGGCCGAGCCCGAGGACGACGTGACCGCCCTTGAACGGCAACTCGCCGACCTGCGCTTGGACTGAGGCTGCGGAGTCAGGCACCTGTGCATGGCCCTGCCGAGCACGAATTCTCGAGCACGCGCACCCGTTCACGCGGCGCGCGTGCTCGACTGCCATTCCCGGGGCGACATCCCGTACGCGGTGCGAAAGGCCCGACTGAAGTGGGACGGGTTCGTGAATCCCCAGCGCTGGGCCACCGCCGACACGGCAGGTGCCGTCCGCGACGACCGGGACAGCTCCCGTCGGCACCTCTCCAGGCGCTCGCGGTGGATCCAACGGCTCACCGTGGTCCCTTCCGGCTGGAAGAGTTTGTGCAGATACCGGACGGACATGTGGTGCGCGGTCGCGATCCTCTCCGGAGAGAGATCGGGGTCGGCCAGGTGCCGCAGGATGTACTCCTTGACACGCACCAGCATGCCGCGGGCCACCTCCGACGCATGGGGGTTCAGCCGGCCCTGACGTTCACGCACCAACACCGTCAGCAGATCCGCAGCGGTCATCGCGAGTTGCCGCCCAGTGTACGGATCGAACCCGGCGGCCCGATCCGCCAGATGTTCAAGATATCCGGCAACCACTCCGGACGTGCCGCCGCGACCGTCGAACACGGTCCCGGTGATGGCCCGCAGGTCGGCGTCCGACACGCCCAGCACACTCTTCGGCACCCGGATCGCCGTGAAACGGAAGTCGTCCAGCTGCTCCCTCCGGTACGGCCGGCCGGCGTCGGAACAGGTGAAGGTGCCGGGCTGGACGAGGGCCTTGACCCCGTCCTGGGTGAGCCGTCCCGTTCCCCGGTGCTGGAGCGTGACGGTCAGGTACTCTCCTCCGCCCCGGGAGATCAGGGCGGCGCGCCGCGACACCGTCTGCGGACCGGCCTCGACCACCGAGAACTGGAGCGGCCCGAGCCGATCGGTGGCGATCGTCCCCACCGAGGGCTCGCGCTCGTGCAGCACGACGTCCAGCGGAATGAAGGTGTCGGAGACCACACTGTGCCAGTAGTCCGCCCGCTCGGACGGCGAGAGCGGCAGTGTGGACAGTACGACGGACATCGCGACCCCTCCGGCATGGTCAGGCGGACGCTCTCCGATGAGCGTCGGGTACAAGGTCCATCCTCGGATCGCTCGCCCCCGGTGCCATCAGTCACCCGACTGGTGCACTGCCCAGTACCCCACTCGTCCAGCGCCCCGGCCCGCGCCCCTCAGGCGTGTCAGGAACCAGCAGAGAGTCCCGCGGTCGCCCTCACCGCAGATGGTTGCGCAGGAACATGGCACCGAGCCGAACCGCGGCCCGTGTCGGCGGGCTGTCGCGCAGCGCGGTCAGGGAGGCGAAGTCGTGGACCGTGCCCTGGAACCGTGCCGCGGTCGCGGCGACACCGGCCCGGCGCAGCCGGTCCGCATACTCCTCCGCTTCGTCACGGGTCGCATCGGCCTCCGCACTGACGACCAGCGCCGGTGGCAGCCCCGTCAGCGCGGCCGTACTCGCCCGCAGCGGGGACGCGGTGGGCTCGTCGCGCTGCCGGGGATCGACCACGTACTGTCGCCAGTAGGACCGCACGGCCTCCCCAGTGAGGAGATATCCCGTCGCGAACCGCCGCTGAGACGGGCTGTCGCAACGGGCGTCGGTCAGTGGGTAGTACAACAACTGGGCGCGGATCCGCGGACCCCCGCGCGCCCGCGCAAGGAGGGTGAGTGCCGTGGCCAGGGTGGCCCCCGCGCAGTCGCCGGCGACCGCGAGCCGGTCGGTGTCGAGTCCGAGCGGTTCAGCCTGCCCGAACGCCCAGGTCAGCAAGGCGTAGCACTCCTCGAGGGCGACCGGATAGCGGCTCTCGGGCGTGCGGCTGTACTCGGGAACGACGGCCGCGACGCCCGCGTGGCGCACCAGCTCGCTGACGAGCCACGCGTGCGTCTGGGCGTCGCCCAGCATCCAACGGCCGCCGTGGACGTAGAGCATGACGGGGGGCCGGCCCGCCACACCGGTGGGTCGGAAGATCCAGAAGCCGACCAGACCGGTGGGCCCCACGGGCGCCGCGTGGAAGGTGGCGTCCACGTCGAAGTCGTTGATCCGGTCGCCCTGGGACTCCCGCAGCGCCTGACGGGCGGTCTCCGGCTCCAGCTCGTGGAGAAACGGCGGTGCCGCCGAGGCGTCGAGAAGGCGCCGCACCAGAGGATCCAGAACCACGGGCGACGGTTGTCCGGCGCGCGCCTCCCACTCGGGGTCCGGCCGCATGCGTTCCGCCTCTCGTTCGGGCCGCTCTGGGGGATCGTTCATCGCACGTCAGTTGTCCTGCAGGAGGTCCCGGAGTTGATGGCGACTGCTGATGCCGAGCTTGGGATAGACGTTGTATAGGTGCGAGCCCACCGTACGCGGCGAGAGGAACAGCCGGTCGCCGATCTCGCGGTTCGACAGACCACCCGCGGCGAGCCGCGCTATCTGCTGCTGTTGGGCCGTCAGCTCGGTCAACCGCTCAGCCGCGCCGGAAGCGGACGCGGAGACGTCGGCGGCACCCGTCGCGCGCAGCTCGCCGCGGGCCGCGTCCGCGAGCGCCCTGGCGTCGAGCCGCACCGCCACCTCGAGGACCGCCGTCAGCTGGGCACGGGCCTCCAAGGGCCTTCGGCGCCTGCGCAGCCAGATCGCGTAGTGCAGACGGGCCTGGGCCCGTTCCAGCGGCCACGTGTCCCCCGCAGGATTGACCAGAGCCAGCCGGAAGTGATGCTCGGGGTTCGCACCCTCGTCGACGAGCGCGGCCGCGTGGTGCATCAGGAGCGTCATGCGGGTCGTCGGCCGCTCGCCCATCCCCGCCCGCACCGCACCGAGGACGCGTGATGCCTCCTCCTTTCGGCCGACGCGCTGTGCGGTGGCCGCCAGTTCGCTGATCGAACGGGGAGGCAGGAAGGGGCCGATCGGCGATCCGTCCTCGCCGAACAGAGCCCTGAAGTGACGGAACGCGCGCTCCGCGTCTCCCAGGGCCAGTGCGTGGAGCCCGCCGGCGCGCAGCATCCTGGCCCTGGTGGCGCGGTTCTCACCGAGGTTGACGGAGCGCCAGTGCGGGCTGGTGAACGGGACGTCCGGCAGGCTGTCGCCGCGCAACGCGCGCAGCGTCACCTCCAGTGCTTCGAGGTCCATGTCGACACGGGTCAACCGGTGGACGGCCGCGTCGGAGCGCCCCTCTTCGATCAGGGCCTGGGCCTCCGGCCAGCGGCCCATGGCGATGAGGGTGTCCACGTGGCTCGGCAGAGCCCACACGCGCGGGCCCCATGCCCAGGAGGCACCGGGCACCGTGCTTGCCTGCCGGTGCATCTCTGCGCACAGTTCCGACTCGTCGCTGTAGTACGCCACCGAGGCGTCGGCCAGCAGCCGGGCCGGTGAAGCCGGGCCGTCGAGCGGTCCGGGCAGCGCGACGGGCGCCTGGCGGGCCGTGTCGCCGCCGTGTTCCCCGATGCCCACCGACACGTAGGCGTCCATGGCGGCCGGCACTCCAGGGCCGGTGAGCCCGGCGAAGCCACCCCGGTCCATGGGCTCCAGGTGCCCGGCGGGCGTCGCGGCTCCGGAGCACTCGGCGCGGTCGTCCCGCGTCTCGGGCATCTCCCGGACCACCTGCCTGGCGTGGTCGAGCAGGCGCGGCAACTCCGCCCGGTGCTCGGGCAGGCCGGACTGGTGGGCGATCGCCGCCGCGAGCGCGGTGAGCGAGAGGGAGGTGCTGGCGGTACGCGGGGGAGAGTGCCGCCACAGGTCGAGGAGGAGCCCGAAGGCCTCTCGTTGGAACGAGAGCAGCGACAGCGCGCCGGCCATGGCGCAGACGGCGACGCATCGCAGGTCCGGGTCGCGGTTGATCCGGGAGAACTCCGTGTACAGGTCGCGGACCCAATCGGGATTCCCGAGATCGCTCGCCGCCGCCATGGCCGCGGCGAGGCGGCGGGCCCGGCCCGCGTCGGTCCCGCTGAGCCACGCCGCCTGTTCCAGCGCCTTCGCCGAGGTGAAGCGGTCTCCCACACGCAGGGCGTGGACGGCGGTCGCCCGCTCCAGGGCGCAGGCCACGGCCTCGTCGGGGCCGATCGCGGCCGCGGCCAGATGCCAGGCCCGGTACGCCGGACTCTGGACCGCCGCCGCCGCCAGGTCCCGGTGGGCCCGCTGCCGCAGCTTCGCGGGCTGCCGGTGGAACGCCGCCGCACGCGTCAGCGGGTGACCGAACGCGACGCGGCCGTCGACGATGCCGATCAGGCCGGCTTCCTCCGCCGGGGTCCACACCGTGAGGTCGTCGGTGCCCAAGGCGGCCATCACGACGCGGAGTTCCTCCTCTCGCAGCGCGGCGGAGGCATAGAGCAGCGCGCGCCGCGTGTCCTCAGGGAGGGCGTCCAGGCGCGAGGTGAGCACCCCCGGGGCAGAGCCCGGTCCGGCGCCGACGTGCGACGCCCGGTTCAGCTCGACGATCGCCAGCGGATTGCCCTCCGCCTGCCGCAGCAGGTCGATGCGGAGTCGCCCCCGAGGCGCATCGGGTTGTGCGTCCAGGAGCCGGGCCGCCGCCCCGGGGGACAACGGGCCGAGCCGCAGGACGGGAAGGTCGGCCGGGACCCCGGGCGGGGGAGCCGCGCCGCGTGCGGTGAAGAGCATGGTCACCGCCTGGTTGGTGAGCTGCCGTCGTACGGAGAACAGCACGTCCAGGGAGGCGTCGTCGCAGTCCTGTGCGTCGTCCACCGCCAGCAGGATCGGGTTCGTCCGGGCGAGCCGGGTGAGCACGGCCAGCACGACGACACCGAGCGCTCGTCGCTCTTGCGGCCCGGCTCCCGCATCCGGACCGAAGGCGGTATGGAGCACGGTCCACCGGTCCCCCGGAAAGAGGTCCGGCACGTCGAGGACCGGCAGCAGCAGCCGGTGCAGCGAGCTGAACGGCGCCGGCTCCTCCCCGCTCCAGCCCCGCGCCGAAAGGACCCGGGCCCCGTCCGCCGAGGCCGCTTCCTCGGCGAACCGCAGCAGCCGGGACCTGCCGGTGCCGGTCTCCCCGAGCACGAGCAGACCCTGCGGCCCGCAGCCTACGTCAAGGCAGCGCCGGATCAGGTCGATCTCCTCGTCACGACCGATCGGCACAGCCGCGCGTCCCGCTTCCCACTCCGTCATCGCACTCCGACTCCCCGCGCGGGGCGGCTGGTTCACGCCCCTGCGGGGATGTTGTCAGGACGGAGAACGGGTCGCTTCTGTCATGTGACCAGTCATGCCGGACGACGGCCTGGCAGGATGTCATCAACGCTGTGAACAGGCACTTCACGGTCGACCCCGTTCCACTGGGCGGTCCGGGGCAGCCGTGGGGCGGACGAGGGAGAGCATGGACGTCGGCGCCGTCGAGGCACGAACGCGGGGTATCCGGGGCAGGGCCCGTGAGCTGGAGTGGATCGGCAGACTGGTCGAGGCCGCGGACGGCCCCGGCTCGAAGGTGCTCGTGCTGACCGGTGAGCCGGGCGCCGGCAAGAGCACCCTGCTCGACCACGCCGTCGACGTGGCCGCGCTACGCGGCAGGCGGGTGCTCCGGGTACGCGGCTGCGAGGGCGAACAGGGCCTCGACTTCGCGGGAGTCCACCAACTGCTGCGCCCCGTGCTCCACGACATCGACCGGCTGCCGACGCGGCAGCGCGAGGCCCTGCGGCACGCGTTCGGCATGGACGACGGCGACGGCGGGCAGATCCCCGAGCCACTCGTGATCAGGTCCGGCGTGCTCACCCTGCTCTCGGAGGCGGCGACGGAACGGCCCCTGCTCCTCGTCGTCGACGACGCCCAGTGGCTGGACGTCGGCTCCCTGGACGTGCTGGCGTTCGTCGCGAGGCGTCTGGAGGGCGAGCCGATGGCCCTGCTGCTCGCGGCACGGGAGGAGTCGGTGCCGGCGCGTTTCGACCGCGACTTCCCCCATCTGGCGACCGGCCCCCTCGACGGGGCGGAGGCCGGTCTCGTGCTGGACGAGCAGCCGAACCCGCCGCGCGGCAAGGTCCGGGCCCAGATCATCGAACAGGCCGCCGGGAACCCGCTCGCCCTCATCGAACTCGCGCGGGCGTTCGCCAAGGGACCGGGCCTCCAGCGGCCCGGCGCGATCGAATCCCTCCCCCTCACCACCCGGCTCGAGCGTCTGTTCGCCGCCGACCTGCCCGGCCTTCCGCAGCAGACCCGCCACGCGCTGCTCCTGGCCGCGGCCGCCGGCACCGACCGGCTCTCCGACGTGCTGCACGCCGTCCCGGGCCTGCACGACCCCGAGGTCTGGCGGCCGGCCGAGGAGGCCGGGCTCGTACGGGTCGAGAACGGCGACGTCCGGCTGCGCCACCCGCTGATCCGCTTCGCGATCCACCAGGCCGCCTCCTTCGCCGACCGCCGCGAGGCCCACCTGGCACTCGCCGCCGCGTTCGCCCACGAACCCGACCGCCGGGCCTGGCACCTGGCCGCGGCCGCGTTCGGCCCGGACGAGGAGGTCGCCGACGTCCTGGCCCAGAGCGCCGAGCGCTCCCGGCGCCGCGGCGGATACGCGGCCGCGGCCACGGCGCTCGAACGGTCGGCCGAACTCACCCCGGACGCGGAGCGCCGCGCCGGACGCCTGCTCGCCGCCGCCGTCTCCGCCATGTACGCCGGGTACCCGCAGTGGGTGGGCGAGATCGCGGCCCGCGTGGGCACCCTGACGAACGACCCCGAACTCCTCGCCCAGGCATCCCTGTGCGGAGGCTGGTCGCTGTCCGTCACACTCCGCCATCAGGACGCCCTCGGATTCCTGCTGCCCGTGGCGGAATCCATGGCCACCGCTGCACCCGGGCTGGCGCTGGACGCGCTGGGAACGGCGGCGACCCCGGCCTACAACTCCGGCGACCCCTTCTACCGTGCCGAACTCCAGCGCATCGGTGATCTGATCCCGCTGCAGCCGGACCGGATCGACCGCCTGTGGGCGGAAGCGGTCGCCGCGCCCTTCACTGACCGGGAGAAGGGACTGCGGCGCCTGCACGACGTGGTGGGCACCTCATGGGAAGGCCCGCTCGCGGATCCCACCACGCTCGGCGAACTCATCGTGCTCGGCGCGATCGCGTGGATCCTTGACGAGACCGACCTGTCCATACGGCTCCTCGGCCGGGCCATGGACCACTTCCGCCCGGCCGCCACGGCCGGCACCAACTGCACGGTCACCCAGGCCCTCGCCCTCGCCCAGTTCGACAGCGGAGCATGGACGGCCGCCGGAGCCGCGGCCGAGGAGGCATTCTCCCTGGCCGCGGAAGCCGGCGCGGAGAACGTCGCCGTGGGGGCACCGATCCTCCAGGCCACGCTGCGTGCCGTCCGAGGCGACCACACCGGCGCGCGGGAGCGGGCCGCCGAGGCCGTACGCGGCATCGAACTGCGCAAATCCCGAAGCCTGTACGTCCGTCACTGCCAGGCCCTCGGCATGGCGGCGCTGGCGGAAGGCGACCACCAGGCGGCGTACGAGCACCTCCGTCGCGTCTTCACCCAGGATTCCCCTCCCGTCCCCGTGCACCACCACGCCTCCCTCTACCACCTCGCCGACCTCGCCGCGGCCGCCGTGCGCGTCGGCCGGGCGGACGACGCCCATGCCGTGCTCCGAGCGGCCGAGGGCATCCTGGAATCGCCCCGCTCCAGCCGACTGAACGCGATCGTGCACCGCGCCACGGCGCTGCTGAGCCCGCCCGACGACGCCGAGCCGCACTTCCTCGCGGCACTCGCCGACCCCGAGGGCGCGCGCTGGCCCTTCGAACGCGCCCTCACACAACTGGACTTCGCAGAATGGCTGCGACGCCGCCGACGGGCCGCGGAGGCGCGCCCCCTGCTCACTGCCGCCCTGGAGGTCTTCGAGCGGCTCGACGCCCGCCCGTGGATCGAGCGCGCCACCGCCGAACTCCGCGCAGCGGGTGTCACCGTGGCGGACTCCACCGCCCCGGAGGCCCTGGCCGGCCTGACGCCGCAGGAGCTGCAGATCGCCCAACTGGCCGCGGAGGGACTGACGAACCGGGACATCGGCGCCCGGCTCTACCTGTCCCCTCGCACCATCGGCTTCCACCTGCACAAGATCTTCCCGAAGCTCGGCATCACGGGGCGCGCCCAATTGCGGGACGCCCTCGGCCGTTGAAGCGCCTGAGGGCGTGCCGGGCGTTCCTCACTGCCCGAGCGGGCTGGCCGGTCTTGCGTGATGGGCAATCTTCTCGATGTCGTGGCGGCGCGAGGTGACCTCGGCGCCGGGAGGTGCCGCCGATGACGGTGGGGCCGGCAGGGGAAGGCGTCGGGCGCAGCGGAGGACGAACCTGCCGCCCGTCAAGGTCCCGATTCGGCTTACCTTTCGCGATCGGGACCTCAAGAGCCGGCCGCGGGCTCCGCCCTGGGCCCGGCAGTCAGCGATAGTAGGGCTCGACCGCGGCCCGTACCTCTTCGAGCAGCGCGGGGCCGTCCTGCGGGACGGGCGGTCGGCTGCTGCCCGGCCTGATGTCCAGGAGCTGTTCGTTGGACAGGGCGAACACCACTCGCCGCAGCCCTGCCCATTGGATGACGGCCTCGCACATCCCGCACGGCTGGCAACTGGTGTACATCGTGGTGCCTGCCGCCGTCTGCGAGTCGAGCTCTCTTGCGGCCCACCTCGCCAATTTGAGTTTGGCGGTGGTCCGGCTTAAGTACCCGGGGCCGGGAACCCGGCACGAGCCGCTGCGCCGGCTGCTGGGGGAGCGCCCGGAGGTCCTGGAGTGCCTGCGCACCACCGGAGACGACTGCTACGTCATGAAGGTGGCGGCCTCGTCGATGGCCCACCTGGAGGAGATCGTCGACGAACTGGCCGAGTTCGGGACCACCACCACCAACCTCGTCCTCAGCCGGACGCTCCCGCTGCGCGGCCCGGGGGTGCCTCGGGGGAACATCGTCAGGTAGGTGCGTATGCCACCCCGCTTGTGCGTCTCGCGGCCGATGCCGGACTGCCTTTAGCCGCCGAACGCGGCGTGGGCGGAGTTCGATCGAACTCCGTATCCACAGAAGGTGGCTGACCAGGAATGATGACGGACCGGCTACGAGGCGTTGGCGCCGGCTCCATGCAGTCCCGGTAGAACGCGCGAGCCGTCCGGCGACCGGGCGCCGGTGCAGCTGCATCCCGACGTAGAGAAGCGGTCCGACGTCTCCGCCGTACGGGATGCAGCTGGAAGCCGAACCTGGTCACGACGCCGAAGTGGCCGCCGTCGCTCCGGAGCCCCAGAACAGGTCGGCGCTCTCCTCCGCTTCGGTGCGGAGGATCCGCTCATCGGCGGTGACTACCTGGGCGGACGTCAGATTTCAGGCGGAAGGCGCGTTCATCCGCTCCAACCAGCCAGCACCTGCTGCCGAGCGTCAGGCCCGCGACCCCGGTGTCTGACACCCGACCTCCGGTCACGGCCAGGGCTGAACTCTTGGGAGGCAGCCTCCAGTTCGCCTCAATTCGAGCCAGCCCCGAAGCGGTCGGTACGGGCCCCGGTTTCGATCACACCCACGGTCTGCACATGGCTGACGCTGATCGGTGACGCCGTGGGCCCGCGTCCCGTCAGGCGGGCGGTTGGAGTCGGACGCAGCAGTGTCCGGGGCCGGATGCCAGGCACGCTTCGATCCCGGTCTCGTCGATGCCTTGGAGGACGCCGCGCAGGAGGTGGAGGTTCATGCCGCACACCGTCTGGGTGTGCTCCCGGGCCAGGGCGTGGAAGGGGCAGTTGGCCAGGACGATGGCGTCGTCCTCGCGGCGCGGCTCGAAGCCGAACCGCTCCAGCAACTCGAAGATGTCCGTGCGGCCCTGCTCGCCGAGCCGCGTGCCGAACTCCTCGGCCTTGCGGTGCAGGACGGTGCGTACCGGCTCACCGGTCGCATCGGATTCCTCCACCGCCTGGGCGAGGAGCCGTCCGGCCAGCTCGTAGCGGCGGTCCGGAAGGCTGACGGCGACCTGTTTCGCCGAGCGCCGGTAGAGCTTCGCCGGCCTCCCCGCGCCGGGACCGGAGCGTCCACTGCGGCGTTCGTAGACGACGTCGAGCAGCGACTCGTCGGCCAGCCGGTCCAGGTGGAACGCCGCGGTCTTGCGGGCCAGCCCGAGAGCGGCGGCGGCCTCGTCCCGGCTCACGGGGCTCGATCGGCGCACCACGAGGTCGTACAGCCGTCTGCGGGTCGGCTCGTCGAGGGCTGCGATCGCGGAGACGTCGGGGTCGCGTACTTCCTTCGGGGTGTCCACGAACACCAGTGTAAAACCCACGGCCATTGACTAAAGAGCGGAAGAGGGCTTCTATAGGAGATGAACCTTGCCGATAGAAGGAGCGGGCCATGACCTCCGCAACCACCACCAGCCCCGCCGCTCAGCGGCGGGCGGCGCTCGCAGACCCCGGCTACCAGGCGTTCGTGATCCTCCGTGCCGGATTCACGGTGGCGCCGATCCTGTTCGGGCTGGACAAGTTCGCCAACCTGCTGACGGACTGGCCCGCCTACCTCGCGCCGTGGATCGACGACATCGTCCCCGGCAGCGCCCAGGCGGCCATGTACGCGGTCGGCGTGATCGAGATCGTCGCCGGCCTCGTCGTGGCGCTCGCTCCCCGCTTCGGTGGCTGGCTCGTGGCCGGCTGGCTGGCGGGCATCATCGTCAACCTGCTGACCATCCCCGGGTACTACGACATCGCGCTGCGTGACTTCGGGCTGCTCCTCGGTGCCGTCGCGCTCGCCCGCCTCGCCCAGAAGTACCACGCCGAGCGGCACTGAGGCGCGCGGACAGGGTGCACCGGACCGGGAGGGTGGCGCCCACGGCGCCACCCGTCCGCGGCACCGCTCCACGGGAACCGACCGCCCAACGAGCGGTCAGGGCTGCGGGATCCGGTAGCTCTCGGGTTGTCGTGACCTGACATGGCGCACCTGACCCCTGGTGCCGCAACGCGGCGCGGTGCGGCACCAGGGCGCGCGCCCGGCAAGATGCAGGCGAGAGGCCCCAGGCACCCTTGGGACAGCCGTAAGGGCGCCCGGCCGGTAGCTTCAGGCCGGGCGCCCTTTCGTCGGGGCGTGCGCGTCAGGACGCGGAGGCGCTGTTCGCCGCGGGTGTGCCGGCCAGGATCGTCTCCTCCACCGCTTCGTACCGCATGCGCTGGTCGGCCGGGTCGCGTTCGTGGAGCACCGTGCCGAGCCAGCCCGCGAGGAAGCCCAGCGGGGCCGAGAGGATGCCCGACGTGGTGAACGGGAACCAGTTGAAGTCCTGGTCCGGGAAGATCGCCTGGGGCGATCCGGACACTAGGTTGCTGCCGGTCATGAGGATGATCGCGGAGGCGCTGCCCACGATGAGGGTGCAGAGCAGTCCCGTACGGGAGTAGCGGCGCCAGAAGAGGGTGTAGATGAGGGCCGGTGCGACCGCGGACGCGCCGATGCAGAACGACAGGGTGAGCAGTGCCTGAAGGTTCAGATGCCGTGCCCCGGCGGCGATCGCGATCGCCACGAGCCCCACGCCCGCCGCGGCGGTCCGGGCGATGGCCATCTCCGTGGAGTCCTTCAGTTGCGCCTTGCGACGCAGCCCGTGCGTGATGAGGTCGTGCGCCAGGGTGTTGGCGCAGGCCAGGGTGATCCCGGCGACCGAGGCCAGCAGGGTGAGGAAGACGGCTGTCGCCACGGCCGTGAACAGCAGTGTCTCGACGGCCGTCTGGTCCGTGCCCATGACGGCCTGGCTGACCATGAGGAACGCTGTCTTGCCCTGGGGGTCGCCGGCGACGATCCCCCGGTGGCCGACGATCGCCGCCGCGCCGAAGCCGATGACGGCGATCAGCAGACAGGTCACGACGACGGTCGACACGGCCCAGGACATCGAGCGCCGCACGGCTGCCGCGCTGCGCGCGGTGAACATGCGCATGGTGATCTGCGGCAGCACCGCGGCGCCGAGCACGACGGTCAACTGAGTGCTGATCATGTCGAGTTCGTTGCCGCCGAACTGCAGACCGGAGGCGAGATAGGCGTCTCCCGCCCCGCTGCCGCGCTTGGCGGCGTTCAGCAGGGAGGGCAGGCTGAAGTCGAAGCGGTTGAGGATGAGCGCGGCGATCGCGAGGGAGGCGCCGAGCAGGACGACGGTCTTGACGATCTGGATGAAGGCGGTGCCCTTCATGCCGCCGATCGCCGCGTACGCGATCATCAGCAGGCCCAGGAACACGATCGCGCCGGTCTTGAAGCCGTCGGCGTCGAAGCCGAGGACGACCGAGAGGAGATCGCCGGCACCCGCGAGCTGGAAGATCACCAGCGGCAGCAGTGCGGTCAGGGTGACCGCGGCCGTGGTGATCCGCACGGCGGGGCCGGGGAGACGCCGGGTGAAGACGTCGCCGATCGTGAACCGGCCGGCGTTACGCAGTGGTTCGGCCAGCAGGAACATCATCAGGACCAGCGAGAGCACGGTGCTCAGGGCGAGCGTGACGCCGTCGTAGCCGACGAGCGCGATGATGCCGATGGTGCCGAGCACGGTGCCGGCGGAGATGTAGTCGCCGGCGATAGCGAGGCCGCTCTGCACGGGGGAGAGCGAGCGGTAGCCGGTGTAGAACTCGCCCAGGTCGTCACGATCGGGGCCGGTCATCACGCACTGCAGCAGCGTGACAGTGATGACCGCGATGAACGCCATCAGCGACATGGTCTGGGCGCCGGAGCTGAGGCCGGTCATGCGCGCGCACCTCCGGTGGGCTGCTGCCACACGGGATGTCCGGAGCGGCTCTGGCGTTCTGGCCTGGGCGCGGCTGCCGCGGCTGCCTGCTCGGCGCGTTCGCGGATCGCCGCGGCGAGTGGGTCGACGCGGTTGCGCGCGATCCGCTCGTACAGCGCGATCGCAGCCAGCGCCACGGGCAGCTGCAGGAGGCCCAGGACCAGACCGGCGGTGAGACCACCGGTGATGTTGCTGGTCATCATCGAGGGGGCGTAGCCGGAGAGGAAGAGGAAGATGACGAAGTAGCCCAGCGCGGTGAAGGTGGCGACGCGGCGGAGCCTGCGGTAGGCCGAGCCGAGCCGGTGCAGATCATCACGATCGTCGGTGGCGGCGGGCGGTTGCGGCTGCGGGGACGCGTCCCAGGGCTGCTGCGCGGAGTCCCAGCCCTGCGGCGAGGAGTTCCTCGCTCGTGGGGACGAGTCCCAGGCTGCCTGTGGATCGGTGTCCCAGGACGGCGATCCACCCTCCCATGCCTGCGACGTCGCCTCTTGGCGGTGTCGCCCGGCATTCCGGTGCTGGGGTACCGGCGGAGGGCCGGGGAAAGGCTGGTGGTACGACATCGTTCTTGCTCCTTGCCGCCCAAGCGTCGGGCGGGTGGCGCTGGTGGTCCGCGTACGTTACTCATGGGTATAGCCCCTGCGTAAGGGGTTCCCGACCGCTCGGTATGTCGGTTCGGTGACGATCCTGTGCGTGTGGCGGCGGAACCGCCGGTAACCCCCGCCGTGGATCAATCCGCAGGTCACAGGTGAGTCTCGGACCGCCCCTGGGGCTGGGCAGGCCGCTCGGCGCGACCGGTCCGGCGAATGTGCCGGGTGGGCCGACGATGTGGTCGGGAGGGTGCCCTCAGCTGCTCCCGGCCCGGATCGGCTTGGTCTGCTGCCCATGGCAGGAACGCCTCCGCCCAGGTCTCGGCCGCCTGTAGCGCCGGCCGGCACCCCGCTGCCTGACCGTGCCGGGCCTGGCGCTCGCGTCGATCGGCCTCGCGCAGCACATCAGCGTGTACACCGACAAGCGTCTCAGGCGCTTCTGCAGCGAAGGGGCGGCCGTAGCGCTGCCGCACGACGTGATGGACGGCCCCGGTCGCTGCCCGCGTGGGGGCCGTCCATCGTGCCCAGCATGCTGGCGCCTGCGTGCGGAGGGAGACTGAAAGGGGCCGTCCGATCTTCGTCCGGAGGAAAGATGAGCCAGCAGCAGGAACTCTCTGACGAGCTGAAGCTCGCGTACGCACAGAACGCGGCCGACTTCGCCGTCCTGGACCAACGCCTGCAGGATCTCCAGCAGACCGCGAAGGCACGCCTGGCGGACGCCGGGCTGGTTCTGCTCCCCAGCATCGACTTCCCCTGCCTCGTGTGCCCCTGCCCCGGCTACTCGCGCGACCCGTCGATCCCCTCGACCGGCTGTATCTGCAACAACCCGGCCCACACGCACTGGCCTGTCTGACCGGACTCTGCCGTTCCCCACCCTCCGCATCCGACGTTGACGGTCCCGGGTCCTGCTGCGCCAGGTTCTTTCCGTTGTGGGTGTGCTCGGCCCACGGCCCTGACAGCCCTACGCCACCTCACGGGTTGAGCGTCAGCCCAGGTGCCGGTCAGGCCGCCGAGCAGCTTCGGCGAAGTCGGGCAGCTCCACGACAGTGACGCCGGCGTCCTCGAGGAGTTCGGTGCCTTCGGCACCGGGGACGAAGGTGACGGGCTCGCGCCGGACAGTGACGACGCGGCGGATCCCGGCGTTGCTGATGAGCGGGCCGGGGCCGCGAGGCCCGCTTGGCACAGGGCTTGAGTGAGCTGTAGATCTTCGCCGTGGCGAGCCGTGCATCGGCTGCCGGGAGTTTGGCGAGTGCAGCTTCCCGTCGGCGTCGACGATGATCCCCACGGCCTGCCGCCCGATGCGGGCGGCGAAGGGGGCCTCGAGGCGGACATGCCGGCCACGGACGCCGTCATCTGCTCCCCGCATCCGCGGGGATGACCGGTGGCTCCGACTTCGGACAAGAGGCTGACCAGGCCGGACAACGGCCGGACTGTCCGGGACAGCCGAATGCCATTGAACCGGCTGACGCGAATCAGCAAGCTGTGAGCAGTCCCGCCGAACGCGGCGGGCATCCCGTCCGAATGCGTCAAGCACTTTGACAGGCCGGCAGGCGATGCTGCTGCGCCGGATCGGTCGCCGATCAACAAGCTTGTCCCTGCGCGAGAGTACGACGAATCCCGGCGGGAGTTCAGAGGTTCTCACCCGAGCCGACAGGGAGCAGCCCTTCCTGCGCATTCGCACGCCCAGATGACTGCGACTCTCGGTGCAGTGCTCGCGCTCGGCACATTGTCCGAAACCCGAAAGGAGTGCGCATGAGAATCCGCTCGTCCTTTGCGACGCTCATACTGAGCGCCACCGTCATGCTCGCTACAACCACTACGGCGACATCTCTCGACCGTTCCGATGCGACCGCACCCAGCCAGGCCGCGATCGAGGCCGGACCGCCGCCGCGCAAGGACAGCACGCAGCGTCCCGTCTTCTTCGTCAAGGGATACACGCCCGGCGACGCATGCGGCAGTAAGTGGAACTCCGCAGCCAAACTGTTCAACAGGTCAGACTGGGAGGGCCCGTTGCACCGTGTCGGCTTCTACGCGGAAGACGATCCGAAGTGCGACGTTCGCATCGACCCGGAGCGGAAGGGCACTGTCGACACGTCCCTGAAGGACCTGGGGCGCGGGCTGGCGTGGAAGATCCACGACATGTACTCCGCTAAGGGGCAGACCGTCGACCTCGTCGGACATTCCATGGGAGGGCTCATCATCCGTGCCGCGCTGGCTGGATACGCGAAGGGCGACCCCACCTGGCCGGACACGCTGTACGTGGAGGATGTCGTCACCCTGGGCACTCCGCACAAGGCTGCTTGGATGGGCGCCGGCTGCCTCCCCAACCTGCAATGCCGGGAGATGTACTACCCGCGCGGAGCCTTCCGGAGTTGGCTCGGGCCGAAGCTCCACCAGGCGCAGGGTGGAACGGACTGGACACTTGTCAGTTCGAACGCCGACTTCTCCGTCAGCGCGGGGAACGGCGCCCCCACCGATGTCGAGGCGCAGCACCTCGTGCGGTATTCGGAGCGAGCGGACCTTGGCCACAGCCAGCTGCGTACGGTCCGCCGGGCCGGCGCGTTCCCACTCCGATACACCAACAACGGTGGCGCCTGGGGAGGCCAGCGGGATGGTGCCGCGCCGCTCCGAGTGGCGATGAACGCGCTGTACTGGCACAGCCGGTGGTGAACTGGCCCAGTTCGCCGCGACCGCGACGGCGACCGTCGACGTCCCGTCGCCATGGCAGACGGCGCACCACTGCCCTGAAGTGCCCGCACCGTGGGGCACCTGTTGGAAGGGGGCGGTTCGGCAGACGTCGCGGAAGCTGGTCAGGCCGATGTGCCGCCACTGAACGCGCAGGTCGCGAGGCGGCTGGGCCCAGTTACCGGGGAGCGTGACGAGGGGCGTCGTCCCGGTGGTGACCGGGGCGACGCCCCTGGTAGGGCGCCTGGCGGGTGAAAGCCCGGTTCAGGCGCCCTTTTCCCTGCCTCTAGAAGAAGCCCAGCTTCTTCGGCGAGTACGACACCAGGAGGTTCTTCGTCTGCTGGTAGTGGTCCAGCATCATGCGGTGGGTCTCGCGGCCGATGCCCGACTGCTTGTAGCCGCCGAAGGCGGCGTGGGCCGGGTAGGCGTGGTAGCAGTTGGTCCAGACGCGGCCGGCCTGGATGGCGCGGCCCGCGCGGTAGGCGGTGTTGGCGTCGCGGGTCCAGACGCCGGCGCCGAGGCCGTAGAGCGTGTCGTTGGCCGTGCTGATGGCGTCGTCGAAGTCGGTGAAGGACGTGACCGCGACGACCGGGCCGAAGATCTCCTCCTGGAAGATGCGCATCCGGTTGTCGCCCTCGAAGATCGTCGGCTGGACGTAGTAGCCGCCGGCCAGTTCGCCGTCGTACTCGATGCGCTGACCACCCGTCAGGATCTTCGCGCCCTCCTGCTGGCCGATGTCCAGGTACGAGAGGATCTTCTGCAGCTGATCGTTGGACGCCTGGGCGCCGATCATCGTGTCGGTGTCCAGCGGGTGGCCCGGGAGGATCTTCTCCGTACGGGCGACCGCCGCCTCCAGGAACTCGCTGTAGTGGCCGCGCTGGACGAGCGCACGGGACGGGCAGGTGCAGACCTCGCCCTGGTTGAGGGCGAACATCGTGAAGCCCTCCAGCGCCTTGTCGCGGAAGTCGTCGTCCGCCGCCCACACGTCGTCGAAGAAGATGTTCGGCGACTTGCCGCCGAGTTCCAGCGTGACCGGTTTGATGTTCTCGGAGGCGTACTGCATGATCAGCCGCCCTGTCGTGGTCTCGCCCGTGAACGCGATCTTCGCGACACGCGGCGACGACGCCAGCGGCTTGCCCGCCTCCGCGCCGAAGCCGTTGACGATGTTGACCACGCCCGGCGGCAGCAGGTCCGCGACCAGGCTCATCCAGAAGTGGACCGAGGCGGGGGTCTGCTCGGCCGGCTTCAGGACCACCGCGTTGCCCGCCGCCAGAGCCGGGGCCAGCTTCCAGACCGCCATCAGGATCGGGAAGTTCCACGGGATGATCTGCGCGACCACGCCCAGCGGCTCGTGGAAGTGGTACGCCACCGTGTCGTCGTCGATCTCGCTGAGCGTGCCCTCCTGGGCGCGCAGCGCCCCCGCGAAGTACCGGAAGTGGTCGATGGCCAGCGGAATGTCGGCCGCCAGCGTCTCGCGCACCGGCTTGCCGTTCTCCCAGCTCTCCGCCACAGCCAGTTCCTGCAGGTTCGCCTCCATGCGGTCGGCGATGCGGAGCAGGACGTTCGCCCGCTCCGTCGGAGCCGTCCGGCCCCACCCCGGTGCGGCCGCGTGCGCCGCGTCCAGGGCGCGCTCGACGTCCTCGGCCGTGCCGCGGGCGATCTCGGTGAACGGCCTGCCGTCGACCGGGCTCGGGTTCTCGAAGTACTGCCCGCCGGCCGGAGCGACGTATTCGCCGCCGATCCAGTGGTCGTAGCGCGGCTGGTACGCCATGAGCGCGCCGTCGGTGCCGGGTGCGGCGAAACGGGTCATCTGCGGGGCCTCCCTCGGACCGCGCCGGCCGTCCCTGGCCGGCGCTCACCGCCGAGTCTGCGGACCCGGACGTTGCAACCCCGTTGCGCCCGCGGACAGTTCCGCGTCCAGGGCGCGCAGCCGCGCCAGTACCGGCGGCCGCTGCACCGCCGGGACCGCGTCCGCCAGCGCCCGCCACAGCTCGACGTCGTCCTCGCCCCACGCGCTGTACGCCCAGTCCGCGAGCAGCCCCGGGTCCGCCCGGTCCACCAGCGCCGCCCGCAGCCGGTCCGCGAGCCGCTCCCGCAGCCGTACGATCCCGGGCGCGCGCGAACCCGGCAGCAGAGGGCCCGCGTACGCGCCGAGCGCCGCCGACACCGCGCCCGAGGCGAGCCGCCGGTCCACCGCCGCGAAGTCGGCGTCCACCGGCGACGCCAGCCGGTAGGGGCGCGAGCGCAGCACCTCGGGGCCCAGCAGCGCGCGCAGCCGCGACAGTTCCGCGCGCAGCGTCACCGGGGTCACCGACTCGTCCTCGTACAGCTGCACCAGCAGTTCGTCGCCGCTCACGCCCTCCGGACGGTGGGCGAGGACGACGAGGATCTCGCTGTGCCGGCGGCTCAGCCGTACGCTGCGGCTGTCGATCCGCAGCAGTGCCTCGTCCCGGCCGAGCGCCGTCAGCCGCGGCCGGCCGCCGGGTGCGGGCGGCGCCTGCAGCGCGAGATGCGCCTCGGCCGCCCGCGCCACCGCCTGCACGAACGCGAGGCTGTGCGGGTGCGAGAGCCCGTCGCCGCCGGTGATGTCGACCGCGCCGAGCAGCCGGCCGGTGTGCGGGTCGTGGACCGGCGCCGCCGCGCACGTCCACGCCTGCACCCGCCGCCGGAAGTGCTCGGCCGCGCAGACCTGCACCGGGCGGTCCATCGCGATCGCCGTGCCCGGCGCGTTCGTGCCGGCCGCCGCCTCCGACCAGCGCGCGCCCGCCACGAAGTTCATCCCGCGGGCCTTGCGCAGCGTCCCCGGATGGCCCTCCACCCACAGCATCCGGCCCGCCGCGTCGCAGACCGCGAGCAGATGCTCGCCGTCCCGTGCGTACGCGCCCATCAGCTCCCGGACCACCGGCATCGCGGGCGCCAGCGGATGCTCCTCCCGGTACGCGGCGAGATCGTCGTCCGCCAGCTCCACGCAGGCCGCGCCGTCCGGGCTGACGCGGGCCCGCGCCGAGCGCCGCCAGGAGGCGGCGACCAGTTCGCGCACCGGCGGCCGGCTCAGCTCGCCGCCGGACGTGAAGACGTCATGGGCCCGCCGTACCGCACCGGTGTCGCGCGCTGCGGAGTCCGTCGTCCCGTCTGCGTTCAAGTCGGCCTCCCGCCGAGGTCGTCCGGTTCCTGCCCGTAGCCGCCGTGCCTGATGCCCTGTGCCTGATGCTCCACGCCCATAGCCCACGGCCCGAAGCTTCATGCCCGTAGCCTCATGGCCGAAGCCTCATGCGCGAGGCCCCGTGCGTGAAGCCACGCGCCCGAGCCCCGTGCGCGCCATCGTGGGTGCCGGAGCCGCCCGTCGACAAGCGTCCGCGCACGGGCCTGGCCGGTCCGCGTCTCCGGCCGTCACGTAGAGTGGGGCTCGGACCGTGACTGGCGCTTGGGTGGATCACCACCGGGGAGCGGCCCGACGGACCTCCGTCCGACTGCCGCGCGCCTGGGCGACTCCCATCAGCCCACGCCCAGGAGCAGCCCATGTCCACCAGCACCGCGACCCTCATGGACGGCACCGCCCTCGCCCGGCGCACCGTCGAGGAGACCGCCGCCCGCGCCGCCGAACTCACCCGCCGCACCGGCGTGACGCCCTGTCTGGCCACCGTCCTCGTCGGCGAGGACCCCGCCTCCGTCACGTACGTGAAGATGAAGCAGAACCGTTGCGCCAAGGCCGGAATCCGCTCGAAGCACGTCGAGCTGCCCGCGACCACCACCACCGAGGAGCTCGTCGCCGAGATCTCCGCGCTGTCCGCCGACCCCGAGGTGCACGGCATCCTGCTCCAGCACCCCGTCGGCCCGCACATCGACGAACGCGCCGCCTTCGAGGCCATCGCCCCCGAGAAGGACGTCGACGGCGTCACCATGGCCTCCTTCGCCGCCATGGGCTTCGGCCTGCCCGGCTTCGTCTCCTGCACCCCGGGCGGCATCATGCGGCTCCTCGACGCGTACGAGGTCGAACTCACCGGCAAGCACGCGGTCGTCGTCGGCCGCAGCGCCATCCTCGGCAAGCCGGCCGGACTGCTGCTCCTCGGCCGCGATGCCACCGTCACCTACTGCCACTCCCGCACTACCGACCTCGCGTCGATCGTCCGCGAGGCCGACATCCTCGTCGCAGCCGTCGGCAAGCCGCAGTTCATCAAGGGCGAGGACATCAAGCCGGGCGCCGTCGTCATCGACGCCGGCTACAACCCGGGCAACGTCGGCGACGTCGACTTCGCATCGGCCGCCGAGCGCGCCTCCCTCATCACGCCGGTGCCGGGCGGTGTCGGACCGATGACGATCGCGGTGCTGCTCGCCCAGACCGTCGAGGCGGCCGAGCGCCGGCTCGGTGTGAAGTAGCGCGTCGGACAAAGGGGCCGACGGCACGCCGATGGCCGGATCACGACGGTGCGGCGCGCCGACGGGACAGGTGTCCACAGCACGACACGCCTGTTCCTGGGGGTGTTTCGGGTGGATTCGTGCCCTCGATTGTCACGATTCCGTACGGCCCTGCCCGTAACCACCGACCCGGTATCGCAGGACGGCGGGCCACCGGTCACCCTTGTGCACATGGCTGAGCGACCCATTGCCCCCGGTCCGCACCGCCGCCTGATGCCCGGGCCGCTGGTGCTGATCGTGCTGGCCGCGCTCGTCGCCGCCGCCGTCGTGGCGGCCCGGGACACGCCGCGCACCGAGGACGTGCGCGGCGACGCCCGGCGCAGCGCCCCCGCGACGCCCGACGGGCAGAGCGGCGGGCACGGCGGCGACGAGCGCCCGGGCACCGCCACCTCGGACCCCTCCGCGGCCGGCGGCGACCCGTCGCGGCTGCCGTCCCGCCGTACCGCGCCGAAGCCCGGCGAACCGCGGGAGCGGCGCAAGACCCCCGCGAAGCCCACCTCGGCGGCGGCCCCCACGGTCGCCCGGGGCCACGTCACCCCGGCCCCCACCCCGCCCCGCAGGCGCGACCGACCGAACGGCGGCGAGCCCGTCCCGTACGAGCAGCTGGGCATCGGCGCGTGCTTCGACGTGAACCGCAACGACCCCGGCACCCCGATCCGCCGCCGCTGCGACGCGCCGCACGACGCCGAGGCCGTGGCCCGGCTCCGGCTCGTCGGCGTCTACCTGACCGACGACGCGATCCGGCGCCGGGCGGCGGACCTGTGCCGCGCACCCTTGCGCGCCAAGGCCGCCGCCCAGCCCGCGGGCACGTACTGGACGACCTACGTCCAGTACCCGTACCACTCCGGCTACCTGCTCGGCTCCGACACGATCGTCTGCAGCCTCGCCGCGCTCTCCGAATCGGGACGCAAGCTGAACGCCCCGCTGCAGTGACGCCTCAGTCCGCGGGCCGATCCGCGCCGGCCAGCGCCGAAGCCGGGTCGGCGGCCGGCGGACCGGCCGGGACCCACTGCCCGCCGGAGCGACGGAACGGCCACCAGCGGCCGTCCTCGGCCAGCCGGAGCTGTACGTCCGCGCCGACGACCGTCCAGCGGGCGTGCGCCGAGGCGCGCAGCGCCGGCCGGTCCGTGGGCTCCCACGCCCCGGCGAGCACCGCCTTCGCCCGCGCCAGGACCTCCGGGGACGGCGGACGGGACCCGTCGAGGACGGCCAGTGCCGCCGCCCCGCCGAGCCGCCACGCCTCGGCCGCCGCCGTCAGCCCCGTACGGCCGCGCCCGGTGCCGGCCGCGAGCCGGGCCGCGATCCACGGTGCCGGACCGGCCGCGGCCAGCCGTACCCCGTCCTGATCGACCGTCAAGGACGGCTCCCACGGCGCCCGTACGTGCTCCGGGGCCAGCGCCTCGGCCAGCAGCCGCCGCGCCCGGGCCGCCGCGTCCGCGGCCAGGAACTCCAGCGCGGCCGGGTCGAGACCCGGCGCCGGGTCCGTCTCGGTGTCCAGCGACTGTCCCGCCCCGGGGGTCTCGGGCTGCGGCGGGGGAGCGGGCAGCGGAGGCAGGATGCCCCCCGCCGCGTACGCCTCCGCCGCCAGGACGCCGGCCGGCCGCGCCGCCTCCCGTACGGGCTCGGCGCGCGCCACACTCCGCTCCTGCAGGTCGTCCAGAAGCCGCCGCTCGCCCCGGCCGCGCATCAGGAGCAGCACGAACGGGTCCTGGTCGAGCAGCCGCGCCACCTGATGGCACAGGGCTGCCGTGTGCGGACAGTGGTCCCACGCCCCGCAGGTGCACTCCGGCTCCAGATCGCCGATGCCCGGCAGCAGTTCGAGCCCGAGCCCCGCCGCGTCCTCCACCAGATGCGGCGGCATCTCGCGGTCGAGCAGCGCCGCGATGTGCCCGGCACTGTCCGCGGCCATGTCCAGGAACCGGTCCCACTCCTCGTCGCCCAGCTCCCGCAGGAGCACGTCGCTGCGGTGCGCCGTGCCGTCCCGGTCCCGAACGACCGCCGTGATGCGGCCCGGCCGGACCGACACCGCGCCGACCGCGCCCTCGCGGGCGGCCCGCCGGCCCAGCTTCACCTGCTGGCCGTCGAGCGCCGTGTCCTCCAGCGCCTGCAGCCAGGCGCGGCCCCACCAGGTCTGCGCGAAGCCCCGGCCGTGAGCGGGCGGCAGCGCGGCGAAGGTGCGCTCCTCGGCGCCGGGGGCGCCGGGACGGTCCTGGCGCGTGGTGTCGTCGTCGGTCTCGTGGGCGTCCAGCGTGTCGTCCCCGTCCCCGTCTTCGTCCTCGTGGGAGTACGTGTCCGCGTCGCCGTACTCGTTCTCGTGGTCGTCCTGGTACTCGTGTCCGTAGCCGTGCTGGCGTCCGTACTCGTGCTGGTGTTCGTACTCGTGCTCGTGATCGCGTCCGCTCATCGTGCGCCGCCCCCTCGCAGCTCCACCAGCTCCGTCAGTTCCGCGTCGGTCAGCTCGGTGAGCGCCGCCTCGCCGGAGCCCAGGACGGAGTCCGCCAACTCCCGCTTGCGCAGCAGCATCTCGGCGATCCGGTCCTCGACCGTGCCCTCCGCGATCAGCCGGTGCACCTGCACCGGCTGGGTCTGGCCGATCCGGTAGGCCCGGTCGGTCGCCTGCGCCTCCACGGCCGGATTCCACCAGCGGTCGTAGTGCACGACGTGCCCTGCGCGGGTGAGGTTGAGCCCGGTGCCCGCCGCCTTCAACGACAGCAGGAAGACAGGTACTTCACCGGCCTGGAAGCGCTGAACCATCGCCTCGCGCTCGGGGACCGGCGTGCCGCCGTGCAGGAACTGCGACGGCACCCCACGGTCCGCGAGATGCCGCTCGAGAAGCCGCGCCATCTGCACGTACTGCGTGAAGACCAGCACGCTCGCGCCCTCGGCGACGATCGTGTCGAGGAGCTCGTCCAGCAGCTCCAGCTTCCCCGAGCGGCCGTCGATCCGGGGCCGTTCCTCCTTCAGGAACTGAGCCGGGTGGTTGCAGATCTGCTTCAGCGCGGTCAGCAGCTTGACGACGAGGCCGCGCCGCTCCATCCCGTCCGCCTCGGCGATCGCGGCGAGCGTCTCGCGGACCACCGCCTCGTACAGGCCGGCCTGTTCGGCGGTGAGCGACACCGCGCGGTCGGTCTCGGTCTTGGGCGGCAGTTCGGGCGCGATGCCCGGGTCCGACTTGCGGCGGCGCAGCAGGAACGGCCGTACCAGGGCGGACAGCCGCGCGGCCGCCGCCGGATCCTGGCCGCCCTCGACGGCCTGCGCGTAGCGGGTGCGGAAGGTCCCGAGCCGGCCGAGCAGGCCCGGGGTCGTCCAGTCGAGGATCGCCCACAGCTCGGACAGGTTGTTCTCGACCGGCGTGCCGGACAGTGCCACGCGGGCCTTCGCCCCGAGGGTCCGCAGTTCCTTCGCGGTCGCCGAGTAGGGGTTCTTGACGTGCTGGGCCTCGTCGGCGACGACCATGCCCCAGTGCACGGCGGCCAGCCGGGGGGCGTCGAGGCGCATCGTTCCGTACGTGGTGAGGACGAACTCGCCGTCCGCCAGGCCCTCCAGGGAGCGGACAGGGCCGTGGAAGCGGCGGACGGGGGTGCCCGGCGCGAACTTCTCGATCTCCCGCTGCCAGTTGCCCATCAGCGACGTCGGACAGACGACGAGTGTCGGTCCGGCGGAGGTTTGATCGGACTGCCGGTGCAGATGGAGCGCGATGAGGGTGATGGTCTTGCCGAGGCCCATGTCGTCGGCGAGGCAGCCGCCGAGGCCGAGCGAGGTCATCCGGTGCAGCCAGTTGAGGCCGCGCAGCTGGTAGTCGCGGAGCGTGGCGGCGAGCGCCGCGGGCTGGGCGAGTTCCTGCGCGCCGCCCTCGGGATCGGCGATGCGGTCGCGGAGCGCGGCGAGCCCGCCCGACGCGGCGACGTCGACCCGGCGGCCGTCCACCTCGACGCTGCCGGTGAGGACGGCGCCGAGCGCGTCGACCGGGGTGACCTTGCGGTCACGGGAATCCCGGGCACGGCGGACTTCCTCGGGGTCGATCAGGACCCACTGGTCGCGCAGCCTGACGAGCGGCCGGCCGGCCTCGGCGATCCGGTCGATCTCGGAGCGGTCGAGCTCGAGGCCGCCCACGGTGAACCGCCAGTCGAAGGCGAGCAGGGCGTCGGCGGAGAGGAAGGAGGGGAGCCCGTCGCCCCATGGGCTGTCGTCGGCGGTCGCCTGTCCTTCCGGGGGGCCGATGACGGCGCGGGCGGTCAGGCGGTGGGCGAGGTCCCGCGGCCAGTGGATCTGGACGCCGGTGGCGGCGAGATCCCGTGCGGCAGGGCCGAGCAGCTCCGCGATCTCCTCGTCGGCCAGCTCGACGGCGTCCGGAACGGCCGCCGACAGCAGCGGAGTCAGCGGCGCCCAGGCGCGGGCGGCGCGGCGCAGCGCCAGCAGGGTGTCCATCCGGGCGCGGGGCCCGAAGGCCGCGGCGGCGGCGCCCGCCCAGACGTCGGCGGCGTCGGCCAGCAGCGTCGGGTCGGCGGCGCTGTGCATCTGGAGCACGGCGCGGAAGCGAGGCGCGGTGCCTTCCGCGTCCGCGTCGCTCTCTGCCAGGCCGGGGACCTCGATGCGCAGGGAGAGCCGTACACCGGCGTCGTGGCCGGCGGCGACGTCCGTCGCCCAGGCACGCTGCTCGGGGACGGTCTGCGGGGCGGTGGCGGCGAACGCGGGGCCGCCTGCGGCGAGTTCGGCGGCTGGGGTACGGGGCAGCGTGTCGGCGACCGCGTCGAGGAACGCGCGCAGCAGTTGCTCCGGCTCGGGCAGGAGCGGCCCGTCGTCGCTGTCGCCGTCGGTGCCGTGGCTGCCGTCGGCGTGCAGGGGTACGGCGTGGGCCGCGGGTGGCATCGAGGCGGCGAGCGTCCGCACGAGGTCGAGCTCTTCGGGGCCGAGCGGGCCGATGCGCCAAGCGTCCCGGTCGGTCTCGGTGAGCCCGGGCAACAGCAGCCCGCGGGCGGCCAGGTGCAGCGCGAGCAGCGCGGCCGCGCCCCAGAAGGCGGTGGCGGGCGAGGCGTCGGGGGCGAGCCGCGCGCGGGTCAGGACCGGAAGGGCGTCCCGTACCGGCAGGAACAGTGCGGGGACGGTGTGGCGGCGTAGGTCGTCCCGTACGAGGACGAGGTCCTCGAGACCGTCGGCGGCGGCCTCCCAGCGGCCGGTGGGTTCGTCGACGGGCTCGTCGACGGGTTCGTCGTCGGACCAGAAGGCGATCCGTCCCGTACGGGCGGGGTCGCCCGGGAGGAAGACGGCGGAGCAGCGGGCGAGGTCGGTGAGCGGTGCAAGGCGCTGCACGTGAAGACGCACTCCTCAAATTTGACTAATGCGCGGAGCGGTCATGGTACTGGGAATCATGAATGCATGCATGCTGTCAAGCTGTGATCTGCATCACTCATCGTAAGCGTCGGCGGGCCACAGGTCCCGGGGGTGGGGTCAACCCCACCCCGAGGCCGGGGTGCACCCCCCGAGATCCCGGGGGATGCCGCCCCGAAGATCCGGGGGATGCCGTCATGGCCGCAGACGATCACCAGTCCGTAGGTTTCAAGGGCCGGCAGCGACCACGACCCAGCCACTCTTCCCACGGACACGGAGACCTCCATGCCCCAGGCCACCGCAACGCTCACGGCGCCCGTCCGCCCGCCCGCGCCCCGCCGCGAGCCCGGCGGCGGCAGCGAGTTCGCGCCGCTGCTGCGCACGATCAAGCAGCAGGGCCTGCTGGAGGGGCGGCCAGGCTGGTACGCCCGCGGGATCGCCGTCAACCTGCTCGGCCTGGCCGTCGTCGTCGCCGGCCTGTTCCTCGTCGGCCCGTCCTGGTGGGCGCTGCCGCTCGCGGTGCCCCTCGCCGTGCTGTCCGCCCGTGCCGCGTTCGTCGCCCACGACGCCGGACACGCCCAGATCAGCGCCGACCGCCGGCGCAATCGGCTCATCCAGCGGCTGTACGCGAACGTGCTGCTCGGCATGAGCCAGGAGTGGTGGAACGACAAGCACAACCGCCACCACGCCAACCCCAACCACGTCGACAAGGACCCCGACGTCGCCCCCGACATCCTCGTCTTCGACCATGACCACGCCGAGGGCCGCACGGGCTGGCGCGGCTGGCTCACCCGCCACCAGGCCTGGCTCTTCTTCCCGCTGACCACACTGGAGGGCATCGCGCTCAAGGTGTACGGCTTCCAGGCGCTGTTCGCCGCGGACGGGCCGTACCGGAACCGGCGCGACCGGCTCGTCGAAGGCGGTCTGCTCCTCGCCCATGTCCTCGGCTACGTCGCCCTGCTGCTGACCGCGCTCACCCCCGTCCAAGCGCTGGTGTTCGCCCTGCTCCACCAGATGCTGCTCGGCCTGCACCTCGGTCTCGCCTTCGCGCCCAACCACAAGGGCATGGAGATGCCCGACCCGGACGGCGAGCCCTGGGGACACCTGCGCCGCCAGGTCCTCACCTCGCGCAACATCCGCGGCGGCGCCCTCACCGACTGGTTCCTCGGCGGACTGAACTACCAGATCGAGCACCACCTCTTCCCGAGCATGCCGCGCCCGCATCTGCGACTCGCGCAGCCCGCCGTGCGCGCACACTGCCGAGATCTGGGTATCAGCTACACGGAGACCGGTTTCGTCGACTCGTACCGGCAGGCCCTCGGGCACCTGCACGACGTCGGCGAGCCGCTGCGGAGCGCGTGACGACGCGGCCGGTGTGACGACGCGGAGCGCCCGAGGACCGGGTGCGGGCGGACGGCGGGGGAACCGCGCCGTCCGCCCGCGCGTTTCCCCTGCAAGAGCGGCCCCCGGGGCCGTGAAGGAGGCGTCGGAGATGTCGACAAGGACCAAAATCGTCATCGGGGGAGTGGCCGTCGGCCTCCTCCTGTGGCCCCTCATCGGATTCTGGATGTCACTGCTCATCGTCGTCGGCGTTCCCGCGGTGGCGTACTTCGCGCTCGACCCGGAGCAGCGGCGGCGGGTGCGCCGGGTGTCGCACAAGGAGATCGACCGCTGAGCCTCAGCCCGCCGGTGCCAGCTCGCAGGAGTTGACCACGTCGCCCGTCGCCGGCCGCGCCACCCGGTGGTCGGCCGGCGGCCGGGCGCCCTGCTCCACCCAGGACGTCAGGGCGGTGAGGGCGGACCGGTAGCAGGGCAGGATCGGGCGCAGCCGGTCCGGGAAGGTGTCGTAGAGGCCGTCGGCGTGCGTGCCGTCCGCGACGGTGTAGTAGCGGTGCAGCGCGCCGCGGCCGCGCGCGTCGATCATCCGCGCGTACACGTCGGAGTCGGTGGAGATCGGCAGCAGGGTGTCCAGGTCGCCGTGCAGGGTGATCAGCGGGCGGCCGATCCTGCCGGTCAGCGCGATCCGGGAGACGGCCCGGTGCACCGAGGCGGGGCGCGCGGCGTAGTCGTACGAGGCGTCCGACGCGCAGGGCGCGAAGATCTGCCCCGTCGTCGAACCGGCCGTGGCGCCCGGGCAGGCCGGATCGTACGCCGGGTCGAACTCGGCCCGGAACACCTTCTGCGTGAGCCCCCAGTACACCTGCTCGTGGTACGGCCAGAGGAACTGCGAACCGGGTGCGAAACCGGCCCGGAGCAGCGCCTCGTCGTCGGCCCGGCCCAGGGTGCGGGCCACGGTCACGGGCAGCCCGGTCAGCAGGTTGGGGCCCTCGGCGGTCCAGAGCACGCCCTCCCAGTCCACGCCGCCGTCGTAGAGTTCCGGCCGGTTCTCCAGCTGCCAGCGGGTGAGGTAGCCGCCGTTGGAGATGCCCGTCATGTACGTGCGCCGGGGCTGCTGGCCGTACCGGAGCCGTACCGCCTGCTTGGCCGCCAGGGTCAGCTCTGTGACCCGCCGGTTCCACTCGGCGACCGCGTCGCCGGGGCGGCGGCCGTCGGTGTAGAAGTCGGGGCCGGTGTTGCCCTTGTCGGTGGCCGCGTACGCGAAGCCCTGGGCCAGTACGTGGTCGGAGATGAGCGTGTCGGTGGCGTACTGCCGCCGGGTGCCGGGCGCGCCGGTGACGACGAGCCCGCCGTTCCAGTCGTCGGGAAGCCGGATCACGAACTGGGCGTCGTGGGCCCAGCCGTGGGTGGCGTTGAGCTTCGAGTCGTCGGGGAAGTAGCCGTCGATCTGCACGCCGGGGACGCCGGAGGGGTTCTTGGTCGCCTTGGCCGAGAGGCCCGCCTGGTCGGCCATGTCGGTGTACGGGGTGCCGGCCAGCCCGGCGGTCGTCAGGTCCGGGAGGCAGGCGAGGCGGTGGTGCTCGGCGCCGGGTACGCGGACCCGGTCCTGCCGGGCGCAGTGGCCGGGCTCCGGGGGTCCGGCCTCCGCGGCCCCGACGGGACTCGCGGGGCCGACGACGGTCAGTGCCGCCAGAAGTGCGGTGAGCAGGGGTACGCCTCGGAACGGGCGCATGGGCGGCCTCCGGTAGGGATGCGGACGGGTTCGCCGCCACATCCTGCGACCGCCCTCACCGCCGGGCCATGGGGCCGCACCACACCGCGGACCGGCCGCCCATGTGGGCGCCGGCCGGCCGACGCGTCAGGCGGGCCGGACCGCGATCCCGTCCAGCGCTTCGAGCAGCGCCGGCAGCTTCGGCCCGCGGGCCACGGGCAGTACCTCGCGCGGCTCGTCGTCCAGCAGGACGAAGGCCATGTCGTCGGTCCGGGCGACCAGGGACCAGCCGGGCCCGTCGGCCCGCAGCATCCGGGCCCCGTCGGGCGCGAAGCTGGACCGGACCCGCCCGACCGGCGGCGCGGCCTCCAGATAGCCCCGCAGCTCGGCAAGAGCCCGCCGGACACCGTTGTACGGGTCGTGAGCGTCGGAGGCCGGGGCGTCGGGGGCCGCAGGGCCCGCGGGGGCGTCTGCGGTGGCGGCCGCGTCCGGGGTCGCGCCTTGGCCGGAGCCGACGGCGTCGGCCGTCCTTCCGGCCTCCGCCTCGGCGGACGGAGCGGACGCCGCGGCGGACGTCCCGCCCCCGTCCGGCGTCTCGGGGGAGCCGCTTGCCTCGCCCGCCGCGGCCCCGGACTCCTGCCCGTCCTCGAACTGCGCCCGCCAGGCGGACCACTGCAGCGCCACCTCGTCCGCGCCGAGGCGCCGCTGTGCCGGCCCCCACGCGCCGCCGTCCGGCGGTACGAGCGGCGCGGGCTCGCCCTCCTCGGGGGCGGGGTCGTGCGGCGCGGGCAGGCCGGGCGCGGCGGTGGCCACGGCCAGCGGCCACCCCGGCAGCGCGGCGACGACACTGCGCTCGTCGGGGGAGAGGTCGTACTCCATCCCGCAGTCCCACGACGCGATGGCCACCGCGACGAGCGAGACGTCGTCGACGACCACGGTCCAGCGCGCACCCTCGTCGTCCTGGCCGAGCACGAGCCCGTACCCGTCCGCGTACGGCTCGAGGCCGAGCGTCGCGCAGGCCGCCGGGTAGTCGTCGCCGAGCACGCTCGGGAACTGCGCGGGCGTGAGGAGCACGGCCGTGAGCACGTACAGCGGGTCGTCGTCGACGGTGGTGTCGACGACGACCTCGTCAGTGGTGTCGGTGGCGGTCTCGGTGGCGGTCTCGTCCGTCCCGGCCACAGCGGCCTCCCCATCAGCTTCAGGCGTGCCCATCGGTCGTCGGCGCACCATAACCAGTGGGTAACCCGCACGTCGAGAGGCTTCGGCCTGCCGATTCCGCCGCCTGCTCAGACCGGCGGCAGCCCGAGCAGGTCACGCGCGACCGTCTCCGGAGACTGATCACGCTCCCGGGCGAGCGCGATCACGGCCCGGCAGGCCAGCTCGTTGATGCCGAACGTGAGCGCCTCCGGTTGCACCGACGACACGGCGTCGTCGATCCGCTCCTCGTCGTCCTCCACGCAGCCGACCACGTAGTCCGCCGCCGCCTCGAACAGGTTCCGCTGCCGCTTGGGCTCCCGCCGGGCGCTTTGTGGCTTGACGTCCGGGTTCGCCCTGCGCTCCCGCAGCTTGCGCAGTCTCTCCAGTACACCTCCGGGCACGGTCCACCGCCTTCCCCCGGGCGTGGCCACCCGGCATCACCACGGTAGAGAGCCGACGACCACGGCAGAAGACCGCCGTCAGGGCCTGGCCGAAGCCGGTCCGGATGACCGAATACGGTTCTCGGCCCGGACCTCAGCCTTCGCGGACGGCCAGCACCAGGTAGCGGTCGTCCTCGTCCACGTACGTCTCCATCCGCCAGCCCGAACCGGCCAGCAGGGGGCGGAGGTTGGGTTCGGCGCGCAGATCGTCGGGGGTGATCTCCCGACCGTGCCGGGCGGCGAGCGCGGCGCGGCCCACCGGGTGGAAGAGGGCGAGCCGCCCGCCGGGCCGGACCGTGCGCGCCAACTCCCGCAGACCGGCCGCCGGATCGGGCAGATGGGATATGAGCCCCGCTCCGAACACCGCGTTCAGCGCGCCCGTGCGCACCGGAAGACGGGTCACGTCGGTGCGCACCAGCTGCACGCCCTCGTCACGGCCGGCGGCGACGGCGGCCGCCAGCATCTCCGCCGTCAGATCGGCACCGATCACGGAGCCCTGCGGGCCGACCGCCTCGCGCAGCGGAGTCAGGGCGCGACCGGTGCCGCAGCCGGCGTCGAGGACGGAATCGCCCGGGTGCAGGCCGAGCTCCGCCACGGCGGCGGCGTAGGCCGGGCCGTCGTCCGGGAAGCGGGCGTCCCAGCCGGCGGCGCGGACGCCGAAGAATTCCTGGACGTCTTTCGGGTCGTCGCTCATGTGTCCATGATCCCGCACGTCGGGGCCACCGTGTCGTCCCTCGATCCGGTGGTTTCGCTCGTCGTTACGGTGAAAGTTCGGCGCACTCGTTCGAGACCGGTGCGATCGTTCCAGACCATCTCTCTGTCATATTCCATCAGCTTTCGAAATGCGCCCCCAGCGTGCGCCCCTGCCCCCCTAGCGTCCCCGAGTCATGGGACACCTGGACCACGCCACCTTCGGCTGGCTGACCCCCGTGCTGTCGTACGCGATGGCCTGCATCGGCGCCGCCCTGGGTCTGCGCTGCACCGTACGAGCCCTGGAGGCGAGCGGCCGCTCACGGCGCAACTGGCTGCTGACCGCCGCCTCCGCCATCGGCACCGGCATCTGGACGATGCACTTCGTGGCCATGCTCGGCTTCGGGGTCACCGGCACCGACATCCGCTACGACGTACCGCTCACCATCCTCAGCCTGATCGTCGCCATGGCCGTCGTCGGAGCCGGCGTCTTCGCCGTGGGCTACGGCCGCGACCGCATCCGTTCCCTGCTGATCGGCGGACTCACCACCGGAGTCGGCGTCGCGAGCATGCATTACATGGGTATGGCAGCGCTGCGTCTGCACGGCGATGTGCGCTACGACCCGCTGCTCGTCGCGCTCTCCGTCGTGATCGCCGTCGTCGCCGCGACCGCGGCCCTGTGGGCGGCCCTCAACATCCACGCGCCGATCGCCGTCGCCGTCGCCTCGCTCGTCATGGGCGCGGCCGTGAGCAGCATGCACTACACCGGCATGTTCGCCGTCGAGGTCCGGGTCGAGCCGTCCTCCGGCGCCCTGGCCGGGGTCGCGGCCATGCAGTTCATCTTCCCCCTCGCCGTCGGCCTCGGCTCCTACCTGTTCATCACCTCCGCCTTCGTCGCCCTCTCACCCACCGCCAAGGAACGCGCCGCCTACGCCACCGCCGGAAGCCTGACCGAACCCGACGAGCGGGCCGTGGACGTCGCCCCGCCCGGCTTCCGGGAGACGGTCGGCAACGGCCGCTCCTGACCCGCTGCACCCCGCACCACACCCGCACGCACCCGGAACGAGGAGGCCATGCGAACTCCCCGCAACACCCCCGACGCCACGGCGAAACCCTCGGCGCCCGAGACCGGGCCCAGGGCGCGCGGACGACGGGCGCACGCAGGACGGCCGGCCGACGAGACGCCCCCGCCCGAGGCCGCGCCGCAGCCGGCCCCGCAAGGCGATGCGGCCGAGGGCGCCGGGAAGGAGGCCGAGCCGCGGCGGAGCGGACTGCGCCCCAGAACCGTCCGGGCGAAGATCGTCTCGCTGCTCATGGTCCCCGTGGTCTCGTTGCTCGCCCTGTGGGGATTCGCCACCGTCACCACCGCGCAGGACGTGTCCCGCCTGCGTCAGCTCCAACGCGTCGACGCCGAGATCCGCGTCCCCGTCTCCCAGGCCCTCAGCGCCCTCCAGGCCGAACGCCGCGCCGCCGTACGCCAGATCGCCTCCCCTGGCGCCGGGCGCGCCGCCGAGCTGAAGGAACGGGCCGGCCGCACCGACGTGGCGCTCGCCCGGCTCCGGCTCGGCGACGGTCACACCGTCGGCGACACCGGCGACCTGCCGCCCGAACTCGGCGAACGCGTCGGCCGCTTCGTCCGGCAGGCCGAGGCCCTGCGCACACTGCGCACCCGCGCGACGGACGGCGCCGGCGCCGGCGACAAGGTCTACGCGGCCTACACCGACGCCATCTCCTCCGCCTTCGAGGTCGGCGGCTCGCTCGCTGCCCTGCAGGACTCCCGTCCCGGCGCGGACGCGCGCGTCCTGCTGGAGTTCGCCCGGGCCGGCGAGATGCTGTCCCGCGAGGACGCCCTGCTCGGCTCCGCACAGCTGACCGGAAGCCTCAGCGCCCCGCGGCTCCGGCTGTTCACCGGGGCCGTCGCCACCCGCCGTACCCTGCTCGCCACTGCCACCGCCGACCTGCGCGGCGGCGCACGCGACGACTGGCGCGCCCTCGCCGGCCGGGACGGCCTCCGGCAGCTGACCGCCGCCGAGGACCGCATCCTGGCAGCGCCCGCCGGACGGCGCGCCGCCCAGGCGGTCCCCGCCGCCACATGGGACGCCGCCCACGCCTCCGTACGCGACGGGCTGGCCGCCGTCGAGCGGGACGCGCGCCGGGCGGGGGCCGAAGCGGCCGACCCGTTCGCCGGCGGGGTCTTCACCGCCGGCGGCGCGGCGGTGCTGCTCGGCCTGGCCGCCGTCGCCGCCTCCCTCGTCATCTCCGTACGCATCGGCCGCGGCCTCGTCGTCGAGCTGATCAGCCTGCGCAACACCGCCCTGGAGATCGCCCGCCACAAACTCCCGCACGCCATGCGGCGGCTTCGCGCCGGCGAGGAGATCGACGTACCCGCCGAGGCCCCGCCCGGGCTCCCGGCGCAGGACGAGATCGGCCAGGTCGGCGAGGCGCTCGGCATCGTCCACCGGGCCGCGCTGGGCGCCGCCGTCGAGCGCGCCGAACTCGCCAGCGGGATCTCAGGCGTCTTCGTCAACCTCGCCCGGCGCAGCCAGGTCCTCGTCCACCGCCAGCTCAATCTGCTGGACAGCATGGAACGCCGCGCCGACGACCCCAACGAACTCGGCGACCTGTTCCGCCTGGACCATCTGACCACCCGCATGCGGCGGCACGCCGAGAGCCTGATCATCCTGTCGGGCGCGGCTCCCGGCCGGGCCTGGCGGCTGCCGGTGCAGCTCACCAACGTGGTGCGGGCCGCCGTCTCGGAGATCGAGGACTACGCCCGGGTCGAGGTCCGGCGGCTGCCCGAGACGGCCGTCGTCGGCGCGGCCGTGGCCGACCTGACGCACCTCCTGGCCGAACTCATCGAGAACGCGGCCCAGTTCTCGCCACCGCACACCAAGGTCCGCATCAGCGGCGAGCCCGTGGGCAACGGCTATGCGCTGGAGATCGAGGACCGCGGGCTCGGCATGGGCCCCGACACCCTGGCCGAGGCCAACAGCCGGATCCGGCAGTCCGAGGCCCTGGACCTGTTCGACAGCGACCGGCTCGGGCTCTTCGTGGTCAGTCGGCTCTCCTCCCGGCACGACGTCAAGGTGCATCTGCGCACCTCCCCGTACGGCGGCACGACGGCGGTCGTCCTGATCCCCACGGCGCTGCTCCAGGGCGCGCTGCCACCGGGGAGCCGCGATGCGGCGCAGAGGAGCGCGGCGGCGGAGCCGGAGCAGCGCAGGGAGCGCGCGGAGCGCATGGGACGTGTGGAGCGCGCGGGGGTGCCGGCGCAACGGCCTGTGCCCCCGATCGACCAGCCCGTGCGCCGCGCGCTGGGGGGAGCCGACGGCGGCGCGGAACCAGGGCAGGGCGCGGAAGCAGGACTGGGTGCGGACGAGCAGCCTCCGGCACCGGTCACGACCCTGCGGCTGCGCAGCGGTCCGGCCGCGGAGACGCAGCCGCGGGTGGAGACTCCGCCTCCTGCGGAGCCGAAGGGCGGCGAGGACGGGGCACTGCCCCGGCGCGTCCGGCAGGCCAGCCTCGTACCGCAGTTGCGCGAGTCGCCCCGTTCCGACCCGCAGCCCAGCCGGGGGCCGGCCGCCGACGGGCGCGGCGAGCGCACCCCCGAGCAGGCGAGGGACCGGATGACCGCGTACCGCGAGGGCTGGGCCCGCGGCGGCGGCGCGGTGCCCGGGGCCCGCAGACCGCTCGGCACAGGATTCGGCACTGACGGCAGCGAAGGAGACGACGCATGATCGACCACGACAGGGTGGCCCCGCGCCGCTCCGGGGAACTCGACTGGCTGCTCGACGACCTCGTCGCACGGGTCCGCGAGGTACGCCACACCGTGGTGCTGTCGAACGACGGACTCGCCGTCGGCGCGTCCAGTGGCCTGAGCCGGGAGGACGCGGAGCATCTGGCGGCCATCGCCTCGGGCTTCCAGAGCCTCGCCAAGGGCGCGGGCCGCCAGTTCGGGACCGGCGGGGTGCGCCAGACGATGGTCGAGATGGACGACGGGTTCCTGTTCGTCGCCGCCGCCGGTGACGGCTCCTGCCTCGCCGTGCTGAGCTCCGTCGCCGCCGACATCGGGCTGATCGCGTACGAGATGGCACGCCTGGTGAAGCGCGTCGGCGAGCACCTGTACACGCCGCCCCGCGTGACCGCGACCCCGCCGGCCGCCGGCTGACCCGGACCTCCCCGGAGACACCCGTGAACCACGACAGCACCGGCGCGCACGAAGGACCCCTGGGCGGCCGGTGGTACGACGCCGAGGCCGGCCCCCTGGTCCGCCCGTACGCGATGACCGGCGGCCGGACCAAGCCAGGACCGAGCAACGTGCGGTTCGATCTCATCGCGCTCGTCGTCGTGGACGACGACCCGCCGGGCGCGGCAGAGGAGTCGCTGCTCGGGCCCGAGCACCGGGCACTGCTCGCCCTGTGCCGGGCCGAGACGCAGTCCGTGGCCGAACTCGCCGCGGACGCCGACCTGCCGGTCGGCGTGGTCCGGGTGCTCCTCGGCGACCTGCTCGAATCCGGCTTCGTGAAGGTCAGCCGGCCCGTTCCACCCGCACAGCTCCCCGACGAGCGGATCCTGAAAGAAGTGATCGATGGCCTCCGAGCGCTCTGACAGCAGCTTCGACGGCAACGGCGAAGGAGCGGACACCGCGCCCCTCGCCCTGAAGATCCTCGTCGCCGGCGGGTTCGGCGTCGGCAAGACCACCCTGGTCGGCGCGGTCAGCGAGATACGCCCGCTGCGCACCGAGGAACAGCTCAGCCAGGTCGGGGAGTCGGTCGACGACACCGGTGGGGTCGCGCAGAAGACCACGACGACGGTGGCGATGGACTTCGGCCGGATCACGATCCGCTCGGGGCTGTCCCTGTACCTGTTCGGCACCCCGGGGCAGGACCGGTTCTGGTTCCTGTGGGACGAGCTGTCACAGGGCGCGCTGGGGGCGGTCGTGCTCGCCGACACTCGACGCCTCGAGGACTGTTTCCCGGCGGTGGACTACTTCGAGCACCGGCGGATCCCGTTCGTGGTGGCCGTGAACTGCTTCGCCGGCGCGCGGAACTACGGGGCGCACGAGGTGTCGCAGGCACTCGACCTGGACCGGGGGACGCCGGTGGTCCTGTGCGACGCGCGGGACCGCGACTCGGGCAAGGAGGTCCTGATCCGGCTGGTGGAGTACGCGGGCCGGATGCACACGGCGCGACTGCTGGACTCGGTCGGGTAGCGTCCGCGCGCCGTCGGATGGTGTCCGCGAGCCGTCGGGTGGTGTCCGCGAGCCGTCGGGTGGTGTGCGCGCTCCGGTGGGTGGCCTGCGGGCGCCGTCGGGTGGCCGACCTGGGCCGTCTGCGGGCGCCTTCGGGCTGTTGGAGTCCTGTCGGGAACCATCCGTGATGCTTGCCCAGTTCACGACTGTGCGTAAGGCTTACGCGGGACACGCGGAGCCCGTGACAGGGGGCCGCACCAACGGGGAGGACCGAGAATGGCGCTGGACAAGGGACTCGACTGGCTCCTCGACGACCTGACGCGACGGGTGGAGTACATCCGGCACGCGCTGGTGCTGTCGAACGACGGGCTGGTCACGGGGGCGAGCGCGGGACTGGAGCGGGAGGACGCCGAGCACCTCGCGGCGGTGTCGTCCGGGCTGCACAGTCTGGCGCGGGGTTCCGGCCGGCATTTCAGGGCGGGCAGGGCGCGCCAGACGATGGTGGAGTTCGACGACGCGATGCTGTTCGTGACGGCGGCCGGCGAGGGCAGCTGTCTGTGTGTGCTGAGCGCGGCGGAGGCCGATGTCGGCCAGGTCGCGTACGAGATGACGCTGCTGGTCAACCGGGTCGGCGAGCACCTCGGGGTGGCGGCGCGACAGCCGGACGGGGCAGGGGTCGTCGAGCTCTGATCCGGTCGTGCGCGCCGAGTTGTCCACAGGGCTCGGCGGGTTCGGTCACTCTGCGCTACGATTCTCACTGAGAGTAATCGACGCTCGCGGGGGAGGATCGTGATGAACACGACCGAAGGCACGAAGACCGGCACGCAGGGGGACGTGCGGAGCGCGGAGGCGGGCGCCACAGCGCTGTCGCCGGGACCGGCGGCGCAACAACTGGCATTGAAGTGGGACGAGTTCGCGCTCGCCGTGCAGATGGGGCTCGTGCGCACCCTGCCCGGGACCGGACCGAGGATCCGGGTGGAGACCGGCGAGATCGAGCGGCTGCGCGCGGCCCCGGACTTCCCGGACGGACTGCGCGAGCGCGTGCGCGCGGTGGGCACGGCGGAGGCGGCGGAGTTACTGTCCGTCTCGTCCGAGCGCCTCACCTGGCTGGCGCGGACCGGGCATGTCAGGCCGGTGCGGTTCTACCTCAACCGCTACAACACTGTCGTCTGGCTCTATCTCGCGGGCGAACTCCGGTCGTTCGCCGAGGACCATCCGGGGCTGCTGAAGGCCCGGATGGGACGGGAGGCCCGCGACCGGCGGGCCGCGGGCGAGGACCGGCGACCACGGAACTGGCGGGCCAGGAGGCTGGGGCTGCTGCTGCGGGCCACGGACGACCCCTGGGAACGGGCGGCGGCCATCGCCTACCTGCTCGATCCGGTGCAGCTCGCCGAGGTCGTCGGGGATCCCCACGAGCGGTCGTTCCTGTTGCGGCTCAGGCCGGCGCTGCCGGCCGGGCTGCCGGAGGGCGCGTCGGCCCGGGAGATCGCCGACCGGCTGATGGTGGCCGACGACCCGGACGAGATCCTGTGGCATCGGACGAGCCTCACGATGGCCCTGGGGGAGGCGCGCCGACTGCAGGAGGCACCGCGGCCGGCTGCCCGGCCGCCCCGACCGCACACGCCGGGACCCACCGCCGGGGTGCGACCGGGGGCAGGTGGGCGCGCGCGGGAGTCGGTGCGGCCGCCGACAAGTTCGCGGAGCCTGCTGACCCGGCTCGGGCTACGACGCGGCTCGCGGCCGGAAGGTCACGCGGATGAGGCCGGTCGCCCCGCGCGTGCGGGGGCGGGCTGAGGCGGGGACCATGGGCGCATGCTGCTGGTGCGTCTCGCGGACGTCTCCCGTCAGGTTGCCGCCACCTCTGCGCGGTCCGAGAAGATCGCCGCGCTGGCCGGGCTGTTCGCCGAGGCGGAGCCTGAGGAGAGTCCGCTGGTCATCGCCTATCTCTCCGGAAGCCTGCCGCAGGGCCGGATCGGCGTGGGGTGGAGCGTTCTGAAGCACGTGGTTCCGCCGCAGGTCGAACCGGCCGAGCGGCCGGCGCTGACGCTGGCCGAGACGGACGCCGCGATGACGGGGCTGGCGGCCGTGTCGGGTGCGGGGGCGCAGGCCGAGCGGCTCCGGCGGGTCCGGGAACTGATCGCGGCGGCGACACCGGGGGAGCAGGAGTTCCTGCTCCGGCTGCTCGGAGGGGAGGTTCGGCAGGGCGCGCTCGACGCGATCGCCCTGGAGGGCGTCGCGCGGGCGGCCGGAGTGCCCGCGGACCGGTTGCGCCGGGCGGTGATGCTGGAGGGTTCGCTGCCGAGGGTCGCCCGGGCGGTGCTCGCCGAGGGGGCTGCCGCGCTGGAGGCGTTCTCGCTGCGGGTCGGCCGGCCCGTGCAGCCGATGCTGGCCCACACGGCGGGATCGGTCGGCGAGGCGGTCGAGGCGGTCGGACGCTGCGCCGTGGAGGAGAAGCTCGACGGCATCCGCATCCAGGTGCACCGGCTCGGCGACGACGTCCGGGTCTACACACGGTCGCTGGACGACATCACCGGGCGGCTCCCGGAGGTGGTGACGGTGGCGCGGGGCCTCGCGGCGGAGTCGTTCGTCCTCGACGGGGAGTTGCTCGCCCTCGGCGAGGAAGGCCGGCCGCTGGCCTTCCAGGACACCGCCGCCCGGGTCGGGTCCCGCGTCGACGTCGACACCGCCCGCGCTGCCCGGCCGCTGTCACCGGTCTTCTTCGACGTCCTCGCCGTCGGAGGACAGACCCTGATCGACGAGCCGGGGGAGCGCAGGCACGCGGCGCTCGCCCGACTGCTGCCGGAGCATCTGCGGGTGCGCCGGACCGTCGTCGACGACACCACGTCCACCGAACAGAAGGAGGCAGCCGAGGAGTTCTTCACCGAGACGCTGCGCCGGGGCCACGAAGGCGTGCTCGTGAAGGCGCTGGACGCGCCGTACGTCGCGGGCCGCCGGGGCCGTACCTGGCTGAAGGTCAAACCCGTCCACACGCTCGACCTCGTGGTTCTCGCCGCCGAGTGGGGGCACGGCCGCCGCACCGGCCTGCTCTCCAACCTGCACCTCGGCGCCCGGACCGCCGACGGCGGGTTCGTGATGCTGGGCAAGACCTTCAAGGGCCTGACCGACGAGACGCTGCGCCGGCAGACGGAGCAGCTGCGGGAACTGGCCGTCGAGGACGACGGGTTCACCGTCCGGGTGCGGCCGGAGCTCGTCGTGGAGATCGCGTACGACGGCGTCCAGCGGTCGACGCGCTATCCGGCCGGGGTCACACTCCGGTTCGCCCGGGTCGTCCGGTACCGGCCGGACAAGCGGGCCGACGAGGCCGACACCGTCGAGCGGCTCACCGGCGGCGGCCCCGCCGACGCCCCGGACGCCGGCTGAACCCGGCTCAGTCGTTGCTGGTGTAGCGGCGGCGGACCCAGACCGGAAGGACGTACCAGCAGAGGAGGTACCAGACGACCAGACCCCCCACCAGCCACGGCACGTACGGGGCGCCCGTCGCGAAGCGGAGGACCAGCAGCAGGGCCGTGCCGAGGGTGGCGAGCAGCAGCGCGAGCCCCACGGCGATCAGCCGGGAGGTCCAGCGCACCGCCTGCGGCTTGATGCGCCGGCCGGCGACGATCCGGTGGAACGACACCGGGCCGATCAGCGCGCCGGTGGCGGCGGACCCGAGGGCCACGGTCGCGACGTAGAGCGCGCGGTCGCCGGAGCTCAGTTCGACGAAGCGGGGCGCGAACACGACGGTGAGCAGGAAGCCGAGCAGGACCTGCACACCGGTCTGGGCGACGCGGATCTCCTGCATCAGCTCGTTCCAGCGACGGTCCGCCCGTTCGTTGGGCGTCTCGTGCCGGCCGTGGTACAGGTCGTCCGGGTCGTGCTCGCCCGTATCGGACCGACGGTCGCCGCTGTCGGCGCCCTCTCGCTCCTGCCCTGACATGCGCCCTCCTCGGTGTCGGCGGCCTCGCCGGTCCGCCCCTCCCTGAGGCCTACCCGGAGCGGGCGCGGGCGACCGCGGTTGCTGGGCCGGGCGGGTGAGGGCTCGCGGAGTGGCGGGGGCGGGGTGATGCTTGAGGGTGACGCCGGAGGGGGCCGGGAGGAGATGAGCGACGTGGACGACCGACACATCGACACCGATGTCACCGTGCAGCTGAGCTGCTCCGGCGAGGACGCCAGGGCGGTGTTCGAGGCCCTGGACCGGGTCTACGCGATCGAGGACGCGCCGACGGCGGAGCGGGTGCCGCAGGTCCCGGCGCCGACCGTGTGGATGGCCACCTTCGACACGGCGGCCGCGCGGGGCGCGACGGCCCGCCCGAGCCATCTGACCGGGGAGGTGCCCGTGCTGCTCACCGGCGGGTACCACGCGGTCGACGAGATAGAGAAAGTGCTGGCGCAGTCCTTCGACGTCCGGTCGCTGGAGTCGGTCTCGGGGGACCAGGAGACCGAGGCCCGTCTCCTGCTCGCCACCCGGTGACCGTCCGAGGCGCCCCGGGGCGGTTCACAGCTCCGCCCCGAGGGCATCGGGGAACCGTCGACCCGTGGCCGTGCCCGACGTCGGTCAGACCACCGCGCCCGTGCCCGTGCGGGCGGGGCGGCGGGCCGGGCGGTGCGGGGCCGGGCGGCGGGTCTCCAGGATCACCGCGAGAGGCATCGCGGTGAACACCGTGGAGCCGACACCGGCGACCACACCGGCGAGCAGGGCCACCGAGAAGTCGGTCAGCGAGTCGCCGCCGAGCGCCGCGAGGGCGACCAGGACGAAGATCGCGCCCATGCCGGTGTTCACCGTGCGCGGCACCGTCTGCAGCACCGCCCGGTCGGCGAGGTCCGGCCAGGTCCCCTTCGGGTGGGCGCGGCGCAGTTCGCGGAGCCGGTCGAGCACGACGACGGTGTCGTTCACCGAGTACCCCACCACCGTCAGCAGCGCCGCGAGGAAGACGCTGTCGACCGGCCGGCCCAGCCAGGCGAAGAGCCCGACGACGAGGAGGACGTCCTGCACCATGGCGGCGACCGCCGCCGTCGCCATCGTCCAGCGGAACCGCAGACTCAGATAGACCAGTTGGGCCGCGACCGCCACGCCCAGCGCGATCAGGGCCTTGTCGCGCAGTTCGTCGCCCAGGCTCGGGCCGACCGCCTCGTCCCGCTCGACGGTGACCGTGCCGCCGGACGCCGAGAGCGCCGTGCGGATGCGCTCCTGCTCGTCGTTGTCGAGTTCCCCGGTCCGTACGGTGATGCCGTCGCCGCCCGAGGACTGCACCACGGCCTCCGGGAAGCCCGCGTCCGCCACCGCGGCACGGGCGGAGTCCGCGTCGACGGGCCGGCTCGTCGCGTACTCCACCAGCCGCCCGCCCGTGAACTCCACCCCGAAGTCGAGGCCCCGTACTCCGATCCCGGCCACCGCGACCAGCAGCAGACCGGCGCACGAGCCCAGCCACAGCCGTCGCCGGTGCATCAGCCGGGGCCGGCGGCGTTCCAGCCAGTCCCGCACCCGGCCGGTCGAGGCGATGCCGGTGAGCCCCGGCCGCCGCCGTACGAACCGGGTCCGCACCGCCCAGTCGGCCAGGACCCGGGTGATGACCAGCGCGGACACCATCGAGGCCAGCACGCCGATCGCCAGCGTCACGCCGAAGCCCTTCACCGGCCCGGTCGCGAAGACGAACAGAAGGCCGGCGGCGAGGAGAGTCGTCACGTTCGAGTCCACGACCGCGTTCCACGCCTTGGCGAATCCGGTCCGCAGCGCCCGGTCCGCGTCCGGCACACGCCGCAGCGCGTACTCCTCCCGGGCCCGCTCGAAGACCAGCACATTGGCGTCCACCGCCATGCCCACGGCGAGCACGAAACCGGCGAGGCCGGGCAGCGTCAGCGTCGCACCGAGGGCGACGACCGCCGCGTACGAGATCAGCCCGTACAGCGCGAGCGCGCAGGTCGCGAGCGCGCCGAGCAGCCGGTACACCAGCACCACGAACAGCGCCGTGCACGCCAGGCCGATCAGTGCGGCCTGGGCGCTCGCCCGTACGGCCTCCGCGCCGAGCGTCGGGCCGACGGTGCTCTGCTCGACGGGCGTCACCGGCAGCGGCAGGGCTCCGCCCTCGATCAGCGCGGCCAGTTCCCTGGCCTCGGCGGCGTCGAAGCCGCCGGTGATCGTCGCGGAACCGCCCGCGATGCCCGCCCCGCAGACCACCGACTGCTGCATGCCGGGCGCGGAGACGATCCGTCCGTCCAGGACCACCGCGACCCGCCGGGCGGGATCGCCGGGCGCGGCGCAGGCGGCCTTGCCGGTCAGCCGCGCCCACTCCTTGCCGGCCTCGCCGTGGAAGGCGAGGTCGACGCTCCACCGCCCGCCGGTCTGCGGGTCGATGACGGCTCGCGCGCTCTTCACCCCGTCACCCGTCAGCGAGGCCGGCCCCAGCCGGAGGAAGCGGCCCGGGACGTCGGGGTCCGCGAGCGCGGTCGCGGACCCGGTGGCGCTCTCGCCGGTCACCGGGCGGAAGGCGAGCTGGGCGGGCCGGCCGAGGGCGTCGGCGGCCTCGCGCGGATCGCGGACGCCGGGCAGTTCGACCACGATCCGCCGTTCCCCGGACCGGGAGAGCGACGGCTCGGCGACCCCGAGCGCGTCCACCCGCTGCCGCAGGACTTCGAGCGTCCGCTGGGTGGCGGCCGCGTCGGCGACGACGGTGGGCGAGTCCCGGGTCTCCAGGACGATCCGGGTGCCGCCCCGCAGATCGAGGCCGAGCCGGGGCGAGGAGGTCAGGGCGAAGAAGACGGACAGGGCGACGACGGCGAGCGCGACGAGCGCACGCCAATGACGTGAGGACAAGGATGCTCCACGGAAGAGTCTGGGTGGAGCGGGCTACGGGCAGGCCGCAGCGCCGCGGGACCTCAACTGCTCCGCGGGGAGGGCGGGCCACGGCTGAGCCGCGGCGAGTAGGGGGTGGCGGGCGGTGCCCGCTCGCGCCGGACCTCGGCGAGCGGCCCCGGCACGACCGGCGCGCGATACGAGGTGGCCACGGCCCCGGCGGTCGGAGGCGGCGGCAGCGGCGGCTGCGCCGCGTGCACGGCCGCAGACACTTCCTGGCCGGCCACGTGCCGCCCGCCCTGCTCGGCCCGCACCGTGCGGGTCGCCTGCGTGGCGGGGGTGGCGGCCGACCCGGCAGTCGCCGTGCGAGCCGGAACGGACGCGATCGCGGGGCCCACGACGGACACCGGGACGGACGGGGAGCCGGACGCGGTCACCGGCGGGGCGGCCGGTGCCGCCGACGCCGTACCCCCGCCCGCCAGGAGCAGGAGCAGCGACCAGAGTGCCGAGGCCGCGAAGGTCAGGGCAGCCGATGCCGCGAGACGCGACGACCGTCCGCGCATCCGACCCCACCCCCCTCGTCCGAAGGGCTCAGCCTAGATCATCTCCACGGTTCACCCCGTCCGTTCCCGACGGGTGCCAGAAATGCCCGGTCGTGAGGTGACTCACACCGAAGAGGGGGAGAAGTCCGGAACACCGGCGCGTGGTTTATCGTTCATTCAGATGTGGCCGTGAAAACACGGCGTGCCCACCCCTTCCCCCCGGGTGAGGCCACGCTCCGGCCACGACAACGGCCCCGGCTGGAATCCCCCGTCCAGCCGGGGCTCTGTCGTACCCCCGGGGCGATGCCGTACCTCGCCACCGCCAGGGCGGCGGTCCCGTCAGGCGCCGAGCCAGAGGTCCGGGCCGAACACCTCGTAGTGGACGTCGGCGGCCGCGATGCCCCGGCCCAGCAGATCGCCCCGTACGGCCCGCATGAACGGGAGCGGCCCGCAGAGGTACGCGGTGGTGCCCGCCGGCAGGTCGAGCAGGGCGACCTCGGCGCGGCCCTGGCGGGCGCCGGAGTCGCCCGGCTCCTCGTACCAGAGGTGCAGTCGGGCGTCCGGCAGGGCGTCGACCAGGCTGAGCAGTTCCTCCCGGTGCGCGTGCGTGGCGGGGGAGCGGTCGGCGTGCACCACGGTGACCGGGCGGGTGGAGCCGGTCCGGACCAGGTGGTCGAGCATGGCCAGCATCGGCGTGCTGCCGATGCCCGCGGAGGCGAGCAGGATCGGTGCGTCGCCCTCGGGCAGGACCAGGTCGCCGAACGGGAGTGAGACCGACAGGACGTCACCGGGCGCACCGTGGGCGTGCAGCCAGGACGACACCTCGCCGCCCGGGTCGCCGTCGATCCGCTTGACCGTGATCCGCCAGAGCGGTCGGCCGGGGGCCGAGGACAGGCTGTACTGGCGTATCTGCCGGGCCCCGTCCGGGAGTTCGACCTGCACGCTGACGTACTGGCCCGGGCGGAACGCTTCGACGGGGCGGCCGTCGGCTCGGCGCAGCAGGAACGAGACGGTGTCCGGGGTCTCCTCGTGGCGCTCGACGATCTCCATCGGCAGCCCGACCTCGCCCTCCGCGACGCCCGCCTGCGCGTACAGGCCCGCCTCCAGGGCGATCAGCGCGTTGGCCATCAGCCAGTACACCTCGTCCCACGCCGCCGCGACCTCGGGAGTGACGGCCTCGCCGAGCACGTCCACGATCGCGGCGAACAGGTGCTGGTGCACGATCTTGTACTGCTCGGAGGTCACTCCCAGCGAGGCGTGCTTGTGCGCGATCCGGCCGAGCATGACGTCCGGGCGGGTCCCCGGGTGTTCCAGGAGCGCCCCGGCGAACGCCGCGATCGAGCCGGCGAGGGCGCGGCGCTGGTCGCCGGTGGCCTGGTTGCCGCGGTTGAACATGTCGCGCAGGAGCTCGGGGTGGGCGTCGAACAGCCCGGCGTAGAACCGGTCCGTGATCTGTTCGAGGGAGGCTCCCACCACGGGGAGCGTGGCGCGGACGACCGGGGTGGCCTGCTCGGAGAGCATCGTGACTCCAATTCTGGTAGATGATCTACGTATTTTCGGGCGTGCGGGAGCACGGCTCGATGGGGTGGCAGGAGTTGCGGGGTGAGCGGAGGGGGTGGTGGGGCGAGGGTCAGTCCGGACGGCGACCGGACAGGGTGAGCAGCACGGGACCGGTCGGGGACTCGACCAGATCCGCGACGGTGAGCGGATCGAGTGTGCGGTAGAACGCCTCCTGGGCGGACCGGAGCGCCCCGCGCAGCCGGCATGCTGCGCGCAGCGGGCAGGGGGGATCGCCCTCGCAGGCGACGACCTCCTCCTCGCCCTCCAGGGAGCGCACCAGCCAGCCGACCGAGGCCCGCCGTCCCGTCTCGGTCAGGGTCAGCCCGCCCTTGCGTCCACGCCGTGCCTCCACGACGCCGAGGTGCTGGAGCCGGGTGACGACCTTGGCCATGTGCGCGTACGGCACGTCCATGGTCTCGGCCACCTCGCGAGTGGTGGCCGAGTCGTCCTGCCCGGAGACCGCCAGGCGCATGACGGCACGCAGCGCCAGGTCGGTGAACTTCGTCAACCGCACGAGATGACCGTATCAAACACGCATCTGGGATACGTATTTAGGGGGTGTGCTCGACGTCCCGCCGCGAGAGGGGCGCTCGGCTCATCTCCGTGACGGGCGTGCTCGGCTCAGCTCGTGCGGGTGCGCAGCGCCGCCAGTGCCCGGTCGGCGTGGGCGCTCATCCGGAACTCGCTGCGGACGATCTCCAGGACCGTCCGGTCCTGGTCGATCACGAAGGTGGCCCGCTTCGTCGGGGCGATGGAGAAGCCGCGCTGCACGCCGAACCGGCCGCGGACCGTGCCCTCGGGGTCGGACAGGAGCGGGTAGCCGAGGCTGTGCCGGTCCGCGAACTCCTGCTGGCGGTCCACCGGGTCGCTGCTGACGCCCACCGGCTGCGCGCCCGCGGCCTTGAACTCGGCCGCCAGATCGCGGAAGTGGCAGGCCTCGGCGGTGCAGCCCGGGGTCATCGCCGCCGGGTAGAAGAACAGCACGACCGGTCCGTCCTGCAGCAGTTCGCTGAGGGTCCGTACCGTGCCGGTCTCGTCGGGCAGGCTGAAGTCCTCGACGACGTCACCGATCTTCATCAGGCTTCCGCCCCTTCCCGGAATGCCCCGCTCCCTGCGGAACGCCGCGACCCTACCGGACGGTATGTGGTGAGGGCGACGGCGGGCCGTGCCCCTGCACACTCCTCACACGCCGGACGCCCCGGCGCTCTGCCGCTCATGCGCGCCGTGGCGTGACCGTCACGCTTCCCGCGCGGCGAGGATCGCCAGCACCTGCTCGCCCCAGCGCAGGTTCTCCTGCTCGAAGGAACGGCCCCGCATCAGCGTCAGATACGGGCCGACCCGCTCGGCCTCCCGCAGGTACGCGGCCTCGTCGCGGCCGGCCAGCAGGTTCGCCCGGAGCCGGTCGAAAAGGGCCAGCCGTTGGCGTGTCCGCTCCAGATGCTTCTCGACGCTGGTGCGCACGGCCTGTGCGTCGCCCACGTCCACCGCCTGGACCTGCACCATCAGCTCGTCCCGGATCGCCGTCGGGCGCGGCTCGGCGGTCGTGTACGCGTGCAGCTCCGCCCGCCCCGCGTCCGTCAGGCGGAACAGCCGCTTGTTCGGCCGCCGCTCCTGCTGCACCAGACGCGCCGCCACGAGACCGGCCTCGGCGAGCCGCTCCAGCTCCCGGTACAGCTGCTGCGGCGTCGCCGCCCAGAAGTTGGCCACGGACACATCGAAGCTCTTGGCCAGGTCGTAACCGGAGGACTCGCCCTCCAGGAGGGCCGCGAGCACCGCGTGCTTGAGAGACATCCGGTCACGTTAGCACTTTCGCGATTAATCGACTTCGCACCTAATCGATGCTCCTGGGTTCCCTGGGGGTCTCGGGCAGTCGAGGCGGCGTCCAGGCGGCGTGGCGGAGGATCATCCGGACCGCCGTGCCCGAAGGGGCCACCCGCAGGGCCGTGTTCCGCAGCGCGACGGCCGCCGGGTGCGTGAGCTGCTGGCCCATGCGGCCGGCCTGGCGGGCGGCCCGCGCCACGCTCTGGGTGCGGGGGCGGCGCTCGGCGTCGTACCGGGCCAGCGCACCTCGCACGTCCGGCCCCTCGGCGACCGAGGCCGCCAGGACCACCGCGTCCTCCAGGGCCTGGCACGCACCCTGCCCGAGGTGCGGGGTCATGGCGTGGGCGGCGTCGCCGAGCAGCGCGACCCGACCGGCGGCGAACGAGGGCAGCGGATCGGTCAGTTCGCCGATGTCGTGGTGGAGTACGGCCTCCGGGTCGGTCGCGGCCAGCAGCGCCGGGATCGGCTCGTGCCACCCGGCGAACCGGCGGCGCAGCTCGGCGAGCGGGTCCGGATACCGCACCCCGGCGGGCGCGTTGACGACCGCGTGCCACTCCGCCCGGCCGTCGGCGAGGGCGATGTGGCCGAACTCCGCGCCCCGGCCCCAGGTGAGCGCGAAGTCGCAGTCCACCGCAGCCGGTCCCCGCGTCAGGGCGCGCAGCACGGTGGAGCCGCTGTGTGCCGGGCCGGGGTGATCGGGAAACAGCAGGGCGCGGGTCCGGCTTCCGATTCCGTCCGCCCCGACGACCAGGGCCACCTCCGCCTCCGCGCGCCTTTCGTCGTCGTGCACGTACTCCACCCGTACCCGGTCGGGCGCGGAGCGGTCGAGCTCGGTCATGCGTGCGCCGGTGATCAGGCACTCCGGCGGGAGCTCGGCGCGCAGCAGGGTGTGGAGTGTGGTGCGGGGGATGCCGACGACGGGCGTGCCGAGGGCGCGTTCGAGGGTGGCGCCGTCCATTCGGGCGAGCCAGGACCCGCGGGGCGTACGGGTGCCCCCGGAGTACTGGCCGCGCGCCGCGGCCCGCACGGCGGCACCCGCGCCGAGGGCGTCGAGGGCGCGGATCCCGTTCGCGGCCAGGGAGATCCCGGCCCCGGCGTCGTCGAGGACACGCGTCCGCTCGACGACGGTGACGTCCCAGCCGATGCGTCGCAGCCCGATCGCGGCGGCAAGACCGCCGATCCCTCCGCCGACGACGATCGCGGTCCTGCCCATGCTGCGTCCCCCTCCTGGAGTCTTTCTACACCTGTAGAAAGACTCTACAGGTGTAGAAAGGGGTGGTGACCACCGACCCCGCCCCGGCCGACCGCCCGAGCCGTCCCGACCGCCGCACCCTGCTCGCCGACGCGGCCCTCGGCGTCCTCGCCGACGCCGGCATGCGAGGGCTGACCCACCGCGCCGTCGACGCCGCCGCCGGCCTTCCGGCCGGGACCACCTCCGCGTACTTCCGCACCCGTTCCGCCCTGCTCACGGCGCTCGTGCGCCGGCTCGTCGACCTCGACCAGGCCGAGCTCGGGGCGGCGGGGGAGCGGGCCGGAGTGCCGCGCGACGCCGCCGAACTGGTACGCGGGATCGCGGCGCTCGTCGAGGCCCGGCTGACCGGGGAGGGCCGCCGTCGCACCCTCGCCCGGCACGCCTGCACGGTCGAGAGCGTCCGGGACCCGGAACTGCGGGAGATCCTCGTGCCCCGCGAGAACCCGGGCCGCGACGCCGTGCGCCGCTTCCTCGAGGACCGGGGCGTGCGCGACCCCGAGGCGCGCACGCTGACGCTGCTCGCCTGCGTCGACGGGCTCGTGCTCGACCGCGTGGTGTCCGGCGGACCGGTCTCCGAGGACGCTATCGAGGGTCTGGTCGTCGCCGCGCTGCGACGGTAGCCGCGACGTGGAGCGGACCGCAGGAGGTCCGGGACCACTGGGCGAGGCGGGTGACCCCCGCGGCGTGTCGGACCGCGGCCGCTCGCCTCGCGGTCGTACGAACGAGTGGCTGAAGGATCAGTACACCGCATGGGAGCAGACTCCGATGGATGACAGCAACGCGTTCGTCTACACGACGTACATCCTCACCACGCCCGACGAGCTCTGGAAGGCGCTGACCGACCCGGAGCTCACCCGGCAGTACTGGGGTGTGGCCTTCGAGGCGGAGTGGGTCCCCGGGGCGACGATGGTGTGGGACGAGGACGGCAGGAAGACCGCGGACCCGGAACAGGTCGTGCTCGAGGCGGAGCCCGGCCGGCGGCTCTCGTACACCTGGCACACGTTCACCGCGGACTGGGCCCGGATGGCGGGCATCGGCGACGACGTGCTGGCCAGGCTCGCCGCCGAACGGCGCTCGAAGGTGACGTACGAGATCGAGCCCTCCGGCGACATCGTCAAGCTGACGGTCGTGCACGACGACCTGGAGGCCGGAGGCACCATCCGCGGGCTCATCGGCGAGGGATGGCCGGTGCTGCTCTCCAGCCTCAAGACCCTCCTCGAGACCGGTGAACCGCTGCCGGAGCCCGCACGCTGACACGCGGGCCCCGCCCCTGGACGTTGGTCCGTTCGAGTCGTCTCCAGGGTCGGACGCACGCCACGCCCGGCCCATTGATCATCTTTTCCGACGGTGTTCGTTTTGATGCTCGGAGACCACACGGACGACACGGGGAGGGCCGCCTTGGCTTCGGTGCACAGGGGCGCGAAGAGCTGGGGAGCCGCGGCGGCCGTGGCGGGCGCCGTCCTGCTGACCAGCGCGGGACAGCCGTCGGGCCACGGACCCGGGACGCAGACCGCCCCGGGCGACGCGGAGGCCGTTGTCTCCGTGGCCCGTACGCTCACCGATGCCACTGCCGTACTGGACGACTGCGCCGACGCCGACGGGGTCTGCGCGGCGCGTGCCGCCGTGCACCGCACAGCGGTGCTCACCGCCCGGCCCGAGCACGCCGAGCAGGCCGAGCACGCCGAGCAGGCCGAGCACGCCGAGCAGGCCGCGGCGGAGCGCGGCCCCGTCCTGGATGCCCGGTCCGGCGGCCCGGTCGAGCTCACGCTCAAGTCGCCCGGCGTCCTGGCCGACGTCGGCGTCGCCGACGCGTACGGCCGCCGCGTCGCGGGCACCGTCGGCCGCGACGGCACCCGGTGGACCAGCACCGGCCCGGTCCCCGCCGGCAGCCGCTTCACCGCCCGGCTCGTCGTCGAAGGCGGCGCTGCCCGCGAACGCCGCGTCGCACGCCTGGAGTTCAGCACCGCCCCGGCCCCCGCCGCCGACGTCCGGCTCACCGCCGCCTTCGGACCCGGCTCCGGCCGCTACGGCGTCGGCCAGCCGCTCACCGCCGAGCTCAGCCACCCCGTGCCCGCCGGCGACCAGCGTGCCCGCCGCATCGTCGAACATGCCCTGGAGGTCCGCTCCGAGCCCCGCGTGGACGGCGCCTGGCACTGGGTCGGCCCCACCACGCTGCACTACCGGCCGCGCACGTACTGGCCCGCCCACGCCACCGTCCGGGTCCGCTCCGGGCTCGACGACGTCCAGGTCACCGACCGGCTCGTCGGCGGTCCGTCCGGGCCGCTCACCCTCACCACCGGTGACCGCATCGAAGCCGTCACCGACATCGCCACCCACCTCATGAGCGTCCGCCGCAACGGCCGCGTCGTCCGCACCATCCCCGTCACCACCGGCAAGGCCGGCTACCGCACCCGCGGCGGCATCAAGGTCGTCCTCGGCAAGGAGCGCCTGGTCCGTATGCGCGGCGACACCATCGGCATCTCCAAGAAGAGCAAGGACTTCTACGACCTCAAGGTCCGCTGGGCCACCCGCGTCACCTGGAGCGGCGAGTACCTGCACGCCGCGCCCTGGTCCGTGGACGCCCAGGGCAGCGCGGACGTCAGCCACGGCTGCACCGGCATGAGCACCGAGGACGCGGCCTGGCTGTACGCCCACGTCCGCGAGGGCGACCTCGTGCAGGTCGTCAACGGACAGGGCGAGGAGATGACCCCCTTCGACAACGGCTACGGCGACTGGAACGTCCCCTGGCCCGCCTGGCGGCGCGGCAGCGCCCTCGAGGCCCCCGTCGGCCGCGACGACCGGGGCGGGGCCGGGCCTCTGCGGCCCGAGGTCTGACCTCTACGAACCGGCGCGCGCGACCGGGGCTTCCAGCGGCTCCATCTCCGGTTCACCCGCCACGACGTACTGGTACGTGATCCCCCGCCCCGGTGCCGGGAACGTGTGCGGGGCCCGCTGCCACGTGCGCAGCGTCGCCGTACGCTCCGCGCCGCCCCCGGCCCGTACCCGCAGCGACAGCTCCGGCACCCGTCCGTGCCGCCGCACCGGACCGACGGCCACCGTCCCGTCCGTCACCTTGACCGGCGTCAGCGCCACGCCGACCGGCCGCAGCCCCGGCGGCCACAGGGTCCACGCCCAGTTGACGTACGCGTACGAGGCGCCCGCCTCCGCCCCGGAATGCACCAGGCCAAGCGACCGCGGCGTCCGTCCCGCACGCAGCTCGCGCAGCAGCACCGCAGGGTCCCCGGGGGTGACGCCCACCGTGGTGAACCAGGCCTCGTCCGCGCCGTGCTCCGGCCGGCCGCCCGACCCCGGCCCCCTGCGGCCCTCACCGCCGGCGCCGCCCGCTCCGCACGCCGCCGACAAGGCCATCAGCGCCGACACGACCGTCACCAGGAGCACTCGCACTGCAGGGGCTCGGGTCATGGGCGGTCCTCCGTCCGGGCGAGGCGGAACACGTCCGGCGCACCGGGCGGGCCGCGGTGCGTCGAGCCCCATGACAGCCCCGGCCCGCCGGGGGCGCATCCCGGGGCCGCCGAACGGGTCCGCTCCGGCCCCTCGCGCGGCCGTCGGAGCCGTCCCTGGCTGCGCCGCGTCCGTCGCCGGGTTAGCGTTCCAGGGTCCGGTCATACGCGAGGGATGAGGTTTGGCGGCGGTGTCGACACCACATCACGAAGCGTTCGGCGCACCGTGCTGGGTCAGCCTGATGGCACGCGACCTCGAAGCGGCGCAGCGTTTCTACGGCGAGGTCCTGGGGTGGCGGTTCCGGCCGTCCGAGCTCGGGCCCGAGTTCTCCGTGGGGTTCCTCGGCGGACGGCCCCTGGCCGGCATCGGCGCGATGGCCGGCAGCCTCTCCATCCCCGTGGCCTGGACCCCGTACTTCGCCGTCGACGACGCCGACGTCGCCGCCGCCCGCATCCGCGAGCGGATCGGCACCGTCGCCGTCGGCCCGCTGTCCTTCGGCACCGGCCGTGCCGCCCTCGCCGCCGACCCGCAGGGCGCGGTCTTCGGCATCTGGGAGGGCAAGGCGATCCCGGACTGGCGCTCCGACGCCGGCGACGGCGGCCCCGCCTGGCTGGAACTGCGCACCCGCGACGCGTTCGCCGCGGCGATCTTCTACGGCGAGGTCCTCGACTGGGCCAGCGGCCGTCCCGGCTGCGTCCAGGTCTCCTACGAGGGCGACCACGTGGTCCTGCGGCACGGCGGGATGGCCGTCGCCCGGGTCAGCGGCGGCGCGGTCGAGGAGGCCCCCGACCCACAGGTGCGGCCGCGGTGGCACGTGCACTTCCGGGTGCCCGACGTGGCGGTGGCGACCGAGACCGCGATCCGGCTCGGCGGCAGCGTGGTCCAGGGCGCGCCCGGCGAGGCCGCGGGCCGCTGGACGACGCTGCGCGACCCGGACGGCGGGGTGTTCACCATCGGCGCCGCGGGTGCCGCGGCGCCCGCCCGGCCCCGCGGCTGACCGGCGGGCGACGGCGGGGTGCGCGGGCCGTCCGGCGGGTGGATCCTGAGTACAGGAACGGCCCGCGGACAAGGAGGCAGGCCATGACACGCACGCTGCACTGGACGGTCGGCGTGGACCTGACCGAGGACGAGGGCACCACGAAGGCCCGTGCGGAACTCGACATGGGGTCGGCGAAGATCACCGGCAAGGGCACCGCCCGGTGCAACCCGTCGGACGTCGACGTCCCCGCGATCGGCGACGAACTGGCGGCCAGCCGCGCCATGAAGGACCTCGCATCGCAGCTGATGCGCGTGGCCAACCGGGACATGGAGGCCGTCGGCGCGGACACCGTGCCGCAGCACACCGGCCCCGGCTACGGATGGCCGGAGGCGGTCACCTGACCCGCCGTACGACGCCGCGGCGCTGAGGGGCCCGGGCGGCGCCAGGGGCGCGCGGACGAGCGCGCGCCCCGATGCATGCTGCCCCTGTACGTGCAGACCGCGGTGCGTGTGCAGCCCGCGCCCCCCCCGCGCCTTCCCCTACGCCGCCTCGTCCTCCTCGTACGTGAGCCGGTCCTCCACCTCCACCACGCCGTCCACCGACTCGCACAGGCGGACCACGATCGGGCCGAGGCTGCGGCGCGGGAGCGTGCCGCTGAGCGTCACCCGGCCCTCCGAGACATCGATCGAGACGGCCGACGGCGGGAGCCGGAGCGTCCGGGTGACGATCTCCTCCAGGATCTCCTCCTGGATCGCCCGGTCCCGGCGCAGGAAGAGCTGCAGCAGGTCGCTGCGGCTCAGCACGCCGATCAGCCGCCCGGCCCCGTCGACCACCGGCAGCCGCTTGATCCGGTTCTTCTCCATCACCCGCGCCGCCTCGACCGCGCTCCACATCGGCCGCGCCACCACGGCGGGGCTCGACATCATGCCCTCGGCGGTGCTCGGGCCGTTCTTCTCGGTGTGCCGGCGCAACAGATCGGCCTCGGACACGACCCCCACGGGCCGTTCGGCGTCGTCGACCACGGGCACGGCCGTGATGCCGTACTCGTCGAGCAGCCGCGCGATCTCCTTGAACGGTGTGCCGCGTTGCACGGCGACCGCCGTCGGGGTCATGAGATCGGCGACACTCCTGTGCCTCATCGCTCGCTCGTCCCTTCTCCGCCCGCTGCGGGGCGTCGGCACCGGCGTCTCCGGTGTCCTGATATCGGAACGGGTGGTTCCATGGAGGAGGTTCCCCGCCGGAGGGCCCGTGGGCCCGGACGAGGGAGTGGCCCCGATCCGCCGAGAGGCTCCCATGCGCCGTGAGACCCCGATGCACCCCGAGTCGCAGGCGCCCAGCCGCCCGCCCGTGCACCCCCGCGGCGACGTCGGCCGCAGGGTGGCCGCCCGCCGGCACGAACTCGGTCTTTCCCGCGAGGACCTGGCTCTGCGCGCCGGCTCCGCGCCCGGCTACATCCAGTACCTGGAGGAACAGCCGGCCACCCCCGGAGTGGCGTTCCTGCTGCGGCTCGCCGACGCGCTGGAGACCACCGTCCCGGCCCTGACCGGCGCCACCGACGGCCCGCCGCCCGCCGAGCTCCTGCGGACGGTGGAGCTCGACGTGGGCGCCTGCTGGGAACTGCTCGACACCCACGGCGTCGGACGCATCGCCCCGCACACGCCGGACGGACCGGTCGTCCTGCCGGTCAACTACTTGGTCACCGAGGGCGAGGTCGCCTTCCGCAGCACGGTCTCGGGCACGTCCACGGCCGCCGCGTCCGTCGACGCCGAACTCGCCTTCGAGGCGGACCACATCGACGAGGCGTCCGGCCAGGGCTGGAGCGTGCTGCTCGTAGGCCCGGTCCGCGACGTCACCGACCCCGCCGCCGTCGAACGGCTCGCCGTCCGCGCGGACGGCGGCCCGTGGACCGGCGGCGAGGGCAGCCACTGGACGCTGCTCGCGCCCCGCCGCGTCACCGGCCGCCGGATCCTGCTCGCAGGTCCGTGAGCCATGCCGGACCCGCCTCGGGGAAACCCCTTCATGCGTGTCCACGGGTCCAGTCCGGGCCGGTGTGCCGCCATTCGTACGCCCACTGCGCCGCGCGCCTGCGGTCCGCGAGCCGCCGTACGCCGACGCCCGTCAGCGCGGCCGCGCCGGCCGCGAGAGCCGTCGCGCTGGCGCCGATCGTGGCCGCACCGAGCCAGATGTCGGTGTCGTTGAGCGGTGCGGTGGTGACCTTGTGCTGGTCGTCCAGCCAGATCCGCGTGTGCTCGCCGCGCTTCAGGTCCGCGGGGACCAGCGCCTTGCCCTGCCCCTGCTGACCGTCGGGCGCGGTCCAGCGCACCGTCACCAGGGCCTTCATCCCCCGCCCCCCGTCGTACGGGGACGGCGCCACGTCCGCGGCGTTCTGCAGCGCCACCGCGTCCACCCGGTCGCGGGTCGCGGCCTGTTCGACCGCCACCGCCCGGTCATGGTTCTGCACGGACCAGCCGGCCGCCAGACCGGTCGCCGGCGCTCCCACCCAGAGGGCCGCCCCGACCGCGAGCAGCGCCCAGGCCTCGACGACGTCCACGGGCCGGCGCAGCGGATGGGTGCGCCACTCCTGTCTCCACACGGGCGCGGGCATCGATCCCACCCCCCTTCGCGGGGTTTCCACTCCAGCCTGCGCCCGGCCGCCGGAGGCCGCCACGCGGCGGGCGGCCCCACACGGATGCGGCACGCAGTGCCCCGGCCGCGGCGTGATGCGGTACTCGCCGCACGGCCCGACCTCCTGGCGGACCCGTGACCCCGACCCGATGATGGGCGGGTGAGCACGCCACCCCCGCTCCCCGCCCCCGGGACCCGGCCCACCCCCACCGACCGTCTCTTCGCCTGTCTCGCGGGCGCGGTGGCCGGCTTCGCGGCACTGGGCGTCGCCGAACTCGCCGCAGCCGCCGTCAGGCCCGAGGCCGGGCCGGTCACGGCGGTCGGCGGCGCGGTGATCGACCTGACGCCGGCACCGGTCAAGGAATGGGCGATCCGCACCTTCGGCGAGAGCGACAAGACGGTCCTTCAGATCGGCATCGTCCTCGTGCTCGCCGTCGTCGCGCTGCTCCTCGGCCGCTGGGAGCTCGGGCGCCGGGGCGCGGGCGCCGCCGGGATGCTGGTCTTCGGGGCCGTCGGCGCGACGGCCGCCGTGAGCCGGCCCGGCGCCTCCGCGGCGGACGCCCTGCCGTCCCTGATCGGCGCCGCGGCGGGCGCGGCGCTGCTGTACCGGCTGGTGAGCCTGGTCCTCGCCGCTCCCGGCGCACCGGCCGCGGCCAGGCGCCGGTTCCTGCTCGTGGCCGGCGGTACGGCCGTGGGCGCCGCCGTCGCCGTCGTGATCGGCCGGGCGCTCGGCGCCACCCGCTCCCGGGACGCCGAGGCGTCCCGCGCGGCCGTACGTCTGCCCCGCCCCGAAGACCCGGCCCCGCCGCGCCCGCGCGGCGTGCAGCTCGCCGTGCCCGGTGTCGGCCCGTTCATCACACCGAACAACGACTTCTACCGGGTCGACACCGCCCTCGTCGTGCCCAAGGTCGACGCGACGCGCTGGCGGCTGCGGGTGCAGGGCCTCGGAGTGGCCAAGGAGCTGACGTTCACCTTCGACGACCTCCTGGCCCGCCCCGTCGTCGAGCGCGACCTCACCCTGAACTGCGTCTCCAACGAGGTCGGCGGCCCCTACATCGGCACCGCCCGCTGGACCGGCGTCCGCCTCGCCGACCTGCTGCGCGAGGCGGGAGTCCGGCCGCCGTCGCGGGGCGGTCCGGCCGACCAGCTCGTGGCCCGGTCCGTGGACGGCATGACGATCGGCACGCCCGTCGCTGACGTCATGGACGGCCGGGACGCGCTGCTCGCCTTCGGCATGAACGGCGAACCGCTGCCGTTCGAGCACGGCTTCCCGGTCCGGATGCTCGTCCCCGGCCTGTACGGCTACGTGTCGGCGTGCAAGTGGATCGAGGAGATCGAGCTGACGACCTTCGACGCCTACGACGCGTACTGGGCGCGCAACGGCTGGGCCGCGAAGGCCCCGGTGAAGACGCAGTCCCGGATCGACACGCCGCGCGGGGCGAGCCGGCTCCGGGCCGGCACGGTGGCCGTCGCGGGCGTCGCCTGGGCGCAGCGGCGCGGGATCGTGCGGGTCGAGGTCCGGGTCGACGACGGGCCGTGGCAGCAGGCCGAACTCGCCGCCTCGGACGGCCCGGACACCTGGCGGCAGTGGTACCTGCGCTGGTCCGCGACCCCCGGCGACCACACCCTCGCCGTCCGCGCGACGGACGGCAGCGGTGTGACGCAGACGGCCCGTCGCGTCGGCACGATGCCGGACGGCGCGACGGGCCGTCACGAGATCAGGGTCACGGTGGAATGATCGGGGTCACGGTGGAATGACGTCCGCCAGCAGCTGCACCGCGAGGACGACGATCAGCGTGCTGGACGCCGTCGCGGTCACCAGCCGCCCCCGGTCGCCGGTCAGGGTCCGCCCGAGGAGAGCGCCGCCCGAGGCCAGCAGCAGCTGCCAGGCGGCCGAGGCGGCGAACGCGGCGGCCACGTAGACGGTCTGCCGCGGCAGGTCAGTGACCGCGGTGCCCTGGCCGCCCATGACGAGGGCGGCGAAGTAGATCACCGTCAGCGGGTTCATGAGGGTGATCCCGAGGAAGCCCAGGTAGGCCCGGCCGGGCCCCGGCGGAGCGCCCTCGCGCGCCGGTCCGGCGGTGACGCGGGCCCGGTAGCGCGAGACGGCCGTCGCCGCCGCGTGCACCGCGAGGGCGATCAGGACGACGGCGGAGGCGATGCGCAGCGGTAGGAGGAACGGCCGGAGCACGGGCACGAGCGCCGCGCCTCCGGCCACGGCGAGCAAGGCGTACAGGCCGTCCGCCGTCGCGACACCGAGGGCCGCGCCCGCGCCCGTCCTCAGGTTCGTACGGGCCGTGACCGCCACGAGGTACGTCGCGACCGCCCCGACCGGCATGGCGATGCCGAGTCCGGCGAGCAGCCCCGCGACGAGCGCCCCGCTCACGCGTGCAGAGGATCGAGCCTCCGTGGGCAGCCGGTCTGCTGCTGCTCGCGCACCGAAGGTCCGGCGGCGGGCAGGGGCAGGACGGTGAGGAAGGTCGTGTTCATGCGCCGGATCCTGACGGAGGCCCGTCGCCGCTCACAACCCGTTTTCCGCACCGGCCCCGCCCCTCACGCCTCCGGCGGCTCCGGGAGGGCGAGGAGGGCGCGGGCGGCGGTGCGGATCTCCTCGCGGGCCGCCTCCAGCCGCTCCGGTTCGTCGTCGCCGCCGACGTCGTACGCCGTGATCAGGCCCTGGACGACGGGGGCGACCGCGCTGTCGAACCAGTGTCCGGGATGGGCCAGGTCCCAGACGCGGTCCGCGCCCTCGACCGGGTCGACGGAGCCGTCCACGATCCGCGCCAGCGTGCGCCGCACGATCCACCAGGCGGCATCGGTCCGGGTGCCCGGGAGCCCGTCCCGGAGGGCGAGTTCGTCGAGGACGGCCTCGAAGAGGTCGGACGCCTCCGGCTCCTCGCGCCGGGTCAGGCCGGCGAGCCGCGCGAGCGACGGCGTGTCCACGCCGGCGAGCAGCGCGTCGAGTCCGGCCCGGATCAGCCGGTCGGAGCCGACGACGTCGTTCGCGAGCCGCTCGACGGCCAGCACCCGCAGCCGGTCGACTGCCTCGTCCTCGGTCATGTTCCCCCCAGAGCGTGGGCGGGGACCGTACCACCGGCTCTTTTCCGCCGTCGCGCCCTTATACGCCGCTGTGCGCCGTCACGTCAGCGGTGCTCGGCCCGGTGGTAGGCGTCCGTCACGCAGTCCCGGGCGCACCCGGCCCGCTCGTACCGGCGCTGCAGCGCCGTCCCGGCCTGCCAGCGGGGGACGTCCTCGTACCCGAACCGCTCGTCCAGGACCCGCAGGACGTCGTCGACGGTGACGATCGCCGGCTCGCCCGGCCCCGCGGCGGCGCGCGCCGCCGCGATGGCCTCGTCGGCGGAGCGCAGCAGATGCCGGTGGTACCGGCGGGCCTCCGCGGTCCGCGCCCGGGCGCGCGACAGGGGGCGCACGGCACGGCCCTTCCAGAGCATCCCGGCGGCCATCAGCAGTGCTCCGGGGCCGAACATCAGCAGGCCGACGATCACGTCGGATCCCCACGACCGCACCCGCCGGCCCTCCTTCGGCTCTCCGGTTCGTTCCCCGGGAGGTCTTCGCTCCCGATCCCTAGGAGGTCTTCCCTCCCGGCCCCGGTTCCCACGCCTGCCCGGGCCCGGATTCGTACAGCACGGTGTAAAACCGCCCCGGCCCCTCGGGCCCCGACCGTTCCCGCCCCGCCGGATCGGCCCCCAGCGCGCGGACCGCCTCGACGGCGAACTCCTCCTCGCGGGCGTCGGTGAACAGCCGCTGCGGGTACGTCCGGGAGGCGTCCACGACCGTGTGCAGCCCGTGCGCCGCCAGCGATTCGACGACCGGCGCGTACGAGACCGTGCGCAGCACGAACGCGCTCACCCGCACCGGCCGCCGGGCGCAGTCGAGCAGCGCGTCGAAGGTGCGCCGGGTCAGATAGCTGCCGCCTCCGGTGAGGGTCAGGAGCCCGACCCCGGCCATCGCCTCCCGCAGCCGCGCGCTCGGCGCGTCGCGCTCCAGGTTCTCGGCGTACGCGTCGTCGAGCAGCCCGACGTCCTGGGCGTACCGCAGCGCCTGCGCGGCGATGTCGAGGCCGACGACCGGGACCGCGCCGGGGCGCCGCCGGGCCCCGTAGAACTGTTTGTCCCGCAGGACGAGTTCCCCGGTCGTCAGCTGCTCGACTCCGGGCGCGGTGTAGTGCGTGTACAGCTCCGCCAGCGTCACGTCGTGGTTCAGCAGGGCGGCGTTGATCCCGTACGAGCAGGCCAGGTCGAGCACCGTCCCCGTGCCCGGCACGGCGGCGGCGCGCCGGAACGCGGGCTGCGCGTGCTGCGGGATCTCGTACTCCAGCGGTGCCAGCCGCCGGAAGTACGCCCGCGGGTCGGGCTGGTCGTAGATGTCGTCGAACCGCGCCTTGCCGGCCATGGCGTACGCCTCCCTACAGCTCCAGGGTCTCGCACCGCGCGAACCCGCAGCGATCCTGCGGGCCGTCCGCCTCCCCGGTCCCGGACGCAACGGGGGCGCACGGGGGCAACAGGCGGCCCGGCGCGGGGGACGGACGGGTGCCATCCGGACGGTTTCGTGCAGGACCCTTGTCACCTCGCCCCGACGTCCTTACGGTTCCGCTTACTTACTTGGAAGTAACACCGGGGGTAACACCCGAAGAGACCGCCGGGAGTAACACCCGAAGAGACCACTGGGAGGACCATCGTGTCTGCCGCACCGCGGGGCCGTTCCCGCCGGACGGCCGGGTGCATCGCCGCCGCGCTCGCCGTGCTCGCCGCCACCGGTTCGGGGGCCGCTCCGGCGGCGGCCGACGCCGGACTGCGCGAGGTCATGTTCGTCGGCAACAACTGGGAGGGCACCGCCGACGTCGTCGAGTCGCGCGGCGACTTCGCCCGCATCGGCCGGATCAACGTGATCCCGGACAAGGACGAGCGGCTGCTCGAGATCTACCTCAACCCGGTGAAGCTGGCCTTCTTCCTCGGCATCCGGGAGAGCGCGGGCGAGGGCCACGACCAGTTCGTCGACGACATGTACTCCACCCCCGACGGCACCGCCGTCGTCGTGTCCCGCCCGAGCTTCGCCGACGTGGTCTCCATCGACCTCGCCACCGGGAAGATCAACTGGCGTTTCCCGGTCTCCGGGTTCCGCTCGGACCACATGGCCGTCTCGCCCGACGGCGAGCGGGTCGCCGTCTCCGCGTCGACCTCCAACACGGTGCATGTCCTCGACATCCGCAGCGGCCGCGAACTGGGCTCGTTCAAGGGCGGCGACAAGCCGCACGAGAACGTGTTCAGCCGCGACGGCAAGCTGCTGTGGAACATGGCGATCGGCGAGGTCAACACGGCGCTGGACGCGCCCTGGCTGGACTTCACCAAGGGCGACCGGCACCTCACCGTCGTCGACGCCGCCACGTACCGCACCGTGAAGACCATCGACATGCGTCAACGCCTCGACGCCTTCGGACGCAAGGACCTCTCCGACGCGGTCCGCCCGGTCGCCTTCACGCCCGACGAGAAGAACCTTTACTTCCAGGTGTCGTTCTTCAACGGCCTGGTCGAGTACGACGTCGCCGGCGACAAGATCACCCGCGTGAAGACACTGCCGAAGAACCCCGCCACCAGCGAGGACCGCACCACATGGGTCAACGACTCGCGGCACCACGGCCTGTCCATGAGCCCCGACGGGGACAAGCTCTGCGTCGCCGGGACCATGGACGACTACGCCACCGTCGTGGATCGCGCCACCCTCCAGGAAGGGCCGCTCGTCCCGGCCTCCAAGCCGTACTGGGCGACCGTCAGCGGCGACGGCAGGTCCTGCGTGATCTCCGAGAGCGGCGCCGACCGGATCACCGCGATCGACTTCGCCACCGGCCGGAAGGTCGCCTCCGTGCCGGTCGGCGACCACCCGCAGCGGGTGCGTCTCGGGCACGTCACCGCCGAGTGGTACCGCCGCTGACGCGACGGCTCACCCCTGCAGCGCCTCCGTGATCGCGGCCGCGAAGCGGTCGAGGTCGCGGGGGCGGCGCGAGGTGATCAGCGGGTACCCGCCTCCGTCGTCGACCACGACCTCCCGGTCCACCCAGGTCCCGCCGGCGTTCGACAGGTCCGCGCGCAGCGTCGGGTACGAGGTGAGCTCCCGGCCCTGGGCGAGGCCGCTGTCCACCAGGATCCACGGACCGTGGCAGATCGCCGCCACGATCTTGCCCGCCTCGGCGAAGGCCGCGACCAGGCGCTGGGCGCTGCGGTCGATGCGCAGCCGGTCCGCGTTCACCGTGCCGCCCGGCACCACCACGGCGTCGTAGTCGTCCGCGGACACCTCGGCGAACGTGGTGTCGGGGCGGATGCGCCGGCCCGGTTCGCGGTCCGAGACGACCGTCTCGATGTCGTCGCCGGTGAGCGCCGCCACCGTGACCCGGGCGCCCTTCGCGCGCAGCGCGGCCACCGGCTTCTCCAGCTCGACCTGCTCCGTGCCGTGATTGGTGGTGACGACCAGTACCTTCCGGCCGTCCAGAGGCTTTCCGGACATCTCGTCTTCCCGTCGTCGCAGCGGCGCCGCTCGGTTTCAGCCTCGCGCTACGGCCCGCGCCCCGCAAAGCGATGGCGCCGGCGGTCCGCACCCCCTAGGGTCGGCCCCCATGGCGATCACGGATGCGGACGACATCGATGCGGCGGTGGCGCTCACCGCCGCCGCGCTTCGCGAACTGACGGACCGGGACTGGTCGGTCCCGGCCGCGGGTCTCGACTGGACCTGCTACGACACGGCGGTGCACATCGGCGGTGACTTCACCGCCTACGCGGGCCAGTTGACCGGCCGGGCGCGCGACGCGTACGTCCCGTTCGAGATCACCGCCGACCCCGGCACCACCCCCGAGGGGCTGGTCCGGATCGTCGAGGCGACCGGCGGGCTGCTGTCGGCCGTGGTGCGGACCGCCCCCGAGGACCTGACGGCCTGGCATCCGTTCGGCAGCGCCGGTGGCGACGGCTTCGCCGCCATGGGCGTCCTCGAGACGCTGCTGCACACGTACGACATCCTCGGCGCGCTCGGCGTCCCCGGCTGGCAGGGCTCGGCCCCGCTCGCCGCCAAGGTCCTCGACCGGCTCTTCCCGCACACGCCGCGCGGCGACGATCCCTGGCTGGACCTGCTGTGGGCCACCGGCCGGGCCGACCGGCCCGGACTGCCCAGGCCGCGTGCCTGGCGCTGGTACGCCGAACCGCTGCGCGGCGAGCGCGTCGTGCTCTGCGAGGTGTCGCCGCGGGTCGCGGACGACCTGCACACCGACGGAACCGGCGGCTTCGCCTGGACCGACGGGGGACCCGGCGAGGGCACCCGGGTGGCGGCCGGAATGACCGTGCGGGCCCGCGACAAGGGCACGTACCGGCCGGGCTGGGGCCAGTACGCCATCGTCCGCGCCGCCGACGGTCTCGCGGTGGGCGCGATCGGCTTCCACGCCGAGCCCGACGCCGAGGGCTGCGTCGAGATCGGCTACGACGTCGTGGACGCGGCCCGCGGTCAGGGGTACGCCACGGAGGCCGTGCGCGTCCTCGCCGACTGGGCGTTCCGTCAGCCCGAGGTCACCACCCTGCGGGCGCGTGTCGACGAGGGCAACGAGGCCTCCCGCCGGGTGCTGGTGCGCGCGGGCTTCACGGAGACGGGCACGGTCTCGTACGAGCGCGGCAGGACGGCCGCGCCGGGGACGTCGACGGCCGGCTGACGCCGGGCGGGCCCGACGAGCGGGCTGATCGCGACGGTGCGCCGGTGGGGGAGGACCGGCGTTGTCAGACCCGGCGGGTACGGTCGTTCGACATGACCGACTCCCTGCCTGAGCCCGCACCGCAGGTCGCCACGGAGCCCATGCCCGGGCCCGTGACCGAGCCGGCGACGAAGTCCGCGGCCGAGCCCGCGTTCGTGACCGCCACCCGTGCCTCGTACGACGCCATCGCCACCGCCTACGCCGAGCGTTACGCCGGCGTGCACGAGGCCGAGCCCCTCGGCCCGGCGATACTGGACGCCTTCGCCGCCCTCGTTCACGCTGCCGGCGGCGGCCCCGTCGTGGAGGTCGGCTCGGGGCCGGGCGAGGTCACCGCGATGCTGCACGCCCGGGGACTGGACGTGCACGGTGTGGACCTCTCCCCGGTCATGGTCGCGATGGCCCGTCGTGACCACCCGCAGGTGCGGTTCGAGGAGGGCAGCATGACCGCCCTCGACCTGGGCGACGAGTCCCTGGGCGGCCTCGTCGCCTGGTACTCGCTCATCCACATCGCCCCGGAGGCGGTGCCGGACGTGCTCGCCGGGTTCCACCGCGTCCTGGCCCCCGGCGGACTGCTGCTGCTCGCCTTCCAGGTCGGGGACGAACCGCAGCGCTACACCGAGGGGTTCGGGCACTCGATCGACCTCGACTTCCACCGGCTGCGCCCGGAGCGCCTCGAACGACAGCTGGGCGAGGCCGGTTTCACCGTGCAGGCGCGGATGGAACGGGAGGCGAACGGGACGGAGCCGACCCCGCAGGCGTACGTGCTGGCCCGCAAGGGCCGCTAGCGCGTGAGGGCGGTCAGAGCCAGCCCTTGCGGCGGAAGTTGCGATGGATCAGGAAGCACGCCAGGGCCATCGCGGCGAGGGCGGCGGGATAGCCGTACGCCCAGCGCAGCTCCGGCATGTGCTCGAAGTTCATCCCGTACACCCCGCAGACCATCGTCGGCACCGCGATGATCGCCGCCCAGGCGGTGATCTTCCGCATGTCCTCGTTCTGCGCCAGCGTCACCTGGGCGAGATGGGCCTGGAGAATGGAGTCGAGCAGGGCGTCGTACGCGGCTATCTGCTCGGTCACGCGCGTGACGTGCCCGGCCACGTCCCGGAAGTACGGGACGAGGTCGGGGTCGAGCGGTGCCGACGGCGAGGTCACCAGCTGCTGGAGCGGGCGGTCCAGCGGGGCCACCGCCCGCTTGAACTCCATGAGTTCCCGCTTCAGCTGGTAGATGTGCCCGGCGTCCGCGCTCGCGGCGTCGTCGCTGAACACCTGCGTCTCGACCGTGTCGAGGTCGTTCTGCAGCGCGTCGGTCACCCTGAGGTAGTCGTCCACCGCCCGGTCCGTCACCGCGTGGAGCACGGCCGCGGGCCCCTTGGCGAGCTGGTCCGGTACGGACTCCAGGGCCTCCCGCAGCGGGCCGAGCGAGCCCTGCAGGCCGCGGCTGACCGTCAGGACGAAGTCCGGGCCCGCGAAGACCAGCAGTTCGCCGGTGTCCACGATCTCGCTGCTGGCGGTGAGCTCCGCGTGGTCGACGTACCGACAGGTCTTCAGGACGGCGAGCAGGGTGTCGTCGTACCGCTCCAAGCGCGGCCGCTGGTGCGGGTGCAGGGCGTGCTCCGAGGCCAGCGGGTGCAGCGCGAACAGCTCGGCCATGGTGCTCACCTCCTCGGCCGTCGGCTCGTGCAGGCCCACCCAGACGAAACCGGAGCCCGCCTTGCGGACCCGCTCCACCGCCTCCTCCGCCGGATACGTGCCCGGCTGCCGGACGCCGTTGTCGTAGACCACGCAGTTCACGACCGAACTCCCCAGCGGGGAGCGGGCGGGATGGCTCAGGTCCACGGTCCGGCTGTAGGCACGGCGCATCAGGCGCCGGAGGTTGCGGATCACGGACACGGGACTTGCTCCTTCTGTCGGCCGACGGCCATGCGGCCGGCGGCCAGTGTGCCATTCGATCACGCGCAGCCTCGCGTAGACAGTGTCTACGCGGAGCTGGTAGACAGATGTCATGAACGAAGGACAGGAGGCCGGGTTGCGCGCCCGGCTCGTCGCGACCGGCGTCGAACTCGTCACGCGGGAGGGCGCGCAGGCGCTCACCCTGCGTGAGATCGCCCGCCGTGCGGGCGTCTCGCACGGCGCGCCCCGGCGCCACTTCCCGACCCATCTCTCCCTGCTGTCCGCCATCGCCGCGGAGGGCTTCGCGATGCTGGGCGCGCGGATCGCGGCCGCAGCGGAGGAGGCCGAGCCGTCGCCCCGCGTGCGGGTGGCCGCACTGGGGCGGGCCTACCTGGGGTTCGCGTTCGCCGAGCGCGGCATGTACGAGCTGATGTTCCGCCACGACCTGCTGGAGAGCGGCCGCCAGGGCGGGCTGCGCACCACGAGCCTCCCGCTGTTCGAGCAGTTCACGGCGCTGGTCGACCAGGCCCGGATGCCCACCGACGTCCCGGCCGCGGTCGTCGCCGGTGCCCTGTGGGCCAACCTGCACGGCATCGCGCAACTGTGGGGCTGGGGCAGCCTGCAGCTGGCGACGGGCGCGGACGACGTGGAGCCGCTGCTGCGGGCCGCGCTGGACGCGCATCTGGGGCGGGAGGAGCGGTGACGGCCGGGAGTCTGATACGGAAGCCGGCCCGGCGTGAATCCGCGCACCGGCGGTTCGTCCTCGCCGGCAGCATCGGCGGGGCGGTGATCGTCGCGCTCGACGGGACGCTGCTGACCGTCGCCCAGCCGACTCTCCAACGCGACCTGGGCGCCTCGTTCGCGCAGGTCCAGTGGACCAGCACCGGATACCTCATCGCCGTGGCGTCGCTGCTCGTGCTCGCCGGGCGGCTGGGGGACCGGTACGGGCACCGGCGGCTGTTCGCGCTCGGCACGCTCGGCTTCGCCGCCACCTCCGCCGGGATCGGCCTCGCCCCCGACATCGGCTGGGTCGTCGGACTCCGGGTGGCCCAGGGGGTGTTCGGGGCGCTGCTGCAGCCCGCCACGCTGGGGATGCTGCGTGCGGCCTACCCGCCGGACCGGCTCGGGACGCCGCTGGCCCTGCGTACCAGCGCGATCGGCGTCGCGGCCGCCGTCGGGCCGCTGGTCGGCGGCGCCCTCGTGGCGCACCTCGGCTGGCGCTCCGTCTTCCTGCTCACCGTCCTCCCCGCGCTTGCGATCGCGGTGCCCGCGCTGCTGGTACGGGAGCCCGAGCGGGACATCGAGAACGCCGAGCGGGTCGGGGATGCCGGGCGGGATGGGGATGCCGGGCGGGTCGGGCGGGTCGGGCGGTACGAGGGCGCTGTGCCGCGCGGGGACGCCCAGCCTCCGCCCGCCCTGGACCTGCCCGGCGCCGGTCTGCTGGCCGCCGCCCTCGCCTGCCTCGTGCACGCCCTCGTCACGCTGCCGACGGCCGGTCCCCGCGCGGACTCGGTCCTCGCCCTGCTCGCGTCCGCCGGCCTCGGTGCGGCGTTCGTGCACCGCGAACGCCGCACCCCCGGCCCGCTCGTACCGCCCCACGTCCTGAGGCCCGCCGCCGTCCGTGGCGCGCTCGGGGCGCTCGTCGCGGCCTCGGCGGCCCTGTTCGGCACGCTCTTCGTCTGCACGTACCTGCTCCAGGAGGTGCTCCGCCTCGACCCGCTGGCCACCGGGCTGACCGTCCTGCCGCTCGCCGTCACGATGGTGCTGGCCGCGCCGCTCGCCGCGTATCTGGCGCGGCGCCGGGGCCCGCGATCGACGACGGTCGGGGCGGCGCTGCTGCTGACGCTGGGTGTCCTGGTGCTGTCCGGGCTCGGTCCGGACACCGGACGTGCGGCCGTCGCGGCCGCGTCCGTACTCGTCGGTGCCGGGTTCGGGGCGGTGATGGTCACGGCGACGACGGTGGTGGTGCGGCACGCCCCGGCCGCCGACGCCGGAGTCGCCGGCGGACTCCAGCAGACCGCGATGAACGTCGGGCCCGTCCTCGGCGTGGCCGTGGCGACCACACTCCTCGCCCGCGGCCCCTTCGCCGAGGCGACCGGACCCGCCTTGGCCGTCCTCGCCGGCGTCGCCTTGGCCGGCGCGCTGCTCGCTACCCGGCTGCCCCGGGAGTGAGCCGGGGCGGCCGGGCCGTCTAGAGTGGCCGCCCGCGCGACGACGAGATCCAGAACGACGATCCGACAAGGGGGTTCGCGGTGCGGGAACTGCAACTGGCCGGGACAGAGGCGTACATCCGGTGGCTCGACCTGCCGGGCGACGACCCCGGCGCGCCGGTGCGCGTGTACGTGCACGGCCTGGGCTGCACCGGCCCCTCCGACTTCGCGGCCGTCGTCGCGCGGCCCGCGCTGCGCGGCAGCCGTTCGCTGGTCGTGGACCTGCTCGGGCACGGACTGAGCGACCGCCCCCGCGACTTCGGGTACCGGATGGAGGACCAGGCCGCGGTCCTCGCCGAACTGCTCGACCACGAGGGGCTGCGCGACGTGGACCTCGTCGGCCACTCGATGGGCGGCGCGGTCGCGATCCGGCTCGCGGCCGCACGGCCGGACCTGGTCGCCCGGCTCGTCGTCGCGGAGCCCAACCTGTACCCGGGCGGCGGGGCGTTCAGCACGCCGGTGGCGCGGCAGACCGAGGAAGGGTTCGTCCGCGAGGGCCATGCCCGGATGCTCGCCGAGCAGGCCCCGGACTACGCGGCGCGGGTGCGCCTCGCCGACCCGGTCGCCCTGCACCGCAGTGCCGTGGCCCTGGTCGAGGGCAGCGTGCCCAGTGGCGGCGAACTGCTGACCGCGCTCGACCGGCCGCGCGCCTTCCTGGTCGGCGAGCACAGCCGCCCCGACGCGGAGGCGGACGCCATGGCCGCCGCGGGCGTCCCGGTCTTCGAAGTGCCGCGCGCGGGCCACAACATGCTGATCGAGAACCCGGACGGCTTCGCCGAGACCCTGGTCCGCGCGCTCGCCGGGGCCCGTGCGGCGAAGGGCCACCGGCTCCCAACTGGCCCTTAACGTCGGCGAGTCGGCACTCGTACGGTCGGACGGGGCCCGTACCCGGGCCTCGGACGCGCCGAACGAGGAACGTGATCCGTGATCGTCATCGCCCATGTCAGCGACATTCACGTCGACGGGGAGCCGCGCAGCATCGCCCGCACCCGGGCGGTCATGGAGTACCTGGAGGAGCTGCCGTACGACCTGGACGCCGTCCTCGTCACCGGCGACGTCGCCGACCACGCCGCACCCGCCGAGTACGAGACCGTCCGCGGTCTGCTGCGCTCCCGGCACCCGGTGCTGGTCTGCCCGGGGAACCACGACGACCGCGCCACGTTCCGGCGGGTGCTGCTCGGCGAGGAGGACGCCGGGCGGCCGGAGGCACCGGTGAACCAGGTGCACCGCGGGGACGGCTATGTCATCACGCTGTGCGACTCCTCCGTTCCCGGCAAGGACGAGGGGTTCCTGGAGGACGAGACGCTGGAGTGGCTGGAGGACGTCCTGGCCGAGACGCCGCATGACGTGCCTGTGCTCGTGGGCTTCCACCACCCGCCGGTCCCGCTGAACACGCCCTACGTGGACGAGATCCGGCAGTTCGGCGGGGAGCGGCTCGCCGCGCTGGCGGACCGCCATCCGCATCTGACCGCTTTCCTCGCCGGCCACGCGCACACGGCCGCGGCCACCACCTTCGCCGGACGCCCGCTGCTCGTCGCGCCCGGCGTCGTCTCAGCGCTGCGGTTCCCCTGGGAGCACCCGGGCCGGACGGTCGATCACGTCCACCTGGACCTGCCGCCCGCCGTCGCCTTCCACGTGCTCGACGAGACGGGCCGCCTCACCACCCACTACCGCTCGGTCCCCGTCGGACCCGCGGCCTCCTGACCTGCGGCGTCCTGACCTGGAGCCTTTGGCTCAGGAGTGGTGCGGGATGTGGCGGGCCGCCCAGTCGGCCAGGGACCGGGCGCAGTCGGCGACCGATTCGCGCCAGCTGCGCGCCGCGCCCTCGCCGGCCTCGTCGCTGACGTGCTTGACGAGCCGTATCGGGACGCCGGCCCGGTGGGCCGCCGTCGCCAGGGCGTAGCCCTCCATGTCGACCAGCGCTGCCCGCTCCGCGAGACGGGCGCGGGCGGCCTCGTCGGAGATGAACGCGTCACCGGTCGCCAGCGTCGGCCCGCCCGCCGCGTCCGGCAGCGTCAGGGGAGCGCCGTACAGCTCGCCGGTGAGCGTCGCGAGGAGCTCGCCGTCGAGGTCGTGCTGGATCACCGTCCCGACCAGGTGCGTCCCGGACAGCCCGGGGCGCAGCGCGCCCGCCGTGCCCAGGTTCACGATCCCGGAGGGCAGCGGCCCCCGTCCCAGGACGGTGGCCAGGGCGGTCGCCGCGTTGACCTTGCCCATGCCGGTCAGCAGCACCGGCAGACGGGTGTCCAGGTACTGCGCCTCTTCCTTGACGGCCAGCACCAGCAGCGGACGGTCGGCGGTGATCTGCCCCATGAGTTCCATGCCCCCACGCTAACGGGACGGGCCCGCGAGCAAGAAGCCCGGGTGCATGATGGACCCCATGAACCCCGCAGACGCCTCCGGCCCCGAGTGGATCACCATCGCCGCGTACGAGAACCTGCCGGGCCGTCCCGCGCCCCTCGCCGCCGTGCGCGCTTGACTGCGTGAGCGGGGCGTCGACTGGATGCCCTTCCGCCCCGACGACATCGCCTTCGACCTGGCCTGTCGGCCCGGTCCCGACGGGCGCTGGCGCGGATGGTTCGGCGTCCGCGTGCGCGCCGAGGCCCTCCGTCCCTTCGGCCTCCACCCCGACCAGCCCACCTCCCTCCCCGCCCCGTCCCCGCCCGCCTGGTGGCACGCCGCCGCCGAACGGGCCGCTGCCGGGATCTGGCCCCTGTCCGAGTAGCCACCGCCCGCCGGTCAGCCGGCAGCGGGCCCCTCAGCCTCCGCCCTCGAAGGCGGTCGTCCCGTCCGGCAGGACCGCCTCCACCGTGGCGCCGTGCTCGACCGTGCGGCTGACCGTGCAGTACCGCTCATGGGTCAGCCGCACGCCACGGGCGAACTTCTCCGCCGCCTGTGCGTCGTCCGCGGGCAGGTCCATCTCGTAGCTCACCCTGATCCGGCCGATCCGCCCGTCGTCCTCCGGGCCGGACACCGACTCCACCACGATCCGCAGGTCGTCGTGGTCGATCGTCCGGGCGGTCCGGTCGACGACGAGCCCACCACAGCCCGCCATGCCTGCGAGGAGCAGTTCGACGGGCGTGAACGACGGCTGGGCCAGGTCGTCGTCCGCCGCCGCGATACGGACCTCCGCACCCCGGTCGTTGCGGGCGGTCCAGCGGCGGAACCCGTCGCGCGTGCTCTCGATGCGGTACTCGGCCATGGTGCGGGGCTCCTCGGGGTCTCGTACGGCGTGGCACCCAAGGAACCCCACGTCCGCACCCCGCACCAACTGGGCGCGCCGGTCACGCGGGCGTGGCGACGAAGTCGGTGACGGCGGGCATGTCGAAGGCGTGGAGATAGGCCAGCAGCCCGTCCCGTACCGACAGGTCGTACGGACACAGCGCCGGGTCCAGCAGGGCCGCGAACTCCGCCCCGTCGCCGGGTCGGGCCCCGCACCCACGGCGAGCCCCGGGGCGTCGAGTGATTGCTTCCCCGGGTCGGAACGGGGCAGACGCGGTTGGCGGCAACTGGCCAAACCGGAATCGATCCGAACCACCGGACCCAGGCGGTCCGTTCCGTCACACCGGCAGCAGCCGCGCGATCAACGAGCCCAACTGGCGGGCGTTCCGGCACGGATGCATCTCGACGAGACCGGCGTACGTGTACGCGACCGAGTCCCCGGTCTGCCACAGCGACGGCGACTCCGGATTGAGCCAGTACACCCGCCGCGCCCGGTCCGCGATCGCCTTCACGGCGGGGAGGTTCGGATCGCTCATGTTGTTCCGGGCGTCCCCGAGGACGAACACGACCGTGCGGGGGCCGACCGCGTCCAGGTACCGCTCGGCGAACTCGCCCAGCGCCGTGCCGTAGTCGCTCTGGCCGTGCCAGCTCGTCAGGGTCGCCTCGGAGAGCACCCGGCCCCCGAGCCCGGCGGGATCGGCCGACGCCCGCGCCACCAGATCGGTGACCTCGTCCACCCGATTGACGAAGGCGAACACCCGGACCTTGCTGAACTGGTCGTGCAGCGCCTGGACCAGCAGCATCGTGAAATTGGCGAAACCCGCCACCGATCCCGACACGTCGCACAGCAGCACCAGCTCGGGCCGCCCCGGCCGCCGCCGGCGCAGTACCGGCCGCATCGGTACGCCGCCGGTCGACAGCGAGCCGCGCAGCGTCCGCCGCAGGTCGATGCTGCCGCGCGCAGCCTTCCGCCGCCGCGCCGCGAGACGCGTGGCCAGCTTGCGGGCCAAGGGACGTACCGTGCGGCGGAGTTCGTCGAGCTGTGCGCCTCCGGCCAGCAGGAAGTCGACGGAGTCGGCGGTCCCGCCGACCGCGCGGCGCGCGATCCGGTCCGTGCCGCGCTGCTCCGCCACCCGCCGCCGCGCCTCGCTCGCGACCTGTCCCCGGAACGCCTCGATCCGCCGCCGGATCTCGTCGTCGTCCAGCCGCTCGGCAAAGGCGTCGCCGTCCCCCGAGGAACTGCCGCCGCTCGCGCCGCCGCCTGCCGCGCGCCCGGCCCGCATGGCCTCACGCACCCGCGCGAGCAGCGTCTGGGGCCGTAGCCGTTGCAGGGTCTGGTACGAGGACCAGCCGTCCGACCCGGGCGTCGCGCCGTAGCCGCCGAGCGCGCCCACAGCCTCCGTCGCCAGCCGCCCGAGCAGCGCCTTGTCGCCGGCCGCGAGCGCTGCGACCAGACGGTCGCGCAGCTCCGCCGTGTCGGGAGGCCCGTCCGCCGCCGCCTGAGCGTCCGGAATGCCGACGCTCAGCGGGAAGTACAGGTCGAAGACCCGGTCGAACAGCGCCCGGTGGCCCTCTTGGTGCAGCAGCGTGGCCGCCAGCCCCTCCCGCATCCGCTCGCGGTCCGTGAACCCCAGTGCCGTCAGCGCCTGCCCCGCGTCCACGGTCTCGCCCGGCCCGATCCGCAGCCCGTGCGTGCGCAGCGTCTGCACCAGCCCGGTCAGCCGGTCGGCGACGTCGCCCGCACCCGCCGTGACGCCGCCCGTATCCGCCGCGACGCCGCCCGCGCCCGCCGCGGAGGCGGCCGCGCTCACACGGCGTCCAGGTCGAGCTTGGCCGCGGCCTTCAGGATGTCGTCCTGGTGCTTGAGGATCACCCCGAGACTCTCCCGGACCACGGTCTCGTCCAGCGTCGTCGCGCCGAGCGCCAGGAGCGTACGGGCCCAGTCCACCGTCTCCGCGACCGACGGCGCCTTGCGCAGGTCCATCGCGCGCAGCGCCGCGACCACCCGCACCACCGACGCCGTCAGCGCCTCGTCGATCCCCGGCACCTTCATGCGGACGATCCGGCGCTCCAGCTCCTCGTCGGGGAATCCGATGTGGAGGAACAGGCAGCGGCGGCGCAGCGCCTCGGACAGTTCCCGGGCGGCGTTCGAGGTGAGCACCGTGAACGGGCGGCGCGTCGCCCCGATCGTGCCCAGCTCCGGCACGGTCACCTGGAAGTCGCTCAGCAGCTCGAGGAGCAGCCCCTCGACCTCGATGTCCGCCTTGTCCAGCTCGTCGACCAGCAGCACCTTCGGCTCCTCGCCGCGGATCGCCGTCAGCAGCGGGCGGGACAGAAGGAACTCCTCGCTGAAGATGTCGGTCCGGGTCTCGTCCCAGCTCTCGCCCCGGCCGGCGGTGATCCGCAGCAGCTGCTTGGCGTGGTTCCACTCGTACAGCGCCCGCGACTCGTCCACGCCCTCGTAGCACTGCAGCCGTACGAGACGGGCGTCGGCGACCTGCGCGACGGCCTTCGCCAGCTCCGTCTTGCCGACGCCGGCCGGACCCTCCACCAGCAGCGGCTTGCCGAGCCGGTCGGCCAGGAAGACGGTCGTGGCGACCGCGGGGGAGGCGAGGTAGCCGGTCCCGGCGAGGCGCGCGGCCACGTCGTCCACCGAGGTGAAGTACCCGGTGGAGGCGAAGTCCCCGGTCGTCATGGCGTGTTCCCCCGGCTCTCGTGACGCGCGCCCTGCGGCTTCCGTCTGTTTCCGACAGCTTCGTGTCTGCTGCCGGTACTTGATCACCGCGTACGCCGCCGCACAACGGCCCGCACATGTTTGCGGTGAACGTCACGCCGGTGCGAGAGTCACCCGCCTGAGGGACGGGCGGACCAGGGGAGGAGTCGGCGGTCATGACGGAGACGACGACGGGGCGGGCGGAGCGGTCGATACTGCCGCCCGGCCTCGGTACGGCGATACGCGAGACGGCGGCGGAGATCGCCGCGCTGGTGCGCGGCGCCGCCGACACCGCGCGGCCGGTGCCGGGTCTGGAGTGGAGCATCGGCGAGACCGCGGCGCATCTGGCGCAGGCGAACGCGCTGATGGCGGAGCTGGCCGCGGGCCTGCAGCGGCCGTACGGGGACGGCACGCCGGGCAGCATCGCCGAGGCCAACGCCCGGGTGCTCGCGGACTTCCCCGAGCGTGCCGCCGGTCCGCTGGCCGACCTGATCGAGGAGCAGGCCGACGCCTTCCTCGCCGCCGTCGAGGAGCGGGACCCGGACGAGGTCCTCGCCACGCCGATGGGGGCGATGGACCCCGCGACCCTGGGCTCGTACCTCCTGACCCACATGCTCGGCCACGGATACGACCTGGCCCGGGCCTTGGGCCGGTCGCACATGTTGGACCGCGCCCGGGTCGAGCTGACCCTGCCCTTCATGATCACCGCGATGCCCAGGGTGGTCGACCCCGCGGCCGTCGCCGGCCTGAACGCGCGTTTCACGGTGCGGCTCTGGGGCGGGGCGCGGTTCGGCGTGACCGTGGCGGACGGCGCGGTGCGCGTCGTCGACGGGCCGGTGGACCGTCCGGACTGCACGATCCTGACCGAGCCCGTCACGTTCCTGCTCATGGCACTGGGCCGCTGCGGCCCCTGGGGCGCGATCGCCCGCGGGAGGGCGCTGAGCTGGGGCCGCAGACCCTGGCTCGCGCCCCGCTTCCCGGCGCTGTTCATCGCGCCGTGAGCGTCCGCGTGTCGTACGGCCCAGGAGCCTAGGAGAAGACGACCGAGCGCAGCTTCAGCCGCTCCGGGCCCCCTCCGACCAGGCGTCGCAGCGTGAACCAGTCGCCCTCGCAGTTCGCGTCGACGTACTGGTACCTCGGTGGTGAGTAGTTGGCGTACGGGACTCCCGCCACGATCCGCGTGGTGGGCCCGTCCCCTACGGCCGTGATCCGCCTCCTGGACGCCGTGCTCACCCGGCGCTCGGCCGTGGTGCCTGCTGGTGATGCTCTGCTCCTCGCGATGGCCCGGCCGGCCGACGGCGCGGTCGGCGCAAGGTGCTGCGGCCAGGAGTGGCTGGGAGCGCCCGATGTCGCGATGATGGGCAGAACGCCCCCGCTTGGCCGTGGCGGCACCGCCGTCCGCTATGCGACGCGACCACCGGTGGGACCGTGCTGGTGCGCGTGCGTACCTCGCCGCCACAGCCGAGGAGGCGCTGTGAAGGAGTACCCCCCGATCGCGGACCACGGCATCGTCGGCGACCTGCAGACGGCGGCGCTGATCGCCGCCGACGGCACCGTGGACTGGTGGTGCACACCGCGGTTCGATGCCCCCAGCGTGTTCGCCTCGCTGCTCGACAGCGACCGCGGAGGCCATTGCCGTCTCGCGGCCGATGTCGGCGATGATGCGACCGTCCGCCAGCTCTACCTCCCCGACACCGCGATCCTCATCACCCGCTTCATGGCACCGAGCGGTGTCGGCGAGGTCGTCGACTTCATGCCTCCCGATCCGTCGACGACGCCGTCGACGCGACACCGGCTGATCCGGGCCGTGCGGGTGGTACGCGGCAGCATGCCCTTCGAGCTGATCTGCCGGCCCCGCTTCGACTACGGCCGCGCACCCCACGACCTCACGCGCCTGGACGACGGATCGATGCTGTTCCGCGGTCCCGGCACGGACCTGCACCTGCAGATCACCGCGCCGATCACCTTGCATCCGGACGGCACCGACGTCTCCGCCCGCTTCACCCTGCAGGCGGGGGAACGGGCCGCGGTCGTCCTTACCAGCGAAACCGGTACAGAGGGCGCGCTCAGCGGCCGTCCCGGCGGTGCCACTCCCTCCGTGGAGGCGGTCCTGGACGCCCTCGAGGCATGCAGTGCGTTCTGGCTGGACTGGCTGCGGGCCTCCCGCTACCGCGGCCGCTGGCACGAGATGGTCACTCGCTCCGCCATCACCCTCAAACTCCTGACCTACGCCCCCACGGGCGCCCCGATCGCCGCCGTCACCATGGGCCTGCCCGAACAGATCGGCGGGGAGCGCAACTGGGACTACCGCTACACCTGGGTCCGCGACGCTTCCCTGTCGGTGCGCTCCCTGATCGACCTCGGCTTCACCGCGGAGGCGAACGCCTTCCGCCGGTGGCTGCGCGAACGCCTCGACGCCGGCGGCACCACGTCGGGCGAGCCGCTGCAGATCATGTACCGCGTCGACGGCGAACCGCACCTGACCGAGGAGGTGCTCGACCACCTGGAGGGCTACCGCCGCTCCGCCCCGGTGCGGGCCGGAAACGCCGCCGCCGACCAGATCCAGCTCGACATCTACGGCGAGGCCGCCTACGCCCTCGCCCAGGCCGAGGACATCGGTGCCGTCCGGGGCTGGCACGCCTTCGCACGCGTCATCGACTGGCTCACCGACCACTGGGACCGCCCCGATGAAGGCATTTGGGAGACCCGCGGCGGCCGCCAGAACTTCACCTACAGCCGCCTGATGACCTGGGTCGCCTTCGACCGCGCCGCCAAACTCGCCACCGCCCACTCCCGCCCCGGCAACCTGACCCGCTGGCTGGACGCACGCGACGCGGTCCTGCAGCAGATCGTCGACCACGGCTGGAACGGCGAACGACGAGCCTTCGTCCAGCACTACGACACGGACGTCCTCGACGCGTCCCTGCTCCTGATGCCCAAGGTCGGCTTTCTCACCCCCACCGACCCCGACTGGCTGACCACCCTCGACGCCATGGACAGCGAACTCGTCAGCGACAGCCTCGTCTACCGCTACAACCCCGCCGCGTCCCCCGACGGCCTGCGCGGCTCGGAGGGCACCTTCAACCTGTGCAGCTTCCTGTACGTGGAGGCACTTGCCCGGGCCGGACGCCTCAACCAGGCCCGCTACGCCTTCTCCAAGATGCTCACCTACGCCAACCACGTCGGCCTGTTCGCCGAAGAGATCGGCCCCTCAGGCGAGCAGCTCGGGAACTTCCCGCAGGCATTCACGCACTTGGCCCTGATCGACGCCGCCCTCGCCCTGGACGAGGAGCTCGACCGCGCCGAGGGACGGGCCGGCTGACAGGCGCAGCGTCGGCCGACAGCCGCGGCACGTACCGTGCCGAGTTCACTGCCGCTGCGGCGCCCCTGGCGGTGTCGTCGTCCCGGTTCCGGTGGCAGGGGGCCGGTCGGCCCGCGGCAGCAGGGCCGCCGCGATCAGCCCGCCCACGCCGACCACCGCGAGCGCCGCCATCGCCGCCGCGTACGCCCCCTTGCTGAGCCCTGCCACCAGGATCGTGCCGGCGATGGCCGTGCCGAGCGAGGAGCCGAGGTTGGAGATACTGCGCGACAAGCCTGAGATCTCGCCCTGCTGTGTTTCGGGGAAGCACGACTGGACCACGTTCACCGACGGCGTGAGCATCACCCCCAGGCCCAGTCCGATCAGCAGCAGACCGGGGGCGAACGCCCAGGCACCGGGCTGCCGGGCGACCAGAGCCAGCAGTACGGCGATGCCGGCGATCGTCACGACGAAGCCCGCCATGATGAGGGTGCGCTGTGCACGGCGCCGGGCCAGCTTCTCGGCGGCCAGTGAGGAAGCGAGGATGCCCAGGGTCGCGGCGGTGAAGATGACGCCGGTCTCGATCGCGTCGTAGCCGCGGACGACCTGCAAGTAGGCGGCGACGGTGAACGAGATGCCCATCAACATCAGCCACTGCGTGTTCTGGGTGACCAGGCCGAGGTTGGAGGTGCGGTTGCGGAACAGGTCGGTCGACAGCAGCGCCTCTCGGCCGGCGCGCTCGCGGCTCCGTACCCAGGCGAAGAAGCCGACCAGCACCAACGCACCGGCCAGCAGCAGGCCCAGCGCCAACCAGCTGTTGTCGTCGACGGCCAGGATGCCCGTCACCAGCAGCACCAGACCCGCCGCCGACAGCACGGCACCGACCGTGTCGAAGGGCCGTGCGGGGTCGGGCGGCAGCGGATCGGCGATTCCGCGGCTGAGCACCACGATCACCACGATCACCAGCGCCTGGAAGACGAACGCGGCCCGCCAGCTGATCGCGCTCGTGATGAGCCCGCCGATCAGAGGGCCGGCTGCCGCCCCGATCCCACCCATGGCCATGATCGCGCCGAACGCACGCGCCCTCGACGCCGTGTCGGTGAACAGCAGCGTGGTCAGGATGTAGACCGGCGGAATCAGCAGCGCCGTGCCCACGCCTTCCAGGATGGAGTTCCCGAGGATCAGCACGCCCAGCCCCGGCGCGGCGGCGCTGAGCAGCGCCCCCACCCCGTAGACCACGAGCCCCGCGAGCAGGCAGCGCTTGCGTCCCCACTTGTCGGTCAGCTTGCCGCCCGGGATCATCAGCGCGGCCATCACCAGCAGGAAGATCGTGATCGCGACCTGGACACCCTGCACGGTGGTGTCCAGGTCCTCGCTGATGTCGTTGATCATCACGTTCATGTTGGAGCCGGCGAAGCTGCAGATGAACTGCGCCAACGCCAGTGGAACAAGCACCCGCCGTGGCCCCGCACCTCCCCGGGCTCCCGCCGCCGTCCCCGCCATGTGCCACCTGCCCATCCGCCGAGTTGATGTCTTGAGGAACTGCGGCTTCGTCCGGGAGCAGCCCGCTGACGGAACTCGACCGCCGCCACGACCGTCGCATGGCTCACCGCCATGGGGCCGAAGGCGCGCAGCGGCCATCTTCAATTCGTCATCGGCACCGACGAGGGCCTGGCCGCCGCCCGCGCCCGCGGCCGGGTCGGCGGGCGCCCCAGCGGCGCCACCGAGTTCCGCGCCGCCCGCGACCCGCTGCCCGACCCGGGCCGCTCCATCACCTCGATCGCCAAGCTCCTCGGCGGCTCCCCGGGCACGCCCTGAACTCTCCGGTGGCCGCCGAGGCGGAGCCGGGGACGGCGGGAGTGAGCGCGAGGGCGCTCACGGCGGCGGCTGTGGCAATGCGAAGGCGCAGGGGAATCCTTGATCGATAAACTGCTGTTCCGTGCGGAGCGCACGACAGGGTGTGCGTTCCGCGGACTGCGTCCCGTCGTACTGCTCTGCCCTGCTGAAACGGTCCACCGTCGCTCGCCCGGAGTGCCGGGGTGCCTGTGGTGCTGTTGGAATGGCTGTGACGGTGCTGCCCAGCGTGGCTGCCGTGATGGAGGTGCCGTGTCGGCGAGTGACGGTGCTCAGGGGGCCTCGGCCCGGGAGCACGCAGCGGTACTGGACCGGCTGCGTGCCCTGGAGGAGGCCGCCGAGCGGATCGGGGCGACCCTCGACGCCGAGTCCGTCTGCCGTGACCTGGTCGCTTTCCTCCGGGACCGGCTCTGCGACGCGGCGGCCGTCGACCTGCTCGCCGAGCCCCTGGAGGTCGAGGACGCGCCCGCGGAGTCGATCGACAGCGACTTTCCGGCCGTGATGCCGCCGGCGGGGTCCGGTGCGGCGTACGAGGAGCGGCCGCGCTCGTCCCGCCATGCCCCGCCCGCCCGCCGGATCGCCCTGTCCGGGCCGTCCGAGCTCCTGGCGGCCCCCGAACCCTCCCGTACCGCCACGGTCCCCCTCACCGCCCAGGGACGGCTCCACGGCACCCTCCTCGTGGCCCGCGCGGTTGCTCCCTTCACCGAGCACGAGCGGGCCACCCTCCGCTCCACCGCCCGTCTCGCCGCGCTCCACCTGGGCCACGCCAGGAGCCTCGCCGCGATCGAGGAGACGGCCCTGCACCTGCAGCGCGCCCTCGTCGCCGAGCCCGGCCGCCCCCATCCGAACCTGGAGGTCGCCGGCCGCTACCTCCCGGTCGGCAAGCACACCCTCGTGGGCGGCGACTGGTTCGAGACCGTACGGCTCCACTTCGGCCGCAGCCTGCTCGTCGTCGGCGACGTGATGGGCCACGGCCTCGACGCCGCTGTTGACATGAACGCGTACCGTTCGGCCCTCCGGGAGGTCGCCTCCACCGACCTCCCGCCGCACCGTGTCCTGCGCCAGCTCGACGCCGTCGTCGCCGAGGACCGCGGTCGCCGCCCCGCCACCTGCCTGCTCATCCAGGTCGATCCCGCGCGCGGCGCCGCCGGGTTCGCCAGCGCCGGACACCTCCCGCCCGTGGTCTTCACCGCCGACGGCTCCGCCGAGATCGTCGACGTACCGGTCGGGCCGCCACTCGGCACCGGCGTCGGCGGCTACGAACTCGGCACCCGCGAACTCTCCGCCCACGAGACCCTGCTGCTCTTCACCGACGGACTCGTGGAGCGGCGCGGCGAGGACATCGACCACTCCCTGGAGCGACTGGCCGGCCTGCGCATGCCGCCGGGCGCCGGCCTGGAGACCGTCGTCGAGGAGGTACTCGTCCGGCTCGACGCCCGCCACGCGGAGGACGACGTCGCCGTCCTCGCCGCCCGCATACGCGACCGCACCCCCGTCTCCGTCGTCTGAGCCGGATCGCCTGAGCCGGGGCGCGAGCGCGTCGCTCGAGGGCGGCGTGCGTCGGCCGAAGGTCGCGGGACAGTGACCGCCGGCTCCATCTGCCACGCCGGGCTTCCGAAACCTCCCGTTTCGCACTCTCGTACGCCCCTCACTGCGTACTGGCGCGGTAACGACGCGAATTGCTCGCTCATCACGCTTGTGCGAGTCCCCCGAAGGGCGGCACGATCCGGGTATGAACACTGCCCGGCACGCCAGTGAACGGCTGATGAGCTGGCCGTCGCTGATCGCCGACCGTGCCCACTGCGGTGCGGAGCTCGGACTGCGCACCACCACGCAGGAAATCGTCCACTTCCACGGCGAACACGAAGCCGACGTCCACCTCACCCGAGCCATGATCGCCAAACTCCGTCCGGCACTCCTCGGGTCCACCGCGGTGCGACTCCGGGCGGGCTCGGGCTGGGTGACGGTCCGTCTGGACATGCAGTCGGACATCGACCTTCTCGCCACCCTCGTCAGCGCCGCGCTCCAGGCCTCCACCGTGGTCCTGCCCGGCGGTGCGGACGGCGCGGCGGCGGACGTCTGCACGCGCGAGTCACGCCGCGTGGTGGCGCCGCGCGCGGTCGGCCGCCCCTGACCGACCGGAACCCCTCGCCCCGTTTACTTCTCGCTTGCCGCGCGGTCGGGGCGGCTGGCAGGGTGGCACGAGTGATCGACACGCCGCCCGCCACCGCCGACCCGCTCGCGCCGTTCACCGAGCACCGACGGCTCCTGTTCGCCACCGCCTACCGCATGCTGGGCAGCGTCGCCGACGCGGAGGACGTGCTGCAGGACGCCTGGCTCCAGTGGGACCGCGCCGACCGCTCCGCCGTCCGCAACCCGCGCGCCTACCTCGTACGCACCGTCACCAACCTCTCCCTCGACCGGCTCACCTCCGCCCGTGCCGCCCGTGAGTCCTACGTCGGCCCCTGGTTGCCCGAACCCCTGCTCACCACACCGGACATCGCCGACGAGACGGAGCTCGCCGAGACGGTCTCCACCGCCTTGCTGGTCGTCCTGGAGAGCCTCAGCCCACTCGAGCGCGCGGTCTTCCTGCTGCGCGAGGCGTTCGGCTACCCGTACGCCGAGATCGGCGAGACCCTGGGGCGCAGCGAGGCCACGGTCCGTCAGACCGCCCACCGGGCACGGGAGCACGTCCAGGCCCGCCGTCCCCGCTTCGACACCGACAGCGCCAGCCGGCGCCAGGTGACGGACCGCTTCCTGGCCGCCTGCGCCGGCGGCGACCTCAACGCCGTCATGGAACTGCTCGCCCCCGACGTCACCGCCTGGTCCGACGGCGGCGGCAAGGTCAGAGCCGCACTCCGGCCGCTGCACGGCCCGGACGCTATCGCGCGTTTCATTCTCGGTGTGCTGTCGAAGCCGGAGGCGCAGGGGCTGATGCTGCAGCGCGCCCACATCAACGGCGAGGAGGGCGTGCTGGCCCTCATGGGGGACATCCCGGTCGGGGCGTTCACGTTCGACCTCGCCGACGGACGCCTCGTGCAGCTGCGCTTCCACGTGAACCCCGAGAAACTCTCCGGGCTCGCACCGGAACGCACACTGTAGGAGCCGCACGCCGCAGAAGCGGCTGTCACCCGTTCGGCGGCACGGCGGAGACGTCCGTGCCGCTTCCGGGTACTCGACGGTGCATGCCCCCTTCCTCCGGTCCCGAGCCCGCGCACGGCCACTGGTTCCACCGGCTCCACGAGCGGGTGGTCGGCTCGGTCGTCGGACTGGTCTGGGCCCGCGGCCGGGCGATGGAACTGATGCACCGGGCGATGGGCTTCGCGGCGCTCAGCCTGCTGACCCTCGTGCCGCTGCTCATCGTGGTCGCCGCCGCCGACCTGGCCAGCGGTCAGGGCTTCGCGCGCTGGCTGGTGGCGGGGCTCGGGGTCACCGAGGTCTCCGAGGAGGAGGTGGAGCGGCTGTTCGGGCAACCCGGGCAGGCGCTGCAGCGGACCACCGCCTTCGGTCTCGCCGCGCTCGCGGCGTTCGGCGTCACCTTCGGCTCCGCGGTGCAGACCGGGTACGAGCGGGTCTGGGACCTGCCCACGGCCCGATGGCACACCATGTGGCGGCACGTCGTCTGGCTCGCCGTCCTCGTCGGCGCGCTGCTGCTCTTCGTGACCGCACCTCAGCCCGACGAGTCGTCCACGCCGTCGACGCTCCTGGTGGCCCTGGGCGACGTCGTCGGCACCTTCCTGTTCTTCTGGTGGTCGCAGCGCTTCCTGCTCTGCGGCCGCATCCGCTGGCGCGCGCTGCTGCCGGGGGCGGTGCTCACCGCGCTGGGGCTGCTGGGACTGCGGGTGTTCTCGCAGTTCGTCTTCTCCCCGCTCATCGCCTCGAACGCGGTCACGTACGGGCAGTTCGGCACCGTGCTGGTGCTCCAGTCCTGGCTGGTGGGGGTGGGTTTCGTGGTGTACGGAGGCGCCTTGGTGGGGCGGCTGTTCCACGAGCGGCGGGTGATGCGCCGACTGGCCCTGGAGGAGCTGCCGGACCAGGGGTGACCGGGACGGCCGGCGGGGGCGGCCGGCTCACCCGATCCGGTGATCCGGGCCGGGGCGAGCGGATCGGCACGGCCGGCGGGGGCGGCCGGCTCACCCGATCCGGTGATCCGGGCCGGGGCGAGTGGATCGGCACGGGCCGGTCGGGAGGATGGGCCGGGAGACTGTCGAGAGAAGGCTGACTTCATGGCGAAGACCTGGCTGCCACCCGTCGAGTACGTCGCGACGCTGCCGAGGGCGACCGCGTACGCCTGCCTGTACTTCACCGACACCGCGGGCCGGCCGTTCCAACTGCGCTCGGTGTACGGCTCGGAGGCCTGGCAGTGGCCGGGCGGCAACATGGACCCCGGGGAGACGCCCTGGCAGACGGCGGTGCGGGAGTGCCGGGAGGAGACCGGGATCGAGTTCGCGGGCGAGCCGCGACTGCTCGGCGCGCACTTCCTCGCGCCGTGCGGCGAGGACTGGCCCGCCAACCACATCGGCTTCATCTTCGACGGCGGGATGCTCACGGACGAACAGATCGCGGGGGTGGTCCTGGACCCGGAGGAGCACACGGAGTACCGGGTGCACACGCTCGCCGAGTGGGAGCGGGTGATGACGCCGCGGAACTTCCAGCGGCTGGCGCACATCGAGCGGGCACGGCAGGAGGGCGCGGCGGTGTACCTGGAGACGGCGGCGTTCGCGTAGCGCCCGTGGCGGAGCGTCGGGGCATCGGGTGGGGGGAGCGGGCCCGGCGGTGGGGTTGTGGGCCGGGCCCGCGGTGTTCGGCCCGTCGGATCCTTCGGATCAGACGGGGCAGCCGGCCGTGTGCCGGACGTCGAGGACGAAGCGCTCCGGGGAGTGCAGGGTGAACGTCTTGTACACGGGTTTGGTGGTGAAGGCGGCACCGAAGGTGACGACGCCCTCGAAGTCTCCGGTGAGCGCGACGCCCTTCAGTGTGGGCAGCCAGATCTTCAGGAGCCGCGGCCCCTTGTAGACGGACTGGCCGGCGTCGTTGTGGGCGGCGGCGGGGGAGAGCTTGATCTCCAGGAAGTACTTCCCGGCGAGCGGAACCTTGTTCCCGGAGCCGTCGTACCGCAGTTCCTTCACCGGCTTCACCGTGACGGGCGGCATCTTGCCCTTCACGTCGATGACCAGCCGGTCGAAGGAGCCGTGCCCGCCCCACCGGGCGTTGACCACGAGCGCGGTCGACGGGGCGGAGGACTGCGGTGCGGACGCGGAGGCCGGGATCGTGACGCCGATCCCGGCGGTGAGCAGCATGCCCGCGGCGACGGCCGCGAGGCCCTTGCGGTGGATCATGACGCCCCCGATTCATCTGGTGCGGTGGGGACTGAGGTGTCACAGAGAAAGACAACACCTTGAATGCCACGGTTCCACCCGATATGAGAAAAATATCGGAACATCGGAACGCCGTCCCCGCCCCGAAATCCGCTGTCGCCGCCCGCCCGCTGCGGGCACCATCGAGCGATGGGTCTGATGGAGGTCATGGCCGGGCGCGTGTCCGCCGGGAAGACAGTGGAGTTCCGGCCGCGGGGGTCGTCGATGGTTCCGCTGATCCGCAGCGGCCAACGCGTGACGGTGGCACCGGCCGACCCGGAGCGGGTCGGGCCGGGGGACATCGTCCTGGTCAAGGTGTCGGGCACGGTCTACCTGCACCTGGTGTCGGCCGTCGACCGCGCCAGGCGACGGATGCAGATCAGCAACCACCGCGGCAGGGTCAACGGCTGGACCGGCTACGAACGCGTCTTCGGCGTCTGTACCGCCGTGGAGGGCAGACCGCGCCCGGGAGCCGAAGGCAAGGTGCGGGCGACGGTCGGTGAGTGAGCGGCGGGCCGTGTTCGACTTCGGGATCGAGGGGTACCGGCCCGACTGGCTCGTCGGGGGGCGTGCGATCGAGGAGACGCACGGGCGACGGTTGCTCGGTCTGGTGGGGCGGCGGTTGTCACGCTTGTGGGTGGTGTGGGATCTCGGCGACGACGAATGGTTCGCCGACTGTCCTGTGCTGCTCGACTTCGAGGGGCAGCAGCTCGAGCTGAACCACAAGAAGTTCGACGAGCTGTCCGTCACCTGGAACCAGTGCGACCCGCGCCGGCCCGTCGTCTGGCCCGACTTCGATCTGCGCTGGAGGGACGACGCGCTGCCGGAGCCGGGCACACTGCTCGGACGGTCGCTGGAGCGTGTCGAGTTCGTCCAGTGGGTCGGGCCCGACGGGTCGGCCGGTGAGGGCGTCGACGTCGCGTTCGGGTTCGAGGGCGGCGGGCGGCTCACCGTCCACAACGCGCTGGACGAGAACGGCCTCGCCCTCGGGCCGCCGGACCCCCGTACGCGGGTGCACGTGCTGCGCTGAGGCCGCGTCGGCGTGCCGGGGCCCGACCCGGTGCGTATCGTCCCGGCCATGTCCCAGACACGGAAGATCGTCCTGTTCATGCAGATGTCCCTCGACGGGTACATGGAGGGGCCCGGCCGGTCGATCGACTGGCACCAGGTCGACGACGAGCTGCATCAGTACTTCAACGACGAGCTCGCCGCCATGGGCGCCTTCCTCTCGGGGCGGGTGACCCACGAGCTGATGGCCGACTTCTGGCCGTACGCCGACGAAGACCCCGCCAACGCCGGACCGATGGCCGAGTTCGCCCGGATCTGGCGCGAGAAGCCGAAGTTCGTCTTCTCGCGCACCCTCGAGCGGGCCGACTGGAACACCACCGTCGTCCGCGAGGTCTCCGTCGACGAGATCGAGTCGCTCAAGGCCCGGTTCGACGGCGACCTGGTCCTCAGCGGCGCGCACCTCGCGGCCGAGTTCCTGCGGCTCGGGCTCGTCGACGAGTACCGCGTGTTCGTCCACCCCGTCCTCGTCGGCGGCGGCACGCCGCTCTTCCCGTCGCCGCCCGCCCTCACGCCGCTCCGGCTGGCGGAGAGCCGGACCTTCGGCAACGGCGTCGTGATGCTGCACCACGTACGTGCAAACAAAGTGTTCACATTAAATCATTGACATCATCTCGTGTCGGTGGGCATTCTGGCGTCATGGCAGCGACTCCCGAACCGACTCCCGATCCGACCGCCGGCACCGATCCCTTCACCCCGGCCGACCCCGAACAGGCCCGCGCCCAGCGGACCTCCGCCGCGCTCTTCCGTATCGCCGAGCGGCACGCCGCCACCGACGAACAGCGCCGACGGCAGACGAACCCGTACATGCTCGCCCCGCACGAGGCCGTGCGCCTGGTGTCGTTCCTGCTCAGCGGGGCGGCCCTGCCGGAGGAGGGCGAACCGGAGGTCGACCGGGCGGACATCACCGCCGCGCTCAGCCTCGTCCCGCTCGTCCGCGGCGAGATGGACGAACTCGAGGCCGGGCTGCTCCAGATGGCCCGCGGTCGCGGCATGACCTGGCCGGAGATCGCCTTCGGCCTCGGACTCGGCACCCCGCAGGCCGCCCGTCAGCGGTACGAGCGCCTCGCCAGCCGCACCGCGTCGCCCGACGAGGCCTGAGGACGCCTCTACGCCTCCAGCTCCGCCGTACGGTCGCGCAGCCAGCCCAGCAGCCCGGCCACGCGCTCGTCCCGCTCCGGCGGCCGTGGGCTCAGCAGGACGTACGACGAGCCGTCGGGGCGGAAGCCGTGCGGCGCCGCCAACTGCCCGCGCTCCACGTCGTCGCGGACCAGGGCGTACGGGCCGATCGCCACGCCGACCCCGGCCGCCGCGGCCTGCAACGTGAGGTAGAAGTGCTCGAAGGTCTGCCCGGCAGCGTCAGTGCCCCCGGCCTCGTCCGGGCCCGGTTCGCCCGCGGCGTGTCGCCAGTCCTCCCACGCCCTCGGTCGCGTCCGGGTGTGCAGCCGCGGCAGACGATCGACTCCGGACGCGAGCTCGGGCCGGCACACCGGCCCGATCCGCTCTGCGAACAGCGGCGTACGGCTCACCTCCACCGGACACGGGAAGTCGTCCCGCCGGATCGCCAGATCCACCCCGCCCCGGTCGAACGAGACCGGCCCACCGCCCGCCGACAGATGCACCGTCACCTCCGGCACACTCACCGTCAGATCCGGCAGTCTCGGGATCAGCCAGCGCATCAGCAGAGTCGGCTCGCACGACAGCGTCAGCGGCCCATCCGCGTCGCGCCCGGACACCTCACGGGCCGCCGCGTCGATCCGGTCGAGCGCGTCCCGCACCACCGCGGCCAGCCGGTGCGCCTCCGGCGTCGGTCGCAACGTCCGCGCACCCCGCTCGAACAGGGACACCCCGAGCGCCCGCTCCAGGTTCCGGATCTGCCGGCTCACGGCGCCGTGCGTCACATGGAGTTCGCGCGCGGCCGCCGTCATGCTGGCGTGCCGCACCGTGGCCTCGAAGGGCAGCAGCGTGTTCGGCGGTGGCAGGTCCGGCCAAGGGTTCACCTGTGCATTCTCCTCACCGGCCCTGTGAGAATGAATCGTTTGTCCAGCGACTTTCCCCTGGCCCAGACTCGATCCCGTCACCGCACCCACACCCCTGGAGGCACCGGCATGGCCACCCTCGCCATCCTCGCCGACGACCTCACCAGCGCCGGAGACGGGGCAGCCCCCTTCCGCCGCGCGGGCCACCCCGCCCGCATCCTCCTCACCTCCCCGGCGACCTCACCCGCACCGGGTATCACCGTCCCGGCGGCACCGGCAGCCCCCGGCGTCACCGCCCTCGACCTCGGGACACGTCTCCTCGACGAGCCCACCGCCGCCGATCTCACCCGAAGCGCCGCCCGCGCCTTCGCCGGCGCCGAACTGCTGCTCAAGACGGTGGACTCCACCCTCCGCGGTCATGTCGCCGCCGAGATCCGGGCCGCGTGGGAGGGCTCGGGCCGCAGGTCCGTCGTCGTCGCGCCCGCGTTCCCCGCCGAAGGCCGCACGACCCGGCACGCCGTCCAGTACGTGCGCGGCGTCCCCGTCCACCGGAGCGAGTTCGCCCGCGACCCCGTCCACCCCGTCACCCGCTCCGACCTCACCGCCGTCCTGCCCGCCGCCGTGGCCGTCGAGCCCGACGACGCGGCCGAGCGCCTCCCAGGACTGCTCGACCGGGGCGGCCTGTTCGTCTGCTCGGCCACCGCCGACGCCGACCTCGACCGGATCGTCGCCGCCGTTCCCCGCCCCGACGAGGTGCTGTGGGTCGGCTCCCCGGGCCTCGCCGCCGCCCTCGCGCGCCACCACGCCCAACCCGAGGGTTCGCCTTCTGTGCTGCCTGTGGCCCGCCGCCCCCTTTGCGTGGTCGGCAGCGCCAACCCTGCCACCCGCAGCCAACTCGCCCGGCTCCGCGCGGAAGCCCACGCCGACGGCGTCGTCGCCGGTCCCGATCCACTGGCCACCGCCGCCGCGCTCCGCCGTCTCACCGCCCCGGTCCTCACCCTCGCCACCCCCGACGACCGCATCGCGCCCACGGCCGCCCGCGCCCTCGCGGCGGCCATGGCCGCCGCCGTACGCGCCCTCGCCGCGGACGGAACCGTGGACGCGCTCGTCGTCACCGGCGGCGAGACGGCCGCCGCCGTCCTCCACGCCCTCGAAGCCACCGGCCTCGACCTCGTGGACGAACCCGAGCCCGGGGTCGCCCGCGGCACCCTCCTCGGCGGCCCCGCCGCCCTCCCCGTCCTCGTCAAGGCCGGCGGCTTCGGCGACGACGTCACGCTCGTACGCCTCTGCCGCCTCACCCTCGGCGCCGGGGAGCGCGCATGACGCCGATCGCTCTCACCATGGGCGACCCCTGCGGCATCGGCCCCGAGATCGTGCTCAGGGCCTGCGCCGACCCGTCCCGCGTCCCCGGGCCGGTCCTCGTCGTCGGGGACCCGGGCGTCCTGGCCCGCGCCGAACGCGTCGTCCGCACCGGCCTGGCCGTCAACCCCGTCGCGGGGCCCGAGGAAGCGGCCCACGAGCCGGGCGTCCTCGACGTCCTGCCCGTGGGCGAGAGGCTCCCGGCCGACCTGCCCCTGGGTGCCGTCGACGCCCGCGCGGGAGCCGCCTCGTACGCGTATGTGCGGCGCGCCGGCGAACTCGCGCTCGGCGGCGCCGTGCGCGCCATGACGACCGCGCCCGTCAACAAGGAGGCCCTGCGGCTCGCCGGGATCCCGCACCCGGGGCACACCGAGATCCTCGCCGAGCTCTCCGGCACCTCCGACTACGCCATGATGATGGCCGACGACCGGCTGCGGGTGGTCCTGGTGACGGTCCACCAGTCCCTCCGCGACGCCATCGACGCGCTGACCCCGGCCCGCGAACTCGACGTCATCCGGCTGACCGACCGCACCCTGCGCCGCAGCACCCCGTCCGCACCGCGCATCGCCGTCGCCGGGCTCAACCCGCACGCCGGCGAGAACGGACTGTTCGGCCGTGAGGACCTCGACGTCATCGCCCCCGCCGTCGCGGCCGCCCGCGCCGAAGGCATCGACGCGCACGGCCCGCTGCCCGCCGACACGGTCTTCATGCGGGCCCGTGCGGGCGAGTTCGACGCGGTGGTCGCGCAGTACCACGACCAGGGCCTGATCCCGGTCAAGTACCTCGGGCTCCAGCACGGCGTGAACATCACTGTCGGCCTGCCGTTCGTCCGCACCAGCGTCGACCACGGCACGGCGTTCGACCTTGCCGGAACCGGCACCGCGGACCACACGGCCCTGCTCACGGCCCTGCGCCACGCCGACGCCCTGGCCCGCTGACCGTCCCGCCGTCGGAACCGTTGTCAGTGGCGCCGGGCAGGATGGAGGTCATGGAACCTTCACGGACGATCGAGCTCCTCTGGAGCCGGATCCAGGCCCGGGACTGGTCGGGGGTCGGCGAGCTGCTGGCGGACGACCTGGTCGTGGAATGGCCGGTCAGCGCGGAACGCATCCGGGGCAGGGAGAACTTCATACGCGTCAACGCGGAGTACCCGGAGGGATGGTCGATCAAGGTCCTCCGCATCGTGGCCTCCGGGAACGACGTCGTCTCCGAGGTGGAAGTCCCTCACGAGACGATGGGGGTCTTCCGGGTGGCGTCGTTCTGGACCGTATGCGACGGCCTGGTCGCCCGTGGATGCGAATACTGGACGGAGCGGGGAGAGGCCCCCTCTCCGGCGTGGCGCGCTCCGTACGTCGAGCGCATCTGAGGTCACGCCCTGCCGGTCAGCGGCTGACGCAGCGGAAGCCGAGGTGGCAGGCGGACGTGGTGTCCGGCTCCGCGGCGCGGGCGGCGGGGCGGAAGTGGTGGCAGGCGCGCGGGGTGCACAGATGCGAGCCGCCCTTGATCACCCGCTGCGTCTCGGGCTCGGCGGCGTCCGGGACGCGGCACGGGTGGGCGGGTGCGCAGCTGAGTTCGGCCGAGGCGGGGTCGGTCGTCCACTCCCAGACGTTGCCGACCATGTCGTGCAGACCGAGACCGTTGCGGTCGTACGCGCCGACGGGGGAGGTGCCGGGCGGGGTGGCGCGCCGCCAGGGGAAGTCGCCGTGCCAGGTGTTGGCCATCCGGCGGCCGTGCGGGGCGAGCTCGTCGCCCCAGGGGTACGCGGCGCCCGCGAGGCCGCCGCGGGCGGCGAACTCCCACTCCGCCTCGGTGGGCAGCTGCTTGCCGGCCCAGCCGGCGTACGCGGTGGCGTCCGTGTACGTGACGTGGGTGACCGGATGGTCCGCGCGGTCCTCGAGTGTGGATGCGGGGCCGAGCGGGTGACGCCAGTCGGCGCCGGGGACGTACGCCCACCACTGGTTGCGGTCCTCGAGGGGCACCGGGCCCTGTGTCTGCCGGAAGACGTACGAGCCGGGGACCCGGGACGGGACGGGCGGGGTGGACGGCCGCTCTGCTGCGGTGACGTGGCCGGTCGCCAGCACGAAGGCCGCGTACTCGGCGTTCGTGACGGGCCGGATGTCCATGAAGAAGCCTGTGACGGAGACCGGCCGTACGGGACGTTCCTCCGGGTGGAACGTTTCGCTGCCCATCGCGCAGGTTCCTCCGGGGACCCACACCATGCCCTCGGGAACCGCCCGTACCCCGTGAATTTCCAGGCCCTCAGTCATGCCGGAGAGCTTAGCGATAGAACGGGCAATACGGTCATATCGCCCCGACTGTGATCTACGCGTCGCAGTGCCGGCGTCCCCGGCTGGACGCGCGGGTGATGAGCTGCGTGGGCATCGTGACGCTGTCCGGGTTGTCGTGCCCGATTCCTTCGATGGCGTCGATGAGGAGTTGGACGACGGCGGTGCCGATGCGGCGGGGTTTGAGGGAGAGGGTGGTGATGGGGGGTTCGGTGGTGGCGTAGACGGTGGATTCGCTGCAGCAGACGAGGAGGAGGTCGTCGGGGACGCGGAGTCCGTAGCGTCGTGCGGCGGCGAGGAGGTCGGTGCCGTTGGGGTCGAAGAGTCCGTAGACGGCGTCGGGTCGGTCGGGTCGGGCGAGGAGGCGGTCGGCGGCGACGGCTCCGGCGCAGGGGTCGTGTGCGGGGTAGGCCTCGTAGACGGGGTCTTGTCCGACGCGGTTGCACCAGTGGAGGTAGGCCTGGGTGGAGAGTCGGGTGTAGGTGTCGGTGGTGGTGCCGGTGAGGAGTCCGATGCGGCGGGCGCCGGCGTCGGCGAGGTGGTCGAGGAGGTCGAGGACGGCTGCTTCGTGGTCGTTGTCGACCCAGGCGGTGACGGGGAGGGTGCCGGCGGGGCGTCCGTCGGAGACGACGGGGAGGCCTTGGCGGACGAGTTCGGTGACGACGGGGTCGTGGTCGGAGGGGTCGATGACGACGGTGCCGTCGAGGGCGACGTTGGACCAGACGTCGTGTCGGCTGGTGGCGGGGAGGATGACCAGGGCGTATCCGCGGGCGAGTGCGGCGGAGGTGGCGGCTCTGGCCATTTCGGCGAAGTAGGCGAATTCGGTGAAGGTGAAAGGTTCATCCCCGTAGGTGGTGACGGTCAGGCCGATCAGGCCGGACTTTCCGGTACGGAGGGTGCGGGCCGCTGCGGACGGGCGGTAGCCCAGTCGGTCGGCGACTTCGCGGACGTGGCGGCGGGTGGCGTCCGGGAGCCGGCCCTTGCCGTTGAGCGCGTCGGAGACAGTCGTGATGGAGACCCCGGCGGCGGCGGCCACGTCCCGGATGCCCATGCGGGAGCGTCGGTGAGCTGCAGTCTTCATGTTCACCTGATCGTAGGTGTGGAGCGAGGCGGCGAAGCCTGCCGTTCGGCGGAGTTGACGCTTTTTCATCTCGGTCACGACCGGTGATCGCCTGCCGAGGGCGGCTCCCGGAGCGCCCCGGGGCGGGCCGAGTGGATCACCGGTACGGATGACGGCGCGCGTGTGACTCGGATGCCGTGCCGTCGTCGGCGTTTCGTATGCACCTTTTCTGGCAGTCTGTTGCGTTGTGTGTGCCTGACGGGGCACCAGTACGACCTAAGGGGTGGCAGTGCGAGCGGTGATGCGGAGCCGGACGAAGAGGACCGCCGCCGGGGTCTCGGCCGCGGCGCTTCTGCTGCTGACGGGCTGCGACGTACCGGGCGTCTACCGCCCCGCCCGCCCCGCGAGCGGAGGCCCGTTCACCTTCTACGTGAGCCCGGACGGCGACGACAAGAACGACGGCATGTCGCCGGAGACCGCGTGGCGGACCCTCGCCCACGCCGACGACGCGCGCTTCCGGCCCGGCGACCGGCTCCGCCTCAAGGGCGGCGCGCGGTTCCCCGGCCGCCTCACCCTCGGCAGGAACGAAGCGGGCAGCGCGATCAAGCCCGTCATCATCGAGTCGTACGGAACCGGCCGCGCCGTCGTCGTCACCGCCGGGACCTCCGCCATCGCCGTCCGGGACACCGGCGGCGTCGAGATCCGCAACGTCTCCCTGGTCGGCGCCAAGGGATCACTGCGCTACGGCGAGGGCATCTCCTTCCTGAACAAGCGGCCGGACGGCAGGCGACTCGACCACGTCAGGATCTCCAACGTCGACGTCAGCGGCTTCCGCAACGGGATCAGCGTCGAAGCGGGCGCGCAGCACGTGGGCTTCAGCGACGTACGGATCACCGACTCCGCCGTCCACCACAACCTCGAGGCCGGAATCTCCTTCGACGGCCCCGACTTCGAGGCCGAGAGCCCCGTGTACGCACACCAGCGCGTACGGATCGAGCGGGTCAAGGCGTACCGGAACAGCGGCGATCCCGACGAGGACTACCGCAACACCGGCAGCGGCATCAAGCTCGGCAGCGTCCGGGACGGCAAGGTCCAGCGCTCCGTGGCGCACGACAACGGCGCGAAGTCATCCGCCAACGCGGACGAGGGCCCCGAGGGCATCTGGGTCTTCGACTCCACCCGCGTCGTGCTCGAACACAACACGTCCTACCGCAACCGCACCGGCTCCACGGTCGACGGCGGCGGCTTCGGTCTCGACAACAACGTGTCGTCCTCGGTGATGCAGTACAACCTGGCCTACGGCAACGACGGGCCCGGATTCCTCGTGTACTCCGGAATGCCGACCGGCGCCCACAAGAACAACATCGTGCGCTTCAACATGAGTTGGGACGACGCGCGGAGCCTCCCCGACTACGGCGGCATCGTCGCCTTCGGCACCCGCATGAAGAACCTGGACATCTACCACAACACCGTCGTCATGCGGACCGACGGACTGCAGGCCGCGGAGGACACCGGCGAGCGGCCCCCCGCCCTCCGGCTGCGCGACGGCATGCGCAACGTCCGCGTCCACAACAACATCTTCGTCACCGACGGAGGCCCGCTGGTGGAGGCCCAGTCGGCGTACAGCCCTCAGTACATGCGGCTGCAGGGCAACGACTACTACAGCACCGGCGACTGGGGGCTGTTGTGGGGCGACAAGCGGTACCGGACGCTGGCCGCCTGGCGGCAGGCGTCGCGCCAGGAGATCCTCGACGGCGATCCGACCGGCTCGAAGGAGGACCCCTGCCTGCGAGGCATGGCCGCCCCGGTCACCGACCGGGCCGGTGCCGGGAACCTCGTACCGCGCTGCGCCGGCGAGGTGCCGGCCGGACTCACCCCCGACGAGACCGGCGTCGACCCCGGTCCCGTCGACTACTTCGGGACCCGGCTCGGCAGCGCGCCGACGGTGGGCGCCGCCCAGCCCCGGACGGACGACTGAGCGCCACGCCGCGACCATCCGGATCCGGTCTCGTGGTCGCGGCACCCGCCCGAATTCAGGTGCCCGAGATCAAGATCGCGCATAACCTCGTGCGGGACCACGATCCCCAGGAGCGCACATGGACGGCACGGACCACCTGGACCGCATCACGCTGCCGGTGACCACCCAGCGGCTGAGCCTGCGTCTGTTCACCGCCGACGACCTCGACGACATGCACGCGTACCAGGGACTGGAGAGCGTCGCCCGCTACCTGTACCGGCCGCCGCGCACGCGTGACCGCTGCGCCGAGGTCATCGAGAAGATCTCCGCACCCACCGGCTGGTCGAAGGACGGCGACGAACTCGTCCTCGCCGTGACCCGCGCCGACGCGCCCGGCGTCATCGGCGAGGTCGTCGTCAAGCTGGCCGGCGCGCACGCGCAGCAGGTGGAGATCGGCTGGGCGCTCCATCCCGAGCACGAGGGCCGCGGATACGCCACCGAGGCCGCCCGCGCCGTCGCCTCCCTAGCCTTCGACACGCTCGGCGCGCACCGGATCTTCGCCCGCCTCGACGTGGAGAACACCGGCTCGGCGAAACTCTGCGAGCGCCTGGGGATGCGTCGCGAGGCGCACCTCGTGGAGAACGATCTCGACGGAGAGCGCTGGGGCAGCGAGTACGTCTACGCGGCACTCGTACACGACCTCGAGCGCTGACCGTGCGACACGACCCGGCAGGAGGAGCCGACATGTCCCGTCCCGTCACCGTGGTCACCGGAGGCAGCCGCGGCATCGGCGCCGCGGCCTGCGTCCGGCTCGCGGCCGAGGGCCACGACCTGGTCCTCGGGTACGTACGCGACGCCGCGGCCGCCGAGGCGACGGCGGCCGCCGTCCGCGCGGCGGGAGCGCGCTGTGTCGCCGTACGCGCCGACACGTCCGAGGAGAAGGACGTGGACCGGCTGTTCGACATGGCGGCCGGCGAACTCGGGCCGGTCACCGGCCTGGTGAACAACGCAGGCGTCACCGGGCCGCTGACCCGGTTCGTCGACGTCCGTACCGAGGACCTGCGCCGCGTGCTCGACGTCAACGTGTTCGGGTACCTGCTGTGTGCGCGGCGGGCGGCCCGGGACATGGCGGCGCGGGGCGCCGGCGCCATCGTGAACGTGTCGTCCGCGGCCGCCACTCTGGGCAGCCCCGGCGAGTACGTGCACTACGCGGCGACGAAGGCGGCCACGGACGCCCTGACCGTGGGCCTCGCCAAAGAACTGGGCCCGGACGGCATTCGCGTGAACGGCGTCGCCCCGGGCGTGGTGGAGACCGACATGCACGCGGCCATGGGGGATCCCGACCGTCCGGCCAAGGCGGCGGCGACGATCCCGCTCGGGCGGCCGGGACAGCCGGGCGAGATCGCCGCGGCGATCGCCTGGCTGCTGTCGCCGGACGCCTCGTACACCACCGGGACCGTGCTGCGGGTCGCCGGAGGACGGTGATCGCGGCCGATACCGGTTCATGCGTGACCGATCGGCCGCTCAGTAGTTGTTCTGGTCATGAAGAAGCGCAGCATGCTCGCCGTGGCGTCCTTCGCCGCCGGCGTCGTCACAGCCATCGTCAGCCCCTCGCCCGCCTCCGCCGCCGTCGGCGCCGAGGGCCTGAACCTCCTGCCGGACCCGACGTCGGTGGGGTCCGTCGTCACCGACACGGTGGAGGACCTGAGCAGCGGCCAGCTGGCCGGGCCGGGCACGGGCGAAGGTCTGCTCGCCCAGAACTGACCACCCGGAGGCAGATGCCGAAGGACCACGACGGTCGTCCGTCGTGGTCCTTCGGCGTTGTCAGTGGCGGGGGTTAGCGTATGTACCAAGGTCCGGAGAACGGACTGCAACGGGGGCGCATCGGGGGGCACGGCGTGAGTTTTCACATGCATCTGCGGGCGGTGGTCGAGGGCGAGGCCCGGGCCGAGGCAGGGTGGCTCGAGACCTTCATGCGCGACGCCTGGGACGTGATCGAGGTGGAGTACGCGGCGGGGGTGGCGGCGGCGATCGAGAAGGACTTCGGGAAGCTCCACGAGCTGTACGAGGCCACGAGGGTCGTCGATCCGGACGCCGGGCCGGAGTGGGAACTGCCGGTGTACGGAGGCCGGGTCGTGTACCGCTCCGATGCCGACCGGCCGCCGTTCATGCTTCTTGGTGCGAGTGACGTCCGGGCGGCGGCCGGCTTTCTGGCCGCGGCGGACTTCGAGGCGCTGTGGGGTGAGGCGGGGGCGAAGCTCGCGCCCCTGTGGAAGGGGCGGCTCGAACCGGCGGAAGCCGAGGAACACAAGGCGCTGATCAAGGCTCACATACGCGCGCACCACGACGGTCTGCGCGCGTTCTACGGGCGGGCTGCCGCGGCCGGGCACGAAGTCGTCAAGGCGTACTGGTACTGACGGCGGAGGGAGAAAGGCCGCGCGGGCGCGAGGCGGTCCGTGCTTGGATTCCGGCCGTGACTTCTGATCTTGCTCCTGACCTCGCTCCCGACCTCGTTCCCGAGCTCCGCCGCGACCTGCTGGACCGCATAGAGCGCTACTACGACGCGGTGCCCCGATCCTCGGCCCGGGCCGAGGACTTCGGGACGCTCACCCTCTTCGTGCGGGAAGGCGCGGGCTGGCCCTACTACGCGCGGCCCGCCCTGGGCTCGGCGGCCGGGGCGACCGCCGACGACGTGGAGCGGGTCCGTGCGCGGCAGCGGGAGCTGGGGGTGCCGGAGGCGTTGGAGTGGGTCGACGAGACCACGCCGGGGCTGCGCGCGGCGGTCGAGGCGACCGGGCTCGCCGTCCACGCGCACCCGCTGATGGCGCTCGACCTGGATGCGGACGCGCCCGCCGGGCCGGCGGAGCCGCCGCGGGCCGACGGGGCGGTCGTACGGATGCTCGCGGCGGACGACCCCGCGCTGCTCGGCGCGATGTGCGTCCCGCAGCTGGCCTTCGCCGACCGGGGCACCGCGGTCGGAGCGGCGGGCGCGGTGGAGCTGGCCGAGCGGATGCGGGAGCAGGCCGGAGCGGGCACGGTGGGGAGGATCGCGCGGCGGATCGAGGAGGGGCTGACGCGGCAGGCGGCCGCGCTGGAGGACGACACCGTGCTGTGCGCGGGACAGCACCAGCCGGTGGGGGAGGTCAGCGAGATCGTCGGCGTCGGCACACTGCCGGCCGCCCGCCGACGCGGCCTGGGGGCGGCCGTCACCGCCGCCCTGGTCGCCGACGCGCGGGCCCGGGGCGTACGGACGGTCTTCCTGTCCGCCGGGGACGAGCACGTGGCCCGGATCTACGCCCGCGTGGGCTTCCGCCGCGTCGGCACGGCCCTCATCGCGGAACCGGCGGAGGACACCGCCGGGCAGTGAGGCACGGGGGCGGGCTCCTCGCAGCCTGGCTCTGCGCCGCGCCTTACGCCCATCACGGTCGGCGTCGCGGGGCGAAGCGGCGAAGTACGAGGCCGAGGTGAGGCCCCGGTGCAAGCCGCTCGGCGCGTGGCTCTGTGAGAGCGCCCCGCCCGTGACGGTGACCATTCCGGGCAGGGCAGGGCAGGGCAGGGCGGGGGCAGAGGGCGACGCCGGGCTTTGAGGCCCGTGGGGCGGGAGTCGCTTGGGTGCGGTGATCCGGCGCCGCCCCGCCCGTTGTGGGCGGGGCGGTGACGGCGTGCGGCCCCAGGGCGGACTAGGCCAGGGCCGTGGTGCGGTCCGGGCCGGTGGCCGGGGAGGTGATCGTCGTGCGCAGGGGGGTGGTCGGGCGGTCGGAGTCGGGGCGGTCCGTGGGGGTGGGGCGGCCCAGGGCCTTGACTGTCCAGCCGGCAGCACGCCATTCCTCGTGGGGGAGCGCGTTGCGGCCGTCGACGAGGACCGGTTCGCGGACCACGCGGGCCAGCTTGACCGGGTCCACCTCGCGGTACTGGTCCCACTCCGTGAGGTGGAGGATCAGTTCCGCACCCTGGCAGGCGGTCAACAGGTCGGCGCTGCAGCGCAGTTCCGGGTGGGCGAGCTGCGCGTTGGCGCTGCCCTCCGGGTCGTGGACCCGGACGTCCGCGCCCTCGCGGTGCAGCGTCGCAGCGACGGCCAGCGCCGGCGAGTCGCGTACGTCGTCGCTGTTCGGCTTGAAGGTGGCGCCGAGCACCGTCACCCGACGGCCCGCCAGGTCACCGCCCGCGAGCCGGCGGGCGAGCGCGACGGTCCGGGCCCGCTGCCGCTGGTTGATCTCGTCGACCTGGTCGAGGAACGCCACCGCCGCCCCGACGCCCAACTCCTGCGCCCGCGCGGTGAACGCCCGGATGTCCTTGGGCAGGCAGCCGCCGCCGAAGCCGAGCCCGGCGTTCAGGAAGCGGCGGCCGATCCGGGTGTCGTGGCCCAGCGCGTCGGCGAGCGTGACCACGTCCGCGCCCGCCGCGTCGCAGACCTCGGCCATCGCGTTGATGAACGAGATCTTCGTGGCGAGGAAGGAGTTCGCCGCGACCTTCACCAGCTCCGCCGTGTTCGGGTCGGTGCTGATGTACGGCACGCCGGCCACCACCATCGGGGCGTACACCCGGCGCAGCATCGCGTCGGCCTCGGGGCTCTCGGTGCCGACCACGAGCCGGTCCGGCCGCAGGGTGTCCTCGACGGCGAAGCCCTCGCGCAGGAACTCCGGGTTCCACGCCACCTCGGCCCGTACGCCCGCCGGCGCGAGACCCGCGATCCGGGTCGTCAGCCGGGCCGTCGTGCCCACCGGGACCGTGGACTTGCCGACCACCAGACACGACGCGGGCAGATGCGGGACGAGCCCGTCCACCACGGCGTCGACGTACCGCAGGTCCGCCGCCTGGGAACCGGCCTGCTGCGGCGTGCCGACGCAGATGAAGTGGACCTCGCCGTGCGCCGCGGCCTCGCGCAGACTCGTGGTGAAGCGCAGGCGTCCGGAGGCGAGGGCGCGGGTCAGGACGTCGTCGAGTCCCGGCTCGTAGAACGGGGGCCGGCCTTCGGCGAGGGCGGTGATCTTCTCGACGTCGACGTCGACGCCGAGGACGTCGTGCCCGATGTCGGCCATGCACGCGGCGTGCACAGCTCCGAGGTATCCCGTACCGATGACGGTCAACCGCATGCGGGGTTCTCCTGTCTGAGCGGAACTGCGAGGACGGGGACGGGGACGAAGGGTGGGAGGAGTGCGAGGGTGGGGACCAAGGACGGCGACGGCGACGGCACTCGTCAGGACGCGTAGCCGTAGGGGTTCTGCTGCTGGAAGTTCCACGCGTCGCGGCACATCGCGGCCAGGTCGCGCCGCGCCGTCCAGCCCCAGGCCGCCGCGACCTTGGCCGGATCGGCCACCAGCTCCGCGACGTCGCCGGCCCGGCGCGGCGCGATGCGGTGCGGGATCGGCTGACCGGACGCCTCCTCGAAGGTCTGCACGAGCTCCAGGACGGAGCAGCCGCGCCCGGTGCCGAGGTTGAAGACCTGCAGGCCGGACTCGTCGTCGAGGTGGTCCAGGGCGGCGACATGGCCCTCGGCGACGTCCACGACGTGGATGTAGTCGCGGATCCCGGTGCCGTCAGGCGTCGGGTAGTCGTCGCCGAAGACGCTGAGCTCGTCGCGGCGGCCGACGGCGATCTGCGTGAGGAACGGCATGATGTTGTTCGGGACGCCGCTCGGGTCCTCGCCGAGCAGTCCGCTGGGGTGCGCGCCGGCCGGATTGAAGTACCGCAGCGCCAGCACCCGCAGTTCGGGCACGTGCTGGCAGAGGTCCGCGAGGATGCGCTCGCAGGTCCACTTGGTCGTCGCGTACGGGTTGGTGGGCGCGGCCGGGGACTCCTCGGTGAGCGGGACGACCGTCGCGTTGCCGTAGATCGAGCAGGACGACGAGAACACCAGCCGGTGCACGCCGTGGTCGTGCATCGCCGAGACCAGTGTCGTGGTGCCGCCGACGTTGATGTCGTAGTACGTGAGCGGGATCTGCACCGACTCGCCGACGGCCTTCTTCGCGGCGAAGTGGATCACCGCGTCGATCGGGTGGCTCGTGAACACGGCGTCCAGCGCCCGGCGGTCGCGCACGTCCGCGGTGTGCACCGCGGCGATCGGACGGCCCGCGATCTTCGCGACGCGTTCCAGCGCCTCCGGGGAGCTGTTGGAGTGGTCGTCGAGGACGACCACCTCGTGGCCGGACCGGAGGAGTTCGACACAGGTGTGGCTGCCGATGAAGCCGGCGCCGCCGGTGACCAGGACGGTCTTGGGCACGGGGGACCTCGTTTCTCGAGTGGCCGCGGGGGCTGTCACCAGGCGTAGAAGCCGGCGAGGTAGGAGGGGAAGATGCCGATTGCGAGCGCCACCGGAAGCAGCGTGAGCAGGCCCATCGCCATGGGCAGGGCGGCGGTCCGCACCGCGCGGTGGCGGGGGACGCCGGCTGCCCGCGCGCTCTCCCCGATGTGGAGTGCGGCGATCGCGAGGGTGACCGTGGTGTAGGTGAGGGCGCCGAGGATGGAGAGGAACACGTAGCCGACCGCGGGCCCGGTGAACTGGCCCACGACGGCGGAGCCGGACAGCACCGTGGTGATCAGCAGGTACGGGGCGACCGCGCGCACGGGCAGCGGCTGGAGGCCGCCGTTCTGCTTGGGCGTGACCTTGAAGGTGATCGGACGGGGACGCAGCTTCTGCCGCAGCGCCGCCGTGATGCCCCAGACCGCGTACGGCCAGCGGGCGAGGGCGTACAGCCAGCCCTCCCAGCTGACCAGCGGCGCGTTGCGCGGGCGCAGCAGTCCGCGGCGGCGGCAGAGCAGCATCAGCAGGACCAGCCAGAAGGACATGGCCCAGAAACGCAGCAGGAACTCGCCGTAGTTGACGTTGATCCAGTGCATGCCGGTGACCGCGGCGACGGGCGGCAGCGCGACGCCCATGACCGTCGTCAGGGCGAGCAGCGGGTAGAACGACAGCAGGAACGAGAACCGCCGCCGCAGGCGGCCCGGCAGCCGTCGCATGTGGCCGGGGACGATGCCGAGGAGCAGCATGGCGAGGCTGCGCGACCACTGGAACTCCTGCGTGACCATGGCGGCGAAGGTCATCGGACCGTCGCCGTGCGCCTCCGCCTCGATCGCGAACGCGCCCTGCCAGCCCGCCGAGCTGAGCAGGAAGGTGGTCGACATGTCCTCGGCGAGCTCCGGGCCGAGACCGCCGATCTCCCGCAGCGCCTCCGTGCGCACCGCGTAGTGCGAGCCGATGCACAGCGGGGCGAGGCCGGCCGAGTAGCCGAGCTGGACGGCGCCGTGGAAGGCGCCCTCGCGGTGCAGCCGGCCCCGGGCGGCCCAGGAGTCGTCGGCGTTGGCGTCGCAGATGCTGGGGGCGGCGACATAGCCGATGGCCGGGTCGGAGAAGGGACGGACAGCCTCGGTCAGGTAGTGCGGGTGGGGGACGTGGTCGCAGTCGAGCTGGGCGACGACGTCGTAGTGCTCGTAGCCCCAGTGGTCGTAGAAGTACGCGAGGTTGCCCTCCTTGCACCGGGTGCGCCGCGGCCAGTCGGCGCGGTGGTAGTCGGTCCTGCCGCGGCGGCAGGAGAGGCCGACGCCGTACGTCCGGCACCACTCGAGGATCTCGTCGGTGGGGTCCTCGTCGCAGAGCCACACGTCGTACGGGTGCGGGAAGTCCTGGTCGAGCATCGCCTCCAGCGTCGTCCGGGCCACGTTCCACGGCTCGGAGGGGGCGCGGGTGACGACGAAGGCGGTCCGCAGCGCGGGGACCTTCGCGGCGGGGTCGAAGCACCGGAGCCGGAGCATCGAGGCCAGGAAGTGGATCGGGAGCACCGCCAGATAGACGAGCAGGGCGCTGTTGACGACGAGGCCGACCCAGCTGACGCGGTGCGCCGGCTGCAGCCACCACAGCCAGAACATGGCGGCGCAGGCGACCCAGCCGAGGGCGAGCACGCCCACCAGGAGGCGGTCGCGGAGCCGGAGCGGTCGGACGAAGCTGCCCTTGAGGGGGGTGCGGGCGTGGCGCGGGCCCGCGAAGAGCGGCCCGTCCGGGCCGATGGAGGCGACCGTGCCGTTCGAGCGGGCCGTGATCTCGTGCCCCAGCGCCCGCCACTCCTCCGGCGAACCGGGGGCGGGGGCGAGGACCGGGGGGTCCTGGACGGTGCCGGTCCCGCCGAGGGGACCTTGCTCCAGCGACGTCATGACAGCGGGTTCTCCAGGCGGTGCGAGAGCGGGCCGTGGGGGCGGGATGCCGATGCGGAGGGAGCCGCCGGGGCCGGACGGCGGGCACCGTCCGGCCCCGGCCCGGGGTTCAGCCGCCGGCGGCGGAGGAGCCGGGCACGCCGGCGGACGCCACTCCGGAGGCGGCGGTGGCCGGGCCGGGGATCGTCCGGTCTCCGGTGGCCGGGCCCGTCACCGCGGCGAGCGGGACGGTCTCGTCCTGGCTGCCGCGGATCGCGGCGGCCGAGGCGCGCAGCCGGTCGGGGCGATCCGCGAAGTACGCGACGGTGCGGCGCAGACCCTCGGTGATGTCGAACTCCGGCTCCCAGCCCAGGACGTCACGGGCGCGGGTGATCACCGGGCGGCGGCGGACGGGGTCGTCGACCGGCAGCGGGTGGTACTTCACCTCGGACGCCGAACCGGTCATCCCGAGTACCAGTTCGGCGAGTTCGGTGACGGTGCGCTCGACCGGGTTGCCGAGGTTGAACGGGCCCAGCTCGGACGAGTCGAGGAGCGCGAGCAGACCGCGGATCAGGTCGTCGACGTAGCAGAAGCTGCGGGTCTGCTTGCCGTCGCCGTAGATGGTGAGCGGCTCGCCGGTCAGCGCCTGGGTGATGAAGCTGGACACCACGCGGCCGTCGTGCGGCCGCATCCGGGGGCCGTAGGTGTTGAAGATGCGGGCGATGCCGACGTCCACGCCGTGGGTACGGCGGTACGCGGCGGACACCGCCTCGGCGTATCGTTTCGCCTCGTCGTAGACGCTGCGTGGGCCGATCGAGTTGACGTTGCCCCAGTACGCCTCCTCCTGAGGGTGGATCAGAGGGTCGCCGTAGATCTCGCTGGTCGAGGCGAGGATGAAGCGGGCGTCGTGGCGCAGGGCCAGCCGCAGGGCGTTCTCGGTGCCGCGGCTGCCGACCGCGAGGGTCTCCAGCGGCTGACGCAGATAGTCGGGTGGCGACGCGGGGGACGCCAGGTGGGCGACGGCGTCGATGCGGCCCGCGACCTCCATGTCCACGCTCACGTCGGCGTGCTGGAACTCGAAGGCCGGGTCGCAGAGGAGGTGGGCGATGTTCTCGGGGTCGCCCGTCGAGAAGTTGTCCAGGCACACCACCGAGTCGCCGCGCCGCAAGAGCGCCTCGCACAGGTGTGACCCAAGGAAACCACCGCCACCGGTCACGGCAACGCGCATTTGTTTCTCCAGGAAGGGGTACCGGAAGGGCCTCACGCCCCGCCGCACGGGCTTCCGGAAGGCGGATGACCGGCCGGACCCGACTGGCGGAGCACTCTCGGAAAACGCAAGACGAGAGTATGGGTATAAGTAGGGATTTATGCGGAGGCAAATGGATCCCTGGGGCCGTTCGGCAGACACCCTTCCGGTACCCCCGGCACCCCGCTCCCCTGCTTTGTGACACCCCGTCAGTCGAACGGCCCTTCCGATGCCGTCACCCGTACGTGTGAGACCTCCCTGGGCGCGCCCGCCCCGGTCGGCCCAGCGGGCGGGTGCGCGTGCGGTCGGGCTACGCCGCGCGCGTGACCGCCGTACTCGCCTCGCGCCCCGTCCTGCGCCACGCCACCGGTCGCCGCAGCGCACGCCGGCCGCAGCTGCGCCACTCCGCGGGCGAGAGTCGCGGCCGGTGCGCGCCGTTGGTGATCAGCGCGTTCACCGAGGTCATCGGGTCGGCCGCGGCGGCCTTGGCGAGCAGGACGCCCACGACCAGGGGGAGCACGGCCGCGGCGAGGGCGGTGCCGGCCACGGTGACGTGCTGGATGCGGGGGCGAGGCCGCTGGGCTTCGAAGGTCATGGCTCCATTCCAGCGGCGCCCGCGCCCCGGCGGATGGGCGCACGTACTCAGATCCGCCGCCTCCGTACTCAGTACCGGGGCCTCAGCGCCGGAACAGCGCCGTCCACAGGAACGGCTCGCCGAAGCGCGCCGAGTCGTCCGGCTCGTCGGTCATGCGGCGGAGCTCCACCTCCGTCAGATCCGAGAAGACCCAGCGCAGTTCCTCCGCCGTGTACGCCAGGCCGCCCTGCAGCCCCGCCTCCCGGTAGAACGCCACGTCGGGCAGCTCCGAACCCATGCCGCCGGCCGCGAAGCAGGTCAGCGACAAGTGGCCGCCCGGGGCCAGCAGCCGGTCGAGCAGCGCCAGGTGGCTGATGCGGCGGTGCGGCGGCAGGTGGTGGAAGCAGCCCGAGTCGTGGATCAGGTCGTACGGACCCTCCAGCTCCGCCCCCGCCGCGCCGAACGCGTCACCGCACACGAAGCGGATCTCCGCCCCGGCCTCCCGGGCCCGCTCCGCCGCCCAGTCCAGCGCGCCCCGGGACAGGTCCACCGCGTCCACCCGGAACCCCAGCGAGGCGAGGTGCAGCGCGTTGCGGCCGGGGCCGCAGCCCAGGTCGAGCACCCGGCCGCCCGGCGGGACGAGCCCGCGCTCCACGTACGACACCAGGCTTTCGTCCGGCTTCGCCACGAAGAACGGGACCGGCTTCGACCGGTCCGCGTAGAAGCCGTCCCACCAGTCGGCGCCGTCCGCCGTCCAGCGGTCGGCCTCGGGGGCGAACAGCTCGTCCATGAGGCGCAGTACGTCCTCGACCGTGCGTGTGTTCCGGTGCATCCGGGCTCCTTTCCGCGGCTCCGACTCTATGCCGAGAGGAGGGAAAAGCCCAGGTCAGAGGTGGTGCGGCGAAGGGGTGTGGGGGTGTCTCGCGGGCCCACCCGCGGCCCGTGACGTCCGCCCCCGCCCCCTCCCCGTACGGGCCTTCCTGCCCCCTCCCCGGGCCGTCGACGGGGCTTCAGGAGTCGCGTCCGGGGCGCCGGTTCACGCGCGAGCGACCGGCCGCCGACCGCATGTCCGGATGTGACAGAGAAGCGTCATTGCGGCCATCGCACGGGCCACGGAGGATGAGGACATGCCCCTTCCGCACCGTGTCGTCATCGCGGTCTTCCCCGATGTCGACCTCCTCGACGTGACCGGCCCCGCCGAGGTCTTCGCGCTGGCCGACCGCGAGACCGCCGGCCGCGCCCGCTACGAGGTCCGGCTCGCCGGACCGTCCGTGGGCGAGGTGCGCACGTCGGCGGGGGTACGGCTGGTCACCGACCTGTCCTTCGATGAGGTCGGCGACCGGGTGGACACCCTGCTGGTGCCCGGTGCGGTCGACATGACCGACGCCGGCCCGGTCGCCCGGATCGACGACGCCGTCGTCGCCTGGGTCCGGGAGACCGCCCCGCACGCCCGCCGCGTCGCGTCGGTCTGCGTCGGAGCGCACGTCCTCGCGGCCGCCGGGCTGCTCGACGGCAGAACGGCCACCACCCACTGGTCCACGGCCGCCCAACTGGCCGCCGACCACCCGGAGGTGACCGTCGACCCCGACCCGATCTTCGTCCGGACCGACCGCGGCCGGCTGTGGACCGGGGCCGGGATCAGTGCCTGTCTGGACCTCGCCCTGGCCCTGGTGGCCGAGGACCGGGGCGAGCAGGCCGCGCTTTCGGTGGCCCGCCAGTTGGTCATGTACCTCAAACGGCAGGGCGGCCAGAGCCAGTTCTCCGTGCCGCTCAGCAGACCCGCCGCGACCCGGCGGGACATCGACGATCTGCTGCTGTGGATCGCCGACCACCTCGACGAGGATCTGTCCGCGGCCGCACTGGCCGCCCGGATGTGCCTCAGCGAGCGGCACTTCGCCCGGGTCTTCGGCCAGGAGACCGGTACCAGTCCCGCCGCGTACGTCGAGTCCGCCCGCCTCGAGGTGGCCCGGCGGCTCCTGGAGACCACCGACTCACCGCTCGACGTGGTGGCCGCCGCCTCCGGCCTCGGCTCACCGGAGACCCTGCACCGGGCCTTCCGACGGCAGCTCGGCACGACGCCGGCGGCCTACCGGCGCCGCTTCCGCACCACCCGGGCCGGCTGACCCGGCCGCTCGACCACCGAACCCCCTTCTCCTGCGCCTGCGGCGCGGCGGAGAACTCCGCCATGCCCTCATCCATGCCCTCGGCATGTCCGAACGTCCCGATCCCACCGACCGAAAGGCTCCTCATGTCCGCCACCACCCCCTCCGCCTCCCTGCGCCAGGTCGTCGGCCTCGACAACCAGCCGCCGCGGCTGGCCGATTCGATCCTCGTCCTGATCGACTTCCAGAACACCTACCGCACCGGCGTCATGGCCCTCCCCGGCGCCGAGGAGGCCCTCAAGGCGGGAGCCCGGCTCCTCGCGCGGGCCCGCGCCGCCGGTACGCCCGTCGTGCACGTCCTCAACGACGGCGGCGAGAACACCCCGTACGACATCCGCGCCCACATCGGCGCGATCAGCGACGAGGTCGCCCCGGTCGACGGCGAGGCCGTCGTCGTCAAGACGTTCCCGGACTCCTTCCACGCCACCGACCTCGTCCAGCGGCTGACCGACCTCGGCGCGGCGCCCGGCAGCGGCAGGGACCTCGTCTTGGCCGGATTCATGGCGCACATGTGCGTCACCTTCACGGCGCAGGGCGCGTTCCATCGCGGCTACCGGCCGACCGTCGTCGCCGACGCCACCGCGACCCGCCCGCTGACGTCCCCGGACGGCGGCGTGCTGCCCGCCGAGGCGCTCAAGACGGCCGCGCTGACCACGGTCACGGACCTGTTCGGCCTGGTCGTCCCCACGGCCGACGCGCTCCAGGACTGACCGGCCGGCTCGTCGACCTGCCGACCGACCGACTGCGGCCGGGCCGCTCCACGGCCCGGCCGCACCGGCCGCCTACATCATCCCGGACTCCATCAGGTCCTTCAGATGCTCCTCGTTCCGCGGCATCTCCTTGCGGACGTGCGGCTTGACCACGAGCGGCACCAGTACCTTGCCGATGCCGTGCGACTCGAAGTCCAGGGACAGCGTCACCCGGGACCGCCGGCCGTCGTCAAGCGGCTCGATCGTGCCCTTCACGTCACCGCGGACCGGTCCGTCCAGGCCGTGGAAGTGCCAACTGCGCGGCGGGTCGTACTCGGTGACCTCCATGGTCATGGGCATCTCGCGGCCTCCGAGCCGCCGTTTGACCCCGATCCGGGAACCGACGCCGAGCGGTCCGTCGGTCAGCTTGCGCGCCGAGATCGCGCTCTCCTGCCATTCCGGAGTGTGCGCCGGGTCCATCATGTACGCGAAGACTTCCTCGGGGCTGCGAGAGATGTCGATGGTCTCTTCGATGCGGGACATTGCGCCCCCTTGGGTAGCGCCCCCTCGGGTAGCTCCTACGACAAAATGATCCCACGGTACGAGGTCCCCGACCATGTCGGCCGATCCCGCCGCCCCGCCCGGCCCTGCGCACCCTGCGTCGTCAGGTGCTCACGCACAGCACCGGCACCTGCTGGACGAGGTTGTTCCCGAAACCGCCGCGGTTCCAGGGCTGTTCCATCGGCTGGACCCGCCCCTCCGCGTCGGTCGCGCGCACCGTGAGCACATGCTCGCCGGGCGTCGCCGTCCACAGCACCCGCCAGGCCGCCCAGGCCCACGGGTGCCCGGCCTGCCGGCCCACGTCGGCGTCCGTCCAGGAGCCGCCGCCGTCCGCGCTGACCTCGACCCGCTCGACCGGCGCCCAGCCGGACCACGCACGCCCCTCCAGGGGGACGAAGCCGGGGTGGACCACCCGCTGCCGGGACATGAAGTCCGGGAAGCCCGGCGGGACCATCAGCGCCCGCGGCGCGATCCGGGTGACCGGCGCCCCCGGCTCGTCCGCCGACTGCCGGATCCGGTACGCCACGGACTGCTGGAAGCCGGTGAACGGGGTGTCGGTGACGGTCACGTCCCGGAGCCACTTCACGTGCGCCATGCCGTACCAGCCCGGTACCACGAGCCGTACCGGGAAGCCGTGCTGCGGCGGCAGCGGCTCCCCGTTCATCGCGTACGCGACCAGCACCTCGGGGACGTCCCCGAGCGCCACGTCCAGCGGCAGACTCCGCCGGTAGTCCTGCTCCACACCCCGCTCGACCCCGTGGTCCGCGCCCGTGAACACGACCTCCACCGCCCCCGGCTCCACGCCCACCTCGTCGAGGAGGATCCGCAGGGGCACGCCCGTCCACTCCGCCGTCCCGACCGCCTCGACGAGCCATGGCTGGCTCACCGGACGCGGCGACAGCAGCGCCCGGCCGTTGCCGGCGCACTCCATGGTCACGCGGTGGGTGACCGGCCGGTACGCGCGCAGCGCCGCCAGATCCAGGGCGACCGGCGTGTGCACGAGTCCGCCCACCGTCAGCTCCCAGCCGGTGGCGTCCACGGCGGGGATGTCGTAGTGGACCAGCACGTAGTGCAGACCCGGCGGGGTGACCTCGTACCGCAGGCACTCCAGCGGCAGCCCGTGGTTGCGGGCCGCCAGTGCCAGTTCCTGCGTGCTGATGCCCTCCTCCGGCCCCGCGACCCGCCCCGGCCCGCTGACGCCCTGCAGAGAACGGTCCATGTCCTCATGGTGCGCCGCGCCCCGCCCCCGGGCATGTCGGACCGGGGCGCGGGAACGGCGTACGGCTACATCCGCTTCGCCCCCGCCTTGATCGCCTCGCGGATCCGGTTGTAGGTGCCGCAGCGGCAGATGTTCCGGATCCGGTCGAGATCGGCATCGGTGATCTCGCGGCCCTCGGCGGCGGCCTGCCGGACCTTGGCGACCGCCGTCATGATCTGTCCGGGCTGGCAGTAGCCGCACTGGGCCACGTCGAGCTCCAGCCAGGCCTCCTGCATCGGGTGCAGGTCCATGCCGACGCTCGCGGCCAGTCCCTCGATGGTGGTGACCTCGTCGTCCTCGGCGATCTGCGACACCGGCACGGAACAGGGGTTGAAAGCCTTGCCGTTGATGTGCGAGGTACAGGACTGGCAGACGCCGAGCCCGCAGCCGTACTTGGGGCCGGTCACGCCGAGCAGGTCGCGCAGGACCCACAGCAGCCGGACGTCGTCCTCGGCCTCGACGGTGACGACCTCGCCGTTGAGCTTGAAGGTGTGGCGGGGCAAGGGGAGCTCCTTCGGTAGGCGCGATCAGTACGCGTGGTCGAGACCGTCGGTGGGGGACTGGGGCGTGGACGGTTCGAGCGGGGGAGGGGTGAAGCTCAGCGTGCCGTGGTTGATCGGGAAGCTCGTCGGCATCGAGCCGGTGGCCCGGGCGTACGCGCAGGCGATCGCCGCGAACGCGGGCGCCACGCCCAGCTCGCCCGCGCCGCCGGGCGTGCCGCCGGTGGCCGGCATGACGACGACCCTCAGCTCCGGCGGGGTGTTCCACTGGCGCGTGTAGAAGTACTGGTCCCAGCTGCCCTCCAGCGGGATGCCGTCCTTGATGTGCAGGCTGGAGGTGAGCGCCAGCGCGAGGGCGTCGTTGAACCCGCCCATCATCTGCGCCTCCAGGCCGCGTGGATTGATCGGCAGGCCCGCGTCGATCACCATCAGGGCGCGGGTGACCCGGGGGCCGGTGACCGCGTTCGGGACCTTCCGGTTCACCGTCTCCGGACGGCAGTCGATCTCGACCAGCGTGGCGACCGCACCCCGGTACTCGGAGTGCAGCGCGATGCCCTGCGCCACCCCGGCCGGCAGCGACCGCCCCCACTCGCCCTCCTCGGCGGCCTTGTCCAGGACGGCGCGCAGCCGCTCGTCGCGCAGGAACTCCCGCCGGAACGCCACCGGGTCCTTGCCCATCTGCCGCGCCAGCTCGTCCACCACCAGTTCGCGGGCGCACGCCACGTTCGGCGAGTAGATGTTGCGCATGCTGCCGGTGTTGAACTTGAGCGGCACCTCGTGCAACAGCTGGGTGGTGACCCCGAAGTTGTACGGCGAGGACTGCGTCAGCGCGAAGATCGTCTCGGCGAAGGTGAGATTGCCGGCCACCGGCAACTGCGCCGCCGTCGACGTGATCATCTCGCCGAGCCCGTGGCCGAAGTCGGTCTCGGAACCGGTGTGCCGCAGCTCGAAGCTGAGTACGTTGCCCAGCGCGTACGTGGCCCGCACCCGCGAGATGCACATCGGATGGGTGCGCCCCTGACGGAAGTTGTCGGTGCGCGACCACGACAGTTTGACCGGCTTGCCCGTCTTCTGGGAGATCTCGGCCGCCTCCGCGGCCACGTCGTGGAACAGATGGCGGCCGAACGAGCCGCCGCCGTCCACCACATGCACCGTCACGGCGGACTGCGGCAGTCCCAACTGCACGGCGATCTCGCGCTGCGCGACGATCGGCACCTTCAGGTTCGCCCAGATCTCCGCCCGGTCCCCGCGCACGTCCGCGATCGCGTTGTCCGGCTCCAGCGGGCTGTTGCTGGCGAACGCGAAGGTGAACTCGGCGTCCACCTTCTTCGTCAGGAGCGGCGGTACGACCATCGGCAGCGCCGCCTTCTTCAACTTGGCGTGCACGGTCGCGTCCGACTCGCCGTCGACCGTGCCCGGGCCCCAGGTCACGTCCAGGGCGCGCAGCGCGTCGATGCACTGGCCGAACGTTTCACCGCGGACCGCGACACCGTGCGTGATCGTGACGACGTCGGTGATGCCCGGCATCGCCCGTACCGCGTCGGCGTTGTGCACCGCCGTCACCGTGCCGTTGATCGTCGGCGGGCGCCGCACCATCGCCGGCTTCGCGCCCGGCACCCGGAGGTCCATGCCGTACTTCTTGCGCCCGGTGACGATGTCCCGCGCGTCGATCCGGCTGCGCGGGGTGCCGATGATCCGGAACTCGGCGGGGTCCTTGAGCTCCGCCGTCAGCGCGGTCGTCGCGGTGCCGGCCGCCGCCGCGGCGAGCGAGCCGTACGAGGCGGTGTGCGCCGTCCCGTACGCGACCGTGCCGTCCTTCGTCGTGAGCCGGGCGGCCGGCACGCCCCACTGCGCGGCGGCCGTCTCCACCAGCCGCTGCCGGGCGACCGCGGCGGCGGTGCGTACCGGCAGGTACAGGCTGCGCATCGAGTTGGAGCCGCCGGTGAGCTGGTTCATCAGCAGTTCCGGCCGGGCGTCCGCCGAGGTCACCTCGACCTGCTCCAGCGGCAGGTCCAGCTCCTCGGCGATCAGCATCGCCACGGCGGTCGTCATGCCCTGACCGGCCTCGGCGCGGGGCACCTCGAACGACGCGGTGCCGTCCTCGTGGACCCGCACGGTGATCAGGCCGGAGGTCGGGGCCGCTGCCAGGTTCTGCATGTCCCCCAGGTCGAAGAGGTTCTCCGGCTGCGGCAGCGTCGGGATCGCCGCCCGCGCGGAATGCGGGGCGGCGGCGTCCGCCCCGAGCCGTACCCCCACGGCGAGGGTCGGCGCGGCCAGCAGGTACGCCAGCACCCTGCGCCGTCCGATGCCCTCGGGCCCTGCGGTGTCTGCCATGTGTGTCGTCCTCCGGAAACCTGAGTTACCGTCACGTACGGTCGCGTGCCGCACACAGACTGCCGTGCCGCAGGCGGTTGATCAGGTTCTTCACGGGACGTCTACATCACGATCGCGCCACGCGATCCGCGCCGCCGAACGGCCGTCACAACACGGCGATCCCCAGCGGACGTTCACCGGCGGCGAGCCGGCGGGTGTCCCCGCTGTCCAGGTCGATCACGGTGATCCCGTCCCAGTACCCGTCGCGGGTGAAGCCCCCCGTCACGTACGCGGTGCGGCCGTCGGCGGAGACCGCGACGTCCTCGTGCGGCCCCTCCAGCGGGTACACGCGCTCCGAGCCGTCGGTCCTGCGGACGGTCAGCGACGGGCCCTCGTCCTCGTCCTTGTCGATCGGGCCGGTGCCGACGACGAGCAGCGAGCCGTCGGGAGCGAGCGCCGCACCGTGCTGGTGCGTGTTCGCCGTCATCTTCTCGACGTCCACCCGGCCGGTCCTCGGGTCGACGACCGCGAGGCGCTCGCCCTCGAACGGCAGCAGCAGCTTGCCGTCCGAGGCCCGGACGGCCGTGTAGTGCGGCTTCAGCCAGGAGCCGAGGCCGCCCTCGGTGCCGTACGGGGCGACCTCGATGCGTCGGGTGTCCTCGGGCGAGCGGGTGGGCACGACGGTGACGTCGAAGGAGTCGTGGTTGGTCGCGTACACCTCGGAGCCGTCCCGTGAGACGTCCACGTCGAAGGGGCGCCGGCCGACCGGGACGGTCTCCGTGACCTTCAGGTCCGCCGTGTCGACGATCTCCAGAGTCCCGTTCCCGCCGGGCACGTTGACGCCCACGTACACCTGGCGGCCGTCGGGGGAGAGGGCGATGCCCATGCCGCCACCGCGGTACTCGCCGGTGGTCGCGCGGCCCGTCTCGGTCTCGTACGGCACGACCGCGATCCGCTTGCGGGCGGCGGTGTCCACGACGGCGACGCCCTCCGCGGTGGCCACATAGGCGCGGCCGTCCTTCCCGACGACCAGGCCGTACGGGGCGGTGCCGACGCGCACCGAGTCGAACCGGCCCCGGGCGGGGTCGACGAAGCTGACGGTGTCCGCGCCGAAGTCGGCGACGAGCAGGGTGCCGGACGGGGTCGTGCCGGTCACCGTCGGGGCGGGCGCGGCGGGCGCCGACTCGGGTGCGGACCGTTCGGCGGCCCCGCCGGACTGCGCGCAGCCGGCGAGCAGCAGGACGGCTGCGACGGAGGGCAGGACCACGCGGGCGGTGCGTGCGGACGCGTTCATGGGCTCGTCTCCTTCCGGCGGCCACCGGGAGGACGCCCGGCCCGCTCTGCCGTCCATCCTGGGCGCGGGCGGAGCCGGCGCCGGTCGGCAGTGCGGCCGGAACCCCGGCGCCGTACGGCTGACGCCGGGGTCAGCCGATCGGACGACCCGCGCGGCCCCCGGGGTGCCGTACGCCGAGCGGTCGGGCGAGCGCGTCAGCCCCGGTGTCCGCCGGGATGTGCGACCCGGTTCGTGATCCGGGCGATGCGGCGGGCGGACTCCTCCGGGGACGCGGCCGGCTGGACGATGTGGCTGACGGTGAGGCGGACGATCGTCTCCACCGCGAGCCCGCGCGACTCCGCGTCCACGTTCGGCCAGGCCTCGGTCGCGTAGGCGTCGAGCATGGCCATCGCCGTGTCGAAGACCGGTTCGGGGCGGGTCGTCAGATAGGCGAGGAGGTCGTCCTCGCCGCCCCGCGCGGCCAGCAGGATCGCCTTGATCAGCGGGTTGTCCACCGCCTGCTGGAGCGTGTACTGCACGCCCGCCGCGGCTGCCGCCTCCAGGTCGCCGCGGTGGGCGTCGAGCTCCTGTTGGATGCCGACCAGGAAGCCCTCCAGCTCGCGCTGGACGAGTGCCTTCCCGATCGCCTCCTTGGAGCCGAACTCGTTGTACAGGGTCTGGCGGCTGATGCCCGCCGCGCGCGCGATGCCGGCCATGCGGAGCACGCTCCAGCCGTCCGCGGCGACGAGTTGATAGGCGGCGTCCAGTACCTGTTCGCGGAGCAGGGACCGAACACTTTCGCGAAAGCGTGTCATGGTGTCCCCACTTTATCCATCGGGGTCTGTCCAGAGTATTGACGGACTCTTGCTCTGCTGTCTAACTACTGGACAGTACGCAAGCAAAGTGTCCACTCGATGGCGAGGGAGCCGGCATGGCCCTGCACAGCGAACCCCCCGTGGAACCCACCGTCACCCCTCTGACCTGGCGCGACCCCAAGCGCTATCTCTGGCTGTTCGGCCTCGTCATCCCCGCCTTCCCCTTCATCGGCTGGGGACTCGTCGAGGCCACCGGCTACGGCGTCTTCTGGTGGACCGGCTTCGCCGTGCTGTACGTGATCTTCCCGGTGATCGACCAGATGATCGGCAAGGACTCCGTCAACCCGCCGGAGAGCGCCCTCGCCCAGCTGGAGCAGGACCGCTACTACCGCTGGTGCATCTTCCTCTACCTGCCCCTCCAGTACGCCGGGCTGGTCCTCGGCGCCTGGCTGCTCGCCACCGGCGGACTCTCCCTCACCGACAAGATCGGCCTCGCCGTCACCCTCGGCGGCGTCGGCGGCATCGCCATCAACACGGCCCACGAACTCGGCCACAAGAAGGAGTCGTCCGAGCGCTGGCTCTCCCGGATCGCCCTCGCCCAGACCTTCTACGGCCACTTCTACATCGAGCACAACCGCGGCCACCACGTCCGCGTCGCCACCCCCGAGGACCCCGCCAGCGCCCGCCTCGGCGAGAGCTTCTGGCGCTTCCTGCCCCGCACCGTCGCCGGCAGCCTCACCTCCGCCTGGCACCTGGAGAAGACCCGGCTCGCCCGCGTCGGCAAGTCGGTCTGGGGCCCGCACAACGACATCCTCACCGCCTGGGCCATGTCCGTCGCCCTCTTCGCCGCCCTCGCCCTCGCCTTCGGCCCCGGCATCCTGCCCTACCTCGCCTTCCAGGCCGTCTTCGGCTTCTGCCTGCTCGAGGTCATCAACTACACCGAGCACTACGGCCTCCGGCGCGACCGCACCGCGAGCGGCCGGTACGAGCGCTGCGCCCCGCGGCACAGCTGGAACAGCGACAACGTCGCCTCGAACGTGTTCCTCTACCACCTCCAGCGGCACAGCGACCACCACGCCAACCCCACCCGCCGCTACCAGTCGCTGCGCCACTTCGACGACGCCCCCGAGATGCCCACCGGCTACGCGGGCATGATCGTCCTCGCCTACTTCCCGCCGCTCTGGCGGCGCGTCATGGACCACCGCGTCGTCGCCCACTACCAGGGCGACGTCACCCGCGCCAACATCCAGCCCGCCAAGCGCACCCGCCTCCTCGCCCGGTACGGAGCCGCCGCATGAGCCCGCTCCCCGCCGGCACCGGCCGGTACCGCTGCCCCGGCTGCGACTACGTCTATGACGAACGGCACGGCCACCCCCGCGAGGGCTTCCCCGCCGGCACGCCCTGGAACACCGTGCCCGACGACTGGTGCTGCCCCGACTGCGGCGTCCGCGAGAAGATCGACTTCGAGTCCGAGGAGAGCGAGTGAACCCGCCCGCGAAGAAGTGGCAGTGCCTGGTCTGCGGCTTCGTCTACGACGAGGCCGAGGGCTGGCCCGAGGAGGGCTTCCCGCCCGGCACCCGCTGGGAGGACATCCCCGACGACTGGTCCTGCCCCGACTGCGGCGCGGCCAAGGCCGACTTCGAGATGACCGAGATCACCCATGCCTGAGCCGCACGACGCGTTCGGACGCCCCTACGTCGTCGTCGGTGCGGGCGTCGCCGGGGCCGCCGCCGCGCTCACCCTGCGCGCCGAGGGGTACACCGGCGACCTCGTCCTCATCGGCGAGGAACCCGAACTCCCCTACCGCAGGCCCCCGCTGTCCAAGGACGTGCTCACCGGCGCCCAGGCGCCGGCCCGCACGCTCCTCCGGCCCGCCGGGACCTGGGCCGAGCAGGGCATCGAGCTGCGCACGGGCAGGGCCGTCACCGAACTCCGGCCGGCGGAACGCACGATCGTCCTCGACGACGGCGAGGAACTGCCCTACGCGCGGCTGCTCCTCGCCACCGGCGGCCGTCCCCGCGGCCTCGCCGGCGTCGCGGAGAGCCCCGGGCCGCACCGCCTGCGCACCCTCGCCGACGCCCGCGCCCTGCGCGCCGACCTCATCGAGGGCGGCCCGCTCCTGGTCGTCGGGGCCGGACTCATCGGCCTCGAGGTCGCCGCGGCGGCCCGCGGGCTGGGCTGCGAGGTCACGGTCGTGGAGAGCGAACCGCGGCCCCTCGGCCGCGTCCTGCCCCCGGCCGTCGCCGACGCGGTCGCGGCGCTGCACCGGGACCACGGCGTCGACCTGCGCACCGGCGTACGGCTCGCCCGCCTCGAACGGCACGGCGACACCTGGACCGCCACCGACCACGACGGCCGCGCGATCACCGCCCGGACCGTCCTGGCCGCGGTCGGGATGACACCGGACACCGCCCTCGCCGAGCGCGCCGGTCTCAAGGTCGACGACGGCATCGTGGTCGACCTGTACGGCGAGACCTCCGCGTCCGGCGTGTACGCGGCGGGCGACGTGGCCCGCCGCCCCGGCGGGCGCGACGGCGGGACCTGCCGGGTCGAGCACTGGACCAACGCTCAGGACCACGGTGCGGCGGTCGCCCGCAGCATGCTCGGCACACCGACGCCGTACGCCCCCGAACCGTGGTTCTGGACCCACCAGTTCGGCCACAACCTCCAGGTCGCCGGCCGGCCGGACGCGGCCGACGACCTGGAGGCCGACGGCGACCTCACCGCGATGGACTTCACCGCCCGCACCCGGCACGAGGGCCGGGTGACAGGGGTGATCTGCGCGAACCGCCCCGCCGAGTTCCGCCGGCTCCGGCAGGAAAGCGAGCGGACCTGAGGCGCGTCGTCACGCGGCGGGCGGACCCGGCGGGAACGGCACGTCGGCCAGCAGGGGCAGCAGGGTCGCCTCCTCGCGGTCGAGGTGGGCCGTCAACTGCGCGGTCATGCGGGCGAGTTCCGTGCGGAAAACCTCCGGATCGGCGCTGCCGACGTCGGCGATCAGGTCGGCGAGCGCCTTCTGGAGCCGTGCCATGGTGCGGTGCTCGGCGCTCAGCCGTTCGAACACGTCCTTGAGGTGCGGGTGGTACGTGAGGACGCCCGGGAACACATGGGCGTCCTCGCCGGTGTGGTGGAACTCCAGGGCCTGGCAGAAGGCCAGGCAGTGCTGCCGGATCTGCAGCCCGAGCGTCGGTGGTGCGGTCTCGTCGGCGCCCCGGCGGGCGAAGTACGCCTCGGTCTCCGCAGCCACATGCCGGAGCTGCCCGCGCAGCCAGACATGGACCTGAAGGATCTTGTCGGCCAAGGTGCGGACCTCGGCCGGGCCCTCGCCCGGCGCGGGGTCGTTCCGCTCCAGGACCACGACGGGCAGCGGGCGTTCGGTGGCGCGCTGGTAGTCGCCGTAGCCGGGTTCGACGGCCACGACGCGCTCGAACAGGTCCTCCCGGCGCTCGCCCTCGGCGGGTACGGCGACCGCCTGGTACTGCTCGGTGCCGACCTCCACCTGCACCAGCGGGTGGGCGAGCACGTTGTGGTACCAGGCGGGGTGCTTCGCAGCCCCCATGTTCGAGCCCACGATCAGCAGGTCGCCGTCGTGGCGCACGAAGCCGAGCGGCACGGTGTGCGGGGCGCCGGAGCGGGCGCCGGTGGTGGTGAGCAGCAGCAGTTCGCTGCCCTCGAACCAGCCGCCGACCTTCCCCTGGTGGGCGCGGAACTCGTCGATGACGGACTGGTTGAACGACGTGTCGGTCATAGGGGTACAGCAAGCCTCTCTGCCGAGGAACGCATCAAGAAACGCAAGAAAAGGGGGAGTCGAGAACGCTCGCGCGCGACGGCACGGCAGCACGCCGCGGCGGTACGGCACGGGAGCGTGTCCGCGGACGCCGAACGACGAAGGGCGGACGGGCGCGCGGGAGCGCGCGGATCAGGCGATGCCTGGGAGAAGAGGACGCATGGGAGAACCCCTACGTGCAGGTGGTCGCCCGATCACCGGCCGGCCCACTGCTCTTTGGCCAGCGTCACGCGCCACGGGATCATTAGAACGACCGTGCGTCCCGGTTGTCAAAGTCCGGAGGGACCCGGCCCGCGGGCCGAGTCCCCCTGTGTGTCTCGATCTCGTCACCGCCGCGAGGGCGGCCCCGGTCACTCCATCGCCATCCGCACGCCGAGCAGCACCAGTACCCCGCCCGAGACCTGCTCCAGGCGCCGACGGACGTTCGCGCGGGAGATCAGCGCCCGCATCCGGCCGATGAACCACACGTAGACGCCGTAGTAGCCGATCTCGTACACCGCCCAGATCGCCGCGAGCGCGATCATCGCCGGCAGGTGCGGCGCCCCCGACGGCACGAACTGCGGCAGGAACGACATCGCGAACACCGCCGCCTTCGGGTTGGCCAGATTCAGCAGCAGTCCGGCGCGGTAAGAGGACCAGCCCGACCGGTACGGAGTCTCCGCCTCCGCCTCGCCCTCCGACCCCCGGCTGCGCCGCGCGTCCCAGAGGGCCTTGCCGCCGAACCAGATCAGCGTGACCGCGCCGACGACGCGCAGCGTGTCGTACGCGAGCTCGGAGGCGGCGAGCAGCGCCGTGAGCCCGCAGGCGGCGACGACGCCCCAGACGAACACACCGGTCTCGTTGCCGAGCACCGTCAGGAAGCCGTGCCGCTTGCTGTGCAGCGACTGCCGGATGATCAGCATGGTGCTCGGGCCGGGCGAGGCCGCGATCAGCGTGCAGGCGCCGAGGAAGGCGATGAGGGTGCTCCACATGGGCCACATCGTGGGCCGTCCCCGTCCACCGCGTCCAGCCCTTTCGCCACCGGCCGGGACCGGTTCGGCCGGGCCGGCAGGCAGCGCGGCAGCGCCCACAGCACCAGCGGGTAGACCAGGTAGCCGAACCGGGTCGCCGGCATCAGGGCCGTCGCCAGGCCGAGCCCCAGCGCCAGCCTGCCCGCCGCGGCCGAGGCCGGCCGCCACCAGCCCGAGCAGCGGCACGACCACCGCCCCCAGGACCGCCGTCGCGCGGGAGCCGAACACCGCCGCCAGGCCGTACCCGACCGCCGCGCACACCCCCCACACCCGGTGCGGCACGGGCCCCGCCACCGCCGCGAAGACCAGGGTCCCCACCGCGCACGCCGACCAGGCGTACCGCTCCGCGCGCATCATCGTTCGTTCGCTCATGGCCGCCGACGCTAGGAATCCGCAGGCCGTACCCGCGTCCCACCACGGTGTCGATCGTGAACTCACCTCGTGGTACGACAGGGTGACGTCACGTCACCGGGATCGACCTGCCCCGGTTCGTCACGTGACCGACGCCGGGAGTTCGTGTGCGGGCGGCCGGGGCGGACCGGCGGCGTGCCACGATCGCCGCCATGCTGGTGAGCCTCGACGACGTCGAACGGCTGCATCCCGACGGCGCCGGCGCGCGCCGCACCGCCGAGCGCTTCGTGACCGCCGCACGGGCCTGCGTCGTCGGCGCGGTGCTCCTCGCGGCGGTGGCCGGCGTGCTCGTGTGGCGGCATCCCGTGCCGCAGCCGCGCGCGGACGTCCTGTACGCCGGGGGAGCGGCCCTGATACTCGCGGTCGCCTGGCCCTGCGTCCTGCTCGCCGCGCGGCGCCGGCTGCGCAGGTCCGGGCCGCCGGGCACACCGCTCGCCGAGACGTGGGGGCTCGTCCTGCACCGCCGCCCGGACGAGAGCCGCAGGCTCGGCGGTCTCCGTCTCGCCGGCTGGCTCCTGGTCGCCTTCCAGGCGGGCGTCCTCGTCATGCTGCCGCTGGCCTCCGGCGCCGGCGAGGCCCTGGCGGCGCTGCGCTGGGTGACCGCCGGGATCTGCCTGCTGGTCGGCGGTCTGCTGGGCGGCGTGATCGGCTGGTTCGGCCGGGGCATCCCGCCGGACCGCCGCCGCGAGCTCGCCTGGACGCCGCGTTGGGCCGTGGAGCGCGTGTGCCTGCTGACCGTGCCGTTCCTGCTCGCCCTTCCGGCGCTCGCCGGGCTGGCCGGGACGCTCCCGAAGGTGCTGGCCGGGGTCGCGGCACTCTGGCTGCTGCTGGTGCCGATCAGCCGCCAGGGCGACCAGATGCCCGCGAAGCTCGCCGTCGACTGACGGGCCGAACCGACCGACGGAACAACCAAACCGACCGGCCCGACAACTCGGTCGAATAAATCCGGCAAAAGTATTGACTCAATCGCAAAACGGCGGAGACTTGTCAATACACCGGAAAACCGGAAAGAGCCGCACCGCTGACGGAGACGTTCGAAAGCGCGCGATGACCCTTTTCTCGGCTCTGGCCAGGCCCCCGACAGACCTGTCGACGAAGGAGCCACCGACGACGGTCGGTGACCCACCGAAACGACAAGGACTGCCGGGGACTGCTCTGTGCAATCCGCTGCCCTCCGCGTACCCCGCCGCTCTGTGCGCCCAGGGGTACCCCGGGAGCCCGCGATCCCCCGGTCGGCGCAGGCCGCGTCCCGTGCGAAGGCCCGCCGACGCCGTCTCGGCTAGGGTGATTCGAGAGGAACGGGCCCTCAGGGGTTAGGTCGGTGCGTTGGACACTCACCAGTCGACGAGCGAGGTCCGGCAGCAGCCGCCGGCGGCTGTCGGATACGCGGGCGTCCTGAACGAACTGCTTCCCATCGCACTCTGGCGCGAGGACGCCGAGGGTCGCGTCGTGGAGTGGTCCCTTGCCGCCCAGGACCTGCTGGGATACCGCCCCGAGGAAGTCCTCGGCCGGCCCGCCTCCACGATGCTCGTCCCCGAGAACAACCAGGCACTCGCCGACCAGTTGACCCGCCGCGTCCAGGCCGGGGAGACCGTCGTCGGCACCCTCCCGGTACGGCACCGCGACGGCCACCACGTCACCATGGAGACCTGGATCCTGCCCGCCGCGGACCCCGAGGGCCGTACCGGGGCCATGCTCATCGCGGTGGAGACCTCCGAGGTGCTGCGGATGCGGGACTCGCTGGCCGCCCTGGAGAGCCTCTTCACCCAGTCGCCCATCGGCCTCGCCACCCTCGGGCTCGACCTGCGCTTCGTCCGCGTCAACGACGCCCTCGCCCGGATGAACGGCCTCCCCGCCGCCGAGCACGCCGGCCGCCGACTCAGCGACGTCGTCCCCGGCGTCAACACCGCCACCCTCGAGACCCTGATGCGCAAGGCCCTGGCCAGCGGCAAGGCCGTCATCGACGCCCGCCGGACCGGCCGCACCGCCGCCGACCCCGACCACGACCACACCTGGTCCTGCTCCTACGCCCCGCTCCTCGACAACGCCGGCCGCCCCCTCGGCCTGATCGCCTCCATCATCGACATCACCGTCGCCGACCGGGACCGCGCCGAGGCCGCACGGGCCCGCCGGAACGTCGACCTGCTCGCCGAGGCCGGGGCGAGCATCGGCACCACGCTCGACCTGGGCCAGACCGCCCAGGAACTCGTCCAGATCCTCGTCCCCCGGCTCGCCGACTCCGCCGACGTCCAGTTGCTCGAATCGATCCTCGAACCCGACGAGACCGGCGCCGCAATCCGCGGACTGCTGCGCCGCCTCGCCGTGCGTTTCCCCGACCCGACCGCGCCGACCGCCCTGCTCGCGCCCGGCCAGACCTTCCAGATCCCGCTCGACTCCGTGTACGAGCAGGTCCTCAACGAGGGCCGGGCGCTCGATCTGACCGAGAACGACGTCCCCAACCTGATCCGCGACCCCCGGGCCGAGCCGCTGCGCAGCTACCTCATGAACCGGCTCAGCTGCGCCCGCATGGTCCCGCTCGTCGCCCGCGGCACCGTGCTCGGCACCGTCACCGTGACCCGGCTGCGCAGCCGTGCCCGGTTCGACGAACAGGACCGCGTGCTCATCGACGAGGTCGTGGGGCGCGCCGCCCTCAACATCGACAACGCCCGCCTGTACACCACCCAGCGCGAGGCAGCCCTGACCCTCCAGCGCAGCCTCACCAACAGCGCCCTGCCCGAGGACACCGGCCTCGAACTCACCGGCCGCTACCTGCCCGCCAGCGAACACGACGTCGGCGGCGACTGGTTCGACGTCATCTCGCTGCCGAAGGGCCGGACCGGGCTCGTCATCGGCGACGTCATGGGCCATGGCATCCACGCCGCCGCCGTCATGGGCCAACTCCGCACCGCCGTCCGCACCCTGGCCCGGCACGACATCCCGCCCGTGGCGATGCTGCGCTCCCTCGACGACATCGTGACCGAACTCGGCGAGGACGAGATGGCGACCTGTGTGTACGCCGTCCACGACCCCGCCACCGGCCGCGCCCTCATCGCCCGTGCCGGGCACCCGCCGCCGGCCGTCGTCACCCCCGACGAGCGGATCTCGTTCCTCGACGGCCCGCCCGGGACACCGCTCGGCACCGGCGGCCGGGAGTTCGGCACCGAGGAGGTGTCGCTGCCGCCGGGCAGCCTGCTCGTGCTGTACACCGACGGCCTGATCGAGGCCCGCGACCGCGACCTCGACCAGGGCCTCACCGAACTGGCCCTGGCGCTGCACGGCCTCGACCGGCCGCTGGACGAACTCTGCGACGGCATCCTCGCCCGGCTGCTGCCGTACCCGGCCCAGGACGACGTGGCGGTCCTCCTCGCCCGCACGCCGGGCGGCGGGCGCCGTCCCGACTCCCGTGGTTTCGCCGGGGGCTGAACGCACCCGCGGGTCATCGGGCCGTCCCCGCTCCTAGGGTGGAGCGGTGAGCACACCGAAGCGCGAGCGCGCGCAAGAACCCCTCTGGCGGGACGTCGTGGGCGGCGTCCTGCGCCGCGAGCGCCGGGACCAGGGGCGCACCCTCCAGGACGTCGCCGACGCCGCGCGGATCTCGATGCAGTACCTCTCCGAGATCGAACGCGGCCGCAAGGAGGCGTCCTCGGAACTGCTCGCCGCCACGGCCCGCGGACTCGGCCTGAACCTCGCCGACGTGCTCTCCCTGGCCCACGAGGAACTGGTCCGGCTCACCGCCGTCCGGACGCTGACCGTCCGCGGTCGCCCCGCCCCGCCGCGCCAGGGCGAGGTACGGCTCGCCGCCTGAGGCCCGCCGCCTGAGGCCCGCTTCCTGAGACCCGCCTCCTGAGACCCGCCCCTCAGTCCCCGGGAGCGCCGGGGTCACGGGGCGGGCGGCGGTGGGCCACGTACGCGACCAGGACCCCCGCCAGCAGGGCCCACGCGATCGCCGCGTCGCCCGCCACCGGCCAGCCGCCCGCCGCGAGGAACAGCGCGGCGACCGCGCCCGCGCCCACCGCTTTCCGATCCCGGGCGAAGCCCCACTCCCGGCGGCCGCTGCCCGGCGTGCGCCACTCCAGGACCGCGACGCGCACGACCAGCGCCGCCGCGGCGACCGCGGCCGTCAGCACCGACACGTCCATGTGTCCCGCCCTCGCCTTCGCACTGCTCCGGAAATCCCCGGCCAGGGGACGTGTATCCGGATTAGCATGGGACACATGATCTGGCGACATTGATCCGGCACCCGGCCTTCCCGAGGACCGCCGCGGACCCCGTACACCCGGCGTCCGAGCTGTCCTCACAGGGAAGGCAACATGTCTGTATCGTCCGAACAGCTGCCCGGCGCGGGCACCGATCACGGTGCCCCGGTCCGTGGCGTCCGCCGCATCGCGGTCGCGCTGTACGGTTACTCGTTCTGCGAAGAGTTCGTCCTGCTCTACCCCGTGTACGCGCTGCTGTTCAGCGACACGGGACTGGGGCTGTGGCAGATCTCGTCCCTCTTCGCCCTCTGGTCGCTGACCAACGTCCTGCTGGAAGTCCCGTCCGGAGTCTGGGCGGACACGGTCTCGCGCAAGCGGCTGCTCCAGCTGGGCCCGCTGCTGACCGGTACGGGCTTCGCCCTCTGGGTGCTGTTCCCGTCGTACTGGGCCTTCGCCCTCGGCTTCGTGCTGTGGGGCGCGGGCGGAGCGTTCGGCTCCGGCGCGCTCGAGGCCCTCGTGTACGAGGAGCTGGACCGGGTCGGGGCCGCCGACCGGTACGCCCGCCTGCTGGGCCGCGCCCGGGCCGCCGGCCTGGTCGCGGTGATGGCCGCGACGGCGCTGGCCGGTCCCGCGTTCACGTCCGGCGGCTACCTCCTGATCGGCGCGGCCAGCGTGGCGGCCTGCCTGCTGACCACCGCCTTCGCCACCGCCCTGCCGGAGCACCGCCGCCGCAAGGCGGCCGCGCGGGAGCACACCGCCGAGAAGGTAGCCGAGGCGGAGGCCGGCTGGGCGGCGACCCTGCGAGCGGGCCTCGCCGAGGCCCGGCACGACAAGGCCGTCCGCTTCGCCGTCCTGCTGGTCCCCGCCGTCACCGGCGTCTGGGGCGCCCTCGACGAGTACACGCCCCTGCTGGTCCGCGACACGGGCGTGGCCCCCGGCACCGAGCCGCAGCTGCTGCTGCTCATCTGGGCGGGCGCCACGGTCGGCGGCCTGCTCGCCGGACCCGCCCAGAGGCTCGACGCCCGCGGACTGGCGGCCCTGCTGGCCGGGTCCGCCGTCGCCGTGGCCGTCGGCGCGGCTCTGGGCACCCCGGCCGCGATCGTGCTGGTCGCGCTCGCGTTCGGCGGCTTCCAGCTGGGCCAGGTGCTCGTCGACGCGCGGCTGCAGGACAGCATCACCGGCGACAGCCGGGCCACCGTCACCTCGCTGGCCGGCGTGGGATCCGAGGTGGTGACCCTCGCCGTGTTCGGCCTGTACGCGGTGCTCGGCACGGCGGCCGGCCACGGCACGGCCTTCGCGCTGCTCGCGCTGCCGTACCTGGCCGCCGCCGCGGCCCTGACCCTCCGGGGCCGCCGCCGTCAGTGACGCGCCGGGCCCGCCAGGCGCTCCGGGGTGAGCAGCTCCGCGATGCGCTCGGCGGGCAGCAGTCCGCGCTCCAGCGTCAGCTCGGCCACGCCCCGGCCGGTGGCGAGCGCCTCCTGGGCGATCGCGGTGGCCTCGGTGTAGCCGATGTACGGGTTCAGGGCGGTGGCGAGCCCGATGGAGCTCTCCACCGCCGCCCGCAGCTGCTCGGTGTTGGCGGTGATGCCGGTGACGCAGCGCTCGGCCAGCGTCAGGCACGCCTGGCGCAGCGAGGTGATGCTGCGCGAGAGCGCGTGCAGGATCACCGGCTCGAAGGCGTTGAGCTGGAGCTGGCCGGCCTCGGCCGCCATGGTGACGGTGATGTCGTTGCCGATCACCTCGAAGGCGACCTGGTTGACGACCTCCGGGATCACCGGGTTCACCTTGCCCGGCATGATGCTCGAACCGGCCTGCACCGCCGGGAGGTTGATCTCCGCCAGGCCGGCCCGCGGGCCGGAGGAGAGCAGCCGGAGGTCGTTGCAGGTCTTGGAGAGCTTGACGGCCAGCCGCTTGAGCACGCCCGACAGCTGGACGAAGGCCCCGCAGTCCTGAGTGGCCTCGACCAGGTTGGCCGAGGTCACCAGCGACAGGCCGGTGATCTCCGCCAGGTGCCGGCGGGCCGTCTCGGCGTACCCGGGGGGCGCGTTGAGGCCGGTGCCGATCGCGGTCGCGCCGAGGTTGATCTCATGGATCAGTTCGATCGCCTCGCCGAGCCGGCTGCGGTCCTCCTCCAGCATCACGGCGTACGTGGAGAACTCCTGGCCGAGCGTCATCGGCACGGCGTCCTGCAGCTGCGTGCGGCCCATCTTCAGGACGTCGCGGAACTCGACGGACTTCGCCGCGAACGCGTCCTGCAGTACGGCGGCGGCCTTCAGCAGGTCCGTCACCGCGAGGATCGTCGCGATGCGGACGGCGGTCGGGTAGACGTCGTTGGTGGACTGGCTGAGGTTGACGTCCTCGTTGGGGTGCAGGTGCCGGTACTCGCCCTTGGCGTGACCCAGCAGCTCCAGCGCCCGGTTGGCGATGACCTCGTTGGCGTTCATGTTCGTCGAGGTGCCGGCGCCGCCCTGGATGACGTCGACGACGAACTGGTCGTGCAGCTTGCCCGAGCGGATCTCCTGGCAGGCGGCGGCGATCGCGTCGGCCTTCGTCGCGGACAGCAGCCCCAGCTCCTGGTTCGCCCGGGCGGCCGCCTCCTTCACCGAGGCGAGCGCGTCGATCAGCCGCGGGTACACGGAGATCGGCGTCCCGGTGATCGGGAAGTTCTCGGTGGCCCGCAGGGAGTGGACGCCCCAGTACGCGTCGGCGGGCACGTCGCGGTCCCCGAGCAGATCGTGCTCGCGACGGGTGACGGGGGCTGGGGAGGCAGGGGAGGGGAGGGTCATCGACACGGCTTTCAGCAGAGAACGGCGGAAGCGGATGTGGGGGTGGGGGTGAGGGAAGCCTTGAGCGGACCCGGGCGCGAGGGTCCGGACGCCGCAGCGACGGCCCGAAGCCCCGGCGCAGGCTGCGGGACCGGTGCCAGGCACGCGTACGGGCTCGCAGCGACCCCACGTTCTGCCCGGGGAATCGGGGCGACTGCTCGCGGACCGGGCCGCCTCGCGGCCCGTCCGAAGAATCGGGGCAGCTCGTGCGCTGCCCCGAGTACCGAGCACTACGCGGCGGACGCGGACTCCGGCAGGGGCTCCTCGGGGAGCGGGAGGGGCGTCGGGTCCTCGGACGGCTCGGCGGACAGCAGTTCGCGCAGGAGCTCCGTGCGGTGGGCCGGGGCGACGTCGGCGAGCAGGGTGGCCAGGACGGCGATCCGGGTCTGCGCCGCGCGCAGGGTGCCGGTGAGCAGCGCACCGGCGGCGACCAGGTCGACCGCGCCGCCGCCGGTGTAGATCTCGGCGACCGGTCCGGCCGGTACCCGCGTCGTCACCGTGACGAGCACGCCGCGCGCCACGGCCTCGCGGACGGCCTCGGCGAACTCGGGCGTGGCGTTGCCCGCGCCGGTGGCGACCAGCACGATGCCCTGCGCGCCGGCGCCGAGTGCCGCGCGGAAGAGGAGCGGGTCCGCGTCGCTGTGGTGGGTGATCACGTCGACCCGCGGCAGCGCGGCGGACTCGGGCGCGGCCGAGGCGGCCGGCAGCGGCAGCGGCGCCGTGCGCTCGGGGCCGCTGCGGGTGTCGACCCGGCCGAAGCCGACCTTGCCGAGGTGCTGGGCGGACGGGTCGGAGAACGCGGCGGAGGCCAGGGTCTGGGTCTTCACCGTGCCGCGGGCCGGGTGCACCAGGCCGTCGAAGACCACCAGGACGCCGAGGTCCCGGACGGAGGCGGCGACCTGGAGGGCGTCGTACAGGTTGCCCGGGCCGTCGCTGTCGGCCGTGCCGATGGGGCGCTGCGCACCGGTGAGGACCACCGGCCGCGGGTCGCTGTGGTGGAGGTCGAGGAAGAAGGCGGACTCCTCCAGGGTGTCCGTGCCGTGGGTGATCACGACGCCGTCCACACCGGGGTCGGCGAGCGCCTCGTGCACCGCGTTCAGCAGCGCGAGCTGCCGGACGGAGGTCATCCGCGAGCTGTTCACGTTGAACAGGTCGACCACGTCGACCGTCACGTGCTCCGGGACCGCGGCGGCGTCCAGGACGTCACTGCCGGCCGCCTCGGCGGCGTACCCCGATCCCTGCCAGCGGCTGGCGATGGTGCCGCCGGTGCTGATGAGGGTGATCCGGCGCGGCCGCGCGTCGCGTATCCATTCCATGGGGCTTCGTCCTCGGATGTCGGGCTGTTCCTCGGCGCGGGCGGGCGTCGCCGCGGCCGTAGCAAGGATAGGCAAAATCGCCCGCAATCGGATTGCCGATTCTGGCTCGCCCCGCAATAGTCGTGGTGGATAATTGCGCCATGGACGCGATCGACCTTCATATCTTGCGCGAGCTTCAGGAGGATGGCCGGCTCACCAACCAGGAGCTCGCCCAGCGGGTCGGCCTCAGCGCCTCGCCGTGCCTGCGCCGGGTCCGCCAGCTGGAGCAGGACGGCGTCATCCAGGGCTATCGCGCGATCGTCGACCCGCAGGCCGTCGGGCGCGGCTTCGAGGTCCTGGTCTCCATCGAGGTGCGCCGCGACCGCGAGGCCGTCGAGGCGTTCGAGGCCGCGCTGCAGGACATCCCCGACGTCATCGAGGCGTACCGGCTGTTCGGCAGCCCGGGCTGCCTGCTGCGCATCGCGGTCGCCGACCTCGCCGCGTACGAACGCCTGTGGATCGAGCGGCTCACCACACTCGGCGGCGTCACCGAGGTCAACTCGCAGATCATCATGAAGCGGATCAAGGAGCCGAAGGGCCTCCCCGTCGAGGGCTGACCGCGCCCCTCCGCACGGCTCAGCGGTGCTCCGGGTTCGGGAAGTCGAACTTGCAGCCCGCGTCCCACTCCGAGCGCTGGTTGCCGTGCGCGGGCATCCCGCCGGACCGCTTCAGGAGCGCGGCCACATGCATCAGGTTCCAGCTCATGAACGCGGTGTTGCGGTTGGTGAAGTCGTTCTGCGGACCGCCCGACCCCGGGTCCAGGTACGACGGCCCCGGGCCCGCTTCGCCGATCCAGCCCGCGTCGGCCTGCGGCGGGATCGTGTAGCCCAGGTGCTGCAGGCTGTAGAGCAGGTTCATCGAGCAGTGCTTCGCGCCGTCCTCGTTGCCGGTGATCAGACACCCGCCGACCCGGCCGTAATACGCGTACTGACCCTGCTCGTTGAGGATCGAGGAGCAGGCGTACAGCCGCTCCACCACCCGCTTCATCACCGAGCTGTTGTCGCCCAGCCAGATCGGCCCGCACAGCACCAGGATGTCCGCGGACATCACCTGCTCGTACAGCTGCGGCCACTCGTCCGAGGCCGCGCCGTGCTCCGTCATGTCCGGCCACACACCGGTGGCGATGTCGTGGTCCACCGCCCGCAGCACCTCGGTGCGCACGCCGGCGCTCTCCATCACCGCCCGGCTCCGGTCGATCAGCCCCTGGGTGTTGCTGACCTCCGGCGACGGCTTGAGCGTGCAGTTGAGGTACAGCGCGCGCAGCTCGTCGTAGCGGAAGGCGGCTTCGTCCTGCATCGGCATCGGCGGGCTCCTCGTGCCGGGGGACCGGCGGTCGTACGGGCAGACCGCCCCGACCCTGCCCCGCGGGGCGGGCGCACCGGACCCGGCGCGCCCGCCCCGCGCCCGACGTCACCCGACGGGACGCACGAACCGCAGGGTGCGCAGCTCGAACGGCCGCAGCCGCAGCGCCACCCCGCCGTCCTCCGTCACCTCGGCGGACTCGCCGGCCAGATGCCGTTCGAGCAGGTCGCACACCTGCACCTCCGCGTACGCGAACCCGGGCGCCAGCCGGGCCGCGACCCGGCCGCCGTGCGCCTCGTACACGCGCACCACCACGTCGCCGCTGCCGTCGTCCGCCAGCTTCAGCGCGCTGACGACCACGGCGTCCTCGTCCACCGACACCAGCGGCCGCACCTCGGCGTCCCCGGGTGCCCGGCGCTCCGGCAGGCCGATCCCGTACCCCTCGCGCACCGCGTCGCCGACCGACGCCCCCGGCACCAGGGCGTGCCGGAAGCGGTGCACGCCCTGGTCGGTGTGCGGGTCGGGGAAGCGCGGGGCGCGCAGCAGGGAGACCCGTACGGTCGTGGTCGTGCCGCCGTCCTCGGGCCGGACCGTGCGGGTGAGGTCGTGCCCGTACGTGGACGCGGTCACCAGGCCGACGCCGAAGCCGGGCTCCTCCAGATGCACGAAGCGGTGGTTGCACGCCTCGAACTTGGCCGCCTCCCAACTGGTGTTGGTGTGCGTCGGCCGGTACAGATGGCCGAACTGCGTCTCCGCCGCGTACCGGTCGGTGTGCAGGTCCAGCGGGAACGCGGCCTTCAGGAACTTCTCCGTCTCGTGCCAGTCGACCTCCGTGTCCAGGTCGAGACGGCGCGCCCCGGCGTCCAGCGTCAGCGTCTGCACCGCCCGCGACGCACCGAACGACCGCGTCACCCGCACCGACACCGACCCCGGCGTGTCCGCGGACACCACGACCTCGTCGGCGTCCGTGAGGTCGGTGACCGTGTTCCGGTAGAACTGGTCGACGTCCCAGGCGTCCCACATGTTCGGGAAGTCCGGGTGGAGTTGCAGCAGATTCGCCGCCCGGCGCGGCGCGACCGCCTCCCGCCCGGTGGCCAGATCACGCACCGAGACGGCGAGCCCGCGCCCGTCCACCTCGACCCGCAGCAGTCCGTTCTCCAGGACGTACCCGCCGCCCTCCCGCGCCCGCACCGCGCACGCCGCGCCGCCCGTCTCCGTACCTCCAGGCCGGGCGCCGCCCGCCGGCACTCCGGCCCGCGCGTGCGGCGCCGCGTTGAACACCACCTCGCCACCTGCCGACCCGTCCCCGGCCAGCGCCCGCTGCGCCGCCGCGACGATCCCGTTCAGCTCCTCCGCGACCGCCGCGTACGTCCTCTCCGCCTCACGGTGCACCCAGGCGATCGACGAACCCGGCAGGATGTCGTGGAACTGGTGCAGCAGCACCGTCTTCCAGATGCGGTCCAACTGCTCGTACGGGTACGGGAATCCGGCCCGCACCGCCGCCGTCGCCGCCCACAGCTCGGCCTCCCGCAGCAGGTTCTCGCTCGCCCGGTTGCCCTGCTTGGTACGGGCCTGACTGGTCAGTGTGGCCCGGTGCAGCTCCAGGTACAGCTCGCCGACCCACACCGGCGCGTCCGGGTACTCGGCCTCAGCCCGCGCGAAGAACTCCGCCGGCCGCTCCCAGCGCACCCGCGGCGAGCCTTCCAGATCCCGCAGCCGCGCCGCCTTCGCGACCATCTCGCGGGTCGTGCCGCCTCCGCCGTCGCCCCAGCCGGTCGGCGCGATCGAGTGCCGGGCCCGCCCCTTGTCCTTGAAGTTCCGCACCGCGTGCGCGAGTTGGTGGCCCTCCATCGCGCAGTTGTAGGTGTCGATCGGCGGGAAGTGGGTGAAGATCCGCGTGCCGTCGATGCCCTCCCACCAGAAGGTGTGGTGCGGGAAGCTGTTCACCTGGCTCCACGAGATCTTCTGCGTCAACAGCCGCGTCGACCCCGCCGCCTTGATGATCTGCGGCAGTCCCCCCGCGAACCCGAAGGTGTCCGGCAGCCACGCCTCGGTGTTCTCCACCCCGAACTCGTCCATGAAGAACCGCTTGCCGTGCACGAACTGACGGGCCATCGCCTCCGACCCCGGCATGTTCGTGTCCGACTCCACCCACATCCCCCCGGCCGGCACGAACCGGCCCTCCGCCACGGCCTTCTTGACCCGCGCGTACACCTCCGGCCGGTGCTCCTTGATCCACGCGTACTGCTGCGCCTGCGACATCGTGTAGACGAAATCGGGCTCGGCCTCCAGCAGGGCGGTCATGTTCGCCGTCGTCCGCGCCACCTTGCGGACCGTCTCGCGCAGCGGCCACAGCCACGCCGAGTCAATATGTGCGTGTCCGACCGCGCTGATCCGGTGCGCCGACGGCTCCGCCGGCGTCGCGAGCACCCCGGCCAGCTCCGTCCGGGCCGCCGCGGCCGTGCCGTTCACGTCCTGGAGGTCGATCGCGTCGAGCGCCCGGTCCACGGCCCGCAGGATGTCCCAGCGCCGCGCGCCCTCCACCGGCAGCTCCTTCATCAGCTCGCCGAGGACCTCCAGGTCCATGACCAGCTGCCACACCGTCTCGTCGAAGACGGCCAGATCAAGGCGCTCCAGGCGGTACTGCGGCTCGGTGCCTGCCGTCTCCTTCTCGCCCAGCGTCGTCGGCAGGAACGGGTGGTAGTCCAGGACCACCGGATTGGACGCCGCCTCCACATGCAGCAGCACCTCCTCGCCGCCGACCGCCGGCGACGCGACCCGCACCCACTGGTTCCGCGGATGCAGGCCCTTCACCGGCGTGCCGTCGGGCCGGTACACCAGACCCTCGCACTGGAAGCCCGGCATGTTCTTGTCGAAGCCCAGGTCGATCAGCGCCTCGACAGTCCGGCCCGCCCACGCCTCCGGCACCACCCCCGACACCGTCAGCCAGCTGGTGCCCCACGGCGCGCCCCAGCGCGTGCCGGAGGAGATCGGGGTGCGCGGCGCGGCGAGCCCCTCGGCCACCGGCACCGGTTCGTCCGGGGCGATCCAGATCCCGGCCTCCAGCGGGACCGACTCCGGGTACACGGCGGGGCGGATGCGCTCCTCGAGGACGCGCTGGAGACGGGACTCGATCAGACTGCGGTCACTGTGCATGGCGGACGCTCCAGAGGACGCGGAGGGAAGGAAGCAGCAGTCGGGCGGCGGATCGGAGAGGCGGGGACACGGGTCGCAGAGGCAGGATTCAGCAGACCGGACGGGAAGCGGGAGACACGGACCGGCCGACTCCGGTCTCCTCGACGGTGACGAGCTCAGTGATACCCCGCGCGGCCAGATGCGCACGGTCCGCGGCACGCCCGGCGAGCACGGTCGTCGGCCGCGCCCCGTCCGCCGCGAGGCGCATGAACGCCTCGAACACCGCCCCGCCGGGCCCGCACACCGCCCGCTCGGCCGGCTCCTCCGGCAGGTCGACGACCAGCGCCGTGGTGCGCGGCGCCGGCGGCTCGTACGCGCCGTCCCGGAGCTCCGCGACGAGCGCGGCCAGCTCCCGGCCGGCCGGTTTCACGGCCCGGTCGTTATCGAGCAGGCCCAGGCTGTACTCCAGCTCCGGGAAGTCGGCCAGCGCCCGGTCCACGTCGTGCGAACACCACCAGGTCACGCCCCACACGTCCGGGCAGTCCAGCGCCGCCTCGACCGTCGTCCGCGTGAACGCGGCCGCCCGGTCCGCCGGGACGTGCGGCGCGGGCGCGCCGACCTCCTGCAGCCAGACCGGCCGGTGCGGATCCTCGGCCCACGCCTTGGACAGCTCGATCATGTAGGCCGCGTGCTGCCCGGCCGCCGTGGACTCGGGCCCGTAGCGCTGGGCGGTGCCGTTGAACACCCACGAGTGCACGGCCGTCGCCGCGCCGAGCCGGGCCGCGTGCGCCGGGGTGAAAGGGTGCCCGTCCACGTACCAGGCGGCGTCGTACGCGGCGTGCAGATGCAGCCGCCCCGGCGCGCCCTGTTCGCAGGCGTCCAGCATCCGGCGCAGCCAGCGCCCGGCCTGCTCGGGGGTGATCCGGTCAGGGTCGGGGTGCGGGTCCCCGGAGAACTGGTTGATCTCGTTGCCCAGTGTCATGCCGAGGAACGCGGGCCGGTCCGTGAGCGCTTCGGCGAGGGTGCGCAGATAGGCGGCCTGGCCGTCCAGGACGTCCGGATCGGTGAAGATGTTCCGCCGGTGCCAGGTGACCGTCCACGACGGCTGGAAGTCGAAGCTCGACAGATGCCCCTGCAGCCCGTCCACCGCGACGGACAGGCCACGCTCGGCGGCCGCGTCGGCGAGCTGCACCAGCTGCTCGACGGCGCGCGGCCGGATCAGGGTGCGGTTGGGCTGGAACAGCGGCCACAGCGGGAAGACCCGGACGTGGTCGAGGCCGAGGGCGGCGACCGAGTCCAGGTCGGCGCGGACGTCGTCCAGGTCGAAGTCGAGCCAGTGGTGGAACCAGCCCCTGCTGGGCGTGTAGTTGACGCCGAACCTCGGGCGGGCGGAGTCCGGGGGAGTGGTCATGCGCGGCAGCGGTCCTTTCTTGAACGCGGCTCCTGAACTCATCCTTTGATCGCGCCCTCTTCGACGCCCCGGAAGAAGAACCGCTGCAGCGAGGCGAACACGATCACGACGGGAAGGAAGGCGATCATGGTGCCGGCCGCGATCAGCCGCGGATTCGCGCTGAACGTGCCGTCCAGGTACTGGAGTCCGACGGTGAGGGTGTAGCGGTCCGGGTCGTTCAGCACGATCAGCGGCCACAGGAAGTCGTCCCAGGCGCCGATGAACGTGAAGATCACGACCACGCTGAGCATGCCCCGTACGTTGGGCAGCCCCACATGGATCAGCCGCTGCCACACGTTCGCGCCGTCGACCAGCGCGGCCGCGTCCAGGTCCGCCGGTACCGCCCTGAACGCCGTGTACATCAGCAGCACATTGAGCATCGCGAGCGCCCCGGGCAGCGCCACGCCGGTGAGCGTGTCCGTCAGGCCCATGCTGCGGATCGTCACGTACTGCGAGACGATCGTGACCTCCCCGGGCAGGACGAGGGTGGCCAGGAACAGGCCGGTCACCAGGCGCAGACCGCGGAACCGCAGCCTGGCCAGGGCGAAGCCGGCCAGCGTCGCGCCGACCGCGTTGCCGAGGACGGCGACGGCGGCGACGGTGAGCGAGTTCGCGGCGTACGCCCACACCGGGATGGTCTCGGCGACCTGCGCGTAGTTCGACAGCGTCGGATCCTGCGGAAGGAACGACGGGACGCGGGAGTACACGTCCTCGCCCGGTCCCTTCAGGGAGGTGGACAGCTGCCACAGGAACGGGCCGACGGTGAGCAGCAGCACCAGGAGGAGCAGCAGATAGCGCGTCGCCGTCCCGGCCGGGGTGGGGGTGCCGAATCCGCGTGCGGGCATCTCAGGCCGCCTTCCGGTTCAGCCGGGCGAGCAGCAGCATCGGCCCGATGGTGACGAGGAAGAGCAGCAGGCTGAGGGCGGAGGCGTAGCCGATGTGCCCGGTGAAGCCCCGGGAGTACATCTGGATCAGCATCACCACAGACATGTCGCGGCCGCCCGGGCCGCCGGTGCCGTGGGACAGCACGTACAGCTCGGAGAAGACCCGCAGCGCGGAGACCGAGATCAGGACGGAGATCAGCATCATCGCCGGCCGGACGCCGGGGAGCGTGACGTGCCAGAAGCGGCGTGCGGCGGACGCCCCGTCGACGGCCGCGGCCTCGTGGAGCTCGCGGCCGACGTTCCCGAGCGCGGACAGGTAGATCACCATGTAGTAGCCGAGGCCCTTCCACACCGTCAGCGCGATCGCGCTGAACAGCAGCAGCCAGCGGTCGGTGAGGAAGGACACCGGGCGGTCGGCGAGCCCGAGCTCGCCGAGCAGGCCGTTGATCAGTCCCCGGTCGTCGAGCACCCAGCCCCAGATGAGGCCCACGACCACGGCGGAGGCGACGACCGGGGTGTAGAACGCGGTGCGGAAGAACGTGACGCCGGGCAGCCTCTTCTCCACCAGGAGCGCGAGGAGCAGCGGCAGCAGGGTCAGCAGCGGCAGGCAGATCAGTAGATAGACGATGCTGTTGATCAGCGCGTCGGTCAACTGCTCGTCGCTCAGGGCGCGTTCGTAGTTCTCCAGACCGGTGAAGCGCCCGCCGCCGAGGGGTTTGGCGTTGGTGAACGACAGGATCACCGTGTTGACGGCGGGCCAGAGGTTGAACACCAGCAGCCAGACGACGGCCGGCCCGGCGAGCAGCCAGGGGGTGAACCAGCGCCGGTGGGTCATCCGGTCAGTCCTTCAGCAGCTGGTCGGCCCGCGCCACGGCCGTGTCCAGGGCCTTCTTCGACTCGGCCTGGCCGCTGATCGCCAGCGCGATCTGCTGGTTGATGACGGTGTTGATCGCGTCGTTCGCCTGCACCGGCTGGAGCATCCTGGCGTTCGCGAGCGAGGTGAACGCGGTGACCTTCGCGTCGCCGCCGTTGGTGCCGTCGCTCCTGCTGAAGAACGGGTCCGAGGCCGACGCCTTCGTAGAGGGGAAGATGCTGGTCAGATGGGCGAAGGCGGCCTGGTTCGGGGCGTTGGTCACCCAGCGGGCCAGGGCCACCGCGGCGGGCGCGTTCTTGGTGGACTTCGCGACCGACAGGCCCTGCACGTACAGCGGGGGCGTGCCCATCGCGGGGGAGGAGACCACCTTCGGGGCCAGCGAGGGGTTGTCGGTGGCGATGCTGTCGATGTGGTTCGCGCCGCCGGTCGTCCAGGCGGCCGTACCTGCGTTGAAGAGCTTGGCGTTCCCGGCGTACGTCTCGGTCAGCACGTCCTTGGGGAGCAGCCCCTCCTTGAAGGCGGAGCGGTACGTGTCGAGCAGCGCGGCGGCCTCGGGCGTGTTGAAGGTGAAGCGGGTGCCGTCCTCGGACATCAGCTTCACCCCGGCGTTGGCGAAGTCCATCAGGCCGGGCTTGCGGCTCATCAGATACGTCGCGCCGCCGGACTTCGCCTTCACCTCGCGGGCCGCGGTGATCAGCTCGTCCAGCGTGGCCGGGGGCTTCTTCGGGTCGAGGCCGTACGTGGTGAGCAGCTCGGCGTTCCAGTAGTTGACGTCGGTGTTGAGGTACCAGGGGTAGCCGTACGTGCCCTGGTGGCCGCCGAAGCGGTACGCCTCCAGGCCGCCGGCGACGTACTCGCCCGCCGCCTTCGGGTCCGCGGTCGCGATGTCGAGCAACATCTTCTGCTTGACCAGCGGCAGCGCGAAGTCCGGCGGCAGATTGACGACATCGGGCAGCGTGCCGCCGGCCGCCTGGCTGAGCACCTTCTCCGAGTAGCCCTCGCCCGGCTGGTCCAGCCACTGGACCTCGACGCCGGGGTGCTTCTTCTCGAAGGCGTCGATGACGCCCTCCATGTACGTGGTGAACTTCGGCTTCAGGGCCCAGGTCTGGATCGAGACCGTGCCTTTCACCTCGCCGTCGACCGGCGCGCCCTTGCCGTCGGTGCCGTCGGACGCGGCCGGGTCGCTGAGGCCGCAGCCCGCCAGGGCCGTCGCCGCGACCGCCGCCAGGACCGGCCGTATCCAGAGTCTGCTGCGCATAGAGGTCTCCCGGTTCGCTCGTCGGCTGCCTGTCGATGGTGCGGTGCGGAGCTACGGTGCGGAGCTACTAAACCGGTCTAGCGATTCGGGACTATGCTCCCGGCTAGACTGCCGTGTCAAGAAGGTGTGCGGACCGAAGGGGCGCTGCATGGCCAGACCGACGATCGCCGACATCGCCCGCCGGGCAGGGGTGTCCAAGGGCGCGGTGTCCTTCGCGCTGAACGGCCGCCCCGGTGTCAGCGAGACCACCCGGGCGCGGATTCTGCAGGTCGCGGAAGAGATGAACTGGCGCCCGCACAGCGCCGCCCGCGCCCTCGGCGGGGCCCGCGCGGACGCCGTCGGACTCGTCCTCGCCCGGCCCGCCCGCACCATCGGACTCGAGCCGTTCTTCGGCCAGCTGCTCTCCGGCCTCCAGGCCGGACTGTCCGTGCGCGGCACCGCCCTGCACCTGCTCGTCGTCGAGGACACCGCAGCCGAGATCGAGGTCTACCGGCGCTGGACCTCCGAGCACCGTGTGGACGGCTTCGTCCTCGTCGACCTCCAGGTCCGCGACCCGCGCGTCCCCGTCCTCGAGGAACTCGGCGTCCCCGCCCTCGTCATCGGAGGCCCCGGCCGGCACGGCAGCCTGCCCAGCGTCTGGGCCGACGACCGCGAGGCGATGGTGTCGATCGTCGACTACCTCGCCGCCCTCGGCCACCGGCGCATCGCGCACCTCGCCGGACTGCCCGCCTTCCAGCACACCCAGCGCCGCATCCGCGCCGTACGGGACAGCGCCCGCCGCCTCGGCCTCACCGCCGTCTCCCTGCCCACCGACTTCAGCGACGCGGAGGGCGCGGCCGCCACCCGGACGCTGCTCGCCCGCCCCGAGCGGCCGACCGCGATCATCTACGACAGCGACGTGATGGCCGTGGCGGGTCTCGGCGTCGCCGCCGAGATGGGGGTCGCCGTGCCCGGCGAGCTTTCCCTCGTGTCCTTCGACGACTCGGCGCTCGCCCGGATCGTCCACCCCTCGCTCACGGCCCTGTCGCGGGACACCTTCGCGCTCGGCGAGCAGGTCGCGCGGACCCTGCTAGGGCTCGTCGACGATCCGGCCACGGCGGGCGACACGAAGAACCCCACCCCGCGGCTCACGGTGCGCGAGAGCAGCGCGCCGCCGGCCCCTTGACCGCGTCAACTAAAGGGGTTTAGCCTCCCGGGTCGTCGGGCGGACGTGGCGACCCGCGTCCCCCCGTCCGTCACACGCACGTCTCCGCACCACGCACGTCCAGCACCCCCACCCCCCGAACGCTGGAACGGAGCCCCGGATGAGACGACCCCTCACCCTCCTGCTGACCGCGGCCCTGATCGCCGCCGTGCTCGGCCTCACCCCCGCACACGGCGCACCCCCGCCGAAACCGGTGCGGGCCGCGGCAGCGGGCGACCAGCCCCACGCCTCGTACTGGCACCCGAACACGATCCTGGGCTGGGACCCGGCCACCGACCCCGACGCCCGCTTCAACCGCTCCCGCGTCCCCCTGCGGCCCCGCGTCTCCGACCCCGCCCTCAAGGCCAACGCCAACGCCCGCGCCGGCGAGGGCGGCGTCACCGCCCTCGTCTCCTTCGGCCCCACCTCGAACAACCCCTCCCAGGGCTCCCTCGACCCGAGCTACTACGCCTTCGGGCACTGGCAGTACGTCGACAAGCTGGTCTTCTGGGGCGGCTCCGCGAGCGAGGGCCTGATCCTCGCCCCCAACGCCACCGTCATCGACGCCGCCCACCGCAACGGCGTGAAGGTCTACGGCACCGTCTTCTTCCCGCCCACCGCCTACGGCGGCGAGATCCAGTGGGTCCGCGACTTCGTCCAGAAGTCCGGCGGCACCTACCCCGTCGCCGCCAAACTCGCCCAGGTCGCGCAGCACTACGGCTTCGACGGCTGGTTCGTCAACCAGGAGACCGCCGGCGGCGACGCCACCCTCGCCACCGAACTGCGCAACGCCATGCGCTACGCCCGCGGCCTCGGGCCGGTCGAGTTCATGTGGTACGACGCCATGACCGAATCAGGCTCCGTGAGCTGGCAGGACGCGCTCACCAGCGCCAACGACTCCTTCCTCCAGGAGGGGCCGCAGCGGACCAGCGACTCGATGTTCCTGGACTTCGGATGGAGTACCGCCGGACTCGACTCCTCCCGCACCCTCGCCCGGAACCTCGGCCGCAGCGAGTACGAACTGGCGGCCGGCATCGACACCGAGGCCAACGGCTACAACACCTCCGTGCCCTGGAGCTCGCTCTTCCCGGCGGGCCAGAAGCACGTCACCTCCCTCGGTATCTACCGCCCCGAGTGGACCTTCACCTCCTCCTCCGGCCGCGCCGATGCGCACGCCCGCGAGGCCCGCTACTGGGACGGCGCCAACGGCGACCCGTCGAACACCACGACCGGCTCGTCCTGGAAGGGCCTCGCACACTACATCCCCGAGTCCTCCGCGGTCACCGCCAAACCGTTCGTCACCTCGTTCAACGCCGGCCAGGGCGACTTCCACAACATCCGCGGCAGCCGCGTCTCCTCGACCGGCTGGAACAACCTCTCCCTGCAGGACGTGCCACCCACCTACCGCTGGCTGGTCTCCTCCACCGGCAGCCGCCTCACCCCGTCCGTCGACTTCACCGACGCCTACGAGGGCGGCTCCTCGCTGCGGCTCAGCGGCGTCCTCGACGCCGTCAACACCGTGCGCCTCTACCAGACGAAGCTCCCCGTGGCCGCGGACACCAAGCTGTCCGTCGTCGTGAAGACCCCGGCCGCCGGGCCGACCCGGCTCAAGGCCGCCGTCTCGTTCACCGACGCGCCCACCGCGGTCACCACCCTCGACCTCGGCGCGACCGGGAGCACCGGCTGGGAGACCAAGACCCTCGACCTGTCCGCGTACGCCGGCCGGACCATCGCCCAGATCGGCCTGCAGGCCGCCGGCTCCGACCCCGCGTACGACATCCGCGTCGGACAACTCGCCGTGTACGACGGCACCGTCGACACCGCCGCCGCGCCGACCGGCGTCACCGTTCTCGGCACGACCGACGTGAGCGGCACCCGCAAGTCCCTCCGCCTCGGCTGGACCCCGTCGGCCACCGGCGCCGTGCACCACTACGAGGTCCACCGCCGCAACCCCGACGGCACCCGCACCTTCCTCGGGGCCACGCCGAACGACGCGTACTTCGTGCCCCGGCTCGACCGCGTCGGCACGGAGACCACCACGACCCTCGACGTCGAGGCCGTCTCCACCGAGTACGGCCGCTCACCGGTCGCCACCACCACCGTCCCCTGGTCCGGCACCGCCCCCGAGACGAACCTCGCCCTGAACCGGCCCGCCACCGCATCCGGACAGTGCAACGCCTCCGAGACCCCGGCCAAGGCCGTCAACGGCAGCGTCACCGGCGGCACCACCGACAAGTGGTGCACCCTCACCGCCACCAAGTGGCTGGAGGTGGACCTCGGTTCGGCCCGCGCCCTGACCCGGTTCACCGTCCGGCACGCCTCCGCCGGCGGGGAGAGCGCCACCTGGAACACCCGCGACTTCACCCTCCAGGTCCGCTCCTCGACCGCCGACCCGTGGACCACCGCCGCCACCGTCACCGGCAACACGGCCGCCGTCACCACCCACCCGGTCTCCGTCACGGCCCGCTACGCCCGGCTCCAGATCACCCGGCCCACCCAGACCACCGATCCGGCCGCCCGGATCTACGAGTTCGAGGCCTGGGGACCGTAGACGCGACCGTCTGCACGCCTGGTCTACACGTCCGGGCGGGCACGGCGCGGCAGGGGTTCCGTCGCGGGCCCCTGCAGCACCGTCCCGTCCGGCGCGAAGCGCGAACCGTGGCACGGGCACTCCCACGTCTGTTCGGCCTCGTTGTACGCCACCAGGCACCCCATGTGCGTGCACCGGGCCGACAGCGCGTGCAGCACCCCCGACACGTCCCGCTGCACCGCCCGCGGCTGCCCGTGGTCCCGCACCACCGCGCCCGTGCCCGGCAACAGCGCGTCCAGCGACTCCGCCCGCTCCAGACGGCGCCGGTCACCCAGATAGTGCGCCGCGACCTCCCGCTGCTCCCGCACCAGCTCCGGCAGTTCGCGCGGCGGCGCGGGCCGCCGCGGATCGCACACCTCGGTCCACGACGGCCGCGGCAGGCCCAGCAGATGGGCGGCGAGCAGCCGGCCCGCCATCACCCCGCCGCTCATGCCCCAGCCGCCGAACCCGGTGGCCACGTACACGTGCTGCGTCCCCGGATGCATATGGCCCACGTACGGCGCCAGATCGGCCGAGTCCACGTCCTGCGCCGCCCAGCGCAGCGGCGCGCCCGCCTCGCCGAAGCCGGGGAAGTACCGGCGCGCCCAGCTCTCCAGGCGCGCGTACCGCACGCCGACGTCGCCCGCGCCCGGCCGGAACGCCTCGCCCGTCACGATCAGCAGCCGGCCCGAGCCGTGCGGGGCGGTGCGCACGGAGCGGGTGCGGTCCTCCGGTGTGAGGTACATGCCCTGCGGATCCGCGTCCTCCGGCAGGGGAGCGGCGATGACCAGTTCGTGCCGCGGGGCGAGGCGGATCAGCAGGGACGTCGGGGCGAAGACCGGGAAGCCGGTGGCCACCACGGCGTCCGAGGCTTTGATCACGGCCCCGTCCTCGGTCTCGAGCCGGATGTGGGCACGTTCGTGCAGGTCGATGACCCGGGTGCGCTCGTGGATGCGTCCACCGGCGGAGACGAGCGCGTCGGCGAGCGACGTCAGGAAGGCCGCCGGGTGGAACTGGTACTGGTCGTCGACGCGGACGGCGGCGGCCACCGGGAACGGCAGGCCGGTGTCGGTGACGAAGTGCGCGTCGAGGCCCGCGGCCCGGGCCGCGGCGGTCTCCGCACGGACGTCCGCGACGCTCTCCGGCTCCGTCACGTACGTGTACGCGGGCCGGAGTTCGAGTTCGGCGTCCGTGCCCAGCTCGGCGGCGAGCGCCACGAGGCGTTCGATCGCGTCCTGCTGGGCGGCCGCGTACAGTCCCGCGCCCTCCTCGCCGACCGTGCGGCGCAGCCGCTCGTAGCGCAGTCCGTGGAGCGCGGTGACCTTGCCGGTGGTCGATCCGGTGGTCCCGGAGAGCAGCCGGTCGGCCTCCAGGACCACGGCCTCGCGGCCCGCCTTCGCCAGCTCCCACGCGGTGACGAGACCGGCGATGCCGCCCCCGATGACCGCCACGTCGACGGTCAGGTCCTCGTCGAGGCGGGGTCGGGGCCGGCGATGTGCCGTGGCGAGCCAGTGGGACTGCGGCCCGCGTTCGTCGTTGAGCGCCAGAGGATCGTGCATGCGGAGCCTCCCGCCGGTGGTGCCCCCGACTAACGGATTACCCGCTGCGCCGACGCGCCATGTGCACGGTGTGCCGTGAGCGCCCGGGGTGACGGGTGGGTGACGCGCGGCGACCGCGGGGTGGGACCGAGCGGCGACGGTGAGGCCCGAGGCTTCGAACAGGGCGTTGTCAGTGCCGACTGCGATCCTTGCGGACATGGACGAGCTGATGAGAGGGCGTGTCTACGGCGCCGACCACGACGACCCCGACCCCGGTCCGCGCCCCGGGCACGACTACCGCGAACTGGTGGCCGGCCCGCTCGACGGACTGCTCCTCGACGTCACCGGCTGGACCGAGCGTCAGCTGGAGGAGCCGGTTGCCCTGCCCACGGAGATAGGGGCCTACGGCGCGGGCGGCCGCGCGCAGTACGCGCCCCGCTCAGGCGACCCCAGACGCTGGGACTGGCGCGGCGACACGCGGTAGCGGCGCTCCCCGGCGCGGTCAGGCCGCTTCGAGGTCCGTGTGCAGGGCGGCGAGGAGCCAGTCGTGGGCCGCGCCCGCCGTCGTCCGGTCCGGGCCGAACACCTCGGCGGCGAGCCGCCAGTAGCGGTCGATCCGCGGATCGGCCGCGAGGACCCGGCCCAGGTCGCGGCGGAACGCGGGCGTGTCCCTGCTCCCGCCGGAGCGGGCGTACGCGGCGACGAAGCAGTCCAGTGCCTCGCCCGCCCGCGGGGCCCGGCCCGCCCGCAACCGCGGCGCCGCCAGCGCGTACGCGTCGTCGAGCCCCTCGTACAGGACGTCCGGCCGATGCCCGCGGTGCGCGGCCGGCTGGGCGCGGTCGCCGGCCTCGCAGGGCGCGGACACGAAGGCGTGCAGCCGCGCGAAGGCCAGCACCTGGCTCGGCGAGGGGTCCTCCGGCGGCTGCGGCACCGTCTGCTCCAGGACCGTCGCCACGACCCGCGCGGGCAGCCGCGGCGGCAGCCAGCGCCGCCAGAAGCGCGCCAGCGCGTCGGTGCTCGGCGGCACCCGCACCGCGCCCACCAGCCGCAGCCGCTCGGCCCGTTCGCCCGGCGGGCAGTCCCGTACGAGCCGCAGCGCGGCCTCCCGCCAGCGCAGCGCGGCCATGCGCGCACCCAGCTCCCGCAACTGCCCCTCGACGACACCCTCGAGCACGGCGCCGTCCTCGTCGTCGAGCACCCGCGCCACCTCCGGCACCGGAAGGTCCAGCGTGCGCAACGACCGGATCAACCGGAGCCGTTCCAGCGCCTCGGGCCCGTACCGCCGGTGCCCGCCCGCGCTGCGCCCCGCCGCGGGCAGCAGCCCTCCGTCCGAGTAGTACCGCACGGTCTTGACGGTCACACCGGCACGCTCGGCCAGCTCACCGATGCTCCACAGGCCCTCGGGCGACACCCCGTACCTCCCCCGGAGGGCTCCCCGCCCCCGCTCACCGGCAAGTATGCCCGCCCGGCGGAGCCCGGCAGGTGGTCCTCCGGCATCGGTGCCACGATGGGGACAGCGCAACGGCGCGGCGTGCGTTCGCACGTTCGCACCCACCGAGAGGAGCCGACGTGACCACCCCACCCGACGAACCCGGCCCCATCGACTACGTGGTCATCGAGTTCCCCGGCAGCCACCTCACCGGCGAGGGACTCGCCCTCCTCGGAGACCTGGTCGACCGCGGCATCATCCGCATCCTCGACCTCACCTTCGTGAAGAAGGAGGCGGACGGGACGCTGATCGGCATGGAGATCACCGATGTCGACGCCGACGGCGAGCTCGACCTCGCCTTCTTCGAGGGCGCGTCCTCCGGGCTGCTCGGCGAGGAGGACAAGGCCGAGGCCGGCGGTCTCCTGGCGCCCGGCGACTCCGCCGCGGTCCTGCTCTACGAGAACCTGTGGGCGGCACCGCTGGCCGCCGCCCTGCGCCGCTCGGGCGCCCGCATGATCGCCGGCGGACGCGTGCCGCTCCAGGACGTCGTCGAGGCGCTGGACGCGCTCGAAGCCGCCTGAGCCGGGTCCCCCACACCCACCTTCCCGAGCCGAGGAGGCAGACATGCCCGGACTGCTACGAGGCGTCGCACGCACCGCCGTCGTCGCCGGCACGGCCACCGCCGTGTCGAATCGCGTCTCCCGCCGTCAGGCGGGCCGCTGGGCCCAGCAGGAGGCCGCCTACCAGCAGCCCCCGCCGCCGCCCGCGCCGGCCCAGCCGGCGGCGCCGCCGCCGCAGGAGACGTCGATGGACGACAGGATCGCCCAGCTCCAGCAGCTCTCCGCGCTGAAGGACCAGGGCGTGCTCACCGAGGAGGAGTTCGCCGCGCAGAAGGCGAAGATCCTCGGCGCATGACGGCGACCTCGACCCGGAGCCGGCAGTGAACAAGTGGAAACCGCTGATCGTGCTCGGGACGGCCCAGTTCCTCATGGTGCTGGACGCCTCGGTCATGAACGTGTCCATCAGCCAGCTGGTCGAGGACTTCGACACCGAGGTCACCGCCATCCAGGCGGTCATCACCCTCTACACGCTGTTGATGGCCGCCTTCATGCTGACCGGCGGGAAGCTCGCCGACATGTTCGGCCGGCGGCGGGTCTTCATCGTGGGCCTCGGCGTGTACGGCGTCGGCTCGGGGCTCACCGCCGTGGCGCCCACCCTCGGCGTCCTGGCGCTCGGCTGGTCCGTCATCGAGGGGCTCGGGGCCGCGCTCGTCCTGCCCGCCCTGGCGTCGCTGGTCGCGGGTTCCTACACGGGACGCGACCGGGCCGTCGCCTACGGCGTCGTCGGCGGGCTCGCCGGCGCGGGCATCGCGGTGGGGCCGCTGCTCGGAGGCTGGGTCACCACGTACCTCACCTGGCGGCTGGTCTTCGCCGGAGAGGTCGCCCTCGTCGCGCTGATCCTGCTGCTGATCAGCTGGGTGCCCCCGCAGCCGCGGCCGTCCGAACGCCCCGCACTCGACGCGGTGGGCGTCGTCCTGTCCGCCGCGGGCCTGGCCCTGATGGTCCTGTCCGTGCTGCAGAGCGGCACCTGGGGCTGGGTGGAGCCGCGCAATCCGCCGTTCACCGTGCTGGGTTTCGCGCCGACCCTGTTCGTCTTCGCCCTCGGGGCGGCCCTGTTGTACGTCTTCTGCCGTCATGAACGGCGGCGCGAGGCCAAGGGGCGCACGCCCCTCGTCTCACTGGACCTGCTCAAGAACCGGGAGCTCCGCTCGGGGCTCGCGACGCTGTTCAACCAGAACACGATCCTGCTGGGACTCTTCTTCGTCATCCCGCTCTACCTGCAGGTCCTCCAGGGCCTCGACGCCTTCGAGACGGGCCTGAAACTGCTGCCCGTCTCTCTCGCCATGCTCGCCGCCTCGATGTGCGGCAGCCTGCTCCTGCGCTTCGCGTCGCCGCGTACGGTCGTCCGGGCGGGCCTCGTGGTGCTGCTGGGAGCCACGGTGTGGCTGATCACGGCCATCGAACCGGAGCTGAAGGGCGCGTCCTTCGCCGGGGCGATGACGCTGCTCGGACTCGGCCTCGGCATGCTCGCCTCCCAGCTGGGCAACGTCGTGCAGTCCAGCGTCCGGGAGGAGGACCGCAGCGAGGCGGGCGGCCTGCAGTACACCGCGCAGAACCTCGGCTCGTCGCTCGGTACGGCCCTCATCGGCGCCCTGCTCATCGGCGCGCTGGCCGGCTCCGTGACGGCGAAGATCGAGGAGGACCCGCGGGTCTCCGCGGCGATTGCCGGCCAGGCCGCGGTGCGGGTGGAGGCGGGTATCTCGTTCGTACCCGCCGACGACGTCGCGGACGCGCTGGCCGCCCGGTCCGCCGTGCCGCCCGCGGAGGCCGCCGCGATCGTCGAGAGCTACCAGGAGGCTCAGATCCAGGGGCTCAAGACGGCGGTCCTCGCCTGCAGCGGGATCACCCTGGCGAGCTTCCTCTTCACCCGCGGCATTCCCGGCCGCCGTCCGACGGCCGGGAAGCGCGAGGCGGCGTGAGGGCCGCCCCGGTCAGGAGGCGACGGGGACCGGGGCCGGCGCCGTGTCGGGATCCGGACCCGCGGCGTCCGGGTCCGGGCCCTCGTCGTCCGCGTCCGGCTCCTGCTGCGGGTCGCTCAACTGGTCGCGCAGGTAGTTCCAGACCACCGCGATGAGCGCCGCCACCGGCACGGCGAGCAGACTGCCCACGATGCCGGCCAGGCTGCCGCCCAGCGTCACGGCGAGCAGGACGACCGCCGCGTGCAGGCCGAGCCCGCGGCTCTGGATCATCGGCTGGAACACATTGCCCTCCAGCTGCTGCACCACGACGATGATCGCCAGGACGATCAGCGCGTCGGTCGGACCGTTCGACACCAGCGCGATGAGGACCGCGACGAGACCGGCGAACAGCGCGCCGATGATCGGCACGAACGCGGAGACGAACGTCAGCACGGCCAGCGGCCAGACCAGCGGCACGTCGAGGTACCACAGCCCCAGGCCGATGAACACGGCGTCCAGCAGACCGACGAACGCCTGGCTGCGCACGAACGCGCCCAGCGTGTCCCAGCCGCGCTCCGCCACGATCGGCACGTCGACGGCCAGCCGGCCCGGGAGCTGGCGGGTGAGCCACGGCAGGAAACGCGGCCCGTCCTTGAGGAAGAAGAACATCAGGAACAGCGCCAGGAAGGCCGTGACGATCCCACTGAACACGGTGCCGACGCCGGACACGACCGTGGTGACCATGCTGCCGATGCTGCTCTGCACACGGTCGACCGCCGTGTCGAACGCGCCGGTCAGCTGGTCCTGGCCGATGTTCAGCGGCGGTCCCGCGGCCCACTCGCGCAGCCGCTGGATCCCCTCCACGACCCCCTTCGACAACTCACCGGACTGGGACGCGACCGGCACCGCGATCAGGGCGACGATCCCGGCGACCACGAGCAGGAACGCGAGCGTGACGGTGGCCGCCGCCAGGGCCGGCGGCCAGCCGTGCCGGCGCAGGAAACGCGTCGGCGGCCAGGTCAGCGTGGTCAGGAACAGACCCACGACGAGCGGCCAGACGACGGACCACATGTGGCCGAGGATCCACAGCGTCACCGCCGCCATCAACAGCACCAGCAACGACTCGGCGGAGACGCGGGCCGACGTGCGCAGCGCCGCGGCCGCTTTCGCGGAACTCAACGAGACAGACATGGAGGTCACCCTATGGAACGGCCCCGGACCGCCCGAGCCCCGCCCCTGAACCGCCACTTGAATCTCCCGCAGGGGGAGTTCCTACCGTGCCCGGGCAGACAGGACACGGCACGAAGGAGAGTCATGACGGCGTTCGTTCTGGTGGCGGGGGCGTACACGGGCGGCTGGGTGTGGGAGGACGTGGCGGCGCGGCTGCGCGCCGCCGGGGCCGAGGCGCACAATGCGGCGCTGACCGGGATGGGCGTCCGGGCGCCCGCGGCTCCGCCCGGCACGGATCTGGAACGGCACGTCCGCGAGCTGGTGGAACTCGTCGACCGGGTCGACGACCCGGAGGTGGTCCTCGTCGGCCACGACTACGGCGTCCACCCCCTGCTCGGTGCGGCCGGCCGCCGCGCCGCGCGGATCACCCGCGTCGTCCACGTCGACACCGGCCTCGTCCAGGAAGGGGCGCCGGCCCTCGCCCTCGTACCGGACCCGGCCGTGCACCAGGCCCTCGCCGAGGGTGCCGCGCACCTGCCGCCGCCCGCCTCGCGCGAGGAGTGGCAGCGGTGGGGGAGCACCGACGGACTGGACGACGCGACGCTGGACCGGCTGATCCGCCGCGCCGCCCCGCAGCCCCCGGCCACCCTGACCCAGCCACTCCGCCGCACCGCCGAGGTCGCCGGGCTCCCCCTCACCGGCGTCCTGTGCGCCGCCGGTGGGAGCATCGCCGGCGTCCAGGCCCTGGTCGAACTCGGCGACCCCCGGTTCCGGGTCCTCACCGAGCCGGGGACCACGTTCTTCGAACTCGCCACCGGACACTGGCCGATGCTCTCCGCACCCGGCGAACTGGCCGACGTCCTTCTCTCCGCCGCGAAGGGCGAGGGCCACCGCGTGGCCCGGCCGGCCGACGGCGAACTGCCGCCGCACCTCGGGCCGTTCCTGCTGGACCTGCCCGGACGCCGCCGCGAGCGGGTGGGACGGGTCGACCTGTACCCGCCCGAGGCCGACGCGCCGCGCCCCGCGGTGCTGTTCGTCCACGGCGGCCCCGTGCCCGCCGGGGTGGAGCCCACCCCGCGCGACTGGCCCGCCTTCGTGGGCTACGCCCGGTACGCGGCGGGCCTCGGTGCGGTCGGCGCGACCGTGGACCACCGGCTGCACGACGTCTCCGCGTACCCGCGGGCCGCCGAGGACCTCGCCGCCGCCGTCGACCTGCTCCGGGCCGATCCGCGCGTCGATCCGGACCGGATCGCCCTGTGGTTCGTCTCCGCTGGCGGGCTGCTCTCCGCGCCGTGGATCGCCCAGCCCCCTCCCTGGCTGCGCTGTGTGGCGGCCGCGTACCCGATCCTCGCGCCGCTACCCGCCTGGGGCCCGTCCGATCCCCGCTTCCGACCGGCTGCCGCGCTCGGGAACACGACGAACCGCCCGCCGATCGTGCTGCTGCGCGTGGGGCGGGAGCGGCCCGAGATCGCCGCGACCGTCGAGGCGTTCCTGGCCGCGGCCGACCGGACCGCGGCCGACGTCGAGGTGATCGACCTGCCCGGCGGCGCACACGGCTTCGAGACCACCGACCGCTCCGAGGACGCCCGCCGCGCCGTGGAGCGGACGATGCGCGCCGTGCTCGACCGTCTGGAGAGCTGACGGCGGGACGGACGCCGCCGGTCAGAGCGGCAGGCCGAGGCCCTCGAGGCGCAGTTCGCTCCGGACGAGCTCCAGGAGCCGGCCCGTCCAGTTGCGTCCGTCGCGCTCACAGCCCCAGAAGTCCTCGAACGCGTCGGACCAGAGGGGCCGCCAGTGGATCCGGGCCGTCCCGGTGCCGGTCAGGACGGCCGCAAGCTCCGGATGCTGCCGGTACTTGGCCCGCAGCAGCGCCGCCATCACCGCCGTCCGCGCCTCGGCCGGCGGGTCGATCGCCGCGTACGCCTCGCTCACCGACGCGTACGTGGCGTCCCCGACCCGGATCGGCGCCGGCCACTCGTTGCGCAGCACCGCGAGCCCGGGCGGTTCCGGTGCCCCGGTGGCGGGCGGCCACGGCGCGAGGACCACCGTCGGGTGCTCCTCCGGCTCGGGCTCCGGACGCCCGAACCGTGCCGGGCACTCGCGGGCGTCGCCCCACTCCTCCTCGAAGTAGTCGAGGGATTCCCGGTACTGATCGGGCGTCACCTGCTCGCCGATGCCCATCGCCAGGTCGTACAGCGGCCCGTCGCCGACGGAGTGGTCGGCGAGGGCGGCATGGCGCTCGTGTTCCGGGATCTGCTCGTACGCGGCCCTCAGCGCGGCCCGCCGCTCCTCGGTCGGCTCGACGCGGAACGCGTCGACGGCGTGCCAGGCGCGCTGCACCGCATCCGGTCGGCCGTTGAGCTCGTCGATGTCGTCACGGACCTCGGCGATCAGCGACTCGGGCGTCAGCGGATGGGAGAGCACCCGGCCGAACTCCCATTCCACCGTTTCGAACACGGCCGCCCGCATGCCGTCCTCGAACCGGGTGACGACGCGGCCGCGCCGGACGTCGGCGGCGAACTCCTCCAGCGTCACCAGCCCCCAGCAGTCGATCAGCCCGTCCGCGTAGATGCCGAGCTGGACCAGGTAGTGGTGGTCGCCGTTGCGGAGGAACGCCGGGCGGGAGACGCCGTCTATCCGTTCCCCGTCGACGATGCGGTGGATCTTCGGCTTGCTCACCGGAGGAGTGTAGGCGTCAGCCCTCCGAGCCCGCCGCGGCGGTCGGCACGAGGTCGAAGTCCCAGGTGTGACGCTTGAACTCCTTGAGGAAGTCCGGATGGTCCTCCCACATCCGGGCGATGCCCCGCAGGACGTCCCAGTTGTGCTCCAGCGCCTGGTCGATGACACTGCGCAGCTTCGGATCGGCCGTCGCCCGCTGCGCGGCGAGCCCCTTCACCGCCGACGCCGCGGCGACGGCGTTCCGCAGCGCGCGCAGGGCCCGCGAGGTGTCGTCCATCCCGAACCCGTGGTCGCTGCCGTTGGCGGGATCGAAGACCGGGGTGAGCCGTGCCTCGATGAAGGCGGTGATCCGCTCGAAGTGCTGGGCGTCCATCGGGCTCTCCGTCTCCTGCCGTGCCGCCGGGCGGCGCACGTCCATCCTCGCGGGGCTGCGCCGACCCCACGTCGGCGCAGGTCACAGGATAACCAGCGGCTCAGGCGCGCTGATCCAGGAGTTCCTGGAACGAACTCATACAGGGCGCGCAGTGCCGGTCGGTGGTGTCGCGGTCGGCGGCGTGCTCCGCCGGGAGGGACTCGCCGCACAACGCGGTCGCGCGGTCCTTCGCGGCGATGTGCCAGACGAGGGTTCCGTCCGGCGGGGCGGTGCCGACGTGCATTTCGTACATGGCCGTCTCCGGGATTCGGCGGACGCTTGACTCCTCCAGTGGACCGGTCCGACGCCCGACGCACGTCCCGTGCGGGGCCGTTCGGGTGGCGTGCGTCCGGGTGCCCCGGCCGTCCGCCGGACGGGTGAACGCCCGGGCCGTGCGGCACGGGCCGGCCGATGCGGCGCCGTGCGGCCGGAGGGACGCCCCGCACCTCACGCGATCCGCGCCGTGCGGGAACCGGTCGCCGGCCGGCGGCCGGGCGCGCACTGTGCCACAACCCCTCGCGGGACGCCGTGTCGAAGTGTCGTACGGGGCCCGGGCGCGGCGCTCAGTACAGGGCGGCCTCGATGCGCTCGGCGAGGTCCAGGACGTGCTCGGAGCCGAGACTCCAGCCCTGGACGACCGTCTGCCGGCGGGTGCGGACGAGGAGCACCGCGCCGTGCGGCATGGGCTCCACCGTCAGCAGCCGCTGCGGGCACTCCGCCACGGCGGTGAGCGCGTTGGCGCGGTCCAGCAGGCTCGGGTCCGCGTTGAGCCGGGCCACGACCGCCGCCTCCCCCTCGAAGACGGAACGGCCCGCCCGGCCGGGGCCCTGCGGCGCGCCCAGGGCGAAGCGCGCGGCCACCGGGGCGAGCAGCGGCACGGCATACACGAGATCGCCGAAGGCGTCGGCGTCGAGGACGGGCGTGACGGGCACGGCGGGGTCGTCGGGTTCCGCGGCGCCCGTGAGCGCGACGCGCAGTTCGAACGGGCGCGGCGCGGGCGCGTCGACGTACACGTAGCCGTGCGTCGGTGCGTCCGCGCCGCCGAAGTCCTCCCGCGACGGCAGCAGACTGTCCGCGGGGACCCCGCTGCTGCCCGCGGGGAGCGGCATGGCGGGCGGGGCGTGGGTGAGCCCGAGTTCGTCCCGCAGTGCGCGGGCGATGTCGTCGGAGGGCGGCTTGCGCAGAAGTGCGGCCATGAACGTCCCCGTGACTGTGTGTCGGAACTGGGTGTCCGGACCCCCACAGTATGAGGTTGTTGATTGTGCAACGGTGTTGTTTTCCGGAAGAACGGCCGAATCGTCGAACGACCGCCCGGGGCAGGCGTGTCGGCGGGGAACGGGAGCGGCCCCGCTCCTCGGTGCGAGGAGCGGGGCCGTCGTCCGGCGCTTCCGTGGTCAGTCGCGCTCGGCGTTCTTGGCCTTGATGCGGGCGGCCTCCTTGCGGGTCTCCGCCTGCGTGGCGCGCTCCTTCTGGAGCCACTCCGGATTCTCCGCCTTCAGCGCCTCGATCTGCTCGGTGGTGAGCGCCTCGGAGACGCCGCCGCGGGCCAGCCCGGAGATCGACACGCCGAGCTTCGAGGCGACCACGGGCCGTGGGTGCGGGCCGGTGCGGCGCAGCTCGCGCAGCCACTCCGGCGGGTCGGCCTGGAGCGCGGCGAGCTCCGAGCGCGAGACGACGCCCTCCTGGAACTCGGCGGGGGTGGCCGGCAGGTACACGTTGAGCTTCTTCGCGGCGGTCGCCGGCTTCATCGTCTGGGGGGTGTGCTGCGCTGTCATGCATCGAGAATATCGAGCATGTGCGCTGGTCCCGACCACGCCCGGTAGCCTGGACCGGTGACCGGCTCGGAAGAAACCCCCTCGTTCCGGCTCGCGTACGTCCCCGGTGTGACCCCCGCGAAGTGGGTCCGGATCTGGAACGAGCGCCTGCCCGACACCCCCCTGATCCTGACCCCCGTCGCCCCGGCGGACGCGCTCGGCCTGCTGCGCGAGGGCGGGGCGGACGCCGGGTTCGTGCGGATGCCGGTGGACGGGGAGGACCTGAGCGCGATCCCGCTGTACGTCGAGGCCACGGTCGTGGTGCTGCCCAAGGACCACCTCTTCGCCGCGGTCGAGGAGCTGGCCGTGGGGGAGCTGGCCGACGAGATCCTGCTGCACCCGCTCGACGACACCCTCGGCTGGGAGCGCCCGCCGGGGAAGCCCGCCTTCGAGCGTCCGGCGACGACGGCCGACGCGATCGAGCTGGTCGCGGCGGGCATCGGGCTGCTGGTCGTGCCCCAGTCCCTGGCCCGGCTCCACCACCGCAAGGACCTCACGTACCGGACGCTGACCGGTGCCCCGCAGTCGCAGATCGCCCTGTCCTGGCCGAAGGAGGAGACCACCGACCTGGTGGAGGACTTCATCGGCATCGTCCGCGGCCGGACGGTGAACAGCTCCCGGGGCCGCCGCCCGGGCCAGGACGAGCAGAAGCCCCGCGCGGCGAAGCCGAAGGCGGCGACCGGGCGGAAGCCCGCGGCCGGGAAGTCGGGCGCGGGGAAGTCGGGCGGCCGTTCCGCCGCGGGGCGCGGCGGACGCGCGGGCGGCGGCGGTACGAAGGGCGCGAAGCCCGGGAAGCCGCGCCGCCGCTCCTAGCGGATCGCGCCTCGGCCGAGCGGCAGCAGCTCCGGCCTCTTGGCCGTACGGCCGTCCCCCGAGGACCGGCCGCGCAGCCGGCGCACGAGCCAGGGGCCGAGGAACCCGGCCGCCCAGCTCAGCTCGTGCGCCGCCGCGCGCAGACCGGTCGGTACCGTCATCGGCGGCAGCGGCCGGGTCCAGGTGTCGTCGCTGCCGGGCAGCTCCAGGGCGTGCGCCAGGGCGGCGGCGATGCGGTCGTGCCCGAGGGGCGCGGCGTGGAGCCGGTCGTCCGCCCACATCCGCGGATCCGTGGTGGCCTCCTGAAGCGCGGTCTCGGCGACCACGACGCCGTGCCGTCCGGCCGCCGCGCGGATGCGGTCGTTGAGCTCGTACACCCGGGGCGCCAGCGGTCTGGCGAGCGGGGTGATCCGCCCGATGTCCGGGAACGTCACGGTGGCCACGTCCGCACCCGCGGACCGGAGTGCGGCGAACATCTCCTCCAGGTGCCCGGCGACCTCGGCCGCGTCGAACCGCGGCCGCAGGATGTCGTTGACGCCCGCGACGACCGTGGCCAGATCGGGGCGCAGTGCCAGGGCGGGGCCGAGCTGTTCGGCGCGCACCTGACCGGCCAGTCGGCCACGGACGGCGAGATTCGCGTACGTGACCCCGGGCGCGGCCGCGTCCAGGCGTTCCGCGAGCCGGTCGGCGAAGCCGCGCAGACCCACGACGTCGTCCCCGTCGCCGAGCCCTTCCGACTGGCTGTCACCCAGTGCCACATAGCGTCGGTACACATTGCTCGCCCCGGACATCTCCCCCCGCCTTCCCATTCCGGTCTCACCTGTCGCCGACGATACACGCGGATGCGAGTATTCGCATTGTTGAGTATGTAGTCCTCCGCGGTCCCTCGGGCGGCTCAACGGTTACGGTGTTCCGGTCCGATGATCCTTCCGGAGGGAACGGCGTGACCATGTCCGACGAGTCGACCCAGGCCGACGAGCCGCAGGTGCTCCTGCGCACCGAGGGCCGCGCCGGGTTCGTCACCCTCAACCGGCCGCGGGCGATCAACGCCCTCACCCACGCCATGGTGCGGCGCATCGACGAGGCGCTGACCCGGTGGGAGGACGATCCCGCCGTCGAGACCGTGGTCATCGAGGGGGCCGGCGGGCGCGGGCTCTGCGCGGGCGGCGACATCCGCGCCATCCACGCCGACGCCCGCTCCGGTGGTACGGAGTCGATCGGTTTCTGGCGCGACGAGTACCGGCTCAACGCCCGGATCGCCCGCTACCCCAAGCCGTACGTCGCGTTCATGGACGGGATCGTGATGGGCGGCGGTGTCGGGGTCTCGGCCCACGGCTCCGTGCGCGTCGTCACCGAGCGCTCCCGGGTGGCGATGCCCGAGACCGGGATCGGCTTCGTGCCCGACGTCGGGGGCACCTACCTGCTGAGCCGCGCGCCCGGCGAGCTGGGCACCCACCTGGCGCTCACCGGCACGCCCGTCGGCGCGGCGGACGCCCTGCTCGCGGGCCTCGCGGACCACTACGTACCGGCCGAGGACCTGCCGGCACTCGCCGCCGAGCTGACCCGCACGCCCGCGCACGAGGCGGTGGCCGCGTACGCGCGGACCGCACCGCCCGGTGTGCTGGAGGAGCGGCGGGAGTGGCTCGACGCCTGCTACGCGGCCGACACCGTCGAGGCGATCGTGGAGCGGCTGTACGAGGTCGGCACGCCCGACGCGAAGGAGATCGCCGGCACGCTGCTGGCCAAGTCGCCGACCGCGCTCAAGACCACGCTGGCCGCGATCCGCCGCGCGCGCCGGGCGGACTCCCTGGAGACCGTCCTGACCATGGAGTTCCGGCTCTCCTGTGCCGCGCTGGCCTCCGCCGACCTGGTGGAGGGCATCCGCGCGCAGGTCGTCGACAAGGACCGCGAGCCGCGCTGGTCGCCGGCCACCCTCGCGGAGGTCACCGACGAGGACGTCGCGCGGTACTTCGCCGTCCCGGCGGGCGGCGACCTGGGGCTCTCCGCCCCGGCCTGAACATGCCGCCGGCCCTCCCGTGGGGAGGGCGGGAGGGACGGCGCGGCCCCGCCTCCGCGCGGACGCAGGGCGGGGCCGAAGGCTCCTCGCAACTCGGGGGACTGCCAGGCGCCGTGATCAGCATGGCACCCGCCGCCCCGCCGCAACAGACTCGTGCAAGGACGAGTCATCGGCATATGCCGGCCGCGGTCGGACGGCCCTTGGCCGACTCACCGGAAGCCCCTTCGTCGACTCAGCGGAAGCCCTTTCGTCGACTCGCCGGAGGCCCCTTCGCCGACTCGCCGGAAGCGCTTCGCCGCCTCACACCTCCGCGACCAGCGCATACCGTTCGTCGTCCACGGGACCACCCCACAGCTCCGCCTCCCCGCTGAGCGGCTCGATCCGCAGCGCGGACACCAGCGGCCGTACGGCGGCGGACAGTTCGACCGCGGTCACCCCGCCGTGCCACGGCAGCGACGCCGCCCCGGTGACGTACGGCACGCCCTGCTCGCCGGCCTCGCGCCATCGGCCTTCCACGAGGACCAGGCGCCCGCCCGGCCGGAGCCGCGCCACCCACTCCCGCAGCGCCGCCGCCGGATCGGGGAGCGTCCACAGCAGATGCCGGCAGACCACGGCGTCGAAGCGCGCCGCGTCCGTCGGCGGCCGCGCCGCGTCGCCGGCCAGGAAGCGGGCCGGCAGCCCGGCGTCCCGGAGCTTCGCCCGGGCCTGCTCCACCATGCGCGGCGCGAGGTCGACGCCGGTGACCCGATGCCCGGCACCGGCGAGCAGCAGGGACAGCGAGCCGGTGCCGCATCCCACGTCCAGGACGTCGAGCCCGCCTCCGTGCTCCCGCGTCCCCACCCAGGGGAGCAGGCGGGCGGCCCAGGCGGCCCGGGTCCGCCCGTCCCGAAGGCCGTGGTCGGGCTCCTCGTCGAAGGCCGCCGCGGCGGCGTCCCAGTAGGCGCTGATCTCAGCGGTGTGCTCGCTCATCCGCCCCATCCTGCCCCGCGCCACTGACAACGCAGGCCGGAGCAGGGCCGGTTACCGGAACACCGCCGCGTTCCTGGCCGCCCACTCCGCGAACGGGCGCGGGGCTCGGCCCAGGACCCGCTCGACGTCCGGGCTGATCCGCTGCTCCGCCGGTGTCGGGGTGCCGAGGATGTCCAGGGTCGTCTCGACGACCGGCTCCGGCAGGAACCCGATCATCTGCGCGTGTGCCTCGGCGCGGGTCTGCGCGACGAAGCGGATCGGCTCGCCGAGGGCGTCGGCGAGGGCGGCGGCCCGGTCCCTCGGGGTGCTGAGGACCGGTCCCGTCAGCTCGTAGACCCGGCCCGCGTGTCCCGACTGCCGCAGCGCCGTCGCGCCGACCTCGGCGATGTCGTCCGGGTCGATCACCGGCAGGCCGGTGTCGGCGAACGGCGCGGCGATCTCGCGCCGGGCGCGTACGGACTCGACCCAGGCGAAGGAGTTGGAGGCGAAGCCGCCGGGTCGCAGGATCGTCCACTCCAGCCCCGAATCCCGTACCGCGTCCTCGAACCGGAGGGCGACCTCGCCGTGCGAGGCCGAGTCGGGCCGGGTCGCGACCCCCTGCGAGGACAGCAGCACGATCCGGCGGACGCCGCCCGCCTTCGCTGCGTCCACGAGGTCCCGCGGACTGAGCAGATGCGCGCTCGCTCCGCCGCTCTGCAGGAACACCGCGTCCGCCCCCTCGAACACCGGGCGGAGCCCGTCGGCGTCCGCGAGGTCCGCCGGCACGTGCCGGACACCGTCCGGGACGTCGGCCGCCGTGACGCCGCGCGAGGTGGCGGTCACCCGCTCCCCGGCGGCGTCGAGGATCCGTACCACCGCGCGTCCCACGTTGCCCGTTGCACCCGTCACCACAAACACAAGGAACTCCCAGAAATAGAGGCGGGGTTGCACCCGCATCGGCTATGCCCGGACGCTAACAGTGGGCGCATAGTAGGTACCTAGAGGAAAGTGACCCACCGAGAGGGAAGTGCCTGATGACGGAAGCGTGGGGGAAGCAGTCGCCGGACGCGGATCCGGAGTTCGCCTGCCGGGTCAGCCCCGTCGTCGACATCGTGTTCAGCCGGTGGACCACACCCATCCTGTGGACCCTGCACGCACGCGGCCGGATGCGCTTCGTCGAGCTGCAACGGCACATCGGCCGCATCACCCCCAAGGTGCTGACCCAGCGGTTGCGGCAGATGGAGCGGGACGGCCTCGTCGTGCGCACGTACCACCCGGAGGTCCCGCCCCGCGTCGAGTACGAGATCAGCGAGCTGGGCCGCAGCCTCGCCCCGCTCTTCGCCCAGCTCGCCGAGTGGGGCGACGGCCATCTGGGCCGCGTGGAGGCGGCCCGCGAGGCGTACGACGCGGCCGACGGACCCCGATGAGCGGCGTGAACTGCGGCGACAGGTTCTTACTTACTTGGGGGTAGGCTCGCGCGCACCCCTTGTTGTACGGTCCGTCTAACAAGCAGGGGGTCGGAGCGTGGGCGTCGCTCCGGCCACCCGGCCGCGCCCTGACGTACACCGTCGAGCCGAGGAGCCGCAGCATGGCCAGCAGCACCGTCCGCCCGGAGACCGCGAACCGGGACCACGCGGAGCACGAGGAGCACGCCGTCGCGCGCCGCCTGCTCGCCTCCGCCGCGATCCTCGCGTACGACCCGGCCACCGAGGTCGACTGGGACACCCCGCTCGACAAGGACTTCCACGGCGCCAGCCCCGAGTGGTGCTCGCTCTACGGCACCGCGTACTGGAACGAGATGACCGAGGAGCAGCGCAAGGAGCTGACCCGGCAGGAGGCCGCCTCGGTCGCCAGCACCGGCATCTGGTTCGAGATGATCCTGCAGCAGATGGTGCTGCGCGACATCTACGCCAAGGACCCGACCGACGCCAAGTTCCAGTGGGCGCTCACCGAGATCGCCGAGGAGTGCCGGCACTCCATCATGTTCGCCCGCGGCGCCGCCAAGCTCGGCGCCCCCGCCTACCGGCCGCCCCGCTACGTCCTCGAACTCGGCCGCGCCTTCAAGACGCTGGCCTTCGGCGAGGCCGCCTACGCCGCCATCCTCGTCGCCGAGGAGGTCCTCGACGTGATGCAGCGCGACTGGATGCGCGACGAGCGCGTGGTGCCCTTCGTCCGCACCATCAACAACATCCACGTGGTCGAGGAGTCGCGGCACATGAAGTTCGCCCGCGACGAGACCCGCAAGCGCCTCGCCGGTGCCGGCCCCGTGCGCCGCCGGCTGCAGGCCTTCGTCGTCGCCGTCGCCTCGTACTTCATCGTCACCAGCATGGTGAACAAGAAGGTCTACGACAACGCCGGACTCGACACCGAACGCGCCCTCGCCGAGGCCCGCGCCAACCAGCACCACAAGTCGATGATGCGGTCGAGCTGTTCGGGGCTGATGGACTTCCTCGCCTCCTGCGGCCTGCTGACCCGGCCCGCGCTCGCGTTCTACAAGCGCGCCCACCTCATCTGACCCCGCCCCGAGAGCCGATCCGAGCGACGCCATGACCTACGCCATCACCCAGACCTGCTGCAACGACGCCACCTGCATCGCCGTCTGCCCGGTCAACTGCATCCACCCCACGCCGGAGGAGCGGGCCTTCGGCAGCACGGACATGCTGCACATCGATCCCAAGGCATGCATCGACTGCGGCGCCTGCGCCGACGCCTGCCCGGTCGACGCGATCTTCCCGGTCGACTCCCTCACCGGCCCCCTCAAGGAGTACGCGGCGATCAACGCGGCGTACTACGACCAGGAGGGATCCGCACCGGAGCCCGCCGACCACGGGCCCAACTTCCACGCCTGGGGCGAGCCGTCCTTCTCCCGCGTGCTGCCCTCCGACTTCGCGCCGCTCCGGATCGCCGTCGTCGGCACCGGCCCGGCCGGCATGTACGCCGCCCAGGACCTGCTCCTGCACACCGACGCCGAGGTCACCCTCGTCGACCGGCTGCCGGTCGCCGGCGGTCTGGTCCGCTACGGCGTCGCCCCCGACCACCCCGCCACCAAGAAGGTCGGCGAGACCTTCTCCCGCTTCCACGACCACCCGCGCGTGCGCATGTACCTCGGCCTGAACGTAGGCGACGACATCACCGCCGAGGAACTCGCCGCGCACCACGACGCCGTCGTCTACGCCGTCGGCGCGTCCACCGACCGCAGCCTCGGCATCCCCGGCGAGGACCTGCCCGGCAGCCTCTCCGCCACCACCTTCGTGGCCTGGTACAACGCGCACCCCGAGGTCGCCCCGGACGCCGTCGACCTGAACGCCGAACGGGTCGTGGTGGTCGGCAACGGCAACGTCGCCCTCGACGTCGCCCGCATCCTGCTCGCCGACCCCGACGCCCTGGCCCGCACCGACATCGCCGACCACGCGCTCGCCGCCCTGCGCGCCGGCAAGGTCCGCGAGGTCGTCCTGCTCGGCCGGCGCGGCCCCGAGGACGCCGCGTACACCTTGCCCGAACTGCTCGCCCTCAAGCACCTGCCCGGCGTGGACCTCGTCGTCGACGACCACGACCCCCGCATCGGCGCGGCCGTCGACACCGCCGGGCCGAAGGGCAAGGCAGCGGTCCTGCGCGACGTCGCCCGGGAGCCCGTCGACTGGAGCCGTCCGCCGGAGGAGGGACGCCGCCGGATCGTGCTGCGCTTCCACAGCACCCCGGCCGAGGCCCTCGGCGACGACCGGGTCCGCACCGTGCGCACCGACAGCGCCACCGGCGCCCGGGACATCGAGGCCGGGCTGCTCCTTCGCGCGATCGGATACCGCGGCGCGCCGTTCGCCGGTCTGCCGTTCGACGAGGCGACCGGCACCGTCCCGCACGAGGGCGGGCGGGTCGCCGGCCGGCCCGGCACGTACGTCGTCGGGTGGATCAAGCGCGGCCCCTCCGGCGGCATCGGCGCCAACCGCACCTGCGCCGCCGAGACCGTCGGCACCCTGCTCGCCGACGCCGTCGCCGGCGCGCTCACCGCCCCCTCGCCGGCGCACGACGCGAAGTCCTTCCACCGCCTCGTCCGCAAGCGCGCCGACCACCTCGTCGACGCCCGCGGCCTCGGCGCCATCGAACGCGCCGAGACCGCCCGGGGCGCCGCCGACGGCCGCCCCCGCGTCAAACTCGCCACGGTCACCGACCTGGTGGCCGCCGCCAAGCGGCGCAACCGCTGGAGCCTCGTCCGCTAGGGGGTGTCCGGCCCGGACGCGTACCCGACCGGTCCGCGAGGAGACCGCCGAGTGACAGCCACCGTACGGCGCCGCGCGTCGTACGGTGGCTGCTGTGCGTACGGGCGCGCGGGGCGCCGAGGGGCAGGAGACGGGACACGTGACGGAGCGGGATCGGGAGCGGCGGGTCCGGGAGCTGCGGGCGCGGGCCCAGTCGATCGGCGGCGGCGTCCGCGAGGCAGACCCGGCAGCGGTCGTCGGCCGGGTCTTCGCCGTCCAGGCGCAGGACGCCGTCGCCGCCCGACTCGGCATCCGGGCCCGCGGCAGCGCCATCGGCCCGGAGGCGATCCGCGCCGCCTACGAAGACGAACGGAGCATCGCCCGCGGCTGGTTCATGCGCGGCACCCTGCACACCGTCCCCGCGGCCGACGTGCGATGGCTGCTCCGGCTGCTCGCCCCGCGCCTGCTGAGCACCGGCGAACGCCGGTACCGCGAACTCGGCCTAGACGCGACCCTGAGGGAACGTGCCGACGCGACTCTCCGGCGCGCCGTCGCCGACCACGGACCGCTGACACGCGCCGAGTTGACGGAACGTCTGGTACCGCTCGGTGTCGACCCGGTCGGGCAGGCGGCGTTCCACCTGATCCGCCATGCGGCCCTGCGCGGGATCCTCGTCCACGGGCCCGAGCGGGCCGGCGAGGCGACGTTCGTCGCGCTCGGCGACTGGCTGCCGGGCTCCGGTGAGGAGCCGGCCCCGGAGACCGCCGCAGCCGAACTGGCCCGCCGCTATCTGCGGGCGTACGGGCCCGCCGACGTCACCGACTTCGCCGCCTGGTCGGGGCTGCCCGTCGGTCAGGCGCGTACGGCGTGGCGCGCACTGGCCGCGGCCGGGGCAACGGCCGCGTACCAGGGGCTCACCGCGCTCGCCGGCGCCGGGGCCGACGACGGATCGGTCACCGACGGCCCGGACGTGCGCCTCCTGCCCGCGTACGACAACTACCTCACCGGCTACCGCAGCCGCGCGCTCTCCGTTCCCGCCGCGCACGAGCGTGCCGTCTGGCCCGGCGGCGGCGTCCTGCGGCCCACCGTGACCGTCGACGGTCTCGCCGTCGGAACCTGGACCCGGCAGGTCAAGGCCGCGACGGCGGAGGTGCACGTCGAGCCCTTCGAGCCACTGCCCGCGGCGGTGCGCGCCGCGCTCGCCGTCGAGACCGCAGCCGTCCGCGGGTTCCTGCGCGCGGAGTAGAACCACGGAGCGTCACAACGGCCTTTAGCGCAAGGGCTCTTGCGCGGCCCGCGTCCGCGTCTCTACTCTCCCCGGCAATGGTTAGGAAACTTTCCTGACCTCCACTCGCCCCACTCTTCCGACCCCCATGAAGGAGTTGTGATGCGACGTCACGGGATAGGGCTCCTGGCCCTCGCGGGCCTCCTCGCGGTCCCCCTCACCGCTCTGCCGCACCAGGCCGGTGCGGCCGACAGCCTGGTGTCGTCCGGCCGGCCCGCCACCGCCTCGTCCGTCGAGGGCAGCGGCTTCGGCGCCCCCCTCGCCTTCGACGCCGACCCGGCGACACGGTGGGCCAGTGCGGAGGGCGCGGACCCGCAGTGGGTCCGCGTCGACCTCGGCTCGAACCACACGATCTCCCGCGTGAAGCTCGATTGGGAGGCCGCGTACGGCAAGGCGTACCGGATCCAGACCTCCGCCGACGGCTCCACCTGGACCGACGTCTACGCGACCACCACCGGCGACGGCGCGACCGACGACCTCACCGTCGCCGGCACCGGCCGCTACGTCCGCATGTACGGCACCACCCGCGGCACCCCGTACGGCTACTCCCTCTGGGAGTTCGAGGTCTACGGCAGCCCCACCGGCACCGGCGGAGGCGGCGGCCCGGCCGTCCCGTTCGGCAGCCGCACCCAGCCGTACGCCGCGGGCATGCTCCGGCCCTCCGGCTCCCCGGCCACGCTCGACCAGAAGGTCGTCGCGTACTACAACAACTGGAAGTCGGCCTTCGTCCGGCAGAACTGCGGCAACGGCTGGTACCAGGTGATCTCCCCGGACGCGGACCATCCCTACGTCGCCGAGGCACAGGGCTACGGCATGGTCATCACCGCGACGATGGCCGGGGCCGATCCGAACGCGAAGAAGATCTTCGACGGTCTGGTCAAGTGGAAGATCGACCACCCCTCCTCGATCAACCCGAACCTGCTCGCCGCCGAACAGGACTCCTCCTGCCGCAGCGTCAACGGCGGCGACGGCGCCACCGACGGCGACATGGACGTGGCGTACGGACTGCTGCTCGCCGACCGCCAGTGGGGGAGCAGCGGCACCTACAACTACAAGGACCTGGCGATCAAGCACATCAACGCCATCAAGAAAGACGAACTCAACGCGTCCACCCGGCTGTTGAAGCTCGGCGACTGGAGCAGCCCCGGCGACCGGTACTACTACGTCAGCCGGACGTCGGACTGGATGGTCGACCACTTCCGCGCCTTCCGGAAGGCCACCGGCGACACCACCTGGGACGCGGTCCGCACCGCGCACCAGACCCAGATCGCCCACCTCCAGTCCACGTACGCCCCGAGCACGGGCCTGCTGCCGGACTTCGTCGTCGACACGAACACCGCGCCCAAGCCCGCTCCGGGCCAGGTCCTGGAGGACCCGAACGACGGCGCGTACTGGTGGAACGCCTGCCGCACCCCCTGGCGCATCGGCGACGACGCCGTGACCAGCGGCGACGCCGAGTCCCTCGCGGCGGCGCGGAAGCTCAACTCCTGGATCAAGGGCAAGACCGGCGGCGACCCGAGCAAGATCGCCATCGGCTACGCGCTCAACGGCTCACCGCTCTCCTCCGGCAGCGACGCCGCGTACGTCGCGCCGTTCGCCGTCGCCGCGATGACGGACGCCGGCAGCCAGCGCTGGCTCGACGCACTCTGGAACAAGATGCTGGCCACCCCGATCCAGACGGACAGCTACTTCGGGGCGAGCATCCAGCTCCAGACGATGATCACGGTCACCGGCAACCACTGGGTCCCGTAGGAGCGACGATGTGCTGACACGCTTCCCGCCCGGCCTCGTCCACCCCCGTGCGACGAGGCCGGGCGGGAGCACGTCAGGCCACCCGGTGCACCGCCACGCCGAGGGCGAGTGCGGCGGCGGACATGGCCAGTGCGCCGAGCGCCCCGCCCAGCTGACGGTCACCCACCCGAAGGTGCGCGCCGACCGCCCCCACGAAGAACAGGACCAGCCCCACCCCGGCGGCCGTCCCGAGCACCGGGACCGCGAACCCGGCCAACAGCCCCAGCGACCCTGCGCCGAGGCACACGCCGAGCGGCGCCATCCACGACCGGGGGACGCTCAGCCGGTCCGCTTCCTCGGCGATCGACGGATGTCCGGCGAGGTCGAGATACGCGCCGTACGCGAGCACGATGGCGGCGAGGACGGTGACGACGGCGTACAGGGCGAACAGCACGGGAACCTCCAGGCAGGATCGAGGGGCACACCGGCGGGCCGGATGAGCCGCCCGCCGCCCCTCCACCACCCTGTGCGGTCCGCCGTTTGCGGGTCCAATACCCGTATCCATAACCTGGCGGCATGGATGTGGACACCCGGCTGCTCCGCTACTTCGCCGCCGTCGCGCAGGAGGGCAGCCTCACCCGCGCCGCCGAACGGCTCTACGTGTCGCAGCCGGCCCTGACCAAACAGATCCGGCAGCTCGAAGCGCTCCTCGACGTCCGCCTGTTCACCCGCTCGAAGTCCGGCATGGCGCTCACCGAGCCCGGCCACGCCCTCGCCGCCGGCGTGCCCGGCCTGCTCGCGGACTGGGAGCGGGTACGCCGTGAGACGCGGAACGCGGCCTCGCGCGCGGCGCGCGTCCTGCGCGTCGGCTTCCTCGCCAGCGCCGCCAACGAACTCACCCCGCGCATCACGGCCGCCCTCCGTCAGCGCCGGCCGGACTGGCGGGTCGAGATGCGCCAGGCCCCGTGGTCCGATCCGACCGCCGGTCTGGCCGCCGGGGACGTCGACGCGGCCCTGCTCCGGCTGCCCTTCCCGGGACAGGACCGGATGCGCACGGAGGTCCTGCTGACCGAGGCCCGCTGGGTCGTCCTGCCCGCCGGCCACCGGCTGGCCGACCGTACCGAGATCCCCTTCCGCGAGCTGTGGGACGAACCCTTCGTCGCCGCCCCCGGCGAGACCGGCGCCTGGCAGGACTACTGGCTCGCCGTCGACGCCCGCGAGGGACACCCCGTCCGCATCGGCGCGGTCACCGAACACCCCGACGACTGGCTGACCGCCATCGCCAACGGCTACGGCATCGCCCTCGCCCCCGAATCGGCCGCCCGCTTCTATCCCCGCCCCGGCCTCGTCTACCGCCCCGTCACCGGCGTCACCCCCACCAGCGTCGCCGTGGCCTGGCCCCCGACCGCCGACGCGGACCCCCTGATCCAGGACTTCGTCGCCTGCTGCCTGTCTGAGCGGGCGGACGGCATTCAGTGAGCGGCGATCGGCAGGAGATCGCTCTCGCTGACGGTGTACGTCAGGAGCGGGTAGACGAAGTCCGTCTCGTTGTTCTCGCGGCGCCGTAGTCGGTAGAACTCGCGCCGCTGCTCTTCATCTGCCGACGTGAGGCGCGCCCCCTGCGGGAGGAAGGCATGTCCGTCGCGGAATCGGACGAAGGTCTTCGAGGTGCGAAAGGTGACGCCCAGCCATGGGTTGTCCGGTGTCGGGACAGGCTTGTCACATACGATCTTGTGCCTGAGTCGCCTATTCGATCCGACGGAGAACGCGACGACACCGTGGTGGACGAGGGGGACCTCGAACCTCTCGGCATCGGACCCTTTGGACTCGAGGATCAGTCTCCTCGACGGGCCTGCTTCGGGATGTTGGTAGCAGGAGAAGACGGCGATATACGAATCGTCGGCCAGGTCGAGGGCCTGGTCGGAATGACTGCCCATGGTGGTGTAGGCGTTCGTGTAGGTCTCGATGAGCGCGTTGTTGAATCCGACCGAAAGCGCCGCACGCTCTTCAACCTGTCTCGCCAACCGTTCGTGCACCGCCCGGAAGCGCTGCGTCGGGTTGCTGTAGCGCGTGGTGGTACGGACGAGCGGCACGCCGCCCGCCTCGTCGACCTTGGTGAGCGTGGCGCCTCGCCGGCCCTTTCCCACCTCTTCCAGGAGTGCCGACGCGGACAGCTCCGCAAAGAGATTCTCCTCGGCCGGAACAGTGCCCAAAATGATCTCGTCGGAGATCCTAGACCCGCGGGGCAACGTAGTCTCCCGTGTTCATGCTGAAGTGGAAATTGTCCCCGTAATCCATGAAGGACGAGGTCCGGTTCTCCTCGGAGTACATCCTGCGCAGTTCGTCCATGCCCTCCGGCGTGGGCGGCCCCAGCGGCACCGGATCTCCGGCCGTCTTGAGGAACGTGTGGCCGTTCTTGTGAACGGCTTCGGTGCTCGAACAGCGCACCACGTATCCCAGACGGGTCGGGAGCAGTCCGGCGTCCAACGCCGAGGGGCGGATTTCGTGCGTATACAGGCGGTTCGTGGACAGTGGCATGAAGAACACGGAGCCGGGGTAGAGGGTCACGCTGAAATGCGCAGGAAGTACGACCCCGTCGCGTTCTCCGGCCGGCTCCTTGAGGCGAAAGGTGAGTCTGGTCAGACCGCTGACACCCTTCACGCCGAAGTCGAAGGCGTCTTCGGCCAGAGGTTGCAGGTCGTCGAGCCGGTCATAGAACGTGCAGAAGGCCATGATGCCGTTGACGGGCATGTCCTTGGTCTTGTCGGCATGGGCCGAGATCTTCGCCTTGGACTGTTTGCGCCCGGTCGTGGCAGGGGTGTTGTGGTAGATCTGGGCGAGGACGTGATTCAGCGGTGCCTGGTTCCGGAAGACGGTGGCGGCCTCGCGGTTCAGCGCCTCGACGACGTGTGTGTCGGTCGGGCGGAAAGTCTCGGTCGGCCCCGAGAGATTCGTGGAGCACCGGAGCAGACGGAAATGCAGTTCGTCACCGCTTTGCGTGACGGGCGTCAGATAGATTCCGCTGCGATGAGCCGTTCCGGGCTTGGTGGATTCGGTCAGGGACTGGAAGGCATGCTCCGAGCTGATCCGTCCGAAGTGATCGGCGTCGAGGTCGAAGAAGCGGCGGTAGTAGACGCCGGCGCCGTGGACACGCAGGGGAACGCGGCCGAGGCCGACGACAGCCCAAGGTCCGTCGACGCCCTCGTGGTACCCGTGTGACAGCTCCCGGACGACGAACACCCGCGCGGCCGCCTGCAGTTGGCGGCTAGGCCTCCCGGATGCGTCGCCACACAGATAGACCGTCTTCCGCGCGAGGTCGAGAGAACCGGAAGCAAGTTCCTCCGGCGTGACCACGGACCCGAAGAAGTCCCTGATCACGTCGCTGTCCTGCAACGCTGAGGGAACGACCAGGACGTTGCCTGCATCCTCGATGCATGCTTCTGTCAACTCCGTCGTTTTCATCAAGCGGCACCCGCCATTCGCAGTTCCTGGTGAATCACCCGGAACTCGGAACCAAGGACATGGCAACGGCCCGTACACTCCCTTCGCGTGCGAAGCGCAGAAGAAAGTTGACGGACCGTTGAACCCTGATGTTCTCACGGGGGCCCGACAGCGGGCAACGGCCCTGCCGGCGCGGACGGAGCGGCCGTGCAGCGCCTCGGGCTCGGGTCGGGCGCGGTCATCGTTCGATGCCTTCGATGTCATCTCTGATACCCGTCTTCTGCCGTGGGCAGAGACAGGCATACGACGCGCAGCGACAGGTCAGCATCACCGTATGGGCGCACGCACACAGATCCGACGACTCGACCTCGGTTACTTCGTCCGGCCGGCCACCGAGACGGGCGGACCCGAGCCCCGGGTCGAGCCGGTCCACGCGTACCTGGTGCGGCACGCACAGGGCACGCTGCTGTTCGACACGGGCATCGGCGACGCCGGCCCGGCCACGGAGGCGCGCTACCGTCCGAGACGGCAGGACCTGCGGGACGCCCTCGCGACCGTCGGGGTCGGCCTGAGCGACCTCACGCTCGTGGTCAACTGCCATCTGCACTTCGACCACTGCGGCGGGAACCCGCTGCTGCCGGGCACACCCCTCCTCGTCCAGGCGGCGGAGCTGGCGGCCGCCCGCCGCGGCGGATACACCGCCGAGGCGCTGGTGGACTTCCCGGGCGCGCGGTACGAGGAGCTCCACGGCGAGGCGGAGGTGTGGCCGGGTGTACGGATCGTGCCCACCCCCGGCCACACCGACGGGCACCAGTCCCTCGTCGTCACGCGTCCCGACGGCGCCGTCGTGCTCGCGGGGCAGGCGTACGACTCCGCCTCCGAGTTCGGCGCGGCCCGCCTCGCCCGCCGGGCGGCCCACGACGGCGTCGCGCCGCCCCTGCCCGCGTACCGGCCCTGGCTGGACCGGCTCGCCGGCCTCGACCCGCGCCGCGTGTGCTTCGCCCACGACGACGCGGTCTGGGAGTCGGCGCCGGACGTCCACCGCCCGCCGCCGCCGTAGAACACGACCGGCCGACCTCACCCCTCGTACGGCAGCGGGAGTTCGCCCGACGTGGCCACCCCGGCGTACCACCGTGCGCTCGACTTCGGCGTCCGCTCCAGCGTGTCGTAGTCGACGCGGACCGCGCCGAACCGCTTCGCGTAGCCGTACGCCCACTCGAAGTTGTCCAGGAGCGACCACAGGAAGTACCCCTGTACGTCCGCGCCGTCCGCGATCGCCCGGTGCACGGCCTCCAGGTGGCCCTGCACGTAGGCGATCCGCTCCGGGTCGTCGACCGAGCCGTCCGGGCCGACCACGTCCTCGTACGCCGCGCCGTTCTCGCTCACCACGAGCGGCAGTCCGGGGTACCGGTCCGACATCCGGGTCAGCAGGTCGTACAGCCCGCTCGGGTCGACCCCCCAGCCCATCGCCGTCCGCTCCCCGGGCGCCCGGTGGAACGCCACCGCGTCCGCGCCCGGCCAGGGGGAGTGCGCGCTGTCGCCGTGCCCGTCGTCCTGCGGCTTCGCCTCGCCCTCGCCGACCGCCGAAACCACCGTCGGTGTGTAGTAGTTGATGCCCAGCCAGTCGAGCCGCTGCCCGACCGCCGCCTCGTCCCCGTCCCGCACGAACGACCAGTCCGTCAGGTGCGCGGTGTCCGCGAGCAGGTCCGCCGGGTAGCCGCCGTCGAGCATCGGGCCGAGCCAGACCCCGTTGCCGACCGCGTCGATCCGCCGCGCCGCCTCGCGGTCCGCGGCGGAGCCGGTCAGCGGGCGCACCTCGTGCAGGTTGAGCGAGACCGCCAGCTTGCCGCCCGACGGCAGCGCCGCCCGCAGCGCCTGGACGGCCAGGCCGTGGCCCAGGTTGAGGTGGTGGGCGGCGCGCAGCGCGGCCACCGGGTCGGTCCGGCCGGGCGCGTGGACGCCGGAGCCGTATCCCAGGAAGGCGCTGCACCAGGGCTCGTTGAGCGTCGTCCAGCGCTCGACCCGGTCGCCGAGCGCGCTCGCGAGCAGCGCCGCGTAGTCGGCGAACCGCTCCGCGGTCGCCCGCTCCGGCCAGCCGCCGCCGTCCTCCAGGTCCTGCGGCAGGTCCCAGTGGTACAGCGTGAGCGCCGGCTCGATGCCGGCGGACAGCAGCTCGTCGACCAGACGGCGGTAGAAGTCCAGGCCCTTCTGGACGGCCGGCCCCCGGCCGGTCGGCTGGACCCGCGACCAGGAGACGGAGAACCGGTAGGCGTCCAGCCCGAGCTCGGACATCAGCCGGACGTCGTCCTGGTAACGGTGGTAGTGGTCCACGGCCACATCGCCGGTGTGGCCCTCGAAGACCTTGCCGGGCGTGTGCGAGAACGTGTCCCAGATCGAGGGGGTGCGCCCGTCGGTCCGGGCCGCGCCCTCGATCTGGTACGCGGCGGTGGCGGCGCCCCACAGGAAGCCGGGAGGAAAGGACAGGGACCGGGTGGCGGCCGTGAGCGGCCGGGTCTCGGACGCGGTCATGGAAGAGCGCTCCCAACGCAGGAAGTACGGAAGTACGAAGTGAAAGAGGAGGAGACAGGCGGCGTCAGTTCTTGACGGCGCCGGCCGTGATGCCGCCGACGATGTGCTTGCCGAGCACCGCGAACACCAGCAGCAGCGGCACGGTGGATATGAGCGCGCCGGTGAGCACGACGGCCTGGTCGACGCTGTGATTCCCCGCGCCGAGGCCCGCCAGGGCGACCTGCAGCGTCGGATTGCCGTCGGGCGTCAGCGCGATGAACGGCCAGAAGAAGTCGTTCCAGGCCTGCACGAACACCAGCATCCCCAGCACCGCCATGGCCGGCCGGGCCACCGGGAACACCACGTGCCAGATGATGCGCAGGCTGTTCGCCCCGTCCATCCGGGCGGCCTCCACCAGCTCCACGGGCAGCGCCTCGACGAGGAACTGCCGCATGAAGAACACGCCGAACGCGGCGACCAGCGACGGCAGTACCACCGACTGGAGCTGGTCCACCCAGCCCAGGTCCGTGATGATCCGGTACAGCGGGATGACGCTGAGCTGCGGCGGAACGGTCATCGTCGCCACCACCAGCGCGAGCAGCACGTTCCGGCCGCGGAACGGCAGTTTGGCGAAGGCGAAGCCGGCGAGCGTGGAGAACAGCACCGTGGACAGGGCGACGAGGCCCGCGACCACGGTCGTGTTCACCAGCGCCTCGCCCATGTCCACCTGGTTCCAGGCGAACTCCAGGTTGTCGAGCAGCCGCGGGCCCGGCAGCAGCGGCGCCGGGGCCTCCACCACGCGCTCACCCGTGTGCGAGGCGGCGACGAGGTTCCAGTACAGCGGGAAGAGCGAGACCAGCGCGGCCAGGCCGAGGAGCACGTACGCGAGCGGCCCGGCGTGGTGCTGGCGGCCCGCGCCCCCGCGTCGCGGGGGCGTCGTCCGGGGGAGGGGCCGCCCCTCGGCCTGGGTCCGTGACTGCGTCTCCGTCTGTGTCTGCGTCATGCGCGGACCCCCGACTTCTTGCGTTGCGTACGGGCGACGAGGGCCTGGACCGCTCCGATCAGCAGCAGGAGCAGCAGCATGACCCATGCGACGGCCGAGGCCTGCCCCAGCGCGCCGGTGATCCAGCCCTTCTCGTACATCAGCAGGCTCAGCGTCTGGTACTGGTTGCCGCTGCCGCCGCTGATGCCGACGCTGCCGCCGTACAGCATCGGCTCGCCGAACAGCTGCGTCGCGCCGATCGTGGAGACGACGATCGTGAACAGGATCGTCGGCCGGATCGACGGGATCGTGACGCTGACGAACTGCCGCCAGCGCGAGGCCCCGTCGAGCGCCGCCGCCTCGTACAGATCACGCGGCACGGCCTGCATCGCGGCCAGGTAGATCAGCGCGTTGTAGCCGGTCCAGCGCCAGGTGACGATCGTCGAGATGGCGATCTGGGCGGGCCACTTCGACGCCTCCCAGTCGATCGGTCCGACGCCCGCCCACCCCAGGAAGGTGTTGATCATCCCGTAGTCGGGATTGAAGAGCTGGGCGAAGACCAGGGTCGCCGCGGCGATCGAGGTCGCGTACGGGGCCAGCACGGCCACGCGGAAGAACGCGCGGCCACGCAGGCGGTAGTTGAGCAGATGGGCCAGGCCCAGTGCCATGAGCAGCTGGGGCACGGTCGAGAGCACCCCGATGGTGAAGGTGTTGCCCAGCGCGTTCCAGAAGAACTCGCTGCCCGCGAGGTCCGTGTAGTTCTCCAGGCCCTTCCACTCGGCCTCGCCGCCGAGCTCCACCCGGTTCAGGGAGAGCCAGCCCGTGTAGATCAGCGGGAAGAGCCCGAAGGCGGCGAAGGTGAGGAAGAACGGGGCGACGAAGGCGTACGGCGTGGCCTTCAGGTCCCAGCGGTAGAGCCGGCTGCGCCAGACGGTGGTACCGGCGCTCACTGGTCGATCTTGTCGTCGACGAGCTTCTTGACGTTCTCCCAGGCCTTGGCCGGGTCGGTGCCGCGCTGCTCGATGTCCAGGATGCCGTTGTCCGTCAGGAAGGTCTTCACCTGGCCGTCCCAGCGGCTGATCGGCGCGGGCCGGATGCCGGCCGCGGCGGCCGAGTAGATCTGGCCGACGGGGGTGTCGCCGAAGTACGGCAGCTTGGCGCCCTGTACGGCCGAGGACGTGAGGGTGTCCTTGGTCGACGGGATGTTGCCGTTCACGCCGAAGACCTTCGCGTGCTGCTCGGGCGCGGTCAGCCAGGCGGCCAGCTCCGCGGCCTCCTTGACGTGCTTGCCGGACTTGGGGACGCCGAGGAACGAGCCGCCCCAGTTGCCGGCCACGGGCGGCGCGGCGATGTCCCACTTGCCCTGGTTGCCGGGGCCGGCCTGGTCCTTGATGATGCCGGTCATCCAGCTCGGGCAGGCGACGGTGGCGAACCGCGAGTTCTTGAAGCCGGCGTTCCAGGTGCCCTTCTCGTCGAACTGGCGCAGCTGCGCGGTCATCTTGCCCTGCGCCGCGGCGACGGCGGTGTCCCAGGCCTGCTTGACGCCGGGGCTGTTCTCCCAGTCGAGCTTGCCGCTCGGGTCGGCGTACTGGACGGCATTGCTGGACAGCACCGCGTTGAACAGGCCGCTGGCGGAGTCGTGGAAGGAGGTGCCGGCCGGGGCGTTCTTCGCATACGTCCGGCCCGCCTCCAGGAACTTGCCCCAGTCGCCGGCCCAGAGCTTGGCCACCTCGGCGCGGTCGGTGGGCAGCTTGGCCTTGGCGAAGAGGTCCTTGTTGTAGCAGATCGCCATGGGGCCGATGTCGGTGCCGAGGCCGATGACCTTGCCGTCGGTGGTGGTCGCCTGCTTGACCTTCCAGTCCAGGTAGGCGCCGAGGTTCGCGCCGCCGGTGGTGCCCAGGTCGGCCCACTTGCCGGCCATGGCGGGGCCGGTGGCCTCGGCGATGTAGCCGACCTCGAGGGCCTGGATGTCGGCGAGGCCGCTGTTGCGGGAGAGGCGCAGCTTGAGGGTGTCCCAGTACTTCTGGCCGTCGGCCACGTTCGACTCGACGATCTTGATGTTCGGGTGCAGCTTCTCGTACTCGGCGTAGAGCTTGGCGCCGGTCTTGTCGTCGTACCCGAAGGAGCCGAAGGTCCCGACCCGAAGGGTGATCCTGCCGTCCGCGTCCGCGGCGTCGTCGCCGCTGCCGCAGGCGGTGAGCAGGGCCGCTCCGGCGGCGAGGGCGGCCAGGGCGGCGGTCGCGCGGGTGGCGGTGCGGGCGGTTCCGCGGCCGGTGGGGCCGAACGGTCTGCGACCGGTGCTGGAGGTGCGCATGCGAGTCTCCTCGTCCGAGAGGTGATGCGGGTGGGGCCGGGAGCGCAGTTGATGATGGGAGCGCTCCCACGGCGTTGCCCGGAAGCGTCCTGCGTGTTCCGTGCAGGTGTCAAGAGGCCGGCGTGGATTCGTTTCGCGACGCGGCTCCGGTAGGGTGGCGGCTGTGTGGGAGCGCTCCCATGCGTCGGTCGGCCTCTATCGTTTGCTGACGACCGGCGCGGAGCGCGACACGGGACGAGGGGAGTACGAGCCTTGAGCGGACGGCAGAGCGGCAGACCCACCCTGGAAGAGGTCGCGGCCCGGGCCGGCGTCGGCCGGGGCACGGTGTCCCGGGTCATCAACGGCTCGCCGCGGGTCAGCGAACAGGCCAAGGCGGCCGTCGACCGCGCGATCGCCGAGCTCGGCTACGTGCCGAACCAGGCCGCCCGCGCCCTCGCCGGCAACCGCACCGACGCGATCGCGCTGGTGATCCCCGAGAACGAGGCCCGGCTGTTCGCCGAGCCGTACTTCCTCGACGTCATCCGCGGGGTGAGCGCCGAGCTCGCCGACGCCGACAAGCAGCTGCTGCTCACCCTGGTGCGCACCGAGCAGGAGCGGCGCCGCTTCGAGCAGTACGTGGCGGCCCAGCGCGTCGACGGCGTGCTGCTCGCGTCCGTGCACGCGGACGACCCGCTGCCCGAACTCGTCCGCGAACTGGGCCTGCCCGTCGTGCTCAACGGCCGGCGCACGGAGGACGAACCCGTCCCGTACGTCGACTCCGACAACGCCGGCGCGGGCCGCGCCGCCGTCGACCACCTCGCAGGCCGCGGCCGCCGCGCCATCGCCACGATCACCGGCCCCCTCGACATGTACGTGGCCCGCGCCCGCCTCGACGGCTACCGCGAGGGCCTCGCCTCGGCCGGTCTCGACGCGGACGAGGCCCTGGTGGCCACGGGGGACTTCACCGAGGAGGGCGGTCATCGCGCCATGCGCGAGCTCCTCGCCCGCCGTCCCCACCTGGACGCCGTCTTCGCGGCCTCGGACGTCATGGCCGCCGGCGCCCGCGCCGCCCTCCGTGAAGCGGGCCGCCGCGTCCCCGACGACGTCGCCCTGGTCGGCGTCGACGACTCCACGGTCGCCCGCCTGATGGACCCGCCGCTCACCAGCGTGCGTCAGCCCATCGAGGAGATGGGCCGCACGATGGCCCGCATGCTGCTCCACGAGCTCGCCGAGCCGTCGGCGGACCGGCAGAAGCGCGTCCTGCCGACGGAACTGATGGTCCGCGCATCGTCGTGAGGGGATGCCGTCGCGCCCGCTGAGTGTCGCACCCGGTGAGCCGTCACGCGGTGAGCCGTTATACGGGGAGGCGTCACGCGAGGAGGCATCACGCGGGGAGGCGGGGTGGGGGCGGTCGCCGTACGATCACGCGCGGAAGGCTGTGCAGGCCGGAATCCCGGAGGTTCGCGTGGACCGGTTACCCGTGGCGGACGTCGAGCGGCTGCTCGCCGTCGTCGCCGACTGCCACGCCGCGCGGACGCTGCCGGAACTCGGCGGGCTGCTCACGGAGTCCCTCGCCGCGCGACTGGGCCTGCGGAACGCCGCCGTGCTCACCGGGGACACCCGCCCCCGCCTCTTCCAGGACTCCACCGCCCAGGCCTCCGGGATCGTCGCACCGGCGATGGAGGCGTACCGGGAGCGCTTCCACCGCCTCGATCCGATCGCCGCCGCGGCCGCCGAGGCGGCGCTGCGTGGTGACCCGGCGCCGCCGCTGACCCTGCTCGACGTCGCGCACCTCGTGGACGGGGAGCGGCGCCCCTTCGTGGACGACTTCCTCCGCCCGAACGGGATCGGCGCGGTGCTGGCCAAGTCGTGGTCGTCCCCGCCGGAGCCCGGCCCGCAGCTGGGGATCGCCCTGTTCGACCCATACGAGCGGGCCTTCGGCCCCCGTGAGGTGGCCCTGCTCGGACTCCTCGGCCCGGCGATCGCCCGCATCGCGGCGGGCCTGCAGGCGGCGCGCCCGCCCTGGGCGGACCTGCTCACGCCCCGCGAGACGGAGGCGGTGGCACTGCTGGCGGAAGGACTCACGGACGAGCAGATCGCCCGCCGGATGGTGGTCGACATCGGCACGGTGAAGAAACACCTGGCCGCCGCCCGCCGCAAGTCCGGCTGCCCGAACCGGGTCGCGCTGGCCCGCGCGTGGGCGCCCTGAGTCCTCCTGCGCCGGCCCGGCCCCCCGTGCCGGACCGACACAAAAGGAATCCCCGGCTCCCCTCGGGCCGGACCCAGCATGAACCATGACGGCGCGGGAGGGCCATGGGTCGAAAGAGGAAGAAAGGAAGCGCTTACCGGAGTGCTTACCAGTCGTAGGGCGACCAGTGCCGCCGGACCCGGTCACCGAAACTCGTGCACGACCTCGATCGTCCCGACGATGTGCGCGTTGAACAGCTCGAGCTCCTCGGCCGGCACCCACAGCTCGAGGATGGTCCGCCCGCCGGCCTGCTGGACGGGGTACCGGCTCAGGAACTCCGTCTCCACCTCGAACCGCGTCACGTACCCGACCCCGCTGTGCTTGACGTTCCAGTCCCGCGCGATGCGGATCGCGTAGTCCTCGTTGAGCACCGGGTAGAAGATCGGCTGCTCCGGCAACCGCGCCGGCCAGGCCCGCCATTCGGCCTGGCGCACCAACTCCAACTCCTTCGGCCCGGTGGGTCGCCACAAGGTCGTCGTCGGGGTCGTCGTGGTGCGGCTGGACATGACACATCGCTCTCTGCGCAGGACAGCCGCGCTGCGCGGCCTGCCGGGACGAGGGACGATACCGCCGAACAGGGCCCCGGCCGACGCAATTTCGGGGGCGACGTCGGTGGCACGCTCTCCCGTCGGCTTCGCGCTCACGACCGGTGTCTACACCGTGAAGGGCGTCCGCCTGCTCCGCGCCCGTCGTTCCCGGCCGACGCAAGGTCGAGGGTCCGCGGCCGACTGCCCGGCGCTCCCGATGGGTTCGAGCGCAACGCGTATCCGGCTGTCATCGCGAGGCGAGGGATCGAGAACTTCGGGACGGAGCGCTGATCTGCGTCGACAACGTGCCGGGCGTGCTCGTCGGGGGGCCGATAAATGCTTGGCGCTCGTGCCGGACCGCGTCCTACATTGGAGGTCGCCGAGTGGAGCAGTTCGGTAGCTCGTTGGGCTCATAACCCAAAGGTCGCGGGTTCGAATCCCGCCTCGGCCACTTCTTGACCGGGCCCGTCGCATGCCTTGCGGCGGGCCCGGTTGCGTGCGGTGGGGGAGCGGACGCGGGGCAACAGGCCCTGGCGGGTGAGTGCCTGAGTGGGCGTCATTTCAAGACATGCGGCAGGTAGATCTTCCGTCCCGGAAATGCACACAATGTGCGGGAAGTGTGTCGTTGCCCCGGAGACAGTGCGCGCCGGGGAGCGGCACGCCGCCGTTGTTCTCCTACCCAGCCGTTCTGGAGTCAGTGTGACGTCTGACCTTTCCACCCCGCAGCCGGACGACGCGGTCGAGGCCCTCCGCGCGGACCGTCCTTTCGCCGACATGCCCGCGCTGGACGGGGAGTTGTGCTTCGACCCGGCCGCCCTGGACGCGGCGTCCACCGACTTCGGTGGACTCGTCAGCAGACGGCCGGCCGCGGTCCTGAGACCCGGCTCGGCCGACGACGTCGCCACCGCCGTCCGATACTGCCGGGAGCGCGGAATCAAGGTCGCCGGCCGGGGCGAGGGGCACTCCACCTACGGGCAGGCCCAGGTGCCGTCCGGGCTGGTCATCCGGCTCAGCGCGCTGAACACGATCGAGGTCCACGGCGACACAGCCGTCGTCGGGAGCGGCGTGCTCTGGAGCGACCTGCTCCGGGCCACCCTGGCCGAGGGACTCACCCCGCCCGCCTTCACCGACTACCTGGAGCTGTCCGTCGGCGGCACGCTCTCGGCCGGCGGCCTGGGAGGGCAGATCGGCCGCTACGGCACGCAGGTCGACAACGTGCGCGAACTCCAGGTCGTCACCGGCGCGGGCGAGCTGACGACCTGCTCGCCCACCGAGCGCGCCGACCTGTTCCGGGCCGTCCTCGGGGGTCTCGGCCAGTGCGGGATCATCACCCGGGCCACCATCTCCCTCGTCCCCGCCCCCCGCTCCGTTCGCCACTACGTCCTGACCTACCCGACCGTCGAGGCGATCACCACGCAGCAGACGAAGGTGATCCAGGACGGGCGCTTCGACTACGTCGTCGGCCAGGCCCTGCCGTCCCCCGACGGCTGGAGCTTCATGATCGAGGCCGCCGTGTACGACGGCACCGCGGCCGACGACGAGCGGCTCACCCGCGACCTGGCCCCCGCCACGTCAGAGGTCCGGGACGTCCCCTACTTCGACTTCGTCAACCGGCTCGCGCCGGGGGTGGAGGCGCTCAAGGCCATGGGCGAGTGGCAGCGGCCCCACCCCTGGTACGACAGCTTCCTCCCCGCGTCCTGCGTGAACGCCGTCGTCGAGGACACCCTCGCCGGCCTCAAGAGCAGTGCGATCGGCGCGACGCCGGTGATCCTGCTCTACCCCGTTCCGACCGCCAGGTGCACGACCCCGCTCCCGGTCATGCCGGACGAGGATCTCGTGTACCTCTTCTCGCTCCTCAAGACCGCGTCCCCCGGAGCGGATTCCGCCGAGGAGATGGTCGCCGCCAACCGCGCTCAGTACGACGTCACGCGCGCCGCGGGCGGCTGCTGGTACCCCATCGGGTCCGTGCCGCTGACCAAGCACGAGTGGGCGCGCCACTTCGGCTCCTTCTGGGCCGAGTTCGAGGCCGCGCGCCACCGCTACGACCCCGCCGGCATCCTCGCGCCGGGCCAGAACATCTTCTGACCGGTGGCGCCGTGGGGTCGGTGAGATGCAGCCACCGCCCACCTACGCCACGACCGGGCCCGTCGCACCCGTTGCGGCGGGCCCGTCCTCGAACAGCCTCGCCACCCCCGTCGCGATGTCCGGGGCGAGGGCCGCGGCTTGCATCCAGTCCTGCAGCTCGCGCGGACCGTCCGGCGACCAGCGCTCCAGCGCCTCCGCGCGGACCTCTGCCCGCGCCTGTCTGCGGTCGACGGCCGGCGGGGCGAACCGGCCCCCGGCCGCACGCACATGCTCCTCCCACCGGTCCGCCCAGAACTCCACCGTCCAGCCGGGCCAGTGCTCGGCCGCACGCCGTGCGCCCGCCGACGCGCCGAGCAGCCACCAGCCGACCCGTCGCCGCTCCGGATCGACGTGGATCCCGGAATCGGCGGCCGCGGTGCACACCCGGTGGTCCGGCGCGTCCGCCAGCCGCCCGAGCAGCGCCGGTCCCTCCACGATCGGGTGGTCGTTGCACGAGGACAGCACGTGGCAGCGGTCCGCGCCGATCGTGACGACCCGCACCATCGGGTCCGGTTCGGCCAACTCCTCGTCGCCGGGTTCCATCGCGTACTCCGGGAACACCCCGAGCCCGAGCTCGGGCTCGCGGACGCCCTCCGGGTCCAGGCCCAGGTACTCCCGCAGGTCCGCCGGCCCGTCGTACGTCCAGCGCAGCTCCCAGCCGGGCCAGGCCGCGCCCAGCGCCTCCCAGGTCGCGGCGCGGTGCCGGAGTTCCGTGATCGGCCCCTCCCAGGCGAACAGGAACAGCGTCCGGCGCGGCAGGTCGATCAACGCCGCCGCCTCGCACCGTCCCTCGTCGATCCAGTCCCTCGCCCACTGCTCGCGGGCGCGGAGGCGCGACAGGACGACGTCCGGACCGGCGAGCAGGTCGAGGTCGATCCCCACCGCCCCGAACCGCGGCGCGTACGCCTCGTACGCGCCGCCGTCCTCGGGAATCACGAGGTACATCGCCCAGTTCGCCATGGTGGGCATGATCTCAAGCGCCCCACCCGCCGCCCAAGCGCGTTTACGCCCGCCCCGCGGATTCCAGGTGTCGCCGCAGCCGGTCCTCCAGGCCCCCGATCAGCGAACTCAGTCCGATCTCAAAGCCCAGTTCGGCCTCGTCGGGGTCGCGGGTGATCAGGTCGAGCGCCGAGCCGACGACGAAGTACTCGATGGCGCGGACGACCGCCGGGACCTCGGCGTCCGGCCAGCCGGCCTCGCGCAGCACCTCGTACGCCCGCTCGTACGCGTCGAGCGTCGCCGCGGAGCGGATCGGCTGGGCGGTGAGCAGCGGGACGACGCGCGGGTGGGCGGCGAAGACCGTGCGGTACGTGTGCGCCCAACGGGTCGCCGCGACCGTCCACGGGCGCAGCTCCGCGGGGCCGGTGCCGATCCGCTCGGTCAGCAACTCCCGTAGCCCCTCGACCAGTTCGGCCTTGCCCGCGATGTGGTTGTACAGCGAGGGGCCCTTCACGCCCAGCTCCGCCGCGACCCGGCTCACCGTGAGGGCCTCGGGGCCGTGCTCGTCGACGAGCCGGAGCGCCGTCGTCATGATGCGCTCGCGGGTGATCAGCCGCGTACTGGGGCGTGCCACGGGATTCCTGCTGCCTGTTCTCGGTCTCGTTCCGCTCTTGTCCCGGCCGTCGGGACCTCGCTAGCCTAACTAAAACTACGACCTCTAGTTTTATCCGCCCTCTCTACTACTCCACAGGTGATGGGATGCCCATGCGGTACGACGAATACCGGCGCTTCGACGCGACGGGACTCGCGGAACTGGTCGCCCGCCGCGAGGTGTCGGCCCAGGAGCTGCTCGACGTCGCGGTCGAGCGCGCCGAGGCGGTCGACGGGCGGCTCAACGCCATCGTGCGGCCCATGCACGACCTCGCCCGCGACCGCGCGGGCGGCGAGCTCGCCGGGCCCTTCGCCGGCGTCCCGTTCCTGATCAAGGATCTGCTTCAGGACTACGCCGGACTGCCCACCGGCAGCGGCTCGCGCGCAGGCCGCCGGAACATACCCGAGCGGCACAGCGAGGCCGTTCGGCGCTGGCTGGACGCGGGCCTCGTCGTATTCGGCAAGACCAACACCCCCGAGTTCGGCCTCAAGTCGATCACCGAACCCACCGTCGACGGCCCCGCCCGCAACCCGTGGAACACCGACCACACCCCCGGCGGCTCCTCGGGCGGCTCAGGCGCCGCCGTGGCGGCCGGCATCGTCCCCGTCGCGGGCGGCAACGACGGCGGCGGCTCGATCCGCATCCCCGCCGCCTGCTGCCACCTCTTCGGCCTCAAGCCCGGCCGCGGGCTCGTGCCTGCCGGGCCGGCCCACGGCGAGTACGACCAGGGCCTGGCCACCGACGGCGTGCTCTCCCGCACCGTCCGGGACACCGCCGCGATGCTCGACGTCCTCACCACCAGCCACGACCCCGGCGGCCCCTACCTCGCCGCCCGCCCGGAGATCTCGTACGCCGAACTCGCCCGGCGCACGCCGCGGCGCCTGCGCATCGGCTTCACCACCGCCTCGCCCATCGGCACGCCGGTCTCCCCGGAGGCCGTCGCCGCCGTCGAGGACATGGTCGGGCTCCTGACCAAGCTCGGCCACGACGTCGAACCGGCCGAGCCCGGAGTCGACGGCAAGGCGCTGGCGGTCGACTTCATGACCGCCTGGTACGCCGGCACCGCGGCGACCGTCGCCGAACTGCGCCGGGCCGGTGCCCGCGACCAGGACTTCGAGACCGACACCCTGCTCCTCGCCGCCGTCGGCCGCGCCATGCCCGCGCCGCAGTACCACCTGGCCATTCAGCGCCGCAACGTCCACTCCCGCGCGCTCGCCGCCTTCCACCGGACGTACGACCTGCTGCTCACCCCCACGCTCGCCGAACCGCCCGTCCGCATCGGCGCCCTCGAGACCCCGGCCGTCGTCAAGGCCGCGGGCCAGGCGGTGATGCGGCTCGGGCTCATCGGCGGGCTCGCCCGGACCAGCCTGTGGCAGCAGGTCGTCCTCGCCAACCTCTCCACCGTCCCCTTCACCCAGCTCGCCAACATGACCGGCCGCCCGGCCATGTCCGTCCCCGGCCACCGCACGCCCGACGGACTGCCCCTGGGCGTCCAGTTCGTCGGTCCGCTCGGCGGGGAAGACGTCCTGCTGTCGCTGGCGACGCAGCTGGAGGCGGAGCGGCCGTGGGCGGACGAGGAGCCGCCGCTCTGAGCGTCGACACGTCGGAGCCGATCGCTATCGTGCTGCCGTGACCGGCTCCGCGCAGCGTCCGCTGCTCTTCCTCGACGTCGACGGACCCCTCATCCCCTTCGGTGGGGAGCCCGGCGCGTACCCGACCTACGCACCGGATCCGGCCCGGACGGATCCGCGGGCCAATCCGCTCCTGGCCCGGCTCGACCCCGCGCACGGACGCCGTCTCGCGGCGCTGCCGTGCGAACTGGTCTGGGCCACGACCTGGATGGAGGAGGCGAACGAGAGCGTCGCCCCGCGCCTCGGGCTGCCGGACCTGCCCGTCATGCCCTGGCCGGAGGAGGCGGAGGGGGCGGACCTCGACGACCGGCGCCTCGGTCTGCACGGGAAGACCCGTGCGCTGGTCGCCCGGGCCGGGGGCCGGGCCTTCGCCTGGGTGGACGACGAGATCTCCGCCGCCGACCGGGCATGGGTCACCGCCCATCACCCCGGCCCCGCCCTGCTCCACCGCGTCGATCCGCGACTCGGCCTGACCGAGAGGGACTACGCGGAACTGGCCGCCTGGCTGCGGGCCTTTTTCTGACCCGCCGGCGACGTCACGGCCTTCCGGCGTCCGCGCGTCCCACCCGCCCGACCATCACGCCCACCACGCTCGCCGCCGGCACCGGACCCCAGACGCGGGAGTCGGTACTGACGGCCGGGTTGTCCCCGAGCACGACGAGATGGCCGTCGGGCACGAGACCGGCCCCGGCCGGTACGGGCGCTCCCGCCAGCGCGGCGACCCGCTTCACGACCAGGTCGCCGCGGCCCGAGGCCGGGATCCGGTCGGAGCGGAGCACGACGATGCGCCGGTCCCGCAGCCGACGCGCCGAGCGCCGCAGCACGAGGATCCGGTCACCCGGCACCAGCGCCGGCGTCATGCTCGCGCCGTGCACGGTGACGACGAGCAGCCTCTGTCGGGCCACGAGGAACAGCCCGACGAGGACGGCGAGCGGTGCCAGGACCGCCACGGCGAGATTCGGCATCGGTGATCGGAACTCCCTTCCCTGACGTACGAGGTCACAGTCCCGGCGCGGCGACGGGTGTGGGTTCCGCGGGCGCGCCGGCGTCGTCCCCGGCCTCGTAGCCCGCCGCCTGCAGCTTCCACAGCCGTGCGAACTCACCCTCCTGGTCCAGCAGTTCGGCGTGTGTACCGCTCTCCGCCACACGGCCCTCGCCGAGGACGACGATCCGGTCGGCGTCGCGCAGGGTGCTGAGCCGGTGCGAGATCACGAGCACGGTCGCGCCGGCGCGCAACTCCCGCAGGCTGTCGTGGATCTCCTGCTCCGCGGCCGCGTCCAGGCCCGAACTCGGCTCGTCGAGGATCATCATGTCCGCGTCGCGCCGCATGAACGCCCGTGCCACGGCGACCCGTTGCCATTCGCCGCCGGACAGCAGCTCGCCCTCCGCGGCGCCCGCCGCTCCGGTCGCGGCGAAGACGCGGCTGAGCATCGTGCGGTAGCCGTCGCCGAGCCGGGACAGCCGCGGGTGGATGCCTGCGGCCGTGGCGGCCTCCGTCACCAGGTCCTCCCGGTCGAGGCGGTCGACCCGGCCGAGCCCGATGTTCTCGCCGGCGGTCAGGTCGTACCGGCTGTAGTCCTGGAACACCGCCGCGACCCGCTCCCGCAGTGCGTCCGGTGCGAACTCCCGGATGTCGACGCCGTTCCACAGGATCCGGCCGCGCGTCGGGTCGTACATCCGGCACAGCAGCTTCACGAGCGTGCTCTTGCCGGTGCCGTTGACACCGACGAGCGCGGTGACCGTGCCCGCGGTCAGCGTGAGATCGACACCGCGCAGGATCCACGGCGACTCGGGTGTGTACCGGAACCACACGTCCTGGAGCTCGAGGCAGTCGGCCAGCGGCGGGACGGCCTCGGGCGCGGCCGGCAGCGGCAGGTCGACGGGCACTTCGCCCAGCGTCCGGAAGGCGGTGAAGGTCAGCGACGCCTGGTACGCGACGGAGGCCGTGCCGGCGAGCTGTCCGACCCCCCGCTGGATTCCGGCCGTGGCGGCGATGAACACCGACACGTCGCCGATGCTGAGCTCGCCCTGCCGGGCGGCCCGCACCGCCCACAGCAGGCCCGCGCCGAACACCGCGACGCCGAGCAGCAGATCGGGCGTACGCTGCCTCAGATTGCGCACTTCGGTGCCGCGCTCGGCGGTGACGACGGTCCGCAGCTCCGCGCCCGCCCGGTCGCTGAAGAAGCGCTGCAGGCCGTACAGGCGGATCTCCTTCACCGTGTCCGTGTCGGTGAGCAGACTCCCGTAGAACATCTCGCGGCGGCTGTTGTTCATCGTGTCGCGCAGCATCTCCGCCCGGCGGCGTCCGGCGGTGAGCTGGGTGCGCAGGGCGGGCAGGGCGAGCAGCAGGGTGACGACGCCGAGAACCGGGTTGATGACGAACACGGTGACCAGGAAGCCGGCCAGCATCACCGCGGCCTGCACACTGCTCACCAGCGAGCCCACGAGCAGGTCGGGGGCGCTGCTCGCGGCCTGCTGGGCGAGCCGCAGCCGGTCCAGGAAGGACGGGTCCTCGAAGTGCCGCAGTCCGGGCAGCCGGTTGACGCCGTCGAACAGTTCGTCCTGGACGCGCAGCCGCAGCGCCCGGGTGGACTGGCCGCGCAGGAAGTCGGCGAGCGGCACGGTCAGGGACGTCCCGAGCGTCGCGGCGATCAGCAGCAGCGTGACCGTCGTGAGGCCCTCGTCCCCGGGGCGGGTGAGGCCGTCCAGGAGACGGCTCACCAGCAGGGCCGCGGCGGTGGGCAGCAGGCCGCTCGCGACGCTCACGGTCACGTACGCCGTGACGCTGCCCGGACTCGACCGCCAGGCCAGGGCGACGGCGGCCGCCGCGGACCGCAGGGCCTCGCCGTACCGGCGGGGCTCCTTCGTGTCGGCCGCTCCGAAGTCTTCTCCGAACACCGTGCGCCGGCCTCAGGCGGCCTGCGGCGCGACGTCCGCGAACAGCTCCGACGTCGCCTCGCGGTGGGCGATCCGGCCGTCGGCGCCGACCTCGACGTAGCTGGGCCAGCGGACGATGCCGAAAGCCTCGGACAGCAGGCTGATCTCGGGCCGCAGGGTGGGGTCGTTCGCGTCGTCGGACTCGACGACGACCCTCGCGACGGGGGCGAGCAGCTCGACGAGGTCCTCGGCCACCTTGCCCGAGCCCTTGACGACGGCGACGACCCGGTCGCGGCCGCCGGGCAGCGAGGCGGCGATGCGGGCGAAGCCCGGGGCCTGCTCGCGGCAGGGTCGGCAGGTGGTGGAGAAGAAGCCCACGGCGGTGGCGTCGGTGACGTCGGCGCCGGTCAGCACACCGTCCTGACGGGTCATCACCCGGAAGTCGGGCACGGGGGAGCCGTCCGCGAGCCGGTTCTCGGGGATGTCGACCGCGGCCTCGCCCTGGGAGCCGTGTCCGTGGCCGGCGTGGTCGCCGGAGGCGACGCGGCGGGCGAGCGCGAGGAGCAGGAACAGGTTCAGGACACCGATGACGGCGTTGAGACAGGTGACGACGGCGGTGACGGCGGACAAGTGGGCCTCACTTCGGTGCGGTTCACGGGGGAGAGACGGTGGTTCACGCCGGGCGGGCGAGCAGGTCGACCAGCGTGTCGGTGGAGATCACCAGCGCGCTGACCACGACGGCGGCGAGCGCGGCGGCGAACGCGGCCGGGAACTCCGGGGGAAGCGCGCCGCCGGACGTCGCGGAGGCCGCGACGGCCCCCAGCGCGGCGATCGCCACGAGCACCCCGTTGCGGACGAGATGGGCCGGACCCACCCGCGTGCGCGAGCTTCCGAAGCACGCGCAGGACGTGTCGGAGCCGCGCCGGATCAGGACGACCAGCACGCCCGTGAACGCCACGAGGAGCAGCCCCGCGGCGACGAACGCCGCCGCCCCGAGCGCCCCGGGCAGCCAGACCAGGGCGACCAGCGCGGCTTCGGCGGCGATGACGGCGCCGGTGACGGCAGTGGTGAGCGATGCGGGTACGAAGCCGAGGTCGCGCACGGTCTCCCGGAACTCGCCGGGCGCGCGCAGCTTGCCGAGCGCGGAGGCGGCCAGGGTGACGGCGAGGGCGCAGCGGACGCCGAAGAGCAGGTAGTCCATGTCCTTCTCCCGAGTCGGAGCGCCGGAGCGTGGGAGCGACCGGCGGACGGTGCCCCGTCGGCGGCAGGGACCGCCGACGGGACTCCGCAGAGTGCGACAGAACGTCAGCAGGCGCCGACGATGACGTACGTGGTGCAGGTCGGCGCGACCGCGCAGTTCCAGGAACAGCACGTACGGGTGTACAGGTTGTCGCCGGAGCACCAGCTCTTGGTGCCGGCCGGGCAGGCGCACGCGGCGGCGGCCTCGTTCTGCGGCAGGACACGGGCGAGCGCGCGACCGGCGAGGTCGGACAGAGCCTTGACCATGACATTCCTCCGGAATGGGAGTGAGGACGACAGTGGGACCGGGAGCTCCCTTGATCGTTCGCGGGGCAACTTAATGAGCCACTCCGGGAAACGTCTAGACCAACTTCCCTGTGGGGGAGGGTGGTTGTCGTCCGCTCGGCCGGTGCCTGCGCAGGTCGCGAAGGGCGAGCGGCGCGCCGTCGGTATTCCGGATCAGGATTGGTCTAGTCCATATGCTGAAACGGGTGTGCCGCGTGCGACAGGAGGGGAGACTGCTGTCGCACGCGGCGGGCCGTGATCAGGCGAGGTACCGCGGTCAGGCGAGGTGCGTCGGGGCGAACATCCTCATCAGGGCCGGGAGGACGACGACCGACGGACCCGGGGCGGCGAGGGCCTTCGCCAGGGCCTCCGCGAGGGCGACGAAGTCCGGCCGCGCCGGTTCGGGACCTGGACGACCCGGTTGTCAGGAGGGAGCTGTGGTTCGCGCCGCAGGCGGAGTCGGCATGAGCAGCCCGCCGTGTCCCTGTGCCGCGAGCCGCCGGGCCTCGGCGACGACTGCGGCCTCGACGTCGGTCGGCGTCCGGTCGTGGTACTCGGCATCGTCGTACTCGTCGTCGAGCTCGGCGACCCGTTCGGTCAGCTCCAGCTCATGCCCGTAGCGCGCGTGGACGCGTCGCGTGAACTCCCGGGGCGTCAGCTCGCCGGCCAGCATCCGGCGGGCCAACGCCCGCGCGGCGTCCTCCAGGGCGTCCTCCTCGTCCCCGAACGGAGAGTGGACGAGCCCGAGTTCGTCGAACGCCGGCGGCAGCAACTCGTGCACGTCGTAGTCCGCCTCCGCACGCGTGCAGGCGGCCAGGATCCGCAGAGACGGACTGTCGAGTCCGGCCACCAGTGCGTCGCAGGCCGCGTCGACGACCGCGGCGGCGCGGCACTCGCCCACGCTCCAGAGCGCGGCGAGGTCCTGGAGGCGGAGGGCAGCTGAGTCGGTCGGATTCATCCGCCCATGATCGCGGCGCGGCCGGGACCGGTCGAGCGATTTCCCGCCCCGCCCGCCCGTCCCTGCCGGGAAGCGGCGGCTACCGCAGGGGAGCGCTGATCTCGATGGCGCGCAGGGCTGCCGCGAGGGCAGGGCCGTCGGCGGAGTCGAGGGCGGTGTCGGTGAGTTTGATGACGTGCTCGTCGCCGTGGGCCAGGGCGCGTTCGACCACCTCCTCGGCCGTGATCGTGCCGGGCGGGACGTACGGGACCGGCTCGTCGGGTGCGTACATCGCCGTGACGGCCGCGGACGCCGTCCAGGCGGCCCGCAGGCTCGGCGCCCACAGCTCGTGGGGGAGCGCGGGCAGGGCGCGCAGAACGGCGTTCGGCGCGGTCGCCGCGTGGACCAGCATCGTCTCCTCGCCGTGGCCGTGGGTGGCGTACCGGTGCGTGGCCGCGCGGACGAGCTCGGCGAGGCGTGCCCGTACGGTCTCGGGGTCGGTGACCGCGTCCGCCCACAGCGGCAGCTCGGCGACCCGCGCGAGCCGGGTGGGGAAGCCGCCGTCCCGTTCGGCGATGGGCACGACCGCGTCGAGCGCGGCGGCTGCGGTGCGGGGCGTGCCGTCGGCGTGCGGCAGGACGGAGCTGCGTACGGAGACGGGGCGGTGGCGGGCGGCCCAGTAACCGAGGCCGTGCGCGAGCTCGGTCAGGCGCGGCTCGGTGATCTCCCCGGCCAGCAGGGTGCGTACGGCGTGGCCGACGCGGATCACGGGGTGCGTGGAGCCGCCGTACATGCCGGGCAGCAGCCGCGGCCACCACGCGGCGAGCACGTCGCGCCAGGGGCGTTCGGCGAGTTCGCGGGCGAAGTGGTCGATCCAGTCGGCCGCGCGGCGCGGGTCCCCGAGCGCGGAGTGCCAGTCGGTGGCGGTGATCGGTCCGACGCGGTCCGGGTAGTCCTCGAGCTTGCCCGCGTACAGGTCGAGCCACCGGTGCACGCCGGAGGCCTGGCCCCGGGCGGCCAGCGCCTCCACCGCCATCGGCGCGTGATTCGTCAGCCGCCCGAGCCGCTCGGGTCCGAAGCCGTGCAGGCGGTGGAGCGCTTCGTCGAGGGTGCCGGTCGGGTCTGCGCCGATGCCTGTGGGCGCCTTGTCGCTCTTGCCCTTGCCCATGTCCGTATCCATGGGAGCGACGGTAGGCGGGAGCGGGCGACGCCGTAACGGGCCGCGGACGTAGGACGGGCGGGGGCGGGGACCTAGGGCTGGGGGCGGAGACCTGCGGCGGTGCGGGCCTTGGTGGGGATGAAGGCGACGATGCGCTGTCCGGGGTCCCCGGGCAGGTCGAAGTTCTCGTAGTACAAGGTCAGCACGCCGGCGTCGGGGTCTCGGAGCTGCTTGACCCCGGAAGCTCGCAGTTCCACGTCGCCGGCCGACCAGTGGGTTCGGAAGGACCCGCTCGCCCGGTCCAGGTCGTCGATCAGACCTGCCAGTCGGTCGTCCTCCGGATTGCGGGCGCGGGCCAGCCGGAGTTGGGCGGCGGTGGCTGCGGCGACCTCGTCCCAGTCGACGTAGAAGTCGGTGGCGGCCGGGCTCAGGAAGAGGTGGCGGGCCAGGTTGCCCTCTGCGTCCGGATCGGTCAGAACCGGCCTGAAGAGCCGGGTGCCGAGCCGGTTCGAGGCGAGGACGTCGAAGCGGTCGTCGATGACGAGGGCGGCTACCCCGCCCACCATGCCGTCGAGCATGAGGCGCAGTTCCGGTCGGACCTCCGTGGGTGGGTGACCGTCAGGGTGGCGCGGAGGGCGGGCGAGAGCGTCGAGATGGGTGCGTTCCACGTCGTCCAGGCGGAGTGCGCGCGCGAGCGCGTCGAGCACCTCGGGGGAGGGACCGGCCGACCGGCCCTGCTCGAGGCGTTGGTAGTACTCCACGCTGATCCCCGCGAGTTGGGCGACCTCCTCGCGGCGCAGGCCGGGCACCCGGCGGCGGGCACCGGACGGCAGGCCGGCGGACTCGGGGGTCAAGCGGGCCCGTCGAGACCGCAGGAACGCTCCTAGATCTTCCATGTTCGCCAGTATGTCGGCTGCGCGGATGCGCGTTGGGTGGCCCTCGCCGTACCCGTACAGGCCGGGCCTGGGGCGCCCCGCCGCGAAGCGGCAGCCTGGACGCCGGGCGGCGCGAACCGCGTCGCCGCCGCGTCCGTCCCTCGCCGAGGAGTCAGTCATGGAGCTTCAGGACCGTTACGACATCATCGAGACCTGCACGCTGATGATGTGGAGCGTCGACACCCGTGACTGGGCGGCGCTGCCGGGACTTCTCGGCGACAAGGTGGTGCACGACTTCACCAGCATCTACGGGGGCGAACCGCAGCACCTGACGGCGGCCGAGGTCACCGCGACGTGGTCGGAGCTGATCGGCGTCTTCGACGCCACCCAGCATCTGCTCGGCAACCACCTGGTCACCGTCGACGGCGACCGCGGGACGCTCACCGCCTCCTTCCAGACCTCGCACCGGCTGGCCAACCCGTACGGATCGCCGCAGTGGACCTTCTACGGCGCGTACCGGTTCGGGCTGGCCCGGACGGCCGACGGATGGAAGATCGACGAGATCGTCATGACCGCGGGCTGGGGCGAGGGGAACAAGGACATCCTGACCCTGGCGGCGAAGTCGTAGAGTGTCACGGTGACGACTCGAATGATCATCCTCAACGGCGGTTCCAGCTCGGGGAAGACGGGCATCGTGCGCTGCCTGCAGGCCGAACTCCCCGAGCAGTGGCTCGCGTTCGGATGCGACTCGTTCGTCGACGCCCTCCCCGCGCGCATGCGGACGTCGGACGACGGGATCGTCTTCGCCGCGGACGGCGGAGTGAGCGTCGGCACGGAGTTCCGCGAACTGGAGGAGGCGTGGACGGAGGGCATCGTGGCGATGGCGCGCGCGGGGGCGAAGATCGTCGTCGACGAGGTCTTCCTCGGCGGGGCGGCCTCCCAGCAGCGCTGGCTCAAGGCGCTGGGCGACCTGCCCGTCCTGTGGGTGGGCGTCAGGTGCGACAGCGCGGTCGCCTCGGGGCGCGAGGTCGCGCGCGGCGACCGCACCCCGGGCATGGCGGCAGCGCAGGCGGAGCTCGTGCACGAGGGCGTGTCGTACGACCTGGAGGTGGACACGACGCGTACCGAAGCGCCGGCGTGCGCGCGGACCATCGCGGCGCACGTCGTCTGAAGGGTGCTCTGAGACGTCCACGACGCGCTGGTGTCGGGCGAGTCGGGCCAGGACGGTGCGGCCCAGGCGCGTACCTCCTCGTCGTTCTCGATGCCGCCGAAGCGGCCGGACCGACGCGTCCGGGGCCGGTTCCGCGCGGATGCGGGGGAGGGCGGGCTCGGCGGCGGCGCCCATGCGTTCCAGGCGGGCCGGGACGTGGTTCGACGTCGCGTCGTTCGACTCCCAGGCGGCGAGCAGTGGCTCCACGACGACCGCGGCCTCGGATGTACCGCCGATGTCCCACAGTGCGCTCGCGGCGCGGACGCGGGGCCCACTCGTACTCGGCCGCCGGCAGCCCCGGAGCGCCGGCGGCGCGGTCGGCGCCGCTCAGCGGACCTTGAGCAGCAGCTTGCCGGTACTCGTCCGCGAACCCATCGACACGTGGGCGTCGGCAGCATCGGCGAGGTCGAACTCGGCGGTGACGGGCAGGGTGACCGTGCCGTCGGCGACCTTCGCGAAGGCCCGCTCGGCGAGGTCGCGCAGGGCGTCGGGTGCGCTGCGGGCGAGCGTCAGGACGGAGAATGCCGCGACCGCGTTGCCGGTCGGGGCGAGGTCGGGCTGGCCCACGCGCCACGGCTCGGCCCCGCCGGCGTTCCCGTACGAGACGAGGCGGCCGAAGACGGCGAGCGAGGCCAGCGATCCCTTGAGGCTCTCGCCGCCGACGGGGTCCAGGGCCAGGTCGACGCCGCGGCCGCCGGTCGCCTCGCGGACGGCCTTCTCGAGCGCGGCGGCGTCCTGCTGGAAGTCGCCGACGAGGACGTCGTCGTAGCCGTACGAGCGGGCGTGCGCGGCCTTCGCAGGCGAGGACACCGTGCCGTACACCGCCGCGGCGCCCGCCGCCTTCGCCAACTGGCCGACGGCGGTGCCGATTCCGCCCGCGGCGCCGTGCACCAGGACGGTCTCTCCGGCCTGGAGCCGGCCCACCGTGTGCACGAGCGCGTACGCCGTGGGCAGCACGGTCGGGAGGGTGGCGGCGGTCTGCAGGCCGATGCCCGGGGGCAGCGGGAACACCGCCGCCGCCTCCGCCACGGCCACCTCGGCGTAGGCGCCGCCGCCGGTCAGGGCGGTCACCTCCTGGCCGACGGCGAGCCCGGTGACGCCGGCGCCGAGCGCCCGTACCCGTCCGGAGACCTCCAGCCCGGGCCGGTACGGCAGCGCCTCCACCCGGTACCCGCTGCCGCGTGCGAGCACGTCGGCGAAGTTGACGCCCGCGTAGGCCACGTCGATGCTCACCTGCCCCGCGCCGGGCTCCGGGACCTCGGCCTCGACCACCTTCAGGACCTCGGGACCGCCGTGTTCCACCAGTTCGATCGCGCGCATGCCGCACCTCCGGCTCGACTGTTCAATGAAAAGCGAACACTCCCGACTGTATGATCTGGATCGAACACTCCGCAACCTCGACGCCCGAACGGGAGGACACATGGCCGCCGCCAGTCATCGCGCCGCCCCCGAGCACACCCACCCCGACGATGTCCCCGTCCTCACGGCCCTGTCCGCCCTCGCCGACCCCGTACGCCTCACCCTCGTCCGCGAACTGGCCGACTCCGAGGACTGGTCCCGCGCCTGCGGCAGCTTCGACGTCCCGGTCGGCAAGGCGGCCCTCAGCCACCACTTCACCGTCCTCCGCGCAGCCGGCCTGGTCGAGCAACGAGACCAGGGCCCGAAGCGCGTCAACCGCCTCCGCCGCGAGGAGTTCGACACGCGCTTCCCGGGACTCCTGGACCTGGTCCTGCGCAGGGCCGAGGGGGACTAGGGCCGGTCCGACGGATCATGTGACCTGTCCCGGGTTCACGTCGTTGGCATGTTCACGGGGCGGGGAGATCTCACGAATGAGGGATGGCTGCGGCTGAAGCAGCTTCTGCCGAAGTGCGGTCAGTGGGGCGGGCGTTGGGAGAGTCATCGCAGGGTGACCAACGGGATTCTCTTCCGACAGCGCACCGGGGTGCCGTGGCGGGATCTGCCTGCGCGTTTCGGCAAGTGGAAGACTGTGTACGAGCGGCACAGGCGCTGGTCTGCGGACGGCATGTGGGACAGGATCCTCAAGGCCGTCCTGGCCGACGCGGACGCGACGGGCTGCATCGACTGGTCGACGGTGAGCGTGGATTCCACGTCCTGCCGCGCTCACCGGAACGCCGCCGGAGCACGCAAGAAGCCACCCCGGGTTCCGGGAAGACGGACGCCCCGGCAGCACCGCCCCGATGAGGGGCTCGGCCGCTCCCGGGGCGGTACTCATCCCGGCGGAACCGCCGCTACCTGCGCCGACGCCAGATCAAGCACACCATCCCCGCACCGAAGAACCAGCGGGCCAACCGCCAGCACCGCGGCAGCAGGGGCGGCCGGCCCACCGGCTTCGACACGACGATCTACAAGCGCGGGAACGAAGGGGAACGCACCATCGACGCGCTCAAGAACTCCCGGGCGGTCGCGGCGAGATACGACAAGAGGGCCTACATCTTTCACGGCACCGTCACCGTCGCAGCCGTTCGGCTCTGGCTCCGGTCCCTATCGCAGTGAAGGAGCCGGCATCCGTCACGAGAAGATCGCGTGCACCTGATCGACCGCTTCGGGTCCGTAGCCAACCGTGCCCACGGGGACTGCGCCGTCGATCGCCTCGATCACACGCCCGGCCCATACCGGCCCGAATCCCCCGCACAGTTCAATCAGCTGCACGCCCTCGCCCACCAGGCGGCGCGCGGCCTCGATGCCCTCCTCGGGCTTCTCCACCCCGACGAACACACTGCGGCACGTACCCGTGTCCACGACGCTGACGTCGCCACCTGCCGCGCTGCCGTCCGCCGTGTAGATGAACCCCCAGTGCGTGAGCGCCATACGTATCGACCTCCTGTGATCGTCAGAGCCACCAGCCAAGCAGAGCCAGGGCGGGAATGGCCTGGAACGGGGACAAGCCGTGAGTGATCTACGCCGCACTCCGGACGCCCGCACCGTCCGGGTACGGCGACACGGCCCGCTAGCGCATGATCCGCCGGACAACTCCTAGGGCGCGTATCGAGTCGTGATCAATTCGCGGGATGCGCGCCTTCGTGGCACGGTCCGGGCCGATAGGCGGTCCTACGTGACGTGAGCCCACCACGACGCGGCCGGGATGCACCTGGACGAGGACGTCGTCACCGCCCTGGAGAAAGCCGCGGCCGAGGAGAAGAAGGCCACGCCGAGGTGCCGCACGCCAAGGGCGGGCAGGAGTCGAGTCAGCGGTCGGCCAGACGTGGACGCAGGGCCTCACCCGTGGATTCCGCGTCGGTGTCGTCGGTGCCGACCGGGCCGCGGGGAAGCAGCCGGTCCAGCCACTTCGGCAGCCACCAGTTGGCCCGGCCGAGGAGTGTCATGGTCGCCGGTACCAGCACCATGCGTACGACCGTGGCGTCGATGAAGATCGCGGTGGCCAGGCCGAGCCCGAACATTTTGGTGGAGGGGTCGTCGGCGACGGCGAAGGACAGGAAGACCGCCACCATGATGAGGGCGGCCGAGGTGATGATCCGTGCGGTGCGCGAGACGCCCTCGACGATCGCCGTGCCGTTGTCGCCGGTGCGCAGGTACTCCTCGCGTACGCGGGAGAGGAGGAACACCTCGTAGTCCATCGACAGGCCGAACAGGATGGCGAAGAGGAACATCGGGATGAACGACACGATCGGAACCGTCGCTTCCAGCCCGATGAGTGCGCCTCCCCAGCCCCACTGGAACACCGCGACCATGATGCCGTAGGCCGCGCCGATGCTCAGCAGGTTCAGCAGTACCGCCTTGAGCGGTACGACGACCGAGCGGAAGACCAGCATCAGCAGCAGGAACGAGAGCGCCAGCACGGCGGCGACGAACGCCGGCAGGCGTTCGCTGGTGCGTCGGCCCACATCGGACAGGCTCGCGGCGGCGCCGCCGACGTGGGCCCTGGCCGGGCCGTGCCCGATCGCCGTCGGCAGCACGTCGGTGCGCAGCCGGGCGATGGTGTCGGTCGTGGCCTTGTCCTGAGGGCTGGTGGTCGGGAACACCACGAGGGTCGCGACGCCGGTGGCCCGGTCGATGCGCGCCGGCGCGACGGACGCGATGCCCGGATCCGCCGCGACCCCCCCGACGAGGCGGTCCACGACTCCCGGATCACCGGCGGGGTCCGCGGCGATGACGAGGGGACCGTTGGTGCCCGGGCCGAACCCCTCGGCGACGAGGTCGTACGCGCGGCGCTCGGTACGGCTCTGAGGCAGCGACCCGTCGTCGGGCAGGCCGACGCGCAGGCCGAGCACGGGCAGCGTCGCCGTCAGCAGCAGCGCCGCGGCGCCGACCGCGTACGGCACCGGGTGCCGGCCGACGTGCCCGAGCCAGCGCCGCCACCCGGCGGCGCCGACGGCGCCCGCCGCCGTGTCCCGGCGTCGGCCGAGGCGGCGCGACCGCCCGGCCCGAAGTGCCCGGCCGATCCGCCCGGCCCGGCCCAGCCGCGGGCCCGCCGCGCCGAGGAAGGCCGGCAGCAGCGTCACCGACGCGAGCACCATCGTCAGGACGACGATCGAGACGGCGACCCCGCCCACCGTCATGAACGGCACGTTCGCGACCGCCAGGCCGAGGATCGACACGACGACGGTGCCGCCGGCGAAGACCACCGGCCGCCCCGCCGTTGCCACCGCTCGTCCGGCCGCCGCCTGCGGATCGAGCCCGCACGCGAGGTACTCCCGGTGCCTGGCGAGCACGAACAGCGCGTAGTCGATGCCCACTCCGAGCCCGACCATGCTGCCCAGGACCGGCGCGAAGGTGGGGACGTCCGTGACCCCCGCCAGTACCGTCATCGTGGCGACCCCGACGGTCAGTCCGAAGACCGCCATGCCGATCGGCAGCGCGGCGGCGACGAGCGAACCGAACGCCAGGAACAGGATCGCGGCCGCGGCGAGGAGGCCGATCAACTCGCTGACGCCGCCGTCCGGGTCGGAGAAGGCGTAGAAGAGGTTCCCGCCCATCTCGATGCGCAGCGGCAGCTCGGGGCGCAGCCGGTCGCCGAGATCGACGAGGGCGTGGAGGTCTTCGGCCGACAGCCGGCTCTGGTCGGGGTACTGCACCCGGACGACCGCGATCCGCCCGTCGGCCGAGACGAGGCCGCCGCGCACGGCGGTGTCCCCGCCCACGTCGAGCGCCCTCGCCGGGTCGCTCGTGCCGAGCACGTGCGGCAGCCGCTTCACCTCGGTCTGCAGCCGCGTGAGAGCGGTGCGCGCGCCGTCGTCGTCGAAGAACGTCGCACCGTCGTCGAGGGGGGTGACGACCACTTGGGCGGTCATCCCCTCCTGGCCGGTGCCTGCCCGCTCGATCAGTTCCGCGGCCCGTCGGGAGTCCAGTCCCGGAGCGGTCATCGAGTCCGCGGTCCGCCCGCCGAAGGCGACGGCGGCGAGGACGGCGAGCGTGGCGGCGACCAGCCATACCGCGATCACCCGCCAGGGATGGCGGGCGGCGCTTGCGCCCAGGCGCAACAGGGCTTTCGAGAGCATCGGGTCCTCCAACCACCTCGTCGGCCGTCCTTGTACGGCCGCCGGTGCCGAGGTTCGTCGCCACGGCGCTCCGCGGCATCGGCCCGCGGGCCGCGGATCCGTCGGCCCCGGGGCGGAGTGACGACCCGTCCTTTCGGCCGATGCGCGGCACGCCACAGTCCCTAGGCTGAGAACCGTGCTCCGAGACGACCTGCGAACCCTGTGGACCGAACCCCGGCCGCCCGACCCGCCCGCCCGGGTGTGGCGGGACTGGGCGCTGCTCGCGGCAGGCCTTGCCGGTGTGGCGCTGGAGGCCACCCTGCGGGAGAACGTGGTGTGGCGGCCGGTGGCGGTGGTGTTCGCCGTATGGCTGTGCCTGCTGCCCCTGTGGCGCCGGACCCGACCGCTGGCGATGGTGACGCTGGCGTTCGGCTCGGTGGTCCTGCTTCCGGTGGCCTCGCTCGTCGGCGCACCGAGCGAGCCCATCGGCCTGTACACCGGCGCGGTCGTGCTCGTGCTGGTGTACGCGCTGCCCCGGTGGGGGTCGGGACGGGAGATCGTGCTGGGCGGCGCGGTGATCCTCGCGGCCGGCGCGCTGTGTTCCGTCACGGACGAGACCCCGGTCTTCGAGAACGTCGTGGGCATCGTCTTCCTGTCGCTGCCCGGCGTGATCGGGGCCGCCGTGCGGTTCCGGGGAACCGCTCGCGATCGGCAGTTGGAGCAGGTGCGCTCCCGCGAGCGCGAGCAGCTCGCCCGGGAACTGCACGACACCGTGGCCCACCACGTGTCGGCCATGGTGATCATCGCCCAGGCGGGCCGGGTGCTCGCGGGCGCCGACCCGTCCGCCGCCGTCGAGGCGCTGGAGGGGGTCGAGGAGGAAGGGGCGCGCACGCTGGAGGAAATGCGCGCCATGGTCGCCGCGCTGCGCGACCGCGGGGTCGGCGCCGAGCTGGCGCCCCCTGCCGGCGTCGCGGATCTGGAGCGCCTGGTGCGCACCCCGGGCGGTCGCCTCAGGGTCGACCTGGGGCTCGACGGCGAGCTGGACGCGCTGCCCCCGGCCGTGGACGCGGCCGTCTACCGGATCGTGCAGGAGTCGGTGACCAACGCGCTGCGCCATGCGGTCGACGCGACCGAGGTCGTCGTCCGGGTCGCCGCGGAACGGCACATGGTGCGGGTGAGCGTGCGCGACAACGGCCGGCGCACCGGCCGGGGGCGCGACGGATACGGACTTACCGGATTGCGCGAGCGCGCGACGCTGCTCGGCGGCACACTACGAGCCGGCCCGGGTACCGACCGGGGCTGGCGTGTCGATGCCGAACTGCCGGGAGCGAGGAGCGAGAGCGGTGTCCATTCGCGTCCTCGTCGCTGACGACCAGACGATCATCCGCACCGGGCTGCGGATCATGCTGAACGCCCAGCCCGGCATCGAGGTGGTCGGCGAGGCCGCCGACGGGCGGGAGGCGGTACGTCTGGCCCGCGAACTGCGCCCCGAGGTCTGTCTGTTCGACATCCGCATGCCCGTACTCGACGGGCTCGAGGCCACCCGGCTGGTCGCCGGCCCGGGCGTCGCCGACCCGCTGGCCGTCGTCGTCATCACCACGTTCGATCTCGACGAGTACGTCTACGGCGCGCTGCGTGCCGGCGCCCGCGGATTCCTCCTCAAGGACACGGGACCGGACCTTCTGGCCCAGGCCGTACGGTCGGCGTCCGGCGGTGAGGCGCTCATCGCGCCCAGCGTCACCGTCCGTCTGCTCCAGGCATTCGCGGACCTGCCCGCCGGCCGGCCCGTGGCCCAGCCGGTCTCCCCCGTCACCGCCCGCGAGGAGCAGGTGCTGCTCGCCGTCGCTCGCGGGCTGACCAACACCGAGATCGCCGATGCACTGCACATCAGCCTCAGCACGGTGAAGACGCATCTGGCCAGCCTGATGGCCAAACTCGGCGCCCGCAACCGGGTCGAGATCGCGATGTGGGCCTATGAAACGCGCCGTATCCTCCCCGGAACCTGACCGGATGCCCTGACCAGGCTTTCCATCAGGTGCTCCAACTCCTGCAGCTGACGGCCTGGAAAACGGGGTGCCGTGGGCTGAGCCGGGGTGATAGGCACACGATGTGACAGAGAGTCTTGAGTATTCCGCCCTGCTGCGACTGATCGACGAGCGGTCGGCCGTGTTCCGGAGTGCGGTCGCCGCCGCGCCCAGCCTGGACGCGCCGGTGCCGTCCTGCCCCGCGTGGACGTTGTTCGATCTGGTGCAGCACCTGGGTACGGGCCAGCGCTGGTGGGCCGCGATCGTCGCCGCGGGCCCGGCCGAGGCTCCGCCGGCCAAGGATGCCGCGGAGGCGCCGCGCGAGCTCGAGGCGCTGCTGGCCTGGTACGCCGAGTCGAACGAGCAGCTGCTGAGTGCGCTGCGCGAGGCCGGCCCGGAGCGCGAGTGCTGGACGTGGTGGGCCGCCGGCGTGTCACCGGCGAATGCCTGGGGCGTTGCCCGGCGCCGGGTGCACGAGGTGCTGGTGCACACCTACGACGCCCAGCTCGCCGCAGGCGCCGTGCAGCCGATGCCGGCGGACATCGCGATCGACGGCGTGGCCGAGTTCCTCGACACCTGCAACTCCACCCCGGCGGCCTGGCCGCACGAGGCCGCCACCATCCACTACCACGCCACCGAGGGCCGCTCCTGGCTCCTCACCCTGGACGGCACCGGCGCCTGGCCCGCGCCCCTCACGGACGACGCCGCGCCCGCTTCCGCCGCGGCCACGGGTACCGCCGAGCAGCTGCTCCTCGTCGTCTGGGGCCGCCTCACACTGAGCGACCTGACCATCGAGGGCGACCAGCAGGTGTTCGAGCGGCTGATCGCCTGGGAGCCCGAGGAGTAGCAAGTCGATCCCGCCGGCGGACGGCCTCGATGACGTCCGCGTCGGTGAACGTCGCGAACAGCTCCGCCTCCGCGCGGCGGACGACCCGTACGGCTCATGTCTCGCTGGCAAGTTCCGCGAGCTTCTGATTGCGGGTCAGGCCTGGGCCATGGCCGGGCCTCGGCTCCGCCGGTCGTTGCGGACGAGGCAGGGGATCTTGAGACCATGAGCAGCCCATGGCAGGCTCATGCCGCATGATCGACGAATTCGCGAAGGACAACCTGCACCGGAGACTGCGGCGGGATCGCGAGGCGCTGCTCTGGAAACTCGACGGCCTGTCCGAATACGACGCCCGCCGGCCTCTGACAGCGACCGGGACCAACCTCCTCGGCCTCGTCAAACACGTGGCCACCGTCGAGGCCAGGTACTTCGGCGAGGTCTTCGACCGCCCTTCCCCGGAACCGTTGTGCCGGTGGCAGGACTCTGACGGCAGCGATCTATGGGCGAGCGAGGACGAGACCCGCGATCAGATCACCGGGTTCTATCGGCGCACGTGGGAACACGCGGACGCGACGATCAGCGAGCTTCCCCTCGACGCCCCCGGCCACGTGCCGTGGTGGCCGGAGCCCCATCCCAGCACGAACCTGTTCGCCGTCATGGTCCATGTCCTCGGCGAGACCGTCCGGCATACCGGGCACGCCGACATCCTGCGCGAGGGCCTCGACGGCCGGACCGGCGTGCGCGCCGAACACGAGCAGCAGATCGACGAGAAAGCCCGTGCAGCCCACTGCGCGAAGATCGAGCAGGCGGCCAGGTCGGCCGCACCGATCAAGGCTTAGTGCGCGTCGGCGCCGCTCACGCCAGGCACGCCGCTCCCCGAGCGGGGCGTCGTCCTTCGATTTCTTCGGTGGGGCGCTGACCTGGTCCGGGAATTCGTTGGCCAGTCCTCGATAGCCCTCGTCCACTTCGGCTTTCACCCTCGAGTGCAGGCGGAACTCTCGGCGATGCCCTCGGTGCGCACGGCGGTCTGGTCGTGCATGCGGCCGGGCCGGTGGGCCCCGGCCCACAGCAGCCGCCCGGAGCCGTCGCTGATCGTGGTGGTCTTGGCGGTGTTCTGCTTCTTCTTGCCGGTCACGAACGACTTGCGGCCTGCTCGCCCGGCGGGGGGACGGCGGACTTGCACCTCGGTGCCGTCGACGCGCAGACCGACCTCCTCGGCCTCGGCGTAGGCGAAGACGTCGGCCAAGGTGCGCAGCCGCACGCCGGGCTGCTGGGGGACGCCGAAGCCACGCCGGGCCAGCAGCGGACGGATCTCGTGGATCGCGCGGGTGACGGTAAGTCGGGTTACCCCAGACAGCTTGGCCAGTGCCGCGTGCGGCAGCTGCAGCCGCAGACAGACCAGGATGACCAGCACCCGGTCGACGAAGACCAGCTGGTGATCGGGTCCGGCACCAGCCGCCCGCTGACGGTCGCGCCCGCGTCTTCCCGGAGCGCGGCTTCGCGCCGCGGCGTCCACGAACCGGCCAACTCCTTGATCAGATCGCCGGGATGTGCACGGTCAAGGCCACAGAAGGCAGGGGCAGGGTGAGAGCAGGGTGAGACATGACCGCGCTGGGCGGAGAAGGGCGTCACAATCCACTCAACCCACGCGACCGTCGTCATGTCACGGCCGGCCCCGCGCCACCGGGCAACACGTTGTTAGGCTCTTGATCCGTGAGCATCCCACCGTCGACCGACTGGGCCGGCCTGTACCACGCCTACGGCCGGGCGGCGGACGTCCCGGGGCATCTGGAGGCACTGTCCAGCTCCGACCCGGCCGTACGCCGTGCGGCCACGTCGGCCCTCACCAGTAGCGTCTACCACCAGGGCACCCGGTGGCCGGCCAGCGCGCATGTGGTGGCTCCGCTCGTCGCCCTCGTCGACACTCCCTCGACTCCCGACCGGGACACCGTCCTCCACGTACTGCATGCCGTCGCCATCGGCGACCTGCGCGACGACGAACTGCCTTTCAACCCCACGCGGGCCTTCGCCGACGCCGACCGAGTCCGCCCGGCGGACGAGGATGCGGTGCTCCGGGTTCTCTGCGAGGAGGAGGACCCGGACGTCGATGCCGTCGCCGACGTCGCCGACGCCGTGGTACTGCACTGGGCCGCCGAGGCCTACCGTGCGGCCGAGCGTCATACGGCCTCCTTCCTGAGGTGGCTGCACGATCCCGACCCCGCCGTGGTGACCCTCGCGGCGGCGTTGCTGGTCTGGTTCTCCCCGGTGCCCGGACTGCCGGGCGCGCTCGCCGCCGTGTCGTGCGACACCGCCGACGCGCGGGCGTCGGCGAACCTCGCACTTGCCCACCTGCCCGGACACCCCGGCTCCGATGAACTCGGAGCCCTGACGACGGGCCTTGCCTCACCCGACGAAGTGGTACGGGTCACGGCCGCGATCGCCCTGGCCCGCCGACAGGCGACGGCACTGCCCGACGCGGCACTGACCGTCCTCGTGCAGGCCGACGCGGTCGCGGTCTCCGGTGCCGTTGAGGGCTGGGACCGCTCCCTGCGGGGCCACGTCGCGGTGGCCCTGCGCGGCCTGGGCCTGTAGTCCGCCTTCGCGTGAACGCGCGGGACGCGGCCAGCAGACCGGCCCGGCGCCGGACCAGTACCGAACTCATGCGCAACGGCGGACGGCCTGTTGCTCACCCACCAGTCAAGCCGCCAGGCCGGCACGCCCCGACCTCCCTCGCGTACAAAGTCGTGAGAGGTTGTCCCACGGGACGGGTGTTCGCCGCACGTGCCGTCCGATGCCCAGGGCATCCCGCCGCGCAGCGATCGACAAAACAACTATGCCCATGTCTCACGTGGCATCACGTATGTGCTCCCGATGTCGGGATCGCCGTAGAGAAGAACAGCTTCAACTCGTCGTGCTGATCGAGGCATCCGCGGTGCAGAGGTCCCAGCTCGTGCTGTCGAACTCCCGCAGCTCAAAGCTCCCGAGGCGCACAAGGAGTTCCGCCGGCGTGACGTAGTACCGATGGGAGGCGCGGTCCTCCTCGGGAAGACGGTCCCGCCGGTCAGTGTCGGGTCCAGGCGAGGATCGTGGCGCGGGTGGAGTGCGGGTGGCCTCCCGCGCGGCCTCGACGTGGCCCATCGGAGCGACACGCTCTAGATCGCTTCCTCCCCGAGCAGCGCAGCGGCCGACTCCTCGGCGAGGTCTTCAGCGTGTGGGGGCAAAGGGAGCCGCGCGCGCAGCGGGCGGCGGATCACGGCGAGGGGCAGGTCGATCAGGGCCAGGACGACGCGGTCCTGGCCCTCGGGCCCCGTCGCGCCGAGGGCCGCGCCGAGTCCGCCGAGGCGGGCGAACACCCGCGCGTTGCCCCGGTCGGCGCGCTTTCGGTGCTCCTCGGACCAGCCCGAGCGGCCGAACTCCTCGGCGCCGTACAGGAGTAGCGCCGCCTCCCGGGGGTGGGCCCGGCTCCAGTCGACGACGTGCCGGGCGCCGGCCCGGGCGGCCCGCCGTGGGTCGGGGTCGTCGTCGAGGGCGGCGAGGTAGCCCTCCTGGAAGCCCTCGACCGTGCGCAGCCACACCTCGGCGAGCAGTGCGGGGCGTCCGGCGAAGCGGTGGTACACGGATCCGCTCGGCGCTCCTACGGCCTGGGCGACCGCGGACATCGTGACGGCCGCCGGGCCGCCGTCGGCGGCGAGGAGGACGGCAGCGTCAAGGAGTTCGCCGGTGTCGAAGCGGGGTGGTCTCGCCATGAATCAGAGAGTACTCTCCATATTAATTAGAGGCTCATCTCCAATTGAGAGAGCGGGGACACCCATGCCCGTCCACAACGTCCACGAACGCCTACTGCCCATGGGCCCCAAGGAGGCCGGCGCCCTCCTCGACTCCCTGTCCGCCGGACCGGCCGACCGGCTCTGGCCGCATGACACCTGGCCCCCCATGGAATTCGACCGCCCGATGTCGCCAGGCGCGAAGGGCGGGCACGGACCGGTCCGCTACGCCGTCGCCGCGTACGTCCCCGGGACCTGGATCCGCTTCACCTTCACCGGACCCCGCGGCTTCCACGGCTTCCACGAGTACGCCGTCCTGCCCGTCGACGAGGAGCGGACGGTCCTGCGCCACACCCTCTCGATGCGGGTCAGCGGCGCGGCCCGCCTGACCTGGCCGCTGGCCTATCGCTGGCTCCACGACGCCCTGCTGGAGGACAGCCTGGACCTCGCCGAACGCCCGGCCCGGCCCGCCCGCTGGTCCCCGTACGTCCGCCTCCTCATGGCAGCCATGGCCGCGAAGGGGGACTGACCGGGGTCCCGGCCTGGACGGAGCGCTGCTGGAGCACATCGGAAACCGCGAAAGTATGAACCCTGCTACCGACCCTGCATCCCGCCGGCCTGACCCCGTCTGTGAGCAGCAGCGTCCGGTGCGCCCGCCCTTCGGGCGGACGGCGGTTTGTTCACAGGCTCTGAGCTGAACCGCTGAGGGGGTGGTTCCGGAATACGCCGGAGACCTGCCTTCTGCCGGCGGCAGAACACCGGCCCGACCGGGCTCGACGATCACTACAGTCCAGGCTCATGACGACGGCTACCACGCACACGATCGAATACGCGGCCGACGGCCTGACGATGGTCGGGCATCTCGCGCTCCCGGCCGGTGTCGACCGCCGGCCCGGCGTCTTGGTCGGGCCCGAGGGGGTGGGGCTCAGCGATGTCGAGCGCCGCCGGGCCGATGTGCTCGCCGAGCTGGGATACGTGGCGCTGGCCTTCGACCTCCACGGCGGGCGCTATTTGGGCGACCCTGAGGATATGTTGGCCCGTTGCATGCCGCTGCTCGCTGACCCCGACCGGATGCGAGGCATCGGCCACGCGGCGCTCGACGTGCTCCGCGCCGAGCCGCGGACCGACCCGGACCGGATCGCCGCCGTCGGCTACGGCACCGGGGGTGCCATCGCGCTGGAACTCGGGCGCGACGGCGTCGACCTGCGCGCGATCGCGACAGTCAACGGACTGACCACGGGCCGACCAGGCGAGACGGCGCGCATTCACTGCCCGGTGTGGGCCGGGGTCGGGTCGGAAGACCCGATCATGGCGCCCGCGCAACGGGACGCATTCGCTGCCGAGATGCAGGCTGCGGGCGTTGACTGGCGCCTCGTGGTCTACGGCGGCGCCTTGCACGCCTTCCATCACCCACCGGTCGACCACATCGTGCTTCCTGGGGTCGGTTTTCACCCTCAGCACGCGCAGCGAGCTTGGCGGGACGTCGTCGACCTGCTCGCCGAGTGCCTGCCCATAACGGAGTGATCCGGTCGGCAACCCCGGTAAACCGTTGGCTACAGGCCCGCGATCCAGGGGTGTCCCGGGCGTACGCGGGCGAGTCGCTCGGTCAGGGTCTCGCGCAGAGCCGAGGTCGATCACAGTCGGTCACCAGCGGGCTGTCCAGCAGCAGAGGATCGAAGCGGTCCGCTCTGCCCGCTGTGCCCGCGTGACCGCCGTCGGGAGGGCCTACGTCGCGGCGCTGCCGGGTTTCTGCACTGCGGCTCCCTGGCTGACGGGGTGGCTTTCAAGGGTGTCCCGACTGGCGGTCAGTGCAACGTCGGCGTGCGGTGGGTGGTCCAGTATTCGGCGGCGGTGAGGCCGAAAAGTACCAGGTCGTGGTGGGCGCCGGCGAAGAACTCGTGCTGGCGGAGGACGCCTTCCTCCGTGAAGCCCAGCTTGCGGTAGAGGGCGAGGGACGGCTCGTTGAAGGCGTAGACCTCCACCTCGCACTTGTTGTAGCGCTGTTCGGCGAACATGTACGTGAGGACCAGTTCGTTCGCCTCCGTCGCGTAGCCCTTGAGGCGGTGGTCGCGGGAGACCTCGATGCCCATCTTGAAGCGGCCGGCGCGGCGGTCGGTCTCGCCGACCGTCACGGAGCCCGCGAACGCGCGGTCGGCCAGCGTCTCGATCACCAGGCGGAACGACTCGGTCTGCGGCGAACGGCCGGCGCGCTCCTCGGTCCACGCGCGGAAGCTCGCGTCCGACCGGGGCGGTTCGACCATGTCGGCGTTGCGGACGTCGACGGTGTTGCCGGCGAGGTCGCGGAAGCCTTCCCAGTCCTCCGGCTCGACACCCCGCAGCCGGATCCGCTTACCGGTCCACATGTCGCTCATCGCCCCGCCCCACCAATTCCGTCGTCTCCGGGCATGCCGCTTCGGCGGCGACGGTAGCCGGGGAGGGGTTGGTTGTCGCCTGAGTTTTCGTGCGGCGTTGCCTCAGTAGTCAAGTTTTACTAGAGTCGCCGGCATGGGTGAGAAGACGATTCCGGTCCTGCCTTGCCAGACCCTCCTGCCTGTCCTCGACTTCTACGTCGCCCTCGGCTTCGAGGTGACCTTTCAGCAGAGGAGTCCCCATCCCTACGCCGTCGTCGAACGTGGCGGCATCCAGCTGCACTTCTTCGGGATGAAGCACTACGAGCCCGCCTCGTCCTACAGCACCTGCGTCGTGCGGACCGATGACGTCGACCGGCTGCACGCGGAGTTCCGGAGCGGGCTGAAGGCGGTCTACGGGCGGGTGCCCAGCCGTGGTCTGCCGCGAATCGGAGCGCTGAGGGACACCTCGCACGGGGTACGGCAGTTCCTCGTCACCGATCCGGGCGGGAACTGTCTGCGCGTCGGGCAGCCGATCGGCCAGGACCTGCATCATCGGGCCGCGCCCAAGGACCCCTTCGGCAAGGCCCTGCATCACGCGGCGCTGCTCGCGGACTCCAAGGAGGATCCCGAGGGGGCCGCGCGCGTCCTCGATCGCGCTCTTCGGGGGGAGGGGAAGACTCCCTCACCGGCTCAGCTGTTTCGCCTGCTCGTGCTGCGCGGGGACGTCGCCCTGCGACTCGGGGACGACTCCGCCGCGGCGGCCTTTCTCGCGCAGGCCGCCGCCCTCGATCTCACCCCAGGAGAGCGTGAGGCGGTGCGGGACGATCTCGGTCGTCTGGAGGAGATGCCGGGGTGACGGCTATTCCTTTCCCTCCTCCCGCACCGTGACCCTGACGCCCGAGCTCGGGAGGAGTTGCGGGATGCCGTTCACGATCGGGTAGCGGAGGTGCAGGCGCGGGTTGTACAGGGCCTCCTGGTCCGGCTCCAGCGTCAACGGGCCCTTGTCCAGGGGGCATGCCAGGATCGTCAGCAGGGGGTCTTCGGGGCTCATCGCTGCCTCACTCGGTCGTCGAGGGATGTCGAAGGGGATGTCGAAGGGGGATGTCGAAGGAGGATGTCGTAGGGGTGGCGTCGTGGCGTCGTCCTGTCGTCGTACCGTCGCCTCACGCCGGCTGCGGTTCGTCGTGCCGCGGCATGATCAGGAGGACCGACAGGGCCAGTGCCGTCCCCGCGACGCGGAACGTCAGCAGCCACGGGTCCTCGGGGAGGCGCTCGCCGAACGTCAGCGTGCCGACGACCGCCGTGAACAGACAGGTCACCGTCGTACACACCGGCACGATCAGCGAGGCGCGGCACCGCTGCAGGGCCGCCTGCGACATGACCAGACCCGCGCCCGCCGTGAACAGCAGCAGGTACGGATAGGGCGAACCCAGCAGCGCCTTCGCCGACTCGATCACGTTCGTACTGGTCAGGCGGCCCGACGCGCCCTTGATGGCGAGCGAGCTCACGCCGTACAGCAGGCCCACGGCCACCCCGTACCCGATGCCGTTCGTCGGCACCCGGTGCCGGCGGCGGGCGCGGCGCTCCACCCGCTCGTACAGCAGCAGCCCCGCCGCGAGCGTGGGCACCGACACCAGGAGCACCAGCATCCACGGCGCCCCCGTACTCACCTCCTCGTCCCCCTTGCTCAGTGACGCCACCACCATCAGCAGCGCCACCAGCACCAACCCGAGCGCCTGCCGCTCACGCCCCGACGGGCGTTCGCCGAGCACCGCCGACGACAGGAGGAGCAGCAGGACGAGGCCGGAGACGAAGATGCCCTGCGCGGCGGCGATCGGGAGCGCGCGGTACACCACCAGCTGCGCGACGAACCCGGCCGCCAGTGCCAGCGAGCCCGCCAGCCACAGGGGGCTGGTGATGAGGAGCCCCACCACCCGCAGCGGCCGGTCCGCCGACAGCGGCGGCAGCGAGCCGAGCGCCCGCTTCTCCAGGACGAAGCCGACGCTGTAGAGGAGGTTCGCGGTCAGTGCCGCTCCTACGCCCCACCACATCCCGCTACCTCCGCCGCGCGTGCGCCAGGAGGATCGACGCCGTCGACGGCACGCTGCACGCCGCCCGGTCGATCAGACGCAGCCCGCGCGGCACGCCGTGGAACGGTGCCCCCGTGATCTGTACGTCCTCGAAGCCCGCCGACAGCAGAAACGAGCGGAGCGCCCGCGACGTGAACAGCCGCAGATGGCCCACCACTTCGGTGCCGGGGCGTCCGTGGATGCCCCGCAGGCTCACCTCCGAGAACACCGGCTGCACGCCCGCGAGCAGCAGCCCGCGGTTGTACCAGGCGGCGAGGTTCGGGGTGGACAGCATGAGGTGACCGCCGGGGCGCAGGATGCGCCGCAGCTCGTCCAACGCCGCGTCGGGGTCCACGAGATGCTCGACGACCTCGCTGAACAGCACGGCGTCCGCGCAGCCGTCCGCGAACGGGAGCCCGCCGTCGTCCAGCGCGCCCCGCACCACCTGCCCGATCCTCGGCTGCGCCCGGCGCAAGGCGTCCTGCGACCAGTCCACGCCCACGATCCGGTGTCCGGCCAGGATCGGGCCCGCCACCGCCGCCGCCGTGCCGTCCCCGCAGCCCACGTCCACGACCAGGGCGCCCGGGGTGGCCGCGAGGGCGGCCGCGAGCAGCCGGGCCTGCCGGCGGCTCCGCGCGTCGCCCGACGCGACCGGGACGGCCGGGTTCTCGTAGAAGTCCCGCAGAGCCGGGGTCGGCTCCCCACCCTGCTCCCGGATCGTCGGCGCGGGCCCCGCCGCCCGCCCCTCCGTCGTCAGCGTCTCCCCGCTCACAGCCCCTCCCCGTCCGTCGCCGCCAGCCTGCTCGCGAACAGTTCCCGCAAGCGCGCCCCGTCCTCGTCGCCCAGCAGCGCCCGGGACCAGCGCAGCACCAGGTGGAGCCGGCCCCCGGTCGACGCCGTCGTGAACGTCAGACCGCGCGGCATCCCCGCCGGGGCCGAGAACCAGACCGCCCGCGCCCGGCCCGCCTCGCCGAAGTCCAGCGGATACGGGATGCGGCCGATGTTGCTGAGCAGCGTCGTGGACGTCCACGACGCGGCCAGCCGCCGTACCCCGCGGGTCAGCACGGCCCGCGCGGCGACCGGCAGCACCGGAGCCGTCAACACCGATGCGCCCCGCCCGAGTTGGGGTCGGGGGCGCGCCTTCAGGGCGCGCGTCCGCTCCGCCGTACGGCGCAGCAGCGCGTCCACGTCCGTGTCCGCGGCCGTCTCCGCCGCCGTGAAGCCGACCTCGACGAGCCGTGTGCCGTTTCCGATCGGCATGGCGGGGCCGCGGGTGCGGTCGTCGACCGGCATGGTGATGCGCAGCGGGCGGTCGGGGACGTCCTGCTCCCGGTTCCAGTCGGCGACCGTCAGTGCCGTCGCGACCATCAGCTGGTCGTTCACCGTGTAGGGCGCGCCCGACTCCCTTCGTGGTACAGGGAGTTCGGTGACCAGCATCCCGTTGCCGGGCCCGTCCGCCGCCCGGCCCGCCGCCACGCGTGCGGGGCGGGCCACCGCCGGGGACGCCCCGCGCGACTCGACGGCCGGCTGCCGCACCGGATGCGGTACCGGCTCCGCCGCGCGACCGCCGTAGATCTCCGCCGCCGTCGCCGCGATCCGCAGACATGCCGGACCGTCGAGCGCTGTGTGGTGCACCGTAAAAAGCAGCACGCACCCGTCGCGCCCCGGCTCCTCCACCACCTCCAGCCGCAGTGGCGGCGCGGCGAACAGCGACGGCGCCTCGCTGAGCGCCCGCTGCCGGGCGCTCGCCAGCGCCCCCGGCACGCAGGGCGGGAAGGACACCGCGTCGGCTCCCAGCGCCCCGACGAGCTCCCACTCGTACCGCAGCGCCAGCACGCCCCGCTCCCGCTCCCGCATCAGCACCCGCGGATGCCGGGCGAGCGCCTGGGCGAACGCCTCCCGCAGCCGGACCGGTTCGACCCGGCCCGGCAGGTGGATCTCGATGTGCACCGTGTTCGGCTCGCGATCGTCCGCGCAATGGCGGGCGATCTCGTCCACGACGGCGAACGGCACACGCGTCGCCCCGACCCCCTGGCCCGCCATCACAGATCCCCTCGTCCGCCACGCTCCCGACGGTCGCCCACCGCCACCAGCGCCGCGAACAGCGCTGTGAGCGCGAGGAGTTGGGCCACCGGCCCGTACGCCCCCCGGCCCAGCGCCGCCGCCTCGCCGCTCCCGGCCAGCACCGCCACGCCCGCCCCGGCCATCGCCGCGAACGCGAGCGGACCGAGCAGCCCCGGACGCAGCCACGCGACCACCGCGAGCACCGGTACCACAGCCGCGGCAGGCCCCGCGATCACCGCACCGGCCAGTGTCAGCACCACCGTCCCGAGGACGAACCCCGGACCGGGCGGCGGCTGCGTCGCCGCGAGCTCCACCGCACGCCGCCGCCCCGACGACCGCCCGAACACCGCGAGCGCCGCCAGCACCACCAGCAGCGCCGCGGCCCCGACGAGCCCGGCCCCGTACACCCGTGAGGGCTCGTAGACCAGGGTCACCGTGCCGCCCTTGCCGGCGGGGACCAGCCAGGCCTGCTGCCAGCCGTCGACGCGCAGCGGCCGCAGCTCCTCCCCGTCCAGCGTGGCCTTCCAGCCCGCGTTGTGGTTCTCGTGCAGCTGCAGGTACGCGGCCTCGCCGGCGGCCACCCGCAGCGTGCGCTCGTCCCCGCCGCCCGACACGGACTCCACCTTGCGCGGCGCGGACGTCACGCCCCGCGCCGCACCGGCCGTGAGGTCGATCCGGGTGACCGCCAGCGGCCCGGTGTCACCGGCCTCCACGGTGTGCGTGCGGCGCTCCAGGGCTACCCGGCTGCCCTCCGTGCAGAGGGTGACCGCGATCGGCCGGCGTTCCGTCAGGTCCCGTACCCGGCCCTCGGCGCGGGTCTCCAGGAACCGGCCGTCGACCGACACGATCGGCCCCTTGCCGCACGGCAGTGTGAACCGTTTGGCCGGATCCGGCTGAGGCGCCCGGTACTTCTCCAGTGCCGGGATGTGCAACTCGCTCAGTCCGACGGGAAGTTGCAGATCCTCGTCGGCGACCGGATTGTGCATGGTCAGCGGCGCGACGCGCGAGATCGTGATGTCCATCCGGTCCGTCGTGATGGGGGAGAAGCGCGCCAGCCCGTTCTCGTCGACCGCCGCGATCGCGGTGCCGTCCGGCGAGCTGATCTGCACCTGCTCGGGCCGGGTGGCGAGCCCGCCCGCCGCGGCCAGCACGATCTCGCCGACCGAGGTCTTCTCCGGCCACCGCAGATGCAGGACGGGCCGCTCGCCCGCGACCCAGGCCGTGGTCAGATCGCCGTCCGTCAGGTTCCGCGGGCTCAGGTTGGTGCCGAGCCGGGCGGTCGAGTCGGCGCCGACGACGAGCTTGTCCCGCTGCCCGGTGAGCGCGAAGAGCAGGTCGTCCAGCTCCTTGCCGGGTACGGGCAGCGCACTCGCCCGCACCGTGTAGTCGCCGGTCGTGATCGCGTCGAACTGCCGGTGCAGCCCCACCTCGGCGGAGACCGCGGACAGTCCACCGGGGTCGCTGCCGCGCGACAGCGCGTACACGACGGGCATGCCGACCGACCCGGACACCCCGCGCGGCGCGTCGCCGGGCAGCTCCAGCATCCGGGTCACCTGCACACCCGGCACCGTGATCTCGGAGAACCCCGCACCGGTCAGCCCCGGGCGGCCCTGCTGCGACCGCAGGATCGTCACCTTCAGCCAGTTCGCCTCGCCCTCCGGCGCGGCGATCTGCTGCGTACCGCCGTCCGGCCGCAGCGGGCTCACCCGGCTGCCCCGGTCGGTCTCGACCCGCACCACCGTGGGCGCGGCGCGCACATTGCCGCTCGGCAGCGGCGTCACGTCCAGCGTCCCCGGGATCCGCGTCGGGCCGGTGAACCCGATCCGCACCCACTCGCCCGCCGGGGAGCCGGGCGAGCCCTCGGCCCAGCCGGTGTCCGGATTGCCGTCGAAGGCGTTGACCGGGTCGTACTGCGGCAGATGGAACAGCCAGTTGCCGACCGAGGACGCGGTCACCGACTCCGCACCGCGCAGCACGGCCGCCGTCTGGTGCTCGACCCCGTCGAGCGGCAGGATCTGCCGCGGCTCCTCGCCCGGGTCCTGGACCGACCGCTCCGCGTTCCGCTCGTCGCGGGTGTACGTGTACGAGGTCCCCGACTTCACCAGCCCGAACCGGGTGTCGGCGCGCCGCATGCCGTCGCCCGCGGCGTACAGCGCGGGAGAGTCGACGCCCGGATGCGCGTCGCCGGACAGCACCGTGGCGCGCCCGTCCAGGACGCCCGAGCCGGACAGGGGCAGCAGCGACTCCGGCCCGCCGCTGACGACCGCGGTCTCCGAGGCCGGCGTCATACGGGCCCGGCCGGGACGCGGCGTGCCGGACGGCGGCTCGTAGATCTCGACCGCACGTTGCAGCGGGTACAGGCCCTCCACCTGGACCGGTGTGTCGTCGGCGATCCGGCCGTCGGTCAGCAGCGGACCGAAGCCGGTCACGCGCCGGTACCCGGAGGCCTCCAGCGTCCGCTTCACCGTCGCGGTGGGCACATGCTCGATCTGGTCCGGGTCGAGGTCGTTGCGCACCACGACGTGGTACAGCCCCGCCCGCGCGAGGAACGACGCGAGCCCCGGCACCTCGCCGCCGGAGGTCAGCGCCTGCTCCACCGCGTCCAGCGCCCGCCGGTTGCCGGCCGTGCCGAACGGCACGTAGTCGCGCTGCGCCCACGGCGAGCGGGCGAGCACGTCGAGCGGCTGGTCGATGGGCGAGCCCCAGGTGTAGATGCCGTGCGCGGTCGCCGGGACGACCAGGGCCCGGTCGTCGGGCGCCTCCTCGGCCAGCCAGTCCGCCGTCGCCTTCCAGTACGTGGGCAGTCCCCGGAACGAACCCGGCTGCAGGATCGAGCCGTTGACGTACGGCCAGGCCAGGCCGGGCAGCACCAGCACCGCGGCCAGCACCGGCACGAGGCGGCGGACCAGGACCGGCGCGGACATCCGCCGCAGAGCCCGCGGCAGCGCCGTGCCCGCCAGATGCACCAGGCCGAGGACGAGCGCGAGGGCGAGACCGGTCTGGAACTTGTAGATGTTCCGGAACGGCACCAGCGGCCCGTTCAGCCAGTCCTGCACCGTCGCGTGGAAGGGGCCGCCGAGCGCGCCGCCGTACCCGGCGAGCGTGATCACGGCCGTCACCGTCGCGGTCAGGACCAGCCAGCGCCGCTCCGGCAGGTCGCGGCGGGCTAGCCCCGCCAGGCCGAGCGCCGCGGCCAGTACCGAACCGGTGATCACCACCGCCGAGGTGGCCACGGACCAGCCCGCCGGCAGCCATGCCTCGCCGAAGTGCAGGTAGCCCACCCAGTTCCCGGCGCCGCGCAGCACCTCGGCCGCCGACATCGTCGCCGTGGTGGTCTGCGAGGACTCCACGTACGGCATGAAGTTCTCGCCGTACGTGCCGAGCAGCAGCAGGGGCACGACCCACCAGGCCGTCGCGAGCAGCACGCACGGCGTCCACCAGGCGATCAGCGCGCGCTTGCGGCTCCCGCCGGGCCGGGACAGCAGATACAGGCCGACGGGCAGCAGCGACGCCAGCGTCGACGCCGCGTTCACCCCGCCCATCAGCGGAATGATCAGCGCCGAGCGGGCAGCGGCCAGGCGCGCGCTCGTCCGCGGGTCCGTCAGCGGCAGCAGCACCCACGGCAGCACCGCACCCGGCAGCGCGGCGGCCGAGGTCGAGCCGACGACGATCGTGTACGTCGGCCAGAGCGCGTACGCCGCCGCGCCGACGAGCCGCGAGGCAGGCGACCCGACGCCGAACCGTTCCGCCAGCCGCAGCGCGCCCCAGAACGCGGTGGTCACGACGAGCGAGAGCCAGAGCCGCTCCGCCAGCCAGACCGGCAGCCGCGCCAGATCGGCGGCCGCGTGGAACGGCAGCATGGGGATCGCGTAGCCGACGTACTGGTCGGCGATCCCGCCGAAACCGGCCCGGTCGTGCCACAACTGGCCCAGATCACGCAGGAACTGCCACGGGTCGGCGACGACCCCCAGCTTCGTCTCGAACGTCATCCGCCCCGGCGACACGGCCAGGAACGCCGCGAACACCGCCGCCCAGAAGCCGAGCAGCCAGCGCCGCGAGCGCCGGTGCGGCGGAGGCCCGCCCGGCGCGCCCGGCGGGGGACCGGGCGTGGCCGGGGAGGCCGGCGGACGGGCGTGGATCGCGCTGGTCATGAACACCGCCGGAGTATGAGGAGGAGGTTCCACGTCGCGAACTCCCGCACCACCGGCAGCCGGGGCACCAGCTCCGGCAGCACCGGCCAGTACCGGGAGCGGGCGGAGACGACCTCCACGTCGTCCCGGCCCCGGACGTGGCGCAGCGTCGGCCCGACGCCGATCGCGAACAGGTTCTCGCCGAGCCGGTGCTTCGCGGCCCGGCCGGTGCGCTTCTCGTACCGCGCCCGGGCCCGCTCGGCGCCGAGGTAGTGCCAAGGGGCCCACTCGTGGCCGCCCCAGGGCGAGAGCCAGTTGGTGAAGGAGACGTGGATCAGCCCGCCGGGGCGGGTGACCCGCACCATCTCGCTGAGGAAGGTGTCCGGGTCGCGCACGTGCTCCAGCACGTTGGACGAGAAGCAGACGTCCGCCGCGGCGTCGGCCAGCGGCAGCAGATAGCCGTCGGCGACGACCGTCCCGGCCTCCGGCTCGGCGGCCAGTTCGGCGGCGTCCGGCTCGAAGAGGAGACTGTGTGCGCCGCGGCGGCGGAACTCCCGGGTGAAGTAGCCGCGTCCGCCGCCGACGTCGGCCACCACCCGGCCGTGCAGCGACAGATGCCGCTCGACCTGGTCGGCCGCGTCGCGGGCCAGCAGCTCGTACGCGGTGTGCGGATCGTCCTGCTCGCGCAGGAAGGCCCGGAAGAGGGCCGCGGAACGGCGGAACGAGGGGTCCTTCACGTCCGTACGCCCTCCGCCTGCGGGCCCTTGGCGGCTCCCGTACGGCGCACGGCCTCCTCGGCGACGGTCCGGAACCGCCGTACCGTGCTGCTCCACCGGTACGCGACGGCCTCCTCCGCTGCGGCCTTGCCCATGGCCTCCCGGCGTGCGTCGTCGAGCGCGAGGGTGCACCAGGCCGCGGCGAAGGACGACTCCCCGCGCGCCAGCAGACCGGTGACGCCGTCCTGCACGGAGTCCCGCAGGCCCGGCACGTCGAACGCGAGCGTCGGCGTGCCCCGGGCCGCGGCCTCGGTCACCACCAGGCCCCAGCCCTCGACGGCCGCCGGATGCAGCAGCAGCCACGCCTCGCACAGCAGCCGGTGCTTCTCCTCCTCCGACACATGGCCCCGGAACTCCACACCGGGACCGGCGAGTTGCTCCAGTCGCGCCCGCTCGGGTCCGTCGCCGACGATCACGAGCCGTCCGCCGGCGACCGGCCGGACCCGCTCCCAGAGCCGCAGCAGCAGATCGATCCGCTTGTAGTCGACCAGCCGGCCCAGGGCCACGAACACGGGCGACGCCGAGCGCGGCGCGGACGGCCCGGGCTCCTGGACGCCGTTGTGCACGACGCGGATCTGCTCCTGCGGCACCCCGATCGCCCGCAGCGCCGCCGCGGTCGACGGGGACACGGCCACCAGCAGATTGCCCCGGTGCGCCCGGGCCAGCGCCCAGTGCTCCAGGAGCCGGCCGGCACGGGCCACCGGGCCGGGGAAGCGCATCCCCCACAGCTCCGTGTGCACGTGGTTCACCAGGCAGACCGTGGGGCCGCGGTGCCACAGCGGGGACAGGTACGGCATGCCGTTGCACACCTCGACGAGCAGGTCGCAGGAGCCGACCTCACGGGCGAACGCGGACCTCGCGCCGACGAAGTGCCCGAACGTGCCGCCCGCCGACACGACGCGGTACGGCCGCTCGGCCGCCGGGCCGCCGCACAGCAGCGTGACGTCATGGCCCAACTCCGTGAGGCCGGAGGCGAGCCGGTCGATCAGCAGCTCGGAGCCGCCGGCGGCCGGGTTGCCGAGGTCGCGATGGGCGAGGAAGGCGATGCGCCGGGGTACCTCCCCGCTTCCGTGCGGACGGGCCGGGGAACGGCTGCCGAGCGGCCACTGGAGCGGCTGCGGGTGCGGCTGCGGCTGCGGGTGCGGTGGCGCGGGGCGGAGCCGCGGCGGCGGGACGTGCTGGGGCATGGGTGCTCCAACTCGTGTCGGGGTGCGGGGGGTGGGGGAGAGGGGTGCAGCGAGGGGACGCCCACGGGGGAGTGGGGAGGGGGGCCGCAGGGGGACTGGGGTGTGGGGGTGGGTCTGCGGGTGCGTCTGCGGTGGGGCCTGCGGAGGGGGCGGGGGTGACCGGGTGGGGCCGTGCTTGGTTGGGAACGCCAGTCTTCGGTACGTGTTCGATGCGCGGCTACTCACCGGTATGACAACTTGTCGCGCACTCAGACGAGTTGATTCGTCACCAGGTGAGCATTCGGCGCTTCGGGCCCGCTTCGCCGTCCCCGCGCCACGAGGACGCCTCCGACCAGCGCAAGTACCGCGCCGAGCCCGCCGGCCACCAGCGGCGCGGTCCTGCCGAGGAGCTCAAGCTTCCGGCTGTCCGCCGCCGCCAGGTCCACCTGCTGCCGCTGCGTCCGGTCGGTGAAGGCGAGCTCGTCGCTCTCCAGGAGCACCACCGCGTCCTTGTCCGAACCCGGCGCGCGCAGCGTCTTCCGCGGGCCGATGGCGGCGTACATGATGCGTCCGGTGCGCCGGTCCGCGACCAGTTCGATACCGCTGTTGGCGTACCACTCCTCGGCGAGCACCTGCGGTGTCCTCGGCAGGCCGACGAGCCGGCCGGGGACCTGCCGCACGCCGGTCCGCGTGGGCGGCACGCTCCCGGTGAAGCGCAGGCCCTGGTAGCCCTGCACGGTGCGGGGACCCTCGTACCGGAGCTGGACGACGCTGCCGAGCGTGCTGTCCCACCAGCGGTAGTCGCGCTCCTGGACGTCGAAGGGGAACTTCAGGTACGCCTCGCCGTCGAAGGCGGGCGTCTCGCGGCAGCAGTGCACCGGCTCGTTGGTGCGCCGGTCGGTCACCCAGCGCTCCAGGGTCCACTGGAGCGAGTCGCGGGTGTCGGAGGCGGGCAGGGTGGCGTCGGTGTCGACCGAGGTGGACACGTCCCAGACGGCGTTGCCGCTCTTCACGCTGTCGGCGACGTCGCCGCGGACCTTGCGCGTGATGGTGAGCCGCTGTCCGTCCAGGGTCTTCAGGCGCCCGATGTCGAAGTAGCGGCCGGTGCCGGTGAACACGGTCGTGGTGTCGACGTCCACCGGGGTGCGCTTCGCGTGCGGCTGCACGTACCACACCAGCAAAGGGGCCAGGACCAGCAGGAACACCCCGACGCCGAACAGCGTCAGGGCAGGCGGTGAGGCGGAACGGCGCATCCGGGCACTCCTGGTTCGAGAAACTCGCACGGAGACGCACGGACCCCAGGGCCGGTCGAGCCCTCGTGGCGCAGACCGTAGGCCCGCACTTGACGGATTGTCAATGTCACGTCAACACTGGGCGCTCAGCCGGTGGGGGCCGGCCGGGGTGGGATCGTCTCCACACGAGGAGCTGACCCGACACAATGCGCAGACTGCTCGCCGCACTGACCACCGCGCTGTTCGCCGCGGCCCTGGCCGCCGGCGCCGCCTTCGGCATCGTGGCCCTGCTCGAGGCACCGCCCGAGCAGCCCAACGTTCCCCTGATCACCTACGAGACGGCCGCGACACGTTGAGGACCCGAACCGCGTGGAGCGAGGTGCCCCGGCTGAAGGTGGAGCGGTTCGCCGCGATCGCCCTCGCCGAGTCGGGCGACCTGGCACAGACGATCCTCGGTCAGATCCGCAGCGAGTTCCCCCAACTGCGGCTCATGGAGGACGAGTCCGGCGAGCCCAAGGCGCTCGTCGGCATCCGCCGGGCCATCGAGGCCTTCGTCCAGCACCTGGCGGCAGGGGCGGCCGATCCGCGGATGCCGCCCGAGGTCTTCCAGGAGTTCGGCAAGGGAGAAGGGATCAACGGACGCAGCCTCGACTCCCTCCAGGCCGTGTACCGGCTCGGCGTGCGCCTCGCCTGGCGCAGATTCGCCGAGATCGGCCAGCAGGTCGACATCGCCGCGCCCGCCATGTACGAACTCGCCGAGTCCGGCTTCGAGTACCTGGACGGACTCGTCGAGCAGTCCGTCCGCGGCTACGCCGAGGCCGCCGCCCGCCAGGAGAGCGAACGGCTGCGCCTGCAGCGGCAGTTGATCGACCGGATGCTCGTCGCTCCGCACACCGACCCCGAGCGCACCCTCGGCGAGCGCGCCGCGCGCATCGGCTGGGAACTGCCCGCCACCATCGCCGTCGGCGTGCTGATCCGGCCCGCCCGCGAGGCCGTCGCCCCCGCCGTCGGCCAGGGGATCCTGCTCGACATGGAGAGCGAGCAGCCCCGCATGGTCATCCCCGAACCCGACACCGCCGGCCGCGCCGACCTCGTACGCCGCGCCACCACCGGCTGGTCCGGCGCGATCGGGCCGTCCGTGCCCCTCGGCGAGGCCCCGGCCTCGCTGCGCTGGGCGGAGACCGCCGTACGGCTCATCGAGGACGGCCTGCTGCCCCGCGGCGAGGTCCAGCACTGTGCCGAACGCACCGAGGAACTCGTCCTGCTGCCCTCCCGCGAACTCATCGACGCCGCCGCACCCCGCTGCCTCACCCCGCTGCAGGGCGTCGGCCCCACCCAGGCGCGCCGCCTCGCCGCGACGCTGCTCGCCTGGATCGAGACCTCCGGCGGCGCCCCGGAAGTCGCGGGCCGCCTCGGCATCCACCCTCAGACCGCCCGCTACCGGATCCGCCAGATCCGCGAACTGTGGGGCGAGGCCCTGGACGACCCCGACCGGCGCTTCGAACTGCTCCTCGTGCTGCGCGCCCAGCGGCTGCGCGGCGAACTCCCCGCCGACCCGGACTGACGCCCCAGGGCGTCACCCGGTCGGCCCGGCGGCACTGGTCGCCCGTCCCGGCTGCCGCCAGGCTGGGCGGGTACGCGCAAGGCAGCCCGTGTGAGGAGACGACGTGCAGAAGGACAAGCAGCCGGAGTACCGCCCGGTGGTCTTCCGGGACCGCTCCGCCGGGTTCGCCTTCCTGACCCGCTCGACGGCCGACAGCGACACGACCATCGAGTGGGACGACGGCAACACCTACCCCGTCGTCGACGTCGAGATCTCCTCCGAGAGCCACCCCTTCTACACCGGCAAGGCCCGCACGGTGGACGCCGAGGGCCGGATCGCCAAGTTCGAGCGCAAGTACGGCGAGGGCAAGGAGTAGCCCCGGCCCTCACGCCTCATATGCAGCGGTACGTGAAGCTCCCTGTCGCGTGGTGGACCGTCGGGTCGGTGATCACCAGGCGCGCCGTCGCCCGGTGGACGCCCGGCCCGTGGAAGGTCCACAGCAGATGGAGCCGGGCCTCCCGCTGACCGCGCGCCAGCCGCTCGGTCAGCGGCTGCGACACCGTGCCGTCGCTCCGCTCCCAGCGGTACGTGAGCACGCCCCGGCGGCCGTCGGTGCGGACCACACCCACCACGTCCGCCGTGCCGTCGCAGCCGAGCTCGCCCTGCGGGGCGCTGACGGCCACCGACCGCACCGCCACTCCCGGCCCGAAGCGCCACCAGGCGAGGATCGCCAGGACGACCACCAGCACGACGGCCGCGAGCGCGTACCGGCGCGCCCAGCGGCGCCGGGGCGGCGGGCCCGGTACCGGCGTCCCCCCGGGCAGGGTGCCGTGCCAGATCTGCGCGGCCGTGGGTGTGTTCTGCGCACGGTGCACCGCCGCCGCGGTCACGCCGGGTCCGAAGCGCAGGACCGCGCCGTCGACCCGGTCGGGTGCCGCGGTGTCGGACACCGGGCGCTGGATCCAGTGGCTGCCGAGTTCTGTGGCGCTGTAGTCGTCGTCGTTCATGTGATCGTGCACCGCCGGATGAAGACCTGCTGGAGGGAACCGCCGTTCGCCGCGGCGGGGTCGGTGGTGGCGCGCACGCCCCAGTAGCAGCCCCCGCCCTGGACGGTGTGGCGGAGCGTCAGCGTGTACTGCGTCGCGCCCTCGCGACGGAAGGACTCGGAGCCGTCCGACGCGCCGGGGACGCCCTTCGCGTCACTGGTGAACCAGTCGACGGCCACCGTCACCGCCCCGGGCCCGTCCGTCGTGACCTCGACGACGGCCTCGGCCGAAGTCGGCCCGATCTGGCGCAGGCTCGTGACCGACACCGAGGTCACCGAGACGACGGGCGTCGGCGGTTCGGACGTGGTCGGAGGCGTGGTCGGCGGCTCGACCGGAGGTGTGGTGGTCGTGGTCCCGGGAGGCGTCGGCGGTTCGGTCGACGTCTCGTCCGAGGGCTCGGTGGTGGGCGTCGGGGGAGGCTCGGTACTGGTCGCCGAGGCCGACGGCTCCGCGCTCGGCGACGGGGACTCCGGCCCCGTACTCGTACTCGGCTCGGGCTCCTCCGGCACCGCGCTCGTCGTCGCGAGCGCCCGGGCGGCGGTCTCCTCCACGTCGGAGTCCGGGACGCCCGCGCTCGCGGCGATCGCGATCAGCACGGCCAGGACGAGCGCGGCGACGGCCGCCGGCAGTCCGTACGGGATCCGCCACCACGGGCGCGGCAGTGTCGTCGTCGCCAGCGCCGTCGTTCCCTCCGCCACACCGGCGGACAGCGGGAACAGCAGCGGCAGCAGGGCGGCGAGCGCCGCGAGCCGGCCGCGACCCCGCTCCTCCCAGTCCGGCCCGTACGCCGCCGTCGCCACCGCCTCCAGCTCGGTCACGAACGCCTCCGCGTGCTGCGGGCGCTCCTCCGGGCTCTTGGCCAGCCCCCGCCGGACCAGCGGCCGCAGCGGCTCCGGCACCTGCCCGTCCGGCACCGGCGCGTCCAGATGCTGCAGCGCCAGCTCCGCGACGTTGGCGCCCGGGTACGGCTTCCGGCCGGTCAGGCACTCGAAGAACGTGGCGGTCGCCGCGTACACGTCCGCCGACGGCGAGGCCGGGGCACCGCGCCACTGCTCGGGCGCCATGTAGGCCGGCGTACCGGCAGCGCCCGGCGTGCTGCCACGGCCGGTCGCGATGCCGAAGTCGACCAGCTTGGAGTGGCCGTCGGCGGCGACCAGCACGTTCGCCGGCTTGTAGTCGCGGTGCACGACGCCCGCCGCGTGCGCGGCGGCCAGGCCCAGCAACGAGCCCTTCAGCACCACCAGCGCGGCCTCCGGGCCGGTCGCGCCCTCCTGAGCGATCAGCGCGCGCAGCGGCACACCGTCGACCAGCTCCATGACGATGGCCGCGCCCTCGGGCGCCTCCACGTACTCGAAGAACCCCACGACATGCGGGCTGTGGAGCGCCCCGAGCAGCCTGGCCTCGGCGCGGAAGCCGTGCACGAACGCCTCGTCCGCGCACAGCTCCTCGCTCAGGTACTTCACGGCCACCGGCACCCCGGTCATGTCGTGCACGGCGAGCACGACACGACCGCTCGCCCCCGCCCCCAGCTCCCGGTGCTCCGTGTAGCCCGGGACCGTCCATCCGTTCATCCGTCCCCCCTCGGCGTCGCGCTGCCGCGCGAACCCCGTCGACAGGGACAGGATTCCAGCCACGGACGGTTCCCGACAGGCCTGTGGAAAACCTTACGTAGCGGACGAGGGGGCGGCTTCGGAACGCATTCGGAACGGCCTCAGACGGTCGCCGCCCTGGCGAGCGCCTCCCGGGCCGCCGACTCCGCCGCGCCCCGGTCCTCCTGGACGAGACCGACACGGGTCCGGCGGTCCAGGACGTCGCCCTCGTCGAGCGCGCCCTCATGCCGGACCGCCCACAGCAGTTCGGCCCCGGTGACGGGGTGGCCGGGGACGACGGGGCGGGCGAGCTCCGGGTCCTCGACGCCGAGCGCGTGCACCGCCGCGGCCTCCGTGCCGTAGCGGCGGACGAGCCGGGCGGGCACGTCGAGCTGTGCGAGGCGGCGCGGATGATCGGCGCCGACGAGCGGTACGGACGTGGTGCGGCACGGGCCGGCGGCCAGTCCGCGCGCGGCCACGGCGGCGTCGACGGCGTCCTGGGCCATCCGCCGGTACGTGGTCAGCTTGCCGCCGACGACGGTGACGACGGCATCGGGCGAGGTCAGCACGGCGTGCTTGCGCGAGATGTCCGCCGTGCTGCCGTCCGAATTCTGCGTGTCGAGCAGCGGACGCAGCCCCGCGAACGCCCCGACCACATCCGCGCGCTGCACGGTGACGTCGAGCGCGGATCCCAGGACGTCGAGGAGGAAGCCGATGTCGGTCTCGGGGACCTCCGGCACGTCCGGGATGTCGCCGTCCACGGGCTCGTCGGTGAGGCCCACGTACACCCGGCCGTCGCCCTGGGGCAGGACGAGGACGAAGCGGTTGGTCTCGCCGGGGATCGGGATGTGCAGACCGGCCGAGAGCCGGCCGAGGTCCTCGGAGCGCAGCACCAGGTGCGTACCGCGGGAGGGCCGCAGGCGGACGTCGTCGACGAGGCCGCCCGCCCACACACCGGCCGCGTTGACGACCGTGCGCGCACGGATGCGCAGTTCCTCGCCGGTGGTCTCGTCGCGCACCAGCGCCCCGTCGCCGCCGAGTTCGAGGGCGCGGATGCGGGTGAGGATCCGCGCGCCGTGGGCGGCGGCGGTGCGGGCGATCGCGGTGACCAGGCGGGCGTCGTCGGTGAGCTGGCCGTCCCAGGACAGCAGTCCGCCGCGCAGCCCGGTGGTGCGCAGCGCGGGGGCGAGGTGCCGGGTCTCGACCGCGGACAGGGTGCGCGGCGCGGGCAGCGTGGACCGCGAGGTGCGGGCGGCGGCCCGCAGCATGTCGCCCGCCAGGAACCCGGCGCGGGCGAGCGCGGCCTGGGCGCGGCCGACCAGCGGGGTGAGGGGGAGCACGAAGGGCTGGGCACGGACCAGGTGGGGGGCGGTGCGCTCCATGAGGACGCCGCGTTCGACGGCGCTCTCGTGTGCGACGTCGAGCTGCCCCACCGCCAGGTAGCGCAGGCCGCCGTGGATCAGCTTGGAGCTCCAGCGGGACGTGCCGAACGCGAGGTCGTGGGCGTCGATCGCGGCGACGCGGAGCCCGCGGGTGGCCGCGTCGAGCGCGGCGCCGGCGCCGGTCGCGCCGAGCCCGACGACCAGGACGTCGACCTCGGCGCCGTCGGCGAGTTCGGCGAGTTCGCGGCCACGGCGCTCGGCGTCGAGGGAGGAGCCGGTCAGGGCGGGACTGCTCGTGGGGTTCATGGGGTGAGGGTCCTCTCCAGCAGGGTGCGCAGCTCGTCGAGGAAGGCGGCTTCGCTCAGTTCGGGATCGGTCTCGTCGGTCATGGTGCGCAGCGAGAGCGTGAAGGACTGGACGACGAGGAGCAGCGACCGGGCCTGCAGGTCGGTGTTCCCGGCGCGTACGGACTTGTCCCGGTGCCCCTCGTCGAGCCCCGCGGCGAGGATCGCGAGCAGGGCCTCCTGGCTGGCGCCGCGGCGGTCGAGGACGTACGGGAGCAGCAGCTCGGGGTCCACGTCGAGGATCTTGTGGAACAGCGGGTGGGCCCGGAAGGCGGCCGCTCCCGCGACGAGCCCGTCCACGATCCGCTCCCGTACCGGCCGGGTGTCGTCGGCCGGCGGCATCGCGTCCTCGGCGACGGCGACCCATTCACGGGTCATCAGGTCGCCGACGAGGCTCCGCACGTCGGGCCAGCGCCGGTAGATGGTCATCCGGGAGACGCCCGCCCGGCGGGCGATGTCGGTCAGGGTCGTGCGCCGTACACCGACGGCGAGCACGCAGTCCCGTGCGGCGTCGAGCACGGGATCTGCGTCCGAGTGGTTGTGACGAATGGGCGTCATCTGTCACAGTGTAATGGCAGAGCGGGCCGAACGGCAGCTCCCTCGGTGAGATGAAGCATGACGAACCACCGAGAAGCTGTGAAATGGCCGCGAAACAGACCATGAACAAGACCGTGAGGACGTTCGAAGTGGACATGTTGTGGAGCGGCTGGGGCGACCCGGCCAAGGCGGCCCCGCTGCCCGACGCGGTGACCGGACTGCTGCGCGACCTGCTCGGCGTCACCCCCCGCGAGACCGGCCCGGCGACCCTCGACGACATCCAGGTCCCCGCCCCGGCCCTGACCGCCGAGGCCCGCGAGGCGCTGCGGGCCGCGCTCGCCGCCGAGGACGGCTTCCGCGACGACGCCGAGAGCCGCATCCGGCACACCCGTGGCAAGTCCACCCCCGACCTGCTGCGCATCCGCGCCGGCGAGGTCGAGGACCTTCCTGCCGCCGTCCTCCTGCCCGGCAGCCACGACGAGGTCCTCGCCGTACTGCGCGCCTGCGCCGTACACGGCCTGTCCGCCGTGCCGTTCGGCGGCGGCACCTCCGTCGTCGGCGGACTCCGCCCCGAGACGAAGCGGCCGTTCGTGGCGCTCGACCTGCGCCGCCTCGACCAGATGCTCGCCGTCGACGAGGTCTCCCGCACCGCCACCCTCCAGCCCGGCCTGCGCGGCCCGCAGTGCGAGGCCCTGCTCAATGCCCAGGGCTGGACCCTCGGCCACTTCCCGCAGTCCTTCGAGTGGGCGACCGTCGGCGGCTTCGCCGCGGCCCGCTCCAGCGGCCAGGCGTCCTCCGGCTACGGCCGCTTCGACGACATGGTCCTCGCCCTCACCGTCGCCACCCCCGAGGGCACCCTCGAGACCGGCCGGGTACCCCGCTCCGCCGCCGGCCCCGACCTGCGCCAGCTGATCCTCGGCTCCGAGGGCGCGCTCGGCGTGATCACCGCCGTGACCGTGCGCATCCGCCCGCTGCCGCAGAAGCGCGTCTACGAGGGCTGGCGCTTCGCCGACTTCCAGGCGGGCGCCGCCGCGCTCCGCACCCTCGCCCAGGACGGCCCGCGGCCCACCGTGCTGCGCCTGTCCGACGAGACCGAGACCTTCATCGGCCTCGCCCAGCCCGACGCCATCGGCGCCGGCGACGCGCCGCAGGCCGGCGGCTGCATGGCGATCGCCGGCTACGAGGGCACCGAGGAGGAGACCGCCGTCCGGCGCGCCGCCGCCCGCGAGATCCTGCTCGCCTGCGGCGGCGAGTACCTCGGCGAGGAGCCCGGCGACAAGTGGGAGCACGGCCGGTACAACGCCCCGTACCTGCGCGACGCCCTGCTCGACGCCGGTGCGTTCGCCGAGACGCTGGAGACCGCCGCCTTCTGGTCGAAGCTGCCCGAGCTGTACGCCGGCGTGCGCGAGGCCCTCACGGCCAGGCTCACCGAGGCGGGCACCCCGCCTCTGATCATGTGCCACATCTCGCACACGTACGAGAACGGCGCCTCGCTGTACTTCACCGTCGTCTCCGCCCAGGGCGAGGACGCGGTCGCTCACTGGGAGCCCGTCAAGGCCGCCGCCAACGACGCGATCCTGGCGGCCGGCGGCACCATCAGCCACCACCACGGCGTGGGCACCGACCACCGCGACTGGTACGCCCGGGAGATCGGTCCGCTGGGCATCCGTATGCTCCAGGCCGTCAAGGCCGAGATCGACCCGTCGGGCGTGCTCAGCCCCGGCGTGCTGATCCCGGTCCGCTGACCGCCAACCGTCCCCCGCTGCCCGACCGCCCACCCCTTTCTGCCCGTCCGGAGGCCTGATCCATGCGACAGTTCACCGCCGTCGTCAACCCCACCGCAGGGGGTTCCAGCGGGGCGGCGGGCCTGCTCCCGCTGGCCCGGCTGCTGCGCGAGGCCGGTGCCCGGCTCGACACCGTGTACAGCCGGAGCCTGGAGCACGCGCAGGAACTCGCCCACCGGGCGGGCGAACAGGGGCACGTCGTGCTCGCCGTCGGCGGCGACGGGATGGCGGGCTGCATCGGCGGCGCCCTGAGCGGCACGGACACGGTGTTCGGGCTCGTCCCCGCCGGGCGCGGCAACGACTTCGCCCGCGCGCTGGGACTGCCCACCGACGCCCCCGCGCTCGCGAAGGTGCTCCTCGAGGCCGAGCCGCGCGCCGTCGACACCATCGCGGTGGAGTCCGCGGTGCACCCGGGGATCTCCGTACTCGGCAGCGTGTACGCGGGTGTCGACGCGGTCGCCAACCGCCACGCCAACCGGTCCCGCCTGCTGCGGGGCGCCGCCTCGTACTACGCGGGCGGTCTCCGGGCGGTCGTGGCCTGGCGGCCGGCCGCGTACCGGATCACCGTCGACGGTGTCGAGCACGAGCGCAGCGGCTACACGGTCGTGGCCGCCAACTCCGGCTACTACGGCTTCGGCCGCAACATCGCCCCCGGTGCCCGCCTCGACGACGGCGTCCTGGACATCGTCGTCATCGGCGACGCGCCCAAGCGGCACTTCTTCGCCACGATGAACGAACTGAAGACCGGCGACCACCTGAAGCGCCCTCAGGTCGAGGTCCTGCGCGGCAAGGAGATCCGAATCGAGGCCGACCGCCCGATCCCGTACGGCGCGGACGGCGAGGTCGACGCGACCCTGCCGGTGACCGTCCGGGTCCAGCCCGGGGCGCTGAAGGTCCTGGCCTGACACGTGACGCCCGAGCACTACCGCAAGGTACTTACCCGGCGGTAATGTTCGGGCCCGTCCACGACATGGGGGAGTGGTATGGGCACCGTCACGACGTTCGATCCCGTCACCGAGCACGAGCGCACCCGCGACGTGCTGAGCACGGCGCTGCAGCGGCTGGTCCGCATGCTGGGCGAGGTCACCGACATGGACGCGCCCGCCGGCGTCCCCGACTGGACGGTCGGCGACGTCGGCGTGCACCTCGCGGCCGGATACCTCGCGTACGGCTCGACCTTCACGGGTGACCCCATGCAGTGGGAGGCCGTCGTGCCGCCGGGCGACCGGCCGTTGGGCGAGCGGGTCGCGGCCGTGAACGCGCTGTCCGTCAGTCTTGTCGGCAGCACGGAGCGCGCCCGCCTGGGCGAGATCGTCGCCGAACGCGGCGAGGCGTTCCTGCGGGCGACGAAGGGCCTCGCTCCGGACACCCCGGTCCCCGCCCCGTGGCTGGGCGACGGCGCGACCGTGCCGCTGGACGCCGCGACCGGGACGCTGCTCGGCGAATGCCTGGTCCACGGCCTGGACATCGCACGCGGCGCACGCCGCCCCTGGCCCGTCGACCCCGACGAGGCGCGCCTGGTGATCGGCCAGTCGATGCCGACGATGATGCCGCTGGCCGTGAACCGCGAGCGGGCGCGGGGTGTCCGGATCGCGTTCGACCTGGCGGTCAAGGGCGGCCCGCGGCTGGCGGTCGTCGTCGACGACGGAACGGTCACGGTCACCCGTGACGCCCTGCCGCGCCGCTACGACTGCCGGATCACGGCCGAACCGACCGCGTTCCTGCTGGCCTCCTTCCGCCGCGTCCCGCTCTGGAAGGTGATCGCCACCGGCCGGATGCGCGCCGGCGGCCGCAAGCCGTGGCTGGCGACCCAGCTCAGCCGCCTCATCGCGACACCGTGATGCCCGGCGTCACCTGATTTCTCCCAGGAGGTCCAGGTCTCCAGGTCGCGGTCACTGTCCCGCGCTCTCTCTTCGCCATGTGACGCGGGTCACGTCGGCCCCATGTCACGAACGGAAAGTCAGCCTGCGTCTGGTGGTCGTCCGTACGGCGGGAACGACCCACACGAAAGAGGCAGCAGAGCGATGAACGCGACAGCAGCGCAGCAGCACGAGGTCCTGGTCCTGGGTGCCGGCTATGCCGGGCTCTCCGCCGCGATCCAGCTCGCGGCCCGCACCAGGAAGCGTGGGAGCCTGCGAGTGACGCTGGTCAACCCCTACGACACCTTCACCGAGCGGCTCCGGCTGCACATGACCGCCACCGGTCAGGAGACGGCCGAGATGAACATCCCGGAGCTGCTGGACGGCACCGGCGCCGGCTTCGTCCGCGGCTGGGTCACCGCCGTGGACGCCGAGGCGAAGACCGTCCGCATCGACGACGACCGGGTCCTGCGCTACGACACTCTGGTCTACGGCCTGGGCAGCATCGCGGACACCGCCGCCGTCCCCGGCGTGGACGACCACGTGTACACCCTCGACAGCCCGGAGGACGCCGCCCTCCTCGCCGACCGGCTGGCCCGGCTCGACGGTGGGACCGTTGTGGTCGGCGGCGGCGGCCTCACCGGCGTCGAGGCCGCCGCGGAGATCGCCGAGCGGTACCCGGAGCTCGAGGTGGTGCTGCTGGGCCGGCAGGAGCCGGGCGCGAGCATGCACCCGAAGGCCAAGGCCCACCTGGACGCGGCACTCGCCCGGCTCGGCGTGCGGGTGCGCAGCGGCGTCGAGGTGGCCAAGGTGCTGCCGGACAGTGTCGAGCTCGCGGACGGTTCCGGCATCCCGGCGGGCGCGGTGCTGTGGACCATCGGCACCCGTGTCTCGCCGCTGGCGGCCGCCGCGGGCCTGACCGTCGACGAGCGCGGCCGTGTGGTCACCGACAACGCGCTGCGCTCGGTCTCCCACCCGGACGTCTATGCCGTGGGCGACGCGGCGGCGATCCGCCAGGGCTACGGCGTGATGCACGGGACATGTCAGGGGGGCATGCCGACCGGCGTGCACGCGGCCCTGTCGATCCTGCGGGTGCTGGCCGGCAAGGAGCCCAAGCCCTTCCGTTTCGGCTATTACCACACACCTGTCAGCCTGGGCCGGAACGATGCCGTCGTGCAGTTCACCCACCCCGACGACAGCCCGCGCCGGATCGTGCTGACCGGCAAGCGGGCCGTGAAGTACAAGGAGACGGTCAGCGCCGCGCCGTGGCCGACGTTCGCCCGTATGAAGAAGATGCCCGCCTCGGGCGCGTTCTGGCCGCGCGGCGGCCGCTACACCCGGATTCGGAGCGCCAAGTGACCCAGCCGCAGCAGGCCGGCCCCGACCAGCTTGCCTTCCAGCAGTACCGCACCCTGCTCTTCTCCGTCGGCTACCGCATCCTCGGCACCGCCGCCGATGCCGAGGACGTGGTCCAGGACGCCTGGCTCAAGTGGTCGGCGGCCGACCGTTCCCAGGTCGCCGACCCCAAGGCCTACCTGACCCGTATCGTCTCCAACCTGGCGATGGAGCGGCTTCGTTCGACTCGCCACCAGCGCGAGACCTACGTCGGGCCATGGCTCCCCGAGCCGATCCTCACCGGTCCGGACACAACTGACGGCGTCGCCACGACGGACTCTGTCTCCATGGCCCTGCTGGTCGTGCTGGAGACGCTGAGTCCCCTGGAGCGGGCGGTCTTCGTGCTGAAGGAGGTCTTCGCCTTCAGCTACGCGGAGATCGCGGAGGCGGTGGAACGCTCGGAGGCGGCGGTCCGGCAGGCCGCGCACCGCGCCCGCGAGCACGTCCAGGCCCGCCGGCCCCGTTTCACCGCGGACCGCGCCCGCCAACGCGACGTCACCGAGCGCTTCTTCGCGGCGACGGCCGGCGGCGACATCAACACCCTCATGGAGCTGCTCTCCCCGGACGTGACGCTGTGGACCGATGGCGGCGGCAAGGTCCGCCAGGCCCTCAAGCCGGTCGTCGGCCTGGAGACCGTGGCCCGTTGGTTCGCCGCGCTCGGCACCACGACCTACCAGGGCATCGAGCCCGGGCAGATGCGGGCCGAGCTCACCCGGATCAACGGCGGCCCGGGCGTGGTCTTCCGGGGCCCGGACCGCGTGGTCGCCACGCTGACCTTCGACTTCGACCCGGAAGGCCGCATCTCGACCATCCACAACGTGGCCAACCCCGACAAACTCTACGCAGTCGCCGACGGAACTCGGCACGAACTCCCGTGAGCCGCCCGATCGTTGTCGACACCCTCCGCAACCGCTGTGCGAGCCCGGACCCGCCGCCCCGGCACAGCCCCTGCCCAGGTGGAAGCGGACGCGAATCACATCCCTTCAGGGCGGGGAGGGCTCAATCCTCGAACCACACGACGAGCCGGACGTTGCCCTCGCCGTGCACGCCGGCGAGAGCGCGCATGACCGTCCACACCGGTTCCCAGGGGCCGTCGGCGGGAACGGCGTCGCGACGCCGTTCCCGCTCGGCGCGGAAGACGGTCGTACCGGCGTCCCATTCCGTGCCCTCGGCCCAGAGGTCCGCGATGCGGTCGGGGTCGACGGTCAGCGTGTCGATCCCGGCGGCCCGGGCGAACCCGCGGCTCCAGTCGTGCCGGTGCAGCAGCTCCAGGCCGCCGTCCGGCCGGCGCCGGTACCGCGCGATGCGGGTCGCCCTCGGGATCGCGGGCTCGTCCCAATCCGCGGCGAGCACATCGTCCCAGCCCAGCCACGAGGCCCCGAACGCGGCCTCGCCCCAGGAGGCATGCTCGGCGCGGGCGGTCTCCGACACGTCGTCGGGCAGACCCCGGTCGGCGGCGACCGGACGCCAGCGGCCGCCGACGTCCCGTACGCCGAAGAGGCAGGCGAAGCCGGCGTAGTCGCGGGTCATCCCGAGCATGGACAGCTCGACGGCCGCGAACCAGGCGGTCTCGTCGTGGTCGAGGCCGGGTCCCCAGGTCCGGCACTCGACGAAGCCGTGTATGTCGGTCCCCACGGTAGGGCCGTCCCCCTCAGCCGTTCGGTACGGGCGTCAGGTCGTGCACCAGGAAGTGGAGCTGGACGTCGTCCACGGTGTCCGCCCACAGGCCCTCGGCGTCGAGCACCGAGGCGGCGACCATCCGTGCCTCGGCGACGAGTTCGGGGTCGTACCGGAAACCGGGCCACGGCAGGACGGGGAAACCGTGCGCCTCCCCGTAGGCGCGTACCCGGGCGATGTCGCCCAGGACCGCGGCCGGCAGCCCCTCGTTCGCCCAGGCCCAGAGCCAGGTCTGCTGCGGCAGGCTCACGCTGCCGATCATGGTGAGCCGGCCGGTGAGGAACACCCGGCCCGCCCGCGACCAGGTGATCCGCGCGTCGTCCGTCGACCAGTCGTACTGCACGTCCCCCGAGAGGCCGAAGTCCTCCACCATCCGGGCCTGCCGCCCACGGGCGCGCTCGCGGGCCGCGAGCACGACCGCCTCCCAGTCGGAGTGGTCGTGCGTCGAACGGTCGTCCACGGGGCGCCTCCTCGTACGGAACGGATCCGCACGATCCTCGCATCCGGTGAGACGGGCGCGTGCCGGGGGCGTGCCCGGCGCTACTTGTACTGCGCGATCTGGATCAGGTTGCCGCAGGTGTCGTCGAGGATCGCGGTGATCACCGGGCCCAGGTCCAGCGGCTCCTGGGTGAAGACCACACCGAGGCCGCGCAGCCGCTCGAACTCGGCCTTCACGTCCTCCACCGCGAAGGAGGTGTGCGGGATGCCGTCCGCGACCAGCCCCGTCTGGTACGGCTTCACCACGGGGTGCACGTCGGGCTCGAGGACCAGCTCCGTGCCGTCCGGCTCCTCCGGCGACACGACGGTCACCCACTTGTGGTGCTCGCCCATCGGCACCTCGTGCTTCTTCACGAAGCCGAGCACCTCGGTGTAGAAGCGCAGGGCCTTGTCCTGGTCGTCGACGAAGACGCTGGCCAGGTTGATCTTCATGGGGTGCTCTCCGGAGCTCGGGGCCCGAGCCAACGCGTCACGATGCGCTCGAGCGGTTCGGTGTTCAGATCGTGGAACTTGTAGCGGCCCTCCCGCCGCGTCCGGACCAGGCCCGCGGTTTCGAGCACGGCGAGGTGCTGGCTGATCGCCTGCCGGGACAGCCCGATGCCGTGCCGGTTCGTCAGCCGCACGCATATCTCGAACAGGGACTGCCCGTCCCGCTCCGCCAGCTCATCGAGGATGGTCCGTCGGGTGGGGTCGGCCAGGGCCTTGAAGACATCGTCCGTCACGACTCCACGATAGGCAAGCAACGACTTGCATGACAACTCGGGCGGACCCTGCAGTCCCCGCCGCCCCGTCCCACGGCTGGAGTAGGGTGATCACGTCGTGATCGAGGTCCCCGGGACGCATCGCGGCGCCGTCGGCGCCCGGTGACGCGCCTCGAAAGGATCCGCCAGGGCGTCCGGTAGAAAGAGAGCATCGTGAGTCACCAGCCGCCGGAGTCCTTCGCCGCCGTCGACGCCCTCCTGGCCGCCGTCGACGACGGCAGTGTCCTGCCCGTACCGCCCGAGCGGGTCCGCCTCCGCGAGGCGGCTGGCCTGACCCGGGCCGCCGTCGCACAGGCCCTCGGCGTCCGCGTACCGAGCATCGAGGCATGGGAGGACGGCCGCGCCGAGCCGCGGGGCGAGCGCCTGGAGGCGTACCGCAGACTCCTCGACGGCCTGGCCAGCCGCTATCCGCCGGCCACCCCGGACGAGCCCCCCACCCCGCAGCCCATCGCCCCCGAGCCCCGGCACCCCGCCGCGTCGGCGTCCGGCCCCGGCGCACGCACCACGGACCTCCCCGAGCCGCCGGCCCCACAGCCCACCGCTCCGGAACCCCGGCGTCACGCCCCGACGGCGCCCCGCTCCGGCGCGCGCCCCGCGGCGGCCGCCCCCGACGCACGCTTCGCCCACGGTCCCCTCGCGGTCCTCGACGTGGACGCCGACGGCGGGCTCCTGGCGTACTGCGTCGGCGGCCTCGTCCTCGACGTCCCGGCGACGACCCTCCCCGAACTCGTCGAGTGGACCCTGACCGAGGCCCGGATCGGCGCACCCCGCCTGGACGGCGCCGGCCGGGACGCCGACCCGCTCGTCGTCCTCACCGCGGCCGCCTGCGAGCGCTACGGCCTGCCTGTGCACCTCTCCGACGAGGAGCGGCGGGCCGGCCGGCTGCCCGAGGACCACCCGGCCGCCCGGGCGATCGAACAGGCCGGATGGCGGCTCACCCAGCGCGGCCTCGGCCCGTGGGCGCGCATCTACCGCCCCGCGCAGGGCGGTCGTCGCCAGTGCGTCCAGCTGTGCGTCCCGGGCTGGCAGGCCCTCGACGCCCGCCACTGGGGAGACACCGCCGGCCTCCCGGCGCCCGAACTGGCGCGCCTCCTCGGCACGTACGCGACACGCGTGACGACCCCGCGCGGCTCCACGGCGGTCACCGGCCTGGAGCTGATGACCGCCCTGCGCCCCCCGACCCGCGCCTCCGCCCCCGACGCGCGCGGCGTCCGGCACAGCGAGCACAACCCCGGCAGCCTCGGCACGGAGCCGGTCGACTGCGCGCCGTGCGAGGCCCCTGACGGCCACCCGCTCCTCGCCGACCTGCCCCGCTTCCACCAGCGCGGCCCGGCCGAGATGCTCCTGGAGGAGGCGTACGACTGGGCCCGCCCGCTCACGGACGACGAGTGCATGCGCAGCCATGTGGTCGGCCTCGACGTCAACATGGCCTTCGCCGCGGCGGCGAACGGCGCGCTCGTCGGCCTGGCCCAGCCCCCTGTCCACGTCACCGACCCCGTCTTCGACCCGAAGACCCCCGGCTCGTGGCTGGTCGACCTGTCCCACGTCGACCTGTCCCGCGTGAAGTCCGGCAAGCAGTGGGCCCAGTTGGACCCCAGCCTGCTGCCGAGTCCGTTCACACCGACCGGCGAACGCCCCGAGGGCCCGGCCTGGTACGCCACCCCGACCCTCGCGTACGCGCAGGAGCTCGGCTACGACGTCGCGCCGACCGAGGCGTGGGTGCGCCCGGAGTCCGGGCGGTACCTGGACCCCTGGTACAAGCGGCTCCGCGACGCGTACGTGACGACGATGGCCGAACTGGGCGTGACCGACGACCTGACGCCGGCCCGGCTCCTGGACGCGATGGCCGCCGCCCGGCAGCAGGACCCCGAACTCGCCGTCGTCCTCTCGGCGATCAAGGCCACCGTCAAAGGCGGCATCGGCAAGCTCCGCGAGCGCCCCCGGGGCGGCGGCTGGCGGCCCGGCCGGCCGTGGCCCGCGCTGCTCCGTCCGACCTGGCGGCCCGACATCCGCGCCACGGTCATCTCCCGCGCTCGGGTCGGCATGCACCGCAAGATCGTCGCCCTCGCGGCGGCGACCGGGCGCTACCCCGTCGCGGTGCTGTCCGACTGCGCCGTGTACGCGGCCGACGGGCCGGGCGTCCTGGACGTCCTGCCGTACGGGCCCGACGGCAGAACGGCGCCCGGCTCGTTCCGGATCGGGGTGTCGCCCGGCATGGTCAAGCACGAGGGCACCCAGACCGTCCTGTGGGCGGAGGGCGTGCGAGAGGAACTGGACGCCCCGGAGCTCAACCTCGCCCGCCACATCAAGACCGGCGAGGTCACGGCCCACGACGACGGACAGTAGGGGAGGGCGGCGGAGATGGTGTCGTTCGGCGAAGGCCTCGACAAGGCCCTGGAGCGGACGTTCACGCGCCCGATCCCGAAGAGCGCGGGCGCGCAGATGCGGTACCTGGTCAAGCAGTACAAGGGCACGCGGGCCGTGGCCGCACTGCTGGGCATCAGCCAGCGGACCGTCGAGCGGTATGTGAAGGACGAGATCCGCAGGCCCCGCCCGCAGCTGGCCGCCGCGATGGAGCGCGAGGTGCGCAAGCGGTGGCAGCCGCAGGTGCGGGCGAAGGCGAGGAAGACGGCCACGACCACCGACGGCATCATGGTCGACACCCGCGCCCGCTTCGGCTACACCGCCGCCCCCGGCACCACGGACGACGCCCGCCTCCGCCACCTCACCGTCGCCCTCCCGCCCCACTACGCCGCCCGCCTCTTCGAGGCGCAGGAACAGGGCGCCAGCGAACGGGAGTTGCGGGAGATCACGGCCGAGGCGCTCGGCGAGGTCTACTTCCGCGACAACGGCCGCCGCGCCCACGGCCTGACGGTGGAGTACACCGACCTGGAACACGTCGAGTTCGACCTGTAGGGGCTCGCTGCTAGCCTCGCCGGATGGTTCCTGTGCGACAGCCGAAGATGATCACCCGCCACCGCGACGGGCGGATCTCCGCCTACGTGATGGACTCTGGCGCTTTCGGCGCGCTGGAGCCCGCCGCGGTGTTCCGGCCGCAGCCGGGGGACGAGGTCGTGGCGTCGGCGGTCCGGGCCGATCTGGAGCGGGTCGTGTACGCGACGCTGAACCGCGTCGTCTGCCTCACCCGCGTCGGTGACGTGGTGTGGGCGTCGGACTTCGAGCCGCACTCCGACGTCCGCCTCGGCCACCGGCCCGGCTGCGCGTTCTCCCTGGACGGCCGGAAGGTGTGGGTCTACCGGCCGGACGCGATGGCGGGACGCGAGCGTGGGGACCAGTGGGTCGCGTACGACGCCGACAGCGGGGCGGTCGTCGGCCGCCGGGAGCTGGAGACGGTCGGGCACGGCGCCGAGCACCATGTGCACCCGGCGGACGGCAGCGTCTACCTCGACATCGGTGAGGGCCAGGACGGCTCCGTCATCGTCAGGGCCACGGCCGGCGCCGACGGCGAGCCGGAGTTCGTGACGTACCCGTGGTCGGACCGCATCCTGATCGACCTGGCGCCGGACGGGCGGCAGTTCATGACCGTCGACCACGGGCAGGCGGACGTCGCCTTCCACGAGCACCCCAGTGGGGACGTGGTCCTCACCCTGGATGTCGAAGCCTTCGGATACGACCCGGAGGAGACCTTCGTGGAGTGGGGCGGTGGCTACCTCTCACCGGAGCTGGCCGCCGTCACGCTGGGCGGTGAGACCGAGGACGGCGACGAGTGGTTCCGCTGCCACCTCGTCGACGTGCGCACGGGCGCGCCCGCCGACGAGGCCGGCGCCGAGGTGACCGACCCCTACGGGCTCGTCCCCCTGGGCGACGGCACCTGGCTCACGGCCGACCCCGACGGTCATCCCGTGCGTCGTCCGGGGGCTCCGTGGGCGCCGGGCAGCGTGGACTGACTCCTTCCGAGGGACGCACGGTCCGCCCTGAGAGGGGTTGCCTGGACCCCCACTGTTCGTTGAATATGAGACGAACTGTGAACAGGGGAGTGGGCATGAGCAAGACCGTGCGTTGGGGGATCCTCGCGACGGGAGGGATCGCGGCCTCGTTCACCACCGACGTGCTGCAACTGCCGGACGCCGAGGTGGTGGCCGTCGCCTCGCGCAGTGACGCCTCGGCGAAGGAGTTCGCCGAGCGGTTCGGCATCCCGCGTGCCTACGGGGACTGGGCCGCGCTCGCCGCCGACCCGGACGTCGACGTCGTCTACGTGGCCACCCCGCACTCCGCCCACCGCGCCGCCGCCGGGCTGTGCCTGGAGGCCGGGAAGCCGGTCCTGTGCGAGAAGGCGTTCACGCTCAACGTGCGGGAGGCCGAGGAGCTGGTGGGACTCGCCCGTGCGCGGGGGCTGTTCCTGATGGAGGCCATGTGGATGTACTGCAGCCCCGTCATCCGCCGCCTCACCGAGCTCGTCGCGGACGGAGCCGTCGGCGAGATCCGGTCCGTGCACGCGGACTTCGGGATCGCGGGTCCCTTCGACGCCACCCACCGGCTGCGCGACCCGGCCCTCGGCGGCGGCGCGCTGCTCGACCTCGGCGTCTATCCCGTGTCCTTCGCCCAGCTCCTGCTCGGCGAGCCCGACCGCGTCCAGGCGGACGCGCTGCTGTCGCCGGAGGGCGTCGACCTCAACACCGGCGTGCTGCTCGGCTGGGACTCCGGCGCGATCGCCCAGCTGTCCTGCTCGATCACCGCCGACACGCCCCTGACGGCGTCGGTGTCCGGCACCGCCGGCCGGATCGAGTTCCCGCGCGGCTTCTTCTACCCGGAGGGCTTCGTCCTGCACCGCCCCGGCCGTGAGCCCGAGGAGTTCACGGTCGCCGGCCGCCGCGACAGCATGCAGCACGAGGCCGCGGAGGTGATGCGCTGCCTCAGGGCCGGCGAGACCGAGTCGCCCCTGGTTCCGCTGGACGGCACCCTCGCCGTCATGGGCACCCTCGACGCCGTACGCGAGCGGATCGGCGTCCGCTACCCCGTCGACGAGCCGCTCTCGCCCCGTAGCTGAGCACGAGGCGCTCCGGGGCCGCGGCCCCGGAGCGCCTCACCCTGCCTCAGCTCAGGTCGAACCGGTCCAGGTTCATGACCTTGTCCCACGCGGCGACGAAGTCCCGGACGAACTTCTCGCCCCCGTCCGACGACGCGTACACCTCCGCCAGCGCACGCAGTTGTGAGTGCGAGCCGAAGACGAGGTCCACCGCAGTGGCCGTCCACTTGACGTCACCCGTGGCGCGGTCCCGGCCCTCGTACACGTTCTCGTCGTCGACCGAGGTCTTCCACTCCGTGCCCATGTCGAGCAGGTTGACGAAGAAGTCGTTCGTCAGCGCCCCGGGCCGCTCCGTGAACACGCCGTGCCGGGTGCCCCTGAAACCGGTGTCCAGCGCGCGCATGCCGCCGACCAGCGCCGTCATCTCCGGCGCCGACAGCGTCAGCAGATTGGCCCGGTCGAGGAGCAGGGTCTCCGGCGACAGCTTCTCGTTCGCCCGCAGATAGTTGCGGAAGCCGTCCGCCCGCGGCTCCAGGACCGAGAACGACTCGACGTCCGTCTGCTCCTGCGACGCGTCGGTGCGCCCCGGCGCGAACGGCACCGTGACGTCGACCCCGGCGTTCTTCGCCGCGCGCTCCACCGCCGCGCAGCCGCCGAGCACGATCATGTCGGCGAGCGAGATCTGCGCACCACCGTCGTGCGCCCGGTTGAACTCGTCCCGGATCCGGTCCAGCGCCGCCACCGTGTCGGCCACCTCGGGCAGGTCGTTGACCTCCCAGTCCTTCTGCGGCGCCAGCCGCAGCCGCGCCCCGTTCGCCCCGCCGCGCTTGTCCGTGCCGCGGAAGCTCGCCGCCGCCGCCCACGCGGTGGTGGCCAGCTGGGGCAGCGACAGCCCGGAGCCGAGCACGGTCTCCTTGAGCGCGGCCACGTCCGCGTCCGAGACCAGCGGGTCGGAGACCGCCGGCACGGGGTCCTGCCACAGCTGCGGCTCCGGAACCCACGGGCCGAGGTAGCGCGACAGCGGGCCCATGTCACGGTGCAGCAGCTTGTACCAGGCCTTGGCGAACGCCGTCGCCAGCTCCTCCGGGTGCTCGTGGAAGCGCTTCGAGATCGGCCCGTACACGGGGTCCAGCTTCAGCGACAGGTCCGTCGTCAGCATCATCGGGGCGTGCCGCTTCGACGGGTCGTGCGCGTCGGGGACGGTGCCCTGCGCCGCCGGGTCCTTGGGGGTCCACTGCTTGGCCCCGGCCGGGCTCGTCGTCAGCTCCCAGTCGTAGCCGAACAGGTTGTCGAGATAGCCGTTGTCCCACTTCGTCGGCTCGTTCGTCCACGCGCCCTCGAGGCCGCTGGTCAGCGCGTCGGCGCCGGCGCCGGTGCCGTGGGGGTTGCGCCAGCCGATGCCCTGCTGCTCGATCGGCGCGGCCTCCGGCTCCGGGCCGATGATCGACGGGTCGACCGCGCCGTGGCACTTGCCGAAGGTGTGGCCGCCGATGATCAGCGCCACGGTCTCCTCGTCGTTCATCGCCATCCGGCCGAACGTCTCGCGGATGTCCCGCGCCGCGGAGATCGGGTCCGCGTTGCCGTTGGGCCCCTCCGGGTTGACGTAGATCAGCCCCATCTGCACGGCGCCGAAGGGACCCTGCAGCTCACGGTCCCCGGCGTAGCGCTCGTCGCCCAGCCAGGTGTCCTCGGGCCCCCAGAAGATCTCCTCGGGCTCCCAGATGTCCTCGCGGCCGAATCCGAAGCCGAAGGTCCGGAATCCCATCGACTCCATCGCGACGTTGCCGGCGAGGACCAGCAGGTCGGCCCAGGAGATCTTCCGACCGTACTTCTGCTTCACCGGCCACAGCAGCCGGCGCGCCTTGTCCAGACTCGCGTTGTCCGGCCAGCTGTTCAGCGGGGCGAAGCGCTGCGCGCCGCTGCCCGCGCCGCCCCGGCCGTCGGCGATGCGGTAGGTGCCCGCCGCGTGCCAGCTCATCCGGATGAACAGCGGCCCGTAGTGGCCGTAGTCGGCCGGCCACCACTCCTGGGAGGCCGTCATCAGCTCCGTGACGTCCCGCTTCAGCGCGTCGACGTCGAGGGTCGCGAACTCCGCCGCGTAGTCGAAGTCCTCGTCCATCGGATCCGCGTGGGGCGAGTACTGATGGAGGACCTGGAGGTCCAGTTGGTTCGGCCACCAGTCCCGATTCGTCATGGGGCGCGTCCCCGTCTGGCGGCTGGGGGAGTCGATCGCCGGGTTCTCGCTGTCGCTGCCGGACACGTCCGACCTTCTTCCTGTCGCGGTGCTCTCGGTGCTTCTTGCGGCGGCTGCCGTGCCGGACAAAGTCTTTCTTGTCCGTTTCGTATCGTCGCGCAGGGCAGCGCGGACCGCAGAGAGAACACGCGGGGTGAAGACGACGGAGTCCGGCGGCGACCCGAGCCCGTGGGCCGGGTCGCCGCCGGGGTCAGAGACCGGCGACCTTGGCGCTCGCCGACAGTTCGTACACGAGCGTGAGCGTGCGACGGCCGCCGGGCGTCAGCGGCACGTCCCAGCGGACGATCCCCTCCGCGTCGACCGCGTCGGGCGTCGGCGAGCAGCCCTCCTTGCGCAGCCGCACCTCCACCGCCGACACCTCGGAGACCGGGATCCGCTCGCGGACCACGACCGTCCGCTCGCCCTGCTCGCCGGGGGCCGAGAACCGGGACAGGTGCAGCGTCACCGTCCGCGTGACCACCGTGCGCTGCATGATCCCGCCGGTGTCCCGGGACTCCTCCGTCTCCCGCACCACCCGGTGGTCGTCACAGCTGCCGAAGGCCAGCTCGACCGGTGCGCCCGGGGCCGTGAAGTCCAGCGTGCCGCGCCCCGCGAACCCGCTGTCCCGGACCAGGTCCACCGGACCGGCGAGCAGCGCGTGCCCGGACCGGTTGTCGAACCGTACCACCCGTGTGACCAGCGGCGACAGCTCCGGCGAGCAGGCGTACTCGCTGCCCGCGGCGGTCGTGAACGCCGACACCGGCACCCGGTGGGCGCGCCCGTCCGAGGGCACGGAGACCGGTGCGGGAGCGACGAGGACGCGCGTCTCGCCGCCGTCGTCCACGCCCGGCAGACCCTCCACCGGGGCGGGACCCAGGTCCCCGATCTCCTCCTCGCGCAGCTCGACGTCGACCGTACGGCGCTCCGCCGCTGTGCGGTCCTTCAGCGTCAGCCGGTCCTCGCCGAGCCGCGGCGGATCGGAGGCCAGCGCCGACCGGGCCGTCGACAGCGTCAGCCGTACGTCCGACCAGTCCTCGCCGGTGCGCTGCCAGACCACCGCATCGGTCTCCAGCGACAGCGAGTCGCCGTCGAGCACCGCCCGGTACGCGGGCCGCCACAGGGCGCAGGGGGTGAGGTGGCCGACGCGCAGCCCGGCGGGTCCGGCCTTGGCCGCCTCCACGGTCAGTTCGAGGTGGGCGACCAGCTCGGCGGGCCGTTCCCCGGCCGCGTCCAGTGCCCGTTGCGCGTCCGCGAGTTCGGCGTGCAGCGCGACCCGGCGGGCCTCGGCGGCGCGCAGCTGCTCGCCGTACGCGTCCCGCTCGCCGTCCACCCGGTCCAGCTCGCGGGTCCAGTGCTCCCGGTCGGTCTCCCCGGCGCCGGCGCCCTCCCCGATCTCCCGCAGCAGGTCGGCGGCGAGCCGGCCGAGCAGCTCGAGCCGGCCGCGCAGCCGGTCGCACCGCAGGCCGAGCGTCTCGCGCTCCTCCTCGAGGGCGTGCGCCCGGCGGAGCAGCGCCGAGTCGTCGTCGGACGGCCGAGGGCCGTGCGGTGTCCAGGTCCGCACGAGGCGCGCGTCGAGCACCGTCGCGGGGTGCTCGGCGGTCAGTTCGGCGTGCAGGGTGCGGTCGACGGCGAGGGCACTGACCGGACCGAGCCGGAGCCGCTGCACCCCGGCCGCCAGGTCGAGCACGGCGCTGCGCTCGACGTGGGCGCGGTCCTCCAGGCAGGTGACGGCGGTGACGGGCAGGGCGAGCGGCGGCGCGGCCGTCGCGGCGGCGGGCGTGGTGATGACGGACATGATGTGTCTCAGCTCCTGCGGTTGCCGCCGACGAGGGCCTTGCCGGCCGGGATACGGATCTCGTAGCCGCCGTCGAGGGCGGTCGTGCCGCCGGCGGGCAGCTCGACCCGCCACAGGCGGGTGCCGGGGGCGTGGTGCTCGGCGCCTGCCTCCGGAGGCGTCGCCCAGTCGGCGCGCTCCTCGATCCTCACGTCCGGTTCCGAGCTGACCGGCACCCGCTCGTGCACCTCCACCGTCACCGGCCGGGCGAGCCCGTTGGCCAGCTCCACATGGACCTTGTGGTCGAGCACGGTGACGTTGCTCCGCAGCCCCGCCGTCGACTCGTTCACCTGCGTGCGCCGGGTCACGCGGATGCCCTCCGCGGGCCCGAGGCCCACCCGGCGGACACGACCGGGCGCCAGCGTCGGCAGGGCGGCCGTCAGTAGGAAGTCACCGTCCACGGAGACCTCCACCGGGCCCGCGAGCAGCGCCTGGTCGGTGGCGTTGGAGAGCACGAGCGTCGCGTAGACGGTCGGCTCCACGGACGGCACGCAGAGGTACTCGGTGCGCAGCCCGATCGGGATCTCGCCGACGGTGACGGTGTGCCAGACACCGTCCGACGGGATGTCGACCCGGGCGGCGGCGTCGAAACGGTGGTCGAACGACCCGGCCGAGCGGCGCGGCCGTACGGCGTGCCCGGGCAGCGCGAGACCGGCCACCGACTCGGCTCGCCGCCGGTACTCCTCCGCCACGGCGTCGAACGGCGCGGCGGGGGACAGCAGGCCGCGTCGGCCCGGCCGGTCGTCGGCGCCGCCCAGGACCAGGGCCGCGTAGTCGAGTTCGGCACCGGACGGCCGCGGCGGACCGAGCACGGGCTCCGGCGGCGGGGGCGGCACGGCCATGGGCGGAGCGGCGGCCGGGCCGCCGGGCGCCTGCGGGGCCGCGGGCGGAGCGGGCCTCGCCTTCGCCGACCTGCTGCCGCCAGCTCCGGGGCGCGAGCGCATCGCGGGCGGAGCGGCCGCCGCCGGTGCGGGCGGGGGCGGCCCGCCGTACGCGGCACCGGGCACGGGGAGCGGCGGGGGTGGTCCGCCGAAAGCGGGCGGAGGCGTGGGCATCGGGGGAGGGGGCGGCGGAACGAGGCCGCCCACCAGCGTCTCGCCGGCCGAGACGGCGACCGGGCCGGGCCGTACGGGCCGGGGGCCCGCCGCCTCGTACCCGGCGAACAGATCGGCGAGCCCGGCGGGCGGCTCCCGCCACCCGGACGGCTCGGGCGCCGGCTGGCGGCGCCCGATGCGTACGGAGCGCAGGCGCGGCAGATCGGTGCGGCGGCCCAGATCGGCGGTGGCCAGGGCCAGTTGCACGCCCGTCCAGTCCTCGCCGGTGCGCTGGGCGACCGAGGCACGCAGCACCAGCCGCCCCGCGCCGTCGCCCTGACGGTATGTGAGCCGGTAGGCCGGGACCCAGACGGCACCGGGCACTCCGTACTCCACCTCGAGCCCGACCTCTGTGCCGGCCGGCCCGTCGAGGGCCACGACCGCGCTCACCGCGCTCTCCACGTGAGCCGACGGCGCGTCGGTGGACGCCCGGGCGAGCCGGTCCTCGGCGATGTCCAGGGCGTGCTGCAGGTCGCGCAGCTCCGTCTCCAGTTCGGCGAGCCGGGCGTGCAGGCCGGTCAGCCGCTCGTCGACGAAGTCGGCCAGTTCCAGCCACGCCTCGACCGGGGTGACCCGGGGCGGGTCCTCGCGCTTGCGGCCCGGGGGCACCGGCTGCAGGGCGGCGACCTCCTTGATCAGGGCCAGTTGCCGGTCCCGGCGGGCGTGCGCCGCCGCGTGCTCCTCACGCAGCCGCTCCGCCTCGCGCCGCAGCGCGCCGGAGTCCTCACCGTCGAGCGGCTCCGCCTCCACCTCGACCCGCGCCTCGGTGACACGTACTTCGGCGCCCTCCAGGACACGGGCCCGCAGCGAACCGGCGTCCAGCGTGCGGGGCAGCCCCGTCACCCTGACCCGGCCGTCCTGCGGCACGGTGCCCCGCGCCACCCGGCGGCAGACCGCGCCCTGCGCGTACACCACCACCGAGTCGAGCATCGATTCCCACCGGTACCCCGCCCCAGCCGCCATGTGCTCCCGCCCCCCACATCGTCCGTGCTGGGGGAAGCCTACGCCCGCTGTCAGCGGCACGGCGTACGGTCGGATCATGAGCACTTCCGACGAGGTCCGCACGCTCGCCCTCTCCCTGCCGGGGACGACGGAGAAGGAGGCATGGTCCATGCCCACCTTCCGGGTCGCCGGGAAGATGTTCCTGACCCTGCCCGAGGACGAGACGTCGATGGCCGTGCGCTGCCCGAAGCTGGAGCGCGACGAACTGGTCCTCGCCGAGCCCGAGAAGTTCTGGGTCGCCGACCACGAGGCCGCGTTCGCGTGGGTACGGGTGCGCCTGGCCGCACTCGACGACGCGGACGAACTCCGCGCCATCGTCGTCGACTCCTGGAGACAGGCGGCCCCGCCCCGGCTCCTGGGTGCCCACCCCGAACTGGCCGCCCCCGCCGACGGGCCGGTGTGACGCGGGCGACCTCAACCTCTAGTCGAGGTTCAGGCTGACCCTCGCCCTCAGCTTCAGGCCACCCCGCGGATCCGCCGGACCAGCAGCGCGCCCGCCAGGCCCACCCCCGCCGCCGTCAGGAACAGCACGGGGTAGCCGCCCAGCTCGTTCACGAGCGGCGCGGCCAGGGCGGGCGCCGCGACCTGCGGCAGGGAGTTGGCGACGTTGATGACGCCGAGGTCCTTGCCCCGGTCCTTCGCCTCCGGCAGCACGTCCGTCATCAGCGCGAAGTCGACGGACGTGAAGACGCCGAACCCGATGCCGAGCACCGCCGCCGCCACGATCGCCCCCGGCCATGTCTGCCAGACCGCCAGCAGCCCGGTGGCGACGGCCATCAGCACGCCCGACCACAGCACGAACGGCTTGCGCCTGCCCACCCGGTCCGACCAGATGCCGCCGACCACGACCGTCGCGAGCAGCGTCGCCCCGTTGACCGCGGTCAGGACCAGCACGCCGAAACCGGGATCCTCGTACCGCAGCCCGTCCCGCAGGTAGTAGAAGAGGTACAGCAGGACCAACGCGTTCCCCAGGTTGATCAGGAACCGCGTCAGCCACGCCCACCCGAAGTCCGGGTACCGGCGCGGGCTCAGCCAGAACCCCGCGAGGAACCCCCGCCACGACCACGCCGGCCGGTCCGCCGCGGCGAGCCGTAGGTCCGGATACCGCAGGACGTACGGCGCGACGCCCACCAGCGTGAACACCGCGCACGCCGCGTACCCGCCGCCGACCCCGCCCACCGCCGTCGCGAGCCCGGTCCCGACGACCACGCCCAGGAGCTGCGCCGCCCCCAGCCAGCCGCCCACGGCCCCGCGCTGCGCGCGCGGCACACGGTCCGGCACGGCGGCCGTCACGGCCGCGAACGCCGCGTTGAGCGTCAGCTGGACCAGCCCCCAGCCCACGAACAGCATGGCCGGCCCGTCCGCCCCCGCGAGCAGCAGCAGCGACAGCGCCCCGCCGGCCGAACCGGCGACGATCCACGGCGTACGCCGGCCGTGCCGCCACACCGTACGGTCCGACACCGCGCCGAACAGCGGGTTGGCCACCAGCGACACCACCGCCCCCACCCCGGTCACCCAGGCGAGCAGGGACTCCTTCGACATCCCGGCGGCCGGCGCGAACAGCTCCGCCTGCCTGGCCAGCAGGATCTGCAGCGGCCCGTACCAGCCGACCCAGATCGCCCCGTTGGCCAGCGACAGCGCGGTCGTCCACCCGCCGCCGACCCGCTCCGCCGGCTCCGCGAACGCCGCGGCGGCCACGGTCATGGGCGGTACGCCCGCAGCGCGTCGCGCAGCCAGTGGTACGACGCCTTCGGGGTGCGCGCCAGCGTGTCGTAGTCGACGTGCACGAGCCCGAAACGCTTCGTGTACCCCTCCGCCCACTCGAAGTTGTCCATCAGCGACCACACGAAGTAGCCGCGTACGTCCACACCCGCCTCCATCGCCCGGTGCAGCGCCCGCAGATGGCCGTCCAGGTACGCGATCCGCCCCTGGTCGTCGACGCCCTCGTACGCGCAGCCGTTCTCCGTGATCACCACCGGGGGCAGCCGGTCCCCGTACCGCTCGCGGAAGCCCACGAGCAGCTCGGTCAGCGCCTCCGGCACGACCGGCCAGCCGAAGTCGGTGACGGGATAGCCCTCGATCTCCTTGACGGAGAACGGCAGGCCGGGCGGCAGCGAGATCCCGGAGAATTCGGTGGCGCTCTCGTCCGCACCGCCGGGGGCGCCGACCTTGGTGGGCTGGTAGTAGTTGATCCCGTACCAGTCGAGCGTGTCCCCCGAGATGATCTCGAGATCGGCCGCCACGTCCCCCGGCATGAACTCCGCGAGCCCCTCGGGGTATTCACCCAGGATCAGCGGGTCGGAGAAGAGCCGGTTGAGGATCACGTCGTAGAACTCCGCGGCCTCCGCGTCGGCCGGCTCCGCCGACGCCGGCCAGGTCGGGCCGTGCGAGTTGGCGATGCCGATGTCCCGCACGCCGGCCGCCCGCAGCGCCCGCGCCGCCAGTCCGTGCGCGAGGAGCTGGTGATGGGCGACGGGCAGGGCGTCGAACAGCAGCTTCTTCCCCGGCGCGTGGGTGCCCAGCGCATGGCCGAGGAGCGTGTGCTCCGCGGGCTCGTTGAGCGTGATCCACTTCGTCACCCGGTCGCCCAGGCGGTCGGCGACGACGGCCGTGTGGTCGGCGAAGCGGGACGCGGTGTCCCGCTCCAGCCAGTCGAGATCCGCCGGCAGGTCCCAGTGGAACAGCGTCGGCACCGGCCGGATCCCCTGCGCGCACAGCTCGTCGACGAGCCGGTCGTAGAAGTCCAGCCCGCCCGGCGACTGGACGCGCGGCCAGGACACGGAGAAGCGGTACGCCCCCACACCCAGCTCGCGCATCAGCGCCACGTCCTCCCGGTACCGGGCGACGTGGTCGCACGCCACCACGGCCGTCGACCCGTCCCGGACGTTCCCCGGCTCCGCGGTGAACAGGTCCCACACGGACGGGCCGCGCACGTCGACGGCGCCCTCGATCTGATGGGCGGACGTCGAGACGCCCCACAGGAAGTCACGAGGAAAATCGGGAAGACGGTCCGTGGTGTCAGCCATGCCCGCGATCATCGATACCGGCCAGTAGGAAGTCAATGGCGGTGCACGAAGAGGCAGTTGACCACTGCCGGCTGCTGGTGGGCTGAGCAACCGGCTCAGTGCGCGGCGGCCTTCCCGAACCACCTCGGCAGCGCGCCGGCCAGCCCCTCCTGCTCCTCGCCCACCCAGACCACATGCCCGTCCGGCCGCAGCAGCACCGCGGGAGCGTCCAGCTCCTCGCTGACGTCGGCGACGTGGTCCACCCGGTCCTCCCAGCCCGCGACCGACAGCCGGCCCGTCTGGTCGAGCAGCAGTCCGCGGCCGCCGTGCATCAGCCCGTACAGCCGGCCGCCCTTCAGCCGCACGTCTCGCAGCCGCCGCCCGAGCAGCTCGTGCCCCTCGCCGACGTCGTAGCGCACCGAGATCGCGGTGACCTTCTCGATCAGGTACCTGTTGACCTCCTCGAACTCCGTCAGCTCCGCCAGCAGCCGCCGCACCGCCTGCGGGCCGGGCTCCAGGGACATCAGCTCCATCTGCGCCCGGGTGTTGTCGAGGACGGCCGCGGCCACCGGATGCCGCTCGCTCTCGTACGTGTCCAGGAGCCCTTCCGGTGCCCAGCCGCTCACGGTCGCCGCCAGCTTCCAGCCGAGGTTGAACGCGTCCTGGATGCCCAGGTTGAGCCCCTGCCCGCCGGTCGGCGGGTGGATGTGCGCGGCGTCGCCGGCCAGCAGCACCCGGCCGACCCGGTAGCGCTCGGCCTGGCGCGTGGCGTCGCCGAACCGCGACAGCCACTCGGGTGCGTGCACGCCGAAGTCGGTACCGGCGACCGCTCGCAGCCGCTCCTTGAACTCCTCGAAGCCGGGCGGGGCGCTGCGGTCCTCCGTCAGCCCCTCGGCCGGTACCACGAAGCGGTACACCCCGTCCCCCATCGGCACGGCGCCGAACCGGATCACGGTCTTGCGGACCTCGGCCATCCGCGCCATCAGTTCCTCCGGCGGCACACCCACGCGCACCGCGGCGAGCAGCGTCTCCACCCGCGCCGGCTCGCCGGGGAAGCCGACGCCGAGCAGCTTGCGCACCGTGCTCCGGCCCCCGTCGCAGCCGACGAGATAGCGCGAGCGCAGCCGCGTGCCGTCGGCCAGCTCCGCGGTGACCCCGTCCTCGTCCTGGCTCAGCCCGACCAGCTCGCTGCCGCGCCGGAACTCCACGCCGACCCCGGTGGCGTGCTCGGTCAGCAGCCGCTCGGTCACGTTCTGATGGATGCCGAGGACGTAGGAGTGGGCCGTGTCCAGCCCGTCGGGCCAGGAGCGACCCAGGCCCGCGAAGAACCCGCCGACCCGGAACTGCTGCCCCTCCGCGAGGAACCGGTCGAGCAGCCCGCGCTGGTCCATGATCTCCACGCTGCGCGCGTGCAGCCCCAGCGCGCGGACCTCCGCGGCCGGCCGCGCCGCCTTGTCCAGGACGACCGCGTCCACGCCCTGCAGCCGCAGCTCGGCGGAGAGCATCAGACCGGTCGGCCCGGAACCGACCACGATCACGTCCCGCATGACCTCACTCATCGAACCCCCATCGATCTCGCTCACTGTGACTCCTTGCCTATTCTGGTGTGGGCCGGTTTCGACGGCTCTACACGGAGGGGCCCGCACGGCGATGGCATATCGGCAGACGGAACGGACGAGGCGGCACGCCCAGGAGAAGCAGATCGCCTTCCTGGAGGCCGCGCACGACGTCGTGGCCCGGGAGGGCTTCGCCGGGGCCAAGGTCAGCGCGATCGCCCGTGCCTGCGGGGCCAGCACCGGCTCGCTGTACTCGTACTTCGGCAGCCGGGACGAGCTCCTCGCCGCGGTGTTCCGCCGCGCCGCCGACCGCGAGCTGACCGTCGTGCGCGCGGCGGTCGACGCGGCGCCCGCGACGGGTACCGCCCGCCTGGGCGCGCTGATCGACACCTTCACCGGGCGCGCCCTGCAGGGCCGCCGCATGGCCTGGTCGCTGCTCTTCGAGCCGGTGTCCCCGCAGGTCGAGGGGGAGCGGCTGGTGTACCGCCGGGCGTACGCGGAGCTGGGGGAGCGCGTCATCCGGGACGGCATCGAACAGGGTCGTTTCACCCGGCAGAACCCGGGGATCGCCTCGTCGGCCGTCATCGGCGCGATCTCCGAGGCGCTGGTCGGCCGGCTCGCCCCGACGGCCGACGGCTCGGAGGAAGCCGACGCCCAACTGGTGTCGGAGATCCGTGCGTTCTGCTTCCGCGCGCTGGGCGCGGAGAGCGACGACTCCCTCTGACGGACTGTCACCCGACTGCGGTCGAACATCATTGCACCGTACCGGTCTCGCTCGTACCATGAAATGAACAGCGGTTCAGTTCTTAGTTCGGGAGCGCGCATGACGAACGAACTCATGGCCCTCGCCCAGGGCCTCTTCGACGCCCAGCCGTTCAGCAGGTTCCTCGGCGCGGAGCTCACCGAGGTGGGCCCGGACTCGGCCGAGATCCGAGTCCGCATCCGCCCCGAACTCCTGCAGCAGCACGGCTTCGTGCACGGCGGCGTGCTCAGCTACCTGGCGGACAACGCCCTGACGTTCGCGGGCGGCCTCGCCCTCGGCGGCGACGCGCTGACGGCCGAGTACAAGGTCAACTACGCGAAGCCGGCCACCGGCGAGACGGTGATCGCCCGCGCCAAGGCGCTCGTCACCACCCGTCGCCAGTCGGTCTGCCAGTGCACCCTCCACACCGTGTCGGCCGAGGGCGAGGAACGCCTGGTCGCCGTCGCCCAGGGCACGATCGTGGCCGCGGGCGACCGCGCCGGGCGGAGCTGACGGACGCCGTGAATCCGCCCGGTGAACCTGCGTCATACTGATGCGCCGGAACACAGGGGAGGCGGACAGTTCATGGGGCACGGGCCGGTCGGGGCGGACGGTACGGGGGCGACGGGCCTGCCCGCGCGCATCGGCGGGTACGCCGTCGAGCGGGAACTCGGCGCCGGCGGCATGGGCACCGTCTACCTCGCGCGCTCGCGCGGCGGACGCGCGGTGGCCGTGAAGGTGGCCCGGCCGGAACTCGCGGGCGACGCGCACTTCCGTGAACGGTTCCGGGCCGAGGTCGCCGCCGCACGCAGCGTGGGCGGCTTCCACACCGCCCCGGTCGTCGACGCCGACCCCGAGGCGGCGGCGCCCTGGCTGGCCACCGCGTACATCCCCGGGCCCACGCTGGCCCGTCTACTGGAGGCCGAGGGACCGCGGGACGAGGCGGCGCTGCGGCAGCTGGGCGCGGCGCTCGCCGAGGCGCTGGCGGCGATCCACCGCTGCGGCCTGGTCCACCGCGACCTCAAGCCCGGCAACATCATCATGGCCTCGGACGGTCCGCGGGTCCTGGACTTCGGCATCGCGCGGGCACTGGAGTCGACCCGTCTGACGGCCACCGGCACGGCCTTCGGCACGCCGGGGTTCCTCGCGCCGGAACAGGCGCTCGGCCAGGAGGTCGACGGCGCCGCCGACGTCTTCGCGCTCGGCGCCGTCCTCGTCGCGGCGGCCGGCGGCAGCGCCTTCGGCGGCGGTACGCCGATCGGCCTGATGTACCGGTCGGTCCACGAGGCGCCGGACCTGAGCGCCGTTCCGGACGGCCTCCGGCCGGTCCTGGCGTCGTGCCTGGCCAAGGATCCGGCCGAGCGGCCCACACCGGCCCGGCTGCTGGACCTGTTCGTACCGGACACGGCGCCGCCGCAGACGCCTACGGTGCCGGTCGCCCCCGTGGTCCCCGCCGTGTCCGTCGCACCTGTCACCCCCGTGGTACCCGCGTTCGTGGCGCCCCCGCCGCCCGCGTACGCGCCCTCCGGCGCCGCCGTCCCGCTGCACCAGGCGCCGACCGCGATCGCCGGCGTCCCCGACGGCGACCTGGTCTTCACGGCGGTCACCGCGCGGCGCTCCGTCGTGATCGACGCCGCGGGCGTCGCGCTGGGATCGGACACCGGCGACCTGGAGTTCCCGTGGCCGACGATCGCGGCCGTGGAGTACGCGGCCCTGGGCCCCAAGGTGCTCACGGTCACCGTCCGTCTCCACGACGGAGCCGTCCACCAGTGGTACCTGGAGGCGCGCCGGCGTTCCCTCCTTCGCGAGTGGCTGGAGGACCTGCCGCTGGTGCTGGAGTACTACGCATAGGCGTGCCGGACGCGGGGCTATCTCCGGACCCGGTAGCGCAGATGCGTGACGCCGGTGCCCTGGACGACGGCGACGGGCCCCTCGAACTGCACGGGCGTGCCGGCGAGCTCCCCGAACAGCGTCTTCCCGCCTCCCAGGACGACCGGCACCAGCTCGACGCCCACCTCGTCAAGGAGCCCGGCCTCCAGGCACTGCCGCGCCATCTGCCCGCCGTTGACCACCACGTTCCGGTCGCCGGCCAGCTCCTTCGCCTGGGCGACGGCGGCCTCGATGCCGTCCGTGACGAAGACGAAGTTCTCGTCGTCCTCCGGCCGGTCCTCCGGGCGCCGGTGGGTGAGGACGACGGTCGTCACGTCCAGCGGATGCCGCCCGCCCCAGGCGTTCGTCAGTTCGTAGAGGTGCCGGCCGACGACCAGCGCGCCGATGTCCGCCCACTCGTGCCTGACAAGTTCGGCGCTCGCGGCGGAGATGCGGAACGGCGGCACGTCGGGGCTCGCCGACGGGATCTCGACGTCCCCGTTCCCGTACCACTGGAACAGCAGGTCGAAGCCCGTCTCCTCGGGCCCGGCGATGAATCCGTCGAGGGACATCGTCGCGCCGGTGATGACCTTGCCCATCCTGCTCTCCTCGTTGCTCCGGGGGTTCGGACTGTTCAGTCTGCCCACAGGAAACCGCTGGCGGCGGGACCGCCGCGAGGGGGACACTCCCGACCATGCGTGATCATTGCGAAGTGTCGGGGGGCCTGTCGCTGCGTCGCTGGTCGTCCGAGGACGTCCGGGCGGTGCTGACGGCGTTCGAGGACCCGATGATGAGCCGACAGGCGGCCGAGCCGATCGACTCGCCCGGCGCCGCGGAACGGTGGCTGACGGACCGTACCGACCAATGGACCTCGGGCACGGCCTACGCCTTCGCCGTCGTGGACGCGGCGGACACCGTCCTGGGCCAGGTGGCGGTCGGTGCGGTGAACCACCGTCACGGGACCGGCTGGGTGTCGTACTGGACGACGCCGGCCGTCCGCGGCCGAGGCGTCGCGTCGCGCGCCTGCCGGACGCTGGCCCGCTGGTGCTTCGACGACCTCGGGCTGTACCGGCTGGAACTGGGCCACCGCCTCGACAACCCCGCGTCCTGCACCGTCGCCCGGGCGGCGGGCTTCACCGCGGAAGGCGTCGAACGCCAGAAGCTGGAGTACGACGGCACGCGCTACGACGTCGAGCGCCATGCGCGACTGGCCACGGACGCCGAGCCGCGGGCGACGGACTCGTGACCGACCCGAAGCCGCCCACCCGAGCGGACGTGGCCGCGCGATGGCACGCCCTGGTGCGGGGCGAGACGACCCGCGAGGCCGTGCACGCCTGGACGGTCCACTGGGTCGAGGGCGAAGGGGCGTTCGCCGACTTCGCACCCCTGGTGGAGACGGGCCTGCAGTATCTGCACGGCTTCGACCTGTGCCGGGATCCGGCCCGCCCCTCCGTCCTCTGGCACGGCGAGGCGGGCGAGGGCGAGTGGTACCACGCGGACGACGCCGTCGCGGCCGGACTCGCCCACTGGCAGCGGATGTGCGAACGCCACGACGCGGACCCCGAGGGCTGGGCCCGCGCGATCGAGTCCTAGGGGGTGTCTGACAATTCCCCGCGGCGTCGCGGCGTCGCGGCGTCCGGCACGCACGGTCGCCGCGTTGCCGAAAAGCCCTAGTAGCTCCGCTACGAGGGCTCTCCGGCGCCTTGCGATCGCACGCACCGGACGCCGCTCCTTGTTCCACGGGGAATGGTCAGACACCCCCTAGACCGCCGCCGGCGGCGCCAGCAGCGTCTCGTCCTGCCCCGCGCGCCGCAGGGACTCGGCGACGAATCCGCTCGCCTTCAGCTCCTCCACCGTCGACCGAAGGAACGCCACCGTCTCGGGGGACCTCGTGACGGGCGTCCCGACGGCCTGCCGGATCTGCATGAACCGCTCGTCGACGAGCCGGACCTCGGGGTGCGCGGCGGCGTACGCCGTCATCGGCTGCCGAATCCCCGCGCCCGCCTCCAGCCCCTGGTCGGCGAACGTGTCGACACCTTCCTCGCCCCGTACGAGCGTCGCATGGCGCAGGGTCCGGGTGAGGAAGAGGTCGTACGCGGAGCCCGCCTTGACGCCGATCCGGACACCGGGCGCGTCCACGTCGTCCGGCGTTTGCAGTTCGGACTCGCGAGGCACCGCGTACACGCCCTCGATCACGACGTACGGCTCCGTGAACGCCACCTCCGCCTCCCGCGCCGGGTCGACGGCCAGGAAGCAGAGGTCGGCCCGCCCGGCCGCCATCGCCTCGTACGACTTGCGCGCCGCGTCGAAGCACAGCAACTCCACCGGCACCCCGAGCCGCGCCCCGAACTCGCGCGCCAGATCGACGGTGATCCCGGAGGGCGCGTCCGGACCGCCCTGGGCGAGAACCGGGTTGCCGAGGTTGATGGAGGCCCGCAGAACACCGGTCGGCGCCAGACCGGAGACGAGATCCGGGCTGGGAGAGTGGTCATCGCTCATGCCCCGGAGTCTAGGCGCGCCTTCACGGACCGGGAGCGAGCACCCACCGCCCTTCCCGCGTGCCCGCATACGCTCCCACCATGAGCGTTTCCCTCTACTACAGCGCGGCACGCGCCCTACCGCTGACCGAGGCGGAGACCGCCGAGGTCGGACGCATCGTCGCGGGGCACCTGGAAGCCTTCCCCTTCGAGGACGAGGAGTCCCTCTACCTCTACGACCGGACGACCGAACCGGACGACATCCTCGACGGCTCCACGAAGCTCCCCTACGAATGGGAGCGCGTCATGCCCGTCCTCGACCATGTGCTCGCGTCGGTGACGGCGCTGCGCCGGGCGATTCCCGGAGCGGAGTGGCGTGTGCACATCGAGGACGACGACGTTCCGTGGGACGAGGCCGAGGGCTACGTCCTGTCCGAGTAGCCGGGATCGTCAGGAGCCCGCGCGCACCGCGTCGTCCCAGGCGCCGGGGCTGCGGTGGTGGTTCCTGTGCCCCGCGGCGAGGACGTGACGCAGGGGCGCGAGGTGGCGGGTGTCCGGCGGGAGGTCCAGGCGGTCGAGGAGGGACAGGGCGGCGGGCGGGTCCAGGTCGCCGTAGAGGTCGTGGTAGCTCGCGCGGAGGCCGAGGAACACGGCCGGGTGGAGGGCGGGGAGGCGTGCGGCGGTGCGGTAGGCGGGCTCTTTCACCGTCCAGGGCACCGGGCCCGAGCACTCCAGGACCCGGCGGGCCCTGCGGAGCAGGGCGTCCGAGGGTTCGGTCACGACGCGGTCGATGTCGTTGCCGAGTACCTCGGCGAAGGCGGTCGCGGACGTGGCGCGGTCCTCGAACCAGTCCACCCACAGCGAGTAGCAGACGGCCTCGACGTCCCGGTCCGCCTCCAGCCGCCGGCGGTAGCCGTCCCACAGGACGCCGGCCGGCAGGGGTCCCTCGGGGGAGTCGTCCGCGAACCGGATCTCGCACGTGACCCAGTACTCGTCGAGAAGGTCGAGCAGCCCGAAGGCCAGCCGTACCTGGTCGGCCGCGTCCACGTCCTCGGCGAACACGTCGGCGGCCCAGCCATGCGCCACCTGGTCGGCCGTGAGGAGGACGTCGGGCGCCTCGTCCCTCACCCATCCGCCGCGCACCTCGCGGACACCTTGATCAGCCAGCCAACGCCGCGCCGCTTCCCTGTCGTGCATCTCCACGAGGGCAGTGTGGCGCACAGGTCCATGTCGGCGTGACGGCAGGTCACCGCTGCTGCCTCACCAGGGCGTTGTCAGTGGTGGCCGATAGCGTCGGGGGTGTTGGAAGGGCCGATTCCCGACAGGAGTGGACGATGACCGAGAGCCGTGCGCAGACCGCGCTGAGGGTTGTGCTGACCGACGTCAACGAGGGCGTCGTGGAGGCGTGGCGGGCGGCGTTCGCCGACACGCCGGGCATCGAGATCCGGCGGGGCTCGATCCTCGACGAGGACGTCGACGCCTGGGTCACCCCGACCAACTCCCGGGGCCGGATGGACGGCGGCGTCGACGCCGTCATCAAGCGGTACCTCGGCGCGGGCATCCAGGTCCGCGTGCAGCGGGCGATCCGCGACCGGTTCGCCGGGAGCCTTCCCGTGGGCAGCGCCGTCTGCGTCTCCTCCGGGGCGACGATCCCGAGGTACCTGATATCGACTCCGACCATGGTGCAGTCCTCGCAGAACGTGAGTGCCACGCTCAACGTGGCCCTGGCGTGCGCCGCCGCGTTCCAGGCCATCCACCGGCAGAACCGCAAGGCGCCCGGCAGCATCCGCTCGGTGGCCCTGGTCGGAATGGGCGCGCAGACCGGCCGGGTGCCGGCCCGGGTCTGCGCCAACCTGATGTGGACGGGCTACACGCTCTTCCACGACCACTGGTTCGAGGACGACGACGAGCTGCGTTCCACGATCACCGCCCAGCTGGCCGGCATCGAGCACGAGCCGGTCGAGAAGAGGGTGCGCATCATGCCGCCGAAAGGGCATTCCTTTCGTCCCTGACGCCGCCCCCGTCCCTGACGCCACGCCCTCCACCACGAACCCTGGAAGCGCCCCGATGAGCGAAGCCCCCACCCAGTCCGCCCCGCAGCCCGACCCGAACGACCCGCTGGCCCTCACCGAGCTGTTCAAGGGCGGCGGGGAACCCTGGCTGCCGCTGCTCAAGCCCGTCATCGAGGCCCAGTCCGGCGCCGACCAGTTCATCGGCCAGAGCCGTAGCCCGGAGGTCGTCCCGGTCCGCGAGCTGACCTTCCAGGCGCTCAAGCCCCATCCGCCGCACAAGTGGAAGGTCGTCGTCTTCGGCCAGAACCCCTACCCGCGGCCGGAGAGCGCCACCGGCATCGCCATGTTCGACAACACCTTCAACGACTGGAAGGACAGCCAGTTCGGCAGGGTCGTCAGCATCCGCTGCATCATCAAGGCGGCGGCGATGTGGAAGTACGGCATCATCAAGAAGACGCCCATCGCCGACGTCCGCGCCCTGCTGAAGGAGCGGGACACGGTCCAGCCGCCGGAGTGGTTCCAGGCGATGCTGACCCAGGGCGTCCTGCTCCTCAACGCCTCGCTCACCGCCAGCGGCGACGGCGCGATGGGCACCGACCGGCACACCCAGTTCTGGCGGCCCGTCGCCGAGCGGATCGTCGAGGAGATCCTCAAGGCCAAGCAGGACGCCGACGAGGAGGACCGCGGCGTCGTCTTCGCCTGGTGGGGCGCCCACGCCCGCAGCCTGAAGAAGATCGTCCAGCGGCTCGAGAAGAAGTACCCGGGCGTCGACGTCCGCCACATCGACCACGCCAACCCCGCCGCCCAGGGCGACATATTCTGCGAGGGCGACCACTTCGCCACGGTCAACGCGGCCCTCGCGTCACTGGGCGCCGACGAGATCGACTGGCTGCCGAGCAAGGGCTGGAACGACGGGCCGGCAGGCGGCACTTCGGGGGGCGCGGACGACGACGTCGCGGCACGCATGGGCGCCTTCATCGCCTCGACGATGGAACTGCACCAGCTGTATCTGGAGCGGCTGACCAGCGTCAAGGACGAGGGCCGGATCCTGCCCGCGATCACGGGCGTGTTCGACACCCCGCTGATGGGCTTCGAGGACGCCGTCGCCCCGGTCGCCCAGGTCCTCTCCGGGCTCGGCCGGCACATCGACCGGTCCCGCGAGTTCGGCAAGCGGCGGGCGGACGAGACGGCCGGCGGCCTGTCCGCCGACGCGATCGCGGCGCTGTACCTCTACACCTGCGAGTCCGGTTTCTACCGCGACATCAACGCCGTGCTGCGCTCCCCGGACCGTAGCAAGGTCGTGCCCTATCTCCCGTACCTGCGCCTGCTGTTCTCGGCGGTATCGGACCTCCCCGTCCGCACCGCGCCGCTGTGGCGCGGTGTGTCGCTGGACCTGCGCCGGCAGTACCCGGTGGGGGAGACCGTCACCTGGTGGGGCGTGTCCTCGTGCACGTCCGAGCTGAACGTCGCCCGGGCTTTCCTGGGCAGTCGAGGCAAGCGGACCCTCTTCGAGGTCACGCCCGCACGGGCGGTCGGGATCCGCAGCTTCTCCGCGTTCACCGGGGAGGAGGAGTACATCCTCGCGCCGGGCACCCAGCTCAAGGTGACCGACGTGACGACCGAACGCGGCGGCCTGTGCACGGTCAAGCTGTCCGAGGTGGAGACGGCCGAGCCCGTCCTCACCTGACCTCCCTACCGGTGGCGTTCCCGTTCAGAACTCCACGGTGACGAACCCGTCCTCGGCGCCCTCCGCGGGCGCCGAGACACGGTAGCCGAACTGCTCCTGCAGGCTCGACTCCTCCCAGTTCGATGCCCGCTCACGGTAGTTGAAGACCAGTTCCTTCGACTCCCCGCCGTTCTTGAGGATCCGCGCGATGGCGACGTCGTTCGGATGGCCGTGGACCTTCCCGTTGGTGGAGATCAGATAGCGGCCGCAGTCGAGGAGGCCGAGGAGGTCGTTCGAGATGTTCTTCTCGCTGCCGTGGTGGGCGACCTTCAGCGCGTCGACGCGCAGTCGCCCGCCCTCGGCCTCCGCTCGCGGCCGGAGCGACGCGACGAGGCGCGGATCGTCCGCGTCTCCGGTCAGCACGATCCGAGTACCGTCGAACTCGAAGAGCAGGCCGATACTGGTCGGATTGGTGGGGGAGCGGTCCCGTTTGAACGGAACGGCGGCCAGCTCGTCCACGTCGATCGCGCCGAACCGCTCGATCCCGGGCATGGCCTCCCGCTCCACCGGATCCACGCCGGGAATCAGCCCGGCCTGCTCGCACTTCGCCTTCCACTCCCCGATCAGGGACTCGAGAAGCCGGCGGTCCGGCGCGAGCACCTCCATCGTGGAACCGTCGTCGAACCAGCTCAGCGGATGACCGATCTCGACGCTGCGCCCGTCGAACGCCGCGTTCCACGGGAGGTGCTGAGCGATCAGCGCGGAGGTGAGCAGTTCCCCGTCCACCGCCCCGAAGATCTCCCGGTCGTGGAGATGGTCGAAGCCGTTGAACCACACGTCCCCGATGTCCACGGGCCGCTCCGGGTCGTCGAGCAGCGCCAGCACCCCGAGGATGTGGTCCTGGTCGACATGGGTCACCACCAGGACGTCGATCGGCCCGTCGAGTCCGGCGAGCAGCGGTTTGATCCGCCCGTAGGTGCCGCGCCGGCCCCCGTCGAGGAGGACGCGCCGGGTGAACTCGTCATTGCCGTATTCGAGGAGCAGGCAGTCGCCGTCCTCCGCGGGCAGCATCGTGAGCCGGAGCATCACGTACTCCTTTGCCGCAGGTCGAGAATCAGGAACGGCTCGCGCATGTCCGCCAGCCAGGACAGCCGGCGCACCTGGTCGAGCCGGAGCGCGCACACGGGGTCGTCGGGGAAGGCGGACAGCCCCTCCACGAGCCAGGCGAGCCCGAGCATGTAGTACGGGATGCCGCGGTCGACGGCCTCGATCAGCCCCGCCCGGGCTTGTTCCCGGGCCAGGTCACGGTCGAAGACCGGTGTCCCGGCCCCCGGCCGCCCGGCCGCCGCGACCCGGCGCAGCAGCCGTACGGAGCGCAGGATCGCCCCGTCGGCGAGCCACGGGAACTCCGTGGCCAGTCGGTCCAGCCAGGGATCCCAGTACGTCTCCGTCGCCGAGTGGTCCGTGCCGATCAGCACGTACGCCCCGGCCGCCGCCGCGAGCGGGTTCGCGGACTTCGAGAACAGCATCGCCTCGACGTCCGTGAACAGCCGCGCCGCCGTGTCCAGCGCGCCCTGCGCCATGTACGCGAGCCCCGCCCCGCGCACCGGGTCGCGGACCGTCACGGCGACCGCGCTCCCGGTCGGGCTCTGCCGCAGGTTCACCAGCACCTCCACCTCGTGCGGGCCCCACGGCAGCGGCAGCGTGACCAGCCGTACCGCCCCGGCCGCCTCCACCACCAGGAACTGCCTCCGGCCCGACGGCGAGCCCGGGGTCCCGACGGGACCGCCCGGCCCGAACCGGTACAGCGGTGTCACCAGCCCCCCGGCCACGTCGGGCCCGGTCAGCGTCAGAGGCCGGCCCTCCGCGACGAACCGCTCCAGCGCGCCGTCGTCCTGGTCCAATGCCAGCATCGACGCGAAGGACCAGCTCTCCGGCGGTGCGTCGCCGATCCACGTGGCGTGCGGGCTCGGGTCGGCGAACGGCGTCTCGGGCAGGGCACCGTCCGGTCCGGCGGCGGGCGCGACCATCGAACGGGAGGAGACGGACTCGGCGAGCGGGATCGTGGCGGAGCTCCGGTACACGCTCTCCGGCTCGATGTTGCCCATGAGGTACTGCCAGGAGTGCGACTCGTACGGCGAGTCCGTCATGACGAAGTCCACGGCGGTCTCCCGGCCCGCCTCCGCCACCGCGTCCTCCGTCAGCACCATCCCGGACGGCAGGGTGGCCGACACGACGTAACGACCGGGCGCCACCGGGTACGACGCGGGCTGCGGAGCCGTACCACAGGGGATCAGGATGCCGCGCAGGGTGTCGCCGCCGAGGTCGGCCGAGTGGATGTCGCCGACGATCACGGCGTCGTTGGACTCCCCGGCGGAGGAGAGGAAGAGCCTGACGGCGAGTGCGGTGGTGCTCATGGCCGGGCCAATCCGACACGGAACAGCGGCGGCCGGGCGTCGAGTTCCTGACGGCGTACGTCCTCGGGGCCGAGGACGGCCTCCACCTCATAGCGCCCGAAGGGCAGGAACAGCGCCCATTCGCCCAGGTCGGGCTCGTCGTCCGGCCCCGGGGCGAGCGGCGCGCGCCGCTGCTCCTCGTGTCCGTCCGGCGTCGGCCCGCCGTCCGCTGCGGCGCGCCGGCAGACGAACTCGGCGAGCGCGTTGTCCTCCCGCGGCCGGCAGCCGATGTACACCGGGACGACCGGGTCTCCGCGCAGCTCGTGGAAGTCGAAGTCGAACGACTCCGGGCTCACCGGCACCGCGCCGCCCGCCAGCACGCCCGCGAACGGCGGCTCGCGCATGAAGCGGCTGATCGCGTGCATCAGCGTGCCGGTGGTCACCCGCCACACCCGGCCCTCGGTGTTCTCACTGCCCGCGCCGTCGAAGCTGCGCAGCAGCGCGTCGGTGAAGAGGCTGACGCTGCCCGCGCGGGCGAAGGACTCCTCGCCGTGCAGGGTCGCGAAGTAGACGGCGTGTTCACGCGCCACGAAGCCGTCGGGCCGCAGGTTCCCGGCGACCGGCACCCGCCCGAGGGTGTCGCGCCCCACCAGCCTGACGAGTGCGTCGGAGCCGGCCCGGCAGGCGTCCACGAAGAAGACCTGTTGCCCGGCGCGGCAGCTGTTGAGCCCCCGGGCCAGGGCCTCGAAGTGCAGCGCGCCGTTCAGCGGGCTGTTGCGGTCGGCGAACATGTCCGCGGCGAGGAGCGAGGTGTCGAAGCCCAGCGAGACACCGTGACCGCAGAAGTAGAAGACCAGCCGCGCCTCGTCGTGGTCCCCGCGGTCCTTCCACTCGGTCACCGCGGCCACGATGTTGTCGATCGTCGCGGCCTCCACGTCGTGCTGCGCGCCCGTTCCCGGGTGGACGAAGGGCGCGGGCGCGGGCTCGCTCAGCAGCAGCGCGAGACTGCCCAACGGCCGCGTGCCGCCGTGGTACTGCTCGATCATCCAGCGTGCGAACGCGCGCGCGGAGAGCGGCGGCGAGGAGAGCTGACGCATCCCGGTGGCGCCGGGGTGGTCCGTGGGATCGGCCCCGCCGCCCAGGTGCGCGTACGCTCCGACGCCGATGACCAGGGCGTGGGTGGACGAGGGCCCCGCGTGCTCGTCGAGGTGCACGGTGAAGCGGGCCATGGAACCGGACCTCCGCGTGACGGAACGGGCAGGCAGGCCGAGGTGAGGCTTCACCACTATTATAGGAATTGCTCTGGTATGTGCCCCTCGGAAGTCCGGAGCCCGGAGGCCATGATGGGGAAGAACATCGTGATGTGCCTGGACGGGACGGGCAATCAGCTCAAGGCCCGCGGCAACACGAACGTCGTCAAACTCTACGAGATGCTCGACCTCCATGATCCCGCTGCGCAGATCGCCTACTACGACCCCGGCGTCGGCACCTTCTCCGCGGCCGGCGCGTGGACGGCGCCCTCGCGCAAGCTCTCCAAGCTCTTCGGTCTCGCCTTCGGCGCCGGCATCAAACAGAACCTCGGCGAGGCGTACACGTATCTGATGCACCATTACGAGCCCGGCGACCGGATCCACCTCTTCGGCTTCAGCCGCGGCGCGTACACGGCGAGGGCCCTCGCCGGGATGCTGAAGGCGGTCGGCCTGCTCCGCCCCGGCTCCGAGAACCTCGTCCCGTACGCCATCGCCGTCTACGCCAAGAACCGCACGTGGACGGACGACGACTGGGATCAACTGCACCAGTTCGCCGACGCGTTCAGCCGCAAGGTCGACGAACGCACCGGGATTCCCGTGGCGTTCATGGGTCTGTGGGACTCGGTGAAGGCCGCCGGCCTCCTGCGCTGGAACCTGCGCTGGCTCTTCACCCGCCGGATCCCCAACGTGGCGCGCGTCCGCCACGCCGTCTCCATCGACGAGAAACGCCGGCCCTACGAGGAGTACCTGGTCCTGCCCCCGGAGGAGCCGGGCGGCCGAGGACCGCACATCGACGAGGTCTGGTTCGCCGGGGTCCACTCCGACGTGGGGGGCACCTTCGAGGACGACCCGAGACTCCCCGCCGTGTCCCTGAAGTGGGTCGTCGACGGCGCCCTGGAGTCCGGCCTGCTCCTGAAGCCCGGCGCGTACGTCAAGCACCTCACCCTGGCCCCCGACCACGCCTACGGCACCGTCCACCGCATGGGCCGCGTCTGGGCCCTGCTCACCTACCGCCGCCGGCGCGTCCCGGCCACCGCACGGGTCCACGAGACCGTCCGCCTCCGCACGGAGTCCGACCCGGCCTACGGCGCACGCCTTCCGGCCGGCGTGGAGTGGACGGACCGGACGTGGCTCGCCCAGAGCCCCCACGCGTAGCGAACAGCCCGCGCCCCGTCAGTCGATGCGGTGCACGAGCTGGCTGGTCAACTCGTACCGGGCGCCGACGATCGCGAGGCGCCCCGCCGCGATCCTGGCGGCGAGATCGGTCTCGGCGGCGAGGCGCGACCGGACGAGCCGCACCTGGGCGGTGACGGTCGCGTCGATCCGTGCGGCACCCTCGACCGAGTGGTCGATGGCCGGCTCGATCTGGTCGGCGATGTACCGGATGTGCGCGGGCAGTTCCTCGCCCGACTCCTCCGCGTGGACCGCCGCGGACACGGCGCCGCACGACTGGTGCCCGAGCACCAAGACGAGCGGTATGTCCAGCTCCAGGACGCCGTACGCCACGCTGCCCAGCACCGCCTCGTCCAGGACCTCGCCCGCGGAGCGCACGGTCATCAGATCGCCGAGACCCTGGTCGAAGACCAGCTCCGGCGGTACGCGGGAGTCGATGCAGCCGAGGATGACCGCGAACGGGTGCTGTCCGGAGACCATGTCGCGCCGGACCCTGCGCGTCTCGTGCGGGTGCCGCTCGCGGAAGGTCCGCCACCGCCGGTTCCCGGACTCCAGCTCCCGCAGCGCGGCGTCGGGGGTGGTGGGCCGGGGCCTGGCGGCCGTGGCGGGTGCCGCGGCCGCACCCGGTACGTCGAGCACCCACGCGCCTGCGGCCACGGCGGAGCCGGTGACCGTGGCGCGCAGCAGACTGCGGCGGGAGGTCGAAGGAAGAGTCACGCGACGAACGTAGAACCCGAACCACCGTGCGACCGACCGGAATTACCGAACGCGCAGCCCGTCTTTGACCACTCTTGAACGACTCTTGGACAAGAACGAGAAGACGGGCCGCTGCACCGGCGTCAGTACGTGAGCCCCACATGAGCCAGCGCCTGCTTCAGCAACATGCCCTGCCCGCCCGGCATCTCGCCCTGCACGGCCGGCGAGGCGGCCTCCTGCGGGCTGAACCACACCAGGTCCAGGGCGTCCTGCCGCGGCCGGCAGTCCCCGGTCACCGGCACGATGTACGCGAGCGAGACCGCGTGCTGGCGAGGGTCGTGGAAGGGGGTGATCCCCGCCGTGGGGAAGTACTCGGCGACCGTGAAGGGCTGCAGCGACGCCGGTACGCGGGGGAGGGCCACCGGCCCGAGGTCCTTCTCCAGGTGCCGGAGCAACGCGTCACGCACCCGCTCGTGGTGCATGACCCGCCCGGACACCAGCGTCCGGCTGATCGTGCCGTCCGCGCCGATCCGCAGCAGCAGCCCGATACTGGTGACTTCACCGCTCTCGTCCACGCGCACGGGCACGGCCTCGACGTACAGGATCGGCATCCGGGCCCTGGCCGCGTCGAGCTCGTCCGTGGTCAGCCAACCGGGCGTGGTCTCAGTCATGTCAGACATCACTTGATGATACTTTCCGCGACGACACGGGTCGCAGCGCCGCACCGCACGGGGACCGTCGTGATCACGGGCTCAGGCGGCGGTAGGCCGCGCGGGCGTGGACGAGGCGGGCCGCGCAGGTGCCCGCGCTCGCGGCGACGAACAGGCAGGCGATGCGGCCGAGGTCGTACGAGGCCTCCCAGGTGAGTTCGCCGATCGGCGCGGTGGCGAAGACGTTCAGGATCAGCCAGCACAGCAGCGCCGTCCCCGGCGCCGCGGCCAGACGGGCGCTGGTGCTCACGGCCGCCACCGTGAGGGACAGGGTGAGCAGGTCGAAGGAGGGATTCCCCTGGCCGTCGAGCAGATTGAAGGCCGTGACCACCGCGAACGCCATCCCGGCCGTGACCGCCCAGACGAAGGCCGTCGCCACGGGCGGGGGCACGGGACGGACACCGGAACCGATCCGTTTCCACACCAGCATGCGGGCACCTTCCTCGCCGAACTCACCGTCCGATCCCACCACGCCCGCGCCGGTCGCACCACGGCAGGAAAGAGACATCGGGGACCCGCTGTCAGGCGGGCGTCGAGGGCTCCGACGTGGTGGCGCGGAGGTCGGCGAGCAGTTCGGCCTGTCCGGCGAGGACGCCCGACAGGATGCCTCGCGCCACGGCGAGCAGCTCGGACACCTGGGGATCCGTCAGCGAGTAGTACACGCCCGAGCCCTCGCGACGCGCGACGACCAGGTTCGACCGGCGCAGCACGGCGAGCTGCTGGGACAGGTGCGCCGGCTCGACACCGATCTCGGCGAGCATCTCGGAGACCGCGTGCTCCCGCGTGCTCAGCAGCTCCAGGACGCGGATGCGCACGGGATGCCCGAGCGTCTTGAAGAACTCCGCCTTGAGCTGGTACAGCGGCGTACTCACCGGGCCCACCGCCCGCCCGACAGGAGGGTCGTCGGGGCGGCGGCCGGACACCGCCGTGCCCGCCGCGTCCATCGCGTCCAGGAAGAACTCTGCGCCATGGGGCCATCTTCGCAGGGCACCAGGGGCGCTTCGTACATCAGCTCGGCCGTCAGCCCCGGGCGACCCGCTCGGCGCTCCGGGCGCCCGGCCACTCGTCGCTGCACCACTCGCGCTGCTCCCGGCCGTCGCTGTGGTGCGCGGCGAAGGCGGCGCGCAGATCGCAGTGCACCAGGATGTCGGGCTGGTCGCCGGTCGGTACGAGGGAGCCGTCGGCCGGAATCGCGGCCAGTTCGAGGCTCCGTCCCTCGTCCGCGAGCCGGCGTGCGGCGGAGGCGACCGCCAGCTGCCCGCCGGCCGACCAGCCGCGCAGGCTGGTCAGGTCGAGGATCACGGGCCCGGTGCCGCGGGCCAGCACCCAGCCCACGGCGCCGTCGAAGCGCCGGACCGCGTCGGCTCCGAGGTAGCCGGCCAGGGAGAGCACGCTCAGGCCGGGGTGGGTGGTGTAGCGCCATTCGATGGTCATCGTGCTTGCCTCTGTCGCAGTCTCTGGCTCAGGTGTGTCGGGTCCGGGCTCTCTCAGGGCCCCGGGTCGTCGTCGGTCGGTTCTCACAGCGGCAGCGTGATCCACACGGCCTTGCCCCCGCCGTCCGCGTCCCGCCGTACGACGCAGGTGCCGCCCGACGAGGCGGTCACCTCGGCGACGGCGGCCAGTCCGCCCCGGTCGTCGCCGGGGACGGCGCAGATGCCCGGGTGGTACGGGTGCCGGTCGTGCACGGCGAGTGCGAGCGCGGACGTGCCGGAGGCGAAGGTCACGGTGAGACTGGCCGACGTGACGGCGGCGTGCCGGACGCTGTTGGTGACCAGCTCGCTCAGGACCAGCAGGGCGGGCCCGACCGCGGGATGGGACGCGCCGATGCCCCACTCGGCGAACGTCATCTCGGCCGTCTCCCGCACGAGCCGCACCGACGCCGGCACGGTGGGCACGGTCAGTACGTGTCGCAGGGGCAGCGTGTCGTCGCGTCCGCTCACGCCGGCCCCGCCGCGCTCAGGCGGTACCCGACGACGGTCTGCGGGGTGATGCGCAGCAGCGTGTCGTGCGGCCCGTACGCCCAGCCCGGCAGCGTCCGCAGGTAGTGCGCGGCCTCGGCGGCGTCCGTGACGCGTTCCGCCGGACCCGAGACGGTGACGCTCCAGCCGGTGCCGCCGGGCATCCGGATGTCGTCGGCCTGGTAGCTCAGCGTGGGCCGGCCGTCGAGCAGGTCCGCCTGCACGGGGCAGCGGACGACGAGCCGACCGTACGAGAGGACGTGGGAGGCGGGCCGGACGACGGGGGCGTCACGACGCGTGTGGAGCAGGTGCCCGTGTGCGGCCCCTTCGAGCAGCCACAGCGCCTCGGCCCCGGACACCTCGGCCATCCGGCGATGTGCGGCAGTGGTCATCGAAGCGACTCCTGGGAGGACTGCGGACGGGATTCTTCGGTGAACGGCGTGCGGGGTTCTTCGGCGAGCCCCGGGTGTACCTTCTGCCGGGGCGGCGGCAGCACCACACCGGCGCCGTGCAGATGGGCGCGGGCGGCGGCGATGGCCTCCGGCGTCGTGGCGAACTCCCGCCCGTCGAGCCGCAGCAGGTCGAGGGCGCCGACGGCCTCCAGCGCCTGCCGCTGCTCCGGCCGCACGCCCGAGGTCATCACGGCGATGCCACGCCGGTTCAGCTTCTCGACCGCGTCCTTCAGGACGAGGGCGCCGGTGGCGTCGACGGTCGTGACGCGGGACATGCGCAGGATCACCACGTGGACGTCGGCGACCTCGGACAGTTCGAGGAGGAACCGGTGCGCGGCGGCGAAGAAGAGCGGACCGTCGATCCGGTACGCCACGATGTGCTCGGCGAGCAGCGCATGCTCCTCCTCGCCGTGCTCGCCCGGCAGGTCCGCGCGGAAGTCGACCTCGGCGAGCCGCGCCTGCTTCGCCACGGCGCGCAGCGCGAGGCCGCCCGCGACGACGAAGCCGATGACCACCGCGTACACGAGGTCCAGGGCGAGGGTGGCGACGGCGGTCAGGACGAGGACGACGGCGTCGGAGCGGGTGGCCCTCGCCATCGCGCGCAGCGAACCGACCTCGACCATCCGGACCGCCGTGGCGAGCAGCACGCCGGCGAGCGCGGCGAGCGGGATCCTCGACACGAGCGGCGCCGCGGCGAAGACGATGACGGCGAGGACGGCGGCGTGGGTGAGGGCCGAGAGCCGCGACGAGGCCCCGGTGCGCACGTTGACCGCGGTACGGGCGATGGCGCCGGTCGCCGGCACGCCGCCGAACAACGGTGCGGCCAGGTTGGCCAGGCCCTGCCCGAACAGCTCGCGGTCCGGGTCGTGCTTCTGGCCCACGGTCATGCCGTCCGCGACCTGCGCCGACAGCAGGGACTCCAGCGCCGCGAGCGCCGCGACCGCCATGGCCGGCGCGATCAGCGAGCCGAGCTGCGACAGGTCCACGAAGCCGAGGGACGGGGCGGGCAGACCGGCCGGCAGGGTGCCGATCGGCGTCGCGTCGTCCAGCCGGAACAGCTGGGCGACGAGCGTCGCGCCGATCACCGCGATGATCGAGAAGGGCACGGTGGGCTTGAGCCGGGCGCCGATCAGCATCACCGCCGCGACGCCGCCCGCGAGCCCCGCAGCCGTCCAGTCGGGCGCCCCGGCGAACGCCTCGACCGCCCGCCAGGTCACCTCGAGGACCCGGTCGCCCTCGGGCTTGGGCACGCCCAGGGCGTTCGGCACCTGCTGGAGGCCGATGACGAGCGCGATGCCGAGCGTGAAACCCTCCACGACGGAGGCCGGGATGTACGCCATGTACCGCCCGGCCCGCGCCACGGCGAGTCCGACGACGATCAGTCCGGCGATCAGCCCGACCATGAGGACCCCGCCGGGCCCGTGCCGGGCGACGATGGGGAGGAGGACGACGGTCATGGCCCCGGTGGGCCCCGACACCTGAAGGTTGGAGCCGCCGAACACCGCGGCGACCGCACCGGCCACGACGGCGGTGGCGAGCCCGGCCTGCGCACCGAGCCCGGAGGACACTCCGAACCCGAGGGCGAGCGGCAACGCGACGACGGCCACGGTCAGCCCTGCGACGAGATCCCGTCGCGGGTTCCGGCCCATGAAGGCGAGATCGGCACGCCGGGGCAGCAGTGAGCGCAGACGCTCCACGACACGGTTCACCGGGAGCCGACCTCGGCCTTCCGGAGCTCGGCAAGAAGCTCGTTCTGTCCGGCCAGCATCTCGGTGAGGATGCGCCGCGCGGCCTGCATGAGATCGGCGACGTCACCGCCCGCGAGGGTGTACACCACAGTGGCCCCGTCCCGCGTCGAGGACACGATCCCGGACCGCCGCAGGACGGCGAGCTGCTGCGACAGCGCCGGCGGCTCGATCTCGATCTCCGCCAGCAGGTCCCGTACCGCCTTCGGCCCGTCCTGCAGCAGCTCGAGCACACGGATCCGAACCGGGTGACCGAGCATCCGGAAGAAGTCGGCCTTGGCCTGGTACAGCGGCACGGACACGCTCGCGCACCCTCCTCGAGGCAACGGACAGGCTGAGCGCTGCGCCCGCGGCAACCTACGAGCGCAGCGAACCCAGCATGTATTGAATTGCCATTTTTTGCAATTCGCGGATAAATGAAGCCGCGGAGGAGGGGAGATCAGAGGGGGAGCGGACGGTGATCAGGCCCGACTCAGGCCTTCTTCACCACGCTGGACTTGAGCTGCATGGGCCCGAAGCCGTCGATCTTGCAGTCGATGTCATGCCCGTCGACACCGTCCACGAGCCGGATGTTGCGCACCTTGGTACCGGCCTTGATCCCGGTGGGGCTGCCCTTCACCTTGAGGGTCTTGACGACGGTGACCGTGTCGCCGTCGGCCAGCACATTGCCGACGGAGTCCTTGATCACCTTCTCGCCGCCACCGTTCTCGGCGGCGGAAGCGGGGGCGGCGGACCACTCGTGCCCGCACTCGGGGCACACCAGCAGCGCGCCCATCTCGTACGTGTAGGCGCTGGAACACTCGGGGCAAGGGGGAAGATTCTCGTTCACCCCCCGAGTCTACGTCGCGCTCCGCAGCCTCCCGGCGCTCCCCGCGGCCCCCCGGCTCACCCGTATTCGGGGATGGGGTGCTCGGGCGTGAGCGCGGCGGCGATGCGCTGGGCGATGGTGTGGGCCGTGTGTCCGTCGGGGGTGTCCGGGCCCTGCGTGGTGGAGACGGCGATGGCGAGGCGCTCTTCGGGCAGGTAGTTCTGGGAGGCGGAGTAGCCGAAGAACAGGGGGTGTTGGGAGATCCAGTCACCGAGTACGAGGACGCCCATGCCGTAGTGCGTGGCCTCGGTGTTCGGGAGGCAGACCGTCGCCGGGCACGTGTGGGTCGGTGTGCCCAGCCCCACGGCCCCCGGATCCAGCAGCTCCCGGTGGCCGGCGGGGGAGAGCAGCTGCCCCGAGCCGATGCCGGCGGCGGAGCGGGCGAGGTCGCAGATGTCCGTGGTCTGCACAGCGCCCGGAGCGGTGGTCCAGGAGGGGTTCCAGAAGGTGGACTCCTCGTAGAGCCCGCGGTCGGGTGAGAAGGCGTGCAGGACGGGTCCGGGGGTGAAGCTGTTGCGGGTCTCGCGCAGTCCGAGGGGGCCCGTGACCTCGCGCTGGAGCAGGTGGTCGAGCCGGGTGCCGGTGATCTTCTCGAGGGCGGCGCCGAGGAGGACGAAGTTGGCGTGCGAGTAGCTCCAGTTGGTGCCCGGCTCGTACCACCGGGGCTGACCGGTGGACAGGGCCACGAGCTCCTGGGGCGTCCAGTGGCGGTACGGGTCGGCGGTGACCGCCTGCTGGAACCGGGGGAGGGGCACGTAGTGGGCGAGGCCGGTCGTGGAGGCGCCCAGCATGCGCAGAGTGATCCGCTCGCCCTGCGGCAGATCCGGCAGCCAGCGCGCGACGGGATCGTCGAGACGCACGGTGCCCTGGTCGACCAGCCGCAGCAGCGCCGTGCCCATGTAGCTGATGGCGATGTTGCCGTTGCGGAAGTGCATGGCGGGGTCGGCGGGGACCCCTGTCATCGACTCGCCGAGCGCGGTGGTGACGACGTTCCGTCCGTCGACGGTGACCCGCAGGATCACGGACTTGAGGCCCATCTCGTCCTTGGCCTGCTCGGCGATCCGCAGCACGTCCCGCGCCGGCCCGTGCCCGGGCACGCGGGAGGGCACGCAACGTCGCTGTCCCTAGTCACCGGCGGCGGCCGTGGCGGTGGCTTCGACCGGGGCGCCGAGGGCGGTGAGGGCGACGACCGCGGTGACCGCCGCGGCGAGGTGGCGCGAGCGCGACGTGGAGCGGGCGAGTCTCATGCCCGGAGTATCGACGGCGCCTTACCACCCGAAGTCGCGCCCGCCGCCCGACCCGCCCGAAGATCACCCGTCAGGCCCGGCGGCCCGTCATCGGCCCGTCTTCCGCCACACGGAGACGTGCTTCCCGGAGTCCTGGGTGAACGGCGCCCCGCTCCAGTCCGCCACGCGACGCTCCAGCTCGAGCCCGGCCAGCCGCGCCATGAGGTCGAGCTCGGCCGGCCAGGCGTACCGGTGCCGGGAACTGCCACGCCGGTAGCGACCGTCGTCGCCGTCGCGCGTGAGGTGGTGCGAGACGAGAACCTGCTCGACCAGGTCGAAGGTGTCGAATCCGAGATGCCGCTCGGAGACGTCGAACGGCACCGCGACCTGACCGGGCGGCAGGAACCGCAACGGCGGCACGTTCAGCTCGATGACGAACCGGCCGCCGGGCGCGAGATGCCGGGCGGCGTTGCGGAAGCACTCGACCTGCTCGTCCTGCGTGAGCAGGTTGGAGATGGTGTTGTAGACGAGGTACACGACGGCGAACTCGCCGGGGACGACGGTCGTGGCCATGTCGCCGATGGTGACGGGGAGCGTCTCCTCGTCGACCTTGCGCCGCAGGACCGCCGCCATGTGCTCGGACAGCTCGATCCCCACGACCGGTACGCCCCGCTCCCGAAGCGGCACACCGACGCGCCCGGTCCCGATGGCGAACTCCAGCGCCCGCCCGTCACCGGCAAGCTCGGCAAGGAAGTCGACCGTCGCCCCGACGACGGCGGCCGACCCCATCTCGGTCTCCTCGACGTCGTAACGCTCGGCGGCGGCACGGCCCCACAGTTCACTACTCGTCACGGGATCCACTCTGCCGGGCGGGGCGGGACGCTGTCGAAGCATTTCCGCCCGACGGCACGTGGCACGATGGACGACATCGGCGCGGCCGTGCGCCTCTGGATGGACGACGTCCACCGCCCGGAGCGCCGGCTCTGGGACGACTACGAGTGGGGCAACGCCCACTGGTACTGCTGCGGCGATCCGCTCGAGGCCCGCGTGCTCCTCGGCGCCGTGATGCAGGCGATGTCACCTCGCACCGCCCGCGAACTGCGCCGAATCGTCCATCGCTCCGACGCAGGCTGGGACGGCCTGTCGGACGAAGGGCTGAGGCGCGTCCTGACCGGTGCTTCAGTTTTCGATGCAGCGGGCATCCTGTGGGCACCACGCACGAAGCGTGCGTGGGTGCCGAAATCCCGTCAGGGGCAGGGGGCAGGGCGACGATGAGCTACGTGGTAGGAGGGATCGTGATCCTCGTGGCACTGGCCGCGCTGGGCCTGATCGTGTTGGTGATCATCGCCGCACCCGCCGGCACTGAGCCGCACAGCGGCGGACCCGCCCCGAGCGGGCCTGCCAACGACAGTTGGTGGGCCGGCGGGAACAGCCCCTTCTCCTGCGCAGGCGGCTCATCGAGCAGCGGGACGGACCGCGACTCGTCGTCGTCCTGCGGCGGCGTGGGCGGGGATTGAGGGACGGACAGACTCACCGCAGCTTTCGGTCGGACGCAGTGCGCTCACACGGCTACCGGCTCCGGCTCGACCGTGCCACGGAACCGGAACCCCAAGGCGTGCACGAGGGCGAAGACCAAGTCCTCCGCCAGCGGATCACACTCAGCCGCCAGGGCAGCCGCCAGCGCCCCCGAATCCGGCTGAAGGCCGGCCCTTTGGGCCCAAGCCACAGCGCGCTCTCCCACCTCGGCGGAATCACCGATCCAGTCACCGGGAACGCCGTAATCCCGCGCCATCTCCGGAGACAGAACGCACTGCCATGACAGGCCATCGGGACCAGCTCCCTGAACGGTGGCGAAGTCGCTGTCCACGACGTGAGCGACCAGAAGAAAAGCCCCGGTCTCACGAATGATCGAAGGATCCGGATCGGCGACAGGACACACCTGCAGAATCTGCCACGCGCCGTCCTGCCCCCACCAGAGCGACTCACAGTCCAGGGCCCGCAGCGCCCCCAACTCGGCCAGTGCATGGCCGGCTCGCGCCACGATGAAGGACCCTGAGAACCCCATGACCAGGAACCGTAGCCGGGACCACTGACACCGCCGACTTGCAGAACTACGGCCGGCTCACGCCCCTCGGCGGTCCCTCAGCTCGGACAGCCACGCCCGAACCTGTTCGTCATCGTGCAGGAAGGCACCGTTCTCATCCGCAGGGAGGTCGATTCCGTAGAGAAGGTTCAGCGCCCACCAGGAGAGGTCGTCCCAGACGAGCCCCTCCTCCAGCACCCACCTGCCCGCCCAGCGGTCGGCCTCGTCCCGGGACAACCGACCCGCGACAAGCTCGACGAAGCGATCCTCGATCTGATCAAGAGTCGGCCGGCCACTGTCACCCATGCCGCGACCATACCGGCCGGGCGAAGGGCTGCCACTCGTCGACTCTGACGTCCTGCCGACTCCCGACGAGCGCGCCGCAGGGGGATCAACCCGGGGACCGGGTGTCAGACCTGCCTGGGATGCTCCGAGCATGGAGATGACCGTGCAGCTGACGATCGACTGCGCCGATCCGCAGAGGATGGTGGCCTTCTGGGCCGAGGCCCTGGGGTACGTGCCTGAGCCTGCGCCGGACGGGCACGCCACGTGGCGTGCCTACTGGGTGGCGGTGGGCGTGCCCGAGGAGGAGTTGCCGGCCGGTGCCGGGGACATTCCGGAGTCGATCATCGACCCGTCGGGGCGGGGACCGAGGGTGTGGTTCCAGCAGGTGCCGGAGCCGAAGGTCGCCAAGAACCGGTGGCACTTCGACCTGAAGGTCGGCGGGGGCCGTGACGTCCCCTTGGACGTCCGCGCGCAACGTGTCAAGGCGACGGTGGAACGGCTGGTCAAAGCCGGTGCCACCGTGCTGCGGATCAAGGACGAGCCGGACACGGGGTTCTACGCCGCCGCCATGCAGGACCCCGAGGGCAACGAATTCGACGTCGCCTGAGGATCGTTGCGACGGTGCTGGTCACAGTCGCGCCATCACGGCTGTGACCAGCACCGTCGCCTCGTAGCGGACGGAGGGATGGGGTTCGGACACCGGCACCTGGCACCCCGCACCCGGCACCGGTGAGTCACAGGGCCCACCAGCAGTACAGCAGCAGCCCGGAAGCCTGAGCACGCCGAGCCAGTCCTGCCAGGACCTCCAGGACAGTGGTCGTGTCCTCGACGCTGATTCCCGACTGCCGGAGTTCATCGGTCATCGACCACGGCTCGGCATAGCGAACCAGGTCGTCCTGCGTCGCCGTGGCAAGAGCGTGGATCAGGGTGCCCGACAGGCTCACCACGAACGGCGGGCCGTCCTCCGGCTCGGAGAGCAGTAGCCCGGACCGCGGGCGTTCGCCGGCCTCCTCGTAAGTACAGCCGGTCATGATGGCTTCGAGCTGGACGATCGCGACGACGGGATCGATGTTCTTGAGGGCGACCACGTCGAGTCCCGCCTGCCCTGGGCCTCCCGGAGTCTGGAGGACCGCGACGGCGGCTTGGTCGTCGGCGGCAGCGAAGTAGTCACACAGCGGCATGCCGCCGATTCTGGCATTCGCGGACAGCAGCTCGGCCCTGCCGGCACCGCCGGGGCGGTCGTTCCGTTCCTGATCCGGCCAGGCAGCGAACCGTATCGAGACGGGGCGATTGCGATGTTCGGCGTCGCGGGGTGACTCCTCTGGAGAGAGGGGCGGGTGAACGCGGGCGCTCGTTGCCGGCGAACTCCGGCCGACGCGTGGGTGGATACTCGCCGGTGCTGCCGTTGCTCGTGCATGCTGCGAATGCGGGAGAGTGCCGGTCGATGCGGGACCTCGCGATCTCTTGCGAGGCCGTTCATCGGATCTCGCCCCCCGACAGCCCTCGAACAAGGGGAATGTAGCCTTCCGTACCTGCGTCAGGAGCTGCGTGCACCCTGTCTCCGGCCACCCCCGCGCGGCCCGCAGCCCCCGCCGTCGGATTCCGTCCGCAATCACTTCCTGAAAGTTGCTGACACTCATTCAGGTGACCGTCGCCACCGCCCCTTCCGCCGCCGCGCCTCACCGTCCAGTGAAGTCCGCGCTGGACGCGCGTAGAGCGACTGAAAGGCGACCTTGCCCCGCTCCATGTGCGGAGTCGAGGATTCCTCTCGCAACTCGTTGACAGGTCCATGGCATACACCGCCGCGGATCGACCGCATTCGAGGGCCGCCCACCCAGCGGCCCACGACCCCCACCGGAGGATGCAGTGAACGTGAAGCGCCCGCTTCGTCATGGCAAGCTCGCGCAAGCCACCCGCGTGATGGCCGTCGTCGGCGCCCTCGTGGCCGCCTCGGCGCTGGCCGCGCCCACCTCGTCCGCGGTCTCGGCCGACTCCGCGCGGGCCACGTCCGCCGACCTGGCCGTCGCGAGCGACGCCGTGCTCGACGCCGACGTGGCCGGCACGGCCTGGTACACCGATCAGGCCACCGGCAAGGTCATCGTCACCGTCGACTCCACCGTCTCGGAGGCGGAGATCGGGACGCTCCGCAAGGCGGCCGGCACCCGCGCCGGCGACCTGAAGATCCAGCGGACCAACGGCAAGATCAACAAGCTGATCGCGGGCGGCCAGGCCATCTACGCCGGCGGCGGCCGCTGCTCGCTCGGCTTCAACGTCCGCAGCGGCAGCGGCACGTACTACGCGCTGACCGCGGGCCACTGCACCAACATCGGCAGCACGTGGTACACCAACTCCTCCAACACCACCCTGCTAGGCACCCGTGCCGGAACCAGCTTCCCGACCAACGACTACGGCATCATCCGTCACTCCAACGCCTCCGCCGCCGACGGACGCGTCTACCTCTACAACGGCAGCTACCGGGACATCACCGGCGCGGCGAACGCCTACGTCGGCCAGTCTGTCCAGCGCAGCGGCAGCACCACCGGCCTGCGCAGCGGTACCGTCACCGGCCTCAACGCCACCGTCAACTACGGCGGCGGCGACGTCGTCTACGGCCTCATCCAGACCAACGTCTGCGCCGAGCCCGGCGACAGCGGCGGCGCCCTCTTCTCCGGGAGCACGGCGCTCGGCCTCACCTCGGGCGGCAGCGGCAACTGCTCCTCCGGCGGCACCACGTTCTTCCAGCCCGTCACGGAGGCGCTCAGCGCGTACGGCGTGAGCGTCTTCTGATCCTCACTCCGTAACCATGGGGCGGCTCCGCGACCGGGAGCCGCCCCACCTTCGTTGCGGCGAAACCCGTCGACAGGTATCCCGGCCCCTCGCCCCGGGCGAACACGGCGACAATGCATTCGTTCGGGTACCTCGATCGCGCTCGGACCCCACAGCACGCGCAGGATCCCTTAAGGTCGCCGGATGGCGAAGTACTTCGATGTGCACCCCCAGACCCCTCAGTCGCGCATCATCGGCACTGTGGCCGACAGCCTCCGGGCCGGTGCGCTGATCGCGTACCCGACGGACTCCTGCTTCGCGCTGGGCTGTCGGCTCGGCAATCACGACGGCCTCGAGCGGATCCGGTCGATCCGGAGCCTCGACGACCGCCACCACTTCACCCTGGTGTGCAAGGACTTCGCACAGCTGGGCCAGTTCGTGCACGTCGACAACGACGTCTTCCGCGCCGTCAAGGCGTCGACGCCGGGGAGTTACACCTTCATCCTCCCCGCCACCAAGGACGTCCCGCGCCGTCTGATGCACCCCAAGAAGAAGACGGTCGGGGTCAGGATCCCCGACCACGTCGTCACCCAGGCCCTCCTCGCCGAACTCGGCGAGCCCCTGGTGTCGAGCACCCTGCTCATGCCCGGCGAGCCCGAGCCCATGACGCAGGGCTGGGAGATCAAGGACCGGCTCGACCACGTCCTGGACGCCGTGGTGGACTCCGGCGACTGCGGCACGGAACCGACCACGGTCGTCGACTTCTCCGGCGGCGAGCCCGAGATCGTGCGGTACGGCGCGGGCGACCCGACGCGCTTCGAGTGAGGGATCCCCGGGTCGACCTGTAGGCGAGCGCCGGTGATCCACCACCGGCCCACCCAGGCGTCGGCGAGTACTTGTCATGTCCACGATCTCCCGCGCCAGGGTCGATCTGTGGCGGCACTGGCACTCGTGGGCGTCGCCTCTGACCAGCGATTTCACGAGGCTGAGCCAGCTATTGGCGCTGGAAGTGCCGTCGTGATGCCATTAGTGGCTCTACTTGGTGCCATTTATGTGCCATGATGGTGCCCATCGGAACGGAGACCGACCACCGACCCGGATCGAAGGAGCGCGCCACCATGCCCGTCACCCACACCGCCACCACCCAGAATCGTCCCGAGCTCCAGAAGGCCCTCCAAGAGCTCGTCGAGTCCGGCTGGGCCGGCGTGCAGTTACGCGTGAACGACGACCGGGGGGAGTGGGTCGGCAGCGCCGGGGCGAGCGAGCTCGGCCAGGACACCCGACCGCCGACCGACGGGCACTTCCGGATAGGCAGCAATGCCAAGACGTTCGCCGCGACCCTCGTCCTGCAACTGGTCGCCGACGACCTGCTCGGCCTGGACAGCCCGGTGGACGACCACCTGCCCGAGTTCGGGCTGGACCGGCGGATCACCGTACGGATGCTGCTTCAGCACACCAGCGGCCTGTTCAGCCACACCGGCGAGTACTACGACGACGGCACGATCGTGCCGGGGATCCCCTGGCAGGGGCAGGAATGGGTGGACAACCTGTTCCGCACCTACCGGCCCGAGGAGTTGGTACGCCTCGCCCTCTCCAAGCCGGCGCGCTTCGAGCCGGGCACGGACTGGAGCTACTCCAACACCAACTACGTCCTGGCCAGGCTGCTCGTCGAGAAGGCCAGCGGCCGCCCCTTCGCCGAGGAGATGCGGCGACGGATCCTGAGCCCGCTCGGCCTGTCCGGCACCTTCGTCCCGGACGCCTCACCGGAGATCCCCGAACCGCACGCCCACGCCTGCTACACCTACGAGACCGACGGCGAGTGGAGGACGGTCGACGTCACCCGCATGAACGCCTCCTGGATCTCCGCGGCCGGCGACATGATCTCGACGACCCAGGACCTGCACACGTTCTTCTCCGCCCTGATGAGCGGCAAGCTCCTTCCGGCCCCGCTGCTGGCGGAGATGCGCTCCCCGCACCCCAAGCTCAACTACGGCCTGGGACTGTTCGTCCAGGAGACGGAACACGGCGACACCATCTACACCCACAACGGTGGTTTCTGGGGCTGGGCGGCGCTGATGTACGGCTCGCCCGACGGCCGTACGACGCTGACCGCCTCGCTGACGACTGGGGACGCCCGGCTCGACCATGCGCAGACGGCCGAGTTGTTCGGTACGGCGCAGAAGAGGCTCGTCGACGAGGTGTTCCGCGGCGGTCGGACGGCGGCCGCGGATCACGAGGCCGCGCCGTCCGGCGTGTAACGCCGCCGGCAGTACAGAGCGATCGCCATCAGTGCGGCCGGTACGGCGGTGAAGCCGGCGAGCGGCGCGCTCAGCGCCGTACCGGACTGGGCGACGGCCTCGCCCGCCGTACTGGACACCGCAGCCCCGCGGACGCCACCCCCATCACCCTCACGACACCCGCGGTGACCGCGACACCCACCGCCCCGTCGAGCGCCGCGCCCGGCAGCAGCGCCAGCGACCCCGTCGCGAACACGGCCTGGGACCACAGCAGTCCGCGCTGCTTCCCGAGCCGCCGCGACCAGGCCGTCCAGACCGGACCGGCGAGCCCCGCGGAACCGCCCCTAGGGGGTGTCTGACAATTCCCCGCGGCGTCGCGACGCCCGGCACGCACGCTCGCCGCGTTGCCGAAAAGCCCTAGTAGCTCCGCTACGAGGGCTCTCCGGCGCCTTGCGATCGCACGCACCGGACGCCGCTCCTTCTTCCACGGGGAATTGTCAGACACCCCCTAGGCGGCAGGGGAGTCCAGCACCGACAGCACGGGACCCGCCGCCACGCCCAGCCCGGCCGACACGGCCGCCGCGGTGTGGGCCACCGTCCGCGCGGCGCGGCTGCTGTCGCCGAGCGCGTCCCCGGGGCCGCCCGACACCGACGGCACGATCCAGCGCAGGTAGTAGAACAGCGAGGCCACCGTGTTCACCGCCGCCAGGACCGCGAGCCAGGCGTAGCCGCCGTCGAAGGCGGAGCTGAACGCCTCCAGTTTGCCCACGAAGACGGCCGTCGGCGGCGTGCCCACCAGGCCCAGCAGACACACGACGAGGCTCGCGGCGAGCAGCGGGCGCCGCCGCAGCAGCCCCCGGTAGTCCTCGACCCCGCCGGCCCGCGGGAGGGCGCAGACCACCGCGAACGCGCCCAGGTTCGTGACGGCGTACGCGGCCACGTAGTACAGCAGCGCCGGCTGGGCGAGCTCCGAGCGGCCCGCGACGGCGACGGGCAGCAGCAGGTAACCGACCTGACTGATCGTCGAGTAGGCGAGGAGCCGCTTCACGTCCGTCTGGAAGAAGGCGGCGAGATTGCCCAGGGTCATCGAGGCGGCGGCGATCACGGAGACGACCGCCGCCCACGGCATGCCGCTGCCGGCCAGGGCCGCCTCGCCGAGGCGCAGCAGTGCCGCGAGGGCGCCGATCTTCGGGACCGTGGTCAGGAAGGCGGCGGCCGGGGCGGTACTGCCCTGGACGGCGTCCGGCACCCAGAAGTGCGCGGGGACGGCGCCCGCCTTGAACAGCACCCCCGCGAGCAGACCGACCGCCCCGGCCGCGACCAGCGCCTCCGGCGCCTCGGGCAGAGCCGGCCCGAGGCGCGGGTACCCGGTGGTCCGCCCGGCCGCGTACAGCACGGTGATCCCCGCCAGCATGAGGACACCCAGCAGCGCGCCGGTCACGTAGTACTTGAGCGCCGCCTCCGTGCCCGGCCCGTCCTTGCGGAAGCCGGCGAGTGTGTACGCGGGGATGCTCGCCAGCAGGTAGCCGGCGGCGAGCAGCAGCAGGTCCTGCGTGCCGGCCATGACGAGCGCGCCGAGCGCGGACAGCTGGACCAGGACGTACAGTTCCGCCTCGCGCGGATGAGCACGGAACGGCACGGCGCACAGCGCCAGGACGAGCAGCACGGCACCCAGCACGATCACACGGGAGGCGCTGGTGACGGGATCGACGGTGAACGCCTCGCCGAACGCGGTGAGATCGGGGCCCGCCGCGGCCACGCCCGCCGCCGCGATGCCCGCGAGCGCCGCGCCCGCGGCGAGCAGCCCCACGAGCCACTGCCGCCGGCGCGGCAGCCACGCGCCGCACAGCACGCCGAGGACGGCGGAGGCGGCGAGGAGCACCTCGGGCAGCAGGTCGAGCGGGTTCTCGTTCATCTCGGTCATCGTGCGAGCAGCTCCAGGACCGTGCGGGAGGCGGGCTCGACGACGTCCAGGAGGAAGCGCGGCGCGACGCCGAGGACGACGGCCAGCGCGAGGAGCGGGACGATGGCCGCGCTCTCGTGGACCCGCAGATCGGCGAAGACGCGCGGTGTGCCGGGTGCGTCGGGCAGGCGCAGCGGGCCCATGAGGAGCTGTCGCAGGGCGCGCAGGAACAGCCCTGCGGTCAGCAGGATGCCGAGCACGGACAGCGCGGTCGCCAGCGGGCGCGGCCCGAGCGACCCGGTGAAGATCTGGAACTCGGCGATGAAGCCCGAGAAGCCGGGGAGCCCGAGCGACGCGAACGCCGCCACGCCGGTCAGCGCGGCGAAGACCGGGGCGGGTGCGGCGAGCCCGCCGTACGCGCCCATCTCGTACGTCCTGCCGCGCGCGTGGAGCACACCGGCGAGCAGGAACAGCGCGCCGGTGATCAGGCCGTGGCTGACCATCTGCGTGACCGCGCCGGTGACCGCGAGCGAGCGGGCCTGCAGCGAGGTGTCGGCGGTCGCGGCGGCGGCGCCGACCGCGAGGACGATGTAGCCCATGTGGTTGACCGACGTGTACGCGATCATGCGCTTGAAGTCGGTCTGCGCGAGCGCCACGAGCGCGCCGTGGAGGACGGACACGACACCGATCACGACGAGGACGAGCGCGTACTGCCGCCACGCGTCCGGAAGCAGTGGCATCGCCAGGCGCAGGAACCCGTACGTGCCCATCTTCAGGAGCACTCCGGCGAGGACGGCGGACCCGGCGGCCGGTGCTTCCGTGTGGGCCGGCGGCAGCCACGTGTGGAACGGCACCGTGGGCGTCTTGACGGCGAGTCCGACGCCGATGGCGAGCAGGACGAGGCCCGCGTAGGTGCGGCGCCCGGCCAGGGGGTTCTGGCGGGTCAGGTCGACGATGTCGAAGGTGTGCGGGTCGGCCGCGAGGTACAGGCCGATGAAGCCGAGCAGCAGCGCGAGCGAGCCGACGAAGGTGTACAGGAAGAACTTCAGCGCGGCCCGCTTGGCTCCGGCGTGCCCCCACCCGGCGATGACGAAGTACATCGCCACGATCGACAGGTCGAAGAAGACGAAGAACAGGATCAGGTCGAGGGAGACGAACAGCCCGAGGCAGGTGCTCTGGAGGAACAGGAAGAGCGCGGCGAACGCGCGGAACCGGCGGTGGTCACGGAGCGAGTACACGGCGCAGGCCAGGAACAGCACGCAGGTGAGTGCGAGGAGCGGCAGGGACAGCCCGTCGACGCCGACGTGGTACCCGACTCCGGCGCTCGGGATCCACCGGGCCCGCACCTCGTACTGCAGGCCGCCGCCCGCCGCGTACCCGGCCCAGACGGCGACGGTCAGGGCGAGTTCGGCGACGGTCGTCGCCACCCACACGGCGCGCAGCGCCCGGAGCGGAGTCCGGGCCGGCAGGACCAGAAGCAGCAGCGCGACGGCGGTCGGGGCGAAGACGAGCACGGTGAGCACGGGTCACCTCACGAGGACGAGCACGACGGCGAGGACGGAGAAGGCCGCGACGGCCTGGGCGAGGTACTGGTGCAGCAGACCGGTCTGCGGGCGGCGGGCCCGACGCCCCAGGTCCCGGGAGGCCGTGGCGAGGCCCTCCACCGCCGCGTCCATCGCCGCTTCGGTGAACCGGTCCGTCCAGCGGGCCAGCCGCAGTGCCCCTGTCGCCGTGGCGTCCACGGCGCGGTCCAGCACCCGGTCGTCGAACGCGGCGGCGGCACGGGCCAGACGGAGAGTGGGGGACACGAGCAGGACGTGCGCGGCCCGTTCCAGGCCCAGCCACTCCCGGCACAGCCGCCTCGCCCGCGCGGGCGCCGCGACCGTGCGCGTACCCCAGGGCCACGTCCACGCCAGGGCCGCCGCACCGAACGCGAGCGCCCCGGACAGCGCGAACTCCCACACATGCGGCTCCGGTTGATCAGCCGAGCCGAGGTACGAGGCGAGCGCGTCCCGTACCGGCGGGAACGCCACGGGCGTGAGCGCGACGCACGCGAGGGCGAGCAGTGCCAGCGGGGGTACGACGCCCGACGGGGTCGGGCGCGTTCCCTCGGCCGGTGCTGCGAGGGGGCGCCACACGAACCAGAGGATCTTGACGCTGTAGACGGCCGACAGCACCGCCGCGACCAGCCCCGCCACGTACAGCGGCACCCCCTCCTCCAACGCCCCGGCGAGCAGCACGTCCTTCGCCGCCCACAGGGACAGCGGCGGAAGCCCCGCCAGGGACAGCGCACCCACCGTGCCGACGACGCCGACCGCCCGACGGGCGCGCGCCGCACCGCGCAACTCCGCGAGCAGCCGGGTACTCCAGGCGGTCAGCCACGCACCCGCCACCAGGAACAGCAGGCTCTTCGCCGCGGCATGGGCCATCAGCTGCAGCGCCCCGCCCGTGCGCGCGCCCACGCCGGCGGCGAGCACCATGTACCCGATCTGTGCGCACGTCGACGCGGCGAGCAGCTGCTTGACGTCGCCCTGCGCCACCGCGACCAGTCCGAGGGCGACGGCCGTCACCGCACCGGCCCACGCGGCGGTGTCCGCACCCCAGCCCGAGGCGTCGAGCAGCGGCCCCGTCCGCAGCAGCAGATACGCGCCGGCGACCACCATCGTCGCCGAGTGCAGCAGCGCCGACACCGGGCTGGGACCCTGCATGGCCCGCGACAGCCAGTAACTGAACGGCAGTTGGGCGGATTTGCCGAGGGCGGCCACCAGGATCCCGGCCGTGACGAACGACCGCCACGGCTCCTCCGCACCGGCGAGCGCGTCGAGCGTCAGCGGTCCGGGCGCGGCGGCGAGGGCCGCGCCCGCCGCGAGGTAGAGGCCGAGGTCGGCGGTGCGGGTGACGAGGAACGCGGTCCCGGCCGCGGCCGTACGGACGGGATCGCGCCACCAGAAGCCGATCAGGGCCCATGACGTGGCGCCCATGACCTCCCAGCCCATGAGCAGGGCCGGCAGGGTCGTCGCGGTCACCGTGACGAGCATGCTCCCCGCGAACACCAGCATCAGCCCGAAGAACCGCGCCCGCGCCTCCTCGACGCCGAACTCCACCGCACTGCACAGCAGTACGGCGAGCGTGACGGCGGTGACGGTGACGACGAGGATCCCGGAGAGTCCGTCCACGGCCAGCCCGAGGGGCAGGCCGTCGAGCAGCGGCGCCGTGGCGGCCGGATGCCGCAGCGCGGCCGTCACCGCGAGCCCGAGGGCCGCGGCCGCGACGGTCACAGCCACCCCGGGAGCACACCGGTCCGCCCTGCGGCCGGCTCCGGCGAGCAGGACTCCGCAGGCCAGGGGCAGCCCGACCAGGGTCCACAGCAGCGGGCTCATCCCTTCAACTCCGCCGCCATGTCGGTCATGTCGACCTCACGGGACCGGAACAGCGCGGTGACGACCGCGAATCCGACGGCCATCTCCACCGCCATCGCCGTGATCGCGACGACGACGAGCACCTGCCCGTCCGCCGACGCCGGGGCGATGTGGCGCCAGATCGCGCCGGCGGCCAGGATCACCCCGCCCAGCATCAGTTCCAGCCCCATCATCAGCATGACGATCGACTGCTGCGTCAGCGCGCCGAACAGACCGATGCAGAACAGCGCCGAGGCGACGATCAGGAAGAGTTCCGGCGTCATCGGCCCACCCCGCCCCGGACCGGGTCGTCGGGCCCGGCCGCCCGCAGGTCGTCACCCAGACGGTCGTACCGGCCGCGGCGCGTGGCGAGCACGACGGTGGCCACGATCGTGGCGAACAGCGCCATCCCCAGCGTCATCATGGTGAGCATCTGCGGCCCCATCAGGGACATCCCGAGGTCCATGGTCGGATCGGCCGGCGCCCGGCCCCGCCGCGTCGGCAGGCGGACCAGCAGGATCCCCGCGACGAGCAGCACGAACGCCGCACCGCAGACGACCGCCGCTCCCCGCTTGTTGTGCACCATGCTCATCGGGACGAGTCCAGCCGGATTCATCATGAACATGATCATGAACACGGCCATCAGGGCCATCTCGATCGTCATCATCAGCACGGTGACGATCCCCAGGTATTCGAGCCCCAGCACGATCAACAGCCCGCCCACGCACAGCAGCGAGGTGAGCAGCGAGAACGTGGCCCGCGCCATCGAGTCGAAGCGGAACACCATCACCCCGCCCGCCACCGCGAGCACGGACAGGACCCAGAACGCCGCCGTCGTCACCGTCCCAGCACCACCAGAGCCACCACCAGCGCCTGCGCGATCGCCAGCGGCGTCAGAACGACCCACGCCGACTCCACGTACCGCTCCATGCGCACGGTCGGCAGCCGTCGCCGCGCCCACAGGAGCAGCCCGAGCACGGCCGCCGTCTTCACCAGCGTCCACGCCCAGGGCGGAAGCAGCGGACCGTGCCCGCCGCCGAGGAACAGCGGTACGGAGAAGGCCGCGGCGACCACGAGCAGCAGCCACCGCCCGCCGAGGAACAGCAACCGGTCCACGCCGGACAACTCGGCCGCCGCCCCGCCCGCCACATCGGCCCCCACCGGCTGGTCGAACGGCCCCCAGAAGGCCATGGCCAGGGCGCTCAGCAGATAGATCCCGCACGCGACCGGCATCCACACCGCGAACCACAGCCCCGCCTGGGCGTCGACGACCGCCCCCACCCGCAGCGACTCTCCGCCGAGCGCCGCCGTCGTGATGGCCAGCATGTGCGGCAGCTCGTACGCCAGCCCCTGTGCGAGGAAGCGGTACCCGCCCACCAGCGACAACGTGGAGTTCGGCCCCCAGCCCGACAGCCACACGGCGGCCCAGGCCAGCGCCTCCAGGGCGTTGAACCACACGATCCCGTCCGGCAGATCGGACACCGGCCGGAAGCCGAGGGGAAGCACCGCGGCGGCCAGGACCGCGGCGACCGGGAGCAGCGCCGTCCCCACTCGGACGAGCAGCATGTCGGAGGCCCGCGTGACCCGCCGCTGCTGCACCAGCAGCCGCAGGACCTCCCGGCCCGGGCCGGGAGGTCCTGCGCCGAGGCTCGCCGCCGCCCACGCCGCCGCCGGCAGGAGGGCCGGCAGTACGGCGACGGCCCACAGCGGAGTGTCCTCAGCCATGCGCGTGGCCTCCTCGCACGGCGGGCCGCGACACCGGCTCGTCGAGATCGGGATCGAGGCTCGCCACGATGAGCCGCGCGCACGCGAGCTCGACGCCTTCGAGCAGCCCGGGCAGCACGTCGAGGAGCCCGGCGGACGCCGGACGATCAGGGTCGACGCGGCCCCGGGGGCCGTCGAGCGTGGCGGAGAGGAGCGGGCCGGGGTCGTCGCACGCGTCGAGGGCGCGCTCGATCTCGTCCAGCCACACGAGCAGCCGGCTGTACGCGTCGCCACCGGCGAGCCGCGCAGGCCCCCCGACCCCGTGCCGGTCCGCCTGCTCCACGGTCAGGACGCCCACACCCGCCATGAGCCACCGCAGAGTCCACGACCGGCGCACCTGCCGCACCGGCCGACGCAGAAGGGTGCGGAGTTCGGCGACCGGCGCACCGTCGAGCGCCCTGTCGCGGGCGCGGCGGACCTCGGCCGCCGGCGCGGGCCAGCCCGCCACGGCCAGGAACCTGCCGACGCTGTCGAGATGCGCCGCGCACCGCCGACGGGCCGCCTCGCCGACCGTCACCGCCTGCCCGGCCGCCGCCCCGACCCACGGCTCGCTCCAGAAGGCGGGCCGGGATCCGGGCGGCGCGGGCACCGTCTCGACCGCGGCGCGCCGGACGACGTCGCCCTGGAGCTCCGTCCGCAGCACGAGCCCGGCGGGCCAGTCCGGCAGCACGGGACCGAACGGGACATGCAGCCGGTCGAGCCTCAACCCGTCGCGGTCGTCAGCTCGTTCGGCCATCGGGAACCCGGCGACGGACCCGATGTGGTGCCCGTGATTGTGCCCCTGCCCGTGCCCGTGGTCGCGTCCGTGCCCGCGGTCGTGTCCGTGCCCGTGGTCCATGCCGCCGGGCGAGGAGCCGTGCTCCATGCCGCCCGGCAGGGAACCGTGGCTGTGGCTCTCGTGCGTACTGTCGTGCTGCGCGGCGCCCTCGCCTCCTCGCAGGAGCGCGGCATGCGCGCCATCCAGCGCGTGGGCGGCGTGTCCGGCATCCGTCACGGCCGTCCGCGCCCTCGGTGCCGGTACGCCACCCCACACGCGTTCCGCCCAGTCGTCCCCTGCCAGGGGGAGCGGCCGGCCCGCGAAGACGACGAGGTCGGCCGCCGCCGGCCCGGCCGCCCGGGGCCAGCCCCGCCGTACGAGTTCGGCCTCGACGGCGAGCCGTTCGCGCGTCGCGCCGGGAGCGGCCACCAGCAGGACGGCCGGCCGACTCAGCGCCACTCCGGCGAACCGGGCCCTCAGGTCCACCGGAACGCCCCCTCGCGCCAGGCGTATCCGACGCCGGCGAGCAGGATGCCCAGGAAGAGGAACATCTCGACGACGGCCGGGGCGCCGACCTCGCCGACGACCTTCGTCCACGGGTACATGAAGAGCATTTCCATGTCGAAGGCCAGGAAGATCATCGTCACCGGGTACCAGCGCACATGGAACCGTGAGACCGGATGCTCGCGCGGCTCGAGCCCGCCGCTGAAGGGCCCCGTGGCGAGCGGCTCACGCTCGGACCGGGCGGCGAATCCCAGGGCGTGGAGAAGGAGAACGCCTGCCACGACGACCGCCAGGAGCACCGCGACCGGCTCCCAGGACGCGCCCCGCACGTGATCCCCTTCCTCGACGGCCCTCGAGGAATCGGCCGTCCTGGGCACGCAGCATGTCAGCGCGAAAGCAGGGACAAAAGCCGCAACGCGGGGATCTCGTGCAGGAAGTCCGGCGGCAGGGGACGGCACGGAGGACGCCGCCGACTCCTGCGGGGAGTCGGCGGCGTCGCGTGCGCCGCTCGTTCGGACTGCGGTCGCGCGGATCTTTCGGGCTGCCGTCGTCCGGATCCGGGGATCACGCCGCCTCTGCGGGACCGGCCAGCTGCTCCGCGAGCTCGCGCTCGCTCTCCTCGGAGAGCGAGGTCTTGAGCACGGTGCCGCCGAGGGGCCCCATCGCCGCGCCGAACCGATCCTCCGTGATCTTCGACGCCATGATGACGACGGCCGCCGAACCCGGCTTCAGCATCTCCTGCACCTTGCCCCGGAACTTGTTGTCGACGCCCATCTGGTTCAGCTTGCCGATCAGGCCGCCGACGGCGGCGCCCACCACGCCGATGCCCGGAGTGAGGATGATGATGCCGAGCACCATGCCCCACAGGGCACCCGCGGTCGCCGACAGGGCGACCTCCTCGAGCCTGGACGGCGTGTCCACATGGGTCTTGCCGTCCTCGTCCACCGAGACGACGGCCAGCCCGGTCAGATCGACGACATGGTCGTTCTTGAGCTTCTGGACCTCGGCGAACGCCCTGTCGGCGACCGCCCGGTCCTCGTAGCCGATGACGATGAGTTCGGACATGCGGTTCTCCTCCAGAGATCCTTCGGAAGCCGGGGGGTGTCAGTACCGCTGCGCCTTCGCCAGCGACGCGGTGAGGGCGGCGTCGCCCGGCTGCCGGCTGATGACCAGGGGCTGTTCCCGCTCGCCGGGTGCCAGGTCCTCGGCGCCGGTGAACTGGGTCTCGACGACCTTGCCCGAGGCGTCGACGAAGTCGACCTGGACGGCGTAGGAGGCGGTGGAGTCCGTCTTGTTGGTGATCGTCACGAGGGCGGTCAGCAACCCGGCGGTGTCGGCCCGGGGCTTGCCCGTCAGAGCGACCTCGCTCAGGGCGTTCCCCCGGCCCTGTACACCCTTCAGCGCGTTCTCGGCCGCCTGGCGCGAGCGCTGGATCTCGGCCCCGATCGACGCCTTGCGCGACGCCTCCCGGGCGGACGCCGAGGCCGCGACGGCGGACTTGGAGGCGCGCGCGGACTCGATCGCCGCGGCCGCGGAGGAGGCGATGGCCGACGGCGGGGTCCCGCTGAACGCGCCGGTGTCCGGCGGGGTGGGGCGCGGGCTGAAGGGCGGGCTCGTCGAACTGCTCGAATCGCCGTCGGACCCGCACGACACCAGGCCCGCCGCGCCGAGCGCTGCGACGACGACGGCGAGGGCCGCGTGGGCGGCCCGCGTGCGGACCGGGCGTCCGGATCGCTCCGGTGAGGGCTTCACGTCTGCGTCTCCTCTGAGGGACTGCGGCTACACGTGGCCGGCGAGCTGCTCGGCCAGTTCCTTCTCGTCCTCGCCGCTGAGCGAGGTCTTGAGCACCGTTCCGCCGTGCTGCTGCATGGCCGCCGTGAACTTGTCGTCGGTGACCTTCGTCGCCATGATCACGACCGCTGCGGAACCGGGCTTCAGCAGATCCCCCACCTGCCGGCGGAACTGTTCGTCGACGCCGGACTTGCTGAGCTTGCCCACGAGGCCGCCGAGCGCCGCCCCGGTCAGCAGCCCGAGGCCGGGCATCAGGAACAGCACGCCGAAGATCGCACCCCACAGGGCCCCGGAAACTGCGGAGACACCGACGATGCGGCTGGCCGTGTCGACGTGTGTCCTGCCCTCCGCGTCGACGGAGACGACCGCGAGGCCGTTGAGATGGACGACGTAGTCCCGCTGCAGTTCCTCCACCGTGGTGTACGCCCTGTCGGCCACGGCCGGGTCGTCGTACCCGATGATGATGAGCTCAGCCACATCCGATCTCCCGGTCGAGCGGCCTCACCAGGACGACCGCAGCCACGCGTCAGGCGACCCCGGCCGGGCCCACCGGGGCCCATATTGTCCTGAACCACCCCATACCGCGACTTGGTCCGATCAGTCGGAGGAGCTGCCGGTGGGGGTGAACGCGCACGGCCCCGCACCCGTAGCTCGGGTGCGGGGCCGCGCTCGTGACCGGGCTGGAGGGTTATCCGTCCTGGTCGTCGGTGGTCCTGCGTCGCCGCATCCACCACATCAGCACGCCGCCGGCTGCCGCCAGGGTGGCGGCGATGGCGGCGATGAGGCCGATGGGGGTGTCGGAGCCGGTGTCGGCGAGGTCGCCGTCCGGGTCCTCGGCCGCCGGGGGCGTCTCGCCACCGGTCGGGGTCGGTGCCGGCGTGGGCTTGCCGGAGTCCGTCGGATCCGGCGTCGGGGTCGGCTTCGGGGTGGGCGTGGGGGTCGGGGTGGGCTTCCCGTCGTCGGTCCTCGCCGCGCCGTTGCCGCCGAGGTACGAGACCTCCGCGTCACGGGCGGAGGTCTGTGCGCGCACGGAGTCCTTCGTGGTGTGCGGCAGGCTGCGGTGCTGCGTCCGGAACTCGACCTGCGAGATGTTGCGCTTGGGAGCCTTGGAGAAGTCGACGCCACCCACGATGTACGTGTACGTCAGGCCGCCGTACTCCATCTCCCACTCGAACTCGCCCTCCTTGAACACCTTCACGTACTTCTTGTAGACGGTCTCCTTCTTCCAGTCCTTGTTCTCGCCGCGCAGCGGCCAGCGGCGCACGTCGTCGCTGTTGATGATCGGGCGGAAGTCGGTCGCCTTCTTCGCGTCCTGCTGCCGGATCCACTCGGCGGCGACCCGGGAGGAGTAGACGCGGCGCAGGTCGGCGTACACGGGGTCGCCGTTGATCTTCTTGATGACCTCGGGCTCGATCAGCGTGTCGTACATGCGCTGGTTGTGCTGGATCTCGGCCTTGGTCAGGTCGCAGCCCTTGCCGGGGCCGGGGGTGTTCGTCTCCTGCGGGACGCTGCTGACCTTCAGCGGCGCGTCGAGGATGTAGATGCCGCCGTCCTGCTCGCGCACCTTGGCCGGCTCGGGCTCGATCCAGGAGCGCATGCCGTGCAGGCAGGGCGCGCCGTCGCGGCGGGCGAGCGAGTCCCAGAACTGCTTGCCCCGGCGGGTGCCGGGGTCCATGACCACGAACGCGTCGTGCTTGAGCCGGAGGTCCGCCTCCAGCAGCACACGGCCGGCGTCGGTCTTCGCGAACTCCTTGTCCATGATCCGCTCGGGCTCGTCCGGGTTGAGGTTCACCCAGAACTTGTCCGGCGTCAGCGCGAGCCAGGTGAACAGCGCGTCGGAGGCGAGCGTCAGCTTGGCCTCACCGCCCCAGCCCGGGTTGCTGTCCGGGTCGGCGACGAAGTCGGCCTTCATCGAGTAGTCCAGGCCCTTGCCCTTGACCGGGTTGCCGACGTACTGGAGCTCCAGCGTCGAGAAGTCCACACCACCCGGGCCGCGGCCGAGCGCGCTGCGGGTGTTGACCTTGTTGTGTTCGGCCTGGATCTGCTTCGCCTCGGCGGCGTTCCTGCCCGATTCGCGGGCGAGGGAGTTCAGCGGGCCCTGGGTCCGGGTGTTGGGGCTGGGACTGAAGTCCGGATAGGTCTTGGTGTACTTGGTCTGCGGCCACAGACCCTTGGCGGTGGCCCGGCGTTCGGCGATCCGGATCGGGTTGTTCCCGGTGCCCCGCTCGGCGCGCAGCGCCCGGTTCAGCGACCCGTAGTCCTTGAGGGTGACGTTGGTCGTCTTCTCGCTGGTGAACATGGTCAGGCGCGCCCGGGTGAAGTCGTACCGGGCGTCCTTGTGGCGCAGGATGATCTTGTCGGCCCGGTACTGGGCGGGCTTGCGGTGGCCGTTGGACTTGAACTCGCCCAGCTCGCCCGTGCGCTGGTTGTAGGCGTCGTAACGGCGCGAGGCGATCTTGTTGCCGTTCTTGTCGTAGATCTCGATCGTCACCTCACACAGCCAGTCGGGGCCGACGAGGTTGAAGTCCTGGACGGCCTTGACCTCGAAGGCGCCGCCCTTCTGCCCGTTGGCCTGATTGTTGATCAGGTAGCGGGTCATCCAGGAGCCGAACGGCTTGGGGTTGGTGGAGTCGATCCTGTGCCGGTGGTACCGGGCGTAGATCGCGTTCTTCATGTCCTCGGGATTGCGGGACGCGGCGTACTTGGCGTCCCAGCCGTCGATGTCCGCCCGGGTGGAGCCGGCCGCCTTCAGGTCGGCCTGACTGGGGACGGGGACGTTCTCGAAGCCCTTGAAGTCGTTGTTGTAGTAGAACTCCTCGTCCGGCCCGGACTTCACCCAGTGGTGCAGGCCCGTGGGGGCTCCGGAGTTGTTCGGAGTGCGGGGGAGGGTCTTCTTGAGGTGCATCTGGTCGCACCGCTTGCCCGTGGTGATCTTCGCGTAGTCGCCGGGCGCGGCCTGGGCCGTGGCCGGGAGTCCGACGAGTAACAGCCCCGCGGAGGCGGCGACGGCCAGGAACGAGGCCAGGCGCCGCCGGAGGCGGGTACGTAGGGGTGTGCTCATGTGTGTGGTGTCCCTGGTCGTGGGGGCCACGGGACGGTTGAATCCCCGAACGGCGGGCGGACGTCTGGTGGGGCCCCCGTGTTGTCATGGCTCCGTCCGCCCGGCCGTTCCACCCTAGGGGCAGTCAACACCCTTTGTGCAATGGGTTGTTGGGGATGTCCTGTGACAACTTGGAAAGAAGTGACCGCTGTTGTTCCGCCGGGGTCGGCTACGGTTGAGGTCGTGAGCGGATCCCCTGAGAGCACGTACGACCCGACCCGTCATCCCGACCTGCTGGCCTGGCTCGCCGAGCGTCAGAGCGGGCACGATCACTGGGTCGGGCAAGCCGGCCTCGCGGGACGACTCGACTTCACCCCGGAGTCCCTGGGCGCGCTGGACGAACGGGTCCGCGAGACGGCGCAGGACATGGAACAGCTCACGGAGCAGCGCCTGAGCCCGTTCGTGCAGGGCGCCGTCTGGTACGTCGGCGAGGTGTTCTGCCGCCATCGGCAGATGGTGTGGAAGTACACCCCGGACGTCGACACCGGCGAACTGCCGCCGTTCTTCGCCCCCGCAGGCGGCGACGGAGCACTGGATCACCCCTGCGTCGGCCCGAAGGACGAGGGGTGGGAGGGGGACCTGTACCCCCTGAACATGCTGCGCCGCATCCTCGTCGACGAGGACGAGATCGGAACGCCGATCGAGGACACCCTCACGTCCCTCTTCGAGAACCCGTATGCCGAGGACGAGATGTACCCCGACGAGAACCTCGACCCGAACGGCGGCTGGTAGCGCGAGCAGCGCGCCCCGGCCACCGCGCCGCCAGGCGGCGCGGTGGCCCAGGGAGGGGCGGCGTCAGGCCATGACGAGCAGCCGGGTCTGGGGGACCAGCTTGCGGTTGACGCTCGTGCTCTGCACGAAGATCGTGAAGTCGTCGTTGTGGTCGGGCTTGACGCGGACCTCCGCGTCGGGCAGGCCGAGCAGGGCGCGGGCCTCGGGCCCGGTGTAGACACGGTCCGTCTTCTTCTCCAGTACGGCGATCTGCTTGCGCGCCTGGATCTTCTCCGACTTGCTCAGCTGGTAGTACGCGCCGCCGGTGCGGTAGGTGTGCCCGCTCTCGACGACCCAGTCGCGGATGGCCGCGTCACGGGTGACCGGTACCAGGTGGTACTTGGACGGGTCGGCCGGGGTGAGGCCAGCGGCCTTGATGGTCTTCTTGTTGACGGCCTGGGCGCCGGTCGAGAACACCGCCTTCGATCCGCGGATGCCCTTCGTGCGGCCCACCATGAACTTCTCGGTGGCCTCCTGGATGACCTGCCCGGCCTCCTCCAGGCCCTGGGTGCTGGTCGCGTCCCAGATGGCGATGTTGTCGTTGGGGAAACCGCACTGCATGGCCTCCCGCTTGCCCATCTGGTCCGGCACGAGCACGGCCAGCGTCCAGTTGTCGTCCTGCGTCTCGATCATCTCGGCCACGGCCCGGACGAGTTCCCGCGGAGTACGGGCCGGGGCGTCGGGGCAGCGGTGACTCGCGTTCTCCTGCCCGTCGGTCAGCACGAACGTCAGGAAGCTGTGGTCGCCGTACAGCTGAGCGGTCTGCGCCAGCTCGTGCTGCGACTTCAACGCGGCGGCCAGCAGTGCCGTCATCCCCCCGGCCCGGTACAGCTGCTTCAGGGACGGCATCCGCAGCACGTCCTTGTCATAGATGACGCACTCCACCTTGTCCGCGAACACGTACACGGTGACGCGCGTCTCCTGGTCCAACTCACGGGACCGGCGGGCGAGGTAGGCGATCTGCTGATCGGCGACCTCGACGACCTTGCGGCTCAGGTGCGACATGGACGAGCTGGCGTCCAGCACGAGCGCGACGTGGTTGATGTAGTTCTGGCTTCCGGACATGACGGCTCCCCCTCGTTTCCGACTGGATGCTCCAACCGTCTCACCCACCACTGACAATCGCCGGAGCGAGAGAAGCGGCGGACGAAGGGGCTCTGCCTGGGTCGGCCGGGGGCTACGCCTTCGGCGCGGCAGCGAGCTTGTCCAGCTCGCGCATGGCTTCGGAGTGGGCGCTCATGGCGCGGGTCACGGTGCCGATCGTGAAGAGCGCCACCCCGGCGGCAGTTGCCGGCAGCGACAGCCCGAGCACCGCCAGGGCCTCGGGCCAGTCCCGTTCGTTCTGACACCAATCGTGCCTGTACAGACCGTCGTTGGCCGTCCCGCGCTCCGTGAACAACCGTGACTCGCACGCCTCGGGATGCCGGTCGTCCGGCTTCCTGTCCACCTCGTACGGCGTCAGCAGCAACAGCAGACACCACGTCCACAGCAGCGCCGCCAGGGCCAGCAGCCCGATGCCCCAGGCCCGTATGCGACGGGCCCGGTCGCGGAAGTCGAGGTCGTAGTCACGTGATCGCATGGCGGCCGAATCTAGCAGGGCCGACACCTCCGGAGGCGGGCGGACGTCCCCCGCCCCACCAGGCACGGGGCACTGCGCCGCGACCCGTGACCGCATCGGCGAAGATGGAGTCACCACCTGTACCGCGCATGTGAGGAGCGACTGCAGATGCCCCCTTCCGGGTCCGGCTCGAGGCCGCCCACGATCGCCGACGTCGCGAGCGCCGCCGGGGTGTCGCGGACGACCGTCTCCCATGCGCTCAACGGGATCGGGAAGGTCGACCCGCGGACCCGGGAGCGGATCAGGCAGGTCGCCGCCGAGCTCGGATACCGGCCCAACCTGCGGGCGCAGCGACTGCGCCGCGGGCAGGCGAAGGCCATCGCGCTCGCCTCGTCCATGCCGTTCGCCGTCGCCGCCGGACCCTCGCGGCTCGGCTTCTACATGGAGATCGCCGCGGCCGCCGCGGAGAGCGCGCTCCTGCACGGCTACGCACTCGTGCTCGTACCGCCCGTCCAGTCCGGCTCCGGCCTGCACTCCGTCGACATCGACGGCGCGATCGTCGTCGAGCCGGACGTCGACGACGCGGCGGTGGCGCAGCTCAGGGAGCGCGGCCTGCCGTACGTGGCCCTCGGCCGGCCCGTGTCCGCGGCGGAGGCCGCGCCGTACGTCGACCTCCGCGGCGGACTCGTCACCGAACTGCTGCTCGCCCATCTCCACGAACAGGGCGCCGAGCGGCCGGCGCTGATCATCGGGGCGGGGGAGCGGCACTCCTCGGTCGACGCGCGCGCCGCCTACGAACGAGTGGCCGCCGAGCACGGCTGGACCCCGATCGTGGCGACCGCCGCCGAAGCCGGAGGCGAACAGGCCGGGTACGACCGCTGCGCGGAACTCCTCGCCCGGCACCCGGAGATCGACGCCGTCTGCGCGCTGGTGGACGCCTTCGCCGTGGGCGCGGTCCGGGCGATCCGGGACAGCGGCCGGACCATGCCGGACGACGTCATGGTCGTCACCCGGTACGACGGGCTGCGCGCCCGCACCTGCGAGCCGCCCCTCACCGCCGTCGACCTGTGCCTGGACCGGGCGGCGTCGGCCGCGGTCGAGCTCCTCCTCGGCCGCCTGCGCGACGACCTGCCCCCCGACATGACGACCGTCGCCCCCGAACCCCGCGTCATCCCACGCGCCTCCTCGCTCCGGGGGCCGTCCCGAAGCTGAGGCCGAGGGGGACGGGGGCGCATGCCGGCCCCAGGGCGGGCCGACGGGTCCCGCCCGGACCGGCGAGCACCGCAGCTCCGGGCGAGACCCTCGGGTCACATCCCCAGGATGAGACCCACTCCGGAGACCAGGGCGAACCCGAGTACGAAGCGGCGCATCGCGTCGGCGTTCACCCGCCGGTGCACCAGACGGCTCGCCCACGCGCCGACGGCGATCGCGGGCAGCGCCGCCGCCGCCCATCCCAGTTCCTCCGGCTGCGCCTTCCCGGTACCGAACAGCAGCGCCAGCGAGGCGACTTCGCCGACCAGGAAGCAGACGGCGACGGTCGAGCGCAGCTCGGCCGGCGACCGGTGCTGGTAGACCAGCGCCAGCGGGGGCCCGCCGACGCCGGTGGCGGTCTCGGTCAGTCCGGTGACCGCGCCCGCGCCGACGTAGGCGGCCCGGCCGGGGGTGAAGGCGGGTGCGGCGAGACTCACCACCGCCGCCAGCACCGTGGCGACGCCCACGAAGACGCCGAGGCTGCGCTCCGGGATCAGCCAGAGCAACGCCAGCCCGGCGGGCGTGGCGGCGAGCCGGGCGGCGGTGATCCAGCCCGCCCCGCGCAGGTCGAGCGAGGCGCGTTCCCGCCAGGCCACGTACGCGTTGAGCGGGATCATCGACGCCAGGACGAACACCGGCACCAGGCCGGGATCGAGGATCCCGGCCACCGGCGCGACGATCAACGCGAAGCCGAGCCCGCTCGTGCCCTGTACGAACGCGGCGATCGCCACGGCGAGGCCGAGAACGACCAGGGTGTCGGTGCTCACGGTGCCGTGCTCCGTCCACAGCCGCCGCCGGCCGCGCGCGCCGCCGTCGACGTGGGATGCGCGCGGACGATGGTCGCGCGGCCCACGGCTGCGGCGGCCAGTTCGGTCGCCCGCCGGACGAGCGCGGGACCGTCCCAGGCCGTGGGCCGACCGTGCCACAGCCGCAGCCGGCCCGCGACGAACACGGCGGTGATCTGGTCCCGGTTGCCGCGCCGTACCAGCTCCCACGGCACGTCCCAGGAGAGCGCCAGTTCAGGGTTGGTGAGGTCCACGAGGAGGAAGTCGGCCGCCAGGCCCTCGCCGACGACGCCGGTTCGGGCCCCCAGGCCGACCGCGTCGGCGCCGCCGCGTGTGGCGTGTTCCAGCCAGGTCCAGCCCGCGCCGCACGACGAGTCGCCGGTGGCGAGCCCGTACGCGAGCCGCTGGGCGAACTCGGCCGCGTCGGCGAGCCGGAAGCCGTCGCCGCGGGTCCCGTCGGTGCCCAGACCGAAGCGGACGCCGCGCTCGGCCATGGCCGTGGCCGGCGCCACGGCGTTGCCCTTCCATGCGCTGGCCACCGGGTTGTAGCTCACGGCGGTCCCGGTGTCGGCCAGCAGGGTCACCTCGCGCGGGGTGAGCAGCGTGGCGTGCGCGGCGAGCAGCTGCGGGCCGGTGGCGCCGATCGCGTGCAGGTGCTCCAGGGGACGCAGACCGTGGCGGACGAGGGAGCGCTCGACGCCCGCCAGGTGCTCGTTGAGGTGGATCTGCACGACGGCCCCGGACTCGGCGGCGAGCCGGGCGGTGCGCCGCAGGGTCTCCTCGGTGGCCGCCTCGGGGATGGAGACGGCGAGGGAGGGATGCACCAGCGGATCGCCCCCGTAGCGGGCGAGGTGCTTCTCGGCACGGGCCAGGACGGCGGAGCTGTCCTCGTCGCCGTCGGCGTCGTTGCAGACCAGCCCCAGCACACAGCGGATCCCGGCGTCCCGCGCGGCGGCCGCGACCACCTCCACGTCGACGTCCGCGCGGGTCCCCGCGTCGGCGACGGTGGTGAACCCGCCGCGCAGCGCTTCGAGCGCCGCCAGCTTGGCGGCCACGTACGCCGACTCCTCGTCCAGTGCGCCTTCGAGCGGGACCCAGACCCGCCGGAAGATCTCGGAGGGTTCCCCGAACGCGAGCGCCGACCCGAAGCTCTGCGTGAGGTGGTGGTGAGCATCGACGAAGCCGGGCATCAGCAGGTGGCCGGGCAGCTCGACGGCGTGGAGGTGCGGGTGGGTGCGACGGAGTTCCGCCGCGGGGCCCACGGCCTGGAAGGTGCCGTCGGCGACGACGACCGCGAAGCCGTCGGCGGGGCCTTCCGGGAGCAGGACCGCATCCGGTGTCAGGAGCAGCGGGCCCGGCCCGTCGAGGAGTTCGCGGCTGAGCGGGTTCATCGGTCGCCTTCCGTGCGGGCGGTGGCCAGACGGGCGACGACGCCCGGTCGGACGTGGTGGAACAGGATGTTGAGGACGGCCGCGACGAACGCGCCGACGGCGACGCCGCTTTCGAGGAGGATGCGGAGGTTCGGCGAGAACCCGGCGTACACGCCCGGGACGAGGATGGGCAGCAGTCCCAGCGCCAGGGCGACGGCGCAGATGAAGGTGCTGGTGTGCCTGTCGAGGTCGGAGCGGCCGAGCATCTGCACCCCGAGGACGGTGATGACCGCGAAGACCACCATGGCGGTGCCGCCGATGACCGACGAGGGGATGACGCTGATCGCCCGGGTCACCGGGGCGAGGAAGCCGATGACGATGAGGACCACGCCGGCGGCGGCGGTGACGAAGCGGCTGCGGACGCCGGTGACGCGGACGATCCCGATGTTCTCGCCGCTCGTCACCATCAGCGGCAGCCCGAAGAACCCGCCGAACAGGGAGGTGACCGCGTCGCCGCGGATGGTCCGAGGCACGGCGGTGCGCCGATCGATCTCCTTGCCGACGGCCTCGGCGTTGATGACCGTCTGGCCGGTGGCCTCCGCCATGGAGGCGAGGCTGTAGAGCATCAGGGGGAGTGCGGCGAGCAGGTTGAACTGGGGCGAGCCGAACGGCATGAGCTCCGGCAGGCTGACCAGTCCGCCGTCGGCTGCCCCGGACAGGTCCATATGGCCGAGCACGGCCGCGATCGCCGTGCCGGCGAGCAGCCCCAGCATGACGGCGAGCTGGCGCAGGACGCCGGTGAACAGCAGGTAGAACACGACGGTGCAGGCGATCGTCGCCATGCCGAGCCCGAGGTTCGTCGGATCGGCGAAGCCGGGCTCGCCGGGCCGGCCGGTGACGAGTACGGCCCCGACCTTCACCAGGTTGACGCCGACGATCACGATCATCGTGCCGATGACGAGGGCCGGGAAGAAGGCGAGCAGCCGCGAGAAGAGGGGCAGGACGACGAAGTAGAAGGCGGCGGTGAGGATGACCGCCCCGACCGCCGTGGGCAGGCCGTGCTGCTCGGCGATGGCGATGAAGAGCACGAGCGGCGCGCCGCCCGGCAGCATCACGAACGGCAGCCGGGGGCCGAACTTCCACGGACCCAGCGACTGGATGAGCGAGCCGACGCCGGAGAGCACGAACGCCGCGGAGAGCAGGTTCACCGTCAGGCCCGGGTCGAGGCGCAGGGCCGCGCTCATCAGGAAGATCGCCGAGATCGGGGTGGCGGCCATGACGAGCACGTGCTGGACGCCGAAGAGCAGGATCCGGCCCAGTGGGCGGGATTCGTCGACGGGGTGGACGGCGGAGGGGGATCCGGGGGAGGTGGCTGAGGGGGAGGGGGCCACGGGGTCCGGCGCGGGTGGCTGGTCCGGACCGGGAAGGGCGGGGCGGGGACGGGACACGTGCGAGCTCCGATCGGCGTGCGACATGCTGCGGGTTCAGCCGCGATCCGGCCCTGGACGGGAGCCAAATCGATTTGGCCAAATCGATTTGGCCGCCAGTATGGGAGGGCGGCGGATGGTCGTCAAGGGCGGGACGTACGCGACTCGACCCGCCGGCGGCCGACTCCGCGGGGCCGAAAGGCCGTGCGCGCGGGGTCGGCCGGCTCGGTCGGCGTGTCGACGGGTCGGTGCAGCTGTTCAGGGGTGCGCCACGGTCGTGGCGGCGAGGCCGCTCAGGCCGAGGACTCCACGAGGTCCCAGAAGCGGTCGACGATCTGTTCCAGATAGATGCGGCCCTGCTCGCCGGAGGTCGCCGCGGCGGCGGCCCGGCTCAGGGTGGCCGTCATCAGGTTCTGGTACTCCTGGTGCATCGTCCGCAGCGGGCCGTCGAGCGTGCGGCGGTCGTGGCCGGTGAGTTTGGCGACGGCGCGGACGTGCGCCTGCCAGCGCGTGCTCACCGCCTCGCCGAGCAGCCCGGCGAGGCGCTCGTCGTCACCCGTGACGGACATGCGGGCGCGCGAGGAGAGGCCGAGCACGGCGGCGAGAGCGGCCGTCTGTCGGGCGTCGCCCGTCCAGACACCGCTGAGTTCGGCGTCGTCGTAGGCGTCGACGTCCATGCCGATCGCGCGCGCGACGTCGGCGGCGGCGTAGCCGCGGATCAGGCGATGCTCTCTCAACGCACGTGGCGAACCTATGAGTTGGGTCGCATCGCACCACAGCACGCTCGCGAGGGCCGTGAGCTCGCCGGGACTGGGCGCGGCTGTGCCGCGTTCCCAGGCGATGACGATGTCAGGCGTGACGTGTCGTAAGCCGAACGAGGTGCGCAAACCGTGCGCGACATGGCCAGGCGCCATGCCTAGTGACTCGCGGATGCGGCGCGCGGCAGCGGCGTCGAAGGGTGCAGGCCGGTCATGGGGGGAGGGGGGTCCAGACACAGCCGGGATGGTAGAGATCGTTGTGCGATCTGGCTACTGTGCGTTCCCACGAGTGTGCGTTTCGTGCATGCCTCCGACGGCGGTCCGCAGGGGAAGCGGGGCAGGTGAGGGCGCGGTCGCCGGATCTCCATAACATCCTTGCAACCATTGGCAGTTGATACCAATCCTGCCCACACCGCAGGGCCGCTGTCCGTATGATCCACACCACTTCGCATGTGCGTTCGCGCATCACGCGGCCGACCGCGGCATCAGAGGATCGCCCCAACTGTCCCTGATTCCGGATGCGTTCCCCACGCCCACCCATGTGCCGCTTCCCAGGGCATGTGCCGATTCTGGAGAGTCGATGAATTCCCCCAGCGCGACCGGCGCACCGTACGACGCGCACCCACAGGCCGGAGGTTCCCCCCGTACCCCCGGCGGCCCGCTCGACCGCTACTTCCGCATCACCGAGCGCGGATCGACGTACGCACGCGAGATACGCGGTGGTATCGCCACGTTCTTCACCATGGCGTACATCCTCGTCCTCAACCCGATCATCCTGAGCGCGGCCGAGGACAAGACCGGAGCCCAGCTCGACCCGGCGCAGTTGGTCACCGCCACCGCGCTCGTGGCCGCCGTGATGACCGTCATCATGGGCGTCGGCGGCAACCTCCCGCTCGCCCTCGCCGCGGGTCTCGGCCTCAACGCCGTCGTCGCCTTCCAGCTCGCCCCGCTGATGACGTGGGACGACGCGATGGGCCTGATCGTGCTCGAAGGCCTCATCATCTGCGTCCTGGTGCTGACCGGTCTGCGCGAGGCCGTCATGCACGCCATCCCGCAGCCGCTCAAGCAGGCCATCAGCGTCGGCATCGGCCTGTTCATCGCGTTCATCGGCTTCGTCGACGCCGGGTTCGTCACCCGCATCCCGGACGCGGCCAACACCACCGTGCCGGTGCAGCTCGGCACCGGAAGCCTCACCGGCTGGCCGATGCTCGTGTTCGCCCTCGGGCTCGGGCTGACCGTCGTGCTGCTCGCCCGCAAGGTCAAGGGCGCGATCCTGATCAGCATCGTCGCGATGACCGTCCTCGCCGTCGTCCTCGACCAGGCCGCCGACATCAAGACCTGGGGTCTGACCACCCCCTCGCTCCCGGACTCCGTGGTGGCCTCTCCCGACTTCGGGCTGCTGGGCAACTTCGACATCTTCGGGGCGTTCGGTCAGGTCAGCGTCGTCACCGTGGTGCTGCTCGTCTTCACCCTCATCCTGTCGGACTTCTTCGACACCATGGGCACGGTCGTCGGCGTGACGGCCGAGGCCGGGCTCCTCGACGAACGCGGCCAGGTCCCGAACCTCGGCAGGGTGCTCCTCATCGACGGTGCGGCGGCCGTGGCCGGCGGCGCCGCGTCGGCGTCCTCCGCGACGACGTACATCGAGTCGGCGGCGGGCGTCGGCGAAGGCGCTCGTACCGGCTTCGCCAACCTGTTCACCGGCGGCCTGTTCGCCCTCGCGCTCTTCCTCACGCCGGTCCTGACCATCGTGCCGCTGCAGGCGGCGGCCCCCGCCCTCGTGGCCGTGGGCTTCCTGATGATGACGCAGGTCAAGCACATCGACTGGGACCGCTACGACATCGCGATCCCGGCGTTCCTGACCATCGCCGTCATGCCGTTCACGTACTCGATCACCAACGGCATCGGCGCCGGCTTCCTCGCCTACGTCATCATCAAGACCGCGCTCGGCAAGGCGCGTGAGGTGCACTGGCTGCTGTGGGGCGTGTCCGCCCTCTTCCTCATCTACTTCGCCATCGACCCGATCGAGCAGCTTCTCGGCGTCAAGTAGCGGCAGGGACAGATGAGTTGACGACGACGGGGCCGGTGGTGCCGGCCCCGTCGCCGTACTTCACGTGCACGATGTCCCGCTTGGGGAGTGCTCCTGGAGGATTCCGCGCGCGCGGTCGTCGGCCTTCCGGTCGCCGAACTCGGTTACGTACCGGTCGGGGTCGGGCTGTGGAAGGTCGATGACCTCGAAGCCGCGGCCCAGTTCGGCGACCGCGAGCCGACGAGGCCGCGCGGGCGACTCTGGCCCGCCTCTACCCCGACCGTCGCGTCGAGCAGCTCGACATCGACCGCCTCGGCACGGGTAACGGTGGCATCCACTGCCTCACCCAGCAGCAGCCCGTGGCCTGAACGCACGCGACCCCGAACGACGAGCGCCCGGCCCGGGTCTCGTCGCCGAGACCCGGGCCGACCGCACGACGACTCACGACCGTGCCTGCCCCTCGCCGACGGCCTCCGCCGGGGCGGCCTGCCCCGGCAGCGACGGGTTCAGGAACTGGCGGGCCTGCAGTTCGTACATCTCCCGGAACACGCCGGCACCGGTCGCCGGATCCATGAGCGCGGTGAACGTGCCGTGCTCGACGACCCGGCCCTCGTCCAGCACATAGATGAGGTCCGCGTGCCGGACGCTGTGCAGGCGGTGGGTGATCAGGACCGTGGTCTGGCCCGAGCCGGCCAACTGGTGGATCTGGTCGAAGACCCGCTGCTCGGCGGCGGGGTCGAGCGCGCTCGTGGGCTCGTCCACGATCAGCACGGCCCCGTCGCGGCGCCGCGCGCGAGCCAGACCGATCTTCTGCCACTGCCCGCCCGAGATCTCCTGCCCGCCCTTGTATCCCCGGGCGAGCAGGCTGTCCAGGCCCCGAGGGAGCCCCTTGACGACCTCGTCGGCGTCCGCGTAGGCCGCCGCGGCCTCGATGCTCCGGTCGTCCATCGCGGCACTGCTGCGGCCGATGCCGATGTTCACCCGAGCGGTGAAGGGCCAGCGGAAGAAGTCCTGTGCGACCATCGCGACCCGATCGAAGACCTGCGCCCGCTCGGCCTCCGCGGTGCTCACCCCACCCCACAGGACGCGGCCGGAGTCGGGGAGCCGGGCCCCGCTCAGCAGCCGGACCACGGTCGACTTGCCCGAGCCGTTCCGGCCGACGAGGGCGACGGTTCTGCCGCGCGGGATGACGAGGTCGACCTCGTACAAGGACGGCTTGTCGGCGCCGGGGTAGGTGAAGGTCACCTTCTCGAACCTGACGTCCGCTTCCTGGGGCACGTCGAGCCCGCCGACGGGGATGGCACGCCGGGTGGCCTCGTCGCACAGCTTCTGAAGGTCGGCCACGAACAACGCCTCTTCCTGGACGTCGGTGACGCGCAGCACGAGGTCGGTGATGCTCGACGCCCCCGTACGGATCGCCAGCACCGCCGTGCCGGCGACGGCGAGGCCCATCTGCCCGTTCCACAGCAGCAACCCGAGAACGCCGTAGGTCGCGATCGTGGCGAGGCCGCGCGTCGAATCCGCGACCAGGCTCGTGCGGGCGCCGGTCCAGGCGAGCCGGGTCTGCTCCCGCTCGCTCGTCTCGGCCATCTGCCGGAAGTGCTTCAGGAGGAACGGGGCCGCGTCGTGGACACGGATCTCGGCGGCCGCCTGCTGATTGATCAGCAGCTGGCTGATCAGCTTCGCGGCCCGTACATGCTGCACGAAGCGGTGCCAGCTGATGTACCGGTGCCGGGCCATCGTCAGCGAACCCCAGGCGCTCGGCAGGGCCATGAGCACCAGGAGCGGCAGGAGGAGCGGGTGCAGGACGGTGAGCACACCCGCGGCGGCGATCAGCGAGATCGCGGACGTGACCACGGCGGTGCAGTACCCGACCATCCGCCGTGCCGAGTCCGCGCCCCACTGGGCGGAGTCCATCAGCTTGTGGAAGGCGTCGTCCTCGATCGCCTCCAGCTCCACCCGCGCCACCAGGCCCAGATACCGCTCGGTCGCCACCCGCTGCGCCTTCGGCTCCAGGATCCCCGTGGCGGCGGACGACGCCGACCGGCAGGCCGAGCCGACGACCGCGAGGGCCGCGACCAGCGCGAGCGACGGCAGGGCGGCGCGCAGGCGGCCGGTGATGTCCCCGTGGGCGAGCAGCTCGACCAGCAGGCTGTTGACCGCGATCAGCGAGACGGCCTGCGTGATGCCGCGGGCGACCTCGCTCACGGCGACCGTGGCGAACGCCCGCGGGTCCGCCTCGCGCGCCAGCCGCACGGCCATCGAGACCTGCCGCGGCAGGGAACCGGCCATCGCGCGGAGCCCCAGCTTCAGCCAGGCACCGTCATGGGCGCCCCACCCGTAGTCGTAGGTGAGCTCGCCGCCGAACAGTAACTGTTCGGATTCCGACGGAGTTTCGGCTGCGGCCGCCAACGGGTCACTGTCATCGGTGGGATACACGACGGCCTCCATGAAGGGGGGTTGGGGTGTCGTGTGGCCCAACGATGCTGCCCGGCGAGTCGAACACATGTGTTTCGGACGTAGCGCGACCCCCGAAGACAGGCGAATGCGCGTTCGTGCTGTATGCATCGACCCCTTCGGCAAGAGGGTCGTGGTGCCACCGCGGAGTGGCCGAAACGCCGACGGCGGAAGGCGGCTGCACGACGCAAGGCGGCGGCACGGCGGCAGGGCCGGACTGCGGGCATCAGCCGTCGGCGCCGCCGGGTGCGACCACGAACACCTCGGACAACGGCGCGGTGCCGGCCGTCGCGCTGACCAGCAGGTCGTACGTGCCCGGCGGCAGAGGGTCGAGGCTGAACGTCCGGCGCTCCCGCGTCACCGTGACGGGGAGGTCGCGGACCGGCTGCCCGGTGAGCCGGTCGGTGACGGTCAGGCGCGCCTGCACCTCGGGCAACTGACCCTCACCGAGGGCGCTTTCGGCGCCGATCTCGCAGACCACGGGCTCGACGGTCAGATAGAGGTCGTCGCCGAGGTAGCTGAACCAGGAGGTCACCGCGGCCCGCAGGTCGTCGATCCGCACATCGTCCAGGGACTGCAGGATGCCCTTGACGTGGTCGAGCATCGCATCCTGGTTCTGCAGGCTCGCGTGCCGCTGCGGGACGAAGGTGCGGGCGTTCTCGGTCCCGGAGAGGGCGGCGGACAGCTTGGGCACCGTCCCGTCACCGCTTTCGTCGTGATCCCCGCGGGTCCGCAGGGTCTCCACCTTCCCGTCCGTCAGCCGGGCGGACTGCAGGGTGGGCTGGTCCATGCCGACGATCGGGTGGTACACGGCCTTCCGTGAGTCCCAGGCCGGGTCCGCCCGGTTGGCGGCCGCGGCTGTCTCCATCTCACCGAAGAATTCGGTCAAATGGGCGGTCCAGCCCGGCTGCCAGCCGGGCAGCCCGGCCTTCGCCGGGGTGACGGGCTCGTCGCCCGGCCCGTACACGCACTTGTAGACCGGGACCAGCTGATGCAGGGACGTGAGGGAGCGGAGCAACCCGGTGAGGTCGTGCTCGAAGGGGCCGATGCGTTTGGAGAACCCGTTGACCAGGAACTCGACGGCGTTGAGCGACCCGTAGTACGGCGTGCCGAAGGTCACGACGGCCCTGGTGTCCTTCCAGCCGCCCATCGCCTCGACGAAGTAGCGCGCGACGAGACCGCCCATCGAATGGCCGATCAGGATGAGCTGGGCGTCGTCGTTGCCGCTGGCCAGGCGCCAGTCCCGCAGCCATGCGTGGCTCCGGTCCCGCAGCCGGCGCGCGGCGGCCCGGTTGTCACGCCGCCAGTCGTAGGGGAACGGGAAGTAGTTCTCGCCTTCCTCGAGGTCGAACTGCGAGGTCAGGAAGCGCTCGATCCGGCTGTAGCCGTCGATCTTCCACAGGCCTGGCAGGGTGTGCAGGTCGGGCACCAGCCGTTCGGCGACGACGCCGTCACCGAGGTCGTCGGTGCGCCAGTCGTCGTCCTCCAGCGCGAGCGCGTCGAGGGAGCGGCCCAGGCTGGTGAGCGCCCCGAGCACGGCGCCCAGCGAGGGGGCCCACAGGTCCTTGCCGTCCTTGGTGAGCACGCTTCCGGTGATGCCGGGGAGGAGTACGACGACGTCGGTCATCGGGATCCTGGCCATGAGGGACCTTCCTAGTCGTCGCTCGCTCGGACGAACGGGTCGGTGGGGTCGCCGTAGTGCTGGTAGGCGGCCCAGGTACTGTTCCGCCGCCGTTCCGGCGCGGCGCCCGGCGGATCCTGCCGCGGCCCTCCGGCAACGGCGCCCGGGGAGCCGTCCCGCTCCTGGTACAGAGCTCTGCGCGCGGCGTGGACCGCGGCGCCGACGGTGTGCTCGGGCCCGCCCGGCCCGGACTCCAGCAGGTGCGTGTAGAACGTCGTGGAGAACGCGGTCGCCTGGTCGTCGGGGATGCGCCAGCCCGCTCCGACGTAGTGCGCGACCCCGACCCGCAGGAATTCGTCGGCGAGACTCGGTACGAGCCGGGCCTGCGGACTCCCCCAGGGCGTCCCGGGCAGCGGCTCGGCTCTGCCGGTGTCCGCGAGGCGGGACGAGTAGCAGGCGTTGGCGACGACGATCCTCGGAGGGCGTTCGAGCTGTACCAGCTCCTGGGCGGTGAGCAGTCCGTCCGCGAAGACCCACCCCGACCGCACTCCGGAGGCCGAGGTGTCGAAGGAACTGTGGCCGCAGTAGTGGACGATGTGATGGCCGCCCGCCAGCAGGACGCGCAGGACGTCCAAGCGGGTCGCGGGCGCTACGTCCACCGGCCGCTCGGAGCCCGCACGGCGTCCGGAGTCCGCAGGCGGTCCGGGGTCCGCAGGCCGTCCGGAACCGGCCGCGCCGACGAACAGCGTGACCTCGACTCCCAGGCGCCTCAGCTGCGCCGCCACCGCCACGGCCTCGGCGCGCGCCCCCGGCAGCTGGAAACCCTTCTCCGGATCGCCCGGATCGCCGATCACCAGGGCCTTCAACGGGCCCGCCGATGTCTCCTCGGCGAGCACCCGCGAATAGCGGGTGCGCAACTGCCGGGAGAGCGGGGTGCGGACGGCCAAGGGCGCGTCCCGCTCGCCGCTGCGCTGCTTCACGTCGGCCAGGAACTCCCAGGGGACGAGCGCGGTCTCCTGGTCCAGCTCGAGCAGCACGGTCGCCTCGTCCGTGAGGAGCTGCTGGAAGTCCGGCGGGACCACGAACCGGGACAACAGGTCCGGCAGGTCCCTCGCGTCCTCGGCGCTCGGTTCGGTGAGCCGGTCCACGAGCTGTCGCAACAGGTCCATGTCCACCGGTACGAGCCGTTCCGGCACGGTGGCCCGCTCCGTCAGAGCCGCCCAGCGCAGTCCGCCGGCGCCCGACAGGGCGGACACCCTCACCGGCACGGTGCTCTCCGTGGGGTCCATCGTCCGGTGCACCTTCAAGGACAGGTGGGTCCGGTCGACTTCGGCGAGGGGGCCGAGCTGTTTCCGGACTCGGTGACGGATCGCGGGGTCCAGTCCGGCCAGCAGCTCGCCGAGGAGCCCGTCACCGGCCGGTGATCCCGCGCCGTCCGGGCGCCCGGCTTCGCCGGTCGTCGTGCCCGCCGGTCCGGTGAGCCGTGTCAGCGCCGTGAGCGCGTACACCGCCGCGGACTCGGGCGACAGCCTGCCGCTGCGCTCCTCGCGCAGCCTCGGCGCGATCCGCAGGTACGCCTGCTGTCCGGCGGACTCGTCCAGCGCCCGGACGAGCTGCTCCGCTCGCAGGCGGTCGATCTCCACCACGAGCACCTCGGTGAGCCGGGACGCCGCCGCCGAGGACGCCTGCGAGCGAAGCGCGCCGCCGAAGCCGTGCACGAGGGCCCGCGCCGCCTGGGTGACGGTGAGATTGCCGGTACCCGAGCCGATCAGCACCGTCGCGAGGGTCCGCACATGGCCGAGCCCCATGACCTCACCGAGCAGGGACGTGTGCAACTGGGTGGCGCGGCGTTCCGTCAGGGTGCCCAGCGGGCCCATGCCGACGACGGCCGCGGAGCGGACCGTGCCGCCCTTGCAGGGGAAGTACGTGACCAAGCCCAACTGGGCGTCGATGCGGCCGCGTTGGGTGTGCTCGGCGATGAGCCGTCGCGGCCCGCCGGAGATGGCGCGGTCCAGGGCCAGCTCCGCTGCGGCGGGCAGGACCGCATGGTAGTGCCCGGTGACGTGCAGGTCGGCCGGCACCTCCGGCAGGTCGCCCCAGACCACGGTCACGGTGAGCGGAGGACGGCCGGACGCCTGCGACGCGCCGGAGGCCGCGGCCGAGGGGACCGGGGGAGGAGCGGAGTCCGTCGGCGCGTCCTCCAGCAGGTCGGCGATGCGGACGACGGGGCTGCTCACCACGCTCCTCCCTTCGCGCGGGACGTCGGTGTGAACCGTCGGCCGGCGGGGGAACCGCCGGCCCGGCGGCCTCACACCATGTGGATGTCGACGGCCATCTCGTCGTCGGACGGGTTGCCCTCGACCTCGAGGGTGACGCCGGACCAGGTCCCGTCGGGCAGATCGAGCGCCGGGTCCGTCGCCTCCCCGATGATCCTGTTCCCCAGGGCGGGGTACAGGTCGGTGGAGTCTCCCCGGTTGCCCAGCCCGAAGATCGCGCCCAGGTCGCGCCTGCCGTCGGCCTGCAGCAGCTGGATCGCGAGACGGTCCTCGTCGTTCACGTCGGGGATCGCTTCGTCGACCGAGTAGACCGAGATCCCCTCGTCCGGCAGGAAGGCGTCCTGCCCCCGGCGTCGCCGGTACTCGACCAGGATGTACTGCATCTCCGACATCCTGTCCTCGTTCTGGATGAAGAGCAGGTCGCCGCCCTCCGCGGCCGGAGCCAGCACCACGTCCTTCGTGGTCCTCCGGATCCGCTTCGGGCTGGCCCAGCCGTGGAACATCCGCAGCATGCCGTTGGGGAACACCGGCGTGAGCCCGCTGTTGCCCCACGAGCCGGACGCCATCAGGCAGTAGTTGCCGAGGCCGTTGGACTTGGTCGCCTGCAGCTCGCCGGTGTCGTAGTAGTCGGCCCAGCGCGCCGCCAGATGCCCCCACTCGTGCGCGCAGACGCCCATGGCGCAGTCCTCGGGCACGGTCAGGAACGTCTCCACGGTCAGGTTCCGGCCGACCGGGACACCGCCCGGCACGCCCCACTTGAGGCTCCAGATGTCGTCGCCGCTCTTGGTCTTCTCGGCTCCGGGCCCCGCGTGGACGATGAACAGGGCGGTGACCATGTTCTCCTCCAGAGCGTCGAAGGGAGCGAAGTCCACACCCTCTTCCTTGGCCAGGTTCACCGCGTCGCGTGCCATGCCCTGCGCGTTGCGGGGGAACCGGTTCATGCCGGAGTTGCCGTCGGCGTAGAACGAGAGCGGCCGCGGCAGCCGGAACCAGCCGTGCACCTCGCCCTGGATGTCGATGCCGCCGCCGTCGCCCAGCGACTGGAAGCCGCTCACCCTGCGGTAGAACTCGCGCATGCTGCCGGTCGGCAGGGAGTCCGTGCTGAACAGCAACTGCTCGTAGTGGCCCGGGCGGTGGTCCGGATCGTGCTCCTCGTCGGGGAAGTCGACCAGCAGCACGAGGGTGCGGATGACACCCTTCAGCTGCTTGTCGGGCCGTGTGATCAGGCGCCGTCCCGCGACCGTCTCGGCTCGGACGGCGCCGTCGTCGAGGCCGACCAGCCGTTCGCCCCGCCGGCCGGCGCGCCATGTGAAGTAGTACTCCTCGAACGTGGTGTCGGCCGGCAGCCGTCGCGAGGCCATCAGGTCGAGGTAGTCGGTGTAGAGCTGGGCCAGAGCCTCGGGGGACAGCGGGACCGGGCAGGGCCCGGTGCAGGTCGGATCATGTCGCCGGGGGAGTGCATGCGTGTGCCGCATCGCGACCACTCTTTTTCACGGATCTCTTCTCGGATGATCACGGGCGTCGTGTGAAACGACGACGCTGAGGACGTACACGTACGTCATCCGTTTATGCTGTACACGTACAGGCTCCACCCGTCCGAAACCGCCGTCAAGCGCAGGCCGGCTCGCGCCGGGACCCAGGGAGGTGGGCCATGGCCGCCCGTAGTCGGCTCAGCCGCGAGCGCGTGCTGGAAGCGGCGCTCCGCGTGGTGGATCACGAGGGCCTCGAGGCCCTGAGCATGCGCCGCGTGGCCGACGAGCTGGGCGTGGAGACCATGGCCATCTACCGGTACACGCCCAGCAAGGACGATCTTCTCGACGGCCTGGTCGAGCACCTGTTCATCGAGCTGGAGGAGATGCTGGAGGGCGCCACGCCGCCCGCCCCGCACGCGCCGCCCGGCCCCCGAGGCGACGCCGCGCGGCTCTGGCGGGACGCGCTCCTGTGCATAGCGCAGGCGATGTACCGGGTCGCCCTCGCCCACCCCCACGTCGTCCCGCTGGTGGCCACGCGCCCCTTCACGGTGCCCCTGACCCGCCGGCCCCCGGCGGTGCTCCGCGCCCATGAACGTCTGCTCGCCCTCCTGGGCACGGCCGGCCTGGACGAGGACACCACGCTGAAGATCTACCGGGCGTTCATCTCGTGGGTACTCGGCTACATCGTGATCGAACTGCGCGAAGTCGTGGACAACCCCGACGAGTCAGACCCCGCCTTCCGCCTCGGCCTGCACCGCCTCCCGGTCAAGGAGTTCCCCCGCCTTCGCTCGCTCGGCCCGGCCCTGGCCGTCCGAGGCGGGGAGGAACAGCTGACCGCCGGCCTCGCCGCGATCCTCAGTCGCTACTTCTGACACGTCGGCAGACCGAAGGGATCTCCGCTCCACGCGGTGGGAGAGGCTGTGGCCCCGGACCTCGGCACCCCGCGATCGTCGTGTACACAGAAACCTGACACGGCCTCTCAACTGTCCAAGAGGTGCCGACGCCACCACCCGCACGCACCCCAAGGGCTCGCCATCGTGAGGTGAGGGCTGAGCGGAACAGCGCGACGGGTGAACTCGGCATCGAGCCTGGAGACGATCCTGCCGAGGTCCGCCCGAGCGCCACGGGGAAGCCACAGCAGTACGTCTTCCAGGCGGTCTCGCGCCACGAGAGGATCACAGCACTCGCAGGCCGTCTCCGGATCCGGCAGCCAACGCCCCGGCTGTCTCAGATGCCGCCGGCACTCGGCCAGGGCAGCAGCCACGGCCCCTGGCCACAGCCGCTCCTCCTCCACCTTCCGGATCGCCGCCCGAGTCGCCGCGGACACCCCTCGGACCCGGCGAACCGGAATACCTCGTCCGGGCCGCCGACGCTTCGCGCGCAGGGCCTTCGGACGCCTACGCGGCATCGGCCTTTCGGGTCAACATGCAGGCATCCTGTCACGTTCCGAACCTCGTGCCCTCACCGTGCCGTCCGGGACAGGCTCTCGATCACTTCGCGAGCAGCGCGTTCGCCGGATTCGATGGCGCCTTCGATGTACCCCGCGTGCTCGCGCGCGGTCTCCGTGCCGGCCCAGTGGAGGGGGCCGACCGGACGGGACGGCATGGGGAGGTATCCGTCCGTGGTCCCTGGGACCGCCAGGGCCGTGTAACCGCCGCCGACGTGCTCGTCGAGGTGCCACGACTTCTCGTGCCAGCTCGCGGGGGTGAGAACCGCGGGACCGAGGTGCGGGACAAGTCGGCGCAGCAGTGCCTGACTTCGGCCCGCGGAGTCCAGTCGGTCGAGTTCCCGGGCCTCCGCGCCTGCCACGAGGAAGCACAGATGGCCCGGGCCGTCGGGTGACGTGGTGTCGAACACGGCGCCGCCGGGGTGGTCCAGAAGCAGGAACTCCGCATAGCTCTTCTTCCGATCCCTCCAGAAGGGCCGTTCGTAGACCGCGATCGCCTTGTAGACCGAGCCCATGTACGTGTTCTTCTCGAGAGCGGTCCTGCTCGCGGGCAGCGGGGGATCGTAGTCGATCCGGGCGGACACGGGCGGCGGCACGGACACGACCGCCTTGTCGGCCCGGATGGTGCCGGAAGTGGTGTGGAGGGTGACGCCGCCGTCGTCGTGGTGGATCGAGGTCACCCGGTGGCCGGTCAGCACCCGTGCCCCCAGGCCGGTCGCCAGCCGTTCCGGCAGCGTTCCCGCGCCCTCGACGAGCAGGCTCTCCTGGGCGCCGCCTTTCGTGGACAGCATCGCCATGAGGCCGCCCTGGTAGCGGACCGCCTCGGCGAGGGCGTGCATCGAGAAGCGGTCGAGGTCGGCCGTCAGGGACACCGACGCGATCACCTCGAGCAGCCTGCGGGATGTCCGGCCCGGCACTCTGCGCAGCCACTCGTCGACCGTCTGCGAGGCCCACTTCTCGGGCGCTCCGCGCTCCGCCCGCAGCTGCCACGCCAGAAGAACCCCGACCGCGGCCAGCGTCGTCGGGCTGACGGCCGCGGTCCTGCCGGAACCTTCGATGACGCCGGGTGCCTTGGGCGTACGCATGGGGAACACCTCGGCGCCCAGTTCGGCCGCCAGCGCCGCGAACCGGTGATGGCCGTGGCCCAGCCACTGGCCGCCCAGGTCCAGGCGCGAGCCCAGGGGAGACGTCTCGGCCATCATCCGTCCCCCGGGGCGGTCGGCCGATTCCAGCACGAGCACGTCGATGCCCTGACGACCCAGCTCCCGGGCCGCGATCAACCCGGACATGCCGGCGCCGACCACGGCCACCGTGGTGTCGCCACGTCGTTCTTCTCGACCAGGGGTCCCTGCCCGCCCAGTGCTCGTGCCCACTGCCAGCCTCCTGTCGATCGGACCTTAACTCGGTCGGTCGTCCGAGTTAAGGTAGGGGTGGCGGCAGCCTGGGGCAATAGGCCGGGCCGAATCTCAGGCGCACGGCTCACAGCCCCGTCGAGCTGGGGCGCAACACCGTACGCGCGGCCTGTGCAGCGCCTGAAAACCCCGCGTCGTCGCCCTCTCGATCGCGACCCTTGTTGGCGACACCGTCGCCCGCTACTCTGCAGCAATCCAAATCGCAGTCGTACAACCGACCAAGTTTGAGGATGTGTAGTGATGAACGTCGACGTCGTCGTGGTGGGGGCCGGTCTTGCCGGACTCACCGCCGCCCGGGCCGTCCGCGCAGCGGGGCGCAGCGTGATGGTGCTGGAGGCACGGGACCGGGTCGCGGGGCGCAACCTCGGCCACCACCTGTCCAACGGGACCCCTGTCGAGCTGGGCGGTCAGTGGATCGGCCGGACCCAGACCGCAGCCCTCGAGCTCGTCGCCGAGCTCGGACTCGAGACCTTCCCGACGTACGACGACGGGGCGGCCGTGACGCTGTACAACGGCGTGCTCACCCGGTACGCCGACGCAACCTTCGGGCTCTCCCACGAGGGCGCGGTGGAGGTCGGCCGCCTGCAGCAGGCGTTGGAGGAGCTGGCCGACCGGGTCTCGCTGTCGTCCCCCTGGGCCTCGCCGGCCGCCGCCGAGCTCGACCGGCAGACCGTGGACGGATGGCTGCGCGCCCACACCGGCAACGCCGAGGCCCTGGCGTTCTGGGGTGCGATCGTCCCGGCGGTGTTCTCCGCCGAGCCCGCGGAGATGTCGCTGCTGCACTTCCTCTTCTACATCAAGTCCGGCGGCATGATCGACAACATGGTCTCCACCACCGGCGGAGCGCAGGAACTGCGCGTTGTCGGCGGTACCCACCAGATCTCCGTGCGTCTGGCCGACAAGCTGGGCGACGCCGTGCGGTTGAACGCCCCGGTCAGGCAGATCTCCCACGACGACACCGGGGTACGGGTCGACTTCGACGGCGGCCGGATCACCGCGCAGCGGGTCATCGTCGCGATCCCGCCCACGCTGGCCGGGCGGCTCACGTACAAGCCCGCGCTGCCCGCGTCCCGTGACGGTCTCACCCAGCAGATGCCGATGGGCTCGGTCATCAAGGTGCAGGTCGCCTACCCGACCCCGTTCTGGCGCGACGCCGGACTCAGCGGCTTCGGCTTCAGCCTGGACGACGAGCTGAGCGTCACCATGGACAACTCGCCGCCGGACGGCTCGTGCGGTGTCATCGTCGGGTTCTTCGAGGGCGCCCACGCCCGCAGCGCCGCTCGCAGGTCGCCGGAGGAGCGCCGCGCCGCCGCGGTGGCGACGCTGGTGAAGATGTTCGGACCCGAGGCCGGGAGCCCGGCCGAGTACGTCGAGCAGGACTGGATGGAGGAGGAGTACACCCGGGGCTGTTACGGCGGCCGGCTGGGGGCCGGTGTGTGGACGCAGTACGGTGCCGCGCTCGCCGAGCCCGTCGGACGCGTCCACTGGGCGGGGGCCGAGACCGCCGACGTGTGGAACGGCTACATGGACGGTGCCATCCGTTCCGGCCGACGAGCGGCGGCCGAAGTCCTCGCGGAAATGGAAGCGTGAGGACCGACATGTACCCCTCTGACGACCCGTCCACCTCTCTCGACACCCTGGTCGAAGAACTCCGTTGCGGTGAGGAGACCTGGGGCTCGATGCCCCTCTCCGCCCGCCGGGACCTGCTCGCGGCCCTGTCGGAATCCCTCCAGCGGCATGCCCGGGAATGGGTCGACGTCGCCTGCTCCATCAAGCGGCTGCCCGCCGGGTCCCAGCTCGCCGGTGAGGAGTGGATCAGCGGGCCCTATGCCGTACTCAGCGGTGTGGGGGCCTTGTCCGCGACGCTCGCGGCCCTCGAGGCCGGACGCAGTCCGCTCGACGGCTTCGGCCTCTCCCGAGCCCCCGGCGACAGGGTCGCGGTCCGGGTACTTCCTCACAACCTGTTCGACCGGCTCCTGCTCAACGGCTTCACCGCCGAAGTGTGGTCCGAGCCGGGCATGACGGCCGACCGGCTGCGGAAGGCCGCGGGACTCGGCCAGCGCACTCCGAAGAAGACCGGAGGCGTCGGGCTCGTCCTGGGGGCGGGCAACATCTTCTCGATCGCGCCGCTCGACACGCTCTACGAGCTGTTCGCCCACAACCGGGTCGTGCTCCTCAAGCTCAACCCGATCACGGATCCGCTGTTCCCGGTGCTGAACAAGGTGTTCGCCCGGTTCATCGAGCTGGGCCTCGTACGGATCGTGACCGGCGGCGTCGAATTCGGTTCGGCGGCGGTGGCGCACCCGGGGATCGGCCATGTGCACATCACCGGCAGCGTCACGTCCCATGACGTCATCGTGTTCGGCCCCGGCGAGGAAGGCAGGGCCCGGCAGGCCCGCGGCGAGGTGCTGCTCGACAAGCCGATCAGCAGCGAACTGGGCGGTGTGTCACCGACGATCGTGGTTCCGGGTAACTGGTCGAAGCGCGATCTCGCCTTCCAGGCCGAGCACATCGTGACCCAGAAGCTCCACAACAACGGGTACAACTGCATCGCCTCCCAGGTCCTCGTGCTCAGCAGCGACTGGGCGCAGAAGGACGACTTCCTCAAGGCTTTGCGCAGGGCCTTCGCCGAGGCGGTCGCGCGGCCCGCCTATTACCCGGGCAGCGACGACCGATGCGCGGCCGCGGTGAAGGACCACCCCGGCATCGCCCAGCAGGTCGCGGACGGCTCCCGTGTGCTGCTCGAGGAAATCCCCGCCGGCGACGACATCGCCTTCACCCAGGAGTACTTCGCCCCCGTCCTGGCCGTCACCAGCCTTCCCGGGCAGGGGCGCGCCTTCCTCGACCGCGCCGCCGCCTTCGCCAACGACCGGCTGTCGGGAACCCTCGGCGCGAACGTCGTGGCGCACCCCCGCACCATCCGTGCGCTGGGCGCCGACTTCACCCGGTTCATCGCCGATCTGCGCTACGGCACGGTCGCGGTCAACGCGTGGAACGGTGTCGGCTACCTGACCGCCCGCGCCACCTGGGGCGCGTTCCCCGGCCACACGCTCCAGGACGCGCAGAGCGGCATCGGCATCGTCCACAACGGGCTCCTCCTGGACGGTACCGAGCGGACTGTCGTGCACGGACCGTTCCGTCCCTTCCCGCGGTCGGTGCTCACCGGCCAGTTCACCCTGTCCCCGCGACCGCCGTGGTTCGTCACCAACCGCACCGCGGCCACGACCGGGCGTCGACTCGCCGCCTTCGCCGGCCGCCCCGGATGGGCCAAGCTCCCCGGCATCTTCGCCTCCGCACTGCGCGGCTAGGCCGTGTATCGAAAGTGGATCTTGGGCTGTGAATGATCACGGTTCATGGGTCGGGGAGATCTCACGGACGAGCAGTGGGCCGCGCTGGAACCGTTGTTGCCGAAGGGCACGAAGGCGGGCCGGCCACCCGTCTGGTCTCGGCGGCGGTTGATCGACGGCATACGGTTTCGGGTCCGGACCGGTGTTCCGTGGCGGGACGTGCCCGTCGAGTACGGGCCGTGGGGCCGGGTCTACGACTTGTTCCGCCGGTGGCAGCGGACCGGAACCTGGCACCGGATCATGACCCGGCTGCAGTCCTTGGCCGACGCGAAGGGTGCGATCACGTGGGACCTGAGCGTCGACTCCACGGTCTGTCGTGCTCATCAGCACGCGGCTGGGGCCCGCAAGCATGGGGGCCTGCAGAAGGAACCGCCGGGCGGTGTCTTCACCGAGCCCGATGATCACGGAGTGGGCCGCTCGCGCGGCGGGTTCACCACCAAGTTGCACCTGGCCGTCGAGCAGGGCCAGAAGCCCATGACGATCGTGGTCACGGCCGGGCAGCGCGGGGACTCGCCGCAGTTCGAACCCGTGCTCAACAAGGTCCGAGTGCCCCGCATTGGGCCGGGTCGGCCGCGCGTCCGGCCCGATCGCGTGCGGGCTGACAAGGCGTACGCCTCCCGCAAGAACCGCGTCTACCTGCGGCGCCGCGGGATCCGCTGCACCATCCCGGACAAGGCCGACCAAGCACGCAACCGCCGAAAGCTCGGCTCCCAGGGCGGCCGGCCGCCTCACTTCGACCCCGTCGACTACCGCGAACGTCACGCGGTCGAGTGCGGGATCAACCGCCTCAAGAGGAACCGCGCCGTCGCCACGCGATACGACAAGCTCGCGGTCCGCTACGAGGCGACCGTCCTCGTCGCGGCCATCAACGAGTGGCTGTGACCTTAGCCATCACGCGGTGGGAACCACGTTCCACATCTCCGGCAGATCGCTGCCGCAGAAGACACAGACGAAGTCGTCCTCGCGCACGATGTTGTGCTCCTGGCAGTCGGGACACCGCCGGAACACTACCTCGTGGGTGAAGCCGGAGGGCCGCCCAAGTTCTACGTCGTCCAGAGCATGAGCGACTGCCGGCCAGGAGGTCACGTCCGGGCAGTATCCGGTGGACTGGTTGCTGACCTCGCCCACGGTCCACCGGCCTGCCTCACGCTTGAAGCTGATTTCGCCGGCACTGAGAACCATGTCCCCACCAGCGCAGGCCACGTGCTCGCTTCGCCGCGGCGCCAGCCGAAGCACACCGTCCGTGCCGACCACGAAGGTGAACGGTTCGGTCAGCTCTGCTGCCGATCGCTCAGTGATCCAACCGTCGAAGTCAGCCGCCGAGCGGATCGGGCACCCGCCGCTGCCAGGCCGGACCGCAGCCTTCAGCCCCACCGGCCCGACGTATCGATAACTCCGCCCCAGCGCACTCACAGCAGCCAACCTAAAGCACTTCCGACACACGCCCTAGGCGACGAGACAGCCGAAACCCCTCAGAACCAGAAGGACCCGCCATGCCGTCCTACAACCTCGCGCGCCTCCTCGAAGACAGCGCCGTGAAGCACCCCGAGCGGACCGCGATCGTGCTCGGCGACACCCGTCTGAGCTACGCGCAGGTCGACCGCGCCGCCAACCAGGTCGCCAATCTCCTGGTCTCCCGCGGCGTGCGGCCCGGGGACAAGGTCGCCCTGATGATGCCGAACCTGCCGCACTTCACGATCATCTACAACGGCATCCTGAAGGCCGGCGCCACCGTCGTCCCCCTGAACGTGCTCCTCAAGAGCCGCGAAGTCGCCTACCACCTCGACGATTCGGAAGCCGTCGCGCTCTTCGCCTTCGAGGGTGCGGCCGATCTGCCCATCGGGCAGGAGGCGCACGCCGGGTTCCAAGCTTCGCCCGGGACCAGGGAGTTCTTCGTGGTGACCGTCGATCCGGCCGCGGCGAGCCCCCTCGCGGGTGCCGAGACCTTCGGTGCCGCGGTGGCGGACCACGCGCCGGACTTCGCCACGGTCCGGACCGACGAGGACGACACCGCGGTCATCCTGTACACGTCCGGGACGACCGGTCAGCCGAAGGGAGCCGAGCTGCGGCACCGCAACATGCGGGACAACGCCCTCGTCAGCAAGGAGCTGTTCGGCGCGGACGAGCACCGCCCGGACACCTATCTGTGCGTGCTGCCGCTGTTCCACTCCTTCGGCCAGACGGTGATCCAGAACGGCGCCGCCGCCTACGCGGGCACCGTCGTGATGCTGCCCCGGTTCGGAGCCCAGGCCGCCATCACCGCCATGCTCAAGGAGTCCGTGACGTTCTTCGCCGGCGTGCCCACGATGTACTGGGGGCTGCTCGGGATCCTCGACGAAACCGTCGACGTCGCCACGCTCGCCCGCAATCTGCGCATGGCCGTCTCCGGCGGCTCGGCCCTGCCGGTCGAGGTCCACAAGGAGTTCGAGAGGCGGTTCGGCGTCGTCATCGCCGAGGGCTACGGCCTGTCCGAGACCTCACCCGTCGCCGCGTTCAAGCCGCTCGGGGCACCGGCCCGACCGGGATCGATCGGCACCCAACTGCCGGGGGGCGAGCTCAAGCTCGTCGAGCGGGAGTCCTGGAATGAGGTGGAAGGGACCCCTGACGCCATCGGGGAGATCGCCATCAAGGGCCACAACGTCTTCAAGGGCTACCACAACCGGCCCGAGGCGACCGCGGAAGTGCTCAGCGAGGACGGCTGGTTCCGCACCGGCGACCTCGCCAGACGCGACGAGGACGGCTGGTACTACATCGTCGACCGCGCCAAGGACATGATCATCCGCGGTGGCTTCAACGTGTATCCGCGGGAGATCGAAGAGGTTCTCCTCACCCATCCGGCGGTCTCGCTCGCCGCCGTCATCGGCGTCCCGCACAGCACCCACGGCGAGGAGGTGAAGGCGATGGTCGTCCTCAAGAACGGGGCCGCCGCCACGGGCGAGGAACTCGTCGCCTGGTCGCGCGAGCAGATGGCGGCCTACAAGTACCCGCGGATCGTCGAGACCGTCGACGCTCTGCCGATGACCGCCACCGGCAAGATCCTCAAGCGCGAACTGCGCTGACGCGCGCGGGGATCGCCCCTCTCGCCTCCGGCACGTGCCGTCGTCGGCGCGCGCTCGGGCTGGGACAGCCGGACGACGCCGGGCGCCTCAACGGTCTTGTCAGCCTCGGGACATGAAGATGCCGGCCGTCCTGCGGTCCTCCGCAGGGCGGCCGGCGACAACCGTGTCGGACATCCGACTCGAAACAGACGCCCGTCGACGGGATCCGCTCAGTCGGAGCGGACCTTCTGCCTCGGTGCGACCGGCCGGGGGTCGGCGAGCAGGATGATCATGTCCACCGCGTGCCTGAGGTCACGGCGCGCGCGGTCGCTGTCAGGACTCGCCACGTACTGCAGGATGAGGCCGTCGACCAGGGCCAGCGTCAGGCGCCCCAGCGCGTCGAATCCGATCGCGCAACGCTCTCCGGCGGCCTGGGCCGCCTGCTCGCAGAGGTCGGTCACCAGGGAGCTGTAACGCTCGTACTGCGACTGGGCCAGACCTCCGGCCCCCTCCGTCCGCACGGAGTACGCGGTCAGTTCGTACTGCATGACCTGGAGACCGATGCCGGTCTCCACCAGCCTGTGCCAGAAGCTGGTGATGGCCTGCCTGAACGCCTGCTCCACGCCGCGGTCGAGCTCCACTTCGGCGCGCAGCGCGTCCGAGATGTCTGCGATGACCTTGCTCGTGACCGCGCGCAGCAGTTGGTCCTTGGCGGGGAAGACGTAGTGCAGCGTGCCGAGGGGGATGCCGGCCTCGGCCGCCACGGCACGCAGCGTCGTGGAAGGCACGCCCGCGGAACTGAGCACGCGCATGGCCGCCGCGACGATCTGCTCCTCGCGCTCCGCTGCCCTGACGTAGGCCACCTGATGCCTCCTCGTTCGATCAGTCGAGTTTCGCACACCTCTGTACGGCACCAGAGGCTCGGCGACGCTCAGACTCGGTCGCGTGTACGACTCGGTGGAGGGGCGAGCTCACGACTCCTCGGCCACGGTGTCACCGGAGGCCGGGGCCGCCCTTCTCCGTCGGTACACCACCGCCCCGCACACCGCGAGGAGGAGCGCGGCCACGGCGGACACCCCGAGGGCCGGCTGCTCGGCGAAGAGCCTTCCCAGTACTTCGAGCACGCCGAGCCCCGCGGTCGCGTAGATCAGCGCCCAGGCTGCTCCGCCCACGAACAGGGCGGGGAGGTAGCGCGGCAACGGCATGCGCATGCTGCCCGCGAGGAAGTTGGCGGCCGTCTGGAAACCGACGGTCAGGAACGAGGCGGCCACCACCGGCGCACCCCATCGCTGGATCGCCCGCTCGACGCGCCGGAACTTCGCCGAGGAGATCCGCTCGGCGAACCTGCTGCGCCGGGCACCGGCGCCGGCGAGCCACCCGACGGCGAACGTCCCTCCGGCGCGGAGCAGGACGATGACGTAAAGGGCCCCGGCCGTGAGCGCGATGCTACCCACGACGCCTCGCCCCGAGCTCGGGTCCGGCACCCGGGACGCCCGTCACCCGCATCCGCGTGCCGCTCCAGCGGGCGTACGACTCGCACAAGCCCGGGTCACCGTCTCTCACCTGCACCCTGCCCCTGCCCGTTCCGTCCGATGGGTTGCCGTCCTGCGACACAGGAACCCCATACCCGTATGCCTGCCAGGCCAGGCAAGGTAACCCTAACCGAAGGCGTACGGGAGAGCGCAGGGCGCCGGGCTACCGGAGCGGCGACGGGGCGCGCCTCTCAGGTGCACCACTTGTGCGCGCCGCACGGGCACGCTGGGGCAGGGCGGACGGCGCGGCGACGACGCCTTCCGGCCACACACGTCCCGACCGACGGCCGATCTTGGTGCATCCGCCGGCGGGGTCGGTGCGGAAATGGGCGCGTGACGGCTCGGCTCTGCTCAGCCGTCCGCCGCTCACAGCTCCCCGCCCGCGACCGGCGACCGACACATCCTGGAGTGCCGCCATGACAGTCTCCGTGGTCCTGTTCACCTCCGACCTGCGCCTGCACGACCATCCGCCGCTCAAGGGCGCACTGGAGGAGACCGAGGAGGTCGTTCCGCTCTTCGTCCGGGACCCCGCCGTGGACCGGGCCGGCTTCGCCGCGCCCAACAGGCTGGCCTTCCTCGCCGACTGCCTCGTCGACCTCGATCGATCGCTGCGGGAGAGAGGAGGCCGCCTCGTGGTACGCACCGGCGACACCGTGGCCGAGACGATCGCCGTCGTACGGCAGGCGCAAGCGGACGAGGTGCACGTCGCCGCCGGCTACACGACCTTCGCGCAACGGCGCGAGGAAAGGCTGCGGCAGGTCCTGGAGGCCGACGGCTGCCGCCTCTATGTGCACGACGCCGTGACGACGGCGGTCCCGCCCGGCGATGTCACGCCCCAGGGCTCCGACCACTACGCCGTCTTCACGCCCTACTACCGGCGCTGGGCGGCACAGCCCCTGCGCGCCCCGTACCCGGCGCCCCGCGCCGTACGGGTGCCCCCTGCGGTGCGTTCCGAGGAGATCCCCGTCCGGGCATCGGTCCGGGCGGTGTCCGAAGGCCTCGCCGCGGGAGGCGAGAGCGCGGCGCGCAAGCGGCTCACCTCCTGGCTGTCCCGGCACGCCGACGCCTATCAGGAGGGGCATGACGACCTCGCGGGCGACGCCACCTCCAGGCTGTCGCCCTACCTGCACTTCGGCGCGCTGTCACCCGTCGAGGCCGTGCACCGGGCCCGCGTCCGCGGGGGACCGGGCGCCGAGGCCTTCGTCCGCCAGTTGTGCTGGCGGGACTTCCACGGCCAGGTGCTGGCCGCCCGGCCCGAGACGGCGGCGCAGGACTACCGGTCCCGCCACGACCACTGGCGGCGTGGAGCGGACGCGCGGGCGGATCTCCAGGCCTGGCGCGAGGGAAGGACGGGTTACCCGATCGTCGACGCGGCCATGCGCCAGCTCGCCCATGAAGGCTGGATGCACAACCGAGGCCGCATGATCGCCGCGTCCTTCCTGACCAAGACGCTCTACATCGACTGGCGCGAGGGCGCCCGCCACTTCCTCGGCCTTCTGGTGGACGGCGACATCGCCAACAACCAGCTCAACTGGCAGTGGGTGGCCGGCACCGGCACGGACACCCGGCCGAACCGCGTGCTCAATCCGGTCCGGCAGGCACTGCGCTACGACCCGGAGGGCCGCTACGTCCACCGCTGGGTTCCCGAGCTGGCCGGACTGAAGGCCCCCGCCGTCCACGAACCGTGGAACCTCGCGGGATTCGACCGCGCCCTCTACGACTACCCGGAGCCGGTCGTCGACCTGGCGGACGGCCTGGCCCGCTTCCGACACGCCCGCGAGGGCGCCTGAGCGCCGATGCGGTCGTCGGTGCGGTCGCCGGGGCATGGCGATGCACCCGGGCGCCGGGGCATGACGACCCGGCGCTTCTTCTCCGCGGGTCGCTATTCGGCGATCTCTGTGCGCTCCCACCATTCGTAGACCCGGAGCGTTCCTTCTTCAGTGTCCTGGCGGCGTGGGGTTTCCTTGAAGTGTTCGTATCCGCCACGGTGCGGGATCTTCAGGTCCTCGCCGGGGGTTTCGACCGGGACGATCCGCTCGTGCAGGTCGTCCGGTCCGCCTTCCAGGAATGCCTTGTGCGTCATGGCATCAGTTTCGCCAAGATCGGTGCTCACCGCAGCGCGGCGGGCCCGGCGCCGAAGGTGCGGCGGTAGGCGGCGGGTGACGTCCCGAACGCCGACCTCATGTGGGCGCGCAGGGAGTTTCCCGAACCGAGTCCGGCGCGGAGTGCCACGAGGTCGATCGGGAGGTCGGTCGTCTCCAGCAGCTGTTTCGCGTGTTCGAGCCGCTGCGCGGTGAGCCACTGGACCGGTGTCATGCCGACCTCGTCGCGGAAGCGGCGGGTGAAGGACCGCAGGCTCATCCGGGCCTGTTCGGCGAGCTGCGCCAGGGTGAGCGGTTCGGCGAGGTGCTCGAGGGCCCAGGCGCGGGCGGCCGTGGTGCTGGCCTGGGTGGGTTCGGGGACGGGGCGGTCGATGAACTGGGCCTGCCCGCCGTCTCTCCACGGCGGTACGACGCACATGCGGGCGGCGTGGTTGGCCGCTGCCGCGCCGTGGTCGCGGCGGATCATGTGCAGGCACAGGTCCACCCCCGCCGCCACGCCGGCCGAGGTCAGCACGTCACCGTCGTCGACGAAGAGGACGTCTTCGTCGAGCTTCACCCGGGGGAAGGCGCGGCGGAATTCCGGGGCCAGGTTCCAGTGGGTGGTGGCAGGCCGCCCGTCGAGCAGTCCGGCGGCGGCGAGCACGTACGACCCGGTGCAGATCGACACGAGCCGGGTGCCCGGCCGGATCCCGGCGATGGCGGCGCGGACCTCGGGCGGCAGCGGCCCTCCCCGCGCCAGTTCCGGCATGGCGTGCGTGGGCGGGACGATCACGGTGTCGGCTTCGGCGAGCGCCTCGGGGCCGGCGGCGGGCTGCACGGTGAATCCGGCGTCGCTGGGTACGGACGCGCCGTCGGCGGTGCAGACGGTGACCTCGTACAGGGGGCGGCCTGCGGCGTTCTCGACACTGCCGAAGACCCGGGAGGGGATGCCGAGCTCGAACGGCGGCACTCCGGGGAGAGCGAGCACGGCCACGCGGTGGGGCCTCACCGCCCTGGCCGGCTTCCCGGCCCGCCTGTCCGCCGCCGGCGTGTCGGTTCCGGGCACGTCACTTCTCATGGCCACACCTCATGGCCAAATCCTGTCACATAGTGGCCAGGCGGCCAACACCGCTCAGGGGCGGACTGCCCGAAGGTGGACGTGTCGCCGCCGGAGGAACCCGGCGGCATCCCGATGAGAGACGAAAGACGAGGCGGACGATGCGCGCGGTGGTCGTGGAGCAGTGGGGCGGACCCGAGAAGCTGGTCGAGCGCGAGGTGGAGCGCCCCGTACCGGGCCTGAACGAGGTCCTGGTCCGGGTGCACGCGGCGGGGGTGAACCCGGTGGACTGGAAGACCCGCGCGAGCGGAGCCCTGATCACCTGGGGCGAGACGCCCGTCGTCGGCTGGGACGTGTCCGGCACGGTCGAGGCGGTCGGCCCCGGCGTGGGGGTCTTCCGCCCCGGCGACGAGGTCTACGGCATGCCCCTGTTCCCGCGCCAGGCGGGCGCGTACGCCGAGTACGTCGTGGCGCCGGCCCGCCACCTCGCGCCGAAGCCTGCGTCGCTGACGCACGTCGAGGCCGCGGCGCTCCCGCTCGCCGCGCTGACCGCCTGGCAGGCCCTGGTCGACTCCGCGGGCGTCCGCCCCGGCGAGCGCGTGCTGGTGCACGCCGCGGCCGGAGGTGTGGGCCACCTGGCCGTACAGATCGCCAAGGCCCGTGGCGCGTACGTCATCGGCACGGCGAGCGCGGCCAAGCACGAGCTGGTGCGGGGACTGGGCGCGGACGAGGTGATCGACTACCGCACGGTCCGCTTCGAGGACGCCATCGACGAGGTGGACGTCGTGCTGGACGGCCTCGGAGGAGAGACGGCCCGGCGCTCGCTGCAGGTACTCCGCGACGGCGGCCGGCTCATCACCCTGCCGGGCCCGGACGACGTACCGGTCGCCCAGGACGGCGTACGGGCGGCGTGGGTCCTGGTCGAGCCCGACCACCTCGGCCTGCGCGAGATCGCGGCCCTCGTGGAACGCGGTGAGCTGAGGCCGGTCGTGGACACCGTGCTCCCGCTCGCGGAGGCGTCGAAGGCCCACACGATCGGCGAGCAGGGCCGCACGACGGGCAAGATCGTCCTCACCGTCACCTGACCCGTTTCGGCGAGCAGGGCCAGGACCTGTCGGCGGGCACAGCGCCCGGTCCCGTCATACGAGGCCGTCGGCCGCCTGGTTGACCCGCCCGGGTCCCGGGCGGTGCGCGCCCCCGCGAGCCGTAGTGGAGTGGAGGCGTCCGGACACGCACGCCGACCGGCGCACGAGGACGAGGAGCAGACCACGTGAGCCCACCTCAGGCTCCCCGGCCTCCCGGGACGACGCCGGACGAGGCGTCGCTCGGGGAGTCCCGGTGGCCGATGGCCATGGCCGTGCTGGCCGCCATGACGCTGACGCTGCTGCTCCCCGACGACCTGCGGCTGGCGCCCGCCTGGGTGCTGCCCTCGGTGGAGGGGCTGCTCCTGCTCACACTGATCGCGGGCGACCCCGGCCGGATCGACCGCCGCTCCGTCGCGCTTCGCGTGGTGTCGATCGCCCTGATCGGCGTCCTCGCGCTCGGCGCCGTCTGGTCGACCGTCCAGCTCATCGACGACATCGTGCACAACGGGAAGGAGACGGCGTCCCCCACCAGCCTCCTCCAGACCGGAGCCAACGTCTGGGTCGGAACCGTCCTCGCGTTCTCCCTGCTGTACTTCGACCTCGACGGCGGCGGCCCCGCCGCCCGTCTCCACCGGATGCCCGCCCACCCGGCCCTCGCCTTCCCCCAGCAGCTCAGCCCCGAACTCGCCCCCGCCGGCTGGCGGCCCCGGTACGTCGACTACCTCTATCTCGCGCTGACCAACGCCACCGCCTTCAGCCCCACGGACGTGATGCCGCTGGCGCCCTGGGCCAAGATCACCATGGCGGTCCAGTCCCTCGTCTCCCTGCTCATCCTGGGCCTGGTCGTCGCCCGGGCGGTCAACGTCCTCACCTGAAACGGAAGCGACGAAGCCGGGCGACGAGCAGAGGCCCGGCGGGAAGAGGGGCCCCGGCCGGGCGAGGGGTACCCGGCCGGGGTGTCACGGCGTCACTTCCTGGGGCACTGCTTCCACGCGAGGTGGTAGACGGTGCTGATGTCACCGTCGGTGGAGTCCATGGTCATGTAGCTGGTGGTGGCCGGGTTCGACGTGCCGGCGTCCACCCGTAGCTCGGTGTTGATGTTGAAGTTCCGCTGCACACCGCAGGGCGCCCACACCAACTGCGCCCAGTCGGTGTCGTCGGTGGCCTGCCAGTTGTCCTCGTACGGACCGCGGAAGGCGTGCGTCCGGGACGCGGTGCTCGGCGAGCCCTGGAAGTAGTACGAAGCCTTCTCGGTGCTGGTCGCGCCGGGCTGGAGCGACGCGTAGCCGCGGTAGTCCGCGCTGGCAATCGCGTAGGTGAAGCCCTGGGGTACGTGCACCACAAGGTTGAGCTGGCAGTTCCTGCGGGCTGCCGTGGGGGAGGAGTTACCGCCCGCCTGCGCCAGGTACTCGCTGTAGGTGACGGTGAAGGCGGTGTTGTCCTCGGACACGGCGATGGCGGCGGTCCCCAGGGGGCAGCCGGAGCCGTTCACCGTGGCGATGTCGATGACGATCCTGTCCGGGGGCGGATCTGCGATCGACGAGGAGCCTGCCTGCGCGGGCAGGGCGGAGGCGAACAGGGCGAGGGTCGCTCCGCTCACCAGCAAGGAGCCTCTCATGGTTCTCCCATCCAGTGCGTGCATGCCCGGCGAGCGCGGGCGCGCGGCGGCGCCCGGTCGCGGGGCTGGGGGGTGCGGCGCGCCACGGGGGTGGGCGGCCGTCCTGGTCCTGCTGCGGTGCGTCGAGGCGCGGGTCGTGCCGCAAGGGTGGTGCAGCCTGGAACGGTTGAACTATCATGTACCTGACAGACGTGCGCCTCGGGTGCCCCGCCGGTACGGGCGGGGGTGCTCGAATGCTAGAGGCCCGGGCCCGCGAGGACAGGGCAGCCCCCGGCCAACAATCCCCCCGCGAACGGCCCTACTTTGGCTCGGAACAGCGGGTCGCACGCAAGGCAGCGCCGTACTGGATGACCCCGACAGCCTTGTTCCCACACGCCCGGCCGGTTGTGTCGCCGCAGCACCTACCCTGCGGGAATGATCAAACCGATAGAGCTCGTGATATTCGACTGCGACGGCGTCCTGGTCGACAGTGAACGCCTTGCCGTGCGCCTCCAGATAGCGCTCGGGGCGGAGCTGGGCTGGCCGCTCACCGCCGACGAGGTGGTCGCCCGCTTCATCGGCCGCGCCAAGGAGTCGATCGTCGAGCTGGCCTGGGTGGCGCGGATGACGCGCATGACGCGGGTGGAACAGGGGGCCCGAGTCGACCGAAGACGCGTACACCGGCTGCGCGGAGGCAGGCGTGAAGCCTCCGTCACCGCCTCGACCTGTACCGACCCGAGCTGAACCGGAACACCGACTCCGCCGCCACCGACGACGCAAGCGGAGTGCCACACCCCCGGCCCTTCACAAGAGGCGTCCGGGAATCATCCCGTCTGCGGGTGTCGAGGGCGGGCCCCGGCTTCGGCCTCGGTATACCGGTGGTCTCAAAGGGCCGCGCAATGCAGAGGGAGAACCGTCATGACGCTTCAGCGGATGGACAACGTCGGCATCATCGTCGAAGACCTGGACGCCGCCGTCGCCTTCTTCACCGAACTGGGCATGGAGGTCGAAGGCAAGGCGCAGATCGAGGGCCTCTTCGCGGATCAGGCCGTCGGACTCGACGGAGTCCGCAGCGACATGGCGATGATGCGGACCCCGGACGGTCACGGCAAGCTGGAGCTCGCGCAGTACCACGCTCCCGCGGCGGTCAGCGACGGATCGCACAACCCGCCGCCGAACACGGTGGGCCTGCACCGGGTCATGTTCGCCGTCGACGACCTCGACGACACCCTCGCCCGCCTGCGCCCCCATGGCGCCGAACTGATCGGCGAGGTAGCGCGGTACAAGGACATCTACCGCCTCTGCTATCTCCGCGGCCCCTCGGGCATCATCCTCGCCCTGGCCGAACAGATCAGCTGACGGATGCAGTTGCCGCCGATCCGGCAACGTGACCGCCGGCCCTCTCTGCACCGTCGAAGCACGAGGGCGCCCGTGCGGATCGATGCCGTGGACGCGGCTGCAGCCCTGGACGGACACCGATGTCCAGGGCTGCGTGGCTCCGTGACCGTCAGCCGGTGCCGTTTCCGTAGCCGCCTTCGTCCACGGCCCCACCGGTGGCGTCGGAGCCGTCGTCCGCACCGCCGCCGACGGCACCGTCCTGAGCGCCGCCGTCACCGGCACCGTCGTTGTCGCCGCCGCTGTCACCGGTGCCGTCGTTGTCGCCGCCGCTGTCACCGGTGCCGCCGTTGTCGCCACCGCTGTCACCGGTGCCGCCGTTGTCGGCACCGCCCTCACCGGTACCGCCGTTGTCGGCGCCACCGTTGCCGGTACCGCCCGAGCCGATCTGGGCACCGACCGCGTCCAGCGCGGTCGTCACCGGCTGGAAGAACGTCTCGCCGCCCGAGGTGCAGTCGCCGCTGCCACCCGACGTGAGGCCGATGGCGTTCCCGTCCCGGGTGAACAGGGCTCCGCCGCTGTCGCCGGGCTCCGCGCAGACATCGGTCTGGATCAGCCCCGAGACCGTGCCCTCGGGGTAGTTCACGGTGGCGTCGAGGCCGGTCACCTGGCCGTCCCGCAGACCGGTCGTGCTTCCCATGCGGAACACCTGCAGGCCGACCGCGGCCTCGGCCGCCTGCTTGATCTCCACGATCTGGCCGTCTCCGGTGTCCACAGCGCTCGGGGCCTGGACGTTCGGGTCGTCGTACGTCACGAGTGCGAAGTCGCCCTCACCCGGGAAGACGGCTTCCTGCACGGTGGCGATCGGCCGGCCGTTCTGCTGCTCGGACCACTGCTCGACGGCGACGCCGCAGTGTCCCGCCGTCAGGAAGCCGGGCCGGCCGTCCTGGGCCGTGACGTTGAACCCGAGCGAGCAGCGCGAGCCGCCGCCGAAGATGGCGTCCCCGCCCTCGATGAAGGGCTTGAACTCACCCTTCGACTTCTGGATGCGGGCGACCCCGTCGCCCAGCCCACGGACCGCGTTCTCCACCGTGTCCCAGCGCTCACCGGTGACTGTACGGTCGGCGGTGACCAGGACCTGGTTCGTCCTGGGGTCGACGGCCCAGGCGGTGCCCGGGACCGACGCCTCGCCGCGGAGAGAGTCCATCGCGGAGGTGAGAGCGGAGAGGCTGTTCTGCACGCTGCGCGCAACGGCGCCGGCCTTCTCGACATCGGCCTCCGCCGCGTCGCTGTTGCCTGCGACGTTGACGACGAGCTGTTGCCTGTCCGCGTCGTAGTACGCGCCGCCGTAGGAGTCGCCGAGCTGCTCGCCGAGCTGCTGAAGAAGTCCCGCGGCCGAAGCGGCACTCATCTGTCGCGGCGAGCCCGCCTGCTTCCCCGCTCCTTCCTGCGAGGCATTGGCCTGTGGCAGCAGGATCGCCGCCGCGGCGATGCCCACCGCCCCGGCCCCCGCGAGAACGGCATTCCGCTTGGGTATTCGCCTGTGACTCAACGCTTCGCCTCCTGCTGTGGGCCTGCCTACGGACTGCGATCGCCGAGGGAGCGACCGCTGGGCACGTGTCCGGCCTTTCATACGGATGGAGGCCCGGGCTCCGTTCATCGCCTCCGCAAAGAACTGCAAGAGGGGGAGGTGCCTTCGCGAACACACCGGCACAGAGGGGGCAACCGCTCCGGAATGCACCGGTGTCCGGAGTCAAAGTCCGTCTCGCTCAAGGAAGTTCACGACTCGACGAGGCGGTGGGGTGCCATGTGCGACGCGGACGATGGACCAGCGGTGAAGCGCTCCTGCGCTCAGGACGACGCCTTCGGGTGCGCCTCGAAGAACTCCCAGATGACGTCGGTCGCGTTGAGCCCCGTCTCCGTCTCACCCATCGTCAGGTCCTGGCTGCCCGGCCAGTTGTGGCCCATGTCAGGGAGGCGGTAGGTCGTGAACTCGGACTTGTCTCGGCACGTAGCCCGCGTCCGAGTGCTCTTGCCCGTGACCTTCTCGGGCTGCTTCGCCCTGCAATTCAGGCGTTCCGACCAGGACTTGATCCCCTGCTCGAAGTCGGTCCGGTACTTGTCGGCGCCGCCGACGAAGGTGATCACGGACACCGGGGCCTTCGGCATGTAGGCCGGGTCCTGCGAGGGAGCTCCGATGAAGCCGCCGCTCACGGGCGCGATCGCGGCCAGCGTGCCGGGGAGTTCGACGGCGAGCTTGAAGGACATGTCCCCGCCGTTGGAGATACCGGTGGCGTAGATGCGCCGAGGGTCGGCCTTCCACGTGTCGACGAGACGCTTCGTCAACGCGCCGATGAAGCCGACGTCGTCCTCGCTTCCGCAGCAGACGAGGGCGTTGTACCCCTGATTCACTCCGTCCGGATAGGCGACGAGGAAGCCTTCGTTGTCGGCCTTGGCGTTGAAGCCGGTCAGCTGAGCCGCGTACGCGCCGTCGGCCGGGTAAGGGTGCATGACGACGACCAGGGGGAGTCGCTGGGCCGACGAGTAGCCGGGCGGCGCGTGGACCGTGTAGACGCGTTGCTCGCCCTTCCAGGCCATGGTGACCGTCTGATCGCCCGGGCGTGGCGTCTCCTTCGCCGGCGCCGGCCGCGTCGCCGAAGGCTTCCGGGACTTCTCTCCGTCGGCGCTGCCACCGTCCGTGTTCGCGCCGCAGGCGGCCGCCGTGAGCGGCAGCAGGGCCAGTACTGCGATCCGTAAGGGGCGTTTCCACATCGCAGCATGGTGGCAGCGGCGCGAGGGGCGGTCCAGAGGAATGGACGGTTCTGAGCGAACGCGCGTTCATGAGCGGTGAGTTCGTTGCGCTGTGAGGGCACTGATTCGGCCGGCGCAACGCCGCGCTGCCGCCGCCAGAGCTCCGGACGCGGCAGGCGGCGCGCTGTGCGATCCGACCACGCACTCGCGCTAGTGTTCGCGTGTGAGTCTTTCCGTCGTTGTGGGATTCGGGCCTGCCGGGGCGGCCACTGCTCGGCTGCTGGCCGAGCAGGGTCACTCGGTACGAGTCGTCACCAAGTCGGGCCGCGACCCGGAGCCCGGCATCGAGCACGTGGCGTTGGACGCGACAGACAGCGAGCAGCTGATCGAAGCGTCGCAGGGCGCGGTCGCGATCTACAGCTGCGCCGCACCGCCCTACCCGCGCTGGACGACTGAGTGGCCACCGCTGGCCTCGTCGCTCTTCGCGGCGGCCGAGGCGTCCGGGGCCCCGCTGGTCATGCTGGGCAACCTCTACGGCTACGGTCCGGTGGACGGCCCCGTGACCGAGGACCTGCCCCTCGCCGCGACCGGCCCCAAGGGACGGCTGCGCGCCGCGCTGTGGGAGCAGGCGCAGAACCTGCATGCCCAAGGACGCATCAAGGCGGTCGAGGTGCGGGCCTCCGACTTCTTCGGGCCCGGAGTGACCGACGGCGGTCATCTGGCCGCACGCGTCATGCCCCGGCTCCTGAGCGGTAAGCCGGTGTCCACGCTCGGGGACCCGGATGCACCGCACAGCTGGACCTATCTCCCCGACGTGGCCAGGGCCCTGGTCGAGGTCGCCGGCGAGGAGCGGGCCTGGGGACGCCCCTGGCACGTTCCGACGCAACCTCCTCTGTCCGCCAGGGACATGATCGGCCGCCTTGCCGCTCAGTCAGGAACCGGGACCGTACCCGTGCGCAGGATCTCGCCCGCCGTGCTGGGCATCGCGTCGGCATTCTCCCCTTGCTCCGTTCCCTGAAGGAGATCCGGTACCAGTTCGACGCTCCGTTCGTAGTCGATTCGACCGCCTACGAAACCGAGTTCGCGACACGAGCCACCTCCCTCGACGAGCAGATCGCGGCGACAGTGGACTGGTGGCGCGAGCGACTGGCCGTCAAGCGCTGACCTTCCCTCCGGAGGGGGAGACCGGCAGGGTGGCCGGCCTCGGAGAAGTTCGGCGATCGAGACACTCGGGCGACGGCTCGGGTGATCGGGTCTGATGACCGGGGCGGGTGGTGTCGCACGGACCTCGGCCAATCGCGGCCGATGCCGGCATGGGCGGGCACGAACCGCCTCCGGCACCCCTACTCGTCGGTAGTCTTGGCTCGTTCTCAAGATTCAGTACCGGGCTGGAGCCCAAGGGGGGTACATGAGCGACGACGCGCTGGCGGATTTCGCCAGGGAACGGTTCACGCACGAAGGCCGCACGCACGACGTCCTGCGGTCCGGTACCGGACCGGCCGTGATCGTCATGGCCGAGATCCCCGGCATCACGCGGGTCGTCACCGGCGCCTGACCTCAGACAGTCGGCCTCGGCCCGCAGGCTCTCCGGTACAGCCCGGCCCATGAGCGGGCCTGGCGGTACCGGGGAGGAACTCGCGGGCCTAGAAGGAGTGCTGCGGTGCCGGGAACGTTCCTGCCGCCACCTCGGCCGCGAAGTCCCGGGCCGCGTCGCGCAGTACGCCGTGCACGTCGGCGTACTGCTTCACGAACCTCGGCAGCCGCCCCGTGCGCAGGCCAGCCATGTCCTGCCACACCAGCACCTGCGCGTCACACCCGTTCCCCGCTCCGATGCCGACCGTCGGAACCGAGATGCTCCGCGTGATCTCCGCACCCACGTCCTCGGGCACCATCTCGACCAGCACGGCGAACGCTCCCGCCGCCTCCAGCGCCTTCGCCTCGGACACCAGCCGCTGCGCGTCCTCACCGCGCCCCTGTACCCGGTAGCCGCCAAGGCTGTGCTCGGACTGCGGTGTGAACCCGATGTGCGCCATCACCGGGATCCCGGACCGCGTCAGCAACTCCACCTGCGGCACCATCTCCTCACCGCCCTCCAGCTTCACCGCGTGCGCGCCCGCCTCCTTCATGAACCGCACCGCCGTGTGGAAACACTGCTCCGGAGACGCCTCGTACGAGCCGAACGGCAGGTCCGCGAGCACCAGCGCTCGCCGGGCGGCCCCGGACACCGCACGCACGAGCGGAAGCAACTCGTCCACCGTCACCAGCAACGACGTCTTGTTCCCGAAGACGTTGTTGGACGCCGAGTCCCCGATCAGCAGCACCGGGATGCCGGCCTCGTCGAAGGTCGCCGCGGTGTACATGTCGTACGCCGTCAACATCGCCCACCTCTCACCGCGCTCCTTCATCTCGCGCAGGTGCGGGATCCGGACCCGCTTCGGAGCCGGGGCGGTGGCGGCGGCTGTGCTGCCCCCGTACGGGGCGGGCTGGTCGCTCATGGAAGTCCTCCGGACGTGCTTCTCGAGGCTCCCTGACGGAGTCCCCGGATTCACCAAGCAACGCTAGGCGGTTTCGCCCCGAAGATGCTTCCAAGAATGCGCTCCCCCGCTGGCACACGGAGGACGTTTTTCTCGCCGGACCCCGAGCCGTGGAAGATCCTTGCCGAACGAGTCAGGCGGGCAGCCGAGTCATCTCGCCCGCACCCCTGAGGAAATGCCACGGAAGTGAGACTGGCCGGCCATGCCATCGGCATGAGACAGCGGCCGAGCTCCTGGTCATCGACTAGGGCCTGTGTCACGAGCTTCGAGAACCTACAAGAGGTTCTGCGAGGCAGACGCCCGCGACGGGCTCGCCGCCCTTGGGCGCGGCGTCGGACCGTCGCGGAAGCCCGTCGGCGAGGGGCAGCCCGCCGGCGGCACGATACCGTGACCAGCCACATGACGCTGGGTGATCGCCCTGCGGCTGATGGTGTCGGCCTGGGGGGTCCAGGATCCTGCTTTCGTACCCTGGCGTCATGCGCATGCGTCCGACCTTGAGCTGGACCCCACCGCCCGACCTGCCGCCGGGCACCACCGACCTGGGACCAGCGGCCGCCCTGCTGCGCGCCGGTGGTGTCGTGGTGCTCAGCGGGGCGGGCATCTCCACGGAGTCCGGGATCCCCGACTACCGGGGTGAGGGCGGCAGCCTGAGCCGGCACACCCCGATGGCGTACCAGGAGTTCGTCGGCAGCGCCGGGGCCCGCCGCCGGTACTGGGCCCGCTCCCACCTCGGCTGGCGCACCTTCTCCCGTGCCCGTCCGAACACCGGCCACCGGGCCGTCGCCGCGTTCGAGAGGCACGGGCTGCTCGCCGGAGTGATCACTCAGAACGTCGACAACCTGCACCAGGCCGCCGGCAGCACCGAGGTCGTCGAACTCCACGGGAGCCTGGGCCGCGTCGTCTGCCTCACCTGCGGAGCCTCCACCTCACGCCGCGAACTCGCGCAACGCCTGGAACACGCCAACCAGGGCTTCGCCCCTGTCGCCGCCGCGATCAACCCCGACGGCGACGCCGATCTCACCGACGACCAGGCAGCCGACTTCCACGTCCTGCCCTGCACGGTATGCGGCGGCATCCTCAAACCCGATGTGGTCTTCTTCGGCGAGGCCGTACCGCCGACACGCGTCGAGCACTGCCGCGCGCTCGTCCGGGAGGCGTCCGCACTGCTTGTCCTCGGATCCTCGTTGACGGTGATGTCCGGGCTCCGCTTCGTCCGTCAGGCCGCCGAGGCCGGCACACCCGTCCTGATCATCAACCGGGACCCCACCCGAGGCGACAAGTACGCCCGGACGCGCATCGCCCTCCCTCTCGGCTCCGCCCTCGAGGCCGTCGCCCGGCATCTGGGTGTCGCTGTCGAGAACCGAACCACGACCTGAGCCGCCCGGCAGCACGGCGGCTCCCGCCGGCATGTCACCCGCGGGGGATCCGCGCGCGGGCGGGGGGCCGGCCGGGGCGCGGCAGGGGTGTGGGGTCGGGCAGGGCGGGCCAGTAGTGGTCGGTGAACAGGCGGGCGACCAGTTCGCCCCGGCTGGACACACCTGCCTTGGCGAACACGGTCTTGAGGTGGTCGCGCACGGTGTGCGGTGAGATGACCAGGGTGGCGGCGATGTCGGTGGTGGTCATGCCGCGGGCGAGGAGTTGGGTGATCTGCAGTTCGCGTGGCGTGAGGGCGTAGGCGTCGGCGATGAGGACCGCGAGGTCGGCGGGTGTCGCCGGTTCGATGACGAGGGCGACCGGTCCGGCTGTGCCGGCCGGGCCGTTGAGGCAGGAGGCGTGGCAGACCAGCCAGCGGCCTTCGGCGGTCCGGATGCGTACCCGGGCGTTGCCGTGGTCGCGGCCGTCGGCGACGGCCCGGGCCTGGAGGACCACGCCGATCACCCAGATGGGCAGCTCTACTCCCAGAGGCGAGGGGGACGCGGGGCCCTCGGGCAGCAGCGCCAGGTGATGCCGTGCCTCGTCGTTGATCGACGTGGCCCGGCCGGTCTCGTCGAAGAGGATCAGCCCGGGCGCGGGTGCCTCGGTGCGCGGCGTGGACCGGGGCGGGCGGACCAGGCCGCGTAACCGTCCGGCCAGCGGACGGGAGAGGTCGGCAAGGAGTGCGACCTCGTCGGGGCGGAACGCGGTAGTGGTGCGGAACAGGCTGACCAGGCCCCATGGCCGGCCGTCGATCCGCAGTACGGCGCGGAGTTCGTCGTACACGCCCTGATCGCGCAGGAGGCGCCGGAAGCGAGTGCTGCGGGCGGGCAGGTCGCCGGTGGCCGCGCGCAGCCCGGCAGCCGGTACGGTCGCCCGGGCCAGCTCGTGGAACGGCAGGACGTTCTCCTCCAGGAGCTCGCTCTCCCAGTACGCGGCGCAACTCTCCCCGGTGCCGAGGTCCTCCACCAGCATCGGCGCCGTGATCAGGCCGGTCTCCGGGTCGGCTGCCGTCCACACCGCCGAGTGGAACGGCACCACCCGCCGCAGCCTCGCCGAGGCGCGACTGAACAACTCCAGTGCGTCAGCGGCCCGTTCGGCGGCGGTGAGTACCGGGCGGTGTGGGTCGGTCACAGACGTCCTCCTTCGTGCGTGATCAGCCTGTCCGTTGGACCGCGTGGCGACAACCCCTCACGTGAGGGGGACGATCCCGCCCGATCGCCCGTGAGCGGGGGATATGTCACTCCCGCGCGGTCGCCGAAGGTCGTTGTCACGCGCCACTACGGAGAAGGGGAACGCATGGACATCGCGATCATCGGGGGCGGTGCAGCGGCGGTCGGTCTGCTCGACGCGCTGGCCACCGCCGGCGGGACGGATATGGGCGGGACGGGCACGATCACGGTCTTCGAGCCGTCGCCGCGGTTGTGGCGGGGGCGGGCGTACGGCCCGGATCTCGACTCGGTGCTGGTGAACGCGCCACCCGCCATCATGTCGATCCGCAACGGCGACTTCGACCACTACGCGGCCTGGCTGGGGGAGCGGGGCGCCGACCACACGGACGAGCTCCTCGGCCAGCCGCTGGTCCCGCGGGCCCTGTACGGCGAATATCTCGTGCAGTGCGCCGAGAAGGCCGTGGCGGCGCTCGGCGAACAGGGCTGGCGGGTACGTGTCGTGACAGCACGTGTCACGGAGGTCGTGCGTTCCGGGCCCGGTCTCGTACTGCGCACGCGCGACGCACACGACGACGCACACGACGACGCACACCAGGGCACCCACGAGCACGAGGCCACCCACGTCGTGCTCTGCGTGGGCGGGGGTACACCCCCGGACCTGTACTCCCTCACCGGCCGTCCCGGCTACACGGCCGACCCGTACCCGCTGGCCGACACGCTCGCCAGCGTTCCGCCCGGAGGCGACGTCGCGGTCATCGGCAGTGGTCTGACCGCCGTGGACGTCGTCGTCTCGCTCGCCGCGCGCGGGCACACCGGGGGGATCGCGCTGCTGTCGCGCAGCGGTGTGCTGCCGCACGTCTGGCAGCGCCCGATCGCCCGACCCCCGCAGCAGGTGACCGTAGATCGAGTGGCGCGGCTGCACAAGGATCGAGGCACCGTCGCTCTGGACGACCTCATCAGCCTGCTGCGCGCGGAACTCGTCGAAGCGGGCGAGGACTTCGACGCGTTCGCGAGGGAACTGCTTGCCACCGACACAGACGACCCGGTCGCAAGGCTCCGGCGGCAGCTGGCCGTCGTCGCGGATCCCCGGATCGGTCGCCGTGTGCTGCAGGAGACGGTGCACACCGTCGGCCCGTACGCGTGGCGGCTGCTGTCGGAGTCCGACCGCGCGAGGCTGGGACGTCACCTGCGCACAGCCGTCAGCGTGGCCTCGCCCATGATCCCGCGCAATGCGACCGTCCTGATGCGCCTGCTGGACACCGGCCGGCTCACTCTCGTTCCGGGCGTGCGCGCGATCGAGCCGTCAAAGGGGCGCTTCCGGATATGGCACGACGGCGGCGACCGCAGCGCGGAGTTCGTCGTCAACGGGGTGAACCCGCCGCCGCACGCGGTCCCGGGGGCGGCCCGTGACCTGCTCAGCTCCCTGACGGCCACCGGCCTGTCCGCCCACCACCCGTCCGGCGGCCTGACCCCCTTGGACCCGCGCGTGCACGTGGTCGGAGACCTGTCGGCCGGCGGCCCGGCGATCACCGCCAGCATCCCCGGCCTGGCCGCGCAGGCCGCCGCCACTGCCCAGGCGCTCCTTCGGACGTCGCTTCATGCAGCGAGTCTCCGATAGCGGGTGAGGGCGCGGGCGCTGCTGATGAGGCGGGGGAGTGGCCGGCTTTGCGCTCGTCGCGGCGGCGGTGGTGGTGGGGTCAGTCGGCGAGCTGGGCATGGTGCCTGATGGTCCACCTGCGACGGCCCAGCCGCTGCGGGGAACCTGCGTCAGCCGCGACGTGTCAGGTTCGGGCGGCGCAGAGCCGGGCCGCCGGCCACACAGGCTGTCCCTCCTCCGTTCGGCTGCGCGAAGTGGCGGCGGCGCGCCGGCGGCCCGAGATTGGAGTGCGTTCCCTGCATTCCCCCCTGGCCACGAGGAGCTTCCATGGCCCCGAAGAACTCTCCCAAGGTGTCCGCCGACGTCGAGCTGGACGACGCCGGCCGCATCGTCCTCAACGCGCCGGAGCTGTCGGCGAAGCTGAGGGCCGGTGAGGCCGCCGAATTCCGCGAGGCGAGCGGACTGGTCATCAACATCAATTGCGTCGCCGGCTGCGGAGGCGGCCTCGGCGGAGGCGGCGGCCCCATCATGTGAGCGCGGGCGCACGCAATCCTCCGTCCGTTCCCAGCCCTGGATGTGTTCATGGACCAGACCGCCGACGCTCCCGTCCGTGACGAGGCGGCGTTCGAGGACGAGCTCCTCGCCGCGCTCACGGACGAGGCACTCCACCTGATCATCCTCCCGACGGAGCAGTGCAACTTCCGCTGCACGTACTGCTACGAGGACTTCTCCGTCGGGCGGATGGGGCCTGAGACCGTCCAGGGAGTCAAGCGGCTGCTCGACCGCAGAATCGACGGCCTGCGGCAGCTGAATGTGTCCTGGTTCGGGGGCGAACCCCTCCTTGCGCGGTCGGTGGTGGAGGAGGTCTCCTCGCATGTCGTCGAGTCGCTCCACCGCCGCCCAGAGCTCCGCTTCCAGGGCGACATGACGACGAACGGCTACCTCCTCGACGTCCCGACGGCCGAGCGGCTCACGGAACTCGCCGTCACCTCGTACCAGATCTCCCTGGACGGCCCGCAGGCCCTCCACGACACAACACGCGTCCGAGCCGACGGGAAGGACTCGTTCCGGCGGATCTGGGGGAATCTGCTGGCGCTCAGGAACAGCGCCCTGCCCCTTCGGGTGCTTCTGCGTATTCATCTGACGCCGGGAAACGCGCCCTTCATGGCCGGCTTCCTCGCGGAAGTCCGGGACACGTTCCTGGACGATCCCAGATTCTCGGTGGGCCTCAAGCCGATCGAACGTCTCGGGGGCGCGAACGACGCGTCCATGGAGATCCTCCCCGGCTCGGCCCGGAACGAGATCCAGGCAGAACTCGAAGCGGTCCTGAGGACGTCGTCCACGCTCCAGTCCTCCTCCTCCGGCACGGAGGCCTGCTACGCGGCCAGGGCGAACTCCTTGGTGATCCGAGCCACTGGGGACGTGGGAAAGTGCACCGTCGCACTCTCGGACCCGTCCAACTCCATTGGACGGCTCACGCCTGACGGCACCCTCAGCATCGACAACGAACGCCTGCGCCCCTGGCTGCGTGGCTGGAAAAGCCGAGACCGGTCGGCGGTCAACTGCCCCTATGCCGACATGCCGCGCCAGCCGAAGCTGCTCCAGATCAGCCCTGGACGGACCCGGTAGTCGCCCCGAGTCGTCCCGGGGGCGGGGCGTGCACGGCGGGCTGCGTCTGCACCCGGACGGGGGTGCACCCGGACCGGGCGGCACCACTCTGCCGGTCCTCGGACGGGTGAACGGCGGCGTGGGACGACTTCCCGGACTCCCCGGCCCGTAGCACCATGCGGACATGCACATCGTCAGTCAGGTGTTCGCGCTGGTCGCTGCCGCCGTTCACATCTTCGTATGGCCGTTGGAGAGTTTCCTCTACAGCCGGCGGGCGTGGGTCCGGGAGTTTCTCACCGGGAGCACGGCGGACGCCCCGGAGGTCCGTCTGTGGCGGTTCAACGTCGGGTTCTACAACCTCTTCCTGGCCGGCGGCATGATCGCCGGGTTCGTGGCGCTCCATCTGGGACACGAGACCGTGGCCCGGTCACTGATCCTCTACGTCGCCGCCTTCATGACCGGCGGCGGGATCATGCTCTTCGTCTCCGACCCCAAGTTGTGGCAAGGCGCGCTGAGCCAGGCGGTCCCGGGCGTCGTCATCCTCGTCACCGAACTGATCTAGAGCCTGTCTCGTGGGCTTCGCGCTGTGAGACGGATGCGCTTGAGGTGGGTGAACGGCGCGACGTGGCCGGTCTCGTGAGCCCATGGATGATCTCCGCGTGATCCAGCCTCCTCGCTCCGCCACCTTGAAGTAGCTGGTCAGCAGGGTGGCGTGACCTAGTTTCGGGGGGTTCGTGCTGGTCGTGGGCTGCGGTCTGCGTCGCAGATCGTCTGGCCGGGCGGTTTTGCCGATGAGTTCACCGTCCTGGAACGGTCTGTCCGGTGACGCGACCGTTGTCGACAGGAGTGCCATGTCCACCATCCAGCCAGTGATCCTGACGGCCGACCAGGACGTTCTGCTCTGCTTCTACACGAAGTTGTTCGGCGCCGAGGAGATCTTCCGGGTGCCGGCGGAAGGCCCGGCCTTCTACCTCGGCTTGCGCATCGGCGACACCGACCTCGGGCTGGTGGCCAAGGCGAACCCGGGGACCGGGGCGGCACCGCGGATCCTGCTCAGCATCGGTGTCGACGACGTCGACGAGACGCTCGGCCGGGTGGAGGCGCTGGGCGGCTCCGTCCGCAGTGGCCCCAACGACATGCCGTGGGGACAGCGCGTCGCCCACATCCAGGACCCCGACGGCAACCCGGTGAACCTCACCCAGCCGATCCCGGTCCGGTGACGCTGTTGCGCGGTGCTTCTGCCGGCGTGGGCACCCTCATGGTGCTCCGTGTAGCCCCCGTCCGAACCCCCGAGGTTCTGCACCCTGCAGGGTGCAGAACCTCGACCGTTGCCGGCCAGTCCGTTCAGCGAGTCGCAGCCTCGTCGATCTCCCGGGAGACCAACGCGGGATGGCCGTTTTCGCGCTGCTGCGCTGAGCGATCGCCGGGACGGTCCGGCCGATCGGCAGCCGCGTCCAGCACCGCCCGGATCTTGCGGGCGAAGGTGGGGCCCGGCAGGGGCAGCTCGCTCTCGGGCTCGCGAAGATAGCCGACTGCGACGGCGGTGGGCATGTATTCCATCAGTTCGGTGACCACAGCGGAACGCGGTCGGCTGACCTGTTGCGCCAGATTGCGCAGCACACGCACGATCGTGGAAGTGGGGGCATTGTCCTCGTGGCACAGGACGACCGGATCGTTGTCCCATTGGACCGTGGTGCACACGTGACGGGTCGGTGGCTTGTCCTCGTCGGTCTGGGTGTGCCACCACCGAGCGGTGTGTGTCTCGCCGAGGGCGAGGTGGTGCAGGTAGAGGCAGTACGCGGCGCCGGGCTGGCCGGCTCCGGCAGCGTACTGCCACCAGAACCGGGCCGCGTCGTCGGTGTCCGTCAGTTGCAGGACGCATGCCAGGACCAGGGCGCTGTGGGGTTCGGGAATCTGGTCGGTGACGAAGGCGGAGACGGCGGTGGCGGGGGTGTGGCGGACCAGGGTCTCGCACAGGACGCGCAGGTCCTCGGCAGCGGTTGTCGAGGAGGCCGGCCTCCGGCCCGGGGCGACAGGGAGCCTGCCCGCGGGCTCGGTCTCGCGAGGTGCGACGGCGTCGTGGGGTACGGCGCGGTCGTGGACGAGCAATGCCCTGGAGAGGATGTCGTCGAGCGTGGTCATGGGGTGGTTCCTCCGGTTTCGGGCAGCTCGATGGTGTCTTCCAGGAATCGTTCGGCGTGGCGCTCGTTGGACCAGACAACAGCCAGGGGGATGCCGAGGAGGTCGGAGACCTTCTCGGAGGTGAACCCGCACAGGCGCCGCAGCACCATGACGTCGAGCTGGGCGTCGGGCAGGCGGCTGATCGCCGCGAACAGCTCCAGGGTCTCGGCCAGCTGCGCCAGCTCGCCTTCGGGGGAGGCCTGTCCGCGAAGGGCGACGGTGTCGAAGGCGGCCCCGGTCAGTTGAGGCCGGTGGTCTCGGTGGTCGGCCTTGGCCTGGACGGTGGCCCGCAGGATGTCCCAGGCGTAGCGGCGGGTGTCGGGGCTGGCGAGAGCATCGCCGAAGGACAGCCACAGGATGGCGAAGGTGTCCTCGATCGCGGCGTTTCGGGTCGCCAGGTCGGGCAGGAAGGCCCCGGCGTAGCGGAGGTACCCCTCCGTGACCATCGACCTCAGCGCACCGTGCTCCAGCGGCGGTCCGGACGGGGCGATGGTGACAGTGTTCCCGGTGGACCGGTCGATCCACTCCCGGGTCTTGCCGGCATCCAGAGCCGCCTGCTTCCACAGGCGGTGCAACGGCCAGCCCGGGATGCCCAGCTCCTCGGCCAGGCGATGGATCACTTCCCAGCGCGGGTAGTGACCGATGCCGCGCAGCAGTTCGGACAGCTTGGACTTGGCCAGCGGGATCCCGCGGCTCAGGTCGCTGAGAGTGCGTCCGCTGGTGAGATAGCGCTCGCGAGTCGGATCCAGCCAGGCCCGGTGGGCGCTGCCGACCGTGGCCGCGATGGGGCCCAGCTTGCGACCGGGGCGGAGAGGGACCGAATCGCGGTCTGGTCCCGGTGCGGTGAACGACGTCGTCACGGGGCGTCGTCCTCCTTGTCGGGAACCGTCTCGACGCGGTGCCCGAAGACCGGCGCCGTCTGCGAGCGGGCGCCGTGCAGGACCTGGGTCACCGTCAGGCCCAGGACCGGGGCCGCCACGGCGATCAGGGCCGCGTGACCCATCACCGCCATCACCACGCTCCAGCCGAACACCACCAACGTCACCAGCGCCAGCGCCGTTGCTGCCGCCATCCGTTTCCTGTTCATCACCATTCCTAGGTGTCGTGCCGCAGCCATCCGGAAGGCCACGCCGAGAAGGCCCCTTCAACAGGCGGGTGCCGATCCGCAGTTGAGGGAGCATCAGCATGGACCGGCACGGGCCTGTCACGCGACGTGATCAAGGAATCACGGAACATTAACTGTCGTGGACGGTCAGCCGAGCGGCCGGAACGACCGTTCCCGTGCACGTAAAAGCACATCGGGTCAGCCGTGCGGGCGAAGTTCCCGGTTTTCCTTGCATTCCCACCGGGGACCCCCTCATATGGAGGCAGGACACCTCGGTGTCGCCCTTCCATCCGGAAGAGGCCCGGCCCCCGTGCCGAAGAAGGGGGACGTGCCAGCCCGTTCCTGCCTGGCCTGAGGTAGAGGCCAGGCAGGAACGGGGCACCCCCTCACCGGGGAAGACGACCGTAGCGCAGAGCACCGACAACGCCCCCGACCCCCGCCTCCGGCCTGGAAGCCGTTGACGCGGGTGTTGACGCGGGCGTGGCCAGACCCGGGAGGGGCCGTGCCGCGGCCGCCTGTGCGGCTGATCCATGTGGTGGTCCGTTGACCCACCGCCGGCCGCAGGCGGTCTGGAAGCGTCTGCGGCGCGACGACATTCCGTAGCTCTGATCTCCGCAGTGGCTCGGACACCTCCACACGGCCCTTGGAGCCCCGGACGGACCGTGTCGGCGGCACGGCTGGAATAGGGCTTGAGCCGAGACGGAGGATGTGTGGCCGGCCGTTCAGGGACCCGGTGCCGGAGGGGAGTCGGAGAACGGTATTGGGCACCGCTACTGTTCGGTGCGGATCATCCTGCTCGACTTGTTACCGAGGGCTTCTCTCATGTTCAAGCGCCATGTCTCTGTCCTGGTGGCGGCCGCCGGCTGCCTTGTGCTCTCCGCCTGCTCCGGCGGTCCGGCACCCGTGACTGCCGGCCACGCACCTGCAAGGACGCAAGATGCCCCCTCGAGGCAGCAGACGGATCCGGCACCGTCCCCTTCCGTTGCCTTGCCGAAGCGCGGGGCGGTCGGCGAAATACCGGACAACGCGCGTCTGCGGGAGCTCGTGCTGCAGCCGGGCGAGGCCGCCGGGGTCCCAGACCCCCAGAGCGGGATCCGGGACCTGCTCCCGTCCGAGCGGAGGCCCCTGACGCAGGCTGAAGCGTCGGCCGCGTGCCCCACCATGTGGGCGCTGCTCAACCAGAGGGGCGCCCAGGCCGCCATCGCCCAGACCCTCGACTCCGGCGCACCCGGGAGCCCGCGGTTGACCCTCCTTTCGTCCTATTCGGCGTCGGGGGCCGCGACGACCTTCGCCAGGCTGCGCTCGGCTGTCGCCGGCTGCTCCTACGATGGCTCTGAAGGCCGCAAGGCGACGGTGCGGTACGAGGACCTCGACAGAGCGGGGTTCCCCGAGGACACGATCCACATCCGGATGACCTTCGTCGAAGAAGGCTCCGACAAGCCCGCCGACGTCCTCGATCGCATCGTGGCCCGGGTCGGTGTGTGTGTCGTCGACATGGTGGCAATGGGGTCGGAGCCGTACCCGCGCGTCTCCGAGGATCCCGTCCTCCGGCAGATTGAGCGACTTCGGGCCGCGCAGGGGCTGTGAGACCGACCAGATCGTCTGTGCGTCGCCGGTCATGCCCGAAGCACACGTACACGCAGGAGGGGGAATCCGGCTCGGCCGAACATCTGGCGTTCGAGCATCTCGATCCGGTTGACGTGGTCTTCGACGACTCCTGAGTTCCGGAGCAGGGTGAGGCCGGTCCCCCGGGGCGGCGGCGTCGGCGAAGAGTTCGACGGTGCGGGAGGTCATGCGGAGTTGGCGGCCGAATGCCCTCCGGCCGAGCCCGGCTGCCAGGAATTCGTGAACGGTCGTGTGCCTTGTCGCGGGTGCGGTCGGCTAAGCGGTGTGCCCGGACTTCAGTGACCGAGCATCGTGGCCTGCGCCGCCGATATCGCCGGTTGAATCATTCGGAAATCAGGTGGCGCCCGGTGGCACCCCGCGGCGCCCGGTCAGTGGTTCAGTCGTCGAACACGTTCAGGGGCTTGGTGGATGCCCACCGGAACTGCTCGTCGTCGTGGCGAGACTCCAGCAAGCCGGCTTCCACGAGCGCCAGGAGGGTGGCGTGGAAAGCTCGCCCGGCCGGGTTGTCCTCCCAGAAGATCCTCTTGCTCTTCGAGAAGGGGACGTCGGCCGTGAGCGCTCCGAGGCTCAATCCCAGCTCATATGCGGCCTGGTCCCAGTCGACCCAGTCCTTCATCGCTTCCGAAAAGGCCATTTCACTCACTCACCCATCAATTTGATTTCGGTTCAATTCGAGTCCAGAGGCCGCTCGCCGGGCCGTGAGTGACTCCCGGCCCATCGACACTGATCATGGAACAGGGCCGCGTGGTGACTCCCGAAGCCCTGGACGAACGAATCCCGTTCTCGCCTTCGAAGCCATTGGTATCGAAGAAGTTCTGGCAGCTCACCGATGTCGGTTGCCTGGCTGCTCCCGCCCCGCTGTGTTCACCGGAGGCGTGCCCGACGGCTCGCTCGATGGGCCTGGGGCCGAGACCGAGCAGCTATGCCTCGGACCGAGCAGCGCGCAGGAGCCGCAGCTGGCCGATCTCGGCTGCGTTCTTCATCAGTTCGGCGTTGACCCAAGCTGCCATGTCGGCCACGGTGCGCGCGGGATCGTCCTGCCACGGAAACCGAGCGGTGGCTTCAAGATCCGTGTCTGTGAAGCCACCCAGCACAGCCAGCCACTCGCCCCGCAGCTCCCGCAGCCACGTGACGACGCTGTGAGCGTCACCGCTCCACGTCACGTCGGGCCGAGGCCGTGGAACGCGGCCGTTGGCGTGCTCGACCGCGGCGTCCCACCACCACCCGATGTGCCAGCTGAGCCAACCGATGGTCGGAACCGGCACGGGATCAGGCTCCGTCTCCGCCCAGTCCGGGACCCAGGTGCCGTCAGGTGCTTGACGCACGGTCCAGCACCGCGTGGCCGGTGGCTCCCACAGGAAGTCGTCAGGCTGCAGACGCTCAAGGTGGTACTCGAAGAGGGACCAGGTCAGGTCGAACTGTCGGCGCAGCAGGTCACGACGCTCAGAACTCATCACGTGACCCTGTCACATCATTTCGGACTGCCAAACCCAATTAGTAGTGCTTCCTCTCGGCAACCTGCAGATCGTGGTGCGCGGGCGATCGAGAACGTGGCGTTCGTCGACTCCGCCGGCACCGCCCCCTGCACGTCGATGCCGGCGGCTACCACCTGTCCGCCCGCGAACATCCCGCAGCCCCGCCCCGCATCGCCCACAGCCACCGCGGCAGATCCACCGACGGCCAGGACACACGCCGAAGGACCGATCTACCGGCCGTTCGAACCGTCGGCCAGACGCGCCTGCGCCCGGTCCAGGAGCGTGTCCAGCACGGCCGGATAGGCGCTGCGGTTCATCTGGTCCGCCAGCAGGTGCGCGGTGGCTGCGATATGCGGATGGGTCTGTGCCGGCAGTCGGGCGTACGTCGAGGTCCACATGTCCTCGTCGGCCTCCCTGACCTCGTCCTTGACGGCGAGTGCGCCCGCGTCCAACGCGGCGAAGGCAAGTGCCAGGTCGATGAAGGCGTGATACACGCCGACGGCGTCCGCGTCTGCGAAGCCCGCCCCACGAAGGATGCCGAGGATGGTCTCGTCGACGTCGATCTCGCGCGGCCGTCCGGTGACGCGGCTGGCCGTGAGCAGGGCTGCGTGGGGGTGGGCGAGGTAGGAGGCGTGGATGGCCAAGCCCAGGGCGCGCAGGTCGGCGCGCCACCTCCCGGTGGGCTTCCAGCTGTCCAGGGCCCGTCCCATCAGCTCCTCGCCGATGGCCCGGGTCAGGCCGTCCAGACCGGCGAAGTAGCGGTACAAAGTGCTCGGGTCGGCGCCGAGGGCAGTGCCCAGGCGGCGGGCGGTCAGGCCGGCACTGCCGTGCTCGTGGAGCATCCGCAGGGCCGTCTGCACGATCAGTTGCTCCGAGAGCACGGTGCCCTGCCGGGTCGGCCGCCGCCTGCGTCGTGCAGCCTCCGGAACCACCTTCTTCGGCATCGCGCCCGCCGCCTTCCCGCTCCTTATGCCAACGATGTAGACCTTAACGGACGGCTTCGTGTTGCATCGAGCCACTCCCGGCGTTCGCCGGGGGACCGTCTCGACGAAGAGGTGTGGACATGCGCGTACTTCTCGTAGGTGCGGGCGGCGTCGGAACCGCCGTCACCCGTATCGCTGCCCGGCGTGGGTTCCTGACCCACATGGTCGTCGCCGACTACGACCTCGCCCGGGCCCGGGCGGTCGTGGCCGCGCTCGACGACCCGGGGAACCGTTTCAGCGCGTGCCGCCTGGACGCCTCCGACGAGGAAGCAGTACGCCGCGTCCTCGTCGCGGAGGGCTGCGACATGCTGCTCAACGCGACCGACCCCCGCTTCGTGATGCCGCTGTTCAACGCCGCGCTCGCCGCGGGCTCGCACTACCTGGACATGGCGATGTCGCTGTCGGTGCCGCACGCGACCGCCCCCTACGAGCAGTGCGGGGTGAAGCTCGGCGACGAGCAGTTCGCGCGGGCCGCGGAGTGGGAGCGATCCGGCCGCCTCGCGCTGGTCGGGATGGGGGTGGAGCCGGGTCTGTCGGACGTCTTCGCCCGGTACGCGGCCGACGAGCTCTTCGACGAGATCGAGGAGCTCGGCGTCCGCGACGGCGCGAACCTCACCGTCGAGGGCCACGGCTTCGCGCCGTCCTTCAGCATCTGGACCACGATCGAGGAGTGTCTCAACCCGCCGGTGGTCTTCGAGAAGGGCCGGGGCTGGTTCACCACGGAGCCGTTCAGCGAGCCGGAGGTCTTCGACTTCCCCGAGGGAATCGGCCCGGTGGAGTGCGTGAACGTCGAGCACGAGGAGGTGCTGCTGATGCCCCGCTGGGTGGACGCGCGCCGCGTCACGTTCAAGTACGGGCTCGGTGACGACTTCATCGCCAAGCTCAAGACCCTCCACGCGCTGGGCCTCGACTCCACGACGAAGGTCTCCGTCCCCGGTGCGGACGGGCCGGTCGAGGTCTCCCCGCGTGACGTGGTGGCCGCGTGTCTGCCCGACCCGGCGACGCTCGGCGAGCGGATGAAGGGCAAGACCTGCGCGGGCACGTGGGTGCAGGGGACCAAGGACGGTGCCGCGCGTGAGGTGTACCTGTACCACGTCGTCGACAACGAGTGGTCGATGCGCGAGTACGGCTCTCAGGCCGTGGTCTGGCAGACGGCCGTCAACCCCGTGGTCGCCCTCGAACTGATCGCGAGCGGTACGTGGAAGGGCATCGGCGTCCTCGGGCCCGAGGCGTTCCCCCCTCGGCCGTTTCTCGACCTGCTCGTCGAGTACGGGGCTCCGTGGGGGCTGCGCGAGGAGCGCTGAACCCGCTGTCAGCAGCGAAACGCCCGCACGAGCCGATCGGCTTCCGGCCGGGCGATGACCCGTTCGACTGCACGAGAACGAGCAGTCCCTCCACGGCGCTCTCGCCCCTGGTGCAGACGCGCTGTGGGCGAGAGGCCGGGCCGGTGAAGGTACCCGAGGCGCGGTGGGTATCGCTGCGAACACCCCGCAGACCGCCCCCCCGACGAGGGCCGAGTAGGCGGCTGAACAGGCGCGCCGCCTGGAAGCTGGTCGCCGCCCTCAAGCCCGGCCCTCGTGCGTACCACCCCAACGACTTGAGCCCACTGCTGCGTTGGCCGGTTGTCCAGGGCCGTCAGCAGCCCGGTTAAGCTGCCTCGTCCTACAGACCAGGGAGGATCCGGACCATGAGCAGCACCACATTGCCCCTTCCCGAGCGGATCGAGCTCAGCGGCGAAGGTCTCGTCCTGCGTGACTGGACAGAAGCAGACCTGGCCGCGATGCCGAGTCTGTTCGACCATCCCGACATCGCGTACTGGACGCCGATCGTCTCACCCTTCGACGAGGCGGCCGCGCGCGCACGGCTCGCCCGGGCCCGGCAGTTGCGGGCCGAGGGTACGACCATTCTGCTCGCCATCACCAGTGACGGCGCCTCGCCGCTCGGCGAGGTGATGCTGCGGCACACGCACGAAGGTACAGAGATCGGCTATGCGGTCGGCCCGGCGCACCGCGGCCAGGGGCTGGCTGCCCGGGCGGTACGGGTGATGGCTGCGTACGCCTTCGATCAACTGGGCGCGGAACAAGTGATCCTGGAGCTGGAGGCCGAGAACGTCGCCAGCGTTGCCGTGGCCACGAAGGCGGGATTCCGCCTGCTCGACGTGCCCCTGATCGAAGGGGAGGAGAAGGGACGGCCCTTTGCACTTCAGACGTGGGGCCTGCAGCGGGCATCGTGACACGGTCCACGACGATTGTCCGCCGCTGGAGTCCGACGTGGTTCGTTCGCCGCCGGTGAGCGGAACAGGCCCCGCAGCGGAGCCCGTTCGCGCGGCGGCGCGGCGGCCCCGGCCGCCGGCCACCGCAGAAGGTCAGGCGACCGAGCTCAGGGTGTCCGCGAGGCGGCGGCGCGCCGCCCGGGCCGCGGGGAGGACTGCCAGGGCGATCGCGCCGAGGACGGCGGCGGCGCTCATGGCCGCGATGTACCCGACCGGAGGGGCCTGGGCGATGCCGGACCCGATGCCGGTCGTGCGGGCCTCGTGGTCGATCAGCCAGTGGGCGAAGGGAACGCCCAGGGCCGTCGCGGCGAGGGCCGCGGCGAGCGCGGTGCAACCGATGGCCGTCACCGTGACGGCGGTGATCTGGCGCGGTGAGAAGCCGATGGCCTTCAGGGCCAGCAGGTCGCGTTCGCCGTCGCGGATACTGCCGCCGATCGCCGTGGACAGTTCGGTCAGGCCGATCAGGGCGAGCACGGTGATCAGGCCGACCACGACGCCCCGCAGGGCGGAGAGCCTGTCGGCGGGGGTGGTGACCTCGTGGATGTCGAGGTGGCCCTTGGAGGCGTGGGTGAGTTCGGCACGGACGGTGCTGGGGTCGGCGCCGGGCTCGAGACGGAGCTGGTAGAGGGTGGGGCTCAGGGCGGGGTCGTTCTCGCGCAGGGTGTCGAGCGAGGTGGAGACGACCCGGCCGCCGTTCTCCGGTTCGATGCTGCGGCCGACGAGGTGAAGAACCTGCGGGTGGCCGCCGACGGTGACGCGGATCCAGTCTCCGACGCGTACGTCCAGCAGGTCGAGCAGGCCCTGGCCGGCCACGGCCTCATCGGGGCCGGCCAGGGCGCGGCCCTCGGCGATCGTGTACGGGTAGGGCTCGTCGCGGGTGCCGAGGCCGCGCAGCGCGATGGTGCCGGTCTGACCGGGGACCAGGGCGGCGACCTCCAGGCCGGGGTGCGCGGCAGTGACCTTGTCGTTCGCCTCGAGCAGCGCGGAGGCCCGGCGGTCGGTGAGTGTCACGTCGGGGCGGGCGGTGAGCGCGGCGGCGTGGCCGAGCTGCTCGGGGCGGCTGTCGAAGCGTTCGATGGTGGTCCAGGCGCTGAGCGCCACGGTGACCAGCAGCAGGGGCAGTGCGAGGCGGAAAATGGTGGCCGGGGCGCGTCGGCCTCGGCCGAAGGCCTGGTGCCAACCGAGGACCAGGGCGGCCGGTACGCGCAGCGCGAGCGCGCCGAGGGCGGCCCTGGACAGTCCTGCGCGCGGCGACGTCCGGCGGGGCCCCGAGCCGGGGGCCGTGGTGGCGGGGACGACGGGCACCGGGTCCACGCGTCCGGCCCGCCACGCGGCGAGGCAGGTTGCCGCACCGATGAACAGCACCGCGGCGACCGGCACCGCGAGGAGCTCCGCCATGTGCCCCGGAAGCCCCTGCCAGACGCCGACGGCGTCGCCGAGCCGGCCGGGCAGACGCCTGCCGAGCGTCTGGACGACCGCCGTGGCGAGGGTCGCCCCGAGCACGGCGAAGGCGACGTGCTGGACGAGGAAGACACACACGACCTGGCCGGGTGTGAAGCCGATGGCCTTGAGTACGGAGATGTCCCGCAGATGGCCGCGCACCCGGGTGCTGATGGCACCGAACACCGCGAGGGCGGCGGCGAGCAGCGCGCCGATTCCGAAGAGGCCGAGGACCTGGCCGAGCAGCTTGGTGTCGCTCTGCGCCTCGGCGCGGGACTGCTGCCAGGTGGAGACGTCGGTCACGGCGCCGGCGCCGAGCGCGGTGACGGCGCGCTGGACGGTGTAGTCGGTGTCGTCGGGGTCGGTCAGGCGCAGTCCGACGACCTTGCCTCCGCCGCGGGTGTCCGGCACCGCGCGCGGCAGGGCCCAGACGATGCCGGGCCGTTCACCGGGGCGGTAGCGGGGCTCTGCGCTGTCGGCGACGCCGAGGACGGTCAGGGTACGGCCGGCCGGCAGGGTCAGGCGGTCGCCTGGCTCGGCCCACAGGGCGCGGGCGAGGCCTGATTCCAGGACGACGCCGTCGGGGACGGTGTCGTCGAGCCATCGGCCCGAGGTGAGCAGAGGCCGGCCGGTGGCCGGGGGCTCGGCGCCGGTGGCGCGCAGTTCCACTCCCGCTCGGGCGCCGCGGGAGGCCACGGTGCCGGCCGCGGTGCGGTAGGGGCCGGAGAGCTGCTCGACGCCGTCCAGGGCGGCGAGGGAGCCGGCGTCGGCGCCGGGGCCGGTGTGGATCCACACGTGAGCGCCGCGCGACTGCGTGAAGACACGCTGCCAGGGGTTGGTGGCGTAGCCGAAGAGCGCCGTGGCCAGCAGCAGCGAGGCGACGATTCCGGCGGTGGCGGCGACCATGAAGAGCGCCTCGCCCCGGTGGGTGCGCAGATCGGCGTGCGCCCAGCGCAGCATGGCCCGCACGGGTCAGTCCTTCAGTTCCAGTACGCCGGTGAGGCCGTTGCCGCGCGGCGGAGTGCCGGCCAGTTCGGCGTCGTCGGCTATCCGGCCGTCGAAGAAGCTGATCACCCGGTCCGCGGCGCTGGCGAGCCGTGCGTCGTGGGTGACGAGCACGATGGTCTGGCCGCGCTGGTGGAAGCCGGCGAGCTGCCGCATCACCTCGCGGGTGCCCTTGCTGTCGAGGCTGCCGGCGGGTTCGTCGGCGAGGAGCAGTCGTGGCTGGTTGACCAGGGCGCGGGCGAGTGCGACGCGCTGCTGTTCGCCGCCGGAGAGTTCGCCGGGCATGCTGCGGGCCTTGCTCTCGAGGCCCAGCTCGGTGAGGAGCTTCTCGCGTTCGGCGCGGGCCTGCTTGGCCGCAGCGCCGGCCAGCAGGGCAGGCAGTTCGACGTTGTCGGCGACCGTGAGGTTGGAGACGAGGTTGAAGAACTGGAAGACGATGCCGATACGGCGGCGCCGCTCAAGCGCCCAGCGCGCCTCGGTCCAGCCGTCGGTTGTCTCGCCGTCGAGCCGTAGCGAGCCGCTGTCGGGTCGCTGGAGGCCGCCGAGCAGGTGCAGCAGAGTGGACTTGCCGGCGCCTGAGGGCCCGGTGACGGCGACGAACTCGCCACGCTGCACGGTCAGGTCGACGCCGCGTACGGCGTGGGCCGGTGCGCCCTCGCCGTGGTGGGTCTTGACGATGCCCTCGGCGTGCAGCAGCGGCACGGGTATGGCGGAGTCCGTCATTGCAGCTCCTCCAGCTCCTCCTGGCAGCGCTCCAACCAGTCGAGGTCGGCCTGGAGGTGCAGCATGGCGCCCTCGATCAGCAGGTGGGCGATGCGATTGTCCCGGTTCTCGGTGGCGGCCAGCTTGGACAGGTTGCGCATGGTGGTGAGGTACTCGCGTCGCTGCTTGTTGATGAGGGCGATCTGGTCGGCGAGACCGGTGCGCGGGGCGAGAGCGAGCTTCATGAAGAACTCGTCCCGGACCCTCGGTTCGTCCGCCGTCTCGTCGAACCAGGCGCGCAGTGCTTCCTGCCCGGCGTCGGTGAGGCGGTAGATCTTCTTGTTGGGGCGGCTCTCCTGGGCGATCTCCTCACCCTCGATCAGCCCGGACTTCTCCAGCCGGCCGAGCGTGACGTAGATCTGGCCGACGTTGGTGGGAGGGTACGCGGCCCCCAGCAGTTGCTCAAGGTCCTGCTTGAGCTCGTACCCGTGGGCGGGGCCTCTGGCCAGGAGAGCGAGAAGAGGAAGGCGCACCCTTGCTGTCCTCCCTCGGCATGCTCCCGGTGTGATGTGGGCTCTAGTATCGCCCATGCCTAACGGGTATACATGCCCTGTCGTCGGACGAAGGTGTACGGCGCGGTGCTCCGGGAGGAACCTATGCGGTGGATGCGGGCCGCGGGTAGGGGTCTCCTGGCCGTTGCCGTCGTACTGACGGGTTACATGGCCTCGGGCGTCCCGTCACCGGGTGTGGAGGGCGCGGGCGGGCGCGGCCCCATGACGCTGGCCACGGCCGGTGATCTCACCGGCTATCTCGGCCCGGTCCTGGACGGCTGGAACCGCGCGCACCCGGCGGAGCAGGTCACCCTCGTCGAGCTGCCGGATTCGGCCGACGAGACCCGGGCCCAGATGATCACGGATCTGAGGTCGGGCGGGGGCAGATTCGATCTGCTCAACATCGATGTGGCGTGGACGTCGGAGTTCGCTGCGGCGGGGTGGATCGCGCCGCTGGAGCGCGGCCGGTTCCCGTTGGAGAGCTTCCTGCAGCCGGTGGTGAACACCGCGACGTACGACGGACGGCTGTACGCCGTCCCGTACGTGACGAACGCCGGGATGCTCTTCTACCGCAGGGACGTGCTCGACCGCGAGGGGCTGCGCCCGCCGCGGACCTGGGCGGAGCTGGAGCGGCAGTCCCGCACCGTCGCCCCGCGGTACGGCCTGGACGGGTACGCAGGCCAGTTCCTGCCGTACGAGGGGCTGACCGTCAACGCCGCCGAGGCGGTGTACTCGGCCGGCGGGACGATCCTCGGCGACGAGGGCCAGCGGGTCACGGTCGACTCGACGGCGGCCCGCGAGGGGCTGGCCTTCCTCGCCCGCGGTGTGCGGGACGGCTGGATACCGGAGGAAGCGCTCACGTACAAGGAGGAGGAGTCCCGGCGGGCGTTCCAGGACGGTCGGCTGCTCTTCCTGCGCAACTGGCCGTACGCGTACGCCGGGGCGTCCGGGGCCCGGTCAAAGGTCGCGGGGAAGTTCGGCGCGGTGCCGCTGCCGGGCCCCGACGGGCCGGGGGCCAGTGTGCTGGGCGGTTCCAACCTGGCCGTGAGCAGCCACGCCCGGCACCCCGAGTCGGCGCGCGACCTGATCGCGTACCTCACGAGCGAGGGGGTGCAGCGCCGCGTCCTGAGCGAGGGCGCCCTTCCGCCGGTGCGCGCCGCGCTGTACGAAGATCCGGCGCTGGTGGCGCGTTTCCCGTATCTGCCCGCGCTGCGGACCAGCGTGCTCGCGGCCGCGCCGCGCCCCAAGAGCCCCCACTACGAGCAGGTGAGCCTCGCCGTGCAGGCCGTGGCGCACGACGCGATGGCGCAGCACCAGACGCCCGAGGCGGCGGTGCGCCGCCTCGCGGCGGAACTCGCGGCCATCGCCCGTCGCCGCTGACTGCTTCGTCTCCGCTCCTTCACGAGCATCCTACTTACCTGTTAGGTATCCATCCAGGCGAAGCCGTGCAGTCTTTGAGCTGCACAAAACGGGACATTAGCCCCTAAGTCGCTCCGATTTTCGGCAGCTTCGTTGACATCATCTCGACACTCCTACCTAACATGCATGCATAACGGCTACCCGCTCTGGGTGGCACGCACCCCTTCACGCAGAAAACAGGTCAACGGGTGACGCCCACAGCCCCAAGCCGCCGCCTCTGGTGGCGCAACGCGGTGATCTACCAGGTGTACGTCCGCAGCTTCCTGGACAGCACCGGCGACGGGATCGGCGACCTCGCCGGTGTCCGGGCCGGCCTGCCCTACCTCAAAAAGCTCGGGATCGACGGCATCTGGCTGAGCCCCTTCTACCCGTCACCGCAGCACGACCACGGCTACGACGTCGCCGACTACTGCGACGTGGACCCCGTCTACGGCGACCTCGCCGAGTTCGGCCTACTGGTCGCCGACGCCCACCGGCTGGGCATCAAGGTGCTGCTGGACATCGTCCCCAACCACTGCTCCAGCGAGCACGCCTGGTTCCGCGAAGCCCTGGCGGCCGGCCCCGGCAGCGCGGCCCGCGCCCGCTTCCACTTCGCCGAGGGCCGCGGCCCCCACGGCGACCTGCCGCCCAACAACTGGCACGCCATGTTCGGCGGCCCGGCCTGGAGCCGGGTCACCGACCCGGGCTCACCGTCCGAGGACGGGGAGCCCGCGGGCGAAGCGCAGCGCAGCGGCACCCCCGGCCAGTGGTACCTGCACATGTTCACCCCCGACCAGCCGGACCTGAACTGGCGCAACCCCGAAGTCGGCACCCACTTCGACCACGTCCTGCGCTTCTGGCTGGACCGCGGCGTCGACGGCTTCCGCATCGACGTCGCGGCCGGGCTGTTCAAGCACCCCGACCTGCCGGACTCCCCCGACCCGGAGGCGGACGCCCGCACCCGCGACTCGGTCAACCCGCTCGCCTGGAACCAGCCCGAGGTGCACGACGTGTGGCGCCACTGGCGGTCGGTGTGCGAGGAGTACACGGCCCGGGACGGCCGGGAGCGGCTGCTGGTCGGCGAGGTGTCGGTGCCGACCGCCCGCGAGCACGCCGAGTACGTCCGCCCGGACGAGCTGCACCAGGCGTTCTTCTTCGACCTGCTGGGCGCGCCCTGGGACGCCGACGCCTTCCGGAAGGCGATCGACGAGGCGATGCGCGACATCGCCGGCACCGGCTCCTCCGTGACCTGGGTACTCAACAACCACGACCAGGTGCGCACGGTGACCCGGTACGGCGAGTCCGGCACCGAGGGCAGCGGGCTCGGGGCCGCACGGGCACGTGCCGCCGCCCTGCTGATGCTGGCCCTGCCCGGCGCCGCGTACATCTACCAGGGCGAGGAGCTGGGCCTGCCGGAGGTCGTGGACCTGCCGGACGAGGTGCTCACCGACCCGATCTTCCGGCGCACCGGCAGCCGGGCCCGGATCCGCGACGGCTGCCGCGTGCCGCTGCCGTGGTCGGGACACGCCTCCCCGTTCGGCTTCAGCACCGGGGCGGAGAGCGCCAAGCCCTGGCTGCCGCAGCCCGGCTGGTTCGCCGCACACGCCACCGACCGGGCGCTGGCCGACACCCGCTCGTTCTGGCACCTGTACCGCGAGGGCCTGCAGCTGCGGCACGGACTGCCGCAGCTGGGCGAAGGCACCTTGCGCTGGCTCGACGCGCCGCCCGGCGTGCTGGCCTTCCTGCGCGGCGACGGACTCGTCTGCGCCGTCAATTTCGGCACCGCTCCGGTGCCCGCCCCGGTCTCCGGCGCCCCGCTGCTGTCCAGCGGACCGTGCCCGGCCGGCGTACTGCCCGGGTCCACCGCCGCCTGGTGGATCAGTGACGACACCACCCTGGAGGGACTGCGATGACCATGCGACGGATGACGATGGCCTGCTGCTCCGTGCTCACCCTGGCCATCGGCGCCACCGCCTGCGGCGGCGGCCCGGTGAGCACCGGCGGCGGCAAGGAGCTGTCCGGCCAGACCCTCGATGTTGCGGGCGTCTGGTCGGGCGCCGAACAGAAGAACTTCCAGAAGGTGCTGGACGCCTTCACCGAGAAGACCGGTGCCAAGACCCGGTTCCTGTCCACCGGCGACAACGTCTCCACCGTCGTGGGCAGCAAGATCGAGGGCGGCAACGCCCCCGACGTGGTGATGGTCCCCCAGGTCGGAGTCCTCCAGCAGTTCGCCCGGCAGAACTGGCTCAAGCCGCTGTCGGAGACCGCGAAGAAGTCCGTCGACGCCAACTACGCACCGGTGTGGAAGAACTACGGCTCCGTCGACGGCACCCTGTACGGCCTGTACTTCAAGGCCGCCCACAAGTCGACCGTCTGGTACAGCCCCGAGGCGCTGGACCAGGCAGGTGTGAAGCCGCCCAAGACCTACGAGGAGATGCTCAAGAGCGGGCAGGCGATATCGGACTCGGGCCTCCCGGCCTTCGCGGTGGCCGGCGAGGACGGCTGGACGCTCACCGACTGGTTCGAGAACGTCTACCTCTCCCAGGCCGGCCCCGAGAAGTACGATCAGCTCGCCAAGCACCGGATCAAGTGGACCGACCCGACCGTGGTGAAGGCGTTGACCACCCTCGGCACCCTCTTCTCCGACAAGAAGCTGATCGCGGGCGGCCAGAAGGGCGCACTGGGCACCGACTTCCCCGGCTCCGTGGAGAAGGTCTTCGGCCCGAAGCCCGAGGCCGGGATGGTGTACGAGGGCGACTTCGTCGCCGGCATCGCGAAGGACCAGTTCGGCAAGACCATCGGCGAGGACGCCACCTTCTTCCCCTTCCCGGCGGTCACGGGCGGCAAGGCACCGGTCGTCAGCGGCGGTGACGCGGCCGTCGTCCTGAAGGACGGCAGGAACCAGAAGGCCGCGACGGCGTTCCTCGAGTACCTCGCGACGCCTGAGGCCGCGGCCGTGTGGGCCGGGGCGGGCGGCTTCCTGTCGCCCAACAAGAAGCTCGACCTCGCGTCGTACGGCGACGACACCCTGCGCGAAACCGCCAAGTCGCTGATCGACGCCGGGGATTCGGTGCGCTTCGACATGTCCGACCAGGCTCCGGCGGCGTTCGGCGGCACCAAGGGCGCGGGCGAGTGGAAGATCCTCCAGGACTTCCTGCGCGACCCGTCGAACCCGACCGCCACAGCCGCGGCGCTGGAGGGCGCGGCGGCCAAGGCGTACGGGAACTGAGGCGGCCGACATGACCACATCCCTCGCTCATCCGCCACCCCGGGCCGACGTCACGAGGAACGGCCGGCGGGACGGCGGCCCGCGCGACCGTGCCCGTCGCCGCCGGCGGATCACAGCCCTCGCCTTCGTACTGCCGGCGCTCGTGCTGCTCGGCGCACTGGTCGTCTACCCGGTGCTGTTCTCCGTGGGCCGCAGCTTCTTCGACGCCTCCGGCTCCCGGTTCGTCGGCGCGGACAACTACGCGGAGATGTTCCGCGACCCGACCACCCTGACCGCCCTCCGCAACAGCGCCGTCTGGGTCGTCGTCGCACCGACGCTGCTCACCGGGCTGGGGCTGATCCTCGCGGTACTGGTGGAGAAGGTCCGCTGGGCCACCGCCTTCAAGCTCCTGCTGTTCATGCCGATGGCCGTCTCGTTCCTCGCGGCGGGCATCATCTTCCGCCTCGCCTACGAGGAGGACCCGGACAAGGGCGTGCTGAACGCTGCGGTGGTCGGCGCGCACGAGGTCTTCCAGGACTCCTCGTCGTACCCGACGGCCCGGGCCCGCGAGGGACAGGGGCTCGACAAACGGCCGGACGGCTCGTACGAGACGGCCGCCGCGGTCTCCCCAGGACAGAGCGTCGCCCTCGGCCTCGTCGGCGTACCCCCCAAGGAACTGCCCGCCGACGCGCGGCCGGCCGTCGCCGAGAAGGCAGGCCCGAAGGACGTGTCAGGCGCCGTCCACCTGGACTTCACGCCCGGAGGTGGGGGCCGGCCGGGCGTGATCGACGCCGCGGAGCAGGGACTCCCCGGAATGACGGTGGAGGCGGTACGCGACGGTAAGACGGTCGCCACCGCGACCACGGCGGCCGACGGATCGTTCCGCTTCACCGGCCTCCAGGCCGGCGCCTACACGCTCCGGCTGCCCGCGGAGAACTTCGCACCCCCGTACGAGGGCGTCTCCTGGCTCGGCCGCGCCCTGGTCACGCCCGCGATCATCGGCGCGTACCTGTGGATCTGGACGGGCTTCGCGATGGTGCTCATCGGCGCCGGGCTGGCCTCCCTGCCGCGCGACACGCTCGAGGCGGCTCGGATGGACGGGGCGAACGAGTGGCAGGTGTTCCGCCGGATCACCGTCCCGCTCCTCGCGCCCGTGCTGACCGTCGTCTTCGTGACGCTGGTGATCAATGTGATGAAGGTCTTCGACCTGATCTACATCATCGCGCCGGGACCCGTGCAGGAGGACGCCACCGTGCTGGCCACCCAGATGTGGCTGGTGTCCTTCGGCGGCGGCAACGACCAGGGGCTCGGCAGTGCGCTCGGCGTGCTGCTCCTGTTGCTGGTGATTCCCGCGATGGTGTTCAACGTCCGCCGCTTCCGCAGGAGTCAGTCATGAGTGCGACCGCGACGATGCCGGGCGGCCGGCTGCGCCGCTGGCTGGGCAACGGCCTGGTCCAGGCGTTCCTGGCCGTGGTCGGCCTGATCTGGGTGACCCCGGTCGCCGGGCTGCTGCTGTCCTCGCTGCGCTCGGCGAGCGACAACGCGGCGAGCGGCTGGTGGACGGCGTTGACCGCCCCCGGACAGCTGTCCCTGGACAACTACACCGCCTTGCTGGGCAACGCGGGCATCACCCGGGCCTTCTGGAACACGGTACTGATCTCGGTGCCGACGACGGTCCTGGTCGTGGTCGTCGCGGCGCTCGCCGGATACGCTTTTGCCTGGCTGGAGTTCCCGGGCCGGGACTGGATCTTCCTGGGCGTGGTGGCGCTCCTCGTGGTGCCGGTGCAGGTGGGTCTGCTGCCGGTGGCGAAGCTGTTCGGGCAGCTGGGGCTGTTCGGCACCGTCCCGGGTGTGGTGCTCTTCCACGTCGCCTACGGACTGCCGTTCGCCGTGTTCCTGCTGCGTAACTACTTCGCCGACATCCCGCGCGAGATGCTGGAGGCGGCGCGGATGGACGGGGGCGGCGAATGGCGGATCTTCACGAGGCTGGTACTGCCGGTGGGCCGCCCGGCGATCGCCAGCCTGGCGATCTTCCAGTTCCTGTGGGTGTGGAACGACATGCTGGTGGCACTGCTCTTCGCCGACAGCTCCTCGCATCCCCTCACGGTGGAACTGCAGTCGCAGATAAGGCAGTTCGGCAGCAACATCGACGTGCTCGCGCCGGGTGCCTTTCTCTCCCTGGTCGTCCCGGTGGTGGTCTTCTTCGCCTTTCAGCGCCACTTCGTGCAGGGGGTGATGGCCGGCTCGGTGAAGTGACGGGGACTGTCCCTCGGGGGGCAGGGTGACCTCGAATCGGTCGGATCCGGGAGCACCGTCAGGGCGCCGGGGGTGACGCGTCCGGCGATGTCGTCCCGCAGGCCTGCCCGGTCCACCTGGCCGCACGGTTCACGAGCCGCGCTCGCCCTGGGCGAGCGCGGCTCGTGCGCCGCCGGCGACCAAGTCGGGTTCCAGAAGCCTTTCTGACTGACCTTCAGATACCCGACCGTCTTTCCGACACCGCCCTCGACTGGATCACCGATCTGCCGGACACCGGCGTCAAAGGCCCTCGAGGCCTGCGCCCGAACAGCATCACCGGGCCGCCCCGGCACTGCAGTGAACGAAGCCGGCAGCACGTGCGCTTGCTCAGCGCGATGGCGATACCAGGCCCAGTTCATAGGCGATGATGACCAGTTGGACCCGGTCACGGGCGGCCAGCTTGGTGAACAGCCGCCCCACGTGGGCTTTGGCCGTGGCCGGACTGATGAAGAGCCGGCCGGCGATCTCGTCGTTGGACAGGCCGCGTCCGACGAGGGTGAGTACCTCGCGTTCCCGGTCGGTGATGCCTTCGATCGCCCCGCGCCGGGGCGCGGCCGTGGGTTCGGGGCGTGCGGCGAACTCCTCGATGAGGCGGCGGGTCACGCGCGGCGCGATCAGGGCCTCGCCGACGGCGACCACGCGGATCGCGGTGAGGATGTCGTCCAGGTCCATGTCCTTGACGAGGAATCCGCTCGCGCCGGCGCGCAGCGCGCCGTAGACGTACTCGTCGTCGTCGAAGGTGGTGAGGACGAGGACCCGTGCCGTGTTCGGGCCGGCGGTGATCAGCCGGGTCGCCTCGATGCCGTCCATGCCGGGCATGCGGATGTCCATCACGACCACATCGGGCCGGACGTCCTGGACGAGCCGGACCGCTTCGGCGCCCGTGCCGGCTTCTCCCAGGATCTCGAGATCCGGGCTGTCCGCGATGAGCACGCGCAGCCCGGCACGCACCAGCGGCTGGTCATCGACGAGCACGACGCGGACGCGGTCAGGAGTCATCGCGTCTCCGCCTGCACGGGCAGTCGCGCCGCCACGCGGAAGCCGCCCTCGGGACGAGGTCCGGCCGTGAATTGACCGTGCAGCAGGAAGGCCCGCTCGCGCATGCCGGTGAGGCCGTAACCGATGCCCGCAGATGCGGGTCCCTGACCGTCGTCGGTGATCTCGATGGAGAGTTCGTCCTCCTGATAGTCGATGACCACCCGGCACTCGTGTGTGTCCGCGTGGCGAACCACGTTGGTAAGGCCCTCCTGGATGATGCGGAAGGCGGACAGTTCGATGTCCATGGGGAGCGGGCGCCGTTCTCCTCGCCACTCCACGTCGACCACCACGCCGCCGTTCCGTGTGGTCGCGACCAGCCGGTCGACGTCCGTCATGCCCGGCGCGGGGGCCAACGGCGCCTCTTCCGGCTCGGCCTTGCGGAGAGATCCCAGCATGCGCCGCAGCCCGGCCAGCGTGTCCCGGCTGGTGGTCTCGATGACGGCCAGCGCGTTGCGGGCCTCGGCCGGCTGGGTCTCGATGACCCGGCGACCCGTGCCGGCCTGGATGGCGATGATGCCGATGCTGTGGGCGACCATGTCGTGCAACTCGCGGGCGATCCGCAGCCGCTCGACGGCGACTGCTTGCTCTGCGGCCTGGACCCGCACCGTTTCGGCGTGCGCGCGGCGCTCTTGGACGAGATAGCCGGTCAACCAGGCAAGGGCGAGCATCAGAACGAGGAACACGATGGATGAGACGAAGGCGTCTCGCCCGTTCCGGTAGTGGCCGGCGGCGGCGGTCTGCTCGGCGAGCGTCAGCGCTGCAGCGGCGAGCGCGGTCCGGCGCGTCCGGGTGGCAGCGATCCAGGCGACGGCGAGATCGGTCAGCAGAGCCTGCAGGGAGCCGATCTGCCATGCCTGCCCTGGCGCCATGAAGGGGAACGCCGAGGCCAGCTTCGACGCCGCTGTCAGAGTTGCTGCGAACGAGCCGGCGAGCATCAGCGTCAGGGCCGCAAAAGGTCGACGCAGAAGCAGAGGAACGGCCAGAACCGAGAGTACGGCCGGCAGGAGGAGCCGCACACCCGTGGGTTCACGCTCGTTGAGCACCGCGACGTACAGCAGGATCGGATAGGCGAGGCCCCCGCACCAGGCCAGGGCCCGTGCCCCAGCAGGCCGCAAGCGCCAGGAGAGGGAGGCGGGGGGTGAGACGCTCATGCCGCGATCATAGGTACGGACCGGGGCCGGGGCATCGGCCTCGGGGCGTACGCCCCGAGGCTACAAGCGGATCCTGGGAGTGTGGCCCGCGGGCCGATGCCGTGCGGGCCCGGCCCACGGCACCGTGGGCCGGGTGATCGAAGCCCACGAACTGACGAAGCGATACGGCGCCACCACCGCCGTCGACCGCCTGACCTTCACCGTCCGGCCCGGCCACGTCACCGGGTTCCTCGGCCCCAACGGCGCCGGCAAGTCCACCACGCTGCGGATGATCCTCGGCCTGAACGACCCCAGCAGCGGCACCGTCACCGTCGACGGGCAGCCGTTCCGGAGACGCCCACGAGGTCTGCGGCACGTCGGGGCCCTGCTCGACGCCCATGACGTGCACGGGGGACGCAGCGCACGGGCGCATCTGTCGGCACTGGCGCACAGCAACGGGCTGCCTCGGCGCCGGGTGGACGAGGTCCTGGAGGAGGTGGGACTGACTACCGCTGCCCGGCGCCGCATCGGGGGGTTCTCGCTGGGGATGAAGCAACGGCTCGGCATCGCCGCCGCGCTGCTCGGTGACCCGCCCGTCCTGCTGTTCGACGAGCCGCTCAACGGGCTGGACCCGGAGGGCGTGCTGTGGGTTCGCGGCCTGTTCCATCGGCTGGCCGCCGAGGGCCGTACCGTGCTGGTCTCCAGCCATCTCATGCGCGAGATGGAGCACACCGCCCAGCAGCTGATCGTCATCGGCCGGGGCGAGCTGATCGCCGCGGAGAGCCTGGCGGAGTTCGCGGCCCGCGGCAGCCGGCTGAGCGTGACCGTCCGAACGCCCGAGGTCGCCCGGCTGACGTCCGTCCTCACCGACGAGGGGGCGGCCGTCCACGGCGAGGCCGACGGGTCGTGCACGGTGACCGGCATGGGCGCGGATCGTATCGGCGAGCTCGCGTTCCACAGCCGTGTCCTGCTGCACGAACTCGCCCCTCGCTCCGCCTCCCTGGAAGAGGCGTTCATGGGACTCACCGCCGACAGCGTCGAATACAGCGCAGGAGATGCACGATGACCGCACGGACAGTCGCCGAGCCCAGGACGTACGTGACCGCCCTCGCCTCACCCGACCGGTTCCACCACCTCCTCATCGCCGAGTGGATCAAACTGTGGTCGCTGCGTTCCACCTACTGGGTCCTCGGAATCGGCCCCCTGGCCGTCATCGGGATCAACGTGAACTCCGCTCTGTCGAATGCCGACCGGCTGGCGCATCAGCCCGAACTGCCGCCTGCCCCACCGCCAGGGCTTCCCGAGCGGCCGCAGTTGCTGTTCGATCCCCTGGCGTCCGCCTTCGTCGATCCGGCCTGGCAGCTCCTCATGGTCATCGCCGGCAGTGTCGGCGCCCTCGCTGTCTTCGGCGAGTACACCAGCGGACTGATCCGCACCACCTTCGCGGCCGTACCCGCACGCCGTGCGGTGACGACAGCCAAGCTGACCGTCATGGCGGCTGTCATGCTCGTCCTCGGCACGGTCACGGCCGGGACCTCGTTCGGCGCCACCCAGGTGATCCTGCAGGATCACCACGGCATGTCCATCGGCGACCCCGGCGCGCTGCGGGCCGTCGCCGCCTCCGCGCTGCTCGCGCCGCTGTGCGCCTTGGTCGGCATGGCGCTCGGCGCACTCATCCGCCACGCCGCGGGCACCGTCGTCGCTGTCGTCGGCGTGCTCCTGCTGCTGCCCACGCTGTTCATGGGCGAGACCTATCGGTGGGTCAAGGAGATCGGCAACGCGATGCCGCTCACCGCATGGCGAGCTCTCGTCCAGAACCCTGGACGGGGCTACAGCGTGGACAAGTACCCGGTGTCGGTCACCGAGGGGTGGATCGTCTTCGGGACATGGTCGCTCGTCGCGGCGGCCGTCGCCGTGGCCGTCGCGCACCGCCGCGACGTGTGAGCCGGACCGGGCGTTCTCCTCGCACCTGCTTCGTTGCCCGCAGCACGCGGCCGACCGCGTCCTGCTGGAAAAGGAGGACCAAACCGAGCGTCTCGCAGTGCTACAGGTCCGTTCGCCGTAGCTCTACCAGAGCTGGGCCGACGAAACGTCCAGTTGACAGGAAGCGTAGGCCCGGCAGACGCAGGGACTACGTTGCACCCCGGGGCGGAGACAGGAGTCCGGGGCCTACTCCTCGTCGGCGGCGGCGTTCTTGTCGCGCAGGGGACGCAGGCCACCGGGCCGGTCGGGGAGTTGGAAGGAGTACCGGCCGAGCGACCTGCTGGCTCTGGACCTGCCCGCTGGCTCCTGCAGCTCCGCCAGCGGCTCAGCAGCGCCGGCACGCCGGCCGAACCGACTCACCCGGCATCCGCCGCGACGTCGTCCAACGCGCCGACCACACCGAAGAACGCTCCTACGGCTCCGCGCAGACCGGCGGCTTCGACGCCCGAGCACTCTCCCGCCGCACCGACCGAGCCGGCGGCTCCTGTCGGTGTACGGACCTTTCTCCGGAACCGCCGGACAGCCGGGGGCGTCCTGCCTCGGGGCACTGATCGCGAGGGGGAGTGGCGTGGGCGCGGCGGCTTCTGGCGAGGAGTGCGCGGGCGGCGACGCCCGGGAGGAGCGGTTGGCGCGGTTTGCCGCAGAGGTCGACTGGTCGAAGGTGTTCGACCCCTACAGTGGCGGACGGTACGGACCTGAGGCGCTGGAACAGCTCTGGGCGTCGGAGTGGGCCACGGCCGACGACGCCCGGATGAATCTGCAGTACGCGTCCCGAGGGGATGGGACAACGCTGCTGACGGCCGCAGCCGAAGTGCTGCCGTTCTTCGTCGAAGCGGCCCTGGACCCGGTCGTGACGGTACGCAGGGAGCTCCTGGAGACGATCACAGCCATCGCCGTCACGGCCAACACCCATGCCGGCCGGGCTGCCACCGCGCGCCGGGACAGCACGTCCCACCCCGCCGTCGATCCCGCCTGGCCGCCTGTCTGGGAGCGGGCGGTGGAGTCGCTGCTGCCGCTGCTCTGCGACGAGGACGACGATATCCGGGCCGCCGTCCCCGCGGCGCTGGCGCAGGCCGCCCACCGGGCGGACGAATTCGTCGTCCTCTTCCAGGAGCGGTACGGGCGGGAGCCCTTCGAGCACGTGGCGGAACGACTCGTCCTGGGCATCGGAGAGCTGGCGTCTCACGCCGTAGGACGCCGGGAGGAGGCGATCGCCTGGCTCCGGCAGCGCCTGACCCCCGACGACAAGGATGAGGAGCCCGGCGTCGACGAGGATATCGAGGTGTGGTTGGCATGGCTGGATGCGCCCTGTCATGACGTGCGCCTGTCCGCCGTCGAGGCCCTGCGTCACGTTCTGCCCGGTCACCCCGACCCCGCCTACGCCGTCGCCACCGCCGACGTGCTGCTGAACTCTCCTTCGGGGGTGCGGAGGTCCTGGAGCGTGTCGGTCATCACCGAAGCCGACGCCCGGCTCGACGACGACCTGCCCGGACGTCTCGCCCTCGCGCACGCCCTGCTCCGACACGACAGTGCCGAGCAGCGCCGGGGCGGCCTTCTCGTCGCGGCGTCCCTGATGCGCCGATGGCGTTCCGCGGTCCCGGAACTCCTCCCTGTGGTCGCCGAGTTGGTCGACGATCCGCTGCCCGACAACCGGACCGACGCCCTGCGCGTCCTCGCCATGTGCGGCACCGCCGCACACCCGTGGGCCGACCGTGTCGCGGCCCACCTCACCGCGGAAGGCGAACCCCACGAGCCCGTGAGGAGACACGCCGTCCGCGCGCTGAGCCGCATGGACGACGCACGCTGCGTGGCACCGCTCGCCGAGCTCCTCACCACCCCGTCCCCCGGGTTCCTGAACCAGCCGAACCCTTGGTCCGGGCGCGACGGAAAGGCCGACCACGCCGACTTCCTCGACGTGCTCGCTCCCTTGACCACACACGCCGGGACACTCCTGGCCCCCCTGCTGACCCGGATCGAGAGGACGCCGGCCGTCGAGCGGGAAACGCTTTACATGGTCATCAGCCGCTGGCACCAGGCCGGTACCCCCCTCGTCCCACGACTGCTCGAACTCCTCGGCACCGACGTCCACCTGGTGACCGCCGCCCATGCCCTGCACCGGATCGGTCCCCGCGGGGTGGCCGCGAGCCGTCGTGAGCGGCTGCAGCAGGTACTCGGACCGCCGGCGTTCTGGCCGGATCCCGCAAAGATCGACCCCTTCGCGTTCCGTCACCTCACCGGAGACGACGAGCCCGTACTCGCCCTGCTTCGGTCCCCTGAGGAGAGCGGGTTCCCTGAACTGGGCGACGAGGCCCGGGAGAACGCGCGGATTCGTGCCTGTATCGCGCTGGGTCCGCTCGCCGCCGCGTCCGCGGAGTGGTTGCGCGAGATGTTCCGGGAAGCGTTGCGCGAGGAACCGGCGCCCTGGCGCGACGTACCGAAGGCCGTCACGCGATACGCACGCGCGCTCTGGCGGGTCACGGGAGATGCCGGGGAAGTCCTCCCCGCCCTGATGAAGTCGACCGAAGGCAGCGCGCAGCAGGGCTACAAGACGCCGGGCGGCGTCGAGCGGCTCCTCCTCCTCGCCGAGATCGCCGCCACCCACCCGCCTGCGACGGAACGGGCCGCGCGCCGGCTGCGCGCCACCGCCCGGGCCCGACTCGCCAAGAACAACCGCTTCGAGGCCATGGCACTCGCCCAGGGCCTGTGGACACTCACCTCGGACCCACGTCAGGTCACCGACCTCCTGGAGGAACTGCTCCGAACCTGCCCCCCGCCCGGCAAGGCCTCGCCGACGATCCTCGACCCTCTGGCCCTCCTCGCCGAGGTCGCCGCCACGGCCCCGCAGGCCGTCACGCCGGCGATCCCCGCCCTGCTTGCCCTCGTCGACACGGACGAACGCCCCGTCGACCACTGCACCTGGCACGCCGTCCGCGACGACGACAGGCTGCGCGCAACGGCCCAGACGATTCTGGATCTCGCTCGCAGAGGGACCGGCTGACGGGACGGTGCGTGCCCCCTCGACGTAGCCAAGCCTGTCGAGCGGCCTCCGCCAGACCGTCCCGGGCATGCCCGACGTATCAGCTCCGCCGAGAAGGGCGATCGCGTCGGTCCTGGCGTCGACGCTTCGGCCTTCGCGAGCGAACAGTGCACTGACGCTCGCCCGGTCGCTCCTCGTTCTGTTCAGCAGGTGCCGTTCGCGCAGCGCCCCGGACCGCAGTGAGGGTCGCCGGCCTGCTGCCGTGCGTGCCGCCGGCGCCTGCGACCTCCCCGCTCGGCTGTCGGGATCCGGCTGACTGCGACTGGGTGGCTCCCGGGGAGTGTCGAGGAGAGACATCTGAACGTGCGTGCCTTGAATGGGAGTTGATCCTTGCGAATTGCGACAAGATAGTTGAGCTATCCAAGTCGCGGCGAGAGAGCGGAGCCGTCGGCGTACCGGTCTCAGGGGTTCGCGCCGTCGCGCCCCGCGCGACTGCCGACTTCGGGGGAGTGCATGACGGCGCCGTGGCAGGTCAACGGGCAGGGCGGCGGTGGGGCGACCAGCCGGGCAGCACTCCCCACGCGCAGGGGCGTACGGATCGTTACCGGCCGCTCCGTGGCCGGGAGGCTCGGAGCAGGCAGGCCGACCGCCCTTCCCCGGCGGGCAGTTCGGCCCACCGGTACCACCGCCGCCTCCGCATCCGCCGATGCCCGGCGCTCCCGGCTCGGGAGCGCAGAGGACCAACGGCGACTCGTGCTGCTCGCAGTGGGGGTCCGGGCACCGGCGGCCTTGCGTCCGCGAAGGCCGATCCTCGTCCCTGGCCTTCGGTACAAGGACGCTCACCCGGTGACCTTCGGGGCCGGGTCGTGTCGGTTCGTCGCCAGGTACCGTTCGGTGGCACTCGCCCAGGATGCTGTGCGGGGATTGCCGGAGCAGGAAGGCGTTCTTCGACTTCGATCCGACGTTCGGAAGGACGTCTCCTAGGTCGAGGCGATGCCGTGGAGGTAGGCGGCAAGGATGGACTGCGGCGAGGCGGTCTCGTCGATGGCGGTCCGGTAGAACACCAGTGAGTCCGTGAGGGCGATCAGTTCGTCAACGTGTGCGTCCGAGCTGGGTAGTCCTGTTGCGTCGAGGGCGGACGCGGTCACCTGTCGGGCGAGGGTGTGGACCGCGGACTCTGCCGTCAGCTTGGCTCGAAGGTGTGGCGCGTCGTCGAGTTCAAGCAGGAGTGCGTATCGGGCTCTCATGTCGTCGCGACGGAGCGCGAGAGTCTCGACGAGTCCTGCGACCAGTGCGGCGAGCGCGTCGACGTCGAGCCGGCGTTTGGGCTCGAACGTGGTGTTCAGGGAGTCGGCGAGTTTCTCGGCGTCGGCCTGTGAACGGGCGGCGAGCGCGTCGATGATGAGTTCCACGAGCGCGAGCCGCGTCTTCGCGTGGTAGGAGGTCGATCCCTGCGGAATGCCCGCCTCGCGGTCGACGGCGCGATGCGTCAGAGCGCGGACTCCGTCGCGGGCGATGATGCGAATCCCGCTGTCGGCGATGGCCTTCCGCCGCTCACTGCCATTTGTCACAGATGAAGACACGGCCCGATGCTACAGGTGTAGAGTCTCCATCGCGGCGGCTCTACACCTGTAGTGGCAATCAGGGGGCAGGCCGACTGGACGCGACGCAGACCAGGAGGAGAGTGCGATGATCGACTTCGTTCCCGACCCGAGCCTGTACCCCTTCACATCACGTTGGTTCGACTCGTCCGCCGGTCGGGTGCATTACATCGATGAGGGCACCGGGCCGCCGATTGTGTTCTGCCATGGCTCTCCCACCTGGAGTTTCCTCTACCGGAACATCGTGAAGAGCCTTCGCGATCGGTATCGTTGCATCGCTGTCGACTACTTGGGCTTCGGCCTGTCCGAGCGCCCGGCGGGCTTCGACTACACGATTTCGGAGCATACGGCCGTCGTCGGAGAGCTGATCGACCATCTGCAGCTGGACGGTTTCGTCGTGATGGGGCAGGACTGGGGTGGCCCCATCGGGCTCGGCGCGGCGACCACGCGCGCATCCCGCGTCAAGGGGATCGTGCTGGGCAACACGGCGTACTGGCCGATCGAGCGGCTGGCGAATCGGGCGTTCAGCGTCATCATGAGCAGCCGTCCCATGCAACGGCGCATTCTTGAGCAGAACCTTCTCGTGGAACAGTTCCTGCTCGGCAGAACCGGTCCCACCCTGACCGCAGCCGAGGCCGACCACTACCGCATGGTGCAACCCACGAAGGAGGCCCGACGTGCCCTCATCGTCGCGCCCAGGGAGATTCGCGCCGCACGCCCGCTGTTGGAGAAACTCGCGCGAGACGTCCCTGCCTGCCTCGGTGACAAACCGGCTCTGGCGGTATGGGGCATGCGGGACATGGTGTTCCGGCCGAAAGTATGCATCCCACGGATTCGCTCCTCATTCACTGAACTCGACGTCGTCGAACTTGGCCAGGCGAAGCACTTCATCCAGGAGGATGCGCCCGATCAGATCGCGGCTGCGATCACCGAACGATTTCACTGAGCCGCCACGATCGAGCGCAGTGGCCGCTGCCGGCAGGCGACCGCTCAGCCGGTCCAGTCGGGCTCTCTCGCCCAGGGCGGCAGGCCGTCCCGTAGGTATCCACATCGGCACCTCAGTTCGGCACATGGCCGCTGGGGTTGGAGTGGCGTTCCTGGCTGCAGATGGCGCACGGCCAGTCCAGCCCCATGCGTGGGTTGACGAACGACCGGAGATCCTCGCCCGGAAGCCACTCCACCGTGGGCTTGGTGCTTAAGCGACGAGGCCACGCGGCATCCTGCGAGAACGACAGAGACTGACAGTCGCCCGGACCACCGCCAACACCTCATGGGAGCCGCCTGGCGCAAAACCGGTCCGTTCCTCCGCAACTGAGGGCCCTGGCGGCTTTCACATGAAAATGCCACGTGCGGCAGTGAAATGCCCGGCCGGCTCTGGATCCCCAGCCGGCGCCATGCGACTCTTCTCCCATGGGGCCCGTGAGCGGCGCCACGCGGTGTCGGTGTCGAACTCAACTGTCGCCGCAGGCGCCCGGTCAGCTCGACGCCGGTCCGGCTCCGTTCGCGCGGGATCTCCGCCGGCCGTGGGAACGACAGGCGGAACCGAACAGACTCACCCCTGCCCCGAGTCCGTCGGGGGTTGAGGAACCTGCACGTGAAGACCGGCACGCCGGCCGGGGCACCGAAACCCGTACGGCCCGGGCCCGGCCGTCCGCTCGGAGCGAAGAATCAGCGGCCCACTCCCCGCTACGGCGTCGGAGGCGTCCTCGTCACCGGCGGGTCCTGCACCCGGCCCGCGCACCACAACGTCGGCACCGAGCCCACACGAGTCGTGGGCTGAGCAGCCGTGTTACTGCTCCTCGGAAGACGGAGCCCGGACGCTTATTGACCCACCTCGGATCGCACGCACTCATCTCTTCGAAGTTGCGTGGTGCTTGAACGAGGCTGGGCGATCCGTTTGGGCCTACTCGGACGACATCATCATCGTGCTCGTCCTGGCCGGCGTCCTCCCAGTAGCACACCGTGCATATATCTCGTGGCGCCACGGGCCTCCAGAGTGAGGCAGCCGCAGCAGGGATATGCGTAGGGACCGTTCTCCGGGCCGAGAACGATGTTGGACAACGGGGGAGCTGGGTGCTGTCTTCGCTGGTCACCAAATGGCCAGATACCAGTACCCGCGGACATCGCGTGACCGCAGCCGCTCGTAACAGCAGCAGAGGTTAAAGGACAGGCGCAGGCTAGCGATGTGGCGTGCAGAGACCCGAGCGCCATGCCCAGGTCTCGTACGCAGATGGTCATCGATGAGGGTTGCTTCTCCGGGGTCAGCTGCTCTGCTTCCCTGCGTTGGGAAGGCAGGCTTGCGCTGGCTGCCTGACGTGGGTACACAGCCCGCACCAGTCCTCGTTTCTCCACACGCCACCCGTCACTGCGTGCCGTAGCGCATCGACCGTGGTCGCCAGGTTCTCGGCCCGCTTCGCAAAGCAGCGCGCGACCCAAATGTCCTCTGTACCCCACCACTTGTGAAGCTTCAGATGAATCGCCGTCTCGCTGCCGACCCACCACCTGTCGGCGGGCCCAGTTGCCTCAGCGTCGAGGGCAGGGAGGCCGGCTTCGGCGACCGTCGGGTCCTGGCTGGGTTCGGTGGCAACGGAGAAGGTCACATGGGGCCAGTCTCGGACCTGCGACAACTGAGCGTGTGTCTCCAGGCGCTGGAGGATGCTGCTGTTGATGATCCGGGGACGTCCCGCGAGCGTCATGGCGGTGCGCTCGTCCGGGAGGACGTCGACCGACCAGGTCTGGTCACCATCGTGGATGCCTGGGAAGGTCCAGCCGTCGGTGTCGAGATAGATGGTGGCCTCGCCGTGCAGGCCGTGTTCCATGCCGTTGGGGCCGAGGAGCGGGTACCACAGGCCGCCGTAGCGTTCTTCGAAACGAATCATCGCCTCGATGGCCTCAGGCGGCACTGCTGCCTCGTCCCCATCCGGCGTCTCCGCGCGGGCCAGTGCACGTATGCGGTCAGCGGGCATTTCATGGCCGCGCCGTGCCCGCGCCAGGAGGGTCGCGACGCGGGGCGACAAGCAGGGGTCATCGAGGATGTGCACGTTGATACGCTAGTGGTCGGCTCGGTCGTCTCGATCAACTGCCCACCCTCTCGTCCAGTCACGTCATCCGATTCCGTGCGCTCAACTGGCCAAGTAGAACGCTCAGTGGCCGACTAGACCACTCAGTCACACGAAGTGGTGAACAGCTCCGGTACCTGCGGCAAGGACTGGACGAAGGGCGGCGTCGCTACTGCACGGTTGTCCTTCCCCGTGAGGACGGCGCCCAGGCCGCCGTCGCCACCAACCAGTACGACCTCGCCCGTGCCCTGCTCGAGTGGGATGGGCAGGGCTGGGCAGCTGGTCGCAGCCTGCTGTTCAGGGCAGACGTACGTGCCGCGCATCGGGCCGGCCGCCCCAGGTTGCGTTTGCGCGGGGTCTGCATGGAGCGAGTACCACGGGTGCAAGGACCCTGCACACCCCCTGAACAGACTGCGGAGGGGCCTCGGAGACTCCGACGCCCCCACTGCGCCGGGGCGGAGGGCGCACTGTCGAACACGTCCACGCCCACGTCCAACGCGGACGGCCCGTCAGGTGAGGTCCACGCGTCGGGCGCGGGCGTGTGCCGTTATCCCGTCGGGGCCCACCGTTACTGTGGTGGCCTTCAGGCCCAGGGGGAGGGGCGGCAGTTGTCGGCGTCGCTCTGACAGGGCCTTGTCGATGGCGGGAGCGGCCGGGTCGATCAGGCGGCCGGCCAAGGCGGCGCTGTCGGCCTGCAGCGTGACGGCGCCTGCGTCGAGGCGGAGTTCGGCGATGATGGTCAGCGGCATCCCCAGGATGGAGGACACGATCCGCAGTCGGCCGTTGCCGGCGTCGGAGAGCCGGATCTGCCGGCTGCCCTGGGTGGCGAGCGAGTCGAACGGGGCGGTGAATGCGGCATCGACCGATTCTGCCGTGTAGCCGTCGGCGGTCTCGGACACCTCGCGGAGGTCGACCGCGGCCTTGACCGGGATGCCGTCGGGCGTGAGGGCGTCTGCCGTGAGCCGCACCTCTGGGTGTGCGCCCCGGGCGGTGTTGAGCAGGAAGGGGTAGCCCTCGATGGTGACCTCCGGCGCGGCCGGCCCGCTGCCGTGGCGGTCGGCGATTCGCTCGGTGATTCGGTTCGCGAACCTTTCCTCCGCCGTGTGGCGGGCAAGGGTGTCGACCGTGAGCAGTGCGGCACCCGCCAGCAGGGTCAGGGCGATGACGCCTCGGGCCGGCCGCCGTGCCGGAGCCACGCGTCCGGTCTGCTTCTTCGGTGACGTAGTGGTGTGGGGGGCCGTCGGGGTCTGTGCGGTCTTCGAAGCCATGGGTGGGTACCTCAGCGAGGGGGGCGCCGGCCGGAGCCGGTTGCGGCCGTGGATGCGGACAGGGAGGCCGAAGCCGAGGCGGCGGCCTGGGGCGGGTCGCCGGCGGGAGTCGGCGGTGTGCCTTCGATGTCCACTCGGGGGAGGATCCGGGCGAGCCTGGCCGGCAGCCACCAGTTGCTTTCGCCGAGCAGCACCATGCTGGTCGGTACGAGCAGTCCGCGGACGACGGTGGCGTCCAGGGCCACGGCCGTGGCCAGTCCGATTCCGAACATTTTCACCACGGGGTCGTCGGACTGCAGGTAACTGAGAAACACGCAGACCATGATCATCGCTGCTGAGGTGATGATCCGGGCCGTGCCGGTTAGTCCGTCGACGACCGCTCGGGTGTTGTCTCGGTGGCGGAGGTAGGACTCGCGTACGGCGGTCAGGAGGAACACCTCGTAGTCCATGGAGAGCCCGAACAGTACGGCGAACATCAGCAGCGGGACGTAGCCCGGAATCGGCATCGGGCCGTCCAGGCCGAGCATGCTCGCCCCCCACCCCCACTGGAACACCGCGGTCAGTGCGCCGTACGAGGCTGCGACCGAGATCAGGTTCAGCGCGGCCGCCTTGACGGCGACCACGGGTGCGCGGAAGGCCAGGAGCAGGAGCAGCCCGGCGACGAGGACTACGGTGGTGATGATCGCCGGCATGCGGGCGGCGAGCCGCGTGTTCATGTCGGCCTGGGCGGCCGTCGGCCCGCCGACATGGGTGGTGGCCCCGGTGCCTGCGGTGGCCTGGGGCAGAGTGGTGTCACGCAGCCGGTTCACCAGCGCGACGGTGTCCGGATCGGCCGGGCCGGTGGTCGGGGTGACGTGCCACAGGACGTGGTGTCCGCCGGCGTCGAGCCGGGCCGGGCTCACCGCGGCCACCCCGGCGGTCTGTTCGAGGGCCTCGGTGACCGCCGAGACGCGGTGGTCGGAGGGTCCGTCGGCCGCGGTGGGGAGAGTCTGGGTCACGTTGAGGGGGCCGTTCGTGCCTGGACCGAAGGCCTTGGCCAGCCGGTCGTACGCGGTACGGCTCGCCGTGCCGATGGCCTTGTCGCCGCCGTCGAGTTGGCCGAACGTCAACGAGGCGGCCGGAGCGGCAAGCACGCTCACCAGGACCAGGCTTGCGAGTAGGTAGTGGTGGGGTCGGTCTGTGACATGTGTGGCGAGCCGTCGCCAGCGCTTGGCGGCAGGGTGGGTCGGGCAGGGAGTTTCGGGGGGTGTTGCTGCGGTGCGTGCGTAGCTCGGCCTGTGGCTCAGTCGGTGGCCGAGCAGCGTGAGCAGGGCCGGGAGCAGGGTCAGAGCTGCGAGGACCGCTACGAGTACGGCGATCGCGGGCGCGAGGGCCAGGGCGTGCAGGAGCGGGAGCCCGCCGAGCGCGAGACCCGCCAGTGCGGCCGCGACCGCGCAGCCGGCGAAGGCGGCGGCCTTGCCGGCGCTCGCCGTGGTGTGTCCGGCGGCGTCCACCGCCGGGTGTCCCTGGGCCAGGAGTTCACGAAAGCGCGTCAGGCAGAAGAGGGTGTAGTCGATGCCGACGCCGAGGCCGATCATCGCCGCGATCGTGGCGCCCGCCGAGGGCATGTCGAGGACGTGCCCGACCAGGCCGATCGCCGACAGTGAGATCACCAGTCCCACGACTCCCACTGCCAGGGGGGAGGCCGCGAGGATCCTGCGCAGCCCGAGGAACAGGACGATTGCCGCTGCGGCAAGCCCGATCAGCTCGCTGTGGGTGGTGGACTCCTTGTCGGCGGCTGCCGCGAGCTCGCCGCCGGGGGTGACCGTGATGCCCGCCTGCCGGGCGGGCTCGGCGGCTGACATGACGGCCTCGCTGATCTCCGGGGTGATGTCGCGGCCCGTCACGTTCAGACCGATTGAGAGGTAGGCGGTGTGGCCGTCCGCGCTCATGGCCGCCCGGCCCGGTGTCCCGTACGGCGTGCCGACGCTCATGACGTGGTCCACCCGGGCCACGTCCGCGGCCGCCGCCTCGACCGCCTTCCGGGCGATGGCGGACGTCAGAGCCGGGCCGTCCGGGGCCGTGTGGAGTACGAGGGGCTGGTTGCCGGAGGCGGGGCCGGGGAACGCGTCGGCCACATCCCGGGCGGCTTGGCTGTCGCTGCCGGGGATGACGACCGCTTCGCTGGTGACCCGCCCCTGAAGCATCACCGCGCAGGCCACGGCGATGGTCACGGCAGCCCAGAGGGCGAGGATCCGTCTCGGTCTGCGGGCACACCAGCGGCCCAGGGCAAGGAACATCGTGCCGCGCTTCCCTCCGCAATGAAGTTGCACTCCGAGTGCAGATTCACCGTTGCACTCGGAGTGCAATAATGTCAACGGGAAGAAAGGAGCCCCCGTGGGACGGCATCCCGAGCAGAACAGCCCGCGGCGCCCCGGCAGCCCCCGGTAGCGCGGCTGACGTTGCCACCGCCGCCGTTGCTGCGGACGGCCGGACCGCGCGCGGCCGGCAGACCCGCGAGAAGATCGCCGACGCGCTGCTCGCGCTTCTCGATGAGGGGGAGACGGACTTTCCCGCCGACCGGGTGGCCCAGTACGCGGGGGTCTCACGACGATCGGTGTTCCACCATTTCGACGACATGGCCCAACTCGTGGACACCGCCATCACCCGCCGCCTGGGACAACTCGCCGAGCAGATAAGGCCCTTGCCCACCAGCGGTCCGCGCGCCGCACGCGTGGCGGCCTTGGTCGAACAGCGCGCCCGAATCCTCGAATGGATCACCCCGGCACGCCTGGCGATCATGCGCATGGAGCACCCTTCGGACCGCATCCGTGAAGTCACCGATGAGGCCTTCGCCGACGCCCGCCGACGCCTGGAGGCAGTGCTGGGCGAGGAGCTCGGCCGTGTGTCGGGTCGACGGCGTACGGATCTGGTCGACGGGCTCGACGCGGTGACCACGTGGGGCGCCTGGTACCACTGGCGCTCCACCGGGCTCAGCCCCGACCAAGCGCGGCACGCCATGGAGGCCACCGTGCTCAACTTGCTCGACTCGATCGGCCCGCCCGACCAGGTGCTCCACGGGTCCGAGTGAACGGGACCGCGCCGGCGACTCGGCCCGCCGCGAGCGCGACGCGCGGACCGTCCGGTTGCGGGCGGACGTCCGACAGGGGATGCCACGAGCGCTGACCAGAACGACGACGCCCGGGACGAGGAGCCGAGGAGTCACTTGTGATCAGTCGCGGGGGACCTCGGAGTGGTCCTTGGCTCGTTTTGCTGGCGGACGATGCATCGCCTCACGGGCGAGCGCCTTCCTCGCAACGTCCCCGCTGGTCTCGATCACCTCGAAGACTTCGCCGTACGCACGCCGCCAGGCGGGTGACAGGCCTGTCAGGTTCCTTTCCTGCGGGGCGTTCCGTTCAGTTCATGAACGGCCGGGCCCGAACAGTCCGGACCTTCAGATGGTCAACGGCACCGCCCGCAGCGAACACGGAGCGGACTTCCCACTCGTCGTCGCCTCGTGCACGCGTTCACCCAGCAGCCCGGGACCGCCCGCCACGACCTGGTCCTCGTCGACGTTGACATGTTCGGCTTCTGGAGCTGCGGCACGCCACTGGCCGCGCTCCTCGCTCTGGACATCGGCCGATCCGGAACCGGTCGGAAGCTGACCCCGGACAGATGAACGGCCGGACGGCCCGGCTCGCCCGGCAGGGCGGCGAGGATGGGGTGGGTATCGGTCCGCCGTCAGAAGATGTGCTGCGCGCTGCCGGCCATGGCGGTCTATACGACCGGCCGCATCCCCCGCTCCCCGCCGGTGGCTGCGGGCTGCGGGTTGCCGTACGCCGCCGACTCGCGCGGCGCCGCGTCCCCGTCGCCGGCGTTGCCGGTCCAGTCCGCGACGCGGGCTGCCGAATGCCGAATGCCGGCTGTAGGCTGTAGGGGCGCGGCTGTCGCTCGGCCCAGGGCTGAGGGCTGAGGGGTTTCAGGCCCATGCCAGGAGTCCGACCGCCACCAGCGCGTCGACGACCATGCACCATTCCGCGTACGCCCGCGGCACCACCGCGCGCGCCCGGTGGTGCGCGAAGTCCCAGGCAGAGTGCGCGAACCATGCGGCGGCGACGATGTACACCGCCGCCCGCCCGCCGACCGCGAAGGCGAGCAGCGCGGGCAGCGACCACAGGACGAGACCGCACAGCTGGATCCCGAAGGCCCGCCGTGTGCGCAGCTCGCCGCGCAGTGCCCCGACGACGAGATACACGCCGGGCAGGGTGATCATGAGTACGGCGAAGGGCTGCCAGTTCACCGCGCCGTCCCAGAAGACGACGGCGACGCAGGCGAGGGCCATGAACGTGGGCCAGCGATGCGCGAGATGGGCGACGGCGTGTACGGGGACTTCCTGTCGTGGTGTGTTCTCCATGCGCCCCACCTTCCGGGCCGCTCTGCGGCGGGCGGAAGTGTGCCGGTCCGGCAGGTCCGAAACCTTGGGGTGCCTGTCCTTTCGGCCTACCGTGGCGGCATGGAACGCCGCATCGTGGTCGTCGGATACGACGGCGCAGAGCTGCTGGAGATCGCCTCCCTGAACACCAGCCTGGCCATGGCGAACGTGACCGGGCAGGTGCGGCCGCCGTACCGGGTCCTGCTCGCCACGCCCGGCGGGCGTCCCATCGCCTGTCCGACCGGGCTCGTCATGCAGGGCCACGAGAGCCTGGAGCGGCTCAAGGGCCCCCTGGACACGCTGATCGTCGCCGGCGGATTCGGTTTCGAGGCGGCCACGGCCGACGCCCGGATCGTCGCCCATGTCCGCCGGCTCGCGGCCGAGAGCCGCCGTGTCGCCTCGGTGTGCACCGGGGCGGGCATCCTCGCCGCGGCCGGGCTCCTCGACGGTCGACGTGCCACCACGCACTGGAGATTCGCCGACCGGCTCGCGCAGCGGCATCCCGCCGTCGAGGTCGACGCGACCCCGCTCTACATCCGCGACGGGAACGTCCTCACAGCCGCCGGCGTCACCAGTGCGCTCGATCTCGCCCTCGCCATCGTCGAGGAGGACCACGGCCCGGAACCTGCCCGCCGGATCGCCCGGGAGCTGGTGATCTACCTGCAACGGCCCGGCAACCAGGCCCAGATGAGTATCTTCACCACCGCACCGCCTGTCGGCAACGACGTCGTCCGGCGGATCGCGACGCACATCGCGGGGCACCTGGGCGGCGATCTGTCGGCACCTGCCCTGGCCGCCCTCGCCGGCGTCAGCGAACGCCACCTCACCCGCCTGTTCCGTGAACACCTCGGCGCCACCCCCGGCCGGTACGTGCGCCGCGTCCGCACCGAGGCCGCCGCCCATCTCCTCGCCGGTGGCACGCTGCCGCTCGCCGCCGTCGCGGCCCGCTGCGGCTTCGGCACCGCCGAGACACTGCGCCAGGCGTTCGTCGCCCGGTACGGCATCTCCCCGTCCCGCTACCGGGCCGCCTCGACCCGCACCTGACCCGCCCCGCCCCCGCCGAGCAGGGCGGGCCGCGGCCTGCCCGTCGCTTCTGAAGAAAGCCATAGCTGCCCGGCTCACCCCCGGCTTCCGCGCGGGCGACCTGACTGGCCTGCGGCGGTCTGCAGCCGGAAAACACTCGGCGTACGGGCCGGACGAGGGCGCCCCCGAGCCGATCTCCCGGTCTGCCTGTGCTCGCGCGGGTACGCTCGGCCGGCCTGCCGCTCGGTCAGGTCCCCGCCGCGCGGCCCGTGGTGCGGGACGAGAAGGCCGGTGCCGTCGCACCTGCCTGCAGGGGCTCGGCCCTCGCCGTCATCGGGCGCATCCCGGTAGTCGTCCCGCTGACCCCCGCCCCGTGCAGCTCCGCCGCACGGTTCGCCACAACCGGGAACCGCACACATGCCCACCTCATCGCCACCCTCGGCCGGCCAGCGGGCGGGCCGTTGCGCGTCCCGGCCCGCCGACCGTGTCCGACAGCGACACGCCACCGGGCAGGCAGCGCACGCAGCAGCGCAACCCTCCGGCGTACCGGACCCCCAGCCCGCACCGGCGCCGCCGCAGCGCCCCGCTGCCGCTGCCCAGCCCGCACCTACGACGCGTCCGGGTGCGTCGGGGCCGGGTCCGGCCCCCGCGGCGGCCTGGGGGCCCGGCGCCGGGCCCGTGCCAAGCGCGCCACGCGTGCGATGCCGTAACCGAGCAGCCACGGCAGGAGCGTGATGCCTCCCACGTACACGGCCAGGTACCCGAGGAAGTCGTGGAGGTGTTCCGGCGTGCCCAGCGTGCCGTCCTCCAGAACCGGACGGTCCCACCTGCTCAGCGGGAAGGCCATGACGACGGCCGAGGCCGTCACGGGGACCAGCGGGACCAGCAGCGACCACAGTCGAGGCCGGCGGCCCGGTACGCAGGCGCACCACACCCCCATGGCGATCATGGCGAACGGCCCGAACGGCACCCACAGCAACGCCGGGAGCACCAGCAGCGCCCGCCCTTCGTCCGCGTACCCGAACATCATCGGCGCCGCCCCCTGTCACCCGCCCCCGTAGGGCCTCCCACACTCACCATCCTGGAAGCATGACCGCGCAGCCGGACCTGTCCCGGGACACAGCCCAGCCCCCCCGCCATGAACTTCACCGTCAGCCACGTAGGCCTGCGGACCTCACAAGTCGACAGCGTCAAGCAGGAGGGACCGCTGACAGAGTTCAACTTCGCCACGAAGCGCTTCGTTGCCATCGCTGTGACTGACATCGACGGCCCTACGGACGTCCAGCAGGTGAAGGACTTCTTCTCTTGGCCGACATGGCCGGCACCATACATTCCCCCGACCAGCGAGGAATGGGCAGCCGTCTTCAACACGAAGACCAAGGCCTTCGAAGGACTGTACGGATCGACAGCCGCAGGAGAACTGTCGGTCGCCATCCGCTGCGCCCAAGCCTCCCGGATCACCGATGCGATGTGGGAGATGGTTCAAGGTTCGGGCTGCGTTCTTCTGTGCACTGGTCTCAGTGGAGACCCAACCGCAGCCGAGTTCGGCGCCGCTGCCGGCAATAGGAAGCTCCAAGCCGTCCTCGCACAAGCAGTCTTCGACTGATCCTGGGCTGCGACCGCTCGGACATCATCCCCACCTCATCCCGAGCTCGGACAACTCCCCGACCCGCTCCGGCGCGAGGCGTGCACGGCGGGAGCGGCTGTTGGCGATGAACACCCCCAGCGCGTACCCGGTACCGTCGACCTCTTCGACGTGCCGGTGAGGAACCTCCAAGTGCCCCTCCCGCTGCTGGTACTGGCGAGCGGCAGCTACATTCGCCGCCCACACCTGCGCCCGCGTCCGCTGCGGCACCGTGACGCTCTTCTCACTGTCTGGCAGGGGTTCGAGCCCGAGCGCTTCCCTCAGCAGCCAATGTTGTGCCGCTCCCAGGGTGTCCCACTGACGCCGCTGTACGGCTGCCCACTGCCCCAGGTCCTCGCCCTGGACCACCAGGCACCCCGATCCCTCCGGCAGAACTCCCCCGCCCCGTACATGCAGGCGGGCGAGATGGAAGCACCGCTGCCAGGCCACCGGCCAGGACGGGCACCACGACGGGTCAATGGCCTCCAACGCCCGCCGCCGCTCCACACTGAGCCCAGCTCCTTGCCCGGCCTTGTCCTGCCGGGCAGCGGCCCTCTGGTTCTTCAGCCACACCCCCACCGCATAGCCCTCCCACATGGCATCCGGCGCCAGCAGGTGCCCGTGCTCGGCCGCCCACCCCCGCGCCGCCGACAACCCCTCGGCGAAAGCGACCTCCGCATGCGACCAGATCATGCCGAGCTCGTTCAGCTGTCCCACCCGTTCCTGGCTCAGTTCCCCACGCGTGCGCGCACTGCGCTGCCTGGCGATCCACACCCCCAGAGCGAACCCGTCCGGCGTCCGGTACTCATACGGCACAGCCAGGTCCCCGCGGTCACTGCGGTAGGCGAGCGCGGACGAAAGGCCCCGCAGCCAGAACTGCGTCTCCGGCTGCAACACCCGAAGACTGATGAACGCAGCCAACTGCGCCGGATCCCGAGGCCGGGAAAACGACAAAAGCTCCGCAGCAGCCTTACTCACGCCGCCTGCCACCTCCACCACCTCGCCAGCCGCTTCGCCGCCGGCCACCTGGGGAGCGGCCAACTGCTCCACGGCCTGGGCGTCATGAGCCCGAAGAGCCGTCAGCACCTTCACCAGCTCCCCATAGGCGCGCGAGACCAGCATCTCGTCAGGCTGCTCACCAGGCCCGAGGAACACAGGCACTACCAAAGAGGCGACCTTGCCCTCCCCGGGCTGCATCCGAAGCGCCCGCCCCACCGCCTGGACGATGTCGACTGCCGACCCCCGCACATCCGCGAAGACGACCGCATCGCACTCCTTGGTATCCACCCCCTCACCCAGCACCCGCACCGAGGACAGCACCCGCACCCACGCCGCCCCCGGATCAACCTCCGGCTCCGACGCGAACCCCTCCAGCACACGGCCCCGGTGCGCCGGCTTGTGCGCCCCACACAGCCAGTCAGCCCACACCCCATCAGCCTCCGGATACAGACCCGGATCGCTCTCCCACAACTCCTTCGCCACCGAACCAAGACCACTGGAGAACGCCTCAGCCTCACTGGTCCGGTAATGGAACGTCAGCAGCCTCCTCAACCGCCGCTCCGCAGCAGCTTTCATCACTGCCGTCTGCAAAGCCGCCAGCCGCACCCCCCGAACCTCCGCCGTCCTGCCCGCACCCCCCACCAACTCGACCACGGACACCCCAGGATCAGCGATATCGACACACACCACCTGGTACCGAGCGATCAACCCCCGCTCAATCGCCTCCGACAGCGACAGCCGGTACACCACCGGACCGAACACAGCCTCGTCATCCATCGACGCAACCAGCTCACCACCTCCCGGACCCTCCCGATCCGCCACCTCCCACAACCGCGGCGTAGCCGTCATATACAACCGACGCAGCAGCCAAGCGCCCGCGCATCGTCGTGAACCCCCGCCCACGCCTTGCCCAACGCCCCCGACGTCCGATGCGCCTCATCCACCACCACCAGATCCCACGCACCCAACCCCGCGCGATGACTCCGCTCCACAACCCCCAGCCCCAACGAGGCATAGGTCGCGAAGACCGTCACAGACTCCAGACCCGAAACCCAACCCACCAACTCCGCCTCATCGGTGGTGCATTGGAGAACCTGTGCATCCTCGCCCGACAGCGAGCATGCACCGAACATCGGACCCCGGCGCCCCGCCTCACGCCACACCGACACCGTCTGCGCCAACAGCCCAAGCGTGGGAACCAGCACCAGAACCCGCCGGGCTCGCAGAGCCGCGCCGCGTGCACAGCGATCAGACTTTTGCCCGTCCCAGTAGCAGCGACAACCTGGGCCCGTGCGCCGCCTGATGCCTCTCCATCAGCAACGTGCTCCAAGGCCCGCACCACTGCGTCAACGGCCTCAACCTGATGAGGACGAAGCGTCCACCGACTCGACACAGCACACCACCTGTCACCCTCGGGGCACCCAGCAGAGCCACTACCCGCTAAGCGTAGACTTTATCCGCGTTCAGTTTTGATTGCAGGGAGCCGGAGCGCGGACTCCAACCCACTATGGCAGGTGGATCACCGTCATCGGGCGAGCTCGAGTAAGAGACCACCCCACCGATTCGGCGTGAGGGGACAATGCCCAACTCGCTTCCCACGCCGCCCTTTAGCCAGCCGCCCGCGAAGCGGGCGGGCTTGGAGGCGAAGCCGGAAAGCCAAGGCAGGGGAGCGCAGCGGACCTGCCCAACCAGGCTGCGCAGCAGCCTGGTTGGTGGGGAGCCGAGCGAAGGCCGGCTCCCCCACCAACACTCCGTCAGGCAACCGCAGCGAAGCGGAGGTTGCCCCTGGAGCGCAGCGGACCCAGGGCCGCCGGGCGAAGCCCGGCGGTTCCCTCGAGCGCG